>NZ_QGDD01000019.1 GCF_003160695.1 Nocardioides silvaticus
TGAACCGTCACGGGTTCTCCGCCGCCGTTATGTGATGCTCTCGACGGGTTGTCGGGCAGCGTAGTAGGCCTGCTCGTGCTCGACCGGGGTGTTCATCCCGAGGGAGCCGTGAAGGCGTCGGTGGTTGTACCAGTCGACCCAGCCGGCGGTGGCGTACTCGACGTCGGCGAGGGTCCGGTAGGGACCGTCATGGAAGACGGTCGTGGCGATGCACTCGGTCTTGAACAAACCGATGATCGATTCCATCAGGGCGTTGTCGTAGGCGTCCCCGACGGTCCCGATCGATGGTGCGATGTTCTCCAGCTCGAGGTGCTCGGTGAACCGGATGGACGTGTATTGCGAGCCCGCGTCGGAGTGGTGCGACAAAGTGCCGGGCTCGATCGGGATGCCTTGCCGGTGGCGGTCCCACAACGCGATCCGCAGCGGGGTGAGCACCAGGTCGGTGCGCTTGTTGGTCGCGGCGTGCCAGCCCACGATCCGTTGGGCGTAGACGTCGACGACGAACGCGACATAGACGAACCCGGTCCAGGTCCTGCAGTAGGTGAAGTCTGCGACCCAACTGGTGTTGGGTGCCGGTGCGGTGAAGTCACGGTCCAGCAGGTCGCCGGCGCGACGACCGTCGCGGCTCGGGATGGTCGTGCGCAGCTGGCGGCCGCGGCGCACCCCGTTCATGCCCAGGTCCCGCATCAGGCGGTCTACGGTGCAGAACGCGACGTCGTGGCCCTGCCGTCGAAGCCAGTGGGTCATCTTCCGGCGGCCATAGAGCCCTTCGGGGGCGCCACGCACGGTGATCAGCGCGTTGGTGATGACCGCGTCCTTCACGGTTCGGGCAGCGATCGGTCGGTTGGCCTGACGCCAGGACCGGTAGGTGCGCGCGGCGACCGGGCAGCCGTGCTCGGTGAGCACCCTGCAGGTCGACTCGACCGCGTGACCGGACGCTCTCATGTCGTCGATGAACGCCATGATCAGCGGTTGCGGGGGTCGAGCTCCCCGGCGAAGAAAACCGTTGCGGACTTGAGGATCTCGTTGTCCTCGCGCAGCTTCTTCACCTCAGCCTTCAACCGCTTGATCTCGGCCTGGGCATCACTGGTCACCCCCGGGCGGTCACCCGCGTTGATGTCGGCCTGGACCAGCCATCGTCGAGCGGTCTCTCGACCCACACCGACCTTTTTCGCCACCGCCTCAGCCAAAGCGGTGTCAGAGGGATAGTCCCGCCGATGGTCGGCGAACATCCTCAGCGCGCGTTCCTTGACCGCGGCATCGATCTTCTTGGGCATGTGCTCATCCTCCTGGACTCAAACAGGAGCGGCATCAAACCCGTAACGGTTCA
>NZ_QGDD01000020.1 GCF_003160695.1 Nocardioides silvaticus
TGTGATGAGTCGCGACATAGGTGACACCTGAGTCGCGACATGCGTGTCAGTCAGAGAGCTCCCGGCCATCGGCCGGGGGCTCTTTGCGTGTTGCGCCAGTAGGTTTTGGCGGGGTCGATGTTGTGGGTGGAGAGGATCTCGCCGGTCTCGAGGGCGATCACGGTGAGGGTTGTGTCGTCGGCGATGGCGAGGATCTTGGTGCCGCGGTGGGCGTAGCCGACGCCGAGGTGGTGCATGCGGCCGGCTCGGCGGAAGGAGACCTTGCCCCAGGTGTCGACGCGGTCGTAGCGCAGCCGGTAGTGCCCGATGGTGGGTGTTTCGGTCGTGGGGGCGGCTTTGGGGAGCGCGGCGTAGGCCGCGGCTGGCGTTGTCCGGTCCAGGGCGCGGTGGGGTCGGTGGTTGTTGTAGAGCTCGCGGAACTGGTCGAGCTGGGCTTGGAGCTCGGCCAGGGTCGCGGCTGGTGGCTGCTGGGCGAGCCAGCGTTTCTGGGTCTGGTGGAGTCGTTCGACCTTGCCCTGGGTCTGGGGGTGGTTCGCTGAGCCGTTCTTCTGGGTGATCCGTAGCGCGGCGAGGAGGTATTCGAAGGCGTTCTTCCCGCCGCCGAATCGGGCGGTGTAGACCCGGCCGTTGTCGGTCAGGGTCGAGGCAGGCGGGCCGTGTTCGTTGCACGCGGCCAGGAAGGTCTCGACCACGGTGTCGCCAGTCACCGGTGCGTGGACGGTGCAGGAGAGCAGCATCCGGGCGTGGTCGTCGAGCCAGTTGAGGATCTCCACGTCGGTGCCGTCGGCCAGGCGCCAGTGGGTGAAGTCGGATTGCCAGCACTCGTTGGGTTGGGCGGCTTCGAACCGGCGGTAGGAGGATCGGGGCCGTTTCTTGGGCTCGGGAGTGATCAAGCTGGCGGCGTTCAGGACCCGGCGGATCGTGGATGTCGAGGGGGCTGCGTGGCCGCGTTCGGTCAGGTGCCAGGCGATGGTGAGGGGGCCGGCATCGAGGCCGTCCTTGGTCAGCTGCAGCCGTAGTTCGACGATCAGGTCGCGGACTTCTTGACTGGTCGCGCGCTTGTTGGAGTGCGGGCGCCTGGACAGTGGATCAACGGCATCGATACCGCCGGCGTGGTAGCGGGCCAGGAGTCGATGCAGGTGCTGGCGGGAGTAGCCGTACTTGGCAGCCGCTGCGGTGACGGACATTTCCTTAGTGACGACCTTCAGCACGGCGACCCTGGCTTTCGACATGCCCAGGAACTGTCGCCTATGTCCCGACTCAGGTGTCGCGTGTCAGTTGTCGCCTATGTCGTGAACCCAGACACCC
>NZ_QGDD01000021.1 GCF_003160695.1 Nocardioides silvaticus
CCTCGCCTAGCTGTGATGTCCAGCCAGGTTGTCCAACCGGGTGATGGGTGGGAGGCCACCTAGGGCTGAGTGGGGCCGGTGGTGGTTGTACTGGTGCAGCCATCCTGCCAGCGCGGCTCGACGGGCGTTCTCGGAGGTGTAGAGCTTCTTGTAGGCCCAGCCGTCGGCCAGAGTGCGGTGGAGTCGTTCGATCTTGCCGTTGGTCTGTGGGCGGCGGGGCCGGGTCCGCTTGTGGGTGATGCCGAGGTCGGTGCAGCTGTCTCGCCACAGGTGGGAGATGTAGGCAGATCCGTTGTCGGAGAGCACCCGTTCAACGGTGACGCCGTGCTCGGCGAACCAGGCCACTGCTCGATATAGGACGCCGGCGGCTGTGGCGGCCTTCTCGTCGTCGTGGACCTCGGCGTAGGCGACACGGGAGTAGTCATCGATCACGGTGTGCACGAAGCAGTTGCCCAGCTTGGGCTGGTAGGCCTTGTTCCGCTTGCCTGTGCGGTCACGAGTGGCCAGGCGGTTCGCGAAGCCCTGCTCCACTCCCACAAAGCGCCAGCCGCCACCGTCGGGGATGTTGCCGAACTTGGTCACGTCGACGTGGATCAACTCACCGGGCCGTTCTCGTTCGTAGCGGCGAGCAGGCTCGCCGGTGACCCGGTCGATGTGGGAAAGCCGGTTGAGTCGGCACCGGACCAGGACCGCATGAACCGTCGATGCCGGCATTTGGAGCTTCGCGGCGATCGGGACTGGTCCGAGACGTTGCTTCCAGCGCAGGTGCACGATCTTGCGCACCATCGGCGCCGGTGTCTTTGCGTGCTGAGTCCTCCGGGCTGAGGAGCGGTCGACCATCCCGCCCGGGCCTTCCTCGCGGTAGCGCTGTGCCCACTTAGCGGCCGTGCGCCACGAGACATTGAAGAACTCAGCTGCCCGTGAGGGTGGCCAACCGTCTTCCACAATCAGCCGCGCCAGCCGTAGTCGGTGTTTCGGAGTCAAAGCCGCGTTAGCGTGAGCCATGAAGGCCTCCCTTGGAGTGTGGTCCTAGACAGCTCCACTCCACATCGGGGAGGCCTTCACCTATCTACGGCTCGCCGTACCCGATCGAACAACGTGCCTGGACATCACACCTAGCGGCTCGG
>NZ_QGDD01000022.1 GCF_003160695.1 Nocardioides silvaticus
TGGTCGCGCCAGCGCATGGCTTTGCGTTGGGCGGGTGAGAACAGTCGGCGGGTGCGGCCGAGGTCGAGGACCTCGCTCTTGCCGCCGAGGACGACGGGGATGATGTTCGCGGTGCACGCCAGGCGGCGGATGGCGCCGGCGGAGAGGGGTTCGCCGCCGACCACGGTGCCGGTCCCGAGGTCCTTCTTCAGTGACTCCAGCGGGATCGTCACGAGCAGGGTGGTGGTGTCACCGCCGTGCATCGGGAGGTTGTTGGGGTCGAGGTGCTCCAGGAGGGCGCAGAAGGCGTGGCCGAGGCGGCGGGGGTAGGGGATGCGGTCCTCCTCCCCACCCGCAGCGTGCTCGGCCTTGCGGGGTGAGGTGAAGGCGTCGAGGTAGGTGCGCAGACGGTGGGCGTCGAGGTCGGGCAGCAGGCCAGTGAGTCGGGTGGTGCCGTCCCCGATCGGTTTGAACACCAGGCGGCACTTCTCCCGCGCCCGTCGCTCTTCGTCCTCGAGGCGTTTGGCTTCCTCGGCCTCGGCGATGTCGGGGGCCACGAGCTCCAGGATCCGCCGCCCGAGCCTGCGGAGGTCGCGGGGACGGAAGTCCTTGCAGTAGTCGACCA
>NZ_QGDD01000003.1 GCF_003160695.1 Nocardioides silvaticus
GCCATGAAGGCCTCCCTTGGAGTGTGGTCCTAGACAGCTCCACTCCACATCGGGGAGGCCTTCACCTATCTACGGCTCGCCGTACCCGATCGAACAACGTGCCTGGACATCACACCTAGCGGCTCGGCCTACTCGACGACCAAAGCGCGCCGGTCGTCGAGGAGGAGCGAGCGCGCCGAGCCCCCGGTCGTCGAGTAGGAGCGAGCGCAGCGAGCGACGTATCGAGACGCCACAACCCGACAGCCCCACGGCGAGCGCGAACAGTCGCGGCGTCTCGATCCGGCCTCGCCTAACGGCTCGGCCTACTCGACGACCAAAGCGCGCCGGTCGTCGAGGAGGAGCGAGCGCAGCGAGCCCCCGGTCGTCGAGTAGGAGCGAGCGCAGCGAGCGACGTATCGAGACGCCACAACCCGACAGCCCCACGGCGAGCGCGAACAGTCGCGGCGTCTCGATACGGCCTCGCCTAACGGCTCGGCCTACTCGACGACCAAAGCGCGCCGGTCGTCGAGGAGGAGCGAGCGCAGCGAGCCGCCGGTCGTCGAGTAGGAGCGAGCGCAGCGAGCGACGTATCGAGACGCCCACAACCCGACAGCCCCACGGCGAGCACGAACAATCGCAGCGTCTCGATACGGCCTCGCCTAGCGGCTCGGCCTACTCGACGACCGAAGGGCTCGACCGGACGGCTCGGCCTACTCGACGACCAAGGACCGGTCGTCGAGTAGGAGCGAGCGCAGCGAGCGACGTATCGAGACGCCCGCAGCCGCTACGGGATCCAGTCGAAGGTGTCGGGGTTGGGGCCCTGGCGTCCGGTCTCGCCCTTGTCGAGGGCGGCGAGCGTCGTGATCTCGTCGTCGGTGAGGGCGAAGTCGAAGACGTCGAAGTTCTCCGCGAGCCGCTCCTTGCGGACCGACTTGGGGAACACGATGTCGCCGCGGTCGATGGCCCAGCGCAGCAGGACCTGGGCGGGCAGCTTGCCGTGCTGCTCGGCGATCTTCGTGACCGCGGGGTCGTCGAGCTCGCCGCCGCCCTGGCCCAGCGGGCTCCACGCCTCGACGTGCGCGCCGTGCCGGGCGGTGGCCGCGCGGGCGGCCTCGTTGGCGAAGTAGGGGTGCACCTCGATCTGGTTGACGGCCGGCACGATGCCGGTCTTGTCGACGACCAGGTCGAGGTGGTCGGGCTGGAAGTTCGAGACTCCGACGGACTTCGTCAGGCCGGAGTCGCGGAGCTCGAGCAGCGTCTCCCACGTGGAGACGAAGTCGCCGCCGTACTGCGTGGGCAGCGGCCAGTGGATGAGGAACAGGTCGACCTGGTCGAGACCGAGCTTGTCGAGGCTGACGCGGAGCGACTCCTTCGCCGCGGCCTTCTCGTGGCGGTTGTTGTTGAGCTTGGTGGTGACGTAGACGTCGGAGCGCGCCAGGCCGGAGGCGGCGATCGCGGCGCCGACCCCCTCCTCGTTGCCGTACATCTGCGCGGTGTCGATGTGACGGTAGCCGATCTCGAGCGCGTCGGAGACGACCCGCTCGGTGTCCGCGGCCGGCACCTGCCAGACGCCGAGGCCGAACTGCGGGATGGACGTGCCGTCGTTCAGGGTGATCCGAGGAATGCTCATGGGTTGCTGCAACACCAGTGGCCCTCGGCTATTCCCCGCCGACGTACGCTCCGTGGATGACCGAGCGCATCGCCCTCGACCTGCCGGACGGCCGCGTCCTCGACGTCCGGGTGAGCGGCCCGACCGACGGGCCGCTGTTCATCTGGCACCACGGCACGCCCGGTTGCGGGCACCAGGGCCCGCGCCAGCAGCGGGTCCTGCACGAGCGCGGCGTGCGGTTCGCGTCGTACTCCCGCGCCGGCGCAGCCGGCTCCACCCGCAACCCCGGCCGCGCGGTCGCCGACGTCGCGGCCGACATGGCGGCGATCGCCGACCACCTCGGCGCCGAGCGGTTCCTGACCGGTGGCCAGTCCGGGGGCGGACCGCACGCGCTGGCCACCGGCGCGCTGCTGCCGGACCGGGTGCTCGCGGTGCTCGCCGTCTGCTCGGTGAAGCCGTACGTCGGCCAACCCGACTTCCTCGACGGGATGGGCGCCGACAACGTCGAGGAGTTCGGGCTCGCAGTCGAGGGCGAGGCGCCGCTGCTGGCCTACCTCGAGCGGCAGCGCCCCGAGCTGCTCGACACCGGCGTCGACGACGTGATCCGTGCTCTCGACACGCTGCTTCCCGACGTCGACCGCGCGGTGCTCACCGGCGAGGTCGGCAGCGAGCTGCTCGAGAGCCTGCAGGGCGGGGTCCAGGAACTCTACGGCTGGCTCGACGACGACCTCGCCTTCACCAAGGACTGGGGGTTCGCGGTGGACGAGATCGCGGTGCCGACCTACGTCTGGCAGGGCGACGCGGACCTGATGGTGCCCTTCCACCACGGCGAGTGGCTCGCGGCGCGGATTCCCGGCGCCGTCGCGCACCTGGAGCCAGGCGAGGGGCACCTGTCGATCCAGGTGAACAACTTCGGCGACATGGTCGACGAGGTGCTCGCGCACGTCCCGCGGCGCTAGGTGCCGATCCATATCGGAATCCGATCGGATCCGGCGAAACTTCCAGCCGCCACCCGGAGTCTTGAGGGTGTGCAGATGACCATGGAACCTCGCTCACGAGAGCGCCGATGATCGGTCGCCCTCACCAGAACGAGTTCGAGAAATTCGTGCGTACGTCGTCAGGCAGCCTGACGCGCACCGCGTTCCTGCTCTGCGGCGATCACGCCGCGGCCGAGGACATCGTCCAGGTGGCCCTCGTTCGGACCGCGCGACGGTGGCGCATCGCGCGGGGGAACCCGGTGGCCTACACGCGACGGGTGGTGGTCAACCTCGTCCACGACCGATGGCGCAACCTGGCGCGCCGTCCGGCAGAGGTGTTCGTCGACGTCGAGGTGGTGGTGCCGGCGGATGCCGACGACCACCGCCTCGAGCGGCTCGCCTCGGCCGTCGAGCAGCTCTCCCCCGAGCAGCGTTCCGCGGTCGTCCTGCGCTACATCGAAGGATTCTCGATCGAGGAGACCGCCGCGGCCCTGGGGTGCGGCACCGGAGCCGTGAAGTCGCGGACCCACCGGGGGCTGGCGGCCTTGCGGACCCTCCTCGATCCGACGTCCTCCGAGCACCGCGCCGAACCAGTGGAACAGACGATATGAGGAGACAACCCATGCTGACCGAAGACGAAGTGATCGCAGACCTGGCTCGCCTCCGTGAGCGCAGCGCCGGGATCGAGTACGACGGCCCGGTGCCCCTGACCCGTCGGTCCGCTGCCGCGACCATCGTGCCGGTCGCCGCAGTGGCAGCCGTGGCTACCCTCGGTGCCACCGCAGTCATCGGCACCGACCGCGACGGCGGCGGCACCACGACCAGGAGCGAACCGACCGCCTCGCGGGACGCCGCCACCCACACCGGCGACGAGGCGACCGCGTCACCGGGCCAGACCACGCTCATCGACGCCGAGATCACGCTGGCCGGCCGGACGATCGCCTACAGGCACGCCCCGGGCAACGACCCGTTCGCCCCCGGCTGGCAGCTCGCGCTCGTCCTCGGCGACACCCTTCCCGCGGGAGCGACCGAGCTCACCGTGCCCGACGGCTCGAAGGTGTGGGTCGCGGCCGCTCCGTCCTCGGACCTCGGGAAGAGCATGATGATCGTGCGCTCCGGCCCCGACGGCAGCACCGGCGAGCGCCACTACGTCGCCATGGCCTCGCGATTCAGCACCAGCGAGCTCGAGGACTGGGTGCGGACCGAGCTGGACGGAGAGTAGGACCGTCGGGCGGGCGGCCGGGAGCACCGGCCGCCCGCCTGCCGTGCTTCGGTGGCGGAAAACTGAAACACGTTCTAGTCTTGCCCGCGTGATCCCCCTGCTTGAAGACAAGGTCATCGTCCTGTCCGGCGTCGGCCCCGGCCTCGGTCGCTCGCTCGGCGAGCAGGCCGCGAAGATGGGCGCCGACCTGGTGCTCGTCAGCCGCACCGAGAAGCGGCTGGAGAAGATGGCCGCGGTCGTGCGCGAGCACGGCCGGCGCGCGCTCGTCGTACCGACCGACATCACCGACGAGGACTCCCGGCAGCGGCTGGTGGACGCCGCGCTGGCGGAGTTCGGACGCGTCGACTGCCTCATCAACAACGCCTTCGGCATCCCGCCGATGGAGCCGATCTCGACCCTCGAGCTCGACGGGCTGCGGGCCGCGCAGGAGACCAACGTCTTCGCGCCGCTGCGGCTGTCGTCGCTCTTCGCCGACGCGCTGGAGGCGAGCGGCGGGTCGATCGTCATGCTCAACTCCTGCGTGATCTACAGCAGCCAGCCGGAGTACTCCGGCTACAAGCTCTCCAAGGGCACGCTCGAGCACCTCGCGTCGTCGCTCGCGACCGAGCTCGGGCCGCGCGGGATCCGGGTGAACAGCGTGGCGCCGTCGTACATCTACGAGGACGTCAACAAGGCCTACTTCGACTGGATCGCGCAGGAGTCGGGGCGCACACACCAGGAGGTGTACGACGAGAAGGCCGCGCCCACCGACCTCAAGCGGCTTGCCTCGCCCGAGGAGGTCGCCAACGCGGCGCTGTTCCTCGCCAGCGACCTGGCCTCGGCGGTCACCGGGGTGATGCTCAACGTGGACTGCGGCGAGTTCCATGTCTGAGGTCTCGACCGGATCGACCACCGGGGGACCACGGCAACGACCGGACGTCGGGTCGTACGACGACATCGCCGCGGCCGCCGTCCGCACGACCGGGCTCACCGACTTCGGCGGCACCGCCCACGAGGAGGGCCTGCGGATCCTCGTCGACGACCTGGCCTCCCCCGAGGCCGGGCTGACGCCGGTCGGCAACTACTTCCACCGCTCGCAGGTGAAGAGCGCGCTGGTCGGGCGGCTGATGACCGAGGCGCGGTTCGCGGAGTTCCCGCAGCACGCCGAGGTGCCGATCGAGCGGCCGATCTTCGTCGTCGGCCTGCCCCGCACCGGCACCACCGCGCTACACCGGCTGCTCTGCGCCGACCCGGCGCACCAGGGCCTCGAGCTGTGGCTGACGGAGTTCCCGCAGCCGCGGCCGCCGCGGGACACCTGGGAGAGCGACCCGATCTTCACCGCGATGCAGAGCGCGTTCCAGCAGCACCACGTCAGCAACCCGGAGTTCATGGGCATCCACTACATGGATGCGACCTCGCCCGAGGAGTGCTGGCGGCTGCTGCGCCAGACCGGCAAGTCGATCTCCTACGAGTCGCTGGCCAACGTCCCGCGCTACTCCGCGTGGCTCGCGCAGCAGGACTGGACCGACGCCTACGACCGGCACCGCCAGAACCTCCAGCTGGTCGGCCTCCACGACCAGGACAAGCGGTGGGTCCTCAAGAATCCCTCCCACCTCGTGGCGCTGGACTCGCTGATGAAGGTCTACCCCGATGCGTTGATCGTCTGCACCCGGCGGGACCCGGTCACGTCGATCGCGTCGGCGTGCTCCCTGTCCGCCGAGGCGACCGCGGAGATGTCGACGACGTTCGTCGGCGAGACCATCGGCCGCACCCAGCTCGACATGCTGCAGCGCTCGTGGGCGGCGTTCACCGAGGCCCGGCCGAAGTACGACGCCGCGCAGTTCGTCGACGTCGACTACCGCGAGTTCGTGGCCGACCCGGTCGGCACGGTCGGTGGTATCTACTCCGCCTTCGACATCCCCTGGAGCGAGGAGGCGCGGGCCGAGGTCGCGCGCATCGACGCCGAGTCCCGGTCGGGCCAGGCGCGGCCCTCGCACCGCTACGACCTCGCTGACTACGGCCTCACCGAGGAGCAGGTGCGGGCCGCCTTCGCGTAGGCCTCTCTGGTAGACACCGCGCATGGCTCGGACTCCCGCTGCGCTCGCGGTCGCAGCTGCGGCGCTCGCGGTTGCCGGGTGCAGCGGGTCCTCGCCGTCATCGCCGTCATCGCCGTCCTCACCGTCGTCCGCTGCTGAGGAGACCACCGCCACGGCAGCGGAGATCCCGGAGGACGCGGTGGCCGCGTTCTACGCCGACCTCGCCGCCGGCGAGCTCGACGCGGCGTGCGGCTGGTGGACCGACGACTACACGGCCGCCTCCGTCGAGGAGTGGAACGAGGGCGGCTACGGGCAGCAGGTCGCGAGCTGTCCCGAGCTGCTGCAGAACATCGTCGACACGCTCGCGATCGTGGGCGACCCGGCCGAGCAGCTCGCGGTGACCGACCTCAGGAGCACGGCCGCCGGACCGGCCGAGGCCCGGGTCGTCGTCACCCTCGCCGCCGCCGACGAGCCGGAGACCTACCTGCTCACCCGCACCGACGACGGATGGCGGATCAACGGGCACGAGGCCGGCGACCTCGGACCCGGCCAGCGCTAGCGACCACGCCGCACGCGGTCATCCACAGGTCGACGGAGGCCTGGTTTCGTCGTACGCGCTGACGACGCAGGCTGCCCGACATGACGTTCGAGGTCGATGCCGAGGTGCTGCTCCCCGCGGCGCGCGTCGCCGAGCGCGCGGCCGCCGACCTGCGGGACGCGGGCGTGCTGCTCGCGTTCGGCCCGACCGGCACCGACGACGCCGCGGCGCTCGAGCGGCTGCGCCACCGGACCCACCGGGTGGCCGCGCACATCGGGTCGAACGCGCGGACGCTCGAGGCGTTCGTCCGCGAGGCCGAGGAGGTCGACGGGCAGGTCAGCCTCTCGCTCCTCATGCTGTGCGGGAAGCGGTGGCGGTAAGGGCATGAGCTGGTTCTTCGACGTCGCACTGCCGGTCGACCCGTCGGGCTGCCAGGAGGCGATCGGCACGCTGCGGTCGGTGGCGCGGAGGGCACGGTCCGCCTCCGACGTGCTCGGCGGGCAGTCCGGGATCCCGACCGAGGCGTTCGGCGGACTGGCCGCGGAGACCTACCGGCTCGCCTGCGGCCGGCTCAGCCGCGCGACCGCCGGACTGGCCGACGACGCGGCGGGGCTGGCTGCAGCGCTGGAGGAGTACGTCGCACGCCTCGTCGCCGCGCGCTCGACGCTGCTCGACGTGCGGGAGGCCGCCCTCGCCGCCGGCTTCCGCCTGGTCGGCGACATCGTCCAGTGGGTGCCGGCGCCGGCGTCTCCCCTGGGCGAGCTCTACGGCCGGCTCGAGCGCCGGGCAGCCCGCGCGCACGACGAGATCGCCGACGCCACCGCTGCCTGGCTGCGCGCCCGCGACCAATTCACCACCGGCCGGCTCGCGCCGCCGGTCCCGTCCGCGACCGAGGGAGCCCGCTGATGTTCACCGACAACGACGTCACCGTCACCGTCCCGCGCACCTGGCACACCCGCCGCAACCCCGGGCACGGCATCATTCTCGCCGCCCGCCCGCGCTCCGTCCCGGCGAGCGGCGTGAGCCCCGAGATCGTCCTGCGCTGCACGCCCGTCGACCACGACCTCCGCATCTGGCGCGGCCAGGCCCTCCTCGACCTCCGCGCCCAGCTCACCGACTTCGCCCTCGAGGACGCCGACGAGTTCGACCTCGGCGACCACCGCGTCACCTACTGCCGCTTCGCCCACCGCTTCGGCGCCGCCGACCTGCTCTGCGACCAGTGGGCGTGGGTCGTCGACGGCCTCGGCGTCACCCTCACCTGCACCGTCGACCGCTCCGACTACCTCACCTACTGCGACCTCTTCGAGGACATCGCCGCCACGGTCGACGTCGTCCCCCGCTCTCTGGTCGCCGAGTAGCCCCGAGCGCCCTGCGCGAGGGGCGTATCGAGACGCCGGACCTCGTCTGCCGCACCGCAGGAACGACGCTTGCGACGTCTCGACACGTCGCTCGCTGCGCTCGCTCCTACTCGACGACCGAGGTGCGCCGGTCAGGACTGGTCGTCGGGGTCTCGGTCGCGTGGAGGCGGCTCGGGGAACGGGTACATCTTCCCGTCCTGGCCGTAGGCGACCCAGGTGCCGATGGGGCGGCCGCCGTTCTCGCGCATCAGCTGGTCGAGGCGTTCTTCATCCGGATCGGGCGGGAGCGTTTCCGCCGGCGACGGAACCAGCTCGTAGAGGTCGTAGACCAGGAAGGGGTGCGACCCGCCGTGCTCGCGGACGGCACGCTGGACGTCGTCGACGGTCGTCTCGAAGCTGCCGTTGACGCCTTCCCAGCCGTCCCAGTCGACGGGTGACATCACGATGACCACGTCCCGCTCCTCACCATCCGTCGGTTGGGGGAGCAGGACGCGGATCCGACCCTCAGCGGGAACGGTCGCTCCGGTCCACGAGTCCAAGGCATCGACCAACCGGTCCCAGCCCGTTCGCTGCGCTTCCGACATCACAGCACCAGCGTGCCTCGCGCCTCCCGGCCGCGAGCAACGCATTTCAATCGCCGGGCGCCGTCCACAACCAGGCGTCGCCGACGAGCTCGCCGTCGCTCGCACTGCCCTGGGCGCCCACGGTCCACCGCTGGCCGCCGTACACGAACAGGTCTCGCCCCAGGGCGGTGCTGGAGTCGTCGTAGACGTCTTCACGCTCCGGCAGCGCGGGGATCGTCAGGAATCCCTGCTTCTGGCTGTCGTAGATCAGCAGCCTGTTCCCCGAAGCCATCTGCCCCACGCTGTTCGGGATGTCGTAGACGGCTCGGTCGCCGTCCAGCACGCCGTTCAGGTCGTGTCCTTCGCCGGCGCCCTCCGGCAGCTCTGACCACGTCCAGGTGTCCGGGTCGAGGAGCCAGCCGGGCGCGCCGATGAAGTGCCCGTTGAGCAGCGGGCCGCGATCGGAGGGCAGCAGCTGGTAGCCCTCGCCCGGCGCATCAGGAAGTCGGGTCCACCTTCCGGCGTCGAGGTCGAACCGGGCGACGAGCTTCCCAGCATCCTGCCCGCGTTCGAGCGCGGCAGCCGAAGACGCTGCGAGCACGAGCTGCTGGTCCCCGACAGGAACGACGTACCGGTCGAACGTGCCGGGCAGCGGGTCGTCAGGGAGCTCCGACCAGGTCGAGGTCCGCGGGTCGAAGTGCGCGTCCGGCCGCTCGCCGTGCTCGTCGCTGCCGGAGTAGGCGAGCAGGTGGCGGCCCACGGCGACCAGATGCCGGTAGGCCTTCTTCCCGGGAACGGCACCGTGGTCGGTCCACCGGTCGGCGTCCAGGTCGTAGGACAGCAGCCTCGGGTGGGCGTCGCACACCGATCGGCCGTCCTGGCAACCTGTCAGCAGCCACGCCGTCTCGCCGATCGAGGCCGTCGCGTACTCCTCTCGGACGAGGCCGAACGGCGCGGGCGCGGTGGCGGTCCATGAGTCGGCTGCGGGGTCGTAGACGGCGCCGTCGGCGAACCGCGGGGAGTCCGGCGCGGAACAGTCAGCATCCGGCGGGCAGAGGAACTCCCAGCCGCCGACCACCAGCATCCGCTCCCCGACACCGACGACCACGGCGTGGTCGCGCGGGGCGAGCGGCGGGTCCGGCAGCTGACGCCACGCCCCCGCCGCGCGGGGTGACTCACCCTCCATGGCCGGACCGCAGCCTGCGACAGCAAGACCCGCGAGCGCGACGACGACGGAGCAGATGAGCCTCATGTCCACTTCGACGCGACCACGGCGGATCTCGTTCCGCAACCGTTGGGGGGTCCCGCGACCTACGAACGGCGGGTCACCCGGATCCGCGCACCCTTGCGAGGGACGGAGGTGATGTTGCGAACCTTGGGGACGTCGTCGGCCGGGGCGGAGATGTCGTAGCGGGTGAGGACCTGGCGGAGGACCTCGGCGCCCTCCATGAGGGAGAAGCCGGCGCCGATGCAGCGCCGGACACCGCCACCGAAGGGGATCCAGACGTGGAGGGACGGGGCCTCGGTGCCGGAGAGCTCGGGGAGGAAACGCTCGGGGCGGAACCGGTCGGGGTCGGGGAAGTTCGACTCCTGCTGGTGGCTCATCAGGATCGACGGGCCGACAGTGGTGCCGGCGGGAAGGTCGAGACCGGCGACGTTGGTCGGCTCCATGAGGGTGCGGACGACCATGGGGATGATCGGGTGCAGCCGCATCGACTCCTTGAGCACCGCCTCCAACCAGGCGAGCCCGTCGCTGTCGCCGGCGTCGGCCGCGGCCTGGCTGCGACGCAGCAGCTCGGGGGCGCGGCCGAGCTCGTAGAGCGCCCACGACAGCGCACTGGCCGTGGTCTCGTGGCCGGCGAGCAGCAGGGTGACGAGCTGGTCGCGCAGCTCGGTGTCGTCGAGCCGGTCATGGGGCTGCTCGGGGTCGCCGGCGGCCATCAGCCGGGAGAGGACGTCCTTGCGGTCCTCCACGTCGGTGGCAGTACGACGCTCGCGGATCTCCGCATACATCAGCCGGTCGAGCTCGACCTGGTTGTCGACGGTGCGGCGCCACGGGCCGAACTTCTGGAGCCACGGGTACGCCCAGCCGAGCAGGATGCCGGGGTTGATGTCGACGGTCGCGTTGACGCGCGGCCGCAGCGCGGCCAGCCGCTTCTCGTCGGTGACGCCGAAGACGACGCGCAGGATCACCTCGAGCGTCAACCGGTTCATCCGCTCCAGCGAGGCGAACTCCTCGCCGTCGGCCCAGCCGTCGACCTCGGCGGCCGCGACCTCGGCGACCATCGACCGGTAGCCGCGCAGCGCGTGCCCGAGGAACGCCGGCATCACCAGCTTGCGCGCCCGGTGGTGCTCCACGCCGTCCTGCAGCAGCAGCGAGTGCTGGCCCATGATCGGCCCGAGCACAGCGTTGCCCTTGCCGGCGTGGAAGACCGCGGGATCGCCCGCGAAGATCTCCTTGGTGGCCTCCGGCGTGGTGAACAGCACCAGCGGCCGTCCGCCGGGGATCAGCCGGAGCGTGAACACCTCGCCGTACTTCCGGTGCAGGTAGGGGTGCAGCTGGTGCCGGAACCGCATCAGCGCCACCGTCTGCGCGAGTGCCGGCCACCGCGGGCCCGGCGGCAGCGCCCCGCGCGGGATCTTGGGCTGGTTCGGGCTGCCGATGATCGACCGCCCGTGGAAGCGGGTCATCGTGAGGGCGCGGGTGTCGGCCGTCGCGTCGTGGGTGAGCTCTGCGGTCACGTCACGACCGTACGCCGACGCGAGCCGATGCGGTTCCTACCGTGGTCGGATCTTCAGCCCAGCAGCCCGTCGCGGCGGGCGATCGCGGCTGCCTCGGTGCGTCCGGCGGCGCCGAGCTTGCCGAGGATGTTGGAGACGTGGACGCTGACGGTCTTGGTGCTGATGAACAGCTGCCGCCCGATCTCGCCGTTGCTGCGACCCTCGGCGACGAGGGAGAGGATCTCCCGCTCGCGTGCGGTCAGCCGCTGCGGCTCGTTGCTCTCCGCGGCCCGCGCCGCGCTCCCGGAAGAGCGCAGCTCCGCCAACAGCGTGGTCGCGCCCAGCCGGTGCGCGGCCTCGCGTGCCAGGTCCCCCTGCTCGCGGGCGGCGGTCGTCTCGCCGAGCAGTCGCAGGATCCCGGCGTACGTCGTGCGGACCCGCGCCAGCTCCGGCACGCTGCCGAACTCCTCGAACGCGGCGACGGTGGCGGCCCACGCGGCGATCAGCTCGTCGCGCTCGGGCGCGTCGACCCCGCCGAGCCAGCGTGCCCGCAGGTGCTCGGCGGCGAGGCGCAGCGACCACGCCCGCCCCTCGACGCCCCAGGCCGCGCCGCTCGCGGCGAACCGCTCGACGACGTGCTCCCCGTCGGCGCGAAGGGTCGCGGCGCGCTCGAGCAGCACGCCCCGCTCGGAGGAGCTGGCGGTGGCCAGGCCGCAGGAGACCGCGCCGAGGGTCTGGGCGGCGAGGCGGACCCGGCCGGCGAAGTACTCGGTCCAGATACGGGTGAGCACGCCGACCACGTCGTCGTACGCACCGAGCGCGGCGCCCGCGTCGGCGGCCAGTGCGGCCGCCTCGATCTCGACGCCGGCGGAGAAGACGGCCACGCCGCCCTCGTCGGCCCACACCTTGCGCAGCTTGCGCAGCCCGGCGCTCACGTCGTTGCCGCGCGCGGACAGGATCGCGAGCCGGGTGGCCTCGATGATCGCCCGCGGGATGAGCGGCCCGGTCTCGTCGTCGGCGATGGCCAGCAGGGCGAGCGCCTCGTCCCACTCCCCCCGTGCGTAGAGCACCCAGCCGAGCTGCCACCGCGCCTCGATGGAGTACGGCGCCCACGGCAACCCGACCGCGACCCCCCGGTCGACCGCCTTCCGGAACCAGTGCGCAGCCTGCTCCCACTCGGCCGCCTCCTGGTGGGAGCGGCCGACGAGGAAGAGCGCACGGAGCTCGGCCGACACCGCACCTGCCGATGCCGCACGCTCGACGGCGTCGTGCAGCGCGTCGCGCACGGCTTCGCCGTCGGTGCCGTCGAACCGCTTGAAGCGCAGACTGCTGAGGGTCGTCACCACGTCGGAGGCGAGCACCGGCATCTTGAGCCGCTCGGCGAGGCCGAGCGCCTCGGTGGCGGCGTTCTCGGCCTCCTCGAGGCGGTGCTCGCCGGCCAGCACCCGGGCGTGGGTGGCGAGCACCTTCGCGCGGAGCGGGCTCTCACCCTCCGGGGCCAGCGCGACCGCCTCGGCCGAGATGCTGACCGGGTCGAGGGTGGTCTCGATGATGCAGAGCGCCATCGCGTAGTTGCTGAGCAGCCGGGCCCGCGCGGCGGCGGGCGCGGAGGGGCCGAGCCGCTCGAGGTGCTCGGCCAGCAGGCTCGCGGCGCGCTGGCTGTCGCCGGCCGCGCTGTGGGCGTCGGCGGCGCGCGCGACGATCTTGGAGACGTCGATGTCGAGCCGCTCGGCGCGCTCGGCGTCCTCGAGCAGCTCCAGCGCGTGCTCGTAGTGGCGAGCCGCCTCCTCCGGTCCGCCGACCGCGATCGCCTCGTCGCCGGCCTCGATGCCGGCGGTGACGGCGCGGTCGAAGTCCATCGCCCGGCGGGCGTGCCGCGCCATCTCCGCAGCGGTCCCGCGCCCGTCGCCGGCGGCCAGCGCCGCGACGTACTGCCCGTGCAGACGCACCCGCTCCCCCGGCAGCAGGTCGTCGTAGACGGCCTCGCCGAGGAGCGCATGGCGGAAGGAGTACGTCTTGCTGCCGGCGACGAGCACGTTCATCTCGACGGCCTGCCGGATGCCGGCGTCGAGGTCCGCGGCGGGCAGCCCGGCGGCCGCCTCGAGCAGGCTGTGGCCGACCTTGCGGCCGGCGACGCTGGCGATGCGCACCACCTGGCGCGCCTCGTCGGAGAGCCGGTCGAGCCGCACGAGCAGCAGGTCGGCGAGGTCGTCGGGCACCCAGGCGCCGGCGCCGGAGGCCACCAGCTCCTCCACGAAGAACGCGTTGCCCTCGGCGCGGCTCACGATGCCGGCGAGCTCGCGCTCCTCCAGCCGCTCGGGGGCCAGCTCCGCGATCAGCTCGCGCACCGCGTCGTCGGGCAGCGGCGAGAGGGCGAGGCGGTCGACGGTCTGCAGCCGCGACCACTCCGCGACCTGCCGGCGGAGGGGGTGGCGGCGGTGCAGGTCGTCGGAGCGGTACGACGCCACGAGCGCGACCGGGTTCGTGAACGCGCGCGTGAAGAGGAAGCCGAGCAGGTCGCGGGTGGACTGGTCGGCCCAGTGGGTGTCCTCGATGACGAGGAGCAGCGGCGCATCGGCGGCAGCGGTGTCGAAGAGCGCGTGCACGGCCTCGAACAGCTCGCCGCGGTCACCGCCGCGCTCGCCGTCGGTGGCCGGCGCCTCGCCGGAGGTGCGCACCCGGCGACCCGGCTGTAGCCGGGCGATCGCGGGGTGCTGGGAGGAGACCTGCTCGACGACGTCCGGCAGGTCGGTGTCGAACCGGCCGAGCAGCTCGCTGAAGGGGAGGTAGGGCAGCGCGCTCTCGCCGAAGTCCAGACAGTGGCCGGCGACGACGCGCCAGCCCTCGGCCCGGGCGCGGTCGCGCAGCTCCATCAGCAGCCGGGTCTTGCCCACGCCCGCGTCGCCGCTGAGCAGCACCACGCCCGGGCGGTCCCGCCGCTCCCGGATGCCGAGGAGGTCACTGAGCTGGTCGAGCTCGGTGTCCCGCCCCACGAGGGTGCGGCTGGTGTGTGCTGCCACGGGCTCCATCATGCTGCCCAGCGCCGACAACGGCGCGGTCATTTCGGTCTGCGTCACGGGACGGGGCGGCCATGCGGCCGGTGGTCAGACCGACTTCTCGGCGGCGGCCATCCGCCGCAGCCACGACGAGCGGGAACGGCTCCCGCGCTGCGCGGCGATGCCCTTGCGGGTGCGGTCCTTGCGGTACTCCATCTCGGACTGGATGAGGTAGGGGATCATTGCCTTGCTCCTGGTTCTTTCGACGACAGCACCGAGGTTCGTCGCCTGAGGTAGGCCCGCACATCGGGCAAGTGCCTTAGATCTCCGAGCGAGGTAGGCCGCGAGGGACGAGCGGGCTACCTCAGGGCGAGGAGGTCGAGTGGCCGCCGCCGCGCGAGCCCGCGAGTGCGGCGGACCGGCTTCATCGAGACCCCCGCAGCCGAATGAGACAATTCGGCGTGGAGTTCTGTGAGGTCGTGAGGCGGCGTCGGATGGTCCGCAGCTACACCGACGAGCCGGTCGACCCTGCCGTCGTGGAGCGTGCCCTCGAGCACGCCACCCGGGCCCCCAGCGCCGGCTTCTCCCAGGGCTGGGCGTTCGTCGTGCTGGACCGGCCCGAGGACGTACGACGGTTCTGGGCGGCGTCGACCGACAACGTCGACAGCGCTGCGGGGCCCGACCGCTGGCTGGCGGGGATGATGCGGGCACCGGTCGTGATCGTGCCGTGCAGCGTCAAGGCGGCCTACCTCGACCGCTACGCCGAGCCCGACAAGGGCTGGTCCGACCGCGCCGAGTCGCGCTGGCCGATGCCGTTCTGGGACCTCGACACCGCGATGGCCGCGCTGCTGATCCTCCAGACGGCGACCGACGCGGGCCTGGGTGCCTGCTTCTTCGGGATCGTCAAGGACCGGGAGCAGGACGTACGACGCGCGCTCGGCCTGCCCGAGTCCGGCGACCCCCACCCGATCGGGGCGATCACCATCGGTCACCCCGCCCCGCGCGGCACCGGCGCGGCCGGCTCACCGACCCGGCGGCGTCGTACGCCCTGGAACGAGGTGGCGCACCGCGGGCGCTACGGCGCAGGCTGGGACTGATGCGCCCGAGCCCTGTCGTGACCCACCTGTCCGAGGAGGAGGTCGACGCGCGCGAGCCGGTGCTGGCGCGGGTCGCGCACCTGCTGAAGCCCTACCGACGGCAGATCATGCTGGTGCTGGTCGCGGTCATCTCCTCGGCCGCGCTGACGTCGGTGGTGCCGTTCCTGGTGCGGGCGGTGTTCGACCACGCACTGTTCCCGCTCGACGGCGGGCCGCCCGACCTCGGGCTGCTGGGGTGGCTGGTGGCCGGGATGTGCGTGATCCCGATCGTCACCGCGCTCATCGGCATCGGGCAGAACTGGCTGACCTCCACCGTCGGGAACTCGGCGATGGCCGACCTCCGCGGCGACCTCTTCGAGCACCTGCAGAAGATGGAGCTGGCGTTCTTCACCGCCACCAAGACCGGCGCCATCCAGAGCCGGCTGGCCAACGACGTCGCGGGCGTGCGGACGGTGCTGACCGACACCGCGACGACCATCGTGCAGAACTCGGTGACGGTGACCGCCGCGCTGATCTCGATGGTGCTGCTGTCGTGGCAGCTGACGATCCTCACGCTGATCCTGATGCCGCTGTTCGTGTGGCTGCAGCTGCGGGTCGGGCGGCGCCGGCAGCGGCTCGCGCGGCGGACCCAGGAGTCGCTCTCGGAGATGACGGCGATCACCGAGGAGGCGCTCAGCGTCTCGGGGATCCTGCTGGCCAAGGTGTTCAACCGGTCGACGCAGGAGGTGGAGCGCTACCGCGAGGCCAACCGCCGGCAGACCCGGCTCCAGGTCGAGCAGGCGATGACCGGCCGCACCTTCTTCGCCGTCGTGCAGACCTTCTTCGCGATCACCCCGGCGCTGATCTACCTGGTCGCGGGCTGGATCATCACCGGCTCGTCGGTGATCAGCGCCGACACCCTCACCGCCGGCACCCTGGTCGCGTTCACCACGCTGCAGGGCCGGCTCCAGATGCCGCTGCTGCAGCTGATGCGGGTCAGCCTCGACGTGCAGACGTCGCTGGCGCTGTTCCGCCGGATCTTCGAGTACCTCGACCTCGAGCCCGCCATCACCGAGCGCCCCGGCGCGGTCGCGCTCGACCCACGGACGATCGAGGGGCGGGTCGAGCTGCGGGGCGTGTACTTCCGCTACCCCGAGCCGCGGGCGCTGTCGGGCACGGTGAGCCGCGACCGGTTCGGCGACAGCGGGGTGCGGATCGGCGAGGCCGAGGGCGGGGAGGACGTCGAGAAGGGCAGCGGCTGGGCGCTCGAGGACGTGTCGATGGTCGTCGAGCCCGGCCGGCTGGCGGCGATCGTGGGCCCGAGCGGGTCGGGCAAGACGACCGCCACCTACCTGGTCCCCCGGTTCTACGACGTCACCGAGGGCGCCGTACTCATCGACGGGCACGACGTCCGCGACCTCACCCTCTCCTCGCTCGCCGACGCGGTGGGCATGGTGACCCAGGAGCCCTACCTCTTCCACGGCACCATCCGCGACAACATCGCCTACGCCTGCCCCGGCGCGACCGCCGAGCAGATCGAGCAGGCGGCGCGCGGCGCCAACATCCACGACCGGATCATGAGCTTCCCCGAGGGCTACGAGACGATCACCGGCGAGCGCGGCTACCGGCTCTCCGGCGGGGAGAAGCAGCGGCTCGCCATCGCGCGGGTGCTGCTCAAGGACCCGAAGATCCTCATCCTCGACGAGGCGACCTCCGCTCTCGACACCGAGACCGAACGGCTGGTCCAGGAGGCGCTCGAGCGCGCCACCCGCTCCCGCACCACCATCGCCATCGCCCACCGGCTCTCCACCATCCAGTCGGCCGACGTCATCTTCGGCCTCGCCGACGGCCGGGTCGTCGAGCAGGGCACGCACGAGGAGCTGCTCGCCCACCCCGACGGCCTCTACGCCCGGCTCTACGTCGAGCAGTTCTCGCGCCCCGGATCGAGCCGGTACGACGAGCGGCGGGCCGACATCTCGCTCTGACCCCGAGCTGTCGTCGGGGTTGTCAGCCACTCCTGCGGGTTGTCAGGCATTGCAGAGGCGGACAACCCGCGGAATACCCGGCCGACCGGGTATTCCGCGCCCGGCCAGAACCCGCCTCAAGGCTCGATCAGCCCCGCCCGGATCGCGTACCGCGTCAGCTCGGTCCGGTCCCGCATGCCGAGCCGGGCGAGCATGTTGGCCCGATGCTTCTCGACGGTCTTGATGCTGATCGAGAGGGTCTTGGCGATCTCCTTCGACGACTGACCCTCGGCGATCAGCTTGAGCACCTCCTCCTCGCGCGGGGTCAGCACGGTTTCGGGCACCCGCTCGCCCCGCGCCCGGCGGTCGAGGTAGTCGCGGACGATCGCGCCCATTGCACCGGGATAGACGAAGGCCTCGCCGCGCATCGCCGCCCGGCACGCCTCCACCAGGTCCTCGTCGACGACGGACTTGAGGACGTAGCCGCTGGCGCCGAGCTTGAGCGACTCGAAGAAGTACTGCTCGTTGTCGTGCATCGACAGCATCAGGATCTTCGGACCGTCGGAGCGCCGCGCGATCTCGCGGGCGGCCTGGAGGCCGGTCATCGTCGGCATCACGATGTCGAGGACGGCGAGGTCGACCTCGGTCTCCCGCAGCGCGGCCACAGCATCGGCGCCGTCGGCCGCCTCGGCGACGACCCGGAGGTCGGGCTGCTGCTCGAGGATCAGCCGGACGCCGCGGCGGACCAGGGTGTGGTCGTCGGCGAGCAGGATCCGGATCACGACACCACCGGCCCGGTCGGCACCGAGAGCCGCACGGTCGTGCCCTTGCCGGGCTGCGAGCTCACCTCGACCGAGCCACCCACCAGCGTCGCCCGGTCCCGCATGCCCTCCAACCCCGCACCAGCCACGACCGGCGGCGTGAACCCCTGTCCGTCGTCGACGACCTCGAGCACGACGCAACCGCCGACCTGGAGCAGCGAGAGGTCGACCCGGCTCGCGGCGGCGTGGCGGACGACGTTGGTCAGCGCCTCCTGCGCGACCCGGTAGACGACGGTCTCCGCCTCGGCGGACAGGCCCGGCAGTCCCGGTCCGAAGGTACGACGCACGGTCGGCCCGCCCCGCGCGGAGACGTCGGTCGCGAGCGCGGCCAGCGCCGGCTGGAGGCCGAGGTCCTCGAGGACTCCCGGGCGCAGCTCACGCGCCACCCGTCGTACGTCGTCCAGCCCCTCGCGTGCGCTCTCGCGCAGCATCTTCAGCTCGTCACGTGCCTCGGGCGGCACCAGCGACTCGAGCTTCTTCAGGCCGAGCAGCACCACGGTCAGGCTCTGGCCGACCTGGTCGTGCAGCTCCTGGGCGACCCGGTGCCGCTCGGCCTCCTGGGCCGCGAGCGCGCGGGCGTTGCTGCTGCGGCGCTCGGCGTCGAGCCGGTCGAGCATCGCGTCGTAGCTGCGCACCAGCCGCGCCCCCGCGGAGTCGCCCGCCGCCTCGAGCCGCGGCGCGGGACCGCCGAGCTGGGCGGTGGCCATGGCCCGGATCACCCGGTCCACCGGCCCGAGCGCGGAACGCAGCAGCACCGCGTTGAGGACCAGCACCAGCCCGAGCCCGACGACCAGCACGACCGCCTCGGACACCACCACGCGCCGCGACACCGAAGCCGGCGAGAAGACGAGGACCAGCGTTCCTGCCAGCAGGACGGCGCCGTTGATCAGGCAGACCTTCCAGTACAGGGAGGAGTTGGTGAGCTGCACGGATCCAGCGTCGCCCACCGCACCACCCCCGACAAATGGGTGGAGGACCCCATACTCCCGAGCCTCCGCGGCGGCTGTACTCGTGGCATGCGACGCCGCTCCGACGAACCCGACACCGTCCCGTTGACGATCCGCGCGTCGACGAGCGACGGTGCGGACGTACGCCTTCTGGTCGAGGCCGAGGTGCGTCCGGCCCTGCCGACGCACAACACCGGGGTCGAGCGGATCACGCTCGCGCTGGTGGAGCCGGCTCTCGAACGTTGGGTCGGGCGGCACCAGCTGTCCGAGCTCGGCGGAGAGCTCGAGCGTTCGTTGGGCGGCGTCGCAGCCAAGCTCCGCAGCGACCTGGGTCGGCTCGACGTCGACCTGCTCCGCATCGACGTCGCGGCCGTCGAGCACCTCATCAAGTCCCCGTCCGCCCCCGACCGGTCGCCCCGACGCGACCCGGAGGAGTGACCTGTGGCTGCGTGGTGGGAGGTGGCGGCCTCGGTCGGCATGCTGGCCGCAGCGATCGGGTTCGCGATCGGGCTGGCGATCGGCCGCGGCCGGCAGCCGCGCTGGGTCGAGAAGGGCAGCTTCGTCCACAAGGTCTCGATCGGCTTCGCGACGCTCGACCGGCTCGACGCCGTGCTGCTGCGGTTCGAGGTCGAACCGCACTCCAAGCTCGCCGGCGTGGAGGTCGCCGAGCTGCGGCTGCCGCAGGGGTCGGCGGTCTCGCTGATCACCCGCGGCAAGGACGTCCTGGTGCCGACCGCCACCTCGGACCTGCGCACCGGTGACCAGGTGCTCGTGGTCGCCGCCCGCGGTCAGGTCGCCGACGTCGAGGACCGGTTGAAGGCGGTGAGCAGGTACGGGCGCCTGGCCGGCTGGTACGACGGTCTCGGCCAGGTCGTCGAGCACGAGGCCCGGTCCGCGTGATCCTCGCCTCCGCGGCGATCTCGATCTTCATCGTCAGCTATGCGCTGATCGCGACCGAGCGGGTCCACCGCGTCGCCGCCGCCCTCGGCGGGGTCGCGGCGATGGTGGTGATCGGGTTGGTCGACGCGGGCTCCGCGTTCTACAGCCACGAGACCGGCATCGACTGGAACGTCATCTTCCTGCTCTTCGGGATGATGATCATCGTCGGCGTCCTCAAGCAGACCGGCGTCTTCGAGTTCCTCGCGCTGTGGGCGGCCCGCACCTCCGGCGGCCACCCCTACAAGCTGCTGGTGCTGCTGATCCTCGTCTCGGCCGCGGTGGCCCCGATCCTCGACAACGTGACCTGCGTGCTGCTGGTCGCACCGGTCACGCTCTCGGTGTGCCGACAGCTCGGGCTGCCCTCGGCGCCGTACCTCATCTCGTTGATCCTCGCCTCCAACATCGGCGGGATGTCGACCCTCATCGGCGACCCGCCCAACATCATCATCGGCAGCCGCGCCGACCTGAGCTTCGTCGACTTCCTCGTCCACTCCCTGCCGCTGACGGTGATCCTGCTCGTCGGCTTCGTGGTCGCGGCGCGGTGGCTGTTCCGCAAGGACCTCGGGGCGCGGGTCGACCTCGACAACCGGATCGGCGACATCCACCCGCGCGAGGCGATCACCAACATGCGGATGCTGGTCCGCTGCCTGGTCGTGCTCGCGCTGGTCATGGTGGCGTTCAGCCTGCACACCGTGCTGCACGTCGACCCGTCGATGGTCGCGATGATGGGCGCCGGCGCGACCGTGCTCGTCTCCGGCACGACCCCCGAGGAGTTCCTCGAGGAGGTCGAGTGGGGCACGCTCGCGTTCTTCATGGCGTTGTTCGTGCTCGTCGGGTCGCTGGTCGAGGTGGGCGTCATCGGCCGCCTGGGCGAGCTGGCCGCCGAGGCGATGGGCGAGCAGGAGCTGCTCGCCTCCACCGTGCTGCTGTTCGGCTCGGGGGTCGTGGGTGCCTTCGTCGACAACATCCCCTACACGACCGCGATGGTGCCGATCGTCGAGGACCTGGTCGCCGCCACCCCGCACGAGGGCGCGGAGAGCCCGCTGTGGTGGGCGTTCGTGTTCGGCGCCGACCTCGGCGGCAACGCGACCGCGGTCGCTGCCGGCGCCAACGTCGTCGTGCTCGGCATCGCGGCGAAGGCAGGAGAGCCGATCAGCTTCTGGCAGTTCACCAAGTACGGCGTCGTGGTCACCGCCGGCACGCTGCTCGCGGCGTGGGGCTGGGTCTACCTGCGCTACTTCCTGCTGGCCTGAGAGCCGCCCTCCTGCCACCTATTACCGTGGGCGGTGATGAGCGCCCCGGAGCAGCAGCCGGAGCCCGTCGACCGCGGAGCCGAGGTGGGTGGACGGGCGGCCGAGCGTGCCGCCGCCCGGGCCCGGATCGAGCAGCAGCAGACCTGGGTCGACGTGCAGATCCGGCGGGCCATGGAGCGCGGCGACTTCAACAACCTTCCCGGGGCGGGCAAGCCGATCGAGGGCCTCGGCGCCGACCACGACCCCGACTGGTGGGTCAAGCAGCTCGTCAAGCGGGAGCGGATCACCGTGCTGCCGCCGGCGCTCCAGCTGCGCAAGGACGACGCCGAGCTCGACGGCCTGCTCGACGGGCTGGCCTCCGAGGAGGAGGTCCGCAAGCGGGTCGAGGACTTCAACGCCCGCGTGATCCGCGCCCGCTACACCCCGGTCGACGGACCGCCGCTGATCACGATGCCGCGCGACGTCGAGGCTACGCTCGCGGCCTGGCGGGAGCGCCGCGCCGCGCGCCGGCGCGCTACCGCCGCTGCAGCTCCCACGCCGCCCGGATCGCGTCGCAGATGGCTGCGACGTCGCCGCTGAGCAGCGCCTGCACCTTCATGTGCCTCTCGTAGCGCGGCGGCACCCCGAACGTCTCAGGGTGGTCCGCGACCAGCCGCTCGCGTCCGGCGAACGAGGTGCGCACCACCAGCTCTCCCGGGTCGACCAGGCGCGCGACCAGCCGGTCGTCGACGTACCACGCCGGCCGCGCCGCCGTGCCCTTGCGCTTGCAGCCGGCCAGCGAGCGGGCGAACTCGTCGACCTCCTCGGGGGTCATGGAGGTGACGGTACGACGCCGCGGGGACACCCGCCGCCAACCCGTCGACGAAAGACCGCGCGGGACCGTAGCGTCTGCCCATGATCGACGACGCGGCAGCCGAGGCCTGGCGCGAGGAGCAGCGGGCGACGTACAGCGCAGGCGACTCCGACGCGCTGGCGCAGCGGCAGCAGCCGCTGGCAGCCAGGCTGGCCGAGGCCGCTGGGCTCCGAGCGGGGGACGACGTCCTCGACATCGGCGCGGGCACCGGCAACGTCGCCGTCACAGCGGCCCGGCTCGGCGCGCGCGTCACCGCCGTCGACCTCACGCCACGACAGGTCGACGCCGGCCGGGCTCGCTGTGCCGCGGAGGGCCTCGAGGTGCGGTGGCAGGTGGCGGATGCGGAGCAGCTCCCGCTCGCCGACGGCTCCGTCGACGTCGCGCTGTCGAGCTTCGGCATCGTCTACGCCGCCCGCCCCGAGCGTGCGGCGGCCGAGGTACGACGCGTGCTGCGCCCCGGCGGCCGGCTGCTGCTCACCGCCTATCCACGCGACTCGTTCAACGGCCGTGCGCTGGAGGTCGTGAACCGGTTCCTGCCCGAGGCGCCGGTGCCGACCACGGTCGACGAGTACCTCTGGGCCGATCAGCAGACGCTGGCCCGGTGGTTCCCCTGCCGGCGGATCGAGGTAGCGGCCGAGGTGGTGCTCTCCGAGCCCTACCCGAGCGCGGACGCGTGGTTCGAGGGCGTGCTGGACGTCCCAATCGTCGCCCGGCTGCGGGACACGCTTCCTGCTGAGCAGTTCGACGAGCTGCGGCGCGAGATCGTGGCGCTCCGCAGCCACTACGCCGACGTCGACCCGGACGGGACCCTCCATCCCCGCGAGGGATACGTCGTCGTGCGGGTCGACTGACGACGGCCCATCTCGGCGAGAGATGCGTCATACCGCTGCCTGGTGACCCGCCGGTAAGTTGTCGCCACGTGAGCCACCAGAGTGCCAAGGACTTCTTCCGCCCGCTCGCCGTCGGCGCGCCCGCCCCGCTCCGCGAGATCCCCGCCCGGCCCAGCCGCGCCATCCACTTCTTCGACCCGTCGAACGAGAAGATGGCGGCGAAGATCCCCGGGATGGTCGGCACCGTCGACGTGCTGCTCGGCAACCTCGAGGACGCCGTGAAGGCGGACAACAAGGTGGCCGCCCGCGAGGGGCTGGTGAAGATCGCCCAGTCCACCGACTTCGGTCCCACCCAGCTGTGGACGCGGATCAACGCGCTCGACAGCCCCTGGGTGCTCGACGACCTGACCACGCTGGTGCCGGCGATCGGCGAGAAGCTCGACGTGATCATGGTGCCGAAGGTGCAGGGCGCCGAGGACATCCACTACGTCGACCGCCTGCTCGCACAGCTCGAGGCCAAGGCCGGGATCAGCCGCCCGATCCTCATCCACGCGATCCTCGAGACCGCCCGCGGCGTCGCCAACGTCGAGGAGATCTGCGGCGCGTCGCCGCGCATGCAGGGTCTCTCGCTCGGCCCGGCCGACCTCGCGGCCGACCGCAAGATGAAGACCACCCGCGTCGGCGGCGGCCACCCCGGCTACCTCGTGCGGGAGGACCCGCCGCGCGACGCCAACGGCGACACCCGCGTCGACGCGCAGCGCGCGGTCTTCCAGCAGGACCTCTGGCACTACACGATCGCCAAGATGGTCGACGCGTGCGCGATGCACGGGATCTACCCCTACTACGGGCCGTTCGGCGACATCGCCGACGTGGTGGCGTGCGAGGACCAGTTCCGCAACGCGTTCCTGCTCGGCTGTGTCGGCACCTGGTCGCTGCACCCCAAGCAGATCGCGATCGCCAACAAGGTCTTCTCCCCCAGCGTCGAGGACATCGCCCACGCGCGTCGGGTCGTCGCCGCCATGGGTGACGGCACCGGCGCGGTGATGATCGACGGCAAGATGGAGGACGACGCCTCGCTCAAGCAGTGCCTCGTGCTGGTGGCGCTCGCCGAGCAGCTCGCCGAGATCGACCCCGAGCTCAAGGCCGCCTACGACGCCATCCCCGACAGCGAGGTGGACGCATGAGCGACTTCAAGCCGCTGCGCTCGGTCCTCTACATGCCGAGCTCCAACGAGCGGGCGTTGGAGAAGGCCAAGACCATCCCGGCCGACGCGATCATCTTCGACCTCGAGGACGCCGTCGCACCCGACGCGAAGCCGTCCGCCCGTGAGGCCGCGGCCGCCGCGGTGCGGTCCGGAGAGTACGGCCGGCGCCAGCTCATCATCCGCGTCAACGGCATCGGCACCGAGTGGCACGACGACGACCTGAAGGCTGCAGCGGCGGCCGGCCCGGACGTCGTACTCGTGCCGAAGGTGAACTCCGCCGCCGAGGTCCGCCAGCTGGTCGCCGCCCTCGAGGCCGCCGGCGCCCCCGAGCACACCAAGCTCTGGGCGATGGTCGAGACCCCGATCGCCATGCTCGACGCGCACGCGATCGCCACCGCGTCCGACCGGCTCACCGGTTTCGTCATGGGAACCAACGACCTGGTCAAGGAGCTTTACGCCGAGCACGTCCCCGGCCGCCAGCCCGTCATCACCGGTCTCGGCCTGGCCCTGCTCGCCGCCCGCGCCGCCGGCATCGTGATCATCGACGGCGTCTACAACGACGTGAAGAACCTCGACGGCTTCCTCGCCGAGGTCGAGCAGGGCCGCCAGATGGGCTTCGACGGCAAGACCCTCATCCACCCCGGCCAGGTCGACGGCGCCAACGAGGGCTTCGCCCCCTCCGAGCAGGCCGTCGAGGACGCCCGCGGGCTGATCCAGGCGTGGGAGGACGGCAAGGGCTCGGGCGTCGTGACCTACAACGGCCGGATGGTCGAGAACCTCCACGTCGAGTCGGCCGAGCGCACCCTCGCCATCGCCGACGCGATCGCCGCGCTCCAGTCCTGACGCGACCCGGCTCAAACTCACGCTCAAAACACGCCGACCCGGCTCAAACTCACGCTCAAAACCCGCCGACCCGGCTCAAACTCGCTCCTGAGGTCCATCGACCCGGCGCGAGTTCACGCCGGGTCGGCGCTGTTCGAGCGCGAGTTTGCGACGGCTCGACGCTGTCCGCGTGCGAGTTTGCGACGGGTCGGCGCTTCTGGTGTGCGAGTTTGCGACGGGTCGGCAGTGATCGCGCGTGAGTTCGAGCCGGGTCGGCATAGGGTGCGGGCGTGCCCGACCTGGTGATCCGCAACGCCCGGCTGGTGCCGCTCGACGAGGACGTGCCGATCGACCCGGTCGACATCCTGGTCGAGGACGGGCGGATCGCGGCGGTCGAGCCGGCCATCGATCGGCCCGCCCACGTCGAGGAGTACGACGCCGCCGGCCGCTGGGTCATGCCAGGACTCTGGGACGCCCACGTCCACCTCGGCCAGTGGTCGGCGAGCGCGGCGCGGCTCGACACGGGGTCGGTCGGCTCGGTCGAGGAGGCCCTCGCGCTGGTGCGGGAGCGGCTGACCACCCACCCGGGCGAGCCGGTCGTCGGGTGGGGGCACCGGCCGACGTTGTGGCCGCGGCAGGGGACGGTCGCCGAGCTCGACGCGCTGGCGGGTGGGACCCCGGTGGTGCTGGTCGCGGGCGACGGGCACCACGCGTGGGTCAGCTCGGCCGGGCAGGCCGCCCTGGGACTGCCCGTCCGTGACGACATGGTGCGCGAGGACGAGTGGTTCGCGGTCTACAACCGGCTCGACGACCTCACCGCCGTCCACGACGAGACCGCGGCCTACAAGGCGGCCCAGCAGCGCGCCGCCGCCCTCGGCATCGTCGGCGTCGTCGACCTGGAGTTCGGCGACGACCCCGACCGGTGGCGCGACCGCTGGAGCAAGGGCGCCGACCTGATCCGGGTCCGCACCGCCGTCTACGCCGAGCGGCTCGACGCAGCCATCGCCGCCGGCCTGCGCTCCGGCGACCTGCTCCTGCCGGGCGAGCCGCGGCTCACCATGGGTCCGCTCAAGGTCATCAGCGACGGATCCCTCAACACCGGCACCGCCTGGTGTCACCACCCGTATGTCTCCGGCGCGCACACCGACCACCCCGCCGGAGCGCCCAACCTCGATCCCGACGAGCTCGCCGACCTGCTCGCCCGCGCCCACGCCAACGGCCTCGAGTGCGCGACCCACGCGATCGGCGACGCCGCGGTCGATGTCGCTCTGACCGCCTACGAGCGCACCGGCGCCACCGGCTCGCTCGAGCACGTCCAGCTCATCACCCACGACGACGTCGCTCGCCTGAAGGCAGCTGGCCTCCGCGCCAGCGTCCAGCCGCACCACCTCGTCGATGACCGCGACCTCACCGAGCGGATCTGGCCGGACCGCGCCGAGCGCTGCTTCGCCTTCCGCTGGCTGCTCGACGCCGGCGTGCCGGTCACGCTCGGCTCCGACGCCCCGGTCTCCCCGCTCGACCCCTGGCTCGCGATCGACGCCGCCGTCCGTCGTACCGGCGACGACCGCCCGGCCTGGCACGCCGAGCAGGCGATGACCCGCCGTGAGGCGCTCGCCTCCTCGGTCGACGGCCGCGCCTCCCTCCGGGAAAGCGGCCCCGGAGACCTGGTCGTCCTCGACGACGACCCCCTGACCGCCGAGCGCCCACCCGTCGCGCTCACGGTGGTGGCCGGCCGGGTCGCCCACCGCGCTTGAACGACAACGACGGCGGACCCGGCTCAGCCGGCGAGCAGCTCGACCAGCAGGTCGGCGACCATCTCCTGCTCCGGCGCCAGCGGGTGGTACGGCGCCGCCTCCGGCGGCCGGACGGACCCGTCGGCGATCCACGGGTCGTCGCTGCAGAGGTCGTGCCCCTCGGTGGCGGCGAAGACGTCGACGTACTCGACCCCCGCGGCCGTCGCCGCCGCGCGCAGCTGTTCGGTGAGCTGCTCGTTGACCGTCCTGGCCACCCCGGCGTCCCCGCGCGCGACGGGCAGCGAGGCGCACCCGCCGCGCTCGGGCGCGATCTGGGGGTAGCCGACCACGACGACCCGTGCCTGGGGTGCGCGCTCGAGCACGGCGTCGATGCCGGCCACCAGCCGCTGCCGGATCCGGTCCATGGTGCGCTCCGCGTCCGCCGGGTCGTCGCCGGCGACCTCGGCGCAGGGCGCGTCGGCCTGCTCCCGCGAGACCGTCCAGCCGCACCCCTGGACGAGGCCCGCGAACAGGCCGAAGTCGTTGCCGCCGAGCGAGATGGTCACCAGGTCCGTGTCCGCGGACACCGCGTCCAGCTGGGGCGGCACGGTCTCTCCTGTCATGGTGGCTTGGCCCCGGGCCAGGTCGCGGGTCGTCGCCCCACCACAGCTCACGTCGGTCAGCTCGAGGGACAGCCGCTCCGCGACCAGCGCGGGGTAGTTCTCCGCCGAGCGAAAGCAGCCGTCGGTGAAGTCGGTGGACGACCCGACCAGCGGCGCCGCGGTGTAGGAGTCCCCGAGCGCGACGTACGACCCGCCCACCTGCAGTCCGGCGTCGCTCGACCCTCCGGACGCGTCCGAGCCGGTCGACTCCGCGGAGCCGCCCGAGCCGCCCGAGTCGCCCGCCCCGCCCGACCCGTCCCCGTCACCGGCACAGCCCGTCAGCGCGGCAACCAGCGTCACGGCGACGACGGCGCGCAAGGTCCGGCGGGGAGAGGTACGACGCATCACTCCACGGTACGGAGCGCACCTATTCCGACGGCTCCGGCGAGACACCCAGCGCGATCGTCAGCGCCAGCACCTTCTGCGGGTCCTCGAGCTGGTCGCCGAAGAGGTCGCGCAGCTGCGCCATCCGGTAGCGCACCGTCTGCGGGTGCACGAACAGCGCGGCCGCGATGTCGTCGCGCCGACCCTGGTGCAACAGCCAGGCGCGCAGCGTCTCGGCGAGCTTCGCCGCGCTGGCCGGCCGCAAGCCGGACAGCGGCGCGAGCACCGTCGTCCGCAGGTCCGCCAGGGCCTCGGGGTCGGCGGTCAGCACCAGCTCGGGCAGGTGCGCCTCGGTGTCGGCCTCCAGCCCGCGCTCCTGGGCCCGCAGCGCCCGGTCGTACGACGACCGCACCTGCAGCCACGGACGCGACGGACCCACCAGGCACTCCCGACCCTCGACCGCGCGGAGCAGCGCCGACCGCCTGCGTCCGTGCGCGTCCGGCACCATCAGCAGCACGGCCGCGTCGAGCTCGGGCAGGTCGGTCGCCTGCAGGGTGCCCGTGTGCACCAGCTGGAGCACCGACCCGACCTCCGACTCCGGCACGATCACCGCGGTCAGCGTCGACGGCGGCGCCCAGTCCGCGCGCTCGGCGGCCGCGACGACGGTCTTCTCCGGCGCACCGGTCAACAGGTGGCGGGAGATCCGGTCGAGCAGCCGCTGCTTCACCCGCCCGGCCGTCGCCGACTCGTCGCCGTGGCCGGAAACGCTGGCGGCCGAGACCTCGTCGATGTAGGCCCAGACCGCCTGCGCGAAGGACGCCATCACCTCCGCGTCGACGCCGTTCTCGACCGCCACCGCCGACAGCCGCTGCCAGGCCACGCCCGCGCCGATCCGGTAGGCCGAGAGCAACGCCTCGGAGCTGCGCCCGCTGCGCGCCTCGCCGCGCCCGAGCTGGTAGGCGCCCTCGATCGCGGGCACCACCCTCGGCTCGCCCTCGCGCCGCCGCTCGGAGACCTGCGAGAGGAACCCGCCGAGCGCCAGCTGCACGGCCGACCGGATGGTCTCCCCCATCGGGCCGCTGAACGCGTCGGTGTAGCTCGGCACCTCCTCGATCACGGCGGCCACGACGTCCTCGGCGACGGTCGGCAGCGCGGCCCGCATCGCGACGACGAGCTCGGGCGGCAGCACCAGGTCGCTGACCGAGCTGCGACGCGCCACGCCCTCACCCCGTTTTTGTCCGCAGCGCACAAAAAGTGCGCTTGGATTCACCGTCACCTGTCATGACCTTACCGCTCTGATCAGGAAGTGTGGGGGTGTGAGTTCCAGCAGTCTCTCCACCCCCTTCCTCGTCCGCAGCGCGCAGCGCGGCCGCCGGGACGGGCTGCGACGCCGCCTGCGCGCGATGGCCGACGCCGCCGTCACCCCGCTGTCGATCGACGACGTGCTCGACCAGTTCCACCCGCTGCGCGCCGGCACCGAGCTGCGCGGCCGGATCGTCGCGGTCGAGCCCGAAACCTCCGACGCCGCGACCATCGTCATCAAGCCGGGCCGGGACTGGAACGGTCACGAGCCGGGCCAGTACGTCCAGGTCGGCGTCGACGTCGACGGCGTCCGCCTCTGGCGCTGCTACTCGCTGACCCACGGCCCGCGCCCGGACGGCCACATCAGCATCACCGTCAAGGCGATCCCCGGCGGCGTGGTCTCCCACCACCTGGTGCGCAAGGTCCGCGCCGGGGAGCTGGTGCACCTCCAGCAGCCCGCCGGCGACTTCGTGCTCCCGATGCCGATCCCGCAGCAGCTGCTGCTGGTGACCGCCGGCTCGGGCATCACGCCGGTCATCGGCATGCTGCGCAACCTGTTCTCGAAGGCCGTCGCGCCGACCACCGACATCACCCTCGTCCACGTCAACCAGGCCGAGCCCCACTCGATCTTCAAGGACGAGCTGCGCGCGCACGCCGCCGCCGGCCGGATCCGCCTGGTGGAGCACTTCGACGACCGCGACGGGCTGCTCGACCTGGCCCGCCTCGAGTCGCTCGTGCCCGACATCGGCGCCCGCACGGCGTACGCCTGCGGCCCGAGCGGCCTCCTCGACGCCCTCGAGCAGTGGTACGACGAGCGCGGGCTCGCCCTCAGCACCGAGCGCTTCCGCCCGGCCCTGCTCACCGAGGCGGGCGAGGGCGGCTCGGTCGCCTTCGCCGACGGCACCGTCGTCGAGGCCGACGGCGCCACCCCGATCCTCGACGCCGCCGAGGAGGCCGGCGTCCTCATGCCCAGCGGCTGCCGGATGGGCATCTGCATGGGCTGCGTTCTGCCGATGAAGGAGGGCGCTGTGCGCGACCTCCGCACCGGTGAGACCACCGTCGCCGTGCCCGGCGAGACCGACCCGGGCGGCGTGAAGATCCAGACCTGCATCAGCGCAGCCGCCGGCGACTGCCACCTCGACCACTAGGAGATCCCATGACTGCCATCACCAAGAAGGCCGAGAACCCGATCGCCCACCTCAGCCCGGAAGACATCGAGGAGATCGGCAAGCGCCTCGACGCCATCCGCCAGGAGGTCATCGACTCCCGCGGCGAGTCCGACGCGGCCTACATCCGCCGGATGATCAAGACCCAGCGCTACCTCGAGCTCGGCAGCCGGGCCGTCCTGCTCGGCAGCGTGTTCCCGCCGGCGTTCGTCGCCGGCACGATCGGCCTCTCGATCTCCAAGATCCTCGACAACATGGAGATCGGCCACAACATCCTCCACGGCCAGTGGGACTGGATGCGCGACCCGAAGATCCACTCCTCGGTCTGGGAGTGGGACAACGCGACCCCTTCGGAGGCCTGGAAGCACTCGCACAACCAGATCCACCACACCTACACGAACATCCTCGGCAAGGACAACGACCTCGGCTACGGCATCATGCGCGTCGACGAGGGCCAGCGCTGGGCGCCCGCCCACCTGGGCCAGCCGCTGTGGAACTTCATCAACGCCTGCTTCTTCGAGTACGGCATCGCGGCGTACGACCTCGACCTCGGCCGCCACCTGCAGATGCCGAAGGAGCGCCGGCCCGAGTCCTTCAAGAAGGGCCTGTCCGCCACGCTGCAGAAGATCCGCAAGCAGGCGACCAAGGACTACGTCGTCCACCCGCTGCTGTCGGTGCCGACCGGCTCGTTCGTCTCGACCCTTGCTGCGAACTTCATCGCCAACATCGTCCGCAACCTCTGGTCGCACTCGGTCATCATGTGCGGGCACTTCCCCGAGGGCGTCGAGACGTTCGAGAAGGCCGCGATCCCGGACAAGGAGACCCGCGGCGAGTGGTACCTCCGCCAGATGCTGGGCTCTGCCAACATCTCCGGCTCCAAGGCCATGCACGTCATGACCGGCAACCTCAGCCACCAGATCGAGCACCACCTGTTCCCGGACCTGCCGAGCAACCGCTACGCCGAGGTGGCGCCGAAGGTGCGCGCGCTCTTCGACGAGTACGACCTCACCTACTGCAGCCGCCCGCTGGTGCCCCAGGTCTACTCGGCCTGGCACAAGGTCGTGCGGCTCTCGCTGCCCAACGGCTGGCTGGCCACCACCAACGCCAAGAACCTGCCGCAGCAGCTGGTCGCGCTCTACAAGATCACCACGGCCGACAAGCGCAAGCGCCGCGTCATGCTGAAGCTGCTGGAGCGCAAGGCCAAGCAGGAGCAGGAGTACGTCGCCGCGGCCTGATCGTTCTCGAGAACGATTCGGAGGCCGGTCCCGCATGAGGTGCGGACCGGCCGGGGACGGTGCTGGCCATGAACCTCCAGCCCCTCGCCCCGATCCTCCCCCTCGCCGCGCTCGTCGCCGCGTTCACCGCCTGCCAGCCCGCCATGGGCGGCGAGCCTGACACCGACGTCGCCGCGCCGGTGCTCGTCTCCGACGACGCCTCCCTGGCCTGGTCGGTCCAGCTCGACGAGGACTGGTCGCCCACCCACGCCGTCGCCGTCGGTGACGTCGTGGTCGTCTCCTCCAGCTGGGAGATCGACGAGGGCACCGCGATCACCGCCTACGACGCCGACGGCTCGGTGCTGTGGCAGGAGTCGGCCTACGGCGGTGCCCTGCTCGCCCCGGTCGGCTACGACCAGGTCCTCATCTGCGACTCCGAGAAGTCCTGGACCGTCGCGACCTCCGACGGCTCGCTCATCAGCGACGGCGCCGCCGACGACGAGCGCTGCCCCGTCGCCGACGACGAGGCCGGCATCCCCGTGCCGCGCAACGACGAGGCCTACACGGTGAAGAAGGACCGGATCGTCGTCGACGGCCCGCGCATGGACTACGACGTCGCCCTCGACCAGCCGGTCGACGAGATCTGGGGCGTCGACGCCGGCATCCTCACCTTCGTCGACAAGACCGACACCATCCAGCTCTACCGGTAGTCCCCCGGTGGTCGAGCCCGTCGAGACCCTCACCGCGTCTCGATACGACAACCAAGTCCCACCGCCCCGGTGGTCGAGCTTGTCGAGACCCTCACCGCGTCTCGATACGACGACCAAGTCCCACCGCCCCGGTGGTCGAGCTTGTCGAGACCCTCACCGCGTCTCGATACGTCGTCGCTCGTCCCTCGCGACGCCTACTCGACGACCAAGCCCCACCGCGTCTCGATACGACGACCAAGTCCCACCGCCCCGGTGGTCGAGCTTGTCGAGACCCTCACCGCGTCTCGATACGTCGTCGCTCGTCCCTCGCGACGCCTACTCGACGACCGGCCCCACCGCGTCTCGATACGTCGTCGCTCGTCCCTCGCGACGCCTACTCGACGACCAAGCCCCGCCCTTCGGTCGTCGAGTAGCCCGAGCCGCTAGGCGTGGACGTATCGAGACGCCTGTAACCTGCCCGCCCCCGGCACCCCGGTGGCACCCTGGACCCCGTGCTCACCGTCTTCACCAACGCCCACGTCTTCGACGGACACCGCCACCTCGGCCCGCCGTCGACCGTGGTCATCGAGGGCGACAAGATCGCCGCGGTCGGCGACGTCGACCCGCCCAGCGGCGCACGGGTCGTCGACGTGGCCGGGGGGCTCCTGGCCCCCGGCTTCGTCGACGCCCATGTGCACGCCGTGCAGGGCGGGCTCGAGCGGATCCGGTGCGACCTGAGCGAGCTGCGGACCGAGCCGGAGTACCTGGAGCGCATCGCGTCGTACGCCGCCGACCACCCGGACGAGGAGTGGGTCCGCGGTGGCGGCTGGGCGATGGCGGCGTTCCCGGGCGGTACGCCGACGGCGGCCTCGCTCGACCGGATCCTCCCGGACCGGCCGGTGTTCCTCCCCAACGCCGACCACCACGGCGCCTGGGTCAACAGCGCCGCGATGCGGATCGCCGGGATCGACGCCGGCACCCCGGACCCGGACGACGGCTTCCTCGAGCGGGACACCTCGGGTGCGCCGACCGGCATGCTCCAGGAGGGCGCGATGGGGCTGGTCACGCGGCACCTCCCGGCCACGTCGCAGAGCGAGCTGAGCGCCGGCCTGCTGGAGGGCCAGCGCTACCTCCACTCACTCGGCGTCACCGCCTGGCAGGACGCGATCGTCGGCGCCTACTCGGGCATGGAGGACATCGGCCCGACGTACGCCGCTGCCGCCCGCGACGGCGTGCTGACCGCCCGCGTGGTCGGCGCGCTGTGGTGGCAGCGCACCCGCGGGCTCGAGCAGGTCGACGACCTGCTGCGCCGGCGCGACGAGCTGAGCGGCGGGCGGTTCTCCGCGACCGCGGTGAAGTTCATGCAGGACGGCGTGGTCGAGAACGGCACCGCCGCGCTCGTCGAGCCCTACCTCGACCGCTGCGGGCACGCCACCGACAACGCCGGCATCTCCTTCGTCGACCCCGCCGACCTGCGCCGCGCCTTCCACGCGCTCGACGGCCACGGGTTCCAGATCCACGTGCACGGCCTGGGCGACCGCGGGGTGCGCGAGACGCTCGACGCCTTCGAGGGCACCGACCCGGCGCACCGACACCACATCGCCCACCTCCAGCTGGTGCACCCCGACGACGTACCCCGGTTCGACCGGCTCGGCGTCAGCGCCAACATCCAGGCGCTGTGGGCGTGCCTCGACGACCAGATGGTCGACCTGACGCTGCCGTTCCTCGGCGAGGAGCGCAGCGGCCGGCAGTACCCGTTCGGCGACCTCCGCCGCGCCGGCGCCCGCCTCGTCGCCGGCAGCGACTGGCCGGTCAGCACACCCGACCCGCTCGCGGCGCTGCACACCGCCGTCCACCGCACGGCGCACGGCGAACCGGGCCGCGCCGGCAACGAGCCGTTCCTCCCTGACCAGGCGCTGGAGATCGAGACCGCGTTCGCGGCGTACACCTCCGGCTCCGCGTGGATCAACCACCTCGACAATGCAGGACGCATCGCCCCTGGCGCCGACGCCGACCTCGTCGTCCTCGACCTCGACCCGTTCCAGGACCCGGGGACGATCGGTGCGACGACGGTGGTGTCGACCTGGGTGGCAGGAGAACCCGTTCACCGGCTCTGAGAGTTGCTTTCTGGTGGATAACGCGTAACGTCGATAGTCCAAGTCGACGATTGGTCTAGCACCCCGGTCCCCGGCAACACCCGCCGTTCGTCGCGGCTACACCGAGGCACTCGCCTCATAAGGGGCCATCACATGTCGGACCAGCTCTTCGCGAACGACTACTCGGACGACGCGACAAGCCCCCCTCCCCGCATCCTGAAGTGGCGCCGCAACGGCGACGCCTTCGAGGGCCTCGTCGGCCAGGAGGTCGACCAGACCCTCGGCGCCACTTGGGTGCGCGCCCTGCCGGTCCCCCAGATGGACCTGGGCTTCGCCCCCGACCTCTCCGAGCCGGCTCCCGCCGAGCCCGTCGACGAGGAGGAGGCCCGCACCCGTAGCGCGATCACGCTGATGTACGAGCAGTACGGCCAGTACCACGAGGTCCTCGACGAGACCGACATCGCTCGCGTCGAGGTCATCGGCCGGATCGGCCGCGAGGTCGCGGAGTCGCTCGGCAAGGCGGTCGGCACGTCCGCCGTACGGCAGAAGGACGGGCTCGTCCGCGTCTGCTTCTGGCTGACCGACGACCCGTACGACGACTGACACATTCCTTCCCCGCAAGTTACCTGCGGGTAGTATCCGGGTCATGAGCAACGTGACCTGCCACGTCGAGAACGGCATCGCCCACGTGCGGCTGGACCGGCCCGACAAGCTCAACGCGCTGACGCTGGCGATCCTCCAGGACCTGGTGACCACCGCCCGGGACTTGCGCAAGGACAAGGACCTGCGCGCCGTGGTCATCGCCGGCGAGGGCGACGCGTTCTGCGCCGGCCTCGACTTCGCGAACGTGCTGAAGAACCCCGCCGGCGTCGCGAAGGCGTTCGTGCCGCTGCCGTGGCGCGGCACCAACCTCTTCCAGGAGGCGTGCTGGGCGTGGCGCCGGGTGCCGGTGCCGGTCATCGCCGCCGTCCACGGCCACTGCCTCGGCGGCGGCCTCCAGATCGCGCTGGCCGCCGACTTCCGGATCGCCACTCCCGACTCGCGCTGGTCGGTGCTCGAGGGCAAGTGGGGCCTGATCCCCGACATGTCCGGCATCGTCAGCCTCACCGAGGTCGTCGGCATCGACCAGGCCAAGCTGCTCACCATGACGGCCGAGGTCTTCGACGGCAGCCGCGCCTCCGAGCTCGGCCTCGTGACCAAGCTCGACAACGACCCCGTCGCCGCCGCCGTCCGCCTCGCCGCCGACCTGTCGACGAAGTCCCCCGACGCCCTCGCCGCCGCCAAGCGCCTCTTCAACGCCAGCTACCACCGCTCCTCGCGCCGCACCTTCGCCCGCGAGCGCGTCGAGCAGGCCTTCCTCCTCGCCGCCCGCAACACGAAGGCGGCCCGCGAGGCGGCGTTCAAGAAGTCCGACGCCGCCTACGGGCCGCGGAGCCGCTGATCCGCCTTCCGGCGGTTGAGCCAGGTCGCGGCCTGGGTGCGGTTCTCGAGCTCGAGCTTGCCGAGGATCCGGCTGACGTGGTTGCGCGCCGTGATCGGCGAGATGAACAGCCGGTCGGCGATCTCCTTGTTGGTCAGCCCCTCGGCGACCAGCTCCAGCACCTCGCGCTCCCTGGTCGAGAGCGTGCCGTCCTCGAGGATGGAGCCGTCCTCGGTCTCTGGTGGCGGCGTGCGCAGCAGCGTCGCCCCGAACCCGACGCCGAGGAGCACGGCGCCCAGCAGGTCGAGCACGTCCGCCGCCGCCGGCCACAGCGCGTGACCGAGGACGACGAGCAGCACGAACGCGGCGGTGGCCAGGAGCAGCATTCTCATCTGCTCGCGGGCTTCCGGCTGGCGGAGCCGGACTGCGAGGGCGACGAGCACCAGCACGAAGGGCACCTGGAGGACCCAGTCGTCGACGACGGCGAGCGGCTCCTCCCAGGAGTGCGGGAGCACGCCGACCGGGTTGTCGGGGTCGACCTGCCAGTCCGAGTCCGGGTTGGCCGCCGGTCCGTCGAGCAGGCACCAGACGAGGATCATCAGGCCTTGCATCCCGAGAACCGTCGCCAGCAGCGGCCGCCACACCGGTGACGGCAGCCGCCCGTCCGGGAGCAGCACCAGCGCCAGCAGCGTCAGCGGGACCAGGGCGGCCGACGGCCGGTCGGTGAACCAGACCGCCCACGCCGCACCGGAGCCGTGACCCGTCTCGACCCACTGCGACGTGAACGCGGACAGCGCGAACAGCAGGCTGACCGCCAGCAGCAGCCAGCCCACTGTGTTCCGCGGGTGCTGAGCCGCGCTCAGACCGCCGGGCACGCCGAGCACGAGCGCGACCAGGACCTGCTTCCACAGGCCCGGGTCGGAGCTGATGGTCACCGTCAGGAGCAGCAGCGTGAGCCCGACCGTTCCGGCGACCCAGGGCAGCGCGCGACTCACCGGCTCAGTATCACTCCGCGCTCTGGTCGGCGATCGGTTTCCGCCAGACTTCCGGCGCCATCCGGACCACGTGGATCCCGAGCCAGACCAGCGACACCGTCAGCAGCAGGTGCGCCTCCAGCGGCCCGAACGCCGGCAGCAGGAAGTCCCACACGAGGAACGCCATCAGCAGCACCAGCGGCACCTTCGGCAGGCACCGCCCCTTCAGCCCCGCCCCGGCCAGGAGCAGCAGCCCGAAGAAGGACCCGAGCAGGTGCGGGAACAGCGCCGTCACCGCCGTACCGACATGGTCGAGGTAGCCCTCGTTGAGCTCGACCGCCTCGTCCACCCCGATCGCCGACGGCCCGACCGTCCCCGCCCCGTACCCGAGCGCCACGACGTTGTGGAAGCCCCACATCCCCCACATCGTCAGCACCACCCCGACCGCCGTCATCCGCGGCGCCCCCCACCTGGTGAGCTGGGCCAGCCCGAGGAACCCGAGCGGCAGCACGAGCATGCTCACCAGCAGCGCCGCCTGCTCGGCGCCGTGGATTGCCGTGTGCTCCGCGCCCCAGCGGATCTGGGCGCTGAAGTCGTCGAGCTCGGGCATCAGCAGCTCGCCGACGTACTGCCCGAGGCCGTTGGTCAGGCCGGCCAGGATCAGGCACGCCCCCACCCCGACTTGGACTGCTCTGGAGAGCGGCGGGGCGGTGGTCGCGGTTGTTGGCGAGGGAGAGGTGGTAGTCATGCCGCCAACCTGCCGATGCCGGGGCTGTCAGCGCATGGTGCACCTGCACCATGCGCTGGGATCGGGCCAGGTGACCCATGTTGCGGACCGCCGAAGGGTCAGCTCAACCGGGTCCTTGCTATCGCGTCGCTCCGCCGGGTGTGCGTTGCCCCGGGCGACGCGTCCCTTCCACCAGTCTCCGTCGAGTTAGGGCGACCACTCCGGGTACTTGTTCCGTTGGCTCTTGTTCTTCGTGAGAGCGGTCTTTGCGGACCCGTCCGCGTTCATGACATAAATCTCCGACGTGAGGTTGGGGCCGCTCACGAAGACGATCTTCGAACCGTCCGCCGACCAGTTCGGTTGGGAGTCTGAGTAGTCGTTGTCGGTGAGCCTTGTCTGTCCGGACCCGTCAGCGTTCATCACGTAGATCTCGATGTCGTTCGGCGGGCAGCCAGGTCCCGAACAAACGAAACTGCCCTTCGTGAACAACAGCTTCGACCCGTCCGGTGACCAGACATAGTCGGTGTCGCGGAGGCTGTCGTTGGTGAGCCTGGTCTGTCCGGACCCGTCAGCGTTCATCACGTAGATCTCGTCGTTCAACCAGCTTCCGTGGCTGCTCGTGAACGCGATCTTCGACCCGTCGGGCGACCACACCGGCCCCTCCTGCCGGCCACTGGCGTTGGTGAGATTGGTCAGTCCGGTCCCGTCAGCGTTCATCACGAAGACCTCACCGCCCCGCGTGAAGGCGATCTTCGAACCGTCCGGCGACCACCTGGGGCCGCCGGCGAAAACGCCGGTGCTTGCCCCGCTGTCTGCGGTGGCGAGCATGGTCTGCCCGGACCCGTCAGCGTTCATCGACCAGATGGCGTAGGTGGTACCCACTCCGCCCTCGAACTCTTGGCGTCCGAACGCGATCTTCGAGCCGTCCGGCGACCACGCCGGGAACTGGTCGTACTGATCTACCGGCTTTGAGAGGTTGACCCGCTTGCGGCCGCTGGCGGTCATGACAAAGATCCCTTTGTTGCCGAGCGCTTTGCTCGACGTGAACGCGATCTTCGACCCGTCCGGCGACCACGCTGCATGCTCGTCGCTGGCAGTGGCGGGGGTGAGAAGCTTTTGCCCGGTCCCGTCCGCATTCATCACCACAAGCTTGTCGAGCCTGCCCCCGCGTTGGTACAGGATCTTCCCGCTGACGACCAGCGTGTAACCGCGCGATGCAGTGGCGCCCTTCCCGTCGGTGACCTGAACGGTCACCGACGAAGATCCTGAAAGCGTTGGTATCCCAGAGATGCGGCCGCTCGTGCTGAGCTTCAACCCCGCCGGGAGCGACCCACTGGTGATGACCCACTTGTAGGGAAACCTTCCCCCAGCTGTCCTCAACGTCAACCCGTATCGCTTGCCCACCTGGCCGGCAGGCAACGCCGACGTCGTGATCGACAATGAACTCGTCATCGCTGACTCGGAGGCTGGCACCGAGTTCGCGGGTGCCGCGGCGGAAGAGCCGAAAACCGATGCCACACCAACTGCTACACAAACCAGGAGACTTCGCAAGGGAACTCCACATCACTTCTTTGCGAGCGCCCCTCAGGCCGGTACCGACCACGCCCGATGGGTCATTCTAGGTGTGCCGCCCCGGACGCGTAGCAAATCCGGTCACATGCATCCTTGCTTGGCTCGCATGCGAATCAGGCGTTGATGCTCGGCCCGCCCACGCCTGCTGGTCTGCGGTTAGCGGTGTCGCTGTGCTCGGCCCTTCCTAGCTAGGAGCTGAGCCGCTCGACCCAGCGCCTCAAGAGCGTCGGTCTCGTCACACCGCACCAGAGCGGTCGGGAACGACTCGACCATCATTGAGTGTGCTCAGGCCCGCGGGTGCCCACGAGTAGGGGTGTCTTTGCGCCGAGATTAAGCGTGCATCACCCCGATGTCTCGGCCAAGCGGCTCAGCTGCTGGCAATGGCGTAGCGGAGCAACACCACGCCGGAAGGCAAGGCACGCGCCTCGGTCAGCTCGAGGCGAGGGATCGCGAGGCCCTCAGGGACCAGGCACTTTCCGCGGCCCTGGACGTAGGGGAAGACGAGCAGGCGAAGCTCGTCGACGAGCCCGGCCGCGAGGACGGCGTGAGCCAAGGTGATGCTCCCGGCCAGCGTCAGGTCGCCGCCGCCGGAGTCCTTGAGCCGACGAACCTCGTCGACCGGGTCGCCGGAGAGAATCGTCGAGCTGAGCCACTGCGGATCGGTCATCGACGAGGAGACGACGTACTTCTGCACCTGGTCCACGTACGCGCCTGCCGGCTCGTCGGTGTGGTGCGGCCAGTGGCCGCGGAAGTCCTCGAAGGTCTGCCGGCCGAGAATCACCGCGTTCGAGGATGCACCCGCGCATTGCATCCCCTCCAGCCAGGCATCGATACCTCCGCCGGGAGACGGGTCGAACCACTCGTCGAGCATCTCGATCCGCCCATCGGCGGTGATGTTCTCCGTGATCAACAAGCGGCCCATCACACCGGTCTACCACCACGAGGTGAAGCGGAGCTCATGACTGCGCTGCTGCTACTCCCGCTCGAACACGAGGTCGAAGTCCTTGCGCCATGTCGCGCCGCGGTCGTCCGACGCCTCCCAGCGACCGGCGATCCGATCCGGCGTCAGGTCGGCGATGAACCGCTGGAACATGTCGGGGTCCTCGCGGTTCAGTTCCCATCGCGAGCCGTCGAAGGTCATCGCGAACACCCGGCAGACGCCGCGCTCGTCGTGGTAGAGCGCCGAGTAGGTGTCGTTCGCGTCGCTGCGGCCGAGAACGAGGACGGTCTCGTTCGTCGTCGATCCGGTCTCGTCCGGCGTCAGCCAGCGGAGGACCACGAACGCCTCGCCGAGCCACTCGACGGTGGCCGAGCCCGGCACCTCGAGGTCGGCCGGCTCCAGGAACCAGGCGTCGCTCATCGTCGTACGCCAGGTGCCGGTCAGGACGTCCAGCTGCTCCATCGCTTCACTTCTCATCGTGCCTCCTCGAGATGCCAAGGGTGACGACCGGAGTCGGGACGCGAACTCATCGGCCGGGGCCGCTTCTGCGCGTGCTTCATGGTGGTGACGGTGTTGCGTTTGGCGTGCGGCGTCTCGATACGCCCTCGCCTAGCGGCTCGGGCTACTCGACGACCAAAGCGACAGCTACTCGACGACCGGGCGGCTGGAAACATCGCTACTCGACGACCGGCGGCGTGCGGCGGCTCGGCCTACACGACGACCGGGCGGCTGGGAGGATCGACCCATGGCCGCCGACAGCTACGAGGTCTCGTCCGACCTGACGCGGATGGATCTCGACCGGGTGCACCACTGGCTGTCCACCGACGCCTACTGGTCGCTCGGTCGCTCCCGGGAGGTGGTCGAGAAGGCGGCACGGGGGTCGCTCAACTTCGGGGCGTTCACCCGCGACGGCGAGCAGGTCGGGTATGCGCGGGTGGTGACGGACGGGGCGACGTTCGCCTGGCTGTGCGACGTGTACGTCGATCGGGCCCATCGGGGGCACCAGCTTGGGGTGCGGCTGGTCGAGGCGGTGGTGGCCGAGCTCCAGCCGATGAGCCTCAAGCGGGTGATGCTCGCGACAGGCGATGCGCACGAGCTCTACAAGCGGTTCGGGTTCACACCGGTTCCCGATCCCGAGATCCTGATGATCCGCGAGCAACCCGGGAGGTAGGCGGCATGGACACCGAGGACCTGCGGCTCGCCGTCTACGCAGCCTTTCGGGACGGACGGACTCCTCGCGTCGCCGGCCTGGCGGACGAGCTCGACGTCACCCAGGACGAGGTGCGGTCCGGCTTGGCGGAGCTCGCCACGCAGCGGCACGTCGCGCTCGACGCGCACGGCGAGATCGCCATGGCGCACCCGTTCACGGCGGTGCCGCTCGGGTTCTCCGTGATGGGCCGCGACCGGCTGTGGTGGGGTGGCTGCGCCTGGGACTCCTTCGCGCTGCCGCACCTGCTGTCCGACCAGGGCCCGATGCTGGTCGCGACCGCGTGCCCGGCCTGCTCGACGGCGCATGCGTGGCGCGTCGACGACAGCGGCCCACCTGCGGGTGCACAGGTCGCGCACTTCCTGGTGCCCGCCGCGCGGATCTGGGACGACGTCGTCCACACCTGCGCCCGCCAGCGGATCTTCTGCTCCGAGGCGTGCGTCGACTCCTGGTTGGCGGTCGAGGGCCGCGCGCGCGGCTACGTGATGGACCTGGCGCCTCGCGTCGGGTTGGTACGCCGGTCGCCTCGAGCGCGGCTACGTGCGCCGGGAGCCGAGTGCTGCGGCCGAGTACTTCCGCAGCGTCGGGCTGTCGGGGTCGTTCTGGGGACTGTGAGCCGCCGGTGCCGCTGGCGTGGAGCTACGGCCCGCGGCTTCAGGCAATCGGCTCGTGTGAGCGGGGGCAACTGGGAGGATCCCTCGCATGAGGATTGATCCCGAGACCGTTTTCGCAGCAGTCCGCGCGATTCCCGCCGGCACGGTGATCACCTACGGCGACCTCGCCGAGCGGGTCGGGCTCACCCGCAACCACGCCCGAGCGGTTGGCAACGTGCTCGGCAATCGGCCCGACAACGACGCTTGGATGACGACTCCACCACAGGATCACGACATCCCGTGGTGGCGAGTGGTCAAGGCCAACGGAACGCTCTTGGACAATGAAGAGGATGAGCGCAGTCGCAAGTGGGTCGCATGGGCGCGGTCCGTCCTCGCCAGCGAAGGCGTGCCGTTCACGAATGACGGACGCGTTGCCGGCCTCGCAAGATCTGGCCCCGCCGCCGGTGGCGGCTCAACCGCGAGTCGATCCAGGGCAAGACAGGTGAGGACACCAGAACCCTGCTGGAAGCACGAGAAGGTGCAGTACTCCTGCCGAGACTGCGCCCCAGGACGCTGACGCTTCTATCCGGCCCCAAACCCCGGATCGCGGGCAGCTGGCGTCAGGATCGTTGAGCTCGGCCGGCCTTGCGGTTGGCGAACGGTCGCGCGCCCCAATCAGCGACGAAGCGAGTGATGAGCTCGGACTCCATGTCCTCGGGATCACTGCTAGGAGTCTCCTGCCAGCAGACAACGAGATCGGCACTGTCTGCGAGCTGCCAGAGATACCTTCCGCCCCAGTGTCCGACCGGCTGCCCAGCTCCGTGCCGTCGGAACTCGTCGAGTCGCTTCGCGATGCCGCGACGCCCCGTCTGCCCTCCCGCTGCCTTCCCGATGTAGAGCACCTCCGCACCGTCGACCCATGCCCGCGCGAGGTCTTGACGATCGACTGAGGGGTCCTTGCCCTTGAACCAGCCGGCCGGGCTATCAGCCAGGAAGGCCGGAGCGTCGGACCGTTCCCGCATCACGACGTAGACGCCGGGACCCGTCGGGACGACCGACACGGGGAGATCTGCGAAGCGCACGAATCCGTCGAAACCATCAGCGCTGAGGCCTGCTCTCGTCCAGTCCACTAGGCCGCCTTGCGCCAAGCGTCGATGCGCTCCCCCCGCGCTGCCACGAAGGCCGCGACGTTGCTGAGGTAACGCCGGTACGAAGCCTCGGACTGAGGCAAGGGCGGCGACGTGAAGTCCCAGGCGTTGCCGTCGAACTCGTCGAACCAACGGATGGTGCCGTCGGCGACCAGGTCCTGCAGGTGGAAGAACTCCACATAGGTGATGAAGCCAGTCAGGCCCTCGCCGAACAGCCGGAAGTAGTGAGCGTCGACAGCCAGCACGTCGGCGAGCGGGCTGCCGGTCATACCGAGGTAGTGCTGTCGGATGCACTCGAGGGTGAGGTCGAACCTGTCCGAGATTGCCCACGTCGTACCTCTTCGCTGGTTCAGCGACTGAGGCCGGACCGGGAAGATGATGAAGGCGCTGACGGTGTAGATCGACCGCTCGTAGGCCTCTTGCTCCTCTTCGGCGAACTCCGCCCAGAGGCTCTTGGCTCCCGAATATCGGGAGTGGGTGGTCGCTATGGTGTCGCTGGACACGGGCACACCGCCATGAACCAGACCTCCGGTCGCTGGGTCGACCACGCACTCGACAACCCGACCGTCGGGCAGCGCCTTGTTCCACAGACGCTGGTGCCAGCGCTTCAGCTTGCGGCTGTCTCGATCTGCGTCTCCCCTGTAGTCGGGGTCGTCGCGGAAGTTGAAGCCGACGTCGATGTCATCGTCGTCCACGGGCACACCGTAAGCCCGACGGCCGACACGTGGGCGGGCGTTGGGCGAACAATGGTTTCGAGGCTCGGCCGCGGGCGGCCGCGCACCTCAACGACCGACGCTGGTGGTGGATTCCTTCTGCTGCCGGCGCCGCCGGATCTCCGCCCGCGCGAGGAAGAAGGCGAGCAGGACGGGCCAGACGAACTTCGCGTGGTCCAGCACCTCGCGCACCCACCCGGGCAGCGACCAGTCCGGAAGGTCGAGGTCGGGGAGCGGGAGGCCGGGGAGGTCGGGGCCGTTGACGTTCGGCAGGTTCGGCCAGGGGATGTCGGGCAGCGGCAGGGCGAAGGCGAGCTTGGCGAGCAGGGCAGCCAGCAGGATCGGGACGACGATCGTCGCGACCCCGCCGGCGGTCTGGAGGATCGTGTAGCGGGTGGGGTGGGCCAGCACCCGGTCGGCGTACGACGCCGCGGGCGAGCCGGGCTCGGGGAGGAGCTCGGTGCCGCCGACGCCGGCGAGGGCGGCGGGGTCGTCGCCGCCAGGGCCGAACAGCGTCGCGCGCCGGGGCGCGCCCAGCTGGCTGTGCCGGACGACGACCGAGCCTAGGTCGTCGCGGTCGGTCGACCGGAGGGTGATCTTGGCGTCGAGGGAGGTGCGCTCGGCGACGAGCTCGTCGTCGACGTACCACCGCACCTGGTGGCGGGTGGATCCCGCGGCCTCGACCCGGTGCGCCCGACCTGCGTCGTCCTCGAGATCCCAACGCTGCACGACCATGCCTCAACGCTAGGAACCGCCGAGCAGAGGCTGCATCGGCCGCAGGTCGACGGCACCACCGACTTTGGTCGGGGGGCGGGATCAGGGGTACTGCAGCCCCACGGTCTCCTCGCTGATCTCCCACAGCTTCGCGGCGGCCCGCTCGTCGCGCGCCAGCTTGGTGCGACCGACGACCTGGGGCGCACCGCCGTACTGCCCCGGGCCGCTCGGCCCGACGTAGGTGTTGCCCGGCAGGTCGGCGGTGGCGGCCATCAGTGTCGGCCAGGCGCCGGCCTGCGCGGACTGCGAGACCACCTTCACCGCGGCGTCGAGGATGGTGGCGATGCCACCGCGGGCGCGGCCGGTCTGGCCGTTGGCGACGAGGTGGGTGCCGGCGAAGCCGGGGTGGGCGGCGAGCGCGGTGACGGGCACGCCGGCGGCGGCGCAGCGCCGGTCGAGCTCTGCGGTGAAGAGCAGGTTGGCCAGCTTGGTCTGACCGTAGACCGGCCAGCGGAAGTAGCGCCCCTGCTTCGTGCGCGGGTCGCCGAGCGGTGCCCTCGGCGCGGTCGTGTGCATCAGCGACGACACCGTGACCACCCGTCCCTGCCCGCTCGCCACCAGCTGCGGCAGCAGCAGCCCGGTCAACAGGAACGGGCCGAAGTGGTTGGTGGCCATCTGCAGCTCGAGGCCGTCCTTCGTGCGGGAGTACGGCGTCGCCATCACCCCTGCGTTGTTGACGAGCACGTCGATCGCCCCGAGCCGCGCGGCGGCTGCGGCGGCCTTGCGCACCGAGTCCAGGCTGGCGAGATCGAGCTGGACCGTCTCGAGCTCCGCCCCCAGCACCTCCTTGCGGATCGCCGCGGCCGTGGCGTCGACCTTGGCCGGCGTCCGGCCGGCCAGCACGACGCGGGCGCCCTTCCGCGCCAGCTCGAGCGCGGTGTAGTGCCCGAGCCCACCGATCGTGGGTCCGGTGACGACGACCGTCCGGCCGGTCTGGTCGGGAATGTCGTCGACGCGCCAGGCGCTAGCGGTCTGCGTCACGGGGTGGTCCCGAGGTTCGCCACGACCTGCGCGCCGAGCTCCTGGTCGCCCTCGATCTTCACTGCGCCCGGCGCGGCGTCGCGACGGCCGCCGGCCAGCACGATGAAGCTCTCGCGGTCCATGGTCAGCCGCACGGTCGGGCCGGCGGGTGGTTCGGGGAGCCGCTGGCCGCGACCGTTCTCGTCGACCTCGACGGCGACGACCGGGCTGCCCTCGACCTCGAGCACCGCCGTGGTGCCGGGCGCCGGGCGGACCTTCTTGCCGACCACGTAGCCGAACCCCTCGCTCAGGTAGTCGGCTGTGTGCTTCGCCGGCACGGTGTCCATCCCGCCCGGCAGGTCCAGCGCGCGGCGGATGTCCTGCTCGTGCATCCAGATGTCGAGGGGGCGGTTGCGGAGCAGCGTCTGCAGGTTCCACCCGATCATCCCGAACAGGCCGGGTGCCGGCGCAGCAGCGTCGGTGGGCGGGTCGGCCTGCAGCGCGGCGTACCGCGTCTTCGTGTGCTCGCGGATCTCGGCGGCGATCGACGCCGGGTCGCGGTCGCGCCTGGTCACGACGCCGATCTCGGTGAACTGCCCCATCGGGCCGGTCACGTGCGCCGGGGGCGGGTCGCCGATGTCGGCGGTCTCCTCCGGCCCGCCGGCCAGCAGGCTCTCCAGGTGGGCGGTGTGGGCGGCGATCGCCTTGACGTCCCAGCCGGGCAGGTCGGTCGGCTTGTCCCACGCGTCGTCGCGGAGGGAGTCGAGGAGGGCGGTGAAGTCACCCACGGCCTGCCACCAGGCGTCGACGTAACGGGCAAGGCGCTCGGCATCGCTCATGCGGGCGATCGTAACGACGCCTCAGCGCACCCGGACCCGGGCGTCCACGGTGACGGGCAGGTCGCCGTACGCCTCCTCGACCTCCGTCCGCACCCGGTCGACCTTCGCCTGGTCGGAGCCCTTGGCCAGCCAGACCCACACCGACGTCTCGACGTGGGGTGCCTCCTCGACCTCCTGCGTCATCACCTCGATCAGCGTGCGGCCCTGCTGCCCCGCGACGTCCGCCGCCACCTCCGCGGCCGCCTCGACGTCAGAGACGTCGGCCTCGGACTCGAAGGTGCGCAACTCCAGCCGATCGTCGCCCCGGCGTACGACGAGGTTCCCCTCCTCGCCGGCATGGACGTCGGTCAACGCCTCGTAGACGGTCGCGAACACCGCGACCACCTGCTCGGTCGTCGCGCTGTCGCGCATCCTGACGCGCAGGTTGACGTCGGCGGAGTCGAACAGCTCCGGCTCGACGTAGTCGACCTCGGCCGCCGCCACGCCGGGCAGCGCCGCGAGGTCGTCGCCCAGCTGGAACGCCTCGTCGTCATGGCTCGAGAGCGCGCAGCCGGCAGAGGTGGCGGCGACGAGCGCCAGGACGGGGAGTACGGCGGTGCGGGTGCTCATGGCTCCAGCGTCGGCGTTCGCCGGGCCGGGCGCCTGAGCACGGCTACTCATCTCCCGAGGTAGCGGGCCACCCTCGGCACGTCGTCGGTGAAGCGCAGCCGCGCTCCGTAGAGCACCCGCCGCGCGTCCGGTCCGCGCCCACCGGCGACGAACGGTGGCTCCGGCGGGCGGCCGTTGTCGTTGCGCACCCAGCCGTGGAAGTAGAGCAGCGGCTTGCCGTCGGCGACGAGCACGTCGCCGCCACCCGGGCCGCACAGCCCGTCGGTGGTCGTTCTGTTGAGCAGCACCCGGCGCGGCCGGAGCGGCCAGGTCGCGAGGTCGGTCGAGCGCCGCCAGACCGTGCGATAGCTGCACTTCGACCAGATGTCCTCCGACGTGAACAGGTGGTAGTACCCGCCGCGGCGCAGCACGACGGGGTTCTCCATCACCCAGCCGGCGCGCACCAGCTCGATACTCGTCCGGCCCGCGGCCGGCGCCAGCCCGCGCGGCCCGAGTGGCAGCAGACGGATCGAGGAGGGGATGCGGTCGGTCTTGTAGAGGAGGTAGGCCGTGCCGTCCTCGTCGCGGAAGTAGGACGGGTCGATCACCCCGCGGGCCGGGAGGTTGCCCGCGCCGGGCACGGTGTCGTGGGCCCGCGGCGTCCGGGCCCGGCGGTAGCAGACCAGCGGGCGCTCGTCGACGGGCCGGAAGGCGCCGTACGCCGTCGGGCTGGTGGCGGTGCCGATGCACCGGCCGCCGCGACCGAGGCCGGCGACGCGGACGGAGTAGTAGAGCACCCAGCGGCCATCGATCTTCGCGAGATCGGCGGCCCAGATGTCGCCGTCGTCGATCGCCCAGCGCGGGAGCCGGGACAGCGCCGGCCGGATCCACCGCCAGCCCCGGCCCGGGTCCCACCGCGCGCGGCGGACGAGCGGGCCGGTCGCGACCAGCACCCGTCCGTCGCGGGTCTCGACGACGCTCGGGTCGCCGGTGCGGTCGGTGGTGAGGATCGGGTCGGGGTACGCCGACGCAGGGCCGGTCACGGCGAGCGCCACCACCGCCGCCAGCACGGTCAACGCGGCGCGGACAGGGAGCACGCGCCGGACTCTAGGTCAGCCGAGCGCCAGGGACAGGGCGATTGCCAACATCGTCAGGCCGATGAGCACGTCGAGCACCTGCCACGCGCGCGGCGTTGCGAGCAGCCGCTGGAACGCGCCCGCGCCGTAGCCGAGGCCGGTGAACCACACGATGCTCGCGACGACCGCACCGGCGGCGAACCACCAGCGGTCCCTGCCGCCCTGCTGGTTGGCGATCGAGCCGAGCAGCAGCACGGTGTCGAGGTAGACGTGCGGGTTGAGGAAAGTCAGCGCGAGCGCGCGGCCGACCGCCGAACGGCGGGAGGGTGCCCCGGCCCGCGCCGCCTCGAGGGTCTCGGGCTTGCGCGCCCGCCACAGCGACATCGCCGCGTAGGTGACCAGGAACGCGACCCCGAGCCAGCGCACCACGTCGAGCACCCAGTCGGCGTGCTCGACGATCGCGCCGATGCCGCTGACGCCGGCGGTGATGAGGAGGGCGTCGGCGAGGGCGCAGACCGCGACCACCGGGCCGACGTACTGGCGGGCGAGGCCCTGCCGCAGCACGAACGCGTTCTGCGCCCCGATCGCGACGATCAGGGACAGGCCGGTGAGCAGGCCGGCGGCGGCAGCGGTGGTCATGCCGTCGAACGTAGGACCGTTCCGCCGTTCAGGCCAGCGAATGATTCTTCGGATCCATTAGCGTTGCTTCATGACACCGCAGCCCGCCCAGCTGGAGGCGCTCGTCGCCATCGCCGATCAGGGCTCGTTCGAGGCGGCCGCCAAGGCGCTGCACGTGACCGCCAGCGCGGTCAGCCAGCGGATCCGCGCCCTGGAGACGATGGCCGGCCAGGTGCTGGTCAGCCGGACCACGCCGTGCCGCCCGACCGCGGCCGGAGCGGCGTACGTCCGCCTGGGGCGACAGACCCGGCTGCTGTACGACGAGGCGCGGCTCGCCGTCGACGACGCGGACCACCCGGACGTCGTGGTTGGCCTGGCGGTCGCGGTCAACGCCGACTCGCTCGCGACCTGGTTCCGCGACGTGCTGTCGGTCGTCGCCGGTTGGGACAACGTGGCACTCCGGCTGCGGGTCGAGGACCAGGCCTGGTCCGCCGACCTGCTGCGCAGCGGCGAGGTGCTGGCGGCGGTGACCAGCGACCCCACCCCGGTACAGGGGTGCGCGGTCGAGCCGCTCGGCGTGCTGCGGTACGGCGCCGCCGCGTCACCCGAGCTCGTCGAGCGCTGGCGCCGCGGGCGCGGGATCGACTGGGAGCGGATGCCGGTCGTGGTGTTCAACGAGAAGGACGAGCTCCAGCACCAGCTGCTCGCCCGCCGCGGCGTCACCCCCCGCGTCGAGCACCGGGTGCCCACGTCCACCGACTTCCACGAGGCGGTCCGCCGCGGGCTCGGCTGGTGCACCCTCCCCGAGCCGCAGCTGCTGCCCGACCTCGAGGCCGGCCGGCTGGTGCGGCTCCCCGGGCGCGAGCAGGACCACCGCATCGACGTACCGCTCTATTGGCAGCGCTGGCGCCTCGACTCCCCCGTCCTCGCCCGGCTGACGGAGTCGGTCCACGCGGCCGCCCGCGCCCACCTCCGCCGACCCGTCGCAAGCTAGCGCGAAAAATGCGCCGACCCGGCCCGAAGCTCGGGCCGGGTCGACGATTCGATCAGGTCAGAATGCAGCCTCGTCGAGGTCCATCACCGTCAGGTCGGTGGCCTCGGCGATCGCCCGCTCGGCCGTGAGGCGCGGCAGGTTGGTGGCGGCGAAGAACTGCGCGGCCGCGACCTTGCCCTCGTAGAAGGCCTTGTCCGAGCCCGGGTCGCCGGCCAGCTTCTCCAGCGCGACCTCGGCCTGGCGCAGCAGCAGCCAGCCGCAGACGACGTCACCGAGCAGCATCAGCAGGCGGGTGGTGTTGAGGCCCACCTTGTAGATGTTGCGCAGATCGCCGCCGTTGCTGACGTCGGCCGACATCAGGTCGTTGATCATGTGGCCGACCAGCGCGTTGGCGTCCTCGAGAGCGGTGGCGAGCAGCGCCCGCTCGTTCTTGAGGCGACCGTTGCCGGCCTCGGAGTCGATGAACGACTGGATCTCGCCGGCGAGGTGGCCGAGCGCCTTGCCCTGGTCCTTGACGATCTTCCGGAAGAAGAAGTCCTGGCCCTGGATCGCCGTGGTGCCCTCGTAGAGGGTGTCGATCTTGGCGTCGCGGACGTACTGCTCGACCGGGTACTCCTGCAGGAAGCCCGAACCGCCGAACGTCTGCAGCGACTCGGTGCCCAGCAGCACCCACGAGCGCTCGGAGCCGTAGCCCTTCACGATCGGGAGCAGCAGGTCGTTGACGGCCTCGGCGAGCTTGTCCTCCTCGCCGTTGGCCGAGGCGATCATCACCTTGTCCTGCCAGGTGGCGGTGTAGAGCACGAGCGCGCGCATCGCCTCGGCGAAGGACTTCTGCACCATCAGCGAGCGACGGACGTCGGGGTGGTGGGTGATCGTCACCCGCGGCGCGGTCTTGTCGGAGGCCTGGGTCAGGTCGGCGCCCTGGACGCGCTCCTTGGCGTACTCCAGCGCGTTGAGGTAGCCGGTCGACAGCGTGGCGATGGCCTTGGTGCCCACCATCATCCGCGCGTTCTCGATGACCTGGAACATCTGGGCGATGCCGTTGTGCACCTCGCCGACCAGCCAGCCCTTGGCCGGCTCGCCGCCGCCGACCTGCGGGTCGCCGAAGGTGACCTCGCAGGTGTTGGACACCTTGATGCCCATCTTGTGCTCGACGTTGGTGACGTAGGCGCCGTTGCGCTCGCCGGTGAGCTCACCGGTCTCGTGGTCGAAGTGGTACTTCGGCACGATGAACATGCTCAGACCCTTGGTGCCGGGACCGCCGTGGCCCTCGACGCCGACCGGGCGGGCGAGCACCAGGTGGATGATGTTCTCCTGCAGGTCGGACTCGGCGCTGGTGATGAAGCGCTTGACGCCCTCGATGTTCCAGGAGCCGTCGTCGTTGGCGGTGGCCTTCGCGCGACCGGCGCCGACGTCGGAGCCGGCGTCCGGCTCGGTCAGCACCATGGTGGCGCCCCACTGCTTCTCGACGATGATCTCGGCGATCCGCTTGTCGCGGTCGGTGCCGTTCTTCTCGATGACGCCGGCGAACGCGGGGCCGCAGGCGTACATCCAGATCGGCGCGTTGGCGCCGAGCACCATCTCCGCGATCGACCAGTTGACCGAGGACGGGGCCTGCTGGCCGCCGATGCTCTCCGGGATCTGGAGGCGCCAGAACTCGGCCTCCATCCAGGCTTCGTAGCTCTTCTTGAAGGACTCGGGGAGCGACGCCGTGTTGGTCTTCGGGTCGAAGACGGGCGGGTTGCGGTCGCTGTCCTCGTACGACGACGCGAGGTCCTCGCGGGAGATCCGGTCGACCTCGGCGAGGATCTCGCGCACGGTGTCGACGTCGTACTCCGCGAACGGGCCCGACCCCAGGATCTCGTCCCGCCCGAGCACCTCGAACAGGTTGAACTCGATGTCGCGCAGGTTGCTCTTGTAGTGGCTCACAATCCCACCGTTCTTCTTCGATAGCAGGTGTTGGTGGCAGCGGCATTCAGGCTACTCACCGGTAACTTAATGATACGTGGGGCGCTAACCCCAAGCAAGCACGGCGGCATGTGAAGTGAATCGATCATCAAATCTGGAACACTGGACACATGCGAGTTTCCGCCAAGTCCGACTACGCGCTGCGCGCCCTGATCGAGATGGCGGGACGCGAGGACGGTCGCGCCGTCAGCGCCGAGGAGCTCGGCCGCCTGCAGGACATCCCGCACGGCTTCCTCCAGGCGATCCTCGCCGACCTGCGCCGCGCGGGCGTCGTGATGTCGCAGCGTGGCCAGTCAGGCGGCTGGCGGATGGGGCGCGCCGCCGCCGAGGTCTCGGTCGCCGACGTGATCCGCGCCGTGGACGGTCCCCTCGTCTCGGTCTACGGGCTGCGTCCCGAGGCGGTCAGCTACAACGACTCCGCCGAGGTGCTCCAGCACGTCTGGATCGCCGCCCGCAGCTCCCTGCGCGAGGTCTTCGAGGAGGTCTCGATCCAGCAGCTGGCCGACGCCGACCTCCCCGCGGCTGTGACCAAGCGCACCGCCGACGAGGACGCCTGGAAGGCGCACTGACGGTCGTCGCGCGACCTGCGTCTCGATACGTCGCTCGCTGCGCTCGCTCCTACTCGACGACCGACCGAGCCAACCGGTCGTCGAGTAGCCCGAGCCGCCAGGCGAGGGCGTATCGGACGCCAACCGGTCGTCAAGTAGCCCGAGCCGCCAGGCGAGGGCGTATCGAGACGCCAACCGGTCGTCGAGTAGCCCGAGCCGCCAGGCGAGGGCGTATCGAGACGCCAACCGGTCGTCGAGTAGCCCGAGCCGCCAGGCGAGGGCGTATCGAGACGCCCGCACCCGAACGACCACCTCGCGACCGCCGACAGGTCACAGCGTCTCGATACGTCGCTCGCTGCGCTCGCTCCTACTCGACGACCGACCGAGCAACCGGTCGTCAGGCGACCCGCAGCCGCTTCTTCGCCTTCCGGCGCCGACGCTCGCTCTCGTCGCGCCACCGCTCGAGGCTGCGGTTGCGGCGGGCGAGCCGCTCGATCTCGCGTCGCGCCTCGTCGAGCGAGGTGACCGGCAGGGCGCCGGCGGGGTCGGGGACGTCGGCCAGGCCGAGCGACGCCGTACCGAAACCGACGGTGCGGCCGAACGCCTTCCAGATCCGCTCGGGCGTCGCGTCCTCGAGGCGTACGACGTGCAGCCGCTCGGGCTTGCGCACCGCACCGAACCAGCGGTCGACCACGTCGTCGAGGTGGTCGTAGGGTCCGGCCGTCACCACCACGTGGACCTGCATCCCGACCAGCCCGTCGAGGAGCAGGTCGATCTCGGGGCGGTTCGCGCCGACCATCATCGGCAGGCTGACGACGACCGGCAGGTTGCCCCTCCAGGCGCGGCGGCACAGCGCCGCCCACTGGCCCTCGACCTCGGGACGCTCGTAGCCCCAGGCGCGGTGGGCGCGCAGGATCTCCAGGGAGGCGAGGAAGGTCTCCTCCGCGGATCGCGCCGGCACCTCGAAGCCGAGCTCGAGGATCGCCTCGCGGTGGTGGACCAAAGCGGCCTCGACGACGTCGCCGGTGCCGGGCATCCCCACGTGCAGGTAGGCCTTGCGCTTCTTGCTCATGGCTCGAGGGTGAGGCGCCGACCTGACCGGTCGGTGAACGCGACCCGAACCGCGGGCGAGAGCCGGTTGTGCGGTCCGTGCGGTCCTGGCACTAGAACGTGTTCCAGTTTTCGTCGTACCATCGCCGGGTGATCACCTCCGACGCCATCACGTGGACCGCGCTCGACGACCCGCACCCCGCCCGCGCGGCGTCGCAACGCTCCTACTCCGCCGTCGCCAAGGGCGACCTCGCGGAGTGGCTGACCGTCTATGCCGAGGACGCGGTGCTCGAGGACCCGGTCGGGCCCTCGATGTTCGACCCCGAGGGCAAGGGCCATCGCGGGCACGACGGCATCTCCGCGTTCTGGGAGAAGGCCATCGCGCCGATCGAGACGTTCGAGTTCGAGATCTACGAGTCGTTCGCCAACCCCGGCAGCAACACCTGCGCCAACATCGGGCGGATCAAGACGTCGTTCCCGGACGGGAGCTACACCGTCACCGACCTGATCATGGTCTACGTCGTCGACGACGACGGCCGGGTGAAGTCGATGAAGGCGTTCTGGGAGCCGGACCGGACGATGGCGAGCTTCACCTCTCCCACCTCCGCTTGACGGCCGCCCGGTCACCGTCGGCGTGTAACGCTCGGACGGTGATCGGCGAAGAACGGTCGTGAATCAGATCAGGGACCACGAGGTCCCCCTCATCGGCCGCGACCCGGACCTGCTCGAGGTCTTCTACCGCGAGCACCTCGCGACCGTGAAGGCGTACTTCGCGCGTCGCGTCGACGACCCGCACCTGGTCGCCGACCTCACCGCCGACACCTTCCTCGCCGCGATGACGGCCGCGCCCTCGTACCGCCCCGACAAGGGCAGACCGATCGCCTGGTTGCTGGGCATCGCCCGCAACCAGGCGGCCGACGTCGTACGACGACAGGCGCGCAGGCTCCGTGCCGAGAGCCGGATCCAGGGCCGGCGGCTCCTCGACGAGGACTCCGCCGCCCGGATCGAGGAGCGGATCGCCGCCGAGCGCCACACCCGGGCGCTCTACGCCGGGCTCGCGCAGCTGCCGGCCAGGGACCGGATGCTGATGGAGCTGGTGGCGATCGACGGGATGCCTGTCCACGAGGCTGCGGAGCAGCTGGGGATGAAGCCGGGGACCGCGCGGGTCCGGCTCCACCGCAGCCGCACCCGGCTCCAGCAGCACCTCGACACCCACTCCGACCCCGATCACAGCGACGAGGGCGCGGCTGCGGCTGTCCTCGCGCAGGAGGCACGACCATGAACACGCACGACAACACCGATCTCGACAGCTTCGACCGCGCGCTCCTGACCGAGCTGCGCCAGGTCGCCGCCGAGGGCGCACCGGCCCCGGCGCGTCGTACTCGCAGGAAGTGGGCGTACGCCGGCAGCGGCGTCGCCGCCGCGGCCGTCACCGCCTTCGGCCTGTCCACCCTCGGCTCCCCCGCTGCCTACGCGGTCGACGAGCAGGGCGACGGCGACGTCGTCATCACCATCCGCGAGCTCGACGACGCCGACGGCCTCGAGCGGGCGCTGGCCGAGCACGGCATCGAGGCCGAGGTCGACTACGACAGCGAGGGCATCGGGGGCGTCGAGATCGTCCCCGACGACGCCGCCGAGCTGCCCGATCCCCCGGACGGCGGCGAGCCCGAGGGCGGCGAGGTGATCAAGGGCAAGGCCGAGGTCGAGACCCGCTACGGCGGCGTCGAGCCCGACCTGGCCGAGGCCGGCGAGCCGCCGGCCGACGACCTGTGCGGGGGCTTCGAGCAGATGCCGTTCGAGACCGACCTGGGCAGTGACGACTACGTCATCACGATCCCGGCCGACTCGGTGATCCGCGAGAGTGACGCCGTCCTGAAGATCACCACGTCGGGCGACATCGCCGACAACATGGCCGGCATCGAGGTCGCCTACTCCATCGGCGACGTCGACTGCGGCTTCGGCACCGCGAGCGTCGGGAGCAGCGGGAACTGAGCACCGCCGGCTGCGGCCTCAGGTCAGCTGGTCCTCCATCCAGCCGACCAGGGGCCGCAGCTTGCGCCAGTCGTGGCGGACGCGGTCGAGCAGCTCGGGCGTGTGGATGAACGGCTCGAAGCCGTACTTCTTCCCGCCCAGCAGCGACTTGTGCCGCAGCAGCCCGATCCGCGGGTGCTCCTTGTCGTAGCCGCGCGGCGCGGTCTTCAGCTGCTCGCCGCCGATCTCGAACCCGCCCCGCTCGAGGTCGCGCAGGATCCGCTCCAGCCGCTTGCCGGCCTTCTCCTCGGCCATCCCCTCGCGGATCAGCGCCAGGTCCTTGCTCTCCGCGTGGTAGGTCCCGCCCCCGACCCGCACCCCCGCCGCCGACACCTCCACGTAGTAGCCGGTCGCGGGCGCCACCCCGACGAACGCCCCCTGGTGCGTCTTGTACGGCGTCTTGTCCTTCGCGAACCGGACGTCGCGGTACGGGCGGAAGATCTTGGCGTCCCCGAACTCCTGCGCCAGTGCGTCGGTCAGCGCGACCATCGGCGCCTTCACGTCGTTGTCGTACGTCGCCTTGTGCGCGTCCCAGAACGACTTGGTGTTGTCGACCTCCAGGTCGTCGTAGAAGTCCAGCGCAGCGACGGGGAAGCCTTCGAAAGTCACGGCGTCGACCCTACGCAGGCGGGTGCGAGCGCTCGGCACGGCGCTTGAGGTTGAGCAGCTGCCGGCGCGCCATGACCAGGTCGCCGAGGGACACCGCGTCCGCGAGCGGACGCGGGAAGGTGCCGACGACCTTGAGGACCAGCCTGGTCCGGTCGGGATCGACGTCGGTCAGGCGGTAGGTCAGCACCGCGCCCATGATGCGCGCGGTCAGGTGATCGGCGTGCTCGACGGCGAGGACCATCCCGAGCGGGCGTCCGCAGGAGGCGGTGAACGGCTCGCCGGGGGTCGGGTCGGGGAGGTCCCGCAGGTCTCGCGGCGAGGGCCGGCCGAGGTTGTCGATCCAGTCGTAGGAGTACGGCGCCAGCCGGATCTGCTTCACCCACGCCCACACGTGCTCGGCCGGCGCAGCGATCGTCACTCCGCGCCAGGCCTCGAGCGTCGGGCGTTCGACGAGGTCGTCGCACGGGTAGTGCGCTGCGACCTCCGCGTCGGTCACGCCCCACCGGTCGGCGATCATGCGACCAGGCTAGGGCGGGGTGGGCGTTCGGCCGGCGGGGGTCTCGATACGCCCTCGCGCCAGAGCGCTCGGGCTACTCGACCACCGAAGGGCCGCAGACGCCGTCGGCGCCCAACCCACGGCCGCGTCGACCGCGGCCCGGCAGCGTGGCGCGCCGCGGGCGAAGCCCGCATCGTGCGGCGAGCCTGCGCCGAGCGAAGCGAGGGCGTGGGCGAGCCGCGCGATGGCGCGACACGCTCGGGCAATCAACGGAGCGGACGACGAGGTTCGAACTCGCGACATTCAGCTTGGGAAGCTGACGCTCTACCAACTGAGCTACGTCCGCGTGCGTTCTGCCTTGCCGGAGAACGCGACCGGAATGCTACCCGATGGGGCTGAGGCCGGGTCGCTTCGGCTCCACCCCGTCGCCCGAGGAGCGGCCGGTGATCCGGCGGGCGACCCAGGGGGCGAGGTGGGTGCGGGCCCACTCGAGGTCGGCCTGGCGCTGGGCGCGGCGCGGGAGCTCGGGGACGACGGCGGGGGCGAGCTCCTCGAGGTCGTGCTCGATGCCGAGGGCGTCGAGGACGGCGATGGCGACCGCCTGGTGGCCGACGGGGTTGAGGTGGAGCCGGTCGACGTCCATCACCTCGGCGACCTTCCAGCCGCGCATCCGCCACATGTCGACGACGGTGGCGCCGTGCTTGTCGGCGATCTCGCGGACCCACTCGTTGAAGATGGCGGTGCGGCCGCGGATCATCTTGATGACCGGGTTCAGACCGGGGTCGGCGATCGTGAACATCACGACGTGGGCGCCGCTGGCCGCGAGCCGGCCGACCGCTTCGTCGTACGACGCCGCGAGCCCGTCGAGGTCGACCTTGGGACGCAACACGTCGTTGCCGCCGCCGTGGATGGTGACCAGGTCCGGACCGAGCTCGATCGCGGGCCCGACCTGCTCCTCGATGATCGCGGGGAGCTTGCGGCCGCGGATCGCGAGGTTGGCATAGCCGAACTCGGGAGATCCGGTCGCCAGCACCTCGGCGACCCGGTCGGCCCAGCCGCGGCACCCGTTGGGCCGGGTGGGGTCGACGTCGCCGACGCCCTCGGTGAACGAGTCCCCCACCGCCACGTAGCGCAGATAGGTCATGCCTCGATTGTGCATCGCCCGCGACGGCTGCGGTCGGTAGGGTGCCCGAGTGCTGCTGAGCGACCGCGACATCGTTGCCGAGATCGACGCCGGGCGGATCGCCATGGATCCGTGGGAGCCGGCGATGCTGCAGCCGTCGTCGATCGACGTCCGGCTCGACCGGTTCTTCCGGGTCTTCGACAACCACAAGTACCCGCACATCGACCCCGCCGCCGACCAGTCGGACCTGACGCGGATGGTCGAGCCCGACGGCGACAACCCGTTCATCCTGCACCCGGGAGAGTTCGTCCTGGGCTCGACGTACGAGGTCGTCTCGCTGCCCGACGACATCGCCGCGCGGGTCGAGGGCAAGTCGTCGCTGGGCCGGCTCGGCCTGCTCACCCACGCGACCGCCGGGTTCGTCGACCCCGGGTTCTCCGGCCACGTGACGCTCGAGCTGGCGAACGTCGCGACGCTGCCGATCAAGCTCTACCCCGGCATGAAGATCGGCCAGTTCTGCTTCTTCAAGCTGACCTCGCCGTCGGAGCACCCGTACGGCTCGGAGAAGTACGGCTCGCGTTACCAGGGCCAACGCGGCCCGACGCCGTCGCGGTCCTACCTGAACTTCCACCGCACCTCGATCTGACCGGTCACGTAACAGCGCCGTCGCTGGGGCGTTTGTCGAGGCATGAGCGCTCGACGATCGCTGGCCCTGCTCACCGCTGTCACGGCGCTCCTACTGGCCACGGTCCAGACCGCCGTCGCCTCGCCTGAAACGACCAGCGTGGCGAGTGGTCCCGCGTTCGCGAGCAACGCCGAGCCAGTGGTGGTGCCGACGACACTGACCGCGGAGCCGGTCAGCGCGTCCCTCGGACCGTTCGGGTCCCTACGCCTGTTCCCCCGCGCGAGGTTGACGATCACAGCGACCGGCGAGCCACTCTCGGTCTATGTCTCACCGGGCGATCCGGGACGAGAGGTCGTCTTCTCGGTGAACGGCAAGGTGATCTGCACGTCGTACGTGTACGGCGGACTCGCCAGCTGTGACAAGCCGCGCGCGGCTCTGGCGGTGATCCGTGGCGGCGGGTACGACGCGCACTTCGACGGCTTCGCCTACACCTGGCCCTCCGGCCACTCCTACTTCTTCTTGCCGAGCGACGCCCACGGGGAGTTCATCGGCTGAGCCTGGCCGACCACTCTCGTCGAGCCCCGTAGGCAAGCCTTGCCTTAGTATTGCCTGGTGACCGCCACCAAGAACGAGTACGTCGCCAACCTGCCCATGATCCTCGACGAGGTCGAGGTGACCAGCGTGGAGCGGGTCTCCCCGTCGTTCGTGCGCATCGAGCTCAGCGGGGCGGGACTGGCCGAGTGCGGCACGTCCGGCCCGCTCCACGACCAGCGGATGAAGATCGTCTTCCCCAACGCGGCCGGAGCGCTGCCCTCGTTCGCCGAGATGGACGACTCCTGGTGGGAGACCTGGACGCAGATCCCGGAGGAGGAGCGCGGGTCGATGCGCACCTACACGATCCGGGACCTGGTCGGCTCGGGCGCCGAGACCCGCCTGGTGGTGGACATCGTCGTCCACGAGCCGGGCGAGCACTCCGGACCGGGCAACGACTGGGCGCTCCGGGCGCAGCCGGGGGACCGGTTGGTGATCCTGGCGCCGCGGCTCGGTCACGAGTTCGGCGGGATCGAGTGGTCTCCCGGCGACGCGACCCGTCTGCTGCTCGTGGGCGACGAGACCGCCGTACCTGCTATCCGCGGCATCCTCCGCGACCTCCCCGCCGACGCCGTCGGCGCCGCCTTCCTCGAGGTGCCCGACGCCGGTGACATCCAGCGCGACCTGGTCTCCCCCGACGGCGTCGAGGTGACCTGGCTCCCCCGCGGCGACGCGCCGCGCGGCGCCAGCCTGCACGCCGCCGTCATCGCGTGGCTGACCGGCACCGCAGAGCCCGCGCCGCAGCTGAGCGACGACGAGGTCGAGACCGACCTCTGGGAGACGCCGGTCTACTCCTCCTCCGGCGAGGAGGTCGCCGAGGCCACCCACGTGCCGATCGACGACGCGCCGTACGCCGGTCTCTACGCCTGGATCGCCGGCGAGTCCAAGGTCGTCACCGGCCTCCGCCGCCGCCTCGTCAACGAGCTCGGCATCGACCGCGCGCAGGTCGCCTTCATGGGCTACTGGCGCGAGGGCGTGGCGATGCGCTCCTGAGCTCGACGCCACGGGGAGATTTGTCGCGAGTTCGCGTGGATCGCGACGAATTGCCCCGTTGCGTCGCCCCTCAGCGGCCCGGGAACGTGATCCGGGATGGGTGCTTCGGGCCGGTGTAGACCGTGATCGGCAGCGCCTGGCCGGGGAGGTCGGGGACCGGCGCCAGCAGGTGGGGTACGTCGAAGCCGGCGATCGTGAAGCGGAGCCGGTGGCCCTTGTTGACGACCGCGGTGGTCGGGAAGATCTCGACGTCGACGGGGGCGACCTGGCCGGGCTTCAGCTTCTGGCGGGTCGCCTTGGTGAACGGGTGGAACGGCTGGATCAGCTTGCCGTCGAGGTAGCGCGACTTCGACCTCACCAGCTTGCGGTGGGAGATGACCTGCCAGCCGCCGGTGAGCCGCGAGACGGTGCCGTCGGGCGCGACGTCGGAGACGGTCACCGACAGCATCCCGTCACCGCCGATCGAGGAGACGAAGAGGCGGGCGTTGATCGGGCCGCGGAAGGTGAACGGCTTCTGCAGCTTGCGGGTCTGGAACGCCAGGCCCGTGTAGTCGTCGATGTTGTTGTTCTTGAAGCAGGGCATCTCGGGCCAGACCTGGTTGAGGATGCCGGCGGTCCACTGGTTCGTCGACCGTGAGCACAGCCCCTGCACGGGCAGCGGCAGGAGGACCGACTTGCCGGTCTTGCCGCGCTTCGGTCCGAGTCCGCCGATCCTGCCGCCCTGCATCGAGGTGCCGGACAGCAGCTGCTGGCGCGCGTCCTGGTGCCGGCCGACCCAGCTGCGGCTGCGCAGCCAACGGCCGGACCCCTGCTCGTAGGCGGTGACCGGCGCGATCTCGCCGAGGTGGCCGTTGCGGCCCTTGATCCAGTGGTCGAACCAGCGCAGCTGCAGCTCGCCGAGGGTGCCGTAGCCAGCCTTGTGGACCTCCAGGCCCGACGAGCCCTCGAGGTGGTCCCACGGGCCGAGGATCATCTTCACCGGTGCGCCGTTGCTCTTCAGCTCGTCGAAGATCATCGGGGTGCCGCGCTGGAACAGGTCGTACTCGCCACCGACGAGGAACGTCGGGACCTTCACCTTGTCGATGTACTCGATCGCGGACCGCTCGCGGTAGAACGGCCCGTCGTACATGGGGTTGCCCCCGAGCAACGCCTGCAGCGCCAGTGTCATCGTGAACGTGCCGTTGCCGATGAGGTGCTCCAGGAGCACGCCGATCGCGGACGCCGGGTCGCTGCTGAGGTAGGCCGGCGGGATCAGCGCCGTGCCGTTGACCAGCCCGAGCCACAGCGGCATGAAACCGACGTCGAGCTGTCCGCCGGAGGCGACGATGTCGCGGTAGACGTCGGCGCCCGGCACCTGCGGGAAGATCGCCTCGAGACCCGGCGGCTTGTGGCCGGCCGCCATCAGCTGGCTGATGCCCATGTAGGACGCGCCCGCCATGCCGACCTTGCCGTTGCTCCACGGCTGGCGGTGCGCCCAGGCGACGATCTTGCCGGCGTCCTTGTTCTCCCTGGCGCTGAACGCCTCCCAGGTGCCCTCCGAGCTGCCGGTGCCGCGGGCGTCGACGAAGAGGTAGTTGTAGCCCCGCTTGACGAGGTACGTCGGACCGGGCCCGCCGAGGCCGGCGGCGCCCGAGCCGATCACGGCCTTGTTGTAGGCGGTGATCATCACGATCACCGGGAGCTTCTTCCTGACGGGCTCGCCCTGGGCGTTGGCCGGCCGCACCAGGTCGCCGCGCAGCACGACGCCGTCGTCCATCCGGATCTTGAGGTCGGTCTTCTTCACCGTGCCGGGGTACTGCTGGGGTCGCGGGCGCCACTTGCTCGGCCGTTGCGCGGCCGGGGCTGCGGTGGTCGCGGGCACCGTCTGCGTGAGCGACGGCGCCGCGGTCGTCGTACGGCCGGGGGCGGCGCTGGCGCCGCTTGTCGGCGAGGCGAGCACGGTGGCGCCGACGGCGGAGGCGGCGGCCATCGCGATCAGCACGCGCCGGGGTCGGCGGGGCAGGGCGTTGTTCATCGGAGCTCCCTCGTGGTGACGCCCGGTTCAACGACGTGCCGATGCTCCGGGTTACCTGGACACGGTGATCCGGGAACGACCCAACCACGAGCGGGGGGCTCGTGGCCAGGTCGTTCGCAGGATGGGCGTCAGAGGAACTCGAGTCCGGCGCGCCGGGCGCGGCGGGTGCTCTTGGTCCGCGCGGCGAGCCGGTTGGTCTTGGCGCGCGCGATGCGGTCTGCGATCTCCTGGCGGGCACGGAGCTCGTTGGTCTTCTCGATCATGATCGCTGTCCTCCTTCCGCGGCACTGGTGGTTTCAGTAGGGCTACTCAAGCAGTCGCCACCGACAGTGGTGCCTGCTCGGGACCGCCGTCTCAGGCGGGCATCAGGTGCACGTCGCCGGAGACAGTGGTGGCGCGCACCTCGACGTAGTCGGCACCCGGCTCGGGCTCACCGACGCCCTCCAGGCCGGAGTGGACCCGACCGGAGACCGAGCTGATGTCGGTCCACACCGGAGTGCCGGGCGGCACCCCGATCCGGACGTCACCGGAGGCTCCCTTGCTCGTGATCTTGCCGCGAGCGAAGCGGCGGACGACGGTGTCGCCGGAGCCGGTCGTCATGCTGACGTCGGCGTCGGCCTGGGCGATGTCGAGATCGCCGGAACCGGTCTTGACCACGACCGGCGCGGCGGCGCACTCGACCCGGATGTCGCCCGAACCGGTGGAGATGGTGGTCATCCCGTCGAGGCGGTCGGCGGCGAAGTCACCCGACCCGCTCCGGACCTTGAGCTGGTCGCCGGCCTCGGTGAGCGTGATGTCGCCGGAGCCGGTGTCGATCGAGGCGATGCCGGTGACCCGCTCCAGGCTGACCTCGCCCGAACCGGACTTGATCTTGGTCGCCGCCACCTCGCCCGTGACCCGGAGGTCGGCGCTGCCGCTCCGCACCACCAGCGCGCTGCCGGCGGGCACCACGATGTCCATGTCGATCTGCTGGTCGCCGAAGATCCCGCGCGCCTTCGGGGCGAGCACGCTGACCTGGCCCCGGTCGTGGAAGACCTCGACCTGGCCGGCGTTCCGGCCCTCCACCCGCACCTCGGTGCGGGTGACGTCGCCGGCGGACACGTCGATGGTGCCGCTGCCGTTCTCGACGTACAGCTGGACGGGTTCAGGGGTTTCGAAGGTGTATTCGGGCATGGGGATGCTCCTCGAGAGATGCGGACAGACGGGTGAGGGTCAGAGCCAGCCGGTGACCTTGCGGTTGCCGCGCTTCCCGCCGAAGGGGAAGTCGCCACCGAAGGGCAGGTTGGAGAGGTCGACGTCGACGTGGATGGCGGTGTCGCTGGTGGCGGACCGCACCAGGTTGACCAGCCAGGTGTTGAGGGACTGACCGGCCGCCGCGGCGGCCTCGTCTGCCTTGTTCTTGATCGACTCAGGCATCCGCACGGTGATCCGCGCCAGGCCCTCCTCGTCCCCCGGGGCGGGCGGGCTGGGGGGTGTCGGCGGAGCCGGGGGCGTCGGCGGGGTCGGCGCTGCCGGGGCTTGGACCACGAAGTCGAGGTCGCGGCCGTCGAGTCGTACGTCGACGCTGCCCGCCGGCATCGCCGCAGTGATCTCGGCCGCGGCCTGGCTGATCGCCTCCATCATTGCGAGACGCGCGGACGGGTCGAGCGCGTAGCCGAGGCGCTCGGCGGTCTGCCGCGCCTCCTCCCCCGCGCTCTCCGCTGCGGCGAGCAGGTCGCGCCGCAGGTGGTCGACGTACGGAGTGATGTCCATGCGCACCACTATGACGTCATGGTGACGTCATGTCAACACCTTGATGACGTCAGATGACGTCCGGGTGGTGTCACTGCTGGAGCCGGACGACCCTCCACGTGCCGCTCCGGGTGTTGCGAGGGCCGTCGAGCGAGGGGAGCACGACGATGTCGGCGCTCATGGCCACGGGCCGCTGGTGCCAGACGATGCGGTCGTCGGCGGTGCGCAGCAGCCGTCCGGTCCGCGGGTTCCAGATCGTCCAGCCCCAGGCGATCCAGCGATCCGTCATGCCCGTGAGGTCGTGACCGTAGATGGAGAGCTCGGTGAGCAGCCGGGACCGGGCGTCGTAGACGCGTCCGCAGCCGCTCAGCAGGACCAGGTCGTCGGTGGCCTGGACCGGGTGGCCCGCGTACCAGTCCGAGCAGTCCCGCAGTTCCACGGTGCGCGCGGCCCTCCCGGCCGGGCGGATGTGCAGGTCGACGGCATCGTCCTCGATGTTCTCCGTCGGCTCGACCCAGGCCAGCAGTCGCTTCGATGCCGCGAAGTACCCGACGTTGCCCGCCTCCCTGCGCACCTCATCCGGCCGGTCCGGGTCGAAGGACCACAGTTCTCTGTCGTCGGGCGTCGAGCAGCGCGTCCGGAAGCAGAAGCTGCTGCCGATGATGAAGTAGATCCGCCCGTCCCCGCCGACCTGGGGGAACTCGAGGTGACGACGGCTCTTCGCAGCGGCGGGGTGGGGGATGGTGATCAGCCGGGTCTCCCCGGTGTCGCGGTCGTAGTGCGCGAGGCCGCGCTTGCTGCCCTGCCCGGTGCGAGGAAGTCCGAACGTCAGCCAGAGGTCGGACGCGCTCGTCGCCGTGGCGTCCCGGATCCCGCCGCGCCACACCGTCGGCACGGTGGTGCGCTCGTCGGTCGCGGGGTCCCAGACCTGGACGAGGTCGGGCAGCCGATCGCCGTACTTGCTGTAGCGGTAGCGGTGCACCAGCACCAGGTCGCCGTCGGGCAGCACGGTCTCGGTCTTGTGCCCGATCGGCCCGGGGATCTCGTGCAGGACGCGGAAGTCCTCGCCCTCGACCATCGGCCGGGCGTCGCGGATCCGGTAGACGCCCTGGCGTCGCTCCGCCTGCGCCGGATTCTGGTCCTTCCCGCTCCCCCCGGCCGGATCGCCCTTCCGGCCGCCGTCGGACCAGGGGTCGAGGACGACGAGGACGACGGCGAGCCCGGTCACGACGACCAGCACGAGTGCCCCGACAACGATCCTGCGCATGGGCGATGCTCGCACGGGTCAGTGCGAGCCGGCCTGGTTCACGCCGTAGATCTCACCTTCCTCGTCGATCCAGAGCTCGACGGCCCACTGCTGACAGTGGGCGGAGCTCGAGCTCTCGAGCCGGACGACGTCAGCCGAAGCGTCCGCGAACCGCTGGGGCACCTGGCCGCCATCGGCGCACTGCGAGCGACCCGCGGCGGGAGCGACGGGCACGACGTGGCGGACGAGCAGCGCGACCGGGTCGAGAGCGCAGTCGGGGAAGCCGAGGCCGGAGCAACCCGCGTACGACGTCCGGTCCTCCGGCCGGTCCGTCCACCCGGTGTGCCCGAAAGCGCCGCCACCGAGGAACATCACCCGGACCCGGTCCGCGAAGTCCGGCGCCGGCCCGTCTCCGCGCGCCCAGGCGATGAACTGGGTCGCCGACGAAAGCCGGTTGAGTCCTGCGCCGAGCTGGCGCTCGGTGATCTCCCCGGTCTCGACAGCGATGAGCCTGCCGTCGTCGCCGAAGTGGAGGAAGACCGACGTCGAAGGGCACTCCTGGGCAGAATCTCCGACCCAGATCTCGAGTCGGTCGAACCCGGGCACGTGGCCTCCGCAACGAGCGTCGTCGTAGGTCCAACGGGCCATCACCCGCGGTCGCCCCGACTGCTCCTCGGCGAGCATCTGGACCAGGGCATCACGTACGTCGCTTCCGACCTCGATGCCGTCGAGCTCCGCGGGCGCCACGTCCAGCCCCTGCGCGGACCGGACCACCCCCCAGATCCGGTCCCACGGCGGTTCGCCCACGCAGTCGACGACCTGCTGCTCACCGACGACCGTGATGGTCACGGGTTCACCGGGCGGGGCCAGGGCCCCGCCGGCAGGCCGGGTGCCCGTCACGATCCCGGCCGCGTTGCAGCCATCGGGCGCGACGTGGACCGAGATCGGGTTGCCTCGATCCTGGAGCAGCTCGATCGCCTCCTCCTCCGTGTAGCCGAGCAGGCTCGGGAGCACGTCGTCAGTCGGCGGACCCGCGACGTCGCTGGGTCCGTCCGACTCCGCAGTCGGCGCCGGGACGGTGTCGTCACCCCCGAGCTGCTGCGCCACCAGCAACCCGCCGCCGATGGCGAGCACCACGGCAGCTGCGGCCGCGAGGACCGGCCAGCGTCGATGGCGGGGCTCCGGGAGACCGGTGAGCATCATCGGCGCCGAGTCGTCGACGTCGATCGTGGCCGCGGCCCTCGCGAGGAGGGCACGGGCGTCGTCCTCGGTGGGGTGGTCGGTGCGGTCGGAGCGGTCAGTGGGCATCGGGGGCCTCCACGAGCGGGGCGAGCGCCGCGAGGGCGCGGGACGTACGCGACTTGACCGTGCCGGGAGCCACCCCGAGCGCGGCGGCGGCGTCGTGCTCGGAGAGGTCGGCGTAGAACCGCAGCACCAGCACCTCGCGGTGCTCGGGAGACAGACCGGCGAGCGCTCGTCGTACGGCGATGCCGCCGGTGGGATCGCTCTCCTCGCTCTTCTCCGGGAGGTTCTCGGTCGGCAGCTCGCCGTGCCAGCGCCGGGCGCGGGCGTCAGCGAGCGTGGTGACCAGCACCCGGTGCACGTAGGCGTCGGGGTGGTCGGCGCGGGCGACCCGGCGCCAGGAGCGGTAGCACTTCAGCAGCGCGGTCTGGACGAGGTCCTCCGCGTCCGCCCGTGGACAGCCGAGCAGCACGGCCGTCCGCACGAGGCGGGCACGGCGCGCTGCGACGTACGTGGTGAAGTCCATGGTGAAGGCGGGCTCCTGGTCTCCGGGTCACCCTAGAGACCGGCGAGCCTGCTGGTTCGGTTCCCGATCAGTCGAGATCGCGGAGGATCCGGTCAAGCAGGTTGATGCGATCCTCCGCGATCGGTTCCAGGCGGTCGTCCACAGGCCGCGGGCGGCCGGGTGTCGGCGGACGAGCCTGGCGGGCAGACCGCTGCCATGGACGAGATCGCGGAGCTGTTGGAGCGCCAGGACGGCGTGATCACGCGCAGCCAGGCGCTGGCGGCCGGACTGACACCGACCGTCGTCGCGCGGCTGGTCCGGCGCCGGACGTGGGTGCAGGTGCATCCCGGCGTCTACGTCAACCACACTGGGCCGCTGACCTGGCGTCAGCGGGCGTGGGCAGCCGTCCTTGCCTGCTGGCCGGCAGCGCTGGACGGCCGCTCTGCTCTTCGGGCCCACGAAGGGCCGGGCTACCGCTGGTCGGACGACGGCCCGATCGAGGTCGTCGTCGACGAGACCAGGCGGGTCGCCCCTCCGCCCGGCATCCGACTACGCCGCTCACGGCGCTACCACGACGCCGTCCAGGCGCACCTCAACCCACCGCGCCTGCGGTACGACGACGCGGTCATCGACCTCGCCGACCGGGCCGGCGACGAGCTCGCCGCGATCGCCGTGCTCGCCGACGCGTGCGGCGGGCGCCGTACGACGGCCGCCCGCCTGCGCGGTCGGCTGGACCGGCTCAAACGACTCCGTCGGCGCGCGTGGCTGGAGGCCGTGCTGGACGACGTCGCCGACGGGACGTGCTCGGTCCTCGAGCACCGGTACCTGGCGAGGGTGGAGCGCCCGCACGGACTGCCCCGCGGCCTGCGCCAGGTGGCGGCCACCGGACGAGCCGGGAGACCCATGTTCCGTGACGTCGTCTACGGCGGGTCGCGGCCACGCTGGCGTCAGATCGTCGAGCTCGACGGCCGGCTGTTCCACAGCTCGGCCCGGGCCCGCGATCGCGACCTCGAGCGCGACCTCGATGCCGCATTGGCGGGCGACCACACCGTCCGGCTCGGCTACGGACAGGTCTTCGAGCGGCCGTGCGAGACGGCGGCCCGGATCGCTGCCCTGCTCCGGCTGCGCGGCTGGCGCGGCGAGCTCCGGCCGTGCCCTCACTGCCCACCCGCAGCACATCGCGGAGGATCCGATCAAGCAGGTTGATGCGATCCTCCGCGATCCCGGGTGACGGGGGTCCGTCTCGATACGGCCTCGCGCAGAGCGCTCGGCCTACTCGACGACCGGGGGCACGAACGTTCCGCGGCCGGTCGGGAGGGGGAGGTCGAGGGTGGTGCGGATGCCGGGCGGGGCGGCGAGGACGTCGGGGATGGCGTTCACGATCCGGCCGCAGGCGGCGACGATCGCGGCGTGGTTGTGGTCGCCGTGCTCGCTGCTGGGGACGATGTCGACGACGTAGTTGGGCTCGCCGGTGATCTCGACCCGGTAGGCGCCGCCGCCGGAGGGTGGGCGGGCCCAGTCGGGGCGGAGGTCGTCGCGGGTGCGGGTGACGTGCTCGACGACGATGGCGGGGTGGCCGTCGACCAGGCCGCTGATGGAGAAGTGCAGGGCGGCGATGGTGCCCTTCTCGATCCGGCCCGCCGCGATGTCGTAGGACTCCGGCGCCGGCTCGGCCTCCCAGAACTCCGTGATCTCGTCGACCTCGATCCCCAGCCCGGCGGCCATCATCCGGATCGCCGTGCCCCACGCCATCGCGAGCACGCCCGGCAGGAACAGCAGCGGGGTCGAGTCCACGGGGTGCCCGAAGCCCATCAGGTCGAACATGACCTCGGCGCCGTCGTACGTCGCGTAGTCGGCGAGCTCGTAGCACTTGACCTGCTCCACCCGCTGGCAGGTGCTGGCCAGGGCGAGCGGGACCAGGTCGCTGGCGAAGCCGGGGTCGACACCGGTGATGTAGAGCGACGCACCGCCGGCCTGGGCGGACGCCTCGACCTTGTCGATCACCTTCTCCGGCATCGTCCCCCACGGGAACTGCAGTGAGCCCGGCGCCGAGCCGACGACGTCGATGCCGGCCTCGAGCAGCTTGCGGACGTCGTTGGTGGCCTCGACCGGGCGGGTGTCGCCCATCGCGCAGTAGACGACGCACTCGGGCCCGGCGGCGATGACGGCGTCGAGGTCGCCGACCGCCTGCACGCCGGTGCGTACGTCGAGCCCGGCCAGCTCGCCCGCGTCCGTGCCGACCTTGTCCGGGGTGGACGTGCCGACCGCGACCAGCTCGAAGCGGTCGTCGCTGATCAGCTGACGCAGGGTCAGCATCCCGGCGTTGCCGGTGGCGACCTGGGCGACTCGGATCGTCATGCGACGCCCCTCCTGGAGGAAACTGGAACGTGTTCTACTTCGGCCGAAAGCAGGCTACCCTCCCCGCCATGGGACGTGTAGAGGGAAAGGTCGTGCTCATCAGCGGCGGCGCCCGCAACATCGGTGGCGCCAGCGCGCGGATGCTGGTCGCCGAGGGCGCCCAGGTGGTGATCGGTGACCTGCTCGACGAGGAGGGCAAGGCACTGGCCGACGAGCTGGGCGACGCCGCGCGCTACGTCCACCTCGACGTCACCTCCGAGGAGGACTGGGCGAGCGCGGTCGCGTTCACGACGGCCGAGTTCGGCAGGCTCGACGTCCTCTTCAACAACGCGGGCATCTTCAACGGCGGTCAGCTCCAGCGCTACAAGACCGAGCAGTGGCAGCAGATGCTCGACGTCAACCTGACCGGCGCCTTCCTCGGTATCCGCGCCGCTGCGGATGCGCTCATCGCCGCCGGTGGCGGCTCGATCATCAACACCTCCTCGATCGAGGGGCTGCGCGGGACGCCGTGGGCCCACGGCTACGTCGCCTCCAAGTGGGGCCTCACCGGCCTCACCAAGTCGGTCGCGATGGAGCTCGCCCCGCACGGCATCCGGGTGAACTCGATCCACCCCGGCCGGATCAGCACGCCCGCCACCGACCAGATGCCCGAGGACCTGATCCCGATCCCGCTCGGCCGGCCGGGCAGGCCGGAGGAGGTCGCGGCGTTCGTCGTGTTCCTCGCCAGCGACGAGTCGTCGTTCACGACGGGCTCGGAGTTCGTCGTCGACGGCGGCACCGTCATGCACATCCCCACCAACATCTGACGCCGCGGCGCGTACGGCGCGCTGCGCGGGGTCGCAGGTTTGCCCCGAGTCGAGTGGGTACCGCTCCTCCAACCCACTGCTGGAGGTGCACCATGGCCCAACCGACCGAGTCGACCGCGCAGCTGGTCTCCCAGCTCACGGCCGACAGCTCCCGCCTGGTCCGCGACGAGATCGCGCTGGCCAAGGTCGAGGTCGCCGAGCGCGCGAAGCACGTCGGCGTCGGCGCGGGCCTGTTCGGCGCGGCCGGCGTGCTGGCGTGGTTCGGCTTCGGCACGCTCATCGCGGCCGGGGTCCTCGCGCTCGCACTCGTCGTCGACGCCTGGGCCGCGGCCTTGATCGTCGCGGTGCTGCTCTTCGCGGCGGCCGGCGTCGCCGCGCTCATCGGCAAGAAGAACGTGTCGGAGGGCTCGCCGCCGATCCCGGAGACCGCGATCCAGAGCGTCAAGGACGACATCGCCGAGGTCCAGGAGGCCCGTCATCGTGACCACTGACCACACGCCCACCCAGAGCCAGAACGGCTCGGCACCCCCGCCCGCGACCAAGGCCGAGCTCGAGGCCGAGATCAGCGAGCTCCGGCAGTCGGTCGGCGAGACGGTCGAGGCGCTGACCTACCGGCTCGACGTGAAGAGCCGGGCCAAGGAGAAGGTGCAGGCGGTCCCGTCGTACGTCCCGGCCGGCATCGCGGCCGCCCTCGCGGTCGGCCTCGGCCTCTGGTTGTGGAGGCGCCATGGCTGAGCAGCCCGCCAGCAAGTCCGCGCGGATTCTCTACGTCCCGGTCGGCCTCGTCAGCAGCATCGGCGGCGGCATCATCGCCGGCCAGGTCTTCAAGCAGGTCTGGAAGCGCGCGACGCCCACCCACACCGACGACCCACCGTCCCCGCTCCAGTCGGAGTACTCCTGGGGCCAGATGCTCGCCGCTGCCGCCGCCCAGGGCGTCGTCTTCTCCCTCACCAAGGCGATCATCCAGCGCAGCGGCGCCAAGGCGTTCCAGCGGGTGACCGGGGAGTGGCCGGGGGACTGACCTCAGGTCAGCCGTCGCGCGACGTGGGCCGCGAGCACGGACAGCGGCAGCGCGCCGGAGCCCAGCACGACGTCGTGGAACGCCTTGATGTCGAAACGCTCACCCTGCCGCTGCTGGGCGGCCTCGCGGATCCGCAGGATCTCCAGCCGGCCGATCATGTAGGACAGCGCCTGACCGGGCGTGACGGCGTACCTGTCGATCTCGGCCGTCGCGTGTCCCACGGACTTCTCGCTGTTGGCGAGCAGGTAGTCGATCGCCTGCTGCCGGCTCCAGCCCAGGGCGTGCATGCCGGTGTCGACGACCAGCCGGCACGCGCGCATCGAGTCGGCGGCGAGCATGCCCATCCGGTCGAGCGGTGAGCCGTAGAGGCCCATCTCGTCGGCCAGCCGTTCGGTGTAGAGGCCCCAGCCCTCGCTGTAGGCCGTCACGAACGCCGTCTTGCGGAAGTCCGGCAGTCCTTCCAGCTCCTGGGCGATGGCGATCTGGAGGTGATGGCCCGGGATGCCTTCGTGGTACGACGTCGACTCGATCTCGTAGCGCCCCCAGCCCTCGGGCTCGGAGACGTTCATGAAGAAGACCCCGCCGCGACTGCCGTCCAGCGCGGGTCGGAAGTAGTAGGCGATCGCGCCGCTCGTCGTCGGCTCGACCTCGCAGTCCGACTGCGGCAGTCGCCCGAACCAGTCGCCCATCACCCCGCGCGCCTTCTCCATCGCCCTCTTCGACGCCTCGACGATCTCGTCGCCGTCGGTGTGGTGGAGCTTCGGGTCGTCGCGCAGCGCAGCCAGGATCGTCGGCACGTCGTCCGTGCCGACGGCGGCCGGCCCGAGCTCGGCGTACTGCCGCTCGAGGTCGGCCACCTGCTCCAGCCCGATCTCGTGGATCTCCTGCGGCGTCAGGTCGGTGGTCGTGTAGAAGCGGGTCAGCGTCGCGTAGGCCTCCTCCCCGCCCGGCACGTGCAGGAGCCCCACCTGCTCGTCCTCCCGCGCCACCGGCATCACCTCGTCGCAGAGCACGGCCCGGTAGGTCGCTACCGCGGGTCGGACGTGGTCGGCCACCACGTCCTGCATGCGCGCGAGCAGTGCTGCGCGGTCGACGCCCTCGGGCGTCGGGGCGATGTTGAGCAGCCGGTCCTCGGCCAGCGGCGAGGTCAGCCACTCGTCGAGCTGCTGGATGGTGTCCGCGGCGGCGAATGCCGCGGGGGTCCGGCCGGCGGCGATGCCGTCGCGGTGACGGTCGGCGAGGTCGGTGAAGTACGTCGCGATGCCGCGCAGCTTGTCGACCATCGCTTCCGCGACCTCGGGCGTGGGGATCCCGAGCTTCGGCAGGTACATCCCCACCGACGCTTGGGCCCCGAAGATCGGGTCGGCGCCGAGCTCGGCGTCGCCCAGCGCTGCCGTCTCCGCCGTCGACGTCGCGTCCCAGATCAGCATCTCCCGCGACAGCCGGTCCTGCTCGCCGAGGTCGTCCTCGCTGATCGCCCGCGCCCGGGCCGCGAACTCCCCGGCCTGACGCACGGTCTCGGCCTCACCCGCTGCGCTCACGTCGGTGAACGCGCCGGCGTGGGCGTACTCCCCCGACATGTGCGCCCACATCGGGCTCTGGCGGTAGCGGAACTGCTGGTACTCCTCGGCAAGGGCTGCAATCGCGTCGCTGTTGTCGGGCACCCCGCATTCCTATAGATCGGCGGGGATCCGATCAAGGGGATTGACCGGATCCCGCTCGCCGACCCGTCGCAAACTCGCGCGCAAGGCCCGCCGACCCGTCGCAAACTCGCAACGCCACGTGTGAGTTCGAGCCGGGTCGGCGCGGTCCTGATGTGAGTTCGAGCCGGGTCGAGGGGTTCTGTGTGCGAGTTCGAGCCGGGTCGACTCTTCCCGCGGGCAGAGGTGAGGTTCTGACTGCAGGTCGATGTGCGGAGAGGCGCCGCGACGGTGGGATGGGACGCATGAACCCCAACGACCTCCCTCCCCACCCCGAGCCCGTTGTCCGGGTCCGCGGACTGACCAAGGCCTACGGCGGGCGCACCGTCGTCGACCGGCTCGACCTCGACGTCCACGCCGGCGAGGTGCTCGGCCTGATCGGCGCGAACGGCGCCGGGAAGACCACCACCGTCGAGATCCTCCAGGGCCTGCGCCGGCAGGACGCCGGCGAGGTCCGCGTGCTCCGTCTCGACCCGCACCACGACGCCGACCGGCTCCGGCCGCAGATCGGCAGCCAGCTCCAGAGCTCCGGCCTCCCCGACCGGCTGCGCGTCGGCGAGGCGGTCGCGCTGTTCGCCGGACCGCACGCCTCCGACGGCGGCGCGCTGCTCGAGCAGTTCGGGCTCGCGGGCAAGCGGCGGTCGCCGTACGCCGGGCTGAGCGGTGGCGAGCGGCAACGGCTGTTCCTCGTGCTGGCGCTGCTCAACCAGCCCCGGCTGGTGATCCTCGACGAGCTGACGCAGGGGCTCGACCCGGCGGCCCGACGCGAGGTCTGGTCGGCGGTGGCGCAGCTGCGCGACGCAGGTACGACGGTGCTGCTGGTCACCCACGAGCTCGACGAAGCGGAAGCCCTGTGCGAGCGGGTCGTCGCGATGCGCGACGGCCGGGTGATGGACCAGGGCACGCCCGCCGAGCTGGTCGCCCGACACGCCGGCGAGGTGACCGTGCGCTTCGGGCTGACCGAGACCGACCTCACGACGACCGCGGACGCGCTGCAGTCGCTCAACCGCCTGCCGGGCGTCACCGGCGTCACCCGCGAGCGCGGCCAGGTGGCGGTCCGGGGCGACCGCGCCGCGATCGCCCACGTCGGCGCTTGGCTGCTCGGCACCGGCCGGCCGGTCCCGGCCGACCTGCGCGTCGACGTGCCCGACCTCGAGTCGGCCCTGCTCACCCTCCTCGACTCCGACGGCTCCGACGCCTCTGACCAGAAGGGAGCGGCCTGATGACCGCCACCGACACCCTCGTCCCGCCGACCACCGACAGCGACCGGGCCGCGGCCACGCGGCCGGGGCGCCACCCCTCGACGACCCGGCGCCTGCTCGGCACCGAGCTGCGGCTGCTCACCCGGGACACGATCACGTTCACCTTCGTGCTGGCGTTCCCGGTGATCTCGATGCTCATCATCGGTGGCGTCTTCGGCACCGAGCCGGACGAGGCGTTCCCGGTGAACCCGTCGCACTGGTACGTCGCGTCGTACTTCACCGTCGTCATCGGCTCGACCGGCCTGATCATGCTGCCGGTGCACATGGCGTCCTACCGCGAGCGCGGGGTGCTGCGCAGGTTCGCGGCGTCGGGCTTCCCGCGGTGGTCGTTCGCCCTCGCGGAGCTTGCGATCGGGCTGGGCGCGATCGCGGTCGCCGGGCCGCTGCTGCTCGCGATCGCGGCACCGGTCTACGGCATCCCCGACATCGAGGACCCGCTCCGCGTCGTGGCCGGGGTGGTCGCCGGGTCGGTCGCGTTCATCAGCATCGGCGTGCTGCTCGGGTCGGTGCTGCCGTCCGCCCGGGCGGCCCAGTCGGTCGGGCTGATGCTGTTCTTCCCGTCGTTCCTGCTCGGCGTCGGCGGCCCGCCGCCGGCGGTCATGTCGGAGCCGCTGCGCGAGGTGGCCGAGCGGCTGCCGCTGGCGCTGGCGACCGACGCGATCCGCGAGCCCTGGCTGGGGATCGGCGACGGCACCGGACCGCTCATCGCCATCTCGGTGGTCGCGGTCGTGGCCACCGCCCTGGCTGCGCGGCGCACCGCCCTCTCCTAGGCTCGTGCCCATGACGGATCGACCAGCGCGGGTCATCGCTCCGGCGATGCTCGCGCTGTTCGCCGTGCTCGGCGTCGTGATGGGCGACCGGCCGGTGCTGCTCGCCGTCGCGGTCGCCACCGCGGTCGCGGCGGTCGCCGGCTTCGCCGCCTGGCGCCCCCTGATCGGCTGGCCGCTCCTCGCGGCGATGGTCGCAGTCGCCGCGGGCCTCCTGGTGCTCGGTCACGGCGGCTCGGCGAACCTGGTCTGGATGGGCTTCTGCGTCGCGGCAGGGTGGGTGGCGTTGGCCTCCGCCCTGCCCGTCGCCCTCACGGGCGGCGCCCTGCTCGGCGCGGCCCTCCTCGGTGAGTGGGCGCAGCAGACCGAGGAGCCCGGCTGGTTCGCCTGGGTCGTCGGTACGGCGTTCACGCTCGTCGCCTGCGCGTTCGCCCGCCGGCTGCGGGCGACCGTCGTCGAGCTGCAGAAGGCGCAGCACCAGCTGGCCGAGCGCAGCCGCGCCGAGGAGCGCAGCCGGATCGCCGGCGAAGTGCACGACGTCATCGGCCACGCGCTCACGGTGTCGCTGCTCCACATCAGCAGCGCGCGGCTGGCCCTCGACGAGGACCCCGACGAGGCGCGGCACGCCCTCGAGGAGGCGGAACGGCTCGCGCGCGCCAGCCTCGAGGAGGTCCGTGCCACCGTGGGGCTGATGCGCACCGACGCGACCGGGGAGGTCGTGCCGATGCCCGACGCCCACGACATCAGCGGCCTCGTCGAGTCGTTCCGCGGCGCGGGTGCCGACATCGGGCTCACCGTCGTCGGCGACCTCTCCTCGCTCGGCCCGAGCCGCGGCCTGGCCGCCTACCGGATCGTGCAGGAGGCACTGACCAACGCGACCCGCCACGCGCCGGGCGAGCCGGTCACCGTGCTGGTGACCGTCGAGGGCGGGACGGCCACGGTCGTCGTACGCAATGGCGGGGCGGCCGACCCGGCCGCCCCCGTCGGCAACGGCCTGCTCGGCATGCGGGACCGCGCCGAGGGCGTCGGCGGCCGGCTGAAGGCGGGCGCCGACCCGCGCGGCTGGCTGGTGGAGGCGGTGCTCCCGGCATGACGGCGACCGACGCCGCGCCCGCGGTCAAGGTGCTGCTGGTCGACGACCAGGAGCTGGTGCGCACCGGGCTGCGCGGCATCCTCCGCTCCCGGTTCGGCTTCGAGATCGTCGGCGAGCTCGACTCCGGCGCCGGCATCGTCGACGCGGTCACCCAGCTCGCGCCGGACGTCGTGATCATGGACGTGCGGATGCCGCTCGTCGACGGCGTCCAGGCGACCCGCCTGCTGCGCGACCTGCCGGACGCACCGCCGGTGCTGGTGCTCACGACGTTCGAGGACGAGGAGATCCTCGCGGGCGCGCTCCGCGCCGGCGCCGCCGGCTTCCTGCTGAAGGGGGTGCCGGCCGAGGACCTGCAGCGCGCCGTCCGCGCCGTTGCCGCCGGCGACTCCTGGCTCGACCCGGCCGTCACCGGCCGGGTGCTCTCGGCGTACCGCGAAGGGCCGACGCCCACCCTCCCCGGCCCGGAGGCCGACGTGCTCACCCCGCGCGAGCGGGAGGTGCTCGCCCTCATCGGTCAAGGCCTCAGCAACACCGAGATCGCCGAGCGGCTGACCCTCGGCGAGGGCACCATCAAGACCCACGTCGGCCACATCTTCGCCAAGCTCGACCTGCGCGACCGCTCCGCCGCCGTGGTGTTCGCGTTCGACCACGGGCTCGTGCAGCCGGGCGGGTCGCGGTAGTCGCGACGCACCGGGGAAAATCGTCGCGATCTCCGCGAGACCGCTACGAAGTTTCCCCGGTGCGTCGGTGCTCAGAGGTCGAAGAGCGAGCCCGAGTCGGAGATGTCCACGTCGGTGCGCGGCTCGTTGGTCTCGCCGGAGGAGGTGGGGGCGGGCTTCGGCTTCTCGGCGGGCTTCTCCTCCTCGGCAGCGGGCTCGTCCTCCGCCGGCTCCTCGGCAGCGGGCTCGTCCTCGGCGGCCGGCTCGTCCGCAGCGGACTCCTCGGTCTTCGCCGGAGCGTCGTCCTTGGCCGCCTCCTCGGCGGAGGGGTCCCACATCGGCTTCTCGTGGTCGGGGGCCGGGTTGGCCTCGACGACGTCGAAGAGCGACCCGCTGAGGTCGGCCTGGGCAGGGGCCGGGGTGGGCTCCGACTTGGCCTCCGGCTCGGGCGCCTTCTCCTCGACCTTCTCCTCGACCTTCTCCTCGACCTCGTCCTCGGCGGGAGCGGGCGCGGCGGCCTTGGGCTCCTCAGCCGACGCGCTGTCGGCGACGTCGAAGAGCGAGCCGCTGAGGTCGGCCTGGGCAGGGGCCGGAGCAGCCTTAGCCTCCGGCTCGGTCTTGGCCTCGGTCGCCTCGGCCTTGGGCGCGTCCGTGGGCTCGGTCTTCGCCGCCGGCTCGTCGGAGACGGCGTCGAACAGCGAGCCGGTGGACTCCTGCTTCGCCGCCGGCTTCTCGGCAGGCTTCTCCTCCGCCTTCTCGGCCGGCTTGTCGTCGGCCGCGTCGAAGAGCGAGCCGCCCGACTCCTTCTTCTCGGCAGGCTTCTCGGCCGGCTTCTCCTCGGCCTTGTCCGGAGCCGCGGGAGCGCTGTCGAAGAGCGAGCCGCCGGAGTCCTCCTTGCCCTTCTCGGCCTGGGCGGTCTGCTCGATCGGGGCGTCCTCGAAGAGCGAGGTGCCCGGCTCGGAGGCCTTGGCGCCCGCGCCCACGGCGGAGGGGTCGTCGAGCTCCTTCTCCTCGGCCTTCTTGGCCGCGGCGGCACCCGGCTTGGCGCCCTCGCCCGGCTTGAGCTTGGTCGCGACCTCGCCCTTCACCGACGCGAGCAGCATCTGCGCGACGTCGAGGACCTCGACCTCGGCGCGGGCCTTGCCCGAGTCCTGCGCCTCGGTCAGACCGTCGGCCAGCATCACGCGGCAGAACGGGCAACCGACGGCGATCTGGTCGGCGCCGGTCTCGACGGCCTCGTTGGTGCGGTTGACGTTGATCCGCTCGCCGATGGTCTCTTCCATCCACATGCGCGCACCACCGGCGCCGCAGCAGAACGACCGCTCGCCGCTGCGCTCCATCTCCTTGAGCTCGGCGCCCGGCATGATCTGCAGCAGGTCCCGCGGCGGGGTGTAGACCTGGTTGTGGCGGCCCAGGAAGCACGGGTCGTGGTAGGTGATCTTGCGCTGGTGGGCGCCCTCACCCTCGGCGACCGGGGTCAGCTTGCCCTCGCGCACCAGGCGGTTGAGCAGCTGGGTGTGGTGGATGACGTCGAGCTCGAGCCCGAGCTGGCGGTACTCGTTCTTGAGCGTGTTCATGCAGTGCGGGCACGTCGAGACGACCTGCTTGGCCTTCGCCTCGGTCAGCGTCTCGATGTTCTGCTGGGCCAGGCCCTGGAACACGAACTCGTTGCCGGCCCGGCGTGCGGAGTCACCGCTGCAGGTCTCGCCGTTGCCGAGCACGCCGAACGAGACGCCGGCGATGTCGAGCAGCTCGGCGACCGCACGGGTCGTCTTCTTCGCGCGGTCCTCGTAGGCGCCGGCGCAGCCGACCCAGAACAGCCAGTCGACCTCGTCGAGCGACTCGATCGTCTCGCCGACGACCTTGACCTCGAACGGCAGGTCCTTCGCCCAGTCCATCCGGCCGCGCGGCGACATGTTCCACGGGTTGCCGTTGTTCTCGAGGCCGCGGAAGAGGCCGTTGAGCTCGGAGGGGAAGCTCGACTCGACGAGCACCTGGTAGCGGCGCATGTCGGTGATGTGGTCGACGTGCTCGATGTCGACCGGGCACTGGTTGACGCAGGCACCGCAGTTGGTGCACGACCACAGCACGTCGGTGTCGATGATCGCGCCGCCATCGGGCTCCCACGCGATGCCCTCGGTCTCGCCGACCAGCGGCCGCTCCGCCTCGGCGACCACGCTCTCCGGGAGTCCGGCGCGCTTGTCCTCGGGCGCCAGGTTGTACGGCGCCGCGGAGAACGCGTGGTCCCGCAGGTTCATGATCAGCATCTTCGGAGACAGCGGCTTCTCGGTGTTCCAGGCCGGGCACTGCGACTGGCAGCGACCGCACTCGGTGCAGGACGCGAAGTCGAGCACGCCCTTCCAGGAGAAGTCGTTGATGGAGCCGATGCCGAGGGTGGCGTCCTCGTCGAGGTCGTCGACGTCGTCGAGGGTGACCGGCTTGCCGTCGTTCATCATCGGCTTCACCGCGCCCAGCGCGACCGACGGCCCGCCCGGCTCGGCGGCGTCGGGCCGCTTGAACATGACGTTCAGCGGCGCCACGAAGATGTGGAGGTGCTTGGAGTGCAGCACCAGCAGCAGGAACGCGAGCATGACGCCGATGTGGAGCAGCAGGCCGACGCTCTCCAGCACCTCGAGGGCGTCGTGGCTCAGCCCGTCGAACACCGTCCCCAGGCCGTACGACGCGAACGCGCCCTTGCCGTAGGGGAAGTTGCCCGCGGCCGACGCCGCCCCGCGGAACAGGAACATCGTCCAGATGACGTTGAAGATCATGAAAAGCGTCAGCCAGGCGCCGCCGAGGTGCGAGCCCTTGAACCGCGACTTGCGGCCGATCTTCTCGGGGTCGTTCTTCAGCCGGATGATGGCGAAGGTCGCGAGGCCGACCAGGCACAGCACGCCGATGAGGTCCTGGCCGAAGCCGATGACGTCCCAGTGCCCGACGAGGGGGATCGCCCACTCAGGGTTCCTCGACAGCAGGACGCCGTAGGCCTCGAGGTAGACGCTCGCGAGGATCAGGAACGCGTACATGACGAACGCGTGCGCGACACCGGGCACCGACCACTTCAGCAGACGCCGCTGGCCGAGCACCTCACGCAGCTGCGTGCCGATGGCGGCCGCGGTGCGCTTGGTGACGTTCTGGATCCGGTCGGGTGCCGGCTGGCCGTGCGTGATCAGCCGGTAGAGGAACAGGACCCGCTTCGCGGCCAGCGGCAGGATGATCGCGTTGAGCAGCAGGCCGATGATCAGCGTTACGGTCGTCGCGTCCAACGTCGTCACTCCAATGTCCGGGGAATCGGGCTCAGACTACGGAACTTCGAGGCCCGAGGTCAGAACCGGGGCTGGGCGCCCAGGTGCTGGATCTTACCCGCTGGTAACCTCGGCTTCTGCGTGAGGATCACCTCACCCGCACGACCTTGCCGGCCGGGTCGAGCTCGATCGTCACCATCACCCGCGGGTCGCCCTCCGTCCGCGCGCAGATGCCGTAGCTGTCGCCGAGCCGCCGGAACGGCTGGCCCACCTTCCGCATCACCTGGACCGTCGTCATGCCGGGGTCCACGAGCCGGTTCACCGCGGCGACCGACTTGCGCAGGCGCGGGTTACGGCACGAGTCGGGCGCGATGCCGACGGCCCGCTCCCACATCTGCAGGTAGGCCTCGGCGCCGCGCGTCATGTCGTCACGGATCTGCCGACCCTGGCCGCGCCGCTGCGCGTCGGCGACCTTGCCGAGGTCCTGCACCCAGTCGGGGTAGAGGCCGTACTGCGCCACCCCGTCGCGGTTGATGTCCCAGACCCGCTTGCCGGCCGTCTGCCTCTTGATCTTTACGCCGTTGATGCCGCGGAACGGGTAGGTCACCGGGTTGGGGACGTCGACCCCGCGCGGGTTGCCCTGGGCTCCGAGGCCGTTGATGTCGGCGCCGAAGCCGATCCCCCAGTAGTAGCGGGGGTCCGCCCACTCCACGTGCTTGCGCCACTTGTCCACGAATCCGGTCGAGTCGCCGGCGTACGGCGTGATGAACCCGCCGGCCTCGTAGATCCGGGGGTAGGTGTCGGGCGTCGACCACGAGTGGCTCGAGATCACGCCTGGGTAGCCGAGCTTCTCGATGAGGTCCATCGAGGCCTTCCGCGCCTTCACGCTCATGTGGTCGGGGTCGAAGATCATCTGCCGCTCCGCCAGCGCCCGGATCAGGTGCTTGCCGAGGTCGGTCAGGCCACGCTTGTTGCAGTGGTCCGGCTCCGGATAGATCGGCAGCGCCGGCAGGTTCCCGCCGAACAGCTTGAGGATCGCGCCGAAGATCGCGTCCTGCTCGGGCAACGTCGGCAGCACCGTCTGGTTGTTGTCGTGGCTGAGGCCGTCCTCCGGCTCGCAGTGCTCCATCTGCCAGAAGGACAGGGTCTCCAGGAAGTTCGCGGTGTTGACGAGCAGGCCGACCTCACCGGGGTCGCCCGCGACCCCGGCCAGCGCGTTGTCGAACTTGTTGACCAGCTCCATCTGCCGGACGCCGAGCTCGTGCATCTCGTCGAGGTTCGCGTCGATCTCGGCAGTGGTGCAGGCGGGCACGTCCTTGCCGAGCACCACCTTGACCGTGCACCCGAACGGGATGCTGGTCTCGATGCCCATCACCACCGCCATCTTCCCGGCGTTGATGACCTTCCGCGCCTCGAACGGCGTGCGCACGATCCGGTAGAAGCCCTTGCCCGGCCCGCCGAACTGGGCGTCGACGTAGTCCTGGAACTCGTACATGTCCCGTGCCTGCAGGCGGATCGAGTCCATGTCGTCGCAGGAGTTCCGCTTCAACGGATAGATCTGGCACAGCTTGTTGTTCTCGACGAGCAGGTTCACGAACAGCCGCTGCCCACCGCGCCAGGCCCGTTCGAGCCAGCGGTAGTAGGTGCCCTCGTGCGTCAGCGAGTTCGGCGCCGGCCAGTCCTTGAACGTGGGCCAGCCGACGGGGTCGTGGGAGAAGCTGCCGGACAGGAACGACTCCAGGATCGCGCCCTTGCCCTGGGTCAGCTCGTGGTCCGGGCAGTCGACGAGCGCGTACGGCGCGCCGTACTCGTGCCACGGGCGACCGCAGTGCACCTTGCCGCCGAGGAACTCGAAAGCCATGCCGTGGGTGTGCGCGTCGACGTAGCCGCGCACCTCCTGGTACGACGTCACGCCACCGTGCGGATTGCCGACGATGTCGACGCCCGCCTCCGGGTACGGCGTGCAGCCGCCGGTCGCGTGCCGCAGCGCGAACGCGGTCGCACCGGACAGGGCGAACCGGTCGCCGCCGAGCGACTGGAACGTGAACCGGCTGCTCGCGTCCCGCCGGACCGTCCAGTCGGCGTCCTTGCTGGGCTCCGCCGCGACCGTCACCGAGCCGCGGCCCCCGGCCAGCACGCCGCCGCTGGTGTGCAGCAGGTAGCCGCCGAGGCGGGTCGCCTTGAAGTAGAGGCGCGCCGCCCGGGAGGCGGCGACGTCGGCCAGCGCGGCGCGGGAGCCGTCGAGCACGACGTACTCACCCGACGGCGCCTGCAGCGTGTAGCACCCTCCGGCCATCGCGTAGCGGGTCCGCGGCACCGCGGTGCGCTCCGGGTAGGCGCGCACCCGGACCAGCCTGGGGTCGGGCAGCGCCCGCTCCCGCGCGACGTACGACACCGAAGCGCGCCGTTCGGCCGCGGTGGTCGGGTCGACCGCGCCCTCCTCGAAGCCGGCGCGCGAGACGAGGTTCTTCGTGGCCGGGTCGTCGTGGCGGTGCGGCGGCGTGCCCGGCGGGTCGGTGTGGGGGACGCCGAGCGCGCCCTTGTCGAGCTCCGAGGCCGCTGCCAGGTCGACCGCCCGGCCGCTGCCGCCGTTCGGCACCGTGATCGCGGTGGCCACGACCACGGCCGCTCCGACGATGGCCAGTCCGACTCGCACCGAGTGCTTGCGTTCCAACGCCGACCCCTGTCATCCGCTCAGCCGCATAAGCGCCGTCGGCGGTCGCGTGACCACCGACACACCCTCAACGACGCACATCCTCCGAGGCGACGGCTAGTGGGTCAAGCGACCCAGATAAATCCCGGACCCCCGGACACGACGAAGGCCGCCCCCACCGGGAGCGGCCTTCGTGCGTTGCTGGATCGCTAGGTCAGCGGATCGCCTTCTTGACCTGCGCGCGGGCGATGCCGAGGTCGATGACCGCGCCGGTGCCGTCGAGCAGCTTGACCCGCAGCGCGACCACCTCGAGGCCGCCACGGACCTTGCTCGTCACACCCTGCTCGATGCTCAGCAGACCCGGGATGTCCAGGATCTCGCCCAGCGGCGGTAGCGTGATCTCCTCGCCGTTGACGACGATCTTCAAGGTCTCGGTGCCGTTGGAGTTCGTCACCAGCTTGCCGGGTCGACGCGAGACGTTGGCACGAGCCTTGATGCCCTCGATGGTGACGGCACCGCCGAGCAGGCTGATCTCGGCGATCGAGGCCTCGGCGTAGGCACGAGCGCGCCGGCGACCTGCCTGCACGCCGAAGACCTTCGCGTTCAAAGCGCCGACCGTCAGCAGGCCGGGGATGTCGAGACCGACCGTGCTCAGGCCCTTCTCCTCGCCTCCGGTGCCCTCGCAGGGCAGGTCCTTGCTCGGCGTGCGGCCGATGGTCAGGATCGGGTCGAGCACCTTGCCGCGAAGGCCGGCGGCGAAGCCGCTCATGATCGAGTTGACGACCTCGTTGGTCATCCGAGCGCGCGAGAGCGCGATCTTGACCTTGGTGTCGGTCGCCAGGATCTCGACGAGCAGGGCCTGGGCGCGGGCGAAGATCATGCCCGGCTTCTTGGTCACCTTGGTCTCACCGAGGGTGATCCGGAGGATGCCCGGGATCTCGATCGGCTTGCCCAGGGTGGGGATGTCGAGGACGAGCGGCTCCTGGCCGGGCAGCGTCAGCACCAGGCCGGCGACCTTGGTGTCGACCTCGGAGTGGAAGCCCGTGGCGTTGTGCCAGACCTTGGCCCGCGAGGTGACGGCGCCGAGCGAGAGGCTGCCGAGTGCGGTCTCGAGGAGGGTGATGCCCGCGAGCTTGTGCTCGGAGATCGCCGAGACGGTCTTGCCCTTCTTGACGGTCTGGACCTTGGTGGTCAGCGCGTCGATCTCACCGAGACCGGGCAGCTCGACCTGGGCGACACCGTTGTTGCGGTCGAGGTTGGCGAGCGTCGTGCACGTGATGTGGGCGAAGCCGGTGGCCCCGGACGCGAGCGGGATCTGGCCGCCCTTGATCGCCGTGCCGTAACCCATCGCGTGCAGGCCGAACTTGGTCGCGACCGGTGCCGCAGCGGCGGCCTTGGTCGGCACCACCGGTGCGGCGTGGGCGGGGCCGCCCGGAAGCAGGATCGCGGTGCTGACCATGGCCAGCAGGGCTCCCCGCAGGGCAAGTCGTCGCATGACTGAGTACTCCTTCAAGACAGAGTGTGCGGCGCCCGCTCCCTCTGAGGGCCGCGAAAGGTAGGAGGATCGTAACGTCTGGACCAGTGGCCTGTTACGAAAATAGATAACGTGGAATGGCGTGTCGGGAAACGGCCTCCGGGCATGATTTCTTGGTGAAGTTTCGTCCGGTCCGCGCTCTGGTGGCGGCTGTCCTCGTCCTGCTCCTGCTCGCGGCCTGCGGCGGCGCCGACCCCGACGAGAGCGAGGACGACGCCGATCGTCGTACGACGCCCGCCGGCTCGGCCACCCCGGAGACCCCGGACGAGGACGGTCCGGACGCGCCCGACGACCTGTCCGGAGCGGTCAGCGAGACGCGGGAGGACTCCGTCTACCCCGACTTCGGCGACCCGCTGGTCGACGCCCTCCACTACGACCTCTCGCTGGCCTGGACCCCGGAGGCCGACACCCTCGTCGCCACCGAGCGGCTGACGTTCCGGGCCACCGCGGACGCCGAGCGCGTGCAGCTCGACTTCGACGACGCGCTGGCGATCGACTCGCTCACGATCGACGGCGAGGACGCGACCTACGAGCGCACCGAGAAGGACCTGCTCGTCGACCACGCGGTCGCGGCCGACCAGCAGTACGTCCTCGAGCTGGCCTACAGCGGCACGCCCGAGTCCTACGACGCGCCGACCCAGCGGTCCGACTTCGCCGAGGGTGTCGGCTGGAACATCACCGACGAGCACGAGGTCTGGACGATCCAGGAGCCCTACGGCGCCTTCACGTGGTACGCCACCAACGACCAGCCCGCCGACAAGGCCTACTACGACTTCACGCTGACCGTCCCCGCGCCGTGGACCGGCATCGCCAACGGGGAGCTGACCGACACCACCGAGACCGACGGCCTGCGCACCACGACCTGGCACCTGGCCGAGCCGGCGGCGTCGTACCTGGTGACGGTGGCGTTCGCCGACTACACCCCCATCGAGCTGGAGTCCTCCTCCGGCGTGCCGATCACGATCTGGGGACCGACCGACGACCCCGCCGCGATCGGCGAGACCGAGTACGCCCCGGAGGCGATGGACTGGCTCGAGCAATACCTCGGCCCCTACCCCTTCGACACCTTCGGGATCCTCGTCTACGACGGCAGCAGCGGCATGGAGACGCAGACGATGGTGACGTTGGGAGCGACGGAGTACTCCACCTCCCGGGAGGTCGTGGTCCACGAGCTCGCGCACCACTGGTACGGCGACACCGTCACCCCCTCCGACTGGATCGACGTGTGGATGAACGAGGGCATGGCGATGTACCTCCAAGGCATGTGGGAGGCCGAGGACGAGGGCATCACCGTCGAGGAGAAGATGGACAGCTGGGCGGAGTTCGAGGACGAGGAGCGTGCGTACGCCGGCCCGCCGGCCGACTACGACCCGACCAACTTCGGCTCCGGCAACATCTACTTCGGCCCGGCGCTGATGTGGCACGAGCTGCGCGAGCGGGTCGGCGACGACGTGTTCTTCGCGCTGCTGGAGGACTGGCCGGCCGACCAGGAGAACGGCAACGCGGACCGCGCGGAGTACGAGGCGTTCATCGAGCGGGAGACCGGCGAGGAGCTCACGGCGTTCTTCGACGACTGGCTGCTGGGCGAGCGGACGCCGCCGCGCGAATGACCCGATCTGACCAGTGACGCAGCGGTAGAACAGGTTCTACACTCCGCGGATGCGCATGCTCCCTGCGCGGGTCGCCGGCGTGGTGGCGGCCTTCGCGCTCCTGGTCGGCCCGCTGACGCCCGCGGCCGAGGCGGACGCCGTGCTGCCGCCGCTCCCGCCGATCCCGGCCGTCCCGCTGCTGCCGATCCCCTCGCTGCCGACCGACCTGCTGGTGCCGAAGTTCATCGGCTCCGAGGCGACCCCGCAGCCGCTGGCCGCGCCGCCGGTGCCGCAGCACCCGTTCCTGTCGGCCAACGGCACGAGCAGCATGCACAACGACGCCTACAGCACCGACGCGTACGACGTCAGCGGGCCGGTCGGTCACAAGCTGACCGTCCGTTCGCGCAGCTACGGCGTCCGCGAGTGCGCCACCATCGCGTTCGACTCCCAGGACCGGATCGTCGGTCTGTGCGGCGGTCTCGAGGGCTTCACGATGATGGTGATCGACCCGGTCACCCTCAACGTGATCGACGAGGAGCGCATCTCCGCGCGTGACGTCACCACCGGCGCGAACCCGCTGACCGACATCTGCGGTGGCACCTACTTCTTCCTCGACCCGAACGACCACGCGTTCGCGACCACCACCGACCTCGGCATCGCCGAGGTCGAGGTCGGTGCGACCGGCAGGCTGGAGCGGCTGCGCGACTGGTCGATGGCGTCGTACCTCCCCGACGGCGACTGCCTCGTCGCCACCGGCGTCGACTGGTCCGGTCGGCTGTGGTGGTTCAGCCAGCAGGGGGTCGTCGGCACGCTCGACCGCGCCACCGGCGCCGTACAGACCGTGCAGCTGCCCGACGGCGAGGGCATCTTCAACTCGATCTCCGCCGACGAGACCGGAGGCATGTACCTCGTAACCACCCATGCGACGTACCGGATGGACGCCACGCCCGCCGGTGCGCCCGAGGTGAGCTGGCGGATCCCCTACGACCGCGGCACCACCACCAAGCCGGGCATGCTCTCGCAGGGCTCCGGCACCTCCCCGACCCTCATCGGCGACCGGTGGATCGCGATCGCCGACAACGCCGAACCGCGCAGCAACGTGATCGTCTACGACCGCCGCCTCGGCGTCCCCGACCGCCTCCACTGCCAGGTCCCCGTGCTCACCGCGGGGGCCAGCACCACCGAGAACAGCCTGGTCGCTGCCGGGGAGTCGCTGATCATCGAGAACAACTACGGCTACAGCGGGGTGCAGGCGACCCTGCTCGGCAGGTCGACGACGCCCGGTCTGGCGCGGGTGATGATCGACCCCGACGGCTGCCACGTCGCCTGGACCAACGACGACGTCATCGCCCCGTCCTCCGTCGCCAAGGCCTCCCTCGGCAACGGCCTCCTCTACGCCTACACGAAACCGGCCCGCAAGGACCTCATCGACGCCTGGTACGTGACCGCCATCGACATCCGCACCGGCGAGGTCGCCTGGAGCCGCCTCACCGGCACCGGCATCCAGTGGAACAACCACTACGCCTCGATCTACCTCGGCCCCGACGGCGCGTTGTACGTCGCCACCGTCGCCGGCCTGATCCGCCTCGCCGACGGGTGAGGGGTCGGTCGTCGCATAGCCCTCGCCCCGCGGTCATTGGTCGTCGAGTAGCCCCGAGCGCTCTGCGCGAGGCGCGTATCGAGACGCCGCCGGCCGACCGCTACCCGGCGAGACGCGTCTCGGTACGCCCTCGCCACCACCGGTCGTCGAGTAGTCCGAGCCGCTAGGCGAGGACGTATCGAGACGCCGCAAGCTGCCTGCGGCCTTGGGGCCATGGGTGGTAGCGCTACAGACGAATTGCATGGCTGGGCGCCGTCGTTGGTTGCGGGGCTGTGCCCCCTAGCCCTGCGCCGGTGACGGGAGGCCTGAGGTGCTCCCTGTGGTTGCGGCAGAGACCTGGCACCACCATTCGTCCACAAACAGTCCGTGGAGAATCCCTGTCCACAGGCGGGTCCTGCGCACTTCGTAGTGTCGGTGGTCCCATGTTGAATAGGTGTCATGGATCTCGGGACCGCACCGCTCTTCGACCTCCCCGCCCCGCTGGGCGCAGAGGCCGAGGAGGCGCTGGCGCCGGTCGTGCTGACGCGGTCCCAGGAGCTGCTGTCCGAGATCCGTCGCGACGAGCAGGTCATCCGCGACCGTGAGATCGCCAAGATCCGCCACATCGCCGAATGGGCGCTCGAGCACGTGGTCGACGACGAGGCCGATGCCGCCACGCTGACCGAGCGTGGCCTGGACACCGGTCTCCCGGTCGCCGGCCCCGGCGCACCCCTGGTCAGCGACTTCGCGGTCATGGAGCTCTCCGCGCTCCTCGGCCGCTCCATCGATTCGGGCCGTTCCTACGTCGGCCAGGTCGTCGAGCTTGCCCACCGTCTCCCGAAGACCTGGACCCGAGTGCTCGAGGGTGCCGTGCCGGTCTGGAAAGCGCTCCGGATCGCCGACCACACCCGGTCCCTGTGCCAGGAAGCTGCTGGGTTCGTGGACCGCCAGCTCGCCCTCAGCGCACAGGGCTGCACCTGGACCCAGCTCGACCGACTCATCGAAGAAGCCCTCGTCCGGTTCGCCCCCGAGACCGCCGAAGAGAAGCGCCGGCAGGCTCTGGATCACCGCCACGTCGACACCGGCCTCGACCACGTCGGGGTCGACGGCACCGCGAACGTCTCCGCGACCCTCGACATCGCCGATGCGATCGACCTGGAGAACGCCCTCTCCCGCCGGGCCACGTTCCTCGGCCAGATGGGTGATGAGGACTCTCTCGACGTCCGCCGCGCCAAGGCACTCGGTGAGATCGCCCGCGAGGACCTGATGCTCGACCTGCACGTCGTCGACCCCGACACCGGGGAGATCACCAGGACCGTCCCCGGCCGCAAGACCGAGCTCGTCCTCCACCTGAGTGCGAACGACCAGGCCGTCGGCCGCCTCGGGAACACCCAGACCCCGATCAGCCCCGAGCAGATCAAGACCTGGCTCAACCTCCCGGGCACCACCGTCCTCGTCAGGCCGGTCGTCGACCTGGCCGGCTGCCAGCCCGTCGACTCCTACGAGATCCCCGACCGTCTCCGCCGCCAGGTGACCGAACGCGACCACCACTGCGTCTTCCCCCACTGCACGAAACCAGCAGCATCCTGCGACCTCGACCACGTCGACCCGCATGGTGAGGGTGGATCGACCTGTCCGTGCAACCTCGCCCCGTTGTGTCGAGGCCATCACCGGATGAAGACCGCCGACCGAGCGTCGTACCGGATGCTGCACCCCGGGACCTACCACTGGACCCTCGACTCCGGAACCTACCTCGTCGATCCGACCGGCACCCACCAGCTCACCGGCACCAGCCCGCCCGAGCGATAGCTGCCCCGCCCCGAACCCCGCCACTGGCGGGGCCATCGGCATGCGCACGGGTCATCGCCCGTCGAGTAGCGCCGCGCGCCCTGCGCGCCCCGGTCGTCGAGTAGCACCGAGCGCCGTGGGCGACCCCTCGGTCGTCGAGTAGCGCCGAGCGCGGGCTCCTCGACGACCGAAGCGCGGGCTGGTCGACATTCGGGCGTCAGCCGGTCGGGATGCTGATCGACTCGAACACGCAGGTGACGCTGATGCTGATGATGTCGGCGAAGACCTGCGGATTGCTGGCCGGGTCGATGTCGCCGACGAACTCGAGGTCGTCGTTGAGGACGCCGAGCTGCTGAAGTTCGTCGACCCCCTTGTCCTCCACCAGACGGCGGGCGGTGCACTCGGCGTCGAGGCCGGCGAAGTTGGCGTCGGCGCGAAGGGCGCGGGCGATGCTGTCGGCCGCCGTGCGCTCGTCGGACGTGCGGTCGTCCCCGCCGGTGGGGACGTCGGTCGAGCCGTCGGTGCTCTCGGTCGCAGGGCGGGCGGAGGCGTCGGCGCTGGTGTCGTCGCCGTCGCTGCTGACGACGGCGACGGCGACGACCACGCCGATGACGACGAGCAGGACCAGGGCCAGGCCGAGGCCGACGAGCAGGCCGGTACCGCGGCCGCCGGGCTCGCTGCCGGCGAAGAGATGAGGCGCCGGCGTGTAGGGCGCGTACGACGGACCCGGGTCACCGCCGGCGCCACCGACGGCGCCACCGACGGCGCCACCGCCGACCTGGACCGAGGCGGGTGCGGGGTGGCTGCGCAGGACGCGGCGGAGGTCGTCCCGCATGCCGGCGGCCGACGGGTAGCGCTCTCCGGGCTGTTTGGCCATGGCGGTGCGGAGGATCCGGTTCACCTCGGACTCGAAGGCCCCACCGGCAGCGAGCTGCGGGACCGGGGACGAGACGTGCGCGTTGACGAGCTGGTAGTCGGTCGTGCCCGTGTACGGCGCACTACCGACCAGTGCCGCCCAGAGCAGGCATCCGAGTGAGTAGACGTCGGAGGCGGTGCCGTGCCGACCGCCCGTGTGCAGCTCGGGCGCCATGTAGCTCGGCGTGCCGACGACGAAGCCCTGGGTCGACAGGGTCTGGCTGTGCTGGGGGTCGATGTCCGTCCGGCGAGCGATGCCGAAGTCCGCAAGGTACGCCGAGACCTCCTCGCCCCGGATCCGGAGGAGCACGTTGGCCGGCTTGATGTCGCGGTGCACCAGCCCGGCCGCGTGCGCGTCCGCGAGGCCGGCCGCCACCTGCGCGATGACGTCGAGCGCAACGCCGGGCGGCGGCGGTCCGGACGCCTTGACCATCGCGCCGAGATCGCCGTCGGGGATCAGCTGCGAGGCGATGTACAGCGCGCCGGTCCCTCCTGAGCCTGCCGAAGGGTCGGCCTCGCCGTGCGCGAACACCTGCACCACGTGCGGTGAGTCGAGCGAGGCCTGGGCCTGCGCCTCCTGGGTGAACCGCACCCGGAACGCCGGGTCGCTCGCGAGGTGCGGGGTGATGACCTTCAGAGCGACCCTGCGGCCGAGCACCGTGTCCACGGCCTCGTAGACCACGCCCATGCCGCCCTGGCCGAGCCGGCGGACGACCTCGTAGGGGCCGATCCGCCGGCCCGGCTCGGGGAAACCTGCCGTCGGCGTGGACACGCCTCGTTCCTACCGCTCCGGGCAGGCTCGTAGCCACTGCCCGTCCACAAAGCCCCGCGGGCAGCGGGTCTCAGAGTGGTGGTCTCAGAAGAGGAGAGCCGTCGCCGGGTCCTCGACGATGCCGGCGACGTCCGCGAGGAACTGCGACCCGGTGGCTCCGTCGATGTGCCGGTGGTCGAACGACAGCGCGAGCGTCGTCACCTGCCGCACCACGATCTCGTCGCCGACCACCCACGGCTTGGGCTTGATGGCGCCCATGCAGAGGATCGCGGACTCGCCGGGGTTGATGATCGGCGTGCCCGCGTCGACCCCGAAGACACCCACGTTCGTGATGGCGAAGGTGCCGCCGGCCATGTCCGCCGGCTGCGTCTTCCCCTCGCGGGCGGTCGCGGTGAGCGCCTCGAGCTCCCGCGCCAGGTCGACGAGCCCGAGGCCGTCGGCGTCCTTGACGTTGGGCACGACGAGGCCACGCGGCGTGGCGGCCGCGATGCCGAGGTTGACGTAGTTCTTGACCACGACCTCGCCGGCCGCCTCGTCCCAGTAGGAGTTGATCATCGGCGTACGACGCATCGCGAGCAGCACCGCGCGGGCGAACACCAGCAGCGGCGAGACCTTGACGCCCTTGAACTCGCGGCGCTCCTTGAGCCGGGCGACCAGCTCGATCGTCGCGGTCGCGTCGACGGTGACCCACTCGGTGACGTGGGGCGCGGTGAACGCCGACTCCGTCATCGCCGAGGCCATCATCTTGCGCACACCCTTGATCGGCTCGCGGGTCTCCCGCTCGCCGGATCGCGCGGACACGTGGCTCGGTGCAGGCGCAGCGGCGGGGGGTTCGGCCACCGGGGAGCCGGCCGCCGACTCGACGTCGGCGCGGGTCACCACCCCACCGGGCCCGCTCGGGGTGAGCGAGCGCAGGTCGATGCCCAGGTCCTTCGCCAGCTTGCGCACCGGCGGCTTGGCAAGAGTCCGGACGTCCCCGGTCGCGCCGGCGGGGGCGGCAGGGTCGGCCGGGACTGCGGACCCGTTGTCCGGGACCGGCTCGCCCGCGGCCCGGGCCTGCACCTGCGCGTCCTCGGCGACGGTCGAGACCAGGCCCGCCACCTTGGCGTGCTGGTCGGTGGCGTTCTGGTTGAAGACGTCGTGCACGTCGGCGAGCGCGGTGCGGACGCCGGCGGCCTCCGCGAGCGGACGCCGGGCCCGGCGGGTCGCGCCACGCTCGGCCTTGGTGCGGCCGACCAGCGACTCGCCCTCGCCGCCACCGCTGGCGGCGGGGTTGGACAGGTCGATGTCCATCGGTCCGTCGGCGCCACCGGAGCCGGCTGGAGCCTCCCCTCCGGTGGTCGAGCCTGTCGAGACCCCGATGGCGATGATCGGCGTGCCGACGGGAACGGTCTCGCCCTCGGCGACGAGGATCGCGGTGACGGCGCCGGCGTACGGCGAGGGCAGCTCGACCAGCGACTTGGCGGTCTCGATCTCGACGACCACGTCGTTGACCGCGACCACGTCGCCGACCTTCACCTTCCAGGTGACGATCTCGGCCTCGGTCAGGCCCTCACCGACGTCGGGAAGCAGGTACTCGGGCACGGGTCACATCTCCAGACTGCGGTCGACGGCGTCCAGCACCCGGTCGAGGTCGGGGAGCCACTCCTCCTCCAACCGCGACGCCGGGTAGGGGGTGTCGAAACCGCCCACCCGGAGCACCGGTGCCTCCAGCGAGTAGAAGCACTCCTCGGTGATGCGAGCAGCCAGCTCGGCGCCCATCCCGAGGTTGACGTGGGCCTCGTGCACGACGACGGCGCGGCCGGTGCGTCGTACGGAGTCGTAGACCGGACCCATGTCGAGCGGCGAGAGCGTGCGCAGGTCGATGACCTCGAGCGACGTGCCCTCACCGGCGGCCGCCTCGGCCGCCTTCATCGCGGTCTTCACGGTCGGGCCGTAGGCGAGCAGCGTGGCATCGCTGCCGGACCGCACGACCCTCGAGGTGAAGAGCGGTGCGGGCTCCGCGCTCTCGTCGAGCTCGGCCTTGTCGGCGTGGTACTGCCGCTTCGGCTCGAGGAAGATCACCGGGTCGTCGTGGGCGATCGCCTGCTGGATCATCCAGTAGCCGTCGGCCGGGTTGGAGCACGCGACGACCTTGAGGCCGGGCGTGTGCGCGAACTGCGCCTCGGGCGACTCGGAGTGGTGCTCGACCGCGCCGATGCCGCCCCCGAACGGGATCCGGATGACCATCGGCATCTTGATCCGACCCTGGCTGCGGAAGTGCAGCTTGGCGACCTGGCAGACGATCTGGTCGTACGCCGGGTAGACGAACCCGTCGAACTGGATCTCCACCACCGGCCGGTAGCCGCGCATCGCCATGCCGACCGCGGTGCCGACGATGCCGGACTCCGCCAGCGGCGAGTCGATCACGCGGTCCTCGCCGAAGTCCTTCTGCAGGCCGTCGGTGATGCGGAAGACACCGCCGAGCTTGCCGACGTCCTCGCCCATCAGCAGGACCTTGTCGTCGGCCTCCATCGCCTTGCGGAGCCCCATGTTGAGGCCCTTGGCGAGCGTCACCTTCTGATGGGTGGTCGAGCCCTGGTTGCTGGTCGAGCCTGTCGAGACCATCAGTGCGCCCCCTCGAACGTCGCCAGGTAGTCGGCGAAGCCGTCCCGCTGCGCGGCCAGCTCCGGTGGGATCTCGCTGTAGACCCGGTCGAAGATGTCGAGCGGCTTCGGGTCGGGCATCGACTTGCAGCCCTCGCGGAGGGTGTGGCCCAGCGTGTCGGCCTCGGCCTCGAGGTCGGCGAAGAAGGCCTCGTCGGCCAGCGCGTTGCGGCGCAGGTAGACCGCGAGCCGCGCGATCGGGTCCTTGAGCTTCCAGCGCTCGACGTCGTCGGAGAGCCGGTAGCGGGTCGGGTCGTCGGTCGTGGTGTGGGCGCCCATTCGGTAGGTGAACGCCTCGATCAGCGAAGGGCCCTGCCCGTCGCGGGCCCGCTGGAGCGCGGCCTTGGTGACGGCGTACGTCGCGAGCACGTCGTTGCCGTCGACGCGGACGCCGGGGAAGCCGAAGCCGAGCGCGCGCTGGTAGAGCGGGATCCGGCTCTGCCGCTCGATCGGCTCGGAGATCGCCCACTGGTTGTTCTGGCAGAAGAACACGACCGGGGCGTTGTAGGACGCGGCGAAGATGAACGACTCGTTGACGTCGCCCTGCGAGCTGGCGCCGTCACCGAAGTGCGCCAGTACGGCGGCGTCGCGCTCGGGGTCGCCGGTGCCGACCACGCCGTCGCGCTGCATGCCCATCGCGTAGCCGGTCGCGTGCAGCGTCTGCGCGCCGATCACGATCGTGTAGAGGTTGAAGTTGTAGTCGGCCGGGTCCCAGTCGCCGTGGTCGACGCCGCGGAACAGGCCGAGCAGCTTCAGCGGGTCGAGGCCCTGGCACCAGGCCACGCCGTGCTCGCGGTAGGTCGGGAACACGAAGTCCTGCTTGCGGAGGGCGCGGCCGGCGCCGATCTGCGCCGCCTCCTGGCCGAGCAGCTGCGCCCAGATGCCGAGCTCACCGTGTCGCTGGAGGGCAGTCGCCTCGACGTCGATCCGCCGGACCAGCACCATGTCGCGGTAGAGGCCGCGCAGCTCCTCGGCGGAGAAGTCGATGTCGAACTCGGGGTGGTGGACCCGCTCGCCCTCGGGCGTCAGCAGCTGGATGAGCTCGGGACCGCCGTCTTCGTGCTTGGGACCGAAGACCTCCACGAGGTCGGGCCCGAAGCCAGTGTCTTGATGAGTCACAGCACTCCTTCGTGTCGCCGGACCGCGGGGTCTCCGCCGTCCGGTGGCCGGTCTGTCCCGAGCACTGGCCACGGGGGTGGTGCGGCCATGTGAGCGGGGCCACAATCGTAGCGGCGCTCACGCTAGCTTCTCGATTCGACGCCGACCAATCAGCTAGGAAGCCCGATATTCGGAAGTCCGACTATCGGGTGTCCAACTACTCGCGAGCCTGCTGCTCGGTCAGTGCATCTCGCCCAGGTCCTCGTGCTCGCGGTGCGACTCCGGCTCGACCTGGAAGGTCGTGTGCTGGACGCCGAAGTGGGTGGCCACGCACTCGTCGAGGGCGTCGAGGACGGCGCCGACGCCCCGCTGGTCGAGGACGTCGTCGCGCACGGTCACGTGCGCCGACAGGCTGGTCATCCCGCTGGTGATCGTCCAGGCATGGAGGTCGTGCACGTCGACCACCCCGGGCGCGTGGGCGAGGTGGTGCACGACGTCGTCGAGGTCGAGGTCGGCGGGCGCGATCTCGAGCAGCACCCGGCCGGAGTCGCGGATCAGGAGCACCGCCCGCGGCAGGATCATGACCGCGATCAGGAGGGAGGCGACCGGGTCGGCCTGCTGCCAGTCCGCGACCAGGATGGCGACACCGGCCGCGACCGCCAGCACCGACCCGAGCAGGTCGGCGAACACCTCGTTGAGAGCGCCCCGCAGGTTGAGCGAGTCGCGGTCACCGCCGGCGAGCACGGTGAGCGCCACCGCGTTGGCGAGCAGGCCGACGACCGCGAACCCGACCAGGCCGACGCCGTCGACCTCGGGCGGGTCGCTCAGCCGGCCGATGCCGGTCCACGCCAGGTAGCCGCAGACGCCGAGCAGCACCACCGCGTTGACGAGCGCTGCGACCACCTCGACCCGGTGGTAGCCGAAGGTCGAGCGCGCGCCACCGGGCCGCGCGGCGACGTACGACGCTCCCAGCGCGAGCACGACCGCTCCCGCGTCCGTGGCCATGTGGCCCGCGTCGGCCAGGAGCGCGAGGGAGCCGGTGAGCCAGGCGCCGACGAGCTCGACCACGAGCACGCTGCCGGTGACGAGCAGCACCCACCGCAGTCGCCTGCGGTCCGCTGCCCGGGAGGCGGCGTGCCCGTGGCCGTGCCCGTGACCTGCGCCCATGCGGGCGATTGTCCCAGGCGTCAGACCAGGTTGAACGCGCTGACCAGCCAGGTGTCGCCGTCGGGCGTCAGGATCCAGGTCACCGTGTAGTCGGTGTTGTCGCTCGAGTCGGTCACGTCGGCCACCAGGGTGACCGTGCCGTCACCGTTGTCGACCGGCGCCTCGAAGGAGTTGTACACCGCGGTCGACATCTCGGCCGAGTTGCGCGACTCGCGCTCGCACGCCCGTTGGGTGCCGAAGGTCGCCTGCCACCACTCCGGGGTCGACAGGCCCTCGACCGCGAGGCAGTTGCCCTCGACGAGCGAGTCGAGGTAGGCCCGCGCGGTGATCTCCGGGTCCTCGGTCGGCGCGTCGCCGGTGTCGGTGGTCGTCGGGGTCGAGATGTCGGTCGAGGGGTCGGTGACGACGTCCGTGGGGACGTCGGTGCTCGTGCCGTCGGTGGGCGACGAGGTGTCCGCGGTGATGGTCTGGGTGACCTTCTTCTTCGGCTCGTCGTCATCGTCGTCGCCGCCGAGCACGACGACGAACAGCACCACGGCCCCGACGATGAGCAGCACGACGATGCCGACGATCGCGAGGATCAGGCCGGTCTTCTTGCCGCCACCGCCGCCGGTCGGCGGCGCGCCGAAGGGCGGCGGACCGGCCGGCGGGTAGCCGCCTCCGGGTCCCGGCGGCGGCGCGCCGTACGGGGCCTGGGGCTGCTGGGGGTAGCCCTGCGGCGGTCCGGGTTGCTGCGGCGGCACGGCGCCGGGGGCGACCTGGGTCGGGGGGACCGGGGGGACGCCGCCGGGCTGACCGGGCTGGCCGGGCTGGCCCGGAGGGCCGGGGTACTGGTTGCTCACGGGGTGAAGGCTAAGGGGCAGCGGCACCCCTTCGTGGCTCATTTGCCCACGAACCGTCCTCAGGGATGAGCAGTACGACGATCGGCCCGCCCGCGCAGTCCCGGCAGCAACGAGGCGACCAGCAGACCACTCCCCACCACCAGGCCTGCGACGACCACCACGAGCGCGGTGTCACCGAGGCTCGCGGTCACGACCTCGACGATGAGCCGCACCAGGTCCTGATTCTCCGGCTCGGCGCGGTCGGCGACCAGGTCGGTCACCGGCGCCTCGAGCAGCAGGGCGATCGCGCCGCCCAGCGCCGCACCGAACGCGCACAGCGCGGCGGTGCGCAGCCGGCCCCGAACCCCCGGCGCGACCAGGACGGCGAGCGCGACCAGCGCCAGCCACAGCAGCGGTGCCCACACCGCCAGGAAGTCCAGCACCTGGTAGGCGCCGCGGCCCCGCTCGAGCTCGCTCTCCGGCACCACCGGCACCAGCACCGGCCGGGACGGCAGCTCGACCGCCACCGGCAGCACCCCGACCAGGTCGGCCAGGACCTCGTCGAGGAGCGGGCCGATGTCGAGGTACACCCAGCCGTCGGCCACCACGTCGGCGTCGCGCTCGTGGACGATCGCCAGGAACTCGCGGTGCGCCTTGGCATTCGCCTCCCGCCAGAACTCCGGGAACGCGTCGTTCGCGACCACGTCCTGCGTCATCCGGCGGATCACGCCGTCGAAGGCGCCCGCGCCCGGCACCCGCTCCGCGACCGATGCCGAGGCTGCCTGCGCGAGCTCGCGGGACAGCGCCGCACGCAGCTCCGGCTCGTCGGCGAGCGGCGCGACGGCGTCGACGTAGGCGTCGGTGTCGTCGACGCGCAGCGAGAGCCAGGTCGCCGTGACGGCGATCGGCACCACCAGCGTCGACAGCACCACCGCGAAGGCGACGAACGCGTGCCTCATGGGAGGGTCAGCTGCCGCTGTCGGCGTCGACCTTCCAGTCGCCGTCCTCCTTGACCAGCTTCAGCTCGGCGTCCTGGTCCTCCTCGTTGAAGAAGTCGCCGAACTCCTCGTCGTCGCCGGTGTAGGTGACGGTGTAGGTGTACTCGACCGTCGCCGTCTCCTCCTTCTCGGAGACGTCGCCGATCTCGTACTCGTAGTCGATGTCGTCGAGGAAGTCGTCGTAGTCCTCGTAGCCGGGGACGCCCTGGTCCTCGAACTGCTGCGCGACCGCGTCCTCGACGTCGCCGCAGCCGTCGGCGGAGAGCTCGTCGAGCTTGGCCTTCTGGTAGTCCTCCGACGACAGCTCGCACGCCTCCTCGAGGTCACCGTCGGCGGTGGCGTCGAGGTAGTCGCCCGCCACGTCCTCGGGGCTGCCGCCACCGATGACGTTGAACAGCACGATGACCAGGATCACGACGAGCAGCAGCGCACCCACGGCGCCGCCGATGATCGCGAAGAGCTTGCCCTTGCCGCCGCCCGAGCCGCTGCCGCCTCCCGGCCCGCTGCCGCCGAACGGAGGCTGACCGCCGCCGTACGGCGGCTGACCGAAGCCCGGCTGACCCGGCTGGCCCGGCTGACCCGGCTGACCGCTTGGGGCGCCGTACGACGGCTGCTGGGGCTGCTGCGGCTGACCGGGCTGGCCGGGCTGGCCCGGCTGCTGCGGGTAGTTGGCCGCGCGGTTCGGCGCGATCTGGGTCGGCAGGTCGCCGCCCGGACCGGCCGGGGCTGACGGGGCCGACGGCGCGGCCGGAGCGTCAGAACCGCCCTGCTGGGTGTGCTCGGTCCACTGGTTGCCGTCCCACCACCGCTGGCCGCCCTGGCCGTCGGGGTACCACCCCGGAGGGGTCGAGGGCTGGTTCGGGTCGGACATCGCGAACGCTCCTGGAGGTCGGGGATCCGCCCCGTGGAGTCACCGAGCGGCAGTGCCGGTGATCATTGCATGTCGCCGGAGCCCGCAAACGCCAGGCGGGCGACGAAGTCGAGCTTGTCGAGCACCGGCTCCGGGATCACGAACGGGTAGACGTCGTCCTTGCCCATGCTGCGGTTGATCTGGTTGAGCGCGATCGCCAACGGGATCCACACCCCGCGCACCAGGTCGCGGAAGCTCCCGAACGCGGCCGGCGCCACCGTGACCAGCCCCTGCTCCGCCGCGGTCTCGCAGGTGTCCGAGATGTGCAGGTAGTGGGCGAAGGTCTCGGCGAAGTCCTCGAAGGGGTGCATGGTCGCGTAGGCCGAGAGGTACGACGCCTCCCACCCCTCCGGCGGTCCCTCGGCGTAGTGCCGGTCGATCTCCGCCTGGTAGTCGGCGCTCTCGTCGCCGAACAGCTCCCGGTAGCGCTCGAGCAGGTCGCCGCCGGTCACCAGCCGGTACTGCACGAAGTGGCCGACCTCGTGCCGCAGGTGGCCGAGCATCGTGCGGTAGGGCTCGCCGAGCTCCGCGCGGATCCGCTCGCGCCGGGCGTCGTCGGTCTCGGCGACGTCGATGGTGACCACCCCGTCGGCGTGCCCGATCACCACGCCCTCGCTCCACAGGCTCGTGCTCGAGAGCATGTCGAAGGCCAGGCCCTCGGTGGAGAAGCCGCGCGCGTCGAGCTCGACGACCAGGTGGCGCTTCGCCGCCTCGGCCCGCGCCAGCTGCGCCAGCCCTTGGGTGTCGGCGTCGTTGGGACGGGTCCGGGTCAGGTCACAGGCCGAGCACTGGCCCCCCTCGAAGCGCGCCAGCCAGGTGCAGCCGTTGAGGAGCCGGTTGCGACAGCGGTGCCAGACCAGACCGCTCGCGTCGACGTACCTCCCCTCGGCGTCGACGGGCACGATCGCCCGCTCCTCACGCGAGAAGCCCAACGCGGACCCGCACGTCACGCATGCGGAGTTCTCGAAGAACAGCTCGCTGTCGCAGACCCGGCAGCGGAAGGACCTCACGCGGCGTCAGTTGACCTTGCTGATGACGAGCGCGAGGACGAGGAAGCCGATCAGCACGATCGCCGTGACCAGGCCCATGAGGAAGCCGATGGTGCGCTTCTGGCTGGGCGGCGGGGGCGGGAGGGCGGGTCCGTAGCCGTAGCCGCCGGGCGCGCCGACCGGGGCACCCACCGGCGCCGCGGCCGGCGCCCCGCCCTGGAGGTACGGCGGAGGCGCGGCCGCTCCGGGCTGGGGCGGGTAGCCCTGCGGCGGGGCCGCCGGGTAGCCAGGCTGCTGCGGGTAGCCCTGGGGCTGACCGGGCTGGGGCGGGGGTGCGCCGTACGGAGGCTGGCTCATGGCACCAGCCTGTTCAGCCGAGTCGCATCTGTCCACCGAATCATCAGAAATCCTCCTTGCGACCGACCGTTACCCCGAGGACGGACGCGGAACCCGCGTCAGGCCGGAGCGACGTCGACCGACACCTCGAGCCGGGAGTGCCGGGCCTCGGTGAAGATGACGCCCTTGACCGGCGGCACGTCGCCGTAGTCGCGGCCCCAGGCGACGGTCACGTAGCGGTCGTTCTGCCACTGGTCGTTGGTCGGGTCGAGCGCCAGCCAGTCGTCGTCGCCGAGCCAGACCGCGGCCCAGGCGTGCGACGCGTCCGCACCGACGACCCGCTCCTTGCCGGGTGCCGGCTCGGTGGCGAGGTAGCCGCTGACGTAGCGCGCGGCGAGGCCGTGGGAGCGCAGGCACGACAGCGTGAAGTGGGCGAAGTCCTGGCAGACGCCCGCGCGCTTGGCCAGGATCTCGGGCACCGTCGACGTCACGGTGGTCGCGGTGCCGTCGTACTCGAAGTCGGCGTGGATCCGGTGCATCAGCTCGCCCACCGCCTCGCCGACGGGGCGGCCGGGGAGCAGGGACTCCGCGGCGTACTCCGTCGCGCCGGGGTGGGACGGCACCGACGCGCTCGGCAGTGCGAGGTCGGTCGCGCGCCAGGCACCCGGCAGGTCCGGCCGGGCCAACGGGAGCAGCCCGTCCCACGGCCGGTCGAGCAGCCCGCGGTCGACGGTCGGCGTCGCGACCTCGACGTCGCCGGTGCCGACGACGACCAGCTCCCGGTGCGGCTCGACCACCTGGAAGTAGGTGAGCTCGTTGCCGTAGTAGTCCTCGTCGCGCGCGGTGTCGGCCGGGGCGGGCGTGACCTCGACGCGGTAGTGGCCGACCTGTTGCCACGGCAGCCGGCGCGGCACCAGGTAGGCGATGCCGAGGCTGTCGGTGACGTCGTCGTCGTAGGTGTAGGTCGTGCGGTGCTCGATCCGGTACCTCATCTGGGGTCGCCGCGGCGTTGTTCGTCGGAGGAGCGGAGCGGGGGAGGCGAAGAACGTCGTGGGGTGTTCAAGGCACCTCCTCCAGGATCGGCAGTGACCCGAACCGCCGCGGCGCCGGTCCGGTCGCGAAGTGGAGGTCGGCGACCGCCTCGGCGAGCCGGTCCAGCCGGGCGCCGAGGGAGTCGAGGAACGTGACGAGGTGGGGGCGGTCGACGCCGCCGATGGCGACCAGCCTGGCGACGTCGGTCTCCTCGAGCTCGGTGACCAGCGCGGCGAGCAACCGCTCCGGGCGGGTCGACCCGGTCGAGGCCGGGACGGCGGCGAGGTGCTCGGCGGCACGGGCGAGGCTGAACGCCAGCGACCGCGGGTTGTCCGGGTCCTTCAGCAGGAGGTCGAGGACGCCGGCGGGGCGCACGTGGTCGCGGTAGCGGCGGCGGTGGGTCACCGAGCTCTCGGCCGCAGCCAGCACGGCAGCGAGCACCTCGCGGTCGACGTCGAGTCCGTGCCGTTCGGTGAGGGCCGTGAGCAGGTGCCGCAGCTGCTGGCCCCGCTCGACGTAGCGGCCGACGCTGATCATGTGCCAGCCCGGGTCGCGGATCATGTTGGCGGTGACGCCGGCCAGCGACAGCACCCCGGTGAGCATCCGGCCCGCCGACTCGGCGGCCTGGTGGCTGCCGGGGTCCTCGGCCATCGTCGCGCGGGCACGGTCGACCACGCCGAAGATCCGCCACACGTCGGCCGACCACTGGTCGCGGACCCCGGAGAGCGCATCCCGCAGCGCCTCCACCGACTGGGCCACCGACCCGGTCCGGTCCACGTCGAGCAGCAGCGAGCGGAACTCGGCGTCGTAGTCGTGATCACCGTCGCCGGCCTGCGGATGGCGGCCGGCGATCCGGGCGAGCAGACCCATCACGATCTGCAGGCTGAGGCCGCCGCCGGTGCGCGGCCGGCTGCGGTAGTCCTCGACCACCACGTGCGCGGCCAGCACCAGCCGCAGCAGGTCCTCGGCGCGCTCGGCGTACCGGCCGACCCAGAACATGTCCTCCAGCACCCGCGGCACCGTCGCCGGCAGCGACCGGCCGCTGCTGACCGGCAGCACCTCGGCCAGCCCCTGGTCCGGCTCACCTGCGCCGGACTTCAGCACCCAGACGTCCTTGCTGGCCACGACCCGGTTGCTACCGGCGACGTCGAGCACGTTGCCGAGGCCGCCGAGCAGGGTGCGGTACGACGAGCCGTAGCGCACCGTGAACGCCCGCACGCTCACCGGTCGCGGGGTGGCGAGGCCGGCGGTCCGGCCGTCGCTCCAGGTCGGGGCCTGCGACAGAGGAAGCCGCTCCTGCGCCACGTAGAGATGGGGCGCGGCGAGGATCCGCCGGGTGAGGACCTCGGGACGGGTGTCGAGGACCGGCGACGGCACGCTGTCGAGGGCGCGCACCGAGAGCTCGTCCAGGTGGTCGAGCACGTGGGCGAGGGCGTCCGGGTCGCCGCACCACCAGGTGGGGACGGTCGGCAGCCGCAGCGACTCCCCCAGCAGGTGCTCGCAGATCGCCGGCGCGTAGGCGAGCAGGGCCGGATTCTCGAGCACGCCGGCCCCGAGCCCGTTGACGACCCGGACCCGGTTGCGTCGTACCGCCTCGGCCAGGCCGGCCACGCCCAGCTGCGAGTCACCGCGCAGCTCCAGCGGGTCGCACCAGGCCGCGTCGACGCGGCGCAGGATCACGTCCACCCGCTCGAGCCGGCCCAGCGACTTGAGCAGCACCCAGCCGTCGCGCACGGTCAGGTCGCTGCCCTGCACCAGTGGGAAGCCGAGGTTGGTGGCGAGCGCTGCCTGGTCGTAGGCGGTCTCGGAGTGGGTGCCCGGCGTCAGCACGACCACCCGTGGGTCGGGCAGCTCGCCGTGCGCGGACTGGAGCAGCGCGGACCGGAACGCCCAGAGGTACGGCGACACCCGGTGCAGGTCGGCCTCGCGGTAGAGCTCGGGCAGCACCCGGCTGAGCACCTTGCGGTTCTCCAGCGCGTAGCCCAGCCCGGACGGCGCCTGGGCCCGGTCGCCCAGCACCCGCCACGTGCCCTCGGCGTCGCGGCCGAGGTCGGTCGCGCTGACCACCAGCGGGCGCGGGTCGTCGCGCGAGCCGTAGGCCATGACCCGCACGAAGCCGGGGTGCGACAGGACCGCTGCGGCCGGGACCACCCCGTCGCGGAGGAGCGTGCGTTCTCCGTACAGGTCGACGAGGACGGCGTTGAGGAGCTCGGCGCGCTGGGCGAGGCCGACCTCGACCTCGCGCCAGGAGACCGCGTCGACGACGAGCGGCACGGGGTCGAGCCGCCACGCGGTCGGCCGCTCGCCGGGCCGCGAGTAGGTGACGCCGTCGTCGGACAGGAACCGGACGATCTGGTCGTCGATCCGCTGCAGCTCCTCGGCGCCGATGCCGGCGACGACCGCGGCCAGCCGCTTCCAGGGCGGGCGCAGCAGCCCGTCCGGTCCGACCACCTCGTCGTACCGGGTCGCGCCGCCGCCCAGCATCGGCTGGGTCAGCGCAGCGACGTACTCCTGGAGGACCGGCACGTCCGACCGCCTTCTCCGTTCAGCCGGTGAAGGTGAGGAACTCGGAGAAGTAGTCGGACAGGTAGGACTCCAGCTCCGAGGGGTCCGTCGGGAAGTCCGTGGGGAGGTCCGACAGGTAGTCGGAGTAGTCGGTCGGGAAGTCGGTGAAGTCCGACGGGAAGTCCGACAGGTCGGTCGGGATGTCGGTCGGAAGGTCCGTCGGCAGGTCCGTCGACGGCGCGTCCGTCGGGCCGTCGGTCGTGGTGTCGGCGACCTCGAAGGAATCGATCTTCCACTCGTCGTCCTCGACGACCAGGCCGATCGGGACCTCCTCCTCGAAGCCGTCGGCGATCACGCGGAACTGGACGGTGGCCGTCTCAGCGTCCTCGTCGATCGTCGTCTCGCCGACCTCGTAGTCGAACTCCTCGTCGGTCATGAAGTCGGTCTCGTCGTCGCAGTTCGCGTCCTCCTCGGCGATGAAGCTCTCGCTGAGCAGGTCGAGGGCCGCCTGGCAGTCATTGTCCTTGATCGCCTGCACGTAGGCCTCGACGACCTCCTCGGGGCCCTCGTCGGGCAACGAGCCGTTCTCGCCGCTGCTGTCGCGGCCGTTGTCGTCGTCATCGCTGTCGCGCACGAAGATCGCCCACGAGCCGACCGCCAGCACGGCGACCAGGACGATCGCGCCCACGATCGCCAGGATGATGAGCAGCTTCCTGTTGCCACCGGAGGAGGGCGGCGGGTAGCCGGGGCTCCCGTAGCCGGGGCCGCCGGGGCCACCAGGACCGCCGGGGAACGAGGGCTGGGGCACGGCGCCGTACGGCGAACCGGGTGGCGGTCCGGCGGGCGGTCCGGCGGGAGGCGGCGGTCCCGACGGAGGACCGGAGGGCGGCGGCGGGCTCGCCGGCGGGAGGCCGCCCTGCCAAGCCGGCTGCTGCTCGAAGCGCGCGGTCGGCTCGGGACCGGCCTGCACCACGGTGGCCTCGGACCCACCGGCACCGGGCTGGACGTGATCGGTCCAGGACGCGCCGTCGAACCAGCGCATCGTGCCGTTCTGGTCGGGGTACCAGCCGGGCTGGCTGGGGGTCTCTCCGGACACCGGGACTCCTCGAGGATCGGTCAGGGTTGGCTAAACCGTAGCCATCTCGAGCACCGCGGTCGATCAGGCGGGGGGCGGTTCCTTCTCGAGCATCTCGACGAGCCGGTCGGTGGCCTCCGGCTCGCCCACGCTGACCCGCACTCCCTCCCCCGCGAACGGACGTACGGCGAGCCCGGCATCGGCCGCCCTCGCGGCGAAGTCGGCGGCGGCGTCGCCGAGGTCGAACCAGACGAAGTTGCCCTGCGGCTCGGGCACCGTCCACCCGGCCGCGGTGATGCCCGCGACGAGCCGGTCCCGCTCGCCGACCAGCGCGTCGACCCGGGCGAGCAGCTCCACCTCGTGGGCCAGCGAGGCGACGGCCGCCGCCTGGGCGATCGAGGAGACGCCGAACGGCAGCGCCACCGCCCGCAGCGCGCTCGCGACGTCGGCCGCCGCGACGGCGTACCCGACCCGGAGCCCGGCCAGGCCGTAGGCCTTGGAGAAGGTGCGCAGCAGCACCACGTTGGGGTGGTCGCGCAGCAGCGCCAGGCCGTCGACCGGGTCGGCCATCCGGACGAACTCGAGGTAGGCCTCGTCGACGACGACCAGCACGTCGTCCCGGACGCCCGCGACGAAGCCGGCGGTCTCGGCGTGCGAGAGCGCCGGACCGGTCGGGTTGTTGGGCGTGCAGAGCAGGACGACGCGGGTGCGCTCGGTGACGGCGGCGGCCATTGCCGCCAGGTCGTGGCGGCCGTCGGCGGTCACCGGCACCTGGACGCCGGTCGCGCCCGCCGCGGTGATCGCGATCGGGTAGGCCTCGAACGACCGCCACGCGTGCACCACCTCGTCGCCGGGCCCGCAGTAGGCGGCCAGCAGGTGGTAGATGAGCGCGACCGACCCGGTGGCGGCGGCGAGCCGGTCGGTCGACACGTCGAGCTTCGTCGAGAGCGCGTCGTACAACGCCGTGCACCCCATGTCGGGGTAGCGGTTCATCGCCTCCGCGGCCTGCGTCGCCGTGCCCAGCACGCCCGGCAGCGGCGGGTAGGGGTTCTCGTTCGACGAGAGCTTGTAGGTCGTCAGGCCCGGTCGCGCCTCCGGCGGGCGGCCGGGCACGTAGGGAGGGATCTCGCGGACGTGCGGCAGCGGCTGAACCATGAGACCTCCCGGTGGTCGAGTAGCCCGAGCCGCTAGGGCGAGGGCGTATCGAGACCCTACGCGGCGAAGCCCTCCTCGGCCGGGGGCGCGACCACCCGACCACCGGGCACCGCCTCGAGCTCGCGGCCGAGGGTGATGTCGAGCGGGTTGGTGAGGCAGCGGATCGAGCCGCCACCGAGGTGGAACTCGGAGACGTCGACGAGCACGACCTCGAAGCCCCAGGCCTCGAGCTGCTCGCGGACGCGCGGCGGACAGGCGGGCATCACCACGGTGCGGCCGACGACCACCGAGTTGGCGCACAGCGTGCCGATCGCCTCCTCCTCGGTGATGACCAGCGGCTCGGGCACGAGTGCCAGCAGCGCCGCGGCGGAGGTGGGCTCGAGCGCGTCGGGGCAGACGATCGCGCGGCGCTCGTCGAGCGGGCAGAACGCGAGGTCGAGGTGGTACATGCCGGGGTGCGTGATCTTCACGCCGCGGACGGTGACGCCGAGGTCGGCGGCGAGGTGCTTGAGCGCGAGCTCGTCGGTGCGCGGACCGACGCCGACGACCAGGTCGCCCCCGAACGGGAACGCGTCGCCGGCCTCGAAGTGGGCACCCACGCCCTCGCGCCCGACGTACGACGTCGCGAACCCGTGGGTCTCGAACCAGCGCTGCGCGCTCGGGGTCTCGTTGCGCCGCTGCGGGAAGCGCATGTGCGACATCACCATCGACCGGCGACCGGCGCCCTCCCACTCGGGGCGGAGGATCGCGAGACCGAGGTTCATCGCGTAGACCATGTCGGGGCTGTCGGCCCGGCCCGGGACGACGTCGACGGTCGAGCCGAGCGAGCGGAGCGTCTCGACCAGGTGCTGCCACTGGGCCGTGGCGAGCTGGGGATCGGGCTGGACGGCAGGGTCCATGAACGGGTTGATCGCGTAGTCCACCCGGAACTGCGACGGCTCGACCATCGCGTAGTGACGGCCCCACTCCAGCGTCATTCCCACTCCCTTCGCGTTGCCCGAGATTGTCAGACAATCTGACAATGAGACAGCATACAGGGATGCGACCGGTGCGCGACAATAGGGAGATGCCGACCGCTCACCACGAGTTCGACTCCCTCAGCGTCGAGCACGCCTCGACCGTGGAGCGGGTGACCGCGGAGCTGCGGCGGGCGGTCTTCGAGGGTGAGGTGGAGAGCGGTACGCCGTTGCGCGAGCTCGCGCTCGCCGAGTCGCTCGGGGTGTCCCGCCCCACGGTGCGGGAAGCCTTGATGGCGCTGGTAGCCGAGGGTCTCGCCACCCGCGAGCCCAACCGCGGGGTCAGTGTCGCGACCCCGCGCGCGGAGTCGGTGCGCGACGTGTGCGCGGCCCGCTGGGTGCTCGAGGGCGCCGGCGTGCGTGCCTGGCCGGGCGCCACCGACGACGCCCGCAAGCGGGTACGCCAGACGCTCGAGGCCTACACGACCGCGGTCCGGAGCGGGCAGGCGTCGTACGAGGAGCTCAACGAGCGACACCTCGCGTTCCACGTCTCCCTCGTCGAGCTCGCCGGCAGCCCGCGCCTGGTGCAGATGGCCGAGAGCCTGATGGACGAGCTGAAGCTGGCGCTGGCGCAGGTCGACCGGGTCCGCCGCAACGCCCACGACCAGGCCGAGTCCCACGAGCCGCTGGTGCGGCTGCTCGAGGACGACGACCTCGACGGGGCCTACGAGTTCCTGCGCCGCCACATCGACGACGCGGCCGACGAGATCGTCGAGGCGCTGGCGCTGACCTGACGCCGATCACACCGCTGGCACACTGGCGGCATGTTCGCGTTCCTCGCCCGCTGGCTCATCACCAGCGTCGCCCTCGCGCTCGCGGCCCAGGTCATGGACGGGATCTGGTTCGAGGGCCCGGCCAACGGCCAGGCCGAGCTCGAGGAGAAGCTCCTCCCGCTGATCGGGGTCGCGCTGATCGCGACGATCGTCACCGCGTTCGTGAAGCCGGTGCTGACGATCCTCTCGATCCCCTTCATCCTGCTGACGCTCGGCCTGTTCCTGCTGGTGATCAACGCGCTGATGCTGCTGCTCACCGCGTGGCTCGCCGACGCGATCGGCGTCGGGTTCCACGTCGACGGCTTCTGGCCGGCGGTCGGCGGCTCGATCATCATCAGCATCACGACCTGGGTGCTCGACGCCCTGGTCGGGGTCGAGGACGACTAACCGTGCCGAGCCTCCCGGCGCCCCGCACCCCGGGCGCCTACCGGATCGCCCTGGTCTGCCTCGGCAACATCTGCCGCTCCCCCATGGCCCACGTCGTGCTCGCCGACCGGGTGGCCGCCGCGGGACTGGACGACCGGGTGACGGTGGTCAGCTCCGGCACCGGGGACTGGCACATCGGGAACCCGATGGACCGTCGGGCGGCGGCGCTCCTGAGCAGCGAGGGGTACGACCCGTCGGCCCATCGTGCGCAGCAGGTCCGCGCCACCTGGTTCGCCGAGTGCGACGTGCTGCTGGCGATGGACAGCACGAACCTGGCCGACCTGCGCGAGCTCGCCGGCGCGGAGCTCGAGCCCGACCGGGTCCGCCTCTACGGTGAGTTCGACCCCGCCGAGCCCGGAGCCGACGTGCCCGACCCCTACTACGGCGGCGACGACGGCTTCGGGACCGTGCTGGCCATGGTCGAGCGGACCTCGGGCGTCCTCGTGGACGCACTGGGGGACCTCGATTTGGGGTAACTACTTGGAAGTCCTACTATTTTGCTAGGACGTCCAACTAGTTGAGGTGGATCGATGGTTCGCACCCCCCTGCACAAGCCGAAGCACCCGATCCGCCTGGTGACGGCTTCGAGCCTGTTCGACGGCCACGACGCGGCCATCAACATCATGCGGCGGATCTTCCAGAGCCAGGGGTGCGAGGTCATCCACCTCGGTCACAACCGGTCGGTCGCCGAGATCGTCGAGGCCGCGATCGAGGAGGACGTCCAGGGGGTCGCCGTGTCGTCGTACCAGGGCGGCCACGTGGAGTACTTCGAGTACCTCGTCGAGCAGCTGCGCGAGCGCGGCGCCGGCCACGTCAAGGTCGTCGGCGGCGGTGGTGGCGTCATCGTCCACGACGAGATCGAGCGGCTACGACGGTCCGGCGTCACGATCTTCTCCCCCGAGGACGGCCAGCGGATGGGCCTCCCCGGCATGATCAACTCCGTCGTCAGCGACTGCGACCACGACCTGTGGAGCCTCGCTCACGCCGACGCCGACCGGGTGCTGGCGGGCGACCGCACCGCGCTGGCCCGGATGATCACCGGCATCGAGACCGGCGCCGTCGACGGCGACGCGCTGGCCCGGATCCGCGAGACCGCGGCCCGGCGCCAGGTGCCCGTGCTCGGCATCACCGGCACCGGCGGCAGCGGCAAGAGCTCGCTCACCGACGAGCTGGTGCGCCGGCTGCGGATGGACCAGCGCGACCACGTGCGGGTCGCCGTGCTGGCCGTCGACCCGACCCGGCGCCGCGGTGGCGGTGCCCTGCTCGGCGACCGGATCCGGATGAACAGCCTCGACCTCGACGGCCCCGGCCTCGACCGGGACAGCGTCTACTTCCGCAGCCTCGCCACCCGCGGTGCGCACGAGCTGCCCGAGCACCTCGCCGACGTCATCGCCGCGGCCAAGGCCGCAGGCTTCGACCTGGTCGTCGTCGAGACCCCCGGCATCGGCCAGGGCGACGCGGCGGTCGTGCCGTTCGTCGACACCAGCCTCTACGTCATGACGCCGGAGTACGGCGCCGCCTCGCAGCTCGAGAAGATCGACATGCTCGACTTCGCCGACGCCGTGGCGATCAACAAGTTCGAGCGCCGCGGCGCGGCCGACGCGCAGCGCGAGGTGGCCCGCCAGCTGGTGCGCAACCGCGAGGCGTTCGGCCAGCGGCCCGACGACATGCCGGTGTTCGGCACCTCGGCCGCGACCTTCGCCGACGACGGTGTGACCGCGCTCTACCAGTTCCTCCGCGACCAGCTGACCGAGCACGGCCTGGCCGTGGAGGACGGGACGCTCGCGCCCGTCGAGGGCAAGACCTCGACCCGGATCCAGGAGGTGCTTCCGGCCGACCGGGTGCGCTACCTGTCCGACATCTCCGGCACTGTTCGCGACTACCACGCCCGCACCGACGAGCTGGTGCAGGCCGCCCGCCGCGCCCAGCGGCTGTCCTTCGTCGTCGACGAGGTCAAGGGTGAGGAGGCCCGCGCCGAGCTGAGCGAGCTCTTCGACCAGGCGCGCGACGCGCTGCCCGACGAGGTGCTCGAGCAGCTCGCCGGGTGGGAGGCGCTCGTCGCGGAGTACGAGAAGCAGCCCGGGCGCGAGTCGCTCGCGGGCACGATGGTGCCGCGTGTCGCCGTACCCCGTTACGAGGACGACGGCGAGCTGGTGCGCTTCTGGCGCCGCGAGAACCTGCCCGGCCGGTTCCCGTTCACCGCCGGCGTCTTCCCGTTCAAGCGCGACAACGAGGACCCGGCCCGGATGTTCGCCGGCGAGGGCGACCCGTTCCGCACCAACCGCCGGTTCAAGCTGCTGTCGGAGGACCAGCCGGCGACCCGGCTGTCGACCGCGTTCGACTCGGTCACCCTCTACGGTCGCGACCCGGCGGAGCGACCCGACATCTACGGCAAGATCGGCACGTCCGGCGTCAGCGTCGCGACGCTCGAGGACATGAAGGCGCTCTACGACGGCTTCGACCTCACCTCGCCGACGACGTCGGTGTCGATGACGATCAACGGCCCCGCGCCGACGGTGCTGGCGTTCTTCCTCAACACCGTGATCGACCAGGCCCGCGAGAAGGGCATGGACCCGGCCGAGGCGCTGCGCACCGTCCGCGGCACCGTGCAGGCCGACATCCTCAAGGAGGACCAGGGCCAGAACACCTGCCTGTTCTCCACGGAGTTCTCACTGCGGTGCATGGCCGACATCCAGGAGTGGTTCATCGAGCACGGGGTCCGGAACTTCTACTCGGTCTCCATCTCCGGCTACCACATCGCCGAGGCCGGGGCGAACCCCATCAGCCAGCTCGCGTTCACGCTCGCCAACGGGTTCACCTACGTCGAGTCGTACCTCGCCCGCGGCATGGACATCGACGACTTCGCGCCGAACCTGTCCTTCTTCTTCTCCAACGGCATGGACCCGGAGTACACCGTCCTCGGCCGCGTCGCCCGCCGGATCTGGGCGGTCGCGATGAAGGAGCGGTACGGCGCCAACGAGCGCTCGCAGAAGCTGAAGTACCACATCCAGACGTCCGGGCGGTCCCTGCACGCGCAGGAGATGGCGTTCAACGACATCCGCACCACGCTGCAGGCGCTGTGCGCGATCTACGACAACGCCAACTCGCTGCACACCAACGCCTACGACGAGGCGGTGACCACCCCCACCGACGAGTCCGTACGACGCGCGCTCGCGATCCAGATGATCATCAACCGCGAGTGGGGCCTGGCCACCAACGAGAACCCGCTCCAGGGCTCCTACATCGTCGACGAGCTCACCGACCTCGTGGAGGAGGCCGTGCTCGCCGAGTTCGACCGGATCTCCGAGCGCGGCGGCGTCCTCGGCGCGATGGAGACCGGCTACCAGCGTGGCCGGATCCAGGACGAGTCGATGCTCTACGAGCACCGCAAGCACGACGGCTCGCTGCCGATCATCGGCGTCAACACGTTCCGCATGCCCGACTCCGACGGCGGCACCCCCGACCACGTCGAGCTGGCCCGCGCCACCGAGGACGAGAAGCGCTCGCAGCTGGAGCGCGTCGACTCGTTCCGCACCGCCCACGCCACCGAGGCCGAGCAGGTGATCGCCCGCCTCAAGGCCGCCGCCACGAACGGCGACAACGTGTTCGCCGTACTCATGGACGCCGCGCGGGTCTGCTCCCTCGGCCAGATCACCGAAGCCTTCTTCGAGGTCGGCGGCCAGTACCGCCGCAACGTCTAGCGCCGACCCGTCGCAAACTCGCACGACTCAGGTGCCGATCCGTCGCAAACTCGCACGACTCAGGTGCCGATCCGTCGCAAACTCGCACGACTCAGCGTCAACCCGCCACAAACTCGCACTGTCCGGCTGCCGACAGGCGTGAGTTTGCGACGGCTCGGCGCCTCCCGGGCGTGAGTTTGCGGCGGGTCGGCCTACTCCTGCTCGACCAGCACGCGGATGCTGGGGAGGAGGGCGAGGGCGTTGACGGCGACGGAGAAGACGAGGAAGACGATCGCCCAGGTGTCGTGGCCGGCGTCCCAGAGGGCGAGGGTGGCGAGGGAGAAGACGACCACCTTGGCGGCGGGGCGGACGACGGTGCCGCCGGCAGGCGCCTTCGGGGAGGCGAACAAGTACCAGACGAGCATCCCGGCGAGCGGGAGCAGCCAGACGAGCAGCCAGCGGGGGTCGTGCTGCCAGCCCCAGATGCCGAAGGCCGCCATGGCCAGCAGCTCGTCGAAAAACACCAGCACCAGCACCGTCCACCCGAAGATCGCCACCGGCGCATCATGCCCCACGAGGGGCGGACCGGCCGGCGGACGCGACGGGGAGGACGCGTCCGCCGACCGGAGACCACTCAGAGGTCGATCGGGCGCAGCACGCGGTCGATGCCGTGGGCGATCTGCTTGTTGCCCTTGTTGATGTCGAGCAGCTTCGCGACCGCGCGCGGGTTGCGGGCGTCGGGGTCGGCGTCGACGAGGACGACCTTGCCCTTGTTGAGCTTGACGGTGACGGTGCCGCCGGAGGCCATGCCGAGCTCGGCCTTCTCCTTGGCGGCCGCCACGACCTTGCCGGAGCCGAGGGTCTTGCCCGGGACGACGTGGTAGAGCAGCACGGCCTCGATCACGTCGATGCCGGCGGCCTCCGCGAGCGCACCGAAGACCCGGCCCTCGCCCTTGAACGTCTTGCCGGTGAGGTCGGCGGCCAGCGCGCGGAACGCGCCGTCGGTCGGGATGAACGCGGTCAGCCGCTGTCCGCCCTGGGTCAGCAGGCCGACCGGGCTCTCCGGCTTCGCGTCGAGCACAGCGAGGACGGCGGCCTCGACGATGTCGAAGTCGCGCGCGTTCTTGTCGAACTTGGTGCCGTCGGCCGCGAGGACCTTCGCCAGGCTGCGGTTCTTCGGCGCCTGCCGGTCCGCGTCCGCCGACGCGGGGGCGGCCGTCCCGACGGAGGCGAGACCGACGACCGCGGCCGCGACGAGACCGGCGGTGCGACGACGACGCGAGGTGGTGGAGGTGCGCATGATCGTTCCTTTCAGGGGGTCGAGCGGGTTCCTTGAAAGGGAGTTCGGCGCACTCAGCCGGAAAGATTGGACGAGTTGTTGAAGTTTTTGTTCAGGCCGCTCCGAGCGACGATCTCGTCGACGAGCTCGAGGAAGGCCGGCTTCCAGTGGGCGAGGTCGAAGACCAGGGAGGCGTGACCTCCCGGCGTCTCGCGTACGACGGCGCCGGGGATCCGTGCCGCGAGCTGGCGCTGCCGTTCGGTGGGGATCGCGTGGTCCCGTGCCGTGACCAGCACGCCGGTCGGCACCTCCACCTCCCCGATCCAGCCGGTCGCGTCGAACCGGCCGAGCTCCGACATCACGACCGGGAGCGCCCACGGGCTGGTCGCGCGCAGCTCGGACATGCACCACGCGCGCAGCCCGGCCTCGGCGGCGTCCTCCGCCGGCAGCGGGAGCGACGCGGCGTGCACGCGCACCTTGTCGGCCGCAACCGACAGCAGGCCGAGGTTGGCGATGCCCAGCGTCGTGAAGAAGACCCGTTCGCCGAGGTGGCCCTGCCAGCGGGCGGCGGTCGAGCAGAGCACGAGCCCGGCCACCCGCTCGGGATGCCGGTGCCACAGCACCTGCGCACTGGCGCCGCCCATCGAGTACCCCACGACGACCGCCCGCTCGATGCCGAGCGCGTCGAGCACGGCGGCACCGTCGTCGGCACAGTCGTCGAGCGCGAACTGGTCCGAGCGGATCCCCCTGCCGTGCCACCGCTGGTCGAACGTCACCACCCGGTAGCGCTCGCTCAGCTCCGGCAGCACCGAGAACCAGGTGAGCGGCCCGGTCGTCGCGATGCCGTGCATCAGCAGCAGCACCGGCGCATCCGGCGTGGGACCGGGGATGTCCAGCACGTGCGTCGTCCCCCGGTCGGGAAGGGACACGGCCCGGGCGGCCGGCGGCACCGGCAGGTCGGGCATCGCCTCGTCGGTGGCGGCACGCAGCACGCGCACCAGGACCCGGCCGCCGAAGCGCGCCGAGGAGCGGCCGGCCCGGGCAGAGAACCGGCCGATCTTCCGGACCGTCATGCTGACTCCTGGTCCTCGTCGGTACGACGAACCTCGGGCACCGGCTCCGCCGCCGCTCCGGGCTCGGGCTCGCCCCGCAGCTCGGCGAGCGCCGCCGGGAAGTACGACGCCAGCACCTCCACGTCCGGCAGCAGGTCCGGGCACGCCAGGAGCGAGAAGTTCATCCGGTCGACGTACGACCAGACGGTGACGTTGAGCCCGATGCCGTCGACGAGCGGGCCGACGCTGAAGATGTCGGTCAGCCGCGCCCCGCCGATGCTGATGGTCTCGCGCGGCCCGGGGACGTTGGACACGATCGCGCTGAACGCCGCCGGGTGGAACCGGGCGGCGCGGAACCGGCTGTAGAGCCGGGTGCCCAGCGCCACCAGCGACGGCGGCGCGAACTGGTTCCAGTCCGCCAGCATCTGGCTGCCGAGCCGGCGGTTCATCTCCTTGGCGTGCCCGGCGGTGCGGGAGATCCGGTGCAGCCGCTCGACAGGGTCGGCGACGTCGGTCGCGAGCGTGGTGAACAGGTTGGACACGTTGTTGCCGAGCAGGCGGGGGTCGCTGTCAGCGGCGTCGAGGCCGACCGGCACGCCAGCGGTGAGCGAGATCGCCGGCCGCTCGCCGTGCTCGTCCAGCCACCGCCGCAGTGCGCCGGCGGTCAGCGCGAGCACCACGTCGTTGAGCGTGACACCGTGCTGCCGACGCACCCCCTTGAGGTCGGCCAGCGGGAGGGTGACCGTCGCGAAGCTGCGTCGCGACGTCAGCGGTCCGTTGAAGGAGACCCGCGGTGCGTGCGCGATCGGCAGCGGCACCCCGGTCTCGTTGCGGCGCCGGTAGCGCAGCATCGAGGCCAGCCCCTTCACCGTCGCGAGGAGAAGTCTCGGCAGCAGCGCCGCCTGGAGCACGGCGTCGCGCAGCCCCTCGAGCGCCAGCCGGCGTCGCGACGGGATCGGGGTGTCGTCGTCGACGTCGCGGGTGAGCGGGGTGGCCCGGTCGGCGGAGCGGATGTCGGTGAGGTTGCCGAGCATCGCGTTGGCGGCGTTGCCGTCGGCGAGCGCGTGGTGGATCTTCCCGACGACCACCCGTCGCCCGTCGGCGAGGCCCTCGATGACGTGGATCTCCCACAGCGGCGCGGTCCGGTCGAGCTGCCGACCGGCGATCCGGCCGATCTCGACCTCGGCATCGCGCAGCGTCGCCGAGCCGCCGAGGTCGTGGCGGAAGAAGTGCCGGTCGGGGTCGATCCGCCGCTGGGTCACCAGCAGCGGGTGGTTGAGCGCCCACGGCACCGGCACCACCCGACGTCGCAGCGCGGGCATCCGCCGCAGCCGCGCGAGCGTGCCGACCACCAGGCTGTCGAAGTCGAGGTCGCGGTGGGGCTCGACCACCGCGATCTTCAACGTGTGCATGTGGACCGTCGGCGTCTCCAGGTAGAGGAAGCTCGCGTCCGCGCCCCGCATCCGGTTCGCCATCACGGCACCGCCGGCAGGTCCCGCGCGACCACCTTGCCCGAGGCGTTGCGCGGGAGCTCGTCGAGCAGCACGACGTCGCGCGGCACCTTGTAGCCGGCGAGCCGTGCCTTCACGTGGGCGCGCACGGCGTCGGGGTCGAGGGCACCGGGCTGCGTCGGTACGACGTACGCCGCCAGCCGCTGCCCGAACGCCTCGTCGTCCACGCCCACCACGACGACCTCGCGGACGTCGGCCAGCTCGCCGATCGCGCGCTCGACCTCGACCGGGTAGACGTTCTCGCCGCCCGAGACGATCATGTCGTCGTCCCGCCCGACCACGTAGAGCCGGCCGTCCTCGTCGAGCCGGCCGACGTCGCCGGAGACCATGTAGCCGTCGAGCGAGTCCTTGGTGTCGCCGGTCGTGTAGCCGTCGAACTCCGAGGCGCCACGCAGCAGGATCCGCCCGACCTCACCGACCGGCACGTCCCGGCCCTCGTCGTCGACCAGCCGGACCGTCGTGCCGGTGACCGGCCGCCCCGCGGTGTCCGGCGCGTGCCGCAGGTCGGCCGGGGTGGCGATGCTGATCTGGCCGGCCTCGGTGGCGTTGTAGCTGTTGTAGACCTTGTCGCCGAACCGGTCCATGAACGCCGTGACCGCCTCGCCCCGCATCCGCGACCCGCTCGCGGAGACGAAGCGCACCGAGTCGAGGTGGTAGCGGTCGAGCACCTCGTCGGGCAGCTCCATGATCCGCTCGAGCATGACCGGCACCAGCCCGATGCCGGTGGCCCGGTGCCGGTCGGCGAGCGCCAGGGTCGCCTCGGGGTCGAACTTCCGCCGCAGCACGATCGTGCACGCCATCGTCGCCGCGATGACCAGCTGCCCCATGCCCCACGCGTGGAAGGTCGGCGCCGCGACGACCACGGTCTCCTCGCCGTGCCACGGGATCCGCTCGAGCATCGCCGCGAGCTCGGCCGGCCCGCCGCCGCTGCGGTTGGCGCCCTTGGGCGTGCCGGTCGTCCCCGACGTCAGCAGTACGACGCGCCCCGGCCTGACCACCGGCGGCCGCTGGCCTCGGTGCGCCGCGATCAGGCCCTCGGCGGTCGGGTGCTCCTGGGTCGCCTCCTCGTCTTCGACCCAGCTCAGGACCTCGGTGAGACCGGGGATCCGGTCCCGCGCGTCGGCGACCAGCCCGGCGAACTCCTCGTCGTAGACGATGAGCGCGGACTGCTCCCGCTCCAGCACGTCGGCCAGCTGCGGCGCCGAGAACCCGGTGTTGAGCAGCAGGCCCGGCACGCCCAGCCGGCCCGCGGCGAGGAACGCGTCGACGAAGCCGCGGTGGTTGCGGCACAGGATCGCGACCGACGTCGGCGGCCGGTCCCCGAGGCCGCTCAGGCCGACGGCCAGCGCGTCGGCGCGGTCCTGGATCTCGCGCCAGGTCAGCGAGCCGCGGTCGTCGACCAGCCCGGTCCGGTCGGGGCAGCGGTTGGCCGACAGGGCGAACCCGGTGGTGGCGTGCGGCCCGTAGCTGCGGAAGATCCGCGCCATGCCCGCGATCTTCCGCGGCCCCATCGGCGCCATCATCCGGCTCCGCAGCAGGTGGCGGGTCGCCCAGAGCTGGGTGCGGACCTTGCCGCGTGTGGTGGCGTGTCGGGGTGATTTCATCCGAGCACCGGGAACCTTCGCTCGCGGGCCAGCTGGTCGAGCGCCGCCTGCATCCGCGCGCGCACGGCCTCGTCGACCTCGGCGACGTCGGGCTCGGGCCCGAACTCCGCCTCGACGTCGATCGGCTCGAGCACCTGGTCACGATCTTGGTGGGCAGCGGGAGGTTGCCGAGGCCGGCCGGCACCAGCCCGAACGGGAAGCCGAACGTGAACGGCATCAGGTCCGAGCGCATCAGCCCGCGCAGCGGTGAGTGCCGGCCCAGCCACTGACCGCGGGTCAGGTGGAGCTGTGCCTCCTGTCCTCCGATCGAGACGACGGGGACGATCGGCACACCGGTCCGCAACGCCGTGCGGACGTAGCCCTTCCGCCCGTCGAAGTCGATGACGTTGGCCTTGGACGTCGGCCGGAAGGTGTCGTAGTCGCCGCCGGGGAAGACGATGGTCACCGCGCCCGAGGCGAGCACCTCCTCGGCGCTCGCCCGGTCGGCCGGCACGAAGCCGAATTTGCGGAAGAACGGTCCCGCTGCGCCGGTGAAGAGCATGTCGTGGGCCAGGCAGTAGAGCGGCCGGTCGGCGCCGAAGGTGTCGGCGAACGCCACCGCGATGATCGGCACGTCCATCGCCATCAGCCCGCCGGAGTGGTTGCCGACCATCAGCGCGCCGCCGTCCGGCACCCGGTCGATGTCGCGGACCTCCGAGCGGAAGTACCCCTTCATCGCCAGCTTGAGGAACGGCAGCGCCTTGGCGACGTACGCCGGGTCCCGCTCGTCGAGCGCGCTGCGGCTCATGATCCGGCCCACTTGCGGGCCAGGGCGGTGCGCCAGGAGAACGCCTCCCAGTCCGCGAGGTCCTGGGTCAGCCGGTCGACGACGACGTCGAGGACCAGCGGGTTGGCGACCATGCCGACGTGGCTGCTCGGCACGACGACGTTCTCGGCGACCGGGGACGTCGCGACGTCGACCGCGCAGCCGCGCCACGGCACGATGCCGTCGGTCTTCGAGTACACGGCCGTGCAGGGCACCGGCACCGGTCCGCGCAGCAGGTCGACCATCGGCTTGGCCCGGTCGGAGATGCCGTGCTTGCGGCGGGACCGCTCGAACATGCCGGTCGCCCGGGTGCGCTCGCCCTGGGCCCGCCAGGGCGAGCCGAGGCACACGACCTGGCGGACATCACCGGGATAGGTGTGGGCGAGCCAGCGGGCGAGCACGCCGCCGAAGCTCCAGCCCACGATGCTGACCGGCTCGTCGTACTGCTTGCGGAGCTGCTCGAACCGGTCGACCAGCCCGTCGATGCGTTGGTCGGTGAGGCCGATGTTGGAGCCGAGCCCCCAGCCGTGGACCCGGAAGTCGTGGCGCCTGAGGTGGCTGCGCAGCCGCCTGGTCATCCCGTCGGTGGCCTGGAACCCGGGGATCACGAGCACCGGGCGGCCTGCACCGCTCGGACGACGCGGTGCCACCAGGTCGACCGCGTGCGAGGCGGCGAGCTCGCCGACCACCCGCGGCAGCTCGAGCAGCAGGAGCGCGCGGTGCGGCCCCGAGCCGGCCGCGTGGGCGGCACCCGGCGCGCCGTCCGCCCCGGACTTGTCGCCTTCGAAGTCGTACACCCGATGCCTCGCAATAACTAGAACACGTTCTACTCTCCTTCGAGTATGCGACGGCGGGCCGCCTCCCGCCAACCCCGGGCGGTTGTGACGTCGCCCTCAAGGCACCGTGCTCGGACCTTCCTCGCAGCCGACATCGATCTGTAACCGGCCGTTCGTCGAAACGGACATTTCACCGGGCAGGCTCGTGCCATGGAGAAGGAGAAGGACACCACCGTCGACCGCAGCCTCGAACGCCGAGCCGCGCTGCGGGACCGCCACGCCCACGCCGTCGCCCGCCTGATGGAGGAGCGCATCGACCTGCGCGGCGTGCACGCGCTCGCCGACTTCGTCGACGACAGCGTGCGCTGGACCGCCTGAGCCGGGGACCCACCCGGCCGCCGAAGCACGGCGGGGAGGCGGCTCGGGGCCTCTCCTAAACTGCGAGCGTGATCTTCAAGCGCGTGGGGGACGGACGCCCGTACCCCGACCACGGCCTCGGCTCCAAGGAGTGGGCGTCGGTCCCGCCGCGGCAGGTGCGCCTGGACGAGCTGGTCACGACCAAGGACACGCTCCAGCTGGCGGCACTGCTCGACGAGGACTCGACCTTCTTCGGGGACCTGTTCGCGCACGTCGTGCTGTGGCGCGGGGAGATGTACCTCGAGGACGGCCTGCACCGCGCCCTGCGGGCGGCGCTCCAGCAGCGGAACGTGCTGCACGCCCGCGTCATCAGGATGGAAGACTGACCGGGTGGACAACACCCTGGCGCGCACCCGCTCGGCGATCACCCTCGCGGTGCTCGCAGTCGTGTTCATCGCCGGCGCGACCTGGGCCTGGTCCGCGGTGACCGAGCCGTTCCCCGAGAAGGAGGAGCAGCCGGCCTGCGTCGACTCGCCGGTCGCGATCGGCGACCGGGTCACGCCGGGAGCCGTGCTCGTCAACGTCTTCAACGCCAGCGACACCGAGGGGCTCGCCGGCGAGACGCTCGACGCGCTGGTGCGCCGGGGCTTCGCCGAGGGCACGACCAGCAACACGTCGTACGACGTCGGCAAGAGCGGCGCGGTCATCTGGGCGCCCGACCCGGACGGCCCGGCCGCGCTGCTCCTGAAGAGCTACTTCGGCAAGGGCACCCAGATCGTCGACCAGGCGACCGCGGAGCCGGGCATCACTGTCGTCGTCGGCGAGGGCTTCCCGGGCATCGTCAAGGGCAAGAAGGGCCTCGACGCCAAGGTCGACTCGACCGTTTGCAGCCCGCCTGCCTCTTGATCAGCTCAGTGCAGGCCACCCGACCAGGTGGCACCCTGCGCCAGCGCCGAGGCCGACCGGCTGATCCGAAGCATCATCGCGGCGGACGGGGTCACCAGGCCGTTGACGTACGTCGAGAGCCGGGACGGTGAGGTGCCGATGTACTGCGCGAACTGCCGCTGGCTGCAGCCGCTGATCGCCACCAGGCGCCGGATCTCCTTGGCGACCTCGAGCCTCTCGGCCTCCTCGAACCGCTTGCGGTAGACCTTCGCGCACCACTCCACCGCGGCGGCCGGGGCGGGCAGGTCGGCCTCGTTCGCGAGCTCGACCAGGCGGTTGACCTCGGGCCCCCACGGGTTGCCGGCGATGATCGCGAGCACCCGCCGCCACTCGGCGGCGCCCCGCTTCTCGATGACCTGGGTCAGCTCCTGGGCGTCGCGTGGCACCCGCGCCGGGTTGGTGGGGTCGACGTCGGCCATCAGCAGCCAGAACGCGGCGCCGTAGCACTTCTCCGCGACCGCGGCGGCGTCCTCGCCGGAGACGCCGGTCGTGGCGACCGCGCGCTCGATGTGCGTGGTGCGCGCGAGCTCGCGACAGGCGGCCGTCGTCAGCGGCAGGTCGGGCCCGACCTTGATCAGGTCGTCGAGCTCGTTCTGCAGCTGGGCGACCTGCTGGTGGCCGAACCGCCGGACCAGCGTCGCGGTGTGCAAGTAGTCCTCGGCGTCACCGAGGGCCACCACGCTGAGCATGTTGGTGAGGACCGCTGCCTTCAGCGCACCGTCCGGCGAGCTCGGCAGCAGCGCGAGCACCCCGACGAGCCGACGCCAGGCGGCGGCATGCGGTCCCGACTCGAGCCGGTCGATGCGTTCGAGACCGGACAGGACCGCAGCATGGAGAGGAGCGTGACCCTGGTCGGAGTCGCCCTGCATCGCAGAGAGCAGGCGGGCAAGCTCAGGGCGCTGCCCACGGAGGGCGTCGATGCGCCCGAGCACAGTGGTTCTAAAAATGGTTTCGATTGTTCTGATCCCCCTCGGGCGGCCGCGACTTGGAGCGTCGCAACTCCCTGCCTGTCCAAGGTGGAGCCCCTCGACAGGTTGTGACCAACGTACCGCATGTTGGTCGACTTAGGTTCTCACGCCGATCCCGCCCGCACAACGCCCCTCACGGCGCGTCGCCGAGCCATTGTGCGAGCCGGCCGCCGGCGCTGACCCGGCGCAACCGCTCCTCGGTCGCCTCGCGGAGCTTGCGCGGGGTGACCACGAGCAGGTCGTCGCCATGACGGAGGACCGTGCGCCGCTCCGGCACGATCGTCTCCCCCTCGCGCACGATGAGGGCGACCGAGGCCCCCGGCGGCAGGCGGAGCTCACCGATCTCGACGCCGTGCATCCGCGACTTCGGGCTGATGTTGACCTGCAGCATGTCGGCGGCGACCCGGTCGAGGGGTGCGGCCTCGAGCTCGATGTCGCGGGGCTCGGACCGGCGGGCGACCTTGAGCACCTTCGCGAACCACGGCAACGTCGGCGCGGTCAGCAGCGTGTCGAGGACGACCAACACGAACACGATGTCGAAGAGCAGCGTCGCCTGGTCGACCTCCTCCGCCAGTGGGATCGTCGCCAGCACGATCGGCACCGCCCCCCGCAGACCGGCCCACGAGACGAACGTCAGCTCCTGCCACGACATCTTCTGCACGAGCGAGCTCACGAGCACGGTGAGCGGCCGGGCGAGGACGGTGAGGATCGCGCCGGCCCCGAGCGCCATCCAGATCGTGTCCCACTCGATCCGGCCCGGCGAGAGGAGCAGCCCGAGCACGACGAACAGCCCGATCTGCGCGAGCCAGCCCAGCCCCTCGACGAACGACCTGGTCACCATCCGGTGCGGGAGGTCGGTGTTGCCCAGGATGAGCGCGCCGACGTAGACGGCGGCGAAGCCGCTGGCGTGCACGGCGGACGCGGCGCCGTACCCCAGCAGTGCCAGGCACAGCACCGCGATCGGGTACAGGCCGGAGGCCGGCAGCGCGGCCCGGCGCATGACCCAGGCGCCGCCGAAACCGGCCGCGGCGCCGATCAGCACACCGGCGACCAGCTCGAACAGGATGATCCCGGCGAGCACGACGGGGCCGTTCTCGGTCGCGGCGCCACTCGAGATCAGGGTGACCAGGACGACCGTCGGGGCGTCGTTGAAACCGGACTCCGCCTCGAGCGCGCCGGTGATCCTCCGCGGCAGCGGCACCACGCGGAGCACCGAGAACACCGCGGCCGCGTCGGTCGGCGAGGTGACCGCCCCGAGAAGGACGGCGAGCTCCCACGGCATGCCCAGCAGGTAGTGCGCGCCGATCGCGACGACTCCCACGGAGACCGTCACGCCGACGGTCGCGAGCATCAGGCCGAGCTTGACCGACCCTTTGGTCTCCCGCCAGTTCGTGGTGATGCCACCCTCGGCCAGGATGATCGCCAGCGCGCCGAACCCGATCGCGTGCGCGAGCTCGGCGTCCTCGAACCCGATGCCGATGACGGACTCGCCGAGCAGCACGCCCATCAGCAGGTAGAGCAGCAGGCTGGGCAGGCCGACCCGGGAGGAGACCCGCACGGCGAGCACCGCCAGCAACGTGACAGCCGAGCCCACCAGCAAGAACGTGTCGAGCTCGTGGACGTCGAAACTCATGTCACCTCGGCGATCGTCGGGGCGCGGGACCGCAGTCTATCGGTCCGCCTCGCGGCACTCCGCTCGCCCCGAACTGGAACGTGTTCTACATTTGGCACCATGACCGAGCCTGCCGGACTGGCGATCCCCGCCACCGTCCCCGTCCGCGACGTGCCTGCCGAGGCCCCCACCTACGACGTGGTCGTCGTGGGGTTCGGCATCGCCGGCGGCTGCGCCGCGCTCGAGGCGGCACGGGCCGGCGCGCGGGTGCTGCTGCTGGAGAAGGCGGCCGTCCACGGCGGCACCTCGAGCATGTCCGGCGGCCACTTCTACCTCGGTGGCGGCACCGCCGTGCAGCAGGCGACCGGTCACGAGGACTCCGTCGACGCGATGGTGCGCTACCTGATGGCGAGCACCAAGGACCCTGACGAGGCGAAGATCCGCGCCTACTGCGAGGGCTCGGTCGAGCACTTCGACTGGCTCGAGGCGCTGGGCTTCCAGTTCGAGCGGTCCTACTTCCCCGGCAAGGCCGTCATCCAGCCCGGCACCGAGGGCCTGATGTTCACCGGCAACGAGAAGGTGTGGCCGTTCCGCGAGGAGATCCCACCGGCGCCGCGCGGGCACAAGGTGCCGGTGCCGGGTGACACCGAGGGCACCAAGATCGTGATGGACCTGCTCCGGGAACGGGTCGAGGAGGCGGGCGTCGAGGTCTGGTTCGAGACCGGCGCGACCAACCTGGTCGTGACCGACGACGGCGCCGTGAGCGGCCTGACGTGGAAACGGTTCGACGAGACCGGCTTCGTCAACGCCGGCGCGGTGGTCATGGCTGCCGGCGGCTACGTCATGAACAACGACATGCTCGACAAGTACACGCCTGCGATGCGGCACAAGCTGTTCGTCCTCGGCGGCACCTACGACGACGGGCTCGGCATCCGCCTCGGCCAGTCGGTCGGCGCCGCGCTGGAGAACATGGACGAGCCGTTCATCACCGCCCCGTTCTACCCACCGTCGTCGCTGGTGAAGGGCCTCATCGTCAACAAGCACGGGCAGCGGTTCGTCGCGGAGGACAGCTACCACGCGCGCACGTCGTACTTCGTGCTGCAGCAGCCGGACGCCGCCGCCTACCTGATCGCCGACAGCGACCACATGGAGGAGCAGCGGATGCCGCTGGTCCCGTTGAAGGACGGCTACGAGACGATCGAGGAGATGGAGGCGGCCCTCGAGCTGCCCGAGGGATCGCTCGTGGCGAGCATGGCCCGCTACAACGAGCACGCCGCCCGCGGCGAGGACCCCGACCTCCACAAGCACCCCGACTGGCTGGCGCCGCAGACCAACGGCCCCTGGGGCGTCTACGACCTCACCCTCGGCACGGCCCTCTATGCCGGCTTCACCCTCGGCGGCATGCGCACCGGCCTCGACGGCGAGGTGCTCCGCGAGGACCGGTCGGTGATCCCCGGCCTGTACGCCGCCGGCGCCTGCGCCTCCAACATCGCTCAGGACGGCGCCGGCTACTGCTCCGGCACCCAGCTCGGCGAGGGCAGCTTCTTCGGACGACGGGCGGGGAAGGCCGCCAGCAGACAAGCAGCCGCAACCCCGGCGCGCGAGCGCAGCGAGGCGCGGTAGCCGACCCGGCGGAAACTCTGCCCTCGCGAGCGAAGCGAGCCGTCCGGAGTTTGCGCCGTGTCGGCGGGCGCGCAGAGGATGACCAGGGTGAACCGCATCGCCGCCGCCCAGCGCGCCAACGTGCCGCCCTTCCACGTGATGGACCTGCTCGCCCTGGCAGCGGAGCGGGAGCGGACCCACGGCGACCTGGTCAACCTGCTCGCGGGCCAACCGAGCACCGGCGCGCCGCAGCCGGTCAACGCCGAGGCCGTGCGGCTGCTGCAGTCGGGTGACCCGTTGGGCTACACCCCGGCGACGGGGATCGTCGAGCTCCGCGCGACGATCGCCGATCACCACCGGCGGCGCTACGGCATCGACGTGACCGCCGACGACGTGGTGGTGACGACCGGGTCGAGCGGCGGCTTCCTGCTGGCGTTCCTCGCGGCCTTCGAGGTCGGCGACCGGGTGGCGATCGCGCGGCCCGGCTACCCCTGCTACCGCAACGTGCTCGCCGCGCTCGGCTGCGAGGTCGTCGAGATCGCGACCGGCCCCGACACCCGGTTCCAGCCGACCGTCGACCAGCTCGCCGCCACCCATGCCGCCGACCCGATCGCCGGACTGGTCGTCGCCAGCCCCGCGAACCCGACCGGCACCATGCTGCTCCCCGACGAACTGGCGGCCATCGCCCGCTGGTGCGAGGAGGCCGGCGTGCAGCTGGTCTCCGACGAGATCTACCACGGCATCGAATATGCGGACGAGAAGCTCGCGCGCTCGGCGTGGGAGACCAGTCGCGAGGCGGTCGTGTTCGGCTCCTTCTCGAAGTACTTCTCCATGACCGGCTGGCGCCTCGGCTGGATGCTGGCTCCGGCGCGGCTGCTCCGCGCGGTCGACGTGCTGACCGGCAACTTCAGCATCTGCCCGCCGGTGCTCGCGCAACGAGCGGCGCTCGCCGCGTTCGAGCAGGCGTCGTACGACGAGCTGGACGGTCACGTGCGGCGCTACGCGCACAACCGCGCGCTCCTGCTCGACGGGTTGAAGCGGCTCGGCATCGAGCGGCTGGCTCCGGCCGACGGGGCGTTCTACGCCTACGCCGACGTCGGGCACCTGACCGACGACTCGATGGCCTACGCCCGCGGGCTGCTGGCCCGCACCGGGGTCGCGGTCGCGACCGGCATCGACTTCGACACCGTCGACGGGGGGCGTTACCTGCGGTTCAGCTTCGCGGGCACGGCCGCGTCGATCGAGGAGGCGCTGGACCGCCTCGACGGCGCGCTCTGAGGAGGCTGCCGCCCGACGGTCAGCGCTTCTTGTCGTCCGGGCGGCGGTTCTGGACGTACTCGGTCACCCGCCGGATCCGCACCATCATCGTCGCCGACGGTGTGACCAGCCCGTTGACGTAGGTCGACAACCGCGACGCCGACGTGCCCGCCATCGACGCGAACTCGCGCTGGCTGAGGCCGCTGATGGCGACCAGCCGGCGGATCTCCCGGGCCACCAGCTCGCGCTCACGGCGCTCGAACCGTGACCGGTAGACCCGGACGGCCTCCTCGAGCGCGTAGACCGGGAACGGCCGATCGGCCGCGAGCGCCAGCTCCTTCAGCTCCGAGCCGTACGGCGCCCACGGGTTCGACGCGATGATCGCGACCTGGCCGCGCCAGGCCTGGATGCCGCCGTGGTCCCAGACCCGGGCGACCTCCTCGGGCGTCCTGAGGATCGGGCCCGGTCGGTTGGGGTCGACGTCGGTCAGCACCAGCCAGAAGCCCATCTGGTAGCAGCGGTCCGCGACCTCGACCGCCTTCTCCTCGTTCCAGCCCGCGGTCCGGACGATCCCGCTGACCCGGTCCCGGTCCGCGACGACCTGCACCGTCCGAGTGGCGAGGGGCAGCGCCGGACCGTTGCCGAGGAGCCGGTCGACCGTGCCCTGGACCAACGCGACCTTGCGGTGGCCGTAGCGCTTGATGAGCCGCGCAGCGGTGACGAAGTCGTCGGCGTCACCCAGGTCCACGATGCCGACCATGTTCGCCATGACCGCCACCTGGATCGCCCAACGGTCCTCGCCGACCAGGTCGGTCGCGGCATCGACGAACAGCTCCCAGCCCTCGGTGTACTGGCCCGTGCCGATCCGGTCAGCACGCTTCAACAGCTCCAGGGTGGCGGCGTGGGCGACCCGGTGGTCGGGGCTCTCGTCGTTCTCCACGGACACCCGCAGGTTGTCGAGACGCATCTCGAGCGGGACGGGGCTCCGTCCCCGACGCTCCGGCCCGGACGAGCCCTCGCCCCGCACGAAAGAGCTGTGCATAGGGAGCAGGCCTTCCTCGCGCGGGTCAATGATCCAGGCTACGTCGCGTATCGGATCTGTAAACGGCGAAACGCGAAATAGGGCACGCGGGAGTCGACGCGGGACCTCAGAGCAGGTCGTGCACGAGCTCCTGGAGCTGGGTCAGGTTGCGGCACTCGACCATTGGCACGATCTCCTGGTAGGTCCGCGCCGCGGAGTCGCCGGCGCCCCAGCTGCTCTCGGGCTCGGGGTTGAGCCAGTACGAGCGGCGCACCGAGCCCGCGAGCCGGCGCAGGGTCGCGTCCTCGAGGTCGCTGTAGTTGCTGCGGGCGTCGCCGAGGATGAGCAGCGTGGTCTTCGGCCCGAGCGCGTCGAGGTGCTCGGCCTCGAACTTCGTGAACGCGCGGCCGTAGTTGGTGCGGCCCCACAACGCTGCGTAGCTGCTCGCGGCGGCGAGGTTCTCCAGGACCTCGACCGGGTCGGAGCCGGGGCGCAGGTGCTCGGTCACCTCGTGCACGTGGTCGATGAACGTGAACGCCCGCATGCTCTGGAACGACTCGCGCAGCGCGAAGACGAACAGCAGCGTGAACTGGGCGAAGTTCGCGACCGAGCCGCTCACGTCGCAGAGCACGACCAGGTCGGTGCGGTGCGGCCGCTTGGGTCGATGGTGGGTGGTGAGCGGCACGCCGCCGGTGGCGATCGAGGCCCGGACCGTACGGCGGAAGTCGAGTGCGCCGCGGCGGTGGGCGTGGTGCTCCTTGGTCAGCCGGGTCGCGAGCCGGCGCGCGAGCGGGAAGATCTGTCGGCGCATCTCCTCGAGGTCGCTGCGCCGGGCCGCGGTGAACGCGAGCTTGTCGATGCTCGGGCGGATCGCCACGTCGGCGACGTGGTCGGGCCCCTTCTCCTCCGCGATCCGGCGGCGGGCGTCGTCCTCGACCATGGTCGCGAACGCACCGACCCGGCGGTTGGCGAGGCGTCGTACCTCCGTCTCGCGGCCCTCGTCGCCCACCTCGGCCAGCAGCCCGGCGACGATCCGGTCGACCAGCTCCTGCGGCGCCACCCGCTGGAGCGCGGTGTAGGCCGACCAGGACGACAGGCCGGGCCCGCGGCCGGGCATCGCCCCGAAGGTGCCGACCATCTGTGCGGCGAGTCGTGCCAGCTGCTGCTGGTCGTCGCTCTGCAGCGCCTCGGCCAGCTGGTCGCGGAACGCCTGCAGCGCGGCGGCGTTGTCGCGGACCGCCGCGCCACGGGGGGAATCGTCCTCGTCACCGTCCGCCGACGACGAATCTCCCCGGTGCGCCACGCCGTCGCCGACCAGCGCGGGGAAGTAGACGTCGAAGAGCGCATCGAACGTCGTGCGCTGCGACTGCTTCTTCACCAGCGTCGCGGCCAGCACGTCGCGCACGTGTCCGCGGTCTCCCCAGCCCACCGCCCCGAGCGCCGCGACCGAGTCGAGGTCCTCGGCCAGTGACACCGACATGCCGGCGCCCCGGAGCGCCTCGATGAAGGAGAGGTGCCGGTCGAGCAGGCCGGAGTTGTCGGTCACTTGGTGGTCGAGCCGTTCACTTGGTGGTCGAGCCGTTCACTTGGTGGTCGAGCCGTTCACTTGGTGGTCGAGCCGTTCACTTGGTGGTCGAGCCTGTCGAGACCAGCCTGAGCTCCTTGACGGCGCGCGCCTGGTCGGACGCGTGCTTGAGGACGGCACCCAGCGTGTCGTTGATGGCCTTCTCGTCGAGGTCCCGGATCTCCAGGGCGATCAGCGTGCGCGCCCAGTCCACCGACTCCGCGATCGACGGTGCCTTCTTCAGCTCGAGGTCGCGCAGCCGGCCCACGGTGGCGACCAGCTGCTCGGCGATCCTGTCGTCCAGGTCGGGCACCTGGGCCTGGAGGATCTCCCGCTCGCGCTCGGCGTCCGGGTAGTCGAGGTGGAGGTAGAGGCAGCGCCGCTTGACCGCCTCGGAGAGCTCGCGGCTCGCGTTGGAGGTCAGGACGACGTACGGCCGCCGGGTCGCCGCCACGGTGCCGAGCTCGGGGATCGTCACCTGGAAGTCAGACAGCACCTCGAGCAGCAGCCCCTCGACCTCGATGTCGGTCTTGTCGACCTCGTCGATGAGCAGCACCGTCGGCTCGTCGCGACGGATCGCGGTCAGCAGCGGCCGGGTGAGGAGGAACTCCTCGGTGAAGATGTCGTCGTGGGTCTGGCTCCAGTCCGCCGCCTCCCCCGTGCCGGCCTGGGACTGGATCCTCAGCAGCTGCTTCTTGTAGTTCCACTCGTAGAGGGCCCGTGCCTCGTCGAGACCCTCGTAGCACTGCAGCCGCACCAGCTCGGCCCCGGTCGCCCGCGCGACCGCCTTCGCCAGCTCGGTCTTGCCGACGCCCGCGGGCCCCTCGAGCAGCAACGGCTTCTCCAGCGCACCCGCCAGGAACGCCGTCGTCGCGGTCGCCGCGTCGGCGAGGTAGCCGGCCTTCGTCAGCAAGTCGGCGGTCTGCGCCGGGGACTCGAACCAGGTCATATGTCCCATCCTGCCTGGGTTTTCCCGGCACAGGTCACACGGGTCGACTCGTGACCCCCGGCGACCCGGCTCGTTGAGGAGGCGTCGATCGAGAACAAGGGCGCGGGTCGGGGCCGCGACCGGTCGGCACGCCTATTCCAGCAACGCTCCAGCAAGGGGGATCGATCGTGGACGCACGCGTTCCTTGGCTGCGCACGGCCGTCACGTCGATCCGTACGGCGATGACCGCCGGCGCGCTGACGCTGCTGGTCGGATTCGGTGCGATGAGCGTGCTCGCCGCACCGCAACCGCCCGCCCAGCAGCTCGGCCTGTCCGTGCAGGACGAGGCCACCACCAAGCTCCTCGAGCGCAACCGCTGCTCGACCACCGGCTTCGCCCCCGACGTGATCCCCGCCTCCGCGATCATCCGCGACGGCAACGGCCGCACCCGGGTCGTCTCCTTCGACCACGGCTGGGCCGTCTTCAAGAAGGAGCGTCCCGGCGAGCTGGTCGCCGTCTGCCTGAGCCGCCCTCGGGCGATCGGATAGTCACGCGCAGGCCACCTCGGGGCCGCCCGTGCGCGAGCGCGCGCCCCGCGCAGCGCTCCTACCTGGCGCCGCTCGCCAGCCGATCGATCGGAACGGTCGGGTCGAGCACCACGTCCATCTCCCGCGCCTGTCCGTCGATCTGGTACCAGATCCAGCGGCTCAGCATCGCGGTGAGACCGCGGGGGCTGAGGGTGCGGTCGGGTCGTCGTACCCACTGGTTGACGCTGCCGCGGACCTGGCCGAGCAGACCGACGACGAGGAGGTCGAGGGTGTTCATCTGCTCCTCGTCGAGGTCGTGACCGAGGAGCGCTGCGCCCGCCTGGAAGAGCGAGGAGACGTCGGTGCCGAGCTGGGCAACGGCGCGATCGAGCTCACCGGGCTCGCCGTCGCCGAGGGCCCGCTGCGCCATCTCGTGGAGGTGCGGGTGCTCGGCGACCCAGTCGACGTAGCCGCCGACGATCGAACGGATGATCTCCTCGATGCTGCCGGAGAGGACGAGGGTGGCGTCGAGGCGCTCGCGGATCATCCCGACGATGTGCAGCTGGACGGCCCGGTTGAGGTCGGTGCGGTTGTTGAAGAGCCGGTAGACGACGGTGCGCACCAGGCCGGCGCGCTCGGCGATCTGCTGGACCCGCAGCTCGCTGCCGAGCGGCTGCTCCTCGAGGAGGCCGATGGCCGCCTGGAGGACGTGCAGCCGGCGCTCCTCGTTGTGGTCGGCCCACCGCAGCTGCCGGCCGTCGAGGCCGGGAACGCGGGGCACGGGGGGCATGGCCGCACTTTAGTTGAGCGGCGGTGGCCGAAGGCCGTGGTCAGCCCGCGTCAGCCGACCGCGGCCGCGGACGCAGCGCCCGCGTCGGACGTCCGGGTGGTGCCGAACCGGAGCGCCGGGTCGGCCACCGCGCCGCGCCGCAGCTCGGGGGCGTCGCGGAGGTAGTCGTTGCGGATCCGCCACGGCATCCGCTTGCCCTGCCGCGGCATCACGGCGTCGCCGCGCTGGATGTAGCCCGAGCGCATCGAGTCGCCCAGCACCGAGACGTCGGTCCGCTCGCCGGGGGACGCCACCGGCACGACCTGGTCGTGGCCGTGCTCGTCCATGTGGCTGAGCAGCCGGCAGAAGTACTCGCTCGCGAGGTCGGCCTTCAGCGTCCAGGACGCGTTGGTGTAGCCGATGACGAACAGGCTGTTGGGCACGCCCTCCATCAGCACGCCCTTGTAGAGCATCCGGTCCCGGGTGTCGACGACCTCGCCGTCGACCACGAGCTCGGCCCCGCCGGCGAGCTGGATCTGCAGGCCGGTCGCGCTGATGACGATGTCGGCCTCGAGCTCGTCGCCGGACCGCAGCCGGATGCCGGCCTCGGTGAACGTCTCGACGTGGTCGGTGACGATCGAGGCCTGACCGCGGCGGAGCACGCGGAACAGGTCGCCGTTCGGCACGACGCAGAGCCGCTCGTCCCAGGGGTCGTACGACGGCGTGAAGTGCACCATGTCGATCTTTGGGCCGACCTGTCGGCGCACGGCGGCGAGCAGCACCTTCCTCGCGAGCGCCGGCCGTGCGCGGCACAGCTTGTAGACCGCCTGCTGCAGCAGGATGTTGCGCACCCGGCCGGTGCGGTAGATCAGCCCGGCGGGGACGCCGATCCTCGCGAGCGGCGAGGCGACGGGGTCGTTCGCCGGCACCGTCATGACGTACGACGGCGAGCGCTGCAGCATCGTCACGTGCTCGGCGGCGCCCTCGCCCGTGGCCATCGCCGGGACGAGCGTGATCGCGGTCGCGCCGCTGCCGATGATCACCACCCGCTTGCCGGAGTGGTCGAGGTCGTCCGGCCAGAACTGCGGGTGCACGACCCGTCCGCCGTTCCCGGTGAACGCCTCTTCTCCCGGGAAGGCGGGCCGGTGGCCCTCGTCGTAGCTGTAGTAGCCGGTCGCACCGACCAGGAAGCGGCTGGTGTAGGTCTCCGGGGTGCCGTCGGCGTCGACCTCGACGGTCCAGTGGCCGGCCTCGGTCGACCAGCTCGCCCGGACGACCCGCCGCCCGAACCGGATGTGCTCGTCCACGCCGTGCTCGGCGGCCGTGTCGGCGACGTACTGCTTGATGCTCGGCCCGTCGGCCAGCACCTTGGTGCCGATCCAGGGCCGGAAGCTGAAGCCGAAGGTGAGCATGTCGGAGTCGGACCGGATGCCCGGGTAGGTGAACAGGTCCCAGGTGCCGCCGACCGCGTGGCGGCGCTCGAGGATCGCGAACGACTTGCCGGTGCCCTCGCGGACGAGGTGGCAGGCGGCGCCGATGCCGGAGAGGCCGGCGCCGACGATCAGGACGTCGAAGTCGAGGGCCGGGGCCATGGTCAGGCCACGTGCGCGACGGCCGGACGCAGTCCGTGCGAGGAGCCGCGCAGGAGCACGTCGACGACACCGGCGACGTCGTCGGCCATCGGGACGTGGCCGCTGCCGTCCAGCCACACGTGCTCCGCTGCGGGGAGCTGACGGCGGGCGCGCTCGGCTTGGTAGGGCAGCAGCACCCGGTCCTTCGAGCCCCAAGCGATCGTCACCGGGACCTCGTCGGCGATCTCGCTGTCGAACCGCGAGCCCTCCGCGAAGATCCGCTTGAGGGCAGGACGCGCGGCGACCATGCAGTTGAGGTCGCCGACGACCTGCTCCGGGGTCAGCCGCTCGCCGTGGGTCATCAGCGAGCCCATCATCAGCTTGCGCGCCAGCGCCGGCCGGGCGAGCGCCGGCGCCACCGGGCGGGCCAGCCGGCCCGACGCCTGCAGGAGGGCGAAGTGCGCGCGGATGTAGGCGAAGTCGTGGCCGCCCTTCCAGAAGCCGGCGGGCGAGAGGCCGGTGGCGCTGCTGACCAGTCCGTCGGCGGCGGCCTCGAGGGCGATCCGGCCGCCGAGGGAGTTGCCGGCGATGTGCGGGCGGTGGAGGTCGAGCTCGAAGAAGAGGTCGATCAGCTCCTCCTGGAGCACGTCCTTGACGTGCCGGCCGTCGGCCGCGAGCGCCGGTGACTCCCCGTGGCCCGGCAGGTCGAACAGGATGACCTCGCGGTGCTCGGCGAGCTGCTCCGCGATGGGGTACCAGGCCTGCCGGCGGTGGCTGATCCCGTGGACCAGGACCAGGGGCTCTCCGGTCCCGAAGCGCTCGTACGCCAGCATGTGCTCTACCGCCTCACGGGCAACACTGCCCTCTGGTTCCCTGGTCAGCCGCCAGTTAGCTGTACACGTTGTACAGGGATCAACACGACCTGTCTACCGGGTCCGGCGGCGCACCGGCGAGGGAATGTGATCCAGCCCACGCGGTCACGCGACCGCGACGGCAGCGGCGCAGAGCAACGCCAGCTCCAGCTCGCGCCGGCGCTCGGTCACCGGTCTGCCCAGCAGCTCCTCGGCCTGGCGCAGCCGGTAGCGCACGGTGTTGCGGTGGATGGCGAGCCGCGCGGCGGCACCGTCCATCCCGGACTCGAGGTAGGCGAGCACGGTCTCCCGGAGCCGCGCGGCCACCTCGTCGCCGGCGGCCAGCGCGCCGAGCTCGCGCCCGACGAAGGAGTGCATGGCGACCCGGTCGCGGGACAGCAACGAGACCACCTCGACGTCGGCGTAGGCGATCAGCGGCTCGGGGAGCCCGTCGGCCAGGTCGCGGCCGGCGACCGCCTCGTGGTGCGAGACTCGGAACCCGCCGAGCCCGGCAGCGGTCACGCCGGCGGCGACCCGGATCCCCGGCGACGACCCGACCGCGCGCAGCTCCTCCCCGTCCAGCGGACGGTCGGTGCCGAGCCAGGCCCAGACCTCGGCCGGCCCGGACGGTACGACGAGCGGTCGGGGTGCTCCGCAGCGGGCGGCGATCCGCGCCGCCTCGGCCTCGAGCCGGCGCACCGGGTCGCCCTCGGCGCGGGGGGCGGTCTCCCAGAGCACGAGCGCGGTCTGCTGCCGGCGCAGGGAGTGGCCGAGGTCCCGCTCTGCCGCGTCGAGGTCGACCCGGTCGCCCGCGAGGATCGAGGCGACCAGCTGGGTGCGACGGGTCAGGGCGCTGCGCAGCCAGCGCTCGCGCTCCTCGCCGTACGCCCCGATCAACTGCTCCACGGAGTGCGAGAACCACTCGATGGCGTGCCGCCACACCGTGATCAGCGCGAGCGAGACCTGCTCGGGTGCGAGGTCCGCCTCCTGCGCCACCCCGGTCACGTAGGCCAGCGCCGCCTGCTGGCCGGAGCGGTAGACCTCGAGCAGCGCGGCCATCTCGACGCCGCGGGCCGCGAGCTCGCGCGCCAGCAGGAAGGCCTCCTCCGGCGGTCGCAGCTCCCCGGGGCTGACCAGGTGGGTGATGAAGGCCCTCAGCTGGGCGCGGGTGCTCGCGTCCAGCGCGGACCGCAGGTCCCGGTCGCGGCCGATGACGGCCACCTGGGCCGCGATCTGCTCGTTGAGGAGCCGCATGACCCGCTCGATCTCCTCCGAGGCCAGCGTGTCGACCGCGAAGGCCCGGATCCACGCGTCGACCGCCGCGTCCTGCTCGCTCACCGTTCGATTGTGCGTCATGCACAGTCGGTTCGTCACACATTGACAGGTTCCAGCCTTACCAGCCGTTGCCACGGTGGGGCACGATCGGTCACGTTCAAGCCCCGCGCACCAAGGAGCGCCTCGTGAGCGTTGACACCACCCCTGCAGTGCTCGACGTCCGCAACCCGGCCGACGGCAGCGTCGTCGACAGCGTCCCGGTCATGGACGCCCGCGCGGTCAACGAGGCCGCCGCCGAGCTGCGGATGGCCCAGGTCGGCTGGGAGGCGATCGGCCCGGAGGGCCGCGCGGCGTGGCTGCGCCGCTGGCGCGACTGGATCCTCGCCCACGCCGAGGAGCTCACCGACCTGCTGGTGTCCGAGACCGGGAAGGCCCGGCCGGACGCAGTGATCGAGCCGGTCGCGTCGTGCGAGTTCATCAGCTACTACGCCGACCACGCCGCGGAGTTCCTCGCCGACGAGAAGGTGAAGCCGGTCGGCCCGATGACGATGCCGAAGCGGCTCACGAAGGTCTACTCGCCATACCCGGTCGTCGGCATCATCACGCCCTGGAACTTCCCGATCACCCTGTTCCTCATGGACGCCGCGCCCGCGCTCGCCGCCGGCTGCGCGGTGCTGTCGAAGTCGTCGGAGGAGACCCCACTGGCGTGCGGGCGGATGATCGAGGGCTGGCACGAGATCGGCGCCCCGCCGGTCATGGCCAACGTCACCGGCCTCGGCGAGACCGGCGCCGCGGTCGTCGACGCGGCCGACTTCGTCCAGTTCACCGGCTCCACCGCGACCGGCCGCAGGATCGGCGTGCGGTGCGCCGAGCAGCTCAAGCCCTACAGCCTGGAGCTGGGCGGCAAGGACCCGGCGATCGTGCTCGAGGACGCCGACCTCGACCGCGCCGTCAACGGCATCGCGTGGGGCGGCCTCTTCAACTCCGGCCAGGTCTGCATCTCCGTCGAGCGGGTCTACGTCGCCGCGCCGGTCTACGACGAGTTCGTGTCCCGGCTGGCCCAGAAGGTCTCCGGCCTGTCCCAGGGCGTCGCTGCGGGTGACGACGTCGGCGCGATGGTGACCGCCCACCAGGTCGACATCGCCGACCGCCACGTGCGCGAGGCCGTCGAGGCCGGCGCCCGGGTCGTGACCGGCGGGCAGCGCGGGCCGGTCGGCAACTTCTTCGAGCCGACCGTCCTCGTCGACGTCGACCACTCGATGTCGTGCATCACCGAGGAGACGTTCGGCCCCACCATCCCGGTGATGAAGGTCGCCGACGAGGACGAGGCCGTGCGCCTGGCCAACGACTCGCCGTACGGCCTCTCCGCGACGGTGTGGACGCGCGACGTCGAGCGCGGCGAGCGGGTCGCCCGCCGCCTCGAGGCCGGCGCGGTGAACGTCAACGACGTCTTCAGCAACCTGTTCGCCGCACCGCTCCCCCACAACGGGTGGAAGGACTCGGGCGTGGGCGCCCGGCTCGGCGGTGCCTACGGCGTGCACAAGTACTGCAAGGTCCAAGCGGTCACCTCGCCCCGCATCCCCACGATGAAGAGCGAGCTCATGTGGTACCCCTACTCGGCCCGCCGTACGGCGATCGCCGGCGTCGTGATGAGGGCGGTGTCCGGTCGCGGGCTGCGGCAGAGACTGGGGTTCGGACGAAAGGGAGCGAACCGATGAGTGCACAGGTCAGCAAGGTGGGGCAGGCCGGGAGGGGCAAGGTCGTCGCCATCACGGGCGGCGCCCGGGGCATCGGCTACGAGACCGCGAAGGAGCTGCTCGCCCGCGGCTACCGCGTCGCGATCGGCGACATCGACGAGGTGCGCCTGAAGGAGGCCGCGCTGGAGCTGGGCATCGACACCTACGCGCGGCTCGACGTCACCGACTCCGAGTCGTTCGGGGCGTTCCTCGACCTGGTCGAGTCCGAGGTCGGCGACCTCGACGTGCTCGTCAACAACGCCGGCATCATGCCGACCGGCCACGTCCACGAGGAGGAGGACGCGGTCACCCGCCGGCAGGTCGAGATCAACCTGCTCGGCGTCATCTTCGGCACCAAGCAGGCGCTCAACCGGATGCTCCCGCGCGGCCGCGGGCACATCATCAACACCGCCTCGCTCGCCGGCGAGCTCCCGATGCCCGGCCTGGCGACCTACTGCGGCACCAAGCACGCGGTCGTCGGCTTCACCGAGGCCGCCCGCCAGGAGTACCGGAAGGCGGGCATCCAGTTCTCCTCGGTCCGTCCGACGTTCACCAACACCGAGCTCGTGTCCGGCACCGCCGGCGTCAAGGGCTTTCGCAACGCCGAGCCCGAGGAGATCGCCCGGGCGACCGCCGACCTCATCGAGAAGCCGAAGCCGTTCGTCCGGGTCACCAAGGTGGCCGGCGGCATGGTGACCGCCATGAAGTTCGTGCCGCGGCGGGTCGCCGAGGGGCTCGCCACCGTCCTCGGTGGGGAGAACGTCTTCCTCGACGACGTCGACCAGGAGGCCCGCAAGGGCTACCTGGAGCGGATCCGCCAGAGCTAGGGCAGGTCCTCTGCTGGTCGAGCCTGTCGAGACCCGCAGGACGCGATCCCGAGCCAGGTGTGGCGGTTGCCCCACCAGCACCAGCCCAGCTTGGGAGCCCCCTTGCGCTCCTTGCCGTCGCGCCCGGTGCCGTTGCTGATCCAGAGCGCGGGGGTGCGCGCGTCGTAGGCGCCGTCGGGCTTCGTCAGCCGCGACCCGATCGTCATGAAGCAGCGGTTGCGCTCAAGCACGTCGGGGTCCTGGAGCACCCAGTGCAGGCCCTCCTCGAGGGTCAGCGGCGAGCGCCCGGCGGCCAGGAGGTCGGGGAGGGTCTCGGCGGGCGTCCGGTCGAGATGCGCGTCGCCGCGATCGAGCCCCGCGACGACGTACGGCGCCGCGGGCACCGCCGCTGCATCGGTGGGCCGGAAGTCGTCGACGTCGGTCATGTCCTCGACGACGAAACCTTCCTTGTCGCCGAGGCGCAGCAACGGCGCCAGCGCGGAGGCGGGGGCGGCGGTGACGAGCAGCCCGTCCGGACCTCCCCTCCCCGCAGCACCGAGGACGTCGTCCGGCGTGGTGCCGGCGAGGTGGTGCACGCCGAGGTCGAGGAGTCGGTGGGCCTGGTCGGTGAGGGAGGGAAGAGGCACGGGGTGCCCAACGTGCGACCGGACCCTGGAAGTTCCCGCCTAGAACATGTTCTACTGCGGACGTGACCGCGACCCACGACATCCTCGGCCAGACCGTCACCATGCCCGTCGAGGTGCGCGACGGCTCGAACGCGACGGTGATCTTCGACGTCGCTGTCGAGGCGGCGCAGGCGCTCGCCCCGGCGGGGTTCGAGATCGTCGAGACCGAGCCCGGGCGGGCGCAGTTCGCGCTGGCCCTCGTCGACTACCGGGACAACGACCTCGGCTCCTACCTGGAGGTCGGGACGTTGCTGTTCGTCCGCCCCGAGGGCGGCGGCGAGGACGGCACGTTCATCACCCACCTGCCGGTGACCGAGGAGTTCACCTGCGTGGCGGGCAACCAGATCTGGGGCTTCCCGAAGTCCGTCGAGCAGATCGACGTCACGAACACCGACACGACCAGCCGGTGGGTGCTGACGATGGGCGGCGAGCTGGTCCTCGACGTGACCGTGCCGCGCGGGGGCTCCGACGAGATGCCGGCGATGCCGCTGGCGTCGTACACCTTGATCGACGGGCGACCGCACCTGACCCGCTTCACCCAAGGCGGCACCGGCAGCGGCATGTACTTCGACGCCGACGTCGCGCTGACGCTCGGCGACCACCCGATCGCCACGGAGCTCGCGTCGCTCGGACTCTCGCCGGACTCGGTCGTGCTGACGACGTGGACCGAGCGCATGGAGGCGCGGTTCGAGGAGCCGAACTCCCTGTAGCGAGCCGCTCGCACTAGTAGATTCGCCCCGACGCCGACCGGCTGCTCCCCTGCCGGTCGCCCCACACCTTCCGGGAGACTCTTCCATGGGCGATTGGATCCCCCTGCTCGTACGACGCGAGGACTACGCCGAGCTCGCAGCGCTGGTCGCGCAGCGCGAGGTCGGCCGTCCCGACCGGCCGCTCGGGTCGGTCGTGTCGACCGACGTGCCGTACGCCGTGCCGGTGCCCGGCGTCGGCCCGGTCCCGCCGGCCGCTGCGGCCGCACCCGCCGCGCCGGTCGTCGAGCTGACTCCCGCGGAGCGCGCCGAGGCGGAGCAGCTGGCCCGGCTGGTGCCGTGGTCGACGACCGAGCTGAAGCGCCTGGCGACCTCCCCGGCCCTGCTCGCCCACCGCTGGCGGATGGTCCTCGACGCCTGCTCGTCCCGTCCCGGAGGGTTCTTCGCCGACGAGCGGATCGCGCCGCTGACGGCCACCCGACCCGAGGAATGGGCGGAGACGCGAGCAGCGATGGGCCGGTTCCTGGAGACGAACTTCGCCGACGCACCCGGTGCTCCTGTCGTGGTGGCGGGCGGCGCCACCCTCCGGCGCAGCGACACCCAGGACTGGTGGGCGGTCACCGAGGAGCAGGCCGACCGCTGGCGGGAGGTCCGTGGCGCGCTCCCGAAGGGGCCGCGTCCCGCACCGCTGCCGGTGCCGTCGATCCTCGACTGAGCACGACGTAGACGCGAGAAGCCCCGTCAGGGACCTGACGGGGCTTCTGCGACCTACTGGCGGTGGCGGTGGGATTTGAAAGTTCGATGATCGCCGCGGACAACTCGGCACACCAGCGGACAGGAGAACCCAAAAAGGGCTCTGACCTGCACCAACGCGCGACGAAGCGTACCCTGGTGGCGCCGTCGAGTGGACAGATGAAGACCTCGATTGGGCACGTATTGGGCACGTACTGGGCACGAAAAACGAGGGGTCTCGGGGATGGCGCGACGACGTGAGAAGCGCGGCTTCGGCAGCATCCGACGGCTCGCTAGCGGCAACTACCAGGCGCGATACCTGGCACCGTCCGGCGAACGCGTCACCGCGCCGACCACTTTCGTCGCGCGCATGGATGCCGAGGCCTGGTTGCTCGCCGAACGCCGTGTTGTGGAGGACGCCAACTCGTGGCTGTCGCCGAAGGACCGTCTCGCTGACGCGAAGCTCCGGGAACAGTTGGAGGCACTCCCGACGTTCGAGGACTACGCCGAGCGTTGGCTCGAAGCGCGGCGCAGTTCGCGAGGCGAACCGCTCCGCCGGACGACGAAGGACAAGTACCGCTCGTCACTGCGCACGAACGTCTACCCAACCTTTGGGCCGGTGCCGTTGGACAAGATCACCCGAGCCGCCGTCCGCAGATGGCACGAGGAACTGGACGTCGGACCGTCCGCCAAGTCCGACGCCTACGCCACGCTCCGAACCATCCTCAACACCGCCGTCGATGAGGAGGTCATCGAGAAGAACCCCGCCCAGATCCGCGGCGCTGCGCGCCAGGTACGGCGCAAAAACCTCCGCCCAGTCAGCGCCGCCGAACTAACTGTCATGGTCGACACGATGCCCGAGCGGCTCAGGCTCCTCCTGCTGCTGGCCACGTGGTGCGCTCTACGTTCGGGCGAGTTGCGCGAGCTGCGGCGAAGCGACGTAGTCATCACCCGCGACGAGAGCGGTGCCGAGGCTGCATGGGTCGAGGTCTCCCGCGGCGTCGTACGCGTCCGGAAGGCAGCAGTCGACCCCAACGCGTCCACCAGAGCGACCGAGAGCCTCGTCGGAGCGCCGAAGACCGACGCCGGCTTCCGTTCGGTATCAATCCCCGACTTTCTCATCCCCGCAGTCAAGGATCATCTCGCTCGGCACGCCGCCCCTGGCCCGGCCGGTCTGATCTTCCACGCCAGCCGCGACCAGACCGTGCACCTGTCCGAGACCACCTTGAACGGGCGCGCTGCCGTCCTCAATGAGGACGGCAGCGTGCGGAAGGCGGGCTTCGGCTGGCGCGAAGCCCGCCGCCGCGCCGGGCGTGAGGACCTCGATCTCCACGACCTTCGCCACACCGGAGCCACCTGGGCCGCAGAGGAAGGCGCCAGCATCGCCGAACTCATGTACCGGCTCGGCCATTCCACGCCGAGCATGGCCATTCACTACCAGCACTCTCGCCAGGAACGAGACCGCGAGATCAGCCGCCGTCTGTCTCGCCGCAACGGCCTGCGTGCGGTCTGACTTGAGAGAGCCGACGGACGAAAGCCGTCCCACTTCGGCTCTAGCTGGACGTCGGGAAGGAGCGCTGGCGCCTTCTCCAGCGCGGTCGTCTTGGCCAAAATCGGGCGGATAGGCGGCATCACCGGAAAGTCCACGTCGCTCAGCCCAAGACCCGGGAGTCGCCTTTCCGGAGCTGCGGCCATTACGCCGTTCCTCGGCGGGGCCCTCCGGGTTAGTTGGAGACGATCTGGTTTGACGCTAGCCCGCCCTTTGGGGTCCACCGCCATGAGTGTCTGCTGCACCAAGCGGGTCGGGCCTTGATGGGGACGGTTTGGAGGATGGTGAGGGGGCGTCGCACCTGCGACCCTTTGGCGCAAGCGGAAGCGAATCGGCTGACGGCATGCCCGCGGCGCCCCTGACCCGTGGCGTCCATGGAAGGGTGCACGTGCGGACGATCGCTGCCCGGTCGTCACTCGGGCAGCACCATCTTCCAGGTGCGGAAACTCGACGGCCGCGGAGCGAGCCAGACGCGCGGTCCGCGAACAAATCAGGGTGATTCCGAAGAACCGAGCGGAGCGGTACACCGCTTGTTATCATGCGGCCTTCGTGACAAACAGCGCGGGGTGCGGCGGAACCGGCAGAACGGGAGAAAATCGTGACGGCGAAGACAAGATCCCGGTCCGGCCGACGATCGTGTTGGCCGCTGGGCGGCCCCTCGCGACGCAACGGCCGGTCGCAAGCTCTGGGCGGCATGCTTGTCGTCGGTTTGACGATACTCAGCGGAATGACGATTCCGCTCGCGGATCACGCAGCAGCCGATGAGTGGCCGGCGGACGTAGTGGGAGGCATCGAGCCCGATCGCGGTGATCACACCTATTGTTTCAGAGACGTCAACCCGCCGAACAATCTGGTGAAGGACCGCATCGATTGGTCGATGGGAACGCTGCGCGATCAGACCGTTGTACCCATCCAGTTCCACTCGAATTGCACTAGCCAGACGGACGCGAGGTGGGAGCAAGTCTTCTACCAAGAGGGCGTTAGCGGCGTTACCAACTGTATCGATCTGAATACCAACGGACGATGTGATCAATGGCGGATTCGCGTCAGCTACGGTGAAATTCAGCAATATGCCGCAGATCCGCCCGCCGAGACCCGCCATACCACATGCCATGAGCTTGGCCACAGTGTCGCCCTCGACCATTACGGCGCAACATCACCTGACGGCGCCGGGAACCATAGTTGCATGCGGTCTGGCTTGTGGGATGGCGGGCAAGAGTGGACGCGAACCTACGGGCCACACCACATCAACCACATCAATAGCAACTGGTGAGGGAACGCATGATGACCAAGAATTGGCGCCGTTCTACCCTCGTCGCTGCAGCCGCCCTGCTGTTCGTCGCGACAGCGTGCTCGAGCGGCACGGACAACACCCAGCCTGACCCCAAGTTTGTCGACACATCGATTTTCGAAGCAGGCGGTCACGTCAACGCTTTCATGTACGCCGTGCCTGCCGAGATGGCCAGAGAACGTTCGACGGTCGTTTCAGGCGAGATCGTTGGGATTCGAGATGGCTACGAAATCCTTGAGGAGGGGGCCGCGTCAGAGGGCTACGATGTCCGGGAACACAGCGTCGTGCTTGAGATTCGGGTTGCCGATCTTTACAAGGGATCCCGAGCGGACCTTGATTCTTCGGGATCGATCTTTGTGACCCTGTCTCGTGGGGCTCAGCAGGAGGGTGTAGTCGACGACGAGGGCGGCCCCTCGACCGTGGTCCCCGTGTCGGCGTTCGAAAAGGCAATCCCCTTGGGCAGCGAAGTCATCGTCATGGCAGACCCCGTCCAGTTCTCAAAGAGCGCGAACATTAGCGTGATCGATCCCAACAGGGGCCTACCCGAGGACGGGGTACTGCTCGCTGGACTTCATCCCCAAGCGCTGACCTTCCCAACAAGGGAGGGTGGAACTAGTGCATGGGGCAACGGGTGGACCCTGGAAGATGTCCAGGCGCAACTGGATGCAGCCTTCTAGGGATTCTTGGTCCTAGGACACGTGCGCGCTTCTTGGCCATGCGATCAGGAATCGACGAGCAGATACTGATGCCGAAGCGCTGGTCGTGCGCGGGCGGTCGCGCGAAACGCGTCGACCTGCACTAGTGGCAGCGACTGTCACAGCCTGTGCTTGGACGGCGCGTTGTCGCCGTCATCGGTCGCTCACCCCCCGGGAGTCCAGATCCAAGTGTCGTTGGACAGCCGCTCGGCATCGCGGTCGTAGCCGCCGAAGAACACCAGTCGGCCGTCGGCCCAGGTCGCGCTGAGGTCGCTGTCGACTGCGGAATCGGGGATGCCGGGCTCGGTCCAGGTCCGGGCGGAGTCGTCGTAAACCCGGCCTTGCGTGGCGACCAGGGGGCCTTCGGCGGTCTCGACAACCCACGCCGGGCCCTCGGCCCGGTCCTCGTAGTCGAGGCCGGGCAGCGGCTCCCAGGCGCCGGTGGCTGGGTCGAGCGCACCGGCCGCGGGGTAGTAGCGGCCCCAGTTGTTGGTCTGTCCCCCGTCGGCGCCGCCCGGCTCGAGACCGAGGATGCGTTCGCCGGTCCAGTTGTAGAGCCAGCCGATCATGCCGGTGCGCGGAAGGCGGGACCACGAGCGGCCGTCCCAGATGTCGGCCTGGGTGAGGGTCGGCTCGTCAGGGGCCGACTCACGGTAGTTGACGCCCGCCAGGACGATCCCGGACGAGGTGGCGAAAAGGCCGTCGATCGTCAGGGCGGGCGCGAGGTCGTCTGAGGGGAGGGTCGACCACGACCCGGACGCCACCTCGAGCACCGACACCGTCCGGTGACCGTCCACGGCATAGACCTTGCCGTCGAGCTCGGTCCGGGGTCCAGCATCGACGCCGGCGGGGGGGTCGAGCTCGCGCCATCGGTCGGCGACGGGGTCGTAGGTCCACCAGTTCCGGGCGTTCCCGATCACCACGATCCCGTCGCTCACGACGGCCGGAGTGCCACTGTCGATCTGGATCGGTGGTGGCGCAATGGTCCGCCAGCCATCGGTCTCGGCGTCGTAGGCGGCAGCGTCGGATAGGGGATCGCTCGGTGCGATGCAGTCCGCGTTCGGTGGGCACGGGGTGTCCTGGTGGCCCCCCATGACGAGCACCTCGTCGCCAGTCCACACCATCAGGGCTCCGTAGCGGGGCGCGAGCGGCGACGGCGCTGCCTTGCTCCAGCCACCGGCGGGCGCCGACGGTGCCGGCTCCCCGTCGCCCGTGCGGTCCTCGGGGCGGAGCGCGACCCCGGCGGTCAGCGCGACCGCACCGACGACCGCAGCGGTGGACACCACGCGCAACGTCGTACGACGTCGGCTGGTCCTGGTGCCGGCGACCAGCGCCTGGCGGGGGTCGCCGGGGCCCGCGTCGAGGCGGTCGAGGTCGTCGTGGAGGTCGGTCGTCAGGCGTTCCTCGAGGTTCATCGTCTGGTCCCTTCAGTTTCGAGCACGGTGCGGAGCCTGGCGAGGGCGGCCGATGCCTGGGACTTGACCGTCCCTGGTCGGCAGCCGAGCATCTCGGCGATCTCCCGCTCGCTCAGGCCCTCGTAGTAGCGGAGCACCACGACGGCGCGCTGGCGCGGTGGGAGAGCGCGGACGGCCTGCCAGGTCGCATCCCACTCGAGCCAGTCGTCGTCGGGAGCAGGTGCGTCCGGGACGACGGGCACGCTCGACTCGCGCCGGCTCGAAGCCTTGCGATGCCGTGCGAGGGCGGCATTGATGGCCATCCGGCGCAGGTACGCCAGTCGGTCGTCGGATGCCGAGACCTTCGGCCACCGTGACCAAGCTTGCGCGAAGGCGGTCTGCAATGCGTCCTCGGTGAGTTGCCGATCTCCGGCGACGCCGTAGACGGTGCGGAACAGGCGTGGCCAGGTCGCGGCGTAGAACGCCACGAACTCGGCCTCCTGATCTGCCACCCGCCCACTCCTTGCAGCTGTCCACCGGTGCATTCGACACTCAGATGCTCCCTGGGACGCCGCTGGTTCGGTGCTGGTTCCGAATTTCTCCTCCGGTGATCGGTCGTGTCGAACCGGATCGACAGCGGGAGCAGTGACAGGCAGACTTCGACGTCGCCTGAACCGTCGCGCCTCTCAACATCATCGATCCCCTTGAACATCATCGAGTTCGTTCCCGACACCAGCCCACACGAATGGCGCTTGACGAGGAATGACGACTTCTCGGAGCGCTGCCGTCCGTGGCCCACAGACGCCTTCAAACCGAGCGGCACGCATGCTACGAAGGTCCGTAGTTCGGTCCGCCCCTCGGGGCGGGCCGAGCGTCATTTCAAGGCTAGATGACGAGTAGTGACGGGCGGTGACGAGGCCGATGCACGGCGGGGTGAAGTTCTACCGAGGCTCTGCCGCTGCGGCGCGCTCCTACCTCGAGGCCGACCACTCGCGCGCCGACGACTACTACCTGGCCGAAGGCAGCGGCCTGGCCGCGCACTACATCGCTGGCCCCGGAGTTGTGCAGCGCGTCGGGGACCTCGACGGGTCGAGGTACGAGGGCTGGGTCGCCGGCTTCGACGTGCTGACCGGCGCGGCCAAGGGGCGCCTGCGCGACGACGCACGCGCGCTGCGGTTCGTCGAGGTCGTCATCAACGGGCCGAAGTCCTGGTCGCTTGCCGCCGCGATCCACCCCGAGATCGCGGTGGCGTACGACGCGGCGATGGGGCGGGCGGCGAGCGAGGTGATCGGCTGGGTCGCTTCGCATGCCACTACTCGGGTCGGGCCGCGCGGGCGTCAGGTGCAGGTGCCGGTGGAGATGGTCGAGGCGGCAGTGGTCCGTCACCACACCTCGCGCGCCGGCGACCCGCACCGTCACCTCCATGTACAGATCAACGCACGCGTCTTCGCGCGCGGAGCATGGCGCGGACTGCACTCGGTCGGCCTCGTCGACAGCATCGAGGCACTCAACGGGATCGGTCACGCCGCGGTGATGTGCGACCCCGAGTTCCGCACCACGCTCGCGGACCGCGGCTACAGCCTCGCCGACGACGGCGAGATCCAGCAGCTCGCGCCCTATGTCGCCGGGTTCAGCCAACGCGCGGCACAGATCAACCGCAACGTCGACCGATACGAAGCCGCATGGCGAGCCGAGCACCCCGACCAGGAACCGGGTCCGCGGCTGCGGCGTGTCTGGGACCGACGCGCGTGGGCGGACGCGCGGCCCGACAAGGTCGTACCCCGCAGCGGCGCCGACCTCGTCGCGGCGTGGAACGGCGAACTGCGCGACCTCGGCTTCACGCCACCGACGGGTCGCGTGACAGCGCCGGGTCTCCAGGTCGGTCGGATCAACCGCGAGGTCGCCGTCGATCTGGTGCTCACTCGACTCGGGGCGAAGCGGTCTGCGTGGAACGCAGCTGACATTCGCGGCGAGGTGGAACGACTGATCGCTTCCGTCGGCGTGGTCGCCGAGCGACCGGTGCGGCACGAGCTGGTCGAGGACATCGCTGACCGCGCCCGGGCACGGTGTGTGCCGTTGCTGGAACGAGATGACGTCCCCGAGCATGTCCGCAGTCTGACGTCCGAGCGTGTCCTCGCTGTCGAGGCCGACCTGGTCGACAGCATCGCTTCACGTTCCGCACGGCCGGTCACTGCAGCGGTCCGGCTCCGCGGCGTCGCGCATCTCGATCCTGCGCAACGGCGCGTCGTCGCTGCTCTTGCCGGCGACGCTGGCCTTTTGGTGATCGAAGGCGCAGCCGGGGCCGGCAAGACCACCACCCTGGCCGCCGCACGCGACGCACTCGACGACGCGGATCGTCGACTCGTGGTCGTCACTCCCACGCTCAAGGCCGCCCAAGCAGCACAGCAGCAGGTCGGCACCGACGCCTTCTCCGCCGCCTGGCTCATCCACCAACACGGCTACCGCTGGGACGAGGACGGGCACTGGTCGCACGCCGCCGCCGCAGCAGAGGCCCGCGCACGGCTGCTCCCCGGCGACGTCCTCCTCGTCGACGAGGCCGGCATGCTCGACCAGGACACCGCCCGCGCGCTGTTCGCCATCGCCGACCAAGCCCACGCCACCGTCGCGCTCCTCGGCGATCGCCATCAGCTCCCGGCCGTCGGCCGCGGCGGCGTCCTCGACCTCGCCGCACGCTGGGCTCGACCCGAAGCCCACCACGAGCTCGAATCGGTCCACCGATTCAGCGACCCCGCCTACGCCGACCTCAGCATGCTCATGCGCACTGGTGAGCGGCCTGGTGAGGTCTTCGACGCCCTCCTCGAACGCGGCGACGTCGTCGTTCATCCCAGCGAGGTCGAACGCACAGCAACCCTGGCCGCCATCGGCGCCGACCGTGCTGATGACGGCGACCAGCTCGTCATCACCGACACCCGCGACCAAGTCAGCGCACTCAACGCAGCAATCCGCGACCGCCGCCACGACGCCGGCGACAAGTCTGGTGAGCAATCCGGTGAGCGCGTTGGTGAGCGCGTTGGTGAGCCGATCACCCGTCGTGGTGAGCGGATCGGGCTCGGCGACCGAGTCGCCACCCGACGCAACGACCGCGACCTCGCAGTCGCCAACCGCGACATCTGGACCGTGGCCGGCATCGGCGAGGACTGCAGCCTCCTCGTCACCGGGCGCGCCGGACAACGCGAGCTCCCCGCCGACTACGTTCACGAGCACGTCGAGCTCGCCTTCACCACCACCGCCTACGGAGCCCAGGGAGAGACCGTCGACTCCGCCCACCTCGCACTCGGCGAAACGACCGGCGCCGCCACCGCCTACGTCGGCATGACCCGCGGCCGCCACCGCAACGTCGCCCACCTCATCGCCGAGACCATCGACGACGCCCGCAGCCAATGGATCGACATCTTCATCCGCGACCGCGCCGACCTCGGCCCCAGCCACGCCGCCGAGAGAGCCACCGACGACATCGACCGCTACGGATCCAGTGCGCCACCACGCAGCGTCGGACTGCAGGCCGCGGCGCTGCGGCACGGCCCACGTCGACCCCAACCAATCCCAGCACCACAACCGACCCCCCGCGGGATCGGCCGTTGACCAAACATCCTCGCCTGAAGTGATCGCCCGGACCGGCGTGGACGACATAGGTGACCAGGAGAGCCACGCGTCTCGACAGCAACGGTCACAAGACGTCCGATCCGCCGAGCGCGATGTTGCTTCTCCCGGCAGGAGCCGCCGAACCCGTCGGCGGCCACGACGAGAGGCGAAGAGATGGTGACACCCATCGGCATCCCCGACGACTGGGACGACAACAACCTGATCCTGTTCGAAGAGTTCTGCGAACTCATCCGCATCCCACAGCGCACGGTCCGCGACTGGCGCCAACGCGGCGTCGGACCGCGCTGGGCCCGCTTCCAAGGAGTCGGCCGCCTCTACATCACCGTCGCCGAGGCCCGACGCTTCCTCGCCTCGGCCACGGTCCCACGAGCGGAGGTGAGTACCGATGGCTGAGCGACGCGGCATCCCGGTTTACCTCAGCCTCGAGGAGGCGGCAGAGGCCATGGCGGTCTCGGTCAAGACCATCCGGCGTTGGATCGCCGCCGGCACAATCCCGGCGTACCGCTGCGGCAAACGCGCCATCCGCATCAAGCTCGACGACCTCGAGGCCGCCCCGCGAAAGATCCCCGCAGCGCGATATTGAGTGTTGTCTCGCCGCTGTTTCAGCGGACCGACGGTGTGGCCGAACGCCGCATTGTTGGGTGAGCATTGGGCACATATTGGGCACGATACGGATGACAAAGGGCCTTTGATCTGCGTTTCCGCAGGTCAAAGGCCCTTTGGCCGGCGGTGGCGGTGGGATTTGAACCCACGGTGGGTTGCCCCACACATCATTTCGAGTGATGCACCTTCGGCCGCTCGGACACGCCACCGCCGGAGAGATTACCGGAGCGGGTCAGTGCGGTTGAAATCGAGCAGGGTCAGGCGTGACGGCCCATCATCCCGAGCAACCGCTCCAGCGGCGGGGCGGCGTCCGGCACCGGTACGACGGGCCCGAACGCGTCGCCACGCTGGTCGGCGGACTCGGGGGTCGAGAACGGCTCGGCGAACGCCATGCACGCCGCGACGTCGGAGTCCCTGACCTCGAACGGGCGGCCGAGCGCGGTTGCGAGGTCCCACCCGTGGACGACCACCTCGTTGAGGGCGACCGCGGCCGCGATCGGTCCGGGCATCTCGATGCCGCCCGCCTTCGCGACGCCCTCGTAGGCGGCGGGGTCGCGCCAGGCTTCGGCGAGCCCGGCGAGGGAGCCGTCGATCCGGTCGCGCCACGCGGGCTCGAGGCGCGAGGCGTCGCCGCTGCCGCCCTGCTCGGCACCGGGCAGGTCCTCCTTGCGTGCCGCCGCCGTGAACGCGAGCGCGAGCCCGCCCACGTGGTCGACGAGGTCGCCGACGGTGTACTTCTCGCACGGGGTCGGCCACGTGAGCTGGTCGTCGGTCACCGCAGCGACCAGCCCGCGCATCGTGGTGGTCGCCGGCCCGAAGTCGATGGTGTCCATGAACGATGGACCGGCCGGGCGCGAGGAACTCATCGGCGCCCGGCCGGCCTGGCGTCGTACGGCGACGGTCAGACGCCGGCGCCGACCGGCGCGCCGGTCGTCTCGGTGAGGCCGAGGTGGTCGCGCAGCGTGGTGCCGTGGTACTTCTCGCGGAACAGCCCGCGCCGGCGCAGCTCGGGCACGACGAGGTCGACGAAGTCGTTGAACGTGCCCGGCGACTGCGCGCAGGAGAGCATCCAGCCGTCCGCCTCGCCGTTGCGGAAGCCGTCCTCGATCTGGTCCGCGACGTCGGACGCGGTGCCGACGAACTGCGGCAGCATCACACCCTGTGCGTAGAGCTTGCCGACATCGCGCAGGGTGAGGCTGTCGCGGTCGGACAGCCGCTTGGCCAGGTCGAACAGGCCCTGCGAGCCGCCGACGGTGACCTGGTCGACCGGCGCGTCGAGGTCGTACTGGCTGAAGTCGTGGTCGGTGTGCACCGACAGCGTCATCAGGCCCGAGATCGGGTCGGCGAGCTCGTTGTGGAAGGCCTGCTTCTCGCGGGCGATGGACTCGGTCTCGGCGACGAACGGGACGAACGCGGGGAGGATCTTGACGTGGTCGGGGTTGCGCCCGTGGTCGCTCGCCCGGCTCTTCACGTCGTCGTAGTAGGCCTTGCGACCTTCCGGCGTCGGGTCGATCTCGAAGACCGCCTCGGCCCACCGGGCCGCGAAGTCCTTGCCCTTGCCGGACGACCCGGCCTGGATGAACACCGGCCGTCCCTGCGGGGAGCGTGGCGTCGGGAGTGGGCCGCGGGTCTTGTAGAACAGCCCGTCGTGGTCGGCGGCGTGGACCTTGGCCGGATCGGCGAAGGTGCCGCTCTCCTTGTCGAGCACGAGCGCGTCGGCGTCCCAGCTCTCCCACAGCTTGATGGCGGCCTCGACGAACTCCTGCGCCCGGTCGTAGCGCAGGTCGTGGTCGAGGGCCTGCTGCAGGCCGAAGTTCCGCGCCTCGGCGGAGCTCAGCGAGGTCACGATGTTCCAGGCGACCCGCCCCTGCGACAAGTGGTCGAGGGTGCCGAAAATGCGCGCCAGCTCGAACGGATGGAAGTACGTCGTGCTCTTGGTGATCGCGACCCCGAGGTGCTGGGTCACCGCCGCGATGCTCGTCGCGACCAGGCTCGGGTCGAGGGTCGCGCTGGCCTGGGTGCCGCGACGCAGCGCCTCGTCGTGCCCGCCGCCGTAGTTGGTCGGCACCGCCAGCAGGTCGGCGAAGAACACGAAGTCGAACGTGCCGCGCTCGAGGATCCGCCCGATGCGGTGGTAGTAGTCGGGTCGCAGGAAGCCGCCGGCGTCGGAGGCGGGGTGCCGCCACGCGGCGTGGGAGTGGGTGACCTGGCTGGCGATCATGAAGCCGCCGAGGTGGAGCTGTCGGGACATCGCACTGCTTTCGCTAGAGTCGGGTAAGTTGACCGACATACTACAGTTAAGTCCAAGCAGGAGGCCGGGAAGTCGGACGACCGGCACCCCGGGAGGTGCGGGACGGATGACGTCCCGTGCCGCCTCACCGCTGGGAGGCGAAGAAGTCCTCCAGCAGCGCCGCGGACTCGGCGGCCATGACCTCGGGGACGACCTCGGGGCGGTGGTTGAGGCGCCGGTCGCGGACGACGTCCCAGAGGGAGCCGGCGGCGCCGGCCTTCGGGTCCCAGGCGCCGAAGACGACGCGGTCGACCCGAGCGAGCACGGCGGCGCCGGCGCACATCGTGCACGGCTCGAGGGTCACCACCAGCGTGCAGCCGTCGAGGCGCCACTCGCCCCGGTCCCGTGCCGCCGCACGGAGCGCGACCACCTCGGCGTGGCCGGTCGGATCGGCGTCGGCCTCGCGCACGTTCCGGCCGGTGCCGACGACCGACCCCGCGGAGTCCACGACGACGGCGCCGATCGGGACGTCGCCGGTCGCGAGCGCGGCGCGCGCCTCCTCGAGGGCGGCGAGCATCGGCTCGCGCCAGCGGGCACGAAGGTTCACGCGGAGGCGAGGTCGACCGCGTCGTCGAAGAGCTCGCCGAACCCGAGCCGGCGGGCCACGTCGGAGAGCATCTCGTCGGGGTAGAGCTCCTCGTCGTCGAGCAGAGCGGCGAGGTCCATCGCGTGCAGGCCGAGGTCGCCGAGCAGGTCGAGGTCACCGGCCGCCTCGGGCTCGTCCTCGTCCTCGGGCATCGGCAGGTTGAGGAACTCGACCGCGGACGCGGCCAGCTCCCACTCCGCGGCCGCCGTCACGTCGGACAGCAGCACGCGGGTGTGCTGGCCGGCGACGCGCACCAGGACGAAGAAGTCCTCGTCGATCGCGACCAGGCCGACCGCGCCGTGGTCGCCCGGCAGCCGGCGCAACGCCGACGCGAGCGTCTCGACGTCGTCCACGTGGTCGTGGGTGAGCTCGGCGACCTGCCACACGCCTTCCTCGCGGTAGGCGGCCAGGGCGAAGTCGACAGCATCCGACGCGGTCACCTTCCCAGGGTGACACCTGAGGCGACAGGAGGCCAGAGCATTAGGGTTCGGGCATGCGCACCCTCGTCGTCGACCACCCGCTCGTCGCCCACAAGCTGACCGTGCTCCGCGACGAGACGACCGACTCACCGACGTTCCGCAACCTCGCCGACGAGCTGGTCACGCTGCTCGCCTACGAGGCGACGCGCGACGTGCGCGTGGAGGACAAGGACATCTCCACGCCGGTCGCCCCGACCACGGGTGTGACGTTGGCGACGCCGCGGCCGCTCGTCGTACCGATCCTGCGGGCCGGCCTCGGCATGCTCGACGGCATGATGCGCCTCCTGCCCACCGCCGAGGTCGGCTTCCTCGGCATGGTGCGCAACGAGGAGACGCTCGAGGCGTCGACGTACGCCGAGCGCCTGCCCGACGACCTCAGCGGGCGGCAGTGCTACGTGCTCGACCCGATGCTCGCCACCGGCGGCACCCTGGCCGCGGCGATCCGCTTCCTCACCGACCGCGGAGCCGACCACATCACCGCGGTCTGCCTGCTGGCCGCGCCCGAGGGTTGCGCACGCCTGGAGGAGGAGCTGACCGGCCTCGACGTGCCGGTGACCGTCGTCACCGCGGCGATGGACGAGCGCCTCAACGACAAGGGCTACATCGTGCCGGGACTCGGCGACGCAGGCGACCGGTTGTACGGCGTCGTGGGCTGACCGAGGCCTTTACCACACCTCGTATCCGCCGATCGGCTGGTTTACGGACAACCTCGGCTGCCGGCCCGCGCCCCTGTGTAGGTTGACCTGCGCTGGATCCCCGGACCGCCAGCCGGAAACGAGGCAGGAATGCGCATCGGAGTGCCCCGCGAGTCGAAGACCGGCGAGACCCTCGTCGCCGCGACCGCGAAGACAGCAGCCCAGCTCCAGGGGCTGGGCTACGACGTCGTCGTCGAGTCCGGTGCCGGAGCGCTGGCCGACCAGGCCGACGAGGCGTTCACCGACGCCGGGGTGACGGTCGGGAGCAGCGAGGACGTCTGGGGCTCCGACATCGTGGTGAAGGTCAACGCGCCGACCGCTGACGAGATCGCCCGGCTGCGCGCCGGCGCCACGATCATCTCGATGATGGCGCCCGCGCGCAGCCCGGAGCTGGTCGAGCAGCTGGCCGCGCAGGGCGTGACCGCGCTCGCGATGGACGCCGTGCCGCGGATCTCGCGCGCCCAGTCGATGGACGTGCTGTCCTCGATGGCCAACGTCGCGGGCTACCGCGCGGTGGTCGAGGCCGCCCACGAGTTCGGGCGGATGTTCACCGGCCAGGTCACCGCCGCGGGCAAGATGCCGCCGGCCCGCGTCTTCGTCGTCGGCGGCGGCGTCGCCGGACTGGCGGCGATCGGCGCGGCAGCCGCGATGGGCGCGGTGGTCCGCGCGTTCGACGTACGCCCCGAGGTGGCCGAGCAGGTCGAGTCGCTCGGCGGCACCTTCGTCGAGGTCGACTTCGAGAGCGAGGTCAGCACCGACGGCTACGCCAAGGAGATGACCGCCGAGCAGGAGGCGGCCACCGCGTCGATGTACGACGAGGAGGCCCGCAACGCCGACATCGTCATCACCACGGCCCTCATCCCCGGCCGTCCGGCGCCGAAGCTGATCCACGAGGAGACCGTCGCCGCGATGCGGCCGGGCAGCGTGATCGTCGACATGGCCGCGGCCAACGGCGGCAACGTCGCCGGCACCGAGACCGACCAGCGGGTCGTGACCGACCACGGCGTCACGATCCTCGGCTACACCGACCTCGCCGGCCGGCTGCCCGCCCAGACCTCGCAGCTCTACGGGACCAACATCGTCAACCTCTTCAAGCTGCTCACCCCCGAGAAGGACGGCGAGCTCACCCTCGACCTGGACGACGTCGTCCAGCGCGGAGTGACGGTCACCCGTGCCACCGATGACGGGGCAGAGTCCCGGTCCGAGGTGATGTGGCCGCCGCCGGCGGTGCAGGTCTCGGCGACGCCGAAGACCGCCGGCGCTCCCGCACCGGAGGCGAAGGAGCCGAAGCCGGCGCTGACCGCGCGCGGGCGGATGGCCGTCGTCCTGGGCGGGATCGCGGCGTTCTGGCTGGTCAACGCCACCGCGCCGGACCCGATCCCACGGCACTTCACGACGCTGATGCTCTCGATCGTGATCGGCTACTACGTCATCGGCAAGGTGGCGCACGCGCTGCACACGCCGCTGATGTCGGTGACCAACGCGATCTCGGGCGTGGTCGTCGTCGGTGCGCTGTTGCAGCTGGAGAGCGAGGACGTCGCGATCCAGGTGCTCGCGGCCATCGCCGTGCTGGTGGCCTCGATCAACATCTTCGGTGGCTTCGCGGTCACCCGGCGCATGCTCGGCATGTTCAGCAAGGGGGCCTGAGCACGATGGACATCTTCTCCGTGACCGGCGGGGCCTACATCGTCGCCTCGCTGCTGTTCATCCTCTCGCTGGCCGGCCTGTCCCGGCACGAGTCGGCCAAGAGCGGCCTGACCTACGGCATGGTCGGCATGACCGTCGCGCTGGCGATGACGGTGCTGCTGGTCCTCGACCACGCCCTCGACACCGACAACTACCTCTCGATCGTCCTCATGCTCGGCGCCATCGGCATCGGTGCGGTGATCGGGCTGTGGCGGGCCCGCATCGTCGAGATGACCGGCATGCCCGAGCTGATCGCCGCCCTGCACTCGTTCGTCGGTCTCGCCGCCGTCCTCATCGGGTGGAACGGACACCTCGAGGGTCCGCACCACGGCGGCAGCCTCGCCAACATCCACGAGGCCGAGGTCGCGATCGGGATCTTCATCGGCGCGGTCACCTTCACCGGCTCGATCGTCGCCAACCTCAAGCTGTCGGCGCGGATCAAGTCCGCCCCGCTGATGCTGCCCGGCAAGAACTTCATCAACCTCGGCTCGCTGGTCCTCTTCGCGATCCTCACCGTCCTCTACGTGGGCACCGACTCGCGGGACTCCGCTTCCGCCGACGTCCTGCTGGTCGTCCTGACGGCGCTCGCGCTGGCCCTGGGCTGGCACCTGGTCGCCTCGATCGGGGGCGGCGACATGCCGGTCGTGGTGTCGATGCTCAACAGCTACTCCGGCTGGGCGGCGGCAGCATCGGGCTTCCTGCTCGGCAACGACCTGCTCATCGTGACCGGCGCCCTGGTCGGCTCCTCCGGTGCCTACCTCAGCTACATCATGTGCCAGGCGATGAACCGCTCGTTCATCTCGGTGATCGCCGGCGGCTTCGGGATCGAGGCCCCGGCGGGTGCCGACACCGACTACGGCGAGCACCGCGAGGTCCAGGCCGCCGAGGCCGCGGACGTCCTCGCGAACGCGTCCTCGGTCGTCATCACGCCGGGCTACGGCATGGCCGTCGCGCAGGCGCAGTACCCGGTCGCCGAGCTGACCGCGAAGCTCCGGGCCCGCGGCGTCGACGTCCGGTTCGGGATCCACCCCGTCGCCGGACGCCTCCCCGGTCACATGAACGTGCTGCTGGCCGAGGCCAAGGTGCCCTACGACATCGTGCTCGAGATGGACGAGATCAACGACGACCTCCCGGACACCGACGTCGTGCTCGTCATCGGCGCCAACGACACCGTCAACCCGGCCGCGGCCGAGGACCCCAGCAGCCCGATCGCCGGCATGCCCGTGCTCGAGGTCTGGAACGCCCGCGAGGTCATCGTCTTCAAGCGGTCGATGGCCACCGGCTACGCCGGCGTGCAGAACCCGCTGTTCTTCCGCGAGAACAGCCGGATGCTCTTCGGCGACGCCAAGGACAAGGTCGACGAGATCATCCACAACCTGCCGGAGTGACGGGGTCGCCGCTGTCGGGACCCTAGGACGACTTCGGCAGCGGCGCCTTCCAGCCGCGCCAGATCGCGAGCAGCCGCCAGCCGATCGTGAGCGCGGCCGCGGGGATCGCGACAGCGACGGTCGGGAGCCCGACCTCGAAACCGGCCGCCGCGACGGCGGAGCCGGCGAGGGCGGGGATCGCGTAGAGCTCACCGGTGGTGAGCACGACGGGGGCCCTGCCGGCGAGCACGTCGCGGATGATGCCGCCGCCGATGCAGGTGACCATGCCGAGGATCGCCGCCGCCACCGGCCCGGCGCCGTGCTCGGCCGCCTTCAGCGCGCCGGCGACGCCGAAGAGGCCGAGCCCGAACGCGTCGAACACGATGACGGGCCGGTCCACCCGCTCCAGTGCCGGGTGGAACCAGAACGCGACCAGGCCGCACGCCACCGGCACCGTGAGGTAGCGCCAGTCCTCGAGCGAGGTCGGCGGCGCCACCCCGATCAGGACGTCGCGGATCCAGCCGCCGCCCAGCCCGGTCAGGGTCGCGAGCACCAGGACGCCGACGATGTCGAACCGCTGCCGGACCGCGAGCAGCGCACCCGACACCGCGAACACGGCGATCCCGAGCAGGTCGAGGACGAGGAGCAGCATGACGGCGCGCTACTGGCCGAGGGGGATCTCGGCGAGGGTCTCGTAGCGCGGGCGTCCGCCCGGTCCCTGGCCGAGGTGGGAGGCGATGACGGCCGCCTCGAGGACGGGCCACTCGGGGCCGGAGTAGGTCTCGAGCAGGCGCACCCAGTTGGTGGTGTCGCTCGCCCGGCGCAGCCGGGCGATTGTGAGGTGCGGGCGGAACCGCTGGCCGTCGACCTCGGTGCCCACGGCGACCGCGGCGTTGCGCGCGCGGCCGGCCATCCGCTCCAGCACGACGTCGGCGCCCTCGCTCTCGGGCACCACTCCGACGGCCAGGGCCCGCGTCTCGTGGGCGTTCGGGAAGGTGAGCGGCCCCGCCAGCCGCAGCACCGGGACCGGCGTGCGGGCGAGGCCGTCGGCCAGCCGGTCGACGTACTCGTCGACGAGGTGGTCGGCCACGTCGGGCAGGAAGGCCAGCGTGACGTGGAACTGCTCGGCGATCGTCCAGCGCAGGAGCCCCTCGTCGCGTACGGCGTCGCGGCGCGGGTCGAGGAAGTCGTCGAGGTGCTCGACGGCGTCGGCCGGAGGGACGATCGCGGCGAAGATGCGGACGCCCATCAGACCTGGGTCCCGACGGCCTGACCGACCAGGTGGGTCACTGCCATCGCGAGCAACCCACCGCCGATGTTGCGCAGCACCGCCCGCTTCGCCGAGCCGTAGCCGAACCGGGCGCTCGCCCAACCGGTGAGCGCCAGCGCGGCGGTCACTGCCGCGACGGTCACCCAGACGCGCAGGTCGGGCGTCACCAGCAGGATCGTCAGCAGCGGGAGCAGCGCGCCGACCGTGAACGCGAGCATCGAGGCGAGCGCTGCGTTCCAGGGGTTGGTGAGGTCGTCGGGGTCGATGCCGAGCTCGACCTCGGCGTGGGCGGCCAGCGCGTCCTTGGCGGTGAGCTGGCGGGCCACCTCGAGGGCGAGGTCCTCGTCGAGTCCCTTCTCGGCGTAGAGCCCGGCCAGCTCGGCGAGCTCGTCCTCCGGGTCCTCGCGCAGCTCGCGCTTCTCCTTCGCCAGCAGCGCCTCCTCGGAGTCGCGCTGGGTGCTGACCGAGACGTACTCACCGGCCGCCATGCTCATCGCTCCCGCGACCAGGCCGGCCACGCCGGCGACGAGGATCGCCGTACGGTCCGTCGTGGCGCCGGCCACGCCCAGCACGATGCCGGCGACCGACACGATGCCGTCGTTGGCGCCGAGCACTCCGGCCCGCAGCCAGTTGAGCCGGTCGTTGAACCCTTCCTCGTGCGGCTCACCGGCATGGCCGCCGATCTCGATCGGCGCTGCTTCACTCATGTGCTCATTGTCGCGCAGCGCACCCGATGCACGTGCGCGCCACCGGCCGCGCCTCCAGCCGGCCCTCGGCGATCGGTCCCCCGCACCTCTCGCAGGTGCCGTAGCTGCCGTCCGCCACCCGGGCGAGCGCGTGGTCGACCTCCTCGAGGTGGGCACGCGCCTGCCGGATCAGCGCGCCGACCTGCGACCGCTCGAACGCGATCGTCGCCCCCTCGGGGTCGTGCTCGTCGTCGGCGTTGGTGTCCCGCGACGCCGCCACCACCGCGTCGTAGTCGCCGGTCAGGTCCCCCAGCCGCCGGATCGTCTGCGCCCGCTCGCCCTCGAGCCGCTCCCGCACCTCGTCCTCATCCCGCCTCGCCACCCCACCATGCTCCCCGACGAAGGTCGATTCCTCCCTCGTGGCGGGTTGATTCCTCCCTCGTGGCGGGTTGATTCGTCCCTTGTCGTCAACCAGGACGCCACGATCGACGACTCAAGTGACCACAAGGGACGATTCGACCGACCACGAGGGCCGATTCAACCGACACGAGGGCCGATTCGACCGGTCAGGAGTCGCGGGTGGCCTCGTAGAGGGCGGTGTTGCGGTCGCCGTCGGGGTCCTGGACCGGACGGGTGTCGACCTCGGGGACGGCCTGGTCGAGGTCGACCGGCTCGGGGAGCTTGCGGAAGTCGGGGTTCGCCACCCCTTCATCGTGCCACGCCCTCGGGGCGATGGGGTCGGTTCGGCGGGACGTTCGGCGTGGGTTCAGAGGGTGCCGAGGATCCGCTCGCGCTGGGCTTCGTACTCCTCGACGGTGATCTGGTCGAGGCGGCGCAGCTCCTCGAGCTGCGCGAGGCGGGCGGTCACGTCCCCGGCGCCGGTCGGGGCGGCGGCCGTGCCGGGCACCGGGGTGTCCCAGTCGATCTCCATCGAGGTCGGGTCCTCGGGACCGGCGACCAGGGCACGGAACCCGTCTCCGACGCGCAGCGACCCGATGGCGGTGAAGGGGACGGTGGCCTTCTTGGTGACGTCGTACGGCGCCGCCTCGGTCTCGGCGTCCGGCTCCACCCGGAGCTCGAACTCCAGCCGCGGCCGCTCGTTGATGTAGGTGCCGGTCTCGCGGACGGACCGGATCCGGATGGTCGCGGGGACCGTCGGCGCCGGGCCCGCCGCGGCGCTCAGAGCACTGCCCGTCAGGTAGAGCACGCCGCTGAGCACGCCGATGCCCACCGCGATCACCCCGATCACGAGCGGGAGCCAGCGCCAGTTCTCGTGCTCGTCGGGGATGCCGATCAGGAGCGCGCCGACGAGGAGCGAGGGGATGCCAAGGACCATGTAGATCGCCGTGCCGACCACGAACGACCCCGCACCGACCCACGGGGTCTTGGGCGCCGCCGGCTTCCCGTCGGGGCCGGGCTCGGCCGCCGCCTGCTCCCGCGCCTTGATCCGTGGTTGCACGAACCGCCACACGACGAGGCCGACGACCACCCACAGCGCCCCGACCCCGATCAGGCCGGGGATGCCCAGGAAAACTCCGATCAGCGCGGTCACCACGCCGAGAGATGCGAGCTTCATGGCCCCGGAACCTACCGCCAGAGAAGGGTTCCGGTGCGGAGTTCGGTGTCGCCAGCGGATGGTAGGCAGTGCCCAAACACCAGGAGGAGACCGTGACCGAGACCCGACCCGAGTTCGTCGACGCCGACCTGCGCGGCGCTCGCTTCGTCCGCACCGACCTCTCCCGCGCGGTGCTGCGCGCAGTCGAGGTCGACGACGCCGACATCGACGCCCCCTGGCTCATGAACGGCGACGCCGCGCTGCTCGTCAACGGCGTGGACGTCGTCCCGTTCGTCGAGGCCGAGCTCAACCGCCGCTTCCCCGGACGCGCCGACCGACGGGCGGGCACGCCCGAGGAGCTCGCAGCCGCCTGGGCCGCCGTCGAGGACGCCTGGGCAGCGGCTGTCGACCGCGCAGCGACCATGCCCGACGGCTCGGTCGACGTCCGCGTGGACGGCGAGTGGTCGTTCGCCGAGACCCTGCGCCACCTGGTGATGGCGACCGACACCTGGCTGCGCGGCGCGGTGCTCGGGGTCGACCGGCCCTACCACCCGATCGGCGTGCCCAACGCCGAGTACGCCACCGACGGCTACGACACCTCGGTCTTCACCGACGAGCAGCCGTCGTACGACGAGGTGCTCGCGGTCCGTGCCGAACGGGTCGCGATGGTGCGCGAGTTCGTCGCCGCGGCGACGCCCGACCTGCTGGACGAGCCGCGCCCCAACCCGTGGGCCCCCGACCGGACGGAGTCGGTCCGCGCGTGCCTGCACGTGGTCCTCGAGGAGGAGTGGGAGCACCTGCGCTACGCGCTGCGCGACCTCGACGCGATCGCCGTGGAGAACACGGTCTGACAACCCGCTGCGAGCGCGGCTGCGCGCGGCTAGTGTCCCGGACGTGGCGACGGTCGGCCCGCGGTTCTCCGTCCTCGGCCCCGTCGAGGTGGTCAGGGAGGACGGCAGCACGTCCGCACCGCCCGGCCGCAAGCCGCGCCAGCTGATGGCGTCCCTGCTCCTGCGCAGGGGACGCCCGGTCAGCACCGCTCTGCTCGTCGACGACCTCTGGGGCGACGACGCCCCGGCGGGGGCTGATACGACACTGCGCAGCCACGTGTCCGCCGTACGGCGATGGCTCGGTGAGCACGACGCCGCGGACCTGCTGACGACCGGTCCGAGCGGCTACCGGTTCGCGCCGGCCCGGGACCAGGTGGACGCCGATCTGTTCGAGGACCTGGTCGGACGGAGCCAGGAGGCGCTGGGGCTCGGCCAGGCCGAGCGGGCGGAGACCGCCGCCCGGGAGGCCCTCGCGCTCTGGCGCGGTGGCCCGTTCGGCGAGCTGCCCGACGTCGAGCAGGCGGTGGTTGAGGTGGCCCGGCTCGACGAGCTGCGGTTCGCCGCGCTGGAGGTGCGCGGCGCTGCGCAGCTGCAGCGCGGCCGCCATCGCGAGGCGGTCGCCGAGCTCGACGCGCTGGTGGCGGCGCACCCGTTCCGCGAGCGGTTCTGCGAGCAGCTGATGGTCGCGCTCTACCGGTCCGGTCGGCAGGCGGACGCGCTGGCGTCGTACGGCCGGCTGCGGGAGTCGCTCGCCGACGAGCTCGGCCTCGACCCCGGACCGGAGATCCAGCAGCTCTCGCAGCAGATCCTGCGCCAGGACCCCGTGCTGGCGGGCGATCCGTCGGTCGCCGTCACCGACCTCGCGTCGGCTCCGCCAGCGGCGGCACTGCCCGACGGTGCATCCCCCGGCCTGCCTGACGCCCTCCTCGACGCCGCCGCGCGCTCCCCCATGGTCGGCCGCGAGGCGGAGTGGGACCGGCTGTCGGCGGCCTGGGCGACGACGGCCGGCGGCGGGCGTCGGGTGGTGCTGCTGTCGGGCGAGGCGGGCATCGGCAAGACCCGGCTGGTCGCCGAGCTCGCGGCCGAGGCGGCCCGGGCCGGGCGACCGGCACTGGTCGGCCGGTCCGAGGGCACCGGCCGCGCCTACCACGCGATCGCCGACGCGCTGCAGAGCACCGAGCTCGTCACCGCCACGATCGCAGACCTGCCGGACGGCGTCCGGCTGCCGCTCCAGCGGATCGCCGCGGCCGCGCCCACGGCGGGCGAGGGCCAGGGGCCCCAGGAGCGAGCAGTCCAGGAGCAGGCGGCCCAGGAGCAGGCGGCGCTGTACGCCGCCGCGGTGCAGCTCGTGCACCGGCTCGCCGCGTCCGGCCCCGTGCTCGTCCTGGTCGAGGACGCCGAACGCATCGACCGCGCCAGCGCCCTCCTGCTCCGCCACCTGGCCGAACGACTGCCCGCCGGCGTGCTCCTCGTGCTCTGCTTCAGGGACCCGCCGGGCGCCCGTCACGAACCGCTCGGCGACCTGCTCGGAACGCTGTCGCGCAACCCCCTGGTCGACCGCATCGCGCTCGGCCGGCTCGACGTCACCGCCACCGCGACGCTGCTGGGCGAGGTGCTCGGCGACATCGCCGCCCTGGGACCGACGACCGCGCAGGAGGTGTGGGAGCGCACCGGCGGCAACCCCTACTTCGCGACCGAGGTCGGCCGGAACCTGGCCGGAGGGACCCACGACACCGCCGAGGTACCGTCCGGGATCCGCGACGCCCTCCGCCACCGGCTGCGCGAGCTGGCCCCGGTGACCCAGCAGGTGCTCGTCGGCGCGGCAGTGCTGACGGGCCAGGTCGAGTTCGGGGTGCTCTCCCGGGTGCTGGAGGCGGGCGAGGACGAGGTGGCCGAGGGCCTCGACGACGCCGTGCGGTCCGGCCTGCTCGTGGAGTCCGGACGGTCGTGGGCAGGCACCTACACCTTCCCGCACGACCTGGTCCGCGACGCCGTACGGGAGGGGCTGTCGGGACAGCAGCTGCGGCGGATGCACGCCCGCTGTGCCCAGGTGCTGGCGGCGACGACGGTGCCCGGGGGACCGGGCAGCTCCGCCGTCGCGCTGCACCTGCGGGGCGCCGGCGCGTCGGCCCCGACCGCCGACACCGTCGACTGGTGCCTGAGCGCGGCCCGCGAGGCCGAGAGCCTGGCGGCCTGGGACGAGGCGATCGAGCACGCCGAGGCGGCCGTGGAGCTGCTCCAGTCGGCCGGCGGCACCCGGCTGGCGGAGGTGTGCGTGGTCGTCGCCGGGCTGCGGATCCGCTCCACCCAGGGTTTCGACCGGGCGGTCGAGCTGCTCGACGTCGCCCTGCGGGAGTACACCGCCGCCGGCGAGGACGAGCGCGCCGCGGTGATCCACAGCCGGCTCGGTGGCGCGCTCAGCCTGCACCACTCGGTGATGGACATCCCGCGGGCGCTGGAGCACCTCGACGCCGCGGACCGGCTGGGGACCGACCCGCGGCACACCTTCCTGCTGGCGTTCGGTCGTACCCAGGCGGCGATGTTCGGCCTGCGCACCGACCTGCTCCAGGAGTCCGCCGACCTCGTCGTGGCGATCGCGCAGCAGTCGGGCCGACGCGGGGCGGCGGCGCTCGCCGACTGGGCGTCGGGCTGGGCGGCCTTCAACCGGGGCGACACCGCCGGCGCGTTCGCCCACCTCGACCGCTCCTGGCGCGCGGCCCACGAGGTCGCGGACCCGACGCTGGGCTGGGGCACCGTCAACGCCGCCGCCCTGATGGCCAACGGCTACCTGCTCGACCCCGCTCTGGCGCGGACCTGGTGCCGCCGCGCGCTGGGGCAGCCGCGGTTCGACACGCTCGAGTACGGCCACCAGACCGCCGCCGACCAGCTGGCGCTCGCGCTCTGCCTCCAGGGCGACCTGTCCGGCGCGCGGGAGGCGGTCGCCGTGCTCGACCAGACCGCCACGGCGCGGCGGATGCTGACCTTCCTCGAGGGCGACTGGGAGGCGGCCGAGGCGTCGTGGGCGGCCGCCGTCGCGCACGACGAGGCCGCGGGCGACCGCCACGACGCGCTCACCAACCTGCGCTGGCTGGCCACGGCGCGGACGGCGCTCGGCGACACCGACGGGGCCCGGACCGCGCTCGACCGCGCGCTCGCGCTCGCCGTGTCCGGCCCGCAGGTGCCGAGCGAGGTGGCCGTCCGGGCCGCGCTCGCCCGGCTGCTCGCCGCGGCCGACCCTGCTGCCGCACGCCAGCACGTCGCCGCCGCCGAGCGGGTCGTCGGCGACGGAACCGGCTGGCACGGTCTCGCGGCCGAGGTGGCCCTGGCCGCCGCGGTCGTGGCGGAGGCCGGAGGCGACACCGGGTCCGCCGACCGGGGGCTGGAGCGCGCGCTCGAGGTGGCAGAGCAGCACGGGCTGGCCTGGCTCGCCGCAGCCGTACGACGGACGCGGGCCGAGGCGCTCGAGCGGCGCGGCGACGGGGCGGCCGCCGACGCTCACGAGGACGCCGCGGCGTCGTACTCACGGATCGGGGCGCATGAGCGGTGGCTGGCCTGGTCGGGACTTCAACGCAACTTCCACACCCCGACGCCATCGTGAGCACCATGGACGCGAACCTCTCCTACGACGTCATCGTGGTGGGCGCCCGGTGCGCGGGCAGCACGGCCGCGACCGTGCTGGCCCGGGCCGGCCGGCGGGTGCTGCTGGTCGACCGGGACCCGATGCCGAGCGACACCCTCTCGACCCACCAGTTCTTCCCCGGGTCGCTGGCGCTGCTCGACCGGCTCGGCGCGGGAGAGCGGCTGCGCGCGAGCCACCGGCTGCACCCGACCCGCTACTCGTGGCGGGTGCTGGGACACGCGGTGGTCGGCGAGTTCACCGCGAAGGGCGGCCACACCCGCACCCTGTCGGTCCGCCGGGTCGCGCTCGACGCGGCGCTGCTGGCGACGGCGGTCGACGCCGGCGTCGAGGTGCTGCTCGGCACCGGCGTCGCCGGCCTGGTCGGCGCCGGCACGGCGGACGACCCGGTCCGCGGCGTCGTCCTCACCGACGGCCGCGAGGTCACCGCCTCGTGGGTGGTCGGCGCCGACGGCCGCAGCTCCACCGTCGCCCGACGGCTGGGGCTGGAGAAGACGGACGAGCGCCGGGGCGACATGGCGATGCTCGTCGGCTACTGGATTGGCCTGCCGCCCTCGGACCTGTGCCAGATCGACGTGCACGAGCAGGCCGCGATCATGTCGTCTCCCTGCGAGGACGGCGTCCACCTGATCTCGGTGTCCGGACCGGCGTCGCTCACGAGCGGCAGCGCCGAGGAGCGGCAGGCCGCCTACCTGGCGGCGATCCGGCGCTTCCCCGGCGTGGTGAACCCCCGGCTTCTGGCCCGGGCCGAGCAGGTCGGTCCGGTGCTGCCGGTGCCCGAGACGATGCTGCGCGGCTTCCAGCGCCGCGGCCACGGCCCGGGCTGGGCACTGGTCGGCGACGCCGTCTCCTTCAAGCACCCCGCGACGGCGCAGGGCATCGGCGACGCACTGGCCCAGGGGTGGTACGTCGCCGACGCGCTCGGCCGCTCGCTGTCCGGCGAGCCGCTGGCCGGCTACGAGGCCTGGCGGGAGGAGCGGGACGCCGGCCACTACGCGTGGTCGTACGACGCCGGCCGGTTCCCCGGTCCGGCCGCGGCTCCGGTCTACGCCGGCCTTGTCGCCGATCCCGTGGCCGGCCAGGAGTTCCTCGACTCCTTCGACAAGCAGGTCGCCCCGCGTGCGGTGCTGACCGGCGAGCGGATCGCACGCTGGCACGTGGCCGGGCTCTACGAGCTGGGCGTCGCCCAGCTGGTCGCGCTCGTGGAGTCGCTGGCCGAGGAGGACCTCGCCCGGGTGGTGCCGTCCTGCCCGGACTGGACGGTCGGCGACCTGGTCGCCCACCTGGTCGGGGTGGCCGAGGACTCGGTCGCCGGCCGCTTCTACGACGCCGCGCTCGAGGCGTGGACCGATCCCGCGCTGGCCGAGGCGCGGGAGAGGTGGACGGCGGGGCACGTGACCCGGCACGTCTCCCGCGACCGCGAGGGGCTGCTGCGCGACGCGGACGTGCACCTGCGCGCTCTGGTGACCGCACTGCGGCTCGGGCACAACCCCGTGCCGGGGGCTCCGGTCTGGGGCCCGGGGGCACCGGTGACCGACCTGGCCGCGCACCTGGCCGACCTGCGGGAGGCGCTGGACCTGCCGGCCGACGAGTCGGGGCCGGTGCTGCGGTTCGGGTTCGACTCCTACCGCGACTGGCTGGGCCTCCGGCTGCGCCGGCGGGGACTGCCGGCGCTCGAGGTGTCGATCGGCAAGAAGTCCTGGGTGGTCGGCAAGGGCGATCCCGCAGGCTCGGTCGGTGGTTCGGCCTATGAGCTGTTCCGCGTCTTCAGCGGCCGGCGCAGCGCCGAGGCGATCACCGGGCTGGCGTGGACGACCGATCCCACGCCGTACCTCCCGGTGATCGCGCCCTACCCGCTCGCCGAAGCCGCGCAGACCCCGGTGGGCCAGCCCCGCAGCACCTTCTCCATCGGCTTGCCGCGGGCGAGCTCGTCGACGAGCTTGTCGAGGTAGCGGACCTTCTGCATCAGCGGGTCCTCGATGTCCTCGACCCGGATGCCGCAGATGACGCCGGTGATGGCGGACGCGTTCGGGTTGAGGTCGGCCTGCGCGAAGAAGTCCTCGAACGTGGTCCCGTCCTCGAGGTGCTGCTGCAGCGCCTCCTCGTCGTAGCCCGTCAGCCACTCGATGACCTCGTGGAGCTCGGCCTTGGTCCGGCCCTTCTTCTCGACCTTGGTCACGTAGTGCGGGTAGACCGAGGCGACGCTGAGCTGGTAGATCCGGTGCACGCCACCGAGGCTACTTCGCACCTCCGTCACGTGCGGGCCAAGGCACGTCCGTCTCCCACCGCTCCCGGCGCTCGTCGTCGGTCTGCTCCCACCACGGCGTGCCGCGCTCGCCGAGGGCGACCTTCGCGGCCTGCACCCCGGCGCGCGCCGCCGGCTCGTCGTCGGTCCCCTTGGTCCGCCCGACCTCGCGACGCCACGCCATCAGGACCTTGGTCAGCTCGGCGCGACGGCCCTCGGGGATCGCCGGATCGGTCGCCCGCCAGCGCCGTCCGTCGACGACGATGTACCGACCGTCGTCGGTCCGCTCGACCTCCCGCCCGCTCACGCAGCGGCGATACCCGAATCCGCTGCCTCCAAGGCGTCCGTCAGGATCTCCCGCACGTCGGACACGAGGTGCACCGTGACGGCCTCCCGCACCTCCGCGGGCACGTCGTCGAGGTCGGGCTCGTTGCGCTGCGGCAGGAACACCTCGGTGAGCCCGGCCCGTTGGGCCGCGAGCAGCTTCTGCTTCACGCCGCCGATCGGCAGCACGCGTCCGGTCAGCGAGACCTCGCCGGTCATGCCGACCTCGGCGCGGACGTTGCGCCCGGTGAGCAGCGAGACGAGGGCGGTCGTCATGGTGACGCCGGCCGACGGCCCGTCCTTGGGTACGGCGCCGGCGGGCACGTGCAGGTGGATCGGCCGGTCGAGCAGGGCCGGGTCGATGCCGAGCTCGTCGGCGTGGGCTCGGACGTAGGACAGCGCGATCTGCGCGGACTCCTTCATCACCTCACCCAGCTGACCGGTGATGGTCAGACCGCCGTTGGACGACCGGTCGCCGGGCAGCGAGGACGCCTCGATGTAGAGCACGTCGCCGCCCATGCCGGTGACCGCCAGTCCCGAGGCGACGCCCGGCACTGCCGTCCGCTCCCCCGATTCTGGGGTGAACCGCGGCCGGCCGACGAGGTCCGTGAGCGCGTCCTCGTCGACGACGGCCGGCAGCTCACCGAGCGCCACCTTGCGGAACGCCTTGGCCAGCAGCCGCTCGAGCACGCGGACGCCCGCCTCGCGGGTGTAGTTGGCGGCGAGCTCGCGCAGCGCGTCGTCGGTCACCGTGACCTCCTCGGCGGTCACCGCGGCCCGCTCCAGCTGGCGCGGGACCAGGAAGTCGCGGGCGATCGCGACCTTCTCCTCCTCGGTGTAGCCGTCGATCGTCACCAGCTCCATCCGGTCCAGCAGAGCGGGCGGGATCGTCTCGAGCACGTTGGCCGTCGCGATGAACAGCACGTCGGACAGGTCGAGGTCGAGCTCGAGGTAGTGGTCGCGGAAGGTGTGGTTCTGCGCGGGGTCCAGCACCTCGAGCAGCGCCGCTGCGGGGTCGCCGCGGAAGTCCGAGCCGACCTTGTCGACCTCGTCGAGCAGCACGACCGGGTTCATGGTCCCGGCCTCCTTGATCGCGCGCACGATGCGACCGGGCAGCGCGCCGACGTACGTCCGCCGGTGGCCGCGGATCTCGGCCTCGTCGCGGACACCGCCGAGGGCGACGCGCACGAACTTCCGTCCGAGCGCCCGCGCCACCGACTCGCCGAGCGAGGTCTTGCCGACGCCCGGAGGGCCGGCCAGGAGGATCACCGCGCCGGAGCCGCGGCCGCCGACGACCGACAGCCCGCGCTCCTCGCGGCGGGCGCGGACGCCGAGGTACTCGACGATCCGCTCCTTCACCTCGTCGAGGCCGTGGTGGTCGGCATCGAGCACCGCCCGCGCGCCGGTGAGGTCGGTGTTGTCCTGGCTGCGCTCGCTCCAGGGCAGGTCGAGCACGGTGTCGAGCCAGGTGCGGATCCAGCCGCCCTCGGGGCTCTGGTCGCTGCTGCGCTCGAGCTTGTCGACCTCGCGCAGTGCGGCCTCGCGCACGGCGTCGGGCAGCTCGGCCGCCTCGATCCGGGCGCGGTAGTCGTCGGAACCCTCGCCGTCCTCCTCGCCGAGCTCCTTGCGGATCGCTCGCAGCTGCTCGCGGAGCAGGTACTCGCGGTTGCGCTTCTCGACCGACTCGCGCACGTCCTCGTCGATCTTGTCGCTCACCTCGGCCTCGGCCAGGTAGTCGCGGGTCCACTCGACCAGCAGCTCCAGCCGCCGCTCGACCTCGGGGGTCTCCAGCAGCTCGCGCTTCCGGTCGTTGGAGAGGTACGGCGCCCACCCGGCCGTGTCCGCCAGCGTGGACGGGTCGTCGATCGCGCTGACGGTGTCGATGATCTGCCACGCCTCCCGCTTCTGCAGGACGGCGATGACGAGCTTCCTGTAGTCGGCGGCCAGCTCGCGGGTGCGGTCGGTCGGCTGGTCGGGCTCGACCGCCTCCACCTCCACCCAGAGCGCGGCACCGGGGCCGGTCACGCCGCTGCCGATCCGCGCCCGCTCACCGGTGCGCAGGAGGGCGGCCGGGCCGCCGTTGCGGAACTTCCCGACCTTCTCGAGCGACGCGACGACGCCGTACGCCGCGTAGTGCCCCTCCAGCCGGGGCGCGACCAGGATCTCCTCGAGGTCCGCCGCGCGGGCCGCGTCCACCGCGGCCTGGGCCGGCTCGTCCAGCTCGATCGGCACGACCATCCCGGGGAGCAGGACGACGTCGTCGAGGAAGAGGACCGGCAGTCGCTTCACAACTTGAGTCATGTGGGCTCAACTCCGGGCGGGGTCCTGCCGTTCCCGCAGGTGGGCTGAGTTCGCTGCGAGCGAACGGCGGCTTGGGCTCGGGCGCGGCTCCCTCCTAGCCTGGGGGTGTGCTCGACACCGCCACCCTCCGCGTGACGTTCGGGGTGGTCGGGCTGTGCGTCGTCGTCCTCTCGTACGGCGTCACGTACCGCACCACGCGCTCGGCGTACAGCGGCTGGTGGTGCATCTCGCTGGTGCTGTTCTTCGTCAGCGCGCTCCTCTTCCTGGCCAACGACACCGACGTCCAGGTGGTCGCCAACCCGTTGGGCAACACCCTCGCCGTGCTGGGCGCCGGCTGCGTGTGGGCGGCCGCGCGCTCGCTGCGAGGTCGCGCGACGACCTGGTGGCAGCTGGCGATCGCTCCGCTCGTCGTGCTGGTGGCCTCGTCCCTCGACGACCCGGCCGACGACATCTGGGCGGGTGGTCCGTTCTTCCTGTCCGGCATGGCGGTGATGCTCGGGCTGTCGGCGTACGAGCTGGCCACGATGCTGCGCGCGGGACTCGGGCAGGCCACCGCCCGGGCCCAGATCCGCTTCACGCTCTGGTCGCTCACGCTGACGTCCGGGATGGTCGCGCTCTACTACCTCCTGCGCGCCGTCGTCTTCGTCGCCGTCGGTCCCGACGACGACCTGTTCCGCGCGGCGTTCGGGTCGCAGGCGACCACGCTGATCACCCTGGTCATGCTCGTCGTCGTCACGTTCAGCATGTCGGAGATGAGTCACGTCGAGCAGACCACCGACCTCCACGAGCAGGCCACGCACGACGACCTGACCGGCGTGCTGAACCGGTCGGAGTTCCTCCGCCGCGCCGGCGCGTTCGTCGCCCACGGTTCGGCCGCGGTGGTGGCCGCCGACCTCGACGGCTTCAAGGCGCTGAACGACGGTCACGGACACGCCGCCGGCGACGCCGCGCTGATGCGATTCGCGATGGTGGCCAGGGAGGTCGTCGGCGACGGCGGGCTGGTCGGCCGGCTCGGCGGCGACGAGTTCGCGTTGCTGGTGCCCGTCGCGTCCGACGCCCGCGAGACCGTCGGACGGATCCGTGCCCGCTACGCCGACGGCGGCGCGGACGGACCGTTGCCGACCATCAGCTTCGGCATCGCACCTCTGGACGCCGAGGTCGGCGTCAAGGACACGATCGTTCGTGCCGACGTCGCGCTCTACCAGGCCAAGGCCGCCGGTCGCGACCGGGTCGTCGTGTACGACGGCGCGGGCTGACTCATCCGGCACCGAGCCCGGCGTCCCGTGCCCGGGCGATGACTTCGGAGCGGGTGCCGCCGAGCTTGGTGAGGATGCTGGAGACCTGGTTGCGGACTGTCTTGGGCGAGAGGAACAACGCGTCGGCGATCTCGGCGTTGGAGCGCCCCGCTGCGACCAGGTCGAGCACCTCGGTCTCGCGCTCGGTGAGACCAGGAAACGGGGCCGCCACCCGCGCGGCCGAGGCCTGCGTCAGCACCGCCGCTGCGACCTGCTCACCGAACACGACCTGGCCGCGCGCCACGCCGACCAGCGCGCGCACGATGTCACCCGGCTCCGATCCTTTGACCAGGTAGCCGCGGGCACCCGCCCGGATGGCGGCACCGAGCGCGGTGGCCTCCTCGGACATCGTGAGCACGACGACCACCAGATCCGGGTTGGCGCGCTGGAAGAGCCGGATCGCCGACAGGCCGTCGGTGCCGGGCAGCCCTAGGTCGAGCACGACGAGGTCCGCCTCGACCGCCTTCTCGATCGCCGGCTCCGCCTCACCGAACTCGCCGACGACCGACCAGCCGTCGATGTCGCCGACCAGCCGCGCGACCGCCTGACGGTAGAGCGGGTGGTCCTCGACGACCAGCACGCGCGTCACGAAGCGCCTCCGGGAAGCCACGCCTCGACCCGCGTGCCACCGTCGGCGCTGGCCACCTCGAGCCGACCGCCGAGCTCCTCCGCGCGGGCGCTCATCGCTCTCAGGCCGATCCCGGGCTCGTGCGTGGCGGGCAGGCCGACGCCATCGTCCTCGACCCGGACGCGGACACCGTCGTCGTGCCGCACGCTGACCGACACCAGCGTCGGCTCTGCATGCCGCACCGCGTTGGTCGCGGCCTCCATGACGATGCGGTACGTCGCGACCTGCACCACGCGGGGCAGGTCCGGGAGTGCCTCGATGTCGACGGTAACCGTCGGGCCGAACCGGTCGAGCGAGCGCAGCGACTCCCTCAGCGCGGTCGCCAGGCCCAGGTCGTCGAGGGCTGCCGGTCCGAGTCCGGCGCTGATCCGGCGCACTTCGCCCACCGCGCGCTGCACCTCGTCCGCGAGGCCACGGACGACCTCGGGGTCCGGGTCGTGCTCCAGGTGACGGAGACCGAGACCGATGGCTGCCAACGAGGGCCCGAGCTTGTCGTGGAGCTCTCGGCGCAGCACGGCGCGCTCGTCCTCGCGGTCGGCGACGAGCTCGCGGCGGGATGCAGAAAGACTCGTGACGCGCCGCCGGAGGTCGACGACCTCGGCCCGTTGGTCGAGGAGCCGGTGCCGCAGCACCGCGTAGCCGACCGTGGCCGGGAGGGCCGCACCCGCGAGCAGCGCGAGCACCGTTTGCGGGGGCCCAGCGTCGGCAGGGACGAGCGCGGCGACGACCAGCACGGCGGCCGCGACGAGGAACCCGGCGATCTGGCCGCGCAGGTCGCTGCCTCGCGGTGCGTGGACGAAGCGGACGACCAGGGCGGCGAGGCCGAGGACCGTGGCGAGCATCAGCACCGGGAACGAGCCGCCTTCGACGATGCCCCAGGCAGCGTCGGGGCCGAACCCGAGCGGGTTGTCCACGGTCGGCTCGTCGGCGAGCGGTCCCGGGGCGAGGGCGCCCGAGGGACCAGTCCGGCGATGCCGGCCGCGCCGATCGCGGCCACCGGCCACCACCGTCGGCTCGGGAGGTTCCCGTCGGGGTAGAGCAGCAGACCGAAGGCCATCAGCGGCGGCGTGCCGAGCGCCCACACCCAGCTCGAGAGCCAGGCCGCCGCCTCGGCACCCGCGAGTCGCTCCTGCGCCCAACCGTGCGCGGGTAGCGCAAGCGCGCAGGCGAGACCGACGACGGTGTAGAGGACGCCGAGCCGCACGATGCCCGGCGGGTGCGGCCGGGTCGACCAGATCCCTGCGGCCACGACGCTGAAGCCGACCGCCGCCGGCACCAGGACCCACACCTCGCCCTCGACCCCGTCGTGGGACGACAGGAGGTCGATCGACAGGCCCAGCGTCACCAGGCTCGCCGCAGCCGCCGGCAACGCGAGCCACGGCCACCAGGTGGCGACCGTGGCTGCACGCGCATCGGGAGCTGTCATGCGGTCATTGTCGGTGCCGCCGCCGCGGCTGGGGTGCTTTCCGCCGACGAGGTGCCGAGAGCCGAGCGGATCGCGAGCGCGACCATCCAGACGAGCAGCAGCAGGAAAGGAATCGGCACGTACGAGGCGGGCGCGACGACCCCGATGCCGGCGGTCACCATCGCCAGCACGCCCACGACGGTCGGCCACCAGGCAAGCCACCGAGGCGCGGGGGTCGCGAGCAGCCCGACACCGGCGGCAGAGAGCGCGAGGCCCAGGAGGAAACCCTGGAGGACGAATCCCTGCTCGCCCAGGCTGAGCAGGACCTCGGCGGTGGTGGCGTCGATGTCGTCCGCCAGCGACAGGGCTGCCATCGTCGAGCCCGCCGACCCGAGCTTCACACCGAGCATCGCCGCGCCACCCACGCCGACGCAGGCCGCCGCGACCGGCGCGGGCCGCGCCAGGAAGGAGACCAGCCAGCCGAAGAGGACGACCATCGCGACGAAACCGAGCAGCTCGAGCCCGTACCCGGCGTAGGCGATCGTCGGCAAGCCGTCCCGCAGCGAGGCGAGCACTTCCTCGTCGTCGCCGGTCGGACCGGCGTACAGGCCGTTGCCGACCAGCGGGCCGAGGGCGGAGAGCAGTGCGGACAGGACAAGGATCGGTTCTCTTCTCATGCACCCACGCTGGCGTGGGCGCGCGACCCACCGCATGGGGCCGGTGTCCCGACCTGCCGGGACGTCAGCGGGAGCGGCGCACGGCCAGGTCGATCTCGACGGCGATGTCGTCGTCCCCGACCCGCCAGCCGTTCTCGAACTCGATGTGGTGGCCCGTGATGATCGTGCGACCCGGCCTGGTCGCGGTGACGCCGACGAGCAGCTCCTGGAGCGAGTCGCCGGTGGGATCGAACGTCGCGCCCTTCGCGGGCGTGGTTGTGGCGCAATAGCGGTCCACGTCGCGATCGCCTAAGCCGTAGCCGAAGCCGCCCACCTTCTCGCGCGCGAGGTTGCCCTGGTCGAGCTCGCAGATCAGGTATTCGACCTCGACCTCCGCACCGTCGGTCCGGACGATCGGCTCGATCTCGGTGACCGTCACCTCCTCGAGGTCGTCTCGGTTGTGGTGGACGAGGGTCGTCCAGACCGGCTCGCCCACGCCGACCCGCGGCTTGATGCCGTAGCCGCTCTCGTACCGCTGGTCGAGGTGTCGCCAGTCCCAGGCCAGCACACCGCCGACGACCAGGACCACGACGAGCCCGGCGGCGAGCAGCCAGCGGCGGTCGACCGGCCGGCCCGGCTCGCGCGGCGGCGACTCCACCTCGGTCGTTCCGAGTGCCATGGGCAGACCCTAGACCTACAGGAACTGGGCCGGGTCGAACTCGTCGATCGGGATGATCCGGACCCGCGGCAGCGGAGAGTTGAAGGCGGCGACGTCGTACTCGAGGTCGAAGAACTCCAGGCCGCGCTCGGTGAGGTCGGCGAAGGCGCTGTTGCGGAACTCCGCGAACCCCATCAGACCGAGCCGCCGGCCGTCGAGGAGGTCGGCCGCCTGCTCGACGAAGTCGCCGTCGTTGCTGACGAGGACCACGTCCGCCTCGTGGTGGCGGAGCTCGACGAGGGTCCGCTGGATCGCGATGTCCACGACCTTCTCGTTCGGGCCGCCGGTCAGCGGGATCGGACGGAACCCCATCGCCAGGAGCGCCTGGACGAACGGCATCGGGAGCTCGTTGTTGGCGGCGAGGAAGAACAGCCCGCTCGCCGGCTGCCCCCACCGCTCCTCGGCGAACTGCAACAGCCGCTCCCAGCGAGGTCGCTCCTCCGGCCGCGGGCGGCGACCCAGGATCGACCCGCCCAGGGTCGCGTCGATGTTCTCGCCGTCGATGAGCAGGTAGGTGGTGCGTCCGTCGCCCATGGGACGACAGTACGACGACTCGGGCCGGAGCGCCTCAGGTCAAAAGCCGAGCTCCCGCCCGATCAGCTCCTTCATGATCTCGTTCGAACCAGCCCAGATCTTCGTGACGCGGGCGTCGCGCCAGGCGCGGGCGACCCGGTACTCGTTCATGAACCCGTAGCCGCCGTGGATCTGGACGCAGTGGTCGATGACCTCGTTCTGCATCTGCGAGGACCACCACTTGGCCTTGGCGGCCTCGACGGCGGTGAGCTCGCCGCGGGTGTGGGCGTCGACGCACTTGTCGATGTAGGCCTCGCAGACCTCGACCTGGGTGACCAGCTCGGCCAGGAGGAATTTGATGTGCTGGAAGCGGCCGATGGACTGGCCGAACGCCTGGCGGTCCTTCGCGTACTGGATCGTCTCGGCGAGGATCTGCTTGGCGTGGTGGGTGTTGGCCACCGAGCACGAGATCCGCTCCTGCGGGAGCTTCTGCATCATGTGGATGAAGCCCATGTTGAGCTCCCCGATGATGTCGTCGTCGGTGCAGCGCACGTTCTCGAAGAACAGCTCGGAGGTGTCGGACTCCTCCATGCCGACCTTGTCGAGCTTGCGACCGCGGCTGAAGCCCTCCTTGGTCGCCTCGATGCCGAACAGCGTGATGCCCTTGGCGCCCTTCTCCGGGTCGGTGCGCACGGCGGTGACGATGAGGTCGCCGGAGTAGCCGTTGGTGATGAACGTCTTGGAGCCGTTGATGACCCACTCGTCCCCGTCGCGGACGGCGGTGGTCTTGAGCGCGGCCAGGTCGGAGCCACCGGACGGCTCGGTCATGCCGATGCCGAGGAGGATCTCGCCCGAGGAGACCTTGGGCAGCCAGCGCTTCTTCTGCTCCTCGGTGCCGAGCTCGACGATGTAGGGAGCAGTGATGTCGACGTGGATGCCGACGCAGGTGGGCATCCACGCACCCACCTTCGCCATCTCCTCGTTGAGGATCGCGTTGAAACGGAAGTCGTCGGCGCCGGCGCCGTCGTACTCCTCCGGGATGGAGAGCCCGAGCATGCCCTGGGCCCCGGCCTCGAGCCAGAACTCCCGCGGGAGGGACTTCTCCTGGATGTACTTCTCGGCGTTCGGCAGCACCGAACGCTCGATCCAGGTGCGGACGGAGTCGCGGAACGCCTCGTGGTCCTCGTTGTAGATCTCGCGCTTCATGCCCCGATACTACCGGCTAGTAGCATCGCCGCCCGGGGCGCTCAGGCCGCGGTCTCGCCGTCCGGACCCTCGACCCTTCCCGGCATCATGAGGGCGGCCAGCACCAGCAGCAGCGCGCAGCCGGCCACGGCGAGGAAGACGGCCTGGAGCGCAGGATCGAGCACGGCGTCCGGCAGCTTCTCGAGCTCGACCGACCCGGCCCGGTCCGCCCCTCCGAGCCGGTCGGCGACGACGCCGTTGGCGATGGCGCCGAAGACCGCGACGCCGACCGCGCTGCCGACGGAGCGGGAGAACATGTTGGCCCCGGTCGCGACCCCGCGCCGGCGGAACTCGACGGCCGACTGGAGCGCGACGACGCTCGGGCTGACGACGTAGCCCAGGCCGAGGCCGAGCACGAGGCAGGCTCCGGCGAGCAGGAGGATCGAGCTGTCCGGGCCGACGAGCGTGAGCACGACGGCACCGAGCGCGCCGAAGGTCGCACCGAGGAACAGGCAGGCCCGGAAGCCCCAGCGCAGGTAGATCCGGCCCGACGTGCTGGCCGCGATCGGCCAGCCGATCGCGAGCGCGGCGACAGCGAAGCCCGCCACGGTCGCTCCCGCGCCCAGCACCTGCTGGGCGTAGACGGGCACGTAGGACGTCACGCCGAGCATGACGACGCCGGCGACGAACGCCGCGATGGTCGCGGCGTTGAGGACGCGGTGCCGGAACAGCCAGCCGGGGAGCACCGGGTCGTCCACCCGGCCCTCGACGCGGACGAAGAGAGCGGTGAGCAGCGCCGCGCCACCGAGCACGACCGCGCTCTGCCACGACCACCACGGCCAGCGGATCCCGCCCTCGAGCAGGCCGAGCAGCAGCAGCGCAGCCGCCGCGGCGACCAGCAGAGCGCCCCACCAGTCGATCGGCCGCCGCTCGTGAGGAGATGGCTCCTCCTCGAACTTCGCCCACAGCACGGCCGCAGCCAACAGGCCGAGCGGCAGGTTGATCCAGAAGATCCAGCGCCACGACAGGTGGTCGGAGAAGAGCCCGCCGAGGGTGGGACCGACGACGGCGGACATTGCCCACACGCTGGCGACGTACCCCTGGGCGACCGCCCGTTCCGCGACGGAGTAGATGTCGCCCATGATCGTCATGCCGGCCGGCTGGATGGCGCCGGCGCCGAGTCCCTGCAACGCGCGGAACGCGATCAACGCACCCATGCTCCAGGCGACCGCGCAGAGCACCGAGCCGATCACGAACGTCGCGATCCCGAACAGCATCAGCGGCTTGCGGCCGAAGACGTCGGCGAGCTTCCCGTAGATCGGGGTCGAGATCGCCTGCGTCAGCAGGTAGGCCGAGAACAGCCACGGGAACTGGGTGAACCCGCCCAGGTCGGTCACGATCGCCGGCACGGCGGTGGCGAGGATGGTCGCGTCGATGGCGATCAGCGCGATCGACAGCATCACCGAGCCGAGGATCGGGCCGCGGTCGCTCCGGAGCCCCACGGACGCGCGGGTCGGGGCGGCGGAGGTCATGACTGGCCGCAACCGAGACGGTACGGCGCGCATTCCCGCCTCAGTCCTGCCCCACTTCGGAGTCCTTGAGGATCTCGCTCTCCTCGGGCAGCGTGATGTCGACGGGCTCGTCGAACGCGGAGTACTCGAACCACGCGTCCTCCTCCTCGTCGATCCGCAGCAGGTAGTGCGGCTCGGCGACCATGACGTAGTAGGTCTCCATGGTGGACCCCTCGGCGAGGTGCACCTTGACCGCCTGCTCGCCCTGCTGGGTGACGAGCCCCTCGTTGGTCGCGGTCGCGCCCGTGCGACCGTCGCGCTCCAGGAACTCGTCGAGGTCGCACACCTTCGAGAACTGGTCGCGGTCGGAGGTGAACTCGAGCCACCGGCCGTCGAGGTAGTCGAGGAACTGCTTCGTGTTGTCGATGCCGAGGTCGGAGAGGAAGCCGGCCTCGGGCCGGACCATGATCCGTCCCTCGGTGCGCAGCACCTCCGCGCCGCCGCTGCCGAGGTAGCTCATCGTGCCCCGGCAGTCGCCGTCGGCGGTGATGGTCATGTCGACGGCCACGCTCAGGTCGCCGTCGGGGAACTGACCCCGGACCTGCACGGTGTCGAGGACCTTCATCTCCTTCTCCGAGGCGCGCAGGATCTCCTCGGGCGCGAGGGCGAGGAACGACTCCTCGCTCGTGGGCCCGGTCGACTCCGTCGTCACGGGGTCGCCCTCGTCGCCCTTCCCGCCGTCGCCGACGACGGCCGCTGCCGCGATGCCGCCGCCGACCGCGAGGACCGCCGCGAGCGCGCCGCCCGCGACCAGCTTGGTGCCGGGGCGCCGGCGGACGGGGGCAGGAGGAGGTGGTGCAGGAAGAGGCGCGGGAGGTGGAGCGGGAGGTGGAGCACCCCGGTCGCCGCCGGGGGGCGAGGTCGGCACCAGGGCTGCCGGGACGGGTCGGGGCTGGGTGCCCGGCGCGGCCGGCCGGATCGCCGTACGTCCCGAGGCCGGAGGCGCGACGGGCCGTGGCGAGGCCGGTAGCCGCAGCGCCGCCTGCAGGTCGGCGCGCATGGCGACCGCCGACTGGTAGCGCTCGCCGGGCTCCTTCGCCATCGAGAGGCGCAGGATCCGGTTCGTCGCCTGGGCCATCGGGCTGGTGCCGGGCAGCTGCGGGATCTCGCCGTTCACGTGGGCGGCGACGATCTGGTAGTCGCTCCGGCCGGTGAACGGCGGCGTGCCCGCGAGTGCCACCCACAGCAGGCAGCCGAGCGAGTAGATGTCGGTGACGAAGCTGGCCGCGGCGCCGCCGTGCAGCTCGGGAGCCATGTAGGTCGGGGTGCCGGCGACCATGGAGCCGATCCGCGTGGACGCCGCGTCCATCCGGCGGGCGATGCCGAAGTCGGCGAGGTAGGCGCGCACGACGCCGCCGCGGATCCGGACCAGCACGTTGCCGGGCTTGATGTCGCGGTGCACCAGGCCGGCCTCGTGCGCGTCGGCCAGCCCGCTGGCGACCTGCTCGATGACGCTGAGCGCGTCGGCGAGCGGCGGGACGCCCGCCGTACGGATCAGGCGGCCGAGGTCGCCGTCGACGATCAGCTGGCTGGCGATGTAGAGGTAGCCGTCCTCCTCGCCGTGCGCGTAGACGGCGACGACGTGGGCCGACTCCAGGGACGCCTGCGCCCGCGCCTCGCGGCTGAACCGCTCACGGAACTCCGGGTCGTGGGCGAAGAACGGCGCGACGATCTTGAGCGCCACCTCGCGGCCGAGGTTCTCCTCGACCGCGCGGTAGACGACGCCCATGCCGCCCTGCCCGAGCTGCTCCACGATCCGGAACCGCCCGATGCGGTCACCAGGCACGGGGTAGCCGGCTGCCGAGCCGTCCGAGCCTGTCGCATCAGGAGCCACGGAGTCGTTTCTACCCCACGCGCAAGGGCTCCTCGCTCCTGGCGTCGGGCCGGCCGCTCTCCTCGCGGAAGCCGTGCCGCTCCCACCAGCGGGCCAGCGGGCCCGGGGCCCACCAGTTCCAGCGGCCGAGCAGCTTCATCGTGGCGGGCACCAGGAGCGCGCGTACGACGGTCGCGTCGACCAGCAGCGCGATCAGCATGCCGATGCCGAGCATCTTCATGAAGACCACGCCGCTGAGGCTGAACGCACCGATCACGATGCCGAGCAGCAGCGCCGCGCTGGTGATGATCCGGCCGGTCTTCTGCAGCCCGGTCGCGACGGCGAGCTCGTTGTCGCCGGTGGCGTCCCACTGCTCGCGGACGCGGCTCAGCAGGAACACCTCGTAGTCCATCGACAGTCCGAACAGCACCGCCAGCATGACGATCGGGTTGGTCAGGTCGAGGAAGCCGGAGCTGGTGAAGCCGAGCAGGTCGGCGAGGTGGCCGTCGCTGAAGATCCAGGTGACGACACCGAACGACGCGGTGATCGAGAAGAAGTTCATCGCCACCGCCTTGACCGGCAGCACCAGCGACCCGAACGCCAGGAACAGCAGGACCAGCATCACCGAGACGACGATCAGTCCCATCCACGGCAGGTGCGACTTCACCGACGCCGCGAGGTCGACGGTGTCCGCGGTCAGGCCACCGACCAGCGCCGTCGTCCCGTCGGGGCTCGGCACGTCACGGAGGTCGCGCACCAGGTCCTGGCTGTCCTCGCTCTGGCTGTTGCCCTCCCAGGAGGCGCGGAGCAGCGTGGTGTCACCGGACTCCTGCACCGGCCGGACGTCGACGACGCCCTCGACCTGGCGCAGCGCCTCGGCGTACGTCGAGACCTCGGTCGCGTCCGCGCCCTCGATCAGGACGTTGGCGGTCGAGCGCTCCGCGCCGAACTCGTCGTTGAGGCGCTCGGCGGCCTGGTGGGCCGCCGCGTCCGCGGGGAGCACGCGGTAGTCGACGCTGCCCCACTTCACCCCGAGGAACGGCGAGGCGACGACGAGCAGCGCGGCGATCACGCCGACCGCCACCAGCACCGGGCGACGCATGACGCCCTGGGCCAGGCGCGACCACCAGCCGTGGTCGCTGTCGACCGCGGCGGCCCGCTGCAGGAACGGGATCCGGATCGAGTCCACCCGCTTGCCGAGCAGCGCGAGCGTGGCCGGCAGCACGGTGAGCGCGGCGATCATGGCGACGACGACGGCCGCGATCCCGCCGTACCCGATCGACTTGAGGAAGCCCTGCGGGAAGACGAGCAGCGAGCTCATCGCCGCGGCGACGGTCAGCGCCGAGAACATCACGGTGCGGCCGGCGGTCGCCATCGTGCGCACCAGGGCGAACCGGGTGTCGTCGGGGTGCAGCGCGATCTCCTCGCGGAACCGGGACACCATGAACAGCGCGTAGTCGATCGACAGCCCGAGCCCGATCAACGTGATGATGTTGGGCGCGAAGATCGAGACCTCGGTGATCTCGTTGAGGCCGGCGATGGCGGCGCGCGCACCCAGCACGGTGACCACGCCGACGAGCAGCGGCAGCAACGCCGCGGTCACGCTGCGGAAGATGATGAGCGAGAGCAGCAGCACGAACGGCAGCGACACGATCTCGGCGAGGAGCAGGTCCTCCTTCGTGTGGTCGTTGACGTCGGAGTAGACGGCGTAGGCCCCGGCGAAGTCGACGTCGAGGGCGGACTCCTCGATCGTCGGGCGGATCGCGTCGTAGGAGTCCATGAAGTCGTTCTGGCTGTCACCGGCCAGCGAGATGTAGACCGCGGTCGCGTGCCCGTCCTCCGACACCATCGCCGGGTCCTGGGTGTCGTAGTAGGTCGTGATCGCGGTGACCTCGTCGTCCGGCACGGCTGCCAGCGTGCTCTCGACCTCGGCCCGGAACGACGCGTCGGTGGCCGACTCGTCCTCGCTGGTGAAGATGGCGATCACGTCGATCGACTGGTTGCCGAAGGTCTCGCGCTCGGCGCTGAGCTCCTTCGACGACTCGGTCGCCGGGTCGTCGAAGCCGCCGGCCGACAGCTTGTCCTCGAGACCGACGCCCGCGATCATCGCGATCGCCGTCACCCCGAGTCCCACCAGCAGGACGGCCAGCGCCCTGCGGACGACCACGCCGCCCCACCGTTCGATCATCGTTCCTCATCCTTCGCTACAGGTCTTCATCTGAGTTAACGCCGTTAACGGTAAACGGTGTAAACTCCCGACGTCAAGGTGATCCCCGTCCCAAGGAGCTCCGTGCCCGCACTGCACCCACCGACCCGACGCGAGCGGCAGCGCGAGGCGACGTACGACGAGATCGTGCGGGTCGCGACCGACCTCCTCACCGAGGGCGTCGAGCTGTCGCTGCGCGCGGTGGCGTCCCGGATGGGCATGACCGCGCCGGCGCTCTACCGGTACGTCGCCAACTACCAGGAGCTGGTCGACCTGGTCGCGTTCGAGCTGGACAAGGCGGCGACGCAGACGTTCATGGAGGCCGCGGCGAAGTACCCCGACGACGACCCGGCCGCCCAGCTGTGCGCGGCCTGCGTGGCGTTCCGGCGCTGGGCGCTGGCCAAGCCGCGGGAGTTCGCCCTGGTCTTCGCCAACCCGATCGGGAGCGAGACCTCCGACCGGCGCGACCTGCTGACGCTGGCGACCTCCGGTCACTACTTCACCGACCTGCTCTACCAGATCTGGGTGCGCTACGAATTCTCCTACCCGAGCCTCGACGAGCTCGACCCGATCGTGCGCGACGCCGTGCTCGACCCGCTGATCCCGGCCAAGGCCGAGCACATCGAGCCCGAGGACCGTGGCCTCCTGTGGGTCTACATGCGGTCGTGGTCGGCGCTCTACGGCGTGGTGACGCTGGAGTCGACCGGCCACTGCGACCCGCGCGTCATCCAGAGCGGCGCCCTCTTCCGCTCCACGGTGCTCGACTGGCTCGAGCCGCTCGGCCTCGCCGCCGAGGCGGACCGGCTGACCAAGGTCATCGACGACGAGCTCGCCCAGGACCGGCCCCCGGTCTCCGAGTAGCCGGCACCGCATTCGACTCACCGCGTCTCGATACGTCGCTCGCTGCGCTCGCTCCTACTCGACGACCGGACCAGCGGAACCGGTCGTCGAGCAGCCCGAGCGAACCGGTCGTCGAGCAGCCCGAACGAATCGGTCGTCGAGTAGTCCGAGCCGCCAGGCGAGGACGTATCGAGACGCCCGAACCGACGAACCAGTCGCACCCAGCACCACATCCGACTCACCGCGTCTCGATACGTCGCTCGCTGCGCTCGCTCCTACTCGACGACCGACGGGACGAACCGATCCTCGCGTAGTCCGAGCGCATCGGTCGTCGAGTAGTCCGAGCCGCCAGGCGAGGACGTATCGAGACGCCCGAACCGACGAACCGATCACCGACCAGCCAGCACCGCATCCGACTCACCGCGTCTCGATACGTCGCTCGCTGCGCTCGCTCCTACTCGACGACCGGACCAGCGGAATCGGTCGTCGAGCAGCCCGAGCGAATCGGTCGTCGAGTAGTCCGAGCCGCCAGGCGAGGACGTATCGAGACGCCCGCACCCGACCGCCTACAGGTACGTCGGCAGCGTCGCCCGCACCCGGTCCGGGTCACCGAGGGCGGCGAGCAGCGAGAGCAGCAGGATCCGGCCCTGCCCCGCCCGTAGCGTGCCGAGCGGCACGGCGCCGGCGGCGACCAGGTCGGCGCCGCCCCCGCCGCCGCCGTACCCGCCCCACACCGGACCGGTGTCGACCCGGGTGGTCAGGCCGACGACGACACCGCGGTCCGTGAGGTCGGCGACCGCGGCGACGACTGCCGGGTTGGCGTTGCCCGCGCCGGTCGCGACGAGCACCACGCCGCGGGCGCCGGCCGTCGCGAACGCCTGGAGCGCCGTGCCGTCGACACCCGGGTAGACGGCGGCGATGTCGACGCGGATCGAGGCGAGGTCCGCGGTGTCGAGAGTCAGGTGGGCGCGGTGCGCGGGTGCGTCGTCGACCACGAGCCGGCCGTCCGCGACGTGGCCGAGCGGGCCGCCGTCCGGTTGCGCGAAGGCGGCGGTCTGGTGGGTGTGCACCTTGCGGGTGCCGCGGGCGGCCAGCACCAGGCCGTCGAAGACGACGAGCACGCCGAGCCCGCGAGCGGCGGGATCGGCAACGACGCGCAGGGCGTCCCGGAGGTTGCGCGGTCCGTCCGCGTCCGGCGCGTCGGCCGGCCGCTGGGCGCCGGTGAGCACCACCGGGCGCTCGTCGTCGTGGACGAGGTCGAGCAGGTACGCCGTCTCCTCCGCCGTGTCGGTGCCGTGCGTGACCACGACCCCGACGACGTCCGGACCGGCCAGCGTCTCCTGCACCGCGCGGACGACCAGCGCCTGGTCGGCCGGTGTCAGGGCGGAGCTGTCCTTGACGAAGAGGTCGCGGCTCTCGAGGACCAGGTCGTGGCCGAGCTCGGCTCCGAGGTCGGCCAGCAGGCCGCCCACCGGGTCGACCGGCGTCGCGGCGCCGTGCTCGTCGAGCCGGCTGGCGATGGTGCCGCCGGTGCCGAGCACCACGACCCGGCGGGTCGCCGACGGCACGGAGCTCACGGGTGGCACAGGGCCGCGACCCAGGCCGGCACCAGGTCACCGGCGCGGCCGTGGCGGGCCTCGTGGAAGAACCGGCTGCCCTCGCTCGGCACCAGGTTGAGCTCGAGGGTGCGCGCACCGAAGGCCCGGGCCTGCTGCACGAAACCGGCGGCCGGGTAGACCGCGCCGGAGGTGCCGATCGAGACGAACAGCTCGCACTCCACGAGGGCGTCGATGATGGCGTCCATGTGGTAGGGGATCTCGCCGAACCACACGACGTCCGGCCGCAGATCACCCTTGCCGCAGGAGCCGCACGGCGGCGCGCCGACCATCGGCCCCTCCCACGGGATGCGGCGACCGCACCGGGCACAGAGCGCCGAGAGCAGCTCTCCGTGCATGTGCACGACCCGCTTCGACCCGGCCCGCTCGTGCAGGTCGTCGATGTTCTGGGTGACGAGGGTCAGGTCGTCCCCGAGCAGCTGCTCGAGCTCGGCGAGCGCGACGTGCGCCGGGTTGGGCTCGACCTCGGCGACGGCGGCGCGGCGCTCGTCGTAGAACTGGTGCACCAGCTCCGGATCGGCGTGGAAGCCCTCCGGCGTCGCGACGTCCTCGACCCGATGACCCTCCCAGAGCCCGTCGGCGTCGCGGAAGGTCGGCACCCCGCTCTCGGCGGAGATGCCGGCGCCGGTCAGGACGACCACCTTCACGTCGGCGACTGTAACCGGGCGGCCGGAAACCGGTTCGCCGAGGCGGCCGCCGCCGGACACAATGGCGCCGACGGACCCGGAGGGAGCAGTCGTGGCGCACTCGGAGGACGGCGACGGCCGGCACTTCCACATCCCGCTGAGCGAGCACGACGCGGCGCTCACGGCGTTCATCGAGCCCACCGAGCAGATCGCCCGCCGCGACGTCCCCGAGGCCTGCGTCATCACCTTCTTCGGCGACGTCGTCGACCGGCTCGTCGAGCAACGCGGCGCGCGGGTCCTCGTCGAGAACCGCTGGGAGGACGGGCCCCACCCGCTCCTCGAGCTCGAGCACGACGGCCGGCGGCTGGCGGTGCTGCGGTCGGGGGTCGGCGCCCCCCTGGCGGGAGCGCTGCTGGAGCAGGTCATCGCCATGGGCTGCCGCTACTTCGTGGCGTGCGGCGGTGCCGGCACGCTCCACCCTGACCTGACGCTCGGCCATTGCGTGGTCGTCTCGGCGGCCCTGCGGGACGAGGGGACGTCCTTCCACTACCTGCCGCCGGGTCGGCTCGTGGACGCCGATCCGGGCGCCCGCCGTGCCCTCGAGTCCGTCCTCGACGCCCGGGGCGTGCCGTTCGTCTCCGGCCTGACCTGGACCACGGACGCGCCGTACCGCGAGACCCCTGCGAAGATCGCCGCCCGGCGCGAGGAGGGCTGCCTGACCGTCGAGATGGAAGCCTCCGCCCTGGCGGCGGTCGCGCGGTTCCGCGGCGTCCCGCTCGCGCAGGTCGTCTACTGCGGCGACGACCTCACCGGCGAGGTGTGGGACAAGCGCGCATGGCAGAGCCTCGCCGACGTCCGCGACGGTCTCTTCGACGTCGCGGCTGCTGCTGCGCTGGCGATGGCGGACGCCGGCGGCTGACGGCGCCGTCAGCCCTTGTTGGTCGGGCAGTCCGGGTTGGTGCAGACCCGCCTGTCCACGGTGCTGTCGGCGTCCCCGACGACGCCGTCCGACGGACCGACCAGCGCGCCCCGCCCGCCCGACTCGACGTCACCGGACGTCCTGGGCTCCAGCCGGACCTCGCTCCCGCAGGCCTCGCAGGGGTCGTTGTCGAAGTACATCGTCGGGTGGGCGTCAGGAGATGATCGCGTCGACGGTCTTCTTCAGCGCGCTCGGCTGCGAGGGACGCTTCGGCGCCTTCTTCTTCGCGGCCAGCATCTCCTCGCCGATCTCCTGCAGGGCCTTGCGCCCGAGGCCCTCGCGGACCTTCGGGAACCACTCCTGCTCCTCTTCCTCGATGTGGTGCGTGACGTTCTCGATGAGGACGGTGGTCTTGGCGTCGAAGCGCTCCGAGCTCGGCTTGAGCGCGGCGAGCTCGACGACGAGCAGGTCGGCGACGTGGTGCTCCTCGTAGGACTCGAGCACGTCGTCCTCGAGGTCGGGCAGCAGCTCGCGCACCCGCGGGTACATCACCTCGTTCTCGATGTAGGTGTGCACGGTCAGCGCCTCGATGATCTGGTCGACCAGGTGCCCCTTACGGGCGGTGGCCTCCTCGCCCGCCTGCTGGAACTCGCGGAAGAGCCGGCGGATCTCCTTGTGGTCCTCCTTGAGCAGGACGATGGCGTCGGTGGACATGGCGGCCTCCTGGTGTACGGCGTGAGCGACTCGAGGAGAAGTACCCATCCGGTGCCGTCGCATCCACGATGCGTCCGTCGGTGTGAAACGATGGCTACCCTGGGCTGAAGAAGACGGTCCGTGGAACGTCGACCTTGTGGAGGACAGCATCGCTGTGACCCCTGTCCAGGTCTCAGTCCAGGACATGATCGAGAACGTTCGCGTCGAGATGAGCTCCGACACCGCGTCGCTGCTCCTCCTCGACGAGACGCGGGCCGTCCTCGAGCCGGCCGCCTCCGCCGGCCTCGGCCGCCGCTGGCGTGGAGCGCCGCACGTGCGCGTGGGGACCGGCTTCGCCGGCACCGTCGCCGCCCGGCAGAGCCCCGTGGTGGTCGAGGAGGTCACCAAGGAGAACGTCATCAACCCCATCCTTCGCGAGGGTGGGGTCAGGCGGTTGCTGGGTGTTCCCGTCTTCGGGGCCGACGGCCTGGTCGGCGTCCTGCACGTCGGTACGTTCACCGAGCGCGACTTCTCCGGCGACGACACCGTGCAGCTCGAGGGCATCGCCGAGGAGATCGGGCGACGACTCTCCGAGCGGACGGCCGACGACGCCCACCTCGCGGCGCTGACCCTGCAACGCAGCCTGCTGCCGGCCGCGCCGCCGCTGATCGACGGACTCGACATCGCGGTGCGCTACCTGCCCGCGGACGGCGACCTCGGCGGTGACTGGTACGACATCTTCCCGCTGCCCAACGGCAAGGTCGGGATCGTGATGGGCGACGTCGAGGGTCATGGCCTCGGGCCCGCTGTGGTGATGGGCCGGCTGCGCAGCGCGCTCCGCGCCTACGCGCTCGACCACGACGACCCGGCCGAGGTCGTCGCCCGGCTCGACCGCAAGCTCTGCTACTTCGAGAACGAGATCACCGCCACCGTCGTCTACGGCGTCACCGAGCCGCCGTTCGACACGATCCGCATCTGCAACGCCGGGCACCCCGCTCCGCTCGTCAGCCACGAGGGCCAGGAGTACGCGGAGCTCGCCAAGGTGTCGGAGGGGCTTCTCCTCGGTGTCCATCCGGAGGTCGCGCGGACCAGCGACGAGATCGACCTCGCACCCGGCACGGCGCTGGCGTTCTTCACCGACGGGCTCGTCGAGCGGCGCGTCGGCCGCGCCCTCGAGGTCGACCCGTACAGCGAGCACCTCGACATCGCCTGCTCGGTCTTCGGCGCCGACGTGGACGCCGAGACCGCCTGCAGCCGGATCATCGCCGCCGTGCTCGGGGACGAGCCGAACGAGGACGACGTCGCCCTGGTCGTCGTACGGCGGCCCCGCTGAGCGGCGCCGGGGACGCGGAGCGCACCCCGACGCCGCCGCCGTGCGACGCGGTCAGTCGAGCAGACCGGTGACGGTGCCGGCAGCGACGGTCCGCCCGCCCTCGCGCACGGCGAAGCCGAGCCCGACCTCCATCGCGACCGGCTTCTCGAGCTCGACCGTCACCTCGACGGTGTCACCGGGCAGCACCAGCGCCACGTCCCCGAGGTCCAGGCCGCCGGACACGTCCGTCGTCCGGAAGTAGAACTGCGGGCGGTAGTCCGCGGCGAACGGCGTGTGCCGCCCGCCCTCGGCAGTCGTCAGCGCGTGCAGGTCGGCAGTGAACCTGGCGTGCGGCGCGACCGAGCCGGGCGCACCGAGCACCTGGCCGCGCCGTACCTCCTCGCGCCGTACGCCCCGCAGCAGGACCGCGGCGTTGTCGCCGGCCCGGACCTCGTCCAGCGTCTTGCCGAACGTCTCCAGACCGGTCGCCACGCTCGCGACCGTCGGACCGAGCCCGACGACCTCGACGGCCTCGCCGACGCGGAGCGAACCGCGCTCGACCGCACCGGTGACGACCGTGCCCCGGCCGCTGATGGTCAGGACGTTCTCGATCGGCATCAGGAACGGCTGGTCCAGCGCGCGCTCGGGCTCCGGCACGTAGTCGTCGACCGCCTGCAGGAGGTCGAGGATCGACCGCACCCAGCGCGGGTCGCCCTCGAGCGCCCGCAGCGCGGACACCCGGACCACGGGCGCCTCGTCGCCGGGAAACCCGTACTCGCTGAGCAGGTCGCGGATCTCCAGCTCGACGAGGTCGAGCAGCTCGTCGTCCTCGGCGGCGTCGGCCTTGTTGAGCGCGACGACGAGGTACGGCACGCCGACCCTCCGCGCGAGCAGCACGTGCTCCCGCGTCTGCGGCATCGCCCCGTCCTGGGCGGACACGACGAGGATCGCGGCGTCCACCTGGGCGGCGCCGGTGATCATGTTCTTCACGTAGTCCGCGTGGCCGGGCATGTCGACGTGGGCGTAGTGACGGGTCGCCGTCTCGTACTCCACGTGCGCGATGTTGATGGTGATCCCGCGCTGGACCTCCTCCGGCGCACGGTCGATCCCGTCGAAGGCGACGAAGGTGTTCTGGGTCGGGTCGGCGTCCGCGAGCACCTTGGTGATCGCGGCGGTCAGGGTGGTCTTGCCGTGGTCGACGTGACCCATCGTCCCGATGTTGAGGTGCGGCTTGGTCCGCACGAACTGGCTCTTGGCCATGGCTGTGCTTCTTGTGAGTGGGTTGAGGGCAGGGAGAGACGGCGGGACGGCGTGCCGGGCCGTCCACGCCCGGGACCGGACGAGCTGCCGACCCTCCTCCTACGGTCCCGCTGGAGCGGGAGGAGGGTCAGCGTCGGGCGTCGGTCTGGTGCAGGGCCGCGCCGTCGACGCAGGGCGCTGCGACCGACAGCAGAGCTGCCGGGAGCGCGGTGCGGGTGGCGGACATGCGGGTCACGTTAGTCACGAACGCCGGCGGGACCGAACGGATTCCCGGCCGCGGCCGGGCTGGTGTGCAGCACAATCCCCGCATGACACCCAGGGGTTGGTCGCGGGCGGCGGCGTTCGCGGTGCTCGTCCTGACGGTCGCGCAGCTGCTCGTCGCCACGGCGCTCCCCGACCTCGACCAGTTCGAGGGCAAGGCGTTCGGGTGGCGGCTGGTCGCCTATCCCCTGATGATGCTGGCGGCTCCTGCGCTGTGGTGGCTCTCCGAGCGCCGCTCGGCCCGACCCGAGCCCGTGCCCTGGGGTGCCTTCACCCTGGTCATGGCGCCATTCCTCATCGACGTCACCGGCAACAGCCTCGACCTCTACGACACCCTCGTGTGGTGGGACGACGCCAACCACTTCGTGAACTGGCTGCTCCTGTGCAGCGGCATCGGGCTCCTCGTCTGCCGGCGGGTGGAGCCGCGGTGGGCGGTCGTGGTCGTGGTGACCGGCATCGGCGCGCTGCTCGCCGTCGGGTGGGAGCTCGGCGAGTGGTTCGCGTTCATCCGGCACGGCACCGAGATCGACACCGCCTACGAGGACACCCTGGGTGACGAGGCCCTGGGCACGCTCGGCGGCTTCGTGGCCGCGCTCGTCGTGGCCCGCCGGCGGGCTCAGTAGTACCAGGGGTACGGCGACCAGTCCGGGTCCCGCTTCTCGAGGAACTGGTCGCGGCCCTCCTGGGCCTCGTCGGTCATGTACGCCAGGCGGGTGGTCTCGCCGGCGAACAGCTGCTGGCCGACCAGGCCGTCGTCGGGGAGGTTGAACGCGTACTTGAGCATCCGGACGGCGGTCGGGCTCTTGCCGTTGATGATCCGCCCCCACTCCAGCGCGGTGGCCTCGAGCTCCGCGTGCGGGACCGCGCGGTTGACCGTGCCCATCCGCATGCCGTCCGCGGCGTCGTACTCCTCGGCGAGGAAGAAGATCTCGCGGGCGTACTTCTGGCCGACCTGGCGGGCGAGGTAGGCCGACCCGTAGCCGCCGTCGAAGGAGCCCACGTCGGCGTCGGTCTGCTTGAAGCGCGCGTGCTCCGCGCTGGCCAGGGTCAGGTCGGAGACGACGTGCAGCGAGTGGCCGCCGCCCGCCGCCCAGCCGGGGACGACGCAGATGACGACCTTCGGCATGAAGCGGATCAGCCGCTGGCACTCGAGGATGTGCAGCCGGGCGAGCCTGGCCTTGTCGATGGCGCTGGGCTCGGCGGCACCGGTCGCGCCGGCGTCGTACGTCGTGCTCCCGGTGGTCGAGCTCGTCGAGACCTCGTACTGGTAGCCCGCCTTGCCGCGGATCCGCTGGTCGCCGCCGGTGCAGAAGCTGCGCTTGCCGTTCTTGGCGCTGGGGCCGTTGCCGGTGAGGATCACGCAGCCGACGTCGGCGGAGGTGCGGGCGTGCTCGAGGGTGCGGAGCAGCTCGTCGACGGTGTGCGGGCGGAACGCGTTGAGGACGTCGGGGCGGTCGAACGCGATCCGGACCGTGCCGTGCGCCTTGGCCCGGTGGTAGGTGAGGTCGGTCAGGTCCTCGAAGCCGGGGACCTCCTCCCACGCCGACGGGTCGAACGTCTCGGACACACCCTCGATCGCGCTCATGCGTGGAGGCTATCGACCTGGCTCCGCCGGGGTTGACCTTGCCCCTGGGGTCAAGGTCTACGGTCGTCCTCGTGCAGATCAAGGAGCTGGCCGACCGGGCCGGGGTGACCGTGAAAGCGGTCCGCTACTACGAGTCGCGCGGCCTGTTGACGCCGGCGCGTGCGAGCAACGGCTACCGGGAGTACGGCGACGCGGACGTGCAGGTGGTGCGGGAGATCCGCGCCCTGCTGTCGCTCGGGCTGACGGCCGACGAGACCGTGCCGTTCGTCGACTGCCTCCGCGCTGGCCACGACCGCGCCGACGTCTGCCCGGCCTCGCTCGAGGCCTACCGCACGCGCATCGCCGACATCGAACGGCGCATCGCCGAGCTCTCCGCACTCCGCGACGAGCTCACCACCCTGCTCCAGGACGCCGAGTCCTACCGATCCGAGGAGACCGCATGACCGCCACCAGCACGACCACCGACGCCACCTTCGAGACCGACGTGCTCGGCTCCGAGACCCCGGTGCTCGTCGACTTCTGGGCCGAGTGGTGCGGACCGTGCCACATGATCGCGCCGGTGCTGGAGCAGATCGCCTCCGAGCGCGTCGGCCGGCTGCGCGTGGTCAAGCTCAACAGCGACGAGAACCCGGTGACCTCGGCGCGCTACCGCGTGATGGGGCTGCCGTCGCTGCTGCTGTTCTCCGGCGGCGAGCTCGTGCTCGAGCTGCGTGGAGCGCGCCCGAAGGCGGCGCTCGACCGCGAGCTCGACAAGGTGCTGGGCTCTCCTCAGCTGGTCGGGGGCGCGTCCGCCGGCGGCACCGAGTAACCGGTGACCTCGACCGGCTCCAGCAGGAAGACCGGGATCTTGCGGTCGGTCTTCTTCTGGTACTCCGCGTAGGTGTCCCAGGTCTCGACCGCCAGGTCCCACCACTCCTGCCGCTCCTCGCCCTCGAGCAGGCGCGCGTTGTAGAGCGCCGGCTCCGGGCCGTCCTGCAGCTGGACGACCGGGTTCGCGACGAAGTTGGCGAACCAGGTCGGGTTGTCGTCGGCGCCACCCTTCGACGCGACCGCGACGTACTTCCCGTCGCGCTCGACGCGCATCACCGGGTTCTTGCGCAACTTGCCGGACTTCGCGCCGCGCGAGGTGATGACGACGATCGGCCAGTCCGGGTTGCCCCGCAGGACGTTGGCCTCGCGGCCGTCGGTCGCCTCGTACGTCGCCACCTGCTCGCGCACCCAGTCGGCCGGGCTCGGCTCGTACTCGCCTTCGAGGAGATCAGTCATGCCTCTGCCAATGCCCGACCCGGCCGTGAGCATTCCCGCCGGGGTTGTCAGCCTCTCCTGGGGGTTGTCCGCCTCTGCAATGGCCGACAACCCGTGGAATACCCGGTCGGCCGGGTATTCCGCGCTCCTCCGGGCCCCCGCTCACTCCCCCGCGATCGTGACCGCCAGCCCGGACAGGTGCCCGATCCGGGCGATCTCGGAGTCCACGAACTCCGGGCCACCCCGGCGACCGATCACGACGATCTCGTTGCCGTCGAGGCGGGCGGCGGCGTAGAGGGTGACGTCGTCGGGGGTCTCGGGCTCGAGGCGGGTCGGGCCCTCGATGTCGACGAAGTCGAGCTCCTCGGGGGCGGCGCTGGTGCCGTGGACGACGCCCTTGACGCGGTGGACCCGGGCGGCCCAGTCCACCCGGAACGTCCGCGGGAGCAGGTCGACCAGCTTGTCGAGCGCGTCGTCGGGCGAGGCGGTGAGCTCCTCGACCGCCTCGAGGTCGAGGGTCAGGTTGCCTCCCACCGGGTAGCCGCTGACGAAGACCACGCGCACCCCGTCGATCGCGTTGCACGCCGACACGACCGAGTCGGGCATGGTGCCCTCGGCCACCTCGAGCAGCACGTCGTCGAGCGCGGTGCCGTCGGGTCGCTTCTCGACGATCTCGATCGCCGCGATGTCGCCCCCTGCAGTACCGATCGCGCTCGCCACCCGGCCCAACGACCCGGGGACGTCAGGCAGCTCGACACGGAGGAGGAACGGCATGCTTCGAGGCTATCCGTCCCAGGTTGCGGGGCCGTTTCCGGCCCGAACCGCGAACGCACCAGCGCCATCCCGGCCATCCGTCGGGCGTTCCACCTAGGGTCTGAGCCGTGATCACGCTCCACCGCGGTCCCGGCACCGCGGCCCTCGCCGACGCGCTGGGCGACCTGCTCGCCCGGCCGCTCGCCGACCCCTTCGCCAAGGAGGCGGTGGTCGTGCCGGCGAAGGGCGTGGAGCGCTGGCTGGCGCAGCGGCTCTCGCACCGGCTCGGCGTCGGTCCCGGCCGCGCCGACGGGGTGTGCGCCGGCATCACGTTCCTCCGGCCGCGCTCGCTGGTCGCCGTCCTCACCGGCACCGAGCGCACCGACCCGTGGCACCCCGACCGGCTGGCCTGGCCGCTGCTCTCGGTCGTCGACGAGTCGCTCGCCGAGTCCTGGGCGGCCGCGGTCGCGCGCCACCTCGGCGAGGACCACGACGGCATCGAGCGCGACCTGCGCCGGGCGCGCCGCTACGGATTGGCACGGCGGCTGGCGGGCCTCTTCGCGTCGTACGGCGTGCAGCGGCCCACGCTCCTCACCGACTGGCGCGAGGGGCGGGACGAGGACGTCCCCGCGGACCTCGCCTGGCAGCCGGAGCTGTGGCGTCGGGTGGTCGAGCGGGTCGGAGCCCCCCCGCCCGACGTGCGGCACCTCGAGACCTGCGCCGCGCTGCGCGAGGACCCGGGCCGGTTCCCGCTGCCCGACCGGCTCAGCCTGTTCGGGCACACCCGGCTGCCGGTCACCGAGGTCGAGCTGCTGGCCGCCGTCGGCGCCAGCCGCGAGGTGCACCTGTTCCTCCCTCAGGTCTCCGCGCAGGCGTGGGAGGAGCTCCGCGCGGAGGTGGCCGACGGGCCGGTCCGGCGGGCCGAGGACGAGTCCGCGCGGGTCGTGCGCCACCCGCTGCTGACCACCCTCGGCCGCGACGCCAGGGAGACCCAGCGACAGCTCGCCCCCCTCGACTGCGCCGACGCGGTGGCGCCCGCCCCCGACCCCGGCGACCACCTGCTCGGCTGGCTGCAGGCCGACCTGCGCGCCGACGCCCCGCCGGCCGCCCACCCCGAGCGGGTGTTGCGCGACGACGACCGCTCGGTCCAGGTGCACGCCTGCCACGGCAGCGTCCGCCAGGTCGAGGTGCTGCGCGACGTGCTGCTCGGACTGCTCGAGGACGACCCGACGCTCGAGCCGCGCGACATCCTCGTCATGTGCCCCGACGTGGAGGCGTTCGCGCCGCTGGTCCACGCCGTGTTCGGCGCGGTGCCCGAGGGCCACCCCGCCCGCGAGCTGCGGGTCTCGATGGCCGACCGCGGGCTGGCGTCGACCAACGCGCTCCTGGCCATCGCCGGTCAGCTCGTCTCGCTCGTCGACGGCCGCGCCCGCGCCACCGACGTGCTCGACATCCTCGGCACGCCGCCGGTGCGCCGCCGGTTCGCGTTCAGCGACGACGACCTCGACACGATCACCCGCTGGGTCGTCAGCTCGGGCGTCCGGTGGGGCCTCGACGCCGACCACCGCAGGACCCACGGACTGTCGCTCCACGAGAACACCTGGCGGTTCGGCCTCGACCGGATCCTCGCCGGCGTCGCGATGCCGGAGGAGAAGGTCCTCCTCGGTCAGGCGCTTCCCGTCGACGACGTCGGCTCGTCCGACGTCGAGCTGGCCGGCCGCCTCGCCGAGGCGCTCACCCGCATCGACAGCTGCGTCGACGATCTCGCGAGCGCGACCTCCCCGACGGCCTGGAGCGAGCGGCTGCGCCGCCACGTGCTCGCGCTCACCGCCACGTCCTACGACGACGCCTGGCAGGTCGCCCAGCTCGAGCACGAGCTCGCCAAGGTGGCGGCCGACGCGGCCGACGGCGGCGGGTCCGACCTCGGCATCGCCGACGTGCGCCGGCTGCTCGAGGACCGCACCGCCCCGCGCCCGACGCGCGCCAACTTCCGCACCGGGACCCTGACGGTCTCGACGCTGGTGCCGATGCGGTCGGTGCCCCACCGCGTGGTCTGCCTGCTCGGGATGGACGCCGACTCCTTCCCGCGCACGACCACCGTCGACGGCGACGACGCGCTCGCCCGCGACCCGCGCACCGGCGAGCGCGACCCCCGCGCCGAGGACCGCCAATTGCTCCTCGACGCGGTGATGTCCGCGCGCGACGCCCTCGTCATCACCTACGCCGGCATGTCCGAGCACTCCGGCCAGGACCGGCCACCGGCCATCCCCGTCGGCGAGCTGGTCGACGCCCTCGACCGAACCGCGGCTGCGCCGGTCCGCGAGCGCATCCTGACCAAGCAGCCGCTCCAGCCGTACGCCGAGCGGCTGCTCGTCGCCGAGCGGCCCACCACCTTCGACCCGCTCGCGCTGCAGGCCGCCGGCGCTGCCCGCGACCCCCGACCTGCCCCGCCGTTCCTCGCTGGCCCGGTGTCGGCGCCGCCGCCGGAGCTGACGCTGGAGGACCTGCGGAAGTTCTTCGCCAATCCCGCCCGCGCGCTGCTGACCCACCTCGAGATCTCGCTGCCCTACGACGTCGACCCGCCCGGCAACGACATCCCGATCGACCTCAGCGGCTTGGAGCGGTGGGACGTCGGCGACGACATCGTCCGCGCCGTCCTCGACGGCGCCGACCCGCAGGCCGTGCTCACCGCGGCACTCCGTCGCGGCACCCTGCCGCCGGGCGACCTCGGCGCCAAGGAGCTCGAGCGCATCTGCGAGTCGGCCCAGAAGGTGGTCCAGCAGGCGATGGCCCACCGGGTCGGCGAACCGGTCACCACCGACGTCGCCCTCGAGGTCGACGGCCGCCTCCTCACCGGCCGGGTCCCGGACCGGCACGGCGACCTGCTCGTGCGGGTCACCTACTCCAGCCTCAAGGGCACGCAGGCGCTCGCCCTGTGGCTCGACCTGCTCGCCGTCCAGGCCGCCGAGCCCGGGACCGAGGTGCGCGGGATCGTCATCGCCAAGAACGGCCAGGGCCGCATCGGCCCGGTCGATCCCGAGCTGGCCCGCTCGACGCTCGCGGCGTGGACCGCGATCCGGCACGAGGGCCTCCAACGCCTGTGCCACCTCCCGCTGGAGACCGGTCGCGCCTGGGCCAAGGCCGGCGACGATCGCTGGGCCGCCCGCAGGGGCGCGCGCGAGAAGTGGGAGTGGGACAATTTCAAGCCCGAGCGTGCCGATCCCGCGTGGTGCTACCTGCTGGGCGCCGCCGCGCCGCTCGACCGGCTGACCGAGCTCGCCGCCCTCGCCGAGCAGGCCTGGCGCAACGTGCTCCCCTACGAGCGGGGGTGGCGGTGATGACGACGACAGCGATCGACGGCTTCGACATCGCCGGCGCCCTGCCCGGCGTCGTGGCCGGCCACGACGACCTGGTCCCCGCCACCACCCTGCTCGAGGCCAGCGCCGGCACCGGGAAGACCTGGACGATCGCCGCGCTCATCGCCCGCTACGTCGCCGAGGGACACGCGACGATCGACGAGATCCTCGCCGTCACCTTCACCAACGCCGCCACCAGCGAGCTGCGCGACCGGGTGCGGCGCCGGCTCGACCAGGTCGCGACGCTGCTCGACGAGGCGATCGCGGGCGACCGACCGGCGGGCGCCGACGCCCTCGAGGAGCTGCTCCTCGACGCCGTCCCGACCGGGCTCGTCGTACGCCGCGACCGGCTGCGGGCCGCCCTCGCGGCGTTCGACACCGCGACGATCGTGACCATCCACCAGTTCTGCAACCTGGTGCTCAAGGGGCTCGGCGTGGCCGGCGACACCGACCCACGCGCCGCGCTCGTCGAGGACCTCTCCGACCTGCGCAAGGAGGTCGTCGACGACGTCTGGCTGCGCGACCACGCCACCGACCCCCGGCTCTCCTACGCCGACGCGAGCGTCATCGCCAAGGCGATCGTCGACAACCCCGGCGCCCGCCTGGAGCCGATCGACCCTGAGCCCGGCTCGGTCGACGAGGCGCGGGTCGGCTTCGCCCGCACGGTGGTGCGCGAGTTCGACGTCCGCAAGCGCCGCCTCGGCGTCCTGTCGTACGACGACCTGCTCGGCCAGCTCCGCGACGCCCTCGCCGACGAGCAGGCGGTGGCCCGCACGCGGATGCGGGACCGCTGGAAGCTGGTGCTCATCGACGAGTTCCAGGACACCGACCCGGTGCAGTGGGACGTGTTCGAGTGCGCGTTCCACGGCCACGCGGTGCTGGTGCTCATCGGCGACCCGAAGCAGGCGATCTACGCGTTCCGCGGCGGCGACGTCTTCACCTACCTGCGCGCGGCCGGGCTCGCCACCGACAGGCAGACACTGACGACCAACCAGCGCAGCGACCCGGCCCTGGTCGACGCGGTGCACCTGGTGCTCAACGGCGCCCGGCTCGGCGACCCCGCGATCGCGGTCCACCCGATCCGTGCCGCGCGCGAGGAGCCGTGGCTGCGCGGCCTCCCGGGCCGGCCGTTCCAGCTGCGCACGATGACCCGGGGCGACCTCGGCGCGGAGCCCGAGAAGCTGGCGACCGTCGGCACCGTCAACCCCCGGATCGCCGAGGACGCCGCCCGCCAGGTCCAGGCGATGCTGGCCTCCGGGGCCGAGGTCTGGGACGCGGCGAAGGACGCGTGGGTCGACCTGACCGCCGGCCACGTCGCCGTGCTGGCGCACGGGCGCTTCCACCTCGAGCTGGTGCAGGCCGAGCTGCGCAAGCTCCGCATCCCAGCCGTGATCACCGGCGGGCAGAGCGTGTTCGCGACCGAGGCCGGGCGCGAGTGGCGGGCGCTGCTCGAGGCGATGGGCCAGCCGCACCGCACCGGCCTGGTGCGCGCGGCCGCGGCGACGTCGTTCTTCGGCTACACCGGCACCGACCTCGACGCCGGCGGCGAGGAGCTCACCGACGCCGTGGCCGACCGGCTGCGCGACCTGGCCGCGACCTACACCGAGCGCGGGGTCGCCGCGGTGTTCGAGGCGCTCGTGTCCGCCGGCCTGACCGTGCGGGTGCTCGGCACCGACGGGGGCGAGCGGCACCTCACCGACCTGCGCCACCTCTCCGAGCTGATGCACACCGCCGCCACCGCGGAGCGGCTCGGGCTCGCCGGACTGGTCGCCTGGTTCCTCGAGCGGCAGCGCGAGACCACCGACAGCACGACCGAGCGCACCCGCCGCATCGACAGCGACGCCCACGCCGTGCAGCTGGTGACGATCCACGGGAGCAAGGGGCTGGAGTACCCCGTCGTGCTCGCCCCGTTCCTCAGCAACCGCTACATCGGCCGCGAGAAGCCGGCGGTGCTCATCTACCACGACGACGACCGCGAGCGGGTCGTCGACATCCGCGACCCCCGCCAGCGCCCAGGCGCCCTGCTCGACCGCCACGCCGACGAGGACGCCGGCGAGTCGCTGCGGATGCTCTACGTCGCGATGACCCGCGCCCGGTCGCGGCTCGTCGTGTGGTGGGCGGCCGGCAACAACGCGCCGCACTCGCCGCTCAACCGGGTGCTCCTCGGCCGGGGCCGCGACGTCGCGGAGGTGCCGGCCCACCACCCGCCGCAGGCCGACGAGGCGCTGGTCAAGTGGTTCGCCCGCTGGGACGAGGTCGGTGGACCGGAGTGGTCGACCGCCATCCCGGCCGACATCGCGTCCACCACCTCGTCGGGTGAGCGGCAGCCGCTCGCGGTGCGCACGTTCTCGCGCACCGTCGACCAGGACTGGCGTCGCACCTCCTACAGCGCACTCGCCGCCGCCGCGGACACCCAGCCCGCCGCGGCGGTGGTCTCCGAGCCCGAGATCGTGCCCAAGGACGACGAGCCGGCGATCCCGCTCGCACCCGCCGACGCGCCCGACCCCGCGCTGGCGGTGCCCTCGCCCCTCGCCGGCTTCCCGTCCAGCGCCCGGTTCGGCTCGCTGGTCCACGCCGTGCTGGAGCACGCCGACCCGGCCGCCCCCGACTGGCACGCCGAGCTGCGCGACCGGGTCCGCGAGCAGCTGGTCGACTGGCCGGTCGAGCTCGACCCCGACGACCTGGCCGAGGCCCTGGTCGCCGTCTGCGACTCGCCGCTCGGCCCGCTCGCCGGCGGCACCACGCTCCGCCAGGTGCCGATGGCAGACCGGCTCTGCGAGATGGACTTCGAGCTCCCGATCGGTGGCGGCGACGACCGCGTCGACGGGGTCCCCACCCCGCACCTGCTCGGCGACGTCGCCGACCTGCTGCGCCGGCACCTGCCCGAGGGCGACCCGCTCCGCCTCTACGCCGACGCGCTCGACGACCCGCGCCTCGGCGGTCAGCTGCTCCTCGGCTACCTCACCGGCTCGGTCGACGTCGTCCTCCGGGTCCGTCAGGCCGACGGCACGGAGCGCTACCTGATCTGCGACTACAAGACCAACCGGTTGGGCGAGGTCGACACCGCGTCCACCGCGGCCGACTACACCCCGGACCGCCTCGTGGACGCGATGGGCCACTCGTCGTACCCGCTCCAGGCGCTGCTCTACGCCGTCGTCCTGCACCGCTACCTGCGCTGGCGGCTGCCGGACTACGACCCCGAGCGCCACATCGGCGGCGTGCTCTACCTCTACCTGCGCGGCATGTGCGGTCCGGAGACGCCGGCGGTCGACGGCGCACCCTGCGGCGTGTTCGCGTGGCAGCCACCGGCGGCGCTGGTGGCCGACCTGTCCGACCACCTCGACGGCCGCCGGGCCGGAGCCGAAGGAGCGCCGGCATGACCGAGCTGTTCGAGCCCGTCGACGCCGACGACCACCGCCTGGCCGCGGTGCTCGGTGGTCCGCTCGGCGACCTCAACCGGGTGGGACTGCTGACCGCGGGCGACGTCCGCACCGCCCAGACCGTCTGCCGGCTCGGCGGCGACACCTCCGCCGAGGTCGAGCTCGCGGTCGCGTTGCTGGTCCGCGCCGCGCGCAACGGCTCGGTGTGCGTCGACCTCCGCGAGGTGCCCGAGCTGCTCCCCGACCACGCGTGGCCCGACCCCGCCGCCTGGTGGGAGAACGTGACCGCGAGCCCGCTCATCGGCGTCGCGTTGCGGGTCGAGGCGGGTCTGCTCTACCTGCACCGTTACTGGGCCGAGGAGGGCGCGGTCGTCATCGACCTCCACGAGCGGCTCACCCGACCGCAGCCCGAGGTCGACGAGGACAGGCTCGCGGCCGCGCTGGACCGGCACTTCGAGGCGGAGTACGCCGAGCAGCGCGCCGCTGCCGAGGCCTCGGCCCGTCGCTGGACCTCCGTCATCACCGGCGGTCCCGGCACCGGGAAGACCACCACGCTCGCGCGACTGCTCGCCGTGCTCGCCGACCAGTCGGCGACCCCGTTGCGCATCGCGCTGGCCGCACCGACCGGCAAGGCCGCCGCCCGGATGTCGCAGACCCTCGCGAAGGCCGCCGCCGAACCGACCTTCCCCGAGGTCGACCGCGACGTGGTCGCGGACCTCACCGCCTCGACCCTGCACCGGATGCTCGGCTTCCGGCCCGACAACCACAGCCGGTTCCGCCACCACCGCGGCAACCGGCTGCCGCACGACGTCGTCGTCGTCGACGAGGCCTCGATGGTGTCGCTGTCGATGATGACCCGGCTGATGGAGGCGATCCGGCCCGATGCCCGGCTGGTGCTGCTGGGCGACGCCGACCAGCTGGCATCGGTCGAGGCGGGCGCCGTCCTGCACGACGTCGTCGCCGGCTACCACGACCGCAGCCCCTCGCCGGTCAGCCGGCTCGAGACGTCCCGCCGCTTCGGCAAGGAGATCGGCCGCCTGGCAGCTGCCGTCCGCGACGGCGAGGCCGACGAGGCCTGGGCCCTGCTCTCCACCGGCAGCGCCGACATCGAGCTGGTCGACCCCGCCGACAGCGCCCGCATCCGCGCGCTCGTCCTCCCGACCGTCCGCGAGCTCCGCGGCCGCGCCCTGGCCGGCGACGTCGCCGGCGTGCTGCGGAGCCTCAACGCGCACCGGCTGCTCTGCGCCCACCGGGCCGGGCCCTACGGCGTCGCGACCTGGAACGACCGGGTCGAGCACTGGCTCAGGGCCGACGAGGGCATCGACTGGCTCCCCCACCGCTACCCCGGCCAGCCACTGATCCAGACCAGCAACGACTACGGCCTCAAGCTCTGGAACGGGGACACCGGCGCGGTCCTCGGCGGCGAGGAGCGCCGCGCCGTCTTCGACGATGGCGCCGACGGCCGGCTGGTCTCCCTCGGCCGGCTGTCGGAGGTCGAGGTCGCGCACGCGCTGACCGTGCACCGCAGCCAGGGCAGCGAGTTCGGCGAGGTCACCGTCGTCCTGCCCGAGCCCGACTCCCGCCTGCTCAGCCGGCAGCTGCTCTACACCGCGGTGACCCGCGCGGTGCACAAGGTCCGTGTCGTCGGCACCGAGGAGTCGGTCAAGGAGGCCGTACGCCGACGCGCCCGTCGGTCCTCCGGCCTCGCCGACCGGCTCAGTGGTGCCGGTGCTCCTTGACGTCCGCGTCCGCCTCGTCGATCTCGCCCTCCAGCGCCGCGACGGCGTCGGGCTTGCCGTGGAAGCGGCGGTAGGAGTAGACGATCAGGACCAGGGCGAGCAGGCCGGAGACGATCTGGGTGACGCCGGTCCACACGCCACCCGGGAGCCACCAGCCGTCGCTGAGCGGCCACCACGACGGCACGTCGGGCTTGATGATCCAGAGCACGCCGCAGCCGATCAGGCCGAGCGAGAACACCGTGGAGAGCACGATCCGCGGCCAGGTCTCGACGCTCTCGGCGGCTCCGCGGAGCGCCCGCAGCCGCACCGGCTCGACCCACCGCTCGGCCCACTCGTACTGCTGCGAGAGCACCGCGAGACCCGCGAACATCAGCAGCAGGCCCGGGCCCGGCAGCACCAGCGCCGCGATGCCGGCGACGAGCAGCAGCCAGCCGACCACCTCGAGCAGGACGCGCTTCGCCGCACCGGTCATGGGAGACATCCTGTCCTACGGATCAACCGCCGAAGCGGTCGAGGAACCTGCGCACGTCCTCGTCGGTGTTGCCGTGGGCGGTCGCGATCCGCGCCCACTCCAGCGCCATGGTGTGGAAGCGCAGCGGGTTGTAGACATCCTCCTCGCGCGAGAAGAGCCCGTCGCCGGCGTAGGTCATGATCGTGATGTTGGGCTCCTCGAGCATCGTCCCGTCACCAGGGTCGGGCATCGGGTTGCGCACCTCGCAGACCAGGCGCGCGGCGTCGGCGTCGACCACCTGCCAGCTCAGCGGGAACCCGGTCATCACCCGGCCGGGGTACGACGTCATCGTGCGCACCGACCACGCCCGGATCTCGTCGCGGCCGCGGAACGTGCCCATCGCGTGCTCGACGTACTCGGCGTCGGGCGTGAACAGGTCGGCGTAGCCGTCCCAGACGCCGGACTCGACGAAACCGGCCACCTTCGCGTGGAAGGCGTCGTACGCCTCGGTGATCTCTGCTGCGCTGAAGCCGCTCACGCGACGATCCAACCACCTCCGGGCCACTACGATCGGCGTCATGCCGCGAACGACGCTCGCCCGGCGGCGAGGCCCCTTCGGATCGCGCATCCTCGGCCCGGCCGAGCAGGAGCCGCGACGACTGCGGATCCGGATCCAGCTGCTGCTCACCCTGGTCCTGGTCAGCACCAACCTGCTGGGGGCGGGCGTGGTGTTCGTCGTCAACAACTTCGCCGTCCCCGCCGAGTCCCCGAACACCGCGACGAAGGTCGCGCTCGCGATCGCCGTCCCGGTCTACGTGTTCGTCGCTGCCGCCATCGGCGTCGTCTGGGGCACCGCGTCCAGCCTCCGCGCGCTCCGCTGGGCCACGCAGGGCAAGGACGTGGTGCCGACCGACAAGGAGCGCCGCCAGGCCCTGAACGTCCCCCTCCAGCTGACGCTGATGCAGCTGACGCTCTGGTTGGCCGGGACCGTGCTCTTCACCGTGCTGGCGCTGGTGCTCCAACCGGACCGCACCCTGTCGACGGGCCTGACCGTCGGCATCGGTGCGCTGGTGGTCGCCGGCGTCTCCTACCTCCTCACCGAGTTCACGATGCGTCCCGTCGCGGCCCGTGCCCTTGCGGACACGGAGATCAACAAGAAGGCCCGCTTCGTCGGCATCGGACCGCGGATGGTGCTGTTCTGGGCGATCGGCACCGCGGTGCCGCTCGGCGGCCTGGTCCTGGCGGCGATCCTGGCGCTCGCGGACCCGCAGGAGACCAACCTGAGGCAGATGGCCGTCGTCACCATCGTGACCGCGGGAGCCGTCCTCCTCTTCGGCTTCCTGCTGACGGACCTCAACGCGCGCTCGGTGGTCGCGCCGATCGAGTCGGTGCGGGAGGCACTCCGTTCGGTCGAGGCCGGAGACCTCGAGGTCGACGTCGTCGTCTACGACGGCACGGAGCTCGGTGCCCTGCAGAGCGGGTTCAACCAGATGGTCGCCGGGCTGCGGGAGCGGGAGAAGCTGCGCGACCTGTTCGGGCGGCACGTCGGCCACGACGTCGCCACCGCCGCAGCCGCGGTCGACTCCGGAGAGGTGGAGCTCGGCGGTGAGACCCGCCAGGCATCGGTGCTCTTCATCGACCTCGTCGGCTCGACCGCCTACGCCGCCGACCACGACGCGGTGGAGGTCGTGGAGGTGCTCAACCGCTTCTTCGGCGTGGTCGTCGACGAGGTCGACCGTCGCGGCGGACTGGTCAACAAGTTCATCGGCGACGCCGTCCTGGCGATCTTCGGTGCCCCGGTGCCCGACGAGGACCACGCCGCGTCAGCGCTGGCCGCCGCGCGGGCGATGGCGATCCGCCTCGAGGAGGAGCTGCCGGAGATCGGCGCCGGCATCGGGGTGGCGACGGGCACCGTCGTCGCGGGGAACGTGGGGTCGAAGTCGCGCTACGAGTACACCGTGATCGGCGACGCGGTGAACTCCGCCTCCCGCCTCACCGAGCTCGCGAAGGAGGTCCCCGGAGGGGTGCTCGCGCTGTGGGACACCGTGGTAGCAGCGGTCGGGTCCGGCGACGCCGACGCGGCGACGCACTGGGAGAAGTGCGGCACGAAGGTGCTGAGAGGGCGCACCGAGCGGACCGAGCTCGCCGTACCGGTGTGGGACTAGCCGAGCGCGTCCAGCACGTGCACCACCCGCCGCAGGATCGAGTCGACGTCGACCTCCGGGTAGAGGACGGACACGATCTGCTCACGTTCGAGCACGGCGAGGCCGTGCACGGCCGCCCAGCCGAGAACGGCGAGCTCGGCGGTCGGCACCTCGGTGCCCCAGCCGCGCTCCTGGGCGGCCGCGATGTTGGCGAGCGACAGGTCGCGGTGCGCGAGCCGGGCCGCGGCGAGCTCCTCGTCGTCGTCGTGGAGCAGGTCAGGACGGAACATCAGGTCGAACAGCGCCGGGTGCCGGTGCGCGAAGGCGATGTACGCCGCCCCCGCCGCGGCCACTCGCTGGCCACCCACGGCCGGTGTGGCGTCGATGGCCGCCTGCGTCTCCTCCAGCAGCAGCTGGTGGCCCTCGAGCGCGAGCGCCGTGAACAGCCCGGCCCGGTCGACGAAGTGGTGGGCCGTCGCCTGGTGGGAGACCCCGCACCTGCGGGCGATCGCGCGAAGGCTGGCGCGCGCCGGGCCGGTCGCCGCGATCTCCGCCTCGGCCGCGCGGAGCAGCCGGGCCCGGAGGTCCAGGGTCGAGGCTCGGCTCATGCCGCGTGCGCTCCCGGGCTGGGAACCGGGTCCTTCTGGCCGCTCGGCCACCAGAGCCGTCGGCCGAGCAGGGTCGCTGCGGCGGGGACGAGCAAGGAGCGGACCACGAAGGTGTCGAGCAGCAGTCCGGCTCCGATGGTGAAGCCGACGTGCGCCATCGTGCTCACGCTGCCTGCCATGAGCGCGAACATACTCGCGGCGAAGATGACGCCGGCGGAGGTGATCACCGAGCCGGTCGCCGCCGTCGCACGCGCGATGCCCTCGACCGAGCCGTCGGGCGCCTCCTCGTGGATGCGTTTGGTCAGCAGCAGGTTGTAGTCGGCGCCCACCGCGACCAGGATCGTGAACGACACCGCCATGACGGTCCAGTCGAGCTCGGTGCCGAGCAGGACCTGCCACACGAGCACCGACAGGCCGATGGCGGAGCCGTACGAGAGCACCACCGTCGCCATCAGCACCGCCGCAGCGACCAGGCTCCTGAGCAGCACCAGCAGCACGAGGAACACGGCGATGAGGGCAGCCGTCGCGACGACCCGCATGTCCGAGGATGAGATGACGGCCAGGTCGGCGTTGGTCGCTGCCATGCCGGTCATGCTCACCTCGGCGTCGTCGAGCCGGGTGTCGCGGAACGCCTGCTCCACGGTGTCCTCGATCTTGAACGTGCGCGCGGACGCCTCCCGGTCGAACGCGTCGGTGCCCCCGAGCACCGCCATCCGCGCGGTGCGGCCGTCCTCGGAGAGGAACAGCCGGATGGCCGCGGCGAACCGCTGACGCTCCAGCGCGGTCGGCGGGAGGTAGAAGCCGCCGAGTGCCGGGTCGTGGCCGACCGCGTCGGTGCGCTTGAGGTACGACGCCGCCTGCTCCAGCCCCTGCTGCAGCTGGGGCAGCGAGGTGGCCACCTCCTCGGTGCCGTCCTCGAGCTGGGCGGCGCCGTCGGCCAGCCGGCCCGCTCCGTCGGCGAGCTGGTCGGCGCCGTCGGCGAGGCCGCCGAGCTGGTCGGCGAACACCTGCTGGCCCTCGGCGAGCCGGTCGGCGCCCTGTCGGGCCCGGCTGAGCCCGTCGCGGAGCCGGCGCAGCCCGTCCTGGAGGTCACCGGTCCCGGCAGCCAGCTGGGCGGCGGCGCGGGCCGCCTCGCGCAGGCCCGGCAGCAGCTCGTCGCGCTCGGCCACCCAGATCTGTCGGATCCCCTCGCGAGCCTGACGGCATGCCGGATCCAGGTTGCAGGTCAGGCTCCGGGTCCGGAGCGCGTCGTAGGCGAGGCCGAGACCGTCCACCGCGAGCTGCACCTGGTCGGCCCCGGTCGCCAGGCCCCGGGCGAGCTCGCGCATCCCCCCGTTCAGCTGCCCGGTGCCGGTGACCGCTTCGTCGGCGCCGGCCAGGAGGCGTCGTACGCCGTGCTCGAGGCGGGCGGTCCCGTCGACCAGCCGGTCGGCGCCACCGACCGCACGCTCCGCCCCGTCGGCCAGCTGACCCGTGCCGTCACTGAGCTGGGACGCGCCGTCGCCGAGCTGACCGGCGCCGTCCGCGAGCTGCTCCGCGCCGTCCTCGCCCTTGCCGATGCGGTCCGAGGCCCGGTCGAGGCGCACGCCGACGATGCCGGCCTGGCGCGCCACCGTCGCGTCGGTGAGCGGCTCGCCGAGCGGGCGGGTGATGCTGCGGACCAGCACCACGCCCTCCTCCTGGGCGACCGCGGCGGCCGCGCGCTCGAGCAGGGCCAGGTCCCGCGGGTTGCGCAGGTCGTGGTCGGCCTGGACGAGCACGTAGTCCGGGATGATCTCGTTGACCGGGAAGTGCCGGTCCAGCATCGCGTAGCCGCGGTTGCTCTCGGTCGTGTCCGGCGAGGAGTCCCGGGTGTCGTAGCTGACGTTGATCAGCGGCGCGATCGCGGCGAGGGCCGCCAGCGGGACCACCGAGGCGAGCAGCATCCGCGCCGGGTGGGCGACGACGAGCGCCGCCAGCCGCGGCCACAGCTTGTCCACCTTGGTGGGACGCGGCTCGCACCAGCCGCGCCGGCCGGCGAGCGCCAGCAGCGCCGGGGTCAGCGTCAGCGCGACCAGCAGGTTGATCGCGACGCTGACCGCGATCGCCGGGCCGGTGGTGGAGAAGAAGCCGAGGTCGGCGATGAGCATGCACCCGCAGGCGAGCACCACGGTCAGCGCCGAGCCGACGATGACGCCGGTGATGCGGGCGCCGGCGGTGGCCGCGGCGAGCTGCGGAGGCACGCCGGCCCGGCGCTGCTCCTGGTAGCGGGAGACGAGGAAGATCGCGTAGTCGGTGCCGGCGCCGAGCACGACGGCGGTGAGGAAGGTGCCGCTGAAGGTGGAGACCGTGAACACCCCGAGCTCGCCGCAGAGCGCGGTGAGGGCGCGGGCCAGGCCGAGGCCGAGCCCGACCACGGTGAGCACCAGAACCATCACCGAGAACGAGCGGTAGATCAGCAACAGCAGCAGCGCGATCAGGCCGACGCTCACGATCGTGATCGGCACGATGCTGTTCTCGGTCTCGACCGACAGGTCGACGATCGTCGCGGTCGGACCGGTGACGGCGACCTCGAGCCCGTCCGGCGCCAGCTCCCGGGCGACCTCGCGGACGGCCTCGACCTGCCGGATCGCCGACGGCGCGCCGGTCTGGCCGGTGATGCCGACCAGGACGTACCTCGCCTCGCCGTCCTCGCTGGTGAGAGCGCCGAGCAGCTCGGGGTCCTTGCGGACGTCCTGGACGAAGGAGACGTTCTCGTCGTCCTCGGTGAGCTCGGCGGCGAGCCGGCCGGCGTACCGGCGGTCCTCGCGGGTGAGACCGGAGTCGCGCTCCATCGCGACCACGACGAAGCTGTTGGCCCCGTCGTTGCCGAACGCCTTGCCCATCGCGTCGACCGCGGCGATCGACGGGGCGTCGTCGGGCACCACCGGCGTGGAGTCGCGGGCCGCGACCTCTTCGATCTGCGGCACGAAGACGTTCAGCGCGGCGGCGAGCGCCAGCCACGCGACCACCACCATCGCGGCCCGCGAGGCGGCGAACCCCGCTATCCCCGTGACGCGCTCGTCGTCCGTGTCGTCAGCCACCCGGTCCCCAAGTCGTCCGCGTCGGCTCCTTGCCGGTGGCAAGGAACGTGTTCCAGGAACGCTAGTAACGTTTCCTTGCCAGCGGCAAGGAGATGTGACGCGGCCCTCAGCCGACGGTCAGGGGGCGACGGCCCCGCTGCTCGGGTCGACCAGGATCTTGGCGTGCTGCTCGGGGTCGCCGAGCGCGGTGAACGCGGTGGCCACCCCGTCGAGCCCGACGGTGCCGGTGACGAGCGGGGCGACGTCGACCTTGCCGGAGGCGATCCACTGCAGGGTCTGGTGGAACTCGCTCGGGTCGTAGGCGAACGCGAACCGCAGGTCGATCTCCTTGTTGATCGCCATCGACGGGCGGAACGAGTCCTCGCCCATGCAGACCCCGACGACGACCACCCGGGTCAGCAGCGGCGCTCCGGTCACGATCTGCTCGATCACGCCCGGCACGCCGACGCACTCGAACACCACCGGTCCGCGCGGGGTCGCCCCGGCCTTCTCCGCTGCTCGGAGGACCTGCGCCCACGGCAGCAGCGGCACGGCGCGCAGCTTGTCCATCGCGTCGAGGCCGACCTCGGCGAGCGCGATCGGGTTGGTGAGGTAGCGCGACTCCTCGAACGACATCCACGGCGACTCGGTCGCCGGGTCGACGACCACGTCCGCGCCGCACTTCTCCGCCAGCGCCCGGCGGCCGGCCGAGAAGTCGCTGGCGATGACGTGCCGCACCCCGGTCGCCTTGAGCATCAGGATCACGGCGAGCCCGATCGGACCGCAGCCGATGACGACCGCGGTGTCCTTGGCGCCGACCTGACCGCGTCGTACGGCGTGCAGGGCGACCGCCATCGGCTCGGTCAGCGCCGCACCCTCGGCTCCCAGTCCGTCCGGCACCCTCATCGCCATCGAGGCGGTGACCAGCACCTGCTCGGCGTACCCGCCCGGCGCGTCCTCGCTGAGACCGGTGAGGTGCACGGCCCCTGCCGAACGCAGGACCGGCAGCGCGACCACCCGGGTGCCGACCGGCCACGACCTCCTGGTCCGTGGACCGTAGTCGGCCACCGTCCCGACGAACTCGTGCCCCATCACCACCTTCTGGTGGGAGCGCATGAAGCCGTCGTAGCCGAGGCTCGCGACGTCGTCCGCGGTCTCGTCACAGTGGATGCGGGCATGCAGGTCGGACCCGCAGATCCCGCACCGCTCCACGTCGAGCAGCACCTGTCCCCGACCCGGGGTCAGGTCGGCGACGTCCTCGACCGCCAGCTCACCTTCGTGACAGACGACGGCCCGCATCGACGGTCAGGACTTGTCGAGGTCGTCCGCCACCCGGCGGTGCGCCGCCCAGATCTCCTCGGGAAGACCGTCGAACTGGTCGAGGTGCTCCTCGCGGAACTTCATCTCCTGCTGCCAGCGGTCGCGGTCGATCTCGAGGATCGTGTCGAGGTCGGCCAGCGCCTGGTCGTCGAGCCCCTCGAGGTTGAGCTCCTCGCGGGCCGGGATGATGCCCACCGGGGTCTGCACACCGGAGACCTCGCCGTTCTTCAGCTGCATCAGCCAGAGGAGCGGGCGCAGGTTCTCGCGGTAGCCCGGCCACAGGAAGCGACCGTCGTCGCCGCGCTGGAACCAATTGACGTGCGCGAAGATCGGCTTCTCCTTGGCGGCGCCGATGACCTTCAGCCAGTGCGCGGCGTAGTCCGCCTCGGGGTAGGACATGAACGGGCGCATCGACATCGGGTCGTAGCGCAGCACGCCCTCGAGGCCGTCGGCCGCCGCGGTCGCCTCGGCACCCAGGGTGAGGCCGTCGTAGACGCCCTCGGCGATGTCGGTGATCGCGCGGATCAGCGGCTCGCGGTCGCGGGTGCGGCCACCGAAGATGATGCCGTGGATCTCGACCCCGGCCGGGTCCTCGAAGTCCTTAGCCACGTTCGGGACGTTGGCCAGCGTGGTGGTGAACCTGCTGTTGGGGTGGGCCCACGGCGCGTCGGCGTTCTCCGGGACGCGGTCCGCGATCTTGTCGCCCTTCCAGTCCAGCCAGCCGTCGAGGTCCGTGGGCTTCTCGCTCTTGCCCTCCCACCAGACTTCCTGCGTCTTCTCGTTGTAGGCGACGTTGGTGAAGATCGCGCCGGTGCCCGGGACGATCGAGTCGATCGCGGTCGGGTTGGTCTTCTCGTTGGTGTCCTTGGCGACACCGAAGACGCCGTTCTCCGGGTTCATCCCGTAGAGCTTGCCGTCGTCGCCGACCCACAGCCACGCGATGTCGTCGCCGTAGAACTCGACGTAGTAGCGGTCACCGAGGGCGTCGGGAGCCAGCGTCATCGCGAGGTTGGTCTTGCCCGAGGCACTGGGGAAGCCGCCGCAGATGTTGTACTTCTTGCCGGTCTCCTTGTCGGTGATCCCGAGCAGCATGAACTGCTCGACGAGGAAGCCGTTCTTCCACCCGTCGTAGGAGCCCTGACGCAGGCCGTGGGCGATCTTGCCGAGCAGCGCGTTGCCGCCGTACGACGAACCGAAGTGCAGGATCGTGCGCTCGTCGGCGACGGTCACGAAGTAGCGCTTGTCGTCGGGCGTGCCCTGGCCGAGGTTCTCGAGGTCGCCGGTGACGTGGACGGCCTTGACGAAGGAGTCGCCGAGGTCGTTGATGTACTCCACGCCGACGCGCGCCATGCGGATCATCTGGAGCACGACGTTGCGGTTGTCGGTGAGCTCGACACCGGCGGCGAAGTTCTCGAGCGGGGAGCCCTTCGGCGCCATCAGGTAGGGGATGACGTACATCGTCTTGCCGGCGGACGCGCCGGTCATGAGGTCAACGAGCAGCGGCTTCATCTCCGCGGCCGGACGCCAGTTGTTGTAGGTGCCCTTGTCGGACTCGTCGTTGGTCGCGACGATCGTGCGCTCCTCGGCGCGTGCAGTGTCCTTGAAGTAGGACCGCGAGTAGTAGAGGCCCTCGCCGGCGGGCAGCAGCTCGCCCGCGTCGAGCGACTCCTGGACCAGACGCGCGTCGTCGGCAGCAGAGACGACCTCGATCCGCTCGGCGCCGGTGACCCCGGCCCAGTGAGCGACGTACTCACGAACGTGCGTGTTGGTGAGTCCCGCTTCGTCGAGAACCCGCTCCACATCGACCATCAGTCTTGCCTTTCGCGTCCGAATGGGTGGGGGCACGCTACCTCACGCTCAGGTGCCCGAAATCCCAGGAAGGAATGTGCCTGAACCGTGGACACCGTCGTCCGCGACGGAGCCACCATGGCACTGCAAGACGCCCCTTCGCACATCGGGGTCGATTGGAACGATCGAAGGGTTGCTACTCCCCGAAGTACGACATGACGTGCTTGATGCGCGTGTAGTCCTCGAGCCCGTACATCGACAGGTCCTTGCCGTAGCCGGAGTGCTTGAACCCGCCGTGCGGCATCTCGGAGACGAAGGGGATGTGGGTGTTGATCCACACCACACCGAAGTCGAGCTTGCGGCTCATCCGGAGCGCGCGGCCGTGGTCCTTGGTCCAGACGCTGGAGGCGAGGCCGTACTCCACGCCGTTGGCCCACCGCAGCGCCTCGGCCTCGTCGGTGAACCGCTGCACGGTCATGACCGGGCCGAAGATCTCCGTCTGGATCTGCTCGTCGTCCTGCTTCAACCCGGAGAGCACGGTCGGCTCGTAGAAGTAGCCCCGGTCGCCGTGACGGCCGCCGCCGGTCTCGACGTTGGCGTGGTCGGGCAGCCGGTCCACCATGCTGGACACGCGGTCGTACTGGTCCTGGTTGTTGAGCGGGCCGTAGTAGGTGTCCTCGCTGTCGGGGGCGCCGGTCGGCATCCCCCTCGCGGCCTCGGTGAGGGCGGCGACGAACTCGTCGTGGATGCCCGGCCCGGCCAGCACCCGGGTCGCGGCCGTGCAGTCCTGGCCGGCGTTGAAGAGGCCGGCGCCGGCGATGCCCTCGGCTGCCGCCTCGATGTCGGCGTCGTCGAACACGATGACCGGCGCCTTGCCGCCCAGCTCGAGGTGGACCCGCTTGAGGTCCGCGGAGGCGGCCTCGGCGACCTGCATGCCGGCCCGGACCGAGCCCGTGATGGCCACCATCTGCGGCGTCTTGTGCGCGACCAGCGCGCGGCCGGTGTCGCGGTCGCCGCAGACGACGTTGAGGACGCCCGGCGGCAGGAACTCCTGGCAGATCTCCGCGAGCAGGGTCGAGCTGGCGGGCGTGGTGTCGCTCGGCTTCAGGACGATCGTGTTGCCGCCGGCGAGGGCGGGGGCGATCTTCCAGATCATCATCATCAGCGGGTAGTTCCACGGCGTCACCTGGCCGACGACGCCGACCGGCTCGCGGCGGATCCACGAGGTGTGGTCGGCCATGTACTCACCGGCCGAGCTGCCCTGGAGGACACGCGCGGCACCGGCGAAGAACCGGAAGTGGTCGGAGGCGTAGGGCATCTCCTCCGACATCGTCAGGTGGAGCGGCTTCCCGGTGTCCCTGCACTCGACCTCGTTGATCTCGTCCTTGCGGGCGTCGATCGCCTCGGCGATCTTCAGCATCGCGGTCGCCCGGTCCTGGGGCGTGGTGTCTCCCCACGTCTCGAACGCGGCCGCCGCGGCGGCGTACGCCCGGTCGACGTCCTCCTCGCCGGACATCGGCGCCTGGGCGTAGACCTCGCCGGTGGTGGGATCGATGACGTCGTACGTCGCTCCGCTGGCGGCGGGGACGCGCTCGCCGTTGATGATGTTCGTGAACGTCTGGTCGGCCATGAACGGACTCTAGCCGGGTCGGACGACGAAATCAGCGGGTGATTCCCGTCGGATTTTTGCGGAATCCGTAGGGAGGAGGTCCGATGGCCTACTGATTCACTTGCTTGCCCGCGGTCGTTGGCTCACCATGGGGGCATGGACGACTCCGCACTCCAGCGCGCTGCCAAGGACAACCTGTGGCTGCACTTCTCGCAGCACGGTCGCTACGACGGTGACGGACCGCAGCACGACGTACCCATCATGGTGCGCGGTGAGGGCGTCTACCTCTACGACAACAAGGGCAAGCGCTACCTCGACGCGCTCGCCGGGCTGTTCGTGTCCCAGCTCGGGCACGGCCGACGCGAGCTCGCCGAGGCCGCCGCGACCCAGGCCGAGACCCTCGCGTTCATGCCGCTGTGGTCCTACGCGCACCCGCCCGCCATCGAGCTCGCCGAGAAGATCGCGTCGTACGCCCCCGGCGACCTCAACCGCGTCTTCTTCACCTCTGGCGGCGGCGAGGCGGTCGAGTCGGCGTGGAAGCTGGCGAAGGACTACTTCAAGCGGGTCGGCAAGCCGATGAAGCACAAGGTGCTCAGCCGCGCGATCGCCTACCACGGCACCACCCACGGCGCGCTGTCGATCACCGGCCTGCCGGGGCTGAAGCAGCAGTTCGAGCCGCTGGTGCCGTCGGCGTTCCGGGTGCCGAACACCAACATCTACCGCGCGCCGGTCCACGGCGACGACCCCGAGGCCTTCGGTCGCTGGGCGGCCGACCAGATCGCCGTCGCGATCGAGTACGAGGGCCCCGACAGCGTGGCAGCGGTCTTCCTCGAGCCGGTCCAGAACTCCGGCGGCTGCTTCCCGCCGCCCCCGGGCTACTTCCAGCGGGTGCGCGAGATCTGCGACGAGTACGACGTGCTGCTGGTCTCCGACGAGGTCATCTGCGCCTACGGGCGGCTCGGTGAGATGTTCGGCGCGACCGCGTTCGGCTACCAGCCCGACATCATCACCAGCGCCAAGGGGCTCACCTCCGGCTACGCCCCGCTCGGCGCGATGATCGCCACCGACCGGCTGTTCGAGCCGTTCGCCAAGGACAAGGCGATGTTCGCCCACGGCTACACCTTCGGCGGCCACCCCGTCTCCACCGCCGTCGGCCTGCGCAACATGCAGCTCTTCGAGGAGGAGGACATCCTCGCCGGCGTCCGCGAGAAGGCCCCGGCCTTCCGGGCCACCCTCGAGCGCCTCCTCGACCTCCCGATCGTCGGCGACGTCCGTGGCGAGGGCTTCTTCTACGGCATCGAGCTCGTCAAGGACAAGGCCACCCGGGAGTCGTTCACCGCCGACGAGTGCGAGCGCATCCTCTACGGCTTCGTCTCCAAGGGTCTCTTCGACGAGGGCCTCTACTGCCGCGCCGACGACCGCGGCGACCCCGTCATCCAGCTCTCCCCGCCCCTCGTCTGCACCCAGGAGCACTTCGACGAGATGGAGCAGGTCCTCCGGTCCGTCCTCGACAAGGCGTACACGCTGATCTGAGCGGGTCAGGCCAACAGGTCGGCGTACCGCTGGAGGTAGAGGGGCCAGCCACCGTCGGCCGCAACGCCGTCCCGCAACGACTCCCAGGCAGCACCGTGGCGCTCGAGGTTGCGGTGCTCCAGCTCGACGCGGGTCCGGTTCTCGCTCTCGACGACGAACCGCACCTCGACCTCGCTCGTGTGCTCCAGGTCCGACGCGACCTGCCAGTCCGGCCCGATGTCCCAGGTGAACACGAGCCGCTCCGGCGGGTCGAAGACCAGCACCCGCCCCCACCGGCACTCCGTCCCGTCCTCCGCCCGGTCGACGACGCTGCCCCCGACCCGCGGCTCCAGCACGGTCTCCGCGATCGGCGCTCCGAGCAGGTTGTGCTCGCGAGGCTTGATCTTGTCGAACTGCTCGGTGAAGACGCGGAAGGCCTTCTCCTGCGACGCCTCCACGGTGATGTCCAGGCGCACGGCGGTGTCCTGGCTGGTCTGGCTGGTCTCGCTGGTCTCGGTCATCTCTTCTCCTTGGTCGTGCCGCTCGGCTCGTCGGCTTCGACGAGCTCCTTGAAGTTGGTCAGTGCCGCGCTCCAGAACGTCTCGAGCTCGGAGCGGATCGCGGCGAGGCCGTCGGCATCGACGGCATAGATCCGGCGGGTGCCCTCGGGCCGCACCTGCACCAGCGCAGCGCCCTTGAGCACCTTGAGGTGCTGGGACACCGCCGGGCGGCTCACCGGCAGCTCGTCCGCCAGCTCCCCGACGGACCGCGGCCGGCGCGCGAGCAGCCCGAAGATCTGTCGTCGGGTCCGGTCGCCCAGCGCGACCCAGGGGTCGAGCTCGATCGCTTGGTAAGTCGTCACGAACGGTAAGTTACGACTTACCAAGATGGTCGGTCAAGACCGTCGCCGGATCGTTCGTTCGGCGGCCGCCGCTCAGGTGGCGAGGGCGCGGGCGCGGCGGCGGGCGTTGACCTCGGTGCCGAGGACGATGACGAGGGAGACGATGAGCATCAGCGTGCCGACGACGTTGACCTGCATGGGGAGGCCGACCCGAGCGACGCCCCAGACGTACATGGGGAAGGTGACCTCGCTGCCGGAGTTGAGGTTGGTGATGATGAAGTCGTCGAAGGACAGCGAGAAGCTGAGGAGCGCGGCGCCGAGGATGCCCGGCAGGACGAGGGGGAACGTCACCCGCCAGAAGGTCTGGGACGGGGTGGCGTAGAGGTCGGCGGCCGCTTGCTCGAGGACGTCGTTCATGCCCGCGAGGCGGGCGCGGATGGTCACCACCACGAACGACAGGCAGAACATCACGTGGGCGATGAAGATCGTCCAGAAGCCGAGCTGGCCGGCGAAACCGCCCTGGACGAACAGGGTGAGCAGCGAGGAGCCCAGCACGATCTCGGGCGCCGCCATCGGCAGGAAGATCAGGACGTTCGAGGACGACCGGCCGAAGAAGTCCCAGCGGACCAGCGCGAAGCCGGCGAGGGTGCCGATGATCGTGGCGACGACCGTCGCGAGCAGGCCGATGCGGACGCTGAGGCCGAGCGCGTCGCACATGCTGGGGTCCTCGCACGGGTTCAGCCAGTTGTGCATCGTGAAGCCGTCGAACTTGTAGACGTTGCGCGTGGCCGGGTCGTTGAAGCTCATCAGCACGACCACGAAGATCGGCACGAACATGTAGACGAGGACGAGGAGGCCGAGGACGAGGACGGCCCGCTCCTTGATCCAGGCCATCAGAGCAGGTCCTCCGTCCCGGCCTTGCGGATGTAGAACAGCACCATCGCGAGGATCCCGATCATGAGGATCATCGACAGCGCGGCCGCGGTGTGCGGGTGGTTGGCGTCGGTGGCCTGCAGCTGGATGACCGAGCCGATGACCGACGTCTCGGTGTTCCCGAGCAGCTCGGCGTTGATGTAGTCGCCGGCCGCCGGGATGAAGGTGAGCAGCGTGCCGGACACGACCCCTGGCAGCGACAGCGGCCAGGTCACCTTGAAGAAGCCGACCACCGGGTTGGAGTACAGGTCGCCAGAGGCCTCGATCAGGCGGTGGTCGATCTTGTCGATGCTCGCGAACAGCGGCAGCACCATGAACGGCAGGAAGTTGTAGGCGAGCCCCATCACCACGGCGAAGTTGGTGGCGAGCAGCCGGTCGTCGTCACCGAGGACGTGCAGGAACTGCAGGGTGTCCACGATCCACCCGTCGTCGGCGAGGATCAGCTGCCACGACAGCGTGCGCACCAGGAAGCTGGTGAAGAACGGCGCGATCACGAGCACCAGCAGCAGGCTCTTCCACCGGCCCGACTTGAACGCGATGGCGTAGGCCAGCACGTAGCCGAGCACCAGGCAGATCAGGGTCGCCGCGCCGGCGTACACCAACGACCGCACCAGGGGCCGCCAGTAGAGCTCGACCGCGTCCCAGTAGTTGGCGAAGTGGTAGGTGACCTCCCACCCGTTCTTGTCCGAGCCACCCGGCTCGTAGAGGCTCGCCGCAACCAGCGAGTAGAACGGGATGACGAAGAACAGGGCGAGCACGATGACGGCCGGCGCCATCAGGAGGTACGCCGTCAGCCCCCGCCGACGCCCCGTCTCGGCCATCAGGCGCCTTCCTCCTGGGAGCCGGCGTGCACGTCCTGCGCATGGTCGAGCAGGAACGCGTACTCCGGCCGCCACGACAGCTCGACCTGGTCGCCGACGGAGTGGATCTTGGTCCGGCCGGTGTTCTGGGCGAAGACCTGGAGCTCCTGGCCCCACGGCATCCGCACCAGGTACTGCGTGCTCACGCCGATGAAGCTGACGTCGGTCACCACGCCACCGGGGATGGTGTTGCCCGGGGCGTCGAGCTCCGCGCCCGCGTCGCCGATCAGCACCTTCTCCGGCCGGATCCCGATCCAGCCCTTGCCGCCGTCGGTGTGGGCGCGGTCGGCCGGGATGCTCACGTCGATGCCGTGCATGTCGACGGTGACGACGTCGGCGGCTGGCGTCTTCACGGTGCCCTCGATCAGGTTGGACTGACCGAGGAAGTTGGCCACGAAGGTGCTGCGTGGGTTCTCGTAGAGCTCGGCCGGCGAGCCCTGCTGCTCGATCACGCCGCTGTTCATCACCGCGACCGTGTCGGCCATCGTCATGGCCTCCTCCTGGTCGTGGGTGACGTGGATGAACGTGAGCCCGACCTCGGTCTGGATCCGCTTGATCTCGATCTGCATCGACCGACGCAGCTTGAGGTCGAGCGCGCCGAGCGGCTCGTCGAGCAGCAGCACCTCGGGCTCGTTGATGAGCGCCCGTGCCAGCGCCACCCGCTGCTGTTGCCCGCCGGACAGCTGGGCCGGCTTCTTCCGGGCCTGCGCCCCGAGCTCGACCAGCTCGAGCATCTCGTCGACCTTCTTCTTGACGTCGCCGACCTTGCGCCGGCGCAGCCCGAACGCGACGTTCTCGTAGATGTCGAGGTGCGGGAAGAGGGCGTAGTTCTGGAAGACGGTGTTGACCGGGCGGCGGTAGGCCTTGGTCCGGGTGATGTCCTGCCCGGCCAGCAGGATCGAGCCGGACGTCGGCGCCTCCAGGCCCGCGACCATCCGCAGCGTGGTGGTCTTGCCGCAGCCGGACGGACCGAGCAGGGCGTAGAACCGGCCCCGCGGCACGTCGAGGTCGAGCGAGCGGACGGCGTGGAAGTCGCCGTACGACTTGCTCAGCGCGCGGACCTGGAGGCCGTCGCCGGGCTCGGCGCCGGCCTCAGCTGGAGATGACATCGGCCCACTCCCCTTCGTACTGCGATTGCTTCTCGTCGGTGAGGGTCATGAAGTCCCACGTGTTCGCCAACATCTCGGAGTCGGGGAAGATCAGCGGGTTCTCGGCGAGCGAGGGGTCGATGTCGAGCATCGCCTCCTGCGCCCCCTGCACCGGGCAGATGTAGTTGACCCAGGCGGCCAGCTTCGCCGCGACCTCGGGCTGGTAGTAGTAGTCGATCCAGGTCTCGGCGTGGGTCTGGTGGGTCGCGTAGTTGGGGACCATCATGTTGTCGCTCCAGAGCGACAGCCCCTCTTCCGGCACGACGAACTTCAGGTTCGGGTTGTCGTACTGCGCCTGGATGACGTCGCCCGACCACGCCTCGCAGGCCAGCAGCGTCCCTTGCGAGAGCTGCTGCAGGTAGTTGTTGCCGGCGAACTGCAGCAGCTGGCCGCTCTCCTTCACCTCGCGCAGCCGGTCGATCGCGGCGGCCCACTCGTCGTCGTCGAAGTCGACGGGGTCCGCGCCGGTCACCTTGAGGAAGAACCCCATCGTGTCGGCCATCTCGCTGAGCAGGGTGATCTTGCCCTTGAGGTCGTCGCGGGTGATGAGCTCCTCGAAGCTGCTCACCTCCGGCACCAGATCGGCGTTGTAGGCGATGCCGGTCAGACCGGACTGCCACGGCGCGGAGTACTCGCGCTCCGGGTCCCACGGCACACCCTGCAGCGACTCGATCAGGTTCTTGTCGAGGTTGGGCACGTTGCCCTTGTTCAGCGGCTGGATGAAGCCGAGGCTGATCATCCGCGCAGCCATCCAGTCGGTCATCACGATCATGTCGCGGTCGATCGGCTCGCACGCCCGCATCTGGTTCTTGACCTTGGCGTAGAACTCGGCGTTGTCGTTGATGTCGACGTTGTAGGTCACCGAGATGCCGGTCTGGTCCTGGAACTGCGCGAGCGTGCTCTTCGGGTTTTTCCGCGGGTCGATGTAGCCGGTCCAGTTGGAGATGACCAGCTCGCGCTCGTCGGCCGAGACGTCCTTGGCGGCACCGCCGTTGGGACAGGCCTGGACCGGGTCGATGCCGAACATCGGCAGCTTGAGCGCTGCGATGCTGAGACCGCCGAACGCGACGGCCCCGCCCCCCTTGAGCAGCCCGCGCCTCGACAGAGTGGAGCGGCGGGCCGGTTGCTCAGGCACCATGGCCGTGATGCTTGCACCGGAACGTGCTCGACGGCAAGGGATTCGGTGGCATCGAAACATGCTCGCAACGGATTTCGCATTTCCGTAGGTCGTTGAGCACGGAACACGGACGTGGGACGATCCCGCCATGGGCGCACGTTCCACCGGTCATCAGCTCGACGACGTGTCGGTCGCGATCATCGAGCAGCTGCAGGAGGACGGGCGTCGCTCCTACGCGGCGATCGGCAAGGTGGTCGGACTCTCGGAGGCAGCGGTGCGTCAGCGGGTGCAACGCCTGCTCGAGTCCGGCGTGATGCAGATCGTCGCTGCGGTGACCGACCCGCTGAAGCTGGGCTTCGCCCGCGCGGCGATGCTCGGGATCCGGGTCTCGGGACCCACCGCGCCGGTCGCCGACGCCCTCGTCGAGATGGACGAGGTGATCTACGTCGTCGTGACAGCGGGCAGCATCGACATCGTCGCCGAGGTGATCGCCAAGTCCGACGCCGACCTGCTCACCGTGTCGGACCAGATCAGGCGGATCCCGGGCGTGCAGTCGACGGAGTCGTTCGTCTATCTCGAGACCCGCAAGGAGGTCTACAACTGGGGGCTGCCGCGGCCCGGTGACCGCATCCCCAGGTAGTCGTCCAGCCAGTCCGGGAACTCGCCCAGGTGGTCGAGCACCACGTGGGTGCCGGCGTCGTACAGCTCCTCCCGGGTGCACCCGCCGGTGAGCACGGAGACGCTGAGGATCCCGGCTGCGAGCGCCCCCTCGACGTCGTGGACGTGGTCGCCGACGTAGATGCTGGCGCCTTCGCGGCGCAGCACGTCGGCCTTGCCGACACCCCAGACCTTGCCCTCGAGGTGGTCGACGTCGAGCGCGAGGTGGTCGACGTGGAGCTGCGCGTTGGGCGTGTACTTGCCGGTCACGACGACCACCCGCCCGCCGTGACGTCGTACGGCGGCCAGCGCGTCGTGCGCACCCGCCATCGCGGCGACGCTCTCGATCGCGTGGTCCGGGTAGAGGGCACGGAAGCGGTCGACCGCCGGCTGGATCGCGTCCTGCGCGAGGTGCGGCTGCAGGATGAGGTCGAGCGGCGGGCCGAGGACGGCGGTCATCTCCTCGATCGGGAACTGCACGCCGAGCTCGGACCCCAACGCTCGCAGCACGTCGCGGAACCCCGGCACCGTGTCGATGAGGGTCATGTCGAGGTCGAAGCCGACGCAGAGATCACGAGTCAAAGCCGAGCCCCAACCGGTCGAGGGTGCGCAGCCACAGGTTGCGGCGGCCGGTCTCGTCGGCGCGCGCGAGCGCCCTGCGCGTGAGCTCGATGCCGGCCCACGCGACCGGCTCCGGCGGGAACGGCACCGCCGGGCGCCGCACCATCTCCAGCCGCGTGCGCTCGGTCTCCGTGCCGGCCAGCAGGTCCAGCATCACGTCGGCGGCGAAGCGGGTGGCGCCGACGCCGAGACCCGTGAACCCGAGGGCGTACGACGACCGACCGCCGTGCGCGGTGCCGAAGCTCGCGCTGAACCGGGTCGAGGTGTCGATCACCCCTGCCCACCGGTGCGTGAACCGGATCCCGTCGAGCTGCGGGAACGTCGCATGGAAGTGCTCCGCGAGGACGCCGAAGGTCTCCTGCCGCTCCTCGTGGTCCGGCTCGATCGACCGGCCGAAGTGGTAGATCGCGTCGTAGCCGCCCCAGAGGATCCGGCGGTCCGGAGTGACCCGGTAGTAGTGGAACTGGTTGCCCGCGTCGCCGACGCCGATCGCCGGGTCCCAGCCCAGGTCGGCGAGCTGTGCCTCGGTGAGCGGCTCGGTCGCGAGCACGTAGTCGTAGACCGGCACCGTCGTCCAGCGCAGCCGCCGCAGCAGCGGGCGGAACACGTTGGTGCCGAGCGCGACCCGGCTGGCCCGGACCACGCCCTGCGGCGTGTGCACCTCCATGGCCTCGCCGTCGCGCCGGATCCTCGTCACCGGGCTGTGCTCGGCGACCCGGACACCCTGCCGCTCGGCGGCGTCAGCGAGACCCCACGCGAGCCGGGCCGGGTCGAGGACGGCGCACTCCTCGGGCGCGGACAGCCGGCCGGCGAGGTAGGTCGGCGAGTCCACGACCTTGCGCACCGCGTCGCGGTCGAGGAAGCCCGGCCGGTCCGGCGCGAGGTCGGCGACCTCGTGCTCGCGGGTCGCGACGAGGAGGGCGCCACCACGGAGGAAGCCGCAGTCGATGCCGTAGCGGGCGACGGCCTCCTCGATGCCGTCGAGGTTCTCGATGCCGAGCCGCTCGAGGTCGTCGTACTCCTCGGGCCAGCGGGCCCGGCCGTTCGGCTCGCCGTGGGTCAGGGAGGCCTCGCAGAACCCGCCGTTGCGCCCGGTCGCGTGCTCGGCGATCCGCTCGCCCTCGAGCAGGACCACGTCGCGCCCCGGCTCGCGCTCGACCGCGCGGAGCGCCGTCCACAGCCCGCAGAACCCGCCACCCACGACGACGAGGTCGGCCGTCGTGTCGCCGGCGAGCGCCGGGCGCGCATCCGGCCGGAGCGGCGTGTCCAACCAGAGCGGCCGGTTGACCGATCCGGCGAGAGAGTCCACGCGCGGATGCTAGCCCGCGGCGTCGTAGCGGTCGCGGTTGAGGCGCACCTCGTCCATGTGGCTCTCGGCCCAGTCCTTGAGCCGCAGCATCACCTGCTGCAGGGAGGCGCCGAGGTCGGTGAGGTCGTACTCGACCGTGACGGGGACGGTCGGCGTGACGGTGCGGGTGATCAGCCCGTCGCGCTCGAGCGAGCGGAGGGTCTGGGTCAGCATCTTCTGGCTGACACCGGCCAGCCGCCGCGACAGCGCGGAGTAGCGGAGCTGCCCCTCCTCGGCGAGCGCGGCGAGCACGAGCGCCACCCACTTGTCGGAGATCCGGTCGAGCAGCTGCCGGCTGGGGCAGCCGTCGAGGAAGGCGTCGTACGCCGTCTTCGCGCGGGCCCGCTTCTCGGCGGCGGTCATGGTGGGCATCGGGTCACCTCTCCGGCACCCACCAGCAACTTACGCACTTCCAGGTGCCTACTTCCCAGAAGAGAGTAGCCCTACCACTCTGGAGTGACAAGCAGGAGAACCTCACCCACTCCAGGAGGAGCACCATGAGCACCACCACCACCGCCACCTTCCGCGCCGCCGTCGTCCGCACGCCCGCCGGACCGGAGTCCGTCGAGCTCGTCGACGTCCCGGTCCGGCAGCCCGGCGAGGGCCAGCTGCGCGTGCGGATCGAGGCAGCGACCGTCAACCCCGCCGACGTCGGCGTCACCGACGGGTTCTTCCACTCCATCGGCATGATCGACCAGCCGTCCCACACCGGCCTCGGCTGGGACTTCGCCGGCACCGTCCTCGAGGCGGGCGCGGGGGTGGACCTCCCCACCGGCGCGCGCGTCGCCGGCATCGTGCCGGGCTTCGACCGCGACTTCGGCAGCTACGCCGAGGAGATCGTCGCCGACCGCTCGTGGGTCGCCGTCGTGCCCGACCAGCTGACCGCCGCCCGCGCCACCACCGTTCCGCTCAACGCCCTCACTGCCGACCAGGTCGTCGGCCTGCTGGGCGACGGGGACGGTCGGCGGCTGCTCGTGACCGGCGCCGCCGGGGCGGTGGGGGCGTACGTCGTGCGCCTGGCCGCCGAGCGCGGCTGGACCGTCACCGGCCTGGCCCGCCCGGCCGACGAGGCATTCGTCCGCGGCCTCGGCGCCGACTTCACCACCGAGACCACCGACGGCTGGGACGCGGTCGCCGACGCGGCGGTGCTCCAGGAGGAGGCCGCGGCGCTGGTCCGCGACGGCGGTGTCTTCGTCGGAGTCCGGCCGGCGGCGCTGCCCGAGACCGGCCGCGGGGTCGCCGTGAAGGCGGTGTCCGTCGAGCCCGACGCCGAGCGACTCGACTTCCTGCTGCGGGCCGCCGCACGCGGCGACCTGCCGACCCCGGTCGCGGGCGAGCTCCCGCTCGCCGACGTGGTCGAGGCGCTCCAGCTGGTCGCCAAGGGCGGCTACCGCGGCCGCTACGTGCTGCGGCCTTGATCGTCAGGGGCACCCGTCCTCGGCGAGGACGAGGGCGGCGACCGGACAGGAGGCCACGGCGACGCGCGCCTGGCCCTCCTCGTCCGGGCTCAGGTCGTGCTCGGGCGCGAGGACGATGTCGTCGTCGTCCAGGCCCAGGAGTGACGGCGCCTGGTTGATGCAGATCCCGTGGCCCTCACACCTCTCGCGGTCGGCGACGATCCTCATGTGCGGCCTCCGATCGGGTGGAGCTCGAGTGGCAGGCGGGCCAGCCCTCGGATGATGTTGTTGCGGCCCCAGACCGGAAGTCCGGTCAGCTCGATGCGCTCGACCCGGTCGGCGAGCGCGTTGAGGATCGCGTGCGCCTCGAGCCTGGCGAGACCCTGGCCGGCGCACCCGTGCGTGCCTTGCCCGAAGCCGAGGTGGCGCGTCGCATCGCGATGGATGTCGAAGGTGTCGGGATCGTTCCACGCCGTCTCGTCGCGATTGGCCGATGCGAAGAGGACCACGACTCGCTGGCCCTTCCGCACAGGGGTTCCGGCGATCTCGGTGTCGTCCGACGCCAGGCGGGTGAAAGCACGCAGCGGGGACTCGAAGCGGACGACCTCGTTGAGCGCGTTCGGGATGAGGGTGCGGTCGGCGCGGACCTGGTCCCACTGGCCGGGGTGGAGCGCGAACAGCAGCAGTGCGCTGGAGATCGCGCTGATGGTGGTGTCCAGCGAGGGCGCGAGGTAGTCGATCATCAGTGCCGATGCCTCGCTTCTCGCGATGCGGCCTGCTTTCGCGGCGGCGATGACCTCCGCACCCATGCTGCCGGCCAGCACGTTCTCGGTCCGGGCGATCCGCCGCGCGAAGCGCATCATCCCCAGCGAGGCGGCGGTGCTGCGCAAGGACTGGCCGTTGATCGGCCCCAGGACGTCGAAGGTCGCCGCTGCCCACCTCAGGAGGTGTTCACGCTCGTCGTCGGGCCAGCCGACGAGGTCGGGCACGACCTGCAGCGGCAGGGACCTGGCCACCGCGACACCGTCGACACGTCCACGCGCGACCGCCCGCCCTGCGACCTGTTCGGCCGCAGCCTCGACAGCGTCGCTCATCGAGCGCAACGCCCGCGGTGTCAACCGGTGGGCGACGAGCTTGCGTCGGTTGGCGTGTTCGTCGCCGTCGCTGTTGAGGGTGGTCCCGCGACTGAAACGGTTCGCGAAGGGGTTGAGGGCGACACCCTTGCCGGAGACGAAGGTGCCGTCGTCGAGCAGGGTCCGCTTGCACTCGTCGTACCCGGTCAGCGCGAAGGCCCGATGCCGGGCCAGCCGGACGACCGGGCCGAGGGCACGGAGCTCTCGATAGACCGGATAGGGGTCGGCGATCGCGGCGGCGCTGTAGAGGTTCCCGCGGTAGGTCTGTGCGGTGACGACGGTGCTCATCGAGCGGCCTCCTGGTGCCGGGGTGTGGTGGGTCGGCCACGGGGCATGCGACGCAGCACCTCACCGAGACGCCCCTCGGCGAGGACCGTCCGGTCGGGTCGAACGAGGGCGGCCTGGGCGCGGCCGAGCCAATGGTCGAGATCGGCCGACTCCGCGGCGTCCACGAGGCACACGTCGAGCGGGCCGAGCGGACCGAGCCGGGCTGTGTCAGCGCGGTCGAGCGGGGTCCGGTGCACCAGGGTGAACCGGTTTCCCGCGCGGTCGTCGAGGCGCTCCCCGGAGTCGAGGAGCACGTTCGGGCACAGGGTTCCTGCCAAGCCGCGGCGTCGGCCCCGGCGGTGGTTGACGATCGACCCGGCCAGGGAGGGAGTCGCGCTGTCGAGCACCCGGCCGCGCAGGCCGGGCAGGCGGGGCAACACAGGCACGACGAACCGCCGCAACCGGTCCCCGACGGGTCCACCGCCGGTCATCGAGAGTCCGACCGTGGCGGCGAGCCGGATCATCGCGCGGGCATGCGCCCGCCGCTCGGTCTGGTAGCTGTCGAGGATCCCGGCAGGCAGGGCGCCCTCGATGACCGCCGCGATCTTCCAGGACAGGTTGGCCGCGTCCCGGATCCCGGCCCCCATGCCCTGTCCGATGAACGGTGGCGTGAGGTGGGCGGCGTCGCCGAGGAGGAACACGTTGCCGCGCCGCCATCGATCGGCGAGCTGGGCGCGGAAGGTGTACTCGGCGACCCGGACGACCTCGAAGTCGCTGGTGTCGGAGTCCCACGGCGCGAGGAGGGGTGCGAGCTCGTCCAAGGTCTTGTAGTCGGCCGCGCTCTCGTCCTCGTGGAGCTCGAACTCCCAGCGGTGGCGGGTCGCGCCGGTGCGCATGTACGTCGCGGCGCGCCCGCTGTCGCACACCTGGTGGACGCCACCCCAGTGACCCAGCTCCCGGGGCGTCGCTATGTCGACGACCAGCCATCGTTGCGCGCGGAACCCGAGGTCGGCCATCGTCGAGCCGATGGCACGCCGGGTGACGCTGTTCGCGCCGTCGCACCCGAGCACGAAGCGCGGACGGACGGTGCGGATCTCCTGCGCGGCGAGATCGAGGAAGTCGACCTCGGGGAGCCCGACGACGTCGGCACGGACGGCGGACACCTCGACGCCGCCGCGGAACGTGATGAGGTCGAGCTCGTGCATCCGCCGGCGCAGGACCGCCTCGAGGTCGGGCTGGTCGAACATGTTGGCCTGTGGGTAGCCGTTGACCGTCTGCGGGTCGGTTCGGTCGAACTGCGCCAGGACCCGGTGCTCCCGGGAGAGCAGTCGGAGTCCGGCGCCGGGGATCGAGATGGCTCCGAACTCCCGGGCCACCCCGAGGCTGCCCAGGATGCGGTAGACCTCGTCGTCGAGGTGGACCGCGCGAGGCTGGGGGAACACGTCGGTCCACCTGTCGAGGACCAGCACCCTCACCCCGGCCTGGGCCAGCAGGATCGCGGCCGTCACGCCGGTCGGTCCGGCACCCACCACCACGACCTCCGGTTCGACACCGTTCGTCGGAGACCGGTCGCCCGCTCCGGCGTTCACCGCGTTCCCAGCCCGAGGAGGTAGGCGAGGGTGCCGGCGGCGAAGACGGCGGCGGGCAGCAGCTGGGTCGGCCCGTCGGCGGCGCGGGCGTGGGCGAGCACCGCGCCCGTCATCAGCACGAGCAGCCCTGCGCCCGCGGCGAACCCGAGCGGCGGGTATCGAAGACCGGCGAGCACCCCGACACCCCCTGCGAACTCCGCGACCCCGATGAGCTGATAGGCCCTCGCGTCGAGGCCCACGTGCTCAGCGCGGGCGCGCATGGCCTGAGTCTTGGCGACCTTGGCGACTCCGAGACCGATGAAACCCGAGGCCACCGCTACGCCGATGACCCAGGTGGCACCGATCGCCTCGGCGCTCATCGTGAGTCCTGTCCGGCGTCGCGGACGACGGTGCGCTGGCTGCCGAGGTCGAGGGCGCCGTCGTCGGTGGCGATCGACAGCTCGACGACGTCACCGTGCTTCAGGTACTTCTGGTTCCTGGCCTGGGCCTTGAAGAACGCCTTCCACCTCACCGTCGGCGGCAGCAGGTTGCCGATCATCTCGATCGGCTTGGGCGGTGCACTGAGGGCGGTGCCGACGGGCGTGCCTGTCAGGAGCAGGTCGCCCGGGTCGAGCCGCTGGAAGCCGGACAGCCCCTGCAGCGCGGCGAGCGGCTCGAACACCATGTCGCCGCGGACCAGAGCGTCCTGGCGGACCTCCCCGTTGACCGACAGCCGCAGCCGCAGGTCGGCGAACCGCTTCAGCTCGTCGCCCTCCAGCAGCACCAGCGACGGCCCGACGGGCGTGAACGCCGGATAGCTCTTCGACTCGAAGAACTGGGTCTTCGGCAGCTGCAGGTCGCGGGCACTCACGTCGTTGGTGACGACGAGGCCGGCGACGTGCTGGGCCAGGTTCTCGGCGGTGATCGCGGTGCCGACCGGCACCGGCTTGCCGATCACGATGCCGATCTCGACCTCGTAGTCGAGCAGCCGCACGTGCGCGGGCTTCACGATGTCGTCGTACGGACCGGAGATAGAGCCCGACGTCTTGCGGAAGAACGTCATCGGGATCGTGTCCGGGTTCATGCCGGCGTCGGCGACGTGCGACCGGAAGTTCGTCATCTGCGCGACCACCCGACAGGGCGCGGTGACCGGCGAGAAGAGCGCGAGGCTCTCGATCGGCTCGCCGCCCTCGGTGGCGGCCGCCGCGTCGACTGCGGCACGGTCGGCGAGCAGCTCGGCCGTCGTCGTGGCCGCGGTCTCGATGCGGGCGGCGCCGGTGGAGGTCGCGACCCACCAGGCGTCGGCGGTGCGGAGAACGGAGATGCTCATGAGGTGGCCACCTTCAGCAGGCCGCGCAGGCGCGGCAGGTCGAACTCGTTGTCGTCGGAGCGGAGCGCGGTCACCATCGACCGCAGCTCGAGGAGCGACTCCCGTCCGGGCTTGACGCCGAGGAAGTCCTTGCTGACGGGAGGTCCCCACTGCGCAAGGCCGCTGGCGGTCATCGGTGCCCAGCCCGGCTCCAGGGTGTTGTCGAACATGTCGCCGTCGGTGAAGTGCTCGACGAGGAACCCGTCGGGGTCGCGCCAGTAGTCGAAGATCTGGCTGCCCTGGATGTGACGGCCGATGCCCCACGACCGGAAGTAGCCCTTTTCCCTCAGGTGCTCCCCGCCTGCAGCGAGTGCGTCGAGGTCGGCGACCTGGTAGGCCGAGTGCACGTAGCGGTTCCGTGGGCCGAGCGCCATGGCCAGCGTGTGGTGGTCGGCCGGCTGCGACCCCCGGTCGCAACGGATGAAGCTCATCGTGGGTCCGCGGTCGCGCTGTCCCTCGAAGTACTGGAAGTCGCTGACGATGAGGCCGAGGTGCTGGAGGTACCAGTCGAGGCTCTCGAGGTAGCGGTTGCTCTGGAGCACGACGTGACCGAGCCGCTCGATGACGGCCGGCGCGCGGGGCGGTCGCTGGGTCGCGTTCGCGCGTCGTACGTCGCCGCCGGCGTTGAAGGTATGGGCGGCCTGCGTCGCCAGTGCCGGCAGCTCGTCCATGCCGCTGACGACCCGGACCCCGGCCCCGTCCGGCGCCTCGAGGTCGACGACGATGCCACCGATGCTCTCGGGCAACCGGCCGACGCGGGCGCCGGTGGCGTCCGCGAGCCTGAGGACGTCGGCGTCGTCGGCCGCCCGGAACGCAGCGCCGGCGTAGCGCGACCGGGCCCCGCGGCGGATGATCACGCTCGGCGCTCCAGCGAAGGCGCCGCGCAGGTGCAGCTCGTCGGCAGACCTGGCCGCGGTCGCGAAGCCGAAGGCATGGGCGAACGCCTCAGCGCGGTCGAGGTCCGGCTTCTCGAGCTCGAGCCAGGCCAGGTCCTCCACCTTGATCACCGGGTTGGCCGCGCGGCCCGGGTGATCGCCGGGGCGGGCGCCCTGCTCGCTGTGCAGGTCGCGGTGCGTGTGGTGGGTGCTCATCGATGCCTCGCCTTCGTGAATGACGAAATCATCACTGACGATTCATGGCGCGTCAACCGTATTTGAGGAAATCGTCAGAAATGGCGACACCGCTGCTAGGCTCGCGCCGGCGAGAGGAGGTGCGATGTCGGACGCCGTGGCAGCGGCTGCGCGCAAGCGTGGCGAGCGACGTAGGGCGCAGACCCGGGCTGCGCTCATCCGGGCGGCTCAGCAGCTCCTGGCCGAAGGCCGCACCAGCGTCCCGATCCTGGAGATCACCGAGCTGGCCGACGTCGGGATGGGCTCGTTCTACAACCATTTCGACACCAAGGAAGAGCTCTTCGAGGCCGCCGTCGAGTCCGCCCTCGAGCTGCAAGGGGCGGTGCTCGACGCCTGGACCAAGGACATCGAGGACCCGGCCGAGGTGTTCGCGCGCAGCTTCCGGCTCACCGGACGGATCCACCGGGTCGAGCCCCAGCTCAGCCGCGTCATCCTGTCCCGCGGGCTGGAGCTGATCTCCTCGGAACACGGGTTGGGTCCCCGAGCGCTGCGCGACATCGAGCGCGGCTGCGACACCGGACGGTTCAACGTCGCGGATCCCTACTCCGCGCTGGTCATCGCCGGCGGGGCCGCGCTGGCGCTCGGACAGGCCGTCCACGACCACCCCGAGCGCGACGACGCCGAGCTCAGCGACCGCGTGACCGAGGGTGTGCTGCGGATGCTCGGGCTCACCGCGGAGGACGCGGCAGCCGTCTGCAGCACGCCGCTGCCGAGCGTGACCGAGCTGCTCGAAGAGGCGATGCCCGGGCTCCAGCAGTCCGCTGACCCCGGTCCTGCCTGAATCAGGGGACGAGGACGACCTTCCCCACGTTGCGGCGCTCAGCGAGCATCAGGTGGGCATCCCCCGCTCGCTCGAACGGGAAGGCCTCGGCCACCACCGGCTGCACGGTGCCGTCCTCGATCATCGGCAGCAGCGGCGCAGTCCACGGCTCGAGCGTGCCGGCGTCGTCCCAGAGCGCCAGCATGTTGAGGCCGATGACCGCCTTCGAGACCGACATCTGTTTCACCAGGTTGAACCGCGGCATCCGGATCATTGTCTTCGCGGCTTGGAGCAGGTTGCGGCCGGCGCCGTCCATCACCGAGGCGGCGCCGAACGCGACCAGCCGGCCGCCGGGCCGCAGCAGGTCGTAGCTGGTGCGGAAGCTCGGCCCGCCGATGGCGTCCATGACCAGGTCGAACGGTGGCAGGTCGCGGTGCCAGCCCGACCGCGTGTAGTCGTGAGCGACGTCGACGCCGAATCCTCGGATGGAGTCGTGCTTGCCCGGCGAGGCGGTGCCGTGCACCTCTGCGCCGACGGACTTCGCGATCTGGGTCGCGGCGATGCCGACCCCGCCGGCGGCCGCGTGCAGCAGCACCCGCTCCCCGGGCTGCAGCGACCCGTAGCGCACCAGCCCGGCCCAGGCGGTGGCGTAGTTGACCGGGATCGCCGCGCCCTGCTCGAAGCCGAGCCGCTCGTCGAGCGGGACGACGTCGCGCGCGCCGACCACGACGCGCTCCGCGTACCCGCCGAACCGGGTGCCGGCCAGCACCCGGTCGCCGACCGCGACCTCCTCGACGTCGTCGCCGACCGCCGAGACCACCCCGGCGACCTCGTAGCCGACGACGGACGGCACCTTCGGCGCGTCGGGGTAGAAGCCGACGCGAGCCATGGTGTCGGCGAAGTTCACCCCGGCAGCGCGGACGTCGACGGTGACCTGTCCGGGACCGGGTGGGGCCGGATCGGGACGCTCCTCGACCTTCAGGACCTCGGGTCCGCCGTGACGGGTGATGACGACAGCGCGCATCCCCGGAGGCTAGTGACGCAGCCGGGCGGGCGCGTCCTCCTACGGTCGTAGCTCGGGGACCTCGGTCCGCGGCGGCGCCGACTGGCCGCGGATCGCGGCCGCCACCGCACCCGGCACGTCGGGGTGGAAGACACTCGGGATGATGAAGCTCGCGTGCAGCTCCTCGTCGGTGACGACCGAGGCGATCGCGTGAGCGGCGCGGAGCAGCATCTCGGTGGTGACCTGGGACGCCCGAGCGTCGAGCAGGCCGCGGAAGACACCGGGGAACGCGAGCACGTTGTTGATCTGGTTGGGGTAGTCCGACCGCCCCGACGCGACCACCGCAGCGTGCTTCGCGGCCTCCGCTGGGTCGATCTCGGGATCCGGGTTCGCGAGCGCGAACACCACCGCACCCTCGGCCATGTCGTCGATCCACTCCGGCTTCAGCACGCCCGGACCGCTGACGCCGATGAAGACGTCCGCGCCCTGGAGCCCGTCGTGCAGGGTGCCGCGCTGGCGGCGCGGGTTGGTGATCGAGGCGAGGTTCCGCTTCGCGGGCGAGAGGCTCTCGTCGTCGTACGACAGCAGGCCCTCGCGGTCCCAGACGGTGACGTCCTGCGCCCCGTCCGCGAGCAGCAGCGACACGATCGCGGAGCCGGCCGCACCGCCGCCGGCGACGACGATCCGCGTCGCCGACAGCGATTTGCGGACGACGCGCAAGGCGTTGTGGAGCGCGGCGAGCACGACGATCGCCGTGCCGTGCTGGTCGTCGTGGAACACCGGGATGTCGAGCCGCTCGCGCAGCCGGGCCTCGACCTCGAAGCAGCGCGGCGCCGCGATGTCCTCGAGGTTGATGCCGCCGAAGCCGGGCGCGATCATCTCGACCGCCTTGACGATCTCGTCGACGTCCTGGCTGGCCAGGCAGATCGGCCAGGCGTCGATGTCGGCGAACCGCTTGAACAGCGCGGCCTTGCCCTCCATCACCGGCAGCGCCGCGCCGGGGCCGATGTTGCCCAGGCCGAGGACCGCCGAGCCGTCGGTGACCACGGCGACGGAGTTGCCCTTGATCGTCAGCTTCGGGACGTCCTCGGGGTGCTCGGCCAGCGCCAGGCTGACCCGGCCGACGCCCGGCGTGTAGGCCATCGCCAGGTCGTCGCGGTTCTTCAGCGGCACCTTGCTGCTCACCTGGATCTTCCCGCCGAGGTGCAGCAGGAAGGTCCGGTCGGAGACCTTGTGCACGGTGACGCCGTCGATGTCCTCGACCGCCTGCACCACGCGCTCGCTGTGACCGGAGTCGGTGGCGCTGCACGTCACGTCGAGCACGAGCCGGTCGTGCTTGGAGTCCGCGACGTCCATCGCGGTGGTGATGCCCCCCGCCTCCGCGATCTTGGTCGCCACCCGGCCGACGACCGCGAAGTCCGGCTCGGCGTAGAGACGCATGGTGATCGAGTACGACGACGGCGTGACGCTCATACGTCAACCTAAGACCCCGGTGCGCGGTACTCACAAGTAACGGGCATCAGGCGTGCCGACTGTCCAGAGCCCCGGCTCCTCTACTAGGTTTCTGGGACCGGGCTCAAAAGATTTACCCAGGCAAAGCGCGACCGCACCGGTGCGCGCCCCCTAGCCTGACCGCACGAGAGCTCTCCCCTCGAAAGGACCCCACTTCATGAAGCGCATCGGACTGCCTCTCGCAGCCACCCTCCTCACAGCCGGGCTCACGCTGTCCGCTTGCGGTGGGACCCCCAGCAAGGACGACCTCAAGGACTCGCTCGTCGAGAACGCCGACCTCCCCGAGGACCAGGCCGACTGCGCAGCCGACGAGCTGCTCGACTCCGACCTGTCCGACGACCAGCTCAACGCGGTCGCCGACGACGACGAGGGCGGCCTCGACTCCGACGAGAAGGCCGAGGTCGGCGAGGTTCTCACCGAGGCGCTGACCAAGTGCATCACCGACTCCGAGTGACCCGCTGACGCCTCAGCGAACGACTCCGAGGAGCCCACGCCGGACGGCGCGGGCTCCTCGCGTTTTTCAGCCGAGAACCGCGGATCGCCCAACCCACGGGGGTTCCCGCCGCATCTGAACCTGCGTGGCAGACCTGGCAGCACCGGACGAGGGCCGGATCGAGCACCGGCTGCGGCGTGACCTCCACGCCGTCGACGAGCTGATCCCCGGACCTGCCGTCACCTCCGACCTGGTGGCAGACACCCGCCGCCGCGGCGCCGGGCTGCTCGCGCACCGGAGGGTGACGACCGCGGTCGTCGTCGTGCTCGCGGTGCTCGCCGTCACGGCGGTCCTGGTCAGCCCCGCACTGGGTCGCGCGCAGCCGTCGAGCAGCTACCGTCCCGACCTGCCGGCCGACCCGATCGAGCTCGGCTGCTACCCGCTCCCCCGCGGCCTCACCCTGGACTTCCCCTACCAGGTGCGGAGCGACGGTGACCTCGGTGGACGGCGCGTGCTCACCCTGCACTGGGACGAGCTCGACGCCGCGGAGGTACGACGACGCCTCGACACTGCCCTCGACCGGGCCGGGCTGCCGCGCGACGCCGCGACGGTCACCCCGTTCCCCGACCTGCCCCGGGACGCCGTCGTCCGCGGGACCGTCGTGCTGCGGCTACCGCTCGCCCGGCTCGCGAGCGACGACCCGGAGTGCCAGGACCCCGCCACCACCAAGCGGTTCCCGCCCGACTGGGCACCGTCGACGACGTACGGGTGACGGGCGGATGACGGGCCTCGTCCTCCGCCGCCTGCGCGCCGATCCCGTGCTGACGGCGTGCCTGGCCGCGGCGCTGCTCCTCAAGGCCGTGCTTTTCGTCCGCGTCGCCGACCTGCCTCTGCGCGGCGACGAGGTGGCCTATCGCGACGCCGGTTGCGCGCTGGCCAACCTGGTGCGGGACCTGGTGGCGCTGCGCGGCCCGGACAGCGCCGAGCTCGCGCGCGACGTGGTCGGCAGCGGCTGGTTCATGCCGGGCATGGGCATCGTGCTCGCGCCGCTCTACCTGGTCGCACCCGCCGCCGACGACACGGCGGCCCGGCTCTGGCTCGGCCTGGTGTCCGCAGGGGTCCTCGTGCTCACCGTGCTGGCGGTCCGCCGCTCCCTCGGCCGTTGGTACGCCGTCGCCCTGTGCGCGTTCCCCGCGCTGGTGCCGGTGTGGGCGCTCCTCTCCTGGACGGCGTACGGCGACCTGCTGGCCGGCCTGGTGCTCGTGCTGCTCCTCGTCCGGCTGGTCGAGGTGCTCCGCGCGGGCCGGGCCGGCGAGCCGCCGACCCTGCGCGACGGGCTGGTCCTCGGCTTCCTCGCGATCACCGTCGTCCACCTCCGCTCCAGCGCCGCGCTGGCCGTGGGCGCGACGGCCCTCGTGGCCCCCGTCGTGCTGGTCACGTCCCTGCACCGACGGGCCGGGCGCACCGCCCTCAAGCCGGTCACCGTGTCTGCCGTCGCAGCCGGCGCCGTCTTCGCCGGCCTCCTGCTGCCCTGGTCGGTCGGCGCGTCGGTGGCCCTCGACGACCGGGTGATCACCACGACGTCGGTGCCGACAGCGCTGGCGAACACGTTCGGCGACCGCTCGGAGGTCTGCTTCGGACCGTGCGATCCCGGCAGCACCGTGTGGTTCGCACCGGTCCGCTACGCCCGGGAGGTCGCCCGCGCGACCGGTCACGGCGAGGTGACCGTGCTCGACCAGATGTCGGAGCACGCCCGCCGCGACGTCACCGCCAGGAGCTATGCGCAGGACGTGGTCGAGAATTTCGAGCGCTACCGCGCGATCGACGGGTTCGGTGCGCTGCTCAAGCCCCCGGACGCCCCGCACGACGAGGGGTTCTGGCAGTGGGTGGCCCGCGACCTGAGCCTGGAGATCTTCGGGCCGGTCTCCTGGCTGGTCGCCGCGGCGCTGCTGGTCGTCAGCAGGCGCCGGTTCTCCGACCAGGCGCTCGCCGTGCTGCTCAAGGTCGGCCTGCTCGCGCTCCTCACCCAGCCGTTCGTCCACCTGTCCGGCTCGCGCTACTGGACCACGGCCGGCGCGCTCGGTGGGCTGGCGGTGGTGGTGCTGGCGCGCACGGCGTACGACGCGATCCGTCGTCCGCCGGTCGAGGACGGCGACGAGCCGGCGCCGCTGCTCACCGCGCTGCAGTGGACGCTGTCCGCCGCGACCGTGGCGACCGTGGGCGTGGTCGCGACGCTGGCCGGGTGACCGGCGCGACCTCCCGCCCCACTACATTGGACACGTGTCCAGCCTCTCCTTGTCCTCCTTCTCCTTCGAGGACGTGCCGACCAGCGAGATCGATGCGGCCGAGGCGCTCTACGGCGCGCTGGCCGCGGACGTCCGTGTCCTCAACGACGTGTCGATCCGCACCCGCGTCGACGAGGCCCGGGTGGCGCAGGCGCGCGCGCTGGTCCAGCAGGCCGCGGAGCTGCTCGCCGCCGACGCTCCCCCGGGACCGGCCGGCATCCACTTCAACGGCGAGGGTCGCTCCTGGAACTGGGGCAACGCCGTCGTCGGCGTCCGCAACGCCGTCGCGCCGCCGGTGACGCTGGAGTGGGGGGAGGACGGGGCGGTCCGCTCGCGGCTGAACCTGGGCGCGGCGTACGAAGGGCCGCCGGGAAGCGTCCACGGCGGCGTCTCGGCGATGGTCCTCGACCACCTCATGGGCGAGACCGCCAGCGCGGCGCACACACGGGTCACCGTCACCGGCACCCTCACCCTCCGCTACGTGAACCCGCTGCCGCTGGGCCCGGTGCGGATGGAGGCGCGGATCACCGACGAAACTGACCGCAAGGTCACGGTCACCGGGTGGATCGCGCCCGACGGCCCGGACGCGGACCCAGCGCCCGCGGTCGAGGCGACCGGACTGTTCATCATCCCGCGCTGGGCGCAGGAGCCGGATGCCCCGAGCGGCATCGGCTCGCTCGACTGACCCCCTCCGCCCCACCGCCGAACCTCTGAAAGAGGTCGCCGGCAGCAAATCGGCGGTCCTATGCTGCGCCGCATGTGGGTCGGAGTGCTCGGACCGACGGTGGTGTCCGAGACGCCGACCGGCGACCGCCCCATCCCGCTGCCGGCCGCCAAGCACCGCGCGCTGCTGGCCGCGCTGGCGCTCCACGCCGGACGCCCGTCGTCGGCCGACGTCCTCGTCGACGCGATCTGGGGTCCGGACGCACCGCCGAGCGCCCTCGGCACGCTGCAGACCTACGTCTCCGTCGTACGACGCGCGCTCGAGCCCGATCTGCCCGCCCGCTCGCCGAGCAGCTACCTCGTCAGCAGCGACCTCGGCTACCTGCTCCACGCCGGCCTCGACGCCGAGGACTTCGCCGGCACCGTGCGCGAGGTGCACGACGCGATCGCGCCGATGACGACCAGCGCGGTGCCGGTGGCCACCGACGTCGGGCAGGCACAGGCGCACCTGGCCGCGGTCGAAGGAGCGCTCGCGCAGTGGCGCGGGACGCCGTACGCCGACCTCGCCGACTCCGACGCCGCGGCCGCCGCTCGCGCCCGGCTCAGCGAGCTGCGGCTGCTCGCGATCGAGGACCGTGCCGCCCTGCTGCTCGCCACCGGCCGGGACGCCGAGGCGGTGCCCGAGCTCGAGGCGCTGACCACCGAGCACCCGCTGCGGGAGCGGCTGTGGACGCTGCTCGCCGTCGCACTCGCCCGCACCCGCCGTCAGGCCGACGCCCTGGCGGCGCTCGACCGGCTGCGGGCCACGCTCGACGAGGAGCTCGGGCTCGAGCCGGGGCCCGCGACCCGCGAGCTGCAGACCGCGATCCTGCGGCACGAGGTGGAGGCCGCGCCGACGACGGGAGCCGCACCGACGATCACCGCCGCTGCGGTCGAGGACGAGGGCGAGCTCCCCGAGGTCGAGATCTCCGTGCCGGACTGGCCGCTGGTGGGACGCGAGGCCCACGTCGACGTGGTCGAGGCGCTCCGCGCGCAGGCCGACCGGGGTCAGCCGCAGTTCGTCACCGTCATCGGGGAGCCGGGGGCGGGCAAGTCCCGGCTCGGCGCCGAGATCGCGCTCCGGGCGCAAGCGGATGGAGCCGTGGTGCTGGTCGGGCGCTGCTCGCAGGAGGAGGACGCCCCGCCGCTCTGGCCCTGGGCGACCGCCCTCGGCCCGCGCCTCCCGGCGGTGCCGGAGGCGGACGACGGGGACCACGACGCGGCCCGGTTCGCGATCGCCGAGAGCGTCCGTCAGCGGCTCTCCGAGCTCAGCCGCGACCGCACGGTCCTCCTCGTCCTCGAAGACCTGCACTGGGCGGACCCGTCGTCGCTGCGCGTGCTGCGCCACCTGGTGGGCCACCTCGACAGCGGGCGGCTCCTCGTCCTGTGCACCTGGCGACGCGGCACCCAGGAAGGTCCGCTCGCCGAGGTGGCGGAGGCGCTGGCGCGCCGACACGCGACGACGCTCGAGCTGGCCGGGCTGTCCGCGGACGAGACCGCGCACCTGCTGGCGGCGATCACCGGCGAGGCCGACCCCGGCCTCGCGACCGACGTGCACCAGCGCACCGAGGGCAACCCGTTCTTCCTCATCGAGTACGGCCGGCTCGCCCGCGACGAGCAGCGTGCCCTTCACGAGGTCCTCGACGCGATGCCACCGACGGTCGCCGCCGTCGTGGACCGCCGGATCGCGCAGCTGCCGGAGGAGTCGCGACGCGCGCTCACCGCCGGTGCTGCCATCGGTCGCGAGTTCGACCTCACGCTGCTGTCCGGGTCGCTCGACGCCGACGAGCTCGACGTCTTCGACCTGCTCGAGCCGGCCCTGGCCGTCGACCTGGTCCAGGACCTGGGCGGCGACCGGTTCCGGTTCGTGCACGCGCTCGTCCGGGACACGGCGTACGGCGCCCTCAGCCCGTCGCGCCGCGAGCGGCTCCACGCCACGCTGGCCGGCCTGGTCCAGGCGTCCCCGGACTCCGCAGCCCGGGCGGCGGAGATCGCCCGCCACTGGGCGGCCGCCGGCCGCCGGCACCTGCGCGCGGCCCACCAGGCGGCCGCGCGGGCGGGCGAGCTGGCCATGGCGGCGCACGCGCCGGAGGAGGCGACGCAGCACCTGCGGCACGCGCTCGACCTGCACGCCGCCGACCCGACCGGCACCGAGCGGGAGCGCTACGAGCTGCTCGTCGACTACGCCGAGGCCTGCCGGTGGAGCACCCGCCGGCTGGAGATGCACGGAGCGGTCGACGAGGCGGTCGTCATCGCCGGCCGGCTCGGCGACCCGGACCTGGTCGTGCGCGCGGCGAGCACCGCGACGGCCGACGCGCTCTGGCCGGCCCGGGCCTACGGCGAGGCCAACCACGACGTGATCGACGTGATGCGCAGCGCGCTGACCGTGCTCCCCCGCGACAGCGCCGTGCGGTGCCGGCTCCTGCTCGCGCTCGCGGCCGAGGCGTACTACGCGGCGACACCGACGGAGCTGGAGTCGCTCTGCGAGGAGGCGATCGACATCGCGCGGGCCTCGGGTGACGAGCGGCTGCTGATGGACGCGCTGGGCGGGTCCGCGGTTGCGACGTTCCGCCGGGAGAACGCCGATCTGCGGCGTCGCTGGGTGGAGGAGGGTCTGGTCCTCGCCAACCGGGCCGGGGACGTGCGCGCCCGGACCAACCTGCGGGCGCTACTGGCGCCGATCCGGGTGGAGCTCGGCGAGCTCGGTGGCCTCGACGAGGAGCTGGCCGACATCATGCGCGTGGCCCACGAGGAGAAGCAGTACTTCGTCGAGATGGTCACGCTCAACCACGCTCACTGCTGGGCGTCGATGCGCGGCGACCAGGTTGCCCTGCGGTCGATCTTCGACCGGCTCTACCGGGCGTTCGACCGCGTCTCGACCGCCCACAAGGTCGACACGGTGCGGGGCGCCCAGCTGCTCGAGCCGCTCTGGAACCCCTCGTCCTCGCTCCCGTCGGAGGAGGAGGTCGCGGACTTCATGAACGAGTCGGCCATCCCGGCCGGGCCCGCCGCAGCAGTGCTCGCGCTGCGGCACGGCCGGGACGACGTGGCCCACGTCGTCTTCGACGCGTTCGGGATCGACCTGGACACCGACAACTGGTTCTCGCCGTTCGTCTGGGCGCTCGGCGCCGAGATCGGCCTCCGCCTCGGGGAGCCGGACGTGGCGGCAGCGTCGTACGGCAAGCTCGCGCCGTACCGCGGGACGTGCGTGGTCGCCGGCACCTCGCCGGCTCACGGTCCGGTCGACGCCTACCTGGCGCTGGCCGCGGCGGCAACCGGCGAGACGCGGCTCGCGACCGAGCACGCCGAGAACGCGCTCGAGCTGATCGCGGCCTGGCGGATCCCGCAGGTCGAGAAGTGGTTCCTCGGCCTGCGGGACCGCTACGCCTTCTGATTCGTGGCCGGTCACGCGGCGTACTTGAACGCCTTGCTCTCCAACCTGCGGAACTTCAGCCGGCTGCCGAGTCCTTTCATGACCCGCATCGGCAGGCCGGCCTCGGCGAGCACCTCGTCGAGCACCGGCCGCGGCAGCTCCTCGGCCATCCACGGCACCGCGTAGAGCAGGAAGCCGATCGACACCCCGGGCTTGAAGTACTCCTCGTCGATCCGCTCCCAGTCCTCCGGCGTCAGGTACCGCTGGATGATCACGATCGCCTCGGTCTCCTCGTGACGCAGGTGGTCGCCGAGGAGCTGCTGCGCCTCGGCCAGGCGTACGGCGAGCGCGGCCCGCAGCTCGTCGCGGGGCCGGTCGGCGCCGGCCGCGAGCTGCGCGAAGCCGTCGCTCGCGCGCTGGAGCAGCGGGTCGATCTTCTCGTGCTCGGCCTCCATCGCCAGCAGCGTCTCCCGCTCCGACTCGTCGGCCCGCTCGAGGAGGAACGGCCAGATGCCCGCGTCCTCACCGCTGTGGTGGTGGTGCAGGATCTCGCTGAACCGCTCCCACCGCTCGGCGAGCGCCACCCAGGTGGCGCGGTCGTCGACCGGCGTGCGGGGCACCGCTTCCGCGAACTTGCGGAGGTCGCGGCGGAATGCGTGGTGCATCAGGTACATCACCTTCATGTCCACGGGCCCGCCCGGTGCGGCGGCCTGGCCGGGCAGCTTCAGCTGCTCGGGATGGTCGGTCTTCGTGTTGGTCATGACTGCTCTCTCTTCGGGTCTTCTCAGTGGGTGGGGGTGGGGGTGACGTCGAGCTCGTCGTCCAGCTGGCGGGCGGCCGAGGAACGGCCGGGCAGCCACCAGTTCCACTTCCCGAGGAGGGTCATGGTGGCGGGGACGAGGATCATCCGGACGACGGTCGCGTCGAGGGCGACGGCGACGGCCAGGCCGACGCCGAGCATCTTCACGACGACCGCGGACTCGGTGGCGAAGCCGAGGAAGACGGCGACCATGATCGCCGCGGCGACCGAGATCACCCGGCCGGTCGAGGCGATGCCGCGCACGACCGATCCCTTGGCGTCACCGGTGTCGAGCCAGTCGTCACGGACGGCCGACAGCAGGAACACCTCGTAGTCCATCGAGAGCCCGAAAAGCACCGCGAACATCAGGATCGGCACCCAGCTCGAGACGGGGATGGCGTGGTCGACGCCGAGCAGCGCCGAGCCCCAGCCGTGCTGGAAGACGAGCGTGAGCACGCCGTACGCCGCAGCGATGGACAGCAGGTTCATGGCGGCCGCCTTCAGCGGCACCACGATCGAGCGGAACATGACCGTCAGCAGCACGATCGAGACCAGCACCACGAACCCGACGACCAGCCACAGGCGCTCCTGCAGCAGCTCGGAGATGTCGCCGAGGATCGGGGTGTAGCCCGTCGCCTCGACACCGTCCGGCAGCACGTCGGCTCGCAGCTCGTCGAGGAACACGGTGGTGTCCTCGTCGATCGGCGACGTGGTGGGCTCGATGTCCCAGACCGCCAGCCGGCCGTCGGGGGACGTGCTGACCGGGGTCGAGGAGGCGACCTCGTCGAGGTCGGCGACCTCGCGGTGCAGCGCCTCGACCTCGCCCGGGCTGACCTCGTCGAGGTCCGCGACCAGGGTGATCGGGCCGTTGGCGCCCGGGCCGAACTCGTCGGTGATGAGGTCGTACGCCGCACGAGTGGTGCTGTCCTTCGGGTCCGACCCGCCGTCCTGCGGCCAGGTGCGCATGCCGAGCGCCGGGGCGCCCAGCGCGAGGAGGACCGTCAGCGCGACGAGCGCCCAGGCGACCGGCTTCCGGGCCACCGTGGCCACCCAACGGGCGGTCCAGGTGTCGTCGGTCGTCGAGGAGCCGCGTTCGGTCGTCGAGTAGTCCGAGCCGCTAGGCGAGGACGTATCGAGACGCCGCACCTTCCGCGGCATCAGCCGGCGACCCGCCAGCGCGCACAGTGCGGGGACCAGCGTCAGCGCAGCCGCCATGACGCACACGACGGAGATGGCGGTGGCGAAGCCGAAGGCGTCGTACGTCGGCAGGCCGGCCAGCCGCAGTCCCATCAACGAGACGAGGACGGTCAGGCCCGCGCCCACGACCGAGCGACCCGCGGTGGCAGTGGCGCGCGCGGCCGCCTCGACCGGGGTGTCGCCGGCCCGGAGGCGGGCGACGTGCCGGGTGACGATGAGCAGCGCGTAGTCGATGCCCACACCGAGGCCGACCATCGTCGCGATGGTCGGGGCGGAGGTGGAGACGTCCATCAGGCCCGCGAGCAGCATGACACCGGACGAGCCGGCTACGAGTCCGCCCACCGCGACGGCGATCGGCAGGCCGGCGGCCACGACGGACCCGAACGCGATGACCAGCAGCGCGAGCGCGACCAGGATGCCGATCAGCTCGCCGCGGCCCTCGATCTCGGTCGCGGTCCCGGGCAGCTCGCCTCCGAGCTCGACCTGGTAGCCGGCCTCCTCGGCAGGCTCCGCGGCCTCCCAGAGCGGGTCGACGATGCCGTAGATGTCGGTGTCGGTCGTCGGAACGTCGTACCGGACGTACAGCAGGGCGGTGTCGCCGTCCTCGGACAGCCGCGGCGTCACGGTGGTGACGTGCTCGGAGCCCTCGAGCTCGGCGACGACTTCGTCAACGACCGCGGCGTCGAGGCGCGCGTCGTCGTGGAGGACGACCTGCGCGCTCGAGCCGCCGGCGTCCGGGAAGTGCTCCCGGAGCTGGTCGACGCCGTGCTGCGCACGGGTGTCGGGGACGTTCCAGTTGTCGCGGAGCTCTCCGCCGAGGGTGGCGGCGAGACCTCCGAGCGCGACGAGCACGAGGATCCAGGCCGCGATCGTGCGCCAGGGGTGGCGGGCCGTCGCGAGGCCTACTCGGTGCAGGGGATTCATCAGGTTCTCCTTGATCGGTGGATCGTGAGAACCACGGTCGTGGAGACCCCTTGAGTCCCTCTTGGGCCCGACTTGAGCCCGGAATCAAGTCACCTCTCGAGCAGCCCGAGCGAACTCGGGCGTCGAGTAGCCCGAGCCGCCAGGCGTTAGTCGGTCGTCGAGTAGCCCGAGCCGCCAGGCGAGGGCGTATCGAGACGCCTCGGTCGTCGAGTAGCCCGAGCCGCCAGGCGTTAGTCGGTCGTCGAGTAGCCCGAGCCGCCAGGCGTTAGTCGGTCGTCGAGTAGCCCGAGCCGCCAGGCGTTAGTCGGTCGTCGAGTAGCCCGAGCCGCTAGGCGAGGGCGTATCGAGACGCCGCTCGTTGCCCGCGGCCTTTGGGTCGCGGTCGGCGTGCGGCTTCCGGCGTCTCGATACGCGCCCTCGCGCAGAGCGCTCGGCGCTACTCGACGACCGGTGGAGGCGCAGAGCGCTCGGCGCTACTCGACGACCGGTGGGTGCGCTGCTCGACGACCGATGGGGGCGTAGAGCGCTCGGCTGGCGTCCTACTGCGACGCCGGCTGCGCGCCCTCGTCGACGGTCGGCCGTCCCGAGCGGTTCGGGGACGGGCTGGTTCCGCGGTCGAGGACGATGGCGACGAGCACGCCGGCGAGGGCCAGCAGCCCGAGCCAGCTCAGGGCGTCTCCAACGGCCTCGTTCGACCTGAAGTCCATCAAGGCAGGAAGGTCGTTCGAGTACAGCACCCACGCCGACAGCGAGAACCCCGCCAGCGCGGCACCCAGTGTCGCGGCGCAGGCACCGATCCGGGCCCACATCCCCTCGCGCCAGCGCGTCGCACAGGCGATCGCGGCCGCGGCGTAGACCGCCACGACCAACAGCTCGCGGATGAAGTAGTCGGCAGGCAGTCCGAGGGTCATGCCGCAGTATCTCCGATCCTGCCAGCCCGCTGACAGAGGTTCGGGCATGCCGATGGCCCCGCCGGTGGTGCTGTGTGGCGGGGTTCGGGGCGTGGCAGCTAGTGGTCGGGCGGGGAGGTGCCGGTGAGCGGGTGGGTGCCGGTGGGGTCGACGAGGTAGGTGCCGGAGTCGAGGGTCCAGGTGTAGGTGCCGGGGTGGAGCATCCGGTAGGCGGCTCGACCGGCGGTCTTCATCCGGTGGTGGCCGCGACACAAGGGGGCGAGGTTGCACGGACAGGTGACACCGCCGTCGGCATGGGATTCGAGGTGGTCGAGGTCGCAGCGTCCTGGTCTGATGGTCGAGCCTGTCGAGACCGTGCAGTGGGGGAAGACGCAGTGGTGGTCGCGTTCGGTGACCTGACGCCGGTGGCGGTCGGGGATCTCGTAGGAGTCGACCGGCTGGTGACCGGCGAGATCCACGACTGGCCTGACGAGGACCGTCGTGCCGGGGAGGCCGAGCCAGTCCTTGATCTGCTCCGGCGAGATCGGGGTCCGGGTGTTGCCGAACCGACCCACGGTCATCTCGTCGGGGTTGAGGTGCAGGACCAGCTCGGTCCTGCGGCCGGGCACCGTGCGGGAGATCTCCCCGGTCTCGGGGTCGACGACCTGCAGGTCGAGCATCAGGTCCTCACGCGCCATCTCCCCCAGCGCTTTGGACCGGCGCACGTCGAGGTTGTCCTCGTCGCCGAGCTGACCGAGCAGCTTCGCGCGGCGGCTGATCGCGTTCTCCAGGTCGAGGGCGTCAGCAGCATCCAGGGTCGCGGAGACGTTCGCGGTGCCGTCGAACCCGACCGCATCCAGACCGGTGTTCACGTGCCGGTGCTCCTGCGCCTGGCGGCGGCGTTCCTCGGCGGCCGCGGGGTCGTACCGGACGAGGGCTTCTTCGACGAGGCGGTCGACCTGGGGCCAGGTGCAGCCTTGGGCGCTGATGGCGAGCTGCCGGTCGACGTAGGCGGCGGCGTCCTCGCAGAGGGACCTGGTGAGGTCGGCGACCCGCAGTGCTTTCCACACCGGCACCTGCCCGTCGAGGGTCCGCTGCCACAGCTGGGGGAGGCGGTGGGAGAGCTCGACGACCTGGCCGACGTAGTTGCGGCCGGAGTCCAGGGAGCGGCCGAGGAGGGCGTTGAGCTCCATGACCGCGAAGTCGCTGATCAGCGGGGCGCCGGGGCCGGCGAGCGGGAGTCCGGTGTCCAGGCCCCGTTCGGTCAGGGTGGCGGCGTCGGCCTCGTCGTCCACTACGTGCTCGAGCGCCCACTCGGCGATCTCCCGAAGAACGGCGATCTCCTGGTCGGCGATCACGGTGCGGCGCTCACGAATGCTGGCGAGCAGCTCCTGCGAGCGGGTCACCACGACCCGCTCGGCTTCGGGCGCGACCGGCTCGACGACCACCCCGCCCAGCGGGGCGGGGAGGTCGAAGAGCGGGGCGGTCCCGAGATCCATGACGCCTATTCAACATGGGACCACCGACAGTTCGAAGCGGGCGGAATCCGCCTGTGGACAGAGGATTCCTTGCGATCGAGTTGTGGACGACAGGTGGCTCGAACTCGCTTCTGCAACGACCCACGGCCCGACGGCCGCGGGCAGCTTGCGGCGTCTCGATACGCCCTCGCCTAGCGGCTCGGGCTACTCGACGACCACCACGAGGGCTACTCGACGACCACCACGAGGGCTACTCGAGGTCCGCAAGCCGCCTGCCGACCGTGACCATCCGTCTTCTCGGTCGCGGCCGCAACCACAGCGAGTACCCCAGGCCTCCCGTCACCGGCGCAGGGCTGGGGGAACAGTCACGCGACCAACGACGGCCCCCAACCATGTGATTCGTCTCTATCGCTACGACCTACGGTCCCAAGCCGCGGACAGCTTGCGGCGTCTCGATACGCCCTCGCCTAGCGGCTCGGGCTACTCGACGACCGACAGGCGAGGGCTACTCGACGACCGGGAGGCGAGGGCTACTCGACGACCGGGAGGCCGCAAGCCGCGAACCCTCCGCGACCACTCGTCTTCCCGGTCGCAGCCGCAACCACAGCGAGCACCTCAGGCCTCCCGTCACCGGCGCAGGGCTAGGGGGAAAAGTCACGCGACCAACGACGGCGCCCAACCATGTAATTCGTCTAGATCGCTACCACCCACGGTCCCAAGGCCGCGGACAACTTGCGGCGTCTCGATACGCGCCTCGCGCAGAGCGCTCGGCGCTACTCGACGACCGAAGCGGGCTACTCGACGACCGACGTGGGCTACTCGACGACCAAAGCGGGCTGCTCGACGACCGGCCGCAGCTCAGCGGAGGGCGGGGAGGACCTTCTCGCCGTACGCCTTGATCATGTCGGCGTAGTGGGGGCCCATGTTGGCGACGTAGATCTCGTCGAAGCCGGCGCTGATGAAGGGCTTGAAGGCGTCGATGTGGCGGTCGGTGTCGGGGCCGCAGACGGTGCTCTCGCGGGTCGACTCCTCGGTGACGAGGGAGCTGGCCTGGGCGAAGTGCTGCGGGGACGGGAGGACCTGGGCGAGCTCGCCGGGGAGGCCCGCGTTGGCCCAGAGCCGGTGGGCGTGGCCGACGCCCTCGTCCTCGGTGGGCGCCCACGCGACCTTGTAGCCGCCGGCCAGCGGCTTGCCCGCACCGGAGTCACGGAACATGTCGACGACCTCGCCCTCGGGCGTCATCGTGATCAGGCCGTCGCCGATCCGGCAGGCCACCTCGGCGGCGCGGGGGCCGAAGGCGGAGACCCAGACCGGGGGCGGGTCGTCGCGGCGGGTGTAGATGCGGGCGTTCTCGACGGTGTAGTGGCGGCCGTGGTGCTGCACGGCCTCGCCCTTCCAGAGCTCGCGCATCACCTCGATCGCCTCCTCGAGCATCTCCAGCCGCACCTTCTCCGGCGGCCAGGCGTCGCCGAGGATGTGCTCGTTGAGGGCCTCGCCGGTGCCGACGCCGAGGCGGAACCGGCCGTCGAGCAGCACGTGGGAGGTCATGGCGGCCTGCGCGACGACGGCCGGGTGCATCCGGACGGTCGGGCAGGTGACGGCGGTGGTCACGGGGAGGCGCGTCACGCGGGAGAGGGCGCCGATCACCGACCAGACGAACGCGCTCTCGCCCTGCTCGTCGTTCCACGGGTGGTAGTGGTCGGAGATCCAGAGGCCTTCGAACCCGGCCTCCTCGGCGAGCACGGCCTGCTCGAGGAGCTCGTCGACGCCGTACTCCTCGCAGGACAGGAAGTAGCCGATCAACGGCTGACGGTCGGTCATGGTTGCTCCCTCGGGTCGGTGCGTTCGTGGTCGGCGTGCTGCTCGAGCAGGGCGGCGGCGTGGGCGCCGGCGTCGCCCTCCTGGGCGAGGCCGCGGTGGAAGGAGTCGAGCTTCTGCTCGCCGTCGGGGAACGGCGGCAGCAGCGGTACGTCGGGATCGACGACGGCCTCGACGAGCACCGGCCGGTCGGCCGTCAACGCCTCCTTCCAGGCCTGGTCGACGTCGCCGGGGTCGGCGACCCGGATGCCGGTGAGGCCGAGCAGCTCGGCGTACGCCGCGTAGGGGAAGTCGGGCAGCTCCTGGCTCTTGTCGAAGCGCGGGTCGCCCTCCATCTCCCGCTGCTCCCAGGTCACCTCGGCGAGGTCGCGGTTGTGCAGCACGAGTACGGCGAAGCGCGGGTCGGCCCAGTCGCGCCAGCGGCGGGCCACCGTCACCAGCTCGGCGAGGCCGGCCATCTGGAACGCGCCGTCGCCGCTGAGCACGACGACCGGCCGGTCCGGGTTCTCGAGCTTGGCGGCCAGGCCGTAGGGGATGCCGGCGCCCATGCAGGCCAGCGTCGAGCAGAGGTGGGCGGGCACGCCGTCGGGGAGCCGGAGGTGCCGGGCGTACCAGTAGGTCACCGAGCCCACGTCGACGGCGACCGCGGCGTCGGCGGGCAGGTGGTCGCTGAGCCGGTCCACCACGAGCTCGGGGTTGAGCGGCCGAGCCTCGACCTGGGTGCGCTGCCGCAGGATCGCGCGGCTGCGGGCGACCTGACCGGTCACCTCGTCGCGCCACGAGGAGTCGTCGCGGGGCGGGACCAGGTCGAGCAGCGCCTCCATCGTCGGACGGGCGTCGCCGTGCAGCCCGATCTCGACGGGATAGCGGTCGCCGATGCGGGACGGCTCGATGTCGATCTGTACGGCGCGCGCCTGGCCGGGCGCCGGGTAGAACTCGGTCCACGGGTCGTTGCTGCCGACGACGAGCAGGGCGTCGCAGCGCTCCATCAGCCAGGCCGAGGCGGGCGTCCCGAGGTGGCCCATCACCCCGCAGCTGAGCGGCGACTGCTCGTCCCACACCGGCTTGCCGAGCAGGCTGGTGGTCACGCCGGCGCCGAGCCGGTCGGCGAGCTCTGCCACGGCGTCGCGAGCACCGCGCCCGCCCTGTCCGAGCAGGACGGCGGGACGCTCGGCCGAGCGCAGCAGCGCGGCGGCGGCCTCGAGGTCGTCGCGGTCAGGCGTCACCCGCGCCCGGTTCCAGCCGGCGGAGGTCGTCACGACGCCGTGCTCGTGCGCCGGGCCGGGGTCCTCCTCCTTCTGGACGTCGTGCGGCAGCACGACGACGGCGGGCGTCCGTCCGGTGACGGCCACGCGGATCGCCCGGTCGACCACCATCCGCGCCGACTCCGCGGTCATCACGGTCTGCACGTAGCCGGCGACGTCGCGGAAGAGCAGCTGGAGGTCGGTCTCCTGCTGGTAGTCACTGCCGAGGACGCTCCGCTGCTGCTGCCCGACGATCGCCAGGACCGGCACGTGGTCGAGCTTGGCGTCGTAGAGGCCGTTGAGAAGGTGGACCGCGCCGGGTCCCTGGGTGCTGGTGACCACCCCGAGCCCACCGCCGTACTTCGCGGTGGCGACCGCCATGAACGCGGCGGCCTCCTCGTGCCGCGCCTGCACGAAGTCGATGCGCTCAGGGCCGTCGTCGGCCCTGCGGACCGCGCCCAGGAGGGCGTTGATGCCGTCGCCGGAGTAGCCGAACAGCCGTCGTACGCCGGCCGCGCGGAGCCGGTCGACCACCAGATCCGCCACCAGCCGAGCCATGGGAGTTCGCGTACCCGTTCCGGCCCGTTGCATCCCAGTGGGCCGGGTACCGACCCGGCCATGCGGGTGCCCCGATGGGTCGCGATCGGCGCCGCGCTCGTCGCTGGCATGGCGACGTCCGCGTGCGCCCAGTCGGGCGACCCGGCGATCGACCGTGCGCAGCACTTCTACGCGTCGGTCTCGCACAAGGACGGCGCCGCGGCGTGCGCGGACCTGGCCCCGGAGGCACGGAAGGCCCTCGAGCAACAGGAAGGGAAGCCGTGCGCCGAGGCGATCCTGAAGCAGGGCCTCCCGGACATGGTCGGTGAGGCCGACGTCCAGGTCTTCGGGTCGATGGCACAGGTGACCTTCCCCGACGAGACCGCGTTCCTGTCGCGGTACGGCGACGACTGGCTGCTGGTCGCGGTCGGTTGCGAGCCGGCCACGGGCGACGAGCCGCACGACTGCTCGGTGGAGGTGGGCTGAGTGCGAGCGATCTTCCTCGGCTACCTGACGGTCATCGCGCTCGGCCTGGCCTTCTTCCTCGCCATCGGTCTCGGGCGGTGGTGAGGGTCGTGCGCTCGGCACTCCGCAACCACTCGCTCGGCCTGTTCTTCGGCCTCCTCTTCCTGCTCAGCCTCGTCGGGCACGCCCTGGCGGGCTGGCAGGAGTTCAACGCCGTGCAGACCGCCGAGGGGTTCGGCACGCTCTCGCTGGGTCGCTACCTGGTCTCCTCCGACTTCGCAGTCGACGTCACCGAGAACTGGCAGAGCGAGTACCTCCAGTTCCTCCTCTACATCACCGCGACGGTGTGGTTCCTCCAACGCGGGTCGCCGGAGTCCAAGGAGCTGCACAAGGCCGGGCTGGAGTCCGACGAGGACCAGAAGGTCGGGAGGCACGCCGACGAGAGGTCGCCGCGCTGGGCCGCCGTCGGCGGCTTCCGTACGACGCTCTTCTCGTGGTCGCTCACACTCACGATGGGCACGATCTTCCTGCTGTCCTGGCTCGCGCAGTCGGTCGCCGGGAGGGTCGCCTACAACGAGACCAGGCTGGAGCGGTTCCAGGACCCGGTGAGCTGGACCTCCTACCTCACCAACGCCGACTTCTGGTCGCGCACGCTGCAGAACTGGCAGTCGGAGTTCCTCGCGGTCGGCTCGATGGCCGTGCTCGCCATCTACCTCCGTCAGCGCGGATCGCCGGAGAGCAAGCCGGTCGGTGAGGCGCACGACGCAACAGGGATCGAAGGCTGACATGACCACCGAACGCATCGACGACGTCTGGGGAGCACGCACCCCGCACCCGCGCGCGACGGCGTGGCCGACGAGGGTGGACCTCCACCTCGAGGACGGGGTGTCCGAGGCCGACGTCGACCGGTGGGTGCAGTCGGCCTGCCTGCTCTGCAGCAACGGCTGCGGGTGCGACATCGCCGTGAAGGACGGCCGCATGGTGGGCGTCCGCGGCAGGGAGACCGACCGGGTGAACCACGGCCGGCTCGGGCCGAAGGGCCTCTACGGCAGCACACCGTGGGCCTCCTCCCCCGACCGGCTGACCCGCCCGTTGGTGCGCGAGGGCGGACGGCTGGTCGAGACCGACTGGGACACCGCGATGGGCCGGATCGTCGAGCGGTCCCGGCAACTCCTCGACGAGGAGGGGCCGCTCACCCACGGCTTCTACACCAGCGGCCAACTCTTCCTCGAGGAGTACTACGTGCAGGCCGTCGTCGGGAAGGCCGGCATCGGCACGCCGCACATGGACGGCAACACCCGGCTCTGCACGGCCACCAGCGCCGCGGCGTTCAAGGAGTCCTTCGGCGCGGACGGCCAGCCCGGTTCCTACGAGGACATCGAGCACTGCGACGCGCTCTTCCTGTACGGCCACAACATGGCCGAGACCCAGACCGTGCTGTGGTCGCGGGTCCTCGACCGCACCCACGGCGACGACCCGCCGCGGGTCGTGTGCGTCGACCCGCGCCGGACCACGGTCGCCGCCGAGGCCGAGCGCACCGGAGGGGTGCATCTCCGGCCACGCGTCGGGACCAACCAGGCGCTGATGAACGCCCTCACCCGGGAGCTCATGGAGAACGGTTGGGTCGACGAGGCGTACGTCGCCACGCACACGATCGGCTTCGACGACCTGAGGAGCGTCGTGGCGCCGTATACCCCCGAGGAGGCCGAGCGGGTCTGCGGTGTCCCGGCCGACGACGTCCGGCGGGCGGCGCGGATCTTCGGTGAGGCCGAGGCGCCGCTGTCGACGGTGCTGCAGGGGTTCTACCAGTCCCACCAGGCGACGGCGGCGTCCGTCGCCGTGCACAACCTGCACCTGCTGCGCGGGATGATCGGGCGGCCGGGCGCCGGGGTGCTGCAGATGAACGGGCAGCCGACCGCGCAGAACAACCGCGAGTGCGGCGCCGACGGCGACCTCACCGGCTTCCGCAACTGGGACAACCCCGAGCACGTCCGACAGCTGGCGGACCAGTGGAACGTCGACCCGATGACCATCCCGCACTGGGCACCGCCGACGCACGTCATGCAGATGTTCTCCTACGCCGAGGCCGGCAGCATCGAGCTGCTCTGGATCTCCGCGACCAACCCCGCGGTGTCGATGCCGGAGTCCGCCCGGATCCGCCGGATCCTCTCCAAGCCCGAGGTCTTCGTGATCGTGCAGGACCTGTTCCTCACCGAGACCGCCGAGCTGGCCGACGTCGTGCTCCCGGCGGCGGGATGGGGCGAGAAGACCGGCTGCTTCACCAACGTCGACCGCACCGTGCACCTGTCCGAGCAGGCCGTCGACCCGCCCGGCGAGGCCCGCAGCGACCTCGACATCTTCGTGGCCTACGCCGACGCGATGGGCTTCGTCGACCGCGACGGCGCCCCGCTGGTCAAGTGGCGCACGCCGGAGCAGGTCTTCGAGGCGTGGAAGGAGTCGACCCGCGGCCGGCCGGTCGACTACACCGGCCTCACCTACGCCAAGCTGCGGGGCCCGTCGGGCATCCAGTGGCCGGTGAACGAGGAGCACCCCGACGGGACCGCCCGGCTCTACGCCGACGGCGTCTTCCCGAGCGACACCGACGTCTGCGAGACCTACGGCCACGACCTGGTGACCGGCGCGACCGTGACCGAGCAGGAGCACCGCGCGCTGGCGCCCGGGGGGCGGGCGTTCCTCAAGGGCGCGCCGTACCTGCCCCCGCACGAGGAGCCCGACGACGCCTATCCGCTGCGCTACACGACCGGCCGCAGCGTCTACCAGTTCCACACGCGCACCAAGACCGGCCGCTCGCGGCCGCTCGACGACGCCGCCCCGGACGCCTGGGTCGAGCTCGCGGCCGCGGACGCCGAGGCACGCGGCATCGCCGACGGCGACCGGGTCCGGGTCGAGTCGCCGCGCGGCGCCATCGAGGTGCGGGCGCGGATCGGTCGCGTCATGGAGGGCGCCGTCTTCGCGCCGTTCCACTACGGCCACTGGGACCCCGCCGGCACCGCCGAGGACGCGGACGCTCGGCAGGCCAACGAGCTGACGATGACCGTGTGGGACCCCGTCTCGAAGCAGCCCGTCTTCAAGACGGCGGCCTGCCAGGTCACCAGGATCGGAGGCTGACGTGCCGCACCTGTCCACCTACGTCGGCCTCGCCGACCACAGCGAGAAGACCTTGGCCGACTCCTTCCGCGCCGTCGCCGACGGGCACGCGCACGTCAGTGACGTGCACTTCACCTGCCTGACCCTCGCCGGCTGGAGCGATGACCACCGGCACCGGCTCGCGTCGGTCGTCGAGCGGTACGGCGAGGACACCGACATCGACGAGCCCGAGCGGCTCCACGCCGCGGGTCTGGCCGAGGTGCGCGAGGGCGAGGTCGGCCTGCTGCGCGACCTCCAGGACCTGCACGTCCTCGCCTCGCTCGTGCAGACCACCTGGACGGTGGTCGCCCAGGGCGCCCAGGGGCTGCGCGACACCGAGCTGCTCGAGGTGGCCCACCACTGCAACGCCGAGACCTCGCGGCAGCTGTCCTGGCTGAACACGAGGATGAAGGTCGCCGCGCCGCAGGCCCTGATCGTCAGCCCCTGACCGGGCCCGCGGGCGGCGGCCCTCGGATGGATCGGCCCCCGAAGCAGGTCGCTATCAACCTCGGGGGCCTCGACCGATCCATATCTGCAGCTACGGGCCGACCGTGCCGGGTGCGATACCCGGCCACCGCCGGAGCAGACCGGATCCCAGGATCCTGCGCGGCATTCGATCCGGGAGTGTCACACTGCCGGAATGAGCGAGCTCGATGGGGGTCTGACCGGCCGCTTCTCCTACGACGTGCGGTCGGACGCGTGGCACTGGGACACCGAGATCCACCGCATCCACGGCCTGCCCGCCGACATCGAGCCGACGACCTCCCACGTCCTCGGATCGGCGGCACCCGGCGACGCGAAGCGGGTCGAGGAGCTGCTCGAGAAGATGATCGAGACGACGGAGTCGTTCAGCGTCGCCTACCGCGTCAAGGCAGGCGACGGGAAGGAGCGCAACGTCCTGCTCGTGGGCGAGCGGGCGCTCTGCGCCGCGCCGGACAAGGTCAGCGTCATCGAGGGCTTCTTCGTCGACCTGACGCCCGACGTCGCCGAGGTGGTCGGCGAGGCCACCCACGCTGCGGTGGAGGCGAGCGCCGAGCACCGCGCCGTGATCGAGCAGGCCAAGGGCGCGCTGATGCTGGCCTACGGGTTCGACGAGGACGCCGCGTTCTCGATGCTGTCGTGGTGGTCGCGCAACCGGAACATCAAGGTGCGCGACCTGGCCACCGAGCTGATGCGGGCGAGCGAGGAGGGCGCCGCCAGCGGCCAGCAGTTCCGGACCCAGGTCGACCGGCTGCTGCACGACCTCACCGGCAACGACAGCCGATGAGCGCGGGGTCGTCCGTCTAGAAGACGCTCGCTAGCCGGTCCCGGCAGTCCTCGATCACGAGACCGCGGTCGAGCGCCTCGTCGACGTACGGCGCGAGGTCGGCAGGGACGTCCGGGCGCGCCACGTCGCGCTCACCCAGGAACCCCAGCAGGTCGTCGATGCCCATGGCAGGGGGATACCCGGGGGCACCCGAGTCGATACCGCTCATGCGCGCGCGGGAAGTGGGTAACTCCCGTCAGCGAGAGCGGAGGACGGCATGAACCTTCCCGAACCCCGGGGACAACTGAGCGGCCAGCTGGTGCGGGCACTGCGTGACGGCGCGCCTGTCACCGGCTCGACGACGAGCGGCAAGGAGGACCTGCAGCTGAGCCTGTGGGTCCTCTACGAGCTGCACTACCGCGGCTTCGACGAGGTCGACGACCGGCGCGAGTGGGACCCGGCGCTCATCGGCCTGCGCGCGGGGCTGGAGGAGCAGTTCGAGGCGGACCTGCGCGACGCCTGCGCACCGGTCGTCGCACTGGCCGGCGACTCCGACTGGGTCCCGACCCAGCTCGAGGACATCACGGCCTACGACAACGGCACCTCGCTGCCGCGCTTCCTCCAGCGGGAAGCCACCAGCGACCAGTACCTGGAGTTCCTCGTCCAGCGCAGCATCTACCACCTGAAGGAGAGCGACCCGCACGCGTTCGTCGTCCCCCGCCTCGCGGGTGCGGCGAAGGTCGCCCTCGCCGAGCTGCAGTACGACGAGTTCGGCGGCGGCCGCCCCGAGGCGCTGCACTCCCAGCTCTACGCCGATGCGTTGGAGGAGAGCGGGCTCGACCCGACCTACGGCGCCTACATCGACCGGGTGCCGGCGTACGCCCTCGCCGTCAACAACGCCATGTCGTTGTTCGGCCTCCACCGCCGGCTGCGCGGCGCGGCGATGGGCCACCTCGCGGCGTTCGAGATGACCAGCTCGCTGCCCTGCCGGCGCTACCTGCAGGGCGCGGAGCGCCTGGACCTGCCGCAGGCGGTCCGCCACTACTTCGACGAGCACGTCGAGGCCGACGCGGTGCACGAGCACATCGCGGCGCGCGACATCTGTGGCTCGCTGGTCGAGGCCGACCCCCCCCTGCGCGAGGACGTCCTCTTCGGCGCCGCGGCCTGCGTCCACCTCGACGCCGTCGCCGGTGAGAAGATGATCGACGCGTGGATGCGCGACAGCTCCACCCTCCTGCCCGAGCTGGGGAGGGAGGTCGCATGAGCGAGTGCCGGGTGACCCAGATCCCGGGTGGGCCGAAGATCGTCCGCGGTGCCGACGTGATCCACGACGACGAGGGCAACGAGCACCGGGTCGAGCGGCCCGTCGTCGCCGTGTGCGCGTGCGGGTTGACCCAGCGCGCACCGTGGTGCGACGCCACCCACAAGGTCGGTCAGAGCAGCAAGGTCGCGCAGGCTTGAACCGGATCCGCGTCGGGCTCTCAGGGTGGGACTACCCCCGCTGGCAGGGGGACTTCTACCCGCGGGGGCTCGCTGCGCGGAAGCGGCTCGGCTATGTCGCCGAGCACTTCGACACCGTCGAGGTCAACGGCTCGTTCTACTCGCTGCAGCGGCCCACGACCTACCAGCGGTGGTACGACGACACGCCGCCCGGCTTCGAGCTGGCGCTCAAGGGCGGGCGGTTCATCACCCACCTCAAACGGCTGCGTGGCGTCGAGCAGGGGCTGGCGAACTTCTTCGCCTCGGGTCCGTTGGTCCTCGCCGAGAAGCTGGGTCCGATCCTGTGGCAGCTGCCCGCCGCGATCGCGTTCGACGCGGACCTGATCGACGACTTCCTCGGCCGGCTGCCGCGGACCACCGGCGCGATGGCGGAACTGGCCGAGCGGCACGACGACCGGCTCCGCGGTCGGGCGGCGACCGAGGCGCTGGTCGACCGTCCGGTGCGGCACGCGCTCGAGGTCCGGCACCCCTCGTTCGACGACCCTCGCTTCTGGGACCTGCTGTCCCGGCACGACGTGGCCAACGTGGTGTCCGACAGCCCGACCTGGCCGATGTTCGAGCAGCAGACGACCGACCTGGTCTACGCCCGGCTGCACGGGCACACCGAGCTCTACACGAGCGGCTACAGCTCGGGGTCGTTGGACGCCTGGGCCGACCGCTGCACCCGGTGGGCCGATGCCGGCCCGGTGCACGTGTACTTCGACAACGACGCGAAGGGCCGGGCGCCGCACGACGCGCTCGGGCTGCTCCGCCGCCTGCAGGTCAGTCCGGCTGCTCGGGCGTGACCGTGCGGGGCACCCGGTCGCGGAGCCAGGTCGTGGTCCCGGCCGGCAGGCCCTTCAGCTTGGGCCGCTCGTTCACGGGCACCACCAGGAGCGCCGCGCCGTCGGCGACCGCCCACTTGATCTCGTGGTAGACCCGCGACAGCCCCTCGTCGCTCTCGACCAGCACCAGCCCGTCGGCCAGCGGCCGCAGCTCGAGCCAGGGCCCGGGCAGGTCCGCGGGGACCGGCTCGGAGCACCAGGCGAGGTAGACGGAGGAGCTCACGGGAGTGAGGTACCCCGCTGCCGCTCGTTGACCAGCTGGTCCTCGACGTGCTGGTCCCTGGCGACCAGCAGTGCGGTCCCGGCCAGCAGGACCGTGAGGCCGAGGAGGAACAGCAACGGGACGTCCCACCCGTCGGTCCGGTCGTGCAGGACCCCCACGACGAACGGCCCCGGCGCTGCGAGCAGGTAGCCGATCGACTGCGTGAACCCCGACAGCGCGGCGGTCCCCTCGGCACTTCGTGAGCGCAGACCGATCTGGGCCAGCACCAGCGGGAAGATCGACGTCCCGGCTCCGACGAACGCCGCCCAGAGCCAGGTCGCGGTGCCGGGCGTGAGGAGCAGCCCGGTGTACCCGATCGCGTAGCACGACAGCAGCGCGATCAGCAGCACGGTGTGGTTGTGCATCCGCCCCGCCGCGTAGGGCACGAGGAAGGACAACGGGATCGAGATCCCGGTCACCAGTCCCAGCAGCAGGCCGGCCTGCGCCGCGGTGTAGCCGGAGTCGCGGAACAGCAGCGCGAACCACCCGAAGATGATGTAGGCCTGCGTCGACTGCAGGGCGAAGGTGGTCGCCATCGCCCAGCCCAGGCGGGTGCGCGCGATGTCGAGGAGTCCCACGCTGCGGCGCTGCCGGCCCAGGGTGGCGTCGTGTCGCAGGAGCCCCAGCCACGGGACCGCCGCGACCAGCGCCGTCGCGGCCCACGCCGCGAGCCCCCAGCGCCACGACCCGCCGGCGTCCGAGAGCGGCACGGTCAGTGCGGACGACGAGGTGAGGCCGACCGCGAGCGCCGTCGTGTAGAGCGAGGTGAACAACCCCACCCGGTCCGGGAAGTGCAGCTTCACCAGGGACGGCAGCACGACGTTGCCCGCAGCCATACCGGCCAGGGCGAGCAGTGAGAGGACCAGGAACAGCGGCACCGAGTCGACCAGCGCGCGAAGCCCCAGACCGACGACGACTCCGACCAGCGACAGCAGCGTCAGGCGGTGGACACCGACCTTGCCGGCCAGCCACGGGGCGGCACCGCCGAACAGGGCGAACGCCAGGACCGGCAGGCTGGTGAGGACTCCCACCGCGACGGGCGACATCCCCAGCTGGGTCCGCACCTCGTCGAGCACGGGGCCCACGCTGACCGCCGCCGGGCGCAGGTTGAAGCCGAGCACGACGATCCCGACGACCAGGAGGACGCGTTGCCCCCGCGTGCCGGCGATGGCTTGAGCCTCGTCGACGACCTGCGAGGCCCGTTCCACCACTCCGCGATCCTACTTCTGCGGGTCGTGGCCCCAGTTCATGAGGGAGTAGCGCCACTTGGAGTCCGCGACGTCGCCGGACGGACGCTGGGCGAGGTGGCGGTGGACATAGCCGACGACCTTGCGCATGTGCGCCGCGTCGGCGTCGGTGAGGTCGTCCTTCTTCGTCCGCAGGATCTCCACGATCCGCCGTCCGGACTTGTGCCCGGTCGACTCGCCCTCACCGCCGGTGTCGCCCACCGACTGCGACTCCTCGGTCTCGAGGAAGTCCTCGATCTCCTTCGGCGCCATGTTGACGGCGTCCTGCCAGTCGTCCCACACCTCGGCGACGGCGTCCTGGGTGGCCACGGGATCAGCCCTTCTTCGTGAGCGCGGACGGCTTGTGCACGGCCTCGCCGCCGCTCTTGTCGCTGCGCACGAGGTACTGCGGCTCGTCCTTGCTCGCCCGCACGGTGCGACCGGCGAGCTCGGTGTCCTCGGTGACCTTGCGGACGACCTCGCCCTCCGCCGTGCCTCCGTGGCTCTGCCAGGTCACCCGGTCGCCCTTCTTGAAGCTCTTGGTCATCCCTTTGCGATACCCCCGGGCGGCGTGGCTATCCACCTCCGCGCTGGGTACCTCAGCGACATGAGCGAGAAGAAGGACGAGCAGGAGGGCCAGGTCTCCGAGGTGTCGGCGATGGAGGGCGACGAGGCGGACACCCCGATCGTGGACGGCGACGCCACTTCCGGCTACCCCGACAGCGAGAGCGGCGACGCACAGGAGCCCGGCGAGTCGGGACCCAACGCGGACCCGCACCGCGACATCAAGCCAAACTGAGGACCGGATGAAGGCCGACCTGGTCTACCTGATCGCCGGGATCGGCCTGCTGCTGGCGGTGGTGCTGCCGGCGCTGCTCCAGCGTTCGGCGGCCTCGCCGCCGATCGTGCTCGTCTCGGTCGGCATGCTGATCGGGCTGACGCCGCTGCCGGACGGAGCGCCCCTCGACCCGATCCAGAACCACCTGCTCGTCGAGCACCTCACCGAGGTCACCGTGATCGTGGCGCTGATGGGCGTCGGGCTCGCGCTCGACCGGCCGCTGGAGGTACGACGCCTCGCGACCTGGCGCACGTGGGGCCCCACCTGGCGGATGCTCGGGATCGCGATGCCGCTGTGCATCGCCGCCGTCGCGGTGCTCGGGCACGCCCTCGGCCTCGGCCTGGCGGCTGCGCTGCTGGTCGGAGCCGTCCTGGCGCCGACCGACCCGGTGCTCGCCTCGGACGTGCAGGTGGCCGGTCCCCGCACCGGCGACCACGAGGTCGACGAGCCGGACGAGGTGCGGTTCACGCTGACCAGCGAGGCCGGGCTCAACGACGGGCTCGCGTTCCCGTTCGTCTACGCGGCGATCCTCCTGGCCGGCGCCGGCGCCTTCCCGTGGGGTGAGTGGCTGGGCTGGTACGTCGTCGGCAAGATCGTCATTGGGATCCTGGCCGGCATCGCGGTCGGCCGGGCTCTCGCCTGGGTGGCTTTCCGGGCCCCGCGCCCGTCGTTGCGGGTGGCCGAGCGCGGCGAGGCGCTCACCGCCGTGGCGGCGCTGGTGACGGCCTACGGCCTGACCGAGGTCCTGGGCGGCTACGGGTTCCTCGCCGTCTTCGCCTGCGCGATGACGTTCCGGTCCGCGGAGCGGTCGCACGACTACCACGAGGCGATGCACGAGGTGACCGAGCGGCTCGAGCGGCTGCTGACGCTGATCGTGCTGCTGGCCCTCGGCGTCGCGCTCACCCGCGGGGTGTTCGACCACCTCGACTGGCGCGGCGTGCTGGTCGGGCTCGGGCTGATCCTCGTGATCCGCCCGATCGCCGGGATCGTCGCGATGGCCGGCTCGAAGTCACGGCTCACCGGTGGCCAGCGGGTCGCCATCGCCTTCTTCGGCGTCCGCGGCATCGGCTCGATCTACTACCTGGCCTACGCGACCGGGCACGCCGACGACCTGGTCACGGAGTGGATGTGGTCGACGATCGCGTTCACGGTCGTCGCCTCGGTCGTCCTGCACGGCGTGCTCGCGACGCCGGTCATGCGCAGGATCGGCGACGACGGCCGCGACGACAGTCGCGACAACGACCGCGACGACGACCGCGACCCCGTGGGCTGAGGAGCTCCCCGGGGCCGCGGTGGCGCGGACCGGTCGGGCTCAGGCCCGGACGGCGTCCTGCGCAGCTCCGGCGTTGTCCGGGCCGTGGTCGACGGCCTCGAGCAGCGCCCCGATGAAGGCGGGCAGGTCGTCGGGCTTCCGGCTGGTGACGAGGTTGCCGTCGGCGACGACCCGCTCGTCGACCCAGTTGGCGCCGGCGTTCGTCAGGTCGGTGCGCAGGCTCGGCCAGGACGTGAGCGTGCGGTCGCGGACGACGTCGGCCTCGATGAGGGTCCACGGCGCGTGGCAGATCGCGGCGACCGGCTTGCCCGACGCGAGGAAGTCGCGGACGAAGCCGACCGCCTTCTCGTCGGTGCGCAGCTGGTCGGGGTTCGCGACGCCTCCGGGCAGCACGAGCGCGTCGTACTCGTCGAGCGAGGCGTCGGCCACGACGGCGTCGACGTCGAACGTGTCGGCCTTGTCCAGGTGGTCGAAGGTCTGCACCTGTCCGCTCTCGGTGCTCAGCAGGACCGGGCGGTGGCCGGCGTCCTTGACGGCGTCCCAGGGCTCGGTCAGCTCCACCCGCTCGGTGCCCTCGGTGGCGACGAGGAATGCGATGGACTTCATCAGGCGGTCTCCTTCGGTCTTGGTGTCGACCAGGGCGGTGCCCGGTGCCGGCGATCGCACACGGGCCCTGCCGCCGGAGATCAGGCCGGGAGCACCCGGAGCTCGTTGCCGTCGGGGTCGGCGAGCTTCACCACCTCGCCGGCGCCGGCCCTGCCGAGCTCGGTCGCACCCAGCGCGAGCAGCTCGGATACGGCGGCGTCGAGGTCGTCGGCCGTCAGGTCGAAGCGCTGCGGGTTGCGCCCGCGCTTGGGTTCGTACGGCGGGCCGCCCCACGCGAGCTTGGTGCCGCCCGCTGGTGACTGGATCGCGGTCTCCCCGTCCTGGTCCCAGACCAGCGGCCAGCCGAGCGCGGCACTCCAGAACCGTCCGACCTCGGGACTGCCGTCGCAGGCGACCTCGCCCAACGGGCCGCAGCCTGCGAGGAACGTGCTGTCCGGCGGGATCACGCACAACGCGTTGCCCTCCGGGTCGGCGAGCACGACGTGGCGCTCCTCCGGCAGCTGCCCGACGTCGAGGTGCCGGCCGCCGAGGTCGAGCACCCGCTGGACGACCTCGTCCTGCCCTTCCGCGCCGTCGCTGGTGAGGTGCAGGTGCAGGTCGCGCTCGCCGGGCGGCGCAGCCGGCCCGGCGACGAACCGCAGGCCTACCTGCCGGTCATCGCCCGGCAGCAGCACGCCGCGTTCCGGCCCGCGCCCGGTCTTGGCGGTGCGGCCGAGCACCCCGCCCCAGAACGCCGCCAGCTGCTCGGGGTCGCGGGCGTCGTACGTCACCGCCACGAGTCGCAAAGGCATCCCTGCACGCTAGGTGTCCCTCCGGCCGGGTCGCCACCGAGATTCCGCCCGCGCGCCCGGGGAGGTATGCAACGGGCGACCGGCGGGCACTGACAGGCACGTGACCGCTCCGAACGGCCAGGTCACCGTGCTGGCCACGACGCTGATCGATGCCGATCCCGTCGACTACCTGATCCTCGCGACGTACTTCGTCTTCGTGCTCGGCATCGGCCTGATGGCCCGGCGGCACGTGTCCGACTCCGTCGACTTCTTCCTCTCGGGGCGCTCGCTTCCCGCGTGGGTGACCGGCCTGGCGTTCATCTCCGCCAACCTCGGCGCCGTCGAGATCATGGGGATGTCGGCCTCGGGCGCCGAGTTCGGGCTGCCGACCGTGCACTACTTCTGGGTCGGCGCGATCCCGGCGATGCTGTTCCTCGGCGTCGTGATGATGCCGTTCTACTACGGCTCGAAGGTGCGGTCGGTCCCGGAGTTCATGCTGCGCCGGTTCGGCCCGGGGGCGCACCTGGTCAACTCGATCTCGTTCGCTCTGGCGCAGCTGCTCATCGCCGGCGTCAACCTCTACCTGCTCGGAACGATCGTCCACGCGCTGCTCGGCTGGCCGCTGTGGGTCGCGCTGATCGTCGCCGCCGCGGTCGTGCTGTCCTACATCACGCTGGGCGGGCTCTCGGCCGCGATCTACAACGAGGTGCTGCAGTTCTTCGTGATCGTGGCGGCGCTGCTGCCGCTCACCCTGCTCGGGCTCCACCGGGTCGGCGGCTGGGACGGGCTCACCGACAAGATCACCGCCGCGGCGAACGACGGCGCGGGGCCCCCGGCCGAGCAGCAGCTCGAGTCGTGGCCCGGCCAGGCGCTCTCCGGGTTCGACTCCTCGATCCTCTCGGTGATCGGCATCGTCTTCGGCCTCGGCTTCGTGCTGTCCTTCGGCTACTGGACGACGAACTTCGTCGAGGTGCAGCGCGCGATGGCCTCCGACTCCATCTCCTCGGCCCGGAAGACACCGGTGATCGGCGCCTTCCCGAAGATGTTCATCCCGTTCATCACGATCATCCCCGGCATGATCGCCGCGGTCCTCGTGACCGAGATGGCCGACCTCAAGGCCGGCGGCGCACCGAAGGGCGGCGCGTCCGGCGACGGCGTCGCCTACAACGACGCGCTGCTCTACCTGATGCGCGACCTGCTGCCCAACGGCCTGCTGGGCCTGGCGATCACCGGCCTGCTGGCCGCGTTCATGGCCGGCATGGCGGCCAACGTGTCGGCGTTCAACACCGTCTTCAGCTACGACCTGTGGCAGGACTACGTCGTCAAGGACCGCGACGACGACTACTACCTGAAGGTCGGACGGATCGCGACGGTGGCGGCAACCGGCGTCGCGATCCTGACCGCGTCCATCGCCGGCAACTTCTCCAACGTCATGACCTACCTGCAGACGTTGTTCGGCTTCTTCAACGCCCCGCTCTTCGCGACCTTCATCCTCGGCATGTTCTGGCGCCGGATGACGCCGACCGCCGGGTGGATGGGCCTGGTCGCGGGTACGGCGTCCGCGGTGCTGGTCGCCTTCCTCAGCGAGGACGGCTTCGGGTCGCTCAGCACCGGCGTGATCCCCGTCAGCGGCCAGGGGGCGGCGTTCATCGCGGCGTCGACCGCTTTCGTCGTCGACATCGCGCTCAGCATCGCGGTGTCGCTGGTGACGAAGCCGAAGCCGGTCAAGGAGCTCGCGGGGCTGGTCTACTCCGAGACCCCGAAGGAGCAGCGCACCGACCCCGACGAGGCGTCGTACCCCTGGTACCGCCGGACCGTCCCGCTCGCCGGCCTGGCCCTGGTCATGGTCACCGTGCTGAACGTGATCTTCTGAGGAGACAGGAATGACAACGGACGCAGGCCACGCAGACGACACCGGCACCGGCAGGAAGCGGACCGCCGGGGCCCTCGACGTGCGCAGCATCATCGGCTTCCTGCTGACGATCTACGGCGTGATCCTCCTGCTGCTCGGCCTGTTCGCGAGCACCGAGCCGGCCTCGCCCGACGCCCCGAGCGGCGGCGGCGACGTCAACGCGAACCTGTGGGCCGGGCTGGCGCTGCTGGTCGTCGGCGGCGGGTTCCTGCTGTGGTGGCGGCTCCGGCCGATCGTGGTCCCCCAGGACTCCGACCGGTAGCGGTCAGCCGAGCGGCTCCGACTCGATGTCGAAGTACTCCTGGTAGGCCCGCACCCGTTCCCGCAGCTCGCCCTCGTCGAGCCCGGTGTCGGCGAACGTGTAGCGCTTGAGGCTGCCGGCCTGGTCGCCCGGGTGGGCGGCGAGGAACGCGCGCATCCGTGACTCGGCCTCGGCGGTGAGCTCGAACCCGAGCCGGTCGTAGATCCGGGCGACGGCGGCGATCAGGTCGTGCCGGATGTCCTGGTAGCGGATGTCGATGACGCGTCCGGTGTCGAACACCCCGTCGGCGCGGGCCTGGAGGGCGCGGTCGAGACCCACGACGATGTCCTCGCCGTACTGCTGAGCCAGCCGGGTCACCTCGAAGTGGTCGGTCGTCATCTCCCGCAGGCTGGCGCCGAGGGCGCTGATCGAGGCGATCACCTTGAGCGGGTCGCGGTGGTTCTGGATGACGATGGCGTCGGGGTAGGTCGCCATCAGGTCGGGCAGGCACCACAGGTGCGCCGGCGACTTCAGCAGCCAGCGCTCGCCGTGGTGCTCGGACTGCAGGTGCTGGAGGAACCGGCGGTGATAGGCGTAGGCCTCGCCCATGTCGGCCTCGTGCAGCAGCCAGCGGTTGTAGGTCGGCACCTCGAACTGCAGCGCGTGCTGCATCGACTTGAAGTCGCCGGTGAAGATCCGCACGTCCTCCTGCGCCAGCCGGGCGCCCAGCTCGTGGAACGCCGCGAAGCCCGGGATGAAGGAGTCGACGAGGTCGAACTGCGCCTGGCACTCCTCGATCCGCGGGTCGGTGTCGTAGGTCTCGGTCCGCGGGGCGGGCACCGGCCGCTCGACCTCCCAGCTGAGCGGCGCCCGGTTCGCCGGGTCCTGGGCCATCAGGTCGAGCAGGATCGTCGTGCCGGTGCGAGGCTGGCCGACGATGATGACCGGCTGCCGGACCTCCTGCTCGGCGACGGCGGGGTGCTCCTTGCGCCAGGCCTCGATGCGGAGCCGGTTGGCCAGGTCGGCGACCACACCGTCCTCAGCGACGCCGACGCCGATCTCGTTGAGCTGGGCGTGCTCCTCGAGGTCGGCGAGGTAGATCTCGAGACCCGTGCGCCAGGTGTCGGCGCCGAAGTCGTCGGCGCCCGCGGCCGCGACGGCGGCCTCGACGAGGCGGTCGGCACGCTGGGTGGCGGTCTCACGGAGCTGGGTCATGGGTTCCTCCTGGGTACGTCGATCGCGGCGAGGTGGTCCTGGATGAGCCGGGGCAGGTCGCCGGCGCCGTCGTCGGTCAGCCACGCGTCGACGGCGAGCCGCCACGCGGCCATCGTGATCGCGCCGACCAGGCGCGGGCGGGGGTCGCCGGGCACGAGATCGTCGAAGCGGCGCGCCACCGAGGCGGCGATGGCGACCTCCCAGTCGACGTAGAGGTGGAGCGTCCACGCCATCAGCGCGGGCGAGGACCAGCTCAGGCGCGCCTGCTCGAGGAACATCGCGCGCTGCGCCTCGAAGTCCTCACCCAGCCGGGCGGAGGCGCGTCGTACGGCGTCCAGCGGGCCGACCTCGTCCGGGATCTCCTCGAGGATCCCCACCAGCACGAAGATCGCCGCGCCCGAGAGACCGGCGGCGATCGCGAGCTCCTTGGACTCGAAGTGCCGGAAGAAGGTCGCTCGACCGATGCCCGCGGCGGCGGCGATGTCGTCGACCGTCGTCCTCTCGATCCCGCGCTCGCCGACGAGCCGCGCGGCGGCGTCGGCGATGGCCTGGCGGGTGCGGATCCGGTTGAGCTCCCGGCGTCCCCGTGGCTCTGGTGCGGCTTCGGTCATGGTGGTACAAAATGATACAGAGTATCAACTTCTGTTGTCTATGATCCAAGGAGGTCCGGTGCGAGCACTGCAGGTGACCCGGCACGGCGACCCGCTCGACGTGCTGGCGGTGGTCGACGTCGAGCCGCCGACGCCCGGACCGGGAGAGGTGCTGGTGCGGGTCGCGACCGGTGCGCTCAACAACGGCGACGTCCAGCGCTGCCTGGGTGGCCTGGTCACGATGGGCAAGGAGCCGCCGTACACCCTGGGCATGGACGTGTGCGGCACGGTCGAGGCGGCCGGCGAGGGTGCCGAGGCGTGGGTCGGGCAGCGGGTCGTCGCCGTCGGCAAGGACGCCTTCGGCGGGCTGGCCGAGCTCGCGCTCGCTCCGGCCGCGGGGGTGTTCGCGGCCCCGCCCGAGCTCGGCGACGAGGAGGCCGGCGGCTTCCTGCTGCCGTTCCACACCGCCTACCTCGCGCTGGTCGTGCGCGCGGCCCTGCAACCGGGCGAGACGCTGCTGGTGACGTCGGGGGCGAGCGGTGTCGGCTCGGCGCTCGTCCAGGTCGGCGTCGCGGCCGGCGCGCGGGTGCTGGCGACGGCGAGCTCGCCGGAGAAGGCCGAGCTGTGCCGGGCGCTGGGCGCCGAGCAGGTCCTCGACCCCGACCCCGCCTCGCTGCCCGAGGCCGTGCTCACCGCCACCGACGACGCGGGCGCCGACGTGGTCGCCGACCTGGTCGGCGGCGAGCTGACCGGTCGGTTGTGGACGTGCACGGCACGCGAGGGCCGCTACCTGCCGCTCGGCTTCACCGGCGACCCGGAGGCCGGCATGTCCGGTCACCCGCTGCGGATGGTCGGCATCGGCAACTTCTCCGTCGTCGGCGTGCTGTCGGCCTGGGTCGAGCACGTCGACCCGATGCTGCGGCGCTTCGGGCTCCATCCCTTCCTCCGCGAGACCGGGGACCAGGTGCACGCCGCCCTGCTGGAGTGGGTCGCCGCCGGCACCGTCCGGCCGCACGTCGGTCGCGTCGTGTCGCTCGAGGAGGCGCCCGCCGCCCTCGCCGACCACCAGCACCGCCGCTCCATCGGTCGCACGGTGGTCCGCATCGCCCGCTGAGCGCGCGCCGCCCTTGCCTGACCGCGGGCCACCGGACAGGCTTGGGCGGCATGCGGGCGGGCCCGGGATGAGCGACGTCGTCAACGGCGGGGTCTCCCTGTGGTGGCAGCAGCTGGGGTCACCGGGCGTCACCCGTCCGCCGCTGCCGGGGTCCACTGCGGCCGACGTGTGCATCGTCGGCGGCGGCTTCACCGGCCTCTGGACGGCCTACTACCTCAAACGGGCCCAGCCCGACCTCCGGATCGTCGTGCTGGAGGGCCGGTTCGTCGGGTTCGGGGCCTCGGGGCGCAACGGCGGCTGGCTGACGAACTCGGTCACCGGCGGGCGGGAGCGCTACGCGCGCAGCCATGGCCGCAACGCGGCGATCGCCCAGCAGCGCGCGCTGAACGCCACCGTCGACGAGGTCATCGCCGTCACCCGGGACGAGGGCATCGACGCCGACATCGTCAAGGGCGGCGAGCTCGACGTGGCGCGGAGCGAGCCCCAGCTGGCCCGGCTGCGGGCCTCGGTCGCCGCCGAGGCGGAGTGGCCGGCAACGGACCTCCAGCTCCTCGACGCGGCGGAGACCGCCGCGCGCGTCGACATCGCCGGCGCCCTCGGCGGCTCGTGGCACCCCCACTGCGCGCGGATCCACCCGGCCAAGCTCGTGGTCGGGCTCGCGGCAGCGGCCGAGCGGCTGGGCGTCGTCGTCCACGAGGACACCCCGGTCGAGGAGATCGGTCCCGGACGGGCGCGCACCGCGCGCGGCGTGGTGCGTGCCGACCACGTCCTCCGCGCGACCGAGGGCTTCACCGCCCGCATCCGGAGCGAGCACCGCACCTGGCTGCCGATGAACTCCTCGATGGTCGCGACCGCGCCCATCCCGGCCGAGCTCTGGGAGCGCCTCGGCTGGCAGGGCCGCGAGACGCTCGGCGACCTGGCGCACGTCTACATGTACGCCCAGCGCACCGCCGACGACCGGATCGCGTTCGGCGGTCGCGGCGTGCCCTACCGCTACGGGTCCCGGGTGGACGCCGACGGTCGCACCCAGGACCGCACGATCGAGAGCCTCACCCGGCTGCTTCGCGCGTTCTTCCCGGCTCTCGCCGACGTTCCGATCACCCACGCGTGGTCGGGCGTCCTCGGCGTTCCCCGCGACTGGTCGTCCACCGTCACCCTCGACCGCGCCACCGGCCTCGGCCATGCCGGCGGCTACGTCGGCACCGGGGTCACCGCCACCAACCTCGCCGGGCGCACCCTGGCCGACCTCGTGCTCGGCCGTGACACCGAGATCACCCGGCTGCCCTGGGTCGGCCACCGCGCCCGCCGGTGGGAGGTCGAGCCCCTGCGCTGGCTCGCGGTGCAGGGGATCTACGGCGCCTACCGGGCCGCCGACCGCGCCGAGGGCAAGGGGCGTACGACGACCTCACCCCTCGCCCGCGTCGCGAACCTCATCTCCGGCCAGCACTGAACCGGCGGCCCCGGCTCAGCCGACGACCGTCCGCTCCCAGACCCGGTGGCTGCGCAGCAGCACCTCGACCTCCGCGAGCACGTCGCTGCCCTTGGTCCCGGTGACGACCCCGGTCACGTCGACCGGCACGCCGGCGGCGGCGAGTGCCTCGATCCCGCTGCCCCAGGCGCCGATGGCCTTGGCGTGCCGATAGCACTCCTCGAGCATCAACCGGACCCGCGGGTCGAGCGGTGCGAGTGGCTCGTCCGCCTTCGCGTCGCGCACCGGGAACGCGTCGGGCGCCGGCGCCGGGCAGCCGGCCACGAGCACGGCGTCCAGCTCGACCGAGCGACCCGCGGCGAAGGTGCGCTGCACGACCGTGCCGTTCGACAGCTTGCCGCCGTGCGGCCCGATCACGAACGCCACCATGTCGTGGTCGGTGATCGCGTCGACCAGGTCGTCCACGCCGTCCAGGTCGCCGTCGTCGGCCACGACGATGCCGATGATCCGCCCGTCGGTCGGCCACTCCTGGCCGAGCTGCGAGAGCGCCGGGCTGGCCTCGACGACCGGCAGCGCCTCCTCGGCTGTCGGGGCCGGCAGCCCGAGCCCGGTGGCGACCTCGGCGCACAGCTCGGGGTCGATCCGTGCGAGCGCCAGGAGCTGCCGCTCCCGGATCGCCTGCTCGTAGCAGCGCGACAGCTCGAACGTGTAGGCGTTGATGATGTGCTGCTTCTCCACCGGCGTCATGCTCAGCCAGAACAGGCGGACCTGGCTGAAGTGGTCGGCGAACGACACCGGCACGTCCCGCTCCTTGACCGACTCCGCGACCCGCACCGGCACGTCGACGAAGGCGCCGTCGCGCGGGCCCGAGGCGTGGAAGGGGCAGCCGCCGTCGAGCGAGTTCGGCTTGTACGGCGCGACGCCGGCGTGCACCGCGTGCTGGTGGAAGCCGTCGCGGAACATGTCGTTGACCGGCGCGTGGGGCCGGTTGATCGGGATCTGGTTGAAGTTCGGTCCCGCCAGCCGGGTGAGCTGCGTGTCGACGTACGAGAACAGCCGGGTCTGCAGCAGCGGGTCGTTGGTGACGTCGATGCCCGGCACCAGGTTGCCGACGTGGAACGCGATCTGCTCGGTCTCGGCGAAGAAGTTCGTCGTGTTGCCGGTCAGCGTCAGCAGCCCGATCGGCTGCACCGGGGCCAGCTCCTCCGGGACGATCTTGGTCGGGTCGAGCAGGTCGATGCCCTGGAACGTCTCGTCCGCGGTGTCCTCGAAGACCTGCACGCCCAGCTCCCACTGCGGGTAGGCGCCGGACTCGATGGCGTCGGCGAGGTCGCGGCGGTGGAAGTCGGGGTCGATGCCGCCGATCAGCTGCGCCTCCTCCCAGGTGAGGGAGTGGACGCCGAGCTTGGGCTTCCAGTGGAACTTCACCAGCGCGGTCTCGCCCTGCTGGTTGACCGTCCGGAAGGTGTGGACCCCGAAACCCTCCATCGTCCGGTAGGACCGCGGGATCCCCCGGTCGGACATGTTCCACATCGTGTGGTGCTGGGCCTCGGTGTGGAGGGACACGAAGTCCCAGAACGTGTCGTGCGCGCTCTGGGCCTGCGGGATCTCCCGGTCCGGGTGCGGCTTGCCGGCGTGGACGATGTCGGGGAACTTGATGCCGTCCTGGACGAAGAACACCGGGATGTTGTTGGCCACCAGGTCGAAGTTGCCCTCGTCGGTGTAGAACTTCGTGGCGAAGCCGCGGGTGTCGCGCACGGTGTCGGCGGACCCGCGCGACCCCAGCACGGTCGAGAACCGCACGAAGACGGGCGTCTCCTTGCCGCGGGCGAGGAACCCGGCCCGGCAGATCGGCTTGGCGTTGCCGTAGCCGACGAAGACGCCGTGCGCGCCCGACCCGCGCGCGTGCACGACCCGCTCCGGGATCCGCTCGTGGTCGAAGTGGGTGATCTTCTCGCGGAGGTGGTGGTCCTGCAGCAACGTCGGACCGCGGTCGCCGGCCTTGAGCGAGTGGTCGGTGTCGCGGAGCCGCGCACCGGTGGAGGTCGTGAGGAACTTGCCCTGCTGCGCGACCTGGTCGCGCGTCACCAGGGTCTCCGCGCCCGTCGGCGTACGACGGTCCGGGCCGGTCTGGTCCGGCTTCGGCGGCAGCGGCTCGATCGGCTTGGTCGGCTCGGCCACCTTCGGCGGCTTCGCTGCCGGCACCCCCGGCGCCCGTGGGGTGTCGAGCCCGGCGACCTTCTCCAAAGCCACCTCGGCGGCCTGCGTCACAGCGCTGCGCACTGCGTTCTTCACTACTCGTGCGGTCCTGCCGGCGTCCGCCATCTTCGCTCCCTCGATCGGCTCGTTACCCAGACCGGGCGGATACCCGGGCAGGGGCGGCCCATCCGGGCAAGGAGCGACCGGAACCGGAGAGGCTCAGAAGTGGGCGCCGCAGCGGCGTGCGGCCAGCACGGCGAGCGAGCGGGTGCAGCGGACCATCTCGTCGATGTCGACCTGCTCCCGCGGCCCGTGGGCGAACCGCACGTCCCCCGGGCCGTAGTGCAGGGTCGGGATGCGGCCGATGCCGGCGTACAGCCGCAAGTCGCTGCCGTACGGCGCCGCGGCCAGCGCGGTGTCGCGGCCCTCGACGGACCGGATCGCCTCGGCCACCTGGTCGACGAGCGGGTCGCTGGTCGCGATCCGACCGGGGCCGAACTGACCGCCGGTCCAGGCGACCTCGACGGGGTGGTCGCGCAGCCACGGGTCGGTCGCGCACACCGCGGCGACCTCCGCCTCGAGCTCGGCGCGGGCGGCCTCGGGCGTCTCGTCGATCTGCACGCCGAGGCGGCCCTCGGCGACGAGCAGGTCGGGCACGCTGGAGGCCCAGTCGCCCGTGCGCACGGTGCCGATCGAGATCGGGTAGGGCAGCGGGTTGCCGTCGAAGAGCGGGTCCGGCCACCGGTTGCGCCGCGCCTCGAGCTTGCCGATCGCGGCGTACACCGGCAGGAACGCGTCGAACGCGCTGACGCCGACGTGCTTGGAGCTGCCGTGCGTCGCGCGGCCGCGGACCCGGAGCTCGAAGGTGAGTGCGCCGGCGTTCGCGACGACCACGTTGCCGCTGGTGGGCTCGGTGATCACCGCCGCCTCGCCGGTGTGGCCGCGCAGCATCGTCGCGAAAGCACCGAGCCCGCCGTCCTCCTCGCTGATCACGGCGTGCACCGCGAAGGCGCGTTCGAGCCGCACCCCGGAGGCGACGAGGGCGCGGGCCACGGCGAGATTGGTGGCCACCCCCGCCTTCATGTCGCAGGCGCCGCGACCGTGCACGGCGTTGCCGCGCACGGCGCCGCCGAACGGGTCGCGGTCGGGCCACTGCTCCAGGTCCCCGGTCGGTACGACGTCGACGTGCCCCTGCAGCACGAGGGCGGGCGTGCCGTCGCCGAGCACCCCGACGACGCCGTACCCCTCGGTGCGGGGCGCCTCGGTCCCCGGGTGGTCGGGGTGGTCGGCGAGCCGGTCGAGGTCGAGCTGCCAGTGATCGACGGCGAACCCGAGGTCGGCGAGCTCCCGCGCGTGGCGCTGCTGGAGGTCGGACTCCGCGTCGGTGCCCGTCACGCTCGGGACCCGGATGAGCGCGACCAGCTCATCGACGAGCGCCTGCTCGTCGATCGCCTCGAGCACGCGCGCCTCGACGCGGGTGAGCGCCTCGTCCGGGCGCGCCATGGTGGTCACCGCGGGAACCTACGGGGTGGGTGCCCTCCGGCGGAATAGCTCGAATTGACCCATCCGCCTGGTCATTCGGTTACCAGTGTTCTCCGGCGGAGGCTGGCACGGACGGCCCGGCCCTGACCGCGGGCTCAGGGACTCCTGGGACCAAGGTCCCGGGCACCTGGGCCATCGTGCCGTGCTCCCGAGGTTTCTCCATTCCTAGCGTGAGGTCGTCTCTTCCGACACGCACGCCAGGAGCACTTTCGTGGATCCGACCGACATCGCGCGGTGGCAGTTCGCCATCACGACCGTCTACCACTTCCTCTTCGTGCCGATCACGATCGGCCTGTCCGCCATCATCGCCGGCTACGAGATCACCTGGCTCCGGACGCGCAACCCGCAGTGGCTCCGGCTCACGAAGTTCTTCGGGAAGCTCTTCCTCATCAACTTCGCGATCGGCGTGGTGACCGGCATCGTCCAGGAGTTCCAGTTCGGCATGAACTGGAGCGACTACTCCCGGTTCGTCGGCGACGTCTTCGGCGCTCCGCTGGCGGTCGAGGGACTGCTCGCGTTCTTCCTCGAGTCGACCTTCCTCGGCTTGTGGATCTTCGGCTGGGACCGGTTGCCGGAGAAGCTGCACGCCGCCTGCATCGCGCTGGTGCACGTCGGGACGCTCTTCTCGGCGTACTTCATCCTGGCCGCCAACTCCTGGATGCAGCACCCGGTCGGGTTCGCCTACAACCCCGACACCGGCCGGGCGGAGATGAACGACTTCGCAGCGGTCCTGCTGAACAAGGTGCAGCTGGTGACGTTCCCGCACGTCATCTTCTCGGCGTACCTCACCGGAGCCGCCTTCGTCGTGGGCGTGGCCGTCTGGCAGCTGGTCCGCAAGGCGCGCACCGACGACGACCGGGCGCTCTACCGCAAGGCGGTCCGCACCGGCGCGGCGATCGTGCTCGCCAGCGGCATCGGCGTCGCCGTCAGCGGTGACGTCCAGGGCAAGATCATGACCGAGGTCCAGCCGATGAAGATGGCTGCGGCCGAGGGCCTCTACGAGGACGAGGCCCCTGCCGACTTCTCGCTGCTGACCATCGGCACGCCTGACGGCAAGGAGGAGAAGTTCGCCGTCAAGGTCCCCGGACTGCTGTCGTTCCTGGCGACGGGCACCACCGACGGCAAGGTCGAGGGCATCAACCCGCTCCGTGAGAAGTACATCGAGACCTACGGCCAGGACCCTGGTGAGAAGTACTACTCGCCGGGCGACTACACGCCGGTGGTCCCACTGACCTACTGGTCGTTCCGGTTCATGATCGGGCTCGGCTTCGCGGCCGCTGCCATCGCCGGATGGATCCTGTGGGCGACCAGGAGGGATCGGGTGCCACGCGGGCGCGTGCTGCTGTGGTCGGCAGTCACCCTCCCGCTGCTGCCCCTCGCCGCGAACGCGTTCGGCTGGATCTTCACCGAGGTCGGCCGGCAGCCGTGGGCAGTGTTCGGGCTGATGACCACGGACCAGGCGGTCTCACCCGGCACCACCACCGCCGAGGTGCTCACCTCACTGATCGTCCTGACCGGGGTGTACGGCGTGCTCGCCGTCGTCGAGGTCCGGCTGCTCCTCGAGTACGCCCGACGCGGGGCCGACCCGCTCCCGGACCCAGACCCGACCGCGACCGACGGCGACGACCGTCCGCTGGCCTTCGCCTACTGACCGAGGAAGACACATGGAGCTCACCACCATCTGGTTCATCCTGATCGCCGTCCTCTGGATCGGCTACTTCTGCCTCGAGGGCTTCGACTTCGGAGTCGGCATGCTGCTGCCCTTCCTCGCGAAGGACGACACCGACCGTCGGGTCATGATCAACACCATCGGCCCCGTCTGGGACGGCAACGAGGTGTGGCTGCTGGTCGCGGGCGGCGCCACGTTCGCCGCCTTCCCGGAGTGGTACGCGACGCTCTTCAGCGGCTTCTACCTGCCGCTGCTGCTCATCCTGGTGGCGCTGATCGTGCGGGGGCTCGCCTTCGAGTACCGAGCGAAGCGCGACGACGCGAAGTGGCGGCGCAACTGGGACATCGCGATCGTCGTCGGCTCCTTCGTCCCGGCGCTGCTGTGGGGCGTCGCCTTCGCCAACATCCTGCGGGGGGTGCCGATCGACGCCGACCACGAGTACGTCGGCGGGTTCTTCACCCTGCTCAACCCCTACGCGCTCGTCGGGGGCCTCACCACGCTGCTCCTGTTCCTCTCGCACGGTGCGGTGTTCCTCGCCCTGAAGACCGACGGACCGATCCGACACCGGGCCGGAACCCTCGCCTCGACCTTGACCGCCGCGGCGGTCGGTGCGGCTGCGGTGTTCCTGGTGTGGACCCAGGCCGAGACCGGGACCATGGGATCTGGTGTCGCGTTCCTGGCAGCAGCAGCAGCGCTGGGCGCCGCCCTCGTCGCCACGATCAGGCGGCGAGAGGGGTGGGCCTTCCTCGGCACGTTCGTGGCGATCGCGCTCGCCGTCGCCGGGTTGTTCCTCGCGCTGTTCCCCGACGTGATGCCGACGACGCTGGCCGACGGCGCCGGGCTCACCACCACGAACGCGGCGGCGACGTCGTACACGTTGAAGATCATGACGGTCGTCGCCGTGTGCTTCACGCCGATCGTGCTCATCTACCAGGGCTGGACCTACTGGGTCTTCCGCAAGCGGATCGCCGCGCACCACATCCCGACGGCACCCGCGACCGACCCGGCACCGGCGGCCCGATGAGGCCGTCGGACCCCCGCGTGCGGGCCCAGCTCCGGCCCGCAGGCCGTCAGCTCGGCGCCGTGGGTGGGCTCGGTGTCGTCACCGGGCTTCTCGTCATCGGCCAGGCCTGGTCGGTCGCGGCGCTGGTGGTGGCGGCCCTCGACGGAGGCGACGTCCTCCGCTGGGGCCTCGTGACCGCCGGACTGCTGGCTGCTCGCGGGCTCGTCGGCGCGGCCGGCGACGTGCTGGCTGCCAGGGCGGCGGGGATCGTCAGCACGATCCTCCGGTACCGGCTGCTACGGGCCACGATCGACGGGTCCGGCGGCGCCGACGCCAGTGGGGAACGCGCGGTCCTCCTCACCCGGGGGGCCGCCGCGACCGAGCCCTACCTGACCCGATACCTCCCGGCGCTGGTGCTCGCGGCCGTGCTGCCGCCCCTCACCGTCGTCGCGATCGCGACCCAGGACGTCCTCAGCGCCGTGATCGTGCTGGCGACCCTGCCGCTCGTGCCGGTCTTCGGCGCGCTCGTCGGGCTCGCCACCCGCGACCGGGCCGAGGAGCAGTGGCGCGCGCTCTCGGCAATGTCGGGGCACTTCGTCGACGTCGTGCGCGGCCTGCCGACGCTCGTCGCCCACCGCCGCGCGCGGGTCCAGTCCGGGCGGATCGCCGAGATCACCGACCGCTACCGGAGGGCGACGCTGCGCACCCTCCGGCTGGCGTTCGCGTCGTCCGCGGTCCTCGAGCTCGTCGCGACCCTGTCCGTGGCACTCATCGCGGTGACGGTCGGCGTCCGCCTCGCCTCCGGCAGCATGGACCTGCGCACCGCTCTGGTCGTGCTGCTGCTGGCGCCCGAGGCCTACTGGCCGCTGCGACGGGTCGGAGCCGAGTTCCACGCCGCGGCGGAGGGAGCCGCCGCGTTCGAGGCCGCCGACGGCGTCCTCGCCGACCACCCCCAGGGCGCGTCTGTCGGTGCGGCCGCAGCGCCGGACGCAGACCTGGAGCTCCGCGGGCTCCGCGCCACCTACCCCGGACGCACAGCACCGGCGCTGGTCCTGCCGGCGGCGCGGATCCCGTCGCGCGGGGTCACTGCGGTCTCGGGACCGTCGGGGTGCGGGAAGTCGACGCTGCTCGCCGTGCTCGCCGGCCTGCTCCCCGCCGACGGGGAGGTGACCGCCGCCGGGGTGACCGTCGGTGGCCCACCCTGGCAGGCCCAGGTCGCCTGGCTGCCGCAGCAGCCGCAGTTCGTCGCCGGCACGATCGCCGACAACCTGCGACTCGCCCGTCCCGACGCCCCCGACCGCGCGCTCTGGAGCGCGCTGCGTCAGGTGGCGCTCGAGGTCCGGGTGGAGGCGCTCCCCCACGGTCTCGACACGCCGCTCGGTGAGGACGGCGCGACGTTGTCGGCCGGCGAGCGGGCCCGGCTCGCCCTGGCGCGGGTGGTCCTCGCCGAGCGGCCGTGGGTGCTGCTCGACGAGCCGACCGCACACCTCGACGAGCTCACCGAGCAGGTGATCGTGGACACCGTGGCCCAGCTCGCGCGCCGGTCGGCCGTGGTCGTCGTCGCCCACAAGCCGGCCCTGCTCCACCTCGCCGACCACCAGATCGCGCTGACCCGGCCGACCGGTCCCGCCGCGGGGTGGCCGCTCGAGAACGAGCCGGCGCCCGTCGTACCTCTTCCCGCCTCGGCACCTGCTGCGGACGTGGAGGAGCCTGGACGTCGACCGCTCCTCGTCGCGACCGCACTGGGCGCGCTCGCTTCGGCGTCCGGCGTGGCGCTGACCGCGACCGCCGGGTGGTTGATCGTGCAGGCGTCGACCCGGCCGGCGGTCCTCACGCTCCTGGTCGCGATCGTCGGCGTCCGCACCTTCGGGCTGGCGCGACCCGTGCTGCGCTACGTCGAGCGGTTGCGTGCCCACGACGCCGCGCTACGGCTGCTGGCCCGCCGCCGGGTCGAGGTGTACGACGCGCTCGTGCCACTGGTCCCCGGGCGGCTGGGTCGGCGCCGTGGTGACCTGCTGAGCACGATCGTCGACGACGTGGACGGGCTGGTCGACCGGGAGCTGCGGGTGCGGATGCCCGTGCGGCAGCTGGTACTCGTCGGCCTGCTCGCCGTGGTCGTGGCGTCCTTCCTGCTGCCGACGGCCGGGCTGGTGGTCCTCGCCTTCCTGCTCACCACCGGCCCCGGGGCCTTCCTCCTCGCCCGGCGGGGCGCACGCGCGGCCGAGCGCCGGCTCGTCACCCTGCGGGCGGACCTGTCCACCGCGGTGGTCGAGTCGATCCAGGTCGCCGACGACCTCCGGATGTGGCAGGCGGGTGACCGGGCCGCGGGCAAGGTCTCCGGCGCCAGCGCCCGGATGGCCGCCGCCGGCACCGCGGCCGCCGCCTGGGCTGCTGCGGGTCGGGCCCTCGTGCTCGCGGCGTGCGGCGTCAGCGTGGCAGCCACTGCTGCGGTGACGGCGGCTGCGGTCTCCGCGGGCACCCTGTCCGGTCCGATGATGGCGCTGCTGGTCCTGCTGCCTCTCGCACTCGCCGACGTCGTCGCGCCGATGGCCGATGCCGGGACGCTCTCCGCGCGCACCCGGGCCGCGGACGCACGTCTGCGGATCCTCGCCCGGACCTCACCGGCCGTGCGGGACACCGCTCCGCTGGGGCGCCCGGACGGCACGAACGTCGACGTCGAGGGAGCCCGCGGCCAGTGGGAGCGCGGCGGACGGATCACCTCCGCAGTCGACCTCCGGCTGTCCCCTGGCGACCGGGTGGCGGTCGTGGGCGCCTCGGGGTCCGGCAAGTCGACCCTCGCCGCCTTGCTGATGCGCTTCCTCGACCCCGTCGGCGGGGAGGTGCGGCTCGGCGGCCGGTCCTTGCCCGACCTGACCCTCGACGACGTCCGCCGACTCACCGGGCTGGTCGACGACCATCCCCACGTGTTCGCCACGAGCCTGGCGGAGAACGTCCGGCTGGCGCGGCCGTCCGCGACGGACGCCGAGGTGGAGGCAGCGCTGCGCCGTGCCCGTCTCGGCGAGTGGCTCGACTCACTGCCGCAGGGACTGGACACCTGGCTCGGCGACGGGCACGCCGCGGTGTCCGGAGGCGAGCGCGCCCGGATCGGGATCGCCCGGTCGTTGCTGGCGGACCAGCCGGTGCTCGTGCTCGACGAGCCGGCCGCCCACCTGGACCACGCGACGGCGACCGAGCTGGCCCGGGAGGTCCTCGGGGCCACCCGCGACCGATCGGTCCTCTGGATCACCCACGGCACCGCCGGGCTCGACCTCGTCGACCGGGTCTTCGACCTCGACCGGGAGCGGCACCGTCACGACCACGAGTCGCCGCTCGGCCACTGACGACCCGGCGCACTCTCGGCCAGCGGGTCTCGCGACGGGACGGGTAGCCGTGCCCTGCCGGTCGGGACTTTGGTCCCTGCTGCTCGCTGCCCCGAGCGGCGACGATGGATCGACAGCGAAGGACAAGGGGAACACACGATGCTGCTGGTCGAGCGGTTGGTCGAGCTCGCCTGTCTCGCGCCGAGCGTGCACAACACACAGCCGTGGCGCTGGCACGCGGTCGGCGACCGGTTGTTCCTGCACGCCGACCGAAGCCGACAGCTCGTCCACGAGGACCCGTCGGGGCGGAACCTGGTCATCAGCTGCGGGGCCGCGCTCGACCACCTCCGGTTCGCGGCGCGTGCCCTAGGGCTGACCGCTGACATCACCCGCTTCCCGGACGGTCCACGGAGCGATCTCATTGCCGTGGTCGACCTCCGCCACGGCCTCCCCTCACCGACAGCCGCCGAGGACATCGCGCTGCTCCGCCAACGCTGCACCGACCGGCGGCGCTTCACCTCGTGGCCGGTGCACGCTCTTGCCCGCGAAGTTCTCGTCGCCGCCGCCCGGCGGCGGGGCGCGCTCGCGGTCGCCGTCACCGAACCCGGGCAACGGATCGAGCTCGAGCTGCTCTCCCGGCGCGCCCACCACCTGCGGTCCCTCAATCGGGCCGCGCTCGAGGAACAGGCGTCCTGGGTGGGTCCAGGTCGTCCGACCGACGGCATCCCGTCGAGCGTCCTCCCCGACCAGGTGGGGCCGGCTCCGACCCGTTTCGGCCCCGGGACGCTGACCGAGGAGCGTGCCGTCGTCGAGAGCACCGACGGCATGATCGTGCTGGGTGGGCGCGACGACGACCGGGCTGGTTGGCTCCGCACGGGAGAGGCCCTCAGCTCCCTGTGGTTGCGCGCCACCAGGGACGGCCTCTCCGTCGTACCGCTCAGCCTGCCGGTCGAGGTGCCCTCGGTCCGCGGTGAGCTGACCGCTGCGCTGGAGGAACCGAACGTGGTCCCCCACATCCTGCTGAGGATCGGCTGGCAGGCCATCGGCCGGAGCGAGCTGCCGCGGACCCCGCGGCGACCGGTCGCGGACGTGCTCGTGGTCGGCGAGGACGCCGGGACGTCGTCACGGGGGACTTCCTCGGCGGTCTGATCCCCCGGCACCTCGGTCGTCCGCCCGTAGTGTGGTCATGGTCGCCGAGAACCCGACGGAGGGGCGGACACGCTCATGAGCCAGCTGCTCGTCCTCAACGCCGGCTCGTCCAGCCTCAAGTACGACGTGTTCGCGCCCTGGCCCGCGAACGGCGACCCCACGCGGGTCGCGCACGGCGCCGTCGAGGGCGTGGGCACCGACCGGGTCCCGGATCACGAGGCGGCCCTCGGCTCCGCGCTCGACGACCTGCGGCGCGATCCGGGACTCGACTCGCTGGTCGCCGTGGCTCACCGCGTCGTGCACGGCGGAACGCTGACGGCCCCGGCGCTGATCGACGAGGACAGCGAGGGCGCGATCGTCGACGCTTCGGCGCTGGCGCCGCTGCACAACCCCGCCGCGCTCGCCGGCATCCGTGCGGTCCGGGCCGAGTGGCCGGAGCTGCCGCAGATCGCTGTCTTCGACACCGCCTTCCACCAAACGATCGACGAGGTGGCCAGCACGTACGCCGTTCCCGTCGACCTCGCCCGTCGCCACCAGCTCCGCAAGTGGGGTTTTCACGGCATCAGCCACGCGTACGTCGCACGTCGGTCCGCCGAGGCTCTCGGCCTCCCGGCCGAGGAGGCGGACCTCGTCATCTGCCACATCGGCAACGGGGTGTCGGTCACGGCCGTCCGCGGTGGACGCAGCATCGACACCTCGATGGGCTTCACCCCGATGGAGGGAGCCGTGATGGGCACCCGCAGCGGCAGCATCGACCCCGGCCTCGTCTTCCACCTCGCCCGGCAGACCGACCTGTCGCTGGAGGAGATCGAGGACATCCTCCAGCACCGGAGCGGGGTCCTCGGCCTGTGTGGCGACTCGGACATGAAGCAGGTCAGGGAGCGCGCGGACGCCGGCGATGCCGACGCCTCGTTCGCGCTCGCTGTCTATACGCACCGGTTGCGCGGGATCGTCGCGTCCTACGTCGGACTGCTGCCGGACCTCCGTGCGGTGGTCTTCACCGCCGGGGTCGGCGAGCACGACCCGGCGCTGCGTGCGGAGGTGATCGAACCGTTGTCACATCTCGGGCTCGAGCTGGACCGGGACGCCAACCGGTCGGCCACCGGCCCGGACGGTCCGGTCCGGATCGGTCGCGGCGACCGTCCGACCGTTCTGGTCGTCCCGACCGACGAGGGCGCCGAGGTCGCCCGGCAGGCGGCGTCAGCCTTCCCCGGGCCCCGGAACGGGCAGTGACCAGTCCCGGACCGCCGGCATGTCCTCGAGGTGCGCGATCACGTGCTCGTGGTGGAGCCGGAGCTGCTCCTCGCACCAGCGCTTGAGCTCGGTCGCGCCGCTGGGCGTGCGCCCCGCGTTGTTGATTGCGTCCATGACCAGGTGGTAGCGCGACGTCCTGTTGCGCACGGTCATGTCGAACGGCGTCGTCGTCGTACCCTCCTCGATGAAGCCCCGCACGTGGAACCGGTCGGCGTCGGGCCGCCCGTGCACGAGCTGGTGCACCGCCCCGGGATAACCGTGGAACGCGAAGACGACGTCGACGTGGTCGGTGAAGAGCTCCCGGAACAAGGTGTCCGCCATCCCGTGCGGGTGGTCGACCGGACGCGGCAGTGCCATCAGGTCCACCACGTTGACGACGCGGACCCGGAGCCGGGGCAGCCGCTCCTTGAGGATCGCGGCCGCGGCGACCGTCTCCATCGTCACGACGTCGCCGGCGCAGGCGAGCACCACGTCGGGATCGACCGTGTCGTCGTCGGACCCGGCCCACGACCAGACGCCGCCGCCCCGGGCACAGTGCTCGACCGCGTCGTCGATGCTCAGCCACTGGAGCTGCGGCTGCTTGTCGATGACGACCAGGTTCACGTAGCCACGCGACCGCAGGGCGTGGTCCGCGACGGACAGCAGGCAGTTGGCGTCCGGCGGCAGGTAGACCCGCGAGACCGACCCGCGCTGCGCGATCACGTTCTGGATCAGTCCGGGCCCCTGGTGGGAGAACCCGTTGTGGTCGTTGCGCCAGGCCGTCGACGTCAGAAGGATGTTGAGGCTCGGCGGCGGCTTGCGCCAGCTGAGTGCCGACGACTCCTCGAGCCACTTGCTGTGCTGGATCGTCTGCGCGGCACTGACCATGGCGAACGCCTCGTACGTCGCGAAGAGGCCGTGGCGTCCGGTGAGCGTGTAGCCCTCCAGCCACCCGTGGCAGTTGTGCTCGCTCAGCACCTCCATCACCCGACCGTCACGCGACAGGGACACGTCGGCAGCAGTGACCGATTCGGCGAACGCTCGGTCGGACACGTCGAAGACCGCACCCAGCCGATTGGAGTTGGTCTCGTCGGGACAGAAGAGACGGAAGTCGTGCGGGTTGCGGCGGTAGGTCTCGGCCAGCATCGCTCCCAGCTGCCGGGTCGACTCAGCTCGGGACGTGCCCGGCGCGGCGACGTCGAGGGCGAAGTCCCGGAAGTCCGGGACGACCAGCTCGTCCTTGCCGCTGCCGGCGTTCGCCGCCGGATGGGCACTCATCCGGAGCGGCCCGTCCGGGTTGGCCGCCAGGACCGGTGCAGCGGGCGCACCGTCGTTGCCGAACAGCTCCTCCGGACGGTACGACCGCATCCAGTCCTCGAGCATCGCCAGGTGCTCGAGGTTGTCCCGCACGCCGGAGAGAGGCACCTGGTGAGCTCGCCAGGTGCCGGCGACCTGGGTGCCGTCCACGACGTCGGGGCCGGTCCACCCCTTGGGGCTGCGCAGGACCACCATCGGCCAGCGCGGCCGGCGACCGTCCCAGCCGCCGGTGCGGGCGGCTTCCTGGATCTCCTTGATCCGCAGGTACGCCGTCGCCAGCGCCTCGGCCACCCGGTGGTGCATGCCGGGAAGGTCTTCCCCGGACACCTCGATCACCTCGTAGCCGTGGCCCTCGAAGAGGCGGCGCACCTCCGCCGGGTCCTTGCGCGCCAGCACCGTCGGCCCGGCGATCTTGGCGCCGTTGAGGTGCAGGACGGGGAGCACCGCTCCGTCGCGGGCGGGGTTGAGGAAGGAGATGCCCTTCCACGAACCCTCGAGCGGACCGGTCTCCGCCTCGCCGTCGCCCACGACCGCGAGGGCGATGAGGTCGGGGTTGTCCATGACGGCGCCGAAGGCATGCACCAGGACGTAGCCGAGCTCGCCGCCCTCGTGGATGGAGCCGGGCGTCGTGACCGAGACGTGGCTCGGGATCCCGCCGGGCGCGCTGAATTGGCGGAACAGCCGCCGCATCCCCTCCTCGTCCTGGGTCACCTCGGGATAGGTCTCGGTGTAGGCGCCCTCCAGGTAGCCCGCCGCGACCAGCGCGGGACCCCCGTGACCGGGACCCGCGAGGTAGATCATCTCCTGACCGGTGAGCCTGATCAGCCGTGACGCGTGGGCGAAGAGCAGCGACAGGCCGGGGCTGGTGCCCCAGTGCCCGAGCAGCCGCGGCTTGACGTGCTCAGGCCGCAAGGGTTCCCGAAGCAACGGGTTCGCCTGCAGGTAGATCTGACCGACGGTGAGGTAGTTGTTCGCCCGCCACCAAGCGTCGATCGCCGCCAGGTCGGCATCGGTCAGCTGGGTCAGGTCGCTCGCGATGCTCGTCGCCGTACGGCTGTCCTCGGTCACCCGCTCACGACAGCACGCCGAGAAGCGAACATCAAGCGAACCGCCTCAGGCCGAGGGCGTTGGTGAGGTCGCGGCCCCACTCCATCGCGCGATCGAGCTCGCCAGAGCACAGCGGACCCGCGACGTCCTCGACCAGGAAGCCTGTGGGCCGGCCCACCAAGCGCAGCCCCCGCCGGCGCACGAGCTTGGCGATCGTGCGTGCAGCGGAAGCCGGCAACCGTCGTACCTTCGAGACGCGCGTGTCGAAGACCGCGACCACTGGCGCAGGGTCACCCGCGGGCGGCAGGCCGGCCAGCCACTCCCGTAGCCCGCGGTCGACCCGGCCTGGTGCCGCACCCTGCCGCAGCGCGTCCGCTCGGGTACTCGGCCGACTCAGGGAGAACGCATGCGTCGGTGCCCCGAGGATGACCAGGTCCACGCCGTCGAAGGTCGAGGGCGCCCACCTCACGTCGACGTCGCTCGCGGCCCAACCCGCGTCGCGAAGTCCGCGGACGATTGCTTCCGCCACCTTCTCGGTGTTGAGGAACATCGACTCGTAGATCACGAGTGCGCGCGGTTCCTCGGGTGATGTGCACATGATTCCTCCTCTTCCGTGTGGATCGAGCGGGTGGTCCGACGGCCGATCGCCGTCGCCACCCCCGGCACCGCTGCCAGGACGACGACCGCAGCAACGCCGGCCGCGGGAAACGGCTGGGTGCCCAGCAGGTCCCGTAGCGGCGCCCACGCGACCGCCAACCCCTGGAGGACCGCGGCGACGCCGACGGCAGCCTCCAGCCAGCGCTGCCGCAACGCCGAGCCGGTGCGAGGCGCACGCAGGGCCAGGGCGAGGCCCAGCTGAGCGAGGCCGAGGGTCAGGAAGACGGCGGTCTGCACGTGCCACCCCTGGTTCTGCGCCGCGAGAGCGGCCGCCAGGCTCACGGTGGCGATCAATGCTCCGCCGTACAGGATCTGCCGGACCAAGCCGCCGCCGAGGACCGACCGCTCGGGCGAGGGCGAGGGTGTGCGCATGACGCGTCGGTCGAGCGGCTCGCTGCCGAAGGCCACCCCCGGAACGCCGTGGGTGAGCATGTTGATCCACAGGATCTGGCCGGGCAGCAACGGGACGAGCACACCGAGGAAGGGCGCCATCAGGATCACCAGCACCTCGGCGAGGCCGCCGGCCAGGCCGTAACGCAGGAAGGTCCTGATGTTCGTGTAGATCCGCCTGCCCTCGCCCACCGCGACCACGACCGTGCCAAGGTTGTCGTCGGCGAGCACCAGGTCGGCCGCCTGACGGGCGACCTCGGTACCCCGGTCCCCCATCGCGACACCGATGTCGGCCCTGCGGAGTGCCGGGGCGTCGTTGACGCCGTCGCCCGTCATGGCGACGACGTGTCCGCGGGCACGCCAGGCGTCGACGATGTCGACCTTCTGCTCGGGACGGATCCGGGCGTAGACGTCGATGGACTCGACCCGATCGGCGTGCTCACCGCGCGCGACGGCGTCGCCGTCCACGACCTCGCCGTCAGCCCGAGCCACACCGATCCGCGCAGCGATGGCCCTGGCCGTGGCGGGATGGTCACCGGTCACGAGCACGGTGCGGATCCCGGCCTCCCGGCAGGCTGCCACGACGTCGGCGGCGTCCGCGCGAGGCGGGTCGGTGATGCCGACCAGGCCGACCAGCTCGAGCTCGGCTCCAGGGGTCACGGTGCGGTCGGCGACGGCGAGCACCCGGAAGCCTTGCTCCGCCAGCTCGGTCGCGCGCTGGTGGGCACGGTCGACGTGGTCGCCGGAACCGACCCGGGCGAGGACCACCTCGGGGGCGCCCTTGACGACCTCCACGAGCCCCTGCGGTCCGCGGTCGACCGTGCGCATGTACTGCCGGCCGCTGTCGAACGGCGTCTCGTCGGTGCGCGTCCAGTGTGCACGGAGCTCGGGCTGCGCGACCCCTCGTTCGGCGGCGGCCACGAGGAGGGCGGCCTCCATCGGGTCGCCGATGGTCGACCACCCGGTCGCGGACCCGGGGTGGAGTCCGGCGTCGTTGCAGAGCACCATGTCGCGCAGCAACCGCTCGGTGGCGGCGGCATCGTCGGATTCTCCGGTCCACAACCGCTCGACCGTCATCCGACCTTCGGTGACGGTGCCGGTCTTGTCGGACGCCAGCACCGAGACGGACCCGAGCGTCTCGACCGCCGGGAGCCAGCGGACGAGGGCCGAGCGGCGGGCCATGCGATAGGCCCCCATGGCGAGCGCGACCGACACCACGGCTGGGAGCGACTCGGGGATCGCCGCCACACCGAGGCTGACGGAGAGGATCAGTCCGTCGACCCACGACCCGCCCCGCAGCACGCTCAGCACGAGTACGACCAGGCACAGCGCCGCAGTGACGGCGACGAGCTCGCGGGACAGTCGTGCGAGCCGTCGCTGCAGGGGCGTCGGACGCATCCGGGTCGACGCGATCAGGGCCGCGATCCGACCCAGGCCGCTGTCCGCGCCGGTCCGCACGACCACGCCGAAACCACGGCCGCGCGTCACGGTGGTTCCCGACATCGCCACGTCGCCGACCGTCCGCGGCACCGGGACCGACTCGCCGGTCATCGCTGCTTCGTCGACCTCGAGGTCGACCGCCTCGTCGAGGACCAGGTCCGCGGGCACCACGTCTCCTGCCTCGAGCCGGACGACGTCGTTCACCACGAGGTCGGCAGCGGCGATCTCGTGCACGTTGCCATCTCGCCGGACCCGCGCCCGAGGGGCGGCCATCCGGTCCAGCGCGGAGATCGCGTTCTCGGCCCTGACCTCCTGGATCACCCCGATCGCGCTGTTGAGCACCACGACGAGCGCGATGATCACGGCGTCGGAGACGTCCCCGAGGAGCAGGACGACCACGAAGGCGACGCAGAGCAGCAGGATCATCGGGTCACGCAGCTGCGCCGACAGGCGGGCTCCGACGCCTCGGCGCGGTGCAGCGGGCACCACGTTGGCGCCGTCGGCGGCCAGCCTCGCGGCCGCCTCGGCCGTCGTGAGCCCGCGGTGGGCTCCGGCGCCGGCCACCAGGTCGCTGGTCATGCCCCCATGCTTCTGCTCCTCCGGCACCGGCCGAAGGGGCAAAGGTCCCACTGCACGGCGACCAACGACCAGTCCGCCGAGGGGTCGGGGAGCGATCGAGATCCATCTCAGGTGTCCCGACCGGTCGGTGACCTTCGTCCCTGTCTGCCAGAGCCTCCAGGGCGGACCCTCTCCACGTCAACGTCGAAAGGAAGAGCCATGATCGTCAGGGACCTGATGACGACCGACCCGGTGTCGGTCCGCCCCAGCACGAAGGTGAAGGAGGCCCTCGCCCTCCTCGACGAGAACGACATCACGGCGCTTCCCGTCGTCACCTCCGACGGGAAGGTGCGCGGTGTCGTGAGCGAGGCCGACCTCCTCCGCGACCTGGTCGACAAGGACCCGCGCTTGATGATCCCGCCCGGGGAGACGTTCCTCGACGGTCCTCACTGCGTCGGCGACGTGATGACGACGCACGTCATCACGGTGCACGAGGAGACGGATCTGGCCGTGGCTGTCGACCTGGTCACCTCCACCGCGGTGAAGTCCCTGCCGGTCGTCGACCAGCACGACCGACTGGTCGGGATGATCAGCCGCCGCGACATCGTCCGCATGCTCGCACGCAGCGACGACCTCCTCGAGCAGGAGGTGGACGCCCTCCTGGTCTCTGCCGGGATGCGCGACTGCCTGGTCGACATCAAAGACGGGGTCGCCGAGATCACCGGGGCAGCCGACCACCACGAGCGGATCCTCGCCAGGGTCCTCGCCCGCGCCGTGCCCGGGATCGTCGAGGTCCATGTCGCCTGACCCGACACCGGTCCTGCGGCCCCCCTTCCTCGGCACCGCACGTCAGCACGCCACGGACCGGGTGCCCATGGCCGTGCGCAGGGACTCCGTCGAAGCCGTGCTCACCGGGCTTCGCGGCCGACAGTTCGACGCCGCCTCGGTCGTGGCCGTCGTGGAGCACGGGCGGCTCGAGGGCCTGGTCACCATCGAGCGGCTGCTCGCCGCCCCGCTCGGCGCCAGCATGGCGGCGGTGATGGATCCCGATCCACCCGTCGTCACACCAGCCACCGATCAGGAGCACGCGGCGTGGGTGGCGTTCCAGCACGGTGAGCCCGGCCTGGCGGTCGTCGACGACGACGACCGGTTCGTCGGACTGATCTCGCCGCAACAGCTGTTCGGTGTGCTGCTGAGCGAGCACGACGAGGACGTCGCCCGGGTCGGCGGGTTCCTCGCCACATCCGCGCAGGCGCGGGCGGCGACCACCGCGCCGGTGCGGCACCGGTTGGCCGTCCGGCTGCCCTGGCTCGTCGTCGGGTTCGCCGGCGCCGTCCTCTCCGCGTTGCTCGTCAGTCTGTTCCAGGCCCAGCTGGAGAAGGAGGTGCTGATCGCCTTCTTCGTCCCCGGTGTCGTCTACCTGGCTGACGCGGTCGGGACGCAGACCGAGGCCCTCATCGTCCGCGGCCTGTCCCTCGGGGTCGACGTCCGTCGGACCGCCTGGCTCGAGCTGGCCACGGGTCTCCTGGTCGGCGGCTTCCTGGCAGCGATCGCCCTCCCCGCCGTGTACCTGCTGTGGGGCGACCTACCCGTCGCGTGCACGGTGGCCGTCGCCCTCTTCGCGGCATCGTCGTTCGCGACCGCCATCGCCACGGCACTGCCCGCCCTGATCCACCGCTTCGGCAAGGACCCCGCCTACGGCGCGGGTCCGCTCTCGACCGTGATCCAGGACCTGCTGTCGCTGGTGGTCTACTTCCTGGCCGCGACAGCGATCGTGTTCTGACGAGAACGCAGGACCAAAGACCCGCTTGGTTGCAGCCGCTGGACCCTCCAAGGACCCCTGGTCCAGGACCCATCGTTGAGGCATCAACCACCGGGCCGCGTCGGCCCACCGAACAAGTGAGGCAATCATGACCGCCCTTCAGCACAACACCTCCCCCGACGTCCTCGTCGAGCAGGACGTCATCACGCACCGCAACGCGCGCCGGGGTCTCGCGGCGCTCCGGATCGGCTTCGGTCTGACCTTCCTGTGGGCCTTCTTCGACAAGTTGCTGGCCCTGGGCTACGCCACCGGCAAGAACCCCGAGACCGGGGTCGTCGACCGGTTCGGTCCCGACGCGTGGATCAACGAGGGCAACCCGACCTTCGGGTTCCTGACCTTCGGTGTCCCCGAGGACAACCCGTTCCGCGAGACGTTCAACAGCATCGCTGGCGACGCATGGACGAACTGGCTGTTCATGGCCGGCCTGCTCGGCATCGGCCTCGCCCTCACCTTCGGCGTGGGTATCCGCATCGCCGGCATCGCCGGCGCCGCGATGTACCTGCTGATGTGGGTCGCCTCGCTGCCGCTGGAGAACAACCCGGTCATCGACGACCACCTTCTCGGCGCCGTCGCCGTGATCGTGTTCGCCCTGACCCTCGCCGGCGACACCTGGGGCTTCGGCAAGCTGTGGGCGAAGACCAACCTCGTCCGCCGGTTCCCCGTCCTGCGCTGAGCCAAGCTTGACCAGACGCCAGCGACCGGTTGTCCGACCGGTCGCTGTGCTGTCCCCCGATGATCAACCACGCGACCGAGAGAAGCGACGTGACGGAGACGCGAGAGCCGGAACCGACCGAGGAGACCGAGCACGAGCGGCGGTTGCGCCTCATCATCGAGGCAGCGCCCAACGCGATGGTCATGATCGACGGTTCCGGACGAATCGTCCTGGTCAACAGCGAGGCCGAGCAATCCTTCGGCTATGACCGCCGCGAGCTGCTCTCGATGCGCGTCGAGCAGCTGATGCCCACCCGCTTCCGAGACCGTCACGCACTCGACCGGACGGCGTACGTCGAGGAGCCCGCGCGGCGGGCGATGGGGGCGGGGCGCGAGCTCTTCGGCCTCCGCAGCGACGGCACGGAGATGCCGATCGAGATCGGCCTCAATCCGATCTCCATCGGCGACGAGCAGTTCGTCCTGGCATCCGTCATCGACATCACGGAGCGTCTGGACGCGCGCGCCGTCGAGCAGGACACGCTCCGGCGCACCATCTTCGACAGCATCCCCTTCAGCATCATCGCGACCGATGCCGAGGGAGTCGTCGTGACCGCCAACCCCGGCGCCGAGCAGCTCCTGGGCTACCGCCAGGCGGAGCTGGTCGGCCGGCGCCTCGACCACATCGACGCCGCCATCGACCATTCCCGCGCGGAGCCGACGTCGCTCCGCCTGCGGGCGGGCACCGAACGGGAATGGGAGTACCGACGGCGTGACGGCACCGTCGTGCCCGTTCACGAGGCGACGACGCGCCTCCAGGACGAGTCCGGGACCACAACCGGGTACCTCGTCGTCGCCTACGACATCTCCAAGCGCATCCAGGCGCAGGCGGCCGTGCTCCACATGGCCAACCACGACGCCCTCACCGACATGCCGAACCGCTCGCTCCTGGTCAGCCGGCTCCGCACCGCGATCGTCGAGGCCCAGGCCGGTGGCACGGAGCTCGCAGTGCTGCTGCTCGACCTCGACCACTTCAAGCGGGTGAACGACCTGCTCGGCCACCACGCCGGCGACGACCTCCTCCTGCGGACGGCGGAACGACTGAACAGCTGGGGCCGACGGTCGGACATCATCGCGAGGTTGGGGGGCGACGAGTTCGTGGTCGTGCTCGAACGTCTCGGCGACCGCTCGCAGGTGTCCGCCCGGATCCAGAGCCTGTTGGAGACCGTCATGCAGCCGGTCGACCTCGGCGGGCAGGAGGTCGCGGTCACCGTCAGCATCGGCGCCGCGGTCTATCCCGTCGACGGCATCGACCCCACCGCTCTTCTCAAGCACGCCGACACGGCCATGTACCAGGCCAAGGCGGCCGGCAGGAACAACGTCCGCTGGTTCCACCGGAGCATGCTCGACGAGACCAACGACCGGGTGTCGCTCACCTCCGCCCTCCGGCAAGCCCTGGCGGCCGGCGAGCTCTCGTTGGACTATCAGCCGCAGGTCGATCTCGCCACCGGCGAGGTCACGGGCTTCGAGGCCCTGGCGCGGTGGCACAGCGCAGAACACGGCGCGGTGGGTCCGGACCGATTCATCCCGGTCGCCGAGGACAGCGGGATGATCGTGCCGCTCGGCGGCTGGGTCCTGCGCCAGGCATGCCGCGACATGGTGGAGATCCAACGCGCTCTCGGCCGGCCCTTCCACCTGGCTGTCAACGTCTCCCCCCGCCAGGTGCACAGCAGCGGGTGGCTCGACGAGATCGTCGACGCGCTCAAGAGCTCCGGCCTCGACGCCTCCCAGCTCGAGCTCGAGATCACCGAGGGAATCTTGATGGACGAACGCTGGGGCGTGACGGGCATCCTCCAAGCGATCCGTGACCTCGGGGTGAAGATCGTCATCGACGACTTCGGCAGGGGCTACTCGAGCCTGGCCTACCTGACGAGGTTCCCGATCGACAAGCTCAAGATCGACCGGTCCTTCGTGCACGACCTGGGCGGCGAGGACCCGCAGGCGCCGATCGTCGACGCCATCATCGTGATGGCCCACGCCCTCGGGCTGACGGTCGTCGCCGAGGGTGTCGAGTCGCCGCGGCAGATCACCTACCTGCGTCAGCGGGACTGCGACGAGGCGCAGGGGTACTACTTCAGCCCCGGGGTCTCGGCGGACGAGGTCCTCCGAACCGTTCGGCGCGTCGAGACTCGGTGAGTGCCTCTCGGTCAGGGTCGAACGTCCCGCCGGGCGGCGACCTACGACCGGTCCGGCCGCGCCGACGGCGAGGGAAAGTGGGACAGAGAGCTGGGACATCCAGTCGAACCTCGGAACAGGACGAGACGATGAGCGACGAGAGCTGGTTCAGCAGCAAGCTGCGTGAGATCGACCGTGACGAGTGCCTCAACCTCCTGCGCACGGAGACCGTGGGTCGGATCGCTTTCACCGACGACTCGGGGCCCGATCTGGTCCCCGTCAACTACGCGATGGATGGCGACGACATCGTCATCACCACCACGGGGTACGGCGCCCTGGCGCGTGCGGGGACGAACGGCCGGGTCGCGTTCGAGGTCGACCAGCTCGACCACTTCACGGCGTCGGGCTGGTCGGTCGTGGTTCGCGGCCGCGCCGCACGGCAGTCCCCGCTCGCGCCACCGGACCGTCGCCCGCACCCCTGGGCCGACGGGAGCCGGACCTACGTGCTCCGGATCTGCCCGGAGCTCGTCAGCGGTCGGCGCCTCATTCCGGCCTGACCGGAAGGCTCACCCGGCGGGGACCGCCCACCGGAGAACCGTCCCCTCACCTTCTTTCGACTCCACCACGAACGTTCCTCCGCGCTGCTCGGCACGCCGGCGGATGTTGGCGAGTCCGCTCTCCACGACGTCGTCAGGCATGCCCTTGCCGTCGTCGGTGACCGTCAGGACGATCTGGTCGCCGACCGCCAGCCGCACCGATCCCGATCTGGCGAACGCATGCCGACCTGCGTTGGAGAGCGCTTCGCCCAGCACGGCGAGCAGGTCCGGGACCACGTCGGCGCTGATCAGCGTCCGCACCGGGCCCTCGAAGACGAGCTCGGGCCGGAACTTGAGCGTCGCCGCCGCACGGTCGACCAGACGGGAGACCTCCCCCTGGACGTCGGCGCTGGCCTCGGGAGCGCCGAGCGCGAAGATGGTGCGGCGGATGTCCTTGATCGTCGCGTCGATGTCGTCGACGGCCTGATCGAGCCGCTTGGCCACCTCGGGACGGTCCGAGAGACGGCCGGTGCTCTGCAGGCCGAGCCCCACGGCGAACAGGCGCTGGATGACCAGGTCGTGGAGGTCACGGCCGATCCGGTCGCGGTCCTCGAGAAGCGTCAACCGCTGCTGGTCCTCGCGCGCGCGGGCCACCTGCAGCGCCAGCGCCGCTTGGCGCGCGAAGCTGGCGGGCAGCTCGAACCCCATCGCGCTGTACTGGTCCACGTTCTCCGGCGCCCAGCCCAGCGCCAGGGCACCGCGGACCGACGAGCCGCTCGAGCCAAGAGGTACGACGACACCGGGCCCGATCGTCGGCCAACCGGGGAGAGCAGAGACGCTGACCGGCTCCATCGACAGGTCCTGGATCAGGACCGCCTCCCCGGACTCGACCACCTCCTGACCGATCGTGCTCGTCATCCGAAGACCCGCCAGCTCGTCGTCCGTGGCCTTCACACCGGCGATCGCCCTCACCCGAAGCTCCTCGGGCGAGGCACCGGCGACGATCCAGGCCACGTCCGCACCGGCGACCTCGCGAGCCCGCTCGGCGATCGCCCGGAGCGCGACATCCTCCGAGGTCGCCTCCGACAGCAGCGCCGTGATCTCGGCCGTGGCGCGGAGCCAGGCCTCCCGCCTGGTCGCGTCCTCGTAGAGGCGCGCGTTGTCGATCGCCACACCGGCCGCCACGGCCAGCGCCACGACGATGTCCTCGTCCTCGGCCGTGAAGTCGGTGCCGTCGCTCTTCTCGGTGAGGTAGAGATTGCCGAAGACCTGGTCGCGGACGCGGACCGGCACCCCGAGGAAGGAGTGCATCGGCGGGTGGTTCGGCGGGAACCCGTAAGAGGCGGGATGCTCCGCGATGTCGTGGAGGCGCACCGGCTCCGGACGGTCGATCAGGAGACCCAGCAGGCCGTGACCGCGCGGCAGGTGGCCGATCTCCACGGCCTGCTCGTCGGAGATCCCGTGGTAGACGAAGGTGCGCAGCCGCTTGTCGGAGGCGTCGCCCAGGACCCCGAGGGCGGCGTAGTGGGAGTCGACGAGGCGACTGGCGATGGCGACGATCCGCGAGAGGACCCCGTCGAGGCTGAGCGAACCGGCGATGGTGACGACGGCGTCCAGCAGCAACCGGAGCCGCTCCTGCTGGTCGAGCGCGCCCCGCATCCGCGCCTGCACCTCGCGGACCAGGTCCTCGAACTCCGCTCCCTGCAGGTCCGCTCGGTCCCTCCCGGCGGCCCTGCCGTCCGCCCGTTCCTCCACGACGCGCTCAGTCCGAGGACGGTCGCTCGTGCTTGACCGCGAAGATGGCGGCCTGGGTGCGGCTCGACAACCCGAGCTTGGCCAGCAGCGACGACACGTAGTTCTTGACCGTCTTCTCCGCGAGATAGAGCTCGCCGGCGATCTGCCGGTTGGTCAGGCCCTTGCCGATCAGCTCCAGGATCCGCTGCTCCTGCTCGGTGAGCGTCTCCAGCTCCTTGTCGACCGGCGGGCCGTTGCGCAGCCGCTCGAGCACCTGCGCCGTCACTGATGGGTCGAGCGTCGACTGTCCGGCCGCGACCCGCCGGATCATGTCGATGAGGTCGGTGCCGCGCACCTGCTTCAGCACGTAACCCGCGGCGCCGGCCATGATCGCTGCGAAGAGGGCGTCGTCGTCGTCGTACGACGTCAGGATGAGGGCAGCGATGCTCGGGTCCTGGGACCGGACGTCGCGGCAGACGTCGATGCCGGAGCCGTCCGGCAGCCGCCCGTCGAGGATCGCCACGTCAGGGCGAAGAGCCGGGATCCGACGGGCGGCCTCGGCGGCCGAGCCCGACTCGCCGATCACCTCGAAGTCCGGCTCCGCCTCCAGCAGCTCACGCATCCCTCGCCGGACGACCTCGTGGTCGTCGAGAAGAAAGATCTTGATCGGAGTGGACGCTTCCGGGGGGTCAGCGGCGTCGCTCATGGGCCCACGCTAGCGCTGCGCCGGCCGGCTTCGCACGCCAACATCCCACCGAAGGTCGGGCCAGGCAGTGACCTTTTGCCCTGCTCCCAGGTCACGGGCGGCCGCACGCTTGGTGCATCACTACCGAACGAAGGTCCGACGACGTGTCCATTCCTCCGCTGACCATGAGGCTGGTCGAGCTGGCTTGCCATGCGCCCAGCGTCGACAACGCCCAACCGTGGCACTGGCGGGTGCACGACGACCGCATCACCCTGTCGATCGACCGGTCTCGGGTGCTCCCGCACGAGGACCCCAGCGGACGGAACGTCACGATCAGCTGTGGGGCCGCGCTCGACCACCTGTGCGCCGCGGCGCGGGCAATCGGGGTCAGGACCGCAGTGACCCGCCTGCCGGAAGGGCCGAGCAGCGACGTCCTCGCGACGATCGAGCTGTCCCCCGGAACGCCGTCCGAGACGGCGGCGGACGACATTGCCAACCTCCGCGCGCGCTGCACCGACCGGCGTCGGCTCACCACTTGGCCGGTCCCTGTCTCGGCCCTGGACGTGCTCGCCGCGGAGGCACACGCCCGGGGAACCCGAGCGGTCCCCGTCACCGACAAGCGCGCACGGTTCCGGCTCGAGGCACTGACCCAGCGGGAGTACGTCGAAAGCGTGCTCGGCTCTGGCCCGACCCCCGAGAGCCTGGCGCTCGTGGAGGGCAGCGACGGCGTGATCGCCCTCGGCGGCCCCGAGGACGGTCTGGAAGCGTGGCTGCGCACCGGGGAGGGGCTGAGCGCTCTGTGGCTCCGTGCGACCCGTGACGGGCTCGCCATCGTGCCGATGAGCCTGCCGTGCGGCGTCGACGTGAGCCGGGCGCCGCTCGCCGAGGAGTGGGGCGCGCCCCACCTGCTGGTCCGGGTCGCCTGGCAGGCGATCGGCCGCTCCGCACTCCCGCGGACGCCGCGACTCGCGCTGCACGAGGTCCTTTCCGAAGAGCCTGCTGTCGAGCTCACCGCTTGACCTTCCTCGCGACTACCCGCCCCGGGTCCTAGGTCCCACCACCGGGAGGAATCGGACCGTACCCGCGCGGCCCGCCACGGACGAGGCTGGAGGCATGGACAAGATCCCCTCTGGAAGCATCGTCGTCGCTGTCGACGGTTCACGCGACGCGGACCGAGCGGTCCACTGGGCCGCGGAGCAGGCCGCCGTCGAGCGACGGAACCTGGTCGTGATGGCCGTCGCCACCCAGGCGCCTGCCCTGGTCGCAGCCGGCCCCGGCATCGGCTACGTCCATCAGGGTCACAACCTGCTCGCGAACGCCAAGACGCTGGCGCAGGAGGCAGCCGACCTCGCCGCCCGTCACCGCCCCGGCGTCGCGGTCGAGACGGTGGCCGACCTCGGCAACCCTCGGCCCGTCCTGGCCGACACCACGATGCTGGCCCACCTCCTCGTCATGGGGTCGCGGGGTCGCGGGCCGATGAGCAGCAAGCTGCTCGGCTCGGTCAGCGCATCGGTTGCCAGGAGCGCGTCGTGCCCGGTGGTCATCTGCCGCCCGGGCACCGAGCTGCGGGTGAAGAAGGGGGTGCTCGTCGGAGCCGACGGCACCGCTGAGTCGCTCCCGGTCATCGACTTCGCGTTCCGACAGGCCTCGCTCCGCAGCCAGCCGCTCACGGTCGTGCACACCGTTCGGGACCTGAGCGCGATCGTCGGAGCTTCCTCATCGGCACCCGCCGACGACCCGCGACTGGTCGCCGACCGGCTGCTGCTCGCCGAGTCGATGGCCGGGTTCCGCGAGCGTTACCCCGAGGTGCATGCCAGCTCCCAGGTCCTCCGCGGGTCCGCCGACTCCGCGCTGACGGCGATCGCCGACCGCTACGACCTCGTCGTCATCGGACGACACCCGATCGACTCGGTCGGGCGTCATCTCTCCGGCGCGATCGCCACCGCCGTCCTCGAACGCTCTCACACCCACGTCGCCGTCGTCCCCGAGGCGGTTCCCGCCGCCGGGACCCACTGACAGCCGTCCGCCGGAAGGACGCCCGACACGGACTGCTTGCTCGGGACGGGCGACAGCGACCTCGACTTCGAGCCGCGAGCGTCCAGCACAGCGGTCTCGGGGTGGACCTCATGCCCTGCGCAGCTGCCGCGGCCCGTCGGTCGCTGCGTCCGGAGCAGGACGCAGCCGGACCTTGGCGTCGACCACGAAGCAACGCTCGGGACCGACCATGACCGGGTTGAGGTCGACCTCGGTGACCTCGGGGACGTCGAGCGCGAGCCGCCCGAGCCGTACGGCCAGCTCTGCGGCCTCCGCGGTGGCGGCCGGGGGAGCTCCGCGGAACCCGTCCAGGAGCGGCCACACCCGTAGGGCACGCAGCACCCGCAGGACGTCGGACTCGTGGAACGGAGGCAGCAGGAACGCCCGGTCGTCGAGGGCGTCGACGGCGACGCCACCGGCAGCGATCATCACCATCGGGCCGAAGGACGGGTCACGGACGACGCCGAACGCGAGCTCCACGCCCGAGACCATCGGCTGGACCAGCACGGTGCACTCGTGGGCGAGTCGGCACTCGAAGTCGTCGACGGCAGCCTCCACCTCGTCGGGCGTCCGCAACCCGGTGCGCACCAACCCGAGATCGGTCTTGTGCACGACGTCGGCGTCGGCCAGCTTCACCGCCACGGGGAACCCGAGGTCGTCGGCGGCGGTCGCCGCCGCCCGAGGACCGGCGGCCAGACGGCCGGTGAGATCGATGTCGTAGGCGGCGAGCAGCTGCCGGGCGCTCGCGGCCGAGGTCCACCCCGTGTCCGTGCCCGACTCGAGCAGGCGGCGGGCGGCGGCCCGCGTCCGGCGAACGATCGCCGGGTCGGTGAGCTCGGGGTCCTGGCGCTGGATCCGACGCCAGGCCGTGTACCGCGCGACCCGGCCCAGGGCACCGATCGCCCCGGCCGAGCTGCGGAAGACCGCCACGTCGCTCCGTTCGATCTCTCCCGCGCCCAGAGGGACGACCAGGAGGGGCCAGAGCGGGTGCCGTTGCTGGACAGCGGCGAGCGCCTCGGCCGTCGCATCGAGGTCGTTCGTGCCGGTCGCGACGAGGACGGCGACGACCGCGTCGACCTCTCCCGAGCGCATCACCACGTCGGCGATGTCCGCGACCTGGTCGGCCTCGGCGCCGGCGCCGGCGTCGATCGGGTTGGCAGTGCCCGTCGTCTGGTTCACCAGCCGTCCGACGTGCTGCTGCAGCCCGGGCGAGAGCTCGACAACCTCGAGCTGCTCGTCGGAGGCGATGTCCGCCGCGAGCACACCCATGCCGCCGGCATTACTGATGATGGCGACCCGGTTCCCGGCGGGCAGCGCGGCCCGGGTCAGCAGGACGGTCGTGTCCGCCAGCTCTTCCGCGTCCTTGCACGAGATCACTCCCGCCTGCGCGAAGAGGGCGCGGACGCCGGCGGCGGGCGAGGCTGCGGCCGCGGTGTGCGACGAGCCCGCACGTCGGCCGCCCACGGACCGGCCACCCACGACGGCGACCAGTGGCTTGCGCTCGCTGAACCGACGCGCGAACCGCGCGAACTTCCGGGCGTTGCCGAAGGACTCGAGGTAGAGAGCCGCGCAGGTCACCCGCTCGTCGTCGTACCAGGCGGCGAGCAGGTCGTTGCCCGAGACGTCCGCCTTGTTGCCCAGCGAGACGAAGTACCTGAGGCCCACGCCCGCCTTGGAGAGGAGGTCCATGAGAGCGATGCCGACGCCCCCGGACTGGCTGGCCATCGCCACGCCACCGGACGCCGGGACGAGCCCGCCGAACGTCGCGTGCAGGCGGATGTCGGGATCGTTGCAGATCAGGCCGAGGCCGTTGGGGCCCACCAGGCGGATCCCGCGACGGCGTGCCATGAGCACGAGCTCGTGCTGGAGATCGGCGCCGCGGCGCCCCATCTCCTGGAAGCCGGAAGAGATGATCACGGCTGCGCGGACCCCCGCCGCGGCGGCATCCTCGAGAGCCGCGAGCACACCCTCGGCGGGTACGGCGATCACGGCCAGGTCCACCGCGACACCGGCGTCCCCCGCGCGGGTGTGGGCGGGGAGGCCAGCCACGACGGGGCTGGCCGGGTGCACGACGACGAGGGAACCTGTGAAACCGCCGCTCGTGATCGCGCTGATCACCGCCCCGCCGATGCCGGACCCGTCGCGACGGGATCCGTAGACGACCACGCCCTGGGGAGCGAGCAGCGGCTCCAGCGAGCGGCGCTCGGAGGCGAACTCCCGCTCGTCCGCAGCAGCCTGGATGACAGGCGTCACCGCCGTCGGCATCCGGAGCACCTCCTCGCCGCCGTCGAACCGGCGGGCCAGCTCGAAGCCGGCGTCCGCGAAGACCTGCAGCATCCGGTGGTTGTCCCGAAGCACCCGCGCCTCGAGGACCGCGAAGCCGCGGTCTCTCGCGTCGGCCGCGAGGTGCTCGAGCAGCAGCGTGCCGAGGCCGCGGCCGCGCTGGTCGTCCGCGACCAGGAAGGCGACCTCGCAGACCTCCGGTCCCACCGGCTCGGCGGTCGCCAGGGCGGCCACCCTGCCGTCGACCTCCGCCACCAGTGCGATGGTGTCCTGGGACCCCAGCAGCTTGTCGACGTACTGCCGGCCGGCCTGACGGGACACCGAGAAGAAGCGCAACCACACCGAGTCGTCCGACACCCGGTCGTGCAGCTCGTAGAGATCAGGCCCGTCCTCGGGTCGGACGCGGCGGACCACGGCCAGCCCGCCATCGCTCATCAGGACGTCGGCCGAGGGCAGGCCGATCTCGCTTTCGGTAGTCACGCTCCGATGTTCCGCGGAACGCCGCACACGGCACGAGGGGCCAAGGTCCCGAGCCGCGAGGGACTCCGGCCGTGGCGCGTCCGGGACCGCGGGCAGGACGATCAGGACATGACGAAGAACAGCCTCTCGATCCCTTCCGGAAGCATCGTCGTCGGCGTCGACGGCTCGGCCCATGCGGACCGCGCGGTGCGGTGGTCTGCGCACCAGGCCCGGCGCGAGCAGCGGCCGCTGGCCGTGGTCGCCGCCGCCGCCTCGGCCGGCGCGCACGAAATCGGGTGGACCGGCGTCATCGCCGGCACCGACCCCGACCGCGGAGACCGCGTCGTCTCCCAGGTCCGGCACGTCGCAGAAGCGGCAGCGGTGCTCGCTCGACGCGAGGCGCCGGAGATCGAGGTCAGCGCTCACGTCGTCGTCGGCGACGCGCGCGAGGTGCTGACTGACCTCTCCGCCGAGGCCCACCTCCTGGTGGTCGGGTCCCGAGGTCGGGGCGCCGTCCGGTCCCTGCTCCTGGGCTCCGTCAGCTCCGCGGTCGTGCGGACCGCGAGCTGCCCCGTCGTCGTCTGCCGTCCCGGCACCGACAAGCAGACCAGCGGCGTCATCGTGGGCGCGGACGGCAGCGCCGAGTCGCTGCCCGTCGTCGAGTTCGCGTTCGACCAGGCGTCGCTCCACGGCCAGCCGCTCACCGTCGTGCACTGCTTCTGGGACGCCATCGCCGCCGCGGCCGGCTTCCGCGAGGCGTCGGGTGAGGTCCTGGACGAACCCGAGCTCGAGGAGCTGCGGGTGCTCCTCTCGGAGACCGTCGCCGGCTTCCGCGAGAAGTATCCCGACGTCGAGGTGACGCTGCTGCTCCGCCACGGTCTCGTCGACGAGGCACTCACGCGCCGCGACAGCTCGTGGGACCTGGTCGTCGTGGGCCGGCACCCGATGACGGGCCTCCACCGGGCGCTGGTCGGGTCGATCGCGAACGCCGTCGTGGAGCGGGCCCGGACGAACGTGGCAGTCGTCCCCGAGCGGGGCTGACCCGCCGAGCCTCGCCCGCCGTGCCCGACATCAGGCCCGTGCGAGGCTGCCGTCGTACCGCCCGGACGGGGTGACCACGGTCCCCGCGGTCCCGGCGATCATCGACGAGACGTCGTCCAGAGCGCCGATGATCCCGATGCCGCCCGTCAGCTCGACGAACCGGCAGACCGCTTCGACCTTGGGGCCCATCGACCCCTTGGGGAGGTCGAGGGCCCGCAGGCCGATCGGGGTCTCCCGCGTGATGGGTGCCTGGTCGGGCGTCCCGAAGTCGCGCATCACCGCGCCGACGTCGGTGAGGACGAGGAGCGCGTCGGCGTCGAGGGCTTCTGCCAGCGCGGCACTGGTGAGGTCCTTGTCCACCACGGCTTCGACACCATCGAGGTGGCCCGACTCGTTGCGCACCACCGGGACACCTCCCCCGCCGGCACAGACGACGACCGCCCCGCTCTCCAGGAGGAGCCGGATCAACGGTGTCTCGACGACCCGCAGGGGCCGGGGAGATCCCACGACCCGGCGCCAGCCGTCGCCGTCCGCGCGCACGGCCCAGCCGCGCTCCGCAGCGAGCCGCTCGGCCTCGGCCCGTTCGTAGACCTCGCCGACGAACTTCGTCGGGTCGTCGAACGCCGGGTCGGTCGCAGCGACGAGCGTCTGGTTGATGACCGCCGCGATGTGGCGGCCGGGCAGCGCGTTCTGCATGGCCTGGAGCAGCCAGTAGCCGATCATGCCCTGGGTCTGTGCCCCGAGCACGTCGAACGGGTACGGCGTCGTCAGGTGCGGGTCGGAGGCGCTCTGCAGGGCGAGCACGCCGACCTGGGGCCCGTTGCCGTGCGTGACCACGAGCTCGTGCTCGGCCGCGAGCGGCGCCAGCGCGGCGACCGCCCGCCGGACGTTCGCCTCCTGGACGTCGGCGTCGGGCCGCTGCCCGCGCTGCAGCAAGGCGTTGCCCCCGAGGGCGACGACGATGCGCATCTCAGGCCCCCAGGGTCGCGACGAGCACGGCCTTGATGGTGTGCATGCGGTTCTCGGCCTGGTCGAACACGATCGAGTGCCGCGACTCGAAGACCTCGTCGGTCACCTCGAGGGCGTCCATGCCGGTCTCCCGGAAGATCTCGCGACCCACGGTCGTGTGCAGGTCGTGGAACGCCGGCAGGCAGTGCAGGAACTTGACGTCCGGGTTGCCGGTGGCCTTCACGACGTCCATGTCGACCTGGTAGTCGCGCAGCAGGTGGATGCGCTCGGCCCACTTCTCCTTCGGCTCGCCCATGGAGACCCACACGTCGGTGTAGAGGAAGTCGACGCCGGCGACACCTTCGGCGACGCTCTCGGTGTGCAGGATCCGGGCCCCGGTCGCGTCGGCGAGCTCACGCGCGCTCGCGATGACGCTCGGACGGTTCCACAGCTCCTGGGGTGCGACGATCCGCACGTCCATTCCCAGCATCGCGCCGCCGACGAGCAGGGAGTTCGCGACGTTGTTCCGCGCGTCGCCGAGGTAGGCGAAGGAGATCTCCGCGTCCCGCTTCCCGGAGTGCTCGCGCATGGTCATCAGGTCGCACAGCGTCTGGGTGGGGTGCCAGTCGTCGGTCAGCCCGTTCCAGACCGGGACGCCGGCGTACTCGGCGAGCGTCTCGACCTTGTCGTGGGCGGACCCGCGGTACTCGATCCCGTCGTACATCCGGCCCAGCACCCGGGCGGTGTCCTCGATCGACTCCTTGTGGCCCATCTGGGAGCTCGCCGGGTCGAGGAAGGTGACGCGCGCGCCCTGGTCGAAGGCAGCGACCTCGAACGCGCACCGGGTGCGGGTGGAGGTCTTCTCGAAGATCAGGGCGAGGTTCTTGCCGGTGAGCCGCGGCTGCTCGGAGCCGGCGTACTTCGCACGCTTCAGCTCGGCAGCGAGGTCGAGCAGGAAGCGCCACTCGTCGGGGGTGTAGTCCAGCTCCTTGAGGAAGCTGCGGTTGCGGAGGTTGAAGGCCATCTCAGATCCCTTCTCGTTCGATCGGGCAGGTCATGCAGCGCGGACCGCCGCGACCACGACCGAGCTCGTTGCCCTCGATGGTGATCACCTCGATGCCGTGCTTGCGGAGGAAGGTGTTGGTGGTGACGTTGCGCTCGTAGGCCATCACGACGCCCGGGCGGACGGCGAGCACGTTGCAGCCGTCGTCCCACTGCTCGCGCTCGGCGGCCCGGACGTCCTGGGTCGGCGTGAGCACGCGGATCCGGTCGAGGCCGAGAGCGGCGGCGATGACGGAGTGCATCTCCTCGGGAGCGTGGGCGGTGATGCGGAGCTCCTGGGGCCCGTCCGAGCCGGGCTCGATGGTGTACGACGGCAGGTGCCCCAGGCCGGCGTACTGGGTGAACGTCTCCTCGTCGACCATCGTCATGACGGTGTCGAGGTGCATGAACGCCCGCTTCTGCGGCATCGCGAGCGCGACGATGCGCTCGGCGCTCCCTGCGGCGAACATCCGCCGGGCGAGCATCTCGACCCCCTGCGGGGTGGTCCGCTCGCTCATGCCGACCAGCACGGCGCCCCGGCCCAGGACCAGGATGTCGCCACCCTCGGTGGTCGCCTGGCCGTTGGCCGGGCCGTCGGCCCAGCAGCGGAAGTCCTCACCCGCGAAGAGCGGGTGCCAACGGTAGATCGCCTCGTAGTGGACGGTCTCGCGCATCCGCGCGCGCTTGCGCATCGCGTTGATCGACACTCCGTCGTACGCCCAGGCCGAGGTGTCGCGGGTGAAGAGGTGGTTCGGGAGCGGCGGCAGCAGCAGGTCGTCAGGCGCGAGCGCCTGGACGACGACGGACGACGGCTCGGACATCCTCTCCAGGAGCTCGCGCTTGGTCATCCCGCCGATCAGGACCGTCGTCAGCTCGTCGGCCGGCATCGACGTGAACAGGTCGTGGATGCGGGTCGCCGCGAGCGGACCGTAGACGCGCTCGTCGAGCGACTCGGTGAGGACGTGCTTCCGGGCGGCCGGGATCTCCAGCGTCTCTCGGAGCAGGTCGTCGAGGAGGTGCACCCGCACGCCTTGGTCGCGAAGAGCCTCGGCGAAGGCGTCGTGCTCCACCTTCGCCTGCTTCACCCACAGCACGTCGTCGAACAGGAAGTCGTCCTTGTTCGTGGGCGTGAGGCGTTTCAGCTCCAGTCCGGGACGGTGCAGGATCGCTTGACGAAGCACACCCACCTCGGAGTCCACGTGGTAGGTCGGTCCGGTCTCGTGCATGGGAGTTCCTCTCGCTGGTTGTCGTCGCCAGCGTCGTCGGAACTCGCCGCGCCCATCAGGGCCCAACGTCCCGATCCACACGGGACCCGTGACCGGTGCGGTCGCGCGCTTGGAGCCGGATGCTCGGAGGGAGCACTACTCACGAAAGGACGTCCCATGGCTACCATCCATCGGGCTCCGCGCCCGAACAAGTCCTCGCCAGAGAAGGCCGAGGCCAAACGCTTCCACTTCCCGAGTGCGTTCACGGTCCTGTTCGGGGTGACCGTCGCGGTGTGGCTGTTGGCGTTCATCGTCCCCACCGGCGCCTACGAGACCGACCCGGCGACCGGCCGCCCCGTCCCGGGCAGCTACGCCGAGACTGAGAACCCGCTGTCCTTCGGCGACCGCCTGATGGAGCTGTTCATGGCTCCGGTCAACGGGCTCTACGGGGTCATGAACCCCGACGGCAAGATCGGTCCCTACGAGTCGGGCGAGCTGTACGGCGCCGCCGGCGTCTTCCTGTTCGTCCTCGCGATCGGTGTCTTCATCACCATGGCGATGCGCACCGGAGCGATCGACAACGGCGTCGCCCGGGTCGCCCAGCGGATGAGCACCAAGGGCTCGCTGCTGATCGTCGTGCTGATGGTGCTGTTCTCCGTCGGCGGCACGACCGAGGGCATGGCCGAGGAGACCCTCGGCTTCTACGGGCTCCTGATCCCGCTGATGCTGGCCCTCGGCTACGACCGGATGGTCGCCGCGGCGACGATCCTCGTCGGCGCCGGCATCGGCGTCCTCGCCTCGACCGTGAACCCGTTCGCCACCGGGGTGGCATCCGGCGCGGCCGACATCTCGATCGGTGACGGCATCGGCTACCGCCTCCTCATGTACGTCGTGCTCGTCCCGGTCGGCGTGTGGTGGGTGGTCCGCTACGCCCGCAAGGTGAAGGCGGAGCCTCGCAAGTCGCTCGTCGGAGCGGTCGAAGGTGACGACGAGCTGCGGGTCCAGGGCCTGGCTGACGTGCCGAGGCTGACCGGCCGCGACAAGTCCGTGCTGGCCATCGTCGGCCTGACCTTCGCGTTCATGATCTACGCGATCGTGCCGTGGGCGCAGGTCATCGACGGTCCCGACGCGATGAGCTACGGCTGGCAGCTCGACTGGTACTTCCCCGAGCTCGCCGCGCTGTTCCTCGCCATGGCTCTCGTTATCGGGCTGGTCGGCGGACTCGGTGAGCACCGACTGACCGACACCGTGGTCAAGGGTGCCGGCGACTTCATCGGCGTCGGCCTGATCATCGTCCTGGCCCGCGGGGTCACGGTCATCATGAACAACTCCGAGATCACCGGGACCGTCCTCCACGCGATGGAGAACGCAGTCGACGGCACGTCGTCCGCACTGTTCGGCGGATTGATGTTCCTGATCAACGTGCCGCTGGCCTTCCTCGTGCCGTCCACCTCCGGCCACGCCGCGTTGGCGATGCCGATCCTCGCGCCGCTCGCCGACTTCGCCGGCGTCCAGCGCTCGATCGTCGTCACCGCGTTCCAGTCGGCGTCCGGTGTCGTCAACCTGATCACCCCGACCTCGGCGGTGGTGATGGGGGGACTCGCCCTGGCGAAGGTCCGCTACGACCAGTACCTGCGGTTCGTGCTTCCGCTGGTCGGGATCCTGCTGGTGCTCGGAACCGCGTTCGTAGCGGTGGGAGCCGCCATCTCATGAGGGGAGGGGGAACGACCCGGGGCGCCTCGACACCGATCGAGGCGTCTCGGGTCGTCTTCCGTTCCTGGACCTGGAGGGTCAGCGCCGCGGAGTCCGTCGGCTTCCTCGCTCCTGCGATCGCGGGAGTCCTGAGCCTCGGGCTGGCGGCCCCCGCCGGAGTGGCGACGGTCCTGCTCGCGGGTGCTCTCGAGGGCGCAGTCCTCGGCCTGGCGCAGGCGTCCGTGCTCCGAGGGGTCCTACCCGGCCTCCACGGTGGACGCTGGACGGCTCTGACCGCCGGGGCGGCAGTCGCCGCCTATGCTCTCGGCTTCTTGATGTCGCAGCTCGGCGCGAGCGGCTCGCCGCTCGGGTTCGTCGGTGCTGCCGCGGCCGGCCTGCTCCTCCTGGGGACGATCGGCGGGGCCCAATGGCTCGAGCTGCGGCACCACGTGCCGCAGGCGGTCCGATGGATCGGCTGGACCGCCGTTGCCTGGCTGGCCGCACTGGGGACGTTCCTCGCGATCGCGACGCCGCTCTGGCACCCCGGTCAGTCCGTGATCAACGCGGTAGCGGTCGGAGTGGCTGCCGGCATCGCGATGGCGGTCGTCCAAGCCGCAGGCACCGGGCTGGGAATCGTCCGGCTGGTGTCCCCGGTCACCGCGGCCGAGGACGTTGGACCCTGCCCCGCCGGGTCCGTTCGTCCGACGATGAAGTCGTGACCACTACCCACGAGATCCCCTACGAGGACTGCGAGGCCCTGCTCCGTGCCGGCGTGTTCGGACGGATCGTCCTCAACCGGCCGACGGGCCCGGAGATCCTGCCGGTGAACTACACCGTGGCCGGCGACGCCGTGCTCGTGCGCACGGCGCCCGGCACCCTCCTCGACCGGCACGCGCACGGCGCTGCCCTGGTGTTCGAGGTGGACCACGCCAACTACGAGCGGTGGCATGGTTGGTCGGTCGTCGCGCGCGGCGTCGGCCAGCGGGTCAGCCGCGACCAGCTCACCTCCGTAGAGCGGAGCGCCCCCAAACCACCTCCCTGGGTGAAGCGGGAGGACGAGGTCTGGATCCGACTGCCGTGGGTGACCCTGACCGGCCGACGACTCGGACGCGGTTGGAACCCCCTCGCGGAGCTGCCCGTCCGTCGGTACGGATTCGAGTACGACCGAAGCTGAGATCGAGAATGAACATCGACTGGTTCCTGCCTGTGACCTGGTTGTCGCTCGGCGTCGTGGTCGTCGGCTCCGGTCTCCGCGCCCACCACAGCCTCACGGGGTACCGGACGGGTGTGTATGCCACCAGCGCCCTCTGGGTCCTCGGTGGCGCCGCCGGAAATCTCTGGCTGCTGGCCCGCGGCGGCGACTACTCCGGCTTCGCCGACGGAGCGTCGAGCGACTTCGTGCGCGAGACCTGGGAGACGCTGGTCGTCCCGCACCACACGTTCTTCATCGGGCTGCTCATCGTCGGCGAGACGCTCGCCGGCCTCCTCGTCCTGGTGCCCGGTCGCGTCCGCCAGGCGGCACTCCTGAGCCTGATCGGGTTCAACGTGCTCCTGCTGTCGTTCGGTTGGGCGTACCTGGTGTGGACCGTGCCCCTCGTCCTCGCCCTGGCGCTGCTGTGGCACGCAGGACGGCCGGCGGGCGCTGCCCGGGTCGTTGGTCCCGGCCACTCGGGCCGCGCGACCGTGGGCGGCAGCGAGCTGTGCGACGAGGCTTGAACCACCGGGACCGCTCGCGGGCGGTCCGCCACCATCCCGCAGGAGGGGAACCGGAATGAACCAGCCCGCAGACGCCACCGTCGTGGCAGTCGGATACCACGGCTGCGACGCGGCCGCCGAGTTCGCCGTGGCGGAGGCCGCGCGGACCAACAGCCCGGTGCACCTGGTCCAGGTCACCAGCCTGCCCGACACTGCCGAGTACGCCGGCATCTACTCGACAACGGTGCTCGACGTGGACGCCCCGCTCGAGCAGGCGCTCGCCCACACCCGCAAGCTCGGCGACGAGCTCGGCGTGCCCGTGACCGGAGAGCGCGTCGAGGACACCTCCCACGTCCGCGCGCTCGTGCGGCACGCGGACCGTGGCCGGATGATCGTCCTGCAGCACCGCAGGATCAGCACCCTGAACCGGATCGTGACCGGGTCGACCACCAACGGCGTCGCGGCCCGCGCTGCCGTCCCGGTGGTCTCCGTGCCCGAGGACTGGTCAGCTTCATCGCCCCCCGGAACGGTCGTGACCGTCGCTGTCCAGGATCCCGGCGAGGCGGCTGCGCTGCTCCGCGCGGGCTTCGAGCAGGCGAGGAGCCGGCAGACCGCCCTGGTCGTGCTGCACGCCTGGTGGCTCGCCAGCGGCTACGACATGACCGTCGTCGACGCGACCATGCGTCGTGAGTGGGCCGATCGCGCGCAGGCATCCCTGGCGCCCGCCCTCGACGAGCTGCGGGACGAGTACCCCGACGTCGACGTCACGGTCGAGGTCCGGCACGCTCCGCCGATCGAGGCGCTGCTCGACTCGGCGAGCGGCTCAGCCCTCCTGGTCATCGGGCGACGCCACCACCTGCTGCCGCTGGGATCGCACCTCGGGCCGCACGCGCGCGCTGTGCTCAACCACAGCGCCTGCCCGGTCCTCGTGGTTCCGCCGGCCTCCTGAGCCGGCGCGGGGGCCGCTAGCTCTGCGCCGGGTTCTCGACGAAGCCGGACGGCGTGGCCGACCCCGAGTACGCCGTACCGTCGCCGCTGTCGTCCGAGCCGCTGCTCACCTTGTCGCTCGCCTTGTGCGCAGCGGCGGTCGCCGTCTCGGCGATCTTGTGCCCGACCTCGGGGCCCTTCTCGGCCGCCAGGTCCTGGGCGTGCGACACGGTCTCCCGCACCTTGGGGTTGTTCCAGACACCCTGGGCGCCTGACTTGATCTGGTCGTAGCGCTGACGACCGGCACGCGCACCGAGCACGTAGCCGAGGCCGGCGCCGGCCAGGAATGAAATCTTCGACATGTGAGCCTCCTTGCAGGGTCCGGTGCCCGGACGACGCCCGGTCAAACAGGCCGGACGGCGAGAACTGCGAGGTATGGCGGGACAGGTCGCGGGAACTGACTCCCCGACTCTGGGAGGTGTCCGATGAAATTCATCCTGTTCGTGATCATCGCGCTCGTCGTGCTCTTCTTCCTCGTGAAGTTCCTGCTGCCGGCGATGCGCAACCGCTGACCGACCCGTTGCCGCAACGGTCGCGGCAAGGACCGGGCTTGAGCAGCCAGTTGGGACGCGTTCCCGACCGCCGAGAGCGCGCCAGCCGGACCTCGGCACGCCCGGCACGAGGTGGTCGTGCGGCGTGCCGGCATCGTCCTCCTGGTCGCGATCGTGGTCGCCGGCTGCCTCGGGCTGCTCGGCCCCGCTTCGCGGACCGCGTCCGAAACCGCCTCGGCGGGTGAGATCACGCTGGGGTACGACGCTGACGCGACCCGGCGTGGACAGCGAGATCGTGCTCACGATCGATCCCGACCGCGCCGCGCCGACGGCGCGGTCCTCCTGAAGTTCGCCCGCGGGCGACGGTCCGCTCGGCGTCCGCCTCTCGGGCCGGACGCCGACGATGCAGCCGCCAGGACGAACGCGGTGACGCTGCGCTGGATCGTCGACGGGGCGCCCGCGGTCGACCTGTCCGTCACCGCGTGGGTGATGCCCTGATAATTGCCGTCGTCTACGCGATCCTCGTGTTCTTCCTTCTGATGGGCGTGCTGCGGGTCTTGGGGAAGCGTGAGCTCTCCGAGATGTCCGCCTTCGACCTTGTCATACTGTTCGTCATCGGCGACCTGATCGCCGAAGCGGTGGTCGCGGAGGACACCTCGTTCAGCGGAGCGTTCACGGCGGTCGCGACCTTCGCGCTGCTCACGATCGCGATTTCCTGGCTCTCCTTCCGGTTCCCACGGCTCGAGCCCGAAGGGATCATTCTCGTTGTTCACGCGGTCGAGCGACGAGGATTGAGTCGGAGCAGCTCCGGGCCGGGTCAATCGGCGCGCGAGGCCACCGTGAGCATGACCACCGCGTCGGTGCGCGCCTCAAGGTCGTGCCGGCGCGGAGGGATGTGCAGGTAGTGGCCCGCTGCGCCCTCCCAGGTCTCCTCACCCGCATGCAGGCGGACGTCGCCCCGGAGGACCTGGAGGGTGGCCTCGCCCGGGGAGTCGTGCTCGCCGAGTGAGCGGCCGCCGACGATCGCGATGACGGTCTGGCGCAGGTCGTGCTCGTGGCCGCCGTACACGGTCGTGGCGGAACGGCCGCTGCTCGACGCACGGGCCGTCTCCAGCAGCTCGTCAGCCAGCGTGGTCAGTGATCGGTTCTCCATCGGAGGTCCTCTTCCTATCTGGGTCGGCCGTCTCAGCCGACGCGCTCCCACCCGCGGCGCGGGCGGTGGCTGCCGAGCTGCCGGTCGTCGCGGCTGCGGTAGACGATGTAGGGCCGAGTGAGGTAGCCGAGCGGGGCGCTGAACACGTGCACGAGGCGGGTGAACGGCCAGAGCGCGAAGAGACCGAACGCCACCAGCGCGTGGAGCTGGAACCCGATCGGGGCGTCGGCCATCAGTGCCGCATCGGGCTGGAACGCGAGGAAGGACCGGTACCAGACCGAGACGCCCTCACGGTAGTTGTACTCGCCGCCGATGGTGAGGATCGAACCGGCGATAGTGTTCCACATCCCCAGCAAGATCGCCGCCGCCAGGAAGGCATACATCACCTTGTCCATCGCGGTCGTCGCTGAGAAGACGGGCCCGACCGTGCGCCGCCGGTAGACGAGGATGACCAGGCCGACCGTCGCCATCACGCCGGCGACGAGACCGCCGCCGACGGCGAGGTAGTGGTAGAGGTGGTCGTCGATGCCGATGGCGTCGGTCCACGACCGAGGGACCAACAGGCCGATCACGTGGCCCCCGACGACGCCGAGCATGCCGAAATGGAACAGCGGGCTGCCCCACCGCAGCAGCCGGTCCTCGTAGAGCTGGGACGATCGCGTCGTCCACCCGAACTTGTCGTACCGATAGCGCCAGAAGTGCCCGACCACGAACAGCGCCAGGCATACATAGGGGACGATCACCCACAGCAGCGTGTCCATCAGCGCCCTCCTCGGACGGTCGGCATGGGCAGGTCCACCGAGCCGTACGGCGTGAGTCCCACCTCCTCCACCGGCGGGCCCTCGGCGGCGAGCCGGCGTACGGCGTCGTGCTCCTCGCCGCGCAGTGGCGGAAGAGTCGCGCACACGGCCTCGACGGCGCCGACCCAGCGGCTGCCGTCGTCGCGCAGCGCGAGCCGCAGCAGCTCCAGTCCTGCGCGGTGGTCGAGCAGCAGGGTGCGTCCGCGGTCGGGGACCGTCGCGGCGTACTCGAGGACCACGCAGAGGTGGTCGGGCAGCTCCGCCTCGTCCGGGACCAGGCCCGAGGATCGGTAGGTCTGCTTGAAGCGCAGCAGGGCGGTCCCGCGCTTGCGGGTGTCGCCGTGGGCGAAGTAGGTCAGGAACAGGTTGTGGCGACGACGGCCGTCGAAGGTATCGACGTACGACGTCTGCAGCTCGTCCAGCGGACGGCCGCTGAGGTGGTCGGCGGTCCGCGCCAGCGGTCGGCCGAGCGGGTCGGGCAGCGTCAGGGCAGCACGGCGGACGACGGGCAGGTCGGCGAGGAGCCGCTCGTCCGGGTAGCCGAGGAGGACCGACGCGCACTGCCAGGCGATCTGGTCAGGACCCATCAGTCGTCCTTCCGTGGCGGGAACAGCCCCTCGGGCGCGCCCTTGCCGTCCCAGTTGAGCAGGTTCACCCGGGCCGCCTTGTCGTCCGGCGCGGCGATCGTGTCGGAGGTCTGCCGGTCCTGGAGCATCCGGAAGTTCTCGACCGCCAGCGGAGTCAGGCTGCCCGATCCCTCACCGAAGATCTCGGGGTTGCCGCCGCCGTACTCCGAGACCGAGCACTCGGTGGCGATCTCCTCCAGCGCGTGCGCCTGCTCGGCGTGGGCCGGCGGGATGACGTAGCGCTCGTCGTACTTCGCGAGGGCGAGCAGCCGGTACATGTCGTACATCTGCTCCTCGGTCATGCCCACCGCCGCCGGTATCGAGCCGTCCGGGTCACGGCCGAGGTTGATGTCGCGCATGTAGGCACGCATCGCGGCCAGCTGCTTGAGCACGCGGTCGACGGGAGCGACGTCCCCGGCCGTGAACAGCTCGGCGAGGTACTCGATCGGGATCCGCAGGGCGTCGATGGCGGCGAACAGGTTGTCCGGGTCCTCCGCGTCCTCGCCGGTGTCGCGGACGACGTCGACCACGGGTGAGAGGGGCGGGATGTACCAGACCATTGGCATCGTGCGGTACTCCGGGTGCAGCGGCAGTGCGACCCGGTACTCGTTGATGAGCGCGTGGATCGGCGACCGTTGCGCGGCGACCACCCAGTCGTGCGGGATGCCGTCGCGCTCCGCCGCACGCACCACCTCGGGGTCGTTCGGGTCGAGCAGCACCGAGCGCTGGGCCTCGTAGAGATCCTCGTCGTCCGGCGTGGAGGCGGCCTCGAGGACCCGGTCGGCGTCGTACAGGACCAGGCCGATGTAGCGCAGCCTGCCGACGCAGGTCTCCGAGCAGACCGTCGGCAGGCCGACCTCCACCCGCGGGAAGCAGAACGTGCACTTCTCGGCCTTGCCGGTGCGGTGGTTGAAGTAGACCTTCTTGTACGGACAGCCGGAGACGCACATCCGCCAGCCGCGGCACCGGTCCTGGTCGACCAGCACGATGCCGTCCTCGGCGCGCTTGTAGATCGCGCCGCTGGGACACGACGCCGCGCAGGACGGGTTGAGGCAGTGCTCGCAGATCCGCGGCAGGTAGAACATGAAGGCGTCCTCGAAGGACCGCTTGACATCGGTGGACACCTTCTGCAGCACCGGGTCGTGCCGGAAGGACGCCTCGGAGCCGCCGAGGTTGTCGTCCCAGTTGGCCGACCAGGTGATCTTCGTGTCCTTGCCCGAGATCAGCGACTTCGGCCGCGCCACCGGGGTGTGTTCCTGCGCCGGTGCGTCGGTGAGCGTGGCGTAGTCGTAGGTCCACGGCTCGTAGTAGTCCTGGATGGACGGGAGCTTGGGGTTGGAGAAGATCGTCGCCAGCTTCTTCAGCCGGCCGCCCGCCCGCAGCTTCAACCGGCCGCGGCGGTTGAGCGTCCAGCCGCCCTGCCACTCCTGCTGGTCCTCGTAGCGGCGCGGATAGCCCTGCCCGGGGCGGGTCTCGACGTTGTTGAACCAGACGTACTCGGTGCCGGTCCGGTTGGTCCAGGCCTGCTTGCAGGTCACCGAGCAGGTGTGGCACCCGATGCACTTGTCGAGGTTCATCACCATCGCCATCTGCGCCATGACCTTCACGAGTAGGTCACCTCCTGCGACCGTTTCCGGATCACGGTCACCTCGTCGCGTTGGTTGCCCGTCGGTCCGAGGTAGTTGAAGGCGAAGGACAGCTGGGCGTAGCCGCCGATCAGGTGGCTGGGCTTGATCAGCAGCCGGGTCAACGAGTTGTGGATGCCGCCCCGGGTGCCCGACGTCTCGCTCAGGGGTACGTCGATGAGCCGGTCCTGCGCATGGTGCATGTAGACCGTCCCCTCGGGCATCCGGTGCGACACGATCGCTCGCGCGACGACGACGCCGTTGCGGTTGACCGCCTCGATCCAGTCGTTGTCGGCGACGCCGACCTTGGCCGCGTCCGCCTCGCTCATCCAGATCGTCTGCCCGCCTCGCGAGAGCGACAGCATGAACAGGTTGTCCTGGTACTCCGAGTGGATCGACCACTTGTTGTGCGGGGTCAGGTAGCGCACGGTGACACCGAGCTCACCGACGTCACCGACCTCGGGCTCCCCGAACAGGGCCCCCATGTTCAGCGGCGGCCGGTAGACGGGCAGGCCCTCCCCCAGCTCGGTCATCCAATCGTGGTCGAGGTAGAAGCTCTGCCGGCCGGTCAGCGTGTGCCAGGGCTTGAGCCGCTCGACGTTGATGGTGAACGGGCTGTACCGGCGGCCTCCGGTCTCCGACCCCGACCACTCGGGCGAGGTGATGACCGGCTGGGGCGCCGCCTGCGTGTCGGCGAAGGTGATCTGCTTGCCCTCGTGCTCGGCCGCGAGGTCGTGAAGCCGGGTGCCGGTGCGCCGCTCGAGGGTCTTGAACCCCTGCACCGCGAGGTGCCCGTTGGTGGTCCCGGACAGGGCGAGGATCGACTCGCACACGTGCACGTCGCGCTCCAGCGACGGCCGCCCGTCCGCCGCGCCGCCCCGCACCGCTCCGTTCCGGGCGCGCAGCTCGTCGAGCGAGGCCGAGACGTCGTACGTAATGCCCTTGGTGGTGGCGCCGAGGGTGTCGAGCAGCGGTCCGACCGCGGCGTACTTGTCCGCGACGGCGCCGTAGTCGCGCTCGACCTCCACCAGTCGCGGCATCGTCCGGCCGGGCACCGGCTCGCACTCGCCGAGCTTCCAGTCCCGCACCCGACCGTGGGGGTTGGCCATCGCTTCGGGAGTGTCGTGTGTGAGCGGCGCGGCGACCACGTCCCGGCGGACGCCGAGTCGAGGCCCGGCAAGCTCGGAGAACTTTCTCGCGATCGCCTGCCACGCGTCCCAGTCCGTCCGGGTCTGCCAGGGCGGCGCGATCGCGGGGTTGAAGGAGTGCACGAACGGGTGCATGTCGGTCGTGCTCAGGTCGTGCTTCTCGTACCAGGTCGCCGCCGGGAGGACGACGTCGGAGTAGATCGTGGTCGAGGTCTGCCGGAAGTCCAGCGACAGCAGAAGGTCGAGCTTGCCCTCGGGCGCCTCCTCGACCCAGTCCACGTCGCGGGGGCGCCGGTCCTCGGGCGTCTCCGTCGCCCGGACCGAGGAGGTGGTGCCGAGCAGGTGCTTGAGGAAGTACTCGTTGCCCTTGGCCGACGAGCCGAGCAGGTTGGCCCGCCACACAGCGAGGACGCGCGGATGGTTCTCCGGCGCGTCCGGGTTCTCGCCGGCGAACCGCAGGCTGCCGTCCTCGAGGCCGGCGACGACGTGCTCGGCGACCGGCCGGCCCGCGGCCGCGGCCTCGTCGCAGAGGTCGAGGGGGTTCCTGTCGAAGGTGGGATAGGACGGCATCCAGCCCATCCGGGCGCTCTTGGCCAGGACGTCGGCCGTGCTGAGCCCGGCGAGCTGCCCGCCCGCCGTGGCGGCCGAGAGCGTGTCGGCGGAGAAGTGGTCGTACCGGAACTGGTCGGTGTTGAGGTACCAGTAGGCGGTCTGGATCATGTTCCGCGGCGGGCGGCTCCAGTCCAGGGCGTTGGCGAGGTGCAGGTGGCCGGTGACGGGGCGGACCTTCTCCTGGCCGACGTAGTGCGCCCAGCCGCCGCCGTTCACGCCCTGGCACCCGGTCAGCGTGGTCAGTGCGAGGAACGCGCGGTAGATGGTGTCCGAGTGGAACCAGTGGTTGGTGCCGGCCCCCATGAGGATCATCGACCGGCCTTTGGACTCCTCGGCGTTGCGCGCGAACTCGCGGGCGATCCGGCGAGCGGCTTGGGCCGGGACCCCGGTGATCGGCTCCTGCCACTCCGGCGTGTAGCCCGCGTAGCGGGCGCGCATCAGCTCGTAGACCGTGGTGACGACGTGCTCGCCGACCCGCCGCACCGGGATCTCCGTAGTGGCCTCACCGGGACTGCCGTCGACCTCGCCGAACAGGGGCAGGGTCACGGTCGCCTGCTCGGTGCCGTCAAGGGCGAGAACCGGTTCGACGTCGCCCAGGTCGAGGTTCCAACGGCCGGCACCGCTCTCGCCGAAGCGGTGGCCCAGCGTCCCGTTCGGCACCACCGGCTGACCGGTGCGGGCGTCCAGGAGGACCGTCTTGAACGCTGCGTTCTCCTGCTCTTCGATCGAGCTCGTCGAGACCGCCAGATCCTCGGCCGTAAGGAACTTCCCGGGCTTGCCGTCCTCGATCCGCACCAAGAACGGCAGGTCGGTGTACTTCCGCGCGTAGTCGAGGAAGTACGGCGTCGCGCGCTCCGCGTAGAACTCCTCGAGGATGACCTGGCCCATCGCCAGCGCGAGCGCGCCGTCGGTGCCCGGACGGACGGCGAGCCACTCGTCGGCGAACTTCACGTTGTCGGCGTAATCGGGTGACACCACGACGACCTTCTGCCCGCGATAGCGCGCCTCGGCCATCCAGTGTGCGTCGGGTGTCCGGGTGACGGGCACGTTGGAGCCCCACATGACCAGGTAGCTCGCGTCCCACCAGTCGCCGGACTCCGGCACGTCGGTCTGGTCGCCGAACACCTGGGGGGACGCGACCGGCAGGTCGGCGTACCAGTCGTAGAACGAGAGCATCGAGCCGCCGACGAGGTGGGTGAACCTCGCGCCCGAGGCGTGGGAGACCATCGACATCGCGGGGATCGGAGAGAACCCGGCCACCCGGTCCGGCCCCCACTTCGCGATCGTGTGGACGTAGGCCGCGGCGATCATCTCGGTGGCCTCGTCCCAGGAGGCGCGGACCAGTCCGCCCTTGCCGCGCGCGGACTTGTAGGCCTTCGCCCGGCCCGGGTGGTCGACCACGTGCGCCCACGCCTTCACCGGGTCGCCGCCGTGCTGCGCCTTCCCCTCGCGGTACATCTGCAGGAGGGTGCCGCGGACGTAGGGGTAGCGGATCCGGGTCGGCGAGTAGGTGTACCAGGAGAAGGCCGCGCCGCGCGGGCAGCCGCGCGGCTCGTAGTCCGGACGGTCGGGACCGGCCGAGGGGTAGTCGGTCTGCTGGGTCTCCCAGGTGATGATCCCGTCCTTGACGTAGACCTTCCACGAGCAGGACCCGGTGCAGTTGACGCCGTGGGTGGAGCGCACCACCTTGTCGTGGCTCCAGCGGTCGCGGTAGAAATCGTCGGCCTCGCGGCCGCCGCGCTTGGTCAGCGAGCGCAGGTCCGGCGACACTTCGCCTCGGGTGAAGTAGCGACGGGTCCTGACCAGGGCGTCGACGAGAGGCGAGTCCAGGCCGGGGTCCTGAAGGGTCACGTGGTGGTTCCTCCTGCGGCGAGTCGGCGGACGGTGGTCAGCGTGAGGAGCAGGGCGAATGCGGCAGTGATCGAGAGCAGCCAGAGCCCGATCGCGTAGGAGTCGGTGCGCCCGTAGACGTAACCCATGAGCAACGGCGGCGCGAACCCGCCGAGCCCACCGGCGGCGCCGACCAGGCCGGTCACCCCGCCGACGCGGGACAGCTCGGTCACCCGGGCGATGAGCGCGAACGTGGCGCCGCTCCCGGCGCCGAGCGCCGCGGCCATCGCGAGGAACGCGATCGTGCCGAGGTGCTCGAGGATCGGGGTCTCGGCGGCCACGGCGGCGCCCGCGACGACCACCGCGTAGCCGGCCGCGAGGACCTTCACCGGTCCGAGCTTGTCGGACAGCCACCCACCGACCGGGCGCATCACGACCGCGACCACGACGAACCCGGCCATCCGGTTCGCCGCGTCGGCGGGATCGAGCTCCCACGCGGTCTTGAGGTAGGCGGGCAGGTAGACCGAGAACGCGACGTACCCGCCGAAGGACACGGCGTAGAGCAGGCACGCCTGCCAGGTGATCGGCAGCCGCGCGTTCGCGGCCAGCCTGCCGACGAGGCTTCCCTGCGGGACCGAGCGGCCGGGTGCGTCCCGGAGCACCGACCAGGCGACCACGGCGTAGACCGCCAGCGCAGCGGCGGTGAGCAGGAAGGGCACGGTCTCGCCGACGTTCTCGTAGAGCCTGACCGTCGTCAGCGCGCTGATCGCGGTCCCGACCATGCCGGCGCCGAAGACCCCGACGGCCAGCCCTCGCCGCTCGGGCGGGAACCACGCATTGACGAACGGCACCCCGACAGCGAACGCCGTACCGCCGATGCCGAGGAAGAACCCGGCGACCAGCAGGCCGACATAGGAGTCCTGCCCGAGCAGCCCGATGTAGAGGACCGGCACGATCGTTGCCGCCGAGACCAGCGGGAACATGATCCGTGCGCCGTACTTGTCGGTCAGTGCGCCGATCGGGATCCGGCCGAGGGCTCCGACGATCACCGGCACCGCGACCAGCAGTGCCACGTCGGACTCGGATATGTCGCCGAGTCGACCGCTCGAGCGGTACAGCGGCCCGAGGGGACTGAGCAGCGCCCAGGCCCAGAAGTTCACGGCGAAGCCGATCGTGGCCAGGGTCAGCATCAGGTACGGCGACCGGCCAGAAGTCGCACTGCCCGACTCCGACACCTTCGAACCCAGGCCCGAGCTTGTGTTCACCGACCTCGACCTCCTTGTCGTGGCTGTCCCCACCATGCCAGACACTCCTGCGTCCTGTTGACCCGCACGCGCCGGACCTCGGCACTCCGTCCACCCTCGCCGACGCGGGTTCCGCAGAGCACGGTCCGCAGACCCTGGCACCGAGGGACGAAAGACCCACGGGTCTGCCGCTCCGTACCTCTGCGCAACAAGCACGACCGGCGAGAGCACCTCGGTGGAAGTTCTCCTGCCGACTGCCGTCCTCGATGGGATCTCTTCCGGCTGCGGCACCGAAAGCGTTGAGGAAGATAAACACCCGTCGCAGCGGGAAGGACGTCCCGTTGCCGTGACATCCCTACCCTTGTCAGATGCGAAAACACCCCCGTGCCGCCGGGTTGCTGATCCTCGGCACCGCCATCGTGGCCGCGGCCGTGCTGGCGACGGCGGCCGCGCGAGTGCCGGCCGACGTACTGGTGGACGTGGGGTCGTGGGACCTGATCGGCCACTTCCAGGTCGTCTACGACGCGAGCGTGCCTTCCACCGCCATCCTCCTCGGGGCGATCGGCCTGGCCGCCCTGGCCGCGTGGACCGTCGCCTCCCTGGAGCGGTGGGTCACCAACCGCTCGCGCCGTAGCGACGTGCAGACGCGGGCCCCGCTCGCGCCGAAGCTGGTGATGGCCGCGACGCGCGGCGAGTTCGCCGGCCCGATCACCATCACCGTGCTCATCCCTGCGCACAACGAGGAGGCCTGTCTCGGCGCGACGATCGCGTCGCTCCGCAACCAGACGCGGCCGCCTGAGCGCATCATCGTCGTCGCGGACAACTGCACCGACCACACCGTCGACATCGCCCACGCGGCGGGCGTCGAGGTCCTCGAGACCGTCGCCAACCGCGACAAGAAGGCCGGCGGGCTCAACCAGGCGCTCGGCCAGGTCCTGCCCAGCTGCGGGGAGAACGACCTCGTCATGGTGATGGACGCCGACACGACCCTCGGCAGCGGGTTCCTCGAGCACGCCGCAGCGAGGATGACGGCCGACCGCGCCCTGATGGCGATCGGCGGCCTCTTCTACGGCGAGCCTGGCGGGGGCCTGCTCGAGCAGTTCCAGCGCAACGAGTACACCCGCTACGCCCGCGACCTCCGCCGCCGCCGCGGGCTCGTGCTCGTGCTGACCGGGACCGCCTCGATCTTCCGTCCGCGGGCGTTGCGCGCCGTCGCGGCGGAGCGCGGGCGCCTGCTGCCGGGCGTCCCCGGCCAGTACTTCGACACGCTCGCGCTCACCGAGGACAACGAGATCACGCTCGCCCTGAAGTCCCTCGGCGGCCTGGTCCTCTCCCCGGCCGCCTGCACGGTCGTCACCGAGGTCATGCCGACCTGGCGCGCGCTGTGGGTGCAGCGGCTGCGGTGGCAGCGCGGTGCGGTGGAGAACCTCGGCGCCTACGGCTTGCGCGCCCAGACCTGGCGGTACTGGCTCCAGCAGCTGGGCATCGGGTACGGCGCGCTGGCGCTGACCGGCTACCTCGGGCTGATGGTCGTGACCGCACTCGCCCTCGACACGATGATCTGGTTTCCCTTCTGGCTCGGGGTCGGCGCCGTCTTCGCCGTCGAGCGCACCCTCACCGTCTGGCGCGGCGGCTGGAAGGCTCGCCTGCTCGCCGTGACCATCCTTCCCGAGCTCGCCTACTCCTTCTTCCTGGCCGTCGTCTGGGTCAAGGGCGTCCTCGACATGACCAACGCCACCACGGCCACCTGGCACCACCCGGACGCCGTCAGCGCTCGTACGACCTGAGGAATCCCATGACCGTCGACCTCTCCGTCATCTGGGGCGTGCTGCTCCCCGAGGGCACGCTGCACCAGGACTGGTTCCAGGCGCTGGCCGCGTTCGTCGCGATCAACACCCTGGTCTACGTCACCCTGGCCATGGTGAAGTCGCTGCCCCGGATCTACCCCGGCGACTTCCTGCCCCGTCGCCACCGTCGGAGCGAGACACGGAGCATCTACCCCGACGATCCTCGCTGACGGCTGCGGTACCCCAGCAGCCCCTCGACCCCGCGCAGGAACGTCGCGCAGACGAGGGCCGGGTCGGTGAGGCAACCGGCCGACATCGCTCCGTCCCGGAGCATCACGAAGTGCTGGCCAGCCGCCTCCGCGTCCGGCTTGCCGGTAGCGGCGAAGAGCTCGACCATCGTCGCCAGGAACCAGTCCCGGTGCGCGAGCACGGCGCGGTGGACGGGATGGCTCTCCTCGGGATACTCAGCGGCGGCGTTGAGGAACGCGCAGCCACGGAACCCCTGGCGGCCGATGTCGTCGGCGATCGCCTGCGCGACGCCGCGGATGACGTCATCAGGCGACCCGCCCGAGGCTCGGGCGGCCTCGACGCCCGCGCGCACCATCGCGTCGCCCTGCCCGAGATAGGCGACGAGCAGGTCGTCCTTGCTCGGGAAGTGCCGGTAGAGCGTCGCCCGGGTGACGCCGGCGGAGCTGATGATGCGGTCGATCCCGACCGAGCGGAGGCCTTCGGCGTAGAACAGCCGGCTGGCCGTGTCGAGCAACCGTGCCCGTGCTTCCGACATGCCTCCCCCTCGTCGACGACCTCCTGGCGAAGGTAGCAGATAGACCGGTCGGTCTTGACATGGCGAGCGACTTCGTCTTGACTCGCTCGTAGACCGACCGGTCTATCTACTTGAAGGAGCACCATGGCCACCGCCCTCCCGACCGCCCAGCCGTCCGCCGATCCCGGCACCGAGATCGCCCGCCCGCTGCGCAACCTCTACGTCGTCCGGTTCGCCTTCGCCCTGGTCTGGGCCGGCGTGCTGGCCACCCACGCGTCGGACCTCGACCTGCTGAGCCGGACGCTGCTGGTGCTCTACCCGCTGTTCGACCTCGCCGCGGCGGCGTACGACCTCAGGACGGCGGGAGCGACGCGGCATCGCGGCGCGCTGCACGCCAACATCGCGCTGAGCCTGCTGGCCGCGGGTGGCCTCGCTGGAGTCTCCGACACCCCCGACGCACTGCGGGTCTGGGGTGCCTGGGCCGTCGCCGCCGGTGCCGTCCAGCTGGTCGTCGCCCTTCGGCGCCGCCGCGTCGGCGGTCAGCTCCCGATGGTGCTCAGCGGTGGCCTTTCAGTCCTCGCCGGCCTCGGGATCGCCGGCACGGCCGGGCAGGACGACCCCTCGCTTGCTGCGCTCGCCGGCTACGCCACCCTCGGCGGCGTCTTCTTCCTGCTCTCCGCGATCCGGCTCGGCCGGGAGCTCGGCGGTGGCGCTGCCTAGTCGCCCGTCGCCCTCGTCACGCCGGACAGTACTCAGCGAGGAAGGACGAGAACGCCGCGTCCTCGTTCGCGACCGGCTCGTCGGGGGCGCCGACGGCGGCCCGCTCGAGGCTCAGGCCGATCGAGTCGTAGATGCCTGCGACCACCGTGTGGTAACCGCCTCGGGCCGGCAAGGTCATGGTGGGCGGCACGCCCAGGTCGACCAGGTCGTCGGCCGCCGCGCGCAGCAGCTCCACACCTCGCTGGTCGGGAGCCGCCGCGTACTCCGACTGACTGGCGGCGAGCCTGCGGAAGCCCGCGCAGAACTCCTCCTCCGAGGGTGTCGGCAGCGACGGGCCGGTCACGCTGGGGTCGGTCGGCGCGGGCGCCGATGCCGGGCTCTCCGGCTCCTCGGGACGGACGAGCAGCACGAGCGCGAGCACGCCGACCATCATCATCAGCGCCAGCACGACCGGACGGCCGTCACGGCGGTGGGCACCACTCATTCGTACGGCTGGGCCGGTTCGTCGACCTCGGTGACCTCGCTGGCAGCGATCGCCGGGGTGTCACCGAGGTCGGTGCCGGTCCCCTCGACCCAGGTCCCCACCACGGTCACCCACCGCTCCTCGGGTGGCGCCTCGGCGCCCTCGATACGGACCCGGAAAGCCGCACCGTCGGCGGCGCAGCACGAGATGGCGAGGCGCGTGACGAACCACCCGTCGCCATCGCTGGTGACGAAGCCGGTCAGACGGACGGTGACGTCGGCGAGCCCGTCGCGGTCGTACGACGCCCGGGCGACGAAGCTCGAGACCGGCATCTCGTTCTCCCCCGTCGTGTCGAGCGGCACCACGGCAGGGTCGGCGTAGGTCCGCGCGTCGGCCTGGTTCGCCCGCCGGTCCGCGACGTAGGCGCCGAGTGCCGGAGGCTGGATCACGAAGCCGATGACGATCGGGAGCACCAGGAGCCAGGGCACCAGGGCACTGGCCCTGTCGTGCTCGTGCTCGTGCTCACCGACACGGGCGAGGATCGCGACGAACGCGAGCGCGACGAGCAGCACCCCGCTGGCGACCAGGGGCCACCGCATCCAGTCGTTGACGTAGTTCGCGTACTCCTCGGTCGCACCCACGCGGAGCGTGACTCCTCCGAGGGCGCTGAGCACCACGGCCCGAGCGGTGTGGTTCACAGGACCACCCACCCGACCAGGCAAGCGGCGGAGGCCGCCACCAGGAGGACCAAGGGCACGAACTGCTGGGCGAACCCCCTCCCGAACTGGCCCGCCTCCATCGCTGCGAGCTTGATGTCCATGGCGGGGCCGACCACGAGGAACACCAGCTTCGCGGTGTCCGAGAACGCCGTGAGGCTGGCCGCGACGAAGGCGTCGGCCTCGGAGCACAACGCGATGACGAAGGCGAAGAGGGTCAGCGCGACGACCGCGAGGACCGCGTTGTCGGCGACGGCTTCGACGAAGCGCAGAGGCACCCACACGTTGATGGCCGCGGCGACGATCGCGCCGAGGACAAGGAAGCCCGCCGCCGGCAGGAAGTCGTGCCAGGCGGCCGCAGCGAACCGCGACCAGCGACTCCCCTCGTCCTGGTGGAAGCGGTGACGGATGTCCGGCAGGCGGAGCGCCGGGACGCGGGCGGCCGCCCACACGTAGATCCAGCCGATCACCACCGCGGTGAGCAAGGAGGCGAGGAAGCGGGCAGCGACCATGTCCACCCGGCCTGAGAACGCGACCGCGGTGGACACCAGGACCGCAGGGTTGATCGCCGGCGCGGCCAGCATGAAGGTCAGGGCGACGGCCGGCGGCAGCCCGCGACGCGTGAGGCTGTTGGCGACGGGGACCACCGCGCACTCGCACGCCGGGAGGCCGACCCCGGCGATGCCGGCCACGGGCACCGCGAGCGCCGGCCGTCGGGGTACGACCCGCGCGACCATCCGCTCCGAGAGGAGGACCGAGATGACACCCGACAGGAGGACACCGAGGACCAGGAACGGCACGGACTGCACGACGATCGCCAGGAAGATCGTCGCCCAGGTCTGGAACGCCGGCTGATCGAGCACCGGTCCGACCAGCTGTCGCAGCGGGAATGCCGCAGCCAGCAGCCCGACGACCAGCCAAGCCTGCCAGCCGACGCCGCCGTCCCGGCGCGGCGCCGGCGCGGTCACCTCGTGGCTCGTCTGCTCCATGGAATGAGAATCATAATCACAAGCTCGCCTCTTCGTCGGCTCCGAGGCGGATCTGCCGCGCTCCGACCGCCTCCGCGAGGTCGAGGTCGTGGGTGACGAGAAGCAGTGCGCAGCCGTCGCCGGTGACCTGACGCATCAGCAGGTCCATGGTGGTCGCCTGCGAGACGGGGTCGAGCCGCGAGGTCGCCTCGTCGGCGAACAGCACCACCGGTCGGGGCAGCATGGCCCGGGCGATCGCGATCCGCTGGAGCTCACCACCGGAGACCTGGCCGGGCCGCCGCCGGAGGATGGCGAAGGGCAACCCCATCTCGTCGAGCAGCGACCGGACGTGTCGCTCGTCCACGCGATGACGGCGCATCACGTCGCGCACCGACGACTCCAGCGGCACTCGCCGCGGGAAGGCGAGTCCGGGGTCCTGGTAGAGCTTCTGGATCCGCCCTCCGCGCGTCGTACCGCTGTGGCGGACCCAGCCGGCGTCGATGTCGGTCAGGCGGAGGAGGGCGTTGCCGAGGGTCGTCTTCCCGACGCCGCTGGGTCCGACCACGGCCCAGCGCTCCCGAGGCCTGATCTCGACCGAGAGGTCCTGGAACAACGGCTTCCCGGTGTAGGCCTTGCTGACCCGGTGTGCGGTCACGAGCGGCTCAGCGGCCTCGTCGGCCCGGAGGTTGTCCCGGGTCCACGGCGCGCTCCACTTCGACGGCTCGGCGGCCAGCAGCCGCTTCGCGTAGGGGTGGACCGGGCGGGTCAGGACCTCCTCGGCCGGACCCGACTCCACGACGGCTGCGTCCTGCATGACCACCACGTCACCGCCCAGACGGCGGGCAAGCCCCAGGTCGTGGGTGATGGTGACGAGCAGCCCACCCCGCTCGACGTGGGCCGCGAGCATCACGGCGAGCCGGTCGAGGGACTCGCGATCCAACCCCTTCGACGGCTCGTCGACGAGCAGGATGTCGGCGCCGCCGATGGTGGCGGCGGCGTACGCCACCCGTTGCGCCATGCCGCCGGACAGGGTGTGCGGGAAGGCGCGCCCGGCGCCCTCGAGCCCGAGCCGCTCGAGCCGGTCGTCGGCGCGCTTCAACGCCGCGGTCTCGCGCGGGCGCCAGCCGGGCGCTCCCTCGGCGACCTGGTCGCGGACCCGCATCGTCGGGTCGAGCGCGAGTGCCGGCTCCTGGGGGAGCAGGGCGACCTGCCGGCCCCAGAGGCTCCGACGGCCGGCGCGCTCGGCGAGGTCGAACCGCGAGCGCCCGATGCTCATCGACCCCTCCGCCGCCAGCTCGGGGGGCAACGTGCCCATCAGGGCGTGGGCGAGCACGGACTTGCCCGACCCGCTCTCACCGACGATCGTGAGCGGCCGACCAGCGCGCACGGTGATGTCGCGGACGTCGACGAGCACGGTCGTCGGCGTCCGGACGACCGCCCGGTGCACGACCAAGGTGTCCGCTGCGTTCGGGTCGGTCACGCGGTCTCCTCGGAGTCACGAAGGGTCAGGAAGCAGATCGTCAGCACGAACAGCACCGCGATGGGTGCGATCGAGAGCCACGGGGCCACGTCGTAGAAGGGGAACGCCTCGGTGATCATCAGGCCCAGCTCGGCCCGGGGAGGTTGGAGGCCGACCTTCACGAACCCGAGCGTCGACATGGCGAGGATCGACGTCACCATGCCGAGGGAAGCCAGGGTGACGAGGACCGGCCGGAGATCGGGAAGGAGGTGCCGGCGCACGATGTGGCCGGGTCCCAGCTCGAGCAGGCGACTGGCCTCGACCGCGGCCGACCCCATGACCAGCGCGCTGCGGGCCCGGACCACCCGGAAGTACTCGACCCACTGGGCCAGCGCGAGGCCGAGGTACAGCGCCCAGAGACTTCCTCCCGAAGCCAGCGCGGAGACGAGCAGCACGACCAGCAGGGCCGGCAGCGCGACGAACGCCTCGGACACCGCGCGGAGCACGGCGTCGACCCAACCGCCGAACCAGGCTGATGCGATCCCGGCCGCGGTGCCGAGGAGCAGCGCGGTGGCGACGCAGGCCGAGGCGAGCAGCAACGACAGCCGGGTGGCGTGAGCGACGCGGGCGACCACACTCCGGCCGTACTCGTCGCGGCCGAGCGGTTCGAGGAGAGTAGGACCCTGGAGGTAGCGGTCGAGGTCCTGTGCGGCCGGGTCCGCGAGGACGAGCGGTCCGACGAGGGCGAAGGCCACGAGGACGCCGAGTCCCGCGATCGCCGTACGCCGGGCGAGCGGGCGGCGACGACCTCCGGTCGCCGTGTCCGCCGCGGTGGCGAGGAGCGGGCTCGTCATGCGGAGACCCCCGAGCCGCGGGGACGGGGATCCAGCCAGAGCACGACCAGGTCCACCGCGGTGTTGACCGCGACGATCAGCAGCGCCAGCACGAGCGCCGTCGCCTGCAGGACCGGGACGTCGCGCCAGAACACCGCGTGCACCAGGGCGTGTCCGAGGCCCTGCCAGGAGAAGAGGCTCTCCACGACGACGACGCCTTCGATGAGGACGACGGCCTGGACGCCCAGGTAGGGCACCACGAGCACCGCTGCGTTGCGCACGACGTGGCGCAGCAGGACCCAGCGTTCGGCGAGGCCCTTGGTGCGCGCGAACTGCACGTACTCGGAGCTGCGGACCTCCACCACGGCGTCCCGCGTGACGCGCGCGAACAGTCCGGAGAGTCCCAGGCCGAGGGTCGCCGCGGGCAGGACCAGGCTCGCCGGGGTGCCGTGGCCGACGGCGGGGAGCAGCTCGAGCTGGGCAGAGAACACGACGACCAGCAGCAGACCGAGGAGGAACGGCGGCACCGCCCGGACCGATGCGACCCACGCCGTCGTCAGTCGGTCGACGGGCCCCGATGGCCGGCGGGCCGCCAGGACCCCGGCTCCGGCGCCGATCACGACCGCGAAGGCCAGGGCCACCGCGGCGAGCTGCAGGGTCCCGAGCAGGTAGTAGCCGACCTCCTCCGCGACCGGGCGCGAGGTCACCAGCGAGGTCCCGAAGTCGAGCTGCGCCAGGTCGATGAGCCAGTCCCCGAGCCGGTGCCAGGCCGATCGGTCGAGCCCGAGCTCGGCCCGCACCGCGGCCGCGGCCTCCTGGTCGACGAGGTCGTAGCCGTACCTCCCGGCCGCGATCCGGTAGGCCGCGTCCCCTGGCAGGCGCAGCACCAGCAGGAAGCAGAGCACCGAGACGACCACGGCGACGCCGACCCCCTGTGCTCCGCGCCGCGCCAGGACACCTGCGAGACGAAGGCGGCGGGACGTCATGAGGCCCAGCTCAGGTCGGTGATCCGCCACGTCGTCTCGAGCGGGTCCATCACGAACCCGTCCACGCGGTCGCTCACAGCCGCGTTCATCCGGTACCACGCCACCGGGATCAGCGGCAGGTCCTCGTGGGCGACCCGCACGATGGTCTCGCGGTGCTCGGCCGCTTCCGGCTCGGGAGCGCCCGCCAGCAGTGCCTCGATCGCCCGCTCGACCGCGGGGTCGGCCCAGTTCATCACTCCCCAGTCGTCGCCCTCCGGGGCGAAGACCGTCGCGACGTCCACCAGCGGGTCGGACACGAGCGCGAAGTGCTTGGCGATGAGCGCCAGCTCCAGGCTGCCGTCGGCCTGCCCGGCCGGGATCTCGCTGGAGTTGGTCACGTCCACCTCGATCCGGACGCCGATCTCGGCCAGTGCGCCCTGGATCGCCGTCGCCAGGGCGGGAAGCTCCGGCCGGTCCGGGTAGGTCAGCAGCGTGAGCTCGAGCGGCTCGCCGTCGCGTTCGAGGACCCCGTCCGACCCGGGCTCCCACCCGGCCTCGGCGAGCAGGTCGAGAGCGCCCTGCTCGTCCTCGGGCAGCGGCGCGAGGTCGGGGTGCCAGGCCTCCAGCGACGGTGGGAAGAGGTGCGTCGCCGCCAGCTCCTCCTCCCGCAGGACCGCCCCCGCCATCGACTCCCGGTCGAGCGCCATGCTCAGGGCACGTCGTACGCGCACGTCGCCGAGGATGGGGTGCTCGGCGTTCAGCTTCAGCAGGATCGTGCGGGGCTGGAGGCTGGACTCCATCCGTACGCCGTCGGCGCCCTCCACCCTGCTGCGCCCCGCCGGCTCGAGGCTGAAGACGACGTCGGCCTGGTCGCTGACCGCCAGCAGTGCCCGCGACTCCGCCCGTCCCACGGCCTGGAAGGCGACCTTCTCGATGGCCGGCTCCTCTCCCCGCCACTCGGGTGAGACGGCGGTCTCGATCGAGGCGGGGAGCTCGACGTCAGTCACCTCGTACGGGCCGGTGCCGACCACCTCGGTCACCTGGCCGGCGTCGTCGTACGACGACGGAGCGAGGATCGCCGTGCTGTAGTGCGTGAGGACCGCAGGCAAGGTCAGGTCCGCGGTCGCGAGGTCGAAGAGCACCGCGGACTCGTCGGCAGCGATGTCCTCGATCGGCACCTCCGCCAACGGGCTCGCCTCGACCGTTGCGACCTTCTCCAACGCCTCGACCGCGGCCTCCGGGGTGAGCGGCGAGCCGTCGTGGAACGTCGCCCCCTCGACGAGCTCGAACCGCCACTCGGTGTTGTCGGGCGACGCGGACCACTCCGTCGCGAGACCGGGCACGAGCTCGCCCTCGATGTCGCTGGTCACCAGGGTCTCGGTCACCTGGAGCCGCGTGAAGATCTCTCCGTCGGCCGTCGGGTCGAGGCTGTGCACCTCGAACGGGCCGGCGACCCGCAGCACGTCGGCGGACGACGAGCGGTCCGCGCCGGCGCCGCAGCCGGCGAGAGCGAGCAGGGTGACCGCAGCAACGGCGGCCACGGCAGGACGGGTGGGATTCATCGGGAGCCTTCCGGTCAGGAGACCAGGAGGCTATTGAGAACGATTCTCAATGTCAAAGGATGGGCGGGCGCACCTCGCCCTCGAGGTCAGTGCACGTGGGAACGCCAGTCCACGGGCACCCGGCCCTTCGGGCCCGGCACGGGCTGCCCGTCCGGGCGCGAGGTGGGCTCGGCCAGCGCGGGTCCCTCGACCACGCGCTCCTCGACGTAGTCCCAGAACCAGTCCTCCCCGGGCTCGAACGACTGCACCACCCGGTGACCGGACTGGGCATGGTGCGCGGAGGCGTGCTGGGCGGGCGAGGAGTCGCAACAGCCGACGTGACCGCACGCGGCACACCGGCGCAGGTGGACCCACCAGCCGCCGACCGCGTCGCAGTCCGCACAGCCCTCGCCGGACGGAGGGACCGCGGTGTCGAAGGCGGGCGCGACCGAAGGTTGTTGCTGCTCGTTCACGAATTGAAGATAGCCCCCCGGCCGGTCGGGGCAGGCGTCGCTCCGGAGGACTACCGGTCGTCGCCGCCGGTGACGGACCAACGGCTGGTGAGGTCGAACAGGAGCTTGTCGAGCGAGAGGTGCAGACCTTTGACGATGGGCTGCGACTGGGTGCTCGCCATCAGGCGTGCCGCAAGGTCGCGCACCTTCACGTTGTGGTTCCGCGACCACCACTCCAACATCGCGAACGCACCGTCGGCGCTCACCCCGTAGGCCATCATCAGCACCCCTTTCGCCTGCTCGATGGTCGCTCGTGCCTCGGCCGAGGCGGCCACCGCTCGGTGGGTCTCCTCGCGGATCTGAGCGGCGAAGTCCTTCGTGAGGTCGATGTAGTAGCCCTCGACCACCTCGACCTCCGGGCCGCCCGGGTCGCCGTAGCCGATGAGGACCACCTGGCGCTCGGTCCCGTCGGCTCGTCGTAGCCGATACGCAACAGCGAAGGATCCACCGTCCCTCGATGCACCGGCGAGCACGACCTTGACCCGCTCGAGGTCCTCAGGGTGCTTGCTGGCATGGATCAGCTCGGTGGTCGGCTCGATGCTGCCGGGCTCGAACCCATGGATGCGGTAGACGTCGTCGTCCCACTCCCAGACGTCGTCGCGCACGCGGTACACGAAGCGTCCCGCCGGACGCGAGTAAGCGGCGTTCACTCAGTGAACTCATTCCTCAGAGTAGTGCGCCGCTCGACACCCCATGTTCCTGAGGTGAGGCGCAGTCCGGAACCTAGCGCGAATCTCTCCGAAGGCGTAGCCGTCCACGCAGGTCACACGGTGAATACGATCTGCGCGCCCGTAGGGATTCGAACCCCAAACCTTCTGATCCGTAGTCAGATGCTCTATCCGTTGAGCTACGGGCGCCTGCCGCGTGCCGGTGGTTCGGCGAGCGACCGGTTGAGGATAGCCGAGGGCTCATACGGATGCCGAATCGGCCCGGTTCTGCAATTATGTGCAACGACGCGACGCCCCGAGGCGGGGGATGTCCGGGGGCGCGGAGGCAGGGAGGTCGTGGTCGTGATGTCCGGACTCGAGCCCGAGGACCGGGAGCTCTTCGAGAAGCACGCGGTCGAGCTGTACGACCTCGTCGTGCAGGAGGGTGGCATCGCGCCCGACGACCCGCGGTTCGCCAACGGCAGCCTCAAGAAGGACGCGCTGGACCTGCTGGTCGAGCTGAACCTGGTGCAGATCGACACCCGGGTCGACCAGTGGCGGGCGCTGGAACCGGCCAACGTCCAGGCGCGGATCGTGACGCCGCTCAGCACCGAGGGCGTGCGGCTGCTCGACGAGTCGGCGCGGTGGGCCAAGGCGTTCCAGTCGCTCGCGCAGAGCTGGAAGCGGTCGCCGCAGCCGGAGTCGAGCGAGGCGTTCACCTACCTCCACGGCCAGGCGATCAGCCCCTACCTCACCGCGCTGCTGGGCGACGCCGAGCACGAGCTGCTGACCGCGCAGCCGCAGGCCGGCCGCGGCGGGCCGTCGCTCGCGACGGCGGCGCTGCGCGACATCGAGGCGCTCGAGCGGGGCGTGTCGATGCGCACGCTCTACCAGCACAGCGCGCGACGGCACCGCGCCACGCGGGAGTACGTCGCCAACGTGACTCCGCGCGGCGCGGAGGTCCGGACCCTCGATGAGTTCTTCAACCGGATGATCATCGTGGACCGCCGGGTCGCGATCATCCCGTCGGTCGACGACTCGAACGTGGCGGTCGCCGTACGCGAGCCGTCGGTCGTCAACTACCTCATCGACGTCTTCGAGCGGACGTTCGCGCGCGGCCGCCCGTTCACCAGCAACGCCGACCGGGACACGAGCGCGGTCGCCTCGGAGCAGCGGGCGATGACCATCCGCATGCTCGTCGACGGCCACGCGGACGCGGTCAGCGCGAAGCGCCTCGGCGTCAGCCCCCGGACGTACGCCGGCTACGTGGCGGACCTCAAGGACCAGTACGACGCGCAGTCGCGGTTCCAGCTCGGCTACTACATGGGCAAGCGCGGGATCTCGGGCCGAGAGCTGCCCGACGACACCGCGGAGTGATCGTCAGACGATCAGCGCGAGGTCAGCGCGCGTCGCCGCGGACCTGCTTGCAGGCCGCGCAGGGCCAGTCGGAGAGAGCGTTGCTTGGAGCCGGCGTGAACGCGACCATCCCCGTCGCGAGCGTCGTGGATGCGACGACCAGCGTCACGCGTCGAGCGAACTTCTTCATGTTTCTCCCCAAACCAGCAGTTGCCCCGTACCGCCACATCTTGCACGAAATGTCCGGATAAGAAAACGCCGGGGCCACGTGGACTAGTCATTTCGGAGCAAGGGATGGCAGGCACACGGGGTCCATGGGAAGGAGCCCGGACCCCCTCGTCCGGGGGATCCGGGCTCCTGATGCCCGTGGCATCACGCGGCGGAGGCGGAGGGATTTGAACCCTCGATGGGGTTGTAGCCCCAAACCCGCTTAGCAGGCGGGCGCCATAGACCAGACTAGGCGACGCCTCCCGTGCCGACCGGCGGGCCGGTCAGCGGACACAGGTTACAAGGCCCGGTCGGGCCCGACCGAATCGGCTCGGATCGGCTCGAGTCGGCTCGGGTCGGCTCAGCGCGCGGCGCGGCTCAGGTGGTCGCGCACGTCGCGGGCGAAGTCGTCCTTGTCGGCGGCCAGCAGCTCGACGGGGATGGTGGTCGACCGTCCGTCCTTGAGCCGGAGCACCACGCACGGCACGTCCTGCGGCTGGGTCGCGACGGCGTCCTCGACGTCGCTCCAGCGGGCTTCGTGGACGCCGGCCCCGCGCACCATCCGAACGCGATAGCCCGCCGCCGTCAGCCGTACGACGCTCACCCGGGTGCGCAGCCACCAGGCGAGCCCGACGAGGCCGAGCAGTCCGACCGCGAGCAGCACGACCAGCAGGTCCGGGCCCAGGCCTGCCACCGCGACGCCGATCGTGCCCGCCAGGACGACCACGGCGAACAGCACCAGGTAGGCGCCGACGAACCGGGCCACCACCAAGGGGGCCATCCGGTAGTCGACAGGATCACTCACCATGCAGCCGCCTCCCCGGCCATCGCCCCCGCTGCGGGCTTGACCTCGCTTCGCTCGCTCAACCACGCAGAGGGGGCGGGATTCGAACCCGCGGTAGGTCTCCCTACGACCGCTTTCAAGGCGGTTCCGATCGGCCACTCCGGCACCCCTCCTCGGGGCACCCGTGGGCTCCCCGGCCGACGAGTTTAGATCAGGCGGCCCGGCCCGCCCGACGCCGGAGGTGGCGCCGCTCGGCGGGCTCGAGCCAGCGCAGCCGGTCGCGCAGCACGCCGGCGTCGACGAGCAGCTCGGCTGCGGCCTCCTCCAGCGAGAGCGCCCACGCCAGTGCGTCGGCGACGTCGTCGATCGAGGGCAGCAGCAGCCGGGCCGTCTCGCGCCGAACCCGCAGCTCCTGCCGCTCCTCCAGGACACCGGACAGCGTCGGTCCCCACTCGGCATGGAGGCACTCGTGCAGCGCGGTGCACCGGCGCTCCTCCCAGGTCAGGTCGGTGCGCAGGCTGACGACCTTCTCGTCGAAGAGCGTGAAGCCCAGGTCGGGATCGTCCTGCGGGGAGTGCCAGCGCAGCTCCCACCCCGGGAGGGCTCGGAGGCGGCGCCAGGGATCGATCACCCGGGCAGGCTAGTGACGACGGCCGACGGTACGGCGTCACTCACCGGGCGCGCGCCGGGCCGCGCGCTTCTGGACCGTCACCATCGAGCTGGTGCCGCCGATGCTCCGCTCGAACCGCTCGAGCTTGTGCACCCACTCCCGGGCGTCCACGCCCATGGCGACGGCGATCTTGACCATCTGTCCGACGTGCACCACCCGGGGCTGGGCGGTCGGCGACAGCAGGTTCGCCAGGGTGCTCCGCGGGATGCCGCACGCACGGGTGAGCTGGTCCTGCGTCATCCCGGACTGCGCGAAGCTCTCCCGGATCAACCGGAGACATTCGACGTTGATCGGCGAAGTCGACTGCGGTGTCTGTCCCACCCGCGTGACAGTATCCCAATCTGAACACGTCGGGCGAGACGCCCAACCTTGCAGATCTGTTCCAACATGAACTAGCGTTTGAGCGTGCGTCTCTCGGAGGACCTCAGGCAGGTGGTGTGCGGGCTCACCGTCGCGCAGCTGGTGGAGCTGGCGGTCGCGCTCGACGTGCCGGCGACGACGGTGCTGTCCGTCGCGATGGGAGCGGACGGAGCGGTCGGCGACGGTGGGTTGGCGGAGCTCAGCCGAGCTCGACCAGCAGGTCGCCCTCCTGGACCACGTCGCCCACGGAGACCTTGACCTCCTTGACGACGCCGCCGGTCTCGACCATGACCGGGATCTCCATCTTCATCGACTCCAGCAGGAGCACGGCGTCGCCGGCCGCGACGGTGTCGCCGACGGCGACGTCGACCGAGAGCACGTTCGCGACCATCTCGGCCCGGATCTGGGACGACTGACTGCGCATGATGGTGAACCTACGGGTTACTTCCTGGTACGCCGCCATCGCGTGCGGACGGGTGTGCCGCGAGCTACAGCAGCGCCGCCGTACGCCGTGGCTCCGGCCGTACGGCGGCCGCCTGTTCGGCGACGCGGCTGCGCCGTCCGGCATTGCCGGTGAGCGCCAGGTCCAGGCGGATGACGACGTAGGCCAGCACGAGCCCGACGAGGAGGCCGTAGACCTCCGAGAGCACCACCTCGCTCAGCCCCACCGCGGGATTGCCGAGGGAGGTCGCGACCGGGGAGGTGGCAGCGACGCCGAACGCGCAGACCCACCAGCCCTGCCGGCGTCGCGCGCGCATGTGGCAGCCGTAGGCGAGCGCGGGCACGCCGAGCACCGCGACGATCGGGCGCGGGAACGCGCCGAGCTGGTCGCGACTCCAGTCGACCCGGTCGAGCAGCCAGTCGACGAGCCCCGTGGACCCGTAGCGCCGCAACAGCTCGGCGTAGAGCAGCGTCGCCAGCAGCAGCGCAGCCCCGATCGCGACGACGAGCACGCCGCGCCGGCCGAGGCCGTGCAGGCCGGCGCCCAGCCGGAAGACGAGCACCTCGGCAGCCACGAGCGCGAGACCGAGGCCGAGGTACTCGAACCGGGTCACGTCGATCGCCGGCTCGAACCCGACCGCCGCCATCGCGCCGATGCCCGCGATCACCATGCCGATCGCACACTCCCGCGCCGCCCGCAGGAAGCTCTGCGCCGGCACCGTCGCCATCACGCCGAGCACCGCGGCCTCGGCGGTCACGAGGACCGCTGCGCCGGTGGAGAGCAGGTCCTGCTCCGCCCAGACCGCGAGCAGGCCGATCGCGAGCGCCAGCGCCCCGAACACCACCGGCCGGCCGCCGGTGCGCGCCGCGAGCGCCCAGGCGTAGGTCGCGCCGATCGTCACCGAGCCGACGACCCCCAGCCAGTCGGGCCCGGTCGGCACCATCGCGCACACCAGCAACCCGGTCCCGGCGGCGACCAGCACCGCCCACGCGACGAGCGGTAGCCGGGACGCCGAGACCGCCGCCAGCCGTTGCTGCAGACCGCCCAGCGCGGGCGTCGCGGCACTACGGTTGGTGGGGCGGGACACGGGCGATGAGCCTAGGTGGTCAGAGACGGCGGTTGAGGAGGGAGGGGTTGGTACGACGCGCCCCTGCGAGCGTCGTACGGTCCGCCTCCGCGGTCACGACCTCCGGCGCGCCCGCGTCGCCGGCACCGGTCTCCGCGACGACGTCCCCGAGCGGGTCGACGACCATGGAGTGGCCGGTGTAGCGCGGCGCCGGCTGGCCGACCGCGGCGACGTAGACGGTGTTCTCGATCGCCCGCGCCGTCACCAGCGTCCGCCAGTGGTCGACCTTGCGGGGCCCGGCGACCCACGCGGCCGGCACGACCACCAGCTCGGCGCCGGCGTCGACGAGCCGGCGCGTGAGCTCGGGGAACCGCAGGTCGTAGCAGGTCATCAGCCCGACCCGCCAGCCGCCGACCTCCACCACCGCTGGCTCGACCGGCCCGGCGGTCAGCCGGTCCGACTCCCGGTAGCCGAAGGAGTCGTAGAGGTGCACCTTGCGGTACGACGCCGTGGCGCTGCCGCGCACGACCAGGGTGTTGAAGGGCCGCTCGGGGTCCTCGCTCCGCTCGAACATCCCGGCGACGACCGTCGTCCCCCGCTCTCCGGCCACCCGCTCGACCTCGGTCGCGAACGGGCCGTCCAGCGGTTCGGCGTACGCGCTCACGTCGGAGCCGGCGTCGCCGAAGTCGCGGGCGAAGGCCTCGGGGAAGACCACCAGGTCCTGGTGCTCGGGTGTCAGCCGGTCGAGCGCGGCACGGTTCTCGGCCGGCTCCAGGCCCGACGCCGCTTGCACCAGCGCCAGTCGCAGCCGCTCCTGAGGTTCGGTGGCGTTGCTCACCCCACCAGTCTCCCCCGTGGCGCCGTGCTTCCGGGGAACGGGCCGGTTTGGGAGACTCCCGACGTGATCGAGCCCGGCCTGACCAGCTTCGCCGCGATCGTCCTCGCCGGCGGGCGGGCGACGCGGCTCGGTGGCGCGGACAAGGCGACGATCGAGCTCGGCGGCCGTTCCCTGCTCGAGCGGGCGCTGGACGCGGTGGTCGACGCCGCCGAGGTGGTCGTGGTCGGCCAGCAGGTGCCGACCGAGCGACCGGTGACGTTCGTCGTGGAGGACCCGCAGCACGGCGGTCCGGTGGCCGGCCTCCTGACCGGGCGGGACTGGTTGTTCGGCCACTACCCGTGGCTGGCGGTGCTGGCGGTCGACATGCCGTTCCTCACCGCGACCACGGTCCGGCGGCTGCACGACGCCGCCGTCGGGCACGACGGCGCGGTGCTCGTCGATCCGGACCTGCGGCGGCAGCTGGCGTTCGTCGTCGACACCGCACGGCTGGCCGAGGTCGATCCCGGCCTGGAGGCACGGCACGGGCGGCCGGTCTCGATGCTGCTCGACGCGCTCGACCTGGTCTCCGTCCCGGCCTTGGGCCGTGAGCACCGCGACGTCGACTCGTGGACCGACCTGCGCGACCTGGCCGACGACTGAGCGATTTCGACGACGATCCCCGATCCGGGTCGGGAGGGGTCTTGTCAGCGGCCACGTCGAAAGTTCACCCTGGAGTGGTGAACCTCCATGACTGGATCGATGAGCTGTGCGACCTGCTCGACGTCGAGACCGAGGCTGACGAGAGCCTCCTGGGGGACCTCGCGGAGGTCGCGCACGACAACGTGCACCCGACCGCCGGGCCGGTGACCGCGTTCCTCCTCGGCGTCGCCGCAGGGTCACGCGACGCCGGGCCGGATGCCGTCGAGCGGATGGCCGCCCGGGTGCAGGCCTTCGCCGAGGCGTGGGACCGGCCGGCCGGCTCCTCGTCCGACGAGGACAACGACGACGAGGCGGACAACGAGGTCGCGGAGGAGCTGACCCACCTCGACGAGATCGACGAGGTGGACGAGGACGTCGACGAGGAAGAGGAGGAGAACCTCCTCGTCTGACACCGGGTCGGCAAGATGGACGCATGCGTGCCGTCACCGCCACCGAGCCCGGGGGCCCCGAGGTCCTGACCGTCACCGATCTGCCGGACCCCGAGCCGGGTCCCGGCGAGGTGCTGATCGACGTGGCCGCCACGGCGGTCAACCGGGCCGACCTGCTGCAGCGGCAGGGCTTCTACCCGCCGCCCCCGGGCGCCTCGGACGTCATCGGCCTGGAGTGCAGCGGCACAGTCGCGGCGCTCGGCGAGGGCGTGACGGGCTGGGACGTCGGCGCGGAGGTGTGCGCCCTGCTGGCCGGGGGCGGCTACGCCAGCCGGGTCGTCGTACCGGCCGGGCAGGTGATGCCCGTCCCTGACGGCGTCGACCTGGTCACCGCCGCGGCCCTGCCCGAGGTCGCGTGCACCGTGTGGTCGAACGTCTTCATGGTCGCGGGGCTGCGACCGGACGAGGCATTCCTCGTGCACGGCGGCGCCGGCGGCATCGGGACGATGGCGATCCAGCTGACCAAGGCGCTCGGCGCGCAGGTCTTCGCGACGGCCGGCAGCCCGGAGAAGCTCGAGCTCTGCCGCTCGCTGGGCGCCGACGTCGCGATCGGCTACCGGGACGAGGACTTTGTCGAGGTGGTGCGGGCCGGCACCGAGGGCCGCGGCGCCGACGTCGTGCTCGACAACATGGGGGCGAAGTACCTCCAGCGCAACGTCTCCGTCCTCGCCGACGAGGGCCGGCTGGTCATCATCGGGATGCAGGGCGGGGTGAAGGCGGAGCTCGACATCGGGAAGCTGCTGTCGAAGCGCGGCGCCGTCATCGCGACCGCGCTGCGGTCGCGGCCGGTCGAGGACAAGTCCGCGATCTGCTCCTCGGTCGTCGAGAACGTGTGGCCGCTCGTCGCCGCCGGCAGGGTCGAGCCGGTCGTGCACCAGGTGCTGCCGCTGGCCGACGCCGCCGAGGCGCACCGGATCGTCGAGGACAGCTCGCACTCGGGAAAGGTGCTCCTTGCCATCTGACTAGTGTTGGCCGCATGAGCGAGCAGTCATCGGACTCCCCCGAGCAGCAGATCGTCGTCATCGGTCCCGACGGCCAGCCGGTCGCGTCGGTGCCGGCGAGCGCCCTGGCGGCCGCGCAGGAGGCCGAGGGCGACGAGGACGGCGAGCACTCGCTCACCGACCTGGTCGAGCAGCCCGCGAAGGTGATGCGGATCGGCAGCATGATCCGGCAGCTCCTCGAGGAGGTGAAGGCCGCGCCGCTCGACGACGCCAGCCGCCAGCGGCTGCGTGACATCCACCAGTCCTCGATCAAGGAGCTGGAGGCGGGACTCGCCCCGGAGCTGGTCGAGGAGCTCGAGCGGCTGTCGCTCCCGTTCACCGAGGACACCACACCCTCCGACGCCGAGCTGCGGATCGCCCAGGCGCAGCTCGTCGGTTGGCTCGAAGGCCTCTTCCACGGCATCCAGACGGCCATCTACGCCCAGCAGATGGCCGCGCGCGCCCAGTTCGAGCAGATCCGCCGGGCGCTCCCGCCGGGCATGCACCCGGAGCAGGCGGCAGGCCAGCCCGGCCAGCCGGGGCAGCCGGGCCAGGCCGGTCCGGGTCAGGAGAAGCCGGACGAGGGTCGCGGCGGGATGTACCTCTGAGCCGACGTACCGGCCGGGTCAGCCGCGTCGCGCGTTGATCCGCGCGATCACGAACAGCCCGAGCACGCCGATCAGCGCGACCGCCGCGCCGGGTGCGGCCAGCCGGCCGAGGGCCGGCGTCGACCGGGCGCCGTCCTCGGGCTCCGCGAGGGAGTACGACGGCGCCGGTTCCTCGGGCTCCTCCGACAGCGTGGCGTCGAGGAAGTTGCGGAGCCGCGCGCCCAGGCCGCCCTGCAACAGCTGGGTGCCCTTGCACGGTGCCACCAGGTAGGCCCGCATCCCCTGCTCGGCGTCGGCGAAGAAGAGGTACATCTGGTCCTGCTCGAGCCGCCCGACGCCCTCGTCGGCCGTCGGCTCGGTCACGACCTTGATCCGGTCGCCGGGCCGCAGCGCACCGCGGAAGTCCTTCTCGACGACGACCGCGTGGTCGAAGGAGGTCACCCGCGCGTCGGGCTTCTGCGACGGGGCGTCGTCGCCCTGGTTGTTCTTGCCGCCGCCGCGGGTCGTCTTGACCGGCACCACGTCGCGCACGGTGCCGGCGAAGACGTCACTCACGGCGTCGGCGTGGTCGCGGACCGCGTCCGCGTTCGCCAGGTCCAGCGCCGGGCAGTCGATCGCCGAGGCGGCGGCGGGGTCCGCGAGTGCTGCGGGTGCCGCCGGGGCCGCGGGCGTCGGCACGCACCAGCAGGCGAGGGCGGCCGCCACCGTCACCAGGGTCGTCCGGAGGGCTCGCGTCACCGCACCAGCCTAGCCACGGGCCCGGCCGGTCAGCCGAACCACCGGTCGAGCTCGAGCGCGGCACCGTCCTCGTCGACGGGACCGGTCACGTCGTCCGCCGCGTCCCGGACCTCCTGTACCGCCTGACCCATCGCCACCCCGCGGCCGGCCCAGCCGAGCATCTCGATGTCGTTGCGCCCGTCGCCGATCGCCAGCACGTCGGCCGCGTCGATGCCGAGCCGGTCGGCGACGTACTGCAGGCCCGATGCCTTCGACACCCCGACCGGCGCCAGGTCCATCCACGCCGTCCAGCCGACGACGTAGTCGGTGCCGTGCAGCCCGAGCTCCGAGGCCATCGTGACGAAGTCGTCGGCCGTGGCCTGGGGGTCGCGGATGATCACGCGGCTGACCGGCGCGGACACCAGGTCCTCGAGCTTGGTCACGATCAGCTCGCCGCCGAGCTCGCCGTCGGGAAACGGCGCCGACACCCGGTAGCCCACGCCCCGCTCCTCGATCGCGACCAGCGCGTCGGGGTGCCGCTCGAGGATCGCGTGCACGGCCGGCGCCGCGTCGAAGGTCTCCTCGTGGACGATCTCCATCGGTGGGTGCCGCACCAGCACCGAGCCGTTGGAGGCGACGATCCAGAGCCGCTCGTCCGGGTCGGCCGGGTCTCGCAGCTCGAGCTGCTCGGCGACCGCGGTCATGCCGTGCGGCGCGCGGCCGGAGGCGAGCACGACGTGAGCCCCGGCGTCGATGGCGCGTTGGACCGAGGCCAGCACCGCGGCCGGCACCGTCTCGTGGGTCGAGCCGCCGCCGGGGCCGGTCACCCACTTGAGCAGCGTTCCGTCGATGTCGAGCGCGACCAGCCGGGGTCGCCAGTCCGTTGCCACCACGTGCCTCAGACCGGCTTGATCAGGTCGAGACCCCCGAGGTAGGGGCGGAGCGCCTCCGGCACCCGGACCGACCCGTCCTCCTGCTGGTGGGTCTCGAGGATCGCGACGATGGCGCGGGTGACGGCCGTCAGGGTGCCGTTGAGGGTGGCGACCGGCCGGACCTTGCCGTCGGCGCCCGCGGCGCGGCCGCGGATGTCGAGGCGGCGCGACTGGAACTCGGTGCAGTTGGAGGTCGAGGTGAGCTCGCGGTACTTGCCCTGGGTGGGGATCCACGCCTCGCAGTCGAACTTGCGGATCGCCGACAGCCCGAGGTCCCCGGCCGCGACGTCGATCACGCGGTAGGCGAGCTCGAGCTTGTCGAGGAACTCCTTCTCCCACGCGAGCAACCGCTCGTGCTCGGCGTACGACTCCTCGAGCGTCGTGTAGACGAACATCTCGACCTTGTCGAACCAGTGGACCCGGATGATGCCCTTGGTGTCCTTGCCGTGCGAACCGGCCTCCTTGCGGAAGCAGGGGCTGAACGCCGCGTAGCGGCGGGGCAGCGACGACTCCTCGAGGATCTCGTCGGAGTGGTACGCCGCCATCGGCACCTCCGAGGTGCCGACCAGGTAGAGGTCCTCGCCCTCGATCCGGTAGACGTCGTCGGCTGCCTGGCCCAGGAAGCCGGTGCCGTCCATCGCCCGCGGCCGCACCAGCGAGGGGGCAATCACCTGTGTGAAGCCGGCGGCGCGGGCCTGGTCCATCGCCATGGTGACCAGGGCCAGCTCGAGCTGGGCCCCGATGCCGGTGAGGAAGTAGAAGCGGCTGCCGCTGACCTTGGCGCCGCGCTCGAGGTCGATCGCGCCGAGCAGCTGGCCGAGCTCGACATGGTCGCGCGGCTCGAACCCCTCGGCGGCGAAGTCGCGCGGCGTACCGACGTGCTCGATCACGGCGAAGTCGTCCTCGCCGCCGGCGGGTGCCTCGTCGGCAGCCAGGTTCGGGATCTCCTTGAGGATCCCGTTCCACTCCTCCTCGGCCGCGGTCCGCGCGGCCTCGGCCTCCTTGACCTCGGCGGCGAGCGCCTTGGTCTGCGCGAGCAGCTCCTGCTTCTCCTCCGGGGAGGCCTTCGGGATCTGCGCGCCGAGCGTCTTCTGCTCGGCCCGCTTCGACTCGAAGGTCGCGATCGCCGTACGACGCGCGGAGTCGGCCGCCAGCGCCCGGTCGACCACCTCGGCGGACAGCCCGCGCTTGGCCTGGGCGGCGCGGACGCGGTCGGGCTCGTCGCGGAGGATGCGCGGGTCGATCATGGTGCTGAGGCTATCCGGATCGTCGAATCGTCTCTCGTGGCGGGTTCATTCGTCGGTTGGGGTGGACAGATGTCGACCACGAGGGACGATTCGACGAGCCACGAGGGAGGAATCAACACGCCACGAGGGGGGATTCGACCTAGAAGAGAGCCACGGGTTCGGGGGGCGGGAAGAGGTCGTCGAGCTCGGTGAGGTCCTGGGGGGTGGGGACCCAGGAGGAGGCGGCGGCGTTGTTGGTGACCTGCTCGGGACGGGTGGCGCCGGCGATGACGCTGGCGACCGGGTCCTGGGCCAGCAGCCAGCCGATGGCGACGGTCACCTCGCTGACGTCGCGGGCGCGGGCGAAGTCGCCGAACCGCTGGAGCTGGGGCGAGGCCGCTGTCTCGAGCAGGTGCTGGCGGGTGCGGGTGAGGCGGGAGCCCTCCGGCGCTGTGCCGCCGGCGTACTTGCCGGTGAGCAGGCCGTTGGCGAGCGGGAAGTACGGCAGCAGGCCGAGGCCGTAGGCGCGACAGGCCGGGACGACCTCGAGCTCGGCCCGGCGGTCGACCAGGTTGTAGTGGCTCTGGCTGGAGATGAACCGCTCGGTCCCGAGCTCGCGGGCCACGTGCTCGGCCTCGGCGATCTGCCACCCCGCCCGGTTGGAGTGCCCGACGTAGCGGACCTTGCCGGCCCGGACCAGGTCGTCGAGCGCACTGAGGGTCTCGTCGATCGGCGTCGCCGGGTCGGGCGTGTGGAACTGGTAGAGGTCGATCCGGTCGGTGCCCAGCCGGCGCAGGGACGCCTCGACCGCGGTCACGATGTAGCGCCGGCCGCCACGGGCGCCGAAGTCCGGCCCGTTGACCCCGCGCATGTCCATGCCGAACTTGGTCGCGACCACGACCTCGTCGCGGCGCCCGCGCAGCGCGGCCCCGAGCCGCTCCTCGGACAGCCCCGGCTCGGCGCCGTAGGTGTCGGCGACGTCGAACAGGGTGATCCCGGCGTCGAGGGCCGCGCCGACGACCCGGTCGGTGCCCTCCTGGGACTCCGACGCCGTGCCGGGCCGGCCGAGGTTGTTGCAGCCGAGGCCGACGGCGGAGACGACGAGCCCGGAGCTGCCGAGGCGGCGGTGGGGCGCAGGTTCCTGCTGAGGGGTGGTCACGAGTACGACGCTAGCGGGCCGCTCGGTTAGCCTGCCCGCGTGCTCGACCGCCCTCGTCAGACCCCCCTGATCGCCGCGGTCGCGTGCCTGCTCCTCTTCTCGGTGCTCGCGCTCGGCGTCTCCCTGGACTGGGCCTGGCTCGCGGACGTCGACGACACCGGTGAGGACCTCGCGGGCTGGGCCGACGACCAGGGCGACTGGCTCCACGACGTGCTCCGGGTCGTCGAGCTGGCCTTCGAGGTGCTGGCGATGACGATCTACTCGGTCGTGCTCACCGGCGTCATGCTCGCCAAGCGGCACCGCCGGGCGGCGGTCTTCGTCGTCGTGGTGATGGTCGCGACGGTCGTGATAACCCAGGGCCTCAAGCTCCTCGTCGGGCGCGACCGGCCCGACTGGCAGGAGACACTGGGCTTCCTCGACACCCGCGCGTTTCCCTCCGGGCACGCCTCCCAGACCACCGCGCTCGCGGGCGTGTGCCTGGTGCTCGCGGTCATGCTCGTCCGGCGCGCCAACATCCGCCGGCTGATCGGCGCCGGGCTGGTGCTCGTCGTGGCCCTGGTGTGCGCCGACCGGCTGCTGCTGGGACGGCACTTCTGGACCGACGTCACCGGCGGGGCGCTGCTCGGCGCCGGCCTGGTGCTGCTGACGCTCGCGCTCTACAACCCGCTCCCCCGCAGCCACGCGCTCAACGCGCTGCCGTTGCCGCAGGCCCTGCCGTCGAACAACGACCTCGCGGTCGTGCTCAACCCGATCAAGGTCGAGGACGTCGACCAGTTCCAGGCCATGGTCGCCCAGCTGGCCGCCGAGTCGGGGTGGAAGGAACCGCGCTGGTACCTCACCACCATCGAGGACTCCGGCACCGGCCAGGCCGAGCAGGCCTCGATCGACGGCGCCGACCTGGTCATCGTCTGCGGTGGCGACGGCACCGTGCGCGAGGTCTGCGCCGAGCTCGCCGGCACCGGCATCCCGGTCGGGATCGTCCCGGCCGGCACCGGCAACCTGCTCGCGCGCAACCTCGACATCCCGCTCTTCATCCGGGCCGCGATCGACATCGCGATCAACGGCCAGGACCGGGCCATCGACATGGTCAAGGTGACCGGCGACGGCATCGAGGACACCCACTTCATGGTGATGGCCGGCATGGGCTTCGACGCCGCGATCATGGAGGGCGTCAACGAGGACATCAAGGCGAAGGTCGGCTGGCTGGCCTACGTGTGGTCGGCCCTCAAGGCGCTGATGTTCCCGACCATGCGGCTGGAGGTGTCGATCGACGGCGGCGAGTTCACCAAGCACCGCGCCCGGACCTGTGTCGTCGGCAACGTCGGCAGCCTTCAGGGCGGGATGAACCTGATCCCCGACGCGGCCATCGACGACGGCCAGCTCGACGTCGTCCTGCTCTACCCGCGCCGGTTCCTCAGCTGGATCCCGCTCGTCGTGCGGGTGCTGAGCCGCCGGGAGGGGCGGGCCGGCGAGTCCGTCGCGCGCTTCACCGGCCGGTCGGTCGTCGTACGCGCGTCCTCGGAGGTGCCGCGCCAGCTCGACGGCGACACCATCGGCCCCGGCTGCGAGCTGCACATGGAGTGCATCCACGGCCGGCTGCTGGTCAGGGTGCCGCGGTAGCCCTCGCGTGGCCGATCGCCTCGGCCTCCTCCGGTGAGAGCTCCTGGTCGCTCTTCCAGCCCAGGACGCTCTTGGCGTAGGTGCGGGCCTCGTTGCGGCCGCGGATCGAGGTGAGGACGACGCCGTCGCCGCCGTCGTCGAGCAACGCCAGCGACCACGACAGCCGGCCACCCATCTCCTCGAACGCGTCGTAGCGCACCACGGCCAGGTGCCGCAGCACGCCGCTCGCCTCCTTGCGGAGCGCAGCGACCTCGCGCCGCAGCCCGAGCACGTCGGCGGGCAGGTCGCCGTCGGCGGTGGGTCGCGTCCGGCGCCAGCTCACGAGGGCCAGCGCGAGCGCGAGGGCGGCGACGATCAGGGCGATGCTCGCGAGCAGCGTCGGCATGGGCCGATCGTAGGTCGCACTACCCTTGGGCCATGCCACGCATCGCCTACCAGGGAGAACCCGGCGCGAACTCCCACCTCGTGTGCAAGCAGCACTACGCGGACTGGGAGGCGATCCCGTGTGCGTCGTTCGAGGACGTCTTCGCGGCGGTCACGGCCGGGGAGGCCGACCTGGCGATGATCCCGATCGACAACTCGATCGCCGGGCGGGTGGCCGACATCCACCACTTCCTGCCCGAGTCGGACCTCCACATCGTGGCCGAGCACTTCCTACGCATCGAGTTCTCGCTGATGGCGGTGCCCGGCGCCAGCCTCGACACCATCCGCACCGTGCACAGCCACGTCCACGCCCTGGGCCAGTGCCGCAAGGTGATCCGCGAGCTCGGGCTGACGCCCCTGATCTCCGGCGACACGGCCGGCGCCGCCCGCGAGGTCGCCGAGGCCGCAGACCCGACCCAGGCAGCGATCGCGCCCCCGCTCGCGGCCGAGATCTACGGCCTGGAGATCCTGCGCGCCGACGTCGAGGACGAGGACCACAACACCACCCGGTTCGTCGTGCTCTCCCGCGACTTCGTCAAGGCCCCTCCCGGCAACGGGCCGGTCGTCACCAGCTTCGTCTTCAACGTCCGGAACCTGCCGGCCGCGCTCTACAAGGCGCTCGGCGGCTTCGCGACCAACGGCATCAACATGACCAAGCTGGAGAGCTACATGGTGGGCGGGTCCTTCGCCGGCGCCACCCAGTTCCTCGCCGAGGTCGACGGGCACCCGGACGACCCCGGCCTGAAGCGGGCGCTGGAGGAGCTGGGGTTCTTCACCACCGACGTGAAGATGCTCGGCGTCTACCCGGCCGACCCGTTCCGCGGCTGACGGCCGATGGACGTGCATCCCGCCCGGGAGGCCGCCCGGCGGCTGATCGAGCGCCCGGCCTTCCAGTGGTTCGTCATCGCGGTGATCCTGCTCAACGCCGCCATCCTCGGTCTCGGGACCTACGAGCGTTGGATGAGCGAGTACGGCACGCTCATCAACGTCGTCGGCTGGTGCACGCTGGCCGTGTTCGTGGTCGAGATCGCGCTCCGGATCTTCGCCGAGGGCTGGCGCTTCTGGCGCGGCGGCTGGAACGTCTTCGACTTCGTCGTGGTCGCGATCGCGTTCGTGCCGAGCGGCAGCGCCAGCGGTGTGCTGCGGGTGCTGCGGGTGCTGCGGGTGCTGCGCCTGCTGTCCACGGTGCGCTCGATGCGCACGGTCGTGGCTGCGCTCGTCACGACCATCCCGGGCATGAGCTCGATCGCACTGCTGCTGCTCATCCTCCTCTACGTGAGCGCGGTGGTCGCCACCCAGCTCTTCGGCACGACCGACCCCGAGCACTTCGGGACCCTCGGCCAGTCGCTGCTGTCGCTCTTCCAGGTCACGACCGGGGACGACTGGGCCAACGTCGTCCGCGCCGCGACCGAGGAGCACACCTGGGCGTGGGCGTTCTTCCTCGCCTTCGTCGTGCTGTCGACCTACATCGTGCTCAACCTCTTCATCGCGGTCGCGGTCGAGGCCCTCGACCGCGAGGTGGAGGAGGACAACGCCGAGCTGGCCGAAGAGGTGGAGCAGGCGGTCGACGACTCCACGGCCACGATCCTCGCGGCGATCGCCGACCTCAAGCAGCAGGTGGCCGCGCTCGAGGCACGCCTCGAGGTGCCCGACTGATCCCATCGCCGACGTCCTACGGTGGACCCCGTGAGCGGCGCGCGACGCAGGACGTGCGAAGCCGCCGACGCACGTGATTGTCAGACAATCCACTAAGGTGCCCGCCATGACCGACGCAACGGTGAACCCCAGCGCTCCCGAGCCCGCCCCGGCCGGCGTGGACAGCGAGGTGGGCCGCCTGCGCACGGTGATGCTGCACCGGCCCGGCCCCGAGCTCCAGCGGCTGACGCCCCGCAACAACGACAAGCTGCTCTTCGACGGCGTCCCCTGGGTGTCGCGCGCCCAGGACGAGCACGACGCGTTTGCCGACGCCCTCCGCGGCCGCGGGGTCGAGGTGGTCTACCTGACCGAGCTGCTGGCCGAGACCCTCGCCGAGCCCGAGGCGCGGGACATCGCGATCGAGACCGCGCTCACCGACCTCGACCTCGGCGAGACGCTGCGGCTCTACCTCCGCGGCTTCCTGGGCGACGCGACGCCCGAGGACCTCACGATCTACCTCACCTCCGGCATCCGCAACGACGAGGTCCGCGGCGGGTTCGGGCTGGTCACCAAGCTGCTCGCGTTCGACGACTTCCTCGTCGACCCGTTGCCCAACCTGCTCTTCACCCGCGACTCCTCGGTGTGGGTGCGCGACCGGGTGGCGATCACCTCGCTGGCGATGCCGGCGCGGAAGCGCGAGACGCAGCTGACCGAGCTGATCTACCGCCACCACCCGCGGTTCGCGGCCAGCCCGCGGATCCTCGGCCACCACTTCGAGCACGTCGAGGGCGGCGACGTCCTGCTGCTCGCGCCGGGCGTGATCGCCGTTGGCGTCGGGGAGCGTACGACGCCCGCGGGCGCCGAGCGGTTCGCCCGCCAGGTCTTCGAGTCGGGGCTGGCCGAGACCGTCCTCGCCGTACCGATCGCCCAGGAGCGGGCGACCATGCACCTCGACACGGTGTGCACCATGGTCGACGTCGACAAGGTCGTGATGTACCCGAACGTGGCCGACACCCTGACCGCGTACGCCGTCACCCGGCGCGCCGACAGCGACCCGGCCGGCCTCGAGCTCGAGGTCGCGGAGCCCGAGCCGTTCCTCGTCGCGGCGGCCAAGGCGATGCAGCTCGACACCCTCCACCAGATCGACACCGGGCTCGACCCGGTCACCGCCGAGCGGGAGCAGTGGGACGACGGCAACAACACCCTGGCCCTCGCGCCGCGGCTCGCGGTGGCCTACGAGCGCAACGACGGCACCAACAGCCGGCTCGAGGCGGCGGGCATCGAGGTGATCCGGATCGCGGGCTCCGAGCTGGGCTCCGGGCGCGGCGGTCCGCGCTGCATGAGCTGCCCGATCGCGCGTGACCCGGCGCACTAACCCATGCCCCTCCCGGGTCGTTGTGGATAAAGTCGCATCCAACGCGGGTGCCGCGCCACATGGGGAGACCGCAGGGAAAGGGTCAACATGACAACGTTCTTCGAGCACTTCACGCCCAAAGAGGTCGCCAAGATCAGCGGGCTGGGTCGCCGGGTCCACCTTCCGGAGGGCTGGTCCCCGATCTGGAAGGACACTCCTGCGGACAAGGCCTACATCATCCTCGACGGCACGGTCTCGGTGCGGGTCGACGGCTCCGAGATCGCCCAGCTGGGTGCCGGCGACATCGTCGGTGAGGCCGCGATCATGGGTCAGAAGCTGCGCAACGCGACGATCGTCGCGCTCACGGAGCTCGACTGCATCCACCTGACCGACGAGACGCTGCTGAAGCTCGACGCCGAGATGCCGAGCTTCCACGAGGCCCTGGTCGAGGTCGCCCAGGCCCGCGTCAGCGGCTGACGGCCCCCACCGACGCCACCGACGCCACCGACGCCACCGACGCCATCGACTCCGTGCCACCCGGGGAGTCCGGACCGCCCGACGCGCTCGACGCGCTCGAGTACCGGCTCCTCGGGGAGGAGCCCCACCTCGACCAGGCCGAGGTCGCCGAGCGGGCCGGCGTGTCCCTCGAGGTCGCCCGCGAGCTCTGGCACCTCCTCGGCTTCGCCCACACCGAACCGGGCGAGCCCGCGTTCACCGAGGCGGACGTCCGCGCGCTGCGGAACACCGTGGACCTGATCGACCTCGGCGTCATCGACGCCGACCGGCAGGACGGGCTGGTCCGCACCCTCGGTCGCAGCTTCGCCCGACTGGCCGAGTGGCAGGTCGGCCTGCTCGCCGACATCGCCCGCGAAGCGGGGATCGACCCGACCGACGGCCTGATCGACCTCGCCGGCGAGGTGCTGCCGCGGGTCGAGGACCTGCAGAACTACGTGTGGCGACGGCACCTGCTCAGCGTGTCCTCGCGGATGCTGGCCGTCGCGGCCACCGACGACCGCACCAGCTGCCGCGCGGTCTGCTTCGTCGACATCGTCGGCTACACAGCCCGCTCGCGGAACCTGTCCGAGCGCGAGCTGGTCAGCTGGCTCGAGGCGTTCGAGACCGCGGCGCTCGACACCGTCATCGAGCACAACGGGCGGATCATCAAGAACATCGGCGACGAGCTGCTCATCGTGGCCGACACCGCCCAGGACGCCGTCGCGATGGCGCTCGAGCTGACCCGACGCGGCGCCGACGAGGACGACGAGTTCCCGGCGGTGCGTGCCGGAGTGGCGTACGGCGAGGTGGTCACCCGCCTCGGCGACGTGTTCGGCCCGACCGTCAACATCGCCGCCCGGCTCACCAGCGTGGCACGGCCCGGGTCGGTGCTCGTCGACAAGGGCATGTTCGAGGCGCTCACCGGCGCCGAGGACGACGACTCCGACGAGCACGAGGACGCCGCGTCGACGTACCGCTTCCGCCGGCTGCGCCGGGTGTCGGTGAAGGGCTACTCCCGCCTGCACACCTGGGTCGTCCAGCCGCGTTGAGAGCGGCGCCGGTCCGGCGTCAGCGGATCGTCACCTGGCGGTTGGCGAGCCCGGCGCGGGCGGAGCGCTCCTCGGTCGTCAGGTCGGCCGTCGCCGCGAGCGCCTCGTCGAGCCGCGCGCGCAGCTCGGCCGCGGCGTCCTCGACACCCTCGACGCCGGTGCCGTCCGGGAGCTCCCAGACCGGCGCGACCACACCGTGCGCGCGGAACATCCCGATCAGCCGCGCGCCGTCGACCACCCGGTCGCGGTCGTCGACGTGCAGCCGCGCGAACGCGTCGAGCAGGGCGTCCTCCGGCTCCGGCATCACCCAGCGCAGGAACTCCTTGTCGCCCAGCTTGGTCCAGTACGCCGCCGTCACTGACGCGAGCCGGGCCGTCGGCGAGGCGGCACCCTGCGCCTGCTCGAGCGCGGCCGCGAGCTCCGGGGAGTCCTCGACGTCGGAGACCCAGAAGTCGAACCCCTCGTGGACCTCGATGCGCAGCGGTTCGTCGACGACGAGGTCCTGCAGCCGCGGGCCGGCGGCCGGCGGCTCGGTGAGCCCCACCATCGGCGTGCCGGGCTCGGCGTCGAGCGCCGCCAGGAGCACGGCCGCGAGGTCGCGCGAGGGGTCGCCGAAGCTGTGCTGCACCTGGAGACCGAGCCAGACCTCGCCGCTCTCGCGGACCATCGCCGGCGCGGCCATCGGCAGCAGCGTGCAGACCCGCACCGCGCGGTCGGCGTGCTCGCCCTGGAGCGTGAGCGCCGCGGACGCCGCCGGCACCAGCTCGCGCATCGCCACCAGGTCGCACTCCGAGGCCAGGCCCTCGAAGGGCCGCTTCACGAACACGGTGCCGCCGCCGGGTGCGCCGTGGCAGGCCTTGTAGCGCTTGCCGGACCCGCACGGGCACGGCTGGCGGGGGCCGACCTCTCCGGGCGCGCCGGAGGTCGTCTCGGCGGCGCGGTTCTTCGAGCGGTTCTTCTTGGCCATGGCCCAGAACCTATCCGGGTGGCTCCTCCTCGACCTCACCGCGTCGGTCGAGCAGGTCGAGGAGGTACGCCGGCCGGTCGGTGATCACGGCCCGCACGCCGAGCTTGAGGCAGAGGTCGAGGTCGTCCTCGGTGTTGACCGTCCAGACGTGCAGGGTGCGGCCGGTGCGGACCATGCTGTCGACGACCCGCGGGTGGTCGCGCAGCATCTCGATGCCCGGGCCCATGATCGTGCGCGGGCCGACGGCCCGGCGCAGCATCGGCCACAAGGACGGCTTGTCGACGAGCTGCACCGTCTGCACGTCCGGGGCGAGCCGCTCGACCCGCTGGAGAGCGGTGAACGAGAAGCTCATCACCCGCACCGGCGAACCGGCTGTCTCCCAGCCGAAGTCGCGCAGCATCTCCACGAGCCGCTTCTCGACCAGGCCGCCGAACCGGGTCGGGTGCTTGGTCTCGATCGCCACCTCGACCCGCCGGTCGTAGTCGGCGACGGTCTCCAGCAGCTTGCGGAGGGTGAGGACGCCGTCGAGCTCCTCGTCGCGGTCGGGCGCCTCGTCGTCGAGGTCCGACCACGGGTTCTTCCAGGTCGAGAAGTCGAGCTCGTTGAGCTCGGCGAGGTCCATCGTCGAGACCAGGCCGGGGTTGCCCGACGTACGACGGAGGTTGCGGTCGTGCACGCAGACCAGGTGCCCGTCGGCGGTCAGCCGGACGTCGCACTCGAGGCCGCCGGCGCCGGCGTCGAGCGCCTCGAGGTAGGCGCTGAGGGTGTGCTCGGCGATCTCGTGACTCGCGCCGCGGTGTGCGACGACCTGCGGCCGCATGGGCAGCATGATGCACCAGCAGGGCCGTACGCCGGGAGCGAACAGCCCTGTCGCCCTTCGGTGCGGCGGCCTAACGTCACCCCATGGGTGACGTCCTCCGCTTCCCGACCACCGCCCCGGCCCGGCCCGCGCCGCGGCCCGCTCCCGAGCCCGCGCCGGTCGAGCCGCTGTGGCGCGAGGCGGCCGGCGAGGAGCTGCGGCAGGAGCGCCACCGCAGCGAGCGGACGCTGGCCGACGTCGCCGAGGAGGCCGGGATCTCCGTGCAGTACCTCTCCGAGGTCGAGCGCGGGCGCAAGGAGCCGAGCTCGGAGGTGCTGGCCGCCGTCGCCGGCGCGCTCGGCCTGCGGATGGCCGACCTGACGCTCCGGGTGGCCCGGCGGATGCACGCCGTGCGCGGCCCGGTCTGTCTGGCGGCGTAGGCGCGCGGGTGCGGGCGTCTCGATACGTCCTCGCCTAGCGGCTCGGACTACTCGACGACCGAAAAGCCCGGGCTACTCGACGACCGGACGCCTTCGGTCGTCGAGTAGGAGCGAGTGCAGCGAGCGACGTATCGAGACGACTTCCGGCGGAAGGATCAGGGGACGGTCAGGGTCGGTCCCCGATGTCCGGCGGGCCGCGACCGAGCACGCTGGAGGCATGAGCAGCTACGAGCCCTACCACCAGCCCGCCCCTCCGGCTCCGGCGGCCAAGCGCACCCTGGTGCGCAGCCGGGACGGCAAGGTCCTCGCCGGGGTCTGTGCGGGGTTCGCCGACTACACCGGCCTCGACGTGACGCTGATCCGGATCGTGCTGGTCGCCGCCACCATCTTCGGCATCGGCACACCGATCCTGCTGTACGTCGTCGGCTGGGCCCTCATGCCTGAACGGCCCGAGCAGCCGTGGCCCTACGCCCCCACCGCGAGCTTGCGGGACTCGAGCACCGAGTCGGCCAGGCCGTAGGCCACCGCGCTCGGCGCGTCGAGGATGAGGTCGCGGTCGGTGTCCTCCCGCAACCGCTCGAGGCTCTGCCCGGTGTGGCTCGCGAGCACCTCCTCCATCGTGCCCCGCAGCCGCGCGATCTCCTTGGCCTGCACGGCGAGGTCCGGCAGCGTGCCCTGACCACCGCCCGACGGCTGGTGGAGGATCACCCGCGACCGCGGGAGGACCGACCGGCGGCCGGGAGCGCCCGCCGCCAGCAGCACCGCCGCGGACGAGGCGGCCTGGCCGATGCACGTCGTCGCCACCGGCGCCCGCACGAACTGCATCGTGTCGTAGATCCCGAGCATCGAGGTCACCGAGCCACCCGGTGAGTTGAGGTAGAGGTTGATCTGGACGTCGGGGTTCTCCGCCTCCAGGTGCAGCAGCTGGGCGATCACGACGTTGGCGACGCCGTCGTCGATCTCGGTGCCGATGTAGACGATCCGGTCGCTCAGCAGCCGGCTGTAGATGTCGACCGCCCGCTCCCCGCGCACGGTCTTCTCGACCACGCTCGGGATCGTGTAGGTGCTCACTGGGCACCGCCGAACGCGACGGTGGGCCGGGTCGGCGCCACCGCCCGCACGTCGGTGAGCACGGCGTCGACCAGCCCGTAGTCCCGAGCCTCCTCGGCGGTGAACCACTTGTCGCGGCGGGCGTCCTTCTCGACCTTCGCGACCGGCTGGCCGCTGTGCTCGGCGGTCAGCCGCATCATCAGGTCCTTCATCCGCTCCAGCCGCTGGGCCTGGATCTCGATGTCGATCGCGGTGCCGCCGAGCCCGGCCGACCCCTGGTGCAGCAGCACCTCGGCGTGCGGCAGGGCGTACCTCTTGCCGGGCGTGCCGGCCGTCAGCAGGAACTGGCCCATGCTGGCGGCCAGGCCCATCGCCAGCGTGCTCACGTCGTTGGGGATCATGCGCATGGTGTCGTAGATCGCGAGGCCGGCGGTCACCGAGCCGCCGGGGCTGTTGATGTAGAGGCTGATGTCGCGGTTCGGGTCCTCGGCCGACAGCAGCAGCAGCGCCGCGCACAGCCGGTTGGCGACGTGGTCGTCGACCTCCTGGCCGAGGACGATGATGCGCTGCTGCAGCAGCCGGGACGCCAGCTGGTCGTCGACCATGAGGAGCGGTCGCTCGGGGGTGTGGGTGCTCATGACCCCACCGTGCGGCACCCCGGGACGTCGCCCAAGGCTGTTCTGCCGCAGGCAGATCCGCTGTCGGCAGGACGCGACGCCGGCGGACCGGCCGAAATCGGATGTCGGGCGCGGGGGCCGGTGGCCCAGACTGTCCCGGTGACCACCACCCCGACCGTCCGACCCCTGACCGCCGACGACCTCGAGCAGTCGGTCGCGCTCGGCATCGAGGCCTTCGGGGCGATCCCCGACGGGATGCCGCGGCCGACCCGCGAGGGGTTCCCCGGCCCGGGACGGCTGTGGTGGGGCGCCTTCGACGGCGAGCGGCTGGCCGGGCGGATGCTCCGGCGGGAGTACCACTCCTGGTGGCACGGGCAGGAGCTGCCGACGAGCGGCATCGCGGGGGTCGCGGTGTCCCCGGAGGAGCGGGGCCGCGGCCTGCTGCGCGAGCTCTTCCGAGCGGTGCTCGACGCCTCGGTCGAGCGCGGCGACGTGGTCTCGACGCTCTACCCGACGGCACCGGGGATCTACCGCAGCAGCGGCTACGAGGTCGTCACCACCCTGCAGACGGTCGAGGTCCCGACCGCCGAGCTGACCCGGGTCCGGCCGCCGGTCGGGGTCCGCACCCGACGCGCGACCGCCGCCGACCTTCCCGCAGCGCGCGCCTTGTACGACGTCTGGGCGCGCGCCCAGAACGGACCGCTGACCCGGCGCGGACCGTCCTTCCCCGCGACCGACGAGGACGTCATCGGCGACTTCACCGGCGTCACGCTCGCGGTCGACGAGAGCGACGCAGTGGTCGGCTACTGCTCGTGGAACCGCGGCCGCGGCTACGGACCCGAGGGGAGGATCGAGGTCCAGGACCTGCTCGCGACCACCGCCGAGGGCTACCGGGCGCTCTGGCGCCTGCTGGGCTCGTTCGCCAGCGTCGCCGTCCGGGTGACCGTGCAGACGTCCGGTGACGACCTCGCCCGCTCGGTGCTCCCGACCCTGAGCTGGACGGCGATCGAGAGCCACCCCTACATGCTCCGGCTGCTCGACGTGCCCGCCGCGTTCACCGCGCTCCCGGCCCGCGCCCGCGGCACGGTCGTCCTCCGCGTGCACCAGGACGCGGTGTCCGGGACCGACGGGAGCTACCGGCTCACCGCGTCCGAGGACGGGGTGACCTGCGAGCGGACCGACCCCGAGGGCGACCACCCGACGTTCACCCCGGGCGGGCTGGCGCTGCTGTGGTCGGGCGCGCAGACCTGCGCCAACGTCCGGATGGCCGGGCTGCTCACCGGCGGCACGGCCGAGGATGACGCGGTCCTCGATGCCGTGTGCGCGGGCCGGCCGCTGCACGTGCGCGACTACTTCTGACCCGACCGTGCCCGACCTCGACCCGCTGGTCCGCCGCCTCCGCGCGGCGGGCTGCGTGTTCGCGGAGGACGAGGCGGCCGTGCTCGCCGCCACGGCCGACGGACCGGAGCTGGAGCTGCTGGTGGAGCGCCGGGTCGCCGGCGAGCCGCTGGAGCACCTGGTGGGCTGGGCCGACTTCGCCGGCGTCCGCGTCGCGCTGGACCCCGGGGTGTTCGTCCCGCGCCAGCGCACGGCCTTCCTGGTGGAGCTCGCGGTCGACCGGCTGGGCGCCGGTGGCGTCGTCGTCGACCTGTGCTGCGGATCCGGCGCCCTCGGCCTGACGATCGCCCACCGGCACCCCGGAGTGGAGCTGCACGCGGCCGATGTCGACCCGGTCGCGGTGGCGTGCGCGCGGCGCAACCTCGCGCCGGTCGGCGGGACCGTCCACCACGGCGACCTCGACCACCCGCTCCCCGACCGGCTCCGCGGGCGGGTCGACGTGCTGGTGGCGAACGTCCCCTACGTCCCGACCGACGCGGTCGCGCTGATGCCACCGGAGTCGCGCGACCACGAGCCGCGCGCCACGGTCGACGGCGGCGCCGACGGGCTCGACGTCGTACGACGGCTCGCGGGCCGGGCGCCGGAGTGGCTCGCCCCCGGCGGCCACCTGCTCGTCGAGACCGGGACCGACCAGGCCCACGTCGCGGCCGCCGCGTTCGCGACCGCCGGGCTGGCGCCGACCGTCCACCAGGACGAGGACCGCGGGGCGACCGCCGTCTCCGGCCAGCGTCCGCGGGACCCGGTTCCGTAGGATCGCGGGCATGGACGATCCCCGAAGTCCCTACCGTTCACCTTCGCTGCCGCAGGGAGGTGAACGGGCTTGATCGACTCGCAGACCTTCCTCAACCTCGGCCTCGTGGTCGCCTTCGTGGTCGTGGGCGGCGTGTTCGCCGCGACCGAGCTCGCGCTGGTGTCCCTGCGCGAGAGCCAGGTCAACCAGCTCGAGCAGCGTGGCGGACGCGGACAGCGGGTGGCCGACATCGCGCGCGACCCCAACCGCTTCCTCTCCGCCGTCCAGATCGGTGTGACCGTCGCCGGGTTCTTCTCCGCCGCCTACGGGGGCTCGACGCTCGCTCCCGACGTGGCGCCGTACCTCGTGGACCTCGGCCTCGGCGAGGACGCCGCCGACACCGTCGCGCTGGTGGTGCTCACCCTGCTCATCGCCTACCTCTCGCTGGTGCTCGGCGAACTGGTGCCGAAGCGGCTCGCGCTCCAGCGCTCGGCGCCGGTCGCGTTGGCGACCGCACCCGCCCTCGACCGGTTCGCGACCCTGATGCGGCCGGTGATCTGGCTGCTGTCGGTGTCCACCAACGCGTTGGTCCGGCTGCTCGGCGGCGACCCCGACGCCCGCAACGACTCCGTCAGCGAGGACGAGCTGCGCGACATCGTCACCACCCACGAGGGCCTCGGCGACGACGAGCGACGCATCCTCAGCGATGTCTTCTCCGCCACCCGCAGCTCGCTGAAGGAGGTCATGCGGCCGCGCGGCGACGTCGCGTTCGTCGACGGTGACACCCCGCTGCCCGAGGCCGTGGAATGGGTGGCCGGGCAGAGCTACTCACGCTACCCCGTGCTCGGCGACAGCTTCGACGACGTGACCGGCTTCCTCCACGTCCGCGACCTGCTCGACGTCCGCCAGGACGACCCGCGCACCGTCGCCGAGGTGCAACGCCCGATCCTGCACCTCCCGGGCACCAACCTGGTGCTGCCGACGGTCGCCATCATGCGCGAGGACGGCACCCACTTGGCCGTCGTCGTCGACGAGTACGGCGGCACCGACGGGATCGTCACGCTCGAGGACCTGGTCGAGGAGATCGTCGGCGACATCCGCGACGAGTACGACGAGCGGCCGGAGCCCGACCTCGGCGACCTCGGCGCCGGGACGGTCGTGGAGGGCGGCCTGTCGATCGAGGACTTCGCCGACGCCACCGGCATCACGCTGCCGGACGGCGACTACGAGACGGCCGCCGGCTACGTGATCGCCCGGCTGGGACGGCTCCCCGAGGTCGGCGACGCGGTGGAGGTCGGTCCGGCCCGGCTCGAGGTCGCCGAGATGGACGGGCGCCGGCTGACCCGGATCTCCGTCACCGCGACGGGTGATCCGGTGCCCGAGGAGCCCGACCAGCCCTAGTCTGGCGGCGTGCACCGCCTGCAGGTCGCCGGCGTGACCCCGGCCCGGCCCTACTACCTCGACCTGCGCAACCCCGACCACACCCAGGGGCGGGTCACGGTCCACTCCGGCGTCGTCAGCATCGTCGCGAACCCCGGCTTCCGCGGGATGATCCGGCACACGGACGTGCTGTCGTTGTCGTTCTTCGTGCCCGACGCGCCGCCGGTGACCTCGCTGCCCTCGCACCTCGAGGTCGAGATGGACGTCCGCACCCACCGGTCCACCACCGGTGACCTCGGCGGCGCCATCGTCATCGGAGCGGTCCGGCCGACCGTGCGCGTGGCGCCGGACCCGAGCGGCGAGCCGGGCGGGCCGTGGCTGCTCGTGGAGTTCGGGGTGCACCCGATCGGCACCGAGGGGTGCGAGCTCGGTTACCGGGTCTCGGTCTGGGCCTGATGTCGCCTGTCGCTGTAGAGTCCTCCGCTGGGGAGGCCCTGGGGGCAGGACCGATGGAGTGCATGGGATGACCAGTAGCTGGTTGCTACGCGGCAGGACTTGGCTGATGCGCGGCGGAGCCGTCGTCATCGTCACCGCCCTGGTGGGCGCCTGGGCGCTCGGCCTCGCCGACGCCGAGGAGAAGGAGAAGACTCCTCCGAACGTCGTCCGGGAGGCCGATCCCGACGACGTGCCGTCCTACGACATCAAGGGGGCGGACGCGGTCGAGAAGGCCAAGGAGCGGCGCACCCGCGAGGCCGACCCGACCGACGAGACGCAGGAGCCCGGCATCCAGTCGGTCGCCGACACCGCCGACGACCCGACGACCTCCGCGGACGACCCGACGCCGTCGGCGGACGACCCCACCACGCCCTCGTCGCCCGACCCCGACTGGGACCCGGACGGCCCCACGCACACCCCGAACCCGCCGAGCAACCCCCCGAGCAACCCGCCGAACGAGCCCGAGGAGGAGTGCACCGACCTGGTGTCGAGCCTCAACTGCGTGCTCGACGGCGTCCTCGGGGGCGGCCGGCCCTGATCGGCCCTGATCGGCCCTGATCGGCCCTGATCGGCCCTGATCGGCCCTGATCGGTCCTGACCGACGCTGCCGGGTCAGCCCTGGCTCCGCAGGTACCTGCCGAAGTGCGGCACGGTGAACGCGATCCGGCCGCGTTCGCCTGAGTAGATCAGCCCCTTCTTCAGCAGGCTGTCGCGCGCAGGCGAGAGCGACTGCGGCTTCTTGCCGAGCACGAGGGCGACGTCGGCGGTGGCGACCGCACCCACCGGGTCGACGCCGTCGGTGCCCTCGGCCGCATCGGCCATCGCGCGCAGGTAGTCGCGCTCCCCCGGCGTCGCTCGCTCGAACCGGGAGCCGAAGAACCCGACCGCCAGCTCCCGCTCCGCCTCCGGCGCGGCGACAGCGACGTCCTCGGCGGTGATCGGCGTGCGCGGCGCGAGGTCCCAGACCGCCTTGCCGTAGGCCTGGATGAAGTAGGGGTAGCCGCCGGTGGCGTCGTACATCGCGGCCAGAGCGTCGTCGTCGTACGACGCCTCCTCCTCGGCCGCCGGCGCTGCCAGTGCGCGGTCGGCGGCGTCGCGGCCGAGCCGGTCGATCCGCTGGTAGGTGAAGAGCCGCTCGGAGTAGGACTTGGACGCCGACAGCACGGCCGGCAGGTGCGGGAGCCCGGCGCCGACGACGATGACCGGCAGCCCGGACTGGCTCAGCTCGTGGCAGGCGGCGCAGAGCGCGGACACGTCGGTCGCGTCCAGGTCCTGCATCTCGTCGACGAACACCGCGATGCCCAGCCCCTTGTCGGCCGCCAGCCCGCCGACGTCGGTGAGCAGCTCGACGAGGTCGATCTCGATGTCGCCGGAGTCGGCGCGACCGCGCACCGCGGGCGTGGTGATGCCGGGGCTCCACCGGTCCTTCAGCTTGGCGTCGGCTCCGGCGTCGCGCTCGGCGAAGGAGCGGATCACGCCGAGCACGTGGTCGACCTCGTCGGGGCTGGGGTGGGCGAGCTCGCGGACCGCCTGGTGCAGCGCGCCGGACAGCGGCCGGCGCAGCGACTGGTCGGGGCGTGCCTCGAGCTTGCCGGTGCCCCACCCCTTGCGCACGGCGGCCGAACGCAGCGCGTTGAGGAGCACGGTCTTGCCCACGCCGCGCAGACCGGTCAGCACCAGCGAGCGCTCCGGACGGCCGCGGGCGACCCGCTCCAGCACCACGTCGAACGCCGCGAGCTGCTCGTCACGGCCCGCCAGCTCGGGCGGGCGCTGCCCGGCGCCGGGCGCGTAGGGGTTCCGGATCGGGTCCACCATCGGACCGTATCGAGGTGTCTAGCCGGATCCTTAGACCGCTCTAGCGTGTCGCAGCGACGCCGTCCGCGGCGTGCCGCGGCGGCGCAGCACGTCGACCAGGCTGTCGACCAGGTCCGGCACGTCCTCCGCGGGCAGCCGGAACGTCCCCGAGCAGGCGCCGTCGCGCCACAACGAGACGACGACGAGGTCGGCCTCCTCGTGCCAGCTCACCCGCATCGACCGGTCGCCGCCGCGCGCGTCGAAGAAGATCTCGCCCGTCCGGGGCAGCGGTCGTACGGCGGCCATGCCCCATCATGCGCCGTCGGGCGCTGCCTGTCAGCCCCTCTCGTTAGGCTGGCGGCGTGCCCGAGCTGCCCGAGGTCGAGGCGCTGGCCCTGGATCTCCGCGGCCGGCTGACCGGCCGTGCCATCACCAAGGTCCACGTCGCGGCGTTCAGCGCGCTCAAGACCTTCGACCCGCGGCTCGCGGCGATCGAGGGCACCCTGGTCGACGACGTACGACGACACGGGAAGTTCCTCGACATCGAGGCCAGCGGTCTCCACCTGGTCTTCCACCTGGCGCGGGCCGGGTGGGTGCGATGGCGCGACGAGGTGCCGTCGATCCCGCCGAAGCCGAGCAACAAGTCCCCGCTCGCCGTGCGCGTGGTGCTCGACGAGGCCGACGGCCTGACGCCGGGCCTCGACGTGACCGAAGCCGGCACCAGGAAGTCGCTCGCGATGTACCTCGTGCGCGACCCGCAGGACGTCGAGGGCATCCGCCGGCTCGGCCCGGACCCGCTCGACGACGCGTTCACCCGGGAGGTGCTCGCCGGGATCCTCGAGTCCGAGGGCCGCAAGCAGATCAAGGGCGTGCTGCGCCACCAGGGCACGATCGCCGGCATCGGCAACGCCTACTCCGACGAGATCCTGCACGCCGCGCGGATGAGCCCGTTCAAGCCGGCCAACAGCCTCACCGACGAGGAGCTGGCCACGTTGTTCGCGGCGATCAAGGACACCATCGGCGCCGCGGTCGACCGGTCCCGCGGGCTGGCGGCCAGCGAGCTGAAGGCCGAGAAGAAGTCGAACCTCGCCGTCCACGGCCGCACCGGCCTGGCCTGCCCGGTCTGCGGCGACACCGTCCGCGAGGTGTCCTTCGCCGACTCCAGCCTGCAGTACTGCCCCACCTGCCAGACCGGCGGCAAGCCGCTGGCCGACCGCCGGATGAGCAAGCTGCTCAAGTAGCGCACGTAGAGGAAAGGCACCCATGCGCATCCCCACCGTCTCCGTCGACGGCGTCCCCGACCCGCTCCCCGACGGCGTCACCGTCGTCGACGTGCGTGAGCCCGGCGAGTGGCAGGCCGGTCACATCGACGGCGCCCTCCACATCCCGCTGCAGGAGCTGCCGTCCCGGGTCGGGGAGCTGCCCGAGGGCCAGCTGCTCGTCGTCTGCAAGGTGGGCGGCCGGTCGGCGCAGGCCGTGGGCTACCTGGCCCAGCAGGGGCACGAGGCGGTCAACCTCGACGGCGGGCTGCTCGACTGGGAGGCGGCCGGGCGGGAGCTCGTCACCGACAGCGGCGCGACGCCGTACGTCGCTTGAGGCCTGCCTCAGGTGCAGGTGGCCTGGAACCAGCCGAACGCCTCCTTGACCGCGGCTTTCTCGGCGTCGCTCAGCCGGCCCTCGACGGCCTCGACCTGGGCGTCGGTCGGCGGGTCCGGCAGCTTGCCGATCTCGGCGGCCAGCGCCACGACGCCCCGCCACGTCTCGGCCGAGATGCCGCCCGGGCGCTTCAACGTCGGCACCACCTCCGCGAACTCCTTGAGCACTGGCCCGATCTCCGCCGCCACCTCGTCCGGGTCGTCGGACGTGCTCGCCGCCGCCGTGATGGCCTCGACCATCGCGACGTACGGCGCGCACGCGGCGGGTGGCTGCGCGGGCCGGCTCTTCCTCGCGTCGGTGCCGTCAGTGCCGTCGGTGCCGTCGGTCGCGCTCTCGATCTCGGGCTCCTCCGGGGCGGTCGCCGTGACGGCGGTTGCGTCGGCGTCGGAGGCGTCGGAGCCGTCGTCCGCGTCGGAGGTGCAGCCACCGACGAGCGTGCCGAGGAGGACCGTCACCAGCAGCGGGACGAGGCCCGCGCGGATCGGACGGAGTGGAGGACGCATCTCCGCCATGGTGGCACGGCATCCCAGGGCGCCGAGGGCTCAGTCGGCGGGGCCCGGCACGTCGACGCCGAGGTCGGGGCGGCAGGTCTCGGCGACGTACTCGTCGAAGGCGGTGACCTTGTCCTGCTCCTCCTCCGAGAGGTCGTCGTTGACCGGCGCCGGGGCGCCGAGGTCCTCGAAGTCGTCGGCGTCGACGTGGCGGAGGTAGTCGACGGTCAGCTCGAAGCCCTCGCGGGCGTCGTCGGGGATGCCCTCGGGAGTGCCGGTCTCCCGGAGGTCGTCGCCCCAGCCGCGGACGGCGTCGGCGATCGCGTCGCCGTCGGTGTCCTCACCGAGGCTCTCGGCCCAGGACTGGTCGGTGGCGGTGGCGCAGAACTCCGTCCGCGAGGCGTCGGTCGGCGGCCCGCCGCAGGAGCCGAGGGCGAGCACGGCGGCGACGGCCGCGACCGCGCTCGCGGCGCGCTGGAGCGGGTTCACGGTCGCACCCTACGCACTCGGGAGAGCCCCGGAGACGACGAACGGCCGGCCCCGTGGGGCCGGCCGTCCGGACTGTCACTTCTCAGCGAACCGGGTCAGGTCACTCGGTGGCGCCATCGGTGGGGATCTCCAGGTCCTCGACGTCCGGGATCTCCGGGGTGCAGGTCTCGGCCTGGTAGGTGAAGAACTCCTCGACCTTGTCCTGGTCGTCGTCCGAGATCTCGCCCTCGAGGTCGTCCGGGTTGTCGATGTCGTCCGCGTCGACGTCGTTGATGGCGTCGATGTAGATCTCGAAGCCCTCCCGCGCGTCGTCGGAGATGTCGTCGGGGGTGCCGACCTCCTCCAGGCTCTCCGCCTGCTCCTTCAGCGCGTCGACGTAGGCCTCGGTGTCCTCGAGGTCGACGTCCTCGAACGCGGACTGGTCGTTGACGGCCTCGCAGAAGTCGTCCTTGGACGCGTCGGTGGGGGCACCACCGCAGGCGCTGAGGGAGAACGCGAGGAGCACGGCCGCGCCGACTGCGGCGGCGGGTCGCTTGATGCGGGTCATGAAGGTTCCTTTCGGGATGACGCCGGTGCCGCGTGCACCGGGTCCGGAGCGGCCGGCCCGAGAGGGGCCGCCGTTGGCAGACTAGGGAGGTCCACCCGCTGACGACACTGGTCCTCCCCCAACAGCTGGTGACGCAAACGCGTCAGGTAGAGGAACTGCGAGGAGCGCGGGCAGCCGCTCGACGTACTCGCGGCGGCCGACCTCCTCCACACCGAGGCTGGCAAGGTGCGGGGTGGACCACTGGACGTCGACCAGCCGGTCCGCGGCGTGCTCGTCGGAGAGCCGCTCGACGAGGGCGACGAGGGCCACCTTCGAGGCGTCGCGGCTGCGGTGGAACATCGACTCACCGGCGAACAACCCGCCGATGGCGACGCCGTAGAGCCCGCCGGAGAGCGAGCCGTCCCGCCAGGCCTCGACCGAGTGCGCCCAGCCGAGCCGGTGCAGCGCGCCGTACGCCTCGCGGATGCCGTCGTCGATCCACCCGCCGGGTCGGCGCGGGTCGCCGCACGCGGCGACGACCTCGTCGAAGGCGGTGTCGATGCGGATCTCGTAGTCGCGGACCGACCGCCGCAGGGAGCGCGAGACCCGGAGGCCGTCCAGGCGCAGCACCCCGCGCTGCGCCGGGCACCACCAGCCGAGCGTCGGCCCGAGCGCCCGGCCGCGCAGCCGGAGCCGGCCCTGCTCGGGCATCGGGAACAGCCCGCGGCGGTAGGCCGCGAGCACGGTGCCCGGCTCCAGGTCGGCGCCGACGGCGACCAGGTCGTCGTCGGACCGGAGGGCAGCGAGCTGCTCGCGGGAGGGCAGCTCCCACGGCGTCGGGGGTGGCTCGACCGGGCCTCTGTGGTCCATCTGTCTAATGTTTTCCCATGCGCAGCAGCCTGAAGCGCGGGCTCGCCGTCCAGGCCGCCCGCGCCGTCGTACCGAAGGTCACCGAGCTGGCCCCCGGCCTCACCTCCTCGTTCGTGCGGGAGGCGTTGCACCGGGCGATCGTCGGCGTCGGCCCGCTGCCGCCGGCCGCCGAGGCCGCGGAGACGCAGCTGCGCGAGCAGGGCGGGAACGTCGACAAGGCGATCCACGAGGTGATCGAGAACCACGTGACCTACGCCGGGCTCGGCGGGATGGTGACCAACCTCGGCGGCCTCGTGACGGCGGCCGTCGTGGCGCCCGCCAACATCACCGGGCTGGCGCTGATCCAGTGTCGGATGGTCGCCGGCATCGCGCACCTGCGCGGCTACGACCTCGACGACCCCCGCGTCCGCAACGCCGTCCTCGTCAGCGTCCTCGGCGAGGACACGGTCAAGAAGATGGTGAAGAAGCTCCAGCTCCCGGCCCCGCCGATGGCGCTCGCCACCGCCCCGTCGCACGATCCCGCCCTCGACACCACGATCACCAACGCCGTGGCCACCGACCTCGTCAGCCGCGTCATCGGCAAGCGGCTCGCCACCACCGTCGGCAAGCGCGTGCCGGTCGTCGGCGGCCTCGTCGGCGCCGGCGCCGACGGCTTCAGCACCTGGAAGGTCGGCCGATACGCCGACCGGGAGCTTCTACCGAGAGCCCGCTGACCGTTCGAGGCACGAGGACGGTCAGCGGAAGGCTCGAAGATCGAGTAGTGCCGCGGCTGAGCTTGCGAAGCCGCGACGCACGTATCGAGATCCAGTGAGCCGAAAGCCAGCGGTGGGGACGATTGACGTGACGGTTGCGGCGTCTCGATACGCCCTCGCCTCGCGGCTCGGGCTACTCGACGACCGGGGCCGCTACTCGACGACCGGGGCCGCTGCTCGACGACCGGGGCCGCTGCTCGACGAGCGAGACGTCAGGGTTCCAGCCGGCGCTTGATCTCGCGGGTCGCCCGGGCGGCGAGGCCGTGCGGGTCGGGGCGGCGGGCGGCCTCGGCGGTCATGCTGCTGAGGGCACCGATGGCGGCGCGGGTGATGGCGCGCTTCCGGACCCGGTCGGGGTTGTGCCAGCGCTCGTCGGGGTCGGGACGCTGCGGGCGGAGCTCGTCGACGTCGCCGATGACGTCGATGCCGCTGGCGGCGATCCACTCCAGCGACCGCTCGGTGCGCTCCTCGACCCAGTCGTAGTTGTCGGGGCGGAGCGTGACGGGCGCGGACCGGTGGTGGAAGAGGGTGCCGTCGGCGACCATCCGGCGGAGCAGCTCGTCGTACTCACCCTCGCGGGCGACCTGCCGTCCCAGCTCCTGGTTGAGGCGGCGCAGCACCTGGGTCTCCGCGACGCCGAGCGAGGCGTTGACCGCGTCGCTGTCGAGCGGGGCCCAGGCGGGGTCGATGGCGAGGGCCCGGCACATCCGGGTCCAGAGGGTGTCCTCGCCGTCGGCTGCGACGTCGCCGTTCCGGCGCCGGGCGGGTACGACGACGAGGTGGATGCGCTCCGGAGGGACCGCCACTCCCCAGGACGACAGCACGTCGGGGATGTCGAAGGCCTGCATCATGAACGGCTTGCCCATCCGCGAGCGGCGGAGGAACTTGCGGAACGTCCAGGCCCGGCCCTGCTTCACGCTCTCCTGCCAGGCGGCGGCGAGCTGCCGGGCCAGGTCGCGCGCGGAGTAGACGATGTGGACCTCGCTGCCGGCGAGGTCCTTCATCGCGCGCTCGATCATCCGCGACTTCGCGGGCGCGAGGATCTCGTGGCTGATGACGACGTTGCCGTCGAGCCGGCGGACCCGGCGCATGAGCGCGTCCCACGCGCCGTCGGCGTGGCCGGGGGCGCCGCCCCAGTCCTGCTCGGTGAGGTCGAGCGCCGCGCGGAACTGCGAGAGCTCCGGACGGGCCAGCCGGGTCGTCGACGGGAAGTGCACGCCGTGGTCGGCGAGGGTCCGGGTGTTGCGCCCCAGCCGGGTCTGGATGTAGGTCGTCCCCGTCTTCGGTGCACCGATGTGCAGGTGGACGACCCTGGTCATGCCGGAGATTCTGCCAGCGCGCGCACCACCGCCGACGGGCTGGGCCGTCCGAGGTGTGACGCCATCCACACGCTGGTGCCGACGACGGCCCGCAGGTCGACGCCGTGCTCGATCCCGAGGCCGGTGAGGAACCACACCAGGTCCTCGGTCGCGAGGTTGCCGGTCGCGCTCTTGGCGTAGGGGCAGCCGCCCAGCCCGCCCGCGCTGGCGTCGTACGTCGTGACGCCGGCCTGGAGCCCCGCGTGGACGTTGGTGAGCGCCTGCCCGTAGGTGTCGTGGAAGTGCAGCGCGAGCCGGCTCCTGTCGACGCCCGCCGCCTCGAACGCGGCGACCAGCGCGCGCACGTGCCCGGCGGTGGCGACGCCGATCGTGTCGCCGAGGCTCAGCTGGTGGCAGCCGAGGTCGAGCAGCCGGCGGCCGGCGGTGACGACCTGCTCGAGCGGCACTGAGCCCTCCCACGGGTCGCCGAAGCACATCGAGACGTAGCCGCGGACGTCGAGGCCGGCGTCGAGGGCGCGGGTGATCGTCGGCTCGAACATCGCGAACTGCGAGTCGAGGGTGCGGTTGAGGTTCTTGGCGGCGAAGGTCTCGGTCGCCGACGCGAACACCGCGACGTGCCGCAGGCCGAGCTCGAGAGCCCGGTCGAGGCCGCGCTCGTTGGGCACGAGCACCGGCAGCGCGCGGGCGGTGTCGCCGAGCTCGGCGGTCAGCCCGGTCATCAGCTCGGCCGCGTCGGCGAGCTGAGGCACCCACTTCGGGTGGACGAAGCTGGTCGCCTCCACGACGGGCAGGCCGGCCGCGAGCAGCCGGCGCACGAACTCCGCCTTCACCTCGGTCGGCACCAGGGCGGCCTCGTTCTGCAGCCCGTCGCGGGCGCCGACCTCGTAGATCGTCACCCGCTCCGGCAACCCCGGCTCGGGCACGACCATCGGCAGGGTCTCAGTCATCGATCGCCTCCACGGTGAAGAGCGCGTCGCCGAGGGCGACCTGACGTCCGGTGACGGCCATGACGGCGGTGACCACGCCGTCGTACGGCGCCTTCAGCGCCAGCTCCATCTTCATCGCCTCGACCACACCGAGCACGTCACCGGCCGCGACCGTGTGGCCCTCGGCGACGCGGACGTCGAGGACGGTGCCGGGCATCGGTGCGACCACCGTGCCGTCGCCGGCCTCCATGCCGTGGTCGGCGGCGGCGTCGGGTCGCTCGAAGACGTAGCGCTGGCCGTGGTGGGAGAGCTCGACGCCGTGTGCGGTGACGATCGCGGACGTCATGCGCCCCGCACCTCCCGCGGTGCCGGGCGCATGACCTCCGGGGAGGGTGACGGACCCGTCCTCGAAGTCGACCCTGACCGGGGCGGGCGGCCCGCCGATGCGGAACCCGTCGGCCGCGAACGGCCCGGTCGTCGGCGCGTGCGCCTGCTGCCACAGCAGGGCGGCGAGCTCGCGCGCCGGGGCCGGGTCGGGCGGGGTCGGCTCGGTGCGGTCGAGCCACGCGGTGTCGATCGTGCCCGGTGTCGCGAACTCCTCGCTCGCGGCGAGCTGGCGCAGGAAGCCGACGTTGGTGGTCAGCCCGAGGATCACCGTGTCGTCGAGCGCCTGCACCAGGGCCAGGCGGGCCGTCTCGCGGTCGTCGCCGTGCACGACGACCTTCCCCAGCATCGGGTCGAACGCGGTGGACACCACCTGTCCGGAGACGAGGTCGTGGTCGACGACCGTCGCCTCCGGCCACCGCACGAGCGACGCACGGCCGGCTTGCGGGAGGAACCCGTGCCACGCGTCCTCGGCGTAGATCCGCGCCTCGATCGAGCTGCCGTAGAAGAACGGGTCGGGTCCGAGGTCGATCGGCCGCCCGGAGGCGACCTCCAGCTGCAGGTGCACCAGGTCGACGCCGGTGTAGAGCTCGGTCACCCGGTGCTCGACCTGAAGCCGGGTGTTCATCTCGAGGAAGTAGAAGTCCCCGGTGTCGGCGTCGAGGAGGAACTCCACGGTCCCGGCGTTGGTGTACTGGACGGCCTTGCCGAGCCGGACCGCGGCGTCGTGCATCTGCTCGAGGAGATCGTCGTCGAGCCCGGGAGCCGGCGCCTCCTCGATCACCTTCTGGTGACGGCGCTGGACCGAGCACTCGCGAGTCCCCATGTGGATCACGGTGCCGTGCGTGTCCCCGAGCAGCTGCACCTCGATGTGCCGGCCGCGCTCGACGTACTTCTCGATGAGGATGGTGTCGTCGCCGAAGGCCGCCTTCGCCTCGCGTCCGGCGGCCGCGACCGCCTCGTCGAGCTCGGCCGCGGTCCGGACGATGCGCATGCCCTTGCCGCCGCCACCGGCGGCAGCCTTGACGAGGACGGGGAAGAGATCGGTGGCCGAGCCTGCCGAGGCCCCGGTCGGCACCACCGGGACCCCCGCCGCGGCGGCGATCTCGCGAGCGGCGTCCTTGCGGCCCATCCGCTCGATGACCTCGGGCATCGGCCCGATCCAGGTCAGGCCTGCCGCGGCGACCGCGCGGGCGAAGCCGGCGTTCTCCGAGAGGAAGCCGTAGCCGGGGTGGACCGCGTCGGCGCCGGCCGCGACGGCAGCGGCGACCTGGGCCGCGGGGTCGAGGAAGCTGTCGGTGCCCGCGACGGCGCGGATGCCGAGCCGGTCGCAGGTGCGGGCGATGCGCCGGGCGATCTCGCCGCGGTTGGCGATGTAGACGGACTTGATCGTCCCGGTGGTCGAGCTTGTCGAGACCATGGTCGTCACATCCTGAAGATGCCGTAGGACGGCTCGGGGACCGGCGCGTTGGCGGTGACGGCGAGCGCCATGCCGAGGACGCGGCGGGTGTCGGCGGGGTCGATGACGCCGTCGTCCCAGAGCCGCGCGGTGGCGTAGTAGGGCGAGCCCTGGGTCTCGTACTGCTCGCGGATCGGCGCCTTGAACTCCTCCACGTCGGGGTCGTCCTCGCGACCGGCGACGGTGGCGAGCACGTTGGCCGCCTGGTCGCCGCCCATCACCGAGATCCGGGCGTTGGGCCACATCCAGAGAAACCGCGGGTCGTAGGCGCGGCCGCACATGCCGTAGTTGCCGGCGCCGAACGAGCCGCCGATGACGACGGTCAGCTTCGGCACGACCGAGCACGCGACCGCGGTGACGAGCTTCGCGCCGTCGCGGGCGATGCCTCGGTTCTCGTAGTCCTTGCCGACCATGAAGCCGGTGATGTTCTGCAGGAACAGCAGCGGGATGCCGCGCTGGTTGCACAGCTCCACGAAGTGCGCGCCCTTGAGCGACGACTCGCTGAAGAGGATCCCGTTGTTGGCGACGATCCCGACCGGGTAGCCGTGGATCTTCGCGAAGCCGCAGACCAGCGTCTCGCCGTACAGCTGCTTGAACTCCTGGAGCCGCGAGCCGTCGACGAGGCGGCGGATCACCTCGCGGACGTCGTACGGCGTGCGCGTGCTGGCCGGCACCACGTCGTAGAGCGACTCCGGCGGCTCGTGCGGCTCCTCCACATCGAACGCTTCGGTCGTCGAGTAGGCCGAGCCGCCAGGCGAGGCCGTATCGAGACGCCCCTCCGGCAGCGTGCCGACGATCCCGCGGAGGATCTGCAGCGCGTGGGCGTCGTCCTCGGCGAGGTGGTCGACGACGCCGGAGGTGCGGGCGTGCACGTCGCCGCCGCCGAGCTCCTCGGCGGTGACGACCTCGCCGGTCGCGGCCTTCACCAGCGGCGGTCCGCCGAGGAAGATCGTGCCCTGGTTGCGGACGATGACGGTCTCGTCGGACATCGCGGGCACGTAGGCGCCACCGGCGGTGCAGGAGCCCATGACCGCGGCCAGCTGGGGGATCCGCTTCGCCGACATGTTGGCCTGGTTGAAGAAGATCCGGCCGAAGTGCTCCTTGTCGGGGAAGACGTCGTCCTGCATCGGCAGGAACGCGCCGCCGGAGTCGACGAGGTAGATGCAGGGCAGGTGGTTCTCGGCGGCGATGGTCTGCGCGCGGAGGTGCTTCTTGACCGTCATCGGGTAGTAGGTGCCGCCCTTGACCGTCGCGTCGTTGGCGAGCACCAGGCACTCGCGGCCCTCGACCCGGCCGATGCCGGCGATCACGCCGGCCGACGGCACGGCGTAGTCGTCGCCCTCCTTGCCGTACATCCCGAACGCGGCGAGCGGGGCGATCTCCAGGAACGGGCTGCCGGGGTCGAGCAGCCGGTCGACCCGCTCGCGGGGCAGCAGCTTGCCGCGATCGGTGTGCTTCTTGCGAGCGGCCTCGCTGCCGCCCTCACGCACCCGGGCGAGCCGCTCGCGCAGCTCGACGGTGAGCTCCTCGAGACTCGTCATGTGAGGAGGTTAACGATCATTAACCTGGCCGGTCAATCGGCTGCCCGGGCGCTCGGCGGGTAACGACGTCGAAAGGACCTCGAGAGGAGCCATCACCCACCATGTCCGCCGTCGGAACCCTCACCAAGCTCGCCACCGATGTCGTCGGGAAGGCGACCCACGCCGTCTTCCACCCGCGACAGACCGTCTCCGCCGTCACCGGCCACGCCCGCGGCCTGGCCTCGAGCGTGACGGGTGGGCAGACCGAGCAGGCGGAGGAACGGGCGAAGGAGCCGCCGGCTCCCGTGACCAGGACCAAGGCGAAGCCCAAGACGGGCAGCACGCGGTCGAGCACGGCCGACGGGCCCGAGGTCGTCCCCGCTCCGCCGCGCAACACCGAGCCGGCCGAGCCGGCCGAGCCCGCGAGGTCGGTCGACCCGTCGACGACCGAGCCGAAGGCGGCCTCGCGGCAGTCGGCGCACCAGGGTCGCGGCGCCGACCCGACCGACCACTGGGAGGACGAGCTCGACGACGGCGAGGACATCAATCCCGCCACCGGCCAGCCGCACAACGCGCCGGACGCCGACGAGCCGCTCCTCGACCCCGGCGTCGCGAAGTCGGTGCGCGCCGAGAGCGAGACCTTGAGCAAGGCGGCCGACCCCGACAAGGGCGAGTAGTCGGCGCCGGGCAGTAGCGTCGGGGCCGTGCCGCTCGCCACGTACAAGGACCTGTGCGTCGACGCCGTCGACGCCCACCGGCTCGGCGCCTTCTGGGCGGCCGCGCTCGGGCTCGAGCTGGAACGGCACGACGACGGCGACGCCCGGCTGGTCGGCCCGACCCCGCAGCACGCGATCTGGGTCAACACCGTGCCCGAGCCGGTGACGGTGAAGCAGCGGGTCCACCTCGACGTGAACGCCGGCGCGGTCGACGACCTGCTGGCGCTCGGCGCGACGGTCGTCGACCTCGAGTCGTTCCCGTGGCGGGTGCTGCGCGACCCCGAGGGCGGCGAGCTGTGCATGTTCGAGGTGGAGGAGCCCTCGTCGTACCGCCTCTACGAGGTCGTGGTCGACGCCGTCGACCACCACGCCCAGGCGGCGTGGTGGGCCGGCGTGCTCGGCGGCACCGTCGGCAGCAAGGACGGCCCGAACGGTGCGTGGTCGTGGGTCGAGGGGATCCCCGGAGCACCGTTCGGCTACCTCGTGTTCGGCACGGTTCCCGAGCCGAAGACCGTCAAGAACCGGATCCACTGGGACCTCGAGTCGAGCGACATCCCCGGTCTCGTCGCGCAGGGCGCGGGGATCCTCCGCGAGCCCGACGACGTGATCCGCTGGACGATCATGGTCGACCCCGAGGGCAACGAGTTCTGCGTGTTCGCGCCGGAGCCCGGCTGAGCACGCCTGACACCGGCCGGTGAACGAGCATTAACCTGGGCGGGTGACCGAGACCCAGGAGCCGACGCGACGGGACCAGATCCTCGCCACCGCGGCCGAGCTGTTCGCGGCTCGCGGCTTCCACGGCGTCTCGGTCGCCGACCTCGGCGCGGCCTGCGGCATCTCCGGCCCGGCGCTCTACAAGCACTTTCCCAGCAAGCAGGCGATGCTGGCCGAGATGCTGGTGTCGATCAGCGAGGAGCTGCTCGCGGTCGGCCGCGCCCGGGTCGCTGAGGCGGCGGGACCCGCGGACGCCGTACGCGCGCTCGTGGACTGGCACGTCGAGTTCGCGCTCGGCCACCGCCCGCTGATCATCGTCCAGGACCGCGACTGGGAGTCGCTCCCCGAGCAGGCACGGGAGCAGGTGCGCCGGCTGCAGCGGCAGTACGTCGACCTGCTCGCCGCCCAGCTGCTCGCCCAGCGGCCGGACCTGCCGCGGGCCGCCGCCCACGCCGCCGCACAGGCCGCCTTCGGCCTCCTCAACTCCACCCCCCGCGCCGGCCACGCCATCTCCGACGACGCGCTCCGCACCCTTCTCGCCGACATGGCCGTCGCCGCGCTGGGGTCGGTGACCTAGAAGGCCCCGCCCCTCCCCTCGCCGTCGCGGAAGCGGGCGGCGCCGGTCATGGCCTCGAGGAGGGACCGGCCGCCGTGGACCCACTCGACGTCGAGGGCGCGGTCGAAGGGCAGGCCGTGCTGCTCGTACGACGAGAGGCGGTCCTGCCGCATGCAGAGCTGGGGGAAGGCGGCGACCTGCTCGGCGAGAGCGACCGCCTCGTCGAGGGCGGCGCCAGGGGCGCTGACCCGGTTGGCGAGGCCCATCCGCAACGCCTCGTCGGCGCCCACGGGACGACCGGTGAGGATCAGGTCGAGGGCGTGGGAGTGACCGATGAGGCGGGGCAACCGGACCGTGCCACCGTCGATGAGGGGCACCCCCCAGCGGCGGCAGAAGACACCGAAGACCGCCTCGGGGTCGGCGACGCGGAGGTCGCACCAGAGCGCGAGCTCGAGGCCGCCGGCGACGGCGTGACCGGAGACCGCGGCGATGACCGGCTTCGACAGCAGCAGCCGCGACGGACCCATCGGGGCCACGTTGCCGGTCGAGCCTGTCGAGACCCCGGGCGGGTCGGCTCGCATCGTCCCCGCCGAGACCGCCTTCAGGTCCGCGCCGGCGCAGAAGGTGCCGTCGGCGCCGGTGAGCACCGCGACACTCGCACCAGGGTCGGCGTCGAACGCGAGGAAGGCGTCGTACAGCGCCTGCGCGTGCTCGGTGTCGACCGCGTTGCGGACCTCCGGCCGGTTGATCGTGACGATCGTGACCGGGCCGCGCCGCTCGACGTCGACCGACATCAGGCCGACCTGCCGGACCCGGGCACGTCGACCAGGGCCCGCTGGATGATCGGCTCGAGGTCGAGCCCGGTCGGCAGGGTGCCGAGCGCGCCGCCCCAGTCGCGCGAGAGCCGGGAGGCGCAGAACGCGTCGGCGACCGCGGACGGAGCGTGCTGGAGCAGCAGCGAGCCCTGGAAGACCAGTGCCAGCTGCTCGACGATCCGCCGCGCCCGCAGCTCGATGTCGTCGAACGACGTGAACTCCTTCTGCAGCCGGGCCAGTGCCTCGTCGAAGCGTGGGTCGGCGCCGGAGGCGAGGCCGACCTCCTCGAAGTAGGCGTCGAGCGTGTGCGGCTCGCGGGCGATCGCACGCAGCGCGTCGAGCGCCGCGACGTTGCCGGACCCCTCCCAGATCGAGAGCAGCGGCAGCTCGCGGTAGATCCGCGCGGCATCGAAGTCCTCGATGTAGCCGTTGCCGCCCAGGCACTCGAGCGCCTCCGCGGCGTGGACGGGTCCGCGCTTGCAGACGTAGTACTTGGTCGCGGCCAGCGCGAGACGTCGTACGGCGGCCTCGCCCTCGTCGCCGCGGACCGCCCGGTCGTTGGCACCCGCCAGCCGCAGCATCGCGGTCGTGGCGGCCTCGGACTCGATCGCGAGGTCGGCCAGCACGTTGCGCATGGCCGGCTGCTCGACGAGCGTCCGGCCGAAGGCCGAGCGGTGCCGGGCGTGGTGCGCGGCCAGGACCAGCGAGGTCCGCATGCCGGCCGACGTGCCGATCACGCAGTCGAGCCGGGTCATGTTGACCATCTCCACGATGGTCCGCACCCCGCGGCCCTCCTCGCCGACCAGCCAGCCGACCGCGGCGTCGTACTCGATCTCCGACGAGGCGTTGGACCTGTTGCCGAGCTTGTCCTTGAGCCGGACGAAGCGCATCGCGTTGGGCTCGCCGCCCGGCAGCACCCGCGGCACCAGGAAGCACGTCACGCCCGCGTCGGTCTGCGCGAGGGTCAGGAACAGGTCCGACATCGGTGCGGAGGTGAACCACTTGTGACCGCGCAGGACATAAGTGCCGTCGGCCTGCTGCGTGGCCGTCGTCGTGTTGGCGCGGACGTCCGAGCCGCCCTGCTTCTCGGTCATCGACATGCCGGCGATGAGGCCGCGCTTGGTCGCGGGATCGCGGAGCACGGGGTCGTACTCGCGGTTGGTCAGCAGCGGCTCGAGCTGCGCGGCCAGCTCGGGGTTCGCCCGCAGCGCCGGCACGACGGCGTAGGTCATCGAGATCGGGCAGCCGTGGCCCGCGTCGACCGACCACACCATGAACTTCGCGGCACGCGCGACGTGGGTGCCCGGCCGGTCGTCGGCCCAGGGCGCGCCGTGCAGGCCGTGGGAGACGGCGGTCTCCATCAGCTGGTGGTAGGCCGGGACGTACTCGACCTGGTCGACCCGGTGGCCGTAGCGGTCGTGGGTGTGCAGCCGCGGCGGCACCCGCTCCGCCAGCCGACCCCACGACTGCGCCTCCTCGGAGCCCGCGAGCCGGCCGAGCTCGTCGATCTCCCCGAGCGCCCAGCCGGCACCCTCGCGCTCGAGGCCCTCGCGGAGGGCCGGGTCGTCGGCGGTGTTGTGGCCCACCAGCGGCGGGACCTGGTTGAGGACCTCGTGGGTGGTGTACGGCTGCGTCATCGTGTTCCCCTTCATCGGGCCGGGCCCTTGTTGGTCGAAGGACCGAAGTCGTCGTACGGCGGCCCGTCGCGCTCGGCGACCGCCTGCTTGAACCCGACCTCCGTGGCGCGGCCGGCGAAGGAGTAGCCCTCGCGGGTGTGCCGGGAGATCCCGTCGAAGACGGTGCTGATCATCTGGCTGTTCTGCACGCCCTGGGCGAGCAGCGCCGAGTTGAGGGCGAGCTTCACCATCATCAGCTGGTTGATCGGCATCGCGGCGATCCGCCCCACCAGCACCTCGGTCCGCTCGTCGAGCTCGTCGGGCTCGGGCGCCTCGATCGCCAGCCCCCACTCCTCGGCCTCGCGGCCGGACAGGCAGTCGCCCGTCAGCAGCAGCCGCTTGGCGCGCTGGTCGCCGAGCCGGTGCGCCCACAACCCGGCGCTCGGCACGCCCCAGACCCGGGTCGGCGGGTAGCCGATCTTCGCGTCCGCGGCGATCACGAGCTGGTCGCAGTGCAGCGCGATGTCGGTGCCGCCGGCGACGCAGAAGCCGTGGATCTTCGCCACGGTCGGCTTGTTCGCGTGCAGCAGCGAGGCGTAGCCCTTGGTGAAGCGGCTCATCATCGCGTAGTCGACCATCGGGTCCCACGTCTTCGACGGGTCGTGGTTGGGGATCGCCTGCTCGGCGAACGCGCCCAGGTCGTAGCCGCCGCAGAACCCCTTGCCGCGTCCGCTGAGGACGATCACGTGCACCCGCGGGTCGAGGTCGGCGCGCTCGACCGCGTGCGCGAGGTCGACCGGAGTGTCGGGCGTGATCGCGTTGCCGTGCTCGGGCCGGTCGAACGTGATCCGCGCGACCCGGTCGTCGACCTCGTAGGTCAGCGTGCGGTACTCGCGGCTCTCGTCAGCAGTCGGCAGCCCCTCGTACGGCGAGTCCGGGCCGTCGTGCGCGGGACGCCTCCAGGGCGCTGCGTCGCTCATGCCGCGACGTTACAGTTTCGGCTACAGTTGTGTCCATGCCTGTAGCGACCCTGCTGCGCCGATGAAAGGGCGGCTGTCGGCGCGTTCCGTGGTGCTGTCGCTGCTCCTCGGGTCGCACCCGGACCGGATGTCGCCAGCCCAGCTGACCCGGGCGGGCGAGCACTTCGGGATCCCCGCCGCGACGTTGCGGGTCGCACTGACGCGGGCCGTCGCAGCCGGCGACCTCCGCCGTGAGTCCGGCGACTACCTCCTCGGCGAGCGCCTGGTCGCCCGGCAGCGCCGGCAGGACGAGGGTGTCGAGGACGCCGAGACCGCGTGGGACGGCACCTGGGAGATGGCGGTCGTCGTGATGACGGGCCGACCGGGCAGCGAGCGCGCGGCGCTCCGCGACAAGCTGGGCGGCGCCCGGCTGGCCGAGCTGCGCGAGGGCGTGTGGACCCGGCCGGCGAACCTGCGCCGGCCGGCGTCGTACGGCGCCGACCCGGCGCTGTCGTCGTTCCGCGCGCGCCCGGACGGCGATCCCGCCGCGCTGGCCCGCGAGCTGTGGGACCTGCGCGGGTGGGCGGCGGACGGGCACGCCCTGCTCGAGCGCCTCTCCGCGACCCGCGAACCCGCGCTCCGGCTCGCGGTGGCCGCCCACGTCGTCCGTCACCTGACCGCCGACCCGCTGCTCCCGGGCGAGCTGCTGCCGGCCGGCTGGCCGGGCGCCGAGCTCCGCGCGGCGTACGCCGACTACCAAGCAGAGCTCAGGGCCCTGGCGGTGGTCTGACCTCGGGTCAGGACACGCCCCGCTCGGCGTAGAGGTGCTCCAGCGGGACCGGCCGGGTCCAGAGGTAACCCTGCCCGGAGTCGCAGCCGAGGTCGCGCATGATCTCGAGCTGACGGGGCTTCTCGATCCCCTCGGCGACGGTGCGGAGACCGAGCCGGTGGGCGATGTCGATGACACCGCGCACGATGGCCCGGTCCTCGTAGCCGTGGACGACGTTGCGGACGAAGGACCGGTCGATCTTGAGGATGTCGACGGGGAACGTGCGCAGGTGGGTCAGCGGTGAGTAGCCGGTGCCGAAGTCGTCGAGCGCGATCTGCACGCCCAGCGACTTCAGCTCCCACAGCCGGGCGATGGCGCCGGTCATGTCGCTGACGGTGGCCGTCTCGGTGATCTCGAGGACGAGCCGCTTCGCCGGCAGCCCGGAGGCGTCGAGCGCCTGGGCGACCACGTCGGCCAGGTTGGGCAGCCGCAGCTGGCGGGCGGAGATGTTGACGCTGGTGTAGACGTCGTCGGGCAGGGTCGAGGTGGCGTCGCAGGCGGTGCGCAGCGCCCACTCGCCGATCGGCCCGATCTGGCCGCTGGTCTCGGCGTGGTCGATGAAGTCCGCCGGGTTGAGCAGCCCGCGGCCCGGGTGCAGCCACCGGATCAGCGCCTCGACGCCGAGCCGCTGGTTGGTCTGCAGGTCGACGATCGGCTGGTAGTGCAGCCAGAACTCCTCCTGCACCAGCGCCAGGTCGAGGTCGGTGCGCACCCGCGAGCGCGACTGCGCCGCGACCCGCATCTCGGGCCTGAACACCTGGAAGGTGTTGCTGCCCTTGGCCTTCGCCGCATACATCGCGGCGTCCGCCTCCGCGAGGAGGGTCTCGGTGTCCGGGTGCCACGACGCGGACTCGGCGAGCCCGATGCTCGCGTGGCTGACGACCTCGACGTCGCCGAGGTCGACCGGCACGCTGATCGCCTCGAGCAGCCGCTCGACGACGGGTACGGCGGCGTCGAGGTCCGTGTCCTCGAGCAGGATCGCGAACTCGTCGCCGCCGAAGCGGGCGACGGTGTCGCCGGGACGCACGTTGTCGAGCAACCGGGCGCCGATGTTGCGCAGCAGCTGGTCGCCGGCGCCGTGGCCGTGCGCGTCGTTGACGGCCTTGAAGTCGTCGAGGTCGAGGAAGCACACCACCAACGGGTGCGCCTCGCGCCGGGTGAGCGCGTGCCGGGTGCGCTCGAGGAACAGCACCCGGTTGGCCAGGCCGGTCAGCTCGTCCGACAGCGCCCGCTCCCGCAGCTCGTCCTCGAGCCGGCGGCGCTCGGTCACGTCGTGGGTGTTGAGCACCAGCGCCTCGACCGCCGGGTCGTCGAGCAGGTCGGTCACCGAGGTCTCGGTGTAGCGGAACGAGCCGTCGGACTGCATCAGCCGGCACTCGACCCGGCACTGGTTCTCGCGTACGGCGCGCGCGAGCGCCTCGTCGAAGAGCGCCCGGTCACCGGGGTGCACCCACTCGAGGATCGGCCGGCCCACCAGCCCCACGGCGGGCAGCGCGAAGACGCGCGACGCCGCGGAGCTCTGGTAGGTCACGGTGCCGTCGCGGTCGACGAGGGTGAGCACGTCGCTGGAGTTCTGGCCGATCGCGCGGAACCGGGCCTCGGTGCCCTCGAGGTGCTCGTAGGCCGCGCCGGCCAGGGTCGCGATGAAGCTGGCGAGCTGGATCTCCTCCTCGCCGAACAGCTCACCGAGCTGGCTGTGCGTCAGGTAGAAGCACCACAGGGCCTTGCCGTCGACGGTGATCGGGGCGACCAGCACCGAGCGGATCTCCGAGAGCAGCATGCTCTCGCTGCCGTCGACGCTGAGGTCGCCGGCGACGATCGGCGCCCCGGCCTCGATGGCGCGGGTCAGCAGGGTGTGGCTGATCGCGTCGGCGCGCTCACCGGAGACGGTGACCAGGTTGTCGTTGCGGATGTCCTCGACGCTGATGATGTGGCAGCGCTCCCCCCGCAGGAGCGTCAGCGCAGCGCGCCGGATGACGCCCTCGAGGGCGACGGTCGACGGGGCGGCCGCGATCTCCCGCCCGACGCCGAGCAGCGTCGTGAACCGGTCGAACAGCGACACCGAGGCATCCGAGTCGTCGTCGGCCCGCAACGGCTCCAGGGCCAGCTCGAACGCGGCGAGGGCCGCGGTCGCCTCCTCCAGCAGCTCCTCGGGCTCGCCGCGGGCGACCATCACCGTTGCCCACGCCTGCTTGCTGAGCGCGAGCTCGTACTGCGCGCCCTGCTCGCCCGCGACCGCCATGCTGCGCTCGAGCAGGCGGACCGCCCGGTGCTCCCGGCCCTTCAGGCTCGCCAGCAGGCCGGCCTCGCGCAGGGCGTGGGGCAGGTTGTTGCGATAGCTGAACGCCCAGACCCGGGCGCGTCGTACGTGCGCGGCACAGGCCCGCAGCAGCCGGGCCCGGCCGGCGGCGTCGTAGACGGAGGCGGCTTCAACGGCGAGCCGCGCGATGGTGGCGTTCCAGGAGGCGATCGGCGCGGCGTACTCCTGCCGGAGCCCACCCTCCCTGACCTTGGCCGCGGCCTGCGCGGCCTCGTCGGCAGCGCGCTCGTGGTCGCCGGCGTGCAGGGCACAGACGGCGGCGGCGAGCCGCAGCTCGGCGGTGGTGCTGACGTCGGAGCTGCCGCGCGCGAGCTCGGCGTCGATGAGCGCCGGGTCGACCCGCCCGCCGCTGGCGCGGGTCCACACCGACAGCGCGACACCGGCGGACGTCTCGTCGCCGATCGCCATCGCGGAGTCGTACGTCGCCCGCGCGACCTCGATCGCGGCCGGCAGCTCGCCCTTCCGGTAGTGGCACAGGGCGAGGTTCCAGCTGGCGGTGTTGACCTCCCACTGGTCGCCGGTCGACTTCAGCAACCGGATCGCCTCGCGGCAGGCGTCGGCGCCCTCGTCGAAACGTGAGGCGGCGTAGAGGGACACCCCGGCGAAGCCGTGGCTCTGGCCCTGGCCCCACGGGTCGTTGCGGGTACGACGGATCTCCAGCGACCGTCGTGCGTAGCGCAGTGCGCGCTCGTACCACGGCAGCATCGTCATCACCGGTGCGTGCTCGGAGCAGGCCTGGCCCAGCTCGTCGCTCGGCGGGTAGCGCTCGGCGAGGTTGAGGCCGCGGAAGTGGCTCCACGCGCAGGTGAACTTGCCGCTGGAGAACCAGTAGACGTAGGCAAGACGGCTGTAGATGCGCATCGCGAGGAAGTCCTCGTCGCGGCCCTCGGGCGATCGGCGGCCGGTGGTCAGCCGGGGCAGCCGGCTGTGCACGGCCTGCACGAGGAACTCCCAGAGCAGCCAGACCACGACGACCGGCGTGCGCGTCGGGACCCGACGGCCGAGCTGGGTCATCGCGCCGTGCAGGTGCTCGCGCGCCGTCGACAGGTCGCCCTGCTTGAACGCGAGCCCGCCGAGCTTCTCCTCCAGCGAGGCTTTCTCGACCCGGTCCGTCACCAGTGCCTTGGCGTCGACGAGGGCGGCCTTTGCCTCGGCGTACGCGCCGCGAAGGATGAGGACGTCGCCCATGCCGGTCGCGATCGTGGCCCGCGTGGCGTGGTCGCCCTCTGCGACCCCGCGCTCGGCCATCCGGTAGTGGGCGAGTGCGGAGTCGAGGCCGTACTGGGCGCGGGCGAGCTCGGCGGCACGCAGCGCGTAGGGCAGGGCGTCGGCGTTCCGGTGGGCGGCGTCGAGGTGGTAGGCGACGTCGAAGACTCCCGCGTCGTCGACGTCGCCCTCGAGCAGCGCGTCGGCGATCTGGCTGTGCAGCCGCTCGCGAGTGTCCACGTCGAGCCGGTCGAGCAGCGCCTCGCGGATCCGGTCGTGGAAGAACGTGCAGCGGCCCGAACGGTTGTCGACCCACAGCAGGCGCCGCCGCAGCGACTCCTCGAGGATCGTCGCCGCGGACTCGCTCTGGCCGGCGAGCTCGACCGCCTGGACGATGTCGAACTCCTTGCCGAGGACCGCGCCGACGGAGAGGGCACGGCGCACGCCGTCCGGCAGCAGGTCGAGCCGGCGGACGAGCACGGCGGCCGAGCGGCGCTCGGTCTGGACCTCGGCCAGCGCCGCGTCGTCGACCAGCCAGCCGTGCTCGCTCGCGGTCAACGCACCGCACTCCACCAGGCCCCGGAGCACGGCGGCGCCCATGAACGGGCTGCCGTCGGCGAGCCGGGTCATGGTGGCCAGCGCCTTCTCGGGCAGCGGTCCGGCCATCGACTCCGCCAGCAGCCGCATCGCCTCGTCGGACAACCGGCCGAGGTGCAGGGCCTTGGCCGCGCCGATCGTGCGCAGCGGAGCACCCGGCTCCACCTCCTCCGAGCGGAAGGCGGCCACGATGCCGAGGTGCGCGGGCAGGTCGGCATCGTCGCCGAAGGCCTCGGCCAGCAACCGGACGGTGAGCGCGTCGGCCCACTGGCAGTCGTCGAGCACCAGCAGCACCGGGCTCTCGGGCGTCGAGATCGACGCCAGGAACTGGCGCAGCGCAGCGAGGCTGCGCTCCTCACCGAACGCGTCCGGACCGAACGCCTCCAGTCCGGTGTCGTCGACCTCGACGTCGAGCAGCGGGCGCAGCGGTGGCAGCACGTGGGCGGTGACCCGCGCGGCCTCGCCCAGCCGGTCGCGGAGACCGGCGCGGAGCAGCTCGGCGTCGTCGCGTCCGGCCAGGTCGCGGGCGACCCCCTGGACGAGGGTGAACGGGAGCTGGACGCCGTCGCGGATGCCCTGGCCGTGCAGGACCGTGACGCCGAGGCTGACGGCTTGGGAGGCGAGCTCGGCGAGCAGTCGGCTCTTGCCTCCGCCGGACTCGGCGTCGAGGAGCACCAGCCCACTGCCGCCGTCCCGGATCTCGGCGAGCAGCGCCTGCAGGCTGGCGAGCTCCGCGTCGCGGCCGACGAACGCCGGGTCGGTGAGGTGCTGGCGGTGGTCGACCCGCCCGATGGTGAACCGCGGGTCGGGGTCTCCGGTCGCGAGGGTGGAGCGGAGGGTCTCGAGGTCGTAGGCGAGCGCTGCGGCGGACTGGTAGCGGTCGACGGGGTCCTTGCGGAGCAGCCGCTGGAGGATCGCGTCGAGGACCCGCGGCACGTCGGGACGGAGATCACCGACCGCCGGCGCGGGTGTCGAGAGGTGCTGGCGGAGCAGGTCGCTCACCCCGGGGCCCGCGAACGGCGGCGAGCCGGCCAGGCACTCGAAGAGCAGGATGCCGACGGAGTAGAGGTCCGAGCGCTCGTCGGGCGTCGCGGACAGCAGGCCCGCGGCCTCGGGCGCGAGGTAGCGCACGGTGCCGACCAGGTCCTCCCGGACCGACTCGTCGAGGTGCGCGCTGCGGGCGAAGCCGAAGTCGATGAGCGTCACCGCCGTGACCGGGTCGGCGCCCTCGACGATGATGTTGGCGGGCTTGACGTCGCGGTGGACGATGCCGGCCTCGTGGGCGACGCTGAGGGCGCGGGCGATGTCGATGCCGATGCGCAGCACGTCGTCGACCGAGAGCCGACCGACCTGGAGCAGCGCCTCGAGGGTCTGGCCGGGCACGTGCTGCTGCACGAGGTAGAGCCGGTTGTCGACCTCACCGGAGGCGTGCAGCTCGGCGAGGCCGCTACCGGTGAGCTGCCGGAGCACCGCCGTCTCGTGCTCGAAGCGCAGCCGCGCGGCTGCGTGCACCACCTGCGCGTCGATCGACTTCACGACGACGTCGAGGCCGCTGCGGGTGTCGCGGGCACGGTAGGTGTCGACGCCGTTGCCCCGTTTGAGGACAGGGCCCAGCAGAAAACGACCTGCGAACATGCCGCTCTCCATCACTCCCCCGCATTCCCCTCGCTCCCGAGGGTAGGGCGGGCCGTAGGACCGGATGCTTTTATCGACAAATGCGCTTAGGCGAACAAGCGCCGCTCAGACGAGGCCGTCGGGGAGGTCTGCGCCTGCCTCCATCAGCGCGACCAACCGCTGGGCGCGGACCATCGCGTCGGCGGCCACCTCGACGTCGTCGGCCAGCTCGGTGACGCCGCCCGGCCCCTGGCCGATCCCGTCCGGGCCGCCGGCCGCGCGCTCGTGCAGCGCGGCGAGCAGCGCCTCCCGGTCCAGGCCGCGCAGCGCGAACAGCACGAGCGGGTCGGCGTCGACCAGCCAGCCGGTCTGGACGAGCACCGCGAGCGCGTGGCGGCAGGGGTCGAGGTAGGCGTCGCAGGTGCAGCGAGCGGCCAGCTCACCGCCGTACGGCAACAGCTCGGCGCCGATCTCGTCGGCGTGCTCCACCAGGTCGAACGGCAGCTCGCCCGACAGCAGCGCGGCGACCCGGCCGGCCTCGGCGGCGACCACCTCGACGAGCGCGCGCTGCTCCTCCTCGGCGAGCACCGGCACGGAGACCTCGGCGGTCCAGGCGTCGTCGCCCTCGCGGACGGCGGCCAGCACGGAGCCGGCGGCGATGCTGATGCCGCCGACCTCGCCGCGCCGCGCCAACGTGCGGCCGGCACGCAGGTCGGCGTCGGCGTAGGCCGCCTCCTCGACCGCGCGCTGCCAGGCCTTGCCCCACCACGAGCGGATGCCGGTGCGCGGCGGCGCCAGTCGTGCGTGGGTGACCCGCCCGGCGCGGTCCACGACGCTCACCCCTCCTGCTCGAGGTCGGTGAGTGCTTGTCGGTCGAGCCGGTCGAGACCCAGGCGCGCTTCCTTGCGGAGCGTCACGAGGTCGCGCAGCTCCTCGTTGCTCAGCTCGGTGAGCGCGGCCTCGCCCCGCGCGAGGACGGCGTCCGCGAGCGCGCGCTTGCGGTCGAGCAGCGCGGCGACCCGCTCCTCGATCGTGCCGCGGGTGACCATCCGGTGCACCTGCACGGGCCGGGTCTGCCCGATCCGGTAGGCCCGGTCGGTGGCCTGCTCCTCGACCGCGGGGTTCCACCAGCGGTCGACGTGGACGACGTGGTCGGCGCGGGTGAGGTTGAGGCCGGTGCCGCCGGCCTTGAGGCTGAGCAGGAAGACCGGCACCTCACCGGCCTGGAACCGCTCGACCATCGCCTCGCGCGCCGTCACCGGGGTCCCGCCGTGGAGGAGCTGGTGGACCACGCCGGTGCGGGTGAGGTGCTGCTCGATCAATCGCGCCATCGCGACGTACTGGGTGAAGACCAGCACCGCGCCGTCCTCCGCGACCACCGTGGAGATCAGCTCGTCGAGCAGCTCGAGCTTCTCCGAACGGCCGGTGAGCCGCACCGCGCCGGACTGCTTGAGGAACTGGGCCGGGTGGTTGCAGATCTGCTTGAGGCCGGTCAGCAGCGCCAGCACGATGCCGCGCCGGAGCGGGTCGTCGCCTGCGAGCCGCTCGATGCGGTCCATGGTCTCGCGAACGAACGCCTCGTAGAGGACCACCTGCTCGCGGGTCAGCCCGAGCAGGTGGTCGGTCTCGGTCTTCGGCGGCAGCTCGGGGGCGATGCCGGGGTCGGACTTGCGGCGGCGCAGCAGGAACGGACCGATCAGGTCGGCGAACTGGCGCGCCTTGGTGGGCTCGAGGCCGGACTCGATCGGCGCACCCCACACCCGCCGGAACGCCTGCCGGCTGCCGAGGAGGCCGGGGATCGCCCAGTCGAGGATCGACCACAGCTCGGTGAGGTCGTTCTCGACCGGCGTGCCGGTCAGGGCCACCCGCGCGCGGCTCGGAATCAGCCGGAGGTTGCGGGCGGTCGAGGAACGGGAGTTCTTGACGTGCTGGGCCTCGTCGGCGACCACGAGGTCCCACGCGACCTCGGCGAGGGCTGCGTTGTCGCGGCGCATCGTGCCGTAGGTCGTCAGCACGAATCCGGCACCTCCGCCGGGATGGTCGGGCTCGTCCCGGTGGTCGAGCCTGTCGAGACCTCCGAGCTCGCGGCCGGTCCCGTGGAACCGCCGCACCGGCAGGCCGGGCGCGAACTTCTGGATCTCCGCCTCCCAGTTGCCGAGCAGGCTGGCGGGACAGACGACGAGCGTCGGGCGGCCGCCGGAGAGGTCCTGCTCGAGGCGGTGCAGGTGGAGCGCGATGAGGGTGATGGTCTTGCCGAGCCCCATGTCGTCGGCGAGGCAGGCGCCGAGGCCCATCCCGGTGAGGTCGGCGAGCCAGGTCAGCCCGTGCCGCTGGTAGTCCCGCAGCTCGGCGCGCAGGCCCGCCGGGGTGGGGAGCGGCTCGCGGGTCGGGGCGGCGAGCAGCTGCTCGCGCACCTTCAGCAGGCTGGCGCCGACGACGACCTCGGCGGTGCCGCCGGTCTCCGCGGCACTGGCGTCGGGCAGCTCGGTCACACCGCTCAGCGCGGCGGCCAGCGCCTGCGCTCCGCTGGCCTTGCGGATCAGCCGCTTGCGGGCCCGCTGGGCGGTGGCGGGGTCGACGACGGTCCATGCGCCCCGCAGCTTGAGGACCGGGGAGGCCGCACTCGCGAGCTGCTCCATCTCGGCGTCGGTGAGCGCCTCACCGTGCAGGGCGACCTGCCAGGAGAACGCGAACAGCCCGTCGGCGGAGAACGGGCTGTCCTGGAGCGGCAGCTCGGGGTTGCGGGGGTCGGCGCGGCGTTCGAGGACGGCGCGGGTGGTGAGGTCGCGCCCGAGCGCGCGTGGCCAGTGCACGTCGACCCGCGCGTCGCGGAGGGCGCCGACGTGCTCGAGCAGGCTGCTGATCTCCTCGCCGTCGAGGGTCAGCTGGTCCGGGACCGACAGCGCCAGCAGCCGGTCGAGCACCGGCCACACCTCGGCGGCCGACCGGAGCGCGATGCTGGCGTGCACCCGGGCGCGGGGACCGAAGCCCCGGTCCTCACCGTCGGCCCACAGCAGCGCTGCGTCGCAGACGTGGAGCGGGTCGCGCTCGTCGTGGACCTGCAGCACCACCCGCACCGAGCCCGCGACCAGCTCCTCCTCGTCGGCCTCGACCCGGAGCGAGATCCGCACCAGCTCGGGCAGCGACTGCTGATCGGCGGCGGCCCGTTCGGCGTCGGCGCGCTCGGCCGCGCGACGGCGGACGCGGTCGACGAAGTCGGAGCGCGGCTCCGCGTCCCGCTGGCCGGGGAGGTCCCGGGCTCCGACCGGTGCCGCCCGCGGCAGCGCGTCGGCGACGGCATCGAGCAGCTGGGTGACCAGCGTGGTGGCGGCAGCGGCGTCGAGGTCGTCGTACGACCGTGCCTCGGCGAGCCGGGAGACGCTGTCGCGGTCGCGGTCGTCGAGGTCGCCGATCCGCCAGCTCGGCCTCTCGGCGCCGGCAGCCGGCGCGAGCTTGCCGGCCGCGACGAACCGTCCGGCGAGCAGCGCGGCGCCGCCGAGCAGGGCGACGCTGGGGTGGACGTCGGCCTGTGACCGGGCGCGGCTCAGCACCGGTAGCGCGGCACGGATCGACAGGGTGACGGCGCGGCGCTCCCCGGTGAACTCGATCGTGCCGTCGCGGGGCGGGTCGGCGGGCCGGAAGGTGGCCGGACCGGTGACGGGCACGAAACTCACGCAGGCGACGCTAGCCGCCGGGTCCTACACGACGATCAGGGCTTCCTGCGCGCCAGCAGCTGGCGCAGCGCGACGAGCGCCAGCAGCACCGCACCGACACCGCCGAGCGCGACGCCCCACCAGGTCGGGTGCTCGACCACGAGCACGAACGTCGCCATCGGCACCACGGTCGCCGGCATCGCGATCGTGAGGACGGCGAAGCCGGGGTTGCCGTTGACCGAGGCGGCGAGCGCCCAGACCAGGGTGAGGACCGCCGCGATCGCCAGGATGACGTAGACGTCGTTGTCGAAGTCAGGGGTCGGTGCCTCCTCGAACGGTATGACCGCTGTGTCGTCGACCCCGGACATCATCATCGTGGGTAAGAATCCCGCGAACAGCTGCTGGAAGACCAGCGTCGCCAGCACCGCGTTGAGGCCGACCAGACCGATCACACCCGCGACGACGCCACTGAGCGCACGGGTCCGGAGCAGCCAACCGACGGCGGTGACCACGAGCACGAACACCGCGACGGTGATCGCGGCGATGATCGCCCCGTCGTCGTCGTCGCCGATGTCGGAGATGACGTCCTCGGAGAGCTGGAGGTAGGCCACCCCGAGGCCGAGGATCGCGGTGACGACGAACGCGCCGCGTCTTACGGCGGCGTACCCGGCCACCGACAGCAGGAAGATCACACCGCCGATGAGGTAGGCCAGCCAGTCCTCGCTGCCGTCGAGGTCCTCGAGGCCCACGCCGATCATCGCCCCGACGCCGAGGATGCCGACCGCGCCCGGCCAGGCCACGAGGTCCTCGCGGGTGCGGCCGGAGCCGATCATCAAGGCGGCGGCCGCGACGACGAGCAGCACGGCGGTGGCGCCGAGCCCGACGCCGTAGTTGGACCAGTCGAGCTCACCGTCGGCGCGGCTGCGGGTGGTGGAGATGGCGATGGCAGCGGCGAGCAGGCCGACGCCGAGCGCGATCGGCAGCAGGCCCATGCCCGGGCGGTCCGGCTTCTCCGCCCGCACCGGCGGTGCGGGCGGGGGCGGGTCGGCGACCACCGTCGTCGTACCGCCCGGCGGTGGTGGTGCACCGGCGACCACCGTCTCCGCAGGAGGCGGCGGCGGGGGCGGGGGGTCGTTGGGCGTGCCCTGCGGCCGGACCGGACCCGTGGAAGCAGCGTCCTCCGTCATGCCTCGACGGTACGGCCGATCGCCCTCGTTACCGGGGACGTCGGCGCTCAGGCCGACACGGCGAGGGTCAACGGGAGCACCGCCTCGGCGCCGGCCTGCACGAGGGCGTCCGCGGCGAGGGTGAGGGACCACCCGGTGCCGACGAGGTCGTCGACGAGCAGCACCCGCCTGCCCTCGACGGCGGCGGGGTCGTCGAGCTGGAGCCGGTGGCGACGGGAGACGGCGGCGACGCGCTGGGCGGAGTTGGTCGCCCCTTGGCCCGGCAGCACCGAGGAGTCGGCGATCGCCCAGCGCCCGACGACCGGACGCTCGAGGTAGCGGGAGAGCCCGTTCGCCAGGTCGGCGACCAGACCGGGCCGGCTCGCCGACTCGGTCACCACGATGACGTCGGGCGCTGGTCGCCAGTCGGCGAGCATCGCCACGACCGCGCGCACCAGCGGCACCGGGACGGTGTCCTCCTCGGGCGGCCGCTCGTCTCCCGCCCGGAACAGCTCGCGCAAGGCGTTGCCGTGGCCGAGGTCGGTGAGCCGGGCGATCGCGCGACCCTCCTCGGCCGGCTGCTTGATGCGGCCGGAGCGGTCGACGCCGAGGGCGGCCAGTCCGGTGGGCCAGAGCTTGCGGGGCTCGATGGGCACCCCGGGCCGGGCCAGCCGGTCGGCGGCGTCGGCCACGGCCGTCGACGAGACGTCGGTGGGCAGCTCGAGGCCGCCGCAGTTGTCGCACCGCCCGCACGACCAGTCCTCGGTCGCTCCCGGGTCGTCGAGCTGGTGGCGGAGGAACCACATCCGGCAGCGGTCGGTCGAGAGGTAGTCGAGCATCGCCCGCTGCTCACGCTCCCGTGCCTCCGAGACCCGGCGGTAGCGCTCCGCGTCGTACACCCACTCCTGGCCGGTGGCCTCCCAGCCGCCGCGCACGCGGCGCACGGCGCCGTCGACGTCGAGCACCTTGAGCATCGTCTCGAGCCGGTTGCGGCTGAGGTCGACCCGCGCCTCCAGCGCCGGGGTGCTCAACACGCCGCCCTCGGCCAGCGCGGCGAGGGTCTCGCGCACCAGCTCCTCGCGCGGGAAGGCGAGGGATGCGAAGTAGGCCCAGATGTCGCGGTCCTCGATCGCCGGCAGCAGCACGACCGACGCAGGGCCGACGCTGCCGCGTCCCGCGCGACCGACCTGTTGGTAGTAGGCCACCGGCGAGCTCGGCGCACCGAGGTTGACGACGAAGCCGAGCGCCGCGTCGAACCCCATGCCGAGGGCGCTGGTCGCGACCAGCGCCTTGACCTCGCCGTCGAGCAGCGACTGCTCGAGCGCGAGCCGCTCGGTCTGCTCGGTCTGACCGGAGTAGGCCCGGACGTTGTGCCCGCGGGACCGCAGGTAGTCGGCGACCTGCTGGGTCGCCGCCACGGTGAGGCAGTAGACGATGCCGCTGCCCGGCTGCTCGGCCAGGTGGTCGGCCAGCCACGCCAGCCGCTGCTCGGCGGTCTTGAGGTGCACGACGCCGAGGCGCAGGGTCTCGCGGTCGAGCGTCCCCCGGAGGACGAGCGGCCCGTTGTCGGCCGAGCCTGTCGAGACCATCTGCTCCGCGACGTCGTCGGTCACCCGCTGGTTGGCGGTCGCTGTCGTCGCCAGGACCGGGATGCCGTCGGGGAGCTCGGCGAGGAGGGTGCGGATCCGGCGGTAGTCGGGCCGGAAGTCGTGGCCCCAGTCGGAGATGCAGTGCGCCTCGTCGACCACCAGCAGGCCGCAGGTCGCCGCCAGCCGCGGCAGCACCTCGTCGCGGAAGCCGGGGTTGTTGAGCCGCTCCGGGCTGACGAGCAGCACGTCGACCTCGCCGCGCTGGATCGCCTCGTGGGTCTCCTCCCACTGCTCCATGTTGGTCGAGTTGATCGTCACCGCCCGGATGCCGGCCCGCTCGGCCGCCCCGATCTGGTTGCGCATCAGCGCCAGCAGCGGCGAGATGATCACCGTCGGCCCGCTCCCCTGCTCGCGCAGCAGGAGGGTCGCCACGAAGTAGACCGCCGACTTCCCCCAGCCGGTCCGCTGCACCACCAGCGCCCGCCGCCGATCCACGACCAACGCCTCGATCGCGGCCCACTGGTCGTCGTACAGCTCCGCGTCGTCCTTGCCCACGAGCGCGCGCAGGTGCTGCTGGGCGCGCGCCCGGGTGTCGCTCTGGGTCGCTGCGGTCATGCGTCGTGTCTACCAGCGCCGTCCGACGGGTCGGACACCCGGCGCGGTTCGTCCACAGCAGATTCCCTGTCGCGCCGTCGGAGGAGATGGAGGACCGTCCGGTAGTGCTCGGTCACGACGCCGCCCAGCTCGTCGGCCGCCTGCCCGGCAGCCGCCACCTCGGCCTCGTTCCAGTTGCTGAAGGTGCCGAACAGGCGCCGCACCTCGTCGGCGGTCAGGTCGACCGACCACCGCCACTCCTCGCTGGACGCGAGCTCGAACAACCCGCCCTCGGACAGTTCATCGACGGTGGGCCTCACCTCTCGCCGTCGATCCTGCTCGTCGGACGATCGTCGGGCGACGATCGCTGCAACGCGGCGCCTGAACTCGGTGCCGACCTCGTCATCTCCGAAGACGGTCCGCCACACAGCCAGCCGACCTCCGGTCCGTAGGGCTCCATGGATCTTGGGCAGGCCGACCGCCAGGTCCACCCAGTGCAGGGAGGTCGCCGCCACCACCGCGTCGAACGCCGATCCAGGCAGGTCGACGTCCTCGAATCCGCACTGGATGACGTCCACACCGGGGGCGACCGCACGAAGATGCTCGACGAGGCGGGCTCCCGGCTCGACCGCGACCACCTCGCACCCCGCCCGGAGCAGCTCGACGGTGGCAAGGCCGGCGCCCGCGCCGATCTCGAGGATCCGCCGCCCGGGGCCGGTCACTTCAGCATCGGCAAGCGCGCGGTAGAGCTCGTCGGGGTACGTCGGTCGGGCCGCCGCGTAGTCGCCGGCGATCTGCTCGAAGTGCATCCGTGACATTGCGCCATCCTCGCTCAGTGCCCCAGCCGGTCTTGTGACTCCGTCCGCGTAGTACACGTCGGGACACGCAACGACGCACCCGCCGGCAACGACCGGCACCGGCGCAAGCAGGCTGAGCAACGCGACCGAGGACGTCCGCCGGGTCCAACCCACGCGGTTCACGCTAGGTCGGCGTAGGCACAGGACGGCAGCGATCAGGTCACGACAGGTTCTCGACCCACGGGTCGAGAGGTTTGGGGCAGAACGTGCCGGCCGAAGCCGGTCCTCAGGGTCGTCGGTGGAAGCGAATGTCGCCGTTGGGGAGGTGTTCGGTGGTGTGGGTGGGGTCGTGGGCGCGGTGGTGGTGCCAGGAGCAGAGGAGGGCGCCGCGGTCGAGGTCGGTCTTCCCGCCGTTGGCCCATGGGTCGAGGTGGTGGGCTTCGCACCAGCCGGCGGGGATGGTGCAGCCTTCGGCTCGGCAGTGTTGGTCGCGCCAGCGCATGGCTTTGCGTTGGGCGGGTGAGAACAGCCGTCGGGTGCGGCCGAGGTCGAGGACCTCGCTCTGGCCGCCGAGGACGACCGGGATGATGTTCGCGGTGCACGCCAACCGCCGCACCGCGGATGCCGACATCGGCTCCCCGCCGACCACGGTGCCGGTGCCGAGATCCTTCTTCAGTGACTCCAGCGGGATCGTCACCAGCAGGGTGGTGGTGTCGCCGCCGTGCACCGGGAGGTTCTTGGGGTCGAGATGCTCCAACAGGGCGCAGAAGGCGTGGCCGAGGCGGCGGGGGTAGGGAATGCGGTCCTCCTCCCCACCCGCAGCGTGTTCTGCTTTGCGGGGTGAGGTGAAGGCGTCGAGGTAGGTGCGCAGACGGTGGGCGTCCAGGTCGGGCAGCAGACCGGTGAGTCGGGTGGTGCCGTCCCCGATCGGCTTGAGCACCAGTCGGCACTTCTCCCGTGCGCGTCGCTCTTCGTCCTCGAGGCGTTTGGCTTCCTCGGCCTCGGCGATGTCCGGGGCGACGATCTCCAGGATCCGCCGCCCGAGGCGTCGGAGGTCGCGGGGGCGGAAGTCCTTGCAGTAGTCGACCAGCTGCTGCTCGGCCTTGGTCAGGAGCTCGGGGTCGAGGTCGGCCGGCAACACGTCCAGTGCGTGCACGATCACTTGTGCTTGGCCTGCGGACACGGCGCCGTCGGCCATACCGTCAGCGACCTTCGCCCACCTGCGGTCGAGTGCTTCGGCGAGGCGGGCGTCGGCACGACCGTGGTTGAAGTCGGTCAACGTCAGGGTGGAGAGCCAGGCGCCGAGGTCGCGGGCACCGGAACGCGACGCAGTGTCCTGGGCTGCTACTACCACCCGCAGCCGTGCCTCGGCCACCATCGCCTCCAGAGCAGCGAGCTCGCGGACCGCTGCTTCCTGGTCGGCCGGGGACATGAACACCGGCTGGACGTCGCGGACGTCCTTGAACGCGGCCTTCGCGGTCGCGGCGGCAGCACGGATCGGGTGAAGGGCGGTGTGCTCGCTCATCCGGACTCCCAGGCTGCTACGGGTCCGGTGGCCTGGTGCCGGGGTGTCCTAGATCTGAGTCTCGTGGACGGCTGGTCGAGGGGTTCGACGTACGTCGATCGTACACCAGTTCGACTCAAGATGGAAGGGTCGAACGCGGGGGATTGCACGAAAGTACGGCGGTTTCTTGGCTTACGGGGTCTCGATACGTCCTCGCGCCAGAGCGCTCGGCCTACTCGACCACCGAGGACGACCCGCAGGCTGGCGGCGGCGCGCAACCACCCGCCCCCTCCCTCCCGCCCAAAGCCCCTTTCGGTCGCCACCGCCCACAGCCCGAAGGCCGCAGGGATCTCACCGCGTCTCGATACGGCCTCGCGCCAGAGCGCTCGGACTACTCGACCACCGACCGGCAGGCCGGCGGCGGCGGGCAGCCCCGCACCCCCTCCCTCCCGTCCAAAGCCCTTTCGGTCGCGACCGCCCACAGCCCGAAGGCCGCAGGGATCCCACCGCGTCTCGATACGCCCTCGCGCCAGAGCGCTCGGCCTACTCGACGACCGAAGGGCGCCAGAGCGCTCGGCCTACTCGACCACCGAGGACGACCCGGGAGCCGGCGGCGGCGCGCAACCACTCGCTCCCTCCGCTCCCGTCCAAAGCCTTTCGGTCGCCACCACCCACGGCCGCAAGGCCGCAGGGATCTCACCGCGTCTCGATACGCCCTCGCGCCAGAGCGCTCGGGCTACTCGACGACCGAAGGGCGCCAGAGCGCTCGGGCTACTCGACGACCGAAGGCGGCTCGGGCTACTCGACGACCCACAGCGCTACGACCGAGGCGCCCGATCGGGCTCTCAGCACCCCCTCAGCCAGGTTCGGCATCATGGAGCGCGTGAACCAGCGCGCCCAGCACCTACCGCGCGTCCTCGTCGTCGATGACGACCGGGCCGTGCGGGAGTCGCTGCGGCGATCCCTCGAGTTCAACGGGTACGACGTGCACCTGGCCGGCGACGGGGCGGAGGCGCTGGCGGGGATCGGGGCGGTCGCGCCGGACGTGGTCGTGATGGACGTGATGATGCCGCGGCTCGACGGGCTGGACGCGACACGGGCGTTGAGGGCGGCGGGGAACGACGTACCCATCCTCGTCCTCACCGCGCGTGACGCGGTCGGCGACCGCGTGGAGGGGTTGGACGCGGGCGCGGACGACTACCTGACCAAGCCGTTCGCCCTCCAGGAGCTGCTGGCGCGGTTGCGGGCGCTGCTGCGACGCGTCGTGCCGCACGCGGAGGGCGACGAGGAGGAGATCCTGACCTTCTCCGACCTCACGATGAACGTCACCACGCGCGAGGTCACCCGCGGCGAGCGACCGATCGAGCTGACGCGCACGGAGTTCACGCTGCTCGAGATGTTCCTGCGGCGACCGCGGCGGGTGCTCGACCGCAGCTTCATCCTCGAGGAGGTGTGGGGCTACGACTTCCCCACGACGGCCAACTCGCTCGAGGTGTACGTCGGCTACCTGCGCCGCAAGACCGAGTCGGGGAGCGAGCCGCGGCTGATCCACACCGTGCGCGGCGTGGGCTACGTGCTGAAGGAGTCATGAGCGGGTTCTGGGCCGGGTCGATCGCGGCCGGCCCCGGGCCCGACGGACGCTGGCACTACCGGCGGTCGCTCGCGAGCCGGGTCGTCCTGCTCACCACGATGAGCGTCGGGCTGGCCGTGGCGTTCGTCGCCGTCGCGGCGTATGCCACCACCCGGTTCCAGATGCAGCAGAGTCTCGACAACTCGCTCATGGAGCGGGCCGACGCTGCCGCCCGGTCCGACGTGCTGCTCGAAGCAGGCGTGATCCAGGAGGTGCCGTCGTGGGCGTTGGGCGCGGCGGACGTGCGAATCGCGTTCCTGTACGCCGACGAGGAGACCGGCAAGACCGAGAGCCAGGTGCTCGACTCGGGACCGGAGTTCAAGCTCGGCACTCCGGAGATCGACGTCGCCCTCAGGGAGAGCTCCTCCAGCGTGCGCACGATCCTCATCGACGGCGAGCGCTACCGCATGGTCGCGGTGCAGGCCCGGCGCCCCCAGATCGCACTCGTCATCGCCCAGCCCCTCGAGGACCAGGACCGCATCCTGGCGCGCCTAGGATGGGTGACCGTCGCGTTCGGCGGCTTCGGGATGCTCGCCGCCGGACTCGCCGGCTGGCTGGTCGCCAGCAACGGCCTCCGCCCCGTGCGCCGGCTGACCGAGTCGGTCGAGCACGTCGCGCGCACCGAGGACTTCACCGCACTAGCGGTCGAGGGCGACGACGAGGTCGCCCGCCTCGCGACCGCGTTCAACCACCTGCTGGTCTCCCTCGACGCCTCCCGCGTCCGCCAGCGCCAGCTGGTCGCCGACGCCAGCCACGAGCTCCGCACGCCGTTGACCTCGCTGCGCACCAACATCGACCTGCTCACGATGTCCGACGACGCGGCGGCGCTGCCGCCCGAGGCCAAGGCCGAGCTGATGGAGGACATCCGCGCGCAGATCGAGGAGCTGACGACGCTCATCGGCGACCTCACCGAGCTCGCCCGCGACGAGCCGGTGCCGCCGACCGTCGAGCCGGTCGACCTGGCCGAGGTCATCGACCACGCCACCGAGCGAGTACGACGCCGCGCCCCCGGACTCACCTTCGAGGTCTTCACCCGCCCCTGGTGGGTCGTCGGCGAGGCCCCGGCGCTCGAGCGCGCCGTCACCAACCTGCTCGACAACGCGGCGAAGTGGAGCCCCGAGGGCGGGGTCGTGACCGTGCGGCTCAGCGACGGCGTCCTCACCGTCGACGACCAGGGTCCCGGGATCCCCGAGGAGGAGCGCGACCGCATCTTCGATAGGTTCTGGCGGTCCGCGGACTCGCGGACCCTGCCCGGTTCGGGCCTCGGGCTGGCGATCGTTCGTCAGGTGGCCGAGCGGCACGCCGGCACCGTGCAGGCGGCCGAGAACGTCGGTGGCGGGGCACGGCTGGTGCTGAAGCTGCCGGGAACGGAGAGCGTGGATGCGTAGGGCCCTCGGAGCAGGCGCGCTGCTCGCCGTACTCCCTCTCGCCGCGTGCGGCGGCGAGGACCTCGGCGACAAGCCCGACCTCCCCGACGAGACCCCCGCGCTCTGGAACCCCTGCGACGTCCTCGACCCCGCCTTCATCGAGCAGGCCTTCGGCACCGTCGCGACCGAGGAGGACGGCGAGCCGGCCGCACCCGAGTGCCGGTTCGTGCCGGAGGAGGACGGCGCACCCGCGGTCTCCGTCAACTACCTGCTCTTCTCCGGCACCCTCGAGGAGGCGTGGGAGACGATGGACATCTCCGAGGACGCCCGCTCGTCGTCGCCGCAGGTCGACGGCGCCGACGACGCCCGCATCATCGTCAACACCGACCGCAAGGACGCGGGCGTCACCGGCTTCGTCGCCAACGGCGACCTCATCCAGAGCGTCAACGTCGTGGACCCCGCACCGTACGACGAGCAGCAGATCGTCGCCGCCGTCCGCGCCACGCTGACGCGGCTGTCACAGCACGCCGTGGAGTCGGGCGTCGAGGAGGAGGGATGAGCGAGCCGTTCGTGCGGCTGCTCCCCGCCACCGTCGAGCTGCTGACCGCGCTGACCGAGGACCGCGACCGGTTCGTCGAGCTGGTCGGCTCACCGATCCCGGACGGCTGGCCCGAGTTCCCCGAGGCCATCGGCTTCACGCTGGAGCGCCTGCGGGATGCGCCGGAGGCGGACCGACGGTGGTCGATGCAGCTCTTCCTCGAAGGCGGGTCCGGCCGCTTCATCGGCTCGGGCGGGTACGCCGCGCCGCCGGCCGACCGCGTCGTCGAGATCGGCTACGAGGTGGCACCCGAGTTCCGCGGCCGCGGTCTCGGCGCCGCGGCTGCTCGCGCCCTCGTCGACGCCGCCGTCGGCACCGGCGAGGTCGACCACGTCGTCGCGCACACCCTGCCCGGCCCGAACCCGTCGACCGGTGTGCTCGTCGCGCTGGGCTTCGAGCACGTCGAGGACCAGGACGACCCCGAGGTCGGCACCGTCTGGGAGTGGCGATGGACCCGGCCGGACGCGCCTGAGGCCTAGGGGTTGCGGTCGGCATCCGGCTGTCGGAGGCCGAGCGGCTCGGTTCGGTGGTCGAGTAGTCCGTGCGCGCTGCGCGAGGACGTATCGAGACCCCGTGGTGATGCCAGCGGCTCGCGGGCTGTGGGTGGTTGCGGTCTGGACTACAGAATTACGTGGCTGGGCGCCGTCGTTGGTCACGGCGCTGTTCCCCCTAGCCCTGCGCGAGTGGCGGGAGGCCTGGGGTGCTCGTTGTGGTTGCGGTCGCGCGGGGGAGCACGGTGGCCACGGTTGGAAGGCGGCGTCCGGTGACCTCGGTGGTCGAGTAGTCCGAGCGCTCTGCGCGAGGACGTATCGAGACCTCGGGGTGGTGCCCGCGGGCTGCGGGCCGTGGGGGTTGCGGTTCTGAACTACAGAATTGCGTGGCTGCGCGCCGTCGTTGGTTGCGGTGCTGTTCCCCCTAGCCCTGCGCCGGTGGCGGGAGGCTTGGGGTGCTCGTTGTGGTTGCGGTCGCGACCGGGAGGGCGGGTAGTTGCGGTCGGCATGCGGCTAGCGGAGGCCGTGCAGCTCGCCTCGGTGGTCGAGTAGTCCGAGCGCTCCGCGCGGCCTTCGGTGGTCGAGTAGCCCGAGCGCTCCGCGCGGCCTTCGGTGGTCGGGTAGTCCGAGCGCGCTGCGCTGCCTTCGGTGGTCGGGTAGTCCGAGCGCTCCGCGCGGCCTTCGGTGGTCGAGTAGTCCGAGCGCTCCGCGCGGCCTTCGGTGGTCGAGTAGTCCGAGCGCTCCGCGCGGCCTTCGGTGGTCGAGTAGTCCGAGCGCTCTGCGCGGCCTTCGGTGGTCGAGTAGTCCGAGCGCTCTGCGCGAGGACGTATCGAGACCGCTCGGGCCATTTGTCGTCCACAGCGTTGGATCGGTGAATGCCCTGTCCACAGGCGGGTTCCGTGCGTTTCGTACTGTCGGTGGTCCCATGTTGAATAGGCGGTATGGATCTCGGGACCGCCCCGCTCTTCGACCTCCCCGCCCCCTCGGGCGCCGAGGCCGTCGACGCTGCTGCGGTTCTTGCCGAGCCCGCCACCCTGACCCGTTCCCAGGAGCTGCTGGCTGACATCCGGCACGACGACCAGGTCCTCCGCGACCGCGAGATCACCAAGCTGCGCCACATCGCCGAGTGGGCCCTCGAGCACGTCGTGGACGACGAGGCCGTCGCCGCCACGTTGACCGACCGTGGTCTGGACACCGGCCTCCCGGTCGCCGGCCCCGGTGCGCCGTTGATCTCGGACTTCGCGGTGATGGAGCTCGCCGCCCTCCTCGGCCGGTCGCTGGACTCGGGGCGTGCTTATGTGGGTCAGGTCGTCGAGCTCGCCCACCGCCTCCCGCGCACCTGGGCACGGGTCCTGGACGGGGAGGTCCCGGTCTGGAAGGCACTACGGATCGCCGACCTCACCCGCCCCCTCCCCGAGGAGGCCGCAGCGTTCGTCGATCGGCACCTCGCCCCGTTCGCCCACGGCTGCAGCTGGGCCCAGATCGCCCGGCTCGTCGAAGAAGCCCTCGTGCGGTTCGACCCCGCTGCGGCCGAAGAGAAGCGCCGGGAGGAGCGCGAGCACCGCCACGTCGACACCGGCCTCACCACTGTCGGGTTCGACGGCACCGCGAACATCTCCGCGGTCCTCGACGCTGCCGATGCCCTCGACCTGGAGAACGCCCTCTCCCGGCGTGCCACCCTCCTGGGCCGGCTCGGCGATCAGGACTCGTTGGACGTGCGCCGCGCCAAGGCCCTCGGGGAGATCGCGCGCGAAGACCTCACCCTCGACCTCCACATCGTGGACCCCGACACCGGGGAGATCACCCGCACCGTCCCGGGCCGCAAGACCGAACTGATCCTCCACCTCTCAGCGGCCGACACAACGGTCGGTCGGTTCGGGAACGTCAAGACCCCGATCTCACCCGAGCAGGTCAAGGAATGGCTCGGCCTGACCGGCACCCAGGCCAGCACCGTGGTGGTGCGCCCGGTGGTCGATCTGGCCGACTGCCAGCCCGTGGACTCCTACGAGATCCCCGACCGCATCCGACGCCAGGTCACCGAACGCGACCACCACTGCGTCTTCCCCCACTGCACCCAACCCGTGGCCCGCTGCGACCTCGACCACGTCAACGCGCACGCCGCCGGCGGAGCGACCTGTCCGTGCAACCTCGCGCCCCTGTGCCGAGGCCACCACCGGATGAAGACCGCCCACCGCGCGGCCTACCGGATGATCCGGCCCGGCACCTACCACTGGACCCTCGCCTCCGGCACCTACCTCGTCGACCCCACCGGCACCCACCCCCTCACCGGCACATCCCCGCCCGACCAGTAGCTGCCGAGCCCCGAACCCCGCCCCCAGCACAACCGGCGGGGCCATCGGCATGCCCGAGCAATCAAGTCCGACACAACCGCGCACATCACGCGGCATTGGCGTGCTGCTCCGCGAGCACGCCGTGCGGCTACTTGTTTCATTGACCCCAGGACCGGTGCCTGGCGAGGCTCGGTCTAGGCGTCCGGTCCGTGGCTCTCAATGCGGCTGCCCACGGCTTGTCCGTGTGGCTCTCTACTGGCATGCGCGGGCC
>NZ_QGDD01000023.1 GCF_003160695.1 Nocardioides silvaticus
CCGGAGTATTGGGAGGAGCAGACACAGAGAGCCAAGAGCGATGAGCAGTGGTTCCGAGTGAGCCTGAGGACCGCACAGAGATACTACAACCAGAGCAAGGGCGGCTCTCACACGTTCCAGCGGATGTTCGGCTGTGACGTGGGGTCGGACTGGCGCCTCCTCCGCGGGTACCAGCAGTTCGCCTACGACGGCCGCGATTACATCGCCCTGAACGAAGACCTGAAAACGTGGACGGCGGCGGACACGGCGGCGCTGATCACCAGACGCAAGTGGGAGCAGGCTGGTGATGCAGAGTATTACAGGGCCTACCTAGAGGGCGAGTGCGTGGAGTGGCTCCGCAGATACCTGGAGCTCGGGAATGAGACGCTGCTGCGCACAGATTCCCCAAAGGCCCATGTGACCTATCACCCCAGATCTCAAGTTGATGTCACCCTGAGGTGCTGGGCCCTGGGCTTCTACCCTGCTGACATCACCCTGACCTGGCAGTTGAATGGGGAGGAGCTGACCCAGGACATGGAGCTTGT
>NZ_QGDD01000024.1 GCF_003160695.1 Nocardioides silvaticus
GATGAGACCCCCACTGTCTCCTCCTGGCCATTCCTGAACCAGCGCACTTTGATCTTGGCTGGGTAGAAATCTGTCACCGAACAGACCAGAGTGTTGTGGTGGTTGAGGGCCTCTGTCCTGGACAGGGAGATGGCGACATTGGGCTGTTCAAGCCGCCGCAGGGAGGTGCTGGTCTCCGGCCCCTCGTAGTTGTGTCTGCACGCCGTGTCCACCTCGGCCCGCGTTCGCTCCAGGATCTCCGGCTGGCTGTTCCAGTACTCGGCGTCTGGCCGCCCCAGCTCGGTCACCGCGCGGTACTCGCCCACGTCGCTGTCGTAGCGCACGTACTCCTCCCGGTTGTAGATGTATCTGGTCACGAGCCGTATGCGCTGCGTCCCGTTGGTGTAGTAGCACTCGCCCTTGAACTGGACCACGAAATGCCTTTCGGAGTTTCCGCCCTCAGTCCCTGGGCTGCTCAGCACCATCAGCACCACCACAGCAGCTGAGAGGAGGAGGCTGGG
>NZ_QGDD01000025.1 GCF_003160695.1 Nocardioides silvaticus
GATAGTCCCGCCGATGGTCGGCGAACATCCTCAGCGCGCGTTCCTTGACCGCGGCATCGATCTTCTTGGGCATGTGCTCATCCTCCTGGACTCAAACAGGAGCGGCATCAAACCCGTAACGGTTCATGCTCCCTGGGGTCGGCACCGGTGTGCGCGCATTCGGGGTCGGGGCAGCGTTTGCCGAGGAGGTGGCCGTTCTCGTCGAGCTCGAAGCCCTGCCCGGGGCGGCGGGGTTCCCCGCCGCAGGCGCCGGGTTCGGTGACCACGGGTGCCGAGAGGGGCATGAGGACGGCTTTGACGAGCTCTGTTTCCTCGATGGTGGAGTAGCCCTTGATCCGCACCCCACCCAATGTGTCGGGGGTGAAGGACAGGAACCGGGCGTGGTGGGCGCCGCGTTCGGCACGGTCCTTGTCCAGGTCGGCTGCCAGCAGGGTGCCGTCGGGGTCGAGCTCGCGGACCACGGTGGGGAAGGCGTGGTCGAGGTCGGTGGCGTCGT
>NZ_QGDD01000004.1 GCF_003160695.1 Nocardioides silvaticus
GCACGCCGCCAGCGTTCGTCCTGAGCCAGGATCAAACTCTCCATAAAAAGCTGAACCCAGCAAGAACCAAACAAACTAGCATTCGCCAGAATCATTTGACTTGCCAAAAACCACGAACACCCACACCAAGATGCAGATGCCGCACAAACAAATCACAACGACATAAATTGCATGACACACTGTTGAGTTCTCAAACATCACACGCACACCGCGGCCGGCTCTCGCCAGGGCCCTCGGGGCAACCTGTGAAACTTTACCGGCGAGGCTTGGGGCCGTCAACTCCGCGACATCAGTGTGTCGGCGGGAGCTGCCGGCCGCGAAGCCGCTGCCGTGTCGTGGCACAGAGCTGACCAGGGACCTGTTGCCTCTCGGCGGGTTTGGGAGCCGCGTGCTGCGACGTGGAGGAAGTTATCAGCACCCCGGTGGTCCGATGCAAATCGGGGTGCACCTCCGCCGGGAACGGCGCTCAATCGCCCTCCGCACGGGGGTGTCGGCGGTACGGCGAGACGGTCGGATCGCCCACCGCCCAGAACCGCCAGGGCCGTCCCGCGGCCAGCCGCAGACCGGTGCGCGGACCGCTGGCGACCTCCGGTGGCGGCTCCCCCGGTGTCAACGTGACCTCCCCGTCCGTGAGGTCGGTGCCGTAGTGGTCGAGCCGGATCCCGAGCGCCTTGCACAGCCTCCCGGGACCCCGGGCCAGGTCGCGGTCGATCACGCCGGGACGGTGGGCCCGGGCGACCTCCAGGCCGTCCACGACCTCACCCGCCCGCATCAGCACCGCGCTCGCCGTGCCCTCGGGTCCGACGCTGACGTTGGCGCAGACGTGGATGCCGTGGCTGAGGTAGCAGTAGAGGAAGCCCGGCGGTCCCCACATCACCTGGTTGCGGGGGGTGGGCCCGCGGAAGGAGTGCGACCCGGGATCGGCCGGGCCGGCGTACGCCTCCACCTCGGTCAGCCGTACGGCGACCGGCCCGTGCCGCAGCACCGCGCCGAGGAGCCGCGGTGCGACCTCCTCGACGGGACCGTCCAGGAGCTCAGCGAGCGCGCTCACGCACCGCGTCCAACGCAGCCCGGGCGTCGGCGACCCGGCTCCGCAGCTCGGCGAGCTGCTCGGCCACCCGCGTGGGTGCGGTGCCGCCGCGGCCGTCGCGCGAGGAGACCGACCCCTCGACGGTGAGCACCGAACGCACCTCCGAGGTCAGGTCCGGCGAGATGGCGGCGAAGTCGTCGTCGGTGAGCTCGTGCAGCTCGATGCCGCGCTGCTCGCACTCCCGGACGCAGGCACCGGCGACCTCGTGGGCGACCCGGAACGGCACGCCCTGCCGCACCAGCCACTCTGCGATGTCGGTCGCGAGCGAGAAGCCCTGCGGGGCGAGCTCGGCCATCCGGTCGACGTCGAAGGTGAGCGTCGCGACCTGCCCGGTGAAGGCGGGCAGCAGCACCTCGAGGGTGTCGATGGAGTCGAATACCGGCTCCTTGTCCTCCTGGAGGTCCCGGTTGTAGGCCAGCGGCAGCGCCTTGAGCGTCGTCAGCAGGCCGGTCAGGTTGCCGACCAGCCGGCCGGACTTGCCACGGGCGAGCTCGGAGATGTCGGGGTTCTTCTTCTGGGGCATGATGCTCGACCCGGTCGACCACGAGTCGTGCAACGTGACGAAGGCGAACTCCTTGGTCGCCCACAGGATCACCTCCTCGGCGATCCGGCTGACGTCGACGCCGGCCTGGGCCGCGACGAACGCGAGCTCCGTGACGAAGTCACGGGACGCGGTGCCGTCGATGGAGTTCGCGGTGGACCCGGTGAAACCGAGCTCGGCGGCAACCAGCTCGGGGTTGAGGCCGAGGCTCTGCCCGGCGAGCGCGCCCGACCCGTACGGCGAGTCCGACTCCACCCGCCGCCGCCAGTCGGCGAGCCGGTCGACGTCGCGCAGCAGCGCCCACGCGTGCGCCAGCAGGTGGTGCGAGAGCAGCACCGGCTGCGCGTGCTGGAGGTGCGTGCGCCCCGGCATGATCGCTACCAGGTGCTCCTCGGCCTGTCCGGCGAGCGCGTCGACGAGGTCGAGCAGCAGGCCGCCGACGATGGTCGAGTGGTCGAGCAGGTAGCAGCGGAACAGCGTGGCGATCTGGTCGTTGCGCGAGCGGCCCGCGCGGAGCTTGCCGCCGACCTCGGTGCCGACCTCCTCGATGAGGAGCCGCTCGAGCGCGCCGTGGACGTCCTCGTCCGACGGGTCGGGTACGACGGTGCCCGCGGCGATGCCGTCCGAGAGCGCGTCCAGCCCGCGATGGAGCTCGGCCTCCTCGGCCGGCGTCAGCAGCCCGGCCGCACCGAGCGCCTTGGCGTGGGCGTGGGACCCGGCGATGTCGTAGTGCGCCAGCCGCCAGTCGAAGTGCGTCGACCGCGAGAGGGCCTCGAGCTCGGGCGAGGGTCCACCGGCGAACCGGCCGCCCCACAGCATCCCGGCGTTCGTGCTCACACCGCACCTCCGATCGTGTCGATCGCGACCCGCATGGCGTCGATGAGCTCCGCCGACGCGGCCGTGCCGTCCGCGGCCAGGCCGTCGGGTGTCCACCAGGCCGAGCCCAGCATGTTGCCCGTCTCCGCCTCGACCAGGTTGTCGAAGGTGACCTCGACGGTCTCCTCGAGCGGCAGCGCGAAGAAGTGGGCGTCGTTGACGTAGTCGCGCCCGTCCCAGGTGAACGGCTGCTCGGCGCGGAGCACCGGGCCCACCAGCTCGTCGGGGACGATCACGATCCCGGTCTCCTCGAAAAGCTCGCGGGTGGCTGCCTCGGTCAGCGACTCCCCCGGGTCGACGGCGCCGCCCACGCTGCCCCAGTAGAGGACGCCGGGTGCGGCGGGGTTCTGCTCGTGCAGCAGCAGGACCCTGCCCTGCGGGCTGACCGGGAGCACGCGGGCCGCGAGCCTCAGCTGGTCGGATGCACTCATCAGTCGGTCCCGAGCTCCATCGCGGCGTCGTCGAGCATCGCCTCTTCGTCACCGGTCAGCTCGGGGTTGGCCGCGATCCGCTCGGCGCCTCCCGACTCGATCTCGCCGTAGAGCACACCGTGCTCCACCGCGACCAGGCCCTGGTGCATGGGCTGGTCGGCGTACTGCTCGAGCTTGGCCCGCGAGTCGGCGATGTCGAGGTTGCGCATCGTCAGCTGGCCGATCCGGTCGGCCGGGCCGAAGACGGCGTTCTCGGTGCGCTCCATCGAGAGCTTCTCCGGGTGGTAGGAGAACGCCGGTCCGTCGGTGCTGAGGATCGTGTAGTCCTCGCCCCGCCGCAGGCGCAGCGTGACCTCGCCGGTCACCAGCGAGGAGATCCAGCGCTGGATCGACTCACGCAGCATGAACGCCTGCGGGTCGAGCCATCGGCCCTCGTAGAGCAGCCGGCCGAGCCGGCGCCCGCTCGCGTGGTAGTTCTCGATCGTGTCCTCGTTGTGGATCGCGTTGAGCAGCCGCTCGTAGGCGATCCAGAGCAGCGCCATGCCGGGCGCCTCGTAGATGCCGCGGGACTTCGCCTCGATGATCCGGTTCTCGATCTGGTCGGACATGCCGAGCCCGTGCCGACCGCCGATCGCGTTGGCCTCGAGGACGAGGGCGACCGCCCCGTCGGCCCCGTCGTACCGCCTGCCGTTGATCGTCACCGGTCGCCCGGCCTCGAACCCGACGGTGACGTCCTCGCTGGCGATCTCCACCGACGGGTCCCAGAACTTCACGCCCATGATCGGCTCGACGGTCTCGAGCGACACGTCGAGGTGCTCGAGCGTCTTGGCCTCGTGGGTGGCGCCCCAGATGTTGGCGTCGGTGGAGTAGGCCTTCTCCTTGCTGTCCCGGTAGGGCAGGTCGTGCTCGGTGAGCCACTGGCTCATCTCGGCGCGGCCGCCGAGCTCGTGCACGAACTCCGGGTCCAGCCACGGCTTGTAGATGCGCAGCTCGGGGTTGGCGAGCAGGCCGTAGCGGTAGAACCGCTCGATGTCGTTGCCCTTGAACGTCGAGCCGTCGCCCCAGATGTCGACGCCGTCCTCGTGCATGGCGCGGACCAGCATCGTCCCGGTGACGGCCCGGCCGAGCGGGGTCGTGTTGAAGTAGGCGCGGCCGCCGGAGCGGATGTGGAAGGCGCCGCACGCCATCGCGGCCAGGCCCTCCTCGACCAGCTCGCGGCGGCAGTCGACGGCGCGCGCGATCTCGGCGCCGTACTCCAGGGCGCGCGCGGGCACCCCGGTGATGTCGGGTTCGTCGTACTGGCCGATGTCCGCGGTGTAGGTGCACGGGACGGCGCCCTTGTCGCGCATCCAGGCCACGGCGACGGAGGTGTCGAGCCCGCCGGAGAAGGCGATGCCGACGCGCTCGCCCTTGGGCAGGGTGGAGAGGACCTTGGACACTTACTGATTCCTTTCGGCAAGGGCGAGGAACTTGTGGGCCAGGGCGTCGCCGCCGGCGGGGTCGCGACCGATCACCAGCACGGTGTCGTCGCCGGCGATGCAGCCGAGCACGTCGGGGAGCTCGACCTTGTCGATGGCGCTGGCGAGGAACTGGGCCGCACCGGGCGGCGTACGGAGGACGACGAGGTTGGCGCTCGCCTCCGCGCTCGTGAGCAGCTCGGCGCACAGCCGCGCCAGCCGCTGCGAGGACGCGGCGCTCTCGCCGTGGATCGGCGTCCGGTCGCCGCCCTCGGCGGGGACCGCGTAGACGAGGACGCCGGACGCGAGCCGGACCTTGACGGCCTCGAGCTCCACCAGGTCACGGCTCAGCGTCGCCTGGGTGACGTGGACGCCGCGACTGCCGAGCAGCTCGGCGAGCTCGGTCTGCGAGCGCACCTCGCGGCTGCCGAGCAGGTCGGTGATCAGCTGCTGGCGGGCGCTCTTGGTCATCGGGGTCAGGGCGCGCTCGCTCACGGCGAACCTCCTCCGCTCTCGTCACGGCGCGCGTCCAGCCACGCGAGGACCGCCTTCTGGGCGTGCCGGCGGTTCTCCGCCTCGTCCCAGACCACGCTCTGCGGGCCGTCGATGACAGCGGCCTCGATCTCCGAGCCGCGGTACGCCGGGAGGCAGTGCAGCACGATCGCGTCGGGCTTCGCGTGCGTCAGCAGCTCGGAGGTGACGGCGTACGGCGCGAACGTGGCCCGCCGCGCCTCGGCCTCCTCCTCCTTGCCCATCGAGACCCAGGTGTCGGTGACGACGACGTCGGCGCCGCTCACGGCCGCCACCGGATCGGTGGTGACCTCCGAGGACCCGAACGCCGGTGCGTAGCCGTCCGGACATCCGAAGACGACCTCCATGCCCGCGATCGCGCCCGCGAGGGCCCACGAGTTGCCCATGTTGCAGGCGGCGTCGCCGAGGAAGGCGACCTTCAGGCCGGCCAGCGAGCCCTTGTGCTCCTGCACGGTCAGCAGGTCGGCCAGCAGCTGGCAGGGGTGGAACTCGTCGGTGAGCGCGTTGACCACCGGCACGCCGGCGTGCGCCGCCATCTCGTCGATCCGGTCCTGGCCGTGGGTGCGCCAGACGATCATCGTGGCCTGCCGCCCGAGCACCCGCGCGACGTCGGCGACCGACTCGCGCTTCCCGATGCCGGCGAGGTTGCCCTCGACCAGCATCGGGTGGCCACCGAGCTCGGCGATGCCCGCCGAGAAGGACGCCTGGGTGCGCAGGGTCGGCTTGTCGAACACCATCGCGATCGTGCGCGGGCCGGTGAACGGCTGGTGCTCGAACGGCTTGGCCTTGAGCTCGGCTGCCAGCGCCAGCACCGCTGCCTGCTCGTCCGCGGTCAGGTCGTCGTCGCGGAGGAAGTGCCTCATGCGCCCTCCTCGGCGGTCGAGCCTGTCGATACCCCCGCTGAACCGAGGATCCCTGGCCAGACGGCGAGGAAGCCGTCGACGTCCTGGTCGGTCAGCACCAGCGGCGGCGCCAGCCTGATCCGCTCCGGGGTCGGGGCGTTGAGGATGTAGCCGGCGTCCTGCGCCGCTGCGACGACGTCGGCGGCCTTCGGTTCGACGAGGTCGAGCCCGATGAGCAGCCCGGCGCCGCGGACCTCGGTCACCCGCGGGTCGTCGGCAAGGCCCTCGCGGAGCCTGGCCCCGGTCGCCGCCGCGTGGGCGAGCAGACCGTCGTCCTCGATCGTGTCGAGGACCGCGAGTGCGGCCGCCGCGGCCACGGGGTTCCCGCCGAACGTGGTGCCGTGGTTGCCGGGGTCGAAGAGCTTGCCGGAACCTCCGGTCGCGATGCAGGCACCGATCGGGATGCCGCCGGCGAGGCCCTTGGCGAGGGTGACGATGTCGGGGGTGACCTGCTCGTCGACCAGGTCGGGGTGCTGGTGGGCGTACCAGGCCCCGGTCCGCCCGACACCGGTCTGCACCTCGTCTAGCCACAGCAGGGCCCCGTGATCGTGGGCGATCCGATGGGCTGCGGGCAGGTAGCCGGTCGGAGGTACGACGACGCCGGCCTCCCCCTGCACCGGCTCGACCAGCACGGCGGCGGTCCGCTCGTCGATGGCTGCCTCGAGCGCGGCCGCGTCGCCGTACGGCACGAAGACGACGTCACCGGGCAGCGGCTCGAACGGCTCGCGGTAGGCCTGCTTGGACGTCAGCGCGAGCGCGCCCATGGTCCGGCCGTGGAAGCCGCCCTCGGTCACGACCACCCGGGTGCGGCCGGTGCGGCGGGTCAGCTTGAAGGCGGCCTCGTTGGCCTCGGCGCCGGAGTTGGTGAAGAACACCTTGGTCTCGAGGGGCTCGACCGCCGAGCCTGTCAGCAGGGCGCCCAGGCGCTCGGCGAGCTCGACCTGCGGCCGACTGGCGAAGAAGTTGGAGATGTGGCCGAGGGTGCCGAGCTGCTCGGTCACCGCCGCCGTCAGCCGCGGGTGGGCGTGACCGAGCGCGTTGACGGCGATGCCGCCGAGCAGGTCGACGTACTCGCGGCCGTCGGCGTCCCACACGTGGGCGCCCTCACCGCGGGTGAGGACCAGCTTCGGCGGACCGAAGGTGTTCATCAGCGCGCCGGCGTACCGCTCGGTCCAGGACTGGGTGATGGTCATGCGCCGATCTCCCTGGCCTTCCGGGTCTTGGTGGTGACGCCGGGCAGCACCTGCGTGCCGACGCCCTCGTCGGTGAACAGCTCGAGCAGCACGGCGTGCGCCTGCCGGCCGTCGACGACGGTCGCGCGCTGCACGCCGCCCTTGACCGCCTGCAGGCAGGCGCCCATCTTCGGGATCATCCCGCTCGCGAGCGTGGGCAGGATCTCCTCGAGGGCCTCCGGCGCGATCTCGCCGATGACCTCCTCAGGGTCGGGCCAGTCGAGGTAGAGACCCTCGACGTCGGTGAGCACGAGCAGCTTCTCGGCGCCGAGTGCGACGGCGAGGGAGGCCGCGGCGGAGTCGGCGTTGACGTTGAGGACCACCCCGCCGACGTCGGGGGCGACGCTGGAGACGACCGGGATCCGGCCGGCCTCGATCAGGTCGAGCACGGACTCGGGGCGCACCTTGGTCACCTCGCCCACGAGCCCGAGGTCGACCTCCTCGCCGTCGACGACGGTGCCGGTGGCCTCGGCGGTGAACAGGCCGGCGTCCTCGCCGGACAGGCCGACGGCGAGCGGGCCGTGCTCGTTGATCAGGCCGACCAGCTCGCGCTGCACCTGGCCGACGAGCACCATCCGGACGACGTCCATCGCTTCCGGCGTGGTCACCCGGAGCCCGCCGCGGAACTCCGAGGCGATGCCGAGCCGGCCGAGCATCTGGGAGATCTGCGGGCCACCGCCGTGCACCACCACCGGCTTGAACCCGGCGAACCGGAGGAACGCGATGTCCTCGGCGAACGCCGTCTTCAGCTCGGGGTCGGTCATCGCGTTGCCGCCGTACTTCACCACCACGACCTTCCCGTGGTAGGCCTTCAGCCACGGCAGGGCCGCGGCCAGGGTGGAGGCCTTCTTCGGGTCGGGACGCCCCGGGTCGTGGAGCGTGCTCTCGATCTGGATGTCGTCGCTCATGAGCTGTAGGCGCTGTTCTCGTGGACGTAGGCGTGGGTCAGGTCGTTGGTCCAGACCGTCGCCTCCGCGGAGCCTGACTTGAGGTCGATCGTGACCGTGACCTTCCGGCCCGTGAGGTCGATGGTCGCGGGGTCCTCCCCCGGGCCCGAGCTCCGGCACACCCAGACGTCGTTCATCGCGACGTCGAGGTCGGCGGGGTCGAACTCCGCGCTCGTCGTGCCGATGGAGGCGAGCACCCGGCCCCAGTTGGGGTCCTTGCCGAAGACCGCGGCCTTGAACAGGTTGCTCCGTGCGACGCTGCGGCCGACCTCGATCGCGTCCTCCTCCGACGCCGCGTTGAGCGTGGTGATCGCGATCTCATGGTCCGCGCCCTCGGCGTCGGCGAGCAGCTGCATCGCGAGCGAGGTGCACACCTCGGTGAGCGCGGCGGTGAACTCCTCGACGCCCGGCGCGATCCCACTGGCGCCGCTGGCCAGCACCGTCACCGTGTCGTTGGTCGACATGCATCCGTCGGAGTCGACCCGGTCGAAGGTGACCCTGGTCGACGCCCGCAGCGCCGCGTCCAGATCGGCGGCGGGCACGACGGCGTCGGTGGTGATCACGACGAGCATGGTGGCCAACTGCGGAGCGAACATCCCGGCGCCCTTGGCCATCCCCCCGATGGACCACCCGTCCCGCTCCACGACGACCTGCTTGCTGACGGAGTCGGTGGTCATGATCGCGTGAGCGGCGTCGTCACCGCCGTCGGAGGAGAGGGCCGCGTGGACGGCGTCGACGCCGGCGAGCAGCGTCGGCCGGTCGTTGCGCAACCCGATCAGGCCGGTCGAGCAGACGACGACGTCCACCGCGCCGATGCCGAGGTGGGAGGCGACCCGCTCGGCCACCTCGTGGGTGGTCTGGAAGCCCTCGGCGCCGGTGTAGCAGTTGGCACCGCCGGAGTTGAGGACGACCGCCCTGACCACGCCGTCCTTGACGACCTGCTCGCTCCACAGGACGGGGTTGGCCTTGCAGCGGTTGGCAGTGAAGACGCTGGCGGAGTCGAAGCGGGGGCCCTGGTTGACGACGAGGGCGAGATCCTTGCCGCCGCCGGCCTTCAGGCCGCAGTGGACGCCGGCGGCGACGAAGCCGGCGGGAGTGGTGACGCTCATGTTCGTGGGGTTTCCTTCGGGTGCGAGCCGGACCGGCCCAGGTCGAGCGGGCTCAGTCGGCGGGGACGGCGGGGGTGACGTCGTGCCCCGATCGTCGCCACGCGTCCTCGGCCCGGTCCGCGTCGTTCTTGGGCACCAGAATCCAGTCGGTGTCGAAGGTGGAGAGTGCGAACACGCTCACGCCCGCCTCGGCGAGCGGCGCCAGCAGCGAGACCAGCACTCCCGTGACACCCGACGACAGGTCGAAGTCGGCGGAGCCGTCCTCCGGCAGCACCGCGAACGCGGTGTAGGGCTTGTGGTGTCGCGCCTTCTTCGGGACGTCCCGGGCGGCGCACACCACCGAGGTCTCGGTCGCGGTGGCGGTCACCGAGAAGATCGACGACGACTCCGCCCAGGCGGGGATGTCGGCGCCGGGGCCGAGCTGTACGACGGCGAGGCTCTCCGGGTAGCGGGCCAGGGTGTAGGTCACGGTGCGACTCCTACGGTCGAGAGGCCGGTGGTCTCGTCGTACCCCAGCGCGAGGTTGAGGCACTGCACGGCAGCGCCGGCGGTGCCCTTGGCGAGATTGTCGACCGCGCCGACGGCGACCAGCCGGCCGGCGGCCTCGTCGACGGTGACCTGCAGGTGGACGGCGTTCGACCCGACGACGGAGCCGGTCTGCGGCCACTGGCCGGGGGCGAGCAGGTGGATGAACGGCTCGTCGGCGTAGGCCTTCGCGTAGACGTCGTGCGCCTCGGCGGCGGTGAGCGGACCGGCGAGCGGCGCGGTGACCGTGGCGAGGATGCCCCGCGGCATCGGCGCGAGCAGCGGCGTGAAGCTGACCTTCACCTGCGCGTCGGTGAGCCCGCCGAGGTTCTGGGTGATCTCCGGCGTGTGGCGGTGCACGCCGCCGACGCCGTACGCCGTCATGCTGCCCATCACCTCGCTGCCGAGCAGGTGCGGCTTGGCGGCCTTGCCCGCGCCGCTGGTGCCGGAAGCGGCGACCACGACGATGTCGGGGGTCACCAGGCCCGCAGCGACGGCGGGAGCGATCGTGAGCGTGGAGATGGTCGGGTAGCAGCCCGGGACGGCGACCCGCCGCGCACCGGCCAGCAGGTCACGCTGACCCGGCAGCTCGGGGAGGCCGTAGGGCCAGGTGCCGGCGTGGTCGCTGCCGTAGAACCGCTCCCAGACCTGCGCGTCCGCGAGCCGGAAGTCCGCGCCGCAGTCGATGACGACGACGGAGTCGTCGAGGTCGCCGAGCTGGGCGGCCAGTGGACCCGACTGCCCGTGCGGGAGTGCCAGCACCACGACGTCGTGGCCCGCCAGCGTCGCCACGCTGGTCTCGTCGAGGACCCGGTCGGCGAGCGGTACCAGGTGCGGCTGGAGCGATCCCAGCAGCTCGCCGGCGTTGCTGCCCGCGGTGAGCGCGCCGATCTCCACGTGCGGGTGGGCGAGCAGCAGGCGCAGCACCTCGCCGCCGGCGTACCCGCTGGCGCCGGCGACGGCGACCCTCACCCGTGGTGGATGACTCATGTGCATGACTATACAGAACTCTGTATGTTTCCTCGCAACCGGGTTCGGGAAACCGCTCGCCGTCGTCGGCGGGTCGCCGTAGCGTCCTGCCGCGTGACCCGACTCGAGTACCCGGACTACCTCGACCATATCCGCCGCGACTCGGCCCGGTTCCGCGAGGTTCTCGCGGACTGCGACCCCGATGCGCGCGTCCCGTCGTGTCCCGACTGGTCGGCCGACGACCTCCTGTGGCACCTCACCGGCGTCCAGCACTGGTGGCACGCGATGATCGAGAACCGGCCGCGGACGGCCGAGGAGATGGGGTACGCCGAGCCCGAGCGCCCCGAGGGCCACGCCGCCCTGCTCGCGGCGTACGACGCGGCGCACTCCGCGTTCGTCACCGCCCTCGAGGCGGCCGATCCGTCCGAGCCGGCGTACTCCTGGTCGGGCGACCCCGCGAACCACACGGTCGCGTTCACCTACCGGCGCCAGGCGCACGAGGCCCTCATCCACCGGCTCGACGCCGAACTGACCGCCGGGGTCGTGACGCCCCTCGACACCGCGCTGGCCGCCGACGGCGTCGACGAGGCGCTGGACTGGATGTACGGCAACCTGCCGCCCTGGGGCAGCTTCGACCCGCTCCCCCGCTACGTCGAGTTCCGGATGCCCGACGCCGGCGTCTCGGTCTGGACCCAGCCGGGGATCTTCGCCGGCACGTCGCCGGGCGGTGACGTCTACGCGGACGAGAAGGACATGCACGTCGTGCCGGCCCCGGAACGACCGGCCGACGTCGTGGTGGAGGGCGTGGCCGCCGCGCTCGACGCCTGGCTGTGGAAGCGCCGCGACGACGCCGGCATCGTCGTGACCGGCGACCGCGAGGTCTACGACTTCGTCCGGACCGTGCTCGACCACCCCATCGACTAATGATCCGACGACTCGCGATCTTTCTCGGCTCCCGCAACGGCTCCGATCCCCGCTTCGCCGACGAGGCCTACGACGTCGGCGTCCGCCTGGCCGAGCGCCGGATCGAGCTCGTGTACGGCGGCGGCGGGTCCGGCCTGATGGGGAGGATCTCCCAGGGCGTGCTGGACACCGGCGGCCGGGTCTACGGCGTCATCCCACGGTTCATGGTCGAGCGCGAGTGGGGACGGCTGCACGAGCCGGGCGTGCAGATGCACGTCGTCGAGACCATGCACGAGCGCAAGGCGATGATGGCCGAGCGCGCCGAGGCGTTCCTCACCCTGCCCGGTGGGCTCGGCACCCTCGAGGAGCTCTTCGAGGTCTGGACCTGGCAGACGCTGGCGCTCCACCGCAAGCCGGTCGGCCTGCTCAACACCGGTGGCTTCTGGGACCCCTTGGTCGGGACGCTCGGTCGGCTCGCCGACAGCGGCTTCATGGACCGCAGCACCGTCGACGACCTGGTCGTCGCGCCGGACCTCGACGGCGCGCTCGACGGCCTCAGCGCCCGGTTGCCCTGACTTCTGATCTTCCCGGTCCGCCGTCGGGTCAGCGGGTCCCCCAGGCGGGGATGCCGACCTCGCCCGGCGGCACGTCGGGCACGACGAGGTTGGTGCCGGTGCCGTCGGCCTTGAGCACGACGCTGGTGAGCACCTCCGTGCCGGTGTCGTCGACGACGGTCGCCGCGATCGCCGTGCCGTCCACCGACCAGGCGGGGTGGGCGTAGGGGCCGTCGACGACGAGCTGCGTCCCGCCACCGTCGAGGTCGAGCGTCCAGATGGCGCCCTCGGACTCGGCGGGCGTCGGCGAGGCGAGCAGCAGCAGCCGGCTGGACTCCTCGGAGTAGTCGAGGTGGCTCAGGTAGCCGGCGATGTCGACCGGCAGCTGCTCGGGCTCCCCGCCGTCGACGGAGACCCGCCAGAACGTGGACCCGACGTTCTCGTCGTCGACGCCGTAGATGAGCTCGGTCTCGGAGATCCAGATCGGCGTGCCCTTCACGTCAGGCTCCTCGACGAGGAGCTCGACCCCGCTGCCGTCGGGGTTCGCGAGCCAGAGGCCGTCAGGGTCGCCGTCGGGGTCGCGGTCCTCGTTGCAGAGCACGGCCAGGCGCGAGCCGTCGGGGCTCCAGGACGGCCGGCTCGCCCGGTGGCAATCGCTCTCCTCGGTGAACAGCGGCCGCTCCTCCGACGACTCCAGGTCGACCCGGATGATGACGTTGGCCGACTGGTAGGTCATCGTGCGTCGGTCGGGCGAGATCGACGGAAGCCGGGCGTCGATGCCGGCCCTGGTGACCGGCTCGTGCTCACCGGTCTGCGCATCGACCCGGTAGACGCGGGAGACGCCGTCCTGGACGTACGGCGCCAGCATCACGTCGTCGGGCACCAGCGCCCCTCGGTCGTCCGGCTCCCCGCTCCCGGTGTCGGTCACGCTCGGGTCGTCCGATCCGGTCGGGTCGTCGCCGTCGTCGTCGCGGAGCAGGAGGATCCCGGCCGCGACCAGCCCGCCGATCAGCAGCGCGACGAGCACGACGAGCAGGAAGACCCCGGCCCGGCTGGATCGCTGCTCGTGGATCACGGGCGGCGGCGCGCCGTGCTGCGGCGGCGGCGCCGCATAGGCCTGCACGTCGACCGTGGGTCCGGGGTCGGGAGATGGTGGGGCCGCGTCCGCCTGCGACGGCACCGGGACGCCCTCGTCGGACAGCACCTGGGTGCCGGGGCGCTCGGCGGTCGAGTGACCGGGCACGATCCCGGGGGCCGGGCCGTTCGGCGCGGTCGGCGGTACGCCGGCGGGCAGGGTGCCCGCGTCCGCGCGGAACATCCGCACCAGCGAGTCGTCGACCTTGCCGAGCGCGTAGGCGAGCGAGGCCAGTGCCCAGCAGGAGCGGGTCGGGTCGTCGGTGCCGCGGTCCCGCGCGAGCGCTGCGCCCGCCTCCCGGATGGCGGCCTCGGGAGCCGCACCGTGGTCGAGCACGTCGAGCACGCGGCGCAACGCCCCCAGCCGGACGGCGTCGACCAGCAGGTTCAGCTCACCCAGCGACGCCTCGTCCTCGGCCAGGAAGTCGTCGAGGATCCCCCGGAACTCCTCCGCCGAGTCGAACACGCCCGGACCGCGGGCCGACACGAGGTCGCGCAAGGAGTCGTGGAGCGCCATGGCGCACATCCTGTCAGGAGCCCCTGCGAAACCGCAGTGAAGGCGCCGTGAAACCGAGCGGCGCGACAGTCGAGCCATGGACAACACCACTCCCTCCCACCCGACCGCGGCCGACCACGCGGTCGACGCGTCCGGACTGGTCAAGCGGTTCGACGACTTCCGCGCGGTCGACGGTGTCGACCTCCAGGTGCGACGCGGCGAGGTCTTCGGCGTGCTCGGACCCAACGGCGCCGGCAAGACGACGATGCTCTCGATGCTCGCCACCCTGCTGCCGATCGACGGTGGTAGCGCCCGGGTCTTCGGCGTCGACGTGGCCTCCGACCCGCACCGGGTGCGGCAGCTCGTCGGCGTCACCGGCCAGTACGCGTCGGTCGACGAGAATCTCACCGCGGCGGAGAACCTCTACCTCTTCGGACGGCTGCTCGGCCTCTCCCGCGTTCACGCCCGTACCACCGGGGCCAACCTGCTCGAGCGCTTCGGGCTGACAGGAGCCGCCGACCGGAAGATCGCCCAGTTCTCCGGTGGCATGCGCCGACGGCTCGACCTGGCCGCATCCCTCATCGCGCGCCCGCCGTTGATCTTCCTCGACGAGCCGACCACGGGCCTCGACCCGCGCACGCGCGGCCAGATGTGGGAGACCATCCGCGAGCTGGTCGCTCAGGGATCGACCATCCTGCTCACGACCCAGTACCTCGACGAGGCCGACCAGCTCGCCGACCGGATCGCCGTCATCGATCGTGGCCGCAAGGTCGCCGAGGGCACCTCCGACGAGCTCAAGTCCTCGGTCGGCAACTCGACCCTGCAGGTGCGGCTCACCGACCGCGACGCCGCTGGGCACGCCGCGACCGTCGTCGAGAGGGTGCTGGGCGAGTCGCCGGTGCTCACCCCGGAGGCCGGCGGTCTGAGCATCGCGCTGCCCGACCCCAACCGCGCGGCCGACGTCCTCATCGCTCTGCGGGAGGCGGCCCTCACCATCAACACGGCCGCGGTCCAGCAACCAACACTCGACGAGGTCTTCCTGGCCCTGACCGGCCACCACAGCGAGCACGACACCGACATCGAGAACGAGGAGGTGGCCTGATGGCGACCCAGACCCTGCTCCCCCCGACCGACGCCGCTCCCTCGGCGCCCGCGCTGTCGGCGCGGCCATCACTCCGCGAGACCGTCAACCAGACGCTCGCCATGGCGTGGCGGGCGACCAAGAAGATGCGCCGGAACCCCGAGCAGTTCTTCGACGTGACGCTGCAGCCGCTGTTGTTCACCGCGATGTTCGCCTACATCTTCGGCGGCGCGATCTCGGGCAGTGTCAGCGACTACCTGCCGATCGTCATCCCCGGCATCCTCGCCCAGACCGCTCTGACGACCTGCATGGCGATGGGCACCCAGCTGCGCGAGGACATGGACAAGGGCGTCTTCGACCGGTTCCGGTCACTGCCGATCGCCCGGATCGCGCCGCTCGCCGGGCCGGCGCTCGCCGACGTCATCCGCTACACGATCGCCTCGACCCTGACCATCCTGGTCGGCCTGGCGATGGGCTTCCGGCCCGGCGGTGGCGTGCTCGGCACCATCGGCGGCTGGGCGCTGACGATCTTCGCCGCGTGGTCGCTCGCGTGGATCTTCACCTGGCTCGGCACCGTCGCCCGCTCGGCCCAGGCGGTTCAGGGGATCTCGCTGATGATCATGTTCCCGCTCACGTTCCTGTCCAACGCGTTCGTGCCGGCCGAGACGCTGCCCGGCTGGCTCGAGGCGTTCGTCAACGTCAACCCGGTCTCGCACGTCGTCACCGCCTGCCGTGACCTCATCAACGACGGCGCGCTGACGGCCGAGGTCGGCTGGGCCGTCCTCGGTTGCCTGGTCGTGGTGGCGGTCTTCGCACCGCTCGCGGTGCGGTCCTACTCGAAGAAGATCTAGTACAAGCGCTCCAACAGCGCCCGGACCTCTTCCTTGAGGTCCGGGCCGCGGCGCTCGCCGTACTCCGCGGCGAGGCGGGCGAGCCCACCCGGGGCCGCGGACTCGGCGGCGTCGACCACGGCGTTCCAGGACAGCGTCGGGTAGAACCGGTTGTAGGCGAACCGGTCGGCCAGCACGAGCAGCCGCAGCGCGTCGTCGGCCGGCTGCGTCCTTCGGTGCAGTCCCCAGCTCCCGAGTGCGAACAGGGCGATTCCGACGACCGGGTAGTCCACCCAGGGGGTGGTGCCGTCGAGCAGACGTGGTACGACGGCCGCGAGCTCGTCGTGGAAGCCCTGCGCCTCGCCCGCCTCGCCGTACCGAGCGTGGGCGACGACGGCGATGGATCGGCCGAAGACGACCCACGGCGTGGCGTCGGTCGCAGGGACCCCGGGGAACCGGATCGTCTCGAGCTCCTGAGCCGCTTCCCGGGCCAGTCGCAGACCTTCGGTCACGTCTCCGCACGCGAGGGCAAGCTCGGCACGAGCCGAGAGGACGGTGCCGGCCGTGCCGAAACCGGTCGTCCGGCGCGGGTGGGCGTCGATCCGGGCGATGACCCGCTCCGCCTCCTCGAGGTCGCCCTCCTTCACGGCGACCATCGCGAGCAGGGCCTCGCACTGGAGCGCGTCGTCCTCGGCTCCGATGCGCCACAGCACGGGGAGCGCCTGCCGCAGGTGCGCCTCGGTGGCGTCCGCCTTGCCGAACTGGGCGTGCAGCCCCGCGAGCTGGGCATGCAGGATGGCCCGGCTCCACGGTCCCTGGGCATCGTCGACGAGCGTCAGGGCCTGCTCACCGTGCTCGATCGCGGCTTCGGGGTCGCCGGCGTTCTCGGCCTCGCGTCCGAGCCACTGGAGGGTGATCGCCCGGACCTGCGGGTCGGGGTCGTCGAGAAGCGAGCGGGCGACGGCGGGGTCTTCGCCCGGCCCGACGGCCAGCGTCACGAGGACCATCGCCCGCAGCGCCGGGCTGCTGGCATCCGGCCCGAGCGCGCGGAGCAGCGCGAAGACCTCCTCGGTCTCGGGGAGCGAGGCCATGGAGGAGTTGATGAGCGCCATCGACCAGGTGGCCCGTGCCTCGTCTGCGTGCTCGGCCGGGGGCGTCCAGTCCCGAAGGGCATGGAGGAGCGGTGCGACCAACAGGATGACGCGGGCGTGGTCGCCGCGCAGCGACCAGTAGGCGCCGAGTCCGGCGAAGAGGGTCACGACCGCCTCCGGTGCCGGCTCGGCGAGGGCCTGCCGGAGGGCGTCGGCGAGGTTGTTCTCCTCGGCTTCCATCCGGTCGATGGCGTCGTACTGGTCGAGGCTGAAGATCCGCTGACCGTGCTCGCGCGCGAAAGCCACCGCCCACGCCCGGTGGGCTACCCGGGCCGCCGCCTCCTCTCCCACCTCGGCGAGCCGGGTGCGCCCGAACTCCCGGACCGTCTCGAGCATCCGGTAGCGCACTCCGCCGCCCCCGGTGTCGGTGACCGTGAGCAGCGACTGGTCGACGAGGCGCTCGAGGGTGCCGATCCCGTCCGCGCCGAGCACGCTGGTGGCGGCGTCGGCGGTGAAACCGTCGTGGAACACCGAGAGCGTGCGCAGCGCCCGCTGCTCACGCTCCTCCAGCAGGACCCACGACCACTCGATCACGGCGAGCAGGGTCTGGTGGCGGTCGGGTGCGGTGCGGTCGCCGCCCCGCAGCAGCGCGAACCGGTCCTCGAGGCGCCGATCGATGTCGTCGACGCTCATCGCCCGGACCTTGACCGCCGCCAGCTCCAGGGCGAGCGGCAGCCCGTCGAGCCGGCGGACGATGCGGTCGACCGCCTCAGCCGGGGTCGCGACGCCGGGGCGGGCGGCCTCGGCCCGCTCCCGGAACAGGCGCGCTCCGTCGTCCGGGTCGAGCCGGCCCAGCGGGAACACCTGCTCGGCTGCGATCGCGAGCGGTGCCCGGGTCGTCGTCAGCACCCGCAGCGTCGGGACGGTCGCCACGAGGAAGGCGACGAGGTCGGCCACCGCTGCGACGAGGTGCTCGCAGTTGTCGATCACGAGCAGGGTCGGTGCGGTGTCGAGGTGCTGCGCGATCCGGGTGCGGACGTCGCTCCGCTGCGCGGGACTCAGCACCCGCCGCCCGGTGACCGAGTCCCGGACGCCCAGCACCGAGCCGACCTCGCCGACGACATCGGCAGGGTCGGCGACGCCGACCAGCTCGACGACGTGGACGACCGGCTGGTCGGCTCCGGCCGCCATCAGCTGGGCGAGCCGGGTCTTCCCGAGTCCGCCGGGCCCGAGGATCGACACCACGCGGTGCTGCTCCACGGCGCTGCGGAGCGCGCGGAGGTCGTCGTCACGGCCGACCAGGCTCGAGGCGTAGTGGCGGATTCCCGACCGCACCGGCCGGTCGCGGGCCAGCAGCTCGAGGTGGAGGGCCTGGAGCGCGGGACCCGGGTCGACTCCCAGCCGATCGGCCAGGTCGGCGCGGTGACGCTCGTACCGGTCGAGAGCGGTCGGCACGCCGCGGACCGCGGCCTCGGCCCGCAACAGTGCGGCCAGCACCTCGTCGTCGTGCTCGGCGCGCTCGAGGAGGGGCAGCGCCTCGTCGTACCGGTGCTCGGCGGCCAGCCGCAGGCCCAGGGGTCGCACCGCCCACGCGTCGACGTCCTCCGGCCCCAGGTCGAGGCGGTAGCCACCCGCGGTGCGGGAGATTGCTTCGGCGGCCGTCGCAGACCGGGCGCGGGACACCACGACCTGCAGCGCCTTGGCCGGGTGGGCGGGTACGTCGTCGATCCCCCACACCTCCTCGACCAGCCGCGCGTCGGAGACCGGGCGCCCGGTGGCTGCGACGAGCGCGCGCAGCAGGGCGTGCGTGCGCTCCCCGGGGACCGGGCGTCCGTCCCAGGTGACCTCCTCGAGGACCGTGAGCCTCACCGCCGGGCGGAGCCCCTCGTCGCCCCAGCCAGCCGCTCGGTCATGCGCGCTGCACGGCTCCGACCCTCTCGGCCGCCCGGGCGACCGCGGCGTCGCGAGCGGCGCTCGTCTCGGTCTCGGTGAGCGTCCGGTCGGGCGCGCGGAAGCGCAGGGCGAAGGCCAGCGACTTGCTGCCCTCGCCGATCTGCTCCCCGGTGTAGACGTCGAACAGCCGCACCGACTCGAGCAGCTCGCCGGCGCCCTCGCGCAGCGCGGCCTCGACGTCGGCGGCCGGCACGTCGTCGGCCACAACCAGGGCGACGTCCTCCTTCGCGACCGGGAACGAGGAGAACGACGGGCCCGGGATCACGACGGCCGCGTTCGCCATCACGACGTCGAGGTCGACCTCGAGCGCCGCGCTGCGGGCGGGCAGGCCGAGCTGGACGCACACCTGCGGGTGCAGCTCGCCGGCGTGGCCGACCTCGACGCCCTCGACGAGGAGCCGCGCGCACCGACCGGGGTGCCAGGGCATCCGGGCGCCCTGGCGCACCTCGAGCGGCGTGCCGAGCTCGTCGGCGAGCAGCCGGGCGAGGCCGACGGCGTCGGACCAGTCGGCGTTGCGGCCGGCGCCCCACCAGCCGGCGCGTTCGCGCTCGCCGGCGACCACGACGGCCAGGTGCAGGGGCTGCCGGGGCAGGGCCTCGAAGAGCTTCGGCAGGTCGGCCTCGTCGGGACGGCGGTCGACGCCGTAGATCGGCGCCGGACCGCGGTCGACGGGGAACGCGACGGTGCCGGTCTCGAACAGCGCGACGCCGGGCGCGCCGCGGCCGACGTTGCGAGCGGCGGCCTTGAGGACGCCGGGCAGCAGCGTCGTGGTGTACGCCGGTTCCTCCGCGGACAGCGGGTTGGCGAGCGGCACCGTGTGTCGCCGTACGTCGTCGTCGGGCAGGCCGAGCGCGTCGAAGGTCGCCTCGCCGACGAACGGGAAGCTGACCACCTCGACGCAGCCGGCTCCCGCCAGCGTCCGGCCGATGCGTCGGCGGAGCTGCTGGGTGCGGGTCAGGCCGCGGCCGGTCGCCTCCCGCGGGACCACGGACGGGACCTTGTCGTAGCCGACGATCCGCACGACCTCCTCGACCAGGTCGAACGGGTCGGTGATGTCGGGGCGCCACGGCGGTGGGGTGACGGTGACCCCGTCGGCATCCGCGTCGACGGTGGAGCCGATCGCGCGCAGGTTGGCCACGACGGTGTCGGCACTGATCGGGATGCCGCTGATCCGTTCGGGGAGGTCGTAGCCGATGCGCACGGAAGGCTGCTCGGGAGCCGTCCCGATGACCGTGACGCCGGGGCCGGCGGTGCCGCCGCCGAGCTCGACGAGGAGCTCGACCACGCGGTCGGCCGCAGCCGCGCAGATGGTGGGGTCGACGCCGCGCTCGTTGCGCTTGCCGGCCTCCGAGCTGATCTTGTGCCGTTTGCCGGTCCTGAACATCGAGACGGCGTCCCAGTGAGCGGCCTCCACCAGCACGTTGGTGGTGGTCTCCGACATCTCGGTGGTCTCGCCACCCATGACGCCGCCGAGGCCGATGATCCCCGAGTCGTCGGTGACGACGAGGTCCTCCGGCGAGAGCGTGCGCTCGTTGCCGTCGAGCGTCGTCATGCGCTCCCCTTCGGCGGCGCGACGGACCCGGATGGTGCCCTGCAGCTTGTCGAGGTCGTAGCCGTGGATCGGACGACCGGTCTCCAGCATCACGTAGTTGGTGATGTCGACGGCCAGCGAGATCGGTCGCATCCCGGCGTGCGTGATGCGCTCGGCCAGCCAGCCCGGGGTCGAGGCCGCCGGGTCGAAGCCGGTGACCGTCCGGGCGACGAAGACCGGGCAGCCGACCGGGTCGTCGACGACGACCGGGTAGCCGTCGTCGTTCGCGTCCGGGACGTCGCGGGCGGCCGGGTCCCGGAACGGGGCGCCGAAGGCGAGCGCCGCCTCGCGGGCGATGCCGCGCAGCGACAGCCCGTAGGCGCGGTCGGGGTTGATCTCGAACTCGATCACCTCCTCGCGGAGGCCGAGCACGTCGAACGCGTCGTCGCCCGGCTTCCCGGCATCGGACGGCAGCACGATGATGCCGTCGTGGTCCTCGCCGATGCCCAGCTCGCGGGCGGAGCAGATCATGCCGGCCGAGACGTGGCCGTAGGTCTTGCGCGCGGAGATCTCGAACCCGCCGGGGAGCACCCCGCCGGGGAGCACGACGACGACGAGGTCGCCGGGACCGAAGTTGTGCGCGCCGCAGACGATGCCCTGCGGCTCGCCGGTGCCGTTGGCCTCGCCGACGTCGACGGTGCACCAGTTGATGGTCTTGCCGTTCTTCTGCGGCTCGGGCTCGGCCGTCAGCACCTGGCCGATGACGAGCGGGCCGGAGATGCCGTCGGCGGCGCTGTGGATCGCCTCGAGCTTGAGCCCGAGGTCGGTCAGCCGGTCGGTGAGCTCCTCGGTCGTGACGTCGGCCGGCAGGTCGACGTACTCCTTGATCCAGGAGAGCGGTGCCTTCACAGGATCAGAGCTCCGTTCCGAATGCGGTCGTGAAGCGGACGTCGCCCTCGAACAGCGCGCGCAGGTCCGCCAGGTCGTGCCGGAACATCAGGGTCCGGTCGATGCCCATGCCGAACGCGAAGCCGGTGTAGCGCTCGGGGTCGACCCCGCAGGCCGTCAGCACGCGCGGGTTGACCACGCCGCAGCCGCCCCACTCGATCCAGCCCTCGCCGCGGCAGGTGCGGCAGGAGGCCGGGTCCACGCCCTTGCAGACGAAGCACTTGAGGTCGACCTCGGCCGACGGCTCGGTGAAGGGGAAGTACGAAGGACGGAAGCGGGTCGTGATGCCCTCGCCGAACAGTCGCGAAGCGAAGTGGTCGAGCGTCCCCTTGAGGTGGGCCATGGAGATGCCCTCGTCGACCGCCAGGCCCTCGACCTGGTGGAACATCGGGCTGTGGGTGGCGTCGTACTCGTCGGTGCGGAAGACCCGGCCGGGGCACACCACGTAGATCGGCGGCTCGCGGTCGAGCATCGTCCGGGCCTGCACGGGCGAGGTGTGGGTCCGCAGCACGACGCCGCTCTCGGTGCCGCCCTCCCCCGCCGTCCAGAACGTGTCCTGCATGGTGCGGGCCGGGTGGTCGGCGCCGAGGTTGAGGGCGTCGAAGTTGAGCCACTCCGCCTCGATGACCGGCCCCTCCGCGACCTCCCACCCCATGGCGACGAAGATGTCGGCGATCAGTTCCGAGCCGGTCGTGATGGGGTGGCGCGCGCCGGCCGGGATGCGGTCGGTGGGAAGTGTGACGTCGACGGTCTCCTCCACCAGGATCCGCGCGGCGTGCTCGGCCTCCAGCACCTCCTGCCGGGCGGCGAGCGCCTGGTTGACCTCGCCCCGCGCGCGGCCGACCCGCTGCCCGGCCTCCTTGCGGGCCTGCGGCGGCAACGCCCCGATCTCGCGGTTGGCGAGCGCGAGCGGCGAGCGGTCGCCCGCGTGGTCGGTGCGGACCCGTTTCAGGTCGTCGAGGTCGGCGGCTGCGGCGATGGCGGCGAGGGCCGCGTCGCGCGCCGCGTCGACCTCCTCGGGCTGCACGGCGGCAACCTCCACGGGGTCGTAGTCGGTGTTGGGTCCGGACACGGACGTCAGTCTAGGAAGCGACCACCGGTGGCAGCGAACCGGTTACCGACCGTGGACGGGCCAGGTCGCGGTCACCGACGCGCCGCCGCCCGGCCGGTCCTCGATGAGCACCGTGCCGCCGTGCGCGCGGACCAGGCCGTTGACGATGTAGAGCCCCAGCCCCGACCCGCCACCGGAGCTCGCTGTCCAGAACTTGGTGAAGACCCGCCCGCGGAGCTCCGCGGGGATGCCGTCGCCCTCGTCGGTCACCGTGATGGCGACGTAGGAGGAGTCGGCCCCGTCCGGCGCGATCGTCACCGTGACGTCCCCTTCGCCGTGCCGGACGGCGTTCTCGACCAGGTTGGTCACGACCTGGGTGACCTTGTCGGGGTCCGCCGCGATCGGCGGCACCTCCTCGGTGTGGAGCGTGATGGTGCGCGAGGTGGCCGCGTGCCGGACCGACGCGACGACCCGCTCCGAGAGCTGGACGAGGTCGCACGGGCGCGGATGCATCTGCAGCCGTCCGGTGTCGATGCGCGCGACGTCGAGCAGCTCCGCGATCAGCCGGGACAGCCGGTCGGCGTCGGCGGCGACCGTGGTCAGCATCAGCTTCTTCTGCTCGTCGTTGAGCTGCTCCCACCGGTTGATGAGCGCGTGCACGAAGCCGCGGACCCCGGTCAGCGGCGATCGCAGCTCGTGCGCGACGGTCGCGACCAGGTCGGAGCGCTCGCGGTCGAGCCGGGCTCGCCCCCGCCCCGACCGCAGGCTGACGGCCACCATCTCCACCGGCCCGCCCCGTTCCGCGCGGTGGAGGGCCGCCGCGACCAGCACCTCCGTGCCGTCCGGCAGGAGCCAGGTCTGCTCCGGGATCGCCTTGCGCGACGGCAGCCCGGCGTACGGCGCGTTGCTCTCCACCCACCCGTTGCCGTCGTGATCGCTCAGTGCCAGCACCGCGACCAGCGGCATCCCGGTCAGGTCCTCGGTGATCCCCAGCATCCGCCGCGCCGCGGCATTGGTCACCAGCACTCGCCCGTCCGGCCCCGCGACCACCACCCCGTCGGGCAGGGCGTCCAGGACGTCGAGCGGCATGCGCTCGATGCTAGTCGGGGCGCTGCTCCTCGCCCCATCGCCCGAGCGCGACGACCGCCTCGCGCAGGGCGAGGCCGCGGTCGGTCAGCGCGTAGGCCCGGGTGTTGTGCCGCAGCGGCAGCCTCGTCGAGACGGCCGAAGAGGAGTCGTTACGCGGCGGGCGCCGCGCTGCGCTTGTCGAGCTTGCTCTTGCGCCAGGCGCAGAAGGCGATCGCGACGAGGAACCCCGGCCAGCTCAGGAAGAAGCCCAGTGTGCCGCCCCATGCGTCGTTCCGGACAGCCGGGTGTCGGTGGGTGTACCAAGCCCCCACCGGCGCTGCCGCCAGGAGGACCAGCATCACGATGACGGAGGCGAGAACGTCCACGGCTGGAGGCTAGTGGTCGCCGGCCGAGTCCGCCGTGGAGTTGCGACATTGGAGTTCTGCTAACCCGCGAAGCTCGGTACGTCACCCCGTCCGGTCCGGCCACGCCACCATGGTGGAAGCGAGGCGCGGACTTCCGCTGTGCGCGTGATCTGGCCATCCTGGGTCCATGAGGTTGGGCAGCGCGATCCCGGCACTCCCGGTCCGGGACGTGCCCCGCGCGGTCGAGCACTACCGGGCTAAGTTCGGCTTCGAGGCGGTGCACCAGGACGACGGGCTCGCGGTCCTGGTGCGCGACGACCTGCGGCTGCACCTCTGGTATGCGGACGACCAGGGGTGGCAGCTGCGCCCGGTGGACGACATGCTGGACTCCCCGGTCCGAACCGGTGCCGAAAGCTTCCTCGCCGGAACGGCCAGCTGCCGGATCTCCGTCGAACCACGTGAGGCCATCGACGAGATCTACTCGGACCTTGCTGCTGCCGGAGTGCTTCACCCCACGGACGCGGGCGCGCCACGTGACACCGACTTCGGCACTCGAGAGTTCGCTGCCCTCGACCTCGATGGCAACTTGCTCGAGTTCTACTGCTGGACAGGGCCCGGCTGAGCGCCGGTCGCCGGTTCGCGGAGGTGGAGCTCGATGCGGGGTCCGTCGTAGAACTCTCCGATGATGTCGCCGTCGCGTTCGCGGACCAGGTTGATCCGGGCGGTGCCGTGGCGGGTGACCATCCGGGCCAGGCCGTGCGGGGTCACCCAGCGGTAGGCACCAGGTCGGACAGGTGATCAGCCGCGCTGCACCCGCGCGCTCGCGTAGAGACAGACTGCCGCGGCCGTCGCCAGGTTGAGGCTCTCGGCCCGTCCGTGGATCGGGATCCGGACGCGGTGGTCCGCGAGCTCGGCGAGCCCGGCGGGAAGGCCCCAGGCCTCGTTGCCGAACAGCCACGCGGTGGGCGCGGCGAGCAGCTCGTCGGCGTCGTAGAGGTCGACCTCTCCCCCGCCCTCGGCGGCGAGGACGGTGAGGCCCGCCTCCTGCGCGGCGCGTACGGCGAGCGCCGGGTCGCGCTCGACGGCGACCGGGACGTGGAAGAGGCTGCCGACGCTCGCGCGGACCGTCTTCGGGTTGTAGGCGTCGACGGAGTCGCCGGCGAGCACGACACCTCCGGCGCCCGCGGCGTCGGCGGTGCGGATGATCGTGCCGGCGTTGCCGGGGTCGCGGACGTCGGCGCAGATCGCGACGAGTGGTGCGGCGAGCGCTCCGGCCAGCGGGACGTCCAGGTGCTCGACGACGGCGACCAGGCCCGCGGGGGTGACGGAGTCGGAGAGCAAGTCGAGGGCGCGGCTCTCGACCAGGGTGACCCGACCGTCCGGGAGGCCGGCGAGGAGGCCGGCGTGCTGCTCTGCCGCGGCGACGGTGGCGAACACCTCCATCACGCGGTCGGGCACCTCGAGGGCGCCCTCGACGGCCTTCGGGCCGTCAGCGAGGAAGAGCCGCCGCTCGGTGCGTACCGAGCGGCGGCTCAACTTCCTTGCCTCCTTGACACGAGCATTGCTCGCGGCGAGGGGCGTCACGGTCTCGACAAGCTCGACCAGCGAGAGATCAGGCCGAGGCCTGGGCCGGAGCGTTGACGTCCTCCGGCAGCGCGGCCTTCGCCTGGGCGACCAGTGCCGAGAAGGCAGCCGGCTCGTTGACGGCCAGGTCGGCGAGGATCTTGCGGTCGACCTCGACGCCGGCCAGGTTGAGGCCCTGGATGAAGCGGTTGTAGGTCATGCCCTCCGCGCGTGCGGCGGCGTTGATCCGCTGGATCCACAGGCGACGGAAGTTGCCCTTGTTCTTCTTCCGGTCGTTGTAGCTGTAGACCAGCGAGTGGGTGACCTGCTCCTTGGCCTTGCGGTACAGGCGCGAGCGCTGGCCGCGGTAGCCGCTGGCGCGCTCGAGGGTGGTCCGACGCTTCTTCTGCGCGTTCACTGCGCGCTTGACGCGTGCCATCTTCTTCTACTCCTTGTTTCGAATGCTCGGTTGCAGCTGCGGAGGCCGGTCAGAGACCGAGCATTTTCTTCGCACGCGGGACGTCGTTCTTGGCGACCTCGGTGGTGCCGGTCATGCGGCGGGTCACCTTCGACGCCTTCTTCTCCAGGTTGTGGCGCTTGCCGGCCTTCTCCCGCAGGATCTTGCCGCTGCCCGTGACCCGGAACCGCTTGCTGGCACCGGAGTGCGTCTTGTTCTTCGGCATCTCTTCTTCTCTTCTCTACAGGTCGATGTCGGGATCGAGGGCTTCGTTGGCGCGCTTCTGCTTCTTGTGGGTCGAGGGCTGGTGGGCGACGCGCTCGGCGTGCTCGGCTGCCTTCTCCGCGTCGCGCTCGGCGGCGGCCTCCACCTTGGCGGCCTTCACCTCGGCCTTCGCCTCGGCCTTCTTCTTGTTGGGACCCAGGACCATGATCATGTTGCGGCCGTCCTGCTTCGGGGCGGACTCCACGAAGCCCAGCTCCTGGACGTCCTCGGCCAGCTTCTGCAGCAGCCGGAACCCGAGCTCGGGGCGGTGCTGCTCGCGACCGCGGAACATGATGGTGATCTTGACCTTGTCGCCGGCCTTGAGGAACCGCACGACGTGACCCTTCTTGGTCTCGTAGTCGTGCTGGTCGATCTTCGGCCGGAGCTTCATCTCCTTGATGATGACGTTGGTCTGGTTCCGTCGTGCCTCACGGGCCTTCTGGGCGTTCTCGTACTTGAACTTCCCGTAGTCCATGAGCTTGCAGACGGGCGGCTTGCCCATCGGAGCGATCTCGACGAGATCCAGGTCGGCCTCCTGGGCCAGCTTCAGTGCCTGGTCGGTCGGGACGATCCCGACGGTCTCGCCGTTGGGTCCCACGAGTCGGACCTCGGGTACCCGGATCCGCTCGTTGATACGCAGCTCGGTGCTGATGTGTCCTCCAGTGTGGTTGGTGCCGGGATGGTCCCCGCGTCCTCGGTGAGGTACCCGAAAACGAAGAACGGCTCCCGCTCATCAAGCGGAAGCCAGTCGCGACACCCCGTTCGCCGCACGCTCACGCGCACGACCAGGTCTCATGGACCGGACCCGACGACCTGTTCTGCTAGGCGGTCGATGCGGGTGGGAGATGTGTTGCCTGATCCCCGCTTGTGGATCAGCCACCCGGGGGTGACTGATCGGTCAACGGAGGATGTTACCGGAATCATTCCCCCGGCGCAGAATCCGCGTCGCCGTCGGCACCGGTCGCCGGCTCGTACGGCGAGTACGTGGTCGCGCCCTTCTTCGGGTACGTCGCCCGCAGGGGCCGGTGCGTCGGCTCGGCCGTCGCCCGACCGCGCCACGAGGTGAACTTCCAGACCGCCCGCGGCGGCGGGGGCTCGTACGGGGCGGCGGGTGGGCCGGCGAGCTCCTCGCTCCGTACACCCAGCGCGCCACCGGTGAACAGGCGCAGCAGGACCAGTGCGTCCCCGATCAGGAAGACAGCCAGCCCCGCCAACCAGCTGATGGCGAGGCCGACGCTCACCGCGACGGCAACGACGGCGACCCACGCGATGGCCAGACGCCTCCGTGCCCTGGACGCGGCCATCGACGTGCTCATGGGTCGATCATCTCGCGCTTGACGCGTCGCTGTCAGCCTCTTCGCTGCCGGCGAGCCACGCCCAGCCCCCGTCCTCCAGGCGCACCGGGCGCCAACCGGCTGCCAGCCGGTGCAGGTCCTCCCCGGCAACCGCGAACAGGTGCGGGCTGCCCAGGTCGATCACGAGCGCGTCGGCGCCCTCCTGGACGGCGGTCGCCGCGGCGAGCGGCGCGGCGACAGGCACCGGCCGGGCCTCGGGGTCCCAGGCGCGCATCGCGTCGGTGCCGGTGAAGGCCAGCAGCCCGCGCCGGCCGTCGGGTGCTGTCATCAGCACCGTGGCCATGTCGCTCGACTTGTCCCGGGCCAGCCCCGCGTCGTCGACCTCGACCTCGCCGAGCAGGGCGACGACCGGCACCAGCAGCCGGGATCCCGCCACGGCGGCGAGCGCCGCCGGATACGGGTCGGTGCCCGCGGCGTACGCCCGCAGTGCGGTGAGCAGAGCGGGTGCGGCCGACCCGTCGTCGTCGACGTACGACGAGCCCTGGATCAGGCGCTGCTTCGGGTGCTCCTCGGCCACCGGTGCATCGTCCCACCGGCCGTGTCGCGAAGCCGCATCCGCGGCACCCCCGTGAAACGATGCGCGGGTGGTGTCCGACTCGATCTCCCGCAACCGGCTGGCGGCCAGGCTCGACGCCGCTGTCCGGGCGAAGGACGAGCCGCTGCCGACCCCGGTCTTCGTGGTGGACGTCGACGCGTTCGACGCCAACGCCGCCGACCTGGTCCGGCGCGCCGCCGGGAAGCCGATCCGGGTCGCGTCGAAGTCGCTGCGCGTGCCTGCCCTGATCCGCCGCGCGCTGTCGCACGACGGGTTCCGGGGCGTGCTCTCCTACACGCTCGCCGAGGCGCTGTGGCTGGAGGAGCAGGACGTCTGCGACGACATCGTCGTCGCCTACCCGACCGTCGACCGCGCCGCCCTCACGCGCCTGGTCGCCTCCCCGCGGGCTGCGTCGCGGATCACCCTGATGATCGACGACGTCGCTCACCTCGAGCTCGTCGACACCGTCCGTGCCTCCACCGCGGTGCCGGTGCGAGTGGCTATCGACGTCGATGCCGGCCTGCTCGTCGGCGGTCGCCACGTCGGGCCCAAGCGCTCGCCGCTGTACGACGCCCGCGACGTGGTCGCGCTCGCACGCACCGTGCTGGAGCGACCCGGGTTCCAGCTGGCCGGCGTGATGACCTACGAGGGTCAGGTCGCGGGGGTCCCGGACGCCGTGCCGCGGCAGCGCGCGAAGTCGCTCGTGGTCCGTCGGCTCAAGGACGCCTCGGTGTCCCAGCTGCGCGTGCGTCGTACCGAGATCGCCGAGGCGCTCCGCCCGGTCGCCGAGCTCGGCTTCTGGAACGCGGGCGGATCCGGCTCGCTCGAGACGTCGTCGGCGGACCCGGTCGTGACCGAGGTGACGGCGGGCTCCGGGCTGCTGGTCCCTGGCCTGTTCGACCACTACCAGGCGTTCGAGCCGCGCCCGGCCTCGTTCTACGGCCTCCCGGTGACCCGACGCCCGTCCCCCGACGTGGCGACGGTCCACGGCGGCGGCCTGGTCGCGAGCGGCACGGGCACCGCGGACCGGCTGCCGGTGCCGTGGGCTCCTGCAGGTCTCCACCTCACCGGCCTGGAGGGAGCCGGCGAGGTGCAGACGCCACTCACCGGCCACCCGGCCGCGCTGCTGAAGATCGGCGACCTGGTGTGGTTCCGCCACGCCAAGTCCGGTGAGCCGTTCGAGCACACGTCGACCGTGCAGCTGCTGTCCGGTGAGAGGTTCGCCGAGAGCGTCCCCACCTACCGCGGGCATGGCCTCGCCTTCTGAGCCTCCGGGAGCGCCACCCGTCCCGGGCTCGCCGGAGGAGACCGCCCGGGTGGTGCTCGACCTCGCCCTCGGGCGACGGCCGACGCTGGGTGACACCCGGCTGGTCGCCATCGACGGGCCCGCCGGCTCCGGCAAGACCACGCTGGCCGCTCGCGTCGTCGACCTCGAGCCGGAGGCGCGGCTGGTCCACATGGACGACCTCTACGACGGCTGGCAGGGCCTCGGCTCCGTCTCGCGCCAGCTCAGCACCCTGATCCGCCCGCTCGCCCTCAGGAAGCCCGGGTTCTACCGCCGTTACGACTGGCTCCGCGGCGAGTTCGCCGAGACCGTCGACGTGGAGCCGCCTCCCCTGCTGGTGCTCGAGGGCGTCGGGTCGGGCGGAGCCGAGCTGGACACGCTCATCACCGTGCTGGTGTGGGTGACCGCGCCGCGGCCCCTCCGACGGGAGCGCGGCCTCGCCCGCGACGGAGAGGCGATCGCCCCGCACTGGGACGGCTGGATGCGGCAGGAGGACGCCCACTTCGCCGGCCAGCGCACCGCCGAGCGCGCCGACCTCGTCGTCGACGGCACCGGCGCCCGCCCCGCCGTACGGAGGAACCGGCGCTAGAGGTGGTCCCGGTCCGGGGCGGCCGCCAGGTCAGCGAGCGTCGACGAGCGCACGCAGCTCCGCGACCTGGCTCTGCGCACGGCCCCCGTCCGAGGCGTGGATGCCCATGGCCGAGATCGTCGTGCCGTCATCGAGGTCGAGCTTGGGCCAGGGCGCTCCGGGCGGCATCGAGACCCGCACCACCTGCGCCCACTCCAGGGTGCGCTTGCGGTAGCCGTTGACGACGACCAGACCGGCCTCGCTGGCGCTGATCCGGGACCGGGCCAGGCCGTTGAGCAGCGCCACGCCGCCACCGACGAAGAGGATCACGGTCGCGCGTTGCAGCCCGCTCACCTGGCCGCGGGTGTAGTCGTCGAAGCTGAACCAGAGCCAGGCGAAGCCGCCGATCAGCACCACGGCGAACAGTGCCGCGGCGATGCGCGGGCCGAAGGGCCGCCAGGTCCGCGGGAGCTCGGTGCCCGTCATGCCCGTCACAGCCGGCAGGCGTGGATGTCGGTGAGCAGGATGGCGCGGGCCCCGAGGTCGTAGAGCTCGTCCATCAGCCGCTGGGCACCGTCACGGGGGACCATCGCACGAACGGCGACCCACCCCTCGCGCTGCAGCGGCGAGATCGTCGGCCCCTCCATCCCAGGCGTCTTCGCCACCGCCGCGTCGACGTTCTCGATGGCGATGTCGTAGTCCATCATCACGTAGCCCCGGGCCACGAGGACACCGTCGATGCGGCGCTTGAAGACCTCGAACGCCGGCGACCCGTTGCCGACGCGGGAGATGAGGACCGCCTCGGACTCGAGGATCGGCTCGCCGAAGACCTCGAGGCCGGCACGGCGCAGGGTGGTGCCGGTCTCCACGACGTCGGCGATCACGTCCGCGACACCGAGCTGGATGCTGGTCTCCACCGCGCCGTCGAGGCGTACGACGTGCGCGTCGATGCCGCGCTCGTCGAGGAAGGCCTGCACGATCCCGGTGTACGACGTCGCGATCCGCTTGCCGGCGAGCTGGGCGAGCGCGTCGTGCTCCCCCGCGGGGCCGGCGAACCGGAACGTGCTCCGGCCGAACTGCAGCGGCATGACCTCCTCGGCCTTGGCGCCGGAGTCGAGCAGCAGGTCCCGGCCGGTGATGCCGACGTCGAGGGTGCCCTCGCCGACGTACAGCGCGATGTCGCGCGGGCGCAGGTAGAAGAATTCGACGTCGTTCTCGGCGTCGAGGAGCCGGAGCTCCTTGGTGTCGGTGCGCTGCCGATAGCCCGACTCGCGGAGGATGTCGGTCGCGGCGGCGGAGAGCGAGCCCTTGTTCGGGATCGCGATCTTGAGGCGGGTCATGGTGGCTCTCTCAGAGGTGTGCGTAGACGTCGGAGGGTTCGAGCCCGAGGGCGAGCATCAGGACCTGGACGTGGTAGATCAGCTGGCTGATCTCCTCGGCCGCCCGGTCCTTGCCCTCATGCTCCGCGGCCATCCACGACTCGGCGGCCTCCTCGACCAGCTTCTTGCCGATCTGGTGCACGCCGGCATCCAACGCCGCCACCGTGCCGGAACCGGCGGGCCGGGTCTGCGCCTTCTCGCTCAGCTCGGCCCAGAGCTCGTCGAACGTCTTCACAGGGGTCAAGGCTACGGCGTGCGCCGCTTGACTTTGCGCAGGGTCTGAGCGGTGAGCAGCGCAGCGGACGTGGCCTCGTAGCCCTTGTCCTCCTTCGACCCCTCCAGCCCGGCGCGGTCGATGGCCTGCTGCTCGTCGTCGCAGGTGAGCACGCCGAAGCCGATCGCGACCTGGTGGTCGAGCGCGACCCGGGTCAGCCCGTCGGTCGCCGCGTTGCAGACGTAGTCGAAGTGCGGCGTGCCGCCGCGGATGACCACGCCGAGGGCGACGACGGCGTCGTACCCCTGGTCGGCGAGAGCGGCCGCGACGACGGGCAGCTCGAACGTGCCGGGCACCCGGACGACGACCGGGGCCTCGACCTGGTGGTCGCGGAAGGCGCGCTCGGCGCCGGCGATCAGCCCGTCCATCACCTCGGTGTGCCAGCTCGCGGCGACGACGGCGACCCGCAGGTCGTGGCAGTCGATGGGCTGTGCGGTGGGGGCGCCGTGTCCGGCCATCAGTTGACTCCTGCTCCGAGGTCGGTCTCCAGGTCGGGGAGGTGGTGGCCCATCCGGTCCCGCTTGGTGAGCAGGTAGGCCAGGTTGTGGTCGTTGGGGTGCGGGGTGAGCGGCACCCGCTCGGTCACCTTGATGCCGTAGTCCTCGAGGTTGGTGACCTTGTCGGGGTTGTTGGTCAGCAACCGGACCTGGCCGATGCCGAGGTCGCGGAGGATCTGGGTGGCCGCGCCGTAGTGGCGCGCGTCGGCCGGCAGGCCCAGGTCGAGGTTGGCGTCCACGGTGTCGCGACCGCCGTCCTGGAGCTGGTAGGCCTGCAGCTTCGCGACCAGCCCGATGCCCCGGCCCTCGTGGCCGCGGAGGTAGACCACGATCCCGCGGCCCTCCTCGACGATCCGGTCCATCGCCTCGTTGAGCTGCGGGCCGCAGTCGCACCTGCTGCTGCCGAAGACGTCGCCGGTGAGGCACTCCGAGTGCACCCGGGTGAGCACCGGCTCGCCGTCGGCGAGGTCGGCCGTGTCGCCGTACACGAGGGCGACGTGCTCGCTGCCGTCGACGGTGATCGTGTAGCCGTAGGCGGTGAAGTCGCCGTGGCTGGTGGGCAGCCGGGTCTCGGCCTCGCGGACCACGTGGAGCTCGGTGCGGCGGCGGTACTTGACGAGCTCCTCGATGGAGATCATCGCCAGGTCGTGCTCGTCGGCGAACGCGCGCAGCTCGGGCGCCCGCTTCATCGTGCCGTCGTCGTTGACGACCTCGACGAGCACGCCGGCGGGCGTCAGCCCCGCGAGCTTCGCCAGGTCGACCGCGGCCTCGGTGTGGCCGCGTCGCACCAGCACGCCGCCGTCGCGGTAGCGCAGCGGGAAGACGTGGCCCGGCCGGGTGATCTCCCACGGCTCGGTGGCGGAGTCGGCCAGCACCCGCGCGGTGTGGGCGCGGTCGGCGGCGGAGATCCCGGTGGTGACGCCGTCGCGGGCGTCGACCGAGATCGTGTACGCGGTGCGCATCTTGTCCTTGTTGTGCGGCGTCATCAGCGGGATCTCGAGCCGGTCGAGCATCGCTCCCGGCATCGGCACGCAGATCACGCCGCTGCTGTGGCGGATCGTGAACGCCATCAGCTCGGGCGTCGCCTTGGCGGCGGCGAAGATGATGTCGCCCTCGTTCTCGCGGTCCTCGTCGTCGACGACCACGACCGCCTTGCCGGCCGCGATGTCCGCGATGGCCCGCTCGACGGGATCCAGTCGCACCTTGCTGCTGTGGCTGATGGGGTCGGTCATTTGATCAACCTTTCGACGTGCTTGGCGATGATGTCCGCCTCGAGGTTCACCGGGTCGCCCGGCTGCTTGAAGCCGAGCGTGGTGCGGGCGAGGGTCTCGGGGATCAGCGAGACCACGAAGGTCTCGTCCTTCAGCTCGGCGACGGTCAGCGAGACGCCGTCGACGGTGATCGAGCCGTGGAGGACGACGTAGCGGCGGATCGGCTCCGGCAGCTCGATCTCGACCAGCTCCCAGTGCTCGCCGGGCGTGCGGGAGACGATGGCGCCGGTGGTGTCGACGTGTCCCTGGACGATGTGCCCGCCGAGCCGGGTCTGCGGGGTGCAGGCGCGCTCCAGGTTCACGCGGTGGCCGACGGCCAGCGCGCCGAGCGAGGTCTTGTCGAGGGTCATCTTCATGACGTCGGCGGTGAACGATCCCCGCTGCTGATCGAGCTTGTCGAGATCCGCGACCGTCAGGCAGCAGCCGTTGACGGCGATCGAGTCGCCGAGAGCGGCGTCGATGGTGACGACGCCCTCGACGGTCAGACGTACGGCGTCGGACTGCTCCTCGATGGCCGTGACGGTGCCGAGCTCCTCGACGATGCCGGTGAACATCAGCGCTCCTCCTCGGGACGCAGGGTCAGGCGGAGGTTGATGAGCTCTCCGTCCTCCTCGGGCAGCAGCACGACGGTGTCGACGAGGTCGAGCCGCCGCGCGTCGCCGATGCTGGTGATGCCGAGCTCGCCGACGGCAGACCTGCCGGCGCCGAGCAGCAGCGGTGCGACGTAGGCGACGACCTCGTCGACCACCCCGGCCTCGAGGAACGCCGCCGCCAGGGTGGGGCCACCCTCGAAGAAGACGTGGTGCCGCTCGTGGTCGGCATAGAGGGTCTTGAGTGCCTCGATCGGGTCGCGGGTGCGGAGGTGCACGGTCTCGGCGGCGTCGTCGAGGACGCGGCGGTCCGCGGCGAGGTCCCGCTCCCCCATCACGACGCGCAGCGGCTGCTGCGGGAGCGGCCGGTCGTCGGCGTCGCGGACCGTGAGCTGCGGGTCGTCGATCTCGACCGTGCCGGTGCCGACGAGCATCGTGTCGCACAGCGCGCGCAGGACGTGGGTGTCTCTACGGGCGGTGACCGAGGTGACCCACCGCGAGCTGCCGTCGGCAGCGGCACTGCGGCCGTCGAGGGTGGTCGCGAACTTCCAGGTGACGAACGGCCGGCCGTTCTCGTGGGCGAAGGTCCACGCCCGGTTGAGGGCGCGGGCGTCGTCGACGAGCAGTCCGTGCTCGACCTCGATGCCCGCGTCCGCGAGGGTCTCGAGCCCGCCGCCGGCGACCGGGTTGGGGTCACGCTGGGCGACGACCACCTTGGCGACGCCGGCCTCGATGAGCGCCTGGGAGCAGGGGCCGGTGCGGCCGGTGTGGTTGCACGGCTCGAGCGTCACGATCGCGGTGGCGCCGCGGGCGCTGTCCCCGGCGGCCTCGAGCGCCTCGACCTCGGCGTGCGGCGAGCCGGCGCCGCGGTGGAAGCCCTCGCCGACGACCGAGCCGTCGGGGGCGAGCAGCACGCAGCCGACCCGCGGGTTGGGGCCGAGCGGCACGCCGGGCGACCCCGCGAGACGCAGCGCGCGCTGCATCGCGTCGTACTCCTGCGCGAAGGTCTCCGCCACTGCTGTCCTCTCGGTCGTCCTCTGCTCGGACTCCGGGGTTCAGCGGCGTCCGACGTCGTGGCTGCCCATCTGGCAGGGCCGACGTCGGCCGCTTGCGTGCGCTTCCCATCCGGACTTTGACCGTCGGTCCAGGATTTGCACCTGGTCAACCGACCACTGGCTGTGATCGGGTCGCGGACTTGTGGGCCTGGGCCCATTCACCGCCGGCTCGGAGTTTCACCGACCCCAGAGCACGCGAGCTCTTGTGTGGTCAATCGTGGCACACACCTGGGGTATTCCCGCAACGTGGCGCTCGTCTCGGACGATCGGCGCTGCCGATCGCCCTATCCGGCCTCCCGCGCCCTGCTCCGCAGGGCGGCGACCATCACGTCGGGGTCGTCCGCGGAGAAGACCGCGCTGCCCGCCACGAACACGTCGGCGCCGGCCTCGGCGCAGCGCTCGATGGTCTCGAGGGACACGCCGCCGTCGACCTGGAGCCAGGTCTCGACCCCGTGCTTGTCCATCAGTGCCCGTGCCCGCCGGATCTTGGGGAGGCACAGGTCGAGGAACTTCTGGCCGCCGAAGCCCGGCTCCACGGTCATGATCAGCAGCATGTCGAGCTCGGCGAGCAGGTCCTCGTAAGGCTCGATCGGGGTTGCAGGCTTGAGCGCCATCGAGGCGCGGGCACCGGCGGCCCGGATCTCGCGCGCCAGCCGCACCGGCGCCTTGGCCGCCTCCACGTGGAAGGTGACGGAGGCGCAGCCGGCCTCGACGTACGCCGGTGCGTTGCGGTCGGCGTCCTCGATCATCAGGTGGGCGTCCAGCGGCGTGTCCGTCGACCGCGCGAGCGCCTCGACCATCGTGGGGCCGAACGTCAGGTTCGGGACGAAGTGGTTGTCCATGACGTCGACGTGGATCCAGTCCGCGCCGGGGATCCGCGCGACCTCGGCGGCGAGGCTGCCGAAGTCCGCGTTGAGGATCGACGGCGTGATCTGGATGTCTCCCACGGGCCGCGAGTCTAGTGCTCGGGAGTCGCGAGCAGCCCCTCCGCCTCGACCACCTCGAGCGACAGCGTCCGGTAGCCGACGTCGTCGAAGAGCACGGTGAGCCGGTCGTCCTCGACGTCGGTGACGACGCCAGGGCCGAACTCGTCGTGCTCGACCCGGGACTGGACGGGGTACGGCGCGTCGGCGCCGCCGGTCTCGGGCGCGACCCCTTCGCGACAGTTGTCGCACACCTCGCAGCGGTCGACCTGCTCGCCGAAGTAGCCGACGAGGAACTCCGCCCGACATCGGTCGGTCTCGGCGTAGCCGCGCATCATGTCGACCCGCGAGCGCTCCAGGCGCTGGTGTGCCTCGGCGACCTCGATGACCGCGGCCGTGTGCCGCTTCGGGGAGGTCGCAGCACCTGCCTCCTCGACCAGCCGGACCAGGTTGAGGATCCGGCCCGCCTTGCGCTTCCCCAGTCCGGTGCGCTCGGCCGCGGCTCCCGGCTCCCGGTCCCCTGCCCGAGCCGCGGCGACGACGCTCCGCACGTCGTCCGCCCTGGGAACGCCCGCCGAGAAGAACCGGCCCAGCGCCAGGTCCTCGGGCCGGTAGACCAGCGTGCCGACCGACGGCTCTCCGTCACGGCCGGCGCGGCCCACCTCCTGGTAGTAGGTGTCGGGCGACTCCGGGACCTGCGCGTGGACGACGAAGCGGATGTCGGGCTTGTCGATGCCCATCCCGAACGCCGACGTCGCGACGATCGTGTCCACCTCACCCGCCATGAACGCGTCGTACGCCTCGTCGCGGCGGCGGTGACCCAGGCCGGCGTGGTAGACCGCCGTCCGGCGGCCGTCCTCGGCGAGCAGCGCGGCGTACTCCTCGGCGGCGGGGCGGGTGCGGCAGTAGACGATGCCCGCGCCGTCGGTGTCCTTCACCGCGGCGCGGACGGCGTCGCGCTGGTCGTCCTCGGACTCCACCCGGACCACGTCGAGCCGCAGGTTCGGCCGGGCGAAGCCGGTCACGACCGTCCGGGCGTTGTTCATCCCGAGCCGCTCGACGATGTCGTCACGCACCGGGGGCGCCGCGGTCGCGGTCATCGCCACGATCCGCTGCGCGCCCAGCTCGGCCACCAGCTCGCCGAGCCGGAAGTAGTCGGGACGGAAGTCGTGGCCCCACACCGACACGCAGTGCGCCTCGTCGACGGCGACCAGGCCGGGTCGGAGCTCCGCGAGCCGGGCGCGGACCTCGGCGTTCGCGAGCTGTTCCGGGGAGAGGAAGAGGAAGTCGATCGTGCCGTCGGCGGCGCCGGCCAACGCGTCCCGGCGCTCCTGCTCGCCCTCCGCAGAGCTCAGCCTGGCGGCCCGTGCTTCGCCGGGAGCGGCGTCGATCCGCTCGACCTGGTCCTGCTGCAGGGCGAGCAGCGGCGAGACGACGATCGTGCAGCCCCCGCGGAGCAGGCCGCCGACCTGGTAGACGAGCGACTTGCCGGCCCCGGTCGGCGAGACGAGGAGCACGTCCTCGCCGTTGGCGAGCGCGCCGATGGCCTCGGACTGCCCGGGGAGGAGGCTGTCGTGGCCGAACTCCCGGCGGGCGAGGTCGCGGATCTGTCGGGCGCTCGTCACCCGCCCGCATTACCCGGCAGGTGGGGCCTCAGTCGTCGTTGTCGTCGGGCTCACCCTCGTCCGCCTTGCCCTCGGCCTCGTCGCGGTCGGCCCACTCCAGCAGCGGCGCGATGTCGAAGACGTGGTCGTCGATGTCGGCGTGCAGGTCGCCGACCTCCGCGAACCGCTTCGGCACCGTCCTGATGGTGAAGTCCCGGGGGTCGGCGTCGTCGATCTCCTCCCACCGGATCGGGGTGGAGACACGGGCGTCGGGCAGCCCGCGGAGGGAGTAGGCCGCGGCGATGGTGTGGTCGCGGGCGTTCTGGTTGTAGTCGACGAACACGGCCTCCGGGTCGCGGTCCTTCTTCCACCAGGTGGTGGTGACCAGGTCGGGGGCGCGCCGCTCGACCTCGCGGGCGAAGGCGAGGGCGCCGCGTCGTACGACCTTGTGGTCGCCGTCGGGCCGGATCCGCACGTAGACGTGCAGTCCCTTGCTGCCGCTGGTCTTCGGGTAGCCGACGGCGCCGAGCTCGTCCAGCACCTCGTGCGCGACGTGGGCGACCTTCCGAACCGTGTCGTACGACGCCTCCGGGCCCGGGTCGAGGTCGATCCGCCACTCGTCGGGCTGCTCGGTCTGGCCGCGGCGGCTGTTCCACGGGTGGAACTCGACGGTGGACATCTGGACCGCCCAGATCACCGCACCGAGCTCGGTCACGCAGAGCTCGTCGGCGGTCCGCTTCCAGCGCGGGAAGAAGAGCTGGACGGTCTCCACCCAGTCCGGGGCGCCGGACGGCAGCCGCTTCTGGTGCACCTTGTCTCCCGCGAGCCCCTTGGGGAACCGGTGCAGCATGCACGGGCGCTCCCACAGCGCGTTGACGATGCCCGGCCCGACGGCGAGGTAGTACTCGACCACGTCGAGCTTGGTCGCCCCGACCTCGGGGAAGTAGACCCGCTCGGGGTTGGTGACCTTGACGACCCGGTCGTCCACCTCGATCTCCACGAACGGGCTCGCCATGGGACGACCCTAACCGGGGCCGACGACGGTCAGCGCCAGCCGAGCTCGGGAGCGACGTGGGTGAGGATCGACTCGAGGACGTGCGCGTTGTAGTCGACACCGAGCTGGTTGGGCACGGTGAGCAGGAGGGTGTCGGCGGCCTGGATGGCCTCGTCGTCCTTCAGCTGCTCGACGAGCACGTCGGGCTCGGCGGCGTACGAGCGTCCGAAGATCGCCCGCATGTCGTCGATCTGCCCGACCTGGTCGGCCGACCGCCCCTCGGCGCCGAAGTAGGCGTGGTCGAGGTCGTTGGTCAGCGCGAAGATGCTGCGGCTGACCGAGACCCGCGGCGCGCGGTCGTGCCCGGCCGCGGCCCACGCCTCGCGGAACGCCTCGATCTGCTTGCGCTGCTGCACGTGGAACGGCTCGCCCGACTCGTCCGCCTTGAGGGTGGAGCTCATCAGGTGCATGCCCTTCTCGCCGGCCCAGCGGGCGGTGGCGTCGGAGGCCGCACCCCACCAGATCCGGTCGCGCAGACCCTCGGAGTGCGGCTCGATGCGCAGCAGCCCCGGCGGGTTGGCGAACATCGGGCGCGGGCTGGGCTCGGCGAAGCCCTCGCCCTTGAGCACCTCGAGGAGCACGTCGGTGTGCCGGCGGGCCATGTCGGCCTCGGTCTCGCCCTCGCCCGGGGCGAAGCCGAAGTAGCGCCAGCCGTCCACGACCTGCTCCGGTGAGCCGCGGCTGATGCCGAGCTGGAGCCGCCCACCCGAGATCAGGTCGGCCGCTCCGGCGTCCTCGGCCATGTAGAGCGGGTTCTCGTAGCGCATGTCGATGACGCCGGTGCCGATCTCGATGCGGCTGGTCCGCGCGCCGACCGCCGCGAGCAGCGGGAACGGGCTGGCGAGCTGCCGGGCGAAGTGGTGCACCCGGAAATAGGCGCCGTCGGCGCCGAGCTCCTCCGCCGCGACGGCGAGCTCGATGGACTGCTGGAGCACGTCGGCCGCCGACCGCGCCTGCGAGGCGGGACTCGGCGTCCAGTGCCCGAAGGACAGGAACCCGATCTTCTTCACGACAGGTTCAACGTTCAACTACTCAGGACATTCCCCCGCCCCGCCGGAGCAGGGCCAGGAACATCGCGTCGGTGCCGTGGCGGTGCGGCCACAGCTGGGCGGTGTCGGGGACCGGGCCGTCGGCGTCGGTGACACCGGGCAGCAGTGGGCGGACGTCCTCGATCGTGACGCTGTCGGCGGACCTGAGGGTCGACGCCACCACGTCGCCGGTCTCGGCGCGGACCGGCGAGCAGGTCGCGTAGAGCACGACGCCGCCGGGGCGCACGAGCGTGAGCGCGCTGGCCAGCAGCCGGCGCTGCAGGAGCACCAGGCTCAGCAGGTCGTCGGGGCTGCGCCGCCAGCGCGCCTCAGGTCGGCGCCGGAGCGCTCCGAGCCCGGTGCAGGGCGCGTCGACGAGCACCCGGTCGGCGCTGCCGGGTGCGACCGGCGGGCGGGTGCCGTCGGCAGTGACGACACCGGCGACCCCGGGGCCGGCGGGCCGGCCGCCCAGGGCCCGGCACACCAGGCCGGCCCGGTGCTGGTGCTGCTCGACCGCGAGCAGGCGTGCGCCACGCTCGGCGGCGAGGGCGGCGAGGAGCGCCGCCTTGCCGCCGGGCCCTGCGCAGAGGTCCACCCACAGCTCGTCGGGGCCCGCGACGGGAGCGGCGGCCAGCGCCAGGGCGACCAGCTGCGAGCCTTCGTCCTGCACGCCCGCCCGCCCCTCGGCGACGGCCGGGACCCGCGCAGGGTCGCCGCCGTCGAGGACCACGCCGTACGGCGAGTACGGGGTCGGTGTGCCCGGCAGCTCGGAGACCTCGGCGCGGCCGGGCCGGGCGACGAGGGTCACCTTGGGCGGAACGTTGTCGGCCGCGAGCAGCGCGTCGAGGTCGTCGTCGGGCGCGGCGAGGTCGAGCAGGTCGACCACCCAGCGCGGGTGGCTGTGCTTGACCGAGAGGTGGTCGAGACGGGCGTCGCGGGAGCCGGTCGACGCGGGCTGGGGCGCCACTGCCGCGATCCAGGCGTCGAGGTCCTGCCGGGCCACGTTGCGCAGCACCGCGTTCACGAAGCCCGCGGCACCCTGACCGACCTTGGCCCGCGCGAGGTCGACGGTGCTGCTGATCGCGGCGTGGGCGGGCACCCGCATCGAGAGCAGCTGGTGGCAGCCGAGCCGCAGCACGTCGAGGATCGCGAGCTCCACGCGGCGCAGCGGCCGGTCGATGCAGGCGGCGAGGATCGCGTCGTACGTGCCCTGCCGACGGATGGTGCCGGAGGCCAGCTCGGTGGCGAAGGCGGCGTCGCGGGTGTCGAGGCCGGCCTTCGCGACGACGGAGGGCAGCACGAGGTTGGTGTAGGCGTCCTCGGTGCGCACCAGGCGCAGCACCTCGAGCGCCGCTGCGCGGGCGGCGTCGACCGGTCGGGACGGTCCGGGGCGTCGGGGCGGTCGGCTCATGCGAACTTCGCGCCGTCACCGAGCCGGGCGCCCCGGGCCCAGGCGGCGGCGGCCATCTGCTTCTTCCCGAACGCCTTGACCTCGCCCAGCCGCACCGGGAGCGTGCCGGTGCCGACCAGGACCTCGGACTTGCCGATCGCCAACACGCCCGGGGCGAGGTCGGGGCCGTTGCCGATCGGCGTGACGGGGCCGAGCTTGACCCGGTCGCCCTCGTGGGTGGTCCAGGCGCCCGGGCCCGGCGTGCAGGCGCGGATCCGGCGGTCCGTGGCGACCGCCGACTCCGACCACTCGACGCGGGCGTCGTCGACGGTGATCTTCGGGGCGAGGGACACGCCGTCGGCCGGCTGTTCCCTCGCTTCCAGGGACCCGTCGGCGATGCCGTCGAGGGTCGCCACGAGCAGGCCGGCGCCGCCCTCGGCCAGCCGCTCCAGCAGGTCGCCGGCGGTGTCGGTCGGCCGGACGGTCTCGGTCATCAGCCCGAACGTAGGACCGGCGTCGAGTGCCTCGACGATCCGGAACGTCGTCGCCCCGCTGATCTCGTCTCCCGCCCAGATCGCGTGCTGCACCGGCGCCGCACCGCGCCAGGCGGGCAGCAGCGAGAAGTGCAGGTTGACCCAGCCGTGGGCCGGGATGTCGAGCGCGCTGCGCGGGAGGAGCGCGCCGTACGCCACCACCGGACAGCAGTCGGGCTCGAGGGCGCGGAGCTCCTGCTGGAAGCCGGGGTCGCGGGGGTGGTCGGGCTTGAGCACCGGTACGCCGAGCTCGGCGGCCCGCGCGGCGACGGGGCTCTCCGCCAGCCTCCTGCCGCGGCCCGACGGCGCGTCCGGCCGGGTGACGACGCCGACCAGCTCGTGGGCCGAGCCGGCGATTGCGTCGAGTGCAGGAACTGCGACCTCGGGGGTGCCGGCGAAGACGACCCTCATCGCCCGAAGCCGCCGGTGGCGTGCGGGGAGACCTTGACCGTGGGCTGCTCCAGCCCGAACCACTCCGACTCGCGGATCTCGCGCATGGCGGCCTTGCGCGCCTCGGCGTCGAGCCGGTCGATGAAGAGCACGCCGTCGAGGTGGTCGGTCTCGTGCTGGATCGCGCGGGCGAGCAGCTCGGAGCCCTCGATGCGCACCGGGTCGCCGTGCATGTTGAAGCCGGTCGCGACGACCGACATCGCCCGGAGGCAGTCGTAGGTGAGCTCGGGCAGCGAGAGGCAGCCCTCGGGACCGTCCTGGGTGTCCTTCGACAGCTCGAGGACCGGGTTCACCAGGTGCCCGACCTCGCCCTCGACGTACCAGGTGAACACGCGGAGCCCGACGCCGATCTGCGGCGCCGCGAGGCCGGCTCCGGGAGCGTCGAGCATGGTGTCGGTGAGGTCGGTGACCAGCTGCCGCAGCTCGACGTCGAAGTCGACGACCTCGATCGCGCGCTTGCGCAGCACGGGGTCGCCGAAGAGTCGGATGGGTCGGATGGCCACGCAGTGAGTCTAGGTGGCGGTCAGATCTCGGGAGGATCGACCTGGACGCGGACGGCGTCGAGCTTGCGGGCCGCGCGCAGCCGCTGGAGCTCGCCGAGGGCCCGCGAGAGGGAAGCGCCTTCCGCCCGCGGGACGCGGACCACCGCCCGTTCCTCGTCCTCACCCGCACCCGGCAGCGGCGCCAGCGGGCCGAGCACGTCGGCGTGCTCGGGCAGGTCGAGGAGCGTGAGCGCGTCGTCGAGCGCGCCGGGCTCACCGCGCAGGGTCGCCACCCGGGTCGCGGGAGGCAGCCGGGCCTCGCGGCGGTCGTCGGCCTCGCGGCGGGCGAACCCGGCCTGGTCCCACCGCACCAAGGCCTGCAGCGCCGGGACCGCCGGCTCGCCCACGGCCAGGGCCCGGCCGCCCGGACGCAGCAGCGCGACCGCGTTGGACCACCGGCGCAGCGCCTCCTCCGCAGCGCGCATGCTGTCGCGCGCGAGCAGCAGCCAGGTGTCGAGCAGCACGACGACGGCGTACCCGCCCGCGGCCACCGGCTCGGCACCGGGCGTGGCGACGACGATCCGATGGTCGCCGTCGACCTCGGCGCGCACCCGGTCGCCGCTCGAGGTCACGACCGGCGCCGGCGCGAACGCGCGGCCGAGCTCGTCGGCGGTGCGGGCGTCCCCGATGACCGGCGCCCGCAGGCCGTGACCGCCGCACTCCGCACAGGTCCAGCCGGGGGCCTCCGTGGCGCACCAGCGGCAGCGGGGCGGCGTGGTCGGCCCGGTGAGCTGGAGCGGGCCGGTGCAGGCCGTGCACCGGGCGGGGGTGCGGCACCGGTCGCAGGCCAGTCGCAGCACGTAGCCGGCGCGGGGCGTCTGCACCAGGACCGGCCCGCGCTCCAGGCCCCAGCGCACGGCGTCGTGCGCCTCCCGCGGCACCCGCGACGCTCCCGAGAACGGGTCGCGGTGGTCCCCGGCGCCCGCGACCGCGATCAGGGCGCGGTCGCGCACCACCGGTCGGGGCGCGGCGATCTCCTTGGCCCAGCCCGTCTGCAGCAGGTGCTCGGCCTCGACGCTTCGGGAGAAGCTGCCGACCAGCACTGCGCAACCCTCGACCTCGGCGCGCTCGAGCAGCACCTCGCGGGCATGGGGGTACGGCGCGCGCGGCTCGGCGTGCAGGTCGTCGCCGTCGTCCCAGACCACGACCAGGCCGAGGTCGGTCACCGGCGCGAACGCCGCGGACCGGGTGCCGACCACGATCTTGCGGGCGCCCCGCCGCAGCAGCAGGAAGTCGCGGTAGCGAGGAGCCGGGCCGGTCTCCGCCCGCAGCGTCACGTGGTGGTCGGGCCCCACCAGCTCGGTGAGGGCGGCGTCGACGCGGGCGACGTCGCGGTGGTCGGGGACGCAGATCAGCACTCCCCGACCACCGGCCCGGGTCGCCGCGGCCAGCTCGGCGAGGCGGCGGGGCCAGTCCTCCCCCGGCGCCGCGCTCCACACCGCCCGGGGCGAGCCTCCGCCGGTCAGGTGGCGGCGGAAGGCCGGCGCGGCAGGGTAGACAGCCCACGGGTCGTCGGTGTCGCCGTCCGCGACGGGTGGCGCCCGGAACGGCGGCTCCGGTGGCGAGGGCTTCTGCTCGGTGGTCGCGTGGCGCGGCGGCACCGCGAGACGTCGTACGTCGGAGCTCACGCCCGCGTAGCGCCCAGCGACTCGCCGGCACAGCTCGGCCACCGCCGGCGTCAGCACCGGCTCGGCGCTCACGACCCGTCGCAGCGGCGCCAGCCGCCCGCCGTGGTCGCTCGCCGCCGTGCGCTCGACGACGAAACCGTCCACGTCCTGGCCGGCGAACCGCACCTTCACCCGGGCCCCCGGCACCGCCTGCTCGGCCATCGTCGCCGGCACGGCGTAGTCGAAGGTGCGGTCGAGGTGGGCCAGCGCGACGTCGACCACGACTCGCGCCACCGGGTCGACCTCGGCCAGCTCGGCCGCGGCCGCAGCCTGCTGGGCCCGCTTCGCACGCGCCGCGGCCCCCGACTTCCGCGCCGCCGCGCGCGCCATCCCCGGCAGGCCGGGCTGCTCGGCGTCGAGGTCGTCGCGGGTCACGGCCGACTGTCTACCAGCAACCCCCGCACCATCGCCGACCCGTCGCAAACTCGCACGAAAAGCGCGCCGACCCGGCCCGAAGTTCGGGCCGGGTCGGCGGGTTGCAGCGGTGAGTTTGCGACGGGTCAGCGACCGGCAGCGGCCTTGAGCGCCTCGGCGCGGTCGGCCTTCTCCCAGGTGAACTCGGGCAGCTCGCGGCCGAAGTGGCCGTAGGCAGCGGTCTTGGCGTAGATCGGCCGGAGCAGGTCGAGGTCGCGGAGGATCGCGGCGGGGCGGAGGTCGAACACCTCGAGCACCGCCTCCTGGATCTTCTCGTCCGGGATCACGCCGGTGCCGAAGGTCTCGATGAAGACACCGACCGGGGCGGCCTTGCCGATGGCGTAGGCGACCTGCGCCTCGCAGCGGCGGGCCAGACCGGCGGCGACGACGTTCTTGGCGACCCAGCGCATCGCGTAGGCGGCCGAGCGGTCGACCTTCGACGGGTCCTTGCCGGAGAACGCGCCACCACCGTGACGGGCCATGCCGCCGTAGGTGTCGACGATGATCTTGCGGCCGGTCAGGCCTGCGTCACCCATCGGGCCACCGACGACGAAGCGGCCGGTCGGGTTGATGTAGGACTTGTAGCCCTCCGACGGCACCGAGTCCTTGAACTGCTCGAGCACCGGCTCGATGACGTTGACCTCGATGTCCTTGGACAACTGGTCCTGCGAGACGTCCTCGGCGTGCTGGGAGGACACCACGACGGCGTCGATGCGGACCGGGCGGTCGTCCTCGTCGTACTCGATGGTGACCTGGGTCTTCCCGTCGGGACGGAGGTACGGCAGCGTGCCGTCCTTGCGCACCGCGGTGAGCCGCTCGGCGAGGGTCTGCGCGATCTTGATCGGCAGCGGGAACAGCTCGGGGGTGTCGTCGCAGGCGTAGCCGAACATCAGGCCCTGGTCGCCCGCGCCCTGGCGGTCCAGCTCGTCGCCCGACCCGCCGACGCGCTCCTCGAAGGCGTCGTCGACACCCTGCGCGATGTCTGCGGACTGGGAGCCGATGGCGACCTGCACGCCGCAGGAGTTCCCGTCGAAGCCCTTCTCGGAGGAGTCGTAGCCGATCTCCAGGACCTTCTCGCGCACCAGCTGCGCGACCGGCGCGTAGGCGGAGGTGGTGACCTCGCCGGCGACGACGACCAGACCGGTCGTGAGCAGCGTCTCCACAGCGACCCGGCTCTTGGGGTCGTGCTCGAGGAGGTAGTCCAGCACCGTGTCGCTGATCTGGTCAGCGATCTTGTCGGGGTGCCCCTCGGTCACTGACTCAGAGGTGAAGAGGCGTCCAGGCACGTGTTTCTCGCTTTCAAAGCTGTCGGTCGCATCGGGCAACGTGGGGGGCTCAGGGCCGATCCTCGATCCAACGATACGAGGCTCGACAGGTGACGGGTGGCTATCTCACGAAGACGGGAGGCGGGCGGCCACCTGGTCCCAGATGACGTGGGCGAGAGCTCCCTTGCTCCCCCGCGGTACGTCGACCGCGGTGCCATCAGCAGCCAGGACGACCGCCTCGTTGTCCTCGGCCCCGAAGACGGCGCCGCCGCTCACGTCGTTGACGACGAGCAGGTCGCAGCCCTTGCGGGCCAGCTTGGCCCGCGCGAGGTCGAGCACCGACCCGCTGTCGTCGCCGGTCTCGGCGGCGAACCCCACGATGACGGCACCCGGGCGTGGCCGCTCGGAGGAGAGCTCCTTGAGGATGTCGGGGTTCTGCTCCAGCGTGATGCTGGGCGCCGATCCGTCCTCGGCCTTCTTGATCTTGGTCTCGGAGCGGTGCACGGGCCGGAAGTCGGCCGGCGCCGCCGCCATCACGACCGCATCGGCGGCTGCCGCGGCGGAGAGCACGGCGTCGCGGAGCTCGGCGGTGGACTCGACGCGGACCACCTTCACGCCCGCAGGATCGGGCAGGGTGACGTTCGCGGCGACCAGGGTGACCTCGGCGCCTCGGGCGGCGGCCGCGCGGGCCAGCGCGTAGCCCTGGCGTCCGGAGGAGCGGTTGCCGAGGAACCGCACCGGGTCGAGCCGCTCGCGGGTGCCACCGGCGGACACGACCACGTGCCGGCCGGTCAGGTCGAGGCCACCGCTGTGGGTGGTCGAACCTGGCGAGAGCCTGCCGAGCAGGTCGCGGCACAGCTCGAAGATCTCCTCGGGCTCGGGCAGCCGGCCCTTGCCGGTGTCGGCTCCGGTCAGCCGGCCCTCGGCGGGCTCCACGACCAGCACCCCCCGCGAGCGGAGGGTCGCGACGTTGGCGACCGTCGCGGCGTGCTCCCACATCTCGGTGTGCATCGCCGGAGCCATCACGACCGGGCAGCGGGCGGTGAGGAGCGTGTTGGTCAGCAGGTCGTCGGCCAGCCCATGAGCGGCCTTCGCCATCAGGTCCGCCGTCGCCGGGGCGACGACGACCAGGTCGGCGGACTGCCCGATCCGCACGTGGGGCACCTCGTGGACGCTGGTCCACACGTCGGTCGCGACCGGCTTGCCGGACAGCGCGGCCCAGGTGGGCGCACCGACGAACTCCAGCGCGGACGCGGTCGGCACGACGGTCACGTCGTGCCCGGACTCGGAGAACCGCCGGAGCAGCTCACAGGCCTTGTAGGCGGCGATGCCGCCCGAGACCCCGAGCACCACGCGAGGCCGCGTCACGGGAGAGCTCAGATCACTCGGCGGCGTCGGCCGGCGGGGCGCTCGCGACGGCGGCGGCAGCGGCCTCCTCGGCGGCGAGCTCGGCCGGGTCGATGTCCTCGCAGGTCAGCAGGTCGTCGTTGATCTCGCGGAGCGCGATCGACAGCGGCTTCTCCTGCACGTGGGTGTCCACGAGCGGGCCGACGTACTCCAGCAGGCCCTCGCCGAGCTGCGAGTAGTAGGCGTTGATCTGCCGGGCGCGCTTGGCGCTGTAGAGGACCAGCTTGTACTTGCTGTCGGTCTTGCTGAGCAGCTGGTCGATCGGCGGGTTGGTCACACCCACGGCGTCGATGTTCGGGGCAGACACGCGTGTAGCCTCACAGGTCGGGGTCTCGGGGACGGAAGGTCAGTCGGCGTCAGATGCTCGACCGAGTGTCATCAAGGCTACCAACTGGTCGGCTGCATCGTGAACTTCGTGGTTGACGATGGTGACGTCGAACTCGTCCTCGGCCGCCAGCTCGGCCTTCGCCGTGACCAGCCGGCGTTCGCGTTCCTCGTCGCTCTCGGTGCCCCGCCCGACGAGCCGCCGGACCAGCTCCTCCCACGACGGGGGCTTCAGGAACACGAAGAGGGCGTCGGGCATCGTGCGGCGTACCTGTCGCGCGCCCTGGAGGTCGATCTCCAGCATCGCCGGGCGGCCCGCGGCCAGCGCGGCCTCGACCGGTCCCCGAGGCGTGCCGTAGCGGTGCACGCCGTGCACGACCGCCCACTCCAGCAGCTGGTCCTCGGCGACCAGCCGGTCGAACTCGGCTTCGTCGACGAACAGGTAGTGGACGCCGTCCTGCTCACCGGGCCGCGGCGGCCGGGTGGTGGCGGAGACCGAGATCCAGACGTCCGGGTGGTGCCGGCGTACGGCGGCCGCCACGGTCCCCTTGCCGACGGCGGTCGGACCCGCGAGGACCACGAGACGACTCGGTCGCGCTGCGCCGGACGTCGCCGGGTCAGTCACCCGGCGCGAATTCCCGCTCGAGTGCGGCGACCTGCTTGGCACCGAGACCGCGCACCCGCCGCGACTCGGCGATGCCGAGGCGCTCCATCAGCTGGCCGGCGCGGACCTTGCCGAGCCCGGGCACGGCCTGCAGGAGGTCGAGCACCTTCATCTTGCCGACGACCTCGTTGGTCTGTCCCTCGGCGAGGACCTCGGCGATCGACGCACCGGAGTTCTTCAGCCGGTTCTTCACCTCGGCCCGCTCACGACGAGCGGCGGCCGCCTTCTGGAGGGCGGCCTGACGCTGTTCGGGGGTCAGGGGAGGCAGAGCCACAGTCCAAGAATCCTTTTGCGAGCGCCGGCGAAGAGACGGGGGCGGCGGGAGTTGCCACCAAGCGGTCACCCTAGTCACGAGGCCGGTCGGCGGGCAACGCGGGCCGGGGTGCGGTCGACGGGGCAGCCGCGAAAAAGTCCGCGGTCACATGAGCAGCGGCGTCTTGCAGACGTCGCGTGCCTGCTGCTGGACGCTGCTCATCGCCTGGGCGGTCGTGGTCGACACCAGCGCCACCGCGGCGGCGTCGATCGCGTCCCGCTGCTCGCGGTCCAGCCCGGTCGGCGGTTTCCTACGGTTGTAGGACTCCGGGTCCACCCCGGCGTCCTCCAGTGCACCGACGAGGACGTCGATCCGCTCGACGACGACCTCCCAGTCGTCGGCGATGTCGTCGGGTGCCTTCTCGGCCAGCGCCTCGAAGCTGGGCAGCGCCCGGATCAGGCCGGTCGCCTCTCCCCCTGACTCCAGCGCCTGGCCGATCGCCGTCTGCTGCTCGGCGACCTCCTCGCAGTAGTCCTCGAAGCGGTCCGGGACGGCGTAGGGATCGTCGTCCTCGCCGCAGCCGGACATGGCTGCCAGCAGCGCGGCGGCCACGCCGGCAGCGGTGACCCTGCGGAGCCCCCTGGTCACCCGAGCAGGCTCCGCAGCTCGTCGTTGGCGCGCTGCACCGCGTCCCGCATGGCGTGGGCGTCGGGACCGAGGCGCAGCACGCCGCGCGAGGAGCTCGCCACCACGTTCGCGGCAGCCGAGCCGAAGATCCGGACGACGTCAGCCGTGGTGCCGCCCTGCTCGCCGTAGCCCGGCGCCAGGATGGGGCCGTTGATCGCGAAGTCCAGACCAGCGTCGCCTCGTCCTGAGCCTGCCGAAGGAGCGATGGTGGCGCCGACGACGGCACCGAACGACCCCAACGGCTGGGTGTCGCCGTTGAGCTCACGCAGGTGCTCGAGCATCGCCGCGCCGACGGTCCGGCCACCGAAGTCCTCGGCGGTGACGGCCTCCTGCACCTCGGGTCCCTCCTTGTTCGACGTCGCCGCCAGCACGAACAGGCCGGCTCCGTGGCTCCGGGCGGTCTCGACGAACGGCGTCAGCGACCCGAAGCCCAGGTAGGGGCTGATCGTGACCGCGTCCGACGCGAGCGGCGAGCTCGGGTCGAGGTAGGCCTCGGCGTACGCCTGCGACGTGGAGCCGATGTCGCCGCGCTTGACGTCGAGCAGCACCAACGCGCCCGCTGCCCGGGACTCAGCGATCACCCGCTCGAGCACCGCGATGCCGCGGCTGCCGAAGCGCTCGTAGAACGCCGACTGGGGCTTCACCACCGAGCAGTACGGCGCCACCGCCTCCACCGCGGCGAGGGCGAACTTCTCGAGTCCCTCGGCGGTGTCGTCGAGACCCCAGTCGCTGAGCAGCGCCGCGTGCGGGTCGATGCCGACGCAGAACTGCCCGCGCGCCGCGAGCGACGCCGCGAACCGCTGACCGAAGGGAGCAACCGTCATGACAGCCCTTTCAGGATCCGGCGGGGCCACAGCGGCCCGCCGTAGACGAGGCCGGTGTAGGCCTGGACGAGGTCGGCACCGGCGTCGAGCCGCTCGCGGGCATCAGCCGCCGAGGAGATGCCGCCGACGCCGATCAGCGCGAGGTCCGAACCGACCCGGTCGCGCAGCAGCCGGACGACCTCGGTGGCGCGCTCGCGCAGCGGGGCGCCGGAGAGACCGCCCGCACCGGCCGCCTCGACCTGCTCGGGCGCCGAGCGCAGGCCGGAGCGGCTGATCGTGGTGTTGGTGGCGATGATGCCGGCCAGGTCCTGCGCCAGCGCCAGGTCGGCGACCTCGAGCACGTCCTCGTCGGCGAGGTCGGGTGCGATCTTGACGACCAGCGGCACCGGGCCGCGGCCGGCCTCCTCGGTGGCGCGGTCGGCCACCCGGCGGACGTGCTCGAGCAGCGGCGCCAGCTTGCCGACCGCCTGCAGGTTGCGCAGGCCGGGGGTGTTGGGGGAGCTGACGTTGACCACCAGGTAGTCGGCGTACGACGCCAGCAGCCTGGTCGACGTCTCGTAGTCCGCCTCGACCGCGGCCTGGTCGTCGTCGGGCACGACCTTCGACTTGCCGATGTTGACGCCGAGCACCGGTCCGCCCGGTCGCCGGCGGCGGCCGGCCAGCCGCGCGGCGACCGCCCCGGCACCGTCGTTGTTGAAGCCCATCCGGTTGACGACCGCGCGGTCGTCGGGCAGCCGCACCAGGCGCGGCTTCGGGTTGCCGGGCTGCGCCAGCGCGGTCACCGTGCCGATCTCGACGTGCCCGAACCCGAACGCACCGAGCTCCTCGAACCCCTGCGCGTTCTTGTCGAAGCCGGCCGCCAGCCCCAGCCGGTTGGGGAAGGTCAGGCCCATCGCCTCGACCGGGGTCCCCGACGGGCGCGGACCACGGCGGAGGGCCGGCCCTGCCGCTCGGAGCGCGTCGAACGTCCGGTGGTGCGCGACCTCCGCGTCGAGCCGGGTCAGCCCGTGCTTGAAGAGGACGTCGTACACCGTCACCGGGGCGCCCAGTCCTGGAGCGGCTTGACGCCCACGTCGCCGCGGCGCATCGCCTCGATGCCGTGCACGGCTGCTCCGAGGCCCTGCACCGTGGTGATGCAGGGGATGTTGGCGCGCACGGCGGCGGTGCGGATCTCGTAGCCGTCGAGGCGGACCGAGCCGCCGCTGCTCGCGCCGAACGGCGTGTTGACGACCAGGTCGATCTCCCCGTCGAGGATCAGCTGGACGGTGGTCTTCTCCCCTGCCGGGCCCTCCCCCTCGAAGTGCTTGCGCACCACGGTGGCCTCCACGCCGTTGCGCCGCAGCACCTCGGCGGTGCCCTGCGTGGCGAGGATCTCGAACCCGTGGTCGGCCAGCACCTTGATCGGGAAGACCATGTGCCGCTTGTCGCGGTTGGCCATGCTGACGAACACCTTGCCGCTCGTCGGCAGCGAGCCGAACGCACCGGCCTGGGCCTTCGCGAAGGCGGTGCCGAAGTCGGCGTCGAGGCCCATCACCTCGCCGGTCGACTTCATCTCCGGCCCGAGCACCGTGTCGACCTGGCGGCCGTCGGGGGTGCGGAACCGGTTGAACGGCATCACGGCCTCCTTGACCGCGATCGGCTGGTCCGGCGGCAGCGTGCCGCCGTCGCCGTCGGCCGGGAGGATGCCCTCGGCGCGCAGCTCGGCGATCGAGGCGCCCATCATCACCCGGGCGCACGCCTTCGCCAGCGGCGTACCGGTCGCCTTGGAGACGAACGGAACCGTGCGGCTGGCGCGCGGGTTGGCCTCGAGCACGTAGAGCACGTCGGAGCCGAGCGCGAACTGGATGTTGATGAGGCCGCGCACGCCGACGCCGGCCGCGATCGCCTCGGTGGCCTCGCGGATGCGGTGGATCTCGGCATCGCCGAGCGTGATCGGCGGCAGCGCACAGGACGAGTCGCCGGAGTGGATGCCGGCCTCCTCGATGTGCTCCATCACGCCGCCGAGGAAGAGCTCCTCGCCGTCGTAGAGGGCGTCCACGTCGATCTCCACGGCGTCGTCGATGAACCGGTCGACCAGCACCGGGTGCTCGGGGGTCACCTCGGTCGCGCGGGAGATGTAGTCCTCGAGCGAGCGCTCGTCGTACACGATCTCCATGCCCCGGCCGCCGAGGACGTACGACGGCCGCACCAGCACCGGGTAGCCGATCCGATCCGCGATCGCGCGGGCCTCCTCGAAGCTGGTCGCCATCCCGTGCTGGGGCGCGACCAGGCCGGCCTCGGCGAGCACCCGCCCGAACGCACCGCGCTCCTCGGCGCGGTGGATCGCCTCCGGGCTGGTGCCGACGATGGTGACGCCGTTGTCCTTGAGCCCCTGCGCGAGCCCCAGCGGCGTCTGCCCGCCGAGCTGGCAGATGACGCCGGCGACCGGCCCGGCCTGCTCCTCGGCGTGCACGATCTCGAGCACGTCCTCGAGCGTCAGCGGCTCGAAGTAGAGGCGGTCGGAGGTGTCGTAGTCGGTCGAGACCGTCTCGGGGTTGCAGTTGACCATCACCGTCTCGTAGCCCGCCTCGCTGAGCGCCAGGCAGGCGTGGACGCACGAGTAGTCGAACTCGATGCCCTGCCCGATCCGGTTCGGCCCGCTGCCGAGGATGATCACGGCCGGCTTCTCGCGCGGCGCGACCTCGGTCTCCTCGTCGTAGGAGGAGTAGTGGTACGGCGTGCGCGCGGCGAACTCCGCCGCGCAGGTGTCGACGGTCTTGTAGACCGGCCGGATGCCCAGCGCGTGCCGCACCCCGCGCACGACGTCGGGCGTCATGTCGCGGATCCGGCCGATCTGGTGGTCGGAGAACCCGTGCCGCTTGGCGTTGCGGAGCAGCTCGGGGGTGAGCTCGTCGGCCTCGATCAGCTCCTGCGCGGTCTCGTTGATGAGCATCAGCTGGTCGACGAACCAGGGGTCGATGCCGGTGGCCTCGAAGACCTCCTCCGGCGTCGCGCCGGCGCGGATCGCGTCCATCACCTTGCGCAGCCGGCCGTCGTGCGGCGTCTGGATCTCCTCGAGCAGCTCGGCCTTGCGCTCGGACGACCCGAGGTCGCTGTCGAACTCCTTGTGCCAGTCGAACGGCGCCTTCTTGTCCTCCAGCGACCGCAGCGCCTTCTGCAGCGCCTCGGTGAAGTTGCGGCCGATCGCCATCGCCTCGCCGACCGACTTCATGTGGGTGGTCAGTCTCGGGTCCGCGCCGGGGAACTTCTCGAACGCGAACCGCGGCACCTTCACCACCACGTAGTCGAGACTCGGCTCGAAGCTCGCCGGTGTCTCCTCGGTGATGTCGTTGGGGATCTCGTCGAGGGTGTAGCCGATCGCCACCTTCGCGGCGATCTTCGCGATCGGGAAGCCGGTGGCCTTCGAGGCCAGCGCGCTGGACCGCGACACCCGCGGGTTCATCTCGATGACGATCACGCGGCCGTCACGCGGGTTGACGGCGTACTGGATGTTGCAACCGCCGGTGTCGACGCCGACCTCGCGGATGATGGCGATCGCCAGGTCGCGCAGCCGCTGGTACTCGCGGTCGGTGAGCGTCATGGCGGGCGCCACGGTGATGGAGTCGCCGGTGTGGACGCCCATCGGGTCGAAGTTCTCGATCGAGCAGACGATGACGACGTTGTCGGCCTTGTCGCGCATCACCTCCAGCTCGTACTCCTTCCACCCGATGATCGACTCCTCGATCAGCACCTCGGTGGTGGGGCTGGCGTCGAGGCCGGCGCCGGCGATGCGCGCCAGGTCCTCCTCGTCGTAGGCGATGCCGGACCCGGTGCCACCCATCGTGAACGAGGGGCGTACGACGACCGGGAAGCCGAGCTCGGAGACGGCCTTCTCGCAGTCGTCCAGCGAGTGGCAGACGAAGCTGCGGGCGACCTCGCCGCCCACCTTCTCCACGATCCCGTTGAAGAGCTCGCGGTTCTCCCCGCGGTGGATCGCGTCGAAGCTGGCGCCGATCATCTCGACGCCGTACTTCTCGAGCACGCCGTTCTCGTGCAGGGCGATCGCCGTGTTGAGCGCGGTCTGGCCGCCGAGCGTGGGCAGGACGGCGTCGGGACGCTCCTTGGCGATCACCTTCTCGACGAACTCGGGGGTGATCGGCTCGACGTAGGTGGCGTCGGCGAACTCCGGGTCGGTCATGATCGTCGCCGGGTTGCTGTTGACCAGCACCACCCGCAGTCCCTCCGCCTTGAGCACCCGGCAGGCCTGGGTGCCCGAGTAGTCGAACTCGCAGGCCTGGCCGATGATGATCGGTCCGGAGCCGATCACCAGGACGGACTGGATGTCGTCGCGCTTCGGCACTAGTCGGTGCCCCCCATCAGGTCGCAGAACCGGTCGAACAGGTAGGCCGCGTCGTGCGGGCCGGCGGCTGCCTCGGGGTGGTACTGCACCGAGAAGCCCTTCAGGTTGCCGTCGGCGTCCCGCAGCTCGAGCCCCTCGACCACGTCGTCGTTGAGGCAGACGTGGCTCACCGACGCCGTGCCGTAGGGCGTCTCGGTGGGCTCGTCGAGCGGCGCGTCGACCGCGAAGCCGTGGTTGTGGGCCGTGACCTCGACCTTGCCGGTCGTGCGGTCCATCACCGGCTGGTTGATGCCGCGGTGGCCGTAGGTCAGCTTGTAGGTGCCGAACCCGAGGGCGCGGCCGAACAGCTGGTTGCCGAAGCAGATGCCGAAGTAGGGCAGTCCTTCGGCGAGCGCGCCCTGCAGCACCTCGATCTGGTGCGTCGTGGCTGCCGGGTCGCCGGGACCGTTGGAGTAGAACAGCCCGTCGGCGCCCACCGCGCGGATGTCGTCGAGGGAGGCGGTCGCCGGGAGCACGTGCACCTCGACCCCGCGCTCGGCCATCCGGTGCGGCGTCATCGTTTTGATGCCGAGGTCCAGCGCCGCGACGGTGAACCGCTTCTCCCCCGCCGCGGGCACGACGTAGGCCTCGGTGGTCGACACCTCCGAGGCGAGCTCCGCGCCCGCCATCTGCCCGGAGTCGAGCACCCGCTGCAGCAGTGCGTCGGGGTCGGTCTCGGTCGTGGAGATCCCGCACCGCATCGCGCCGCGCTCGCGCAGGTGGCGGGTGAGGGCGCGGGTGTCGATGCCGCTGATCCCGACCACGCCCTGGGCGCGCAGCTCGTCGTCGAGCGAGCGGCGTGACCGCCAGCTGCTGGCCCGGCGCGCGGGGTCGCGCACCACGTAGCCCGCCACCCAGATCCGCCGCGACTCCGGGTCCTCGTCGTTGATGCCGGTGTTGCCGATGTGCGGCGCGGTCATCACGACGACCTGCCGGTGGTACGACGGGTCCGTGAGCGTCTCCTGGTAGCCGGTCATGCCGGTGTTGAAGACCGCTTCGCCGTACGTCTCCCCCTCGGCGCCGTAGCTCTCGCCGTGGAAGGTCCGTCCGTCCTCGAGCACCAAGATCGCGTTCAAGATCAGACCAGCTTTCCGTCCATCACCGTGGGTCGTCCGCGCAGGAAGGTCGCCTCGATCCTCCCAGGCAGCTCCCTGCCCGCGTACGGGGTGTTCCTGGAGAGAGACGCCGAGTCGGCGGCGTCGACGACTCTGGTAGCGGCCGGGTCGTAGAGCGCCAGGTTCGCCGGGGCGCCCACCTCGATCGGCTGGCCGTGGTCGGTCACCTGGCCGATCCGGGCGGGCGCGTACGACATCCGCTCGGCGACGCCGGCCCAGTCGAGAAGCCCGGTGTCGACCATCGTGTGCTGCACGATCGAGAGCGCGGTCTCGAGACCCAGCATGCCGAACGCGGCGGCCGCCCACTCGCAGTCCTTGTCCTCGTGCGGGTGCGGGGCGTGGTCGGTGGCGACGACGTCGATCGTGCCGTCCGCCAACCCCGCGCGCAGTGCCTCGACGTCGGCGGCCGACCGCAGTGGCGGGTTGACCTTGTAGATCGGGTTGTACGTCGCCGCGAGCTCGTCGGTCAGCAGGAGGTGGTGGGGGCAGGCCTCCGCAGTGACGTGCCAGCCCTTCCGCTTCGCGTCCCGGACGATCTCGACCGACCCGGCTGTGGAGACGTGGCACACGTGCAGCCGGGAGCCGACGTGGGCGGTCAGCAGGCAGTCGCGGGCGATGATCGCTTCCTCGGCGACCGCCGGCCAACCGGCCAGCCCGAGGCGCCCGGACAGCTCGCTCTCGTTCATCTGCGCACCCTCGGTGAGCCGGGGGTCCTGCGCGTGCTGCGCGATCACGCCGTCGAACGCCTTGACGTACTCCAGCGCGCGTCGCATCAGCAGCGGGTCGCTCACGCAGTGGCCGTCGTCGGAGAACACCCGCACCCGCGCCGCCGAGTCCGCCATCGCGCCCAGCTCGGCGAGCCGCTCGCCCTGGAGACCGACGGTGACCGCCCCGACCGGGTAGACGTCGCAGTAGCCGGCCTCCCGGCCCAGCCGGTGCACCTGCTCGACCACCCCTGCGGTGTCGGCCACCGGGTCGGTGTTGGCCATCGCGTGCACCGCGGTGAAGCCGCCCATCGCCGCCGCGCGGGTGCCGGTCTCGACCGTCTCCGCGTCCTCGCGGCCCGGCTCGCGCAGGTGGGTGTGCAGGTCGACCAGGCCGGGCAGGGCGATCAATCCGTCGGCGTCGATCACGGTCGTCGACCCGGTGGTCGAGTGGTCCGAGCCGCTCGGCGAGGACGTATCGAGACCCGGCGCGATCTCCGCGACCTTGCCCCCCTCGATCCGGATGTCGGTCGGCTCTCCCCCGAGGATCCGCGCGTTCTTGATCAGGTACGACGTGCTCACTCGTTGCTCTCGCTTTCGGATCCCCCGAGGAGGAGGTAGAGGACGGCCATCCGGACGGCGACACCGTTGGTCACCTGCTCGACGATCACCGAGCGGTCGGAGTCGGCGACGTCGGCGGTGATCTCCATGCCGCGCACCATCGGGCCGGGGTGCATGACGATCGTGTGGTCCTGCAGGGTCGCCATCCGCCGGCCGTCGAGGCCGTAGCGGCGGGAGTACTCGCGCGGCGTCGGGAAGAACCCGCCCTGCATCCGCTCGCGCTGGACGCGCAGCATCATCACCGCATCGACCTTCGGGATCACCGCGTCGAGGTCGTACGACGTCTCGACGCCCCACTCCTCGACGCCGACGGGCAGCAACGTCGGCGGACCCACCAGGGTGACCTCCGCGCCCAGCGTCTTCAGCAGCAGCGCGTTGGACCGCGCCACCCGGCTGTGCAGGACGTCACCGACGATCGCGACCCGGCGGCCCTCGAGCCCGCCGCGCTTCTCCTCACCGAGGTGCCGCCAGAGGGTGAACGCGTCGAGGAGCGCCTGGGTGGGGTGCTCGTGGGTGCCGTCGCCGGCGTTGACCACGCTGGACCGCACCCAGCCCGAGTGCGCGAGCCGGTGCGGCGCGCCGCTGGCGCCGTGCCGGACGACGACCGCGTCCGCACCCATCGCCTCCAGCGTCAGCGCAGTGTCCTTGAGGCTCTCGCCCTTGCTGAGGCTCGAGCCCTTGGCCGCGAAGTTGATCACGTCGGCCGAGAGCCGCTTGGCGGCCGCCTCGAACGAGATCCGGGTGCGGGTGGAGTCCTCGAAGAACAGGTTGACCACCGTGCGGCCGCGCAGCGCGGGCAGCTTCTTGATCGGCCGGTCCGCCAGCGAGCGCAGCTCGGCGGCGGTGGAGAGGACCAGCTCGGCGTCGTCGCGGCTCAGGTCGGCCGCGCTCAGCAGGTGCCGCTTCATGCCGGCTCCCCCATCTCCCCGGCCGTGCCGATGGCCACGGCGTCGAGGCCACCGTCGTCGTCGAGCTCGGCGAGGCGCACGCTGACCCGCTCGCCGAGCGAGGTCGGCAGGTTCTTGCCGACGAAGTCGGCCCGGATCGGGAGCTCGCGGTGACCGCGGTCGACCAGCACGGCGAGCTGCACCGCGCGGGGCCGGCCCACGTCGTTGAGCGCGTCCAGGGCAGCGCGGATGGTGCGGCCGGAGAACAGCACGTCGTCGACGAGGACGACGACCTTGCCGTCGATGCCGTCGGCCGGGATCTCGGTGTGCATCAGGGCCCGGGCCGGCTTCATCCGCAGGTCGTCGCGGTACATCGTGATGTCGAGCGACCCGACCGGGACGTCGAGGTCCTCGACGTCGGAGATCCGGGCGGCGATCCGCTGCGCCAGCGGGACACCGCGGCGCGGGATGCCGAGGAGCACGAGGTCACCCGCGCCCTTGTTGCGTTCGAGGATCTCGTGCGAGATCCGGGTCAGTGCCCGGCCGATGTCACGCGCATCCAGGACGGTGCGACCAGAGGTGACGGGGGCGTCGGGGCCAGGGGTTGTCGGGGCGGCAGGCATCAGCGCGCCGGACCTCCTTCTCCGCCTCACGGGACGGCTCGTTAAAGGATGTCGATCGACACCCACCCTAACGGGTCCGGGCGCCGGCGGACGAGGGGCCACGCGTGACGAGAGGCCCGGATCACACCGGGCCTCTCGTCACTCATACAGATCTCGACGGCTGCGTCAGCGGAAGGCGTCCTTGACCTTCTCGCCGGCCTGCTTGAGGTTCGACTTCGTCTGGTCGACCTTGCCCTCGCCCTCGAGGTCCTCGTCGCCCGAGGCCTTGCCCAGGCCTTCCTTCGCCTTGCCGACCTTCTCCTCAGCGGCGTTCTCGAGCTTGTCCTTCGCGCTCATGGGACGTCTCCTCTCGCTCGGGTGCGGTTGATCCACCGTTACCCGGTGCGCCCCGGCGTAGACGTTCATGGACGCACCGCGGAGGAAGCCCACCAGCGTCAGGCCGTGCTCGTCGGCCAGGTCGACGGCCAGCGAGGACGGCGCGGACACCGCGGCCAGCATCGGGATGCCGGCCATCACCGCCTTCTGCACCAGCTCGAACGAGGCGCGTCCGCTGACGACGAGGATGCTCTCCCGCAGCGGCAGCCACCCTTCGCGCAGCGCATGGCCGACGACCTTGTCGACGGCGTTGTGGCGCCCGACGTCCTCCCGCAGCACCTGGAGCTCGCCGTCCGGCGAGAACAGCCCGGCCGCGTGCAGGCCCCCGGTGCGATCGAAGACCTGCTGGGCCGCGCGCAGCCGGTCGGGCAGCATCGCGAGCACCGCGGGACCCACCTGCAGCGGGTCGTCGGCGACCTCCCACGTCGAGGAGGTGCGGACCGCGTCGAGGCTGGCCTTGCCGCACACGCCGCAGGAGGAGGTCGTGTAGAAGTTCCGTTCCAGCGACACCTCCGGCAGCGGGACGCCCGGGGCGAGCTGGACGTCGACGACGTTGTAGGTGTTGGTGCCCTCTGCCGTCGCGCCGGCGCAGTAGCGGGCGGTCACCAGGTCGTCGCCGGACCGGATGACCCCCTCGCCGACGAGAAAGCCGACCGCCAGGTCGAAGTCGTCGCCGGGCGTGCGCATGGTGACCGTCAGCGGCCGGCCGCCCACCCGGACCTCCATCGGCTCCTCGGCGGTGAGGACGTCCGGCCGCCGCGTCACAGCACCGTCGCGGATGCGCAGCACCGGACGGCGGGAGGTGACGCGTCCCATCTCAGCCCCCGCTGCCGGCGGCCCCGAGCGGCTCCAGCCGTACGACGATGCCCTTGTAGGTGGGGGTGTTGCTGCCGTGCGCCACGCTGTCGAGCGGCACCAGGGCGTTCGCCTCCGGGTAGTACGCCGCCGCCGAGCCGCGCGCCGTCGGGTAGGACACGGCGTGGTAGCCCTCCAGCCTCCGTTCGGTGCCGTCCTCCCACACGCTCACGACGTCGACGAGCGCCTGGTCCTCGATGCCGAGCTCGGCGAGGTCCTCGGGATTGACGAAGACCACCTCCCGGGAGTCGTGGATCCCGCGGTAGCGGTCGTCGAAGGCGTAGGGGATGGTGTTCCACTGGTCGTGGGAGCGCAGCGTCTGCAGGACCAGGTGGCCCTCCGGCGCGAGGATCGCGTCGAAGTCGTTGCAGGAGAACTCGGCCCTGCCGCTGGCGGTCTTGTAGACACCTGCGTTGACCGGGCTCGGCAGACGGAACCCGCCGGGCTGGGCCACCCGCTCGTTGAAGTCCTCGAACCCGGGGATCACCCGCGAGATCCGCTCGCGGACCAGCGAGTAGTCGCCCTCGAAGTCCTCCCACGGGATCGATCCGCCCTCCCCGAGCGTGCGGCGCGCGAGCCGACACAAGATCGCGACCTCGCTGAGGAGCCCGGGCGCGGCCGGGTCGAGGCGGCCGCGGGTGGAGTGGACCTGGCTCATCGAGTTCTCGACGGTGACGAACTGCTCCCCCGTCGCCTGGACGTCGCGGTCGCTGCGGCCCAGCGTCGGCAGGATCAACGCGGTCTCGCCGACCACCGTGTGCGACCGGTTGAGCTTGGTCGACACCTGCACCGTGAGCCGGCAGTTCCGCAGCGCCTCCTCGGTGACGGCGCTGTCGGACATCGCGCGGACGAAGTTGCCGGCGACGGCCATGAAGACCTTCACCTTGCCGTCGCGCATCGCCCGCACGCCGTGGACGGAGTCGTAGCCGGTCTCGGTCGGCGGGGAGAACCCGAACTCGCGCTCGAGGTTCTCGCGGAGCGGCTCGGGCAGCTTCTCCCAGATGCCCATCGTCCGGTCGCCCTGGACGTTGCTGTGGCCCCGGACCGGGCAGACGCCGGCGCCAGGCTTGCCGATGCTGCCGCGCAGCAGCAGCAGGTTGACGATCTCGCGGATGGTCGGCACGCCGTGCTTGTGCTGGGTCAGGCCCATCGCCCAGCAGACGATGATCTTCTCGGACGCCGCGACGCGGTCGCGGAGCTGCTCGATCTCCTGCCGGGTGAGCCCGGTCGCGGCGAGCACGTCGTCCCACTCCGTCTTCCGCACGTGCTCGGCGAAGGCGTCGAACCCGTGGGTGCTGCGCTCGACGAACTCCCGGTCGACGACGGTGCCGGGAGCGGCGTCCTCGGCCTCGAGCAGGAGCCGGTTGAGGATCTGGAAGAGCGCGAGGTCGCCGCCGAGCTTGATCTGCAGGAACTGGTCGGCGATCGTCGTACCCCTGCCGACGACGCCGCTCGGCTTCTGCGGGTTCTTGAAGCGCTTGAGGCCGGCCTCGGGCAGCGGGTTGATCGCCACGACCTGGCCGCCGTTGTGCTTGGTCTGCTCGAGTGCGGTGAGCATCCGCGGGTGGTTGGTCCCCGGGTTCTGACCCACGACGATCACCAGGTCGGCCTCGTAGATGTCGTCGAGCGAGACCGTGCCCTTGCCGACGCCGAGGGTGGCGCCCAGCGCCGTGCCGCTCGACTCGTGGCACATGTTCGAGCAGTCGGGGAGGTTGTTGGTGCCGTAGGCGCGCGCGAAGAGCTGGAGCAGGAACGCGCCCTCGTTGCTGAGCCGGCCGGAGGTGTAGAACATCGCCTGGTCGGGCGAGTCGAGCGACCGGAGCTCCTCGGCGACCAGCCCGATGGCGTCGTCCCAGCTGATCGGCTCGTAGTACGCACTGCTCGGCAGCTTCACCATCGGCTCGGTGAGCCGACCCTGCTGGTTGAGCCACTGGTCGGTCTGCTTGTCGAGCTCGGCCACGGAGTGCTCGGCGAAGAACTCCCGGGTCACCCGACGGCTGGTCGCCTCGTCGTTGACGTGCTTGGCGCCGTTCTCGCAGTACTCGTTCTTGTGCCGCTTGTGCGGCTCGGGCCAGGCGCAGCCGGGGCAGTCGATGCCACCGTCCTGGTTGAGGTTGAGCAGCGTCAACGCCGTACGCCGTGGGCTGGTCTGCGACAGCGAGTACTCCAGCGCGTGCGCCACCGCGGGCACGCCGGCCGCCCAGTTCTTCGGCGGGCTCACCGACAGCTCGTCCGAGGGTTCCGTCGCACCAGCCTTCTTCGAACGCACGTCCCGCGCCTCCTGTGCTCGCCCGCCCCGATGGCCTCCGCCTTCATCGTAGGCTGCGGGTCGTGAGCACGGACCTCGGCAACCTGGTCGCGGGCCTCCCTCCGGGCGTCGTGATCACCGGCGCGGACGAGATGGAGAAGTACCGCGAGGACTTCGCGCGGGACGGCTCGGCCGGCAAGCCGATCGCCGTCGTCCGCGCCGAGGACGCCGCACAGGTGCAGCACGCGGTGCGGTGGGCCGCCGAGCACCGGGTGCCCGTCGTCCCCCGCGGGGCGGGCACCGGTCTCTCGGGCGGGTCGTCGGCCGTCGACGGCGGCATCACCATCTCGCTGGACCGGATGCGGGCGATCGAGATCGATCCGGCCTGCCAGGTCGCGATCGTCGAGCCCGGCGCGCTCAACATCGAGGTGAAGCGGGCGGCGGCGGAGCTCGGGCTCTGGTACCCGCCCGATCCCTCGTCCTACGAGATCTGCTCGATCGGCGGCAACCTCGCCACCAACGCCGGCGGCCTGTGCTGCGTGAAGTACGGCGTGACGACCGACTACGTCCTCGGGATGGACGTCGTGCTCGCCGACGGCAGCCTGGTCCGGCTCGGCGGCAAGCAGATCAAGGACGTCGCCGGCCTGTCCCTGCTCAAGCTGTTCATCGGCAGCGAGGGCACCCTCGGCGTCATCACCCGCGCGATCCTCCGGCTGATCCCGGCCCAGACCGCCGGAGCCACCCTCGTCGCCAGCTTCGCGACGATGAAGGCCGCGTCCGAGGCCGTCGTGGCGATCCGGTCGACGGTGCGAGCGTCGATGCTCGAGCTGATGGACAGCACCTCGATCAACGCGGTGGAGGACTGGCGCTCCCACGGACTCGACCGGACGATCGGGGCCCTGCTCATCGCCCAGTCCGACGCCCCCGGCGAGGCCTGCGGCGCCGAGATCGCCACCATGCTCGCCTGCTGTGAGGAGGCGGGCGCCCTCGAGGCGTTCACCACCACCGAGGCCGACGAGGCCGAGCTCTTCGTCTCCGCCCGGCGCAACGCCTTCCACGCCCTCGAGGCGCGCGGCGGCGTCCTCTTCGAGGACGTCGGCGTCCCGGTGCCCCTGCTCCCCGACCTGGTCGACGGCGTCGCCACCATCGCCACCCGCGCCGGCGTCGAGATCGCCGTCGTCGCCCACGCCGGCGACGGCAACACCCACCCGATCATCGTCTACGACGCCACCGACCCCGACTCCGAGGCCCGCGCCCGCAGCGCCTTCGACGAGGTGATGGCCCTCGCCATCTCCCTCGGCGGCACCATCACCGGCGAGCACGGCGTCGGCCGCGCCAAGAAGGGCGCCCTCCCCGCCCAGCTCGGCCCCGACGTCCTCGCCCTCACCCGACGGGTCAAGGACGCCCTCGACCCGCTCGGGATCCTGAACCCGGGAGCCGTTCTGTAGAGGACGATGCCGGCCGAGCCCGGTCTCGACAAGCTCGACCAGAAAGGCTGCTCGGCACAAGACACGTCGGCTGACCCCGCGCCCGGGTCCGGGGCGGCCCGCGCCTAGCCGGAGCGGGAGGGTCGCGCCGGTGGGGCGTGGATGGGTCTGGCTTCGGCGCCCAGCACCGCGGGAGCGAAGCGACCGCGCTGCTGGGCGACGGATGTGGTTGCCCCGCCGGCGCGAGCCCTCACGCGCAGGCCACCCCGGGCCGCCCCTGCCCGAGCGAAAGCCCCGCGCAGCGGCTCTACGCCTTCTTCAACCGGGCAATCACTCCATCCACATCCCGCTGCAGCATGTCCCGCCGGACGAAGTGGGCCCCGGGGAGCTCGTGCCACTCGTGCGGGATGCCGGCTTGCGCGAGCAGGCCGCGGAACTCGCGCTGCCCGGCGCGGACGGGGGTCTCGTTGACGTCCTCGTCGAGACCGCAGACCAGGAAGATCCGCTTGTTGCGGTAGCTCTCGATCCGCTGGACGGGGTTGTCGGCGCTGACCCGGCCCTCGTTCCAGAGGGGGGCGCCGTAGACCGTGCCGCCGTTGAGCTCGGCGAAGGCGGAGCTGGTGTTGGCCCAGTGCACGACGAGGCCGCCGTCACGGCGCAGGCTGGCGGGGCCGGAGTGGGAGCTGACGGAGGCGAAGTGGCCGTAGTACTTCGCGGTGTACTTCAGCGCGCCGAACCCGCCCATGGAGAACCCGGAGACCGCGCGGCCGTCGTACTCCGCGTAGGTGCGGAAGTTCGCGTCGATCCACGGGATCAGCTGGTTCATGTGGAACGACTCCCAGTTGTGGGGGCCGGCGTAGGAAGTGACGGGGTTGCAGTACCAGCCGGCGGGGCCGCCGTCGGGCATCACGACGATCAGCCGGCGGCCGGCGGTGAGGCCGATGATGTCGTCCTCCATGTGGAACTTGCGGAAGTCCTGGAGGCCGCCGTGGAGCAGGTAGAGCACGGGGTACCGGCGCCAGTTGGTGCTGTGGTAGTCGTCAGGCAGCAGCACGTTGACGCCCGGCTGCCAGGCGATGTTGCTGGTGGAGAACCGGAAGTAGTTGAGCCGGCCGAAGACCGCCTGGTCGGTGATCGTCAGCCCGAACCCGTTGCCCGCCGCACCAGCGGGCGACGCCAGCCCGGCCACGCCGGCGGCCGACAGCGAGGCCACCGCGGCGGCGCCGCCCGCCAGCTTGAGCATCGAGCGGCGGTTCATCGCCTCGGACTGGGTCATCGGGTCCTCCTCGGGGAGCCAGCGGGTCTGCGCCCATGCTCCGTGTCGCGCCGGGCGTGGTCCATGACGCGACGGGCCGAACTGCGTAGCACCTTGGGCCACGAGGACCCGCCACCGGACGCCGTCCGGGTGGTATACCGACGGTCATGAAGGTGGCCGAGTTCAGCAGGCCGACCGTGCCCGTGGGGTACGGCCGTCTGATCCTGGACGTCGTCGCCCTGCACGACGTCGCGGCCGACGACCTGCTCGCCGCCGCCGACGTGCCGCGCCCGCTGCTGGAGGACCCGCGGGCGCGGCTGACGGCCTGGCAGGCCGGCGCCCTGCTCCACCACGCGACGGAGCTGAGCGGCGAGCCGGCGATCGGCTACGAGATCGGGCTGCACAGCAGCCTCACCTCCCACGGGATCATGGGCTACGGCCTGCTCAGCTCCTCGACGGTGCGCGACGCGATCGGGCTCGGCGAGAAGTTCCTCCCGCTGCTGCTGCCGATGGTCGGCATGCGGCACTTCGTGGACGGCACGGTCGGCGTCATCGAGGTGGCAGAGAACGCTCCGGTCGGCCCGGTGCGGCGGGTCCTCCTCGACCTGTTCCTGGTCGGCCTGAGCCGGATGGCGCCGGTGCTCACCAACGGCGCCGGCGACCCGGACCAGGTCGAGCTGTGGTTCGAGGGTCCGGCGCCCGACTACTACCCGCGGTTCCGCGACCGGCTGCCGACGATGCGGTTCGATACCGGCACCAACCAGATGCGCTTCCCCGCCAGCGACCTCGATGTCGAGCTGGAGATGGCCAACCTCGTCACCGCCCGCATGGTCGAGGAGCAGTGCCGGGCCGAGCTCGAGCAGCTCGGTCTGGACGCGGACCTGCTCAGCCAGGTCCGGGCGGCGCTGCGCAGCGACGGCGCGGGCTTCCCCGACCTCGAGACGGTGGCCGGCCGGCTGCACATGGCCGGTCGCACCTTGAAGCGACGCCTGGCCGAGCACGGCACCGGCTTCCGGGAGCAGGTCGAGCTGGCACGCCGCGCGGAAGCGATCCGGCTGCTCCAGACGACCGGACTGTCGGTGGCGCAGATCGCGCGGCGCCTGGGGTACGCCGACGCGAGCAGCTTCTCCCGCGCGTTCCACAAGTGGACCTCGGCGTCACCCGGGTCCTACCGGTCGCGACGGTAGGGGATCTCCTAGCCGGGACCCTCCGCTCAGAGCCCCTCGGTCATCGCCGCGCACGCGGCCAGCCAGGACCGCCGGGTCGCCGCGCTCAGCTGGTCGTAGGGCACCACCGAGCCCGATACCAGCGCCGGGTCGTAGGGCACTCGGTAGACACCGCGGCTGCGCTGCTCGTAGACCTGGACCAGGTCGTTCGCCAGCCGGGTGTCCACCTTGTCACTCGGGTCGGACAGCACGGTGATCGTCTTGTGCTTGAGGTTGGCGTAGCCGGCGTCCTGGAGCGCATCGAGCATCCAGAGCCCGCTGTAGCCGGTGTCCTCCCGGATCGTGCTCGTCACGACCAGCAGGTCCGCCGCCTCGGCGGCGGCGAGCCAGTTCTCGGCGCGCATGTTGTTGCCGGTGTCGATGAGGATGACGCGGTAGAAGCGCTGCAGCAGCGCGTGCACCTCGGCGAAGTCGGCGGCGTGGATGATGCCGGTGACGTCGGGCCGCTCGTCGGAGGCGAGGACGTCGAAGTGGGCGTCACCCTGGGAGCGGACGAACGCGCCCAGGTCACCGATCCGGGCCTGGAAGACGTCCTTGAACCGCTCCAGGTCCTCGAGCAGCTCCCGGGTGGTGTTGCGGTGGCCGCCGCGCTGACCGCGGATGCCGAGCGTGCCGCGGGTCTCGTTGTTGTCCCAGGCCACCACTCCCCCGCCGCGGACGGTGCCGAAGGTGTAGCCGGCGGCCAGCACCCCGGTCGTCTTGGCGGCACCACCCTTGGGATTGACGAACGCGATGGTGCGCGGGCCGGTGAAGTCCTTCTGGATCGCCCGGCGGTCGGCGTGGTAGGCCAGCTCCTTGGCCCCCATCCGCGGCTTGATCAGCCCGCCGCTCACGCGACTGACCCGGCCCCGCCAACCCCACCTGGCAGGGCCGAGCCGCGCGTCGCTGTCGCGACGATCGAGGAAGTCGGTCGCGGTCATGAACCGGCGCGGCGCAGCGAGGTGCTGGGGCGCGCCCGCGGGCGGTGGCGCCGACGGAGGCGCTGCCGGGGGCGCTGACGGCGGCGCTGACGGCGCGGTCGGCGGTGCCGAGGGCGGCGGTGCCGAGGGCGGCGGACCGAGCGGCTGCCCGAGCGGTTGTCCCAGCGACGTGCCGTTCGGCGGTGCCGAGGGCGGCGGAACGGTCGGCTGACTCACTGCTACCTCCCGAGAAAGAGCGCAACGACTGCGCCGACCTTAACCCCGGAGGTCGCTGTTGAGCGAGGGTTCCCGGGCCGTCAGATGCCCAGGTCGTTGACGGCGTTCTCGATCGCGCGCCAGAAGGTCGGGTAGGCGTAGTGCATGGTCCGCAGCTTCGCGACCGGCACCGCGGCGTGCACGGCGGTGGCGATGAAGCCGATCATCTCGCCGCCGGACGGGCCGACCGTCGTACCGCCGACGAGGACGCCACGGTCGGCGTCGGCGACCACCTTGATGACGCCGTGGTTGCCCGTCTTGTGGATCCAGCCGCGGCTGGACGTGGGGAGCTCGTAGCTACCGGTCGCGACCCGGAGGCCGGCCTCGCGCGCCTGCGCCTCGGTAAGGCCGACCGAGCCGACCTCGGGGTCGGTGAACGTCGCCCGGCTGACCGCGGTGTAGTCCGCCCACGGACCGTCCTTGCCGAGGACGGAGCGCACGGCGATCTCGGCCTGGTACATCGACATGTGGGTGAACAGGCCCTTGCCGGTGATGTCGCCGACCGCCCACACCCCGTCGGTCGCGCGCAGCTGCTCGTCGGTGTCGAGGTAGCGGGCATCGGGGTCGAGGCCGACCGTGTCGAGGCCGAGGTCGGAGAGGTTGGTACGACGACCCGCCGCGACCAGGAGCTGCGCGCTCGTGAGCTGCTCGCCGCCGAGGGAGATGGTGAAGCCGCTCGCCGGGTCGTGGTCGACCCGCTCGATCGACACCCCGGTGCGCACGTCGATGCCGTCGCCGGCCATCGCCTCCGCGACGACGGCGCTGGCTTCGGGCTCCTCCGGGCCGAGGATCCGGTCGGCGACCTCGAGGATCGTGACCTTCACCCCGAACCGGGCGAACGCCTGCGCGATCTCGCAGCCGATCGCGCCGCCGCCGAGGACGGCCAGGCTCTCGGGGAGCTCGGTGACCTGGACGACGTCGCGGTTGGTCCAGTACGGCACCTCGGCCAGCCCGTCGACCGGCGGCACCGCCGGCTTGGTCCCGACGTTGAGCACCACGCCACGGCTGACGTCGTACTCCTCGGTGCCGTCGGCGGTCTCGACGACGACCTTCCCGGGACCGGCGAGCCGGCCGTGGCCGCGCGCGAAGCGGGCGCCGTTGCCGAGCAGCCGATCCACCGCGACCTGGTCGTTCCAGGCGTCGGTGGCCTCGTCGGAGATCCGCTTCGCGACGGTCGACCAGTCGGGGGTCACCTCGACCGACCCGCCCAGGTCGGGCACGCGCCGCGCCTCGGCGAGCGCGTCGGCCGCACGGATCATCATCTTCGAGGGGATGCACCCGTAGTAGGGACACTCGCCGCCGACCAGGTGCTTCTCCACGCCCAGCACGGTGAGGCCGGCCTGCGCGAGCTGAGCAGCAACGTGCTCACCCCCGGGACCGAGTCCGATGACGGCGACGTCGATGCTCTCGCTCATGCCGCCAGCCTAGGACCTCAGACCACCGAGGGCTTGCTCTTGAGGATGGCGCCGAGGACGCCGTTGACGAACGACGGGGAGTCGTCGGTGGAGAGCTCGCGGACCAGCGCGACCGCCTCGGTGACGGCGACGGCGTCGGGGACGTCGTCGACGTACAGCATCTCGAAGGTGCCGAGACGCAGGACGTTGCGGTCCACGGCCGGCATCCGGTCGAGGGTCCAGCCCTGGGCGTAGCTCGTGAGGACCTCGTCGATGCGGGCCTGGTGCTCGACCACACCCCGCACCAGCGTCTCGGTGTAGGGGTTGGTCGGGGCCGCGCCCTCCTCGATCGCGCGGTCGAGGGCGTCGCCGGCCGACTCCCGCCGCAGGTCCGCGGCGAACAGCAGGTCGAGGGCCCGCTTGCGGGCCTTGGAGCGTGCTCCGCCAGAAGTCACGACTTCACGCGGCTGAGGTACGAGCCACCGTCGCGGGTGTCGACCTTGATCTTCTCGCCCTGCTCGATGAACAGCGGCACCTGGATCTCGGCGCCGGTCTCGAGGGTGGCGGGCTTGGTGCGGCCGGTGGCGGAGTCGCCGACGACGCCGGGCTCGGTGTAGGAGACGACGAGCTCGACGGAGGCCGGCATCTCGACGAAGAGCACCCGGCCCTCGTTCGTGGCCAGGATGACCTCCTGGTTCTCCAGCAGGAACCCGGCGGCGTTGCCGAGGATCTCGGGCCCGACCTCGACCTGGTCGTAGTCCTGGACGTCCATGAAGACGAAGTTGGTGCCGTCGTTGTAGAGGTACTGGAACGAGCGGCGGTCGACCGTGGCGGTCTCGACCTTGGTGCCGGCGTTGAACGTCTTGTCGACGTTCTTGCCCGACTCGACGTGCTTGAGCTTGGTGCGCACGAACGCGGGGCCCTTGCCGGGCTTCACGTGCTGGAACTCGACCACCTGCCAGAGCTGGCCTTCGAGGTTGAGAACCATGCCGTTCTTCAGGTCGTTCGTCGTTGCCATGCGCAGTCTTCTCCGATGCAGATGTCCAAGGATCACAGGCCGGTGAGGGCCAGCGAAGGAGTCTAGTCGCCGCTCTTGGCTGCGATGAATTCGAGAGCCTGCCGGTAGCCGTCGATGCCCTGCCCCGAGATCACCGTCGCGGCGTGCGGGGTGACCACCGAGGTGTGCCGGAAGACCTCCGGTCGCTGCGACGGCTCGGAGATGTGCACCTCGACCAGCGGCGCGGTCAGCTGCGCGCAGGCGTCCCAGATCGCGTAGGAGTAGTGGGTCCAGGCGGCCGCGTTGAGGACGACCGGCGTCGCGGTGTCGGCGGCGTCGTTGAGCCAGTCGAGCAGCTCGCCCTCGTGGTTGGTCTGCCGGACCTCGACCTCCAGCCCGGCCGCCTCGCCCCAGGCGCGGCACAGCTCGGCCAGCTCGTCGTGGGTCGTCGAGCCGTAGATCTCCGGCTGCCGGCGGCCGAGCCGCCCAAGGTTCGGGCCGTTCAGGACCAGCACCGGCCTCATGTCGCGTCCCCTCTCATCCGGTCGTACGACGCCCGCAGGTTGTCCTCGGACGGACCGGACAGCACGACCGGCCTGGCCAGCCCCTCGAGCACGACGAACCGCAACGTGTTGCCGCGTGCCTTCTTGTCGACCCGCATCGCGGCCAGCAGCTCGTCGAACCCGGCACCGGCGTAGGTCGTGGGCAGCCCGACCGCGGCGAACGCCCGTGCGTGCCGGGCCGCCGTCTCCCCGTCCAGGCGCCCCTCGAGCCGGGCCAGCTCGGCGACGTAGCAGCAGCCGATCGCCACGGCCTCGCCGTGCCGCATCGTGTAGCCCTCGGCGCGCTCGATCGCGTGCCCCATCGTGTGGCCGTAGTTGAGGACCTCGCGACCCGGGTGCCCCTCGCCACCCCCGGTCTCCTTCAGGTCGGCCACCACGACGTCGATCTTCACCCTGATCGCCCGCTCGACCAGCTCGGGGAGCACGGTGCCGTGCGGGTCGGTCGCCGCCCCGGGGTCGGCTTCGACGAGGTCGAGGATGACCGGGTCGGCGATGAACCCGCACTTCACGACCTCGCCCATGCCGGCGACCAGCTCCTCGCGCGGCAGCGTGAGGAGGGTGTCGAGGTCGACCAGCACGCCGGCCGGCTCGTGGAAGGAGCCGACCAGGTTCTTGCCGGCCGCGGTGTTGATGCCGGTCTTGCCGCCGACGGCCGCGTCGACCATGGCGAGCAGCGTGGTGGGCACGTGCACGACCCGCACACCGCGCAGCCAGGTCGCGGCGACGAAGCCGCCGAGGTCGGTGGTGGCGCCGCCGCCGAAGGTCACCACGGCGTCGGAACGGGTGAAGCCGGCCTCGCCGAGCGCGTCCCAGCACTGGAAGGCGACCTCGGCCGCCTTCGTGGACTCGCCGGACGGCAGACCGAGCGCGAGCACGTCGTACTCCGCCCGGAGGACGTCGAGCACCGGCTTGGCGAGCTCCTCGAGCTCGGCTGCATGGAGGAAGGCGACCCGCTGCACGTCCGCGCCCAGCAGGCCAGGCAGCCGGTCGGCGAGCCCGCGACCGACCACGACGTCGTACGGCGAGGCGCCACCGACGTGCAGCACGGTGTCCGTCATCGGTCCGCCTCGGTCGTCGAGTAGCCCGAGCCCCCAGGCGAGGGCGTATCGAGACGCCGCAACGCGTCCACCACCTCGCCCGCGACGTCCCCCGGGCTGAGCCCGTCGGTGTCGATCGTGATCCGCGCCAGGCTCTCGTAGACCGGCGTCCGCTCGTCGAGCAGCTGCTTCACCCGCGCGCGCACATTGCCGAGCAGCAGCGGTCGGCCCGCGCCCAGACCAACCCGCTTGACCGCGTCGGCCAGGCCGACGCGCAGGAAGACGACACGGTGCTCGGCGAGCAGTGCCCGGGTGTCGGCGTCCAGCACGGCACCGCCGCCGAGCGCGAGGACGCCCGAGTGCTCCGCGAGCATGTCCGCCACCGCCACCCGCTCGAGGTCGCGGAAGGCCGCCTCGCCGTCGTCGACGAAGATCTCGGACACCGGCTTGCCGGCACGCTCCTCGACCTCGTGGTCGCTGTCGGCGAAGGGCACGCCGAGGGCGTCGGACAGCAGCCGGCCGACCGTGGTCTTGCCGGCCCCCATGGTGCCGACGAGCACCGCGAGCGGACCGGTCACCGATACCTCAGTGACGCCAGGTAGCTCTCCGCGTTGCGCCGGGTCTCCTGCACGGAGTCGCCGCCGAACTTCTCGACCACGGCGTCCGCGAGGACCAGCGCCACCATCGCCTCGGCGACGATGCCGGCGGCCGGCACCGCGCACACGTCGGAGCGCTGGTGGTGCGCGACGGCCTCCTCGCCGGTCGTCACGTCGACGGTGCGGAGGGCCCGCGGCACGGTGGCGATCGGCTTCATCGCCGCCCGGACGCGGAGGACCTCGCCGGTCGTCATGCCGCCCTCGGTGCCGCCGGAGCGCCCGGACACCCGGCGCAGCCCCTCCTCGGTCGGCACGATCTCGTCGTGCGCGAGCGAGCCCGGCGTCGCCGCGAGCTCGAAGCCGTCACCGACCTCGACGCCCTTGATCGCCTGGATGCCCATCAGCGCACCGGCGAGCCGCGAGTCGAGCCGGCGGTCCCAGTGCACGTGCGACCCGAGGCCAGGCGGCAGGCCGTGCACGACGACCTCGACGACACCACCGAGCGTGTCGCCGTCCTTGTGGGCCTGGTCGATGCGCTCGACGATCAGCTTGGAGGTGTCGGGGTCGAGGCAGCGGACCGGGTCCTCGTCGAGACGTGCCACGTCGCCCGGCTCGGGCCAGAGCCCCGCTGGGGCGCGCACGCCACCGATCTCGATGACGTGGGAGACGACCCGTGCGCCGACCGCCTGCTCCAGGAAGTTGCTCGCCACCCGGCCGAGCGCCACCCGGGCGGCGGTCTCGCGGGCGGAGGCGCGCTCCAGCACCGGACGGGCGTCCTCGAAGTCGTACTTCTGCATGCCGGCCAGGTCTGCGTGCCCGGGCCGCGGGCGGGTCAGCGGCGCGTTGCGCGCCAGCCCGTCGAGGACCTCCTGGTCCACCGGGTCCGCTGACATCACCTGCTCCCACTTCGGCCACTCGGTGTTGCCGACCTCCAGCGCCACCGGACCGCCCTGCGTCCGCCCGTGCCGCACCCCGCCGACCAGCCGCACCGCGTCCGCCTCGAACTTCATCCGCGCACCGCGGCCGTAGCCGAGGCGCCGCCGGGCGAGCGAGTCGGAGATGTCGTCGGTCGTCACCTCGACGTGGGCCGGCAGGCCCTCGAGGATCGCGACCAGGGAGGGACCGTGCGACTCCCCCGCGGTCAGCCAGCGCAACATGGGTCACATCCTCCCATCCCGCGCCTGACCAGCCCGCGCGCGTCCCGGCGACCGGGCGAAGCGAGTCCCCGCCGCGGAGAGTTTGCGACGGGTCGGCGTCCTCTCCGCGTGAGTTTGCGACGGGTCGGCTAGCCGTACAACGCCGAGACCAACGGGTCTCCCGCGACGATGCCGAGCCACGCGCCGACCAGCAGGAAGGGTCCGAACGGGTAGGCCTTCTTGAGCACGGACCGGTCGCGCTTGACGAGGGCGAGCACGATCCCGCGGCCGGCGAAGACGAGAAACGCCGCGTAGAGGCCGGTGAGCAGCTCGCTGCCGCCGGCGTAGCCGAGGACACAACCGAGCAGGGCCGAGAGTCGGACGTCGCCGAAGCCCATGCCGGCCTGGCGGATGAACCAGAGCAGCCAGAAGACGGTGCGCACCACGATCAGGCCGATGAGCCCGCGCACGAAGTCGTCCGAGTCGCCGGTCGTCGCCCAGCGGGCACCGCCGTAGCCGAGCGCGACGAGGGTGGCAGGAAGCACGACGATCGAGGGCAGCAGCCGCGTGCGGTGGTCGACGATCCCCAGCAGCGTGCCCACGGGCACCAGCGCGAGGAGCAGCGGCAGCTGCCAGTCCGCTCCGACCGCGGCGCCGATGCCGGCGCCGGCGACCGCCGAGACGAGGGCAGCGAGCAGGCCCAGCCGGGGCCGGCCGCCGAGGTCGGCGTACAGCTCCTTCGGCGGCTCCTCCAGGCGCGCCTTCTGCGCGGCGGTGAGCTCGACCCCTTCCCCCGGCTCCGGGTCGGGCGGGGGCTCGGGCAGCACGCGGATGAGGTACGGCGTCAGCGCGCCGCCGATGCCGCAAGCGACGAACCCGACGATCGCGGGGACCAGGTGCTCGTTCACCGCGCCCGCTCCCGGAGCGCCGCCTCGCCGGCGGCCCGCATCTGCTCGAGCGGAGCGGCGACGCCGGTGAAGGCGGTGAACTGCAGGGCGGCCTGGTGCACGAGCAGGTCGAGGCCGCTCACCAGGGTGCCCGTCGCGGCGCGCGCCAGCGGCGTTGGCCACGGGTCGTAGACGACGTCGAACACCACCTCGGCGTGGCCGACCCGGGAGACCAGGCCCGGGGTCTGCGCCACGACGGGGACGGTGGAGACCACCACGTTCTCGGCATCGGAGAGCTCGACGGTGGCCAGGTCGAGCACCTTCACCCGCGGCCGGCTCGGGTGCCCGGCGATCGCGGCGACGGTGTCGGAGGCGCGGGAGGCGGTGCGGGCGGCGACCGCGATGCGCGTGGCGCCGAGGTCGGCGAGGGCGAGACCGGTCGATGCGGCGGTCGCACCGGCGCCGAGGATCAGCACGTCGCCGACCGCACCGGTGAACCGCTCGCGGATCGCGGCGACGGCGCCCGGCAGGTCGGTGTTGTCGGCGTGCACCTCTTCGCCGGTGAGGAGCAGGGTGTTGGCCGCCCCTGCGAGCCGCACCCGGTCGCTCACGACGTCGGCCAGGATCATGGCCTCCCGCTTGAGCGGGGCGGTGACCGAGAGCCCGCGCCACTCCGCGTCGAGACCGGACACGACGCCGACCAGGCCGCCCGCCGGGACCTGCACGGCGTCGTACTCCCAGTCGAGGCCGACGGCCGCGTAGCCGGCCCGGTGCAGGGCGGGCGACAGGGAGTGGGCGACCGGGTCGCCCAGGACGGCGCACCTCACGAGCAGACGGCGGGGTGGTCGTCGCACCAGTCCCGCAGCTCCTGCTGGTACTGCAGGAACTCGTCGTAGCTCTCCGCGAACTTCGTCTTGCCGGTGTTGAGGTTGACGGTCACGTAGTAGTACCAGTCGCCGTCGGCCGGCCGCAGCGCCGCGTCGATCGCCTCTTCGCCGGGGTTGCCGATCGGTCCCGGCGGCAGGCCGACGTTGGTGAAGGTGTTGTACGGCGAGCGCGTGTTCTCGCGCTCCTCCTGGGTCAGGCCGACGGTGAGCGGGCGTCCCAGGGCGTAGTCGACGGTGGCGTCGATCTGCAGCCGCCCGATCGTGCCGGCGGCGCCGACGTTCTCGATGCGGTTGTAGATGACGCGGGCGATCTTGGCCATGTCGCGCCCACGGCCCTCGGCCTGGAGGAGCGAGGCGACCGTCATGATCTCCGCCGGCGTGTAGCCGACCTCGGCCGCCGCCGCCTCGAGGTCGAGGTCGCTCGCAGCCTGCTCCCAGCGCTCGACCATGTCGCGCAGCAGGGAGGCCGGCGTGGTGTCCGGGGTGACGGGGTAGGTCGCCGGGAACAGGTAGCCCTCCGGGTTCCCCTTCGCCTGCTGCGGCAGGCCGAGCGCCTCGGTGTCCTCCAGCGCGCGACGCACTGCGGCCTTCTTGAAGTCGGTGCTCTCCGCGATCCGGTTCACGATGTCGACGGCGCGCAGGCCCTCGGGGATCGACACCGCCGACTGACTGATGTTGGAGGGGTCGGCCAGGATCTCGATCACGTCCGCGGCCTTCATCTCCTCCTTCAGGAGGTAGGTGCCCGCCTGGATGCCGCGGGTGTCGCCGAACTCGTCCGCGGCGTTCTCGAACGCCTCGACCGAGGCGACGACGCCGAGGTCCTCGAGCTCCTCGCCCATCGAGGAGATGCTCTGGCCGGGATCGATGACGAAGACGACCTCACCCTTGCCCGGGCCCGGGTAGTCCTCGGCGTCGGCGAACAGGTCCTCGAACCAGGGGCCCACGACGTACTTGTAGGCCCCGGCGATCAGCAGCGCGGCGACCGCGATGAACACCAGGATCGGCAGGCACCCCGAGAAACGCTTCTTGCTGCGCCGCCGGCCGGGCTGGGGCGGGGCTTCGTCTGCCAGGACGAACGGGTCACTCATGCGTCTCCTCGACGTCGTCCCCGGAGGTGTCGGTGACTCCCACCGTCACCACCTCCCCGGGTGCGTTGCCTGTCGCCCGCTCCGTGTCGAGAGCGTGCTGCAGGATCACGACGGCCGCGACCTGGTCGACCACGGCGCGCCGCTGCTGTCCCTTGCGTTGATCGCGGAGCATAGCCTCCGCCGTCACCGTGGTGAGCCGCTCATCGACGAGCCGCACCGGCACCGGCGCGATCCGCTCTGCGAGCCGCTGGGCGAACTCGCGGGTCTTCACGGCCGCCGGACCCTCCTCGCCTGACAGCGAGCGCGGCAGCCCGACGACCACCTCGAGGGTCTCCTCGGCGAGCACCAGCTGTCGCAGCCGGCGCAGGTCGCCGCGGCCCCGGCGCACGGTCTCGACCGGCGTCGCGAGCATCCCCGACGGGTCGCACCGGGCGACCCCGATCCGGGCGTCGCCCGGATCCACCCCGAGACGGATCCCGCGCCTCACCCGGCCGACTCGGCGACCGCCGCGGTCACGGCCGCGAGCGCCTCGTCGACGCGGGTCGCGTCGGAGCCGCCGCCCTGCGCGACGTCGTCCTTGCCGCCACCGCGGCCGTCGATGTACGGCGCGACGGCCCGGACCAGCGCGTTGGCCGAGATTCCTCGCTCATTTGCTGCGGCGTTCACCGCCGCAACCACGGAGATCTTCCCGTCCTGCACCCCGATGATCACGACAACACCAGGACGATCAGCCACCAATCGCGCCCGCACATCGAGACACAAAGTACGGACGTCACCACCCCCGGCACCGTCGACCCGGTGGGCCACCACCCGCACCCCACCGACGTCGGCCGCTCCGGCCGCCAGGTCGCCCGCCGCGGCGAGCAGCTGGCCGAGCCTGACCTTCTCGATCTCCTTCTCCGACTGCTTGAGGCGGTCGACGAGGTCGCTGACCCGCCCCACGATGTCGTCGGGCTGGGCCTTCAGCAGTGTCGAGAGCTGCGCGACGACGTCACGCTCCCTCGCCAGGTAGGCGAAGCCCTCCACACCGGTCAGCGCCTCGATCCGACGGTTGCCGGAGCCCACGCTCGACTCCCCCGTCACCACGACCGTCCCGATCTGGCTGGAGTGGTCGACGTGGGTGCCCCCGCAGAGCTCGCGCGACCACGGGCCCCCGATCTCGACGACCCGCACCTTCTGGTCGTCGTAGGTCTCCCCGAAGAGAGCGAGCGCTCCCCAGTCCTTGGCCTCGGACAGGGTCATGTAGTCCCACGAGACCGGGAGGTCCGCGCGGAGCGCGTTGTTGGACACGAGCTCGATCTGGTGGAGCTGTTCGGGGGTCAGCGAGGACAGCCAGCCGAAGTCGAGTCGGAGGTAGCCGGGCCGGTTGTAGGAGCCGGACTGGAGCGCGCTCGGACCGAGCACCTCGCGGAGCGCGGCATGCACGACGTGGGTGCCGGAGTGGGCCTGGCGGGCACCGGTGCGCCACTCGGGGTCGACCTGCGCGTGGAGGACGGCTCCTCCGGTGGCCGAGCCTGTCGAGACCAGCTCGCCGTCGACCACGCGGACCTGGTGGACCACCAACCCGCGCACCGGCCGCTGGACGTCGAGCACCTCCAGCCGACCCCCGTCGAACTCGATGATGCCGGCGTCGGCGACCTGACCGCCTGACTCGGCGTAGAACGGGGTGCGGTCGAGCACGAGCTCGCCGATCTCCCCGTTGGCGAGCGAGGAGACCGCCGCACCCTCCTTGAGGAGGGCCAGCGGTCGGGACTCGGTCTCGAGCGTCTCGTAGGCGAGCCACTCGGTCGGCCCGTTGGCGTCGAGGATCCCGCGATAGACCGACGTGTCGGCGTGCTGCCCCTTCTTCGCCCGCGCGTCGGCCTTCGCGCGCTCACGCTGCTCCGCCATGAGCTGACGGAAGCCGTCTTCGTCGACGGTCAGACCAGCCTCGGAGGCCATCTCCAGGGTGAGGTCGATCGGGAAGCCGTAGGTGTCGTGCAGCGCGAACGCCTTGTCGCCCGGCAGCACCGTGCGCTGCTGCTCCTTCACCTCGGTCGCGGCGAGGTCGAAGATCTGGGTGCCCGCCTGGAGCGTCTTGCGGAACACCTCCTCCTCGGCGAAGGCGACCCGAGCGATGCGGTCCCAGTCGGCGTGCAGGTCGGTGTAGGTCTCGCCCATCTTGTCGCGGCTGACGGGCAGCAGCTCGGGCAGGCACGGGTCCTCGTAGCCGAGCAGGCGCATCGAGCGCACCGCGCGCCGCAGCAGGCGGCGCAGGACGTAGCCACGGGCCTCGTTGCCGGGCGTCACGCCGTCGGCGATCAGCATCATCGAGCTGCGCACGTGGTCCGCGACGACGCGGAACCGGACGTCGTCACCGTGGTCGGCGCCGTACCGGCGCCCGGTGAGCTCCTGCGCCTTCTCGATGACGGGGAACATGACGTCGATCTCGTACATGTTCTCCTTGCCCTGGAGCAGGAAGGCGACGCGCTCGAGGCCCATGCCGGTGTCGATGTTCTTCTTCGGCAGGGACCCCGCGATGTCGAAGTCCTCCTTGCTGCGGACGGCCGAGAGCTCGTCCTGCATGAAGACCAGGTTCCAGAACTCCAGATAGCGGTCCTCCGCGGAGAAGTCGCCGTCGGCGCCGTACGCCGGTCCCCGGTCGATGAGGATCTCCGAGCAGGGCCCGCCGGGCCCGGGCACGCCCATGGACCAGTAGTTCTCCTTCGGCCCGAGCCGGGCGATCCGGTCGTCGGGAAGGCCGGTGACCTTCTTCCAGAGGTGCAGCGCCTCGTCGTCGCCGTCGAGGATCGACGGGTACAGCTTGTCCTCCGCGAACCCCCAGCCACCGTCGGCGACCGGCTTGGTGACCAGGTCCCAGGCCAGCTCGATGGCGCCTTCCTTGAAGTAGTCGCCGAAGGAGAAGTTGCCGCACATCTCGAAGAAGGTGCCGTGGCGCGTGGTCTTGCCGACCTCCTCGATGTCCGGTGTCCGGATGCACTTCTGGACGCTCGTGGCGCGGTCGTACGGCGGCGTCTCCTGCCCCAGGAAGTAGGGCTTGAACGGGACCATTCCGGCGTTGACGAACAACAGGTTGGGATCGTCGAGCAGCAGCGACGCCGACGGCACCACGCTGTGCCCGGCCGCCTCGAAGTGCGCCAGGAACCGAGCGCGGATCTCCGCTGTGCTGATGCCGCCGTCGGTGGCTCCCATTTAGTCCTTGCCTCTTTCGGTGTCGGGTCCGTCGATCGCTGGGTGGGCTCCGGAGGTTAGCTCCCGGCGCCGCGCCGCGGCGATCTGATATCGCTGGCGGAGGTCGGTCTCGGAGTCGGCCATCCCCTGGTGGAACTCCTCGCGGAACAGCCGCGCGCCCACGGACGCGGCACTCGCGCGGTCGCGCAGGCCGTCGGCCGTGAACACCTCGGCCGCCCGCCGGGCCTTCACCATGCCGTAGACGCCGGCGGCCGCACCGGCCGCGAACCAGAAGCCGCGTCTCACCCGCGGGCCCTCATCCGGCCACGTCCGACGCGGAGAACGCGGCGCGCTGGCGCGCCTCCCACTCCCGCCGGGCCTGCTTCATGTCGGTCTTGCGCTGCTTGCGTGAGCGCTTCACCTCGCGCTTCATCTCGAACCGGATCCGGCTGCGCACCTCGGGGGCGAGCGCCCGCCGGAGGCCGGCGGCGATCGACGCCGTGCGGATCAGGCTCTCCCGCAGCAGGATGTCGACGAACTGCGGCCCGGGCACCGTGGGCACCATCGCGAGCGGACCGGTGGGCCGCCGCTCCCCGAGCGCTGTGATCGTGTACTCGTGGTCGTCGACGATGGTGAGATCGGCCAGCCGCAGCGTCCGCCGGGCCTCCTCGAGCTGCTCGGCGTCGGCGACGAGCCGGGCCTGGAGCGTGTTCAGCTCCTCGCGCAGCGCGTCGACGTCGGCCGCGGCGCTCGCGAGCACCTCCTCGCTGTGCACGCGGGTCCGCCGGACCCGGACTGCGAGCCACCCGACGACGACCGCCAGACCGAGCAGGAGGAGCACGTCGAGCACGGCCAACCAGCCGGGGACCTCCAGCGCGCTCGTCATGGGACGCAAGCCTATCGGTGCGTCTCAGCCGCCCTGACCGCGGATGATCCGCCGCACCCGCTCCCACCGCTGCTTGACGGCCGCCTCCGCCCCGAGCTCCGTGGGCTGGTAGTACTCGGCGTCGAGGACGACGTCGGGGGCGTACTGCTGCTCGGCGACGCCGAACGGCTCGTCGTGGGAGTACTTGTAGGTCGCGCCGTGGCCCAGCTTCTTCGCGCCCGGGTAGTGCGCGTCGCGCAGGTGCGGGGGCACGGTGCCGATCTTCCCCGCCCGCACGTCGCCGATCGCGGCGCCGATCGCGGTCGTGACGGCGTTCGACTTCGGCGCGACCGCCAGCGCGATCGTCGCGTGCGCCAGCGTCAGCTGCGCCTCGGGCATGCCGATCAGCTGCACCGTCTGCGCCGCCGCGACCGCGGTGGGCAACGCCATCGGGTCGGCCAGCCCGATGTCCTCGCTGGCCAGGATCATCAGGCGGCGCGCGATGAACCGCGGGTCCTCCCCCGCCTCGATCATCCGGGCGAGGTAGTGCAGCGCGGCGTCGGCGTCGGAGCCCCGCACCGACTTGATGAAGGCGCTGATCACGTCGTAGTGCTGGTCGCCGTCCCGGTCGTAGCGCACGGCGGCCTGGTCGGCGGCCGCCTCTGCCGCCTCCAGGGTGATGCTCCCGCCCTGGCCGCCGGTCGAGCTCGTCGAGACCGCACCGGCGGCGGCCTCCAGGTAGGTGAGCGCGCGGCGGGCGTCGCCGCCGGCCAGCCGGACGATGTGGTCGAGCGCGTCCGGCTCGACGTCGTACTCCCCCGCCAGGCCGCGCTCGTCGATCACCGCTCGCTCCAGCAGCACCCGGACGTCCTCGTCGGTCAGCGACTCCAGGCGCAGCAGCAGGCTGCGCGAGAGCAGCGGGGAGATCACGCTGAACGACGGGTTCTCGGTGGTGGCCGCGACCAGCGTCACCCAACGGTTCTCCACCCCCGGCAGCAGCGCGTCCTGCTGGGCCTTGCTGAACCGGTGCACCTCGTCGACGAACAGCACCGTCTCGCGGCCCGCGCCGACCAGGGTGGCCCGCGCCGCCTCGATGGCCGCGCGGACCTCCTTCACCCCTGCCGAGACCGCGGAGATCTCGACGAACCGGCGACCGGTCTGCCGGCTCAGGATCGACGCGATCGTCGTCTTGCCGGTGCCGGGCGGGCCCCACAGCAGCAGCGACATCGCCTTGTCGCCCTCGACCAGCTGGCGCAGCGGGGAGCCGGGAGCTCGGAGCTGCGGCTGCCCGACCAGCTCGTCGAGGTCCCGCGGCCGCATGCGTACGGCGAGCGGGGCCGCCGCGTGCGCGGCGTGGCTCAGCGACCCTCCGCCGGAGGGTGCCGGGGCCGCCCCGGGGGCGTCGAACAGCGCGTCGTCGGGCACGGTGCCATCCTGCCTGGTGCCGGGGACGGCCCTCACGGGTGCCTGGGACTCAGGCGCGCCCGATCGTCTTCCCGTCCAGGTCGAACCAGGTGTCGGCGTAGCCGGGCTGCTCGACCAGGTCCGTCGCCGGGCTGGCGCCGGGGTCGGGCTGGCCGGAGGCGTCGACGCCGAGCAGCCGGGCCGTCAGCGGCTCCCGCGGGTGCTCGCCGAGGCGGCCCGGGAAGTGGCAGGCGACCTTGTGGCGCTTGCCGATCTGCAGCAGCGGCGGCTCGTGCCGGGCGCAGATCTCCTGGGCGATCGGGCAGCGGGTGCGGAACCGGCACCCCGAAGGCGGGTCGATCGGGCTCGGCACGTCACCGGTCAGCCGGATCCGCTCGCGCCGGCCGCCGGTGGCCGCCTGCTTGACGTCGGGCACCGCCGAGAGCAGCGCCTGCGTGTAGGGGTGGTGGGCGTTGGCGTAGATGCTCTCGCGGTCGCCGATCTCGACGATCTTGCCGAGGTACATCACCGCGACCTCGGGGCAGAAGTGCCGCACCACGGCGAGGTCGTGCGCGATGAACAGGAACGCGATGTCGAACTCGCGCTGCAGGTCCTGCAGCAGGTTGATGACCTGGGCCTGGATCGACACGTCCAGCGCGGAGACCGGCTCGTCGGCGACCATCAGCTTCGGCTGGAGCGCGAGCGCGCGGGCGATCCCGATCCGCTGACGCTGTCCGCCGGAGAACTCGTTCGGATAGCGGTTGTAGTGCTCGGGGTTGAGGCCGACTACCTCGAGCAGCTCCTGCACCCGGGACAGCGTCTTGTTCTTCGGCACCACGTCGTGCACGCGCAGCGGAGCGCCGACGATCGAGCCCACGGTGTGCCGCGGGTTCAGCGAGCTGTAGGGGTCCTGGAAGATCATCTGGACGTCGCGCCGCAGCGGCTTCATCTCGCGGTTGGAGATCGACGCGAGGTCGTGACCCTCGAACGTCATCGACCCGCCGGTCGGCTTGTAGAGCCGGGTGATCAGCTGGCCGGTGGTCGACTTGCCACACCCGGACTCGCCGACCAGGCCGAGGGCACCGCCCTTGGGAACGACGAACGAGACGCCGTCGACGGCCTGCACGTGGCCGACCGTCCGCCGCATCAAGGACGTCTTGATCGGGAAGTACATCCGGAGGTTCTCGACGGTGAGGACCGGCGGCGCCGAGGTGTCGAGCTCGTTGGCCGAGTGGGTGTGCTTGACCAGCTCCTCGAACGACTCCCGCTCCTCGCCGGGCTCCACGATCGTGGCGTCCTCGGTCATCGCTTCTCCTCCACCATCTCCGGTGCGATCTCCGGCAGGACCTCCGCGGCGAACACCGCTTCGGGGTCGGCCAGGTGACAGCGCTTCAGGTGGCCCTCGCCGTGGACGGCCGGCAGCAGCTCGGGCAGCTCGGTCCGGCACAGGTCGCCGGGGACCTTCTCGCGGTGCGCGCACCGCGGGTGGAACGGGCACCCGGACGGCGGGTCGAGCAGGCTCGGCGGGGCGCCGGGGATGGGGATCATCCGCGCGTTGGTGTCGGCGGCGACGTCCGGCACGCTCGAGAGCAGGCCCCAGGTGTAGGGCATCTCCGGACGTGTCAGCACCTCCTTGGCCGAGCCGTACTCGACGGCGCGGCCGGCATACATGACCAGCACGTCGTCGGCCATCTCTGCGACCACGCCGAGGTCGTGGGTGATGATGATGATCGCGGAGTTGAACTCCTGCTGGAGGTCCTGCAGGAGGTCGAGGATCTGCGCCTGCACCGTCACGTCCAGGGCCGTTGTCGGCTCGTCGGCGATCAGCAGCGAGGGGTCGTTGATGAGGCCCATCGCGATCATCGCGCGCTGCCGCATCCCGCCGGAGAACTGGTGCGGGTACTGATCGATCCGCTTGTCCGGCTGCGGGATCCCGACACGCTCGAGCATCTCGAGGGCGCGACTCCGCGCTTCCTTCTTGGTGGCCTTCGGGTGGTGGGTCCGGTACGCCTCGGCGAGCTGCGCGCCGATCTTGTAGAAGGGGTGCAGCGAGGCCAGAGCGTCCTGGAAGATCATCGCGACCGCGTTGCCACGCAGCTCGCGCATGCGGCCCTCGGACAGGCCGACGACCTCGGTGCCGGCCACCTTGATGGAGCCGGAGATCTGCGCCGAGCGGCGGTCGTGGAGACCGAGCACGGCCATGCTGGACACAGACTTCCCGGACCCGGACTCGCCGACGATGCCGAGAGTCTTGCCGAGCTCGACCTGGTAGGAGAGCCCGGTGACCGCCTGGACGAGACCGTCAGCCGTCGGGAACCGGACGGTGAGGTCGTCGACGACCAGGTAGGGGTCCCCGGACGTGGGGGCGGTGCTCACGCAAGCCTCACTCTCGGATCGAGGATGCTGTAGACGATGTCGACGATGATGTTCATGACGACGACGGAGACGGCCAGGACCAGGGTGGTCGCCTGGACGACCGGCAGGTCCTTGATGTTGACGGCGTCGATGCCCCACTTCCCGATGCCCTCCAGGGAGAAGATCTTCTCCGTGAAGACGGTGCCGGACAGGAGGAACGCGACGTCGAGGCCGAAGATCGTGATCACCGGCACCAGCGCCGACCTGAGGGCGTGCTTCGTCACGACCGTTCTCATGCGCAGGCCCTTGGCCCGCGCTGTTCGCACGTAGTCCTCGCCGAGGGCTTCCACCATCGATCCCCGGGAGTAGCGGGTGTAGGCGGTGGCGCCGTACAGCCCCATCACCAACCACACCAGCAACAGTCCTGAGAACCAGGCGAGTGGATCGTCGAGGAACGGGACGTACTTGGCCTCGGGGAAGACCGAGGTGCTCAACGTCAGGATGAGGAAGCTCAGCAGAGCGACCAGGTAGTACGGGATGGAGCTGAAGACCAGGGTCGAGGCCACCAACGCCTTGTCGGCGACCGAGCCTCTTCGTCTGGCCGCGAGCACACCGACGGTCACGCCGATGAGCAGGTAGAGGGCCGACGCCCCGACGGCGAGGCTGACGGTGACGGGGAACCGCTCCTTGAACTGGTCGGTGACCAGGCTCTTGTCGCGGTAGGAGATGCCGAGGCACGGAGCAGGGCAGTCGTACTCACTGGTGCCGTGGATGATGGTGCGGTCGGCGACCAGGCCCTTGGCCCACTTGCCGTACTCCTCGTAGATGGGATTGCTGTACCCGAGCCGGTCCTCGAACTCGACGAGCTTCGCCGGGGTGCACCGGTTGTTGGTGTCGCGTCGGCACAGCTCGAGAGCCGGGCTCTTCGGGCCGTACCAGAAGAGCGCGTAGATCATGACCGAGACGAGCACCACGATCAGCGAACCCGAGAGGATCCGCTTGACGAGGAACGAGAACATGGAGGATCCCTCCGTAGCCAGGGCTTGCGGACTCCCAGGTCCGGGTGACGAGTGCCACCCGGACCTGGGAGGTGAAACGCAACTACCGGATCAGGCCGAGCTCACTGCTCGACGTAGATCGTGCGGTAGTCAGGAGCGCCACCAACGGAGGTGTCGTTGGCGAAGCCACCGATCTGCGAGCCGAAGCCGAAGATGTTCTGGTAGTAGCCGGTGTTGATCACGGGCTGGTAGTCCGTCATCACCGTCTGCTCCAGCTCACCCCACGCTGCGGCCTGCTCGTCGACCGGGAGCTGGCGGATGCGCTCCATCTCGTCGTCCACCGAGGCCTCGGAGAACTGGCCGGTGTTGTAGGCGGCACCGGTCTCGACGATCGGCGGCAGGAAGGTCGCAGCCGACGGCCAGTCCTGGCACCAGGCCGTACCGAGAAGGTTGATCTTCTTGTACAGCTTGTTGTCCGGGTCCGTCCACACGTCGTACAGGCTGCCCGCCGTGTAGGGGTACTTCTGGACCGCGAAGCCGCCCTCCTCGTAACCACGCTGACGCTGCTCGGCAGCGGCCTCGCCCTCGGGCGTCGACGCGTCGTAGACGAAGGAGACCTCGTACTCGCCGGGCTCGAAGCCGGCCTCGGCCAGCAGCTCCTTCGACTTCTCCGGGTCGAACGTGATCGGAGCGTCGTCGAAGGGACCGTTCCAGACCTCGCGACCGGCCATGCCCGGGGGCAGGAGCCCGAAGCCGAGCTCCTCGTCGGTCACACCATTGGCGCGGGTGACACCGGACAGCTCGCCGCCGGCGGACCAGATGTTCTCGTAGTCGTAGGCGTAGGCGAGGGCCTGGCGGACCTCCAGCTCGGGAACCTTGGTGTAGTTCGGCATCACGAAGCTCGTGCAGGGCTGCGGGCCGACGAGGACCTGGTCCTGCAGACCCTCGCTCTGGGCCTTGTTGTAGTCGGTGCCCTGGAGGGCGGTGACCACGGTAGTCGAGCCGGCGTCGCTGAAGACGGTCTCGGCGGCGACCTGCGGGTTCACGTCGAACTTGAAGGTGTACTTGTCGACGAGCTGCCGGCGGGCCGGGTCGGTCTCCGGGTCCCACTGGTCGTTCGGCACCAGGACGAGCTCCTGGTTCGGGACGAACTTCTCGACCTTGTACGGGCCGGTCGAGAGGGCGTTCAGCCGGTAGTCGTTGATCTCCGCGTCGAGCGGGACCGGGCCGATGGCCGGGAAGATGGAGTAGTAGTCCATCTCCGGGAACGGCTTGCCGAACTTCATGATGATGTCGTTGCCCTCGGTGGTGACGGCCGGGAAGTCCTCACCGTCGGTGTAGGGACCGTTGTAGTCCGCGCCACCGTCGAAGTAGGGCTTCGAGTACGCCGTGCCGGGGCCGGTCGCGAACGCGTCGGCGTCGAACGACCGCTTGATGCCGAAGGCGACCTCCTCAGCGGTGACCGGCTCGCCGGTCTCCCACTTGATGCCGTCCTTCAGCGTGAAGCGCCACTCGGTGAAGTCCTCGTTGGGGGTGCCGAGGTCGGTGGCCAGGTCGGGCACCAGCTCGTACTCGCCGGCGTCGTTCTGACGGAACGTGGTCAGCGAACGGAGGACAAGGTCCTGGAGGATGCCGTTGTCGGTCACCGACCAGAGGCTGGCGGGGTCCAGGCTGTCGATGCCGTCGTCGGGGTCCGGCGCGAGGACGGTGATCTCGCCACCCTCGGTCGCGCCCTCGATCTCAGGGGCGGGTCCGACGGCCTCGGGGTTCTTGCCACCCGAGCTGGTGTCGCCCGACGTGAAGCCCTGGTCGCCGCCCTCGTCGTCATCGCCGCCGCCGCCGCAAGCGGCCAACGTCAGCGTCAACGCCGCGGCACTCACGCCAGCGGCAAACGCCTTGGTGCGTTTCATGTGTCCAGCCTTTCTTCCATTTGTTCGTTGACCGATGCACGGGTGCAGGGGTCGACGTCTGATTTCCCTACCGTCGTGTCTTCGGGTCGAACGCGTCCCGGATGGCGTCGCCCAGCAGGTTCAGGGCGACGACGAGGACGGCGATCCCGACGACCGGGGCGAGGAGGAACTGCGGGTACTGCTCCCACCACGGGGTCGCCTGCTCGATCGTGCGACCCCAGGACTCGCGTCCGATGATGCCGATGCCCAGGTAGGACAGACCGGCCTCCGCCGACACGTAGGCCGGAAGTCCGAGCGAGAACGAGATGATGATGGGGGCGATCAGGTTGGGGAGCATCTCCCTGACCAGGATGCGCCGGGTGGGCACGCCGATGACCCGCGCGGCCTTGACGAACTCGCGCTCGCGCAATGCGAGGACCTCGCCGCGCACGAGGCGGGCGACGGTCATCCAGCCGAAGATCGTCAGGATCGCCACCAGCGCCCAGAAGCTCACGTCTCGCAGCTTCTCCGGCTCCGTCGCCCACCGGTCGTTGATGATCGGCGCCAGCGCCAGCGCGCCGACCAGGAACGGGAAGGTGAGGAACAGGTCGATCATGAACGAGATGATCGAGTCGACGATGCCGCCGAGGAAGCCGGCCAGCAGTCCGAGGGCGACCCCGATCGTCGTCGAGAGCACGGCGGCCATCGTCGCCAGGAACAGCGACGTCTGGCAGCCCTTCGTCCACACCGCGAAGTTGTCGGTGCCGTCGCCCGGGGCGACGCCGAACGGGTGCTCGGGGTCGAAACCGTGGTTCGGCGGGCCGTCGAGCGGCAGCAGCGTCACCAGGTTGACCCGCTCGCTGGCGCGGACGACCTCGGTGTTGACGCCCACGAGGGAGTTGATCTGGTCGGCGAACAGCGCGATCACGGCGAAGAGCAACACGATCGCGAAGCAGATGACGGCGATCGGGTCCTTGCGGAGCCGGTCGAAGGCGATCCGGGTCGGGGACCGGCCGGCGATCTTCTTGCGGGCCTCCGGTTCGAGCGATGCATCGGCGGTCTCGTCGTGGACCGCAATGTCACCAGCCGGCAACGCCATCCGATTCCTCCGCAACCCCGCTCGCCGAGGCATCTCGGCAGCACCGCCCGATGCGGCGCCGTCGGAGACTCTAAGCGAGCGCGACCGTGTTGAGGATCACCGAGCGGTAACGATCTGGTCTCGGCTACCGGTTCCGGCCGGAGGCGGGCCGGCCCGGAGGCTTTGCCCGTCGATCAGGCCTCGGCCCGCACATCCTCCGCCGGAACGGCGTCGACCCCGGCCTCCTTGCGCTGCTCCGGGGTGATCGGAGCCGGCGCGGCGGTGAGGGGGTCGAAGCCGCCACCGGACTTCGGGAAGGCGATCACCTCGCGGATGGAGTCGGTGCCCGCGAGGAGCGCGCAGATGCGGTCCCAGCCGAACGCGATGCCGCCGTGCGGCGGCGCGCCGTACTTGAACGCCTGGAGCAGGAAGCCGAACTTCTCCTCGGCCTCCTCCTCGCCGATGCCCATCAGCGCGAACACGCGCTTCTGGACGTCCTCGCGGTGGATACGGATCGACCCGCCGCCGATCTCGTTGCCGTTGCAGACGATGTCGTAGGCCCAGGCCAGGGCGTTGCCGGGGTCCTCGTCGAAGCCGTCGGGGTCCTGCGGGCTGGTGAAGGCGTGGTGGACCGCGGTCCACTCCCCCTGGCCGACCGCGACGTCGCCGGCGGCTGTGGCATCCGAGGCGGGCTCGAGCAGCGGAGCGTCGACCACCCACACGAAGCTCCACGCGCTCTCGTCGATGAGGCCGCAGCGGCGGCCGATCTCCAGTCGGGCCGCGCCGAGCAGCGCCCGGCTGGACTTCGTGGCGCCGGCGGCGAAGAACACGCAGTCGCCGGGCTGGGCACCGACGTGGGCGGCCAGGCCGGCCTTCTCCTCGTCGCTGAGGTTCTTGGCGACCGGGCCGCCGAGCTCCCCGTCCTCCTGGAACAGCACGTAGGCGAGGCCGCGGGAGCCGCGCTGCTTGGCCCAGTCCTGCCACGCGTCCAGCTGCTTGCGCGGCTGGCTGGCGCCGCCGGGCATCACGACGGCGCCGACGTAGTCGGCCTGGAAGACCCGGAACGGGGTGTCCTTGAAGTAATCCGTGCACTCCACCAGCTCCTGGCCCATGCGCAGGTCGGGCTTGTCGGAGCCGTAGCGCGCCATCGCCTCGGCGAACGTCATCCGCGGGATCGGCCGTGGGATCTCGTAGCCGACGAGCGACCACAGTGCGGCGAGGATCTCCTCGGACAGGGCGAGCACGTCGTCCTGCTCGACGAAGCTCATCTCGACGTCGAGCTGGGTGAACTCGGGCTGCCGGTCGGCCCGGAAGTCCTCGTCGCGGTAGCAGCGCGCGATCTGGTAGTAGCGCTCCATGCCGGCGACCATGAGCAGCTGCTTGAAGAGCTGCGGGCTCTGCGGAAGGGCGTACCAGCTGCCGGGCTGGAGCCGGGCGGGCACCAGGAAGTCGCGAGCACCCTCGGGCGTGCTGCGGGTGAGGGTGGGCGTCTCGATCTCGACGAAGTCGTGCTCGGCGAGGACGGCACGGGCCGCCTGGTTGACCCTGCTCCGCAGCCGCAACGCCGCGCCGGGCGCCGTACGACGCAGGTCGAGGTAGCGGTGCTTGAGCCGCACCTCCTCCCCCACGTCGACGTGGTCGTCGATCTGGAACGGGAGCGGCGCCGCCTCGCTGAGCACCTCCACGCCGTGGCCGGGTGCGGCGACGACCTCGACCTCGCCGGTCGCGAGGTTCGGGTTCACGTTGTGCGGCTCGCGGGCCACGACCTCGCCGGTCACCTTGAGGCAGAACTCGTTGCGGAGCCGGTGGGCCACCTCGTCCTCGCGGATCACCACCTGGACGACACCGCTGCCCTCACGGAGATCGATGAACGTCACCCCGCCGTGATCGCGCCGGCTGGCCACCCAGCCGGCGAGGGTCACGGTCTGGCCGACGTGCTCGGCGCGGAGGGCGCCGGCGTCGTGGGTGCGGATCACTGATCTGTCTCCTTCGTGGTGGTCGAGCTGGCCTCGGTGGTCGAGCTGGCCTCGGTGGTCGAGCTGGCCTCGGTGGTCGAGCTGGCCTCGGTGGTCGAGCTGGCCTCGGTGGTCGAGCTGGCCTCGGTGGTCGAGCTTGTCGAGACCCGGGGTCGTAGGTCCTCCAGGGGAGGCTCCCAGGTGCCGGGGTCGGCGGGCACCTGGTTTCCGCTGCGGATGTCCTTCACCTCGTGGGTGGCAGCGCCCGCGTCGTCGGTGCCGGAGAACCAGACGTAGGGGATGCCGCGGCGGTCGGCGTGCTTGATCTGCTTGCCGAACTTCGCTGCCGACGGCGCAACCTCGCAGGGGATCCCGCGGGCGCGCAGAGCGGCGGCGATCGCGTCGGCTTGCGGCCGGGACTCCTCGTCGGCCACGGCGACGAGGACGGCGCTCGGCACCGACCGGTCGCCGGTGACGACGCCGCGCTGGATGAGCGGCACCAGCACCCGGCTGACCCCGAGGGAGATGCCGACGCCGGGGTACGTCGTACGGCCGTCGCTGGCGAGCGCGTCGTAGCGACCGCCCGAGCAGATCGACCCGAGCGATTCGTAGCCGTCGAGCCGGGTCTCGAAGACGGTGCCGGTGTAGTAGTCGAGGCCGCGTGCGATCGACAGGTCGGCCTCGATCCGGACCTTCTCGGTCGCCAGCCCGGTCGTGCCGCGCAGCAGCAGCGCGAGCTCGTCCAGGCCCTCGTCGAGGAGCGGGTGCTCGACCCCGAGCGCCTGCACCCGCGCGACGAACGAGTCGTCGGTGGCGCGGATCGTCGCGAGGGCGAGGCATTGCTGGGCCTGCGCGTCGCTGAGCCCCGCCTCGGCGACGAGCGACGTCGCCACCTGCTCGGGGCTGAGCTTGTCGAGCTTGTCGACCAGGCGCATCACCTCGTCGACGGCGTCGTCGTCGAGGCCGAGGCCACGGTAGAAGCCCTGGATCAGCTTGCGGTTGTTGACCTGGAGCCGGAAGCCCGGCAGGAAGTCCAGCCTGCCGAGGGCGTCGAGCATGACCCGCGCGACCTCGATGTCGTGGTGGAACGGCAGCAGGTCACGGCCGACGATGTCGATGTCGGCCTGCGCGAACTCGCGGAACCGCCCTTCCTGCGGGCGCTCGCCGCGCCAGACCTTCTGGATCTGGTAGCGGCGGAACGGGAACTCGAGCTTGCCGGCGTTCTCGAGGACGTAGCGCGCGAACGGCACGGTCAGGTCGAAGTGGAGGCCCAGACCGTTGTCCAGCCCCTTGTCGCGGGCCGCGTCCTTCGTTTCCTGGAGGCGGCGGAGGACGTAGACCTCCTTCGAGGTGTCGCCCTTGCGCAGCAGCTGGTCCATCGGCTCGACCGCTCGGGTCTCGATGTTGGCGAACCCGTGCAGCTCGAAGGTGCTCGCGAGCGTCGCGATGACCTGCTGCTCCACCACCCGCTGGGCAGGCAGGAGCTCGGGGAAGCCGCTCAGCGGCGCCGGCTTGGCCACGTCAGAGTCCTCGGGTGACGCGGCCGGCGATGCCCTCGTCCTGGAGCTCCAGCAGGAAGGGGTTGGTCGCGCGCTCGCGGCCGATGGACGTCTGCCCGCCGTGGCCGGGCAGGACGACGATGTCGTCGGGCAGCGTGAGCACCTTGGTGGCGAGGCTCCGCAGCATCGTGGGGTGGTCGCCGCCGGGCAGGTCGGTGCGGCCGATCGAGCCTTCGAACAGGAGGTCGCCGGAGAACATGACCTCGCTGACGTCCGCGTCGCCGTCGTACGGCGTGCGGAAGGTGACCGAGCCCGGCGTGTGGCCCGGCGTGTGGTCGACCACGAACCGCAGCCCGGCCAGCTCGAGGTCGACGCCGTCCGCCAGCTCGCGGACGTCGTCGGGCTCGGCGAACTCGAGCCTTTCGTCCGGCATGCCGAGCAGCATCGCCGCCGACTCGCGCGACATCCCGGCGAGCGGGTCCGTGAGCAGGTCGCGGTCGTCCGGGTGGATCCAGGCGGTGGCGTCGTAGGTGCCGGCAACGGGCGCGACGCTCCACATGTGGTCGATGTGCCCGTGCGTCACCAGCACCGCGACCGGCTTCAGCCGGTGCTCACGGATCACCTCGGCCACGCCCGGCGCGGCGTCCTTGCCGGGGTCGACCACGACGCACTCCGCGCCGGCCTCGGTGGCGGCGACGTAGCAGTTGGTGCCCCACGGTCCTGCGGGGAAGCCGGCGATCAGCACCCACCCAGCCTATCGGCCGGGCTCCTCTCCCTTAGCATTGCCCATTGTGACTGCGAGCGAGTGGGGCCGCGTCGACGACGACGGCTCTGTGTACGTGAAGACCACCGACGGCGAGCGGCAGGTCGGGCAGATGCCCGACGCCACTCCTGAGGAGGCGTTGGCCTTCTACGTGCGCCGGTACGAGGCGCTCGCGCTCGAGGTGGACCTGCTCCACAAGCGGGTCAACTCCGGCGTCCTCTCCCCCGAGGAGGCGACCACGGCGGTGAAGACCGTCCGTGCCCAGGTGACCGACGCCCACGCCGTGGGCGACCTCGCCGCGCTCGGCGCCCGGCTCGACGAGCTGGGTCCGGTGATCGCCACCCAGCGGGAGGCACGACGTGCCGAGAAGGCGCGGCGGACGTCCGAGGCCAAGGCGGAGAAGGAGAAGCTCGCTGCGGAGGCCGAGTCCATCGCGAACGGCCGGGACTGGAAGAACGGCGCCAACCGGCTGCGCGAGCTCCTCGAGCAGTGGAAGCAGCTCCCCCGCATCGAGAAGGCGGCCGACGACGCGCTGTGGAAGCGGTTCTCCTCCGCGCGTTCGGCGTACACCAAGGCCCGCAAGGTGCACTTCGCCGAGCAGGACGAGAAGCGCGAGGCCGCCCGTTTCGTGAAGGAGCGCCTGGCCAAGGAGGCCGAGGCGCTCGCAGGCTCGACCGACTGGGGCCCGACCGCGGGTCAGTACCGCGACCTGATGCGCCGGTGGAAGGCCGCCGGCCCGGCGCCCAAGGGCATCGACGACGAGCTCTGGAAGCGGTTCCGCGGCGCCCAGGACACCTTCTTCAACGCGCGTGACGCCGCCAACGCGGCGCTCGACGCCGAGTTCGCGGCGAACGCCGAGGTCAAGGAGCGGTTGGCGGTCGAGGCCGAGGCGCTGCTCCCGGTGACCGACCTGGCCGCGGCCAAGGCCGCGTTCCGCGACCTCGCCGACAAGTGGGACGAGGCCGGCAAGGTCCCCCGCGACCGGATCAAGGAGCTCGAGGGCCGGATGCGGGCGGTGGAGCAGGCGATCCGCAAGGTCGAGGACGAGCAGTGGAAGCGCACGGACCCGGAGAAGTCCGCCCGCGCCGATGACATGGTCGCCAAGCTCGAGGCGGCGATCGCCGAGGCCGAGGCCAAGCTCGAGAAGGCTCGCGCCGCCGGCGACGCCAAGCGCGTCAAGGAGCTCGAGGAGAACCTCGAGGGGCGCCGGTCGTTCCTGGAGATGGCCAAGCAGGCGTCGGCCGACTACCGCTGAGCCGCGGTCCGACCGGTCTCAGCTCGTGACGCGGTAGGCGTCGAACACGCCGGGGATGCTTCGCACGCTCTTGAGCACCGTGTCGAGGTGCTTGGAGTCGGCCATCTCGAAGGTGAACCGGGTCTTGGCGACCCGGTCGCGGGTGGTGTTGAGGTTCGCCGACAGGATGTTCACGTGCGCGTCCGAGAGGACCATCGTGATGTCGGACAGCAGCCGGGCGCGGTCGAGCGCCTCGACCTGGATGTTGACGAGGAACGTGGTCTGGCCGGTCGGGGCCCACTCGACGTCGAGGAGCTTCTCGGGCTGGTCCAGCAGGTAGGCGGCGTTCGTGCAGTCCGTGCGGTGCACCGAGACGCCGCCGCCCTTGGTGACGAACCCGAGGATCGAGTCGGGCGGCACCGGCGTGCAGCACTTGGCGAGCTTGACCCACACGTCCGGGGCGCCCTTGACGATGACACCGGCGTCGGTGCCGGGGGCGAGGCGGCGCGGGCGGCTGCGACGGCCGGTGATCGTGACGGCCTCGGCCAGGTCCTCCTGGGCTCCCTCGTCGCCGCCGTGCATCTCGATGACCCGTCGCACGACGCTCTGCGCGCCGAGGTTGCCCTCGCCCACCGCGGCGTAGAGCGACGAGACGTCGGCCAGCCGGAAGTGCTCGGCGACCTGGGTGAGCGACTCGTGGGTGAGCAGCCGCTTGAGGGGCAGCCCCTCCTTGCGCATCAGCTTGGCGATCTCGTTCTTCCCGTTCTCGATCGCCTCGTCGCGGCGCTCCTTGGTGAACCACTGCTTGATCTTCGAGCGGGCGCGTTGGGACTTCACGAAGTTCAGCCAGTCCCGGGACGGTCCAGCGGTCGGCGACTTGGACGTGAATACCTCGACGACGTCGCCGTTCTCGAGCGTGGACTCCAGCGGCACCAGCCGGCCGTTCACCCGTGAGCCGATCGTGTGGTGCCCGACCTCGGTGTGCACGGCGTAGGCGAAGTCGACCGGGGTGGAGCCCGACGGCAGCGCGATCACGTCGCCGCGCGGGGTGAACACGTAGGTCTCGGTCTGGTTGATCTCGAACCGCAGCGACTCCAGGAACTCCCCCGGGTCGTCGACCTCGCTCTGCCAGTCGAGCAGCTGGCGGACCCAGCTCATGTCGTCCATGTCGCCGCGCTTGTCGGTGTCGGCACCCGAGCGGCCGTCCTCCTTGTACTTCCAGTGCGCCGCGACGCCGTACTCGGCTCGCCGGTGCATGGCGAAGGTCCGGATCTGCATCTCGACCGGCTTGCCCTGTGGCCCGATGACCGAGGTGTGGAGCGACTGGTACATGTTGAACTTCGGCATCGCGACGTAGTCCTTGAACCGGCCGAGGACCGGGTTCCACCGCGAGTGCAGCACGCCCAGGACGGCGTAGCAGTCGCGGTCCTCCTCGACGAGGATCCGGATGCCGACCAGGTCGTAGATGTCGGAGAAGTCGCGGCCGCCCACGATCATCTTCTGGTAGATCGAGTAGTAGTGCTTCGGACGGCCGGTGACCGTCGCCTTGATCTTGGCCTCGCGCAGGTCCTTCTCGACCTGGGTGATCACCTCGGCCAGGAACTGGTCGCGCGAGGGCGCGCGCTCGGCCACCATCCGCACGATCTCGTCGTAGATCTTCGGGTGCAGGGTGGCGAACGCGAGGTCCTCGAGCTCCCACTTGATGGTGTTCATGCCGAGCCGGTGGGCCAGCGGGGCGTAGATGTCGAGCGTCTCGCGCGCCGTGCGCTCCTGGCTCTTCTGCGGCACGTAGCGCAGTGTCCGCATGTTGTGGAGCCGGTCGGCCAGCTTGATGACGAGCACCCGGATGTCGCGCGACATCGCGACGATCATCTTGCGGATGGTCTCGGCCTGCGCGGAGTCGCCGTAGACGACCTTGTCGAGCTTGGTGACGCCGTCGACCAGCCGAGCGACCTCGTCGCCGAAGTCGCGGCGGCACTCCTCGAGGGTGTACGGCGTGTCCTCGACGGTGTCGTGCAGGAGTGCGGCCACCAGGGTCGGCTCGGTCATGCCGATGCCGGCCAGGATGGTGGTCACCGCGAGCGGGTGGGTGATGTAGGGGTCGCCGCTCTTGCGCATCTGCGGGCCGTGCAGGCGCTCGGCGGTGAGGTAGGCGCGCTCCAGCAACGGGAGGTCGGCCTTCGGGTGGTTGGCGCGGACCGCGCGGAACAGCGGCTCGAGGACGGGGTTGGAGGTCGGCGTGCGCGTGCCCATCCGGGCCAGCCGTGCGCGCATACCGCGACCGCCGCCGCCGATGTCGCTCTGGCCGGTCGGCACCTCCGCCGGGCGCGCTGGAACCGGCCGGTCGCTGGCCCGTCCCTCACTCATGCACGGAGTCTATTCACCTCGCCGAAGGGTCAGATCACCGACAGCACCGTCAGCGGGCTGTCGCCCACCGCGGCCCGGCCCGGGAGGAACGAGAGCTCCAGCAGGAAGGCCATGGCCGCCACCGTGCCGCCACAGGCCGCGACGAGCTCGGCGGTGGCCCGGGCGGTGCCGCCGGTGGCGAGCACGTCGTCGACGACCAGCACCCGCTCACCCGCCGTGATGCCGTCGCGGTGCACCTCGAGCACGGCCTCGCCGTACTCCAGGGCGTAGCCGACGGCGTGGGTCTCGCCGGGGAGCTTGCCGGCCTTGCGCACCGGCACGAAGCCGACGCCGAGCGCGAGCGCGACGGGTGCCGCGAGGATGAACCCGCGGGCCTCCATGCCGATCACCTTGTCGATGACGACCTCCCCGCCCTCGCGTCCGGCGTCCGCGAGCGCGGACACCACCGCGCCGAAGCCGGAGTGGTCGGCGAGCAGCGGGGTGATGTCCTTGAAGAGGATGCCCGGCTCCGGGAAGTCCGGGACGTCGCGTACCAGCCGGCCGATGGCCTCCTCGGCGGTGCGGAGGGTCGCCGTCGGGTCGACCGGGCCCGGCACCGTGCCTACTTCTTGCCGCGCTTGGAACGGGTCTGCCGAACCGGCTGCTGCCGGCCCGAGGCGTTGCTCGTCGAGACCGGGCGCTGCTGGGTCGGCGCGACCCGGCCCTTGCCGATGGCGTCCTCCGAGGACCGGGGCCGGTTGCCCGGCTCCGCCTCGTCGTTCTCCGAGCGCGCCGGCCGCGCAGGCCGGTCGGCGTCGGTCTCGTCGGCGACCGGCATGTCTTCCTTGAAGACCGGGACCGTCGCGTAGCGGTCGGCCATGGCGCGCTTGCGCGCCTTGGCGCGGCGGGCCTGCTCGACCACCTCGGTCTCGGAGGACTTGAGGTGCACGAGGATGCGGGGGGCCAGCATCACTGAGGAGTAGACGCCGGCGGCCATGCCGACGAACTGCGCGAGCGCGAGGTCCTGCAGGGAGCTCGCGCCCAGCTGGACCGCGCTCACGTAGAGGATCGCGCCGATCGGGATCAGCGCCACGATGCTGGTGTTGATCGAGCGCACCAGGGTCTGGTTGACCGCGAGGTTGGCGGCCTCGGCGTAGGTCTCGCTGCTCTTGCGCAGCGTGGTGGTGTTCTCCTTGACCTTGTCGAACACGACCACCGTGTCGTAGAGCGAGAACCCGAGGATCGCCAGCAGACCGGTCACTGCGGCCGGCGTCACCTGGAAGCCGGACAGCGCGTAGACGGCGATCGTGATGAGGATGTCGTGAGCCAGCGCCACGAGCGCCGCCACCGACATCTTCCACTCGCGGAAGTAGCCCCAGATGAACAGGACCACGATCACCAGGAAGACGCCGATGCCGATGAGGGCGCGCTCGGCGACCTCCTGGCCCCAGCTGGGCCCGACGTCCTGGACGGAGATGTCCTCGGTGGGCTCCACGTCGGGGAACAGCTCGGTGATGATCGCCTGGCTCTCGTCCTCCGCGGCGTCGTCGAGCGACTCGGTGGTGAGCACGAGCGAGTTGCCGCCGGCGGTGGTGACGGCCGGGTTCGCTGCGCCCTCGATGTCCGCATCGGCGATCGCCTCGCGGAGGTCGTCGGCGTCGGCCTGGTCGACCCCTGCCGAGACCGTGATCTTCTGCTCGGTGCCGCCGCGGAACTCCACGCCGAAGTTGAGCGGCTTGGCGATGATGATGGCGATCGCGAGACCCACCAGCACCGCGGTGATGCCGTACCAGAGGCCCTTGCGGCCGATGAAGTCGATCGACTTCCGGCCGTTGTAGAGGTCGTTGCCGAGCCGGGACATCTTGCCCATCAGGCGTTCCCTCCTGCCGTCTTCGGCGCTCGCACGACGGGAGCGTCCATGCCCAGCGTCTCCGGGCTCAGGCCGGACCACTTCCGTCCGGAGTTGAAGGCCTTGAACTGCGCCAGCCACGAGACCAGCGGCTTGGTGAACCAGAACAGGACCGCGAGGTCGATCAGCGTCGACAGCCCGAGCGCGAAGCCGAAGCCCTTCACGGCACCGGTCGCGAACAGGTAGAGGATCAGCGCTGCGAGCAGGTTGACGGTGTTGGCCGCGAACCGGGTGACCCGCGCCCGGGCCCAGCCGGTCTCCACTGCGACCCGCATCGACTTGCCCTCACGCATCTCGTCGCGGATGCGTTCGAAGTAGATGACGAACGAGTCAGCGGTGATGCCGACGGCGATGATGAAGCCGGCGATGCCGGGCAGGGTCAGCGTGAACCCGGCCGACTCGCTCAGCAGCAGCACCATCGCGTAGGTGACGCCGGCGGCGACGAACAGCGAGCTGACGACGACCAGGCCCAGGCCGCGGTAGTAGAGCAGGCAGTACAGCATCACCAGGCCGAGCCCGATGGCGCCCGCGGTGAGGCCCGCCGACAGCTGGTCGCCGGCCAGGGAGGGTCCGATGTCCTCGGTGGTGACGTCCTTGTCGAAGGAGATCGGGAGTGCACCGAACTTCAGGCTGTTGGCGAGGTCGGTGGCGCTCTGCTCGTCGAAGTCACCGGTGATCTGCGAGTTGCCGTCGCGGATGACCGCCTGCATCACGGGCGCGGAGAGCACCTGGCCGTCGAGCACGATCGCGAACTGGCGACCGGTCTCGGCCAGCTGCTCGGAGATCGTCTCGAAGTCGTCCTCGCCGCCGGTGGAGCCCTCCGGGTGGGCCTTGTCCTTGTCGTTGCCGATGTCGAGGGTCACGGCCCACTCGACCTCGCCCTGCGGGATGCCCGCGCCTGCGTCGGAGAGCTCGGTGCCCTCGATCACCGACCGGGAGAGGAGGTACTTGATGACCGAGTCACCGCGCACCTCGCAGGCGACCAACGGCTTGTCGGGGTCGTCCTCCTGCGGAGCGGGCGTCGTCTGGCCCTGGGCGTCGGTCTGGACGAGCGTGCCGTCGTCGTTGCACTCGAGCGAGTTGTAGAGCGCGATCGACTCCTGGTCCGGCGCCGTGGCCCACGCGAGCTCGCCCTCGGCGGTGCCGGCCCCCGCGGCGACGTCCTCGTCCTCGGGCTCCGTCGGTGTGTCGGTCGGGCTGGTGGTGTCGGTGGGGCTCGCGGTGTCGGACGGGTCGTTCTTGTCCTTGTCCTTGTTCTTCGGCTTGTCGCTCGGCTCGGCGGTGAGCGAGAGCGGGGCCCGGCCCAGCGGGCTGCCGGTCGCGCAGGGTCCGGTGTTGGAGTCGCTGGAGCAGGCCACCAGTCGGAACCGCAGCTGCGCCGTGCGCTGCACCAGCTCCTGGAGCTCGCGCCGGTTCTCGGTGGACCCGGGGATCTCCACGACGATGTACTTGCCCGACTGCGCGGTCACCTCGGCCTCAGTCGTGCCGCGGGCGTTGACGCGCTGGTCGATGATCCGCCGGGCCTCGTCGAAGTTCTCGTCCGACGGACTGCCGTTGGCCGTCAGCGTGATCCGGAGACCGCCCTGGAGGTCGAGACCGAGCGCAGGCTTCCAGGTGCCCGCCAGGGCGACCAGCCCGAAGACGATGGCGACGCCGACGAAGAAGGTGATCAGGGTCCGGCCGGGCCGGTGACGACGGGTCGCCACGTCAGCGCTCCTCGGTGTCTGCGTCGGTGGTGGTTTGGTCCTGGGCCGCCTCGACCTCGGCCGGGGCGGTGTCCTCGCCGTCCTCACGGACCACGGAGCCCACGGCACCGCGGGCCACCTTGACGTGCACGCCGGGCGCGACCTCGAGGGTGATGGTGGCGTCCTCGGTCGCGACGACGGTGCCGAAGATGCCCGAGGTGAGCACGACGGTCTCCCCGGGCGCGATGGACGACTGCACCTGGGCGATCTGCTTCTGCCGGCGCGCAGCCGGACGCAGGATCAGCAGCCAGAAGATCGCAACGATCGCGACGATCCACAGCAGGGGCGCGATTTCCTTCACCAAAGAGCCTTCCGAGGTTTCCTCAAGGACGCGGCCCACGACCGGATCCGGGCAGCCGCACGGAGCCCGGGCGGGCCGACGGGCAAGTGTAGCCGCGCGTGTTGCGCGGACCACATCGCCGTACGCCTGTCGGCGAGCGTGGCGGGCGAGCGACCCGGGCTACTCCTCGAACAGGGTGGGGTCGGACGCGGCGGCGGGGTCCGCCGGCACCGGCGGCGGGGCCAGCCCGAGGTGCTCCCACGCAGCGGCGGTCGCGATCCGGCCACGCGGGGTGCGGGCGAGGAACCCGACCCTGACGAGGAAGGGCTCGGCCACCTCCTCGACCGTCTCGCGCTCCTCGCCGACAGCCACCGCGAGCGTGGAGACGCCGACCGGGCCACCTCCGAAACGACGGCACAGCGCGTCGATCACGGCGCGGTCGAGCCGGTCGAGGCCGAGCTGGTCGACCTCGTAGAGGTCGAGGGCGGCGTGCGCGACCGGGTGGGTGACCACCCCGTCGGCGCGGACCTGGGCGTAGTCGCGGACCCGGCGCAGCAGCCGGTTGGCGATCCGCGGTGTGCCCCGGGAGCGGGACGCGATCTCGGCCGAGCCCTCCTGGGTGAGGTTCACGTCGAGCAGCCCGGCCGACCGATGCACGATCCGGTCGAGGTCGGCCGGGTCGTAGAACTCGAGGTGGGCGGTGAACCCGAACCGGTCGCGGAGCGGACCGGGCAGCAGGCCGGCGCGGGTCGTGGCGCCGACGAGCGTGAACGGCGGGATCTCCAGCGGGATCGCGGTGGCCCCTGGGCCCTTGCCGATGACGACGTCGACCCGGAAGTCCTCCATCGCCATGTAGAGCATCTCCTCCGCCGGTCGCGACATCCGGTGGATCTCGTCGACGAAGAGGACGTCGCCCTCGTTGAGGCCGGACAGGATCGCCGCGAGGTCGCCGGCGTGGGTGATCGCCGGGCCGCTGGTGAGCCGGAGCGGGGCGTTCATCTCGTGGGCGATGATCATGGCGAGGGTGGTCTTGCCGAGTCCCGGCGGGCCGGACAGCAGCACGTGGTCGGGTGCCCTCCCCCGGCGGCGGGCCGCCTCGAGGACCAGGCCGAGCTGGTCGCGCACCCGGGTCTGTCCCACGACCTCGTCGAGGCTACGGGGCCGCAGCGCGGCCTCGACCGCGCGCTCGTCGCCCTCGGCCTCCAACGCGGTGAGCGACCGGAGGTGCGCGTCCTCCGCGACGTCGAGGTCGTCCTCGTGGAACCCCATCGGTCAGGCCTTCGAGAGCATGCGAAGGGCGAGGCGCAGCATCGTGGCGACGTCGACCTCGGTGGTCGCGCCGGTCGATACCCCCGCCTGCTCGGACACGGCTTCGACCGCCTTGTCGGCGTCCTTCGCGTTGTAGCCGAGGCCCACCAGGCCCTGGGCCACCTGGTCCCGCCAGGGTGCGGCCGGCGCAGCGGGCGCGGCGGCGCCGCGGCCGGTCGGTGCGCCGATCCGGTCCTTCAGCTCGAGGATGATCCGCTGCGCGCCCTTCTGGCCGATGCCGGGCACCTTCGTGAGCGTCTTGACGTCGTCGACGGCGATCGCGGTCCGCACGCCGTCGGGCGAGAGCACCGCGAGCATCGCCTGGGCGAGCTTCGGGCCGACCCCGGAGGCGGTCTGCACGAGCTCGAAGACCGCCTTCTCGTCCTCGTCGGCGAAGCCGAACAGTGTGAGCGAGTCCTCGCGCACCACCAGGCTCGACGGCAGCGAGGCCTCCTGGCCGGTGCGCAACGTGGCGAGCGTGCCGGGCGTGCACATCAGCTCGAGGCCGACGCCGCCGACCTCGAGCACCGCGCTGGACAGGGTGACGGCCGCGACCCGGCCCCGGACGTGAGCGATCATCGCCTTCCTCCCGCAGCCGCGACGGCTGCATCGATGCGTGCCTGGGCCCCACCCCGCCAGATGTGGGTGATCGCGAGCGCCAGCGCGTCCGCGGCGTCCGCCGGCTTCGGCATCGCGTCGAGACGCAGGATCCGGGTGACCATCATCCCGACCTGTGCCTTGTCGGCGCGCCCGTTGCCGGAGACCGCGGCCTTGACCTCGCTCGGCGTGTGCAGCGCGATCGGCAGGCCGCGCCGGGCGGCGCACACCATCGCGATCCCGCTCGCCTGCGCGGTGCCCATGACCGTGCTGACGTCGGACCGGGCGAAGACCCGCTCGACGGCGACGGCTTCGGGCCGGTGCTCCTCGATCCACGCGTCGATGCCGCGCTCGATCGAGACCAGCCGCTCGGGCACGGCCAGCTGCGAGGACGTGCGGATGACGTTGACGTCGACCAGCCGCAGCGGCCGACCGACGTCGCCCTCGACCACGCCCATGCCGCAACGGGTCAGACCGGGGTCGATCCCGAGCACGCGCATGGACACCCTTCCGTCGAACACCTGTTCGGCGTCAACGTTAGGTCTGCGTCCGTCCCACCGGGTCTCGACACGCCGGACGCGACCTCGTTCCTCGGTCGCGCGGCTCGCTCGACCGCCATCAGCGAGTCCGCTGAGGCGGCCTCGCTACGCCTCCACGGCCTCCATGACGTCGTCCGGGACGTCGGCGTTGACGAACACGTTCTGCACGTCGTCGAGGTCGTCGACCGCGTCGACCAGGCGGAACACCTTCTCCGCGGCCGCGGGCTCGGAGACCGGGATGTCCATCGAGGCGACGAACTGCACCTCGGCTGAGTCGTAGTCGATCCCGGCTGCCTGCAGCGCCGTACGCACTGCGACGACGTCGGTGGCCTCGGACTGCACCTCGAAGCTCTCGCCGAGGTCGATGACCTCCTCCGCGCCCGCGTCGAGGGTGGCCTCGAGGACGTCGTCCTCGGAGACCTCCTTGCCCTCCTGCGACTTCGGCACGACGACGACGCCCTTGCGGTTGAAGAGGCGTGAGACCGAGCCGGGGTCGGCCATCGTGCCGCCGTTGCGGGTGACCGCGGTGCGCACCTCCATGGCCGCCCGGTTGCGGTTGTCGGTGAGGCACTCTACGAGGAGCGCAACGCCCTGCGGGCCGTAGACCTCGTACATGATCGTCTCGTAGTCGACCCCGCCGCCCTCGAGACCGCCGCCGCGCTTGACCGCGGAGTCGATGTTCTTGTTGGGGACCGACTGCTTCTTCGCCTTCTGGATGGCGTCGTAGAGCGTGGGGTTGCCGGCCGGGTCAGGACCGCCCATCTTGGCCGCGATCTCGATGTTCTTGATCAGCTTGGCGAACAGCTTGCCGCGCTTGGCGTCGATGACCGCCTTCTTGTGCTTGGTGGTCGCCCACTTGGAGTGGCCAGACATCTACTTCCTCTTCCGACTCGACAACGCCAGCGATCTTACTGGCGCACCAGATCCAGGAAGAGCCGGTGCAGGCGGCCGTCGTCGGCCACCTCCGGGTGGAACGACGTCGCCAGCAGGTGGTCCTGGCGTACGGCGACCGGATGCCCCTCGGCCTCGGCGAGCACCTCGACCTCCGCGCCGACCTGCTCGACCCACGGCGCCCGGATGAACACCGCGTGCACCGGTCGGTCGAGCCCCTTCACGTCCAGGTCGGACTCGAACGAGTCGACCTGCCGACCGAACGCGTTGCGCCGCACCGTCACGTCGAGCCCGCCGATGGTCTCCTGGCCGGCGACGCCGTCGAGGATCCGGTCCGCCAGCAGGATCATCCCGGCGCAGGTGCCGAACGTCGGCATCCCGGACCCGACTCGCTCGCGGAGCGGGTCGAGCAGGTCGAACGTCCGCGCGAGCTTCGCCATCGTCGTCGACTCCCCGCCCGGCAGCACCAGCCCGTCGCACCGCGCGAGCTCCTCCGGACGTCGCACCGTGAACGCGTCCGCCCCGAGCGCTGTGAGCGTCTGCAGGTGCTCACGGACGTCGCCCTGGAGGGCGAACACACCGATGCTGGTCACGCGGACAAGCCTAGGGACGTGCCTGTGCTGTCACGAACACCGGAACCCGCTTCCGGTCAATCCGACGACGATGGTCCGACGAAGATCGTCGCTGCTGCGCCACGTGGTGCCATCCACCGTCCCGTACACGACGACGTTCCCCGTTCCCGACCACAGGAAGTCTCGGTTCAGTTCGCTGTGATGGACCACCTGGCTGGTGCCGGTCAAGACATAGCTGTGCAGGAGCTTGGTGTTCTCGCCGCCGAGCAACGCCGCCTGATAGATCTCGACGCGGTACTGGTAGCGCGAGGTCTGGCCTGCCACGGCCGGCCAGCTCAGCGTAATCTGGTTGCTGAACGAGGCCCCGTTCGTGCACCCGACCGCGCCGACCGGCGCGGGCACCGACGCAGCGATGAACGAGACCCCGACCGTCGGTGCGTCGGTGAAGGCCGCCTGTGTCACCGCCGGACGGACTGAGGGGTGCAGCCAGAGACCGCCGATGCCGAGCGCAGCAGCACCGGCGACGATCACAGGCGTCAGGGCCGAGCCGGTCCCCCCACGCTGTGGGGTGCGCCGCACCAACGAGAGGATCAGCGCGACCGCCACCCCGCCGAGTACGAACATGCCGACCGGACCGGACGCCCAGGCGACCAGGTACCCGAGGTGGGGCACGTGGGCGAACACCCTGTCGGCGGTGACGACGACGTACGGCTCGGCATCGGGTACCTCGTTCGCGTCTCCCTGCAGTGTGAGAGCAACGGGCCCGGCACCCTCGGTCGCGACCGCGTGGCGGTCCGTCACGCGATGGGTGATCCGGGTCCCGTTCCGGTCGACGACCGACACCACATCACCTTCGGTGATCTGGTCGGCGGGCACCTCGACCGCGAGGATCAGACTGCCGGTCGGGATGGCAGGGCTCATCGAGCCCGACTGGACGACCATCGGCCGCACGTCGAACACAGCGGCGGCAACACCGCCGATCATGCAGACCAGGCCGAGGACCGCCCCGGCCCACAGCAGCACGTCGCAGACGATCCGAACCGGATCGCGGCGGCCGGCGTGCGCTCCGGCGGTCATGGTTGGCTCGCGTGGAACACGAGGTTGAGCGTCGAGGTCTGGTTCTGCATCGTGTTGGGGGCGGTACCGTCCAAGGCGACCAGCACGCAGATCGAGGTGGTGGCCCCGGGTTGGAGCACGACCGCAGCCGCGGGGAATGACGAGCTTCCTGATGTCGTGCTCACCGGCACCGCCGTCACCCACGGCGTCCCGCCAGTGCAGCTGCCCGTGCGGTTGCCGGTCGCTTGCGAGCCTGAACCCCCCACCGTGCCGTTGGCGACGACGGTGAGCTTGAGCGACGGGCTCAACGTGTTGTTCGTGGTGCTGGCAGCCGCCGTGTACTTCAGCGGGGTCGTGCCGGCGTTCCGGACGGTGATCGGCTTCGCGACGCTCTCCCCCGGCAGCATGGCGGTGAGCGAGAGGGCGGTGTAGTTCCAGGTGCCCCCCTGTCCGGTTAGCTGATCCCCTGCTGTGGCCCCGACGGCCAGGTCGAGGGTGCCTGTCTTCAGCTCGATCCCCGAGACCGTTGCCGTGTCGGTCCACGCCGCGTAGGTGCCCATGACGCCGGGTGTGAGCACCAGTCCCAGGGTCAGGAGCAGGCGCAGCCGGACCGAAGCAATCCGGAACCGACGGCGCGGACTGGAAACGGCACGGTGCGCGCTCATACCCGCTCCTGTTCGGTGGACGCCCCGGGGTCAGTCTCGACGGCAAACACGTCGTCCGACGTGACCGGCTTCCGTCTGCCGATCCCTACCGCCGAGAGGAACATCGCCGCGGCGTAGGCGATCAGCGCGCCCGCAACGACGTACACCCCGATCTGCTTGTCGCGCGCCGTGAGGACGCCGTTGACTCGCCCGAGGTACGGCGCGGCGTACCACAGGCGCCCGCGAACCTGCTTCTCCTGGACGGTCTCTGCGTCCGGTACGCCGTTCGCGTCGCCTTGGGTGAGCAGTCGCGACGTTCCGTCGGGCAGGGTCGTGCGACCGATGACGCGGTGAGTCACCACCTCCGCCTGTCCTGAGCTGAGCTGGTAGGTGATCACGTCACCGATCGCGATCTCGTCGAACGGGACCTGCCGCACCACCACCAGCGTGCCCGGCGGATAGTTCGGCTGCATGGAACCGGTGAGCACGGCGTAGGGGGTGCCGCCGCCGAGGCGCGGCACCACGACGGCGACGGCCAGGACCGCCCCAACCCCGAGGATGGTCAGCCAGGCGAGCACCTGGCCGACCTTCGACACCGCGCGCACCGGGACTACGACCCGACTCAGTCGTGGATCTGGGTCGCGGTGACCACGTAGCTCGACAGCACCGCTGCGAGGTTCTGCGTCGAGTTGTCAGCGCCACCGTCGAACTCGACCGAGATGGTCGCGGTCAGCACGTCGCCGTCGTTGGTGTCCGTGATCGAGGTCGTCGTCTCGCCCGCCACCGTGAAGGAGGCGGTCGGGGCCAGCGAGCTCGCGAGCGCGCCGGAGGTGGTCGCACCGGTGGTAGCGAGGCCCGCCCTCAGGTGCTCACCGGTGGCCTGGATCTCGTAGGTGCAGGTCTTGGTCAGCACATCGCCCGGGACGACCAGGTCGCCCGCGACGTACTCCTTGCTCGGGGCGGACTCGCCGCCATCGAAGAACCAACCGGAGCCCTCCCCCGCGCCGGCGCCGTCGCAGTCCTCGTTGAGCAGCTTCAGCTCGCCGCTGGTGAACGTGCCACCCTCGACGTCGCCTTCGGCGCTCCAGTAGGCGAGCGTGCTCGCCCCACCGAGCAGCAGTGCCGCAGCGCCTCCGGCCGCGAGCGCACCCTTCGTCGTCTTCTTCATCATGTTCCCCTCCCCATGCGCGGCTCCCCCGAGCATGAATCGATGTCCGTCCCGGTCGTTTCTGCGGGCGGATGGTGGTTTCCCCTTCAACCAAGTGTCATCGGATCTGAGAACGAAAAGTAAAGAACCGCGGATCAGGGCGTTTACCTTCCTAAGCGCCCTGGGCGCACCCGGTCGTTAGGCTGCGCGCCACCGAGGATCGGGAGGATCGCTGTGACCGGAAGACCGTCGCTCACGTGGGCTGCCGCGTCGTTCGCGCTCGCTGCCACCCTCACCGGCTGCGGCGACGACGAGCAGGGAGCTGACCAGGAGGACCAACAGCAGCAGCGCAGCGTCGCCGACACCTCCGCCTCGCTCGCGGGGCTCCCCGACGACGGTCCCGCTGCGGCGTACGTCGACTGGGTCGACGCCCTCGCCCGGCAGGACGCAGCCGCCGCGTGTGCCCTCCAAGCGCCGGAGCTCACGATCGCCCTGCGGTACGACGCGATCCTCGCCGACCGCGCCGAGCTCGGGGACCCGTGCGTGGGGTTCGAGGCGCTGCTGTGGGAGGACCCGGAGTTCGACAGCGAGATCGTCGACATCGAGGTCACCCAGGAGACGCAGGAGGACGCCCTGCTGGACGTCGACCACCCCTCCGGCGACCTCACCGTGCGCGTGGTCTACCACCGCGCGAAGTGGCGGGTGTTCTCCACCTCGGCCCGGGCCGACCCCGGCGCCGACCCCGGCGACTCCGGCAGCGACGCGGGTCCCCCGCGATGGCTCCGGGCCTGGTGCTCGCTCTCCCCTCGGGACACCCGCGAGGAGATCATCGCGCTGATGGGGCCACCGTCGGGCGAGTACACCGTCGCCGACGGCGGCGAGCCGCAGCTGTGGTGGGCGCAGGACCAGTACGACTTCCGCGTCTACCTCGACGTCGACGGCTCGGTGCTCGAGCTGGTCGGCGACTACGACGCGCTCGACGGGGAGGACCGGGCTCTGCTCCCCTGCGCGGAGCTGCGGGCCTCCTAGACCGTCTCGGGCACCCGGAGGTGGGCCACGGCGAGCTCGTACTCCGCGGCGTCCATGATGTCGACGTCGGTGTCGCGGATGCCGGCGTCACGGATCGCCCACGCCTCCTCGCGGGAGACCTGGAGCGACTCGAGGCTCTGGAAGGCCGCGGTGGCGCAGGCGGTGTTGTGGACGCGGTCGACCATCAGGCTGGCACTGCAGAAGCCGGGCAGCTCCTTGACCCGCGGGAGCAGGGACCCGCGGTAGACGTCGATGCAGTAGTCGACGTCGGAGTGGTCGGTGCGCAGCCAGATCACCCGGCACCACCGCTCGGCGGCGGTGGTCCCGGCCCGGTGCATGACTGCGACCTCCCACTCCTGCACCTTGGCCGGCGCCTGCAGCATGCCGCCGAAGCGCCCGCGGACGGCGGTGATCCGGTCGCTGCTGGCGCGCATCGCGTCGACGGTCGCCCACGCGGTCGTGGCGATGCACTCGCCGAGACCGCGGTCGACCATCATCGAGAGCCCGACGAAGCCGTGCACCTCGCTCAGGACGTCCATGACCTCGGTCTCGATGTACGTGATGCCGCGCTCGAGGCCGTCCCGGTCGCTGCCGAGGAAGGTCGAGGAGCGCGCGAACACGGGATCAGCGAACACCCGCCGGGGGCCCGCGCGCAATGGCTCGAGAGGTCGAGCCCTCGAGACCTACCAGCCGCGCTCGGCGAGGCGGTGCGGCTGAGGGATGTCCTCGACGTTGATGCCGACCATGGCCTCGCCCAGGCCGCGGGAGACCTTGGCGACCACGTCGGGGTCGTCGGAGAAGGTCGTGGCCTTCACGATCGCCTCGGCGCGCTGCGCGGGGTTGCCGGACTTGAAGATCCCCGACCCCACGAACACGCCCTCCGCACCCAGCTGCATCATCATCGCCGCATCCGCCGGGGTGGCGATGCCGCCGGCGGTGAACAGCACCACCGGCAGCTTCCCGGCGCGGGCGACCTCCACGACCAGGTCGTACGGCGCCTGCAGCTCCTTCGCCGCCACGTACAGCTCGTCGTCCGACAACGAACCGAGCCGGCGGATCTCGCCACCGATGGTGCGCATGTGCGTGACCGCGTTGGACACGTCGCCGGTGCCGGCCTCGCCCTTGGAGCGGATCATCGCCGCGCCCTCGGTGATGCGGCGCAGCGCCTCACCCAGGTTGGTCGCACCGCACACGAACGGCACGGTGAACTTCCACTTGTCGATGTGGTGGGTGTAGTCGGCCGGCGTCAGCACCTCGGACTCGTCGATGTAGTCCACACCGAGGCTCTGCAGCACCTGCGCCTCGGCGAAGTGACCGATGCGGGCCTTCGCCATCACGGGGATCGAGACGGCCTCGATGATGCCGTCGATCATGTCCGGGTCGCTCATCCGCGAGACGCCGCCCTGGGCCCGGATGTCGGCCGGCACCCGCTCGAGCGCCATCACGGCGACCGCACCGGCGTCCTCGGCGATCTTGGCCTGCTCGGGGGTGACCACGTCCATGATCACGCCACCCTTGAGCATCTCGGCCATGCCGCGCTTGACCTTGGTGGTGCCCAGTTCGTGCTGCTCGCTCATGGCCCGATCCTAGTGCTCGGGACCGTCGCTCCCCGCATCGGCGTCGGGAGCCGGAGCCGCGTCCAGCACCACCGCCTGGCGGTGGACCTTGAGCACCCGGAACACGACCGTGTAGGCGCTCGCCGCGGCCAGCGCCCAGAGCGTGACGTACATGAGGATCGGCAGGTCGAACAGTGCGCCGAGGCCGGTCATGACCAGGATCGAGACCAGGCGGTCGGCGCGCTCGGCGAGGCCACCCTTGGCGTCCATGCCGAGCGACTCCGCGCGCGCCCGGGCGTACGACGTCACCGAGCCCATCACCAGGCACCACAGGCTCACGCACAGGTAGAGGTAGCCGTGGTCGCCCTCGTAGTGGTCACCGGCGAAGTACAGCGCCAGCCCGCCGAAGATGGCGCCGTCGCCGATCCGGTCGAGCGTGGAGTCCCAGAAAGCGCCGAAGCTCGACTTCCGCCCGAGCACCCGCGCCATCTTGCCGTCGATCAGGTCGCTGAAGACGAACGCGGTGATGAAGAGGACCCCCCAGAACAGCTCGCCGCGCGGGAAGAACGCGAGCGCCCCGACGACGACACCGAGGGTGCCGACGAGCGTCACCGCGTCAGGGCTGATGCCGAGCTTGATGAACAGCCTCACGAAGGGCATCAGGACGACGCCCTGCCAGAAGTCCTTGAACCGGTCGAGCACCCCGGCACGGTAGCCAATCCCGGCCGAACCCTTGACATCGAGCCAACACCGGCGGATTCTCCTAACCGTGTTAGGAACTCCTACTCGTGATCGGAAGTCCGAACGCCGTGCGGCGGTGCGGCGGGAGATCCTCGACGCCGCCTGGGAGATCGCCCGCGAGTCCGGGCTCAGCCAGATCACCCTGCGTGACGTGGCCTCCCGCATCGGGATGCAAGCGCCGTCGCTCTACACCCACGTCGACTCGAAGATGGCGATCTACGACGCGATGTACGGCGAGGCCTGGGCCGACTACCGGGACAGCATGCTGCGCCTGGAGGAGGAGCTGCCGGAGCACCCGAGGGTCGCCATCCACCGGGTCTCGCGGCACTTCTACGACTACGCCATCGCCGACCACCCCCGGTACCAGCTGATGAACGAGCGGGTGATCCCCGGATTCGAGCCCTCGGCGGAGAGCTACGCCCCGGCCGTGGCGGTGCTCGAGCACGGGCGCAGCCGGATCCTCGACCTCGGCGAGATCACCGAGGCCGACTTCCTCATCTGGGTGTCCCTGCTCGGCGGGCTCGTCAGCCAGCACTTCGCGAACGACCCGGGCGGCACCCGGGTCACCGACGTCCTCGCGCAGGCCGTCGACATGTGGGCCGACGCGGTCGGCCTTCCTCCCACCCCTTGAAGAATCCGCTCGACACCACCCGGAGCACGTCATGATCGCGACCACCCCTCCCCCGACCCGACGAGGCCTCGTCCAGCCGCGGATCCGCCGACCAGCAGCGATGCACCTGGCGGCCACGGAGTACGACCGCACCGCCACGACCCTCGCGGGTCTCACGCCGGACGACTGGTCGCGGTCCACTCCGTGCCCGGCGTGGGACGTCCGGGAGCTCGCGTGCCACATGGTCGGCATGGCGACCATGGTGACCACGCCCTGGGAGACCGCCCGCCAGCAGCGGAAGGCGGCGAAGGACGCAAGGACCGCAGGCACCGACCCGCTGACCGCGCTCACCGCGCTGCAGGTCAGCGAGCGCGCAGACTGGAGCCCGGAGCGGGTCGTCGAGGCTGCGCGCAAGGTCGGGCCCCGTGCCGCTCGCGGACGAAGGCTGATGCCGTCCTTCATCAGGCGCCGCGACCTCGGACAGCCCCAGCGCATCAACGGCCGCGACGAGGCCTGGTCCCTCGGCTACCTCAGTGACGTCATCCTCACCCGCGACCCGTGGATGCACCGGATGGACATCGCCCTCGCCACCGGGACGACGCCGTACCTGACCGAGGACCACGACGGCGTCATCGTCGCCGACGTCGTCGAGGAGTGGGCGACCCGCCACAGCGCTCCCTACGACCTCACGCTGACCGGCGCCGCCGGCGGGCACTGGAGCCGGGGCGAGGGTGGCGAGGTCATCTCGATGGACGCCGTCGACTTCTGTCGCGCCGTCTCCGGCCGGGGCGATGCGCCCGGCCTCCTTTCCGTCCAGGTCCCCTTCTAGGCAACCGACAGCTGGCTTGAGGTCAGGAGGCGGAGTCGGACCAGGCGTCGACCAGCAGGTCGCGGGTGTCGCCGAGAAGCTGCGGGAGCATCTTCGTGCCGGCGATGACCATCAGGTAGTTGGCGTCGCCGGACCAGCGCGGCACGACGTGCTGGTGCAGGTGTGCCGACAGCGATCCGCCGGACGCCGAGCCGAGGTTGAGGCCGACGTTGAAGGCGTGCGGCTGCGACACCTTCCGGATCGTCGTCAGCGCCTCCTTGGTCAGCTGCGCGATCTCGGCGGTCTCGGCGTCGTCGAGGTCGGTGTAGTCGGCGACGTGCCGGTAGGGCAGCACCATCAGGTGCCCCGGGTTGTAGGGGTAGAGGTTCAGCGTCGCGTACGCCGACACACCCCGCCGCACCACCAGCGCGTCGTCGTACGACGTCGCCGGGTCGGGCGTGATCCGACAGAAGGGGCACTCGGGCAGGTCGGGGTCGGCTGCCTTGCCGTCGGAGGCGTTGGCGACGTACGCCATCCGATGGGGCATCCAGAGACGCTCCAGGCCGTCGGGGTCGGTCACTTGTCGGACTTCTCCATCACGCGGATCAGCTCGACCAGCGGGACGTCGGGGACCTGCAGGTCCCGGGCCGCCGCCATCCCGTTGATCTGGAGCCAGAGCGACTGGGCGAGCATGTCGACCAGGGAGTCCGCGGACGGCTGGACCTCGAGCCGCGACGACCAGCGGCGGACGCTGGCGAACACCTGGCCGATCAGGCCGAAGACCCACGGGTCCAGACCGGCCCGGTCCCTGGCGCTGAGCTCGATGCCGTGGAACTGCACGACGGTGTTCATCAGCCGCTCGATGTACTCCCCGACCTGCTCGATGGACTCCGCCAGCGGGTGCGCGCCGGGGCCGGGGAGCTCGAGCTCGACGAACCAGAACAACGTGGGGTGCTTCGTCGCCCAGCCGACGAAGGCCTCGACCATCCGGCGGATGATCTCCACCGGCCGACCATCGAGGGACAGCGCCGGGGTCAGCACCTTCGCGAGGTCCTTGCAGATCCGCTGCTGCACGGCGAGGTCGAGGTCGACCCGGTCGTGGAAGTGGCGGTAGAGCACGGTGCGGGCGAGCCCCGCTTCCTCCGCGATCAGCTGGACCTGGATGTCCTCGCCGGGCTCGGAGCGCTCCAACACCCGGATCGCAGCGTCGATGATGACCCGCCGACGGGCCTGGTTGTGCGCCAACCACCGCAGCCGGCGACCGTCGCCGCCGTACTCGAGGTCGCTGCGCTCGTCGCTCACCTGCCGAAGCCTAACCGGCTCGGTTTCGCCTCAGTACTGGTGGAACCAGAGGCCCAGGTCGAGGGCGATGTCGGGGCAGGTGATGTTGTGGTCGCGGTTGTCCGCCACCCACTGGCCCATGACGGCCTCGCCGCCTTGGATCGACCAGTCGTCGCCGCAGCGGCTCAGCGCCTCGTCGCGGGAGGTCTGCCCCGCGGCACGCCATTCCGGCACGCCGCCGAGCTTGTAGCTGCCGACGACCGTCTCCCAGAGGTACGGGGTGGAGTAGACGCCGATCGCGTAGCCCGCATCGGTGTAGGCGCGGGCCGCCCCCTCGACCACGGCGGCGTTGGCCTCGGGGTCGTTGCTCCACTCGAAGGACGGCACCGGTTCGACGTCGATCCAGATCACCGGCGACGTCAGGCCCGCGGCGATCATCGTGTCGAGGTTGAAGCGCGCCTGCTGGTAGCCGGTGTTGCGGAGCCGGCCGAGCCTGGTCGTGCCCTCGTAGGGGCCGTCCCAGGAGTAGCGCTCGAGGGTCGCGGCGTCGGGATAGCTCGCGACCGCGTACGCCGCTGCCATCAGCTCGCGGTCCTGCACCCAGGCGACCTGGTCGGCCAGGCACGGGTTGGGGGTGAAGCCGGGACCGTTCGTCAGACCCAGGACGACGAACTCGGCCTCCTCGACCGGCATCGGCAGGCCCTGGGAGCGCTTCTCGGGGATGCCCATCCCCTTCGGGCACTGCGGCCAGCTGATGTCGGCGCCCTGGACCGGCTCCAGACGCGGCTCGATCGAGCCCCGGTTCTCGTTGGCCAGGTCCTCGGCCATGTCGGCAAGGTCGCTGGCGTCGGCGCCGGGGTCGGTGGCGTCACCGTCGCGCGGGTCCTGGTCGCGCTTCTTGCGCTCCTTCTTCGTGGGCTCGCTGACGGTGGGCTCCGCGGTCGGCTCGTCGCCGTCCTCGGCGCAGGCCGTCAGCCCGCCCAGCAGCACGACGAGCGCCAGGACCGACGCCGCGCCGCGCACCCCGGCCCGGCCCATCTACACCTGCTCGCGGGAGGCGATCGCCGCAGCGACGCGGTCGATGGCCTCGGCGACCGGCACGCCGTTGTCCTGCCGCCCGTCGCGGTAGCGGAAGCTGACCGCACCCTTCTCGAGGTCCTCCGCGCCGGCGATCAGCATGAACGGCACCTTCTGCAGCTGCGCGTTGCGGATCTTCTTCTGCATCCGGTCGTCGGAGTCGTCGACCTCGACCCGGATGCCGCGCGCCTGCATCTGCCGCGCGACGTCGTACAGGTAGTCGGCAAAGGTGTCGGCCACGGGGATCGCCTGCACCTGCACCGGCGCCAGCCACGGAGGGAAGGCACCGGCGTAGTGCTCGACCAGCACGCCGAGGAACCTCTCGATGGAGCCGAACTTCGCGGAGTGGATCATCACCGGCTGCTGCTTGGAGCCGTCGGGCGCGACGTACTCCAGGTTGAAGCGGTCGGTCGAAGGCTGGTTGAAGTCGTACTGGATCGTCGACATCTGCCAGGTCCGGCCGATCGCGTCCCGCGCCTGCACCGAGATCTTCGGTCCGTAGTAGGCAGCACCACCCGGGTCCGGCACGAGCTCCAGCCCGGAGTCGGTCGCGACGTCCTCGAGCACCTTCGTGGCGATGGCCCAGTCCTCGTCGGAGCCGATGAACTTGTCCTTGGAGTCGTCGCGGGTCGAGAGCTCGAGGTAGAAGTCGTCGAGGCCGAAGTCCTTCAGCAGGCCGAGGACGAAGTCGAGCAGGTGCTTGATCTCCGCAGGCGCCTGCTCGGGGGTGACGTAGGAGTGCGAGTCGTCCTGCGCGAAGCCGCGCACCCGGGTGAGGCCGTGCACGACGCCCGACTTCTCGTGCCGGTAGACGTGACCGAACTCGAAGAGCCGCAGCGGCAGCTCACGGTAGGACCGCTGCCGCGAGCGGAAGATCAGGTTGTGCATCGGGCAGTTCATCGCCTTCAGGCGGTAGTCCATGCCGTCGACGTCCAACGGAGGGAACATGCCTTCGCCGTAGTACGGCAGGTGGCCCGACGTGTAGAACAGCCCTTCCTTGGCGATGTGGGGCGTCCCGACGTACTCGAACCCGTCCTCGATGTGCCGGCGGCGGACGTAGTCCTCCATCTCCCGCTTGATCACCCCGCCCTTGGGGTGGAAGACGGGCAGTCCGGAGCCGATCTCGTCGGGGAAGCTGAACAGGTCGAGCTCGCGGCCGAGCTTGCGGTGGTCGCGCTTCTCGGCCTCCTCCAGGCGGTGCAAGTAGTCGTCGAGCGCGTCCTTGGACTCCCAGGCGGTGCCGTAGATGCGCTGGAGCTGCTTGTTCTTCTCGTTGCCGCGCCAGTATGCCGCCGCGGAACGCATCAGCTTGAACGCCGGGATCCGCTTCGTGGTCGGCAGGTGCGGACCGCGGCAGAGGTCCTTCCAGGCGACCTCGCCGTTGCGGTCGATGTTGTCGTAGATCGTGAGCTCACCCGCTCCGACCTCGGCGCTCGCGCCCTCCACGCCTCCGATCTCGCCGGTCGAGCCGTCCCCGGTGGTCGAGCTTGTCGAGACCCCGCCCTTGAGGCCGATCAGCTCCACCTTGTAGGGCTCGTCGGCCAGCTCGGCCAGCGCGTCCTCGTCGGTGGTCACGCGGCGGGAGAACCGCTGGTTGTCCTTGATGATCTTGCGCATCCGGGTCTCGAGCTTGGCGAGGTCGTCCGGCGTGAACGGAGTCTCGACGTCGAAGTCGTAGTAGAAGCCGTCCTTGATCGGCGGGCCGATGCCGAGCTTCGCCTCGGGGAACAGGTCCTGCACAGCCTGCGCCAGCACGTGCGCGCACGAGTGCCGCAGGATGTCGTGCCCGTCGGCGCTGTCGATCGCGACGCCCTCGACCTCGTCGCCGTCGCCGAGCTCGTAGGAGAGGTCCTTGAGTGCAGGCTCCGTGGTCGAGCCGGTCGAAACCCTGGCAGCGATGACGTCGGGCTGCTCCTTGAACAGTTCCCACGCCTTGGTGCCCGTGGTCACGGTCGTGTCCTGGCGCGCGTCGGCGGACAGTACGGCGACCTTGATCTCAGACATGCCCCGATCGTATCGAGCGGGTGTGCCCACCCGCGCGGCAGTTAGCGCCGGGGCTGCGCGGGGTTCTCGGGGGTGCCGTGCGACGGCGGGTTGACCGGAGGTCCCTCCTTGACCTCGGCCTGGCCGCCCCCTCCGGGCTGTCCGGCCTCGGGGGCCTCCGCCAGCGGCGAGCTGCTCGTGGGCGGGGCGCCCTGGTCCAGCTCGTCGATGCGGTGGGTCAGCAGCTGGACGACGGCTGGACGCGCTGCGTGGGCCTCCTCCTAGTCCAACAGGGTCTGCACGCCCTGCTTGTCGAGGGTTCGGGCGCGGCTGCCGATCGCATTGGTCGGCAGGTCGTCGTAGTCCGGGAGCGGGAGGTCGTCGGTCATGCCGGCTCCTCGGTGTCGTTCTCGGTGTCGTCCTCGGCGCCGTCCTCGTTGTCCTCCGCGTCGTCGACGACGCCGGACGGCGGTGCGTCACCCGGAGCGTTGAGGCTCGGCTCGCTGTCCTGGTCGTGGACCTGCTCGTTCTCTTGTTCGCTCATGCCGGGGCGGTACCCAGCCCGCTGTGGCCGACCCGGTGCCACGATGCTCGGCATGAGCGCACTCGAGGTGGTCCGGGTCGGCGACGACGTGTTCCTCTGCCGCGGCCGGGACGCGAACTGGGTGATCCTCCGCGAGGACGGTGAGCTCACGCTAGTCGACACCGGCTACCCGGCGTACGTCCCGGTGGTCGAGGAGTCGATCCGTCAGGTCGGTGCGCGGCCGGAGGACGTGCGCGGCATCGTGGTCACGCACGGGCACGTCGACCACATCGGTGGGCTCGCCCACTTCCACGGGAGGTGCGGCGTGCCGGTGCTCGCACACCCGACCGAGGTGCCGCACGTGCGTCGCGAGCGCCTCGAGCAGGCGACGCCGGCGCAGGTCGCCCGCAACGCTCATCGACGTGGGGTGCTGACGTGGTCGCTGCGGATCACTCGGGCCGGTGCGCTGAAGGACGTCGCGTTCGCCGACGTGCAGCCGCTCGTGCCGGGCGAGCCGCTCGACCTGCCCGGCCGGCCGGTCCCGGTGCCGACCGCGGGTCACACCAGCGGCCACACGGCGTTCTTCGTCCCGACGGCCGGTGCCGTCGCCACCGGTGACGGGCTGTGCACGGCCCACCCCACCGCGCCGACGACGGGACCGCAGCTGCTCGCCCGGATGTTCCAGCACGGCGACGACGTCGCGGGTCTCGACCCGCTGGCCGGCCTGGACGCCGACGTGGTCCTGCCCGGGCACGGCCCGGTGCACCGCGGACCGATCGCCGAAGCGGTGCGGGCTGCGCGTGAAACCGCAGCCGCGAGGACGTGGTGAGCCGGTAGATCCGGCACATCCGGGAGAACCGGCAGGGTGGGCGATACTGGGTTCGAATCTTATTCTGGCGGTGTGGGCGATACTGGACTCGAGCGGACATTAGGCCCCTGACCTGCAATGATGCAGTAATCTATCGCTCGTCGGGATGGACAAGAACGGCCGCGTTTTGCCATTCTTGTTGCACGTTGTTGCACGCGAGGAGGGTCCGGCACATTGGCGCGAAGGCGCGGCTTCGGAGCGATTCGCAAGCTCCCATCGGGGCGCTGGCAGGCGTCCTACCTCGGTCCGGACACGATCCGGCACAAGGCTCCATCCACATTCGAAACCGCCGAGGATGCCGAAGCCTGGCTGACAGACCGGCGGCGCGAGATCAACAACGAAGAGTGGACCCTGCCGACGTCGAAGCGTCCGATCACCTTCGGCGAACATGCCGAGCGCTGGTTGACGAATCGCAACCTGAAGCCGCGCACCCGCTACCACTACCGCAAGATGCTCGACAGCAAGCTTCTCCCGACGTTCGGGAACGTCCCGCTCAAGCGCGTCACCGCCGATCTCATCGACGACTGGTACTACCGGATGGGGGACGCCGCGCCCACGTCGCGCGCTCATGCCTACGGCCTGCTGAGGACGATCCTCGGCGACGCCGTTCAACGGCGCCTGATCAACTTCAACCCGTGCCACATCCGAGGCGCCGGAAACACCAAGCGAGTCAAGCGCATCGAGCCCGCCACCCTCCCCCAGCTCGAGGCCTTGGCGATGGCGATGCCGGAGCGCTACCGCCTCATGGTGCTGCTCGCCGCCTGGTGTGGCCTCCGGTTCGGAGAGATCACCGAGCTACGGCGCCACGACGTCGACCTCACCAACGGCGTGGTGAAGGTCCGGCGCGCCGTGGTGCGCGTCGACGGAGAGTTCATCATCGGCACCCCGAAGTCCGACGCGGGCACGCGCGACGTGAACATCCCGCCGCACCTCCTCCCCGCCGTGAAGGCCCACCTGGCAATCACCATCACCGGCGGCCGCAACGGTCTGCTCTTCCCGGCTGCCGGCGACCCGACCAAGCACCTGGCTCCCGCCACCCTCTACAAGGTCTTCTACAAGGCGCGGGAGGAAGCCGGCAGGCCCGACCTCCGATTCCACGACCTACGGCACACCGGCGCCGTCCTGGCCGCGAGCACCGGCGCCACCCTGGCCGAACTGATGGCGCGCCTCGGCCACTCGACCGCCGGCGCTGCTCTGCGGTATCAACACGCCGCAAAGGACCGCGACAAGGTGATTGCCGAAGCCTTGTCAAAGCTGGCAACGGCGACAAACCTCTAGCCACCAGGACACAGATCTCAGCGCGGTGGTGTCGACCACGAGCTTGCCGGCCTTGAGCTGGTTTCGCCCCAATCGTCAGAGAAGCTAGCCTCGCTTGGCCCGGACGGCCCCAGCCGGATCACCTTCCCGGCGCTCTGCTGCAAGCAGGGGGTCAGGGGCATTTGCGGTCGAGGCAGCCCTGCTGCGTCGATTTTGCAACGCATGGCGCGAAAGCCCAACACCACTTTACTCATGCGAAGGTGGCGCCTCTTATTCGTTGTGGAGGGAGTTTTACAGATGAGGCAAGGCCGTACGCGTAAGTCAGTGGGAGCCGCTGTGGCAGCGGCACTCGCGGCGAGTCTGGGCATGATCGTGGCGCCGACCGCAAGCCCGTCGGCCGCCGAACCGGTATGCGACGTTCCCGAGTCTGGGCCGGTGGAAGCGTCCGAACTTCCGGAGGGCTCGGACGCGGTCGAGTGCGATGCGGTCGACCGCATGCTTGTTGTGGGTGAGACCGTCATCCCGGTGCCTCCCCCTGGGCTCACAGTGACGATGCACATGGACTACGCAGGAGGGGGTTCGATAACTTCGGAGGCAAGCACTGCCCTCGACGGCACCGTCACCTACGACTCTGAAACGTTGGCACCGCTCGAAGCCGAGAATCCGCCGACTACCACGCTGCCTGACGAGGATCTAACAACGGAGACTGATCCGATTGACCCGGGTCCGGATGAAAACGATCCGAGCATCGATCCCAAGCTTGCGGTCCAGCGCAACGGGTGTGATCGGAACCGCTTCAACTGGTGGAAGCCGGCAAAGGTATACGGCAGCTTTCCGATGAGGGTTTCGACGGACGACGCTGGGGAGCCGGCCGGCGGCACGACCTCGGACACGGCGTCAGCTCTCCGGCGCTCGCTGGGCACCTGGGAAAACGAGAACAGCCCGTGCTTCAGTTCTGACCAGTCCGCTGTTCCGAACCTGTTTTACGACGGTCTTACCACCACGCAAGGGGACTTCGTAGACACCGCGTCAGGCACGGCCTGTGCCCCGCGCGCTGACATCGACAGCCGCAGTAGTGTTGACATCGGCGACCTTGAGCCGAACGCGTTGGTCGCGGGCACGTGCACCTGGACTACTGGACACGATGGATTGAACGAAGTGATTCAAGCCGATATCCGCTTCAACACGACGGATTATGACTTCACCTACACGCCCGGAGATGGCGATTGCGACAGCAACGATTTTGACGTTATCAGCATTTTGACCCACGAACTGGGCCACGTGCTCGGATTCGACGACCTCTACGACCCCGCCAACAGGTACCTCACGATGTCCGGCCGCGTGAACAACTGCACGACATACCTTAGGAACCTGGGCCGGGGCGACGTACTTGGCCTGCGCGAGCGTTACTAGAGGAGGATTGCGAGATGGATCGGTCAATTTTCGCGGTTAGCAAGCTTGGCGCGATGACAGTCGCGGGCGTCCTTCTGCTCGGAGCTTGTTCCGCGACCAGTAGCGACACCGAGGCGGGTGCCAAGGCTGTCGAGGACACGTCTGTAAGTCCCGCGAGTGCCGCCACTGGCCTCTCGGGATCGTGCTCAAGGACCTTCACGTTCGAGAACGTCGCCTATTCGGGCGCCGACCTGCGGAGCCTGCACCTCGTACGGCCCCCGCGTCGCGGTCACGAACTTGGCAAAGTGCGGTTGGATCCATGCCGACGACCTGGTACCTCAACAGTCGATCGACGGCGACTCACCATCTTCAAAATCCGAGGCATCCCCGTGGATCAGTCGGTGATGGGCCCCCAGGAGTCAGACATCTTTCAGGTGCTCCCGGCGGACCTGCCAGATGAAGATTAGTTTGGGCTGGAGCCCATCTAAAGCCTTGGGTCGCCGTCACCCTCGGGCACCCAGCCTGGCTAAAGAGCCAGCACAGGCCGGACACCCGATCCCGGGCTAGCAGGCAGAGGATGGCCCTCCGCGGTTATGACCGGGGAGGGCCATTCTCGTTGGCCGGGGTTTGGTTTTGTCACGGATTCCTCGCACCGTACGGCTCGTCCCCGCCCACCTCGGCTTCAACTCAGGTTCGCAAGTACTGTTGACATCCGGAGATTCGCAGATCCGACCGTCGTCGAACGACTTGATACACCGGTGGTCGCCAGGGCAGAGGAACGGCCAATGAAGCACGGCAGCTACGCCGTAAATCTTGTCGTCGTCACCCACCCGTCGCAAGGCCCCAGCGCCTGCAGATGACGCCGCGGCTGTCGGCAAACGTGACGAAGGTTGACGACTTCGCAATCCGCCGCATCGGTAGCGCCGACACCAACTTCAATCCGAGCGGCACGCATGCTACGAAGGTCCGCAGATCGGTCCGCCCACCTGGGCGGGCCGAGCGTCATTTCAAGGCTAGATGACGACGGATGACGGGTGGTGACGAGGCGTGCACGGTGGGGTCAAGTTCTACCGCGGCTCCGCCGCGGCGGCGCGCTCCTACGTGGAGGCTGATCGGTCTCGAGTCGATGACTACTACCTGGCCGAGGGCACCGGGATCGCGACCAGATACGTCGCCACCAACGACCCGGATGCAGGGGGATACGGCAGCGTTTCTGCAGTTCAGGACGGGGGGACGCTAAACGGGGACGCCTACGAACGGTGGGTCGCCGGCTACGACACCAACGGTCAGGCCAAGGGACGACTCCGAACCGACGAGCGCGGGCTCCGGTTCGTCGAGGTCGTGGTCAACGGGCCGAAGACCTGGTCCCTGGCCGCGACCCTGCACCCGGAGATCGCCGCCGCCTACGACGCCGCCCAGGACCGCGCTGCGGTCGAGATCATCGGCTGGCTGGCCGAGCACGCCACCACCCGGGTCGGACCCCGTGGCCGGCAGGTCCAGGTACCGGTCGACCAGTTGGAGACGGCGGTCGTGCGGCACTACACGTCGAGGGCCGGTGACCCGCACCGCCACCTCCACCTGCAGGTCAACGCCCGCGTGTTCGCCGCCGGCGCGTGGCGGGGGCTGCACTCGGTGGGTGTGGTGGACAGCATCGAAGCGATCAACGGGATCGGGCACGCCGCCGTGATGTGTGATCCCGAGTTCCGTCGAGCGCTCGCGGCCCACGGCTACACCCTCGAACCCGCCACCGGGGAAGTCACTCAGCTCGCGCCATACGCCGGAGCGTTCAGCGCACGATCCTCGCAGATCAGCCGGAACATCGACCGCTACGAAGCCGAGTGGCGCGCCGAGCACCCCGGGCAGGAGCCCGGCCCGGGACTGCGGCGGGCGTGGGACCGCCGCGCCTGGTCGCAGGCTCGGCCCGACAAGGTCATCCCCGAGGACGGCGCCGAGCTGCGCCGACGGTGGGTCGAGGAGCTCGGCGAACTCGGATTCACGCCTCCCGCCGTCGTCGCAGCCGACCTGGCCGGCACGGCGGTCGGCCGGGTCAACCGAGACGCGGTAGCGGACCTGGTGCTGTCGCGATTGGGTGCACGACGCTCGAGCTGGAACGCCGCCGATATCGGCGGCGAGGTGGAACGCATCGTCGCCTCGCTCGACATCATTGCCACTCCCGTCGTGCGGCGGGAGTTCGCCGAGGATTTGACCGCCCGGACCGTAACGCGGTGCGAGCGACTGCTGGGGCGCGGGAACGTGCCCGAACACGTCCGAGCCCTCACCTCGACTCGGGTGCTGGACGTCGAGGCCGATCTGGTCACCCGTCTCTCCAAGCGGGCCGAAACTTCTGGCAGCGTCGACCGGGTCGGTGCCGTCGTCGCCGGACGCCGTCTCGACCCTGCCCAACGTCAGGTGGTCGCCGCACTCAGCGGCAGCCACCAGCTGCTGGTCATCGAGGGCGCCGCCGGTGCCGGGAAGACCACCACCCTGGCCGCGACCAGAGAGTTGCTGGCGATGCAGGACCGGCGGCTGGTCGTGGTCACCCCCACCCTCAAGGCCGCCAGGGTCGCCGAGCAGCAGGTCGGCACCGACGCCTTCTCCGCGGCCTGGCTGATCCACCAACACGGCTACCGATGGAACGAAGACGGTCGCTGGTCCCGCCTCCAGACCCAACCCGACGCCCGAGCGCGGCTGCTACCCGGCGACGTGCTGCTCGTCGACGAGGCCGGCATGCTCGACCAAGACACCGCCCGCGCCCTACTCACCATCGCCGACCATGCCGGTGCCCGGGTCGCGTTCGTCGGTGACCGCCACCAGCTCCCCGCAGTCGGCCGCGGCGGCGTCCTGGACCACGCCGCCCGCTGGACACACCCCGAAGCATCCCTCCAACTGGAAACCATCCACCGGTTCACCGACCCCGACTACGCCGACCTCACGCTGGCCATGCGCACCGGCCAGCGCCCAGGCGAGGTGTTCGACGCCCTCCTAGAACGAGGCCGCATCACCATCCACCCCTCCGACGTCGAACGCCTCGCGGCCCTTGCCGAAACGGCAGGTACGGGTGCCTTGGTTATCGCCGATACACGTGAACAGGTCAGCGCCCTCAACGCTACCGCCCGCGACCAGCGCCTGAGCGCCCATCACCCCAGTCCAGCGCCCGGGTCGCCGTCTGCGGCTGCGGAGGCCCCGGTCACCACGAGCAATGGCGCGCAGATTGGAGTCGGTGATCGGGTCGCTACTCGCCGCAACGACCGCGACCTCGATGTCGCTAACCGAGATACCTGGACCGTGACGGGTGCCGGAGCGGACGGAACCCTGACGGTGCGCGGCCGCGGCGGCGACCGGATATTGCCGCCTGCCTACGTCCGAGCCCACGTTGAACTGGCCTATGCCACCACCGTCCACGGCGCCCAGGGCGAGACCGTCGACCACGCCCACCTCCTCCTCGGCGAAAGCACCGGTGCCGCCGCGGCCTACGTCGCGATGACCCGCGGCCGCCGCGCCAACACCGCTCACCTGGTCGCCGAGACCATTGACGATGCGCGCACCCAGTGGATCGCCACCTTCAGCCGCGACCGCGCCGACCTCGGCCCCCGCCACGCCGCAGACCTCGCCGCCGACGAGATCGAACGCTACGGCCCACAACCTGCTCCACAGCCTGAACGGTCTCGTCGCCGCCCACCCGAACCGGTGTCCAGCAGCTCGCCCTCACCAGGCCAAAATGCCGGGATCCGGTGGTGACGAGCAGTGACGACTTTCCGGTCCACTGATCGCAGGAAGCGCCTTCGGCTCCTTTGGTGACTAAGAGGACATTTCCCGACACTGGAGGCCACGCCATGAACCCGATCGCCATCCCCGAGGACTGGGACGACCGAGCCCTGCTCACCTTCGAAGAGTTCTGCCAACTCATCCGCACCCCCCAACGCACCGTCCGCGACTGGCGCCAACGCGGCATCGGACCACGCTGGGCCCGCTTCAACGGCTGCGGCCGGCTCTACATCACCGTCGCCGAAGCACGCCGCTTCCTCAACACCGCCATCATCGACAAAACGGCCCGCGATTCCAGGGCGGGAGAGTCTCATGGCTAGGAACCGTGAACTCCCGGTCTACCTCAGCATCGAGGAAGCCGCCGAGATTATGTCGCTATCCACCAAGACGATCCGACGCCGCATCAGCGACGGCACCATACCCGCCTACCAATGCGGCAGACGCCCCATCCGCATCCGCCTCGACGAACTCCAAGCCGCGCTCCGACCGATCCCTTCCGCGCGATCCTTACGAAGTCGGACAAGTTGAGTCCGGAAGTCGCCTGGCCCTGCAGCGAACGTCTGGGCAGCCCCCAAACAATGGTGAGTTGTCGAAGCTGTAGAGCGACCTCAAGGTATTAAGGATCGACTGTGAGGTCACAGCCGTGGAAGATATCGGCGCTCGGTCCTCCGTCGCACAGATCAAATCCAGCGCCGCCGTACAACGTGTCGACATCTGCGCCGCCGTATAGATAGTCGTCGCCTTCATTGCCGTCAACACGGTCCTGGCCATCGCCGCCCATTACGCCATAATCGGTTCCAGCTATCGTCTGGAAATCGTGACCGTCTCCACCGCGAACATCGTCTTGCCCTCCCCAGCCGAAGACGATGTCAACCCCGCCGCCTCCATCGATGTCATCGCCAGAGCCAAACCCGTCGGCGAAATCCCCGCCGCCGCTCCCCGGAATGTTGTCGTAGTTGGCTGTGCCGACGAAGTCATCATCATGAACGTGGCCCTCGCACAGACCAGCAGGCCCTGTCGGGCAGTTCACTGTCAAACTGTGGCCGTAGGCGCTTGTCGCAGCTAGTGCAACGCCAACCGACGAGCCGAGAAGTGCAGCCGCCGCGAGGCTTCGCCCTGTAGACGCCATGGCTACCGGCCCCCCGCAAGTTCCCGCAACTCCTGCTCGAAATAGTGATGACCAAATTCAAGCTCACCGTCAGCCAACATGACGTACGCGTTGCAGTACAGCGGATGCACTGGGCCGTCCGTGCCTGTGCGCAGCGACTCCCGGCACTCGTCCACCTTCACGGGATCCAGCGCTTCAAGCCCCTCCACCAGAAGGCTGAGTTGACCAGGTTCGCCGCGCTCGTGCGCGAGGATGAAGCGCTTGGTCATGGGATCGACCTCGTCGAGATCAACAGGCACATTGGGATAGGCCTGATCCTGGCACGATCGCAGATCGACCGCTCGAAGGATGTCCGAGCAATCGACTGCATCGGCCAGCGGCGGGCTAACTACGGTCCGGTTGTCCGGGGCGGCCTCAGCGGAGATCCCGAGCGCCACCGCAGTACCGGCGAACGCGATGCTGACTGTTGACGCAAACACGACTACCACCGGTCGACGACTACCACCGGTCGACTGAGCCTCATTGGCAGAAACCCCTATCGGATGGGCTGATCCTCGTGAGGCTACAGGTCAGTCCGCGTTTGCGGGTGAATCTTGTCGAGAGCGCACGCATTTCGCCACCAGGTACGCGGCGCTTCCTCTTGGTCAGCACTCCAACCGCCCGGTCAACGACTCGGCCGCGCCTCTGATCTCGGTGCCGACTGATCCCAAGCTCAACTGCGCGCCGTCTGCGACGCGCCTGACGAGGCCAGCTTCAGAAGGAGCACTGAGCTGCTGTTGCACGTATGTTGCACGTGAGGCGAGACAATCCTGGCAAAATGCCGTCTGACCTGGGGAAATACTGGTGGGCGATACTGGGTTCGAACCAGTGACCTCTTCGGTGTGAACGAAGCGCGCTACCACTGCGCCAATCGCCCCTAGGTGCTGCGGTCGCAGACTCTAATGTATCCGCCCCGCACGGCCCGAATCAGGGGCGCTGGAGCAGCTCGGGCTCGCGCTGTCGCCAGGTCTGCTGCGCCGCGCGGGTGACCGGTCCGGGCGCGAGGTCGCGGTCGTCCCAGCGCGTCACGGCCTGCACGTCGCGGGTGGTCGAGACCAGGAAGATCTCGTCCGCGGTGGCCGCGGCCTCGATCGGCTCGTCGACCTCGACGCCGCCGATCCACTCGAGCACCAGCCGCCGGGTCACCCCGGCCAGGCAGCCGCTCTCCAGCGTGGGCGTCCGCAGCTCGCCGTCGACGACGTAGAAGACGTTGGAGCCGGTGCCCTCGCACAGGTGGCCCTGGAGGTTGGCGAACACCGCCTCGGTCGCACCCCGCTCCTGGGCGTGGGCGAGGGCGACCACGTTCTCGGCGTACGACGTCGTCTTCATCCCCGCCAGCGCGGCCCGCTCGTTGCGCGGCCACGGCACGGTGACGACCGTGGTCGTGTCGGGGTTCTTGCTCATCGGCCCGGCCGCGACGATCACGGTCGGGTCGCCGCTCCCCCGGCCCGACCCCATCGGCGCCGGCCCGGCGGTGACGGTGATGCGGAGCCGGCCGAGCGGCATCGGGTCGCCGTCGAGCACGGCGGCCACGCCGCGTCGTACGACCTCGACGTCGACGCCCTCGAGGCCGAGCCCCTTCGCCGACCGCGCCAGCCGCTCGAGGTGCAGGCCCAGCGCGAACGGCTGTCCGTCGACCACCTTGACCGCCTCGAACACCGCGTCGCCGACGGTGAGACCGTGGTCGTTGACCGGCACGGCCGGTGCGTTCGGGTCCGCGAGCACATCGCCGTTGATCCACACGCGCATGCACCTCACCCTACGGAGGGGCCGACACGACGGGGGTGGCACCCGGTTTTGGCGGTCCCCGGGCGATCGGCTACTGTTCTCACGCGCACCAGCCGCACCGGGGAGATCCGGCACGATTGGTCGTCGCAAGCGGACGTAGCTCAGTTGGTAGAGCGCAACCTTGCCAAGGTTGAGGTCGCGAGTTCGAGCCTCGTCGTCCGCTCGGAGAGGTCAGACCCCGGCCTCCGTGGTGGGTTGGCCGAGAGGCGAGGCAACGGACTGCAAATCCGTGTACACGGGTTCAAATCCCGTACCCACCTCCACAACTCCACACGGGCGATTGGCGCAGCGGTAGCGCGCTTCCTTGACACGGAAGAGGTCACTGGTTCAAACCCAGTATCGCCCACCAGCACACCGCCCCGGAACCGCGCTCCAGCGCAGCTCCGGGGCGTCGTGCATCTCGGGTGAGACCTTCTGCGGCGACCGGCGCCCGTCACGGCTCGGCGGTCACACAGACCGCCGTGATGTTGACCGTCGCCTTCGTCGCCCCGTTCACCGCGGGCTGAGTAAAGGTGAAGTCCACACCGCCGGTGAGCAGCTGAACGGCGATCGGCGCCGAACCCACCCCGACGAAGCCTCCAGGGCTGTAGAGCTGGACGAGGTAGCCGGAACCGACCGGGCTCTTGCCATCGGGGCAGTCGACGGTGAAGAAGCTGGTGTCATCGATCGGCAGCGGGACATCGGAGAAGGTCTTGTCGACCGGCTCGTAGCCGCTGACGCCGTCGACTCCGTCCTGGCCCGCATCGCCGGTGGGACCCAGCGGTCCGATAGGCCCCTGCGGTCCCTGCTCGCCGGCCGGGCCGGCGGGGCCCGCGGGGCCGGACGGGCCGGTTGGGCCGGCGGGTCCCTCTGGCCCAGCGGGGCCCACCGGGCCGGCGGGGCCTTGAGGCCCCGTGGCGCCATCCGCACCGGCGAGCTTGGCCTTGGCCCGCTCGGCGATGTCCATCAGTCGGATCGTGCCGTCGCGGACGTCGCGGCTCCGCACGGAGTTGTCCGCGATGTCGGCGCTCGTGATCAGGGAGCCGGCGACGGCGCCGCCACCCGCCGCGAGGACGAGGGCCGCTCCGGCCGCGAGCGCAGCTCCGGTGCGCGTGAGTCGAGAGTATTTTCGAGGAGAGCTCATGCGCGACCGTACGTCGGCGTCCGCGTCGCGTTGCGACTTCTTGTCCATCGGCCCCGTTTTCTTGACCTTCTCGACATCGGAACCGATATCCGCCCATCCGTTCGGGCGAGGGCTCCGAAGTACGACGAGGGACCCTCAGGGCCGCCTCGTCCCGTGCTGTCGCTGGCCGGGACGGGGCGGCCCATCTCCACTAGTTCCTGACGTCGACGGAGGATTCGCGGCCCGGCCCGCTGGCCGCCGGTCGATCTCCTCGGCACGACGCCCTCTCGGCGGCAGTCGTCCGGACTCTCGGTGAGCGAGGTCTGAACCGGATGCCAACCGGGTACGTTTCTTCATTCAAGAGCGTCGGGTGGCCCTGGTCCCCCGCCAGCCCCGGCGCTGACCGCCCTCTCAATTGGAGCTGAGAGGGCGGTCGTCTTTCTGCACGGACCTTCTGCTGCGAGGTCGACCTCAGGACAGGGACGCGCCGTCCCACCGGTCCTGCCGGGCGAGCTCCCCCACGCTCACGCGCGACAGCTTCGTGAGCTGCTTGACCGGCCTGCCGAGCGGCACGACGGCGGCGACGGCGTGGTCCTCCGGGATGCCGAAGAGCTCGCGGACCCGTGGTTCCTCGGCGACCGCCATCGTGGTGATCGTGCCGCCGAAGCCCTCGTTGCGGGCGGACAGCAGGATGTTCCAGACCAGCGGGTACACCGAGGCGCCGCCGATGATGCCGACCCGGTCGAGGTCCTGGTCGACGGCGGCGACGGCCCGGAGGTCGACGCAGACGACCAGCACGACCGCGGCCTTCAGCACCGGCTCCGTCCAGAAGCCGGGCACCTCGGTCGCGGCGATCTCCTCGTCCGACAGCCGGGTCGGGAACACCGGGTTCCACGGCCCCTCGCCTGCCGCCTTCTGAGCGGTGTAGCGCCGCGCTCCGGGGATCGTGAGCTCGGCGAGCCGTTGCCGCAGCTCCGGGTCACGGACCACGAGCACCCGGGTGCCCTGCCGGTTACCGCCGCTCGGCGCGAACCGGGCGTTGTCGAGGATGGTGCGCAGCACCTCGTCCGGCAGCGGGTCGTCGGTGAACTCCCGGACGGCAGCCGTCGTGCGCATCACGTCGTACAGGTCCATGTCTTCCTCCCGCTTCCGGTCATCGAACCTATCGCCCCGCGAGCCACCTTCCGAAAGTTCGAGGACAACGCCAGCATGGTGATGTCCAATGGACGCGAGTCAAGGGCTGATCTGAGGATGGGGACGATGCGGCCGAAGACGGGGTACGCGCGCAACGGCGGGGTCAGGATCGCCTACCAGGTCGTGGGCGACGGCCCGATCGACCTAGTGATGACGCCGGGCTACGTCTCCCACCTCGACCTGTGGTGGATGCTGCCGGAGACGACGCGGTTCATGCAGCGCCTCGCCTCGTTCTCCAGGCTGATCCTCTACGACAAGCGCGGCACCGGGCTGTCCGACCCCGCGCCGGGACTGCCCGCCATGGACGAGCGGATGGAGGACCTGCACGCCGTCCTCGACGCCGTCGGCTCGGAGCACACCGCGCTGTTCGGGTTCTCCGAGGGCGGACCGCTGAGCATGCTCTACGCCGCGACCTACCCTGAACGCACGACCGCGCTCACCCTTTTCGGCAGCTTCCCCCGCTACCCGGGGCCGGACTACCTCCCGCACCTGATCCCTCTCGTCGAGGAGGTCGTCGCGACGTTCGACGACATCCACGAGCACTGGGGCGAGGGACGGATGCTCGACCTGTTCGCGCCGGATCATGCCGACGACATCGCGATGCGGGAGAGCGTGGGGCTCTACGAGCGTCTCGCCGCCAGCCCGGCGATGGCGAACGCCCTCCTGCAGGGGGCGATGAAGATGGACGTGACCCACGTGCTGTCCTCGATCAACTGCCCGACGCTGGTGCTGCACCGGTCGGAGGAGGCAGTCCCGCTGGAGATCGCACGCGACATGGCCGGCCGGATCCCGGGCGCGCAGCTGCGTGAGCTGCCGGGCACCAGCCACCTGCCGTGGCTGGGCGAGACCGAGCCCCTGCTCGACAGCCTCGAGGAGTTCCTGACCGGCGCGCAGGTCCCGCACGAGGTCGACCGCGCGCTCGTGACGCTGCTGTTCACCGACATCGTCGGCTCGACCGATCTCGCCGGCCGGCTCGGCGACGGTCGCTGGCGCTCGCTGCTGGAGCGGCACGACGCGTTGGTACGCCGCGAGGTCGCCCGCGCGGGCGGCATGCTCGTGAAGTCGCTGGGAGACGGCGCGCTGGCCCGCTTCGACGGCCCCGCCCGAGCGATCCGCGCGGCACTGGGCATCGTCGACAGCGCACCCGACGAGCTGGGCATCGAGATCCGCGCCGGCGTGCACACCGGTGAGTGCGAGCTGTTGGGCGAGGACGTCGGCGGTCTGGCGGTGCACCTCGGTGCGCGGATCGCCGCGCAGGCACGGGGCGGTGAGGTGCTGGTCTCCGCCGCCGTGCGCGACCTGGTGCTCGGATCGCCGATCTCGTTCGAGGACCGCGGGCTGCACGACCTGAAGGGCGTACCCGGCAGGTGGCAGCTGCTGGCCGCCACCGAGGGTGAGTCCGGTGTCCGGGTCCCGCCGCCCGCCGCCTACGCGGTGGCGCCCAACGCGCTGGCCTCTACCGCCTCGGACCGGGCGGTGGCCAGGGTGGCGAAGGTCGGCCGCGCCTCGCCGCGCCTGAGCGCGCACCTCGGCCTGGCGCTCCGCCGTACGCTGCGTGCCCGCTCGACCTGAGCTCGCCTGTCCGGCTCAGCCAGCCGAGGCGCGACGCACGATGTCGTCGAACCGGGCGCCCATCTGCTCGGCGAGCGCCTGGGCGGCGCTGAGCGGCCGCACCATCACCATGAAGTCGTCGATGAGGCCGTCGTCGTCGACGTGGATGAAGTCGCAGCCGGTGAGCGCCTTGCCGTCGACGGTGGCCTCGAAGACCAGGGCGTGGTCGCGGGCGTCGTCGGCACCGATCTCGCGGACGTAGCGGAAGTCCTCGAAGACCTCGAAGACCGCGTGCAGGATCGCCGAGGTGATCGGCTTGCCTGGGTAGGGCTTGAACGCGACGGGGCTGGTGAACACGACGTCGTCGGCGAGCAGGGCGCTGGCCGCCGCGATGTCGCCGGCCTCGACGGCCGTGCGGAACGGGTGCATGTCGGCACTCTAGAGGGCGTCCCCTTCGTTCGAACAGGTGTTCTATTGTTGGCGGATGGCGAGGACGCGGTTCGTCTGGGTCCGGCCGGCGTTCGCGCCGGCCGAGATGCCCGGCCTGGTCCTCGAGTGGCGGCGCGGTCCGGACGGGGGCTGGTGCGCACTCGTCACCTGGGTCGAGTCGCGAGGGCGGGTCATCACCGCATGGGTGCCGGCCGACGAGCTGCGCCCGGTGGAGGCCAAGCCGCGCACCGGATCGGCGTACGGATGACCTTCCTCCGCCGCCGACGCTGGGGCACAATCCCGCCATGGGCTGGTTCGACGGGTTCAAGCGGATCAAGGACCCGGTGCGCGGGACCGCGCAGATCGTGTCCAACAGCGCAGCGCCCCAGGGCGCCACGTCCGGAACCTGCCGGATGCACCTCGTCGTCCACGTGCCCGGTCATCCGTCGTTCCCGGTCGACGACTCCTTCATGGTCAGCGTGAAGAAGTGGCCGAGTCCGGGGCAGAGCCTGCCCATCGTGGCGTCGCAGGCCGACCCGCGTCGGTTCAAGATCCTCTGGGACGAGATCCAGGACTGGAACTCCCGCGCCTCCGCACAGGCGGCGCAGATCGCGGCCGCCATGAACCAGCAGCCGCCACCCGAGGGGCAGTACCAGCCGTATGAGCCCACGCAGCCCGGGACGCCGGTCGTGATGGTCAACGGCCGTCCGGCGTCGCCGGAGGAGCTCGAGCAGTACGAGCTGATGACGGGCATGGACCTCGACGGCGACGGCCGGATCGCGGGTGGCGCACCCGCCGGGGACGGCCTCCAGGGGCTCATCGCGAGCGCGATGGGCGGCCTGCAGCCCCCGCCGCCCGCGTGGTCCCCGGGCGAGCGAGGGAACGACCACCCAGGCACGGCCGACGACCGGGTCGCGGCGCTCGAGCGGCTCGCGGCACTCCGGGAGAGTGGCGCGCTGACCGAGGAGGAGTTCGCGGCCGAGAAGGCCCGGATCCTCGACTCCTAGCGCGGTTGGTCAGCGCCGCACGCCCGCGTTCGCGGGGACGTAGGTCGGCACGCCCCGCTCCCCCACGTGGACGTCGAGGATCGCGTGGTGGCTGGTGTTGCCGAAGAACCCTTGGTTGGCGACCAGCACGCTCTGGCCGGCGAACGTCATGTTGGAGGGCGTGTCGAACGGCACCGGCGACCCGTTGTCGCCGGTCAGCGGCAGGGCCGGGACCCGCTCCACCTCACGGAAGTCGCGGTCGAGCACGACCAACTGGTTGCTGCCGGCATTGGCGACGTAGACCCGACCCGAGCGCGCGAAGCTGAAGCCGTCGGGCAAGTCGAGAGGCCGCGACTGCCACACCTTGGTGAGCGTCCGTCCGCCGCGGAGCGGCACCCGGTAGAGCTTGCCCTGCACCAGTGACGCCTCACCGAGCCCGAGCGACGACTGCTGCATGACGTAGAGCGCGGTGCGGTCCGGCGCCAGCACCAGGCCGGCGGTGCCGAACTCGATGCCGTCGAGCTTCTTGTCCACCAGCCAGGCCCGGGCCCGGCCTCCGCCCGGCGGCACCCGCCAGATCACGGCCTGGCCGTAGTCGGAGACGTAGAGCGACCCGTCAGGCCCCCAGGCGGCGTAGTTCGGGACGGGGCCGACGTCGCTGACGTTGGGCGTGCAACCCTCGCCGGGCAGGCCGAGCGGGCAGGCGGGGAGGTCCCGGAGGCGGGAGTACGTCGACCAGCGGCCCGTGCGCAGCGCCAGCCGGAGGACGGTGCCGGTGCTCTTCTCGAGCACGAGGAGCCGCCCGCGCACATCCCAGCCGGCGACCTGGACGCCGTGGCTGACCGTGAGGTCCTGACCCGGCACCTCCCACTCGCGGAGCAGCTGCCCCCGCCGTGACCACTCCCGTACGACGGACGGCAGCCCGTCGGTCTGCGGCGCCGCGAACGTGCCCGCGTAGATCCGGCCGTTGGGGTGCAGCACCACGTTGGCCGGGCGACCCGGCGCCTCGACCATCGCCAGCACCTCGGTGTGCCACCGCTCGCGCTCGGCCGCGGACCCGCCCGCAGGCGGAGCGGCTGCCAGGAAGGTGCCGCCCAGCAGGCAGGCCAGCAGCGTGGCGAGCGCGGCCTGCGCGTCTCGTCCGGTCACAGCGCGTCCAGCACCTCTCGAGCGGCCCGCTCCCCCGCGCGGACGGCGCCGTCCATGAAGCCCGACCAGTAGGTCGAGGTCTCGGTGCCGGCCCAGTGGACGCGGCGGAACGGCCGGCGGACCACCGAGCCGTGGCTGGTGATGATGCCCGGCTTCGGCAGCGCGATCGGTCCCCCGGTGGTCCACGGCTCGCGGGTCCAGTCGTGCTCGGTGTACTCGATCGGCTTCAGCGCCCGCTCACCGAACATCTCGGCGAAGCCCTCGAGCACGGCCCGCCGACGCTGGGCCAGCGGGAGCCGGCCGTACTGCTTCCAGGTGGAGCCGCCGACGAAGGCCAGCAGCACGCCGGGACCGCCCGAGGCGGGGGTGTTGTCGAAGACGGCGCGGGTCGCGCCCGCGTGCGCGAGACCCGATCCCGACAAGCCGTCCTCACGCCAGAACGGCTTCTCGTAGACGGCGTCGACCTTCATCAGGTTGCCCATCGGCATCCCTCGCAGCAGCTGGCGCCGGCGCTGGGGCAGCTGCGGGTGCCAGTCGATGTCGAGGACCAAGGGCGGTGGGCAGGCGACGATCACGCGCTTCGCCCGGACCGTGCCCCGGTCGGTGTGCACCTCGGCCCAGCGGTCACCCTGGGTGATCCGTCGCACCGGTGCTCTCAGGGCGACCCGCTCGCCCAGCTGGCGGGCCATGCGCAGCGGCACGGCTTGCGAGCCCAGCTTGAACCGCGAGTCCTGGGCGCCGCCGGCGGTGCTCGAGGACCGCTCGAAGGTGCCGACGTTGTCCTCGTTGCCGGCGGTCGCGATGAACCAGGCGAGGAACAGCACCGAGACGTTGCCGGCGTCGGAGCCCCAGCTCGGCTGGAAGTAGCACTTGAGGAGCGAGTCGGTGTCGGCGGAGAGCGTCTGCTGGGCGACCCAGTCCTGCACCGTCATGGCGTCCCACTCGGCCGCCTTCGGGTGGGCCCAGGGCGCGTCGACGTCGATCGACTTCGCCATGTTGTCGATGCGCATCTGCAGCAGCGCGGCGTCGAGGAGCACGCTGGGGTCGGGCGGCACGGTGCCGGTGTAGAGCGAGCGCTGCCCGCCCTTGATGTAGACGTTGTGGCCCTCGACGTACTCCTTGAACGTCTTGACGCCCAGCTCGTCGGCCAGGCCGAGGATGTGGTCCTGGGTGGGCCCGACGAACGCACCCCCGGCCTCGATCACGCCGCCCGCGCGCAGGTGGTGGTTGAGGACCCGGCCGCCCACCCGGTCGCGGGCCTCGACGACGAGCACCTCGGCGCCGCCCGCGCGCAGCCGCCGGGCGGCGGTGAGCCCGGAGATCCCGGCCCCGACGACGACGACGTCGACCCGCTCGGGGAGCCGTCCCCTCCTCGAGGGGCCGGCCGCGGACGCGGGCGTCCACAGTGCTCCGGCGACGCCTGCCGTACCTGCCGCACCGAGGGCCAGCCCACCGAGCAGCTGCCGACGACCGAGTGCTGTGCCCATGTCCACCTCGCGGGATCAGGTCGTTTGTCCTACTTGCAACGACGGGCGGTGGCGGCGGTTACGGACGACGACGCGGTTCGGCACCGCATCCGGTCGCGCGATTTCCGCGTGCCGGAGGCGCCGGCCTGAAAGTATGACCCGCGGGGGAACGGGCACGGACTCCCCTTGAGAGACCCCGCTTCGGGTCGGCACACGGAGAGGAGCTCCCGATGGCTCGGATGCCGCTTCCACAGCGACGGCAGCAGCTCGTCGACGCCGCGATCGCCGTCCTCACCCGCGAGGGGGTCGCGAAGGCGACCACCCGGGCGATCGTGGCCGAGGCCGACACCTCGCTCAGCGTCTTCCACTACTGCTTCGACTCCAAGCAGGAGCTGCTCGACGCGGTCATCAAGACGCTGGTGCGGACCAACATCGACCTGGCCGAGGCGTCGTTCGACACCGGCGCGTCCCGCCGGGAGATGATCCGCGCCGGGCTCGCGGCGTACTGGTCCCACGTCACCGCCAACCCCGACCAGCACCTGCTCACCTACGAGCTCACGCAGTACTGCCTGCGCAAGCCGGGGTACGCCGCCGTCGCCCGCCAGCAGTACGACTCCTACGCCCAGGCGTTCCTCACCCTGCTCAGCGCCCTCGGCGCCGAGACGGCCGGGCCGCGGGAGACGGTCGGGCGCTACCTCGCCGCCACGATCGACGGCGTGACGATCGACTGGCTGGTGCGCCGCGACGACCGCAGCGCCGAGCAGGTCCTGGACCTGATGGCGCAGCACATCGACGAGGTCCTGCTGGTCCCGGAGCCGGCCCGCACCTGACCGGTCGCGGTCAGTCGAGGTCAGTCGAGGTCGGTCGCGAGGTCCTCGTTGTGGGTGCCGGGACGCGGCGCCCAGGGCAGCTCCTTGGCCGGGCGTACGACGACCAGCCGGTCGCCGCGCGCGAGCAGGGTCACGACCGGGTCGAAGTAGCGGTAGACCTTCTCGTCGCGGACCACCGCGATGACCTGGTCGGCCAGCGATTGCGGCGGCACGCCCACCTCGGACACCAGCAGCTCGCGCTCGGCGACCTCGAGGCCCTCGCCGTAGGTGAGCAGGTCCTCCATCACCCGGCCGAGCGTCGGTGACAGCGTCGAGAGACCGAGCAGGCGGCCGACCGCGTCGGCGGAGATGATCACCGAGTCGGCACCGGACTGCCGCATCAGCGGCGCGTTCTCCTGCTCACGGACCGCGGCGACGATGAAGGCGTCCGGGTTGAGCTGGCGGACCGTCAGCGTCGCGAGCACGTTGGTGTCGTCGCGGTCGGTGGTGACGATGATCTGGTCGGCGGTCGCGATGCCCGCACGGCGCAGCACGTCGCGCCGGGTGGCGTCGCCGGTGATGACGGCGAGACCGTCGGAGTGCGCTTCGGCGAGCCCCTCCGGGCTCGGGTCGACCACGACGACGTGGTCGCGTTCGAGCCCGTTGTTGACCAGGGTGTCGACTGCGCTGCGGCCCTTGGTGCCGTAGCCGATCACCACGACGTGGTGTCCCATGTGCTTCCTCCAACGGGCGATGCGGAACATCTCGCGCCCGCGCTGCGCGAGCACCTCGAGGGTGGTGCCGATCAGCAGCACCAGGAACCCGATGCGTGCCGGCGTGATGACGAAGGCGTTGACCAGCCGGGCCTGGTCCGACACCGGGGCGATGTCGCCGTACCCGGTGGTGGAGAGGGTGACGGTCGTGTAGTAGATCGCGTCGACCAGCGAGACGTGGCCGTACGGGTCAGCCGCCGTGGCGTCACCGGCATCGCGGTAGCCGGAGCGGTCGATCATCACCAGCACGACGGTGCCGACCAGGATCGCGAGTGCCGCCAGCAGCCGGCGGCCCAGCTCCCACCACGGCGAGCGGGTGCGCTCGGGCAGCGCGACCAGGCTGCCAGCCTGGGCGCCGCCCTGCGACGAGAGGTCGTGCACGCGGCGAATCTAGTCGACGGCGCTATCGCCGCTGCGTTCCCTCGCCTGCACGACGCGTCCGCGCAGCCGCGCGACCAGCTCGCGTCGGGCCCGGGTGGTGACCTCCTGGGGGAAGACGGTGTCGAACGCGGCGTTCACCGCTGCTCCGATGAGGACCGCGAGCGCCACGATGTAGAGCCAGAGCAGGATCGCGATCGGGGCGGCCAGCGGGCCGTAGATCGAGCGGGAGTCGGCGGCCGTGACCGTGAGCACCCAGCGGAGGATGTAGGACCCGAGGATCCACGCCACGAGCGAGAACGTCGCGCCCGGCAGGTTGAAGCTCCAGTTGGTCCGCACCGGCACCGACACGTGGTAGAGCGTGGCCAGGAAGCAGATGCAGATGACGACCACGATCGGCCAGTAGAACTCCATCAGGAAGTCCGCCCGGTTGGGCAGCCACTCGCGGACGACGGTCGGTCCGGCGACCACCAGCGGGATCGAGATCGCGCCGGTGATCAGCGCGAGGATGTAGAGCACGAACGACAGGGCCCGGGTCTTCACGATCCCCCGGTGGCCGCCGAGGCCGTGCATGATCGTGATGGTGTCGACGAAGACGTTGAGCGCGCGCGAGCCCGACCACAGCGCCAGGATGAACCCGAGCGAGACGACGTCGAACCGACCGCCCTCCAGGTCCTCCAGCGTGCGGGCGATGACCCGGTTGACCGCCCGGTCGGTGAGGAACGTCGAGAACAGGTCCAGGACCGCTTGCTGGATGTCCTCGACCTGCGCGTCGGTGAACCTCTCCGCGACGTAGCCGACGGCGCCCGCGAGCGCGAAGATCAGCGGCGGCACCGACACGATGGCGAAGAACGCGCCCTCCGCGGCCAGGCCGGTCACCCGGTACTTCAGGCAGGACCCCACGGTCGTGACGACGAGCCGCCACACGTTGTGCCGGAACCGCTGCAGCGGGGTGGGGTCGGCCGGGTCCGCGGCGGCGGCCGCGGGCGTCCCGGGTTCCTCAGCCTGCACGCCCCAAACCGTAGTCGCCGCGATGCCGGATCCTTCGCGCCTCGCGCGGAGAGCGCTACCGTGCCTCATGCACGACCGGACTGTGCTCGGCCCCGCGGACGTCTCCGACGGCGAGCTGGCGGCCATGGTGGCCGACCTCCTGCAGGTGCCGTCGGTCGAGGTCACCTCGTGCCGCGCGGAGCAGGTGGACTACGACATCCCCGCCATCACGACCGCCGGACGCTACCTGGTCACCGGCGACGCGGTCGTCGACGGTGGGCGTCGGCCCTACGCGTTCTTCGTCAAGCACGTGCAGGAGTGGACCCGATCACCGTTCTTCGCGGAGGTGCCGGAGGAGCTGCGCGAGACGGCCGCGACATCGGTGCCGTGGCGGACGGAGGGCGCGATCTACGCGTCGGACCTGGCCGACCACCTGCCCGACGGGCTGGCCGTCCCGCGGGCGGTCGCGGTGCGGACGATCGACGCGTCGTCGTACGCCGTGTGGCTCGAGGTGGTGCCGACGGCCGACGTCATCTGGGACATCGAGCGCGACCTGGCCGCGGCCGAGCTGCTGGGCCGGTTCGCGGCCACGCCCGGGATCCGCGCGCTGGCATCGGCCGGCGGGCACGACGTCGGGGTGCACTCGTACGTCGCCGGACGGCTGGACCACCAGGTCCTGCCGTTGCTCCGCGACGACGACCTGTGGCGGCACCCGATCGTCGCGCCCTCTTTCGGGCCGCTGCGGGATCGCCTCCTGGCGGCGGCGGACGGGCTGCCGGCGTACGTCGAGGAGCTGGCCGCGGTGCCGCAGCTGGTGGCGCACGGCGACGCCTGCCCCAACAACCTCCTCGTGCGCCCGGACCGGCCCGGCTTCACGATGATCGACTTCGGCTACCTCGCCCCGATGCCCGTCGGCTTCGACCTCGGCCAGCTGCTCGTCGGCGACGTCCAGATCGGCCTGCGCAGCAGCCACGACCTCGCCGAGCGCGACGCGGCGTGCGTGCGTGCCTATCGCGACGGCCTCGCGGCCGCTGGCCTCGACCTACCGGTCGCGACCGTGGAGCGCAGCCACGCCCTCCTGCTGCTCCTCTTCACCGGCCTGTCGACGCTGCCGTTCGAGCTGCTGGGCGAGCAGCCGACCCCGGAGCTCCAGGACGCCGCCGCCGTGCGCGCCGACATCGCCAGGTTCAGCCTCGACCTGGTCGACGCGACCGGGTGACCAGGAGCGCTCGGGCGAGCGCGGTGGCCACGCCGGCTCGCTCCGCCCGCTAGAGGTTCAGGCCCGGGTAGAGCGGGTTCTTGTCGAGCAGCTCGGCCGAGGCGTCCTTGACCTTGTCGGCCACCCCGTCCGCCAGGACGTACGACGCCTTCGACGGCTCGCCCGCCTTGGTGGTGCCGGGCTGGGTGTTCTGGAGGACGTGGACGATCAGCTCGGCGACCCGGTCGAACTCGTCGTGACCGAAGCCGCGGGTGGTGAGAGCCGGGGTGCCGAGGCGGATGCCGGAGGTGTACCAGGCACCGTTGGGGTCGGCCGGCACCGAGTTGCGGTTGGTCACCACGCCCGCGTCAAGCAGGGCCGACTCCGCCTGCCGGCCGGTGAGGCCGAACGAGGTGACGTCGAGCAGCACGATGTGGTTGTCGGTGCCGCCGGTCACAAGATTGGCGCCGCGGCTGAGGAAGCCGTCTGCGAGCGACTTGGCGTTGTCGGCGATCTGCTGTGCGTAGCCGCGGAACGAGTCCTGGCGCGCCTCGGCGAAGGCGACCGCCTTGGCAGCCATCACGTGCGAGAGCGGGCCGCCGAGCACCATCGGGCAGCCGCGGTCGACGCTGGCGGAGTAGTCCTCGGTGGCGAGGATGAAGCCGCCGCGCGGACCGCGCAGCGACTTGTGCGAGGTGCTCGTGACCACGTGGGCGTGCGGCACCGGGTCCTCGTCGCCGGTGAACACCTTGCCTGCGACCAGACCGGCGAAGTGCGCCATGTCGACCATCAGCGTGGCGCCGACCTCGTCGGCGATCTCGCGCATCTTGGCGAAGTTCACGCGTCGCGGGTAGGCCGAGTAGCCCGCGACCAGGATCAACGGCTTGAACTCCTTGGCCTTCGCACGGAGCGCGTCATAGTCGAGGAGCCCGGTCTCCGGGTCGGTGCCGTACTGGTTCTGGTGGAACATCTTGCCGCTGATGTTCGGGCGGAAGCCGTGGGTGAGGTGGCCACCGGCGTCGAGGCTCATGCCGAGCAGGCGCTGGTTGCCGAGGTCGGCGCGCAGCTTCTCCCAGTCCGCCTCGCTGAGGTCGTTCATGTTCTTCACGCCGGCGTTCTCGAGCCAGGGGCCCTCGACCCGGTGGGCGAGGATCGCCCAGTAGGCGGTGAGGTTGGCGTCGATGCCGGAGTGCGGTTGGACGTAGGCGTACTCGGCGCCGAACAGCTCGCGCGCGTGCTCGGCGGCGATCGACTCGACGGTGTCGACGTTCTGGCAGCCGGCGTAGAAGCGGTGGCCGATCGTGCCCTCGGCGTACTTGTCGGAGAACCAGGTGCCCATGGTCATCAACACCGCCGGCGAGGCGTAGTTCTCGCTCGCGATCAGCTTGAGCGAGGCTCGCTGGTCGGCCAGCTCCTGGCGGGTCGCGTCGGCGATCCGCGGCTCGACCGAGGAGATCACCTCCAGGGCTTGCTGGTACGCGCTGCTGACGAGGCTGCTGGAGGCGCTGGACACCGGGTCGCTCATGCCGAACAGCGTAGGGGTGGAGGCCGCGCCGGTCACCGCACGCCCTGCCACCAGGGCCGGCGCGGCGTGTGACCTCCGTCGCACGACGCGCCGCTGAGCGCTGAACAGCGCTAACCTGCGTCCGGATCATGAGACTTGCGTCCAGATGTTGAGAATGCGATTTGTGGAAGGAAAGTCCGAGGACTGAGACTGGTTGACATGGTCTCTGCTGCAACCCATGCGTTCCTCGTGGTACGTCGCCACGTGGACCTCGGGCGCACCCGCAGCATGATGTGTTGGCCCCGCTGATCCGCCTCGCTCCCCGACCTCAGCCGCGCGTCTCGCGCCCATCAGCGAAGGACCACACGCCGCCATGCCCGACCTGCGCTACGACTCCCAGCCGCCGCGCCACACCGACGTCCCCCGCCCACGCCGCGCGGAGGGCCAGTGGGCGTTCGGCTACCGCGAGCCGCTGAACAAGAACGAGGAGTCGAAGAAGAACGACGACCCGCTCAACGTCCGCGACCGCATCCTCTACGTCTACTCCAAGCGCGGCTTCGACTCGATCGACCCTGCCGACCTCCGCGGCCGGTTCCGCTGGATGGGCCTCTACACCCAGCGCAAGCCCGGCATCGACGGTGGCAAGACCGGTGCGTTGGAGGAGGAGGAGCTCGACGACCGCTACTTCATGCTGCGGGTCCGCTCCGACGGCAAGCTGCTGTCCCCTGCCGCGGTCCGCGCGCTCGGGCAGATCGGTGTCGACTTCGCGCGTGACACCGCCGACGTCACCGACCGCGAGAACATCCAGTACCACTGGATCGACATCAAGGACGTGCCCGAGATCTGGGAGCGCCTCGACGCGGCCGGGCTCCACTCGATGGAGGCGTGTGGCGACTCGCCGCGACCGTTCCTCGGCTCGCCCGTCGCCGGGGTCGCCGCCGACGAGATCATCGACGGCACCTCGGCCCTGGCCGAGATCGAGCGTCGCTACATCGGCAACAAGGACTTCTCGAACCTCCCCCGCAAGTTCAAGACGGCACTGACCGGCCACCCGAGCCACGACGTCTCGCCCGAGACCAACGACGTGTCGTTCGTGGGCACCGTCCACCCCGAGCACGGTCCCGGCTTCGACGTCTGGGTGGGCGGCGGCCTGTCGACGAACCCGATGCTCGCCCAGAAGATGGGCGTCTGGATCCCGCTGGACCTGGTGCCGGACGTCTGGGAGGGCGTGGCAGGCATCTTCCGCGACTACGGCTACCGCCGGCTGCGCTCCCGGGCCCGCCTGAAGTTCCTCGTCGCCGACTGGGGCATCGAGAAGTTTCAGGAGGTGCTCGAGAACGAGTACCTCGGCCAGAAGCTCGTCAACCTCGACTCCCCCGCCTCCCCCGTCGGACACCGCGACCACATCGGCGTGCACCCGCAGAAGGACGGCAAGTTCTACGTCGGCATCGCGCCGACCGCGGGCCGGGTGTCGGGCACGCTGCTCGTGCAGCTGGCCGACCTGCTCGAGGAGCACGACGTCGCCGGGGCCCGCCTCACGCCGTACCAGAAGATCGTGCTGATCGGCGTGGACGGCGACCGGGTCGACGCCCTGCTGGAGCGGCTCGACGAGATCGGATTGTCCGCACGGCCGTCCAACTGGCGGCGCAACACGATGGCGTGCACCGGCATCGAGTTCTGCAAGCTCGCGATCGTCGACACCAAGGACCGCGCCCGCGACCTGGTCGCGGAGCTCGAGCGCCGGTTCCCCGACCTCGACACCCCGATCACGGTCAACGTCAACGGCTGCCCCAACGCGTGCGCCCGGACCCAGGTCGCCGACTTCGGCCTCAAGGGCCAGCTCGTCCTCGACGACGACGGCAACCAGGTCGAAGGCTTCCAGGTGCACCTCGGCGGCGCGACCGGCCTCGGCGCCAACTTCGGGCGCAAGCTGCGGGCCCACAAGGTGACCAGCGCCGGGCTCGACGACTACATCAGCAACGTCGTGCGCAACTTCCTCGCCGACCGCAAGGAGCAGGAGCGTTTCGCCGACTGGGTGGCCCGCGCCGACGAGGAGCTGCTGCGCGGCGACAAGGTCGTGGCGTCCCTGGAGCCGGTTTCATGAGCGAGCGCGCCGTCCCCTTCCACTGCCCCTTCTGCGGCGACGAGAACCTCTTCCCGCACGAGGAGGCGCACGGCTCGTGGGAGTGCCGCTCCTGCCTGCGGGCGTTCTCGCTGAAGCTGCTCGGCCTGCTGCGCCCCGGTGGTGGTCTGCGATGAGCGCGACCACCGCGAAGGCCCGTCTCGCGCGCGGCGCCGAGACCGCCGGCCGGTCTCCCGAGGAGCTGCGCGAGATCGTGTCCCACTGGGGCGCCGAGCTCGAGCTGGCGCCGGCCGAGGTCATCATCGAGTGGGCCGCGGCAACGTTCGGCGAGCGCTTCTGCGTCACCTCCTCGATGGGCGACGCCGTCCTCGCGCACGTCGCGTCGAAGGTGGTGCCCGGCATCGACGTCGTCTTCCTCGACACCGGCTACCACTTCGCCGAGACCCTCGGCACCGCCGACGCCGTCCAGCACACGATGCCGGTCAACCTGCTCACGATCACGCCCGTGCAGAGCGTGGCCGAGCAGGACGCCGAGCACGGCAAGGACCTCTACAAGCGTGACCCCGACCTCTGCTGCAAGTTACGCAAGGTGATCCCCCTTCAGGAGTCACTGGCCGGGTACGACGCCTGGGCCACCGGCCTCCGCCGCGCCGAGACCCACAACCGGGTCATCGCGCCGGTGATCGGCTGGGACGCCAAGAAGGGAAAGGTCAAGGTTTCTCCGCTGGCTCGTTGGACCGACGAGCAGGTGGAGCGTTACATCGCGGACAACGGAGTCCTCGTGAATCCCCTGGTGTACGACGGCTACCCCTCGATCGGGTGCTGGCCGTGCACGCGCCGAGTAGCCCCGGGCGAGGACCCTCGCAGTGGGCGCTGGGCCGGCACCAACAAGACGGAGTGCGGGATCCACTCGTGAACGCGCTCCCGGACTTCTTCACCACTTCCGTGCACCACATGAGAGGAGACAGCTCCTGATGGCCGCTCCTGCACTGGTGGCCCTGGCTCATGGCAGCCGGGACCCGCGATCCGCTGCGACGGTGACCGCCCTTGTCGACGAGGTCAAGGCGCTCCGTCCGGACCTCCGTATCGAGAAGGCGTTCCTCGAGCTCGCCAAGCCCAGCTTCCAGACCGTCGTCGACAAGCTGGTGCGGGCGGGCCACGACGAGATCGTCGTCGTACCACTCCTCCTCAACGAGGCGTTCCACGCCAAGGTCGACGTACCCGAGCAGATCGCCGAGGCGACCTCCCGTCACCCGGGCCTGCAGGTCCGGGCGACCGACGTGCTCGGCCTCGAGCCGCGCTTCCTCGAGGTGCTCGACGAGCGGATGCGGGAGGCTCTCAAGGACGCCCGCGTCCGTGAGCTCGACGCGCTCGTCCTGGCCGCGGCCGGATCCTCCGACCCGTTGGCCAACCAGGCCGTCGCCCGCTTGGCGCGTGTGTGGGGCACGCACCACAAGCTCCCGGTGACCGCCGCCTATGCCGCCGCCGCTCCCCCGGCGACCGGCGAGGCCGTGCGCGCGTTCCGGGCCGAGGGTCGCCGGCACATCGCCGTCGCGTCGCTGTTCCTCGCCCCCGGCCGGCTCCTCGACCACGCGACCGAGCTCGCCCTCGAGGCCGGTGCGGTCGCCGTGTCCGCTCCCCTGGGCGCGCACCCGGAGATCGCGCGCACCGTGCTGGCGCGGTACGCCGTCGGCGCGGTCGAGCTCGTCCCCGTCTGATCGAGCCGTCGCAAACTCGCAGCTCAACAGCGTCGACCCGTCGTGAACTCGCGACGGGTCGACGTGCTTTTGGCGCGAGTTTGCGACGGGTCGGCGTGTTTTTCGTGCGAGTTTGCGACGGGTCGGCGTCAGGCGACGAGACGCTCGAACAGGTGCTCCAGCTCCCGGGCCGGGTCCGTGGTGAGACCGCCGTGGACCGGGCCGGGCTGGAGCACTGTCGACTTCGGAGCCTTGAGGAAGCCGAAGCGCTGGGTGAGGGGCTGGTCGGCGATGGCGCCCGCGCGCGCGTCGCCGGCGCACACCGCCTCGACGAACCCGAGCGCGTCGCACACCCGTTTCGGGTCGAGCGAGCCGTCGAGCGCCTGCAATCGGTCGGCGTCGCAGTGCCAGGTGACGCTGAGGTAGTCCGCCGCCTGGCAGTAGAGCACCACGCCCACGTTGACGAACTCCTCGCGGTCCACGCGCGGCACGCAGCGCAGTACGACGTACTGGTAGGGCATCGGTTCGGTCATGCCGCCCCCACCACGGGCAGCCACTGGCGGGTGGCGAGGCGGGCGGTGAGGAAGGCGACGTAGGCCGCGCGCAGCGCCTCCGGCGTCTCGGCACCCGGCACCGGTTCGAGCCACTCCTCCGGCACCCGGGCGACGACATCGACCAGGTCGCCGGTCGTGAGGTCGGCGGTGATGGCCGCGTCGGCGGCCGCGACACCCGGACGGTACGAGCGGAGGACGTGGTCGTCGGCGTCCCACGGCTGCCGCGCGAACCGATCGGGGTCGGTGAGGCCCCCGCTCCAGGCGTGGTGGAAGTACAGCGCGGCGCCGTGGTCGATCACCCAGAGGTCTCCGTGCCAGAGCAGGAGGTTGGGGTTACGCCACGAACGGTCGACGTTCGCGCAGAACGCGTCGAGCCACAGCACCTTGGCCGCGACCTCGGCGTGCGGCGCGAGGTCGCCGTCGTAGCCGAAGGCGCCGGGCAGGAAGTCGATGCCGAGGTTGTGACCGACGCTGGCGCGCAGCAGGTCCTGCACCTCCTCGTCGGCCTCGTAGCGGGCCAGGTCGGCGCCGAGGTCGACCACGACCTGACGCGGTGTCAGCAGCCCGATCCGCTCGGCGAGGGCGCCGACGATCACCTCGGCGACGAGGACCCGCAGGCCCTGACCCGCGCCGCGGAACTTGCAGACGTAGGTGCCGAGGTCGTCGGCCTCGACGATGCCGGGCAGGCTGCCGCCCTCACGCAGCGGCGTGACGTAGCGGGTCGCTCTGACGGTCGGGAGGGTCACGAGAGCGGATCCTCATCGGTGAGGCGCCGCTTCTCCTCGACGACGTCGAAGTCGGCCTTCGGCCACTGGAGGGCCATCCGGTGGAGGGTGTCGAGCAGCAGGTGCCCGATCGCGAGGTTGCGGTACCACTTCTTGTCCCCGGGCACGACGTGCCACGGCGCTGCCTCGGTGTTGGTGCGCTCGATGGCGATCTCGTAGGCCTCGCGGTACGCCGGCCACTGCTCGCGCTCGTCCACGTCGCCCGGGTTGTACTTCCAGTGCTTGGTCTCGTCGTCGAGCCGGGCCAGCAGGCGCTTCTTCTGCTCCTCGGGCGAGATGTGGAGCATGCACTTCACGACGGTGGTGCCGTTGGCGACCAGGTCGGCCTCGAAGCGGTTGATCGCGTCGTAGCGCCGTTCGAGCTCCTCGGGCGGCGCGAGCGAGCGCACCCGTGCGATGAGGACGTCCTCGTAGTGCGAGCGGTCGAAGACGCCGACGTACCCCGGCTCGGGCAGTGCCCGGGTGATCCGCCACAGGAAGTCCTGCTCCAGCTCCTCGGGCGTCGGCGCCTTGAAGGAGGTGATGCGCACGCCCTGCGGGTCCATCAGCCCGACCGTCGACCGCAGGGTGCCGCCCTTGCCGGAGGTGTCCATGCCCTGCAGGACCAGCAGGACGCTCCGGTTGCCGCCGGACCGCCCCTCGGCGAAGAGGCGCTCCTGGAGGTCGGCGAGCTCGGGGCCGAGGGCGTACAGCGCGGCCTTGCCGTCCTCCTTCCCCCCGTCGAAGCCCGGTGCGACGTGGGTCTTGATGGCCGTGAGGTCCACGGGCCCGGGCGGCACGCGCAGCGAGGCCACCAGCTCGGCGTTGACGGTCATGGCCGCTATCCAAGCACCGCAGTCACGTCGAGGGTGTGACCGACCATGGTCGCCGTGGTGCCGTCGGCCTGCGGCTCGTCGAACCACAGGCCCTCCACGAAGCCGGCGGCCAGGAGGAGGCGCCGTGAGGCGACGTTGCGGTGATCCGGAGCCGCGAAGTACGTCGACGCCCCGGGGTAGCCCGCGCGGGCGAGGCCGAACCAGAGTCGGAGCATCGCCAGACCCACGCCGCGGCCGAGCTGCTCCGGGACGCCGATCGCATAGTCCACCCCGATCGCGTCCGGCTGTGCGGTCAGCAGCGCGAACTCCGGGTGGTCGCCGATCCGGTAGTCCTGCACGAACCCGACCGGCTCGCCCTCGACGGTGACGACGAACATCCGCTCCGGCGTGCTGCCGTCGATCCGCGGGCCGTACCGCCGCTCAACGACTTCACTGGTCCACGGCTTCGCCGAGGGGAACCACCGCGCCACGTGCGGCGCGAGCAGCCAGCGCAGCAGGTCGGGGAGGTCGGCCCGCGTCATCGGGCGCAGGTCGACGGTCACGTCGGTCAGTGCGCCAGGCCTCCACGCCGGTCGACGAGCGGCGGGGTCGACGACCACGGGAAGTCGATCCACTTGTCGGTGCGTCGCCAGACGTACTCGGCGTTGATGACCGTCCACGGCTTCTCGTAGATCACCGCGGTGCGGGCCTCCGCGACGTGGTCGGCGACGAAGTCGCGGACCACCTCGAGCGTCTTGCCGGTGTCGGCCACGTCGTCGGCGACAAGAACCTTCATGCCGGTCAGGTCGATCGCGGCCGGGGTGGGCGGCAGCATCATCGGGACGTCGAGCCGCTCGTCGATGCCGGTGTAGAACTCGACGTTGACGGCGCTGAGGTTCTTCACGTCGAGCGCGTAGCCGAGCCCCATCGCCAGGCCCAGGCCGCCGCGGGCGATGGCGAGGACGATGTCGGGCTCGTAGCCGTCGTCCACCACCTGCTGGGCGATCTCGCGGACGGCGGTGCCGAACGCCTCGTAGGAGAGGATCTCGCGGGCCGGCGCGTCATCAGTCGTCACCTCGCCCATCATGCCGTGGCGGGTCAGCCGGTGGGAGCCTCTCGCCCGGCCTCGGCCAGCTCGTCCTTCACAACGGCGAAGGCGAGACCGGCCGGGAAGCCCTTCCGAGCCAGCAGGCCGGCCAGCCGACGCGCGGCGGTGGCGTCGTCGACGTTGCGGAGGCTGCGCAGCTTCTTGCGCACCAGGTCGCGGGCGACCTGCTCCTCGTCATCGGGGTCGACCTCGGCCAGCACCTCGCGAGCGGTCTCGTCGGCGATGCCCTTGCGGCGCAGCTCCTGGGCCAGGGCCCGCTTCGCCAGGCCACGGGTGCGCTGCCGGCTGTCGACCCACGATCGCGCGAACGCCTCGTCGTCGATCAGCCCGACCTCCTCGAACCGGTCGAGCAACCGGCTCGCCACCTCCTCGGGGACGTTGCGACGGGCCAGCCGCGCCGCCAGCTCGTGGCGACTGCGGGCCTGGCCGGTCAGCTGGTCGAGCAGGATCTTGCGCGCCACTGCCTCGTGGTCGGCCTCCGGCCCCGCGGCCTCGGCGTCCTCCGGCGGCGGCGGGGGCGCCGCCGCGCCCCACGCCTCCACCCCCAGCCGGACGTCGCCGTCCCACTGCTCGCTCACGCGGACCCGACCTGCAGCGGCCGGGTCTCGTGGAACTGGTCGAACTCCACGATCAGCGGTCGGCCGCGGGCGATCGACGCCTGGACCTCCGGCAGCTCGAGCGAGGCGCGATGGGCTGCCTGGTCGGTCCAGACCTCCGTCACCCAGAGGCCGTCGGCGTCGGCCACGTCCTCCGCCACGACGTAGGACATGCAGCCGGGTAGCGCGTCGCTCCCCTCGAGAAGGATCGCGGCGAGCTCTGCCCGGCGGCCCGGTTGGACCGTGATGTGCCCGATCAACCCGAACACGTCAGAAGGAATCCACTCCGATGGGCTCGTCCGACAGGTCGGTCTGGTCGACCTGGGGGCCGACACCGAGCTTCTCGAGGATCTTCTTCTCGAGCTCGTTGGCGAGGTCGGGGTTGTCGACAAGGAACTGGCGGGCGTTCTCCTTGCCCTGGCCGAGCTGGTCGCCCTCGTAGGTGTACCAGGCGCCGGCCTTGCGGATCATGCCCGCCTCGACGCCCACGTCGATCAGGCTGCCCTCGCGGCTGATGCCCTTGCCGTACATGATGTCGAACTCGGCCTGCTTGAACGGCGGGGCCACCTTGTTCTTCACGACCTTGATCCGGGTGCGGTTGCCGACCATGTCGGTGCCGTCCTTGAGGGTCTCGATGCGGCGCACGTCGAGCCGGACCGACGAGTAGAACTTCAGCGCCCGACCACCGGTGGTGGTCTCGGGCGAGCCGAACATGACGCCGATCTTCTCGCGCAGCTGGTTGATGAAGATCATCGTGGTGCCGGAGTTGTTGAGGGCGCCGGTCATCTTGCGCAGCGCCTGGCTCATCAGCCGGGCCTGGAGGCCGACGTGGCTGTCGCCCATCTCGCCCTCGATCTCGGCGCGGGGCACGAGCGCGGCGACCGAGTCGACCACGATCAGGCTGAGCGCGCCGGAGCGGATCAGCATGTCGGCGATCTCGAGCGCCTGCTCACCCGAGTCGGGCTGGGAGACGAGGAGCGCATCGGTGTCGACGCCGAGCGCCTTGGCGTAGTCGGGGTCGAGCGCGTGCTCGGCGTCGATGAACGCCACGATGCCGCCCTGCGCCTGGGCACTGGCCACGGCGTGCAGGGCGACGGTCGTCTTGCCGCTGGACTCGGGACCGTAGATCTCGACGACCCGGCCGCGCGGCAGCCCGCCGACGCCGAGCGCCACGTCGAGCGCGATCGAGCCGGTGGGGATCACTTCCAGCGGGGCACGCGAGTCGTCGCCGAGGCGCATGACCGAGCCCTTGCCGTACTGCTTCTCGATGTTGAGCAGCGCTGTGTCGAGCGCCTTGAGGCGGTCATCCGCCATGTCCCTCACGTCCTTCGTCTGGTGGTCGAGCCAGGTACATCGGCGACGTTAGGACGGGGGTCCGACACAGCCTGGTCAGCCGGGTCGGGGTTGTGGAGCATCCGCCGGTACGTCGTACCTGTGGACGACTGGTGGGTCGTCGTACCGGAAAACCTAGACGAACACCTGTTCGAAGCGATGCAGGAGGTGCGGCGTGTCGCTAGCCGGCGAGGATCCGGGCCCGGGCCGCGCAGCCGGCGACGCCGAACGCCAGCGCCAGGGTGACCAGCGCCAGCATCGGGTAGCCGGCCAGGTCGACGACCAGCCCGGCGACCGCTCCGGCGGCGGCGGCGGTCAGGCCCATGACGAGGTCGGAACTTCCCTGCACGTCGGTGCGCACCTCGAGCGGCGCGTGCTCGGCGACCATCGTCGAGGCCGACACCATCGCCAGCGACCAGCCGACGCCCAGCAGGAACAGCCCGGCGGTGACCTGCCACGACATCCCCTGCGGCGAGGAGGCGCACAGCAGCAGTGCGACCACCAGGACGAACCCGCCGCTGCCGAGCACGACGGCGCGGCCGAGGCGGTCGGCGAGCATGCCGACGAGCGGGGAGAAGGCGAACATCCCGAGCACGTGGACGCTGATCACGAGCCCGATGACGTCGAGCTCGGCACCGCCGTGCTCCATGTGCAGCGGCGTCATCACCATGACGCTGATCATCGTGGCGTGCGCCAGCGCCAGCCCGGCGATCGCGAAGCCCAGCACCGGCCGCTCGCGCACGGCCTGCCAGGCTCGGGACGCCGACGAGCCGGCGGCGACGTGCCCCACGTCGACACGCTGCGCGTGCTCACGCGCGAGCAGCAGCGGGTCGGGCCGGAGCATGAGGAACGCGACGAGCGCGGCCGCGAGCATGCCGAAGGCGCCTAGCGCGAACGGCCCGGTCAGCTCGGGGATGTCGACGGCGTCGGCGAACGCACCGGCCGGTCCGGTGAGGTTCGGCCCGAGGACGGCGCCGATCGTGGTCGCCCAGACCACCAGCGACAGCGACCGCCCGCGGTTGCTGTCGTCGGCGAGGTCGGTGGCGGCGAAGCGGGCGGCGCTGTTGGCCGAGGTGCCCGCGCCGAGGAGCACCGCGCCGAGCAGGAGCAGCGCCATCGACTCCACGACGCCCGACAGCACCGCCAGACCGCCACCGGCCGCGCCGAGCAGGTAGCCGGTCACCAGTCCCACCCGTCGCCCTCGCCGCGCCATGACCGCCGCGAGGAGGAACGAGATGACGGCAGCACCCAGCACCTGCGCGGTCTGCGCCAGCCCCGACATCGCCTCGGAACCGGACAGGTCGCGCGCGAGCAGCGAGGCCGTGGCGATGCCGATCGTGATGCCGAGCGCGCCGACGGCCTGGGTGAGCACCAGCACCCGGACGGTGCGGCGCTGGACCACCGCAGCGTCGACCGCCGGCACGACCCGCGGGGTCGAGGTCATCGTTCGCTCGCCGGCAGGCCGAGCGCCTCCCACACGGCGGCCCACACCTGCTTGGGCGGGACGCCGGCCTCGAGGGCCTCGGCCGGCGTCCGGTGGTCGAGCTCGCCGAGCACCTGCTGCTCGGCCCAGGTGCGGGAGTAGGCCCGGCCGAGGTGGTGGTCGAGCCGCTGCCAGAGCTCGGTGTGCCTCATCCGGTCGCCCCGGGCGCCCCGACCCAGCGCACGTCCCAGAGGTGGTGCACCACGTCGTGCAGGTGGTAGCGGCCGAGGGTCTCGACCGTGAAGACACTCCCGTTGCTGCGGGTGCCGCGCCGGTCCCAGGCCTCTCCCGCCACGCCGTCGTACGACGCCGCGACCGCCTCTGCGGCGGCCAGCAGCTCGGGCGCGACCTGCTCGGGCCGCTGCAGGTCGTAGCGCTCGGCGACCGCGGTCTCGTCCTGGTCCCAGTTCTCGAACGTGGGGTCGTCCTCGGTCAGCATCAGCGCGACCCGCCCGGAGAACATGCGGTGCACGTCGCGGACGTGCGCGGCGTACTCCGTCGGCGACCACACCGTCGGCTCCGGCCGGCGGCTCGCCTCCGGCGTCGCGAGCACGCGCTGCCAGGCGTCGGCGTTGTCGCGGAGCAGCGCGCCGAGGTCGGCGCGGTCGACCGCGCCGGCGTCGAGCCCGCACTCCGGGCAGGACCGGTCGAGGACCCAGGTCCAGTCCTTGGTGTCAGGGGCGATCTGCGGGCTCGAGGTCACGAGGCACATCCTCCCAACCCGCGCCGACAGCCGCGACGGCAATCCCGCCAGCGAGGCGTGAAGGACTGCCAGTTCGCTACGCGGAGTCGCAGATCCCGCGCAGGTGCGAGCTGTACTGGACGATCCGCACCGGACCCACGAAGAGGGGCGCGCAGGTCTCGCTCGTCAGCTCGCGGCGCTGGACCCCGTCGTCGGTGCCGTTGCCGAAGCACCAGTCGTAGTAGGCGTAGACCTCGTGGGTCTCGTCGCCCACGTGGACGCGGAGCGTGATCGCCGTGTCGCCGAAGTAGTCGTCGACACAGTTCTTCGGCCGGTCCGGCCCGGTGCCGGGTGGCGCGCCCTGGAGGCCGGCGAGCAGCGCAGCCGCGTCGGCCCCTTCCGCCCGCCACGATCCCATCAGCGCCGGGTCGGCCGGCCCGAGCGTCCGCGAGTACTGGCAGACCGAGATCGAGTCGGCCTCGCCGACCCCCGTGATGTCGTGGGGCTCCGGACGGACGAACTCTGCCGCCTGGACCGGAGAGGTCGGCTCGCAGCCGTTGTGGTCGACGGAGAAACGACGCGCCGACGCGACGATCTGGTCCACGAGGTCTGCGTCCCCCTGGGCGGCGAGCGCGCGGACGCGGACGTCGCCGACGGACCGGATCGCGAGCGTCCAGCCGCCGTCGGTCAACGTCCGGTCCTCCGAACCGTCGTCCGGCTCCAGGACGACGTGGGTCGCCCACAGTGCCTCCGGCGCGGGCCCGAACTCCTCGGGACGGTCCTCGCCGGTCTCCTGGCAACCGATGGCGAGCTCGGCGCCACTGGCCGGGTCGAGGTCGTAGTACGGCTCCGGCACCGGCGGGTCGTCGTCCGGGTCGTAGCCGGCGCACCAGTCGCCACCCGGCTCGTAGGCGTGGCCCCAGGCGGTGGGCACCTGGACGGCGACGTCGCGCCAGGAGACCCACCCGAAGCCGTCGTCCGGCTCGGGCAGCCGGTCGGTCGCGTCGGTCCCGTAGGTCCCGTCGGTTCCGTCGGCAGCGGGCGGGTCGTCGGAACCGCCGGAGGACTGGTCGCCGCAGCCGACCAACGCCGTCGTCAGCAGCAGGGTCGCCGTCGCGATCGCCCACCGGGTGCGCTTCATGGTGGTACGACGGTAGCGACGCCCGGCGGGTTCCGCGGCAGGATCGCCCGTGTCGATCCTGGAGCGGTCGGGCGTGGAGCGACCGGTCGTCCAGGCCCGGCAGCAGCCCGGCAGCCGCTTCCTCACGCCGCAGACCGCGACCGACGACGGTCCCGCCGGCAGGGGCCGGCGGGACCGTTGTACGCCGGGGAGACCGTCGCCCGGGTCGACCGCGTGCTCCCCGCTGCGCAGGTCGTCGAAGCGTGTCCACCTAGCCGCGATTGGTCGCGAGACGACCGGCGACCACGGGGACCACGATCGCGGCGGCGACGACGTGAGCCGCGATGAGGGTGGCGGCGGACGCGACGTCGAAGCCGAAGGTCAGGTCGGGGACGAAGGACAGGACCGTCAGCGCGACGGCGGTGCGGACGAAGGTGCGTCGCGGCCGGCGGGCCGTGCGGCCCATGACGGCAGCGATCCCCACGCCGATGAGCGAGAAGACCAGCGTCAGCTGCGGGAAGGCGACGACCGGGATGCTCTCGCCGGTGTGGTCGGCGAACGAGACACCGGCGGCCGAGGCGACGACGGCGACGACGGTGGTGGCGACCGCGGCGACGGCGCCGGCGGCGACGCCGTGGCGCCAGACGGTGGGACGGGCCGGGGTCGCCTCGTGGGTGGTGGTCGAGGTCGGGGCCTGGGTGGTGGTGATGGTGCTCATGTCGTGCTCCTGGAGGTTCGGCGCGGGCCGCCCTGTGCGGCCTGCTCACACCTCCTCCACGAAGACCCCCGGCCGGATCCGACAGGTTCGCGGATGAACTCTTCGAGCCCGACTACCTCCGGGCCTCCACCGCCAGCCAGGCGGCCACGCGCACGTCGGGGTCGTCGAGGTCGCGGTCGAGAGCGGACGCGATCGCGTCGAGCCGGTTGCGCACCGTGTTGCGGTGCAGGCCGAGCTCATCGGCGACCTTGAGCCGCGACCCGTGGTGGCGCAGGAACGCCGAGAGGGTGGCGACCTGGGTGTCGTCGAGCGGGGCCAGGAACGACGCCGAGAACGCGGCGGCTACGTCGTCGTCGAGCAGGCCCACCGGCCCCTCGCGGACCAGCCGGTCCCAGTGCACGACCGGTTCCGCCGCCGTCGCCCGCGCGAGCGCCCGGCCCGCCGCGAGAGGCGTCTCCCCCACCCCGACCCGCAGCCCCGCGGCGGCCAGCGTGCCGGCGAGACGGGTCGACCGCGTCGTCGCGCAGAACGCCCAGAGCTCGTCGTCGACCGGCGCGGCCAGCACCCTGACCCGCTCCAGCGACGCCAGCGCGTCGTCCAGCGCGTCGATCGGGCCGGCCGCGCGCAGCACCCGGCCGCGACGCGGAACCGGCGGCGCGTCGACCGCTCCGGCCAGCAGGGCCGCCGCGTCGGCGTCCCCCGACGCCAGCAGCTCGAGCACCGTGCGTCGCACTCGTCGCCCGGCCTCTCGGTCGGAGCGCTCCTGCTCGGCGACCAGGCCGAGGACGGCGACCGCGGTGGTCACCGCGCTACGCCGCACCCCGGACGCGCGGCCGGCCATCACCGCGCCGAGGTAGCCGACGGGCCGGTCCCGCAGTCCGACCGGCACCAGGAGCGTGGTGACCAGCTCGTCGCCGTACGTCGAGGCGGCGCGCAGCCCCTGCGGCCGGATCCGCGCCAGCACTTCCCGCGCCTCGTCGAGGTCGGCCTGCTCGCGGCGCGGGCCGCGCGGCTCCTGCACGACGCGGCCGTCCGGCGCCAGCAGGAAGGTGGCGCCGTCGAGCAGCCGGGCCAGCTCCGTCACCACGCCGACCGACGGCTCGTTGCGCGTGGCGGCGGCGGTCAGCCGGCGCTGGGCTTCCATCGCCAGCCGCGACTCCGCGTCCTCGCGGGCCTGGATCAGCCGCGCAGCGGCCCTGCTGATCGCGACGAACGTCGTCGCCGGCGGCACGACGACCAGGTTGAGCCCGTGCTCCTCACAGGCCCGCCGCAGCCCGGCCGGCACCCGCTCGTGGGTCAGGCCGACCCCGAGAGCGAGGCCGACGACTCCCGCCTCGGCCAGCCGCCCGACGTACCCCCGCCACTGGCTCCGCCAGCCCTTGGTCGCCAGCCCGGTGGTGAGCAGGAGCTCACCGCCCTCGAGGAACGGCGCAGGGTCGGCGAGCTCGCTGGTGGCGACCCACCGGACCTCTGCGTCCGGACGCGGCAGGTGCACCGGCTCGAGAGCGAGCTCGGGCTGCGCGAGCAGCTGGGCGACGTCGACCACCGCGCCATGTTCGCACAGCAACCGACTTGAGGTTGTGCAGATCGGACATCCGACAGTTGCGCTCGACAGGACTAGCGTCGGCCCCATGACCGACCACGTCACCGGAGGCCCCGGACTCCCGCAGGAGCGTCGCCTCGTCACGGCCGTCCCAGGCCCCGAGTCCACCGCCCTCCAGGCGCGCAAGATCGCCGCCGTCGCGCCCGGCGTCGGCACCACCCTGCCGGTCTACACGGTCGCCGCCGGCGGCGGCGTGATCGTCGACGTCGACGGCAACTCGCTCATCGACCTCGGCTCCGGCATCGCCGTGACGTCGGTCGGCAACAGCGCTCCGCGTGTGGTCGAGGCCGTCACCGCGCAGGTGGAGTCGTTCACGCACACCTGCTTCATGATCACGCCGTACGACGGCTACGTGCGTGTCGCCGAGGCGCTCAACCGGCTCACCCCCGGCACCCACGAGAAGCGCACCGCACTCTTCAACTCCGGCGCTGAGGCCGTCGAGAACGCGGTGAAGATCGCCCGCGCCGCCACCTTGCGCCAGGGCGTCGCCGTGTTCGACCACGCCTACCACGGCCGCACGAACCTGACGATGGCGATGACCGCCAAGAACATGCCCTACAAGCACGGCTTCGGCCCGTTCGCGTCCGAGGTCTACCGGGCGCCGCTCTCCTACCCGTTCCGCGACGGCGGGCTCAGCGGGGAGGAGGCCGCCCGTCGCGCCATCGACGTGCTCGACAAGCAGGTCGGCGCCGGCAACCTGGCGGCCGTCGTCATCGAGCCGATCCAGGGCGAGGGCGGGTTCATCGCGCCCGCCGACGGGTTCCTGCCGGCGCTCGCGGAGTGGTGCCGCGCCAGCGGCATCGTGTTCGTCGCCGACGAGGTGCAGACCGGGTTCGCCCGCACCGGCGACCTGTTCGCGTGCGACCACGAGGGCGTCGTGCCCGACCTGATCGTCACCGCCAAGGGCATCGCTGGCGGCCTGCCGCTCGCCGCGGTGACCGGGCGCGCCGAGATCATGGACGCCCCGCACGTCGGCGGCCTCGGCGGCACGTACGGCGGCAACCCGCTCGCGTGCGCCGCTGCGCTGGCCGTCATCGAGACCATCGAGGCCGACGGCCTCGTCGACCGCGCCCGCGCGATCGGCAAGACCATGCTCGACCGGCTGCACGCCTTCGGCGACGACCGCATCGGTGACGTCCGCGGCCGGGGCGCGATGATGGCCGTCGAGCTGGTGAAGCCCGGCACCACCGAGCCGGACCCCGAGCTCACCCGGACGGTCGCCACCGCGGCGCACGCCGAGGGCGTCGTCGTGCTGACCTGCGGCACCTACGGCAACGTGCTCCGTTTCCTGCCGCCGCTCGCGATCCCGGACCACCTCCTGACCGAGGCGTTCGACGTCCTCCAACAGGTGTTCGAGGAGCACTGAGGTGACCGCGACCCTGGGCACCGCGACGCGCACGTTCGCGGTGCGCGACCCCGCCACGACCGAGGTCGTCGCCGTCGTCCCCGACGGTGACGCCGCCGACGCCACCGCCGCCGTCGACGCCGCCGCGGCGGCGTTCCCCGCCTGGTCCGCCACCGCACCGCGCGTGCGAGCGGAGGTGCTGCGGCGCGCCTACGAGGCGATCGTCGCCGACGCCGACCGCCTGGCCGCGCTCATCACCTCGGAGAACGGCAAGTCCGACGCCGATGCGCGCGCCGAGGTCGGCTACGCCGCCGAGTTCTTCCGCTGGTTCTCCGAGGAGGCGGTCCGCACCGAGGGCGGGTACGGCGTCTCCCCGGCAGGCGGCACCCGCACGATCGTCACCCACCGGCCGGTGGGCGTGGCGGCGCTCGTGACGCCGTGGAACTTCCCCGCGGCGATGGCGTCCCGCAAGATCGCGCCCGCGCTCGCTGCCGGCTGCACGGTCGTGTTGAAGCCCGCAGCCGAGACGCCCCTCACCGCACTCGCCATCGCGGAACTGCTCACCGTGGCCGGCGTCCCCGAAGGGGTGGTCAACGTGGTCGCCACGACTTCGCCGGCCGAGGTGGTCACCACCTGGCTGGAGGACCCGCGGGTCCGCAAGGTCTCGTTCACCGGGTCGACCGGCGTCGGTCGGACCCTGCTCAAGCAGGCCGCCGACCGGGTGCTCAACAGCAGCATGGAGCTGGGCGGCAACGCGCCGTTCGTCGTGACCGGCGACGCCGACGTGGAGGCGGCGGTCGCCGGCGCGATGGTCGCCAAGTTCCGCAACGGCGGGCAGGCGTGCACCGCCGCCAACCGCTTCTTCGTGCACGCCGACGTGGTCGAGGAGTTCGTGGCGCGGTTCGGTGCGCACGTCGACGAGCTCGAGGTCGCGCCGCTGATCAGCGACCGGGCGGTCGAAGAGGTGGCCGCACTGGTGGACGAGGCGATCGCCGACGGCGCCGTCGTACGGCACCGCGGGCCGGTCGGCGACCGCGGTTGGCGCTACCCGGCGACCCTGCTCACCGGTGTCCGCCCCGACATGCGGATCGCGCGGGAGGAGATCTTCGGTCCGGTGGTCACGATCATCCCCTGGGACGACGAGGCCACGATGCTCGAGCAGGCCAACGACAGCGAGCTGGGCCTGGCGGCCTACGTCTACGCCGGACGGCTCCAGGACGCGCTCCGGATCGCGGAGGCACTCGACGCCGGCATGGTCGGCGTGAACCGCGGCGTGGTGTCCGACCCCGCCACACCGTTCGGTGGCGTCAAGCAGAGCGGCATCGGGCGCGAGGGCGCACGCGAGGGCATCCGGGAGTACCAGGAGACGCAGTACTTCAGCGTCGACTGGTCCTGACCGCTGGAGTGAAGGGCGCTCAGTGGGCGCCGTGCAGGTTGAGCAGGACCACGCCCACGACGATCATCGTGATCGCAGCGATCTTCAGCGGGTCCGCGGACTCCCCGAGCCAGAGCGCGCCGATGACTGCGACCGAAGCGGTGCCGAGGCCGGACCAGATCGCGTACGCCGTCGACACCGCCATCTTCTCCACGACCACGGCCAGCAGCCAGATGGACGCCGCGTAGCCGACGATCACGAACCCGCTCCACCCCAGGTCGCGGAATCCCTCGGTGCGCGGCAGCGCGGACGTGGCCGCGACCTCGAGCGCGATCGCGACGAGAAGGAGGCCGAAGGCGGCGAGCATGGTGGACACTTCCTGACGATGTGTAGCAGTTGCTACAGATAAGTGTAGCACCTGCTACAGTCGTCGCCATGGCGAAGGACGGCGAGCGCCGGGAGGCCTGGACCGGGCCGGCGACCGACTACGTGCTCGAGCACGGGCTGATCGGCCTCAGCCTCCGACCCCTCGCCAAGGCGCTCGGCACCAGCGACCGGATGCTGCTCTACCACTTCGGCACCAAGGACGACCTGGTCGCCGCGGTGCTGACGGAGTCGAACGACCGCGCGGTGGCGGCGGTCGAGTCCCTGTCCCCGTCCCCCGACCTGCGGTCCGCCGTGCTCGACCTGTGGTCGGTGGCGGACAACAGTCAGTTCGCCCCGTGCACCCGGCTCTACGTCGAGGCCGCCGCGCTCGGCCTGCTGGGGCGCGAGCCCTACGCCTCGCTGGTCTCCGAGGCGAATGGTCGCTGGCTGGCGTCCCTGGTCACCCACCTCACCCGGTCCGGCGTCGACCGGCCGCTGGCGAGGCGGCTGGTGACCGTGATCGACGCCGCCTTCCTGGGCTTCCAGCTCGACGCCGCGCTCGACGCCAGCGGCACCACGCGCAAGCGCGCCGTGGCCGACCTCGCCGACGCGGTCGCCGAGCTCGGCTCCTGACGACGGCGACCGGCCAGGTCGGCTGCGGTGGCGAGGACGGCTGGGAGGATGTCCTCGTGGAGCTGACGATCCGGGACGCGACGCCCGAGGACGCGGTGGCGGTGGCGGCGATCTACGGCCACTTCGTGCGCACGACGGCAACGACCTTCGAGCTGGAGCCGCCGTCGTCCGAGGAGGTCGGTCGGCGGATCGCCGCCTGCCAGACCTCCCACGCCTGGCTGGTGGCGGAGTCCGGCGGGGCGGTGACCGGGTTCGCCTACGGCACGAGGTTCGCCGAGCGGGCGGCGTACCGCTGGTCGTCGGAGGTCAGCGTCTACCTCGACCCTGCGACCGTGGGCGCCGGCACCGGCAGCGCGTTGTACGGCGTGCTCCTCCCCCGGCTGCTCGACCGCGGGATCCAGGTCGCGTTCGCGCGGGTCGCGCAGCCCAACGACGCGAGCGAGGCCCTGCACGCGAAGTTCGGCTTCCGGCGGGTCGGGCTCCTCGAACGGGTCGGCTACAAGCTCGGCCGCTGGCACGACGTGGCGATCCTGCAGCTCGACCTGGCGCCGGCGGTGAACGAGCCGGTGGAGCCCAGCTAGCGGCGACCCTGTCGCTGGTCGAGCAAGCCCGAACGCCTCGAGGGGCGTATCGAGGCCCTGCCGATGGCTCGGCCAGCCGAGCGGCCGCACGCTCGCTGCTTCAGGCATCAGCCGCTCGTCACCGCCTCTGGGCCAGCTCGGGCGCGAGCCGGTGGCGATTGGCGGTCGAGCTGAACAAGATCGCGGAGGATCCGATCAACCTGCTTGATGCGATCCTCCGCAGTCATCTCAGAGGCTTCCGTGAGTCGATCGTGACTCCAGCACACGGCCGCTCTTGTCGTCCGCAGCCCGCCGATCAGCAGCCCCGCGGCGCCGCACCCGCCGACGTCGGGTGAACCTGCTCGCCGCCGACCCAGACCTGCCGCACCAGCGGCACCCCGGGTCGGTAGGCCAGGTGCACGTGAGCAGGAGCGTCCAGCAGCACGAGATCCGCACGCCGGCCGGGCACCAGAGCGCCGACGTCGTCACGACCGAGCGCCGCAGCGCCTCCGGCGGTCGCCGCGTGCACGGCTTCGGCCGGCGTCATCCCCATCTCCCGCACGGCCAGCGCGATGCAGAACGGCAGCGAGCTCGTGTACGACGAGCCCGGGTTGCAGTCGCTCGCCAACGCGACCCGCACGCCGGCGTCGAGCAGCCGACGCGCGTCCGGAAAGGGCTGCCGGGTCGAGAACTCCACGCCTGGCAGCAGCGTCGCCACCGTGCCGCTGTCCCGGAGCGCGGTGACGTCGGCGTCGGTGAGGTAGGTGCAGTGGTCGACCGCGGCCAGGCCGAGCTCGGCGGCGAGCGCCACGCCAGGGCCGGGACCGAGCTGGTTGGCGTGGAGCCGCCCCTTCAGGCCGGCGGCGGCGCCGGCGGCGAGCACCGCCCGCGCCTGGTCCTCGTCGAACGCGCCGGTCTCGCAGAACACGTCGATCCAGCGAGCGTGGGGTGCGGCCGCGGCCAGCATCGGGCCGGTGACCAGGTCGACGTAGCCGGCCGGGTCGTCGGCGAACTCGCTCGGCACGACGTGGGCGCCGAGGAACGTGGTGTCGTCGGTGAAGCCGCGCGCGATCCGCAGCGAGCGGGCCTCGTCGTCGACCGTCAGCCCGTAGCCGGACTTGATCTCGACCGACGTCGTGCCCTGGCTGCGCATCTCGGCGACCAGCCGCTGCACGGTGGCCGCGAGCTCGTCGTCGGTGGCCGCGCGGGTCGCCGCGACCGTCGTACGGATCCCGCCGGCGGCGTAGGACTCCCCCGCCATCCGGGCCCGGAACTCCTCGGCGCGGTCGCCCGCGAACACCAGATGGCTGTGGCTGTCGACGAAGCCGGGGATGACGGCCGCCCCGCTGGCGTCGACGCGCTCGTCGGCGGCCGGTGCGCCGGTGGCGGGGCCGACCCAGGCGATCACGTCTCCGTCCATGACGAGTGCCGCGTCGGTGCGCACGCCGAGCGGGTCGTCGGCCTCGGGGTCGTTGGTGACCAGCTCGCCGATGTTGGTGACGAGGACGCTCATGCCCACACCTTGGTGATCGCAGCGTCGAGGTCGCGGCCCACGCGCCCATGATCGCCGTCGAAGGCGGTCTCGCCGGCGAGGACGACCTCGGTGACATCGGCGGCGGTGGCGGCGAAGACGGCGGCGTGCTCGTCGGCACCGGCGCCCGCCGTCCGCGGGCTGGCGGGGTCGAGGAGGACGACGCCGTCCGCCTCGAGACCGAGGGAGGCGTGGCCGTCGCTGGTGGCGCAGCGCAGCAGCGCCTGGGCGGACCAGTGGCCCCGTACGCCGGTCCGGAGCCGGTCGTGCATCTCGACGCCGCGCATCTCCTCGAACAGGTCGACGACCGCGTGGCTGTCGCTGCCCAGCGAGATCCGCGCACCGGCCGCACGCAGGTCGGCGCCACGGCCGACGCCGTCGGCCAGGTCGCGCTCGGTCGTCGGGCAGAGGCAGACGAAGCAGCCGCTGTCGCCGATGAGGCGGACGTCGGTGTCGGTGACGTGGGTGGCGTGGACGAGGGTGGTCCGCGGCCCGAGCACCCCCGCCTCCGCGAGCAGCTGGGTCGGGGTGAGGCCGTAGGCCGCCAGGCAGGCGTCGTTCTCCGCGGGCTGCTCGGAAAGGTGCACGTGCAGCGGCCGGCCCGCCGCCCAGGCGGCGACCGTGGACATCTGGTCCTGCGGCACGGCACGGACGCTGTGGATCGCCGCGCCGACCCGGTCGTCGTCGAAGGCCGCGACCCGTTCCGCCCACGCGTCCGCCGACCCGTCGCTGAACCGGCGCTGCACCCCCTCGGCCGGATGCCCGATGCCGGCGGTCAGGTAGCAGGTGTCGAGCAGCCGGATCCGGATGCCGACCTCGTCGGCTGCGGCCAGCAGGGCGCGCCCCATCTCGTTGGGGTCGTCGTACGGCGTGCCGTCGGGCTGGTGGTGGAGGTAGTGGAACTCCCCCACGGCCCCGATCCCGCCGGCCAGCATCTCCGCGTAGGTGGCCCGGGCGAGCTCGAAGTAGCTGTCCGGCGTGAGCCGGGCCGCGAGGTCGTACATCTGCTCGCGCCAGGTCCAGAAGCTCCCCGTCCCCTGCTGGGTCCGGCCCCGCAGGGCGCGGTGGAAGGCGTGCGAGTGGGCGTTGGCCAGGGCGGGGAGGGTGAGGGGGGCCGGGCGGGGCGCGGAATACCCGGTCGACCGGGTATTCCGCGGGTTGTCAGGCATTGCAGAGGCGGACAACCCGTGGGAGTGGCTGTCCCGTGTTGCGGATGAGGCGTCGGGGGCGTCGGCTGCCACGCTCACACCCCCAGGCTGGTCAGCGCGTCGGCGAGCGCCTCGACGCCGGCGAGGCAGTCGGCCGTCTCGGCGTGCTCCTCCGGCGAGTGGGAGACGCCGGTGGGGTTGCGGACGAAGAGCATCGCGGACGGGTGGCCGGCACCGGCGAGGATGCCCGCGTCGTGGCCGGCCTGGGTCGGTAGCACCGGCCAGTCGTGCCCTGCCCCGACCTGATCGGTCAGATCCCGGCTGAAGGAGATCGCCCTGGATACCGACTCGGCCGTGACTGCCACCGAGGTGCCGTCGCGGCCGGCGCGCTCGGTCGACTGCTTCTCGACGGCGGCGACGAGGTCGGCCAGCAGCTCCGCGGTCTCCGCGCGGGCGTCGAGCCAGGCGGTGACGCGGGAGGGTACGGCGTTGGTGCCGTTCGGGGCGACGTCGATCCGGCCGAACGTCGCGCGCGCCCCGCCGAGCCGGGCCTGCTTGTTGGCCGCCAGCGCGGTCATCGCGTAGGTCAGCATCGGGTCGGCCCGGTCCTCCATCCGAGTCGTGCCGGCGTGGTCGGCGCGCCCGGTGAAGTCGAAGCGGTAGCGGCCGTGCGGCCAGATCCCGCTGGCGAGCCCGACCGGCCGGTCGAGGTCGACGAGCGCGCGGCCCTGCTCGACGTGCAGCTCGACGAAGCAGCCCACCTCGGCGAGGATCCCGCCGGCACCGTCATCCGGCGCGTCCGTCACGTCACCGAGCGCGACCCCGTCGCGGTCGCGCAGGCCCTCGACATCGGCCCACTCCACCGACCCGGTCGCCAGCCGCGAGCCCAGGCAGGCCAGCCCGAACCGCGAGCCCTCCTCCTCGCGGAAGACCCCGACGCCGACCGCACGCGACGGCTGCGCGCCACGCTTGCGGAGCAGGTCGATCGCGGCCAGCGCGGAGACGACACCGAGCGGGCCGTCGTACGCACCGCCGTCGAGGACGCTGTCGAGGTGGCTGCCGGTGAGGACCCCGAGGGTCGCCACCCGGCCGGGCACCGGATCAGGCCGCCACCAGGCGACCTGGTTGCCGAACGCGTCGGTCTCGAGCGCGAGCCCGCGTGCGGCCGCCTGCTCGGCGAACCACGCCCGCAGCTCCTCCTCGGCGCTGCGCCAGGGCTGCCGGAAGTAGCCGCCGGAGGTGGCGGAGCGGCCGATCGGCGCGAGGTCGCGCCACATCTGCTCGAACGTCATGAGTCCATGGGTACGACGACGCCCCGCTCGCGCGCCACCTCCGCGGCGCGGTCGTAGCCCGCGTCGACGTGGCGGATCACGCCCATGCCCGGGTCGTTGGTGAGCACCCGCTCGATCTTCTGTGCCGCGAGCTCGGTGCCGTCGGCGACGCAGACCTGCCCGGCATGGATCGAGCGTCCCATGCCGACCCCGCCACCGTGGTGGATCGACACCCACGTGGCGCCGGACGCGGTGTTGACGAGCGCGTTGAGCAGCGCCCAGTCGGCGATCGCGTCGGAGCCGTCGAGCATGCCCTCGGTCTCGCGGTACGGCGAGGCGACCGACCCGCAGTCGAGGTGGTCGCGGCCGATCACGATCGGCGCCGCCAGCTCGCCGGAGGCGACCATCTCGTTGAACTTCAGGCCGGCCAGGTGCCGCTCGCCGTAGCCGAGCCAGCAGATCCGCGCCGGCAGGCCCTGGTAGTGCACCCGCTCGCCCGCCATCGTGATCCACTTCCGCAGCCGCTCGTTCTCGGGGAACAGCTCGAGGATCGCGCGGTCGGTGGCGGCGATGTCGGCCGGGTCGCCGGAGAGCGCCGCCCACCGGAACGGGCCCTTGCCCTCGCAGAACAGCGGCCGGATGTAGGCCGGCACGAAGCCCGGGAACGCGAACGCCCGGTCGTAGCCGCCCTTGCGCGCCTCGTCGCGGATCGAGTTGCCGTAGTCGAACACCTCCGCGCCGCGGTCCTGCAGCTCGACCATCGCCCGCACGTGCGCCGCCATCGACTCCCGCGCGCGTTTGGTGAACCCGACCGGGTCCTCGGTGCGCTCCCGCTCCCAGTCCTCGAACCGGGTGCCGACCGGCAGGTAGGACAACGGGTCGTGCGCCGAGGTCTGGTCGGTGACGATGTCGACCGGGGCCCCCTGCTCCAGCAGCGCGGGCAGCAGCTCCGCGGCGTTGCCGAGCACGCCGATCGACAGCGGCCGCCGCTCGTCGCGCGCCGCGAGCGCGAGCTCGACCGCGTGCTCCAGCGAGTCGGCCCGCACGTCGAGGTAGCGGTGGTCGATCCGTCGCTGGATCCGCGAGTCGTCGCACTCGATGCAGATGGCGACACCGTCGTTCATCGTGACGGCCAGCGGCTGGGCGCCGCCCATGCCGCCGAGGCCGGCGGTGAGGGTGATGGTCCCGGCCAGCGTGCCGTCGAACCGCTTGTCGGCGACCGCGGCGAAGGTCTCGAAGGTGCCCTGGAGGATCCCCTGGGTCCCGATGTAGATCCACGAGCCGGCCGTCATCTGGCCGTACATCGTCAGCCCCAGCTCCTCCAGCCGCCGGAACTCCTCCCAGTTGGCCCAGTCGCCGACCAGGTTGGAGTTGGCGATGAGCACCCGCGGCGCCCACTCGTGGGTGCGCATCACGCCGACCGGCTTGCCGCTCTGCACGAGCATCGTCTCGTCGGGCTCCAGGTCGCGCAGGGTGCGGACGAGCGCGTCGTACGCCTCCCAGCTGCGGGCTGCCCGTCCGGTGCCGCCGTAGACGACCAGGTCCTCCGGGCGCTCGGCGACCTCGGGGTCGAGGTTGTTCATGAGCATCCGCAGCGGCGCCTCGGTCTGCCAGGACTTCGCGGTCAGCTCGGTGCCGGTGGCGGCGTGGATCGGCAGCCGGTCGTTCATCTCAATTCTCCGATCACGGACTCGGCGGCCGCGAGGACGGCGCCGGACTGGACGAGCGAGACCGCGGTCTCGATCTCGGGCGAGAGGTGGCGGTCGGGGCCGGGGCCGGCGATGCCGGCGTCCCGGAGACGTCGTACGACGGCGCCCGTGGCGGGTGCAGGCTCGAGCGGCGACCTCAGGTCGAGAGCCCGGGCGGCGGTGAGAACCTCGATCGCGACCACCCGGGTGAGCCCGTCCACCGCGCGGCGCAGCTTGCGCGCGGCCGACCAGCCCATGGAGACGTGGTCCTCCTGCATCGCGCTGGAGGGGATCGAGTCGACGCTGGCGGGGACCGCCAGCCGCTTGAGCTCGGAGACGATCGCGGCCTGGGTGTACTGCGCGATCATGTGCCCGCTGTCGACGCCGGGGTCGTCAGCGAGGAACGGCGGCAGCCCGTGGTTGCGAGCCTTGTCGAGGAACCGGTCGGTGCGCCGCTCACTGATCGACGCGACGTCGGCAGCCGCGATCGCGAGGAAGTCGAGCACGTAGCCGACCGGCGCTCCGTGGAAGTTGCCGTTGCTCTCCAGCCGGCCCTCCTCCGGCAGGACCACCGGGTTGTCGACCGCGCTGGCCAGCTCGCGATCGGCGACGGTGGCGGCGTGCTCGACGGTGTCCCGGGCCGCGCCGTGCACCTGGGGCGAGCAGCGCAGGGAGTAGGCGTCCTGGACCCGGTTGCACTGTGTCCCACTCTCCGGGGTGCCCCGGTGCGACGCGACGACGCCCGACTCGGCGAGCAGCGCGACCAGGTTGGCAGCGGCCGCGGCCTGACCCGGGTGGGGACGCAGCGCCTGCAGCTCGGCGGCGAACACGCGATCGGTGCCGAGCTGGGCCTCGACCGACATCGCCGCGGCGATGTCGGCGGTGCGCAACAGCCGGCGCAGGTCGGTGATCGCGAGCACGAGCATGCCGAGCATGCCGTCGGTGCCGTTGATGAGCGCCAGGCCCTCCTTCTCGGCGAGCTCGACCGGCTCGAGACCCGCCGCAGCGAGCGCGTCGGCAGCGGGGACCAGGTTGTCGGCGCGGTCGCGCACCTCGCCCTCCCCCATCAGCGCGAGCGCACAGTGCGCGAGCGGCGCCAGGTCGCCCGAGCACCCGAGCGAGCCGTGCTCGCGCACCACCGGGGTGATGCCGTGCGTGAGCAGCGCGGCCAGCAGCTCAGCGGTCTGGCGTCGGACGCCGGTGTGGCCGGTCGCGAGCGTCGAGAGCCGCAGCAGCATCAGCGCGCGCACCACCTCGCGCTCCACCTCGGGACCCGACCCCGCCGCGTGCGAGCGCACGAGCGAGCGCTGCAGCTGGGTGCGCTGCTCGAGCGCGATGTGCCGCGTCGCGAGCGCGCCGAACCCGGTCGACACGCCGTACACCGGCGTCGGCGACGCCGCCAGCTCGTCCACGACCTTGCGCGCGCGGTCGATCGCCGTCAGCGCGTCGACCCCCAGCCGGACCCCGGCGTCGTCGCGCGACACCGCCACGACCTCGGCGAACGAGACCGGGCCGACCCCGACCTCGACGTACGTCTGCTCCATGCGCCCATCCAACGCCGGTCGGGCTTGTGCCGCCAGCATGCGGAGGAGGATGGTGTCTCGGATACGAGACTCGGGAAGGAGCACGATGGGCCAGGTCCCGTCCGCCACGCGCGCCCTGCGGGTGCTGCGGTTCCTGGCCGCGCAGCCGGAGCCGGTGCCGCTGGAACGAGTCACGGCCGCGGTCGGCATCCCCCGCTCCTCGGCCTACCACCTGCTCACCGCGATGGTCGAGGAGGGCTTCGTCGTGCACCTCACCGAGGAGCGGAGGTACGGCGTGGGGCTCGCCGCGTTCGAGGTCGGTTCGGGCTACGCCCGCCAGGAGCCGTTGCAGCGGATCGCGCGGCGTCCGCTCGCGGCGTTGGTCGACCAGGTCGGCCAGTCCGCTCACCTCGCCGTGCTCCACGGTCGCGACGTCCTCTACGTGCTCGAGGAGCGGGCGCCCGGTCGCCCGTCGCTGGTCACCGATGTCGGTGTCCGTCTCCCTGCTCATCTGACCGCCAGCGGCCGGGCGGTCCTGGCCCGGCTTCCCGCTGTCCAGGTCCGCGCGCTCTACCCCGACCGCGCCGCCTTCGTCGACCGCCACGGCACCGGTCCCCAGTCGCTCACCGCGCTCCGCGCGGTCCTCACCGCCACCCGCCGCCGGGGCCACGCTCGTGAGGACGGCGACGTCACCCCCGGCCTCGCCAGCGTCGCCGCCGCCGTCCTCGACCACAACGAGCACCCGGTCGCCGGCGTCGCCGTGACCTTTCCCGTCGACGCTGTCGACGCCGTCGACGGCCCTGGCGTGACCGCCCTCGCGGCCGCCGTCACCCGCACCGCCGACCAGCTCACCCGCCGGCTCGGGGGCCGGTGAGGCTACGGGCGGACGGCTTGGCGGCAGCTGCCGAGGGCCGCCAGCATGATGATCCCGTCGATGATCGCGAGCCACGAGATGTTGGCGACGTGCGCGACCGGGAAGAGCAGAGCGCCGAGGACGAGGAGCGGCGGCCACCAGGCAGCGGCACGGCGACGGAGCGCGAACGCGACGACCAGGAAGGTGAGCGGGAAGAAGAAGCCCATCATCTTGAAGACGTTGGCGGCGCCGGCGGCGTCGAAGAGGTCGTTGCCGCCGAAGGCGACGTGGAGGCTGTTCTCCGCGACTCCCGCATTGCCGATCACGCCGAGGACCGCGATCACCAGCACGACGGCCTGGACGCGCCCGCGCACCAGGCCCACCAGGGCGAGGGCCGCCAGGCCGTAGAGGGCGGCGGCCAGCAGGTGCGCAGCGGCGGTCGGTCCGTGGTCCCACCCCTGGACGGCGTAGCTGCAGTCCACGGCGAGGTAGGCGGTCGGGGCCAGCAGGAGGGAGGCGCTGAGGAGCCGCTCGGTCGGTAGGGCGACGGCGGGCGCCGCGGGGGTGCCGGGGGCGAGGTCGTGCGCGAGGTCGTGGGCCAGGTCGGACATGTCGTGCCTCTCGGTCGGGATCGGGCGATCGATCTGATTGGTCCCAGGCTGCGGCGGGACCGACGCTCCGCGCTCCGGGGGCCGCCCTGCACCTGCCGCTCGACGACATCCCAGGGATAACCCTGTAGGTCGGCGGAGCGCGTTCTGCGTCACCATGGGCCGGTGCGCAACGACGAGCAACGCTCCTGGGACCTGCTCGTCCCGCTGCTCGTCCTCGGCGCCGTCGTCGCACTGACATCGGCCGGGATCGCCCACGGTCTCTGGATCGGCAACCTCCACAACGGGCTGCTCGCCCTGGCTTTCGGCATGGTCGCGGCGTGGACCCTCCTCCTGCGCCCGAAGCAGCCGGAGGCGCTGTTGTTCGGAGCCGTGGGCATCCTCGAGGGCATCCTGTTCCTCGGGCGCCAGGTCGCCCACGAGGGCGGAGAGGCAGCGAGCCAGTGGTGGGCCTGGTTCGGCGTCTGGCCGATCGCGACCATCCTGGGGCTGACGACCTGGGCAGTCCTCTGCTTCCCCGAGGGGCGCTTCCTCTCACGCGGCTGGCGGTGGACGGCGTACGTGGTCGTGGCCGTTGCCGTCACCTGCTCGGCCCTCTCAGCCCTCTGGCCCGTCGAGTACTCCGCCGCGGGTGTCGACACGCCGCATCCTCTCGACCTCGGCGGGGTGTCCGTCGTCCGCGACGTCTGGAACCTGGTCGCGCACCCGGCGTACGCGATCTTCCAGATCCTGTGGGTCGTGGCGGTCGCCGCACGCTGGCGCAGCGCCAACGGGGTCCTGCGGAGCCAGCTCGCGCTGCTCACCGGCGCCGTCGGCGTCGCCGCCGCAGCACTGCTCGTCGGCCTCGCCGTGTGGCAGTCGCCCCGGCTCGGACTCCTGACGACCACGCTGGTGCCGCTCGCCGGAGGCTGGATCATGGTGCGCCTGAGCCTCGGTCGGGTGATCGAGGAGACCCGGGCCACCGGCGGCCTCGCCGGCCTCTCGCCGAGGGAGAACGAGGTCCTGGACCTCATCGCGCAGGGATTGTCCAACAAGGCGATCTCCGAACGCCTCCACCTCAGCATCAAGACGGTGGAGCCCGTGGTCAGCTCGATCTTCGTCAAGCTGCGGCTCCCGGCCGACGAGACCACGAACCGGCGCGTGCTGGCCGTGCTCGCGCTCCTCGACAAGTAGCCGGCCACCCTGCTCGTCGCGACGTGTCAGGAGGGACGCAGCGGGCCCTGCCACCAGTGCGTCGTCGCCACGGTCGCAAGACCGATGTCCTCGAGGAGGTGCCGAAGGGCCGGGGCTCCGGTGGTCGAGGCCAAGGTGCGGGCGCCTTGCGCGCGGAGGCGGTCGACGCTCGCCGTCACGAGGGCACGAGCGAGTCCCCGGCCTTGGTGATCGGGGTGGACGACGACGATCGCCAGGTAGGCCGCGCCGCCGTCGACGTAGGTCGTCGCCGCTCCGAGCAGCGCGCCCGCTGCGTCGACCGCGCAGAGATCGAGGTCGCCACGGTGGTCCGGCCTCGCCCTCCACTCCCGCTTGCGCTCCGGTGTCAGGTACGTGGTGGCGAATCCCTGCCGGTGCACGTCGACGTACTCCTCGACCCGCTCCCCCAGCGGCTCGACCCGGATGTCCCGGCCGGCCCCGCCCGCCCACGTCACCCGGAGGTCGTCCAGCCCGGCCTCGTGGTGCGTCACGCGGTCGACCGGCGCGAAGCCCTCGGCGCGCAGCAGGTCGGCGCGCCAGTCCTCGCCGTCCACGACCGGCGTCCGTACGACGGCCGCGCCGCCTGCCCGCAGCCGGCGGCGCCCGAACGCGAGCACGTCGCGGTGCACGTCCGCCACGGCGGGGAGGGCTCCGAACAGCAGGTTGGAGAACGTCGGCTCGACGACGGCCCACGCCACGACGCGGCCGTCCTCCACCCACACCGCCTTGTCGTCGCCCGGGACGTCGGCGGCGCGGCGGCGCAGCTCCTCCGCGCCGGGGTGGAACCCGCGGGCGTCGGTCGCCGTGGCGAGGTTCTCCGCCACCAGCGCGGCGACGGCGCCGAACGACACCGACTCGAACGCCGCACGCTCCATGCCCGCAGGCTAGCGGCGCGTCGCACGGGTACCGCCGCCCCATGGACGGCGACGGAACGGCGCTCGGGAAGCCGCCGACCAGGGCACCCGGGATCCTCTACGGGCTGGGCCTGGGCGGGTTCGTCGACGGCATCGTGCTCCACCAGGTGCTTCAGTGGCACCACATGGTGAGCCACGTCGACGACCACCCGACGACGACGGTGGCGGGGCTCGAGGCCAACACCGTGGCTGACGGGTTCTTCCACCTCGCGACATGGGTGTTGGTGCTGGCGGCGTCGGTCCTCACGCTCAAGGCGTGGCGCGCGGGCCGCGTGGCCCCGAGCTGGTCGTTCCACTTCGGCCTGGTCCTGGCGGGATGGGGCGTCTTCAACCTCGTCGAGGGCCTCGTCGACCACCAGCTGCTCGGCGTCCACCACGTCCGCGACGACCTCGGCGCTCCGCTGTCGTGGGACCTCGGGTTCCTCGCGTTCGGTGCCGTGCTCGTCCTCGGCGGGTGGCTGCTCCACCGGAGCGGCGTCTGCCGCGAGCCCGACCGGGCATAGTCACCACATGGGTGACCTCGCCAAGTACCGCCGGATGCGGGACTTTCGCCGTACGCCCGAGCCGGCCGGCGAGGCGGCGAGCGACGGCGACGGCGCGCGGCGGTTCGTGGTGCAGCGGCACCGCGCGAGCCGGCTGCACTACGACCTGCGGTTCGAGATCGACGGGGTGCTGGTGAGCTGGGCCGTGCCGAAGGGGCCGACGCTCGACCCGGAGACCAAGCGGATGGCCGTGCACGTGGAGGACCATCCGATCGAGTACCTGCACTTCGAAGGCGTCATTCCCAGCGGTGAGTACGGCGGCGGCGACGTCATCGTGTGGGACACCGGCACCTGGGAGCCCGCGAAGACCGACGCCCCCGCCGCCCAGCTGGCCGACGGTGAGCTGCACGCGGAGATGCACGGCGAGAAGCTGCGCGGCCGGCTGGTGCTGGTCCGGCGTGGTGGCTCGGACGGCGACGCCGACAAGGAGCAGTGGCTGCTCCTGCACAAGCACGACGAGCACGCGGTCGACGGCTGGGACCCCGAGGACCACCCCCGATCGGTGCTCACCGGCCGCACCAACGACGAGGTGAAGGAGGACCCGGACCGGATCTGGAAGTCGGGCGCGCCGGCCGCCGACGCCGAGGAGACCCTGCTGCCCGACCCGGTGCCGGACGAGGCGATCGCGGCACTGGAGGAGATGGGCAAGCAGGGCACCTGGGAGGTGTTCGGCCGCGAGCTCAAGGTCACCAACCTCGACAAGGTGCTGTTCCCCGGTGACCCGCCCGTCACCAAGCGCGAGCTGCTGGCCTATGTCGCCCGCACCGCGCCGGTCGCGGTCCCCTACCTCGAGGGCCGCGCGATCAACCTCAACCGCTTCCCCGACGGGGCCGACACCAAGGGCTTCTGGCACAAGGAGCTGCCCGCCCACGCCCCCGACTGGCTCCCCCGCTGGGACAACCCGGAGGCCGACAAGGGCGAGACCAAGACGTACCTCGTGGTCGACGAGCCCGCCGCGCTGCTGTGGGCCGCCAACTTCGGCGCGCTCGAGTGGCACCCGTGGACCTCCCGGACCTCGGCCATGCACGAGCCCACCTACGCCCTCATCGACCTCGACCCGGGCGAGAAGACGACCTGGGACCAGCTGCTCGACCTCGCCCGCCTGCACCGGACGGCGCTCGACCACCTCGGCGTGCTCGGCCGCGCGAAGGTCACCGGCAAGCGCGGCATCCAGATCTGGATCCCGATCCGCCCCGGCTACACCTTCGACGAGACCCGAGCCTGGACCGAGAAGCTGTCGAAGACCGTCGGCAAGGTGCTGCCCGACCTAGTCAGCTGGAAGTGGGAGAAGAAGGAGCGCAAGGGTCTGGCTCGGCTGGACTACACGCAGAACGCGATCAACAAGACCCTGGTCGCGCCGTACTCCACCCGGCCGGCGGCCGAGGCTCCCGTCTCCGTGCCCATCGGCTGGGCCGAGCTCGACGACCCCGACCTGCGTCCGGACCGTTGGACGATCCGCACGGTCCTCGACCGGCTCGAGGAGCGCGGCGATCCGTTCCAAGCGCTGCTGGGCGTCGAGCAGGATCTGCCCGAGATCAGCTGACGGTCCCCATGGCATGCTTCCCGCATCAGCGCCGCCTTCTCTCGGGGAAATCATGCGTCTTTCTGTCATCGGTCCGGCCGCCTTGGTGGCACTCGTCGGCACCATGCTCGCCCCGGTCGACGGGCTCCAAGACGAGGCGCCCGCGGCGTCGGTCGCCGCCACGCCGGTCCTCACGATTACCGGCCGGGACGTCTCCGGCGTAGGGCCGATCGCGCCGGGGATGGTCGGCGCCAACCAGCGTTGGGTCGATGACGGCGACGGCGCCTGGGACCCCGAGACCCGGAAGCCGCAGGCGTCGATCACCAGCTTGGCGGAGCAGATCGGGCTCAACGCGGTGCGTTACCCGGGCGGGACCGTCGCGAACATGTTCGACGTCGGCCAGATGCTGGCGCACGGCTGCCAGACCAACGGTGGCGGCATCGGCGGTGGCGTGCGCGGAGCCATGTACCAGCCGATCACCGCTGACCGCTCGGGATACACGATCACCCAGCACGCGAAGGTCATCGACGAGATCGCAGGCCAGTCGACTCTCATGGTGCCGATGGTGAACTCGAGCCCGAAAGAAGCCGCGACGTTCGTCAATCGGCTCATCGACGCGCGGCCCAGCCAGGCCGACATCTACGTCGAGCTGGCCAACGAGCCCTACGGTCCCAACCAGGCCTACTGGCGCTCGCGCGAGCCGCGGGTGACGCTCCGCCAGTACATCCAGGGCGGCGTCCAGCACCAGCCCAGCACGGGAGGCGCGAACCGGCTGTTCGACGCGGACAACTGCAACCTCGAGGGCCCGGCCGAAGGGGACGGATCGACCCGACGGTTCCGGACCCGGTTCGGCCCGATCGCGCTCGACCTGAAGCCGACGGTGTTCGTCAACGGCAAGCCGCACACGTTCGTGCGCGGAGCACCGGGGCCGCGTGAGTTCACTGTCGAGCAGCAGAACGTCGTCGTGCTCGGCCGTGCACCTGCCGACGAAGCCAAGCTTCGGATCTCGTACTCGGTGCGGCACGGGGGCTTCGTCCAGTTCCGCAACGCCATCGAGAGGCTCGACGACGAGCACGACGGCGTGCGGATCCACGTCTGCAGCTCGTGGGCTACACAGGGCTTCGTCGACGCGATGGGCTCGAGGCCGTTCGAGTGTCTCGCCGTGCACTCGTACGCCGAGTTCGAGGACGGGTCGGAGTCGCCGACCGCGGCGGACGGTTTCCGGCGGTTGATGCGGCAGACGAGTCGTGAATCGGACGAGCTTCACGCCCTTCGGACCCGAATCGTCAAGGGCCACCCGAACCGCTTCCTCATGGTCACCGAGTTCGGCTCATTGGGCGTCGCGTACCAGCGGCAGAAGGACCGGTTCATGCACACGGTCGTGCTTGCCCGGATGCTCGCCTCCCAGGGCAACGAGGGCGTACGGATCTCGAACCTGTCGAACTTCAGCACGCTCTTCTGGCAGCGCGCCAGCGGGCCCGTGCTGTCCGACCAGGGCTATCTGCTCGAGCTGGTCAGGCACCTCGTCGGACAGCAACCGGTCACGACCGCCGAGAGGCATGCCGGCGTCACCACCTTGGCCACGACGGCTGGCGACGAGGTGCAGCTGTTCGTGGTCAACCAGCGCACGACCGCGTTCTCCCCGACCGTGCAGATCCCCGCCCGCACCGGAGCGACCTGCGTGAAGACTCGATCGCTGCAGGGTCAGATCGACCAGCTCAACGACGACGGCACAGGCCCGCCGACGACCCACCGGCCCGCCGCCGCCGCCGCGACGTGGCCCGCGGGCCAGCTGTCGGGCAACGTCGAGCTGCCGCCGGTGTCGATCACCCTGCTGACCTTCGCCCCTGTCGGCGCGGGTTGCACCGATCCGACCGATTGGTGAGTGACGGCACCGGCCGCCTCAGGCGATCGCGGCCGTGCCGAACGCGACGTTGAACCGGTCGCACCAGATGACGACGGACTTCATGTTGGAGAGGTCGGCGCCGTCGGGGATCTCGTAGTTCTGGTCGCCGATGTTGCCCTTGAGCGAGCCGAGCTTGACGTAGTCGCCGTCGTCGTAGATGCCCCACGAGTCGCCGCAACCCTCGCAGTCCCCGCCGCTCTTCTGGTCGGTGATCCACACGTGCACGTCGGGGCCGTTGGAGGTCTCGAAGCCCTCGAGCCGCAGGTAGCGGGTGCCGTCGTCGCGCAGGTAGATGACCGCGCGACCGGAGGTGTCGTGCTCGGCGTCGATGAAGTCCGCCGCCGCGAGCTCGACCCGCTTCGGACCGTCGTCGGTCGCGCCGCCGTCGGGAGTGCTGCCGTCCTCGGTGGTCGGGCTGTCGGGGAACGCGGTCTGCGAGAGGCCGTCGGACGCCGTACCGACGACGGTGCCGGCGTCGTCGGCCTCGTCGACCTCGTCGTCGATGAACAGCAGCCACGGCTGGAAGAGCAGTAGCGCGGCGATCACGACCACGACGAAGACGCCGCCGATGCTCAGCCAGACAGCTTTCTTGCGGCTCATCGGCCATCTCTCCTCAGGTCAGCAGCAGGGTGTCCAGCCGCCTGCGTACGACGAGGAGGCCCACCACACCCATCACCAGAAGGTAGACGACCGAAACCACGGACGCGACGGAAACCGTGCCGGTCGTGAGCTCCCGGCAGAGCACGACACCGCGGTAGAGCGGGGTGCACTCGACGATCCACCGGACCGGGCCGGAGTAGGTGTCGACCGGGAAGAACGTCGCGGAGAAGAGGAACAGCGGCAGCTGGACCAGCGTGATCTTGTCGAAGTCCTGGAAGCTCCGCATCCAGGTCGTCGCCGCCATGCACACGGCGCTGAACGCGAATCCGATGAGCAGCACCGCCGGTAGCGCCAGCAACGCCCACCACGACTCGATGAGCCCCATCAGCAGCATCACCAGCAGGAACATCGCGGCGTACGACGACCCGCGCAGCTGTCCCCACGCGATCTCGCCGCGCGCGATGTCGCCGGTGGACAGCGGGGTGGCGAGCATCTGGTCGTAGAGCTTGACGTACTTGAGCTTGAAGAAGACGTTGAACGTCGAGTCGAGCAGCGCGCCGTTGAACGCCGAGGCCGCGAGCATGCCCGGCGCCACGAACGCGGCGTAGGAGATCTCCTTGCCGCCGACGTCGAAGCTCTCGATCAGCGCGCCGACGCCGATGCCGATGGAGAGCAGGTAGAAGACCGGCTCGAGGAAGCCGGTGAGGAACAGCTTCCAGGCGCCGCGGTAGACGAGGTAGTTGCGGAGCACCAGCAGCCGGGTCGCCGCGACCGGCGTCAACGGGTGGACGTCGGTCGTGTCGGAGGCCAGCACGGCGGCGCTCACGACAGCATCCGCTTCGTCAGGCCGGACACCGACCAGAACCAGCCGAGGACCATCAGCACCACGAGCACCGCGACGTTGACCCCCGCCTGCCACCACACGACGTTGTCGAGGGCGAACATGCGCGACAGGTTCACGCCGTGCCACAGCGGCGTCAGCCGCGCGATCGTGCCGCCGACGTCCCCGAGGTTCGAGACCGGGAAGAACGCCCCGGAGAACAGGAACAGCGGGAACACCCCGAGCCGGAACAGGACGCCGAAGCCCTCCTCCGACCGGTTGCGGGTCGTGAACGCGTAGACGAGCGTCGCGAACGTCATCCCGCACAGCACCTGCGCGAGGAACGCGACGAACGGCCCCCACCACGACTCGTAGACCCCGAACGGCGCGAGCACCAGCGCGTAGAGGCCGCAGGTCGCCACCAGGTGCAGCGCGACCGACCCGAGGTGCGCGCCGACGACGTGCTGGGGCTGGAGCGGCGTGGCGAGCATCGACTCGTAGATGCGCTGCCACTTGATCATGCCCATCACCGGGTAGGTCGTCTCCGAGACCGCCGTCTGCATCGCGTGCGCGGCGATCAGGCCGGGCACCACGAAGGCGAGGTACGACGACGCCCCCTCGAGCGTCTCGGAGTCGGCCTCGACGAAGCCGCCCAGCAGCACGCCCATCGCGATGACGTAGAGGAACGGCGAGAGGAACGAGGACGCCACGACCCCGCGCCAGGTGCGGGCCCAGAGCGTGGCCCAGTAGTCGACCTGCCGGAGCAGGCCGTCGACGAACGGCAGGTCGCCACCCCCACTGGTGGAGCCCTCCCCGGTGATCGAGCCCTCCCCGGTGCTCGAGCCCTCCCCGGTGATCGAGCCCTCCCCGGTGATCGAGCCTGTCGAGATCTCCGCCATCAGTCGACCAGCGTCCGGCCGGTGAGGCGGAGGAAGACGTCCTCGAGGGTGGACCGACGGACCAGCGTCGCGATCGGTTGGAGTCCGCGCTCGTGGGTGCGGGCGACGACCTCCTCGCCGTCCTCGGCATAGACGAGGAGCCGGTCGGGCAGCTCCTCGATCCGGTCTCCCAGGTCGGCCAGCAGCTCGGCATGCGCGGCGTGCTCGCCGACGCCGAACCGGAGCTCGGCGACCTCGCGGGTCGAGTGCTCGCGGATCAGGTCGCGCGGTGCGCCCTCGGCGACGATCACGCCCTTGTCCATGATCACGAGCCGATCGCAGAGCTGCTCGGCCTCGTCCATGTAGTGCGTGGTCAGCACCAGCGTGACGCCGGCCTGCTTGAGGCGGAACAGCTGGTCCCAGAGCAGGTGCCGGGCCTGCGGGTCGAGCCCCGTGGTCGGCTCGTCGAGCAGCAGCAGGTCGGGCCGGTTGATGAGCGAGCGGGCGATGGTGAGGCGGCGCTTCATGCCCCCGGAGAGCTCGTCGACCTTGGCCTTCGCCTTCTCGGTGAGCTTCGCGAACTCCAGCAGCTCCCCGACCCGCTCGCGCACGACCTGCTTCGGCAGCCCGAAGTAGCGGCCGTAGACGTAGAGGTTGTCGAAGACGTTGAGCTCCTGGTCGAGGTTGTCCTCCTGTGGGCAGACCCCGATCCGGCCGCGGATCGCCGGGCCGTCCACGGCCGGGTCCATGCCGAGGATGCGCAGCTCGCCCCCGGTGACCGGCGAGACCGACGCGATCATCCGCATGGTCGAGGACTTCCCGGCGCCGTTGGGCCCCAGGAACCCGAACGCCTCGCCCTTGCGCACGTCGATGTCGATGCCGCGGACCGCCTCGAAGCCGTCCCCCGAGGTCTGGCGGAACCTCTTCCGCAGCCCGCGCGCGGTGATCATCGCCGGCTGGTCCGGCGTCTCGACCGCGTCGTCGGCGGTGCCTTCGGAGAGGGTGTCGCTCACCCGACCGATCCTAGGAGCCGCGGCCGACACGAGCCCTCGAATATCGTCGGAGTCGTGCCCGCCTCCCTCGTGCTCGTCGAGGGCGAGAGCGACCGGACCGCGCTGGTCACCCTCGCCGCCCGGCTCGGCCACGACCTGACCGGGGTCGACGTCGTCAGCATGGGCGGCATCACGAACCTCCGCCGGCACCTCTCCGAGGTGCCCGAGCACGACCAGGTGGCGCTGCTGCACGACGCCGGGGAGTCGTCGTACGTCGACCGCACCTTGGCCGATCACCCGGGCCGGGTCGCGCCGTTCGTCTGCGTCGCCGACCTCGAGGACGAGCTGGTCCGCGCCCTCGGGATGGATCGCGTGCTCGAGGTGGTGGAGGCCGGCGGCGACCTCGACGCCTGGCACATCCTGCTCAACCAGCCCTACCACCGCGGCCGTCCCGAGGACCTGGTGCTGCGGCGGTTCTGGGGCACGACGAGCGGGCGCAAGGAGAAGTACGCCGCGCTCCTCGCCGCCGCGCTCGAGCCGGCCGCCGTGCCCGCGCCTCTCGCAGGGGTGCTGACCGCGGTCCTCTAGCCGCCGCTAGGCGCCGCGCCCGGACCCCACCCGCTCCTGCCACCAGGCGAGGGCCGGGTGCGGGCCGCCGTAGGCACAGGTCATCGCGGCGCCGGCCTCGGCAAGGTAGACCGCCCGCTCGTCGGGGGTGCCGTGCTGGGCCCAGCGGGCCAGGCAGGCGCCGGCGAGCCAGGCGTCGTCGTCGGCGGGGAGCGGCAGCGCCGCGAGCTGCTGGGCGCTGATCTTGATCGAGCCGGGCGTGAGGCCGGTGCCGACGTAGCGCGCCGCGGCGTCGGCGACGACGGGCGGGGCCAGCAGGACGGCGAGGACCCGCCAGAGGTCGGCGGGGTCGTGCGGGACAACGGTGAGCACGGGCACCGATGGCAGCCACTCACCCTTCTCGTCGACGACGGCCTCGACGACCCGGCCCTGCCCGGCGACGAGCACCTTCGGCGCCAGGCGGGCATCCACCCAGGCCGCGAGCGCCCCTCGGCGGACGGCATCGACGTCGACGACGGGCGCGTCGTACTGCCGGCGTGCGAAGCGGGTCGGCCGCCTCCCCCACTCGCAGGAGGCGGGCTCGATCAGGCCGCTGGTGACCAGGGGGACGCCGGGGCCGCCGTCGGACACGTGCGGGACCAGGCCGTAGTACTGGTCGCGGAAGTCGGCAGTGCAGGAGGCGAGGTCGCCGAGCGTGCCCTCGCCGGCCTCGAAGCCAGCGACCGGGATGCCGAACGACGGCGCGGCGAGCCGGCCCCACTCGGCGGGACCGGGGCCGCCTCTCGCGCCGACGCGTACGACGGGCACGCACACCAGCACCGACGTGCCCCGGAAGACGGGCCGGTCGGTGACCCACAGGTCGGTCAGGGCGCCGGCGTCGGTCACGGCCGCGCGGACCGGTCCCGCGTCGCGGGCGCCGAGCACCGAGAGCGGCTGCACCAGGGCGACCACCCCGTCGGCGCCGACGAGTCCGAGCGCGCGGTGCAGGAACGCAGCACTGGTGTCGGTGTAGGCGCCGAGACCGCCGCGCTGGCCGGCCGTTCGGCTCTTGAGCTGGCCGAGGAACGGCGGGTTGCCGACGACCGCGTCGAACCTCTCGCCCGCCCAGGCGGTGAGCCCGTCGGCGACGACGACGCGCGTCTCGATCTCCGCGGCCGGCACAGTCGGGTCCTCGGCCTGGAGCCGCTGTCGCGCGATCGCCACCGCCTCGGGATCGAGGTCGGAGCCGTGGACCGCGCGGACGTCGCCGAGCCGGCGCGCTGCCGCGACGAGGAAGTGCCCGGTGCCGCACGCGGGATCGAGCACGCGCATGCCGGTGGTCGAGCCTGTCGGGGCCAAAGCCCGGTCGAGCACCCACTCGACCAGCTCCGGCGGGGTATAGAACGCACCGCGGGCCCGGCGCTCGTCGGCGAGCTCGCTGACGAGCCGGTCCTCGTAGGCGGTGGCGAGCTGCTCGGTCCGCATCCGCTCGTCCACGGGGACAGATTATCGACGGCATGTTATAGTCAGATTGACTACAACGAGGAGGCGTCACCGTGACCCACCGCTCCGGGCTCCTGACCGACCGCTACGAGCTGACGATGCTCGACTCCTGGGTCGAGGACGGGTCCGTGGGCCACCCGGCGGTGTTCGAGTGCTTCGCGCGGCGGCTCCCCGAGGGCCGGCGGTACGGCGTGCTCGCCGGGCTCGGTCGCCTGCTCCCCCTCGTGGAGGCGTTCACGTTCGACGCCGACGAGGTGACATGGCTGGTCGAGCAGGGCGTGGTCGGCGAGCGGACCGCGGCCTACCTGCAGGACTTCCGGTTCCGCGGCGACATCGAGGCCTATCCCGAGGGCGACCTCTACTTCCCCGGCAGCCCGGTGCTGACCGTCCGCGGCACGCTCGGCGAGTGCGTCGTGCTGGAGACGATCGTGCTCAGCGTCCTCAACCACGACACCGCGATCGCTTCGGCCGCCGCGCGCATGGTCACCGCCGCCGCCGGCCGGCCGCTCATCGAGATGGGCGGTCGTCGTACTCACGAGCAGGCGGCGGTCGCCACCGCCCGCGCCGCCTACCTCGCGGGCTTCGGCTCGACGAGCAACCTCCGCGCCGGGCTCGACTACGGCATCCCCACCGTCGGCACCGCGGCGCACGCGTTCACGCTGGCGCACCGCAGCGAGGAGGAGGCGTTCCGCAGCCAGGTCGAGGCCCAGGGCCCCGGCACCACGCTGCTGGTCGACACCTACGACATCGCCGAGGGGATCCGCACCGCCGTCCGCGTCGCCGGCCCCGCGCTGGGCGCGGTCCGCATCGACTCCGGCGACCTCGCCGAGGAGGCCGTCAAGGCGCGCGCCCTGCTCGACGATCTCGGCGCGCCCGACACCCGGATCGTCGCGACCAGCGACCTCGACGAGTTCGTCATCTCCGCGCTCGCCGACGCCCCGATCGACGGCTACGGCGTCGGCACCCGGGTCGCCACCGGCTCTGGCCACCCGACGGCGAGCATGGTCTACAAGCTGGTCGCGGTCGCCGACAGCGCCGACGGCCCGCTGCGCCCGGTCTCGAAGAAGTCCAAGGACAAGGTGTCGGTCGGGGGCCACAAGACCGCCTGGCGGGAGTACGACGACGCCGGGCTGCTCGTCCGCGAGACCTTCACCATCCCCGGCGACCCCGCACCAGCCGGTGCCTACCCGGCGCAGGTCCCGGTCATGAAGGACGGGGTCGCGGTCCACGCACCGAGCACCGAGGAGATCCGCGCCCACACCGCCGCGGCCCTGCGCCGGCTGCCGCCGGAGGCGCTGGCCGTCGCGGCCGGCCCGCCGTACCTCACCGTCACCCGCAACAGCGAGGAGGAGACAGCATGACCACCACCGCCACCACTCGAGCACTTCTCGTCGTCGACGTGCAGAACGACTTCGTCGAGGGCGGCTCGCTCGGCGTCACCGGCGGTCGCGACGTCGCGACCCGCATCAGCGAGCACCTCGCCGCGCACGCGGGCGACTACGCCGTCATCGCCGCCTCGCGGGACTGGCACCACGGCCACGACACCAACAGCGGTCACTTCGCCGCGCCCGGCGAGGAGCCCGACTTCGTCACCACCTGGCCCGTGCACTGCGTCTCGGACGGCCCGGGCTCCGACTACGCACCGGAGCTGGTGACCGACGCCGTGACCCACCACGTGCGCAAGGGCCAGGGCGTGCCGGCGTACTCCGCCTTCGAGGGCGTCACCGACGACGGCGCCTCGCTGGCTGACGTGCTGCGGACGGCCGGGGTCACCGACATCGACGTCACCGGCATCGCGACCGACTACTGCGTCCGCGCGACCGCGCTCGACGCACGGCGGGAGGGCTTCGCCGTACGCCTGCTCGACGGGCTGCACGCCGGCGTCGCACCCGGCACCAGCGAGGCGGCGGTCCGCGAGATGGCGGACGCGGGGGTGACCGTATGAGCGACCACCCGCCGTTCGCCGTCGCCGTCGACCTGGCGATCTTCACGATCCGCGACGGCGCGCTGTCGGTGCTGCTGGTCGAGCGCGGCGAGGACCCGTTCGCGGGCCAGTGGGCCCTGCCGGGCGGCTTCGTCGAGCCCGACGAGGACGCCGAGCAGGCGGCCTGGCGCGAGCTGCACGAGGAGACCGGCGTGGAGAAGTTCGCCGGTTACCTCGAGCAGCTGCGCACCTACTCCGCGCCCGACCGCGACCCGAGGATGCGCGTGGTGTCGGTGGCCCACGTGGCGCTCGCCCCCGACCTGCCGGAGCCGACCGCCGGCACCGACGCCTCCGACGCCCGCTGGTGGGTGGTGGACGACCTGCTCTCCCCCACCGGCGACGCCGCCGAGGAGGCGCCCGACCTGGCCTTCGACCACCGGCAGATCCTGCTCGACGCGCGGGAGCGGGTGCGGGCCAAGCTGGAGTACACGACGCTCGCCGTCGAGTTCGTCAACGAGCCGTTCACGCTGCCGGAGCTGCGACGCGTCTACACCGCCGTCTGGGGCAAGCCGCCGGACCTCGGCAACTTCCGCCGCAAGGTGCTCGGCACCGAGGGCTTCGTCGTGCCGACCGACGTCCACGGTTCCCCCACCGGCGCCGGTGGCCGGCGGGCGCTGCTCTACCGGAGGGGCTCGGCGACCGTCGTCTCGCCGCCGATGGTGCGCGGCTGAGCCGGGTGCGGTGACCGCCGCAGCGTCCACAGCAGCCCGGCGATCCCGGTCGCGATCGGGATCAGCACCGGCAGACCGGTGAGGACGACCAGGCAGACCGACGCAACGAGCGAGACGACCGCGGCCGCTCGCGGCCAACCACCCGGCAGCAGGCGTACGGCGGCCGCCGTGCCCACCACGTAGACCAGCGCGAACGTGCCCGTGGTGACGAGCAGGGTGGCGTCGGTCGGCTGGTCGAGCAGGGCCTCGCCGACAAGGACCGCCAGGCCGAGCCCGGCGACGACCAGCAGCGCGTGCCGGGGCGTGGCCCGGCCGTCGCCGACGTCGGAGCCGAGCCAGCGCGGCATCGCGCCGGTGATCGCGAGTGAGGCGCCGAGCCGGGAGGCCCCGGCGAAGTAGGAGTTGATCGCGCCGATCGTCAGCAGCACCGCGATGACGGTGGTGAGGGGCCGCGCCCAGTCGCCGAAGGCACCGGCGAGCAGGTCGGCGAGCGGCGCCCGGCCGGTGGCGGCGCCGAGCACGGCGACGGTCACGAACGCGATGCCGAGGTAGAGCACGGTCACCACGCCGAGCGTGATCCCGGTGGCGCGGGCGATGTCGCGCTCGGGGTGGCGGTACTCCGCCGACAGCGAGCTCACGATCTCCCAGCCCGCGAACGCCCACACCAGCACCGCCGCGGCGGCGCCGACACCGGACCAGCCGTGGGTCAGGAACGGCGTCAGGTTGTCGGTGTCGACCCGCGGCAACGACGCCAGGATGGCGACGAGCAGCAGGGTCGCGATGACGGCGGCGATGGCGAGCTGCACGCCGGCCGAGATCCGGATGCCGAGCCAGTTCATGATCGTGACGACGACGATGATCACCGCCGTCGCGCCGATCTCCGTCGTCCGTCCGCCACCGGCCGCCTCCGCGACGTACGACGCCCCGAACCCCGCCGCGACCGGCGCGCCGATGGGGATGGCGAGGAAGAACGCCCAGCCGACCATCGTCGAGACGCGACCGCCGAACGCGAGCCGCGCGTACGTCGCCACGCCCCCGCCGTCCGGGTGCCGCGCGCCGAGCGCGGCGAAGGTCGCGGCCAGCGGCACCGAGACCACGATCAGCACCGCCCAGGCGAGCATCGATGCCGGGCCGGCCTCCTCGATCGCGAGGGCGGGCAGCGTCACCACACCGACCCCGAGCACGGCCGCGAGCGTCAGCGCGGTGCCCTGGAGGACGCTGAGCGACCCGCCCGCGGTGGTGGGTGCCTTCACGCGAGATCCTCCGCGCGCCGGCGCACGTCGGCCGGCACCGGTCCCGGTGCGTCGTCCGCGCTGACCGGCGCGAGCGCCACCCGTCGCAACGGGATGACGCCGGCCCAGACGGCGGGATCGATGTCGGCGGGGTCGTCGACCGGACCGCCGGCCCGCTCCTTCATCGAGGCCTCCCGCAGGGGGAGCGCAAGGACCGCGGTGGCGGCGAGCTCCTTGCGGGTCGCGGCCCGCAACGTGGCCGACCGGCCGGGGATCATGTGGTCGACGATGAGGTCGAGCGCGTGGGAGCGCTCGTCCGGGTCGACGACGGAGCGCGCCCGTCCGATGATCACGGCGGAACGGTAGTTCATCGAGTGGTGCATCCCCGACCGCGCCGCGACCAGCCCGTCGAGCTCGGTGACCGTGAAGCACATGTCGGTCTCGATCGCCGACCGGAGCCAGCCGGCACCGGTCGAGCCGTGGACGTAGAGCGTTCCCTCGGCGTCGGGACCGGCCGGGTCGACGGCGTACGCGACGGGCAGCACGACCGGGTGGGTCGCGCCGGCCTTGCCGTCGGTCGGGCCGGTCGAGAGCACCACCCCGAGGTGGCCGACGAGACCGTCCTCCAACAGCGCCATCATCCGGTGGCGCTCGGAGACGGCCCGGGCGGACTCCCGGGTGCCGGTGGTGCGGCGGGTGGGCGACAGTGCGGTGGTCATGGAGCTAGCCTGTCGCGAGAGTGGCCCGTGGTCACGGGCCACTATTCGACGATTCTGACAGGACACTCTCATGAAGACGCTGCCGGTCCGGCTCGACCGCACGCGACCCGAGCCGCTCGGCGTGCAGCTGTCGACCCAGGTGCGCGAGCTCGTGGTCGCCGGCACGCTGGCGCCCGGCGACCGGCTCCCCAGCACCCGCGCGCTCGCCACCGACCTCGGCGTGGCGCGGTCGGTGACCGAGCAGGGCTACGACCAGCTGCTGGCCGAGGGCTGGCTGACCACCCGCCAGGGGGCCGGGACGTTCGTCGCGTCCGGAGGGGTGCCGCAGGCCGCCGTCCGGTCCCGGCCACCGCGGTCGAGTGCGCCGGCGCTGATCCCCCTCGACCTCGGGTCGCCGTGGATCGATCCGCGCCACCGCGCGGGCTGGCGGCGCGCGTGGCGGGACGTGTCGGCGGCCGCCCCGCCCGCCGGCTACCCCGACCCGCGCGGGATCCCCGAGCTGCGGATCGAGCTCGCGGACCGGCTGGCCCGCACGCGTGGGCTCTCCGTCGACCCCGACGAGGTGCTGCTCACCTCGGGCACCACCGACGGCCTGCGGCAGCTGCTCCCTCACGTCCCGGTCGGGGCGGTCGGCATCGACGACCCCGGCTACCGCGCCGCGGTAGAGACCGTGCGCGCCGCCGGCCGGGCGGTGGTCGGCCTCGAGCCCGGCCGGCCGATCGACGTGACCCGGCTGGCGGCGGCGTACGTCACCCCTGCCCACCAGCACCCGCTGGGCCACGTGATGCCGGCGGCCGACCGGCTCGCACTGCTCGCCGCAGCGCGCGAGCACGGGACGGTGGTGATCGAGGACGACTACGACTCCGAGTTCCGCTACGACGTCGCGCCGATCCCCGCGCTGGCCTCGCTCGACCGGTCGCAGGTCGCCTACCTCGGCACCGCGTCGAAGTCGGTCGGGCCCGGGCTCAGGGTGGGTTGGATGGTGCCGCCACCGGACCTGCTGCGCAGGCTGGTCGCCCTGCGCGAGCAGACCTACGACATGCCCTCGTGGCCCGCCCAGCGCGCGCTGCTCACCCTGCTGCGCGAGGGCTGGGTGGACAAGGTGGTCCGCACCGCACGTCGGGTCTACGCCGACCGGGCTCCGCGGGTGGGCGAGGTGCTCGCGCCGTACGGCACCGCCGCCGGTCCCGCCGCCGGGATGTACTCGACCTGGTTCCTGCCGCCCGCGGCCGTACGACGCGCCCGCGCCGCCGCCCGCGACGCCGGCTTCGAGGTCGCGCCGATCTCCAACTACTGCCGCACCGCGCGACTCAGCGGGCTGGTGGTCGGCTTCGGCGGGGTCACCGACGAGCAGCTCGACCGGGTGCTCGCCGCGATGGCACGCGGCCTGGCCGGCTAGATCGGCCTGGTCGCTCCGGTCAGGTCGTGTAGCGCAGCCAGCCGGTCACGGCGAAGGCCGCCAGGACGAGCAGCAGCACCAGCACGACCCAGAGGATCGGGGTCCACGGCCGCTTCTCGGCGTTGAGCGGTTGCCGGACGGTGGGTCGCTCGCGTTCGTCGTTCATGGGTGTGCGCTACCCGCCCAGGGGCGGGGCATCCGGCGGGGGTGCGGTCGCACCTTGTTCAACCAAAAGGTTGACAAAGCCGGTCGACCCTGCTGTACTCAACCACATGGTTGAGCACGAGGACCGGTTGTCGCGGGTCTTCTCCGCGCTCGCCGACCCGACCCGTCGCGACATGGTCGCCCGGCTGGCGGCCGGCGACGCGACGGTGAGCGAGCTGGCGGCGCCGTACGACGTCTCGCTGCAGGCGGTCTCCAAGCACATCCAGGTGCTCGAGGAGGCTGGCCTGGTGAGCCGGAGCCGGGACGCGCAGCGACGCCCGGTGCACCTGGACGCGGAGGTCTTCGACCTGATGACGAAGTGGATCGAGCGGTACCGCCAGCAGGCGGAGGAGCGCTACCAGCGGTTGGACGCGCTCCTCGACCGGATGCAGGGCCGCGAGCAGGACCTGACCGACAGACGCAACGAAGGAGCAGCAGGATGACCACCACCCCCACCGCCCACCCCGAGGCCGTCATCGAGGCGGACCCGGACCTCCCGGTCGTGCGGATCTTCCGCGAGTTCGACGCCCCGCCGGAGCTGGTCTACCGCGCGCACATCGAGCCCGAGCTGGTCAAGCAGTGGCTCGGTCCGCGGTCGATCGACATGGAGATCGAGAAGTGGGACCTGCGCACCGGCGGGGAGTACCGCTACACCGCGCTCCGCGAGGGCGAGGCGGTCGCCCACTTCTACGGCTCGGTCCACCGGGTCGAGGAGAACGAGAAGATCGTGCAGACCTTCGGGTTCGAGGAGATGCCGGAGGCGGTCAGCCTCGACATCCTCCTGTTCGTCGACCTCGGCGACGGTCGCACCCGGCTGGAGGCCACCTCCGTCGTGGAGTCGATGGAGGCCCAGGCCGGGATGATGGCCAGCGGGATGGAGGTCGGCGTCAACGAGGGCTACGCCGCGCTCGACGACGTCCTCGCCGGGCTCGCGGAGCCGCAGCAGTGATCCCGACCGATCCCGCGGAGGAGCACCGCGCGATCGCGAGCGCCTTCACCGACCGGGTGCGCGGCGTCGGGGCCGACGGCGCGGGCGGGTGGGACGCGCCGACCCCGGTCGCGGACTGGCAGGCCCGCGACGTCGTACGACACCTGGTGGAGTGGTTCCCCTCCTTCCTCGCCGCCGGCTCTGGGATCGAGCTCGGCGGCGGACCGTCGGTCGACGACGACCCGGTCGGGGCGTGGGAGCACCACGCCGGGGCGGTGCAGGCGGTGCTGGACGACCCGGCCCAGGCGACCACGACGTTCGCGCACCCGCGGCTGCCCGAGATGCCGCTCCCCCAGGCGATCTCGAGGTTCTACACGAACGACGTCTTCATGCACACCTGGGACCTCGCCCGCGCCACCAACCAGGACGATCGCCTCGACGAGGCGCGGTGCCGGGAGCTGTTCGAGGGCATGGAGCCGATGGACGAGGTGCTGCGCCAGAGCGGGCAGTACGGCGCGCGCGTGCCCGTCCCCGACGACGCCGACTGGCAGGCGCGGCTGCTCGGCTTCATCGGCCGCGACCCGGCCTGGAAGCGCTAGAGCCAGCTCGGACCGTCCCCGCCGAACCGCTCGCGAAGGCGGGCCCCGACGTGCGCCGCGTTGGCACGGTGCACGTCGGTCGGCACGAGCGGCAGGTTCTCCTCCCAGTCCAGCAGCGGTGAGCCGCGGAGCTGGAGGATCCGCCGCGGCCGCCCGAGGAACATCAGGTGCAGATGGGCACCGCCGTCGCCGAACCGGTAGAGCTGCGCCCGACCCACGCTCGGCAGCTCCTCCATCGCCGCGGCGACGGCGACGACCAGCCGGCCCATCTCCTCAGCGAGATCGTCGGGCACCGTCGCCAGGTCGCAATGCGTCAGCGGCTCGAGTATCAGCCACGCCGGGACCCGCGTCTCCTGGGCGAGCACCAGCCGCCACCGCTCGTTGCTCCAGGCGGTCCCGGCGACCGAGAGCTGCGCGCCCGGGTCGTTGCACCAGCACTCGGCGGGGTCCTCGCCGCGACGCGGGGGCTCCTCGTCGTCGAGCGGGCGGAGCGGCTTGATCCGCAGCGAGGCGATCTCGTAGGGGTAGATGTCCCACCCGGGCATCTCCTCGACCGCCACCGGCAGCCGTCCCTCGGCATCGGTCGCCGCGGCGATCCGCGCGTAGTACTCCTCCGGCGTCTCCAGGGTCATCCCGGCATCCTGCCTCAGGTGCGGGTGGGGCCGGTCGCCAGCTGGTTCAGGAACCACCGGTGGCCGAACGGGTCGCGGAACACTGCCACCCGTCCCGCCGGTGGGCTGTCCTCGGGGCCGCGGTCGAGAGTGGTGCCGGCCGCTGTCACGGCCGCGCAGGTCCGGTCGACATCCGAAACGGTCAGGTGCAAGGTCACCGCGGCACCGCGCTCGGGGAGCGGCGGCTCGCTGCCGCGGTCGGGAAAGGCGTCCGCCATCATCCAGCCGGCTCCGTCGAGCGCCAGCTCCACGTGCCCGACGCGGCCGTCCGGCATCACGATCGGCTCATGGGTCACCTCGGCCCCGAGCACGTCGACGTACCACTCGATCGCCGCCCGCGCGTCGGCCACGCACAGGTAGGGGGTCAGCTCGCTGGTCATGCGTCCACCATGGCCCATCGGCTCACGCGCGCGACAGAGCCCGCGCGAACCAGATCGTCCGATGGCTCCAGACGCCGTTGGGCCGGCGCTCACCGGAGCAGACGACGATCGCCACGCGGGGCGGGCCGTCCTCCTCGTAGTAGGGCCGGTACCCCTCCTCGACCGGCACCTCGATCCGCATGCTGACCTCGTAGCAGAGGGAGGAGCCGCCGCCCTCCACCATCAGCCGGTCGCCGAGGTGGAGCTCCTCGAGCAGCGCGTTGCCGAGCGCGCTCCCGTCCTCCCAGGTGTGGGTGTTGAGGAGGACGTTGCCGCGCCGGCTGCCGGGACGGATGCCGCCGAGGTCCCACGCGAGCTCGACCTTGTTGCTGATCGGCAGCACGCCGGTCACGCCGCGGGCGTCCCGGGGCACGCCGACGACCGCCGCGTCCGCGACGACGTCGTCGATGGTGACCGACTCCGGGGTGAACGGCCGCCGCGCCCCGCCCGCGCACTCCCCCGCCTCCTCGATCGAGGGTGCCGGAACGACCTCCAGCGCACCTGCGGGCGGTTCCGCCATCAGCGTGGGCTGCTCCTCGCCGTCCTCGGCCGCCAGCCACCAGGCCAGCACGCACGCCAGCAGCGCGACCGCGACGACGGCGGCGATCCAGCGGGTACGACGGGACACCGCTCCATTGTGGATGCACTGTCGGCGTCGCGTCCTACGCTCCGGCCATGGCGTACGACGAAGTCCTTGCCGCCCGGATCCGCGACCTGGTCGGCGGCGAGCCCCTGCTCACCGAGCAGAGGATGTTCGGCGGGCTCGCGTTTCTCATCGGCGGCAACATGGCCGTCGCCGCGAGCAGCACGGGCGGCATCCTGGTCCGGGTCGACCGCGACGAGGGCGAGCGCCTGGTCGCCACGACCCCGGCGTACCCGATGGAGATGCGCGGCCGCGAGATGTCCGGCTGGCTCCGCGTCGAGCCCGCCGACGTCGCTTCCGACGCCGCTCTCGCGGAGTGGGTGCGCCGCGGGGTCACCTTCGCGTCCGCCCTCCCGCCCAAGCAGCCCTGACCCGCCGAGCGAGGTACGGCGCCGTCACGCTCTCCTTCACCCCCACGATGTCCTGGGGGGTGCCGGTCGCGACGACCCTCCCACCGGCGTCGCCACCACCGGGCCCGAGGTCGATGACCCAGTCGGCGGTGGCGACGACGTCGAGGTCGTGCTCGACGAGGACGACGGTGTTGCCGGCGTCGACGAGGCGGTGCAGCAGGCGGAGCAGCAGGGCGGTGTCGGCGGGGTGGAGGCCGGAGGTCGGCTCGTCCAGCAGGTAGAGCGCGTGGCCGCGGTGGGCGCGCTGGAGCTCGGTCGCGAGCTTGATGCGCTGGGCCTCGCCCCCGCTGAGCTCGGTGGCGGGCTGCCCGAGCGGCAGGTAGCCCAGCCCGACCTCGCGCAGCGCCCGCAGGCTCCGGGCGGCGGCCGGAACGTCCTCGAGGAAGTCGGCGGCCTCGTCGACGGTGAGGCCGAGGACCTCGGCGATCGACAACCCCCGGTAGGTGATCTCGAGCGTCTCGGCGTCGTACCGCCGACCGTGGCAGGTCGGGCACGGTGCGTAGGTGCCGGGAAGGAAGAGCAGCTCGACGGAGACGAAGCCCTCGCCCTGACAGGTGTCGCACCGGCCCTCGGCCACGTTGAAGGAGAACCGGCCCGCGTCGTAGCCGCGCGCCTGCGCCTCTTTGGTCGTCGCGTAGAGCCGGCGGACGGCGTCGAACAGCCCCGTGTAGGTCGCGAGGTTCGACCGCGGCGTCCGGCCGATCGGGCGCTGGTCGACGAGCACCAGCCGGTCGAACGACTCCTGCGCCACCGGGTCCTCGGTGAGCACCTGGCTGACCAGCGTCGACTTGCCCGAGCCGGACACCCCGGTCACGGCGGTGAGCACGCACAGCGGGATGTCGACGGAGACGTCCCGCAGGTTGTGCCGCGACACCCCCTCGAGGCGCAGCCATCCCTGCGGGTCGCGGACCTCGTGTTGCAGTGGCTCGGCACGGCCGAAGAGGTGGGCGCCGGTGGCCGACTCCGCGACGTCCTCCAAGCCTGCGACCGGCCCGCTGTAGAGCACCCGGCCGCCGGCCGCGCCCGCACCGGGGCCGAGGTCGACGACCCAGTCCGCACGTCGCACCACGTCCAGGTCGTGCTCCACCACGAAGAGCGAGTTTCCGGAGGCCTTCAGCCGGTCCAGCACGTCGAGCAGCGGTGCCGCGTCCGCCGGGTGCAGCCCCGCCGACGGCTCGTCCAGCACGTAGACCACACCGAACAGCCCCGACCGCAGCTGGGTCGCGATCCGTAGCCGCTGCGCCTCACCGGGCGAGAGCGTGGTCGAGCTCCGTCCCAGGCTGAGGTAGCCCAGGCCGAGGTCGAGGAGGACCTCGATGCGCGTCACCAGGTCGGTGCAGATCCGCACCGCCACCTCCTGGGTCTCCTCCGGCAGCTCGGTGACGGGGCGGAGCAGCGCAGCCACCTCGGTGAGCGGCAGCTCCTTGAGCTCGCCGATCGAGCGGTCGACGAAGGTCACCGCCAGTGCCTCCGGGCGCAGCCCGCTGCCGTGGCAGTCGGGACACGGCGCGTCCCGCACGAACCGCAGTGCCCGCTCCCGTGACCGCTCGCTCTGGGAGTCGGCCAGCACGTGCAGGACGTGCTTGCGCGCGCTCCAGAACTTGCCGTAGTAGCCGTGGTCGACGCGTCCCTCCTCGGGCTCGACCAGCACCGAGGGCTGCTCGTCGGTGTAGAGCAGCCAGTCGCGGTCCTTCCTCCGGAGCCGCCGCCAGGGCCGGTCGATGTCGATCCCCAGGCCGGCCACGACGCTGCGGAGGTTGGCGCCCTGCCAGGCGCCCGGCCACGCGGCGATCGCGCCCTCGCGGATGCTCAGGGACGGGTCCGGGACGAGCAGGTCCTCGGCGACGTCATGCACCACACCGAGGCCGTGGCAGCGCGGGCACGCGCCCGCCACGGTGTTGGGCGAGAACGCCTCGGCCGGGAGCAGGTCGGCACCCGCTGGGTAGTCCCCCGCGCGGGAGTAGAGGATCCGCAGCAGGTTGGACAGCGTGGTGATGGTCCCGACCGACGATCGGGAGGTGGGTGCCCCTCGCCGCTGCTGCAGGGCCACCGCCGGGGGTAGCCCGCTGATCTCCTGCACGTGCGGCGCCCCGACCTGCTGCAGAAGCCGCCTGGCGTACGGCGCGACCGAGTCGAAGTAGCGACGCTGGGCCTCGGCGTACAACGTCCCGAACGCCAGCGAGGACTTACCCGACCCGGAGATGCCGGTGAACACCACCAGCGCGTCCCGCGGGATGTCGACGTCGACATTGCGCAGGTTGTGCTCGGTGGCGCCACGGACGCGAACGACGTCGTCGGTCCCTGCCGTCGTCAATCGCTTCCCCCGTCCGGACGTCGATCAGTGCGGGTCGACCTGTCGGTCTCCTTGGTCCGCTCACGGGCCAGCCGCGCGCGGCGGTCCTCCTCGCGCTTGGAGTACGCGGCGGCACGGATCGCATCGTCGGACTCCACCCCCGTGCCGAGAGCGCCTCCGACCGTCGCCGCCGACGCGATGAACCACGCCAGGACGAACAGGTCCCCGTAGCCCATCGACGCGTTGAGATAGCCGCCCATCACTGCCGGATCGAGGACGAAGAGCGCCCACAGGAGGTTTACGGCGTAGAGCGCGACGTAACAGATGAGTGACCCGAGAGTCAGCGTCAGGATCGTGGAGAGGTTGTAGAGGCGCGATCGCTCCCGTGCCTCCGCGGTGTCGTCGTTCGGGCGATCCCACAGCTCGCCGTCGACGATGATCCATCCCACGATCAGGGCGACCGAGGCGATGGTGGCGACCGCGAGACGCCACCACGACAAGGAGTCCGCGAGCAGCCACACGGTGGAGTTGATGGTGGCTACCGCGCCGGTGGCGAGGGCAGCGACGAGAGCCGACTTCAAGCCGGGCACCAGCAACCACGGCCGATTGGCGAGCACCATGCCCGACAGCAGTCGCCAACGGCCGCCGAAACGGGACAGCGGCACGCGGTGGTCGTCGCCTGGCTCGGCGCCGGCCATCGCGTGGACGAGCTTGCCGACAGCGCGCCGCGCGCGCCGCTGCATGCGCAGCCCGCCGAGCGCGGGCAGCGACAGCACCGCCCGTCGTTCTCGACGGTCGACGTCGACCAGCAGGTACCGGCCGTCGCTGTCGTGGAGGGGCAGCTCCGTCAGGCCGACCACGACGTCCCACCCGTGCCGACGCGCGTGGTCGTCGAGTCGCTCCAACGCGTCGTCGACGTCCTCGGACGCGAGGGTGAACGGCTCGCTCACCACCTCGACGTCCCAGTTCACGCGATCCTCGCTGTCCGGCGGGGTGAGGTCGGCCATCCGGCGGGCGAGGTCCGAGGGCGCGGCGGGATCTGCCATCAGTCCAACGCGGACGGGGGTCATCTGAGCACGTTCTTCACGGCGATCTCCTCAGATCGAGTGCAGCGTCAGGAAAGACACGCGCTCTGTCCAGTACCCGTCGACGCCGGAAGAACCGCAGCTCCTCGGAGGCGACGGTCATGTCGATGTGCATCTGCTGGCGGCGGCGCTCGCCGGGTCCGGCACGAAAGACGCCGCTCATCGGCATCCGGCAGACCGCGGCTCGGCGAGAGCGACGCGCGGGACGCCGGGGTGGATCGCTCAGCCGGCCCTGAGCGGTAGGCGGACCCGCACGGTGGTGCCGTCGGGGCTGCTGTCCAAGAAGATCTCGCCGCCATGCCGTTCCTCGATGATGCGGCGCGCGATGTCGAGCCCGAGGCCGGTCCCCTTGCCGACGTCCTTGGTGGTGTAGAAGGCCTCGAAGGCGCGCGCGACCACCTCGGGCGGCATGCCGCCACCGGTGTCGGCGATCTCGACCACGACAGCCTCCCCCTCGGCCGACGTCGAGACCCGCAGCGTCCCGATCCCCGGCATCACGTCGATGGCGTTGTCGAGCAAGTTCGTCCAGACCTGGTTGAGCTCACCGGGGTAACCGTCGATCGACGTCCCAGGGGCGTAGTCGCGCACCACCTCCAAGCCTGGGTGCAGCTTGTGGCCCAGCACGGTCAACGAGCTCTCCAGCCCCTCCCGCACGTCCACCCGCTGGCGAGCACTGCGGTCCATCTGGGAGTAGGACTTGACGGCGCCGACGAGATCCGAGATGCGGCGGGTCGACTCGCTCAGCTCGCCGAGCATCGCCCGTGCCGCCAGCGCGCCGGTCATCCAGGTCAGCGCCGCGGCCAGGCCGTCGCGCCCGGCCTCCGCGAGCACCCGCTCGCACCAAGCGGGGTCCGCGCCCGCGGCGGTCAGGGCCGGCGCGAGTCGCCAGCCGTCGCCGACGCCGTTGCCCTCGAGCCAGTCGGCGAGCTCGTCTTCCGCGTCCGCAGCAGCGATCGGGTCCCGGGCCACGGGCGCGGTGTCCAGCTCGTCGCGCAGCATCGCCAACCTCACCAGCCGCTCGCCGTCCGTCAGGGTGCTCGACAGCGTCGCGACCGACGCGGCCAGCTGCTCCACTGTCTCCGTGAGTGAGTCGACGGCGCGGGTGGCCGCAGCGGCCGGGTTGTTGATCTCGTGGGCGAGTCCCGCGGCCAGCGTCCCGAGAGCGACCAGCGACTCGCGCTGACGCGCGGTGGCCTCGACGCTTCGGATGGTGCGGGAGAGTCCGTCCATCAGGTGCACCCCGAGTGCGAACCAACGCTGGAGCAGCTCTCGCAACAGGGCAGCGTCCAAGCGCAGCATCCGAGTGTCCTCGGCGACCCTCCCCGTCACCAGGTAGACGCCGGTCTCGTCCCACGCCCGCAGCCCGCCGGCCCACATGCCGGGCGAACGCATGGCACCGATGGCGATCTCGTCGCGCCCGGTCAGGCGCACGAGGTCGACCGCGCCGTCCAGCAGCACCCACCACCCGTCTGCGGGCTCGCCCGCCGACCAGAGCACCTGCCCGGGCGCGGCAACGACCTCGATGGCGACGTCGAGCAGGTCCTGAAGGCGTCCGTCGTCCAGTCCCTCGAGCAACGGGAGCGCACGCAGCTCCTCGAGGGTGATCACGTCGTGGCCAGGTAGCGGTGGACCTGGTAGATCGCCATCGCCCCCTCTCCGACGGCCGACGCGACGCGTTTCATCGAGTCGAACCGGACGTCGCCTGCGGTGAAGACGCCCGGCACGCTGGTCTCCAGCCCGAACGGTGGGCGCTCCAACGGCCACCGTTCGGGAGCCACGCGCACCAGGTCCTGACCGGTCACCACGAAACCGTGCTGGTCACGCACGACGTCGTCTCCTAGCCAGTCGGTACGCGGCGAGGCTCCGATGAAGACGAACATCCACGTCGCGAGCACGTCCTCCTCCTGTCCGGTTGCACGATCGACGAGCGTCAGCGACTCCAGGTGGCCATCGCCGTGGGCAGCACCGACCTCGGTCTGCAGCCGGACCTCGATCGTCGGCTCGGACAGGATGCGCGTCACGAGGTACTGCGACATCGACGCCTCGAGCGAGGGTCCCCGCACCAGCAAAGTCACTCGTTTGGCGAACTTCGAGAGGTTGAGTGCCGCCTGGCCGGCGGAGTTGGCGGCTCCGACGACGAAGACCTCGTCGCCACTGCACTGGGCGGCGTCGGTCGCGTTGGCGCCGTAGTAGATGCCGCGGCCGGTCAGCTCGTCGACACCGTCGGCCACGAGACGCCGGTAGGAGACGCCAGTGCACACGATGACCGCCCGAGCCTCGATCTCCACGTCACCCGCCGTGAGCACCGCGTGCACCGGACCCCGGGCCTCGTGCGCCACGACCTCCCGCGGGAGGACCAGCTCGGCGCCGAACCGGCCGACCTGGGCGCGGGCCCGCTGGGTGAGGTCGGCACCGCTGAGGCCCTTCGGGAATCCGAGGTAGTTCTCGATCGCAGCGCTCGTCCCGGCCTGCCCGCCGGCGGCCTCCCGCTCCACCAGGACGGTGCTGAGCCCTTCCGAAGCCGCATAGACGGCGGCGGCGAGGCCGGCGGGTCCGGCGCCGACGATGCAGACGTCGTAGAGCGTCTGTTCGGCCCGGGTGCGCAGTCCGAGCGCGTCGGCGAGGGCCAAGGTGGTCGGTGCTCGCAGCACCCCACCATCGGAGGGGAGCAGCACCAAGGGCAGCTCGTCAGGTCGCGCACCTGCGAGCTCGACCAGCTGGAGGGCATCACCGTCGACGTCGACGTCGAGCCACCGGTAAGGCACGTGGTTGAGCGCCAGGAAGGTCTTGACCTCGTGGCTGCGGTCGGACCATCGGTGGCCGACCACCCGCACCTCGCTGGTCCGGTCGGGGTGCTCGCGGACCCATCCGTCGAGGAGGTCGTCGAGCATCGGGTAGAGACGTTCGGGCGGCGGGTCCCACGGCTTCATCAGGTACCGGTCCAGGCCGATGTCGTTGATGGCGGTGATCGCGACCTCGGTGTCGGCATACGCGGTCAGCAGCACGAGCTTGGCCTCGGGCGCCAACCGACGTGCCTCGGCCAGCACCTCGATGCCGGTCATCTCCGGCATCTTCTGGTCCGCCACGATGAGGGCGACCGGGTCGTCCCGTAGCGCCAGCTGTTCCAGCGCCTCCAACGCCTGGGGCCCGAACCGGCGCGCACGATCCGGAACCGGTCTCCGTACTCCCGGCGCAGGTCCCTGCCGATCGCTGCGGACACACTGGCATCGTCATCGACGGTCAGGATCGTTGCTTTCCCCACGTCTGCTCCCGGAACTCGGCGTCCGGAGGAGTATTGCCGCCGCCGAGGTCCCGCGTCCCGCGAATCCGCGCCCTCCCCTCGATATCAGCGCGCCGAGATCGAGCCGGGGCGGCTGGAGGCCATCGAGGTCACTTCACGAACACGCAGAACGGGTGACCCGCCGGGTCGGCCAGCACGTAGAGGGGCTCGTCCTCGTCGTCGGTGCGGTCCAGCAGCACCTTGGCACCGAGCAGCTCGGCCCGGGCCTTGTTCCACTCCAGCTCCTCGACGTCAGCGACGGTCATGTCGACGTGAAGCTGCATCGGGACGTCGGGATCGGGCCAGGTCGTCGGTTCGAGCCGCTCGACCTTCTGGAACGCCAGCATCCGGTGGCCGTTGGCGCCGACGATCACCAGCCAGTCCGGGTCGTCGCGCGAGCCGTCTTCGGGCGGCTCGTCGCCGGCGCGGTACTGGGCGCCGAGCAGCTCCCGGTAGAACTCCGCCAGACCGCGGCAGTCGGTGGTGTCGAGGACTGTCTGGCACAGCCGGGGGTACTCCATGTCGGGACCGTCCTCCCTGTCGGTGGCGTGCGCAAGGATGTGATGGTGGCGAAGTACCCCGAAGCGCTGAGCGGATTCAGCGAGCCCACCCGGACCTGGTTCCGGGCTGCGTTCGCGGAGCCGACGTCGGCGCAGGAGGGCGCCTGGAGCTCGATCGGAAGCGGCCACCACACGCTGGTGGTTGCCCCCACGGGGTCCGGCAAGACGCTGAGCGCGTTCCTCGCCTCGATCGACCGGTTGCTGACGACGCCCACGCCCGAGGACAAGACCAAGCGCACGAGGGTGCTCTACGTCTCCCCGCTCAAGGCGCTCGCCGTCGACGTCGAGCGCAACCTGCGGGCACCGCTCATCGGCATCCGGCAGACGGCCGAGCGGCTCGGCGAGACCGACGTGCGGGACGTCCGGGTCGGCATCCGCTCCGGCGACACGCCGGCCAACGAGCGCCGTACCCTCACGACCCGGCCGCCCGACATCCTCATCACCACCCCCGAGTCGCTGTTCCTCATGCTGACCAGCCGCGCCCGGGAGTCGCTCCAGGGCGTGGAGACGGTCATCGTCGACGAGGTGCACGCCGTCGCCGGCACCAAGCGCGGCGCCCACCTCGCGATCACCCTCGAGCGGCTCGACGCACTGCTCGCGAAGCCTGCGCAGCGCATCGGCCTGTCCGCGACGGTGCGCCCCACCGAGGAGGTCGCCCGGTTCCTCGGCGGTCACGCCCCGGTCGAGATCGTCGCCCCGCCGGCCCACAAGGAGTGGGACCTCGAGGTGGTCGTGCCGGTCGAGGACATGACCGAGCCCGACGGCGGCCGTCCCGAGGTGGAGGAGTACGACGAGCTCGGCGAGTCCGTCGACCGGCGCCGGGCCAGCATCTGGCCCCATGTCGAGGAGCGGGTCGCCCAGCTGATCGGTGAGCACCGCTCGACGATCGTCTTCGCCAACTCCCGCCGCACCGCCGAGCGGCTGACGGCGCGGCTCAACGAGATCGCCACCGGGGACTCCGCCGACGACGTGGCTCCCCCCGCGCAGATCCTCGCCCAGTCCGGCGCCTCGGCCGGCGCGGCGGCACTGATGGCCAAGGCCCACCACGGCTCGGTGTCGAAGGAGCAGCGCGCCCAGATCGAGGACGACCTCAAGGCCGGCCGGCTGCCGGCGGTGGTCGCGACCAGCAGCCTCGAGCTCGGCATCGACATGGGCGCGGTCGACCAGGTCCTCCAGATCGCCTCGCCGCCCAGCGTGGCGAGCGCCCTGCAGCGCGTCGGCCGTGCCGGCCACCAGGTCGGCGAGACCTCCAAGGGCGTGTTCTTCCCCCAGCACCGGGGCGACCTCGCCCCGGCGGCGGTCTCGGTCGCGCGGATGCGCACCGGCGGCATCGAGGCGCTGCGTGTCCCGGCCAACCCGCTCGACGTCCTCGCGCAGCAGGTCGTCGCCGCGACCGCCCTCGACGAGTGGGACGTCGACGAGCTCTACGACACGATCCGCCAGGCGGCGCCGTACAACGGTCTCCCGCGCTCGGCCTACGAAGCCGTCCTCGACCTGCTGGCCGGCCGCTACCCGAGCGACGAGTTCGCCGAGCTGCGGCCGCGGATCACCTGGGACCGGGTCACCGGGACGATCGCCGGCCGGCCCGGCGCACAACGGCTCGCGGTCACCAGCGGCGGCACCATCCCCGACCGCGGGCTCTACGGCGTCTTCCTCGTCGGCGAGGGCACCGGCCGCCGGGTCGGCGAGCTCGACGAGGAGATGGTCTACGAGAGCCGGGTCGGCGACGTGTTCGCGCTCGGCGCCACCAGCTGGCGCATCGAGGACATCACCCACGACCGGGTGCTCGTCTCGCCCGCCCCGGGGGTCCCGGGACGGCTGCCGTTCTGGAAGGGCGACACCCTCGGCCGTCCCGCCGAGCTCGGCGAGGCCGTCGGCGCGTTCAACCGCGAGCTGGCCGGCCTCCCCGACCAGAAGGCTCGCGACCGCGTGCGCGAGGTCGGCCTCGACGACAACGCCGCGAGCAACCTGGTGACCTACGTCCGCGAGCAGGCCGAGGCCACTCGCCTGCTCCCGAGCGACACCACGCTGCTGGTCGAGCGGTTCCGCGACGAGCTCGGCGACTGGCGCCTGGTGCTCCACTCCCCCTACGGCACCGCGGTCCACGCGCCGTGGGCGCTGGCGATCAACGCCCGGCTGCGCGAGCGCTACGGCCTGGCCGGCCAGGGCAGCCAGGCGATCGCCTCCGACGACGGCATCGTGATCCGGATCCCCGACACCGACGCCGAGCCCCCCGGTGCCGACCTGGTGGTGTTCGAGCCCGACGAGATCGACGAGATCGTGACCCGCGAGGTCGGCGGCTCCGCGCTCTTCGCCAGCCGGTTCCGTGAGTGCGCGGGCCGCGCGCTGCTGCTGCCGCGTCGCGACCCCGGCCGCCGCAGCCCGCTGTGGCAGCAGCGCCAGCGCGCGGCGGCGCTGCTCGAGGTCGCCGCCCGCTACCCGTCCTTCCCCATCGTGCTCGAGACGGTCCGCGAGGTCCTCAACGACGTCTACGACCTGCCCAGCCTCACCTCCCTGCTGACCCGCGTGCAGCAGCGCGAGATCACCGTCACCGACATCGAGACCACCTCGCCGTCGCCGTTCGCGCGGACCCTGCTGTTCGGCTACGTCGCGCAGTTCGTCTACGAGGGCGACTCCCCCATCGCCGAGCGCCGCGCCGCCGCGCTCACGCTCGACCAGGGACTGCTGGCCGAGCTGCTCGGTCGCGCCGAGCTCCGCGAGCTGCTCGACCCCGACGTGCTCGCCGAGGTCGAGGCCGAGCTCCAGCGGGTCGCCCCCGACCGGCGGGCGCGCGACGCCGAGGGCATGGTCGACCTGCTCCGCCTGCTCGGACCACTCACCCTCGACGAGGCCGTCGCCCGCGCCGTGCCCGACGCTCCCGTCGCCGACTGGCTGAGCGACCTCGCGGCCACCCGTCGGGTCGTCGAGGTCCGCATGACGTACGGCGACGCCTGGGCCGTCGTCGAGGACGTCGCCCGGCTCCGCGACGGGCTGGGTGTGCCCGTCCCGCCAGGCACCCCCGCGGCGTTCACCGAGCCGGTCGACGACCCCCTGGGCGACCTGGTCGCCCGCTACGCCCGCACCCACGGCCCGTTCACCGACCGTCAGGTCGCCGAGCGGCTCGGGCTCGGCATCGCCCCCGTCCGCCACACCCTGCAGCGGCTCGAGGGCCAGGGCCGGGTGCTCACCGGCGAGTTCCGCCCGACCGGCGTCGGGGACGAGTGGTGCGACGCCGAGGTGCTGCGCCGGCTGCGACGCCGCTCGCTGGCCAAGCTGCGCCAGGAGATCGAGCCGGTCGAGCCGGTCGCCCTCGCCCGCTTCTCCTCCGCCTGGCAGCAGGTCTCGACAAGCTCGACCACCGGCGGGAGCCGCGGTCTCCGCGGCGTGGACGGCGTGGTCCGCGCGGTCGAGCAGCTGGCCGGCGCCCCGGTGCCGGCGTCGGCGCTCGAGCCGCTGGTGCTCGCGGCGCGGGTCCGCGACTACGAGCCGGCCTACCTCGACGAGCTGACCGCCACCGGCGAGGTCGTGTGGGCCGGTCACGGCGCGCTGCCCGGCAGCGACGGCTGGGTCTCCCTTCACCTCGCCGACCAGGCGCCATTGACCCTGCCCGACCCGCAGACCGACATCGACGACGAGCTCCAGCGCCAGGTGCTGGCCGCGCTCGCACCCGGCGGTGCCTGGTTCTTCCGCCAGCTCAGCGACTCGATCGGCAGCAAGAGCGACGCCGCGCTGAGTGCCGCGCTCTGGGAGCTGGTCTGGGCGGGCCGCGTCAGCAACGACACCCTCGCGCCGCTCCGCTCCCTGACCAGCTCCGGACGTCCTGCGCACCGCACCCGCCGGGCCGCGCCGCGGCCCGGTCGCGTCGCCCGCTCCGGTCCACCCGAGACCGCCGGTCGGTGGGCACTGCTGCCCGCGATCGACACCGACCCGACCCGGAGGGCCCACGCCACGGCCGAGCGGCTGCTCGACCGGCACGGCGTGGTGACCCGCGGTGCGGTGCAGAGCGAGCGCGTCCCGGGCGGCTTCGCAGCCGTCTACCGCGTGCTCGCCGCGTTCGAGGAGACCGGCCGCTGCCGTCGGGGGTACTTCGTCGAGGGCCTCGGTGCCGCCCAGTTCGGAACCGCGGGCTCGATCGACCGGCTGCGCACCTTCGCCTCGGTCTCCGAGCACGACAAGCCGGTCGCCGTCGCACTCGCCGCGACCGACCCGGCCAACCCCTACGGCGCCGCCCTCCCCTGGCCGGCCGCCACTAGCTCCACCGAGGACGGCGCGAGCGGGCACCGGCCCGGCCGCAAGGCGGGGGCGCTCGTCGTACTCGTCGACGGGGCCCTGGTCCTCTACGTCGAGCGCGGCGGTCGCACGCTGCTCACCTGGACCGACGACCCCGACCGGCTCGGCCCGGCTGCGGAGGCGCTCTCCACCGCGGTCCGGCGCGGCACCCTCGGCCGGCTGACCGTCGAGAAGGCCGACGGCGCCCCTCTGCTCGGATCCGGTCCGAGCGCGCTGCGCGCGGCGCTCGACGCCGCCGGCTTCGTCGCCACCCCGCGCGGGCTGCGGATGCGGGGCTAGCGGTGCCTGAGGGCGATGCCGTCTACCTCACCGCGCGCCGGCTCGACCGCGGGCTCAAGGGCAAGGTGCTCACGGCCAGCGACTTCCGCTGGCCGTCGCTCGCGACCGTCGACCTGACCGGCGCGACCGTGCTCGGCACCGGCACGCACGGCAAGCACCTGCTGACCCGGCTCGAGCACGACGGCACGCCGCTGACGCTGCACACCCACCTGAAGATGGAGGGCGTGTGGCGGGTGCTCGACAAGGGCCGCCGGTGGCCGCGGCCGGCTCACCAGGCCCGGGTGGTGCTCCGGGTGGAGGGCACGGAGGCCGTCGGGTTCTCGCTCGGCCTGGTCGAGCTGTTCCCGACCGCGGACGAGGAGGGCGTCATCGGTCACCTCGGCCCGGACCTGATGGCCGAGGACTTCGACGAGGGCGAGGCTCTCCGCCGCCTCCTGGAACGGCCGGACCGGCCGCTGGGCGAGGCGCTGCTGGACCAGACGGTCGTCGCCGGCATCGGCACCATCTACCTCGCCGAGACCTGCTTCCTCCAGGGTGCCCACCCGCTGGCCGCGGTCAGCGCCGTGAGGGACCCCGCCCGCCTGCTCCGCCGCGCCCACCTGCTGCTCCGCAACGGCGTCTACTACGGCCGCCCCACCACCGCCGGCGAGCGCAAGGGCACTGTCTGGGTCTTCCGCCGCACCCGTCAGTCCTGCCTGCGCTGCGGCACCCCGATCGAGGCCGGCAACGTCGGCGAGGAGGGCCGCGAGCGCACGACGTACTGGTGCCCCCGCTGCCAGCCGCGCGACCCGGTCGCAACCTGAGAGTCCCCTGTGACCCCGCTCGCACCGGGAACGTGCCACCGCGGGGCGGCGTTGAACCGGACGTGGAGCACAAGCACTTCAACGGACTGAAGACCACCCTGCTGTTCGCGGCCATCATCGGGCTGCTGCTGGCCGTGGGTGGGACGATCGCGGCCGCGACCGGCAACGCCCTCTTCATCTGGGTCTTCGCGCTGATCGGCGTGGGAATGACCGCCTACGGCTACTGGAACTCCGACAAGCTGGCGATCCGTGCCATGCACGCCCGGCCGGTGACCGAGCAGGAGCAGCCGGCGATGTACCGCATCGTCCGCGAGCTCTCGACGAAGGCGGGCAAGCCGATGCCGCGGCTGTACGTGTCGCCGACGGCGGCGCCCAACGCGTTCGCCACCGGCCGCAACCCCGAGCACGCGGCGGTGTGCGCGACGGAGGGCATCCTCCAGCTGCTCGACGAGCGGGAGCTGCGCGGCGTGCTCGGTCACGAGCTGATGCACGTCTACAACCGCGACATCCTCACCTCGTCGGTCGCGGCGGCGGTGGCCGGCGTGATCAGCTCGATCGGCCAGTTCCTCGCGTTCACGTCGATCTTCGGCGGCGGCTCCGACGAGGACCGCCCCAACCCGCTCGCGATGATCGCGATGGCGCTGCTCGCCCCGTTCGCGGCCACGGTGATCCAGCTGGCGATCAGCCGCACCCGGGAGTACGACGCCGACGAGGACGGCGCCCGGCTCACCGGCGACCCGCTCGCGCTGGCCTCGGCGCTGCGCAAGCTCGAGCACGGCACCCAGCGGGCCCCGCTGCCGCCGACCCAGAAGCTGCAGAACGCCAGCCACCTGATGATCGCGAACCCGTTCCGCGCCCAGGACGTGTCGCGACTGTTCTCGACCCACCCGCCGATGGCGGAGCGGATCGCGCGGCTCGAGACCGCCGCTCTCCGCCCGGTCGTCGGGCCCTCGGTCGTCGAGTAGTCCGAGCCGCTGGGCGAGGACGTATCGAGACGCCCGCACCCGCCCGGGTCGTCGAGCCCTCGGTCGTCGAGTGGTCCGAGCCGCTGGGCGAGGACGTATCGAGACGCCGCTCTCCGCCCGGTCATCGAGCCCTCGGTCGTCGAGTAGTCCGAGCCGCTGGGCGAGGACGTATCGAGACGCCCGCACCCGACCGGTCGTCGAGCCCTCGGTCGTCGAGTAGTCCGAGCCGCTAGGCGAGGACGTATCGAGACGCCCGCACCCGACCGCTCACCGCTAGGCAGCGGAGGCGACGACCTCTTCGGCCCGCAGCGGCGCGATCGACGCGGGCACCAGCGTGCCCTCCTCGACGGCGACGGCGTCGGCGACGTTGCGCAGCACCTCGGACAGGGGCACCTCGAGAGCCTCGCACAGCGAGGCGAGCAGCTCGGAGGAGGCTTCCTTCTGGCCGCGCTCGATCTCGGAGATGTAGCCCAGGCTGACCCGGGCGACGCCGGAGACCTCCCGCAGCGTCAGACCCAGCTCGGAGCGGCGCTCGCGCAACACGTCACCGAGCATCCGGCGGAACAGTGCCATGGCGGTCTCCCCTCTCGATCCGACTCTGGCCCCAACGCTACCGGAGCCGTGGATGTTCCGGTGCCCCGACCGGCCCGGGTTCATCCTCGTGGCTGAATCATCCCCGGATCATGCCAGTGAGTGCCGACAGTGCGCCGTCGACCGCCGCGGCCTGGATCGCGGCCCGGTCACCGGTCAGCGCGAGCCGCACGACCTCGGTCCCCACGGGCCCGGCGACCGCCACGAAGACGGTGCCGACCGGCTGCCCGTCCTGGGTGTCCGGACCTGCGACACCCGTCGTGCTGACGCCGTACGACGTGCGCAGCAGGCCGCGCACGCCCTCGGCCATCGCCCGGGCGCACTGCGCGGAGACGACTCCGTGGGCGGCCACCAGGTCCTCCGGCACGCCGAGCAGCGAGATCTTCACCTCGGTCGCATAGCTGACGACTCCCCCGGCGTAGACCGCCGAGGCGCCCGCGACGGCCGTGATCCGGGCGGCGAGCTGCCCACCGGTGAGCGACTCCGCCGTCGCGATCGTCGCGCCCTCCTCACGAAGGCGCGAGATCGCAACGGCGGCGTCACTCACTCGGCAGCTCCTACTTCTTGAAGATCCGGACCACCTTCTTGATCTGGGTCTGCTTGAGCTGCTTGCTGCCCAGGTACTTGACGGTCAGCGTCTTCTTGCCGGCCGACGAGAACTTCGGCAACGTGATCGTTACCTTGCCGTCCTTGAGCTTCGCGGTGATCGCCTTGAAGCCCTTGCCGGTGATCTTGACCTTGCCGGCCACCATGATCCCGTCGGCGCTGGTGACCTTGACCGGCACCTTCACCTTGGTCCTGCCCTTGACCGGGTGGGCGGGCCGCGAGCCGGCCGTGACCGTCGCGGTGCCCTTGTTGACCCAGACGGCGACGCGCGCCACGGTGCCGGTGTCCTTGCCGACCAGCCGCAGCGTCGTCAGGCCCGCCGGGGTGTTGGCCGGCAGGTCGACGTCGACGGTGGCCTTCCCGGTGTTGTCGTAGACCTCGTCGGTGACGGTGTTGTCGAGGGCCGCGGAGCCGAGCAGCTTGTTGCCCAGCCGGACCTCGACCTCGGTGTCCTTGACGTCCTGGGGGTGCGACATCGAGAACGACTCGATGTCGAGGGTCAGCGACCCACCCGGGAGCACCGGCGAGACCGGTGCCACCTCGACCGCGCGCTGGCTGTAGTCGACCGGCAGCGGGGCCTCGGCCGTCTTCTCGGCCATGTAGTCGACCATCGCCTGCAGGTCGGTCACGCCCCACTGGGCCTGGCCCTTTGCCTGGGCGAAGGTGCGGAAGTTGTCGCCGCCCGAGGCCAGGAACGCGTTCGCGGTGACCGAGTACGACTCCTTCGGGTCGATCGCGACACCGTTCAGCCACATGCCGGTCACCTCACCCTCGAAGGTGTCGACCGTGCCGGTGGCCGGCGGCGCCGCAGGCACCTGGACCGGGGTCTCCACGTAGGTGTAGGTGAAGCCCTTCGACACGCCGAGCCGCAGGAAGGGACGCGAGGGCAGGTTGCCGTTCGAGTCGCGCTGCCACTGCTCCTCCAGGACCTCCTCGATCTGGGCTCCGGTCATGTCCATGTTGGTCAGGCCGTTCGCGAACGGCTGCACGGTGGCGGCGTTGCGATAGGTCAGCTCGCGGACGTCGCCGTTGAGGGCGCCGACCATGTCTGCCCGGAGGCCGCCGGGGTTCATGAACGCGATCTCTGCGCCACCCTGCTCCTCCGGCGTCTCGGCGCGCTGCACCTCGGCGACCAGGTTGCCCAGCGTCGACTCGCCACCACGGTTGTCGGTGGTGCCGTTGGACAGCTTCGCCCGGTAGAACGGGGCACCGATCTCACCCAGCACCTGGGCGCCGATCGGCGCCGCGAACTCGATCGCGTCGTGAACGATCGAGACCACCGCCGGGTCCTCCGGGAACGCTCCCTCGGTCAGCGCCACGATCTCCTGGGTCTTGGCGGCGACCGTGTCGGTCTCGCGGTCGTAGGTGAACACGAGCTTGTTGAGGTTCTGGCCGTACTGACCGGACGAGACGACCGGGCGGTCCGTGACCGCACGACCCTCGGTGACCCACTCGTCCACGGGGAACGAGCAGTTGTAGGCCAGGTGGGTGTGGCCGGAGATGATCGCGTCCACGTCGGCCGAGGTGTTCTGGGTGATGTTGCCCCAGACCGTGTTCGGGTCGGTGAAGCTCGGCGAGGAGCAGGACGTCGACGACGAGCCCTCGTGCACCAGGAGGAACACCATGTCGGCGCCACCGGCCTTCAGGTCGGCCGCCGCCGCGTTGGTCGCGGCGACGATGTCGGTCACCGTGACGCCGGCGATGCCGGCCGGCGACACCAGCGCCGGGAGCTCCTGGGTCACGGCGCCGACGAAGCCGAGCTCGACGCCGTCGACGGTCTTGGTCCAGGTCTCGGCGAGGTCGTCACGACCCGCCGGCTCCTCGACGTTCGCGCCGATGTACTCCCAGGCGGCCCGGTCCTGGACCCGGCCCACCAGGTCCTCGTAGCCCTGGTCGAACTCGTGGTTGCCCACGGCGGACACCTCGAGACCGGCCTCGTTCAGCGCATCGATCGTCGGCTCGTCGTCCTGGACGAACGACTCGAACGTCGAGGCTCCGATGAGGTCACCCGCGGCGGCGAACACCGTGTTCGGGTTGTCAGCCCGCATCGACTTCACCGCGCTCGAGAGCACGGCTGCCGGGCAGGTGTAGTCGTCGCAGTCCTGGTCCACCGGCGCCTCGTCACGAACGAGCCGCCCATGGAAGTCGTTGGTCCCCAGGATCTGGATGTCGGTCGGGTCGGCCGCGTGGGACGCGGCCGGGGTCGCGAGCTGCAGACCGGTGACCGCCAGTCCGAGCCCCAGTCCTCCGACGAGGACCTGCTTCGGTGAACGCATGTCGCCTACTTCCTCACTCTCACGGTTGCTGTACCGGTGCCGCTCTTCACGTTGTCGTCTCCCTCGTAGGTGATGGTGACCGAGTACGGCGTCGCTGCCACCGGGAGGACGTTCTTCGGGATCGTCACGTTGGCGATCCCGTTGGTGTTGAGGTTCGCGGTCCCGAGGACCGTGTCCCCACGCTCGACGGTCACCGTGCCGGTCGCCTTGACGTTCGGCGCCGCGACCCGGACCCGCATGACGGCGGTCCTGCCGAGTTTCTGGGTCACATTGGTGCCGCGAACCGTCGGCGTGGCCTTCTGCACGGTCAGCGTCGACGTGCCGGTGGCCGGCGGGACGTTGGCGTCACCCGAGTAGGCGATGGTCACAGTGTGCACGCCGGCTGGCAGCTTCTTCGGCGGGATCGGCACCCGTGCCTGACCGCGACCCAGCGCCTTGCTGCCGAGCGTCACCCCACCCGAGGTCAGCACGACCCGGCCCTTCGGGACTACCCCGTCCGGTGCGGTCACCTTGACCACCATGATCGCGGGCTTGCCGTAGACCACGGTGACCGGCGCTGCTGTCACGGTCGCCGACGCGGGCGCCTCGGTCACCGTGATCGTGGCCGTGCCCGTGGCCGGGTTGACCGCCTCGTCGCCGGAGTAGCTGATCGTCACCGTGGAGGTGCCGACCGGGAGCGAGCCGGGCGTGATCGCCACGTCGGCCTCCCCGCCCACCAGGGTCGCGGACCCGATCGGGTTGCCGCCGGACGTCACCGTCACCTCGCCGGTCGGCACCGGGCCACCATCGGTGGAGACGGTCACGTGCATCGAGGCAGCGCTGCCGTGGACCACGGTGACGTCCGAGCCGGTGACGGTCGCGTCCACAGTGGTGTCGGGGATGCCGATCCCGACGATCTCCGGGTTGTGGTCCGAGGCGCTGAACGGCGCCTCGGAGTACAGCTGGGCCGCGTTGTAGTTGTAGCGGCTGTACTGGTTGAAGACCGTCTCGTTGGAGTTGATCTCCCAGATGTCGACCCCGGCGACCTGCTCGGTGGCGGCGGCGTTGCCGAGCACGTGGTCGAGCGAGCCGACCTGGCCGTCGAAGTTGTAGGACCACTCGCCCTCGGGCGCGAGGTTCTCGTAGCCCGCGCCGTAGAGGACCTGCATCGGGTCCTCCTGCGAGTAGGCGTTGAAGTCACCGGTCAGGAACACCGCCTCCACGCCGCGAGCCGCGGCGAGGTCGTCGGCGTACTCCGCGAGCGCCTCTGCCTGGGCGATCCGGTCCGGGTTGGCGTTGCCCTGGCCGGTGCCGTCGTTGATCCCCGAGCCCTTCGACTTGAAGTGGTTGGCGATGACGAGGAACTCCTCGTCCGCGGTGCCACCGAGCGGCTTGAAGACCGCAGCGAACGGCTCGCGAGCGTTGTCGAAGGCAGGCTCGTCGAAGAGCATGTCGGCGGCGCCGACCGTCTCGACCGTGGCGGGCTTGTAGATCATGCCCTGCCGGATGACGTCCTGCTCGGCGATGTTGCCCGGCAGCGACGCCGACGCGGGCGACTCGACGTAGTCCCAGGTGCCGGCACCGGCGTCCTCGTTCAGCGCGTCCACCAGCGTCGAGAGCGCCTCGTCCCGGTCGTGACCGTCGACGACCAGGCTGTTCTCGATCTCCTCGAGCGCGATCACGTCGGCGTCGAGGGCGTTGATCGCGTTGACGATCTTGGCCTCCTGACGCGCGAAGCTCGCCTCGGTCCAGGCGCCCCGCGCGTCGCAACCCGTGCGCACCGCGATCGGGTTCTCGTCGCGGTCGCGGTAGGGCTGGCAACCGGCGAGGTCCTCGCCGAGGGTGGTGAAGTAGTTGAGCACGTTGAACGTCGCGAGCTTGATGTCACCGGCGACCTCCTCGGGGGCCGACGGCCGGTCCTGCTCGAAGGTCACCAGCCCGGTGGGCTCCTCGACGACCTGCTCGACCGGCTGCACCTTCCAGCCGAAGCGGAAGTCGAGGATGACCGGCTGGTCGAACGTCACGTCCGCGCCGACGCGGACCTGGTGGTCCGGCGTGTAGTACGGGAACGGCGTGTCCTGGCCGCTCGCGTCGTTGGACGTGTTCCAGTACGTCGTGCTCGACCCGTCGTCGAGGACGACCCGGTGCGCGTTGTTGTAGGCCGTGCGAGCCGCGATCGCCGATGTTGCCTGGGCGTCGATGATCTCGGTCGGGGCGATCAGCGGGATCGTCGAGTTGGCGGCGAGGCCGATCTCGCCGACGAAGTTGTTGTTGATCGACTGCGGCGGGTTGTAGGCCGAGCCGTCGTACACGTCGGTGACGGTGAAGGCGCCGGTGGGCTGGAACGCCTCACCCTCGGACTTCTCCCGCGCCGCCTCCAGCGCCGCGCCGCTCAGGCAGCCGGTGCCGGGAAGCGCACAGTCGGTGCCGGGGATCACGGTCTTGGGCACCACGTCGCCGAGGTCGGCGACCTCCGTGACGGCGGTCGCCTCGATCTCGGTCAGGGTGCCGAACTCCTTGGCCACGCCGGTCACCTCGACCGAGTCGCCCGGGTCGAGCGTGCTCTCGTCGAAGCTCGGCCCGTAGACGAAGATCCCGTCCGAGGCGTTGGGCGTCGTGTCGGGACCCGGGGTCTGCAGGTAGAACCCGTTGAAGCCACCCGTCGGATAGGTCGCGGTGACCACACCGCGCGTGGTGACGGTCTGGTTGGCCATCGGGGTGGCGGCGCCGGTGCCCTGGATGTCCGCGATCGTCGTCGGCGCGGCGGGGTCCTTGACCGCGAGCGTGAACGAGACGTCGTCGGTCGCACCCTCGTCGTCGGTGACGACGGCGGTGATCGGGAACGCGCCCACCTCGGTGGGCGTGCCGGTGATCTCGCCGTCGGCCGACAGCTCCGTGCCCGCCGGCAGGTCGCTCTCGGTGGTCCACGTGTACGGCGGGGTCCCGCCCGCCGCCTGCAGGACGACCGGCGTCATCGCCTCGTCCACCGTCACCTCGACGTCGGGCTCGACGGTGGCAGCGAGCTCGCCGCCGGTGCCGCCGCCGTCGTAGCCGTTCGGGACGCCCTTGGTGTTCTCCACGGGCCCCGTCCAGGTGCCGTCCACCTGCCGCTGGAGCGTCTGGCCTGCCGGCGCGCTCGTCTGTGAGACGCCGATGTCGGTCGACGTCACACCGTTGGCCGGACCGCCGGAGCCGGTGGCCCCGCCCTCCCAGGTGAGGAACTCGACCAGCGTGCCGTTGTGGACCAGCGCGACGCCGTCGTTGCCGCCGTTCTGGAGCCCGTCGGTCGGGTAGTTGACGACCCCGGTGCCCCAGCCGTCGGCCTGGTCGGCCACGGTTCCGGTCAGCGCGTTGGAGGCAGCGGGCGAGGTGTAGACGGTGGCTGCCGACGGGGTCGTGCCGTTGTAGCGGACGATCGAGTACGCCGAGAGGTCGGTGCCGGCCGGCGCCGTGATCTCGACGAACTCACCAGTGTCGGTGCTGGCGTTGTCGTAGTGGATCTCGGAGATGAAAACCCCGCCGACAGCCTGGGCAGGTGCGGCGGGGAGAGCGAGGGTGAGACCGGTGAGGGCCACGGTGGACCCGAGGACTCCGGCCAGGGCGTTCTTCAACAGGGGCATGAGGCACTTTCCACGAGAAACGGCGCAACAGGGAGACTGCCCCGCAGGCCAGGAGGACCACGAGCAGAACTGGGGGAAGAGCCTCGACCCTAGGTGCGATCCGAGGGCCTTGCCAGGACTTTGACGCAACTATTTCGTGACGAAACGAGGTTTTCACCCCTCGTTCGTCCGGCCGGTCGGACGACGAAGGGACCGGCCCGCAGGTCGCGGACCGGTCCCGTTTCGCCACCGGGGCTGGAGGGCGCTAGTTGCGCACCTTCAGCGTCGCTGTCCCGGTGCCGGTCGTCACGTTCTCGTCACCCGAATAGGTGATCGTGACCGTGTACGGCGTCGGCGACGCCGGCAGGGTGCCTGCCGCCAGCGTCACGTTGGACACGCCTTGGGCGTTCAGCGTCCCCGTGCCGAGGACCGTCGCGCCGCGGGTGATCGTGACGGTGCCGGTCGGGATCACGTTCTGCGCCGCCACCCGGACCCGCATCGTGCCGGTCTTGCCGGAGACCTGCGTGACGTTGGTGCCCGTCACCGTGGGCGTGGACTTCTCGACCGTGACCGTCGAGGAGCCCGTGCCGGGGTCCACGTTGGCGTCTCCGGAGTAGGCGATCGTCACCTGGTTGACCCCCACCGGCAGCTTCTTCGCCGGGATCGGCACCGTCGCCTGCCCGTTGAACACGCTGCGAGTGCCGATCGTGACCGCGCCGGACGTCAGCGTGACCGTGCCGGTGGGGACGACCCCGCCCGGAGCGGTGACCTGGACGACCATGGTGGTGGCCTTGCCGTAGACCACCGTGACGGGCGCCGCGGTGACGGTCGGGGTGATCCCGGTGACCGTGAGGGTCGCCGATCCCGTGCTCGGGCCGTACGTCGCGTTGCCGTTGTAGGTGATCACGATCGGGTAGACGCCGACCTTGAGGATCTTCGCCGGGATCGGCACGTCCGCCTCACCGCCTGCGAGGTTGGCGATGCCGATCGTCTTGGTCCCCGACTTCAGCGAAACCGAGCCGGTGGGCACCGGACCGGACCCGGTGACCTCGACGTGCATCGAGCCGGCCTGGCCGTAGACCTGGACGGCGTCCGTGCCCGTCACCGTCGCGGACGGTCGCACCACCTTGACCGTCGTGGAGCCCGTGCCGCCCTGGACGTTCGCGTCACCTTCGTAGGTGATCGTCACCGTGTGGGTGCCGATCGGCAGCGCGTTCGCCGGGATGGTCACGGCCGCCTGGCCGTTGGTCAGCTGGCCGGTCCCGAGGAGGTTCGTCCCCTTCTTCACCGTGACAGCACCGGTCGCGACGACGCCGGTCGCACCGACGCTGACGACCACGACGCCCGAGCTGCCGTACTCGACCGTTGCCGGGGTCCCGATCACCGTCGAGGGCGCCTTGGTCACCGTGACCGTGGCGGTCCCGGAGCCGGGCTTGACCTCGTCGTCGCCGGCGTAGCTGACTGTCACCGTGTGGGTGCCCACCGGGAGGGCGTCGCCCGCGATGGCCACGTCCGCCTCCCCGTCGGTCAGCGTGCCGGTCCCGATCGTCTCGCCGCCCGAGGTCAGCGCCACCTCGCCCGTCGGCGTCGGGCCGCCGGAGGTCGACACCGTGACGTGCATCGTCGTACCGGTGCCGTAGACCATCGACAGGTCGGTGCCGGTGACCGTCGGAGCCACCCGGTCCTTGACCGTGATCGGGACGATGATCTCCGTGCCGGTGTCCGGACCGACGAGCGTCAGCTCCGCCGGGCCGCCCGGCGTCTCCGCCGGGAGCGGCACGTCGACGTGCGCCTTGCCGTACATGTCGAAAACCGCAGTGCCGACGGTGTTGTCCAGCGCCGCCGTTCCGAGGACCTGGTCGCCCAGCTTGACCTGGATCTCCGTGTCCTTGACGTCGCCCGGGGCCGTCATCGACCACGACGCCACGTCGAGCTCGACGTCCTTGCCGGCCGTGTAGGTCGCGGCGACGTTGTGGACCTCGACCGCGCGTTGGCTGAAGTCGACCGGCAGCGGAGCCGAGGCGGTGTTCTCCGCCATGTAGTCGACCATCGCCTGCAGGTCGGTGACGCCCCACTGCGCCTTGCCGGTGCCGTTGGCGAACTCGCGGAAGTTGTCACCGCCGGTCGCCAGGAAAGAGTTCACCGTCACCGAGTACGACGTCCCCGGCTGGATGCGCTCGCCGTCGAGCCACATGCCGGTCACCTCGCCCTGGAAGGTCGCGGTCCCGTTGACGGTGACCGGCGTCTCCACGTAGGTGTAGGTGAAGCCCTTCGACACGCCGAGCCGCAGGAACGGACGCGTCGGCACGGTGCCCGACGGGCCGTCGGCTGTGCGCTGCCACTGCTGCTCGAGCACCTTCTCGATCTGGGCACCGGTCATGTCCATGTTGGTCAGCCCGTTGGCGAAGGGCTGCACCGCGGCCGCCTGCCGGTAGGTGAGCTGCCGGTCGCTGCCGACGACGGTGCCGACCATGTCGGCCCGCAGGCCGCCCGGGTTCATGAACGCGATCTGGGCCCCACCCTGGTCCGCCGGCGTCTCGGCGCGCTGCACCTCGGCCACCAGGTTGCCGAGGGTCGACTCGCCACCACGGTTCTCGACCAGCACCGGCGGGGTCGCGGAGCTGTTCACCCGCGCCCGGTTGAACGACGCCTCGATCTCGCCCAGCACCTGCGCCCCGATCGGAGCGGCGAAGTCGATCGCGTCCTGCACGATCTGCACGGTCGCCGGGTCCTCGGTGTAGAGCGCCTCGGTCAGCGGCAGCACCTTCTGCGTCTTCGCGGTCACCTCGCCGGTCGCGGTGTCAACCGTGAACAGGAGCTGGTTGAGGTTCGTGCCGTACTGGCCCGAGGACACGACCGGCCGCTTGGTGACGGCCCGGCCCTCGCTCACCCAGTCCTGCACGGTGAACTCGCAGTCGTAGAGCAGGTGCGTGTGACCCGAGATGATCGCGTCCACGTCGGAGGAGGTGTTCTGGGTGATGTTGCCCCACACCGTCGACGGGTCGGTGAAGCTCGGGCTCGTGCAGCTGGTCGAGGGCGCGCCCTCGTGGACCAGCAGCACGACGATGTCCGCACCGGCGCCCTTGAGGTCGGCCGCCGCCGCGTTGGTCGCGTCGACGATGTCGGTCACCGTGACGCCCTCGATGCCGCCCGGCGACACCAGCGCCGGGAGCTCCTCGGTCACCGCGCCGACGAAGCCGATCTCGACCCCGTCGACGGTCGCCGTCCAGGTCTCGGCCAGGTCGTCGCGACCCGCCGGCTCCTCGACGTTGGCGCCGATGTACTCCCACTCGGCCAGGCCCTGGATCCGGCCCACGAGGTCCTCGTAGCCCTGGTCGAACTCGTGGTTGCCGACCGAGGAGACGTCGAGGGTGGCCTCGTTGAGCGCCTCGATCGTCGGCTCGTCGTCCTGGACGAACGACTCGAACGTCGTGGCGCCGACCAGGTCGCCGGCCGCGGCGAACACGGTGTTCGGGTTGTCGTTGCGCAGCTTCTTCACCGCGCCCGCCAGCAGGGCGGCCGGGCAGATCCGGTTCGAGCAGTTCTGGCCGGGCTGCGACTCGTCCTGGATCAGGCGGCCGTGGAAGTCGTTCGTGCCGAGGATCTGGACCTCGGTCGTCTCCCGCTCGACGGCCAGCTCGACGTGGACCTCGGTCCCGGTCTGCTGCCCGACCAGCGTCAGCTCCACGTCACCCGAGGGCAGGTCCGCCGGCAGCGCGACGCTCACCGAGGCGGTGCCGTAGCTGTCGTAGGGCTTGTTGCCGATCGTGTTGTTCAGCGTGGCCGTGCCGAGCACGTCGTCGCCGAGCTTCACCTGGACAGCCGTGTCCTTGGTGTCGCCGGCGTTGGACATGGTCCACGACGCGACGTCGAAGGAGACCGTGTCACCGGGGACGTAGGTCTCCGGCGCCGACGGCGGGAACTCCACCTCGACGGCCCGCTGGCTGTAGTCGACCTCGAGCGGGTTCGCGGCGTCGTAGTGGTCCATGTAGTCGACCATCGCCTGCAGGTCCACCACACCGGTGTCGACCTTGTTGGTGCCGTTGGCGAGCTCCCAGAAGTTGTCGCCGCCGGTGCCGAGGAACGAGTTCACGGTGACGGAGTAGGTCGCCGCCGGGTCGATCGGCTCGCCGTCGAGCCACATCCCGGTGACCTCGCCCTCGAAGGTGTTGACGTTCTCGGAGCCCGGGATGCTGACGACCTTCGGCTTCTCCACGTAGGTGTAGGTGAAGCCGTCGGACACACCGAGCCGCAGGAACGGGCGCGACGGCACGTTGCCGTTGGCCGTGCGCTGCCACTGCTGCTCGAGCACCGTCTCGATCTGGGCGCCGGTGAGGTCCATGTTCACCAGCGTGTTGGCGAACGGCTGGACGTTGGCGGCCTCGCGGTAGGTCAGGTCGCGGAGCGAGCCGTTGACGACGCCGACCATGTCGGCGCGCAGACCGCCGGGGTTCATGAACGCGATGTCGGCCTCGACGCCCTGGTCCGGCAGCTGGGTGGCCCAGCGCTGCACCTCGGCGACCTGGTTGCCCAGGGTCGACTCGCCGCCACGGTTCTCCAGCAGGCCGGACGAGGTCTGGTAGACCGCACGGTTGAACGGGCCGTCCATCGAGCCGAGGACGTTGTTGCCGATCTCGTCGGCGTAGTCCTTCGCGGCGTCCACGATGGCCTGGACCTCGGGGTCGGGCGCGTAGCCGACGCCCGCCGTCGCGATGATGTCCTGCTCGATCTCGACCAGGTCGCCGGTGTCTGCGTTGATGTTGAACACCAGCTGGTTGAGGTTGGTGCCGTACTGACCGGCGGAGACCACCGGACGGCGGGTCACCGCGCGCGACTCGTCGACCCAGTCCTGCACCGTGTAGCGGCAGTTGTAGGCCAGGTGCGTGTGACCGGAGATGATCGCGTCCACGTCGGCCGAGGTGTTCTGGACGATGTTGCCGAACACCGATGCGGGGTCGGTGAAGCTCGTCGACTGGCAGTCGGTCGTCGGCGAGCCCTCGTGCACCAGCAGGACGACGATCTCGGCCCCGTCGGCCTTGAGCGCGTCGGCCTCCTCGTTGACCGACTCGACGACGTCGAGCACCTCGACGCCCGCCAGTCCGGCCGGGTTCACCAGGGCCTTGAGGTCCTCGGTGACCGCGCCGACGAAGCCGACCTTCACGCCGTCGATCGTCGTGGTGTAGCTCTCGGCCAGGTCGTCGCGGCCGGTGGGCTCGTCGATGTTGGCCGCGATGTAGTCCCACTCGGCCAGGTCCTGGACCCGGCCCACGAAGTCCTCGTAGCCCTGGTCGAACTCGTGGTTGCCCGCCGCGGAGACCTCGAGGTCCATCGCGTTGAGCGCCTCGATCGTCGGCTCGTCGTCCTGGACGAAGGACTCGAACGTCGACGCACCGATCAGGTCACCGGCCGCGGAGAAGATCGTGTTCGGGTACTCCGCACGCAGCTCGTCGACCGCGGTCGCGAAGGGCGCGGCACCGGCGGCGTTGCCGCCGTCGGGCAGCAGCCGGCCGTGGAAGTCGTTGGTGCCGAGCACCTGGATCTTCTTGGTCGTGGTCGGCGTGAAGTCCGGCAGGTCCAGCCCGACGATCTCGGGGTTGTGGTCGGAGGTCGCGAACGGGTCGTCCGGGTTGAAGAGGATCGTGGCGTTGTAGTTGTAGCGGCTGTACTGGTAGGCCACCGACTCGTTGGCGTTGATCTCCCAGATGTCGGCGTCGGTCACCAGCTCCATCGCAGCGTCGTTGCCGAGCACGTGGTCGAGCGAGCCGGACAGCCCGTTGAAGCTGTAGCTCTCCTCGTCCGGGTTGTCCGTCGACTCGATCAGCTCGTAGCCGCCCTCCTCGAGGATCCCGATCGGGCGCTCCTTGGTGTAGGCGTTGAAGTCGCCGGCGAGGAAGACCGCCTCGATGTCCCGGGCCGCGGCGAAGTCGTCGGCGAACTGCACCAGCCGGGTGGCCTGGCGCTGGCGGTCGCCGTTGAAGGCGCCGACGAACTCGCTGTTGGCGTTGTCGCCGGGCGCGCACTTCCAGGGCTTGGTCGTCTGCTCCGCCGTGGTGCAGCTGTCGCCCTTGGACTTGAAGTGGTTGACGATGACGGCGAACGCGTCGCTGTTGGGCGCCCCGACCGCCTTGAACGCCTGGGCCAGCGGCTCGCGGGCGTTGGCGAACTGGGTGGTGCCGAACAGGATGTCGGACTGACCCACCGGCTGCACGAGCGCCGGCTGGTAGATGAACGCCGGGCGGATCGCGTCCTGCTCGGCGACGGCCGAGGCCGTCGTGGCCTCACCAGGGCTCCTCACGAACTTCCACTTGCCCGGGCTGGCCGCGTTGAGCAGGCCGACCAGGTAGGACACCGCGTCGTCGCGGTTGGTCTCGCCCGGCATCTTGATGGAGTTCTCCATCTCCTCCAGCGCGATGATGCTGGCGTCCATCGTGTTGATGGTGTGGACGAGCTTGGCCTGCTGGCGGGCCAGGCTCGCGTCAGTGGCGGCGCCACGCGGGCCGCTGCCGTTGTTGGTGCTCGCCTCGTTCTCCGGGGTGTCCGGGTCGTCGAGGTTCTGGACACCACAGGAGTCGTTACCGATCCGGTTGCCCTCGCGGTCGTTGAAGTAGGTGCAGCGCAGGTCCTGCGGCGGGTTGGTCGCGTTGTCGGCGTTCGCGTAGGCCTCGCCGGTGGTGTTGAAGAAGTTGAGGACGTTGAACGTCGCGATGGAGATGTCACCGCCGACGTCGGCCGGGGCCAGGTTGTCGGCACGGGTGTTCTCGAACGTCACCAGGCTGCTGCCGCTGTCGGTGATCTGCGCCTGCGGCTGGAACTTCCAGATGTTGTTGCGCCAGTCGAGGATCACCGGAGCGTGGAACTCGGCGGCCGCACCCACGCGCGGTGGGGACGTCGTGCCGGTGAGCCACGGCAGCGGGACGCCCTTGTTGGTGTTGTTGCCGAGGTAGTTGAAGGTCGAGCCGTCGTCGAGGGTGATTGCCCGCTCGGCGTTCTCGGCGAGGACCGCGTCCGCGGCCGGCGTGCCCGGCGCGGCGAACTCGGTCGGCTGCTTCAGGGGCAGGTCGCCGGTGGCGAGCCCGATCTCGGCGAAGCCGTTGGTCTGGAAGTTGTTGGTGACGGTGAAGTCGTCGGTCGGCGCGAGCAGCATGCCCTCGTGCGCCTCACGGCCGGCGTTCGTCGTCGGGTAGGCGATCTCGAGCGGCGTGACGGCGGCGAGCGGGGTGCTCAGCTCGACCACCGCGGCGGCGTTGGCCGGGGTGATCTGGGTGCTGTCGTTGAACTCGCTGACCGGGCCGGTCACGCGCACCGAGTCGCCGAGGACGACGCCGGCCGGGATGTTCACCATGTTGCTGCCACCGAAGATGAACAGCGCGTCCGAGGCACCCGGCGTGGCGTCGGTCGTGCCGCCGGTGCCGGCCGTCTGCACGAACATGCCGTTGAAGCCGCCGGTGCGGTAGATCGCGGTGACGACACCCTCGACCGACTTCACGGTGCCGGCGCCGCCCCCCGTGGGCGGGGCGAACGGCGAGCGCGCGCCGGTGCCCTGGATCTCGTGGATCGGGGTGATGTCCACGCCCGCGGCGACCGTGAACGTGAAGTCCTGGGTGTCGGTGGCGTTGGTCGCGTCGGTCGCCGTCACGGTGACGGTGCAGGTGCAGACGGCCGACGGGGTGCCGGTGACCTGGCCGGTGGTGCTGTTGATGTTCACACCGTTCGGCAACCCGGTCGCGCTCCACGTGTAGGGCGAGGTGCCACCGGTCGCGGCCATGGTGAACGACGCGATCGCCTCGCCGACCACGCCGGACTTGGGGCCGGGGTCGGTCACAGCCAAGACCCCGGCAGGCTTCGGAGTCGGAGTCGGCGGGCTCGTCACCGTGAAGTCGGTGTTGTTGTTGTCGGTGTCCGTGCCGGTGGCATCACGGCTGACGGATTGAGTGTTGTTCGCCAAGGACGGAGTACGGCCCGCACCTTCGTAGATCGCGGCGGTGCCGCCAAAACCGACGAAGTCGATAACCGAAGCCGCGAAGGTCCAAGGCGCGGCGGCGTTGGTCTGGGCCGCGATCCCCGCCGTGCCGTTGACGAGATAGATCTGACCTGCAGTGCCGGACAGGTTCAGACCACAGCTCGTCGTGTCCGCCGGCTGCGGGAGTGGTACGCCAGTGGCGCCGCCCGCGCACTGCACCAGATAGTGCTCACCTGGTCCGACCTCGACGTTCGGCAACGAGAACACGTTGGTCGCCGCACCCGTGGTTGCCGCGGCTCGGTACTGAAGGCTCTTGCCGTTCAGCGAGATCGGGCCCGCGCTCGAGTTGTAGAGCTCGATGAAGTCGTTGGTGAAGGTGGCGTTGCTGTTGCCGCCGCCGCCGTACACCTCCTTGATCACCAGACCCGGGCCGGCGGCCTGGGCCGGGGCGGCGGGGAGAACGAGCTGGAGGCCGGTGACGGTCAGGACGGAGCCAAGGACTCCGCCGAGGACCTGCTTCAGAGAAGGCATGGGGCACTTTCCACGGGTACGAACGCAACAGAAGGAAGACCTGCGACGTAGGCGTGCCGAGCCAACCAGCAGAGCAGGACGTGGGGAAGTGACCTGACCTTAAGGGCGACCACCGACTCGTGCGCAAGGAATCGGCGGAAACGTGACGCAACTATTTCGTGACGAAACCTGAATTTCACCGAGACCGGATGTCGTGGCGCTGCCGCCAGACGTCGCGGAAGAACTGGTAGCCCGAGACCAGGGTGAGCACGAAGGCGATGCCGAGGAGGACGAGCGCGACGACGTACGCCACCTCGCCCGGGACGTCGAGCCAGCTGACCTCGTCACCGACCTCGAGGAGAGGCAGCGTCAGCAGGCCGAGGGCGAGCGCCTGGGCCATCGTCTTCCACTTGCCGATCTCGGCGGCGGCGATGACGACGGACTTGAGGACGGACAGCCGGAGCAGCGTGACCGCCCACTCGCGCACCAGCACGATGACGGTGATCGTCCACATCCACCAGGTGTCCATGATGATCGACAGGCCGATGAAGGCCATGCCGGTCAGCGCCTTGTCGGCGATGGGGTCGGCGATCTTGCCGAAGTTCGTGATCAGGTTGCGCTTGCGGGCGATGTCGCCGTCGATCTTGTCGGTGACCATCGCGAGGAAGAAGATCACGTAGGCCACCGTGCGCCAGGTGATCGAGTCGCCGTCCTCGACGAGCAGTGCCCAGCCGTAGAACGGGACCGAGAGGATCCGGAGCGTGGTGAGCGCGTTCGGGAGGTTCCAGTTGCTGGGCTTCTGGGTCGTGGTCTCCGGCGTCGTCATCGCTTGTCTCCCGTCGCTTCCGCGACCAGGTCGACCCCGTCGCTCTCGACCACGACGGCCCGCACCAGGTCGCCGGTCTTCACTTCCTGGCCGAGCCTGTCGAGACCCCGCACCAGCGTGCTGCCGTCGACCTCCGGGCCCTGGTGGGCCGCCCGGCCCTCCACGTGACCCGGCAGGTCGGTGTCCAGCTCCTCGACCAGCACCTCCACGGTGCTGCCGATCCGCTCCTCGGCCCGGTCCGCGTTGAGCGCGGTGACCAGGTCGGTGACGTGCGCCAGCCGGGCGCGGACCTCGTCCTCGTCGTGCTTGCCGTCGAACGACTCGGCCTCGGTGCCGTCCTCGTCGGAGTAGCCGAACACGCCGGTGACGTCGAGCCGGGCCGCCGTGAGGAAGTCGCAGAGGATCTCGAGGTCGCGCTCGGTCTCGCCGGGGAACCCGACGATCACGTTGGACCGGACGCCGGCCTCCGGCGCCAGCGACCGCACCTGGTCGAGCAGGCCGAGGAAGCTCTCCGGGTCACCGAAGCGGCGCATCCGGCGCAGCACCGTGTTGCTGGCGTGCTGGAAGGAGAGGTCGAAGTACGGCGCGACGCCCGGCGTCGTGGCGATGGCCTCGATCAGTCCGGGGCGGGTCTCGGCGGGCTGCAGGTAGGACACCCGCACCCGCTCGATGCCGTCGATCGCCGCGAGCTCGGGCAGCAGCGTCTCGAGCAGCCGGAGGTCGCCGAGGTCCTTGCCGTACGACGTCGAGTTCTCCGAGACGAGGAACAGCTCGCGAGCGCCCTGCCTCGCCAGCCACGCACCCTCGACCAGCACGTCGGAGGGCCGGCGGCTGACGAACGAGCCGCGGAACATGGGGATCGCGCAGAACGTGCAGCGCCGGTCGCAGCCGCTGGCGAGCTTGAGCGCGGCCATCGGGCCGGAGTCGAGCCGGGCGCGGAACGCCTCGGTGGTCGAGCCTGTCGAGACCCCGGTCGTGCCCTGCCGCTCCGCGGGGCTGATCGGCAGCAGCTTCCGCCGGTCCTGCGGGGTGTGCGGGTGCGGCCGGTCGCCGGCGACGATCGACCGCAGCCGCGCGGCGATGTCGGTGTAGTCGTCGAACCCGAGCACGGCGTCGGCCTCGGGCAAGGAGTCGGCGAGCTCGGCGCCGTACCTCTCCGCCAGGCACCCCACCGCCACCACGGCCTGGGGCCTGCCGGTCTCCTTGAGGTCCGCGGCGGCGAGCAGGGTGTCGATCGAGTCCTTCTTGGCGGCCTCGACGAACCCACAGGTGTTGACCAGGACCGTGTCGGCGTCCTCGGGGTCCTCGACGAGCGCGAAGCCGTCGGCCGCCAGCCGACCGGCCAGCTCCTCGGAGTCGACGTCGTTGCGCGCACACCCGAGGGTGAGCAGCGCGACGGACAGCGGCGCGGACGATTCACTCATGGCTACCCGTCAGTATGGCGGCTCGCCCCGCCCGGGCGCGAAACGCCGGTCAGCAGGCGGCGAGGGTCTTGCTGGCCTCGACACCGGTCTCGCCGAGCGGAGCGGCGTCCTTGCAGTCGACCGCAGCGGTGACCGAGCCGTCCGACGTCCAGAGCCGGACCGGCGGCACCACCTCGAGGTCGGCCGTCTGCCCGAACGCCAGCGGACCGTCGTAGACGATGACGCCGCGCCCGTCGCGGACGACGACCTTGGCGCCGCCAGCGGTGGCGGTGAGCACCACCGGCACCGCCGGGACCTTGCCGCTGCCGTTGCCGTTGGGACCGCCGCTGAGGTTGAGCGTCTCCGGCTCGTCCAGCGGCACCGGACCGTCCATGACCAGCTTGGCGATGGACCACAGCAGCACGGCCGCCATGATCGCGGCGACCAGCACCGACCAGTTCCGGCCGCCGCGGGTGCCGCGGATCGAGCCGCCGACCCCGGTCGCGAGCTCCGACTCGAAGACCCGGCGCGGGTCGACGGGGGCATCGGCGTACTTCTCGTCGTACGTCGCGATGAGCGGGCCGGCCTCGACCCCGAGCACGCGGGCCAGGGTGCGCAGGTGGCCGCGGGCGTAGAAGTCGCCGCCGCACGGCCCGAAGTCGTCGACCTCGATCGACTCGATGACGTGCGGGCGGATCCGGGTGCGGTCGGAGAGCTGGTCGATCGTCAGCCGCAGCCGGTCGCGCGCGGCCTCCAGCTGCGGGCCGATGACCGGCTCGGTGGCCGGGTGCACGGCGAGGTCGTCGAGGACGACGGTCAGCGTGTGCTCGACCGCCTCGGGCTGCGGGTCGTCGGCGACCGGGTCGCTCGCCAGCGCGTTGGCGCCGATCGTCGGGTGCGAGCCGGTGTCGCCCGCGCCGGCGCTCGAGCCGCGCAGGAAGCCGCCGAAGCGCGGTCGGTCGACGCGCGCCGGCGCGCTCACCGCACGGCCGGGCTCGGGCGCCGGCGGGACCGGGTCGATCTCGTCGGTCGAGGCGTCGGCCAGTACCGGGTCGATGGTGTCGACGGTGTCCTCGACGTCCGCATCCGCCGTGTCCACCGGGGTTTCGGGATCCTCGCTCGCGGGCGGGACCAGCGGCGAGTGGAACCGGCGCTCCACCTCGGCGGCGATCCCGCGGCGCTCCAGCTTGACGGTGTCCTCGGACAGCGGACCGATCTCGCTGCGGGTGACGGACGGCTCCGACAGCTGGACGGCGTCGGGCTCGATCTCCGGGGTGGCCGGCCCGTCGTGGCCGACCGGGACGTCGTCTTCCTCCGCGAGACCCGGCACCACCTCGACGACGTCGGCACGACCGTCGGCCAGCGCGGCGAGCTCGTCGCTGAGGGTGCTCGGGTCGGCGCCGGCGACGCGGGTCGCCAGGGTCAGCGGCACGATCAGCTGCTGACCGCTCTCCCCCACCACCAGTAGGTGCCCGTCGTGGAACGGCAGCCGGCGCGGCAGGTGCTCGAGGCACTCGACGTCGTCCCACGCGATGCCCTGCCACTCCGCACCCTCGCGGAGCCGGACGCCGAGCCCGTCGGCGACGAGCAGTGGCGCGCGCCCGTCGGCGACCGCGGCGGCGTGGGTGAGCGTGATGACCGCCAGCACGGCGAAGAGCGCCCAGTCGAGGGCGGTGCCGTCGCCGAGCGCGCGGACCGCGAACGCCACCGTCAGCCCGGCGGCGAGCAGCCCGACGATCCCCGAGAGGACGACGTTGCGGCGGACCTCCACCTGCTGCGGCGACGCCGCATCAGTCGGGCCGTGGGTCGGGTCGAGGATCTCGTCGTTCATGTCCGTCACTCCCCCTGGATGGTCGCGATCACGGAGTCGAGTTCGTCGGGTTTCACCAGCACGTCGCGTGCCTTCGAGCCCTCGCTGGGCCCGACGACGCCGCGGCTCTCGAGGATGTCCATCAGCCGGCCCGCCTTGGCGAAGCCGACGCGGAGCTTGCGCTGCAGCATCGACGTCGAGCCGAACTGCGTCGACACGACCAGCTCGATCGCCTGGACCACCAGGTCCATGTCGTCGCCGATGTCGTCGTCGAGCACCTTGCCGCTGCTCTGCGGCGCGGTGACGTCGTCGCGGTAGGTCGGCTCCAGCTGGGACTTGCAGTGCCGCACCACCTGGTGGATCTCGGCCTCGGTGACCCAGCTGCCCTGGACTCTTATGGGCTTGGACGCACCCATCGGCAGGAACAGCCCGTCACCTTGACCGACCAGCTTCTCTGCACCGGGCTGGTCGAGGATGACGCGGCTGTCGGCCAGCGACGAGGTCGCGAACGCCAGCCGGGACGGGACGTTCGCCTTGATCAGACCGGTGACGACGTCGACCGACGGGCGCTGCGTCGCCAGCACCAGGTGGATGCCCGCGGCCCGTGCCAGCTGGGTGATGCGGACGACCGAGTCCTCGACGTCGCGCGGCGCGACCATCATCAGGTCGGCGAGCTCGTCGACGATCACCAGCAGGTAGGGGTACGGCGTCAGCACGCGCTCGCTGCCGGCGGGCACCTCGACCTTGCCGGCGCGCACGGCCTTGTTGAAGTCGTCGATGTGGCGGAAGCCGAAGTTGGCGAGGTCGTCGTACCGCAGGTCCATCTCGCGGCACACCCAGGCCAGCGCCTCCGCCGCCTTCTTCGGGTTGGTGATGATCGGCGTGATCAGGTGCGGCACGCCCTCGTAGTTGTTCAGCTCCACCCGCTTGGGGTCGACCATGATCATCCGCACCTCGTCCGGCGTGGACCGCATGAGGATCGAGGTGATGAGCGAGTTGATGAAGCTCGACTTGCCGGAGCCGGTCGCACCGGCGACCAGCAGGTGCGGCATCTTCGCCATGTTGGCCACGACGAAGCCGCCCTCCACGTCCTTGCCGAGCCCGGCGACCATCGGGTGGTGGTCGTTGCGCGCCGCGTTGGAGCGCAGCACGTCACCGAGGGAGACGATCTCCTTGTCGACGTTGGGGATCTCGACACCGACCGCGGACTTGCCGGGGATCGGGCTCAGGATCCGCACGTCCTCGGACCCGACGGCGTAGGAGATGTTGCGCGAGACGCCGAGGATCTTCTCCACCTTCACACCGGTGCCGAGCTCGATCTCGTAGCGGGTGACGGTCGGACCGCGCGTGTAGCCGGTGACCTGGGCGTCGATGCCGAACTCCTCCAGCACCTGGGTGAGCTTCTCGACGACCTCGTCGCTGGCCTTCGACCGCGCCTTGTGGGGCGAGCCGGGCTTGAGCGTGTCGCTGGTCGGGAGCGAGTAGGCGATGTCGCCGGACAGCGCGAGCTGCTCGACGCGCTGCGGCAGCTGGGCGTGCGGCGGCGGCTCGAGCTCGCCGGTCTCGTGGTCGGGCACGGCCTGCGGCTCGTCCGCCAGGGGTACGTCGATCGGCGTCTCGAGCGCCATCGACTCCTCGACGTCGGCGGCCGCCTTCCGGCCCCGGCGCTTCTTCGGCGGCTCGGCCAGCAGCGGCGAGTCGTAGGCCGGGTCGCCCATCAGCGGGTCGAGGGTCTCGTCGGTCCCGCCCTTGCCCCTGCCGCGCCGGGTGCGGATCGGCTGGGTGGGCTCGCTGTCGTCGGTCGCGCGCTCGCGGCCCAGCACCAGGTCGCCGAGGTCGCGCAGCCGGTCGGGCACGCGGTAGAGCGGCGTCGCGGTGATGACGAGAACGCCGAAGAACGCGAGCAGCACGAGCAGCGGCACGACGACCGCGGAGGACCGCAGCAGGTCGAGCAGCAGCGCGGAGACGACGTAGCCGACTGCTCCCCCGCCCTCGCGCAACGGCGTGGTGTCGCCGGCGACCGGCTGCGGGCTGCCGTTGGCGATGTGGACGATGCCGAGGAGGCCGAACGCGAACGTGGTCCAGCCGATCACCTGCCGGCCGACCGGTCCGTTGGCGACCGGGTCGCGCATCACCCGCCAGGCGGCGAGCAGCACGAGGAACGGCACCAGCCAGCCCACCTTGCCCACCGACCCGGCGACGACGGTGCGCACGAAGTCCATGACCCCGCCGGGCACCTCGAACCAGACACCGGCGGCGACGACGAACGCGAGACCGACGAGCAGCAGCCCGACACCGTCGCGGCGCTGCTCGGGCTCGATCTCCTTGGCGCCCCCGACGATGCCGCGGACCACCGCGCCGACGCCGTGCGCGATGCCGAGCCAGACCGCGGCGACGGCCCGGGCCAGCGCCCGGAACATCTGCGACACCGGACCGGGCCCGTTGCGGACAGCACGAGGCGCCGGCCGACGGCTGGCAGTGCTGCGCTTCGCGGTCGGTCGCTTCTTGGCTGTACTACGAGATCGCGAGCTGTTGCCTGTCCTGGTGCTGCCTGACTTCGTGGACGTGCTCCGGCTGCGCGACCGCGTCGGGGAAGACGTACGGGTCGCCATGGTGCGACCCTACTCATTCGTCACATCGGCCCCACGGATCACACGAGCGTGTCGCCGTCCCAAACACCACGGCGTGTTGGGGGTGGACCAACCTCTCAGGCGCTTCTAAGGTGCCGGAGGTGCGTGGCTCGTTGCCCGCATCTCCCGGAAATACATCCTCGGAAGGGATCACTCGGTGAAGATTCTCAACCGGGGCCGGAGTATCACTCTCGGTCTCGCTCTCGTCGCTGCCGGTTTGGCAGCACCACCGGCGCTCACGGCCGCGGCAGCCCCCGCGGCGGCGCCGTCGGACCCGTCGATCGTCGGTCGGATGAAGGACACCGCGGACGGAAAGGTCGCTGTCCGGAACAACCGCGCCACCGGCAAGGTCGGCTTCATCGGCGCGCGGAACGCGCGTACGGACCTCTTGCCCGGCGTCGCCGCCGACAACCGCGGCGAGGCGATCGGGAAGGCCGACGCGTACGTCGACCGGTTCTCCAACGCCTTCGGCGTGCCGGCGAGCCAGCTCGAGCGGGCCGAGGTCGCCAGCGACCGCTACGGCTGGTCGGTCACCTACACCCAGAGCTACCAGGGCGTCCCCGTCTTCGCCGCCGAGCTGAAGGCCCACGTCGACAAGTCCGGTGACCTCACCGCGGTCAACGGCTTCGTCGTCCCCGACGCGAGGATCGACACCGAGCCGCGGGTCACCGCGGACCAGGCCGCCGACCGCGCGCTGGAGATGGTGACGGAGCGCCCCTCCGGCTACGAGGACGGCCTCCCGGAGGCCGCGACGAAGGGGCTCGAGGTCGCGTCGAACGACCTGATGATCTACCGGACGGGCTCGACCCGCGGGATCAAGGGAGAGTCGCGGCTGGCCTACGTCCTCGAGGTGACCAACGAGAAGACGGTCCGCGAGACGGTCATCATCGACGCCCTGACCGGCAAGTACCTCAACCGCTGGTCGATGATGGCGCACGCCCTCGACCGGTTGCTGATCGAGGCCTACGACGGCGAGCAGGACCCCGCCGTCGTGTGGAGGGAGGGCGAGGAGTTCCCCGGCACGCTCGACGAGGACCAGCAGAACGAGATCCTCGGCACCGCCGAGGCCTACTGGATGTTCAAGAACACCTTCGGTCGTGACTCGTACGACGGCGAGGGTGCGCGGATGATCACCGTCAACAACGACCCGGGCATCAACTGCCCCAACGCGAACTGGAACGGCGTCAGCACGAACTACTGCGACGGCGTCACCGGTGACGACACGGTTGCCCACGAGTGGGGTCACGCCTACACCGAGTACACCTCGGGCCTGATCTACCAGTGGCAGTCGGGCGCGATGAACGAGGCCTACTCCGACATCTGGGGCGAGACGGTCGACATGCTCAACGACCGGCACAACGAGGGCGGCGAGACCCAGGCCGACCCGGTGCTCCGCACCCCCGGCACCTGCTCGGACTACACCCGGTCGCCGATCACCATGGAGATCACTGCTCCTGCCTCGGTGGCCGGTGCGTGCACCGCGGCACCCGCCTCGTTCGGTCCCGTGTTCGGCCAGACGCCGGTCACCGGCACTGCCGTGGTCGGTGTCGACACGACCGGCACCCTGCCCGACGGCACCGTCGACAACTCCACCGGCAACGGGTGCTTCGCGTTCACCAACGCCGACGAGATCGCCGGCAGCTGGGTCTACGTCGATCGCGGTGAGTGCACGTTCGCGATGAAGGCCGAGAACGCCGCCGACGCCGGTGCCGAGGGCATCGTCGTGGGCGACAACGCACCGGACCGGGCGCCGATCTCGATGAGCGGCACCACCGACATCTACGGCGTGATGGTCACCCAGGCCGACGGCACCCGGTTCAAGACCGCCGGTGAGCCCGTCGACTTCACGATCGCAGCCGTCCCGGCCGAGTCCGACGAGACCTACCGCTGGCTGTCCGGCGAGTCCGACCCGTCGTTCGGCGGTGCGATCCGCGACATGTGGAACCCCAGCTGCTACGGCCACCCGGGCGCGGTCTCTGACGAGGAGTACCACTGCGACGAGAGCGACAGCGGCGGCGTGCACTCCAACTCGGGGGTCGTCAACCGCACGTTCGCGATCCTCGTCGACGGGCTCGAGCCCGGCGGCGTGGAGGCGATCGGTCTCGACAAGGCGGCGAACATCTTCTGGCACACCCAGACGAACTACCTGACGCCGACGTCGAACTTCGTCGACCTGGCCGACGGCCTGGAGACGTCGTGCGCCGACCTGACCGGCCAGCCCATCAACGAGGTCACCCTCGGCAACCCGACGGAGGCCGACGGCTCGGACGGCGAGGCGGTGGCGGAACGCGCCGAGGACATCACCGCCGACGACTGTGCAGAGGTGGCCGACGCGATCGCCGAGACCGAGCTGCGGGTGGAGCCCACCCAGTGCAACTTCCAGCCGATGCTGGACAAGGGCAAGCTCACCTGCGGTGACGACACGGTGACGACGACCACCTGGTCGGAGGACTTCGAGGACGGTCTGGGCGAGTGGACCGCCGACGTGGAGTTCTTCTCGCACCCGGCGTACGGCTCGGGCGCCGTCTCGCACCCGTGGGAGACCACCACCGACCTGCCGGAGACCACCGACATCCCGGGTGGCGACCACCCGCAGTCGACGGTGATCTACTCCGCGGACCCGAGCACCGGCAGCTGCCTCGGCGACGAGGAGGACGAGTCGTCGCGCGACGGCCTGACCTCGCCGGTGATCACCGTGCCGGAGGGCAAGTCGGCGCGGTTCTCCTTCGAGCACCTGGTCGCGACCGAGTCGGGTTGGGACGGCGGCAACGTCAAGTTCAGCACCGACGGCGGCGACACGTTCGAGGAGATCCCCGCGGACGCGTGGATCCTCAACGGGCCGCACGGCCAGATCAACACCCTGGCCGAGGGCAACACCAACCCCCTCGCCGGGCAGGCCGGGTTCACCGGGACCGACGGTGGCGAGGCCACCGGCTCGTGGGGCACCTCGGTGGTGAGCCTGGGCAAGCTCGGGCTGCTGGCCGGCGAAGAGGTCCAGTTCCGGTTCGACATGGGTCGTGACGGCTGCAACGGCGTCGACGGCTGGTACGTCGACAACGTGGCCGTCACTGTCTGCGAGGACGCCCCCGCCGGGCCGGTCGCGACCACCACCAAGGTGCAGTCGGTCAAGCCGAAGACGGTGAAGAAGGGCAAGACCTTCACCGTCCGGGTCAAGGTGACCGCCGAGGAGACCCCCACCGGTCGCGTCCAGGTCAAGAAGGGCGGCAAGGTCCTCGAGGGAGCCAGGCTCAACGCCAACGGCGTTGCGACCCTCCAGGTCAAGGCGGACCTCCCGGTCGGCAAGAACACCCTGGTCGCCCAGTACGTCGGCAACTCCTCGTTCAAGAAGAGCAGCCAGACGTTCACGGTCACGGTGAGGAAGAAGTAGCCCGCCAGGGCTGACCGACGAAGCGGCCCCCGCTCTCCGAGAGGAGGGCGGGGGCCGTTGTCCGCAGTGGTGGTCGAGCTCGTCCTGTTCTACGCCTCGACGACGACCGGGATGATCATCGGCCGGCGGCGATGGGTGCCGGAGACCCAGCGGCCGATCGTGCGTCGTACGGCCTGCTGCATCTGGTAGGTGTCGTCGGTGCCCTCGGCGAGCAGGCCGTTGACGGCGTCGACGATCGGCTGCTTGATGGCCTCGAAGTCCTCGTCGCGCCAGGCGTGGCCGCGGGCATGGATCTCGGGGCCGGCCGAGACCTTGCCGGCGACCGAGTCGACGACCACGATCACCGAGATGAAGCCCTCCTCGCCGAGGATCCGGCGGTCCTTGAGCTCGGCCTCGGTCACGTCGCCGATCGACTGGCCGTCGACGAAGACGTAGCCGACGTCGACCTTGCCGGTCACCGACGCGTGCCCCTCCACGAGGTCGACGACGACGCCGTCCTCGGCGTAGACGACGTTCTCGACGCCGACCTGCTGGGCGAGCGCCCCGTTGGCGAGCATGTGCCGGATCTCGCCGTGCACCGGCAGCACGTTGCGCGGTCGCACGATGTTGTAGCAGTAGAGCAGCTCGCCGGCGCTGGCGTGGCCGCTGACGTGGACGAGCGCGTTGCCCTTGTGGACCACGCGGGCCCCCCAGCGGGACAGACCGTTGATCACCCGGTAGACGGCGTTCTCGTTGCCGGGGATCAGGCTGGAGGCGAGGACGACGGTGTCGCCGGACTCGAGGTGGACGAAGTTGTGGCTGCGGTTGGCGATCCGCGCCAGCGCGCTCATCGGCTCGCCCTGGGAGCCGGTCGAGATCAGCACCTGGCGCTCGGGCGGAAGGTCGGCGAGCTCCTTGGCCTCGACCATCACGCCGGGCGGGATCGTGAGATAGCCGAGGTCGCGCGCGACGCCCATGTTGCGCACCATCGAGCGGCCGACGAACGCGACCTTGCGGTCGTGGGCGACAGCGGTGTCGAGGATCTGCTGCACGCGGTGCACGTGGGAGGCGAAGCAGGCCACGATGATGCGCTGGTCGGCCTCGCGGAAGACCTGGTCGAGCACCGGCGTGATCTTCTTCTCGGCGGTCGTGAATCCCGGCACCTCGGCGTTGGTCGAGTCGGTGAGGAACAGGTCGACCCCCTCCTCGCCGAGCCGCGCGAACGCTCGCAGGTCGGTGATGCGGCCGTCCAGCGGCAGCTGGTCCATCTTGAAGTCGCCGGTGTGGAGCACCAGTCCGGCGCCGGTGCGGATGGCCACCGCGAGCGCGTCGGGGATCGAGTGGTTGACCGCGACGAACTCCAGGTCGAAGGGTCCGAAGCTGATCCGGTCGCCCTCGGCCACCTTGTGGTAGGCGGGCTGCTTGAGCCGGTGCTCGCGGAGCTTGCCGCCGAGCAGCGCGAGCGTGAGCTCAGAGCCGACCAGCGGGATGTCCTCCCGCTCGCGGAGGAGGTACGGCGTCGCGCCGATGTGGTCCTCGTGGCCGTGGGTCAGCACCAGCGCCTCGACGTCGTCGAGCCGGCCGCGGATCGGCGTGAAGTCCGGGAGGATCAGGTCGACGCCGGGGTGGTGCTCGTCGGGGAACAGGACGCCGCAGTCGACGATGAGCAGGCGGCCGTCGTACTCGAAGACCGTCATGTTGCGGCCGACCTCGCCGAGGCCGCCCAGCGGGGTGACGCGCAGGCCGCCGGCGGGAAGCTCCGGCGGGGTGCCGAGCTCGGGGTGTGAGTGGCTCAACCCAGCACTCCCGCCGCCTCGAGACCGGCGCGGAGATCGTCGAGCTCGCTGTCGTCGAGCTCGACGAGGGGCGACCGCACCCGGCGGTTGTCGAGGACACCGATCAGCTCGAGCGCGGCCTTGGCCGCGGTGGCGCCGTAGCTGGGCCGGCCCATGATCGCGTCGATCGCCGGCAGCATGCCGGTGAAGATGTCGAGCGCGGCCATCGGGTCGCCGTGGTGGAAGGCGTCGTACATCGCGCGCAGCTGGTCGCCGACCACGTGGCCCGCGACCGACACGAACCCGGCCGCGCCGTGCGCCAGCCAGGCCAGGTTGAGGACGTCGTCACCGGAGTAGACGGCGTAGCCCAGGTCCCTGATCCGGACGCCGCGGGCCATGTCGCCGACCGCGTCCTTGACCGCGACCACCTGCTCCCACCCGGCGACCTCCTCGTAGGTCTCCATGGCGATCTGGCTGCCGGTGCGACCCGGCACGTCGTAGAGCATCACCGGCAGGTCACCGGCGTCGGCGACCTGGCGGAAGTGGTGGAGGATGCCGCGCGGTCCCGGCTTGTTGTAGTACGGCGTCACGAGCAGCACGCCGTCGGCGCCGACCTTGGTCGCCTGCTGGGCCAGCCAGATCGAGGTGCTGGTGTCGTTGGTGCCGACACCCGCGACCAGCTTGGCCCGGTCGCCCACCGCGTCCTTCACCGCGGCGAGGACCTCGCCGTCCTCCTCCTTGGTCGTCGTGGCGGACTCGCCGGTGGTCCCGGAGACCACCAGCCCGTCGTGGCCGTGGTCGACGAGGTGGCGGGCGACCCGCTGGAGCGCGTCGAAGTCCACCGAGCCGTCCTCGCCGAAGGGCGTGACCATCGCGGTCAGCACGGTGCCGAAGGGGGCGGAAGTCATGGTCCCAGGCTATCCCCACGCCCGACCTGCGCCGCACCACGCCACGTCAGACGTGCGGCATGACCTCCTCGGCGATCAGGTGCACGTGCTCGAGGTCGGAGAGGTCGAGGACCTGGAGGTAGATCCGCTGGGACCCGAGGGCGGCGAACCGGCTGATGGTGTCGATCGCCTCCTGCGGGGTTCCGGCGACGCCGTTGGCGCGCAGGTCCTCGGTGGTGCGGCCGATGGCGGCGGCGCGGCGCTCGACCTCGGCCTCGTCCCGGCCGACGCAGACGACGAGCGCGTTGGACCAGGTGAGTCCGTCGGGGTCCCGGCCGGCCTCCTCGCAGGCGGCTCGGACCCGGGCGAACTGGGTCTTCGTGAAGTCCTCGTCGACGAACGGCAGGTTGAACTCGTCGGCGTACCGGGCGGTCAGGGCGGGCGTCTGCCGCTTGCCGCGACCGCCGATGATGACCGGCGGTCCTCCGGCGTGGCCGATGCCCTGCGCCGGCTTGGGCAGCGCGGGCGACTCGCTCAGCTGGTAGTGGGTGCCGGCGAAGTCGTAGGTCTCCCCCGGCTTCGTCGACCACAGGCCGGTGACCACCTCGAGCTGCTCGGCGAACCGCGCGAAGCGCTCCTGGGTGTCGGGGAACGGGATGCCGTAGGCGGAGTGCTCCCGCTCGAACCACCCGGCGCCGATGCCGAGCTCCACCCGGCCGCCGCTCATCGCGTCGACGCCGGCGACCTGGATCGCGAGCACGCCGGGGTGGCGGAACGTCGCGCTCGTCATCAGCGTCCCGAGGCGGATGGTCGACGTGTCGCGGGCCAGGCCGGCCAGCGTGGTCCACGCGTCCGACGGACCGGGCAGCCCGTCGCCGCCCATCGTCAGGTAGTGGTCGGAGCGGAAGAACGCACCGAAACCGAGCTGCTCGGCGGTGCGGGCGACCGCGAGCAGGTCGTCGTACGACGCCCCCTGCTGCGGCTCGGTGAAGATGCGGAGCTCGACTGCCATGCTCACACCTTATGGAGGACCTCCAGACGCTCCGCGCCGCAGCCGAGGCGGCGCTCGCCTATGCCGGGTCGGTCGACGACCGGCCCGCCTTCCCGCCTGCCGACGCCGTCGCGGGACTCGCCGCTTTCGACGAGCCGCTGCCCGAGACGGGGACCGACGTCGCTGACACGTTGCGTCTGCTCGACCGGGCCGGGTCACCGGCGACCGTCGCGAGCACGGGGACCGACTACTTCGGGTTCGTGGTCGGCGGGGTCCATCCGGCTGCCCTGGGCACGGCCTGGCTGGCCGACGCGTGGGACCAGAACGCCGCGCTGCCGGTGATGTCGCCGGTCGCGGCGCGGGTGCACGACGTGGTGCGCGACTGGCTGGTCGACCTGCTGCGGCTGCCGGCGTCGACCGGCGTCGTCTTCACGACCGGCGCCACCGTGGCCAACGCGACCGGCCTCGCTGCGGCGCGGGACGCGCTGCTGGAGCGGGCCGGCTGGGACGTGCAGGCCGACGGCCTGTTCGGGGCGCCCGAGATCACGGTGGTGGTCGGCGCCCAGCGGCACTCGACCTTGTCGAAGTCGCTCGGGCTGGTCGGCCTCGGCCGGGACCGGGTGATCGAGGTGCCCGCGGACGACCAGGGACGGCTGCGGGCCGAGGAGCTGCCCGACGTCTCCGGGCCGGTGCTGGTCTGCGCGCAGGCGGGCGAGGTCAACACCGGCGCGTTCGACCCGTTCGACCGGGTCGCCGACTGGGCCGACGCGCCCGGACGGGACACCTGGGTGCACGTCGACGGCGCGTTCGGGCTGTGGGCGCTCGCCGACCCGTCGCGGGCCCACCTGGTCGCCGGGCTCGACCGCGCCGACTCGTGGGCCACGGACGGGCACAAGTGGCTCAACGTGACCTACGACTGCGGGATCGCCTTCGTGCGCGACCCGGCCGCGCTGCGTCGTACGTTCACGGCGGTGGCGGGCTACCTGCCGCCAGACGAGGGCTTCGAGGCGATGCACCACACCCCACAGTCCTCGCAGCGGGCGCGCCAACTCGAGGTCTGGGCCGTGCTGCGTTCCCTCGGCCGCGGCGGTGTGGCCGAGCTCGTGCAGCGCACCAGCGACACCGCCGTCGCGATCGCCGACCGGCTGCGCGCCGGCGGGCTCGAGGTGGTCAACGACGTGGTGCTCAACCAGGTGCTCGTGCGGGCCGGGAACCCGGCGGCGACCACCGCGCTGGTCGCCGCCGTCCAGGCCGACGGCCGGATCTGGTGCGGCGGCACCCAGTGGCAGGGTGCTCCCGCGATGCGGATCAGCGTGTCGTCCTGGAAGTCGTCACCCGCCGACGCCGACACCGTCGCGACGGCGGTCCTGGAGTGCGCTCGCGTCTCCGCCTGAGAGATCACCGGCGGCCGACACCGACCCGGCACAAACTCGCACGACCAGCACGCCGACCCGGCGCAAACTCGCACGACCTCATGTCAGTTTGCGACGGGTCGAGGCTCCGTGGACGTGAGTTTGCGACGGGTCGACCGTGGTCAGCCGCAGGCGAAGACCCGCTCCCAGGTGACGATGTCGAAGCCCTCGCGAGGCTCGCGGGCGGTCTCGCGCCACTTGGCGCGGTTGAACTCCGGGTAGTAGGTGTCGCCGTCGGGTGCAGCGTGAACCTCGCTGATGAGCTGGACGTCGGCGTACGGCATGGCGGCGTCGTAGACGGCTGCGCCACCGCCGATCATCACCTGGCCCTCGAGGGTGTCGGCCAGGGTGAGGGCGTCGAGCACGGTCGGCGCGACCAGCACGCCCTCGTCGCGCCACTCTGGGTCTCGGGTCAGCACGATCGTGGTGCGGTCCGGCAGCGGCTTGCCGATGCCCTCGTGGGTGGTGCGGCCGAGGACCAGCACGTGGCCGACCGTCGTGGCCTTGAAGTGCGCGAAGTCCTCGGGCAGGTGCCAGGGGATGTTGCCGGCCAGCCCGATGACCCCGTTCTCGGCGACGGCGGCCACCATCGTCACCGTCTTGCCCCCAGGCGTCATTTTCCGGTGGCGCAGGTCGGGGATCCGGGAGAGACTCGCGCAGTCATGGGACGAAGACTGCCATCCGCGCTCGCAGCCGTCGCCCTCCTGGGTGCCCTCTCGGGATGTGGGCACGAGGACGACCGGGACCGGCAGGTCGTCGCGGAGCCGGACCCGTCGTACTCGATCGTGCCGGTGCCGCCCCGCGAGATGACCGGGACGCTCGACGCGGTGCTGCGGCAGTCGTCGCGCGACGCGGCGCGCGGCCGGATGCAGGTCTGGATCTTCAACGGCACCGACAAGGACGTGGACCCCACCGCGATCACGTACGACGACCCGCGGCTCAGCCGGGCGATCGAGGCGCAGCGGCTGCGGACGATGCCGTCGGGGCTCGAGCGCGGCTTCCCGCTGCCGCTGCCGGACCCGGAGTGCGGCGGCCACACCAAGCAGGCGCCGGTCGTCACCGTCGAGACGGCCGCCGGGACCGAGGCGCTGGCGGTCGCCGACGACCTCGGGATCGTGCAACGGCACCACGACGCGGTGTGCTTCGAGCAGGCCGTCGAGGCCGTCGTCGGGCTCGAGTGGGACGAGGCCGTCCCGTCCACCGACGACGTCGGCACGCTGACCCTCCTGGCCACACCGACGGGGCGGCCGGGTCGGCTGGAGATCCTGCGGGTCGGCGCGACACCGGTCCTCAAGCACCCCACGACGACCACCTGGCGGGTCGGCCGCGAGGTCCGGGGAGAGGACGAGCCGCAGCGCATCGAGCTGCCCGTGGTGCCCGCGCGGTGCGACAGCCACGCCTTCTTCGAGGCCGGCGGCGCGACGGCGTTCCGGCTGGGGCTGCGGCTCGACGGGCAGGAGGGCGAGTACGTCCTGCGCATGTCGTCGACCGGCGCCGAGGCCGCGATCGCCTATGCGATCGACGCCTGCGGCCTGTCCTAGCCGTCGGCCCGCGTCGCTGCGTCAGACCGCGATCGGGGCCTTGATCCCCGGGTGCGGGTCGTAGCCCTCGACGCTGATGTCCTCGAGGTCGAACCCGTCGATCTCGGCGATCGCGGGGTTGAGGACCAGTGTCGGCAGCGGCCGCGGCTCGCGGGTGAGCTGGAGGCGCGCCTGCTCGAGGTGGTTGGAGTAGAGGTGCGCGTCGCCGAGGGTGTGCACGAAGTCGCCGACGCCGAGCCCGGTGACCTGGGCGACCATGTGGGTGAGCAGGGCGTAGGAGGCGATGTTGAACGGGACGCCGAGGAAGACGTCGGCCGAGCGCTGGTAGAGCTGGCAGCTGAGCCGCCCGTCGGCGACGTAGAACTGGAACAGGCTGTGGCAGGGCGCCAGCGCCATCTCGGGAATGTCGGCGGGGTTCCACGCCGAGACGATGTGACGGCGGCTGTCGGGGTTCGCGCGGATCTCGGCGATCACCTGCGCCAGCTGGTCGATGTGGCGGCCGTCCGGCGCCGGCCACGAACGCCACTGTGCGCCGTAGACGGGGCCGAGGTCGCCGTTCTCGTCGGCCCACTCGTCCCAGATCGTGATGCCGCGGTCCTGCAGCCACTTCACGTTGGTGTCACCGCGGAGGAACCACAGCAGCTCGCCGAAGACCGAGCGGGTGTGGATCTTCTTGGTCGTCACCAGCGGGAAGCCGGCGGACAGGTCGAACCGCATCTGGTGGCCGAACACGCTCAGCGTGCCGGTGCCGGTGCGGTCCCCCTTCTCGGCGCCCTCGTCGAGGATCCGCCGGACGAGATCGAGGTAGGCCTGCACGCCGCCAGACTAGAACAGAGGACCCGACTCAGGCGGACAGGCTCATCGGGCCGTAGACGACCCGGTCCATCTCGAGCAGGGTGACCGCCTCGACGCCGGCCGCCTTGAGCTCCGACCAGGTCTCGCCGATCCACGACTCGGCATCGGCCTGGCTCGGGAACCGGCGCTCGCCGTACTCCTCGGCGAGGTCGCCGGGCAGCGCCACCTCGGCGCCGCCGGCGTCCTCGAGGCGCCACCACCAGGGCCGCTCGGACGGCGTCGGCGGGCGGAAGGTGGGCGGGGGTTCGGGCAGGTTCATCAGGACTCCCGGACCGAGGTGTCGACGAAGGGTGGCTTGACGATCTGGAAGACCTCGCGGCGACCGCGTACGTCGACCGCGACCTCGGCGTCGTCGGCGACCACGGTGGACACGAGCGCTAGGCCGATCCCCTGCTTGAGGCTCGGGGAGAACGTGCCCGAGGTGACCTCGCCGAGGAGCACGTCGGGGACGAGCGAGATCGACATGTGCGGGCGCGGGATGGCACGGCCGGTCGCCTTGAGGCCGACCAGCTTGCGGCGGGCGCCCTTCTCCTTCTCCGCGAGCACGACGTCGCGACCCCAGAACTCCGGCTTGCTCCAGCCGACAGCCCAGCCGAGGCGCGCCTCGTTGGGGGTGACCGTCGGCCCGATGTCCTGGCCGTGCAGCGGGTAGCCCATCTCGGTGCGCAGCGTGTCGCGGGCGCCGAGGCCGCACGGGAGGATGCCGAACTCCTCGCCGGCCTCGAGCACCTGGTCCCACAGCTGCGGCGCGACCGCGCGCGGGGCGATCAGCTCGTAGCCGCGCTCGCCGGTGTAGCCGGTGCGGCAGACGATGACCTGCTCGCCCTCGACGTCGGCCTCGACGAAGGTGAGGTAGTCGTGCCCTACCGGCAGGCCGACCTTGGCCAGCACGTCGTCGGAGCGGCTGCCCTGGATGGCGAGCACGGCGTAGTCGGCGTGGTGGTCGACGACCTCGACGCCGTCGGGCGCCGCTGCCTCGAGCCGCCGGAAGACCTCTGCGTTGTTGGACGCGTTGGGCACGAGCAGCACGTGCTCGTCGTCGCGGTAGTAGCTGAAGATGTCGTCGACGATGCCGCCGGTCTCGGCGTCCAGGCAGAGCGTGTACTGCGCCCGGCCCGGGCCGATCCGGCTCAGGTCGTTGCTGAGCGTGCTGTTGACGAACCCGGCGGCGCCGGGCCCCCGGACCACGATCTTGCCGAGGTGGCTGACGTCGAAGACGCCGACGGAGGTGCGCACCGCGTTGTGCTCCTCCACGATGCCGGAGTACTGCAGCGGCATGTCCCAGCCCCCGAACTCGGCGAACTTCGCACCGAGGGTCGCGTGGCGGTCGTGCAACGGCGATCGGGACAGCGAGGCGCCTCCCCGTCGATCAGCTGGGGCGGGCTGGGATCCGTCGACCATGACGGCGACTCTACCGACGTCCTCGGCGGTGGAGACGGCCGTCTACCCTCGCCTGCATGACGTCGTTCGCGCTGCGTACCGCCAGCCCTGCCAAGACCCGGGCGGAAGCGGTCGTCGTGGGTGTGGTGCCCGCTGCTCGCGGTCGCTCGGGCGGCGCGCGGCTGGCGCCGGGCGGCGAGGACATCGCCGCAGCGTACGGCCGCAAGCTCTCGCCGCTGCTCGCCACGCTGGGCCTGACCGGCAAGCCGGGCGAGGTGGCGAAGGTGCCGACCAGCGGTGCGATCGGCTCGCCGCTCCTGGTGCTCGTCGGCCTCGGCGCCGACCCCGACCAGATCGCTCTCCGGCGAGCGGCCGGTGCCGCTGCGCGGGCCGTCACGAACGCGGCCTCGGTCGCGCTCGCGCTGCCGGCCGAGTCGCCCGAGCAGGTGCGGGCGGTGCTCGAGGGCTACCGGCTCGGCGGCTACACGTTCACCCGCTACAAGAGCGGCTCCTCACCCTCCGGTCCGGCCGAGATCGTCGTACTCTCCTCGGCGGCGCGGCGCAAGGAGACCGTCGCCGCCTTCGACGAGGCACAGCTCGTGGCCGACGCCGTCATCGCGACCCGCGACTGGGTGAACACTCCCCCGGGCGACCTGACGCCGGAGATCTTCGCCGATGCGATCGCAGGCGACGCCCGCTCGGTGAAGGGCGTCAAGGCGACGGTCTTCGACGAGACACAGCTCGCGGACATGGGGTGCGGCGGGATCCTGGGCGTCGGCGCCGGGTCGGACGCACCGCCGCGGCTGGTGGAGCTGGAGTACCGGCCGCCGAGGTCCGCCGGTCCCGTCCCGCACCTCGCGCTCGTCGGCAAGGGCATCACGTTCGACTCCGGCGGCCTCACCATCAAGCCAGCCGCGAGCATGCCGACGATGAAGGAGGACATGGCCGGCGCCGCGGCCATGGTGCAGGCGGTGTTCACGGTTGCCCGGCTCGGCCTGCCGGTCCGCGTCACCGGCATCGCGGCGCTGGCGGAGAACATGGTCGGCGGCGCCTCGTTCCGGCCGGGCGACGTGCTGACGACGTACGGCGGGCTGACGGTCGAGGTCTCCAACACCGATGCCGAGGGCCGGTTGGTGCTGGCCGACGCGCTCGGTCGCGCCGTGGAGCGCAAGCCCGACCTGGTCGTCGACATCGCCACCCTCACCGCCCACATGTCGCTGGCGCTCGGCGACCGGATGTGCGGCGTGATGGGTGACGACGAAGCGGTCGCGCGGGTGCTCGCGGCTGCCGCTGCGGGTGGCGAGGACGCGTGGCCGATGCCGATCCCCGAGCACATGGAGGAGCGGATCCGCACCTCCAAGGTCGCCGACCTGTCCCAGCACGACTGGATCCGCTGGGGCGGCGGGCTCTTCGCCGCCGCGTTCCTCCGCGAGTTCACCAGCGGCCTCCCCTGGGCCCACCTCGACATCGCCGGGCCAGCCTTCAACAAGGGCGGCCCCGTCGGTCACTGGACCTCGGGCGCGACCGGCTACGGCGTCGCCACGCTCGTCGAGGTCGCGCGCTCACTGGTCGTCGAGTAGTCCGAGCCCCTGGGCGAGGACGTATCGAGACGCCCTCAGTCCCGCGGCTTGTACGGCGGGTAGTCCGCCGCCTTCTGCTCCTTGCGCTTCCGGGAGTTGTAGTCGCGCATCCGCTGCGGGATGCCGACCACCGCGGCGTCGTACGACGGGACCTGGTGGCGGTTGCAGAAGTCGTGCGCCCACTTCACGCCGGGCACCCGGCGGCGGGTCCACTCGCCGTCGTGCGCGACCAGCAGCAGCGTCACCTCGCTGACGGCGGTGCGGGGCTCCACGAAGCCCTCCACGCCGCGCCGCTCGGCGACCCACTCGTGCAGATGGGCCTCGTCGACCTTGTCGGCGGCGCGCACGCGCGTCGACCCGGTGCGGGCGGCGTCCTTGGCCGGCCCGCTCATCTTCGGTCCCCTCCGGAACCGGTCGAACAACCCCATGCCGGGAGTCTACTGATGAGTACGCGGGCCGTTGCGCACCGTGTGGCCCGTGGTGCAAGGATGGGCGCACTCGACAGAGAGGGAGGACAGCGGTGGCCGAGGCCGACGGCGACAACGAGGTCGACGTTCTGATCCTGGGCGCGGGTTCCGGCGGCTACGCCTGCGCCCTGCGCGCCGCCCAGCTCGGCCTCAGCGTGGCGCTGGTCGAGCAGGGCAAGCTCGGCGGCACCTGCCTCCACGTCGGCTGCATCCCGACCAAGGCACTGCTGCACGCCGCCGAGGTCGCCGACTCCACCCGGGAGGCCGAGACCTTCGGCGTCCTGGCGAAGTACGACGGCATCGACGCCGCCGCCGTCCGCAACTACGCCGACGGCGTGGTCAACCGGCTGTTCAAGGGTCTCACCGGCCTCATCAAGAGCCGCGGCATCCGCGTCGTCGAGGGCCGCGGCACCCTGACCGGGCCGAAGCAGGTCACCGTCGAGGGCGCCGACGGCACTACCGTCCTCACCGGCCGCAACGTCGTGCTGGCGACCGGCTCCGAACCGCGGCTGCTGCCCGACATCGAGCCCGACGGCACCCACGTCCTGACCTCCGACGACGCCCTGCGCCTCGACCGTGTGCCGAGGTCCGCGGTCGTGCTCGGTGGCGGCGTCATCGGCTGCGAGTTCGCCAGCGTCTGGCGCAGCTTCGGCGCCGAGGTCACCATCGTCGAGGCGCTCCCCCGGCTGGTGCCGCCCGAGGACGCCGCGTCGTCGGCCGCCCTCGAGCGGGCGTTCCGCAAGCGCGGCATCACCGCACGCACCGGCACCTCGGTCACCGGCGTCGCCACCTCCGAGGAGGGCGTGGTCGTCACGCTGTCGGACGACAGCGAGCTGCGCGCCGACGTGCTCCTCGTCGCGGTGGGTCGGGGCCCCCGCACCGCCGGCCTCGGCTACGAAGAGCACGGCATCACCCTGGACCGGGGCTTCGTCACGGTCGACGACCACTGCCGCACCGGCGTGGACGGCGTCTGGGCGGTCGGCGACATCGTGCCCGGTCTGCAGCTCGCACACCGCGGCTTCCAGCAGGGCATCTTCGTCGCCGAGCAGATCGCCGGACTGGCGCCACAGCCGATCGACGAGCGCGGCATCCCGCGGGTGACCTACTCACGGCCCGAGGTCGCGTCGGTCGGGCTGACCGAGGAGCAGGCGAAGGAGGAGTACGGCGACGACGGCGTCACCGCGCTCACCTACGACCTCGGCGGCAACGGCAAGTCCCAGATCCTGCGCACCCAGGGCTTCGTCAAGCTGGTCCGCCAGGTCGAAGGTCCCGTCGTGGGTGTCCACATGGTCGGCGAGCGGGTGGGCGAGCTGATCGGCGAGGCCCAGCTGGTCTACGGCTGGGAAGCGCACGCCGACGACGTCGCCCCGTTGGTCCACGCCCACCCGACCCAGAACGAGGCCCTGGGCGAGGCCTTCCTCGCCCTGGCCGGCAAGCCCCTGCACGCCCACAGCTGATCTCCACCGACAACCTGGTTCACAAGAGCGAAGACGAGGATTTCATGGCCACCGAAGTCAACCTCCCGGCCCTCGGCGAGTCCGTCACCGAAGGCACCGTCACCCGCTGGCTGAAGCAGGTCGGCGACGAGGTCGCCGTCGACGAACCGCTGCTCGAGGTCTCGACCGACAAGGTCGACACCGAGATCCCCTCGCCGATCGCGGGCACCCTGCTCGAGATCAAGGCCGAGGAGGACGAGACGGTCGAGGTCGGCGCGGTGCTCGCCGTCATCGGCGACTCCGACGAGCCGTCCGGCGACGACGCCGGCCCCGCCGAGGAGGCCACGCCGGAGGCTGAGCCCAAGGACGAGGAGAACGCGGAGAAGAAGGCCGAGCAGGAGGAGCAGATCGCCGAGGAGACCGGCGAGACGCCTCCGGGCGACGAGACGACCGAGGCGGAGAAGTCCGACGAGGGATCGTCCGGCGGTTCCTCGGGCGGGTCGTCGGGTGGCTCCGGCGAGAGCACGCCGGTCACGCTGCCCGCGCTCGGCGAGTCGGTCACCGAGGGCACCGTCACCAAGTGGCTGAAGCAGGTCGGCGACGAGGTCGCCGTCGACGAGCCGCTGCTCGAGGTCTCGACCGACAAGGTCGACACCGAGATCCCCTCGCCGGTCGCGGGCACCCTGCTCGAGATCAAGGCCGAGGAGGACGAGACCGTCGAGGTCGGCGCCGAGCTCGCGATCATCGGGTCGGGGTCCCCCGCGCCCGCCAAGTCCGAGCCGGAGCCCGAGCCCGAGCCCGAGCCCGAGCCCGAGCCGGAGCCGGAGCCCGAGCCGGAGCCGGAGCCGGAGCCGGAGCCCAAGGAGGAGCCGGAGCCGGAGCCCAAGGAGGAGCCCGAGGCGGAGGCGCCGAAGCAGGAGGAGGCGCCCCAGCAGGAGGCCGCCCAGCAGAGCAACGACAGCGGCGAGGACCGCCCCGGCTACGTCACTCCCCTGGTCCGCAAGCTGGCCGCCCAGCACGGCGTCGACCTGGCATCGGTGAAGGGGTCCGGCGTCGGCGGCCGGATCCGCAAGCAGGACGTCATCGACGCCGCCGAGGCTGCGAAGAAGCTCGAGACCCCTGCGGCGTCGTCCGCGCCCGCCCCCGCTGCCGCATCGTCGGCCCCCGCGAAGTCGTCGCAGCCCTCGCAGCCGTCGCCGCTGCGCGGCCAGACGGTCGCGGTCAGCCGGCTGCGCAAGATCATCGCCGAGCGGATGGTGGAGTCGCTCCACATCTCCGCCCAGCTGACCCAGGTGGTCGAGGTCGACGTCACCAACGTCGCCCGGCTGCGCGAGGCCAACAAGGAAGACTTCCTCGCCCGTGAGGGCGTGAAGCTCACCTACCTGCCGTTCTTCGCGAAGGCCGCGGTGGACTCGCTGAAGCAGCACCCGTCGCTCAACGCCACGCTCGACCTGGAGAAGGGCGAGGTGACCTACCACGACCGCGAGAACGTCGCGTTCGCGGTGGACACCGAGAAGGGCCTGCTGACGCCGGTCGTGAAGGACGCCGGCGACCTGTCGGTGTCCGGTCTGGCGAAGAAGATCGCCGACATCGCCGGCCGCACCCGGTCCAACAAGATCGGTCCCGACGAGCTGTCCGGCGGCACGTTCACGATCACGAACCTCGGCAGCGTCGGCGCGCTCTGGGACACCCCGATCATCAACCAGCCCCAGGTCGCGATCCTCGGCCCGGGTGCGGTCGTGAAGCGGGCGGTGGTCATCGACGACGAGGACCTCGGCGAGACGATCGCCGTGCGCTACATGTGCTACCTCGCCCTGACCTACGACCACCGTCTGGTCGACGGTGCCGACGCCGGCCGGTTCCTGCAGGAGGTCAAGAGCCGCCTGGAGGCTGCACAGTTCGAGGTGTGATGGCGCGTTACGAGCTGAACGACGCCGCGGTCGCCAAGGCCCGGTCGCTGATCGAGGGCAGGCAGTACGTCCTCGACAGCGACTGGGGCGAGGTCCAGCCGAACGCCGCGGCGGACAACGCCTTCCTCGAGCGCCATACCTGGAACGACTACGCCGCCTGGCACCTCGGGCTCACCGTCGGCGCGAACGACGAGACGAAGGCGCGCTACGCCTTCGTGTACGGCGACTACCGCCGGGTCCACCGCACCGGCCTGATCGCCTGCGTGTACCGCGCCGCGGAGTGGCGCCACAAGAAGGTCGAGGTCGCGGCTTACGAGCTGCTCCAGTTGCTGGACCGGACCGCCGGGATCGACTGAGGTCGACGCCCCTCAGCGCCGAGTTGTCGTCATGGTCGTCTCCACGTCGACCTCGGACTCGACACGGCTGCCGTCGACGTCCACCACCAGGGTGGTCGACCCCGTTGACGCGGCCGAGGACGGCAACAGGTCGCCCACCGTGCCGGAGGCATCGCCGCTGCCGGTCGTAGAGCCACGCACCAGCTCTGCCCCGTCGATGTCACCGGGCTCGAACGTCCCCTCTACCTCCAACGACATCTCGTAGGCGTCGCCGTCGAGCTCCTCGAGCACGTAGGTCGTCGCCTGCGTCAGGACCAGCCCGTTCGACTCCGTGGTGCTGACCACGCGCCAGGACGCGCCTTCGCCCACCGGCTCCGACGGGAAGGCGACACTGCCGATCGACAGCGAGTCGGCGATCTGCTCGACGACCTGGTGGGCCGCCGGCGGCGCGTCGTCGGGCAGCGAGAACCGGGTGTCGAGGACCGCACCGGACCGCGACTGCTCGAGGGTGACAGCGAGGCCCCGGACGACATCGAGCCCGGACTCGATCCCCGTCACCAGGTCCTCGGGCAGCCCCGAGTCGTCGACCTCGACCTCGTCGAAGATGGTGCGGACGGTCACCACGTCCTCGGTGACCTCCAGGACCTCCGTGGAGGTGTTCGTGCTCATCGGCACCGCCGGAGACGGTCTGGGACCGAACGACGTCGTCATCGTGAGCTGCTGGCTGCTCTCGTACTCGTCGCCGACCTCGGGGTCCGGCAGTGCGACGACACGCGGTTCGGCACCCGTGTCCAGGACCTCGACCTCTTCGGCAGTCTGCGGCGCCGGGTCGGTGGCCTCGGGCTCGGACGCTGCCGACGACGTCGGCTCCGCCTCCGGTTCCGCACGGTCGTCGGCCCCCTCACCACAGGCCGCCAGTGCCAGCGCGCACGTCGCGACGGCTGCGATGACGCGCCACCGGGTCGACGAGGTGTTGTTGGACATCCGAGACCTCCCCCACAAACAACCTGCACAGGCTTTCACATCCTGGGCTCGCGCCGGCGCAGGGGGCTGCGCACGTTGCGACCTCTCGCCACGCCCTCGCCTGGCGGCACGAGCAACTCGACGATCAACTTGCGGCGACCCGGTCGTCGAGTAGGAGCAAGCGCAGCCGCGACCCGGTCGTCGAGTAGGAGCGAGCGCAGCCGCGACCCGGTCGTCGAGTAGGAGCGAGCGCAGCCGCGACCCGGTCGTCGAGTAGGAGCGAGCGCAGCCGCGACCCGGTCGTCGAGTAGGAGCGAGCGCAGCGAGCGACGTATCGAGACGCCGCAACCAGAGCACCCACGACCCCCACGCACCTCACCGCGTCTCGATACGACCTCGCGCCAGAGCGCTCGGCCTACTCGACGACCAAGAGGAGCGCCAGAGCGCTCGGCCTACCCCAACTGACGGCGACCCGGTCGTCGAGTAGGAGCGAGCGCAGCCGCGACCCGGTCGTCGAGTAGGAGCGAGCGCAGCCGCGACCCGGTCGTCGAGTAGGAGCGAGCGCAGCCGCGACCCGGTCGTCGAGTAGGAGCGAGCGCAGCGAGCGACGTATCGAGACGCCGCAAGCCGCGACCCGGTCGTCGAGTAGGAGCGAGCGCAGCCGCGACCCGGTCGTCGAGTAGGAGCGAGCGCAGCCGCGACCCGGTCGTCGAGTAGGAGCGAGCGCAGCGAGCGACGTATCGAGACGCCGCAAGCAGAGCACGCACGGCCGCCACGCACCTCACCGCGTCTCGATACGGCCTCGCGCCAGAGCGCTCGGCCTACTCGACGACCAAGAGAAGCGCCAGAGCGCTCGGCCTACTCGACGACCAAGAGAAGCGCCAGAGCGCTCGGCCTACTCGACGACCGAGAGGAGCGCCAGCGCGCTCGTCCTACCCCAACTGACGGCGACCCGGTCGTCGAGTAGGAGCGAGCGCAGCGAGCGACGTATCGAGACGCCGCAAGCAGAGCACCCACGGCCCCCACGCACCTCACCGCGTCTCGATACGGCCTCGCGCCAGAGCGCTCGGCCTACTCGACGACCGTCGACGACTGAGGGTCGACCACCGACCTGACACTCTGGAGTCATGCCAGCACTGTCGATCGTCATGGCGGGCAGCTCCGGTTTTCTGGGGACCCATCTGCGCAATGAGCTCGAGGGGCGGGGGCACAGCGTGACGGCGCTCGTCCGCCGTCCGACGACCGAGGACGACGAGTCTCGATGGGACCCCGCCCACGGGAAGGTCGACCAGGGCGTGATCGACGGAGCCGACGTCGTCATCAACCTCGCGGGAGCGCCGACCATCGGCAACCCGCACTCCAAGAAGTGGTCGACGGCGTTGCGGGAGTCCCGGGTCGACACGACGAGGACGCTGGCGGAGGCGATCGCGAAGGCCCCCACCCCGCCGTACTTCGTCGCCGGCAACGCCGTCGCGTGGTACGGCGACCACGGGGCGGTCGAGCTCACCGAGTCGGCCGACAGCCGGGGGCACACGCTGATGACGACGGTGTGCCGGGACTGGCAGGCGGCGGCCCAGCCCGCGCTCGATGCCGGCGGTCGGGTGGTCTTTCTGCGGACGGCGCCGGTCATGGACAAGGCAGGGGCGCCGCTCAAGCAGCTGAAGCTGCTGTTCCAGGCCGGGCTCGGGGGAAAGCTGGGCAACGGTCGGCAGCACATGCCGATGATCTCGTTGCGCGACTGGGTCGGCGCCGCGGCGTACCTCACCGAGCACCCGACCGCCTCCGGGCCGGTCAACATGACCTGCGTCGAGACGCCGACGAACGCCGAGTTCACGCAGGCGCTGGCGAAGGCGGTCCGCCGGCCGGCAATCGCGCCGGTGCCGGGCCCGCTGCTCAAGGTCGCGGCGGGGCGGGTGGCCCCCGAGGTGCTGGGCTCGGTGAACACCCGGCCGCAGGCCCTGCTGGACCTCGGCTACGAGTTCTCCGACCCCCACGTGACGGCGGTCGTGGCCAGCGGTCTGGCGTAGGCCGCCGCCATCCGCCAGGAGCCGTCGTCGAGCCGGAAGACGAGGCGACGCGTCGTCAGGCCGTCCCGGGGCAGCACCCGCCCGTGGCCACCGCCGACCGGCACCGCGATGGCGTCGGCGAGCCGATCGGTCACGTCGAGCACGATCCGGCGGTCCGTCCGCACCCGCAGCTCGACCGAGAGCACCTGCATCGTCAGCCGCCGCACCCGCAGTCCGCGCTCGACCCAACGACGGAGCATCGCGACGTCGTGCGCCCCTACCCGCGCGCCGGGCTGGTAGATCCGACGCAGCGCCCGCACGTCACCCGAGGACCACGCCGCGGACCGCGCCCGGTCCCAGTCGCGCAGCACGCTCACCGCCGACGCCGCCTCGGTGATCGTCATCGTCGACGGCCGCGGCACGGCGGGCGAGGGTGCCGGGCTGCTGCGGTGCTCCTCCCCCGGTTCCGACCGCAGCAGCCCGGCGATGACCAACGCGACCGCCGCCACGACGATCACCGCGGCTACGGCGATCGTCGTGCGCGCCATGGGGTCGCCTGCGTCGGTCATGGCTCAGTCCTACCGCTCCTGGGCCGGCAGCGCATCCAGTGATCCACAGGCCGCCGAGTACCCTCGTGACGTGACCGATCTGCAGTTCGAGGAGGCCGGACTCGGCCCCGACGCGATCGACTACCTCGACGCCTGGGAGCTGCAGCGGCGGGTGCACGCAGAAGTCTCCGCCGGCGAGCGCCCGGACACCGTGCTCCTGCTCGAGCACCCACCCGTCTTCACCGCCGGCGGGCGCACCGAACCGCGCGAGCGGCCGGTCGACCCGGGCGGCGCAGCCATCGTCGACGTCGACCGCGGCGGCAAGATCACCTTCCACGGTCCCGGCCAGCTGGTCGGCTACCCGATCGTCCGGCTCCCCGACCTGAGGGTCGTCGACTACGTCCGCCGGCTGGAGGAGGCGCTGATCGCGGTCTGCGCCGACCTCGGCGTGGCGACGAGCCGGGTGCCGGGGCGCAGCGGCGTCTGGGTCGCCGCCGACGGCCGGGGACCCCAGCGCAAGGTCGCCGCCATCGGCATCCGCGTCAGCCGCGGCGTCACGCTGCACGGGTTCGCGATCAACTGCGACGTCGACCTCGGCTGGTACGACCGCTTCATCCCCTGCGGCATCGACGACGCCGGCGTCACCTCCCTCAGCCAGGAGCTGGGCCGCGACGTCACCGTCCAAGAGGTGCTGCCCTCGGTACGACGCCACCTGGCCGACCTCCTCGCCTGGCAGCCGTACGACGCCACGCCGCCCTACGAGCCGCGCCCCGAGCCCGGTCGCACGCCGCGGGTCCCGGTGCTCACTCCCGGCGCCTGACCGACCACGCAGCTCAGAACTGCTCGGCGAGCGCGGTCAGCCTCTCGACGTACGCCCGGAAGTCGATCTCGGGCAGGTTGTGGCCCGGTGCCATGAACCCGACCGACTCGTCGATGCCTTCGCGCAGGATGTCGGCGTGGCCGGCGTGCCGGGCCAGGTCCTGGATGACGTGGACCAGGACCTGGCCCAGGGTCACTGCCGCGTCGTCACCCCACCACGGCACCTCCCCCGGCGCATCGACCGGCAGGGCACCGATGGTCTCGTCGCAGAACGCCTGTATCCGCAGGTAGAGGTCGACGATCCCGTCCTTCGTCTCGTCCGCCGTGGCGTACCAGTCGGCCTGGGGGTCCGCGTCCCACTGCTCGTCGGTCACGAGACCGGTGGTGTCGTCGAGCGCGCGCCCGAAGGTGGGCCCGAAGTATCCGTACTCGACGTTCGTGCAGTGCTTGACGATTCCGAGCAGGTTGGTGCCGGTCGGCGTGCGCGGCATCCGCAGCTCCCGCTCCGGCAGGTCGTCGAGCTTCGTGAGGAGCACCTTCCGCTGCCCCGCCAGGTAGTGCTGCAGCGCTTCCTTCATCTCCATCACCACAGTTGACCACCTCCCACCCCCGGCGTGTCCCGAGGCACACCCGCGAGGTTCGTGGTCGGATCGTGCGGTGAGCGACCTGGTCATCGAGACGACGGGCCTGCGCAAGGAGTTCAGCAGCGTGCGCGGCGAGAAGCGGGTCGCCGTCAGCGACCTCGACCTGGCGGTGCCCGCCGGCGGTGTGCACGGCTTCCTCGGGCCGAACGGGTCGGGCAAGACGACGACCATCCGGATGCTGTTGGGACTGGCCCGGCCGACCCGCGGCACCATGCGGCTCTTCGGCCAGCCGGTGCCCGAGCAGCTGCCGCACGTGATCGGCCGCGTCGGAGCGGTCGTGGAGTCCCCCAAGTTCTCCCCCAACTTCAGCGGCCGCCGCAACCTCCAGCTGCTCGCCGGCGCGATCGGCGCACCGAGCTCCGTCGTCGACTCGGCGATCGAGACCGTCAAGCTGGGCGGACGGGAGAAGGACCGCTACAAGGGCTACTCCCTCGGCATGAAGCAGCGGCTCGCGATCGCCGCCACCTTGCTGAAGACGCCGGACCTGCTCATCCTCGACGAGCCGACCAACGGACTCGACCCGTCCGGCATCCGCGAGATCCGCGAGACCATCCGCGACCTCGGCGAGTCCGGGGTGACTGTGCTGCTGAGCTCGCACATCCTGGCCGAGGTCCAGCAGGTCTGCACGTCGGCGACGATCATCGGCAACGGACGGCTCCTGGCTTCCGGTCGCGTCGACGACCTCCTCGGAGCCGGTACGGCGTACCGCGTCGTGGTGCCGGACCCCGCAGCGGCCGCGGACGTGCTGGCCCGCGCCGAGCTGGAGGTGACACCCCACGAGGGCACGCTCCACGTCGAAGCGGAACGACCCGAGGAGATCACCCGCGCACTCGGCGAGGCCGGGATCTGGCTGACCGAGCTCACGCCGCTGCGTGCCGACCTGGAGTCCTACTTCCTCCGGCTGACCGAGGGCGAGCAGCTCGGCCAGGGCGGTCAGGGCGGCCACGACGGCCACGACAACGGAGCGATCGCATGAACCGCCTGCTGCGGGTCGAGCTGACCCGGGTCCTGTGCCGGCGGGCCGTGCTCGTGCTCCTCGCGGCCGCAATCGTGGTCCCGGCGGTCATCGGCGTCGCCCGGGTGCTCAACACCCGCGAGCCCAGCGCCGAGGAGGTCGCCAGGGCGGAGCAGCTCATCGCGGAGGAGCGGGACACCCGCTGGGCCAAGCGCGAGCTCGCGAGCTGCCAGAAGGACCCGGCGGAGTACTTCGGCGGCGACGTGCCGGAGGGCGACCTGGAGCAGGCCTGCCTGGAGTGGATCGGCCTCAGCCTCGACAACTACCTCTACGTCGACCGGCTGGAGCTCGCCGAGGAGCGCGACGAGGGCGCGGGCTTCGCCGTCGTCGTCGTGCTGGCGATCCTGATGATGCTCGCCGGCACCACGTTCGCCGGCCATGACTGGGCCAGTGGGTCGGTGAGCAACCAGCTCCTCTTCGAGCCACGTCGACCGCTCGTGTGGACCGCCAAGGGCGTGGTCGTCACCGCGGTCGCGGGCGTGTTCTCGGCCGCGGTGCTGACGGTCTACTGGCTGCTGCTCTACGCGGTCGTGACGGCGCGGGACGCCGGGCTCGGCGACGGGGTGCTGCTCGACTGCCTGCAGAGCGGCTGGCGCGGCGCCGGGGTCGCGGCCGCGGCGGCGCTGGCCGGCTACTCGCTCACCATGCTGTTCCGCAGCACGGTGGCCGCGCTCGGCGTGCTCCTGGCCGCGAGCGTCGCCGGCGGCATCGTGCTGGCCGTGCTCGGCGTCGACCCCGTCTGGAACCCCGGACTCAACATCGGTGCCGTGATCCGCGACGGGATGCCGTACTGGACGGAGGGTCCCTGCCCGAACCTCGACGACGGCGTCACCTACGGCGGCGACGTCTGCGAGGTCGAGAAGACGCTGTCGCTGGGGCGCGCGGTCCTGTTCCTGGGCACGATGCTGGTGGTCTTCATCGCTGCCTCGCTGGCCTCGTTCCGGCGCCGCGACGTGCCCTGACCGGCGGCGTTCTCGAGGACGGGAAAACTGGAGGTCGCGGGTAGGCTGGCGGACGTGTCAGCCCCCCTCCCCGAAGGCCGCAAGCTGCTCCGTCTGGAGGTCCGCAACGCCGAGACCCCGATCGAGCGCAAACCGTCCTGGATCAAGACCAAGGCGAAGATGGGCCCGGAGTACACCGCGCTGCAGAGCCTGGTGAAGTCCGAAGGTCTGCACACGGTGTGTCAGGAAGCCGGCTGTCCCAACATCTTCGAGTGCTGGGAGGACCGGGAGGCCACCTTCCTCATCGGTGGTGACCAGTGCACCCGGCGTTGTGACTTCTGCCAGATCGACACCGGCAAGCCGCAGCCGCTGGACCGCGACGAGCCGCGCCGGGTGGCGGAGTCGGTGCGCTCGATGGAGCTGCGCTATGCCACCATCACCGGCGTCGCCCGTGACGACCTCGCCGACGGCGGCGCGTGGCTGTACGCCGAGACCGTGCGCGCCATCCACGAGCTCAACCCCGGCACCGGGGTGGAGAACCTGATCCCGGACTTCAACGGTCGTCCCGAGCTGCTGGCCGAGGTGTTCGAGTCGCGCCCGGAGGTGCTGGCCCACAACGTGGAGACGGTGCCGCGGATCTTCAAGCGGATCCGCCCGGCGTTCCGCTACGAGCGGTCCCTGGACGTGCTGACCCAGGCTCGCGCGTTCGGGCTGGTGACCAAGTCCAACCTGATCCTCGGCATGGGCGAGACCCGTGAGGAGGTCAGCCAGGCGATGCGCGACCTCCACGAGGCGGGCACCGAGCTGCTGACCATCACCCAGTACCTGCGCCCCTCGGTGCGCCACCACCCCGTGGAGCGGTGGGTCAAGCCGGAGGAGTTCGTCGAGCTCCAGGCCGAGGCGACCGAGATCGGGTTCGCCGGAGTCCTCTCCGGGCCGCTGGTGCGTTCGTCGTACCGCGCCGGACGGCTGTACCGTCAGGCCGTCGAATCCCGTGAGTCGCAGAAAGAGATGCAGGGCACCAACGCATGAGTGACACGCAGCTGGACCCGTCGACGATGAGCCGCCGCCGGCAGATCATCGAGACGTTCAAGATGACCAAGCAGGTCGACCGGGCCGCGCCCTGGTGGATGCTCGGCGCGTTCCTGCTGTTCGGCGGGATCGGCTTCGGCATCTTCTGGCTGCTTCCCGGCAGCGGCACGATCAGCCTGGTCTTCTCGATCATCGGCGGCCTGCTGCTCGGCTTCCTCGGCATGATGATCGTCTTCAGCCGCCGCGCCCAGCGGGCGGCGTACGCCCGGCTCGAGGGCCAGGTCGGCGCCGGTGCCCGCGCCCTGAGCATGCTGCGCCGCGGCTGGCGGGTCGAGGAGGTCGTCGGCTTCACCAAGCAGCAGGACATGGTCCACCGCGTGGTCGGCCCCCCGGGCATCGTGCTCGTCGGTGAGGGCAACCAGCACCGGCTGCGGCAGCTGATGGCCAGCGAGCGCAAGAAGCACGAGCGCGTCGCCGCCGACTTCCCGGTGCACGAGGTCTACGTCGGCAGTGACGAGGGCCAGGTCCCGCTGCCCAAGCTCGTGCGCCACGTGCAGAAGCTCGGTCGTCAGGTGAAGCCCGCCGACCAGACCGACCTGCTCCAGCGGCTCAAGGCGCTCGACGCGCAGCGCCCGAAGGTGCCGCTCCCCCGCGGCCCGGTGCCGACCAGCATGAAGGGCATGCGCGGCAACCTGCGCGGTCGCTGACCCTCACCGGTAGCCCCCGTCGCCGAGGCCGGCTTCCTCCTCGGTCTCGTTGCCGCCGGTGAGCTGCTCCCAGCCGTACGACGCGAGGAACCCGCCGTACCCCTCGTCGGCCCACTGGTGGGAGTGCCGCTCCTCGTGGTGGAGCAGGCGATCGAGGTCGAGGCTGCCGGTCCGGTAGCCGCCGTTGCCGTCGTCGTAGACCGACGTGCCGGACTGGATCGCCGTCCGCATCGCCGCGATCGGGTCACCGTCGTCGATGTTCAGCATGAAGATGTCGCCGTACGTCGTGCCGCCCTGCTGGCTGTAGAGCCCTTGGAGCCAGTTGCCGCCGGCGCCCATCAGGATCCCGTTGGGCGTCGCGACCAGGCGACCGCCGTTGCCGTGCACGAAGTCGACGTCGTCGTCGTAGCTCCAGTTGTTGGCCTCCTGACGGGCCTTGATGTACTTCACGTAGGCCGCGCTGTAGGGCTCGATCGGGAAGTCGTGGTCGGTGCCCTCGCCGTAGTCGGTGCCGGCGTTGAGGATGAACGTCATCAGCACGACCTCGCGGGCGCGGTCGCCGCCGATGTCGGAGGGCAGGACGAAGAACGACTTGCCCTGGGGATCGGTGATCTTCTCCAGCCCGTCGAGCACCGAGAACGACGCAGGCGTGAGGTTGTTGTCGCGAGCGATCTGCACCAGCACGCCCGGGTCGACGCCCTGCCGCTCGGCGTTGGCGAGCCACTCGGCGTAGTAGCCGTCGGGCGAGGCGCCGGAGAGCAGGCCGGCCTGGCGGAGCTGGAACTCGTAGCGGCCGCCGGTGAGGTCGAGCCCGTGCGACGCCCGCTCGAACGCGACCTCGCCGAGCGACATGCTCGTGGGCGGGTTCGCCCCGACGAACCGGGTCAGCACGGTCGCGAGGGTCGCGAGCGGACCCTTGCTCCGCTCGGTGAGCGTGTCGAGCACTGTCGTCCGCTCGCCGTCGAGCGCGGTGGCCGTGGAGCTGAACGTGGCCTGGGTGCTCATCCGCCACTCCTCGCGCAGGAAGCGGTTCTTCGCCCAGTCCGGCGGGTGCTGGTTGTCGTGGAGGAGCTGGTCGACGGCCTCGTCATAGCGCCTGCGGATGCCGTCGATGTCGGCGCGGGCGTCCTCGACGTGGCCGACGTAGCTGACGACCGCGGCGGCTGCATCCGCGAGCGCGGAGCTGTCGCCCTGCATCAGGCTCGACAGGTTCTTCACGTCGGCGACGGCCTCGGTCGCAGTGTCCGAGCGCCACGACTTCGTGAGCTTCAGCTCGCCGTCGTCGACCTCCGCGTGGGTGTCGAGGAGCAGCTGGCCGAGGTTGCCGAGGGTGCGGGCCTGCTGCCGGAGCACGTCGGGCTCCTCGACCGGGTAGGGATAGCGGAGGTCCGCCGCCTCGCTCACAGCCGGTACTCCACGTCGATCTCGTTGGTCACCTGGATGGTGTCCCCGACCAGCGTGCTCAGTGCGAACAGCTCGGCCGAGAAGACCCGGAGCCGGCCGCCGAGCGCGACCAGCACGTCGTCGGCTGCGGACTGGACCGGTGCTGTCGCCGCGCCCATGGGTCCCTGCATGCCGGTGACGCCCGCCTCGGCGCCGTCTGCTGCGGCGTGCTCGAGGTCGGTGCCCTTCGTCGCGAACCTGCTCGCCGCGCTGCCCGAGCCCTCGTAGTCGAGATAGAAGTCAGTGGCCACCCGTCGCCTCCTCGCAGAGGAGACTGACCGGAGTGGATCCTCGCTAAACGCCGGTGGTGGTGAGCTTGCGGTAGACCGGCATGGTCACGGTCGCGGTCCCGGCCAGCAGGTCGTGCAGGCCACGACCGTCGGAGCGGAAGACCAGCGGGGGGATGACCAGCGCGATCGCGACCTGGCGGCCCAGCAGCGGCAGCGGGTTGGCGAGCCGGCCGCGACCGGCAGCGGGTACGACGCGCAGCCCGGTCGCGATCTTGCCGAACGAGCCGCCGAGCAGCCAGGTGAACAGCGTCGCCTCGACCACGAACACGACCAGCGTGTAGAGCTGCGCGGGCGACCCGGGTTCGCCGTACTCCTCGAGGCCGACGAACAGGATCACGACCAGCGTCGAGGCGATCCAGTCGACGAAGATCGCGAGGGTGCGGCGCCCCCACGAGGCGGTGGGGAACGGGACGGTGGAGGCGGTCCGGGGCGGCTGATCAGGCATCGCGAACACCCTAGTGACCTGCGGTTTCACCCTCGGGGTCAGCCCTCCGAAACCTGTTACATCCCGGAAACAATTCGGTCATGGCCGCGCAACGGCCTCTCCGTAGGTTGCTGGACAGGCGGATCGCTGCGCAGTGTGGCGTAGGTACGATGCCGCGGTCACCCTCGATTCCGGGGACCCGGATCAATGACTGGTGGCTGACCTCGTGTCAGCCGAGGAGGAACGAATGTTCAGCAACAGCGAAGAGCTGCTCAAGTTCATCGCGGACGAGGGCGTCGAGATGGTCGACGTCCGCTTTTGCGACCTGCCCGGAGTCATGCAGCACTTCACGGTGCCGGTGTCGTCGTTCGACCAGTCGGTCTTCGAGGACGGCCTCGGCTTCGACGGCTCCTCGATCCGTGGCTTCCAGGCCATCAACGAGTCGGACATGTCGCTCTTCCCGGACCCGACGACGGCGTACGTCGACCCGTTCCGTCGCTCCAAGACGCTGAACCTCAACTTCTTCATCCACGACCCGATCACCGGTGAGCCGTACTCCCGCGACCCGCGCAACATCGCGAAGAAGGCGCTGGCCTACCTCAACACCACCGGCGTCGCGGACACCGCGTACTTCGCCCCGGAGGCGGAGTTCTACATCTTCGACAAGGTCCGCTACTCCACCGGCCCCAACGAGGGCTTCTACCACATCGACTCCGTCGAGGGCTGGTGGAACTCGGGCGCCGAGGGCGACAACCTGGGCTACAAGACCCGCTTCAAGGGCGGCTACTTCCCCGTGGCGCCGTACGACCACTACGGCGACCTGCGCGACGACATGGTCAACAACCTCGAGCGGGTCGGTCTCCAGGTCGAGCGCGGCCACCACGAGGTGGGCACCGCCGGCCAGGCCGAGATCAACTACAGGTTCGACACGCTGCTCAGGGCCGCGGACGACGTGATGAAGTTCAAGTACATCATCAAGAACACCGCGTGGGAGCAGAACAAGTCGGTCACCTTCATGCCGAAGCCGATCTTCGGTGACAACGGCTCGGGCATGCACGTGCACCAGTCGCTGTGGAAGGACGGCGAGCCGCTGTTCTACGACGAGACCGGCTACGGCGGCCTCTCCGACATGGCCCGCTGGTACATCGGCGGCATCCTCAAGCACGCCCCGGCGCTGCTGGCGTTCACCAACCCGACGGTGAACTCCTACCACCGCCTCGTGCCGGGCTTCGAGGCCCCGATCTCGCTGGTCTACTCCTCGCGGAACCGCTCCGCCTCGGTCCGGATCCCGATCACCGGCACCAACCCCAAGGCCAAGCGCATCGAGACCCGCTTCCCCGACCCGTCGGCGAACCCCTACCTGGCGTTCTCCGCGCTGATGCTCGCCGGCCTCGACGGCATCCAGAACAAGATCGAGCCGGCCGCCCCGATCGACAAGGACATCTACGAGCTCCCGCCGGACGAGATGGCCGAGATCGACCAGGTCCCGACCTCGCTCGGCGCCGTCCTCGACGCCCTCGAGGCCGACCACGAGTTCCTCACGGTCGGCAACGTCTTCACGCCCGACCTGATCGACACCTGGATCACCTACAAGCGCGAGCACGAGATCGCTCCCGTGCAGCTGCGCCCGCACCCGCACGAGTTCGAGCTCTACTACGACATATAGTCACTTGTGCACGTAGAGCTCGAACTGAGCATCAGCGAGGGTCCCGCTAAGGCGGGGCCCTCGCTGCGTCTGGGCGCGAGCGCGCAGCCCGGAAAGTAGCGACAGCCACATTGAACAATGCTAGTTGTGTATATATGGTTGTTGGTATGACTTCACCGGCTTCGGCAGTTCGCGCCCTCTACGCTGCTATTGAAAGAGGCCAGCATGGAGATGCGCTGGCCCAGTTCCTGTCTCCGGACGAGGTGACGATCGAGCGGCCCAATCTGTTAGTACCAGGCGGGCGCGTCAGCGACCGAACGGCGATGCTTGCAGCCAGCTCGGCCGGGGCCAGTCTGCTGGGAGTCAGCGCTACGACATCCATTCAATCCACGAGCTCGGCGACCTCGTGGCCGTACGGCTCACGTGGACTGGGACGGTCGCGCAGGACGCTGGCCCGTTCGGCGCCGGCCAAGAGCTGACCGCGCACATCGCGCAGTTCGTCCGGGTCGATGGTGGGCTCATCACTGAGATCGAGACCTACGACTGCTACGAGCCGTTCCAGGTCGAGAAGTGATCGGGGAGCGTGGTCGGACGCGCTCCTTCACCTGAAGGCTACGACGCCGGCCGCACCGATCGGGTTCGCACCGACTCCGCTCCACCGACGAGGTCGAGCAGCGCTGTCAGAGCGCGGCGAGCTGCAGCGAGGTCGCGCGCGTTGATCGTCTTCGCGAGCTCACCCTGCAGCTCGTCGCGCACGCGCCGCGCCACCGCGACGGCGTCGGTCCCCTTGGCCGTGAGGACCAGCCGAGTGACGCGACCATCCGCGGCGTCGGCGTACCGGTCGACATACCCGAGGTCCTCCAGCTCGCGCGCCGCCTTCGACGCGGCCTGCTGGGTGACGCCGAGCGATGCCGCCAGCTCCCCCACCGTCGGCTGCCCGTCGATCAACCGCTGGAACACGTAGCCGTGCGAGATCCGCAGACCGGGATGCCCGGCGTCCCGGATTCGACGGAGGAGCACCTCGTTCACGGCGCTACCGGCGATGAACGCCAGCGTCGCCAGGTCCAGCTGAGGATCTTGCTCGGCCATGCCTCCATCGTGGATTGGACAACCCGCGTTGTCCAACCAGACACGCTAGAACGTCGGTCCCGCCGCGTCCCGGTGGTGACGGGCGCGGTGCCGGGCCAGGACGTCGGCTCCGAAGTCGTTCGCCGGGTCGCGGACCACCGAGTGCGCGTGGTTCGCCCCCCGCTGAGTGTTGTCGTACTCGATCAGCAGCCGCGGACCGGTCACCCGGTAGTAGAGCGGCTCTCCGGCCTCGGCGCTCCCCGCCCAGCCGAGCCGCAGGCCGTCGATCCCTGCCGCCATCCGGTACTCCGCTCGGCGACGCTCGGCGATGGGCGCCGGTGCGCGGCCGAGGTAGTCGTCGACCAGCGAGACCAGCAGGTCCCGCTGGTCGGGCGTCATGTCGGTGGCCCGGAGCCCGGCGCCGGAGTCGAGGGCGACTCGGGCGTGATCGGTCGCGTCGTACCCGCTCTGGGTCTCGGCGACCTCGTCGATGCGGTCGACCAGCCGTCGCAGCCGTGGCTGGGAGAGACTGCCCCGGAACAGGACCTGCATGTGCATCATCTGGTCGCCGTCGGCCACCCGCGGCCGGTTGCCCGAGACGATGTCCGAGACCGCACGCGGGTGCAGCAGGGTCTGCTCGCGTTGGTCGGGGGCGAGGGAGTGCATGAGCTCGCGCGCGAGGTCCTCGCTCGCACCGAGCGGACGCAGGGTCCCCGAGAGCATCGGGGAAGAGGCGGGATCGGCGCCGATGAAGGACGGCGTGGCGGCGACGACCCGTCCGTCATGGAGGAGCAGGTTGACCGACACATGGTGGCCGCCGAACCGCCACCCCCAGAACCCGTCGCCGGGTCGTCCGAAGATCCTCAGCCAATACAGTCCCGGGTCGCGGCCGCGCTCCCGACCCCAGTCGACTCCCCACCCCTCGAGCTCGTCGAGCACGTTCTCCAGGCCGAGCACCACGCAGACCGCGACGTAGGCCTCGCGGGTGAGTCCCGCGGCGAGGAGCTGCATGGTCAGGCTCTGCTGCCGCGGCGTCATCGCGCTCAGCTCCACTCCGCCGTGGTCAGTCGGCGTGTAGAACCACCGCTTCCGTTCCGCCTCGGTGTCCTCGCTCGCGAACGGCCGAAGCCATACCCGGCGCCGCAGCAGCGGATCGAACGACGCGATCAGCTCCTCGGCGAGCGCCACCATCCGCGCGACCAGCGCGCGCTCGGCGTCACCCTCAGCCGCCTGCGAGACCGTCATCGGCACGGACCTCCAGCATCACCTTGAGGGCGTCGTCACGGCGGCCGACGTAGATCTCGAACGCATCGGCGATCGAGGTGAGCGGGACCCGGTGGGTGACCAAGGCCTCAAGATCGAGACGGCCGCGCGCCGCGAGCGCGACGGCTCGCTGCAGCGACCCGGTCCCCTCCCCGCGCACCGACAGCAGCGAGATCCCGTTGACGACCGCGTGGTTCAGGTCCGTGGTGACCGGCCGGTCGAAGAACCCGATCAGCACGACCCGGCCGCCGCGCCGCGCGTAGCGCAGCGCGTCGTCGACCCCGCCGCCAGACCCCGAGCACTCCAGGACGACGTCTGCCGAGCCCAGGAGCGCCTCGGCCTCACCGCCCCCGCCGCCAGGAGCGAGGGTGACGTCGGCGCCGAACGCGCGCCCGTGGGCGAGCCGGGACTCACGGGTGCCGACCAGCGCGATGTGGGCGGCACCCAGCTCGCGCGCCACCTGAACCGCGAGCAGGCCGATCGGGCCGGGGCCGATTACGACCACGCGGGCGCCCGTCACCAGCTCGCCGAGAACGTCGAACGCGTGCATGACCGTGCCGACCGTGCTGAGCACGACCCCCGACTCGAACCCGACGCCGTCCGGCAGCCGGTGGAGCGTCGAGACGTGGTTGCGGACGTACTCCGCGAAGCCGCCGTTGACGGTCATCCCTTGGGCCCGATGCCCCTTCGCGTGGACTCCGTAGTTGAGGCAGTCGGTGTAGTGCCCGCCCAGGCACGCGCGGCAGCGCATGCACCCGCGGTGAGCCTCGCTCACGACGCGGTCGCCGACCCGGAGCTCGTCCACCGACTCACCCACGCCGACCACCGTGCCGGCGTACTCGTGCCCGGGGACGAACGTCCCGGGTTCCGGTCCCCCGCCCTTGAAGAACGTGCGGTCGAGGATCTTGACGTCTGTGCCGCACAGCGACGCTCGGTGCACCCGGACCAGCACGTCCTCCGGCCCGGGGTCGGGCATTGGGAGGTCCACGACCTCGATGCGGCCGGGGTCACCCAGGACGGCAGCCTTCATCGACGCCGGGATCTGCACTACTCGTCACCTCGTTCACTCGTTCTCCGGGCTCTGCGCTCGAAGCGTGGTAGACCGGGACGGCCACTGTCCAAGACGGCTCAACTACCTGCGCGATAGGCCGCTGCTATGACGCCGACCGCCATAGCCGACGCCTATCCGGGACGCAGTCGTTCGGTCTTGGACCCGGACGCCGTGGCCGCGGTTGGGTTGGCCCGTCAGGAAGTTCCGACCGTTCCAACTGAGGAGTCCCGTGGATCTGGGCATCGAGAGCAAGGTCGCGCTCGTCACCGGCGGTGCCGGCGGGCTCGGCAGCGCGATCGCACGAGCGTTGGCGTCCGAGGGCGCGGCGGTCGTCGTCGCCGACCTGCGCGGCGACGCCGCAGAGGCGGTCGCGGCCGGGATCCGCGACGACGGCGGCACGGCGCTCGGCCTGGACTGGGAGCTCGGTGACCTTGACGCCTGCGGCGACCGGCTCGCCACCGTCGAGAGCGAGCTGGGCCCGGTCGACATCCTCGTCAACAACACCGGCGGCCCGCCGGCGATGACGGTCACGGAAGTCACCGAGGACGCGTGGCGCGACCACTTCGAGTCGATGGTGCTGACCGTCGTCGACCTGACCGGTCGTGTCGTGCCCGGGATGCGGGAGCGCGGCTGGGGCCGCGTCATCACCAGCACCAGCTCGGGCGTGGTCGCCCCGATCCCGGGGCTCGGCCTGTCGAACGCGCTGCGGTCGACGCTCCTCGGCTGGTCGAAGACGCTCAGCCGCGAGGTCGCCCGCGACGGCATTACCTGCAACATCGTGGTTCCCGGGCGGATCGGGACGGCGCGCACCCGCCACCTCGACGAGGTGCGCGCGCAGCAGGCCGGCCGTCCTGTCGAGGAGGTCGCCGAGGAGAGCGCGAGCGGGATCCCGCTCGGCCGTTACGGGACCCCGGAGGAGTACGCCACCGCGGTCGCGTTCCTCGCCGGGCGGCCGGCGTCGTACATCACCGGCTCTGTCGTCCGCGTCGACGGCGGCCTGATCAACGCGGTCTGAGGAGGCATCGTGCAACGCATCGACAGAAACACCCGTGGGGTCTACTCGATCGCACCGACCCCGTTCCACAAGGACGGCGGCCTGGACGTGGCCGGGATCGACCGGCTCGCCGACTTCTACGACGCTGCCGGCGTCGACGGGCTCACGGTTCTCGGCCAGATGGGCGAGGCACCGAAGCTGTCGTCCGCGGAGTCGCTGCTCGTGGCGCGGCGGTTCGTCGAGCGCGCGGGGCGGCCGGTGGTCGTCGGCGTCACCGCCCCCGGGTTCGAGACCATGCGCGAACTGGCGCACGAAGTGATGGATCACGGCGCGGCGGGAGTCATGGTCGCACCGCCGACCTCGCTCCGGACCGATGACCAGATCGTCGGCTACTACACCCAGGTCGCGGAGCGCCTCGGACCGGACGTGCCCCTCGTGGTGCAGGACTACCCACTGACATTCTCGGTCGTGATGTCCGTGCCGGTCCTGGTCCGGATCGCCTCGACGATCGACTCCGTCGTCATGCTCAAGCACGAGGACTGGCCCGGGCTGGAGAAGATCACCACGCTGCGCGAGGCCGAGGCGGCGGGGCGCGCCCCGCGGTTGTCGATCCTCTGCGGCAATGGCGGCCTCTTCCTCGACTTCGAAGTCGAACGCGGCGCCGACGGCGCGATGACCGGATACTGCTTTCCCGAGCTGCTCGTGGACGTCGTCGCGTCGGTCGCGGCCGGGCGACGGGACGAGGCGCACGACCGATTCGACGCCCACCTGCCGCTGATCCGCTACGAGCAGCAGCCCGGGGTCGGTCTGGCGGTGCGGAAGCACGTGATGGTGCGTCGCGGGATCCTCGCCAGCGCCACGATGCGACAGCCCGGCCGCGCGCTCTCCGCGGCCGAGCGGGCAGAGGTCGACTACCTGCTCGAACGACTGCGGGAGCGGGAACCCGCGGCCGACCTCGTCGCGTGATGCTCGCCGCCGGTCATCTCCGCCGAACGGAGGCCCTCGACCAGCAGGTCGATCGCGAGCTCGAACTCGTCGGCCAGGCTGGTCGGCAGGTGCGCGGAGACCGCGGCGATCGAGGGATGACGCTCCGGGTCGGCGCTCTCGATCGCCGGAACTGGCGCCGGGTCGGTGACGTCCTCGCCGACATCGGCCTGCATGGCGAAACCCAGGACGGTGCGGGAGAACGCGGTAGCGAAGTGCGCGGCCGTGCGCGGGTCGAAGCCGCCCCGCAGCACCGACCCGACGACCAGCTCCCGGAAGTCCATCGCGTGCGGGCCGGTCGGCACCTCCACGCTCAGCAGCCGGGCCGAGTCTCGGTGCTGGACGAGCACCGCGAACAGCGCGTGGGCGAGGGTGCGGCAGGCGTCGTCCCAGGGACGCTCCTGCAGCTCGCCGGGGTCCACCTCGATCTCGCCGACGACGTGGTCGACGACCAGCGACACCAGGTGCGCGCGGTTCTCCACGTGTCGGTAGAGCGTCGATGTGCTCGACCCGAGCCGTGCGGCCAGGGCCCGGAGGGTCAGCGCCTGGGCGCCCTGCTCGTCGATGATCGCGACGGCAGACCGGACGATCCGGTCCAGCGGGATCGGCGGTCGGCCGACCTTGCGGCGGCCGGACGTCCTCGGTGCGGGGTCCGTCATCGGACAAGAGCGTCCGGCGGAACGGCGTCGGGCCCGACCAGCGGGAGCTCAGTCTCGCGCATCGTCGCGACGAAGAGCTTGGTCAGTTGAGCCATCTCGGACCGGCTGTAGGCGACCAGCTCGCGGAACAGCTGCGGGGTGGTCGAGCGCACCCGGCCGAGATACTCGGCCGGGACCGCGTTCTCGGGCACGACGGTAAGCCCGACGCCCTCGACCGCGAGTCGCACCGCGGCCGCTACCTGCCCGACCCGCACGGCCACGCGCGGCGTGAAACCGAGCGAGGCCGACACCCACTCCAGCACCTCCGACATCCCCTGCTCCGGCTCGAAGTGCACCCACTTCGCCGTCGCCAGCTCGGCCACGGTGGCCACACCGCCGACCTCGGCACTCCCGCCGGCCACCACCAGGTGCTCGAAGCCGATCGACTCCACCGGTCCCTCCCAGTCGAGCGGGCGCGGCCCGATCGCGAGATCGCCCTTGCCCTCGCGCACCGCCGTCTCGAGGTCACGACGGTGCGAGACGTCGTGGAGGCGGAGGATGGTTCCCGGGTAGCGGTCGTGCCAGCGGCCGACCGGAGCCGGGAGAACGCCCGAGGCGACCGAGCGGACGGTCACGACATTGAGCTCTCCCTCGCCCCCACTGGTCACGTTCGCGACGGCGCGCCGCGCCTCCTGCGTGGCCTGCAGCGCCGCGCGGGCATGCGGCAGGAACGCGCGTCCCGCTGCTGTCAGCGACACCCCACGCTGACCGCGCTCGAGCAGCTCTGCCTCGACCTCCTTCTCCAGGGCGCGGATCTGCTGCGAGAGCGACGGCTGCGCAACGAACAGCTGCGCGGACGCCGCGGTGAACGAACCGCACTCGCAGATCGCCACGAAGTACTCCAGCTGCCGCAACCGCACAGCGGCGAGGCTACCTAGGACCGCTGCCGCTGTCCCGTTATTTCGACTACATTGTTTCTGTTAATCGCGGAACGACGCCGACCCCGCGGATCGGCGACCAACGCCCTCACCGAGGAGCACCTCACCTGATGAGCGACCAGATCGACGTCCTGATCGTCGGCGCCGGCCCGGCCGGCCTCACCCTCGCCTGCGACCTCCAGCGCCGTGGCGTCCGTCACCGCGTCGTCGACGCCGCGTCAGGGACGTTCCCCGGGTCCCGGGCCAAAGGGATCCAGCCCCGCACCCTGGAGGTCCTCGCCGACCTCGGCGCACTCGCGCCGATCCAGGACCACGCCACTCTCTACCCGCGGCTCGGCCTCCACCTCGGACCGATCACGATCCCCAAGGTGATGTATCGGGAGCACCCGGTCGCCGACGACGTCCCCTACCCCAACACCCTGCTCGTCGCCCAGCACGACACCGACCGGATCCTGCTCGAGCGGCTGCGCGAGCTCGGTGGCGACGTCGAGCACGCCACCCGTCTTATGACGCTCGACACGGGCGACGCCGACGTCCCGGTAACCGCTACCGTCGAGCGGGACGGGGGGCGGGAAACGATCCGCGCCCAGTACGTCGTCGGTGCCGACGGCGGCGGCAGCACGGTCCGGTCGCACGCCGGGATCCGGTTCGAGGGGACGACCGACGAGAGCGACCGGATGATCGTCGCGGACGTGGACATCGACGGACTCGCCCGCAACCGGTGGGACGTGTGGCCGCGCAACGGCGGGCGGATGATGGCGATCTGTCCACTTCCAGGTGGCGACCGACACCAGCTCATGCTCAAGCTCAAGCCAGGCGACGACACCGAGTCGCCGGAGTCGGTGGAGCGACTTCTCGCGACGGTGACGGACCGGGTCGGTCTCCGGCTCGGACGGATCCACTGGTCATCGACATGGCGGCCCAACATCCGGCTCGCCTCCGCGTACCGCCAGGGCCCCGTGCTGCTCGCCGGCGACGCCGCGCACGTGCACCCCCCGGCCGGCGCCCAGGGGATGAACACCGGGATCCAGGACGCCTACAACCTCGGCTGGAAGCTCGCCCAGGTCCTCGCCGGCGCACCGGACAACCTCCTCGACACCTACGAGGAGGAGCGGCGGCCGGTCGCCGCCCGCGTCCTCGGCCTGTCCACGGAGCTGTACTCGGCGCTCAACTCCCGGCAGCTGGCCGGCACCAAGCGAGGCGACGAGGAGCGGCACCTCTCCCTGACCTACGCGGGCCTGACCCTCACCGACGACGCCACCGCGAGTGGGTCGGCCACCGCCCGGGCCGGCGACCGGGCGCCTGACGCGCCGTACCGCTCACCGGGAGGCGCGACCCGCCGGGTGCACGAGGACCTCCAGGGGCCCCAGTTCACCCTGCTCGAGATCGGCGCGGCCGCGTCGGCCGAGGCCGACCTGCCGATGCCGACGGCGGGCGCGGTCGTGAAGCGAGTGGCGATGTCGGATCCCGGTCCCGCGTTCGAGCGGATCTACGGCATCCGCACGGCCCACCGCGTCCTCGTCCGGCCGGACGGGTACGTCGGCGCGGTGGCCGAGGCCACCACGGAGCCGATCGCGCGGTTTCTCCGCCGGGTCGCCCCCGGCACGGAAGCGATCGGGTGAGCGGCGTGTCGACCGAGGCCGCGGCTGCGGCCCGCCCGGTCTCTCGCACCCTCTGGGAGCACCGTGACGCGGTCCCGGAGACGGCCGATGCGGTCGATCGCCTGTCGCCGGTCTCGCAGGCGGCGCTGCGCCAGCTCTCGCCGGAGCGGATGACGGCGTACGGCGTCGACCCGGCCGACGCGATCGACCTGCGGGGACGGGTGGTCGAAGGCGAGGACTGGCAGGCGACGGCCACCGAGCTCGCCGAGCGGCTGCTCGCCCGGGCCGCCGTGTCCGGCGCGGCCGTGCCGCCGACGCCTGTCACGCGCGTCGGACTGCTCCGACGTTCGTCCGCGCTGCTCCGGATGAGTCAGATGATGATGCTCGAGGACACCGACGAGCGACGCGAGATCTACCGCCGCTCGGCAGGGCTGTATGCCGAGGCCGCTGCCCTCACCGGCGACCGGGAACGGGTCGTGCTCGACTCCGCTGCGGGAACCGTCGTCGGGTGGCTGATCCCGGCGGCGCAGCCGGTGGCCGCAGCGATCGTGATCGGCGGCGTGGAGGGCTGGGCGTTCGACTTCGACAGCGTCGGCGAGGCGCTCGCGGTCCGCGGCGTCAGCGCCCTGATGCTGGACGCGCCGGGACAGGGCGAGACCCGGTTCGGCCACGGCACGTACCTCACGTCCGGGTGGCGGGCGGCCTACGACAGCGCGGCGACGTTCCTTCAGCGCGACGGTGACCTCCCGCTCGGTCTCGTCGGCAACAGCATGGGTGGCAGCTTCGTGATCGCGTACGCCGCCGGCGACCCGCGGGTCCGTGCCTGCTGCGACAACGGCGGCGCGCCGCAACCGTGGACGGTCACGCCCGAGTACGGAACGTTCTTCTGGAAGATGGCCGCCGCCTGCGGAACGGCCGACGCCGACCGGGCGATCGCGACCTGGCGGTCGGTCACGCCGGAGACTCGCGGCCCCCATCGCGACTACGACCTACTGGTCGTCCACGGCGCCCGCGACCCGATGGTGTCCCAGGAGATGGTGGACGAGATCGTCGCCGACGCGGCCGCCCGCCGGATCGACGTCCATACGTTCTCCGACGGCGTGCATTGCGTGTACAACCACCGTGCCGACCGCGACGACCTCATCGCCGACTGGATGCTCGCCGCGCTCCAACCGGCCGTCGGCTAGCACCCGATGCCCGTCGTCGACGCCCAGATTCACCTCTGGACCGGGCCCGGGGCGCCACCGCACCACCATCGCGCCCCTTTCTCAGCCGAGGACGCGATCGACGCGATGCGGCACGCCGGCGTGGACCGTGCCGTGAACTGTCCGGCGGTCTGGGACCCAGCCAGCGTCGGGTACGCCGCCGAGGCGGTGCGCGCACACCCAGGCCTGTTCGTCACCATGCCGTGGTTCCCCCTCAACGGTGCCGACGAGTCGGACCTGGAACAGGCGCTCGCCGCGCCCCGGATCGTCGGCCTCCGGTTCGTCCTCGCCACGCCGCAGGAGTCGGCCGCCCTGCGCGCCGGCGGGCTGGAGTGGTTGTGGACCGGCGCGGCCGACCGGGACCTGCCGGTCGCGGTCATGGTGGCCCCGGGGGACCTGCCGCTCCTCGACGACGTCGTGTCCCGCCACCCGCGGCTGCGGGTCGCCCTCGACCACCTCGCCGTGCTCCCGTTCGACCGCTTGCCGACGGCCGCCGCTCACCTCGACGACCTGGTCGCGCTCGCGCGGCACCCGAACGTCGTCGTCAAGGCGACCGGTGTCCCGAGCATGGCGACCGACGACTGGCCGTTCCCCAGCACCCACGACGTCCTGCGCCGAGTGTACGACGCGTTCGGCGCCGACCGGATGTTCTGGGGCACCGATATCACCCGGATGCAGTGCTCGTGGGCCGACTGCCTCGCGATGTTCCGCGACCGGCTGCCGTGGCTGCGCGGACGCGCCCGGGAGCTCGTGCTCGGCGATGCCGTGACGTCCTGGCTCAGCCTGCCCTGAGCCGGCGCTCCTCACGACGCCGGCGCTGGACCGCTGGGTCCGGCACCGGTTCCGCGTCGAGCAGCCGGCGGGTGTAGGCGTGCTGCGGCCTGCGATAGACCTCGTCGGCCGGCCCGCACTCGACCAGCCCGCCGGCCGACATCACGCCGATCCGGTGGCTGAGGTGGTGGACCACGGCCAAGTCGTGCGCGATGAAGAGGTAGGCGAGGCCGAGCTCGGCCTGGAGGTCCTGGAGGAGGTTCGCGATCTGGCTCTGCGTGGAGACGTCGAGCGCGCTCACCGGCTCGTCACACACGATAAGCCGCGGCTCCACCGCTAGCGCCCGCGCGATCGCGACCCGCTGCCGCTGCCCGCCCGACAGCTGCGCCGGCAGCCGGTCGGCGTGGGCCGGCGGCAGCCCGACCAGCTCGAGCAGCTCCGCGACACGGCCGCCCTCGGCGGAACGGCGCACTCGCCGGTGCCGGCGCAGCGGTTCAAGCAGGGCCCGGCCGACGGTCGCGCGCGGGTTCAGCGACGACCACGGGTCCTGGAAGACCACCTGCACCTGGCTGCGGTACTCCAGCAGCGAGCGCCCACGGAGGGAGCGGACGTCCTGCCCGTCGTACCGCACCACGCCGCGCTCGGGCTGCACGAGGCGAAGGATCGCCTTCCCGACTGACGACTTGCCCGAACCGGACTCGCCGACCAGGCCGAACGTCTCGCCGGCGGCGACGTCGAAGCAGACGCCGCGGACCGATGGTTCCTTGCGCCGGTTCGTGAGGAACGACCCGCTCCGATAGCGGATCCAGAGGTCGTCGACCTCGAGCAGCGCGCTCATTGGACCTGGCTCCGTCGCTCGTGCGCCGCGTCCCCGGCCTGCCAGGCCGCACCCGCGTGGAGGCACCGGACGCCGGCGCCCAGCTCGACCGGTGCGGCGTCACACGCGTCGGTCCTGACGGCGCAGCGCGGCGCGAACCGGCACCCGGGTGCCAGCGCGGTCATCGGCGGCACCCGGCCGGGGATCGTCGGCAGCCGGTCGTCACCGCCCGCCCCGGTCGGCATCGCCGCGAGCAGTGCCCGCGTGTAGGGGTGCCGCGGCGCCGCGAAGAGGTCGTCGACCGCGGCCTCCTCGACGACCTGGCCGGCGTACATCACTGCCGCGCGGTCGCACGCGTCCGCCACGACCCCGAGGTCGTGGGTGATCAGGACGATCGCCGTGCCCAGCCGCTGCTTGAGGTCGGTCAGCATGTCGAGGATCTCCTGCTGGGTGGTCACGTCCAGGGCGGTGGTGGGTTCGTCGGCGATCAGGACGCTCGGGTTGCTGGCCAGGGCGAGCGCGATCACGATGCGCTGCGCCATGCCGCCGGAGAACTGGTGCGGGTAGTCGCCCAGGCGCGCCTCCGGGTCGGCGATCCGCACCATCTCGAGGAGCTCGACGCACCGCCGTCGTACGTCGGCCCGGCTCAGCGTGGGCGCGTGGTTGCGGACCGCCTGGCCGACCTGGCGCCCGATCGTGTGGACCGGCGACAGGGCGACCATCGGGTCCTGGAACACCATCGCGACGCGCGAGCCGCGCACGTCGTTGAGCGCCGCCTCGTCCCGCCCGACGATCTGGGCGCCGTCGACGTGGATCGAGCCTGCGGTGACCGCGCCGCCGGCCGGCAGGATGCCCAGCACCGCCCGTCCGGTCATGGTCTTGCCCGAGCCGGACTCCCCCACCAGGCCGAGGGCCTCGCCGCGGCGAACCCGAATGCTGACTTCGCTCACGACCTCGACGTCGCCGTCCTCGCCGGGGAACGCGACCGAGAGACCGCGCACGTCGAGCGGGACGTCGTCGTCGGGCAGCTGGGCGAGACTGGGTTGCGCGGCCGCCCGCCGCGCGCGCACGCGCGGCCGGCGCCGGGGGGTTCGGTCCCGCGTGCCGCCGGCGAGCACGTCGCGCACGCCGTCGCCGAGAACGTTGAAAGCGAGCACGGTCAGGGTGATCGCGAGCCCGGGTGGCCACGGCAGGAACGGCTGCTGAAACTGCCACCGCGTCGAGCCGCTGAGCATGCCGCCCCAGCTGGCCGAGCCGGTCTCCAGGCCGAGACCGAGGAAGCTGAGCGCGGCCTCGATGAGCAGCGCGGTCCCCATAAAGATCGTCGACTGCACGATGAGCGGCGCCGCCATGTTCGGCAGGATCTGCCGCAGCAGGATATTGCGCTGGGTGAGCCCGGAGGTCCGCGCGGCGTCGACGTACAACCGCTCCCGCTCGCCGAGCGCGAGCGCCCGGCTGAGCCGCATGAAGTTCATCGAGAAGATGATGCTCACCGCGATCATCGCGTTCGTCAGCCCAGTGCCGAGCACGGCGATGACCGCGAACGCCAGCACCAGGCCCGGGATTGCGTCGGCCACGTCGAGCAGCCGCATCATCACCCGGTCCCACCAGCCGCTGCGGTAGCCGGCGATCAGACCGAGCGGCACCCCGATCAGCAGGGCGATCGACACCGTCTGCAGCGACGCCTGCGCCGCGACCCGGGCGCCGAAGACCAGCCGCGACAGCACGTCCCGGCCGAGGTAGTCGGTGCCGAGCAGGTGGTCCGCGCTCGGGCCCTCCAGGGTCCGGGCGTAGTCCTGCGTCAACGGGTCGTACGGCGCCAGCGCAGGCGCGAGGACCGCGATCACGCCGATCGCCAGCACGAAGCCGGCGGCGGTCGCCGTGGCCGGCCTGCGCAGAAGCTGCAACACGACTCTCTTCATCTCTCCTCTTGACGTCCTGGTGGGGCGGAGCCGGCTACTGGGGCCGGGCGCGCGGGTTGACGATCGCGTAGCCGATGTCGGCGACCAGGTAGATGACGATCACCGCCAGGGCGACGACCAGCGTGATCCCCTGCACCACCGGGATGTCCTTGCGCGCCACCGCGTTGATCAGCTCGCTGCCGATGCCCGGCATCGTGAAGACCTGCTCGATGACGAAGCTGGCGGCGATGAGGGTGGAGACCTGGAACGCGACGACGGTGAGGATCGGCGTCATCGCGTTCTTGATCGCGTACCGCAGCACGATCGTCCGCCGGGGCGTCCCGATCGCCCGCAGCGTTTGGACGTACGGCGCTTCCAGGGCCTCCAGCATCGCGCTGCGGCTGTGCCGCGCGATGATCGCCGCGCCGGCCGCGCCCGCCGCCAGCGACGGGAGCACCAAGCCGCGCGCCCAGGCACCGAGGTCGCGGTCGGGCGGCGTCCAGGAGAGCACCGGGAGCCAGCCGAGCTGGACGGCGAACAGCGACAGCAGCAGCAGGCCGAGCCAGAAGGACGGGACCGCAATGCCGGCCGCCGTGATCACACCGACCACCCGGTCGACGATCCCGCCCTGGCGCAGCGCCGCGAGGACCCCGGCACTCAAGCCGAGGGTGACCGCGACGATCGTCCCCCCGACGATGAGACAGACCGTCGGCAGCAGGTGCTGGCCGATGACGTCAGTGACCTCGCGGCCCCCGTACCAGGACGTGCCGAGATCCCCACGCGCGACACCGGAGACCCAGTCTTGGAACTGGACCCAGACCGGGCGGTCGAGGCCGAGCCTGGCCTCGAGCGCTGCGATCCCCTCCGGCGTCGCACGGGACCCGAGGAGGACGGCCGCCGGACTGCCGGGCACGAGGTAGGTGAGGGCGAACACCAGTGCCGACACGAGGGCGAGCTGGGGCACCACCCCGAGCAACCGCAGTCCGACGAGCCGTCCGAGCACCGCTGCCTCAGTCCTTCCGCTCGAGCGCCGTGAACTCCACCGAGCTCGGCTCCCAGGTCACCGTTCGGACGCCGCCGATCTTGTCGCTGTCGTAGCCGATGGCCTGGTTGACGAGGACCTCGCTACAGGTGAGGACCTCCTCCTCGAGGATGATCCGCATCACCTCGGCCCAGAGGGGCTCCGCCAGCTCTGGGTCTGGCTCGGCCAGCGCGGCATCGGCGGCCGCATCGAGCGTCTCGGACTCGACGCCGGCGGGGTTGCCGGGAGCGTTGGCCGCGAACCACCGCAAGTACCACTCCTCCGGAGTGAGCTCGGTGTTGTCGCCGAGGCCGAGGGAGTAGGCGCCGTCGTACCAGCTGGCGAAGTACTCGGCCGCGGTGACGGTCTGCACCTCGAGGTCGACGCCGACCTCGCCCAGCATGCCGGAGAGTGCTTCGGCGAACTGCTGGGACTGCTCGAACGCGAGCATCGTCAGCCCGGGGACTCTCCCGTCGAGGGTTCCCTCGGCCTGTTCCGGGTCGAAGGCGATCGGCGGGAGGTCCGGGTTGTGCCCGTACTCGCCCTCCAGGAATCGCTGGTTCGTCGCCGTCAGGAACTCGCCGCCGGCAGCCGCCGCGAGGCCTTCGACGTCGAGGCCCTGACAGATCGCGCGGCGTGCGTCGACGTCGGCGACCGCGCCGCCCGGACCGCGGTCGAGGAACAGCAGCCCGTAGTGGATGCCGGGGTACACGTCGACGGTGAGCCCGGCCGAGCGGGCTTGGTCGGCCTGCGGGACCGACACGTCGCCGAGGTCGATCTCACCGGTGGTGAGTGCGTTGATCCGCGCGTCGGAGTCGTCGATCGCGACGAGCACGACCTGGTCGACGACGTCTGCGTCGACGTCCCAGTGGTCGTCGTACCGGCTGAACCCGATCTCGCTGCCCGCGATCGACAGGTCCTCGTCGTATGCCCACGGGCCGGTGCCGACGGGGTGGTCCTTGATGATGCCGTCCTCGATCGCGGTCGGGCTGACCATCACACCACCGCGCCCGGTGAGCGCGCTCATGACTGCCTGACTGGGCCGGGACAGCTCGAGCACGAGCGTGTGCTTGTCCGGCGCCGAGATCTCCTCGACCGCATCAAAGCCGGAGCTGAACGGCCCCTGCTCCTCGATGACGTACTCGAGGTTGAACTTCGCGGCCTCCGCGTCGAACGGCGTGCCATCGTGGAACGTGACGCCGTCGCGGAGATTGAACGTGAGCGAGTCGGCCGCGATCTCCCAATCGGCGGCGAGCTGCGGCACGAACTCGTTGGGGTCGTCGGCAGTGCGCGCGACCAGGGTCTCGTAGGGGACCCGCACCCAGGCGTAGCCGTTGTCGGTGCCGGGCAGCCACTGGCTAGGGATCTCCTCGATGCCGACCCGGATCGTGTCACCTCCCCCGCTCGAGCCTCCGCTCCCGTCGCCATCAGCGGAGCACCCCGCCAGCACCAGGCTGATCGCCACGAGGCCGCCCCCCAGCAGGCGGGCCTGTCGTAGACCGATCGATCTCATCCGCACACTCCGATCCGTTGTCGTCTTCTGTGTCATTCGCCAGCCCCCGGTCGGGAATCGGCGCCGAGCTTTGTGGCGAGCCAGTCGAACGCCTGCGGGATCCACTCCCCGGCGTGCTCCGGCGCGCAGTGGCCGGCCCCCGCGTAAATGCGCGCCTCCTTGCCAGCCAGCGGTCCATGCTCGAGGACCGTGTAGATGTTGCTGATCGGCGAGTGGTCGTCCTCGCTGCCGTTGATCATCAGCAGCGGCTGGGTGATCCGGTCGAGGAGACCGAGCTCGGCCAGCGACCACGCGCTGTGCCGGGCCGTCAGCTCCTCGAGGGTGAGCGGCTCCGCGAACGGGCCGTCACCCGGCGCGCCGAAGAACCACGCTGACCGCTCGTTGACGGTCGCCAGGTGGCGCTCGAGCTTCTCTCCCTCCGGCAGCCGTCCGACCGGCGAGCCGGCGACGGCGACGACCGCGGCGAGCTTCTCCGGCGCGGTGCCGGCGAGCTGCATGACCGAGTACCCGCCACGACTGATGCCGAACGCGGCGATCCTGTTCGCGTCGACGTCGGGCCGCCCGGCGAGGAAGTCGACAGCCGCCTCCCACGCGCCGACCGAGTCCGGCGACCACGGAACCGGGTTCTCGCCGGTGCCCGGCGCGTCCATCACCAGTGCCGCCAGGCCGCGGCCGACGCACTGCTCCTGCACCCAACCGCGGTCCTCCTTGAACACGTCGGACCCGCACATGACGAGCACCGCCGGCACGGCTGTGCCGGCGGCCGGCACCCGCAGGTGGGCGGTCATCGTCCACTCGCCATACGAGATCTCGACGACCTGGAGCGGCGGCTCCAGGTGGGCGCACGCGCGGAGGTAGGCGCGGACGCAATCGCGTGAGACCTCACCCTTCTCCGGAGTGATGGCGTCGGGGAACCGGGCGATGGACAGGTAGGTCTTGGTCGCCAGGAACTCCACCCGCGCGAGCGCGAGGTCTCCCTCCTCCTCTGCCTGTACGGCGCGCGCCTCATGACGGTCTGCGACCGCTCGCCAGTGCGGCACCCACACGTCCTGCGTGGTGCCGCCGAGTGTCCGGACCGCCTCCACCAGTTCGTCCCGATCGGGGACCGCCTGCCACCAACGCCGGTAGAAGCCGCGGGCGGAGGCGTCCCAGGGATCCTCCGTCGCGACCGTCTCGGCTGCGTCGACCCGTCCCATCTCCACCCCCGTCCGGCGGCCACTCAGCCGGCCGCTCGGCCGGGCAGGCACCGCCTGTAACGGGGATCACTCAAGCCGCCGATGCCCCCGCCTGACAAAGACCAAACGCCGCCCGCAGCCATAGGCTTCGGCTATGCCGCGAAGTAAGTGCCACAGCCACATCCTGCTGGTGGGAAGAATACACAATCATTGATGCACAAGTGCGGTAGTTGAAAGGCCGACGCCCGCGCGGGCCCACCGCACAGGTGGGCCCCGCGGACCGTCGATGACGGCCTGCGGCGACTTAGAAGTGGTTGCGAACCGCGAAGTCGCGCAGGGCGTCGATGGCGGCCTACTGGTCGAGCGTCACGCTGGCGAGGTCGGGGTCCTTCTCGAACCGCTCGGACTGCGCATCGAGGTAGCCGATCCACGCCCGGCGGGCGCCGCCGGCGTCGTTCTCGCGCAGCAGCTCGACGACCCGGCCGCGCTGGTCGTCGAGCTCCATCCGCCAGCCAGGAGACTCCAACCGAACGCGGGCACGCGACTGATCGGCATTCTGTGTTCTCCCTGCCGCCAGGCGCAGCCGCCTACCTAGAGAAGTGCCGCTCTCTAGATCTGTCTAGGCGGGCTGTCGGCTCTGGGCACGCTGCCAAGAAGAGCTAACCTGTCACAAGCCCGGTACAAACGACCGGAGAACTTCGACGTTTGCGCAGGTCAACGTGGGTCAGTCAGTCAGTACTACGACATCTGAGACACGAGCTCGAACTCGAGCTGAGCCTGCGACCCGAAGGCCCCGGTTGTTCAGACCGGGGCCTTCCGTCATGTCAGCCGGTCCGTCTCAGCTGATCTGCGCCGCCACGCCGCGGCGCGCATTGCGCTTGCTCCCGTTGACCCGGTCATTGAACCGGTCGACGGCCCAGATCAATCGCAATCCCAGACGACCCATCATCATCGGCGGAGGGAACTTCGGCTTCTCCTGCCAAAGAGTCTCGAGGTCGGGGTGGCGGGCGCCCTCGACGATCGCGTCGGCGATCAGCGTGCCCACGTAGGGCGCCTGGGCGAGGCCGTGACCGTTGCACGCGATCGAGTAGTGGACCCGGTCGCCGATCCGGCCCGCGACGGGCAGCCAGGACGAGGTGATCGCGATCCAGCCACCCCACGCACGCTCGACCCGCACGTCGGCGAGGGAGGGGAACCGCAGCGCGAACGCCTTGGTCAGCTCCTCGACCAACCCGGGGTCGGGCGCCTTCGCCGGGAGGGGGTACGACGTGCCGCGCTCCAGCCTCCGCACCCCGAACACGATCGTGTTCCGCGGCGTGAGTCGGTAGTTCTCCATGATCGCGTGCTGGGTGACCAGCCCCATGCCGCTGGTCCAGCCGAGGGCCGTGATGCGGGCGGGGTCGATGGGTTCGGTCTCCACCTCGATGACGTAGATCGGGACGGAGAGGTGCTTCGGGGTGATGTCCCACTCCCCTGCGAACGCGTTGGTCGCGAGGACGACGTGGTCCGCGCGCACCCGACCGTGCGGCGTCGTGACGACGACCTGGCCGCCCTCGTCGACGACGTCGGTGACCTTCGTCTGCTCGAAGACTCGAGCCGCTGAGTCGAGCAGGACCTGACGCATGCCGAGGCTGAGCTTCCCGGGGTTCATCCGTCCACCGACGACCTCGCGCATCCCACCTACGAAGCCACGGGGGATGCCGAGTTCCTCAGCGGTGCCGACCTCGACGTGGCCCCCGGCGCGAGTCACGATCCTCGCCACCCGGCGCACGCGGCCCATCTGCCCTCGCGAGACGGCCGCGAACGCGTTGCCGGTCGCCTCGTACTCACAGTCGATGTCGTACTTGGCGATGAACTCCTCGACGTGGTGCGCGGCGTTCTCCGCGAGCCGCATCATCCCCGGCATCTTCCTGCGCGACAGCAGGTTCAGCAACTGAAGATCGCCTCCGGGCGCCCCGGCCAGCTGACCGGCGTTGCGCGAGCTCGCGCCGTGCCCACAGAAGTCCGCCTCGAGGAGGACGACGTCCTGGCCGCGCTCGGCCAGGCGCAGGGCGCTGGACATCCCGTTGATGCCGCCACCGATGACGGCGACATGGCAGGTCAGGTCGCCGTCGAGGGCCGGGCGCACGTCCGTGGGTGCGTCCACCCAGCCGGTGAAGGACTCGTACCGGACGCTGTCAGTACTCACGCGAGCACGGTCTTCGACTCGTCCGCCTCCGGCGCCGGGCCAGCCGCCACGTTGTGGTCGTGCAGTGCACGGTAGGCGAACAGGTAGGTGAAGAGCTGGAGGCCCCACACCGTGAGCGCCAGCGCGTAGAACAGCGCGCGGTCCTGGAGCGGGTCGACCGACGCCGGGAACGGGAAGAAGTCGTAGGTCAGGGCGATACCGGTCCCCGCCAGGCTGACCAGCAGGGTGGCGATGGCGACCTTCGTGGCACCGATGTCCCACAGCCGCTTGGTGAGGTAGACGAGGAAGACCAGTGTCAGCAGGTTGACGACGAGGTAGATGGTCGCCGGACCGGCGTAGAGGATGTGGTGACCGGAGTCGTCCACGTGGTCCTGGAACTTCGGCTGCCCGAGGTAGAGGCCGGCGCCGATGCCCACCGCGAAGATGGCGACGTCGACCGCCTTGCTCGACTTGTGGCGGTGGGTCACTGCCAGGAACCCGACGACCAGCAGCAGGGTGATGCCGACCGAGCGCGAGAAGGCGTCGAGGAAGAACGCGACGTCGTACTGCACGCTGGCCTCGCCGGCTTCCTTGTCCTCGGGGAAGCGGAGTGCCCAGATGAGGAAGTTGACGCCGGACGTGGCGATGATGAACCACTCGATCCCGAGCAGGTAGTTGCGGTACTGCTTGATGAATTTCCAGCCTGCCCAGTAGCCGCCGGCAATCATGACGACGTCGCCGATCAGGAACGCAAGCGCGTAGATGTCGTCTCTCATCGTTCTCTTCCTTCTGTCGGGAGGCTTGGTCTACTGCGGCTGGATGAGCGGCAGCAGCGGCGGGAGGATGAAGATCACCGCGTTACCGTAGGCCTTTCTTAGTCATTCGATCAAGATGTATGACCAAGATGTTGCCCAGGTTTCGTCACCGCTTGGAGTCCGCGGCTCAGCAGGGCGCGCTGATAGGCTCAGCAGTGACTAAGACAGGTGCCCAACTTCAGGGCCCGGAGCCCAGGAGGACCGCATGGCACGCATTCCCGTCGCCCAGCGACGCCGCGACTTCATCGAAGCCGCTGTCGAGGTCATCTCTGCCCACGGGATCGACGGAGCGACCACGCGGCGGATCGCCGAGCAGGCGAAGGCCAATGTGGCGATGCTGCACTACTGCTACGACTCCAAGGAGGACCTCTTCGCCGACGTCTACGAGTACGTCGCCGGGAAGTACCGCGAGGTCATCGAGGGCAGCGACTCCCACACGACGTTGCCCGAGGCCGCGCAGGCGATCCTGCGTGGCGTGATGGAGTGCTACCTGGACTCGCCGAGCTTCACCGCGGCCACCTTCGAGCTGGTCAGCTGGGCGCGCCGCCAGCACGGCGACCGCGGAATCGCGGTCTACGACCACGCATTCGAGACCCTCCGCAAGGCGCTCACGGAGGCCGCTGCGGATGATCCGGTGACGCCTGAGGTCATCGACGAGATCGCGTACGTGCTCGCCACACTGGCCGACGGGTTCGCCGTCAACTGGCTGACCTTCAACGACGTCGCGGTCGCTCGGGGGCAGATGGAGGTCAACTGCTCCGTGCTCGACGCCTGGCTCTCCAGCCGGCTCGCAACGGCCGCAGCCAAGCCCGCACGACGCAAGCGCGCGGCCAAGGCCTGAGCCCCGGCCGCGCGCTGGCTCCAACACCCTGCGTCAGAGCGGCAGGTCGGGCGAGTCCACTCCGACCACCCGGTCGCCGCAGAACACACGGACCGATTCGGCGGGGCCGTGGCCGCCGATGCCCGACGGGCCCCAGAAGCTCTGGGCCGAGTCATCGCCGAGGTCGGCGACCTTGGCCCCGTTGACCCGCACCTCCCCCGCCACGATGCAGGAGCCGACCTCGATCGCGCGGTCGGTGTCGGTGCCGAAGACGTAGGCGTCGAGCCCGGAGGGGTTCGCGTTGGCGATGTGAAGCGCCTCCTCGGCCGAGTCGACATCGTGCACCGAGATGACCGGGCCGAACAGCTCTGCCGTCACGCGGGCCGGGCCGGCGCCCGCCGCCACCGTGGGCGAGAGGAACAGGCCTTCCAGGTCCGGCAGCTGAGCGGGCTGATGGATTGTGGCGCCGAGGTCGCGCAGGCCCTCGATCCGCGACTGCAGGGTCCGCAAGTGTGGCTCGTTGGAGATCGGCCCGACCTGGACGTCGTCGTCGAGCGAGTGGCCGACGACCAGCTTGGAGATCCGCTCGGTCAGCGCGTCGACAAGCGGCCCGACGAGCGCCGACGGGGCGAGAACCTTGCCCGGTCCCTCGCACCACTGGCCGTTGAGCTTGGTCATTCCGTCGAGGATGCCGTCGGCCGTGACGTCGACGTCCGCGTCGTCGAGCACGATCACCGGGTTGTTGCCCCCGAGCTCGAGCTGCAGCACCTTGAAGTCCTCCGCAGCGGCGCGGGCGATGGCCCGTCCGGCTCCCGGTCCGCCGGTGAACGAGACCACCTTGACCCTCAGGTCGCTGGTGAGACGCGCGCCGACGTCACCGGCGCCGTGCACCAGCTGCAGGGCACCGGCCGGTAGCCCTGCCTCGACGAAGCACTCGACGACGACCTGGGCGCTGGCCGGGGCGTGCTCCGACGGCTTGAGGATGACCGGGCAGCCGGCGGCGATCGCGCTGACGACCTTGGCGGCCGGGATGAAGCTGGGGCCGTTCCACGGGGTGAGGATCGCGGCGGGACCCCACGGGACCTTGTGGAGGCGAACGTCGCGACCGCCCGCGTCGAGAGCCGTGATCCGCGGGATCGTGCGCAGGTCGGCGGCGGTGGACCGGATCCGGTGGGGCAGGAAGGCCGCCACCAAGCGGGTCACGGCGATCGGAGTACCGCTCGTCAGCGCGTCCGCTCTGGCGATGTCCTCCGATCTCGCTTCGAGCAGGTCTGCGACGCGGTCGAGCACGTCTGCTCGCTCGCGGCGTTCCGCTTCGTGTCCGAATCTGGGGTCGTAGGACTGCTCTGCGTGCCGCAACGCGCGGTCGATGTCCTCCGGAGTCGTGCTCACGGTGCGGTGCACGGGGGTGCGCGTGTTGGGGTCAAGGTTCCACGCAGCGTCGGCGGTGGTGCACTCGGTCCACTCGTCGGCGATGTAGTTGACCGGCTGGGGAAGGGTCGTCTCGTGGTTCATGGGTTCACCTCTGGGTGCAGGGGGCTCAGGACTGGAGGTCGACGACGATGCGGGTCACGTCGCCGGACTTCATGGCCTCGAAGCCCTCATTGATCTCGGCGAAGGGCACGACCTGGGTGACCATCTCGTCGAGGAGCAGGCGGCCCTGCTGGTAGAGACGAGCGAACTGGGCGATGTCCTCACGGGCTTGGCCCGAGCCCATGTAGGAGCCGATCAGCTTCTTCTCCTGGAAGAAGAAGTCGAGGGCCGGCACGCTCAGCTCGGTGCCCATCGGTGCGATGCCGACCAGGCAGGCGGTGCCGGTCGGCCGCACCAGGGCCAGTGCGGTCTGGGCAGTGCGGGCCGAGCCGACGGCCTCGAAGGCGTAGTCGACGCCGTCGCCCAGCTGGGCACGCACCTCGTCGACCGGGTCACCGTCGCCGCCGTTGACGACGTGGGTGGCGCCGTACATCCGGGCGGCCTTGAGCCGGGCGTCGTCAAGGTCGATGGCCACGATCGCGGAGGCGCCGGCGAGCCGCGCCCCCTGGATGATCGCGGATCCGACCCCGCCGCAGCCGATGACGGCGACGGTGCTGCCGGGTCGCACCTGGGCGCCACGGAAGACTGCGCCGACGCCGGTGACGATGCAGCAGGACAGCAGGCAGCCCACGGGGAGGGGTACGGCGTCCGGCAGCCGCACCAGCGCGTTCTCCCGCAGCAGGATGTGCTGCGAGAACGCACCGATGGCGGCGAGCCGCTCGATCGGCCGCCCGGCGAGCGTCTCGAAGGCGGGGCTCTGCCGGCGGCGTACCTCGTCGAGCCGGAGGCACTGGGTGGAGTGCCCGGCGTCGCAGTTCACGCAGCCGCCACAGGGCGGGGTGAGGGCGCCGGTGACGCGATCGCCGGGGCGCAGCGTCGTCACGGCCGAGCCGACGGACTCGACCACGCCGGCCACCTCGTGGCCGACGACGACCGGGAGCTCGGTCGGCACGGTGCCGGTCATGTAGTGAAGGTCGCTGTGGCATAGGCCGACGTGGGTCACCGCGATGCGCACCTCGTGCGGCTCGGGGTCGTCGACGCGGATGTCGGTGAGCTCCAGGGGTGCGCCGATCGCGTTCAGGACGGCAGCTCGGGTGGTGATCATGCGTCGGCCTCCTCGGCCTGGGTCGACTTGGTGTTCCAGAAGCCGGCGACGCCGGCAGTGAGCAGTCCGCTCGTCCATGCCTCATGGGCCGCGGCGTCCTCGCGCTCGAAGGCCGCCTCGACGTCGGCGAGGAGCGGGCGGAGCAGGGCGAGGTGGAGCGCCGTGGTGTTCCCCTCCGGCGTCCACGCGTGCACCGTGTCGACGGCGCGCTCGACGAGCTGGTCCGCCTCGACGACCTCGTCGAGCAGGCCGATGCTCAGCGCTTCGGCCGCGTGGACCCGCGGCGACGCGAGGACCATGCGCATCGCGTGGTTGCCGACGAGGCGACGCAGCAGAAGGCTGGTCGCGTTGGAGATGGTGAGCCCGCGTGCGTTCTCAGGCTGGAAGTACTCCGTGGCCGGCGTTCCGATACGGGCGTCGCAGCACAGCGTGATCTCGGAGGCGCCGCCGACAGCGAGGCCGTTGACCGCAGCGATCACGGGAACCCGGGTCTGCAGGATGGCGCGGGTGACGTCGTGGAAGCTCTCGAACGCCTCGTGGACCTCGGCCTCCGTGGTGGGCGCGTGCGCCAGGTCCTCGCCGGCCGAGAAGGCGCGGCCCCGTCCGGTGAGGACGATGCCGCGGACCGTCTCGCCGGTGCCGTGCTCACGGACCAGGGCGGCCAGGCGCCGCCTCATGGCGACGGTGAGGGCGTTGAGCTTGTCGGGACGGTCGAGGGTGAGGACCACGACGCCGCGCACGAGCGCGATGTCGACGTGCTGTGCGGCGCTACCGGGCGTGGTCATCGTCAGCTCCTCGGTCGGGCGAAGTCGTAGGTGGCCCCCGGCTGCTCGGAAGCCCGGGTCTTGAGGGCGGGCTTCGACACCCGCTCTGAGGCCGTGCGGGGGAAGTCGGCGACGAACTCGACGTAGCGGGGCACCTTGAACCGCGCGAGCTGCGCGCCAGCACGCTCGAGCAGCTGCTGCGCCGTGTCCCGGCTCGCGGGCACGCCGTCGCGGAGCTGGACGAAGGCCTTGACCTCCTCGCCCAGCAGGTCGTCGGGCACGGCCACGACGGCCGCCGCGACGACCCGGTCGTCCCGCTCCAGGGCGGCCTCGACCTCGGCACAGGCGACGTTCTCCCCACCGCGACGGACCATGTCCTTGATCCGGCCGACCAGCTGGATGCCGCCGTCCGGTCGACGGACCACCAGGTCGCCGGTGTGCAGCCGACCGTCGCGCAGCACGCCGGCCGTCGCGTCGGGGCGGTTCCAATAGCCGCTCATCATCGGCACGCCGGCGACGACCAGCTCGCCGGCCTCCCCGTCGGGCACCTCGACCTGCGGATCGGCGGGATCGGCGACCCGCACCTGTTTGGTGGGCACCGGGTGGCCCAGGCTGCCACTGCCGACCGCGTCGGCGTCGTCGAACGGGCTGAACAGGTCGATCCCCGACTCGGTCATGCCGTAGACCTCGCGCCAGGGCGCACCCCACCTCTCTTGGAGCTGGGCGTGGAGCGCCACCGGGATGCCCGAGCAGAGCACCATGCGCAGGTCGTTGTCACGGTCCTCCGGGGAGGCCGGCTGCTTGAACAGCAGCGTCGGCATCGACCCGAGCACGTAGAAGAAGGTGGCGCGGTGGTCTCGTACGTCGGCCATGAAGGTGGAGGCGGAGAAGCGCGGCAGGACGACGAGCGGCGCGGCCACGGTGAGTGCCAGCGCGGTGTTCCACTGCGGGTCCATGTAGGAGAACGGCTGCGAGGTCAGCAGCACGTCGTCGAGGCCCAGGCCGGTGGTCGCCGCGCAGATCCAGCCCAGCCGGACCCAGTAGCCGTGGGTGAGCATGCACGCCTTGGGGAAGCCGGTCGTGCCCGAGGTGTACTGGAGGTTGGCGAGGGTGTCGGCCGCGACATCGACGGCGGGCGGCGTCACGGGGAAGCCCTCGGAGCCGTCGTCCGCGACGTCCACGACGCGCACCTCGCCCAGCTCCTCCCCCGCCACGACATCGGCCACCAGGTCGGCGCGTTCCGCGTCGGTGAAGACGACCCGTGCACCCGAGTCGCTCAGGACGAAGGCGAGGTCGGCGCGCTGGTAGCCGCAGTTGACCGGTACGGCGACGCCGCCGGCCTTCAGCGTCGCGAGCCACACGACGGGCCAGTGCACGACGTTCGTCAGCATGATCGCGACCCGGTCGCCGGCGCGGACACCGTCGAGCTCACGCATCCGGTGGGCGAGGCGGGAGGTCCACTCGTCGATCTCGGCGAAGGACCAGGAACATTCACCGAAGCGCAGGAACTCACGATCACCTGCGTCTCGGGCGCGCTCCGCCAGCAGTCCGGTCAGGGTCGGGACCGTCGGCTCGTCTCCCGCCAGGTCCGCGGGGACCGCCGGCCGGCGCGCCAGGTCGGTCAGCTGGGTGTTCACGGCTCACTCCTCTGCAGTAGCTGGGCCGCCTCGCGGACGACCCAGGTGAGCGTGGGGTCGGTGCTCTTCATCCACTCCGGGTGCCACTGCACGCCGAGGACCGGCTGGCCGAGCACCTCGATCACCTCGACGACGCCGTCGGAAGTGCGGCCGGTGACGACCACCCCGGCCCCGCAGCGGTCGACGGCCTGGTGGTGCCAGGAGTTGGTGACGACGTCGCCGTCGAACAGGCTCGCGGCGACGGATCCGGCCTCGAATGAGACGAGGTGGTCGACAGTGCCGTCTGTCGGTGCCGTCTCGGGCGACAGGTGGCTCACGGACCCGGGCGCGAGGTCGGGGACGAGCGTGCCGCCGAGGGCGACGTTGAGGACCTGCATCCCGCGACACACACCCAGCACGGGGATCCCCCGCTCCTGGGCTGCCCGGACGAGGGCGATCTCGTACGCGTCGCGCTCGGGGTCGTGCACCATCGGGTCCGTTCTCGGGTCGATGCCCCGGACCACGGAGGTGTCGCCGCCCCAGTACGCCGGATGCACGTCCTGTCCCCCGGTGATCACGACTCCGGCGAGCCAGGCGCAGACGCCTTCCGGGTCGGTGTCGTAGGACAGGTGCACCGGAAGGCCGCCGGCCTCGGCGACCCGCGTCGCGAAGTCCGACATCGACGTGTCGATGCACCGGTCACCGTACCGCTCGTCGGAGCCCTCGATCAGGGACAGGCGGAGGCGACGGCCGGTGATTCCGATCAACGGCCGCCGTACGGTCTGTCTGGGCGCGCTCACGGGAACTCGAAGTAGCGCTGGGACTCCCACGCGGAGAGCTCGGCGAACGGGTCGCCGCCCTTGGTGTGGAACTCCATCCACTCCCACCGACGCGACGCGACCCAGAAGTCGACGAACTCGTCGCCGAGGTACTCCCGCAGCAGCGGGTCGGCGTCGAGAGCGGCGCCGGCCTTCGACATGGTGTCGGGGATCCGGGACACACCGGAGCTCGCTGGCAGGCACCAGGCCATGTCGGTGACCTGCTCCGGCGGCTCGATCTGCCGCTCGATGCCGGCCAGCACGCCGGCCAGCACGGCGGCGATCGCGAAGTACGGGTTCACGTCGGCTCCGGGCAGTCGGTACTCCAGGCGTGAGTACTTCGGGTGTCCGGTGATCGCGCGGACCGCGGCAGTCTTGTTGTTCACTCCCCAGCTGATGGTGGTCGGCGGGCCGGTGAGGTCGACGAGCCGGCGGTAGGAGGTGATCTGCGGCATCACGATGGAGGTCGCTCCGGCCATGGTGGCCAGCAGTCCCCCGACCGCGTGCTTCATGAGGTCCGAAGGGCCCTCACCGGCGAAGAACCGGTTCACGCTGTCGCTGTTGAGGGAGATGTTGATGTGCGCGCCCTGGCCGAAGCCGGCTGTGGGCTTGGCCATGAACGACACCGTGTGGCCCAGCTCGAAGGCGACCTCGCGCATGATCTGCCGGGTGCGTGCCCAACTGTCTCCGAGCCGGACCGGGTCGGTCGGGGCGAGGTTGAGCTCGGTCTGCCCGGGCGCCGCCTCGTCAGTCCACGCCTCCCAGGTGATGCCGATCTGGTCGAGCCGCTCGACGACGGCGTCCATGTAGACGACCCAGTCGCTCGACCGCGCCAGGTGGTACGTCGCCCCGGCGCTGCCACCGAGCGGCGTGAGGTCCCGGTAGCCGCGCTCCCGGGCCTCCTGGACGGACTCCTCGAACAGCGTCGCCTCGATCTCGACGGCGACCGTGGCGTCGTACCCGCGCTCAGCGAGGCGGGCAACCAGCTTGCGCACGAGGTTGCGGGGACAAATCGGGACGGGCGTGCCGTCCTTGAGCCAGTAGTCACCGATGACCGAGTCCAGGCCGGGCCTCCACTCCACCAGGGTGGCCATGTCGGGGACCATCTGGATGTCGTAGATGTTGCCGCGCCAGTCGGGAAACGCATCGCCGAGCACGATCTCGTTGTTGAGGTCGATCGCGAACAGGATGTCGGCGAACGCGAACCCGCTGTCCTTCCCGACCCGGAACTTCGTGGGCGACACGTTCTTGCCCAGGAGGCTGCCCTCGTGGTTGGTGGCCTCGAGGCGGACGGCGCGCCGGGGCCGGGTGAGCTCAGACATCGAAGCGGACCCTCCAGGAGGCAGCCGTCATCACCGACAGCTGGGAGAGGGTGCCGTCGACCTGCAGGCCGGCGGCCAGTGCGACGAGGAAGTCGTCGGCGCCACTGAAGACGCCGGAGAGGAGGTCGGCGGGCCCGGCAATCCCGTACGTCGTCGCGCCCTCGCCGAAGCGGCCGCGCTCTGAACCGTCGGGTCCGGTGGCTTCGACGACCAGGACGTCCGGGATGCCCGGGATCTCGCGAGTGGCCGCCCAGAACCGCGCGGCCGCATCCCGCCACGGGGCCATCGGGCGCCGGAGCGCACCGAGCAGCGCGGCCGCCAGCTCGGCGTCCCCCGTCGGCTCCTCCGTGGGCGCAAACCGGGCGTTGAGGTCGACCACGACCGACGCAGTCGGCTCCAGGAAGACACCGCTCGTCACCTCGACCACGTCGCCAGCGAGCGTGACCGTGGCTGCCTGCGGGGTGTCGTGCGATCGGACCGCCACGGTGCCGAGGAACCCGGCCACCAGTTCGTCGCCGCCGTCGCGTGCGACGGCCGCCGCGTCGCGCAGCGTGCACCCGATCAGGCGCACCACGGGGGTGGCGTCCTCCTCGACGAGAATGCGGGTCACCTCCAGAGGCGGGGGCGGCGCCTCGATCGTCGTGCTCTCGGTCATTGCTGGTCCTCCGGACTGGTCCGCCATCGTCGATCTTCTTAGTCACATGACTCGATCGTTTGACCATGATGGTGGGACGCGGACCACTTCTTGTCAACCACACGCCGCAAATCCCCACCCGGCACGCAGCTCGCAATCGGCTCCCCCTTGACGGCGCGTGATCACTGCCACAAACTTAGTCATCCGACACAATCAGATGACTAACTCGAAGGACGCAGCGATGAAGCACGAGACGACCACCGAGACCGCCGACATCGTCGTCATCGGCGCCGGGCTCTCGGGCATCGGCGCGGCGAAGTACCTGACAGATGAGTTCCCCGACAAGAGAATCCTGCTGCTGGAGGCCCGAGCTTCGATCGGAGGCACCTGGGACCTGTTCAAGTACCCGGGCATCCGGTCCGACGACGCCGTGCACCACTACGGCTTCGCCTTCAAGCCGTGGCTGCACGAGGACGCGATCGCCGAGGGCCACCTGATCATGGACTACCTGCACGAGACCATGACCGAGTTCGGACTCGACGAGATCCTGCGCCTGCGGCACAGGGTGACCGCCGCCGACTGGTCCAGCGAGCGCGCGGAGTGGACGCTGCAGGTCACCGCAATCGACGAGGCCGGCAACGAGACCCACAAGACCATTCGCACCAGATTCGTCTTCAGCAGCACCGGCTACTACCGCTACGACGAGGGCTACGAGCCGCGGTTCGAGGGTCGTGAGGACTTCCAGGGCGACATCCTGCACCCGCAGAACTGGCCCGAGGACTACGACTACAGCAGCAAGCGCGTCGTGATCATCGGCAGCGGCGCGACCGCCGTGACCATGCTCCCCGCGATGGTCAAGGGCGACAGCGCGGCAGCCCACGTCACCATGCTGCAGCGGACCCCGAGCTACATCGCATCCATCCCCCGGGTGGACAAGGTCGCCCACGCGCTCATGAAGGTCTTCGGCGTCGAGCGCGGCTACGCCCTGACGCGCCGCAAGAACATCTGGCGCGACCACTTCCTCGTCACGGTCATGAGCCGGTTCCCCAGGTTCGGGCGCTGGCTCGTCCGCAGCATGACGGCCAAGGAGCTGCCCAAGGGCTTCGACGTCGACGCCCACTTCTCGCCGCCGTACAACCCCTGGGACCAGCGCCTGTGCGCCACCCCGGACGGCGACTTCTTCCAGGCGATCCGCGAGGGGAGTGCCGACGTGGTGACCGACCAGATCGAGCGGATCACCAAGGACGGCATCTTGTTGAAGTCCGGCCAGCACCTCGAGGCCGACCTCATCGTCACCGCCACCGGCCTCGCCCTGCAGATGCTCGGCGGCATCAAGCCGACCGTGGACGGGACCCTGGTCAACGTCGCCGACTCGGTGCTCTACCGCGGCGCCCTGATCTCCGGCGTCCCCAACTGGGCCATGATGCTCGGCTTCACGAAGGCGACCTGGACCCTGCGCATCCCCAATGTGACCCGCCTCGTTGCCGAGGTGATCCGCGAGATGGACCGCAAGGGCTTCGACACCGCACTGCCCGTCGCGCCGGAAGGCATGCCCACCACGGACCTCTTCGACCTCTCGTCCGGCTACATGCAGCGGGCGAAGGACAAGCTCCCGCGCCAGGGCACCGGCCTGCCGTGGCAGATGCACACGACGTTCGTCAGGGACAACCGGCTCTTCAAGGGACGGCTCATCCACGACGACATCAAGTTCTCGAATCGAGCCGCCGAGGCCCCGCACGTGGCCAGCGTGGAGGCAGCATCATGAGCGAGCCGCGCTTCACGGTCGCCCAGCGCCTGCAGCGGACCCTGCTGGTCCTTCTGAGCCGCCTGCCCGCGGGCCTGCAGCGGCTGCTGGCGAAGCCGCCGGTCAACAGAGCCGGCGACACCATGGCCCCGGATGTCGCGCTGCTGATGAAGCTCAGTGAGCCGGGTCCCGACTACAGCGACCTGCCACCCGCCGAGGCGCGGGCCACGACCGAGCATGACCTGCTCCTGTTCGCATCGCGTATCGGGGCCTGCGCCGTCGAGGAAGAGATCGAGGTCTCGCCAGAGGTCCAGCTCACCCGCTGCAGCAACGGCACCCCGTCGCGCGGGCTGATCCTCTTCTTCCACGGTGGCGGCTTCGTCATCGGCAGCCGGGCCAGCTACACCGCACCCGCGCGCATGCTCGCGCACGGCACCGGGGCCGACGTCGTCTCGGTCGAGTACCGCGTGGCGCCGGAGGATCCGTTCCCGGCCGCCCAGGACGACGCGGTCGTCGCCTGGCGGTACGTCGTGGAGCACGCCGCTGAGTGGGGGGTCGACCCGCAGCGCATCGTCGTCGCGGGCGAGAGCGCCGGGGGCAACATCGCCGCCGTACTGTGCCAGCAGCTGCGGGACGAGCAAGTGAAGCCGATGCTGCAGGTGCTCATCCAGCCGGTCACCGATCTTGTGGAACACCGCCCCTCCCAGGATGAGTTCGCGGGCTCTCCGGCGCTGTCGGCCAAGCAGATCGCCTGGTTCATCGACAACTACCTTCCGGAGGGCACCGACAAGGCGGACCCCCGCGTCTCGCCGCTCCGGGCGACCTCGCTGGAGGGCCTGCCGCCCGCGATCGTCAACCTGGCGGGCTTCGACCCGCTCCACGACGACGGCACGGCCTACGCCACCGCCCTCCTCGAGGCCGGCGTGCCCGTCGAGGTCACGCGCGAGGCAGGCCAGGTCCACGGCTACATCTCCTACACCGCGGTCAGCCCGAGCTGCCGGCAGGCGACCGAGCGACTCGTCGCCTCGGTCTCCGCTGCGCTCGACCGCGCCGACCACACCGTCACGAAGGCGAGCTGAGCATGGCCACCACACCCACCCCCCACGTCCGCGAGGAGACCCACGAGGTCGTCGTCATCGGAGCCGGCATGGCCGGCCTGACGGCGGCCACCACCCTCGCCGGCCGCGACGTGGTCGTGCTCGAGGCGAGCGACCGCGCGGGCGGCCGGGTCGACACCGTTCGCCGGGGCGACTACTGGATCAACGTCGGCACCCAGTTCACCGAGGGCACCGGCCCGCTCATCGATGCGTTGCACCGGCACCGGGTGCCGCTCGGCACCCTCGAGGGCAAGTCGGTCGCCCTCGCACTCGGTGGAAAGCACGTCGACACCTCGAACCCGTTCGCCCTCATGTTCAAGTCGAAGATGACGTGGCGCGACCGCTACGGACTCGCCCTGGTCGGCGCCCGGATCCTCGCGAACGTGCCGTTCCTGGAGATGGGTGAGACCAACCGGTGGGCCAACCGGGTCCGCGCCAAGCTCGACCGCCGGCGTGCGGACTTCGTGCTCGAGGGCGTCTCGTCCGAGCTGACGCACGAGATGGTCCGGTCGTGGTCGGGGCAGTGGATGGGCTGCGAGCCCGAAGAGACCGCCGCGCGGCAGTTCGTCTTCTCCATGGGCATCCTGCTGACCGACCCCGAGAAGGCCGAACCTGACGCTGCCGCAGGGCGGCAACCAGACGCTCACCGACATCCTGGCCGAGGACCTCGGGGAGAGGATCCGGCTCAGCTCGCCGGTGAGCTCGGTCGAGTGGACCGACGACGGCGTCGTCGTCGACTACCAGGACGCCGCGGGGCCTGCCCGGATCGAGGCCCGCCGGGCCGTCGTCGCCGTCCCCGCCGACGTGGCCCTGAAGATCATGCCGGGGCTGCCGCCGGCGTACCGCACGGCTTTCGAGTCGATCCACTACGGCCGCTACGTGGTGGTGGGCTTCTTCACCCACGAGGAGGGCGAGCCGCAGCGCTGGGACGACTTCCTCGCCGTCTCGACCCCGGGGCGCTCGTTCCAGGCGATCTTCAACCACGCCGCCGCCGTACGCCGTGGGAACGTGCGCCGGCCCGGCGGTGCGCTGGCCTGCTTCGCGGGTGGTGCCGAGGCCGACCGGCTCTTCGAGCTCAGCGACGAGGAGATCATCGCGCGATTCACCGCCGACCTGTTCGAGGTCTATCCGGAGCTCGAGGGCAAGGTCGACGCCGGCATCCTCCGACGCCACCCGCGCGTCGTGCCGTTCTGGGGACCTGGCGGTCGTGCGTCGCTCGAGACCCTCCAGCAGAGCCTGGGGCCGGTCCACCTCGCGGGCGACTACGCCCTCGACATGCCCTCCCTCGCCGATGCCGCCGCCTCCGGCGAGCTGGCCGCCCGGCGGGTGCTGGCGAGCCTGCCCCTGCTTGACCGTCCACCCTGCCCCATCAGCAGCCCGAAAGGCGACCATGACCCCCGCGCAGCACCCCGTCCGCCAGGCCGACCGGCTCTACCACGACCTGCTCTCCCCCACCGAGACCCTCGACGTCCGGGAGCGGACGCGCAAGATCGCCACCGACGTGGTGGCCCCGGCCGCGCGCCAGATCGCCAACGGCGACGAGCGCGTCGAGGGGTTCCCGCGCGAGGTCTTCGACGGGCTCGCCGCGGCCGGCCTGTTCCGGGTGCCGTTCGCCGCCGAGGTGGGCGGCGAGGGCCTGGCCCACACGGTCACCGCCACCGCGGTCGCGATCGAGGAGCTGGCCTACTACTCGAGCTCCGTCGCCGCCGTCTTCGACGTCCACTGCATCCTCGCCGGCAACGCGCTGACCCACGGCACCGAGGCCCAGCAGCAACGGTGGCTGCGGCCGGTCGCCGAGGGCACCATGGTGGGGGCGTTCGCCACCACCGAGCCGCTCGCCTCCTCCGACCTGAGTCCGCAGGCGGTGCAGACGGTCGCCGTACGGCACGGCGACGCCTGGGTCCTCAACGGCCACAAGCGCTGGATCTCGAACTCCCCGGTCGCCGGCTTCATCGCCACGCTGGCCCGCACTGAGGATCGGCTGTCCATGTTCATCGTGGACACCCACCCTCCCCGGCGTGCGCGTCGGCGAGCCGGACCAGAAGATGGGCAACCGCGGCCAACTCACGGCCGACGTCTGGTTCGAGGACGTCGAGCTGTACGACGACGCACTCCTCGGCGGCGAGCCGGGGCAGGGCCTCCGCCACGCGCTGGCCACGCTGACCCTCGGGCGGATCGGCATCGCGGCGGCCGGCGTCGGCATGGCGCAGGCGGCGTTCGACCACGCCGTCGGGCACCTGTCGACTCGGGAGGCGTTGGGAGGAAGCTGGCCGCCAACCAGCACTGGCAGTTCCTGATGGCCGAGCGGGCGACGGAGATCGAGAACGCCCGAAGCCTCTACCTCAAGGCGGCGCTGCGCCGCGACGCCGGCGAGGTGTTCCCCGAGCCGGAGGCATCGATGTCGAAGTTCTATGGCAGTCGCCTGGCGGTCGACATGGCGCGCGACGCCATCCAGGTGTTCGGCGGACTCGGCTTCGCCCGCGAGCTCAGCGCCGACAGCACCCCCGGACCGGTCGAGGCGATCTACCGCGACAGCAAGATCGGCGAGATCTACGAAGGCGCCAACGAGATCCTCAAGTGGGTCGTGGCGCGCAACATCTTCGGCAAGGAGATCACCGGATGAGCCTCTCCGGCCGCACCCTCCTCATGTCGGGCGGCAGCCGCGGGATCGGCCTGGCCATCGCGGTCGCGGCCGCCCGCCGCGGCGCGAACGTCGTCCTGCTGGCGAAGACCGACACCCCGCACCCGCGTCTGTCCGGGACCATCCACACCGCCGCCGCCGAGATCGAGGCAGCCGGCGGGCGCCCTTCCCGTCGTCGGCGACGTCCGCGACGAGGCGTCGGTCGAGGACGCCGTCGCGCTGGCCGTGGACCGGTTCGGCGGCATCGACATCGTCGTCAACAACGCCTCAGCGCTCGCCGTCGACGGCACCGAGACGCTGCCGATGAAGCGATTCGACCTGATGACCGCGATCCAGCTCCGCGGCACCTACCTGCTCACCGGCAAGGCGCTCCCGCACCTGCGCAAGGGGGCCAACCCGCACATCCTCTCGCTCAGCCCACCCCTCAACCTGTCCCCCGCCTGGCTGGGCGCGCACCCGGCGTACACGATGGCCAAGTACGGAATGACGCTGCTGACGATGGGATGGGCGGCGGAGTACGCCGCGGACGGCGTGGCCGCCAACTCCCTGTGGCCGCAGACCTACATCGCCACTGACGCGGTGAAGAACATCCTCGGCGGCGATGCTGCTCTGAGCAGGTCCCGTTCACCCGAGATCGTGGCCGATGCCGCCGTCGCCATCCTCGAAAGGCCGGCAAGCGAGTGCACCGGCAACACGTTCCTGGACGTCGAGGTGCTCCGCGATGCCGGGGTCACCGATCTGTCGCCCTACGGCGGGACGGGTGAGCTCGAGTACGACATCTTCGTCGACCGTCCGTGAAGACCGAACCAACGAACAAGCCTGAGGATCACCATGCTGAACCTTGCCTCCCTGCTCGAGGACTCCGTCCGCGCCTACCCCGACCGCGATGCCGTCGTGCTCGGCCCGACCCGGCTGACCTACGCGCAGGTGGACGCCGCGGCCAACCAGGTGGCGAACCTGCTCGTGCAGCGCGGGATCGAGCGCGGCGACAAGGTCGCCCTGATGTGCCCGAACCTGCCGTACTTCCCGATCGTCTACTACGGCATCCTCAAGGCCGGTGCCGTCGTCGTGCCTCTCAACGTGCTGCTCAAGGGACGCGAGGTCGCCTACCACCTTGCTGACTCTGACGCGAAGGCGCTGTTCGCCTTCGAAGGCAGGGGAGAACTGCCGATCGGCGCCGAGGCGAAGGCCGGCTTCGACCAAGCAGACGCCTGCACGGAGCTCTTCCTCGTCACGGTCGATCCGGGCGCGCCCTCGCAGATGGACGGGGTCGAGACACTCGGCCAGGCCGTGGCGGGCCTGCCGACGACCTTCGCGACGGTGGCGACCGATGCCAACGACACCGCGGTCATCCTCTACACCTCCGGCACCACCGGCCAGCCGAAGGGCGCCGAGCTGCGCCACCGCAACATGCGCGACAACGCGCTGGTCAGCAGGGAGTTGTTCGGCTGCGACGCAGGTCGGCCGGACACCTACCTGTGCGTGCTGCCGCTCTTCCACTCCTTCGGCCAGACCGTCATCCAAAATGCCGGCTTCGCCTTCGGCGGCACCGTGGTGATGCTGCCGCGCTTCGAACCAGCCGCCGCGATCGACGCCATGCTCAAGGAGTCGGTGACGTTCTTCGCCGGGGTACCGACGATGTACTGGGGGCTGCTCGGTGCGCTCCGAGAGGACACCGACGTGCAGGCGCTGGCGAAGAACCTGCGCATGACGGTCGCCGGCGGGTCCGCACTACCCGTCGAGGTACACCGGGAGGTCGAGCAGCGCTTGGGCGTGTCGATCGCCGAGGGCTACGGCCTCTCCGAGACCTCCCCCGTCGCCTCGTTCGCACCGTACGGCGAGCCGCCGCGTCCCGGCTCCATCGGCAGGCCCATCCCCGGGGTCGAGATGAAGCTCATCGCACCCGACTCCTGGGCCGAGATCGAGTGGTCCCCCGACGCGATCGGCGAGATCGCCATCAGGGGCCACAACGTGATGAAGGGTTACTACAAGCGCCCGGACGCGACCGCCGAGGTCATCGACAACGAGGGCTGGTTCCGCAGCGGCGACCTCGCGCGACGAGACGATGAGGGCTACTACTACATCGTCGACCGGTCCAAGGACCTGATCATCAGGGGCGGCTTCAACGTCTACCCGCGTGAGATCGAAGAGGTTCTCCTGACGCATCCCGACATCAGCCTGACGGCAGTCGTCGGTGTCCCCCACGAGAGCCACGGCGAGCAGGTCAAGGCCTTCGTCATCCTCCAGCCCGGGTCCCGCCTCACCGAGGAGGAGCTCATCGCCTGGGCGAAGGCGCAGATGGCGTCGTACAAGTACCCGCGTCTCGTCGAGTTCGTCGACAGCCTGCCGATGACCGCCACCGGGAAGATCCTCAAGCGCGAGCTGGTGCGAGGAACCTCGATGACCGCACCGCTGACCGCGGGCGCGTGAGACTGCTTCGTGACCGACGCAACCGAGAGCCGGATGCCACGAATTCAGCCCGCGGCAGCGGGGCATCACATCCTCGTCGAGGCTGAGGAGTTCGACGACTTCGGCGGGTGGACGCTGGACTCCCAGTTCGAGACGGAGATGGGGTCGCCATACCTTCTCGCCCACGGCCTTGGTGTCCCCGTGGCCGATGCCACCACGACGATCGACGTCGAGCGGGCCGGCTCCTATCGAGTATGGGTGCGTTCCAAGGATTGGGTGCCCACCCACCATCCCGGTCGCTTCGCCGTCTCTGTCAACGGTCAGCGGCTGCCGATTGAGTTCGGCGCTGGCGGTGGTGATTGGGGCTGGGAGGACGCCGGCCGGATCGACCTGGGCGTGGGCCGGGCCGGGATCACGCTCACCGACCTGACCGGCTTCGACGGTCGCTGTGACGCCATCTACCTGACCACCAACGACGACGAGCCACCTAACGGAGCCGACCCGGACAGCCGGGCCTGGAGGCGCCGGCTCCGCGGACTCCCCGACCATCTGGTGGACGGCGGATCCTTCGATCTGGTGGTCACCGGCGGTGGCGTGACGGGCTCTGCGGCCGCGCTCGCCGCAGGTCGTCTCGGCCTGACCGTTGCCCTCATCCACAATCGCCCCGTCCTGGGTGGCAACGCGAGCACCGAGATCGGCCTGACCCCCCGGGGAGAGACCGGCCCCCTCATCAAGGCACTGTCCGCGCGCTCGGAGGACGGCGATCTCGCCGCTCTCGATCTCCTGCGAGCAGAGCCGACCGTGTCGGTGTTCCTCGAACACCAGGTCTTCGACGTCCTGCGTGTGGGTGACCGCATCGTCTCGGTCGACGCCCGGGAGGCCCGCTCCGGGCGCGAGAGCCGATTCCGCGCCGAGATGTTCATCGACTGCACCGGGACCGCGATCCTCGGCCTGCTCGCCGGCGCCGAGACCATGTTCGGCTACGAGAACCGCGCCGAGTACGGCGAACCACTGGCACCAGACGAGCGTGTCGAGTCGCACCACGGAAACACCTTGTTCTTCAGGACCCGGGAGCGAGACCACCTCTCGGAGTTCCCCGACGTTCCGTGGGCAGTCGAGGTCGCCCATGACTACGCCAACCTGGGCGGTCAGCTTGAACGCCCTGGCGTCGACAATGTCGCGGGCCCGGTCGCCGGACCTGCCCGAATTCCTGACCCATCCGTCCGACGCCGCATGCTCCAACCGTTGACCCACTTCTGGGAGTACGGCCATGACCTCGACCCGTACACCGAGGCCGAGCACATCCGTGACCACCTCTTACGGGCGGTGTACGGCACGTTCTCCAACGTCAAGACGCTCGAACCGGAGACCCATGCGAACCTCGCCCTCGACTGGGTCGCGTTCGTGCCGGGGCAGGGCGAGTTCCGGCGCTACAAGGGTGCCTACGTGCTGACCGAGAACGACATCCGGGAGCACCGCAGGTTCGATGACACGGTCGTGTGGAACTCCGGCGCGTTCTGCTTGCACCATCCGGGTCACGAGAGGTACGACTTCCGGCTCCGGGACTGGACGTGGGACACCCGCGACGGCAAGCCCTTCGCGGTGCCCTTCCGGTGCCTGTACTCGATCGACCTCGACAACCTGATGATGGCCGGCAAACACATCAGTGTGACCCACATCGCCGGGTCCGTGACCAAGTTCATGGGCAACGGTGGCCAGCACGCCATCGCGACGGCAGCCGCGGCCGAGCTCTGCCGGAAGTACGACGTCACGCCAAGGGAGCTCTGCGACAACCACCTGGACGAGCTCCGCGAAACAATCGAGGAGCTCGGCGGATCAGTCGTAAGCCCGGTTCGCAGCACGACGGGACGGCGGCGGCCATCGACGCGATGCTGACGTCGCGCAACGCTGGCGCGTCAGCTCATCCTCCGGCTGCAGGCAGACGCAGGCTTGCCATCCCCGCGAGGTCGAGCCAGATCGAGTCCGCTGTCCTCGTCACGCGCAGCAGGACGTCGTCACAGCCCGGGCAGCGGGCGACGAGTCCCGGACCCGGACCATAGACCGCGAGCTCTGCGACGGTGGAGTTGCGACCGCATCCGCCGCAGCAGGCCGTCGCCGTCGTCACCTCGACCGCGAAGACATCGGACAGCGGTCCGGCCAGCATGTTCCCGTCGTACGTCGCCGTCATCTCGGCTCCTTCTTCCTCGTGGTGCGCTCAGGCGCCGCCGAATCGCTCGGTGCGGATCCGCGTCGCGTCGTGGCCCGTCGCCAGCAGCATGGCGGCGACCGACTCGACGAACCCGGTCGGCCCGCAGACGTAGACGGTCGGCTCGAAGTCGGGTGGCCAGCCGTGGGCCGCGAGGTCGTCGGGGGTCAGCCGGCCGGGCGGCCGCGGGTCGTTCTCGGGCGCCACCCGGGTGTGGACCCAGGCGACGTCGAGGCCGCCGTCCTCAGCCGACCGCCGACGGAGCTCCGCAGCGTAGATCCGGTCGGCGGGCGAGCGCACGGAGTAGATCAACCGGAAGGGCGCACGGCTCGTGCCGGCCCTGACCCGGATCATCGACATCAGCGGCACGATCCCGGACCCTCCGGCGACCAGGAGCACGGGTTCCCGTTGCTCGGGCCGCCAGACGAACCAGCCACCGAGGGGCCCGCGGAGCTCGACCTCGTCGTCGACGGCGAGGTCGTCCGCCAGGAACGGGGAGACTTCCCCGTTCTCGAGCCGCTGCACGGTGACCTCGATGCGGTCACCGTCCGTGGGTGCAGCGATCGAGTAGCTTCTCGATGCTTGGTACCCGTCCTCCGCAGTCAGCCGGACGTCGACGTGCTGGCCGGGGAGGTGGCCGGGCCAGTCCTGAGCTTGGAGGACGAGAGTGGTGGCCGTTGCCGTCTCCGGCCGCCGATCCACCAGGGCAGCCGGCCGCCAGGCGCTCCGCACCATCAGTCGCCCTGGTACCGCTGCTCGCGCCACGGGTCGCCGTACTCGTGGTAGCCCAGCTGTTCCCAGAAACCAGGGTCGTCCTCGAGCAGCAGGTCGATGCCGCGGACCCACTTGGCCGACTTCCAGAGGTACAGGTGAGGCACCAGCAGCCGCGCCGGACCCCCGTGCTCGGAGGTGAGCGCGTCGCCGTCGTACTCGAAGGCAACCCAGGCCTGCCCGTCCAGCAGGTCCTCGAGGGGGAGGTTGGTGGTGTAGCCGCCGTGGCTGTGGACGAGTGCATAGTCGGCGACCGTCTCCACGTCCTCCAGCAACACGTCGAGCGACACTCCGCGCCAGGCGGTGTCGAGCTTCGACCACCTCGTGACGCAATGAAGGTCGACGGTGACCTCCTCGGCGGGCAGGGTCATCAGGTCCGTCCAGGACCACTCGTGGCGGACGCCGGTCTCGGTGGTCACCGTGAACGACCACTCCTCGGGTGGGATCAGTGGCGTCGGACCCGTCGACAGCACCGGGAAGTCGTGGGTGAGGTACTGCCCCGGCGGCAACCGTTCGTCGTCGCCCGACCGGTGGCCACGAAATCCACGGGTGATGATCGGCATCGGTTCCCTCCGTCCCCGGCAGGGCCCCAGCATGCCCGATGCCGGATGCCGGCGACCAGATGCGCAGAGCCCGCGTTCAGGCCACGAGGATGAGCACGACCACCGCGCCGGCGACGGCCGCGACCGCGAGCGCCACCAGCAGGTGGGAACGCGGCTGGGGGACGGGCGCTCCGGCGGCGATCGCGTCCTCCACCCGACGCCACCGGGCCCACGCCAGGATCGCCGCCCCGCCCCCGGTGAGTGCGAGCAGACCGGCGATGACGCGGACCGCGGGGTCCGGCCACGGGAGGTCGATCGCCACGATGGCGGCGGCGGCCGCGAGCAGACCCAGCGCGGTGCGCACCCAGGCCAGGAAGGTGCGCTCGTTGGCCAAGGAGTAGCGCGGGTCGACGTCGTCAGGCACGACGTCATGATGCCCTGCGCACAACGACTCGTGACAAGCGCAACTGACTGACCGTACAGTTAGTGAATGGCAACGGACGTCCGTCAGACCCTTCCCGGTGCGGCCTACCACTCCGCGGAGACCTACGCCCTCGACACCGAGCGGGTGTTCTACCGCAACTGGATCTACGTCGGTCGCGCCGAACGGGTCGCGAAGCCGGGAGCCTGGTTGCGGGTCGAGATCGCCGACGAGAGCATCCTGGTGGTGCGGGGCAAGGACGAACGGATCCGCGCCTTCTACAACGTCTGCCGGCACCGCGGCTCCCGGATCTGCGACGACGAGCGGGGCGAGGTTCGGACTCATCTGCGCTGCCCCTACCACGCGTGGGGCTACGCCCTCGATGGCACGCTGGTGACCACGCCGATGATCGAGAAGGACGAGATCGACCGTCCCTCGACGTCGCTGTGGCCGGTGCACGTCGATGTCTGGGAGGGGTTCGTCTTCGTCAACCTCTCGCGCGACGAGCCGATCCCGCTGCTCGACCACCTCGCCGACCAGCAGGACGAGCCGCTCGCTCTGGCGAAGTACGGCCTCGCCGACCTTCGGATCGCCAAGGTCACCGTCAACGAGGTCCGGGCGAACTGGAAGGTCGTCATCGAGAACTACAACGAGTGCCTCCACTGCCCGACCATCCACCCCGAGCTGGTCGCCGTCGTCCCGGCCTACAAGAAGGGTGACATCTTCGAGGAGGGGCGGTCGGACGGCGGCGTGTCCCTGGCCGACGGGCGGACCGCGATCGTCGACGATCCGCGACTCAGGCTGCCGCTACTGCCCGGGTTCGAGAACGCGGGCGACGCGGCGTCGTACTTCGGGGCCCTGGTCTACCCGACCATGTTTCTCGACGTCGACGGGTCGAGCTGCCTGGCCACCGCGGTGTTCCCCACCGGGCCCCAGAGCTGCCGGCTGGTGACCGAGTACCTCTTCAGCCCGGAGGCGCTCGCCGACCCCGCCTTCGATCCGTCGCCCGTCGTCGAGTTCAACGAGCGGGTCACCCGGCAGGACAACGAGGCCTGCGAGCGGGTGCAGCACGGCGTCACCTCGCGCGCGTTCGAGCACGGGGTCTTCCCGGCCAAGGACGGCTGGGTCTACGAGTTCGACCAGCGGTACCTGAGGGACGTCGAGACCATCTGACGATCAATCCACCTCATTCGGCGCGGCGAAACAGGTAGGTCCGGTACTCGACGGTCTCGCGCCTGACCTCGTGGGTCCCGTCATACAACGGCCGACTGCTCGACGTCCTCTCATGTCGCCGTCCAAAGCTCTGCTGGCGCCAGCCGGCGTTCACCACGGCGTTGAGATGGTCCGCCAAGTCGCCATCCACGGTGAGTTCAATCGAGAAGAACTGGTCGCCGCGCTCGTAAGCCATCGTGGCTTGACCCTCGGTCGATTGCTCCCAGGCACGACGTGCCTTCGCAGCCGCTCGCTCTCGGATGAGTGCAGCCTTCGTCGCCGCTCGATTCGCGCGTAGAGCAGCCTTCATCGCGCTGCGCTGCTGCGCCGCTGTTGCCTGCGCTACTCGATACGCGCGGCCCTCAGGTGATAGTTCCCAGATTCGCCGAGCTTCCGCCGCGTCGCGGCGCCGCTGCCGAGCTACTTGGCATTGACGCCTGAGCGACGGGACAAGTTCCGCGATGACAGCAAGAAGCGTCGCGCATGCCACCGTGGCACCGATACCGGCCAGCAGGAACGGACGCCTCTCGCTGAACGGGACCTCTCGTCTCACGTTCCACCAGGCTGGGCCCACGGTCTCCGTCGTCTGCCAAAAGATCACGAAGAAGATGACCGCCCCAACAGCGCTGAACACGGACAGTGCTACCAACACGCCGGCGGCGAGGGCGTGGAGCGATGGCGGTAACCGCGACAGCAATCGCGGCATCATCGACCTAACGCGGTGACTTGCGGGCTACGTCGAGCCAATATCGACAACTGGACTCCCGGCGACGCTGATATTCGTTCGCTGGCGGAAAACGGCCAGCGGCAGTCATGGTGAACCTTAACGTCGTGCACCCCCAGATTCCCCCGTACTGCACGACGTCACGATCGGCTGACCGCGCTCAGCCGAGGACGAGCCGGGCGTCGAGGGCCAGCGCACCGGACGGGCCGGCGAGCACAGGGTTGAGCTCGAGCTCGACGAGCTCGGGGTGCGCCGCGGCGAGGCCCGCCACCCGGGCGACCACCTCGGCCAAGGCGTCGAGGTCGACCGGCGTCCGGCCGCGGGCTCCCAGCAGCAGCGGCGCTCCCTGGAGCGAGAGGAGCAGCTGCCTGGCTGCCGCGACCGACACCGGGGCGATCGCGCAGGCGGTGTCGGCGAGCACCTCGGCGAAGACCCCGCCGAGACCGACCATCACCACCGGGCCGAACTTCGGGTCGCGGACGCTGCCCACGATCAGCTCGACGCCGTCTCGGACGTCGGCCATCTCCTCGACGGTGACGGTCGGCGGGGCCAGCCGCGCCACCAGGTCGTCATACGCCGCGCGCACGGCTGCTCGGTCGGCGAGGCCGAGGACGACGCCGCCGTCCTCCGACTTGTGCAGCCGGCCGGTGGCCTTGAGCACGAGCGGGAAGCGAAGTCGGTCGAGTGCAGCCTCCAGACCCGCGACGTCGGTGACCGACACCGCCGCGGGGAAGGCGATCCCGGCGTCGGCGAACAGCGCCCGGGCCCCGTCGTACGACGTGTCGGTGGCGGGTGCCGCCGGGTCCGGCAGCTCTCCCCCGAGGCCTGCCGGCGACGGATCCGGCTCCACCAACCCGGCCAGCACGGTGCAGGCGCGGTCGATGTCGCGGTGCACCGGGATCCCGGCGGCGCTCAGCACGACCGCAGCCGGGCTGTCGGGATAGATCGTCTGGACGACCAGGGGCTTGTGCTGCGCCACCACCGCGTCGGCCATCAGGCCGGCCGCGGCGAGCTCGGGGGCGGCGAGGTCGGACTGCCCGGCCGAGTAGCCACCGAAGAAGCCCGTCAGCAGCACGCCGTCGACCTGGTCGGAGGCGAGCAGGACCTGCACTCCGCGCACGTAGCTCAGGACGTCCTGCTCCCCCGCACCCGCGAGGTCGACGGGGTTGGTGACGGTCGCCGATGCCCAGAGCGCGGACCGCAGCTCCTCGGTCACCGGACCGGTGAGCACGGGGGTGGACAGCCCGACCGCCGACAGCGCGTCCGCGCCGACCGCGCCGTGCCCACCCCCGTCGGTCAGCACGGCCGCCCGCCGCCCGGACATCCGCCGCGGTTGGCGCAGGGCGAGCAGGAGGTCGGCCATCTGGGTCGGGTGGTCGACGCGGTGGGCGCCGACCGCGGCGCAGGCGGCGTCGACCACCATCGACGAGCTGGTCAACGACCCGGTGTGGGATGCGGCGCTCCGCACCGCCGCCTCGCTGCGTCCGGGCGCCAGCAGCACCAGCGGCTTCCCCGCCGTCCGCAGCGCCCGGGCGGCGGCGAGGAACCTCCGCCCTTCGACGACGTCCTCGGCATAGACGGCCACGGCCCGGGTGGCCTCGTGGTCGGCGCACGCGTGCAGCAGCTCGACGACGCCGAGGTCCGCCTGGTTGCCGAGCGACACGAAGCGCGAGATGCCGAGCCCGCGGTCGGCCAGCAGGCTGGCGAGGTCGAGCACCAGGTTGCCGCTCTGACTGAGCACCGCGACGTCACCGGCCGGCAGGGCAGCGTGCGCCAGCTGCAGGTCGGTCGAGGTGTCCACGATGCCCAGGCAGTTGGGCCCGACCAGCACCGCGCCCGCCTCGCGCGCGACCGCGACCGCCTCCGTCTCCACCCGGGCACCCTCGGCGCCGGTCTCGGAGAGCCCTGCGGTGATCCCGACGATCGCCCGCGCGCCGGCCGACACCGCGTCGGCCACCGAGGCGACGAAGCCGTGCGCGGGGACGCACACGACGGCCAGGTCGACGCGGACGTCGAGTGCCCTCGCACCGGCGACCGCGGACACGTGTACCGGCTCGCCGAGCACCGTCCCGCCCCGATGGTTGACCAGCAGCACCGCACGACCGTCGCCCGAGGCGAGGGCCCGCTGCGCGAGGATGTTCCCCCACTTCGCGGAGTCGTCGCTGGCACCGATGACCGCGACCGCGCGGGGCGCGAACAGGGCCTGGAGGTGGTCGCCCGACAGCGCGGACGGCGACGCTTGACGCCTCACGCGCCGGATCCTAGCATCGCTGACTGACTGAACAGTCAGACCGATGGAGGCCGTGCAGCCGTGTCGTCCCCGCGTCCCAGCCAGCGTGAGCAAGCCGCTGCCGACGCTCGCTCCCGGATCCTCGCGGCCGCCGTCGAGTGCATCGTCCGCGACGGGCTCGCCCGGGTCAGGATGGCCTCGATCGCTCGCACCGCAGGGGTCTCGGCAGGACTGCTGCACTACCACTTCGACACCAAGGAGCAGCTGTTCGGGGAGGTGCTGACCTACTCCCACGAGGTCTCCGCGGAGCTCAACCAGCGCGCGATGTCCGAGGCGGGCGACGGCGCCGCCGAGCGGCTGTCGTCGTTCCTCGACCGCTGCCTGCCCAGCGACCGGCAGCGCGCCGACGAGTGGCTGCTGTGGCAGGAGCTGGCACTGCTCTGCATCCGCGACCCGCACCTCGCGAAGGTCGGCGCCGACCTCTACGAGGACCTCTACGCCACCACGGCCGACATCATCCGCGAAGGCACCGCCACCGGGGTCTTCGCCACCGCCCTCGACCCGCGGCAGATCGCCGAGACCGCGATCGCCATCACCGACGGACTCGGCGCGCGGGTCCTTGCCGGAGACCCGAACCTCGGCATCGAGGAAGCCCGGGCGACGATCGCCACCACGGTCGGGATCCTGGTCGGTCACGACGGGCCGCTCCCGGACCCCGCCTCACTCGAAGGCGGAGCACGGGCATGATCCCGAGCGCCGGCCTCGAGCTCCCTCGCCCGTCGCGGCGGGGGCTCCTGACCGGCGGCCTGGCGCTGGGAGCGTCGCTGACGTTGCCCGGCTGCGCCTACATCCGCGACGACGCGTCCACCGACGCCCCGTTGCCGGAGTCGGCGAAGGCCGAGATCGACGGCGACCTCGTCTACTTCAACTGGGCCGACTACCTCGCGCCCACGGTGGTCAAGGGCTTTCAGGAGGAGTACGGCGTCAAGGTGATCGAGTCCAACTACGACTCGATGGAGGGCATGTACGCCAAGCTCGCCGCCGGCAACGAGTACGACATCGTCTTCCCGATCGCCAAGTGGGTCGTCAAGCTCAAGCGCGAGGGCAAGATCCGCGCGATCGACCCCGCGCAGCTCGGCAACGCCGAGCAGGTCTTCTACTCCGGCTCCTACTTCAACGACCCCTGGTACGACGAGGGATCCGCGGCCTCCGTCCCGTTCACGGTCTACAAGACCGGCATCGGGTGGCGCACCGACAAGGTGTCGTCGATGACCGGCAGCTGGCGAGACCTCTGGAACGACGAGGCCCGCGGCCACGTGTTCACCCTCGACGACCAGGACGAGGCACTGGGGATGGCCGCGCTCCTGCTCGGGTACGACGTCAACACCGCCGACTCCTCCGAGCTCTCCGACATCAAGGACCTGCTGATCAGCCAGAAGGAGTACCTGCGCGCCTACTCCTCCGACGACGTCAACAACATGGTCGGTGGCGACGCCTGGGTGCACCACATGTGGAGCGGCGACTACCTCTACCTCCGGAACTGGCTGGTCGACGACCCGACGATGTACGACTTCGAGGCGCCGAGCGAGGGCTGTCCGATCAACTCCGACGCCTACGTGATCCCGACCAACGCCCGCCACCCCGGTACGGCGATGGTGTTCATCGACTACCTGCTGCGGCCCGAGAACGCCATCAAGAACACCAAGTACCTTTCCTACCCGTTCCCGGTGAAGGACGCCCTGCCAGCGTTCGCCGAGCTCGCCAAGGACGCGCCGGCCTGCAACGTCGAGATCTCCGACCTCGAGAACGAGAACGTCTTCCGGCTCCTCGGCACCGACGAGGTCCAGCGCCGAGCGGCGGTCTGGACCGAAGTGAAGGCGAGCTGACGTGGCGGCCCCGACCGCCGAGGCGACCCGGCGGACCGCGCCACGCTCGGCCCAGCGCACCCGGCTGTGGGCGTTGCTGCTGGCCCTGCCGACCGCGTGGATGATGACGTTCTTCGTCTCCAGCATGGTGATCGTGGTGCTGCTGTCCTTCGGGCGGACCACCAACGACGGTTTCCCGGCGTTCGCGCTGCGCACCGACAACTACGAGGCGCTGTGGAACGACGTCTACCTCGAGCTGTTCCTGCGCTCGCTCGGCTACGCGCTCGCGACCGTCGCCATCTCGCTGCTGATCGCCTACCCGGTCGCCTACGTCATCGCCCTGCACGGCGGCCGCTACAAGAACGCACTGATCGCGGCAATCGTGGTGCCGTTCTTCGCCAGCTACCTGATCCGGATGTACGCCTGGAAGGCGCTGCTCTCCGACGACGGTCTCGTCAACAGCGCCCTGCGCAACCTCGGTCTCAGCGACGGGATCACGTTCCTCAACACGTCGTACGCCGTGGTCGGCGGCCTGGTCTACGGCTTCGTGGTGTTCATGATCCTGCCGATCTACGCCTCGCTCGAGCGGCTCGACACGTCCTTGATCGAGGCCGGCAAGGACCTCTACCACGGGCCGGTGCGCACGTTCTTCTTCGTCACCGTTCCGGCCACCAGGGCCGGTCTGTACGGCGGGATCCTGCTGGTCTTCCTCCCCGCGCTCGGCGACTTCGTCAGCGCCCAGCTGCTCGGCGGCGCCGGCACGTTCATGGTGGGCAACCTGGTGCAGCAGCAGTTCATGGAGGGCCAGAACTGGCCGCTCGGCTCGGCGCTCACCGTCGGCATGATGACCGCGCTGACCGTGCTCATGGTCGCCTACCTGCGGGCCACCTCGACCCAGGCGCGTGAGCTCTGATGGCCCGCCGCGTCGAGCGCAAGCCGGTGGTCGCGGTCGGGGTGACGATCGTGTTCTTCGCCTGGCTCTACCTGCCGATCCTGGCGGTGGCGCTGTTCAGCCTCAACGACAAGAAGTCGCTGTCGTCGTTCTCCGGCTTCTCCCTGCGCTGGTACGACGACCTCGTCCACAACGAGGCGCTCCTCGACTCGCTGGTCGCCAGCCTCCAGGTCGCCGCAGCGGCGACGCTCGGCTCGCTCGTCCTCGGCACGATGCTGGCGCTGGGCCTGGAGCGCATCCGCGGGCGGCGCGGCAACCTCATCGGCGCGGTCACCCTGCTCCCGCTGGTCACCCCGGAGATCGTCACCGGCGTCGCCGCGCTGCTGCTGTTCACCGGCATCGGGCTCAAGCTGTCGTTGACGACGGTGGTCCTCGCCGAGATCACGTTCTCGATCGCCTACGTCACCGTGATCGTCCGCGGTCGGCTGGCCGGCATCGCGCTCGAGGTCGAGGAGGCCGCCCGCGACCTCGGGTGCACGCCGTTCCAGGCGGTCCGCCTCGTCATCCTGCCGATGCTGCTGCCCGCGCTGCTCGGGGCCGGGCTGCTGGTGTTCGCGCTGGTCTTCGACGACTTCGTGCTGGCGTTCTTCACCACCGGCGTCGACCCGCAGCCGCTGCCGGTGCGGGTCTACTCCTCGATCCGGTTCGGCGTCTCCCCCGCCATCAACGCGATCGGCACGCTGATGCTGCTCGCGTCCGCCCTGCTCATCGTGGCCGCGCTGGTGCTTCCGCGCCTGCTCGGCCGTGGCACCTCGAGCCTCGACCTGATCACCGGAGGCCGCCGATGAGCTCAGCGCCGACGACCAATCCCTCGGTCACCCTCCGCGGCCTGACGAAGCGGTTCGGCGGCACGACCGTCGTCGACCACCTCGACCTCGACATCGAGAGCGGCGAGTTCTTCTCGCTGCTCGGCCCGTCGGGTTGCGGCAAGACCACGACACTGCGGATGATCGCCGGGTTCAGCGACCCGACCGAGGGCACGATCCTGGTCGGCGGCGAGGACGTCACGAGCACTCCTCCGCACAAGCGCGACGTCAACACGGTCTTCCAGAGCTACGCCCTGTTCGAGCACCTCGACGTCCGTCGCAACGTCGGGTTCGGACTGCGCCGCAAGGGCGTCGACAGGTCGTCGATCGACAAGCGGGTCGCGGAGATGCTGGAGCTCGTCGAGCTCGGCGACCGCGCGAAGGACAAGCCCAGCCGGCTCTCCGGCGGCCAGCGTCAACGGGTCGCGCTCGCCCGGGCGCTCATCAACCAGCCCAAGGTGCTGCTGCTCGACGAACCCCTGGCCGCGCTCGACCTCAAGCTGCGCCGGGCGATGCAGGCCGAGCTCAAGTCCATCCAGCGGGAGGTCGGCATCACGTTCCTGTTCGTCACCCACGACCAGGACGAGGCGCTGAGCATGAGCGACCGGGTCGCGATCATGTGCGACGGGGTCGTCGAGCAGTGCGGCACCCCCGAGGACGTCTACGAGCGGCCGACCTCGGTGTTCGCCGCCGGCTTCATCGGCACCAGCAACCTCATGAACGGGTTGTGGTCCGACGGCTGCGTGTCCGTCTCACCGACGGTCTCGATCCCGGCCCCCGGCCACCAGGGATCGGCCGACGGCGACCCGGTGAGCGTCACGGTGCGGCCCGAGAAGATCTGGCTCACCGAGCACACCCCCGGGATGTTCCGGCTGCCCGGCACCATCGTCGAGACCAGCTACCACGGCGCCACCACGCAGTACGTCGTCTCGGTCGGCCCCGACCTCACGCTGACCGTCCTCGAGCAGAACCTGCCCCGGATGCGGGCCGAGGACCGCTGGAGCCCGGGCGACCGGGTCGAGGCCGGCTGGCTCCCCGAGCACACGGTGGTGCTCCGGTGACCCGCGCGGACGTCGTCGTCGTCGGCGCCGGCCTCGCCGGGCTCGCGGCCGCCCGCGACCTGGAGGCGGGCGGCGCCGAGGTCGTCGTCCTCGAGGCGCGGCCCCGGGTCGGGGGTCGCGTCGAGCAGGAGGAGCTGCCCGACGGCCGCCGGGTCCAGCTCGGCGGCGAGGTCGTCGGCACCGCGCACACCAGCTACCTCGGGCTCGTCGCGGAGCTCGGCCTGACGCTGGTCCCGTCCTACGTCGCCGAGCCCGGCGAGATCACCCGCCAGGTCACGGAGAGCATCGACGTCGGCGACTGGCCGGCGTGGTGCACCGACGCCGACCGCGCGTCCTACGACGTGGTCGAGGCGGCGCTCGACAAGATCTGCTCCTCCATCGACCCCGACGACCCGTGGACCTGCCCGGACCTCGGCCGGCTCGACCGGCTCAGCGTCGGCGACTGGCTGCGGGAGGTGGGGGCGACCGCCAACGTGCTCCGGCTCTGGGAGCTCGTCCACCTCAGCCTCTCCGACGGCTCGATCGAGCGGCAGAGCCTGTTCGCCTACGCCCGCAAGATCGTCGTCGGCGGCACCACTGGCAGCTACGACGTCGAGCAGTGGGAGAACCTCCGGGTCACCGAGGGCTCGGCGACCGTCGCGCTGACGATGGCCGCCGCGCTGCGCGACGTCCGCCTCTCCACGCCGGTGGCACGGATCCGAGTCGGCGCCCCCGGCTGCGCGGTGACCACGGCCACCGGCGAGCGGGTCGACGCCCGGGCCGTGGTGCTCGCGGTCCCCTCGGGCCCGGCCCGCGACATCGAGATCGAGGGCGTCAGCGAGGACCGGCTCACCTCGCTCCGGCGGCAGCGGCACGCCTGGGCGGCGAAGTTCGTCGCGGCCTACGACCACCCGTTCTGGCGGGACCGTGGCCAGAACGCACTGTCGGAGAGCGAGGGCGTGCTCGGCTCGACCTGGCCGCAGCAGGACGGCGTGCTGTCCGCCCTCGTGCCTCCCGAACGCTTCGCCGCGTTCGCGAGCAGCGACGCTGACACCCGCACCCGCGAGGCGCTCGCCCAGGTCGCCGAGCTGTACGGCCCGGAGGCCGAGGCGCCGCTGCGCACCTGGACCCGGCTCTGGGGCAGCGATCCCTGGACCCAGGGGTACGTCACGAACTGGCGGCCCGGCGACGTCGAGCTCGTCGGTCCGCTGCACGGCACGCACGAACCGCCCTTCTACGTCTGCGGCTCCGACCAGTGGGTCGCCGGCTACATGGAGGGTGCGGTCCGCACGGGCCGAGCGGCCGCCGCGGCGGCACTGGCCCAGGGTCACGACAGGCTCGACCACCAGGGAGAGAGGTAGCGATGGACTTCGGGCTGACCGACGAGCAGCGCAGCATCGTCGAGACGACGCGCACGTTCGTCGAGAAGGAGCTCTACCCCCACGAGGAGGAGGTCGAGCGCACGGGTGTGCTCCGCCCCGAGCTCGCCGCCGAGATCCGCCGCAAGGCGCTGGCCGCGGGGCTCTACGCCGCCAACATGCCCGAGGAGGTCGGCGGCGCCGGCCTCGACACGGTCACCTGGGTGCTCTACGAGAAGGAGCTCGGCCGCGCCAGCTACGCGCTGCAGTACTGCGGCGTCCCGCGCCCGTCGAACATCCTGCTCGCCGGCACCGAGGCGCAGCGTGAGAAGTACCTCTACCCGACCGTCCGCGGCGAGAAGATCGACTGCCTGGCGATGACCGAGCCGGGCGCCGGGTCCGACATGCGCGCCATGCGGACGAAGGCCACCCGGGACGACGGTGCTGACGGGGGCTGGCGGATCAAGGGGTCCAAGCACTTCATCAGCCACGCCGACGAGGCCGACTTCGTGATCCTGGTGGCGGCGACCGGCAGCGACGACGCCGGACGCACGCAGATGACCATCTTCCTGATCGACCTCGACACCCCCGGCGTCGCCGTGCACGACGGCTACCGCAACGTGTCGCACCGCGGCTACACCAACTCGATCCTCGACTTCGACGACGTGCGGGTCGGCGACGACGCCGTGCTCGGCGAGGTGGGCAAGGGGTTCGAGCTCTCCGGCGAGTGGCTCGGCTCCACCCGGCTCCAGGTCGCCGCCTCCTGCCTCGGCCGGGCCGAGCGCGCGCTCGAGCTCTCGGCCCAGCACGCGGCGACCCGCGAGCAGTTCGGCCAGCCGATCGGGAGGTTCCAGGGCATCGGCTTCAAGCTCGCGGACATGGCGACCGAGCTGCAGGCCGCCGAGCTGATGACCCTGCACGCCGCGTGGAAGGTCGACCAGGGCACCGCCACCGACGCGGACATCGCCATGGCCAAGGTCAAGGCCACCGAGATGCTCGCGATGGTGGCCGACGAGGCGATCCAGATCCACGGCGGCATGGGTCTCATGGACGAGCTCCCGCTCGAGCGGATCTGGCGGGATGCCCGGATCGAGCGGATCTGGGACGGGACCTCGGAGATCCAACGCCACATCATCAGCCGGTCGATGCTGCGTCCCCTGGGAGCCTGAGATGAACGACGTCCTGAAGGCTCACGTCGAGGACCGCGTCCTCGAGGTCACGCTGGACCGGCCGCCGGCCAACGCCATCGATCTCGCGACGAGTCGGGCCATGGGCGAGGTGTTCGCGACGTTCCGCGACGACCCCGAGCTCCGGGTCGCGATCGTGCGCACGGAGGGCGACAAGTTCTTCTGCGCCGGTTGGGACCTCAAGGCCGCGGCCGAGGGTGCCGCGATCCAGGGCGAGTACGGCGTCGGCGGCTTCGGCGGGCTCCAGGAGCTGCCCGGACTCAACAAGCCGGTGATCGCGGCGGTCCACGGCATGGCGGTCGGCGGCGGCTTCGAGCTCGCGCTGTCGTGCGACCTGATCTACGCCTCGGCGACGTCGACGTTCGGCCTGCCCGAGATCAACGCCGGCACCCTCGCCGACGCCGCCACGATCAAGCTTCCCAAGCGGATGCCCTACCACGTGGCGATGGAGCTGCTCCTGACCGGACGCTGGATGCCCGCGGAGGAGGCCGCCCGCTGGGGGCTGGTGAACGAGGTGGTCCCCGACGGAGAGGCGGTCCGCGCCCGGGCCTGGGAGACCGCCCGCTTGCTCGCCTCCGGACCGCCGCTGGTGTTCGCCGCGATCAAGGAGACCGCGCGGGCCGCCGAGTCGCTCGGCTTCCAGGAGGCGCTGGACCTGGTCACCAGCAGCCGCCTCCCGACGGTTGCGACGCTCTACTCCTCGGAGGACGGGGTCGAGGGGTTCCGCGCCTTCGCCGAGAAGCGCCCGCCGGTGTGGAAGGGCCGCTGAAGAAGTCCTGTGCCGGCGCCGAACCGTCGTGCGAGACTCCGGCTCGTGACAGACCAGCCCGACCGCACGCGCCTCCCGCTCGACGTCGACACCACCGCCCGGCCGATCCGCCCGGTGGAGACCGACAAGGGGGCTCCGAACGTCGTCGTCGTGCTCATCGACGACATGGGGTTCGGCGCCTCCTCGCCGTACGGCGGACCTTGCGAGATGCCGACCGCGCAGCGACTCGCCGACGAGGGCCTGCGCTACAGCCGCTTCCACGTGACCTCGCTGTGCTCCCCCACCCGCCAGGCGCTGATGACCGGCCGCAACCACCACTCCGTGGGGATGGGCGTCACCAGCGAGATGTCCACCCCGGAGCCCGGCTACCACGGCTACCGGCCGGCGAGCGCCGCGACGATCGCCCAGATCCTGAGCGGCAACGGGTACTGCACCGCTGCGATCGGCAAGTGGCACCAGACGCCGCCGGTGGAGGTCAGCCCGAGCGGGCCGTTCCCCCGGTGGCCGATGGGTGAGGGCTTCGACTACTTCTACGGGTTCATGGGCGCGGAGATGAACCACTGGTACCCCCAGCTCTACCAGGGTCGGTACGCGATCGAGCCCGACAAGCTGCCCGAGGACGGCTACCACCTCTCCGAGGACCTCGTGGAGAAGGCGATCTCCTGGATCGAGAACCAGCAGGCGATCACGCCCGACCGACCGTTCTTCACCTACGTCGCCCTCGGCGCGACCCACGCCCCGTTCCACGTCGCCGCCGAGTGGCGCGACAAGTACGCCGGCCGGTTCGACGCCGGCTGGGACGCGCAGCGGGAGGCCACGCTCGCCCGCCAGAAGGAGCTCGGCATCGTGCCCGGCAGCGCCGAGCTGTCGCCGTGGGCCGAGGGAGTGCCCCACTGGGACGAGCTCGACGAGACCGAGCAACGGGTCGCCGCGAAGTTCATGGAGACCTACGCCGGCTTCGCCGAGCACGCCGACGTGCAGGTCGGTCGGCTCGTCGACGCGCTCGAGGAGATGGGGGTGCTGGACGACACGCTGATCTTCTACCTGCTCGGGGACAACGGTGCCTCCGGCGAGGGCGGGCCGCGCGGCACCTTCCGGGAGCACCTCGTCGGCCACGGGATCCAGGACCAGACGGCCGACATGGCCGCCCGGCTGGAGACGCTCGGCGACCCCACGACGTACGCCATCTACCCGGTCGGCTGGGCCCTGGCCATGAACACGCCCTACCCGTGGACCAAGCAGCTGGCGCACCTCGGTGGCACCCGTGACGGGATGATCGTGCGCTGGGGCAACGGCATCGAGGCTCGCGGGGAGATCCGGCACCAGTGGCACCACGTGATCGACGTGCTGCCGACGATCCTCGAGGCGGCGGGCGTCCCGCACCCGGAGACCTACGGCGGCGTCCCGCAGCAGCCGATCGAGGGCACCAGCCTGCGCTACAGCTTCGACGACCCGCAGGCACAGGACCGCCGGACCACGCAGTACTTCGAGATGATCGGCAACCGCGGCATCTACTGCGACGGCTGGACCGCGGTGACCCGCCACGGCATCCCCTGGGAGATGGTCGACACCCCCGACCGTCCGTTCGAGGACGACGTCTGGGAGCTCTACGACCACACCAGCGGTGACTGGAGCCAGGCCCGCGACGTGGCGGCCGAGCACCCGGAGAAGCTGCGCGAGCTCAAGGCGCTGTTCCTCCAGGAAGCCGAGCGGTTCAACGTCCTCCCGCTCGACGACCGGGTGACCGAGCGGGAGAACCCCGACGTGGCCGGCCGACTGGACCTGCACCTCGGGCGCCGGTCTCTCTCCTTCGGCCCCCGGGTGGGGCGGCTGACCGAGGAGGCGGCTCCCAACGTGAAGAACCGCTCGCACGTCATCACCGCCGACCTGGAGCTGGTCACCGGCACCAACGGTGTGGTGGTCGCCCAGGGCGGGCGGTTCGGGGGCTGGTCGCTCTACCTCGTCAACGGCGTGCCGCACTACGCCTACAACTTCGCGGGCCGTGACCTCACCGTCGTGCGCGGCGGCAAGCCGATGCCGCCCGGGCGGCACGACCTGGTGGTCCGGTTCGACTACGACGGCGGCCCGCCCGGGAGCGGCGCCTCCGTGACGCTCGAGGTCGACGGTGCGTCCGTCGGATCGGGCCGGGTTCCCGTCACCACGGCGTACTACTTCTCCTTCGACGAGACCTTCAACGTCGGCGTCGACCGCGGCACGCCGGTGGTCGACGACTACCTCCCGGTGCGCAATGCGTTCGAAGGTCTCATCCACCGGGTGCGGTTCGACCTCGACGACGTGGCCGACCCGGGGACCGACGAGGAGCGCGACCGTGTCGTCATGGTCCACCAGTGAGCGGCTGCTGCGCGCCCTCACGCCCGGCAGACCGACCGGAGAGCTCGTCGGGCGCGCCGACCCCGCGGACGCACGGTGGGCCGGCGCCGGAGCTCGTGGAGATCGCCGGCGGGACGACCCTGGTCGGTAGTGACGACCCCCAGCACCCGGAGGAGTGGCCGGTCCGCGAGGTCGACGTGGAGACGTTCCGGATCGCGCCCTGCGCGGTGACCAACGCCGAGTTCGCCCGGTTCGTCGCCGCGACGGGCTACCGCACGGAGTCGGAGACGTTCGGCTCGTCGTTCGTCTTCGCAGGCTTCCTGCCCGATGACTTCCCACCCACCCGCGGCGTCGCCGAGGCGCCGTGGTGGCGGGAGGTGCTCGGTGCGTCGTGGGAGCACCCGACGGGCCCGCACTCCGGGCTCTCGGGGCTGGCGGACCACCCGGTCGTCCACGTCTCCCGGGCCGACGCCGAGGCGTACGCCGGGTGGCGGGGCGCCCGGTTGCCGAGCGAGGCCGAGTGGGAGCGCGCCGCCCGCGGCGGGCTGGTGGGCCAGCCGTTCCCGTGGGGCTCCGAGCTCGAGCCCGACGACCGGCACCGGATGAACGTCTGGCAGGGCACGTTCCCGACCGAGGACACCGGAGCGGACGGTTGGCGAGGCACGTGTCCCGTCGACGCCTTCCCTGCGAACGGCTTCGGTCTGCACAACATGACCGGCAACGTCTGGGAGTGGTGCGCGGGCGACTGGGAGACCGACGGTCCCGACGGGGTCACCCGCGGTGGCTCCTACCTGTGCCACGCGTCGTACTGCCGTCGCTACCGGGTCTCGGCTCGGCAGCGACAGTCCGCGGACTCGAGCGCGGGCAACCTCGGGTTCCGGCTCGCTGCGGACGCCTGAGCCGGCTTCGGTCGGCCCGCTCAGCGGCCGGCGAGCTCCTCGGCTCCGGCGAGGACGAGCCGACCCAAGGTCGGGAAGCGCTTGGCCGTGACCCGCTCGGGCGGCCCCCAGATGCTGATCACGGCGACCGGTCGGCCCGCGGCGTCGAGCACGGGCGCGGAGACTCCCCAGGCAGACTCGTCGAACTCGCCCCGGCACTCGGAGTAGCCGCGCTCGCGGGTGCTCGTCAGCTCGCGCGCCAGCGCCGCACGTGAGGTGATCGTCGAGGGCGTGAACCGCTGCAGGCGGCCTCCGAAGGGAAGGTCCAGCAGCTCACGCACCTCGTCGCCCCCGGAGAACGCGAGCAGGGCCTTGCCCGTCGACGTCGCGTGCAGCGAGACCGGACGGCCCTGCCAGGTGACCGAGACGATCGCGCCGGCCACCGCCTCCGCGACGTAGGTCAGGTCACCGTCGCGCATCACCGCGAGCGCCGCCGTCTCGCCGGTCTTCGCCGCGATCCGCGCGAGCACGGCGTGGGCCCTGCGCACCATCGACTCCCCACCCGCCTGACCGGCCAGGTCGATGAGCCCGAAACCGAGCGAGTACCGCCCGGTCCGGCGGTCCAGGCTCACCAGTCGCTGCTGCTCCAGGGTCGCGAGGATCCGCCAGGCCGTGGTCCGGTTGAGGCCGACCTTCTCGGCGAGCGCGGTGGCTGTGCTGTCGGCGCCGCCGGCCGAGGCGACCGCCCTGAGCAGGGCGGCAGCACGCTCGACGGACTGCACGACGGGGGCCTCGCGAGGTGCCGTCGTTGCGCTTGACACAGCGTGTTGCGCATAACGCACCATCACAAACCCTCCTCGTTAGCCATTGACCAGCGCTGCACGCGACTTTATGTTCGCTTCATCACATAGCCGATGTTCGGATAGTGAAACAGAGGAGTCACCAAGTGAACCAGCCTCGGATCAGCCCCGGTCTCTCCCGGCGCTCGATGATCAAGTACTCCGGACTCGGCGCGGCAGCCGTCGTCGGCGGCAGCGCGTTCCTGTCAGCCTGCGGCAGCGACAGCGGCGGTGGCGGCGGTGGCGGCAGGGGCGGCCAGCTGATCCACGGTGCCACCGGCGGTGGCAGCAAGGACACGCTCGACCCGCACCAGCCCGTCCAGGCCGCCGACATCTCCCGGTGCTGCAACCTCTACGAGCCGCTGCTGTTCTGGAACAACAACTACGAGCTCGAGCCGGCACTCGCCGAGTCGGTGGAGCCCTCGTCCGACGCGAGGACCTGGACGATCAACATGCGCCAGGGCGTCACGTTCCACAACGGCCAGACGGTCACCGCCGAGGACGCCTGGCTCAGCATCCGCCGGGTGGCCGATCCCAAGGCGCCGCTGTCCGCCGGCGGCCAGCTCTCGACGATCATCGACTTCGAGTCCTCGAAGGTCGTCGACGACGCCACGCTGCAGATCGTCCTCAACACGCCGTACGCGCTGCTCGACTCGCTGCTGGCCGAGTACACGCTCGGCATCATCCCGGGCGGCGAGTTCGACCCCGCCAACCCGGTCGGCACCGGTCCGTTCGCCTACAAGTCCTTCGAGGCGGGCAAGTCCAGCACCTTCACCCGGTACGACGACTACTGGGGCGAGGCGGCGCTGCTCGACGAGCTGGTGATCCAGGACTTCAACGACGACAACGCCAAGGTCAACGCCTTCCAGGCCAACCAGATCCAGACCCTGGACAACCTCCCCTACAACCTGATCGAGACCATCAAGGGCGCGGGCGGCGGCGTGCTCGAGGCGGACGGCGGCCAGTGGGTGCCGTTCACCATGCGGGTCGACCAGGCGCCGTTCAACGACGTCCGGGTGCGCCAGGCGATGCGCCTGATCGTCGACCGGCAGGCGATGATCGACCAGACCCTGAGCGGCTACGGAACGCTGGGCAACGACCTGTACGCACCGCTCGACGTCATGTACGCCGACGACCTGCCTCAGCGCGAGCAGGACATCGACCAGGCCAAGTCGCTGCTCGCGTCCGCCGGAGCCGAGGGGCTGCAGGTCGAGCTCTTCACCGGCGACGACATCGGCTCGGTCGCCGTCCCGGCGGCGAACCTCTTCGCCGAGCAGGCCAAGGCCGCCGGCGTCGAGGTCAAGGTCACCAAGAAGACGCCGTTCTACGACGACGACTACCTGTCCTACACGTTCGCCCAGGACTTCTGGAACACCCGCAACTACATCCCGCAGGCCGTCGTGGGGACGTTCCCGCCCGAGCTCGGTGGCACCTACAACGAGACCCACTGGGACAACGAGGAGCACCGCGAGCTCGTCAACGCCGCCGCCAAGGAGGTGGACGAGGCCAAGCGGGCCGAGCTGGTCCACCAGGCGCAGGAGATCGAGTACAACGAGGGCGGCCTCATCATCTGGGGCTTCCGCAAGCAGGTGGACGCCTACGCATCCACCGTCAGCGGCCTCGAACCGAGCAAGTACCTCCCGCTCGGCAACTACAAGTTCAGCAAGGTCTCGGTCTGACATGACCCTGGAAGCGACCCTCCCCGACCCGCTCGCGGAGGGCGCACCTCCTCGGGGTCGCTCCGGCGGGGCGGCGTGGGCCCTGTGGCTGGCACGCCGCCTCGGGCTGGCCGTCCTGACCCTGTGGCTCGTGTCGGTCGTGGTCTTCCTCGCCACCGCCGCCCTCGGCGACCCGGTGCGCGCGATCCTCGGTCGCGACTACGAGACGAACGTCGCCCGACGCGAACAGCTCGAGGCCCAGCTGGGCGTGGGCGACTCCATCGTGAGCCGCTACCTCGACTGGCTGGGCGGCCTGGTGACCGGCGACTTCGGCACCTCGCTGGCCAACCAGCTGCCGGTCTGGGAGCAGATCTCCAGCACCGTGGCGAACACGCTGGTGCTCGTCCTCCTGTCGGCCCTGGTGATGATCCCGCTCGCCTTCGGCATCGCGATGATCTCCGCGCACTTCCGGCGGCGGCGTCCCGACACGGTCATCCAGACGATCCTGCTGGCGCTGGCCGGCGTGCCCGAGTTCGTGACCGGCATCCTGCTGGTCGCACTCCTCTCGACCTCGGTCTTCCACGTCTTCCCCGCCGTGACCATCTCGACGTTGGACGGTCATCCCTGGGACGAGCCCAAGGGCATGGTGCTGCCGGTGGCGACCCTGGTGCTCGCGGTGACGCCGTACGTGTCGCGGATCGTCCGGGCGACGCTGCTCGAGGTCCTCGACAGCGACTACGTGGAGCTGGCTCGGCTCAAGGGCATCCCGGAGGCCGTGGTGATGCGCAAGCACGCCCTGCTCAACGCGATCGTGCCCGGCATCCAGGTCATCGCCCTCCAGCTGGCGTGGCTGGCCGGTGGTGTCGTCCTCGTCGAGACCCTGTTCGCCTACCCCGGCGTGGGCAAGCAGCTCGTCGACTCGGTCCGCAACCACGACGTCCCGATGGTCCAGGCGCTCAGCATGATCATCGCGGGTGTCTACATCGTGGTGAACCTCGTCGCCGACGTCCTCTCGATCCTGCTGACACCCCGAGCGAGGACGGCGATCTCCTCATGAGCACAGAGACATCAGGGATATCAGGAACGTCCGGGACACCCGCGGCCCCGTCCGGGCCCGCACCGGCCGGCTTCCTCCGGCGTGCGCTCCGGCAGAAGCGGTTCGCGTTCGGCTTCACGGTCACCGTGCTGGTCGTGCTCTTCGCGGTCGTCGCACCGTTCTTCGCTCCGTACGGTGAGAAGGAGACCGCCGGGCCGCCGTACGCCAAGGACGGCGTGTTCGGCACCGACTACCTCGGCCAGGACGTGCTGAGCCGGGTGATGCACGGCGGTCAGTCGGTCCTGGCGATCTCGGTGCTGGCCACCCTGCTCGGCATGGTCGTCGGGGTCCTCATCGGCGTCGTGGCGGCGTACGCCGGCGGCTGGTGGGACGAGGTGATCATGCGGCTCAACGACGTGCTGCTCGCCTTCCCGCAGATCCTGCTCGCACTCGTCGTCCTGACCGCGCTCGAGAACCCCGCGTCCTGGGTGATCATCCTGCTCATCGGCGCCTCGCACGCCCCGCGCGTGGCCAGGGTGTCCCGCGGGGTCGCCCTCGGGATCGTCTCGCGGGACTTCGTGGTCGCCGCCGAGGCGCTGGGCGAGAAGCGGTCGCGCATCATCCTCGCCGAGGTGCTGCCCAACATGACCGGACCGCTGCTGGCCGAGGCCGGCCTGCGACTCACCTACTCGATCGGCGTCGTCGCCGCCCTGGGCTTCCTCGGCTTCGCCGCCGACCCGGGTGCGGCGAACTGGGGCCAGATGATGAACGAGAACCGACTCGGCCTGCAGACCCAGCCCTGGGCCGTGATGGCACCGGTGCTGGTGATCGCCATCTTCACGATCGCGACCAACCTGATGGCGGACGGGCTCGCCCAGATCAGCCAGAGAGGCGACGACTGATGGCGACCACCACCCCCGACGCGGGCCAGGGCCACGAGGTGAGGGCGACCACCGGCCTGATCATCGAGGACCTCGGCGTCAGCCTCACCGGCAGGGAGGTCGACGTCGTCGACGACATCGACCTGGTCCTCAAGCCGGGCGAGGTGGTCGGCCTCGTCGGTGAGTCCGGGTCCGGCAAGACGACGGTCGGCACCTCGCTGCTCAACTACTCGCGGGCCGGCGCGTTCATCTCCTCGGGCAAGGTCCTCCTCGAGGACCGCGACGTGCTCAAGATGCACTGGAAGGAGGTCCGCAAGCTGCGCGGGGAGGAGATCGCCTACGTCCCGCAGGACCCGGCCTCCGCTCTCAACCCGAGCATCCGGATCGGCAAGCAGCTGGTCGAGCTCCAGCAGCTGCGCGGCATCGGCACCAGCGAGTCGCGGCTGCAGGCGGCCCGCGACGGCCTCGCCGAGGTGGGGCTGCCGACCGACGACGAGTTCCTCAAGCGCTACGCCCACCAGCTCTCCGGCGGCCAGGTGCAGCGGGTGGCGCTGGCGATGGCGTTCCTGCCCAAGCCGAAGGTGCTGGTGCTCGACGAGCCGACCACCGGCCTCGACGTCACCACGCAGAAGATGGTGCTCGACACCATGGCCGAGCTGTGCCGCGCGTACGGCGTCAGCGCGCTCTACGTCACCCACGACCTCGCGGTGGTGGCGAACATCGCCGACCGGGTCGCGGTGATGTATGCCGGTCAGATCGCCGAGCTCGGCCCGCGGGACACCATCTTCGCCAACCCCGCCCATCCCTACACCCGCGCCCTGCTCGACTCGATCCCGCACCTCAGCCAGGCCCGGGCGCTCAAGGGCATCCCGGGCCGGACCCCCTCCCCCGGCCGCCGGCCGGACGGGTGCCGCTTCAACGACCGCTGCGCGTTCGTGGTGGACCGGTGCCGGCAGGAGGTGCCGGAGCTGCGCACCGTGGCGCCGGAGCACGAGGCCCGTTGCCACCGGGTCGGGGAGATCGGCACCTGGGACATCAACCTCGGCACGGTGCCGGACGCCGACCCGGAGAAGCCGCGCGACGTCATCCTCTCGGTCGAGAGGCTCGACGTCTTCTACGGACGCAAGCACGTCGTGCACGACGTGAGCTTCAACCTGGCCAAGGGCGAGGTGGTCGCCCTGGTCGGCGAGTCCGGCAGCGGCAAGACCACGATCTCCCGCTCGGTAGGAGGCCTGCACAAGGACTGGACCGGGGACATCACCTTCGAGGGACGCCGGCTGGCCAACAGCGCCCGCAGGCGCAGCGCCGACGACCGCCGCCGGATGCAGTACATCTTCCAGAACCCCTACCTCTCGCTGAACCCGCGACTGTCGATCGAGCAGATCATCAAACGGCCGATGGAGCTCTTCGGGCTGGCCAAGGGCAAGGAGGCCACCGAGCGCGTGGTGGAGCTGATGGGGCAGGTGGCGCTGGGGTCGCAGATGCTGCACTACCCGGCGAGCCGGCTCTCCGGCGGTGAGCGGCAGCGGGTCGCCATCGCCCGGGCGCTCGCCGCGGAGCCGGACGTGATGATCTGCGACGAGATCACCTCGGCCCTCGACGTGTCGGTGCAGGGCTCGATCGTCGAGCTGCTCGAGGGGCTCCGGCTCGAGCGCGGCATCAGCATGCTGTTCGTCACGCACAACCTGGCACTGGTCCGCTCCATCGCTGCTCGCGTGGAGATCCTCCAGGCCGGCCGGGTGGTCGAGGCCGGCTCGGTCGTGACCGTCATGGACACGCCGCAGCAGGACTACACCCGCAAGCTCCTCTCCAACAGCCCGCGGATCGACTAGGCCCGTGCCCACCTCCACCGGGGGCGCCCGCCTCTCGGACCTGCGGTTCGCCGACCCCCAGCACGAGCCGGGGTGGGGTCATGTCGTCGTGCCCGCGGGAGGCAGCAGCGAGCTGCCGGTCGACCTGCGGCCGGTCGCGGTCGAGGTCGCGGGCGCCGGGCGCCTGCACGACCTCGGCGAGTGGGTCGCAGCGACGTGGACGACGTCGCTGCTGGTGCTGGACCGCGGGGTGGTCGTCCACGAGTGGTACGCCGACGAGGTGGGCCGCGAGACCTTGTTCCTGGGCGCCTCGATGACCAAGTCGGTGCTGGCGCATCTCGTCGGCCGCGCCGTGGGCGAGGGAGCGCTGGCGCTGTCGGACGCCGTGACGGCCCTCGTGCCCGAGCTGCGCGGCACCGGCTACGACGGCACGACCGTCCACGACCTGCTGACGATGACGAGCGGGACCGACTGGGTCGAGGACCACCGCGACCCCCGTGGCCCCGCGTCGCGGCTGCTGGCAGCGTTCGCCGACGGCGGCGACTCGCGTGCCCTGCTCCACGGGGTGGGGCCGGCGGTCGTTCCCGGCACCAGGTTCGCCTACAGCACCGCGGACTCGCAGGTGCTCGACTGGGTGCGTGAGCGCGCGACCGGCCGCTCCTACGCCACCGAGGTGGCCCGGCTCTGGAGGGACCTCGGCTGCACCAGCGACGCAGTGGTTGCCGTCGACGGCTCCGGCGCGGCGCTCGCGGGCGGCGGGTTGGCCGCGAGCGCGCGGGACTGGGCGCGGGTCGCCCTGCTCGCCGTCGACGGACGCGCTGTCGACGGTCGTCGGCTGCTGGACGCTGCGTGGGCTGAGGATGCCGCGCGGCCGCCGTACCCGTTCCTCGCGCCGGGCCGGCTGCCCAGCAGCATCACGACCCACGCCGGCTTCGGCCGCCACTGGTGGCCGCTGGACCCGTCAGGCGGCCGCGTCACCGCCGACGGCAGCCGCGGTCAGCTCGCCGCTGCCGACCGACATACCGGCGCGGTGGTGGTGAAGACCTCGCTGTGGCCCTACGACGACTTCCTCGTCGACCGGCAGGCCCGGGACCTCAGCTACCTCGGCATCCACGCACTCCTCGACCTCCTCGACCCAGCACGAACCCCTGACTGAAGGGAGACCCCCCATGAACCGCAACGTCATGATCACCTGTGCCCTGACCGGTGCCGGCGACACGGTCGGCCGCTCCGAGCACGTCCCGGTGACGCCCGAGCAGATCGCCGAGTCCGGCATCGCGGCCGCCCGCGCCGGCGCGACCATCATCCACATCCACGTCCGTGACCCTGAGACCGGCAAAGGTTCCCGGGACGTGGCGCTCTACCGCGAGGTGGTCGAGCGGGTTCGGGCCTCCGACGTCGACGTCATCATCAACACGACCGCCGGCATGGGCGGCGACCTGATGCTCGACCCGCACGACCCGACCACCTTCGTCGAGGGCACCGACCTGGTGCGCGGCGTCGACCGGCTCCCCCACGTCGAGGAGCTGCTGCCCGACATCTGCACGCTCGACTGCGGCAGCCTCAACTTCGGCGAGGGCAGCCTGGTCTACGTCAGCACCCCCGACATGCTCCGCGAGGGCGCGAAGAAGATCCAGGAGCTCGGCGTCCGCTGCGAGATGGAGATCTTCGACACCGGCCACCTGTGGTTCGCCAAGACGCTGGTGGAGGAGGGCCTGATCGACGCGCCCGCGATGTACCAGCTCTGCATGGGCATCCCGTACGGCGCGCCCGCCGACCCGATGACGCTGATGGCGATGGTCCAACAGCTGCCCGAGGACGCCGTCTGGGCGTCGTTCGCCCTCGGCCCGATGCAGATGCCGTGGGTGGCGCAGTCGGTGCTGCTCGGCGGTCACGTGCGCGTCGGCCTCGAGGACAACCTGTACCTCTCCAAGGGGGTCAAGGCGACCAACGCGCAGCTCGTGGAGCGCGCCCGGACGATCATCGAGTCGATGGGCGCCAAGGTCGCCACCCCCGACGAGGGGCGCGAGATCCTCGCCCTCCGGCGCCGGTGAGGGGGCGACGATGAGCCGCCCGGCACCCCAGGACGTCCGGACCGTCGTCTGCGCCGGGGCAGGCGTCATCGGGGGCGGCTGGGTGGCCTACTTCCTGGCCCGCGGCTACCGGGTCGTGGCCTGGGACCCCGCCCCCGACGGCGAGCAGCGGCTGCGCCACCTGGTCGCGGCCGCGTGGCCGGCGCTGACCGAGCTCGGCCTGGCCGAGGGCGCGAGCATCGACAACCTGAGCTTCGAGCCCGACCTCGCGAAGGCCTGCGCCCAGGCCGACTTCGTCCAGGAGAGCGCGCCGGAGGACCTCGAGCTCAAGCGCACGCTGCTCGCCGACATCGACGCCGCCACTCCCGAAGGGGTCGTGATCTCGTCGTCGACGTCGGGCTACGGCATGAGCGAGATGCAGGACAAGTGCACCCACCCGGACCGCACCGTGGTCGGGCACCCGTTCAACCCGCCGTACCTGATCCCGCTCGTCGAGGTCGTCGGCGGCGCCAGCACGTCCCCGGACGCCGTCCAGTGGACCGCGGACTTCTTCACGCTGGCCGGCAAGTCGGTGATCAGGATGGAGCGCGAGGTGCCGGGCTTCGTCGCCAACCGGCTGCAGGAGGCGCTGTGGCGGGAGGCGTTGCACATGGTCGAGAACGGCGAGGCGACGGTGGAGGAGATCGACCTCTCGATCACCGACGGGCCGGGCCTGCGCTGGGCGTTCATGGGCCCCATGCTCACCTTCCACCTCGCGGGTGGTCAGGGCGGCATGGCGCACATGCTCGACCACTTCGGCCCCTCGCTGCTGTCGCCGTGGACCCGGCTCGAGGCACCGGAGCTCACGCAGGAGCTGCGAGACGCGGTCGTCGACGGGTGCGAGCGCGAGGCCGCGGGCCGGACCATCGACGACCTGGTCGCGGAGCGGGACCGGGGCGTGATCGCGATCCTGCGGGCGACGGGGCGCGCATGAGCGGACCCGTCGTCTGGCGGGAGCCGGTCCAGGACGCCTGGATCGACTACAACGGGCATCTCTCCGAGCCGTTCTACGTGCTCGTGTTCGGCCACGCCACCGATGCGGTGATGGACGAGGTCGGGCTGGGGCCGGAGTACCGCGAGGCCAACGACGCCTCGCTCTACACCGTCGAGGCGCACGTGCGGTACCTCGACGAGGTCTCGGCCGGCAGCGAGCTCGAGGTGCGCTCCTCGGTGATCGGCGCGACGCACAAGCTGCTGTGGATCTGGCACGAGCTCTGGGTCGACGGCCGGCTGCGCGCCACCGAGGAGGTGCTCGGGGTGCACGTGGCCGGGCGGAGCTCCGCGCCGTTCCCCGAGGACGTTGCCGACCGGGTCCGGGCAGCCTGCGTCGACGCGCCCGAGGAGGCCGGCGGTCGGATCCGTCCGTTGCCGCCGGCACCGGTGGAGGAGGGGTCAGGCGGGCTCGAGCTCTGACGGCAGGCCGAACCACTCGAACTGGTCACCGTCGAACGTGGTGATCTCCGCGATCAGCCCGTCCGCGATGCCTAGCACGTCCAGCGTGAAGGCGTCGTAGGTCGGTGCCCCGGGCCGGCGGAGGTAGATCGCGACCGCGGGCTGACCGTTGGCCGTCGTCGTCCGGCACCGGAAGTCGACGTACTGGTCCCGGCCGAAACCGCCGTCGAGCCACGCCTGGACGGTCGCCTCCCGGCCCACCCAGACACCCGGCTGCGGCGGCATCGCGAACCGCAGGTCGGCACGGAGCAGGGCGGTCAGGGCGTCGATGTCGAGCCGCTCGTGGGCCTGGACGTACGCCGACACGAGCCGCTGCTGCTGGTCGTCCAGCTCGCGCCGACCGGCACCCTTCCAGTCGAGCCTCCCGTTCGGGAGGTGCACGCGCAGGGTGGCCCGGGCGCGCTGGAGGGCGCTGTTCGCCGATGCCAGCGTGAGCTCGAGCGTGTCCGCCGTCTGCTGCGCGGGCCACCCGAGAACGTCCCGGAGGATCAGGACCGCACGCTGCCGCGCCGGCAGGTGCTGCACGGCGACGATGAACGCCAGCTCGACGGTCTCCTTGGCCACCGCCTGCTCGTGCGGGTCCTCCGGCGCGCTGCCCGGCCACGGCTGGAGGTACAGCACCTCGGTGCCGTTCTCGGCGGCGCCGTGCAGGTCGGCCGGGACCGGCGTGCGGTCGCGGCGCTTGTCGAGGAAGTCGAGGCACGCGTTGGTCGCGATGCGGTAGAGCCAGGTGCGCAGGGACGCGCGGCCGTGAAACGTCTCGCGCTTGGCCCAGGCGCGGAGGAACGTCTCCTGGGTCAGGTCCTGGGCGTCCTCGTAGGAGGCGAGCATGCGGTAGCAGTGCACCAGCAGCTCGCGGCGGTAGCGCTCGGTCAGCAGCGCGAACTCGCCGGCGTCGCCGCTGCGGGCGACGCGCAGGAACGCGGCCTCGTCGGCGCCCATCGGGCTCGTGGGTCGGTGCTCGGTGGTCTCCACGGTGTCTCCTACGGTCGCAGGGCTGTCTCCTGATGTCGACGGCCGAGCGCACCGGAACTGATCGGTCGCTGGTCCGGACGCCACCGATCATTTGTTCCGACCTGCGTCGTCGTCCCTTCCTGACCGCTGCTGAGAGGACGGGACGGGTGATGGAGAAGACGAGTACGACGACGGCGCCGCCGCGGGCCGGACGCCGCGAGTGGCTGGGGCTCGCGGTGATCGCGCTGGCCTGCGTGCTGTACGTGATGGACCTGACCGTGCTGCACCTGGCGGTGCCCGAGATCAGCGCCGACCTGCAGCCCAGCAGCACCCAGATGCTGTGGATCATCGACGTCTACGGCTTCATGGTCGCCGGGGCGCTGATCACGATGGGCAGCCTCGGCGACCGGATCGGACGGCGCCGGCTGCTGCTGATCGGGGCTGCGTCCTTCGGGATCACCTCCGTGCTGGCCGCGTTCGCGACCTCGGCCGAGATGCTGATCCTCAGCCGGGCGCTGCTCGGGCTGGCCGGGGCGACCCTGGCGCCGTCGACGCTCTCCTTGATCCGGAGCATGTTCCACGACCCGCAGCAGCGGTCCACCGCGATCGCGATCTGGATCGCCAGCTTCTCCGCCGGCGCCGCGCTCGGACCCGTGCTCGGTGGCGTCGTGCTCGAGCTCTTGTGGTGGGGCGCGGTGTTCCTGCTCAACGTGCCGGTCATGGTCGCGCTGCTCGTGCTCGGGCCCCGGCTGCTGCCGGAGTACCGCGACCCCGACGCGGGCCGTGCCGACCTGTCCAGCGCGGTCCTGTCCCTGACCGCGATGCTCGCGCTCGTGTACGGGCTCAAGCAGGTCGCGCAGGACGGCGCGACCGCGACAGCACTGGTGAGCGCACTGGCCGGCGTCGGGTTCGGGGTCGTCTTCGTCCGCCGCCAGCGGAGGCTGTCCGACCCGTTGGTCGACCTGTCGCTCTTCCGCATCCCGGCGTTCAGCGCCGCGCTCGTGACGTACGGCGTCGGCATCTTCGTGGTGTTCGGCGGCTTCCTCTTCATCCCGCAGTACCTGCAGCTCGTGCTCGGGATGACGCCCCTCGAGGCGGGGCTCTGGACCCTGCCCTGGGCGCTCTCCTTCGTCGTGGGCGCGAACGTCACCCCGGTCCTGGCGCGCCGGATCGCCCCTGCCCGGCTGACGGGCGGCGGTCTGGTGGTCGCGGCCGTCGGGTTCGGCCTGCTCCTCGGCATCGAGCCCGGCTCCGGGCTCGCCCTCATCGTCGGGTCCTCGATCGCGTTCTCGCTGGGCATGTCGCCGGCGATCACCCTGACCAACGACCTGATCATGGGCGCCGTCCCGGAGGAGCGGGCCGGCGCCGCGGCCGGCATCTCCGAGACCGCGTCCGAGCTCGGCGGCGCTCTCGGCATCGCCCTGCTGGGCAGCATCGGCGTGGCGGCGTACCGCCGCGGCGTCGACGACAGCATCCCCGGCTCGCTCGCCTCCGACCAGGCGGAATCCGCCCGGGGCACGCTCGGTGGCGCGATCGAGGTGGCGGCAGGCCTGCCGTCCGCATCCGGCGAGGCGCTGGTGGCGGCGGCCGAAGCGGCCTTCACCACCGGGCTCCATCTCGGAGCGCTGATCGCCGCGGTCGTCTCCCTCGGCCTGGCCGGCTTCGTCCTCGTCCACGCGCGCCGATCGGGAACGACGGAGGCATGACTGGCTCTCCCCCGCCCACCTGTTCCGTCTGCCTCCACCGCCCCTAGGCTTCATCGTCCCGTCCGAACCGACCGGGGCTGATCCCAGGACAGGAGCCGATCCGGCATGGACCACGTCGCCGCCTCCCGGCAGCAGGTCGAGCTGCGCCACGGAGCCCAACGCGCCGTGGTCGTCGAGGTCGGTGGGGGCCTGCGGGAGTACTGGCACGGCGACCTTCCCGTCCTCGACGGCTACCGGGCGGACGAGCTCGCCCCGTCGGCACACGGCCAGCTGTTGATCCCGTGGCCGAACCGGCTGCACACGGGTCGCTACACGTGGGACGGCGGCACGCACACCGTGCCGCTGGACGAGCCGGAGCAGGAGAACGCCATCCACGGCCTGACCCGCTGGCGGAGCTGGACAGCCGAGGTCACCTCCGCGGCCGCGGTGACGATGCGGCACACGCTGCGACCCCAACCGGCGTACCCGTTCCCGCTCGAGCTCGAGGCCGACTACGAGCTGCACGACGCGGGACTGACGGTGGACATCAGGTGCACCAACATCGGTGAGGTCGACGCCCCTTTCGGGTACGGCGCCCACCCCTACCTCACCGTCGGCACGGAGCTGATCGACGACGCCGAGCTCCAGATCGGCGCTGCCACCTGGCTCCCCACCGGACCGGCACAGGTCCCGACCGGCCACGAGAGCGTTGCCGGCACCCGCGCCGACTTCCGGGAGCCACGCCTGGTCGGCACGACGCAGCTCGACCACGCGTTCACCGACCTCGACCGCGACGAGGACGGCCTGGCCTGGGTGCGGCTGGCCTCCCCCGGCGGCCGTCGGGTGGAGGTGTGGATGGGTCCGGGGCTCGACTACGTCGAGATGTTCACCGGCGACACCCTCCCCGACGCGGGCCGGCGGCGACGCGCGCTCGCCGTCGAGCCGATGACCTGTCCGCCCGACGCCTTCCGCTCGGGCGTCGGCGTGATCCGGCTCCGTCCCGGAGCGACCTTCGAAGCTCGTTGGGGCATCAGGGTCGGGTGACGTCCGCTCCCGAGCACCTCGGCCTCCGACCGTGGCGCCGGGAAGAAGTGAGGCTCGCCGAGCGTTCTGCGAGCGCTGACCACCACGGCCCGCCCGTCCGGGCCCCTTCGATCTCGGGACACCACTTCATGCTTCTGGCGCGCCGCGACCTCCGTTCCGCCTGCCTCGCCCTCCTCGCCGTCCTCACCGCCGTCGCCGGCCTGACGGCACCGATCGCGCCCGACCGTGCGGCCGCGGCCCCTGGCGGGAAGGACCCGGTCGACCCGGCGGACGTCACCGCCGTGACGTTCAATGCCCTCGGGCACGGACACACCCGGCCGGGCGGCAACAAGTGCTGCACGTGGGACCAGGCCCCGAGGCGGACCCGAGGGCTGGTGCAGGTCCTCGCCGGCCACGGCTTCCCGGCGCTCGTGGGCCTGCAGGAGTTCACGCCGGTGCAGAAGAGGGTGTTCGTCCGCAATGCCGGCAAGGTCTACAACCTGTGGGGCGAGGTCGACAACCATGTGGCGTGGCGCCCCGACACGTTCAAGCTGGTGGGGACCCGGACCGTCACCATCCCCTACCTCCGCAACCACGACCGGAGGATGCCGGTGGTGACGCTCCGGCACCTGCCGACCGGACGGACGACGACGGTGATCAACGTGCACAACCCCGCCGGCAAGAGCCCCGAGGCGGCGAAGGACCGCAGCCGAGCGGTGACGCGCGAGCTGAAAGTGGTGAGGCAGGAGCAGGCCAAGGGCCGCGCCGTGGTGCTGGTCGGTGACTTCAACGACAAGCAGGGCATCTTCTGCCGGGCCGCGCGTGCCGGGCTGGCCTCCGCCAACCCCGGGACCGCGAAGCCGTGCGCACCCCCACGCCGACCGAGCATCGACTGGATCTTCGCCGACGGTCAGCGGGTGGCCGACTACCGGGTCGACGGATCGGTCTACGGCACGATCTCCGACCACCGGATGGTCCTGTCGCGCATCGACTACTGACGCCGGACCGCGCCGGGACGCGAAGAGCCCCGCCGGACGTTGGAGTCCGACGGGGCGGGCCGGCCGAGACATGCACCGTCGTGGCCGGCCATCTGGTCTTTACCCAACAGCGCCCGGAGCAGCCGGGCGGGTCGTCAGGAACCGGCGGGGATGTCCCCCCGCCACGCGCCGCTCTCGCTGCCGCGGCTCTCGATGAAGGACTTGAACCGCTCGAGGTCGCCCTTCACGCGGTGCTCGTCGAGGTTGACGGCGGAGCCGACCTTCTCGACGACGCCCGAGGGCTCCCAGTCGATCTGCACCATCACCCGCGACTTGTCGTCGTCGAGCCGGTGGAACGTCACGACGCCGGCGTGCTTGGCCTCGCCGGTCGTGCTCTCCCACGCGACGCGCTCGTCGGGGTGCTGCTCGGTGATCCGGGCGTCGAACTCCCGCTCGACACCGGCGATGTCCGTCACCCAGTGCAGGTTCTTGTCGTCGATCTGGGTGATCGACTCCACGCCCGACATGAACTCGGGGAAGGACTCGAACTGGGTCCACTGGTTGTAGGCCGTGCGGACCGGCACCTCGACGTCGATGGACTGCTGGATCTGGGTCATGCCTCACTCCTTCACTGGACGTGAGGGAGCGTTACCCAGCGCAGGTGCTCAGAGACCCATGCTCTTGGCGATGATCAGCTTCATGACCTCCGACGTGCCGCCGTAGATCCGGGTCACGCGGGTGTCGGCGTACAGCCGGGCGATCGGGTACTCGTTCATGTAGCCGTAGCCGCCGTGCAGCTGGAGGCAGCGGTCGATGACCCGGCCGGCGACCTCGGTGCAGAACAGCTTCGCGGAGGCCGCGTCGACGGGCGACAGCTCGTCGGCGTCGTGGGCCTCGATCGCGCGGTCGATCACGGCCTCGGCGGCGTCGACCTCGGTCTGGCACGAGGCGAGCTCGAACTTGGTGTTCTGGAAGGAGGCCACCGTCGTGCCGAAGACCTTGCGGTCCTCGACGTACGCCTTGGTGAAGCGGATCGCCGCGGCGGCCTGGGCGTAGGCGCTGACCGCGATGCCGAGCCGCTCCTGCGGCAGGTTCTGGCCGAGGTAGGAGAAGCCCTCGTTCTCCTCGCCCAGCAGGTCGGTCGCGGGCACGCGGACGTCGGTGAACGACAGCTCCGCGGTGTCGGAGGTCTTGAGGCCGATCTTGTCGAGCTTGCGGCCGACCTCGTAGCCCGGCGAGGAGGTGTCGACCGCGAACAGCGAGATGCCGTGGCGGCGGTTGTTCTCCAGCGGCGGCGAGGTGCGGGCACACACGATCACCCGGCCGGCAAGGACGCCGCCGGTGATGAAGGTCTTGGCGCCGTTGAGGACGTAGCTGTCGCCGTCCCTCCTGGCGGTGGTCTGCATGCCCGCGAGGTCCGAGCCGGCGCCCGGCTCGGTCATCGCGATGGCCCACATCTCCTCACCGGAGATGAAGCCGGGCATCCAGCGCTTCATCTGTTCCGGGGTGGCGAGCTTCTTCAGGTACGGCAGGCAGAGCTCGAGGTGTACGGCACTGGTGCCGAGCGTGACGCCCGCCCGCGCGCTCTCCTCGGTCATGATCGCGGAGAACTTGAACGTCTCGATCCCGGCGCCGCCGTACTCCTCGGGCACCTCGATGCCGTAGACGCCGAGGTCGCCGAGCTTGGTGTAGAGCGAGCGGTCGACCAGCCCCGCGTCGTACCACTCCTGGTGGTGCGGGACCACCTCCGCCTCGATGAACGACCGCATCGTCCTGCGGAAGTCGTCGTGCTCCTCGGTGAAGATGCTGCGGCGCATGGTGTCCCTCTCTCACTACAGACGTGGTGCGCCCATCTTTACACCATCGCTGTCACGGTGCGCTCACAGCCCGCCAGCCCTGCCCGAGCCGCTCGACCAGGCCGAGGTCCTCGAACTCCTCGAGCCAGCCTTCCATCGGCCAGTCGCCCCACCGTTCATGGAAGATTGCGCCGTTGCGCAGGATGTCGGCGAGGTGCTGGACGGGCGGGTCGTTCGTGGCGTGATACTGGTGGTACGCACGCGCGGACCCGACCCATCCGAAGCCGAGACCTCGGGACTGTGCGATCCGGGCGAAGTCGGTGTCCTCGCCCCCGTAGCCGACGTAGCGCTCGCAGAATCCGCCGCACGCCGTCCAGGCATCCCGGTGGAGGGCGAACGAGAGGGACCAGAAGAGAGCCGGGTCCGCATCGGTCAGCACCTGCCCGGACCGCGGCGCCGGCCGGGCAGGGTGCGGATCGTCGAGGATCCACGGTCGCTCCAGCTGTCCCTCGGTGAGACCGGGCGGCAGGTAGGTCACCGGTCCGGACCAGACGGTCTGCGGGCTGCGACGCACCGCGTCGTCGTACGAGGCGACCAGCTCGGGGCCGGCGATACAGTCGACGTCGAGGAAGACGAGCACCTCCGCGCCGCGCTCGATCGCCACGGTTGCGCCGAGGTTGCGGGCAGCCGCGAGCGGCAGCGCGGCCGGGTCCGCCTGCACCGCCACCAGCTCGAAGGGTCCGGCGCCGTCCGTCTCCTTGCCGACTTCTGGGTCTCCCATGGAGACCACCACGTGCTGGGCTCGGCGGGTGCCGCGTGCCAACGACCGCAGCTGTCCGCGCAGGTGGTCGTGCCGTCCGTGCACGATGGTCACGACGGCGATACCCCCGGTCACGCCGACCTCCGCCGGCGACGGTCGGCGCCGACCTCCACGAGCAGCCGCGCGAACCGTTCCGCGGCGTGCCCGTCGCACCACGCCTGCCAGCGCCCCCCGTCGAGAGCAGCGGCACGGTCGAGGATCCCGAGCCACTCGTGCTCGGCGGGAAGGCGTGGTCGTACGACGGCGGGCCACCCGTGGCGGCCCAGCGCACTCGCGGTGACGTGCTGCTCCGCGAAGGGCCGCTCGGCAGGGACGACGACCGCCGGTCGGCGGTGGGCAGCCACGTCGGCGAGCGACCCGTCGCCGGCGTTGGTCACCACGACGTCGGTCTCGCGCAGCGCGGTCGAGATGTCGTCGACCCACTCGTCAGGTCCTCCCATCCGGGCCCAGGTCCACCCCGGGGTCGCTGCTTCGAGCCTGGTCACGTCGAGCGAGGCCATCGCGCTGCCACCGCGCCCCACGAGCACGAGCACCCTTCTGTCGGCGCCGGCGACCGGGGGTGCGTCACTCGCCGGGAACCGCGACAGCGCCCCGACGGCAACGACCCGTTGCACGACGTCCTCCGGCACGCCGGGCAGCAGCTCGGCGGGTCGCACCGGTGAGAACGCGGCCAAGGCGGTCGATGCCCGGAAGCCGAGGAGGTGCGCGGGATCGGCGCGTCGGCCCGGGAGCACGACGGTCACGACCGGCACGCCGTGGAGCCGGGCCAGCAGCGCGAACTCCACCGAGACGTCGGCCACGACCAGGCGTGGCCCGGCGCGGTCGATCCACTGCGAGATCGCTGCCGACCGGGCACGGAGTCCGCTTTCGTGGACCGGCACCCAGTGCAGCTGGTCGCCCGCGGTGACGTCCTCGGGATCGGCCTCGGCGTCGTCGCGCGGGAGCTGCACCCAGTCGCCTCGCCAACCGGACGGCGGCGGCAGGGAGGACAGCCCGGTGACGGGCTCGTCGAGCGCGGCCGCGACCGCCTCCGCCCGGTGCAGGTGACCGTTGCCGTGGTGGTGGGCGTAGTAGCCGATCACGCCGCGTCGACCAGTCGGGCCATGGACTGGTAGACGACCTCGTAGTCGTCGACCATGCGGGCCCGTGAGAACTGCCGGCACACCCGTCGACGGACGGCGTCGCGGTCCCGGTCCTGCGCCTCCACCATCGCGCTCGCCAGCGCGTCGACGTCGCCAGCGGCGACGAGCACCCCGGACGCGTCGTCGACGATCTCGTTGAGAGCACCACGGTCGTAGGCCGCCACCGGCGTGCCGCACGACATCGCCTCTGCGGCGACCAGCCCGAACGGTTCCTCCCACTGCGGAGTGACGACTGCGACGGACGCGGCGGCCACCAGTCGGCGCAGGTCCCTGCGGTCGAGGTGACCGACGTAGCAGGCACGATCGCCCAGCCGCGGAGCGATCTCCTTCTCGTAGTACGACTGGTCGTGGACCGGACCCGACAGCGCGATGGGCATGCCTGCCCGTGCCGCCGCGTCGAGCGCCTCGTGCGGCGCCTTCTCGGGCACAAGGCGCCCCGACCACACCGCACCGCCGCCGCCGTTCCCGGCGTGCCAGAAGTCGGTGTCCACACCGTTGTGGATGACGACGGTGTCGGTCACCTCCGCCCAGGCGCGGGACATGCACCGGCTCACGGCGACGAAGCGGCTGCCCGGGGCGGCGAAACGGACCGCGGACTCCAGCCAGGACAGTGGTGGGGTGTGGAGGGTCGTGACCACCGGTGTCGCCACGACGCCGCTCATCGCCACCGGGAGGTGGTGGAGGCTGTTGTTGTGGATGACGTCGAACCGACCGTGGTCGCCGCGCGCGAGCGCGAGCATCAATCCCAGGTAGGCGTGGTGCTCCTCCATCCACGACTCCGACGTGTAGCCGACGTCCGCGCGCCCCGCCGCGCTCATCGTGTACGACGACAGCGGGAGCTCGCGCACGCCGAGGGCCGGGTCGGAGCCCGGGGCGGCGAACAGGCTCACCCGGTGCCCCCGCCGCAGCAGCTCCTCCGCGAGCGCGTGGGTGTGTGCTTCCAGACCCCCCATGAACGGCTCTCTGACAGGGAACCGCGAGGAGGCGATCAGGCAGATGTCGAGCGGCCGGCTCATGCCGGCGACCGAAGCGACCGGTACAGCGCGCGGTGGGCGGCGGCGACGGACCGTCGCTGCCGTCGACGCTCCGCCACGGTGACCGCTGCGACCGGGCCGGCGTCGTACGCGTCGCGCGATCTCCTCCGCCGCCCCGGGGGTGAGCGTCAGCACGGCGTCGGCGTGCTCCATCAGCACCGCGAGCTGCGCGTCGTGCTGACCGCGCTCCGCGTGGTGCGGGTTGCGCAGGTCGTGTGCGGTGTAGACGAAGGCCCGGCCGCGGGCGTGCACCGTCTCGACCACCCGGCGGAGGTCCTCCGGGGCCCAGGCGTCGAACCCGAACTGCACGTGGAACACGTCGAAGTCGTGGTGCTCGATCCACGTCGGGTCGAGCATGACCGGCGGCCACCACCGTTCGGTGGCCGACCGCTGCGGCGAGTCCGGATCGGGATCGTCCAGCCGGACGACGCCGTCCGGCTCCTCCGCGGCGATGTGACGCACGTAGACGTGACCTGCAGGCACGGACGCGACGACGAGGTCGGCGCGCTCGGCGCGATCGGGATGGTCGGTGTCGGAGTGCTGGCGAGGGCCGAGGGTCTGCGCGACGTCGGTCATGCCGGGGCTGGAGCTTCCGCGGGCGTCATTGGTGCGGAGTACCCCTCACGGAAGGCGTCAGTCACCTACCGCCGGCGACCCGCAGCGTCGTCCCGGTGACGTACGACGCCTCGCCGCTCATCAACCACGCGATCGCGTCGGCTACCTCGTCGGGCTCGCCGACCCGCCCGAGCGGGACGAGCGGGCCGACCCGGTCCCTCCGGTCCGGCTCGCCGGCGTCGGCGTGGATCGTGGTGTTGACGATGCCGGGGGCGACGCCGACGACGCGGATGCCGTCGCCGGCGACCTCCTGCGCGAGCCCGGTCGTGAGGGCGTCGACACCGGCCTTGGCGGCGGCGTACTGCACGTACTCGCCCGGCGCACCGAGGGTCGCGGCCCCGGAGCTGACGTTGACCAGCACGCCGCCCGATCCGCCATAGGACCGACCCATCGCCCGGACGGCTGCTCGGGCCACCCAGACCGCCGCCGTGAGGTTGAGGTCGATCGTCCGCTGGACGACCTCGACCGGGGTCTCAGCGAGCGGGGCGATGTGCAGGGTGGCTCCGGCGTTGTTCACGACGCCGGTGAGCTGACCGACGTCGGCGGCCGCGGCGAACAGCTCGTCCACCCCGGCAGGACTCGTCAGGTCACAAGGGACGACTCGACAGGCGACGCCCAACGACTCGACGGAGGTGCGGGTGGCCTCGGCCGACGCGGTGTCCTGGTGGTAGCCCAGGACGAGGTCGTGGCCGTCGGCGGCGAGGCGGAGAGCGGTGGCCCGGCCGATGCCGCGGGTGCCACCGGTCACGAGCGTCAGGGCGCGTTCCATGCGCCCAATCTAGGGAACGTCACCCGTTCAGCGGCGCCCCGTTCGGGTACCCCCGACCCATGCCCTCCTTCTGGTACGACGACCCTGCCGCCCACGTGCCCCGGATCGACCCGGTGCCCGAACGCGCTGACGTCGTGGTGGTCGGCGCGGGCATCACCGGCCTGACCACCGCCCTCCTGCTGTCCCGGGCGGGCAAGCACGTCGTGGTGCTCGAGGCGCGCAGCGTGGGCGCCGGCACCACCGGGCACACGACCGGCAAGCTGTCGCTGCTCCAGGGCACCAAGCTCTCCCAGATGCTGCGCCACCAGTCCGAGCACGTCGCCCGCGCGTATGTCGAGGGCAACCTCGAGGGTCGCGACTGGCTCGCGCGCCTCTGCGAGGACCACGGCCGGCCCCTCGAGGTGCGGGACGCGGTGACGTTCGCGCTGAAGCCGCAGGAGCGCAGCACGGTCGAGGAGGAGCACCGCGCCTGCCAGCGGCTCGGCCTGCCCACCACCTTCGTCGACGACCCGGACCTCGGCGTGCCCAACCACGGGGCGGTCGTGCTCAAGGACCAGTACCAGCTCGACCCCGCCCCCGTGCTCGACCTGCTCCTCGACGAGTTCAGCCGCCACGGCGGCCTGCTGCGCGAGGGCAGCCGGGTCATCTCGGTCTCCGCCCTCGGCGGACCCACCGTCAAGACCGACGACGGCGTGACGATCAGCTGCGACGACGTCGTCATCGCGACCGGGACCCCGACCCTGGACCGCGGCCTCTACTTCGCCAAGGTCGAGCCGCAGCGCTCCTACGTGCTGATGTACCGCGGCACCGAGACCCCGGGTTCGATGCTGCTCTCGGCCGGCTCACCGTCGTTCTCCGTGCGCGACGTCACCGGCCCGGCGGGCGAGCGGCTGCTGATGGTCGGCGGCAACGGCCACGTCGTGGGTCGCGCCGCCTCCGAGCACGGGCACCTCGACGGCCTCCGCGCCTGGGCCGAGGAGCACTTCCCCGGCGGCACCGAGACCCACGCCTGGTCGGCACAGGACTACAGCTCCCACGACGGCCTGCCGTACATCGGCCGCCTGCCCCGCGGGCTCGGCCACATCTACGTCGCGACCGGCTACGACAAGTGGGGCCTGACCAACGGCACTGCGGCCGGCCTCCGGCTCGCCGGCGAGCTGCTGGGCGAGGCGCCCTCGTGGGCCACGCCGATCAGCCGCCGCATCACCCGGCCGCGCGGCGCGATGTCGCTCGTCTCGACCAACCTCAAGGTCGGCCTGGCCCTGGCCAAGGGCATCACTCTGGCCGAGCTCCAGTCCGTCGACGACACCCCGGCCGAGGGGCAGGGCTCGGTCGGGCGCGCCGGCGTGAACCCGCTGCCGGTCGGCACCTCGACCGTCGACGGCACCACCTGCAGCGTCGTCGGCATCTGCACCCACCTCGGCGGCGTGCTGGAGTGGAACGACGCCGAGCGCACCTGGGACTGCCCGCTGCACGGGTCCCGGTTCTCCCCTGAGGGCGAGGTCATCGAGGGCCCGGCGACCAAGCCGCTCAAGCGGGTCGGGCGCAAGGTCCCCACCGGGTAGGCCGGTGTGCGTCGGGTACTACCCCGCCATGCGAGCAGTCACCTGGCAAGGAGTCCGAGACATCCGGGTCGAGGAAGTGCCCGATCCCACCATCAAGGAGCCGACCGACGCGATCATCCGCGTCACCACGACGGGGCTGTGCGGGTCGGACCTCCACCTCTACGAGCCACTCGCGCCGTTCATGACGCCCGGCGACATCGTCGGCCACGAGCCGATGGGGATCGTCGAGGAGATCGGGTCGGAGGTCACCGCACTGAAGCCCGGCGATCGCGTGGTCGTGCCGTTCAACATCAGCTGCGGCGAGTGCTGGACCTGCAGCCGCGGCCTCCACAGCCAGTGCGAGACGACCCAGAACCACGAGTACGACACCGGCGCCAGCCTGCTCGGCTACAGCAAGCTGTACGGCCAGCAGCCGGGCGGCCAGGCGGAGTACCTGCGCGTGCAGTTCGCCAACTTCCTCCCGATCAAGGTGCCGGACGGCCCGCCCGACGACCGCTTCGTCTACCTGTCCGACGTGCTGCCCACGGCCTACCAGGCGGTGCGCTACGCCGACGTCCCCGACGACGGGACGCTCCTCGTCATGGGCGCCGGCCCGATCGGCGACATGGCGGCCCGGATCGCCATGCACGAGGGCCGGCGGGTCATCGTCGCCGACCGGGTGCCCGAACGGCTGACCCGCGTCGGCGCCCGCGGCGCCGACACCATCGACATCGACGCCGTCGACGACTTCGCGACCGAGGTGCGCGACCGCACCGGCGGCCGTGGCGCCGACTCGGTGATCGACGCGGTCGGCATGGAAGCCCACGGAAGCCCGGTGTCCGAGAAGATCATCAAGGCTGTCGGCCTGATGCCCGACGCCATCGCGGAGAAGATGATGTTGAAGATCGGCATCGACCGCCTGGCGGCACTGACCGGCGGCATCGAAGCCGTACGACGCGGCGGCACCGTCTCGATCTCGGGTGTCTACGGCGGACAGACCAGCCCGCTCCCGCTGATGCGGATGTTCGACAAGCAGCTGCAGATCCGCATGGGTCAGGCCAACGTGCGCCGCTGGTCCGACGAGATCCTGCCGTTGGTGACCGACGACAGCGACCCCCTCGGCACCGAGGACTTCGCGACCCATCGGCTCCCGTTGGAGGAGGCTCCCTCGGCGTACGCGAAGTTCCGCGCCAAGGAGGACGGCATGGTGAAGGTAGTCTTCACGCCGTGACCTCCGCTGACGCCGTCGTCGTCGGAGGAGGGCCGAACGGGCTGGTCGCGGCCAACGCCCTCGCCGACGCCGGGTGGTCGGTCGTGCTGGTCGAGGCCAACGAGACGCTCGGCGGGGCGGTGCGGACGGCGGAGGTGACCGCCCCCGGGTTCCGCAACGACCTGTTCAGCGCGTTCTACCCGCTGGCGGCGGCCTCGCCGGTCATCCAGGGACTCGACCTGCACCAGCACGGACTGGCGTGGACCCAGGCCCCGACGGTCCTGACCCACGTCTTCCCCGACGATCGCAGTGCCTCCCTCGAGCGCCGCGCGGTGGACACCGCCGCGGCACTCGAGGAGGAGGCGCCGGGCGACGGCGCCGCCTGGCTCGCGATGGTCGAGGAGTGGAGCCGGATCCGCGACCCGCTGCTCGACGCCCTCTTCACCCCGATCCCCCCGGTGCGCTCGACCGTCTCGCTCCTGCGCCGGCTCGGCACCAAGGGCGCCTTCGACTTCGCCCGGATGGCGGTGCTGCCCGTACGTCGGCTCGGCGAGGAGCTCTTCGACGGCGACGGCGCTCCCGCGCTGCTGACCGGCAACGCGATGCACTCCGACGTCGGCCCGGACGCCGCCGGCAGCGGCGTGTTCGGCTGGCTGCTGTGCATGCTCGGCCAGGACGTCGGGTTCCCGGTGCCGGTCGGCGGCGCGCAGCGGCTCGCCGACGCCCTGGCCGCACGGTTCCGGTCGATCGGCGGCGAGATCCGCACCGGCGCCCGCGTCGTCGGCATCGACGTCCGCGGCGGCCGCGCCGCCGGCGTACGGCTCGCCGACGGCCGGCAGGTGAGCGCCCGACGGGCGGTGCTCGCCGACGTCGACGCGCCTGCCCTCTTCAACGAGCTCGTCGGCCGCCACCACCTGCCGACCCGGTTCACCGATGCCCTCGACCGGTTCCACTGGGACAACCCGACCCTCAAGCTCAACTGGGCGCTCTCCGGGCCGGTCCCCTGGACCGCGAAGGACGCCCAGCGCGCTGGCACCGTCCACCTCGGCGTCGACCTCGACGGCTTCGTCCACCACGCCGCCGACCTGTCCACCGGCCGGCTGCCGCACAGCCCGTTCGTGCTCTTCGGTCAGATGACCACCGCCGACGCGTCCCGCTCCCCCGCCGGCACCGAGAGCGCGTGGGCCTACACCCACCTCTCCCGCGAGGTCGCCGACGACCCGGACGCGGTGACGACGCTCGTCGACCGGGTCCGGACGCTGCTGGAGGACCGGGCTCCGGGATTCTCCGACCTCGTCCTCGCCGAGCACGTGCAACGGCCCGACGACCTCGAGGCCGCCGACAGCAATCTGGTCGGCGGCGCCATCAACGCCGGCACCTCCAACCTGCACCAGCAGCTGATCTTCCGGCCGGCGACTGGGATGGGCCGACCGGAGACCCCGATCGAGGGGCTCTACCTGGCCGGCGCCTCAGCCCACCCGGGCGGCGGCGTCCACGGCGCGTGCGGCTGGAACGCCGCCCGGTCCGCGCTCGGCGCCTCCGGCGCGATCCGGCGCCGCCTGATGCGGACGACCTGGGGTCGGCTCGTCTACTAGCGGTTCTCGGCCAGCAGCGCGAGCCGGCGCAGGGCCTCGCGGTTGCGCGGCGCGATCGTGAGCTGGCGCAGCGGCTTCGGCACCAGCATGCCCGGTCCCTCGATGGCGTCCTCGCGGATGTGCACGCGCGAGGCGGAGCCGATGCTCTCGATCTCGACGACGACCTCGGCCGCGCCGGCCGGCCACCCGCGCGCCTTCAGCCGGATCATCCGGCCCGGGTCGAGCTCGAGCACCTCGGTGCTGTCGTCGAGCAGCAGGGGCCAGTTGCCCACCGAGTGGTGCAGCTGGGCGCCGACCGCCGGCCAGTGGTCGTCGACGTCGCGCATCCGCGCGGCCCCGACCACCCACAGCGGGTAGAGCCAGCCGTCCGAGAGCACCTTCCAGACCGCCTCTGCCGAGGCGTCGACGTCGCGGCTGATCGTGATCGTCTCCCCCATCATCGGCCGCTCTGCGCGGGCTCGGCCAGCGGCTCGAAGAGGTTGCCGGTGTGCTCCGGCGCCGGGGTGTCGTCGAGCGCGAACCGCTTCATCAGCGGCGCGGCGATCAGGTCGTAGACCGCCGGCAGCGCCCGGAAGCCGAAGGACATGAAGTGGTTGAGCGCGCCGACCGACCGCTGCTTGCGCGAGGAGTCGAGCATGGCCACGGTCGCCCGCGCCACCTTCTTCACGTCGTCGACCGGCGGCGGCGGCTTCCCCTGGACGCCCAGGTAGGTCGCAGCCTTGTCGTAGATGCTCGTGTCCACCCCGCCCGGGCCGACGAGGCTGATCCGGTGGCCCTGGTAGCCCTGCTCGGCCTGCAGGCTGCGCGCCAGGCCGTGCACGGCCCACTTGCTGGAGACGTACGGCGACAGGAACGGCGCGCTGATGCGCCCGACGATCGAGCCGACGAGGACCAGGTTGCCGCGAAGGCCGAGACCGTCGAAGTGCCGGATCGCTGCGCGGGCGACGTTCGCCGTACCCGCGACGTTGATGCTCTGCACCCGGTCGAAGACGTCGGACGAGATCTCCTCGAACCGGCCGTAGGCCGCGACCCCGGCCGCGTGCACGACGCTGTCGATCGGGCCGATCTCCTCGGCCGCCCGCTGGAACGCGGCGTCGATGGCGTCGGTGTCCGACACGTCCGCCGGTACCACGACCGTGCGCGGGCTCCCCGCGAGGAAGCACTCCTTCTCGACCTCCTCCAGCTCAGCCCGCCGGCGGGCCAGCAGCGCGACGGAGTCGCCGCGCCGCGCGAGCTGGAGCGCCACCTCCCGCCCGATGCCGCTGGAAGCGCCGGTGACCAGCACGGTCCGGCCGGTGTCGGAGTGGCTGCGCGAACTCACGTCGTCTCCTCGGGAGTCGATCGATCTGGGGTGGCGGAGGCTCCGAACGAAGCGGAACGTGGGGCTACTACCCGATCCGGCGGCGTCCACCCGCCTCCTGCCGCTGCATGGAGCCGGGAGGTGCGGGTACCAGCGCACAGTGAGCGATTCACCGACCGCCCTGGTCCTGTCCTGCACCCTCAAGAGGTCTCCTGACGAGTCGAGCTCGGTCCTCATCGGGCAGGAGTTCCTCGACGCGCTGGGCACTCACGGGGTGACCGGGGAGCTGGTGCGCGTGGTCGACCACGACGTCCGCTTCGGCGTGACCACCGACGAGGGGGATGGCGACGAGTGGCCGACGATCCGGGAGAAGGTGCTGGCGGCCGACATCCTCGTCATCGCCACCCCGATCTGGATGGGCCAGCCGTCGTCGGTCTGCAAGATGGTGATGGAGCGGCTCGACGCCGAGCTCAGCGAGACCGACGACGAGGGTCGGATGTCGACCTACAACAAGGTCGCCGCCGTTGCTGTCGTCGGCAACGAGGACGGCGCGCACCACACGACCGCGGAGGTGCTGCAGGGCCTCAACGACGTCGGCTTCAGCGTCGCGGCCAACGGCTCGACGTACTGGGTGGGCGAGGCCATGCAGGGCACCGACTACCAGGACCTCGAGCAGAAGCCCGAGAAGACCACCAGCACCACCACGACCGCGGCGGCCAACACCGCCCATCTCGCCCGGCTGCTGCGCAGCCAGGGCTACCCGCCCGCCTGACCCGCCGGACCGGAGAGCCACCATGACCATCGACCTCGACCTCCCCGTCAGCCAGCCCGCCATCCGCGCTGCGCTCGGCGTGCCCGACCTGTTCGTCGCGGCCACCGAGAAGGAGCGCCGGATCGCCTTCCTCGCCGACTACCTGGCCTCGAGCGGGGCGAGCGGCTACGTGCTCGGCATCAGCGGCGGCCTCGACTCCACCGTCGCGGGCCGGCTCGCGAGCATCGCCTGCCAGCGCGCCGGCGCGACCTTCACCGCCATGCGCCTCCCTTACGGCGTCCAGAAGGACCAGGCCGACGTCGACGACGCGATCGCGTTCATCGAGCCGACCGCGACGGTCACCGTCGACATCAAGCCCGCCGTCGACGCGATCCACGAGGCCACCACCGACCCCGACGTGCCGCCGAAGACCGCGGACTTCGTGAAGGGCAACATCAAGGCCCGCCAGCGGATGGTCGCGCAGTACGCCGTCGCCGGCCGGCTCGGCGCCCTCGTCGTCGGCACCGACCAGGCTGCCGAGGCGGTGATGGGCTTCTTCACCAAGTACGGCGACGGCGCGTTCGACGTCGCCCCCCTGCTCGGCCTCACCAAGTCCCGGGTGCGCGACATCGGGCGGCAGCTCGGGGCGCCGGCGCACCTGGTGGAGAAGGTGCCGACCGCCGACCTCGAGGACCTGCGTCCGGGCCTCCCCGACGAGGACGCCTACGGGGTGACCTACGAGGAGATCGACGCCTACCTCGTCGGCGAGAAGGTCAGCAGCCGCGCCCAGCAGGTCATCGAGGACGCCTACCGCCGTACTGCCCACAAACGCCAACTCCCCCCAGGACCCTGAGCCATGCACAAGAACAAGTCCGTCGAGGTCATCGCCGACCGCGCCAACAATGACTCCCTGATCGTCGCCTGCGCCGAGTCGCTGACCGCCGGCGCCATCGCCTCCGAGCTCGCCAAGGGCGAGAACGCCTCGGAGTGGTTCGCCGGCGGCGTCGCCTCCTACATGAGCGAGACCAAGTTCAAGGTCCTCGGTGTCACCCCGGGGCCGGTCATCACCGAGTCCTGCGCTCGGGAGATGGTCGAGGGGGTCTGCCGGCTGATGGCGGCCGACGTCGCCGTCGCAGTCACCGGCGTCGGCGGCCCCGACGAGGAGGAGGGCGAGCCCTCCGGCACCGTCTACATCGCCACCCACGTCGAGGGCCGCACCGAGGTCACCCGGCACCAGTTCGAGGGCGACCCGCCCGAGGTGCTGGAGCAGACCACCCAGGTCGCGCTCGAGCGGCTGGCGGCGCGGTACGAGACCGAGACCTGAGCCGGCACCACGAGGGGAAGCTCGTCTAGGAGCCCGCCCGCTCCGACTCCTCGGCCCGTCCGATCAGCAGTGCCTGCTCGCTCTCGTTGCGGGTGAGGGTCGCCGCCTCGCGGAACACTGCAGCCGCCTCGTCGTGCCGGCCCGCCCGGGCCAGCAGGTCGCCCCGCACGCTGGGCAGCAGGTGCGAGCCTGCGAGGGCGCCGTCGGGGAGGGCGTCCAGCACCGCCAGGCCGGCGGCCGGGTCGGATGCGCGGCCGTGGGCGACCGCGCGGTTGACCTCGACGACGGGGCCGGGAGCGGCCTCGGCCAGCACGTCGTACAGCTGCGCGATCGTGCGCCAGTCGGTCTCCTCGGCAGTGGCGGCTCGCGCGTGGCACGAGGCGATGGCCGCCTGGAGGTAGTAGCGGCCGACCGGGTTGCCCTTCGCGGCCAGCCGCTGCGCCCGCTCGAGTGCCGCGAGACCGCGGCGGACCAGGAGCTCGTCCCAGAGGCTGCGGTCCTGGTCGTCGAGGAGGACCGGCCGTCCGTCGGTGTCGAGGCGAGCGGTGCCGCGGGACGCCTGCAGCTCCAGCAGCGCCTGGAGGCCGTGCACCTCCGGCTCGTCCGGCATCAGGTCGGCCAGCATTCGCGCCAGCCGGATCGCCTCGTTCGTGAGCTCGGGCCGCATCCAGTCGTCCCCTGCGGTGGCGGTGTAGCCCTCGTTGAAGATCAGGTAGATCACGGCCATCACGTCGTCGAGCCGGGCCGCCCGCTCCTCGCCCACCGGCAGCTCGAACTCCGCGCGCGCCTCGCTGAGCGTCTTCTTCGCCCGCGAGATCCGTTGACCCATCGTCGTCTCGGCGGCGAGGAAGCCGCGGGCGATCTCGGTCGTGGTCAGGCCTCCGACGAGGCGCAGCGTCAGCGCCGCACGGGACTCCGCGGTCAGCTGCGGGTGGCAGGACAGGAAGATCAGCCGGAGGACGTCGTCCTCGATGAAGTCGACCTGGCTGGAGAGGTCGGGCATGCCGTCCTCCTCACTCAGGCCGTGGCCGAGCTCCTCGGTCTTGCGACGCAGGTTGTCGGCGCGTCGGAAGGTGTCGACGGCTCGGCGCTTCGCGGTGGTCATCAGCCAGGCCGCGGGGTTGGCAGGTACGCCGTGGGTGGGCCACTGCTCGAGCGCGCTCACGAGCGCCTCCTGGGCCATGTCCTCGGCAAGGTCGAGGTCCCCGGTCATCCGGGTCAGGGCGCCGACCAGTCGAGCGGACTCCTCCCGCCAGGTGGCGGTGATCGCTTCGGCGGTCGTCGGCGCCGCGGGTCCAGCCATGCGGCCAGCCTAGGAGCGAGCTCCGACCGGCCGCAGGCTGGATTCGCGCCACCCTCAGGCGGAGGCCGCCTCCGGCGCCTCGTCGGACACCTGTCGGAGCGTCGCGACCATCTCGCACTCAGGCCAGTACTTCGCGTGCAGCTCGGCGAACTCCTGCTGCCCGGCGATGGCCTCCTCGAGGGTGTCGTACTGCAGCAGCGCCCAGCCGCCGACGACCTCCTTGGCCTCGGCGTAGGGCCCGTCGACGCGGGTCGTCTCGCCCTTGCGGACCACGAAGTTCACGGCGTCCTCGGTGCCGAAGAGACCACCACCGTCGAGGAAGTGGCCGGCCTGGGCCTGCTCGCCGATGTACTTGTCCATCGCGTCGAACAGCGCCTGCGGCGGCATCCCGCCACCCTCGACCATCCGCACGAATCCCATGAAACGCGGCATCTCTCGCTCCTCATCATCCGGGCCCACCGCTGCTCGGCGGCCGCTTCACCCACACGTCGAACGGCATCCTGCTCCTTCGACATCGGCCTCGGAAGTTTTTCTCAGAGCCTGCGCAGCGCGGCCTCGGCGGCGTGGAAGCCGCCCATGCCGTGCACGCCACCGCCCGGCGGAGTCGCCGAGGAGCAGAGGTAGACGCCGGGGATCCCCAGCGCGTACGGGTTCAGCGCCACCCGCGGCCGGAACGCGATCTGGCGGGGGCTGTTGGCACCGGCGCTGATGTCGCCGCCGACGTAGTTGGCGTTGTCCGCCTCCAGCTCCGCCGGTCCGCGTGTCGCGACCGCCACGACCCGGTCGCGCACCCCCGGCGCGAACCGCTCGATCTGCCCGAGCACCGCCTCGGTCGCGTCACCGTCGAAGCCGTGCGGCACGTGCGCGTAGGCGTAGACCGGGTTGATCCCGTCCCGCGACCGGGTCGGGTCGCAGAGGTACTGCTGGCCGAGGAGGACGAACGGGCGCTCCGCGAGCCGGCCGCGGACGGTGCCTTTCTCGTTGGCCGCGATCTCGGCGGCCGACCCGCCGAGGTGGAGGGTGCCGGCCCGCCGGCACTCCTCGTTGGTCCAGGGGATGTCGCCCTCGACCGCGAGGTCGACCTTGAACGCGGCCGGACCGTAGGTGAATCCGCGGAGGCCACGCTGCACGCGTCGCGGCAGCGCGGCTCCCAGGATGTCCAGGGCGCCTGCGGGGGCCGTGGCCAGGACGACCACCTCGGGCCTGGTGCCGCCGGCCAGCTCCCGGACCTCGTCGAGCGAGGTGACCGACGTGTTGGTGACGACGCGACCGCCGTGAGCCGCGAGCTCGGCGAGCAGCGCGCGGGTGATGCTCTCGGTGCCCCCGACCGCCACGGGCCAGCCGACCGCGTGGGCGGCCGCGGTGAGCAGCATCGCCACCGAGCTGCTCAGCGGCGTGTCCAGCCGGTTGAACGTGTGGGCGGCCACCCCCATGAACAGTGCCTTCGCCGGCTCGTCCGCGAACCGTCGTACGGTCTGGGTCGCCGGCCTGAGCGCCTTGAGGCCGAAGGCCGCGAGCACCAAGGGGTGACGCGGCCCGTGCAGGACCGGCTGGAAGACCTCGTCGACGAGAGCGTCGAAGTTGCGGGTCGCGCTCGCGAACAGGCGCTGCCACCGGGCGGCGTCGGGGCCGAGGGAGTGCTCGGTGTGCGCGGCGTCGCGGCTCGCCAGGCCGGCCCGGCCGTCGTCCAGCGGGTGGGCGAGGTCGATCTCCGGCCACGCCCACCGCAGTCCGTGCCGCTCCAGGCCGAGCGAGGCGAAGTACGGCGAGGCCACCCCCGTCGGGTGGAAGGCGGCGCACTCGTCGTGCAGGAGTCCGGGCACCGTGGTCTCGGCGGTGCGTGCTCCGCCGCCCGGTCGCTCGTTGGCCTCGACCACGGTCACGTCGAGGCCGGCCTGGGCGAGGCGGATCGCGGCGGCGAGCCCGTTCGGCCCGCTGCCGACGACGACGGCAGAGGTCATCCGGGCTACAGCACCTTGGCGCCGTACATCTCGCCGAGCGGGTCGGCGATCAGCTCGACCCGGGCGCCGTCCGGGTCGCTGAAGTACACGGAGACCTCACTGTGGACCACGTGCTCCACGCCTGCCTCGGCGAGCCGCGAGACGATCTCCTCCCACCGCTCGGGAGCGACCGAGATGGCGATGTGGTGCAGCCCGCCGAGCACCTCGGCGTAGGGGCCGACGTCGAGGCCCGGGAAGTCGAAGAACGCAAGCAGGTTGCCGTTGCCGATGTCGAAGAAGAAGTGGGTGGAGCCCGGGTAGTCCCGGTTCTCGATGACCTCGGTCAGCGGGAAGCCCAGCAGGTCCTGGTAGAAGCGCACGGTCTGCTCCACGTCGCTGCTGATCAGCGCGGTGTGGTGGACACCGCGGGCCGTCGACGGCGGCCGCTCCCCCGGCGGTCTGAGGTGCTCGCCGCGGATCCGTTCACGCTCCGCCTCGAAGGCTGCGAGCTGCTCGGGGGTGTTGGCAGGGCTCTCGCTCATGGTGCTCAGTCTTCCTTCCGGGCGCCGAGCTGGGCCGCGGCCTCGGCCAGCAGCTCGACGACATGGGTGCCGAGGGCGAGGTCCGCCGGGTGCGGCCGTCCGTCGGTGACGGCCGTGACCAGCTCGGCCGCTGCGACCTGGAACGCCTCGAGGTTCGCGTTGTTCGGTCGGGGCGGCATCGGGAGCACACCCGCCTCGCCCCACACCCCGGCGTCGAAACCGGTGGCGGGCAGCGGCGCGTACGCCGTGAGGGTGACCGTGCTCGTTGCGCCGGACTCGTGGGTGAAGGTGAGGACGACGAGGTCCCGCTCGCCGCCGACGGCGCGCACCCTCGTGACCGGGCCGAGGGCCGCGGTGAGCGTCGAGATGGCGTGCGGGCCGATGTCCCACAGTGCGCCCTTCTCGTGGCGCCACGGCGACGCGCCGAACGGGTTGTCCGGGTCCTCGAGCGCGCTGAACCACCGCAGCCAGCCGCCGCGCCAGCCGCCGGTCGCCTGCACCTCGTCGAACCATGCCCGGGACGGTGCGATGAACCGGTCGGTGAAGAACACCACCGACGAGACCCCGGCGCGGTCAGCCGCGTCGCGCACCGCACGAGCGTCCTCGACCGACGTCGCGACCGGCTTCTCCAGCAGCAGGTGGCAACCGTCGGCCGCTGCCCGCACCGCCAGGTCCGCCTGGACCTCCGGCGGCACCGCGAACGCGACCGCCTCGACGTCGGCGAACAGCGCCGCGGCGTCGTCGTACGCCGTGGTGCCCAGGTCGGCCGCGAGCGCCGTGCAGTGCTCGGCGGAACGTCCCCACACGCCGACGAGCTCCACCTCGGGTGCCGCCGCGAGCCCCGGCCCGTGCACCATCGACGCCCAGGGGCCGGTCCCGATCAGTCCGAATCGCACGGGGACACTCTGCCTCAACCGACGGCTCTGAAGACGGCTCAACCGGCGGTGTTGCTGAGCATCGTCACGGTCATCACGACCTCGCCGTCGCTGCAGGTGACCGTGCGGACCGGCATGCCCGGCAGGCTGGTGGCGAACCAGAACACCTTCTCGAGCGTGCCCTCCGTCACCGCGTAGCGCAGGCAGTCGAGCTCGCCCATCGGCGTGTCGATGCGCTCCTCCTCGACCGCGGTCCGCTCGTCGGGGAAGGACGCGTGCGCCTGCAGCTCACGCCAGGTCACGCGCTCCGACTTCGGCTCGCCAGTCGGGGTGCCGTCCAGGGTGACCTGGGTGCGCTCGAGGGTCGCGCCTTCCTCGTCGACGTCGAGGTAGCGGTTCTGCCGGAACAGCGGCTCCTCCCCGGCGATCTCGATCCGCACCCGGATCGCCTTCCCTCCCCGACTGCCTTCCCGGATCTCCTCGGCGGTGAAGGGGGTGGGTGCCGTGCCCGGCGCCAGCACGCGCGGGTCGGCCTCGTCGGTCACCGGGAACCGATCATCGGCTGGGCCAGCCCTTCTCGTCGAGGTACCAGCCGGCAGAGGTCAGCACGACCACGATCAGCAGCGCGAACAGCAGGCCGCCGGCCACCGGCAGGAACCACCCGGGCGCGCGCCGACTCCGAACGGCCACGACCTTGACGACGACGGCACCGAACACCCCGCAGGCGACGACCTCGTGGACGATCGCGCGCGGCGGCACGTCGTACCCGTGCACCGTGCCGGTCTGGAACCCGAAGGCCCAGATGCAGTGGTAGCCGACGAACACCGACAGCACCAGGGCGGCGGTGCCGGAGGCTCGGTGGGCCTTGCCCAACCAGGCGGGCGCCCTGATCCCCAGCTTCCCGTAGATCCACAGCGCGCCGACGACCTGACCGATCGCGAGCACGCCGATCACGACCGACAGCACGACCTTCATGTCGCGCACGTCGGCGAAACCGAGCGTCGTCGTGCCGTCGAGGGTCGCGTCGTGGAACCGGCTGAAGACACCGAGCGCCACCGCGACCACGGCGCCGGCCGCGAAGGCGGTCAGCGGCACGCCCAGGCTCTTGTGCGGGGAGGTCGCGGTGTCGGCCACGGCAACAGGATGCTCCGGTCGCCGGGTCGTTGGGAATGGCCCGGACGGGCCGGAATCCCGGACGTCGCGCCTCAGCCGTTGCCCGAGCTCCCCTTGATGCCGGCGAAGAACGCGCGGATGTCGTCGGTGAGTTCGACGAGCTCGACGTACGGCGCTCCCCAGCGCGCGCCGTCGACGTACGCGAACGACATCAGGCCCCCGCCCATCGTCCCCCGCATGACCACCTCGATGCCGGCCTGCTCGGCCCGCGCGACCGCCGCCGCGAGGTCGTCGGTCTCGAAGCAGACGTGGTGCAGTCCGCCACTGGGGGTGCCGCTGAGGAACTCGGTGTAGATCGACCGCCCGGTCACCGGCTGGATCAGCTCGAGCTGGAGATCGCCGGCGTAGCCGAGCGAGACGTGGGCGGTGAAGTCCGCAGGCTCACCGCGGTAGGTGGCATCCTCGGGACCGAACCGGACGTCGGGCATCCGGGTCCAGGCGCCCGTGCCGAGCTGCTCGCGGTGGAACTCCTCGGCGGCCTCGATGTCGTCGACGACCCAGCAGACCTGGGCGATCGGACCGGTCGCGATCGTCATGCAAGACCTCTTATCAGATGTGAGCCGCGCCGGTTGCGGTTCGGTGCTCCCGGGCGTCACGGCGCCTAGACTTGCCGGTGCGTGACCGGAGGGAGATCGGGTCACGCGCTCCAGGGGGACCACCGTATGCGCTCCACGCTCCGAACCATCCTGTGCGCAGTCGTCGCCGTCGTCGGCCTCGGCGCACTGCCCCCTGCGGCGACCGGCGCGGACACCGACACCTCGACCGGCGGCACCCTGGCCGGCACCGTGCTCGATGCCAGCGGCACACCCTTCGACTCCGCCGAGGTGCTGCTCACCCAGGACTGCGGTGAGGCGTTCTGCGGCAGCTACCACGCCGTCGACGCCACGGGCCAGTATGCGATCACCGACCTCGTGCCCGGCGCGGACTACTGCGCCCGCTTCTACAACGGCGCCAACGAGCAGACCTTCTGCTTCACCGCCACCGCCGACGTCCTCGTCCACGACGTCACCTTGGCTCGCGCCGCTCCACCGGCGACCATCAGCGGGACGGTCACCGACGTCGGCGGCAGTCCCGTCGCCGGCGCGCACGTGTGGTTCAGCGGGTCCTACGACGCAGAGACCGACGACGCCGGCCACTACGAGATCTCCTTGCCTCCCGGAGAGCATGCCGTCGAGGTCTGGCTGACCACCGCGCGGCCGATGGTGCCCGCCGGCGTCGTGGTCGTCCCGCCGGGCGTCACCGAGACCTTCGACATCCGGCTGCCCGCCGAGAACCGGGTGCCCGACGGTGCCATTACCTGGGCCCGCGGACGCCACGGCCGGCTGGTCGTCGGCGGCCGGGCCGCCGACGACTCCGGCGTGCTCAAGATCCGGGTGGCCGTGCTCGACCGCGCGACCGGCAAGTGGCTGCGGGCGAACGGGCGGTGGGGTGGGTACACGAAGCTGCGCGCGCACGTCGCCCGGTCCAAGGCGCCCACCACGACGTGGCGGTTCAGCCGTAAGCTGCCGCGCGGCAGCTACGGCGTCTCGCTGGTCGTCATCGACGACCAGCGCGTGCGGAACCCCGTGCCCCGGCCGTGGCGGCCGGTGCGGGTGCGCCGCTGACCCGGCTGACGGCGTTGGCAGCGGTCGGTGCGGGTACTGCCGGAGCGTGACCGCCCACCCGCACGTGCCCTCGCTCCCCGGGCTCGTCTCCGACGGCGCCTCCGCCGTCGGCGGCGCGCTGGCCGGGATCACCCGTCAGCTGACCCGGCTGCGCCGGTCGGCGAAACCGCTGCACCCCGCCGGGAGCGTGGTGGTCGGTCGGCTGGTCCGGACCGGCGACTCGGACAGCGGGGTCCGGTGGCTCGACGAACCCGGCGAGGATGAGGTGATCGTCCGGATCTCGCGGGCGATCGGCCTGCCCGGAGCGGTCCCCGACATCTACGGCCTCGCACTGCGGGTCCCGACCACCGAGGGACGTGCCGACGTCCTGTTGGCCACGACCGGCCTCGGGAAGGTGACCCGCTTCGTGCTGACGGCGGGGAGGCAGGTCACCGCCCGGCCCCTCACCACCCTCGTGCCCTACCGCAGCCCGCGCGGCCCGCTGCTCCTCGCAGCCAAGCCGCTCGGGTCCGGACCGGACGGCAGCGCCGGGCTCCGGTTCGAGCTGCAGTGGTCGGTCGGCCTCGGCCCGTGGGCGACCTTCGCCGTCCTGGACGTGCCCAGCACCTCCGGGCCGGACTCCGCGATCTCCTTCGACGCGGTCGAGAACCCGCCCCCGGGCCTGGAGAACTACCGGTGGGTCCGGCGGCTCCGCGAGCCGGCCTACGCCACTGCGCGCAAGACCAGCGGACGAGACTGAGCCCCGGCAGCGCATCAGCGCCACCGGGGCTCGGTCCGAGCGGGTAGGTGGTCCGCCGTCAGACGGCGCGACCCACGTTGCGGTGCTCCGACCGGTTGCCGAGGAGCAGGCCGAGAGCGATCATCCCGATCCCGAGCACCAGGTGCAGCCAGTTGTCGGCGGCGTTCAGCGGCACGAAGTTGGCGTCGTCGTGGCGGTCGACGACGAGGCCGTAGACCGTGAGCACCAGGTAGATGATGCCCCCGCCGATCAGGTAGGCGCGGGCGCCGTCGAACGACTTGGCCAGCACGAAGCCGACGATGCCGAAGGCCAGGTGGACGAGGTTGTGGAGGACGGAGACGGCGAAGATGCCGAGCAGCTCGGCCCCGGAGTGGTGACCGATGAACTCCATCTGGTCATAGTTCGTCGTGATCCCGGGGATGAAGCCCAGGACGCCGACGAGGGCGAAGGTGGCCGCCACAGCGAGCGCGGCCTTCTGGAGGAGGGTCGACGATGCGACCTGGGTGTCGTGTGCCATAAAGAGGTGGTACCCGGCCCTCCCGGTCCGAGTCGGGGTCGGCCTCGACCGGCGGCACCCAAGCGCTGTGACGGAAGATGACCGCTCGTCCATCGGGACAAATTTTCGGTTCAGATACGCCGCCCGGGAATCTCTTTGACCGTTTTCGCCCAGATTGCGTCACAATGAGTCACATGCATCCCAGCAACGCAGAGCTCCTGCACTCGGTCGACCTCAAGACCCTGGGGTCCCGGGTCCGGGCCGCCCGGGTTGCGAAGGGCTGGACGCAGACCGAGCTGGCCGGTGAGGAGATCTCCGTCGGCTACGTCTCCCGCATCGAGAGCGGGTCCCGACGGCCCAACCTGGCCGTGTTGACCAGTCTTGCCTCCCGTCTCGGCACCCCGATCGAGCAACTGCTTCAGGGCGTCACGGCGAACCAGTATGACGAGATTCGCCTCGGGCTCGACTACGCCGAGCTGGCGCTGGAAACCGGCGAGGCGGTCGACGCGGAGCGCCAGGCGCAGAAGTTCCTCTCGCTCGCGCTCCAAGCCTCGCTGACCGACCTGACCCACCGTGGCCGCTACCTCTACGCCCGCGCCCTCGAGGTCAACGGCGACCTGGACGGCGCGATCAGTCAACACGAGCAGCTGGTCGCCGAGGCCCCCGGCCCGTTGCTGATCGCCGCTGGCATCGCCTTGGTCCGCTGCTACAAGGAGACCGGTGACCTCGCCCTCGCGATCGAGGTGGGCGAGCGGCTCGAGGCCCGCATCCAAGAGGCCGGGCTCGGCCAGTGCGACGAGGCTGTCGTCTTCGCCGTCAACGTTGCCGGCGCCTACATCCTCCGGGGTGACCTCCACAAAGCGTCGCGGATCTGCGCGGATGCGGTCGAACGAGCAGACGAGCTGTCCTCGGCGCGTGCCCGCGCCGGGGCGTACTGGAATGCCAGTCTCGTGCATGCCCAGCGTGGCGACGTCGCGACCGCCGCGCCGATGGCCTCGCGCGCTCTCGCCCTGCTGACCGAGGGCAACGACGCCCGCAACTTGGCTCGCCTCCGCACTCAGCTCGGCGAGCTCCAGCTCCAGCTCGATCCCCCGTTGGTCGAGGAGGCGAAGCAGAACCTCGAGCGCGCGCGCGAGGAGATGACTGCGTCCAGCGCGAGCGAGGTCGACCTCGCCATCACAGACGTGCGGATCGCACAGGCGCACCTGCTGTCCGGGGACCCGGAAGTCGCGTTGGACCTCGCACGCGTCGCGCAGGAGTCCGCCGGCGAGCGGGCCGCGATCGCCAAGGCTGAGTCCTTGGTCGTGCAGGGCCAATCGCTTGCGGCCATGGGCCGGCAGGACGAAGCGCACGCCGCCTACATCCACGCCATGCACGTGATGACGGCCGCAGGCGCAGACAGACCCGTGGCGCAGCTGTGGTTCGAGCTTGCCGACCTGCTCGAGGAGGCAGGCGATCTCGACGGCGCGCGCGAGGCCTATCGCAACGCCGCTGCAACGACTGGTCTTACCTCACGCCGGGTGAGGGCGCGGCAGATACCAGCTGGGTTGTAGCTGGGTTGTAGCTGGAGGATCAGCAGCAGGTAAGGATCTTCTGGGTCGACACTGGCGCTTTCGCGTCGGCCGGCGCGGCCATCCCGACGGTGGTGGCCAGCGCGACGATGAGGCTTGCGACCGTGACCTTGATGGTCTTCTTCATGGGTACTTCCCCCTTGGTTTGGAGCCGATGGGTCATGCCCGGAAAAGATTTCCGTTCAATGCGCAAAGACTGTCACATTTGGTCACATTGGCAAGTCAATTCTGTGCTAGCGTCTCCTCATCGGATACGGGTAACCGACCCGAGGACCAGCGCCGGTGCTCCCCCCACAGGCGCACGGTCCGAGGAATTGGCCGTTCCGGCCGGGCTATTCCCCCAGTCCGGAGCTCGACCCCCTGCCGTTGGAGCCGGCGGGGGGTCGACAGTTTTTGGCCCAGAACGAGGCAAATTCTGGACACCGGTTCCGATAACCCGCGGTCGGTGGGATCGCGGTCGAACGGGTCCTGATCAGCTCAGAGCAGGTGCTCGAGCAGGATCCGCAGGCCGATGAGGACGAGGATCACGCCGCCCACACGCTCGGCCCAGCTGCCGAGTCGCTCCCCCACCCGGGCGCCGAGGTAGACCGCGCCGAGGGACAGGACGGCAGTGATCACGCCGATGACCGCGACGGCCGGAGCGACGTCGACCTCGAGCACCCCGAAGGTGACGCCGACGGCGGCCGCGTCGATGGAGGTGGCGATCGCCAACGGTGTCACCGTGCGGAGGGTGACCACCGCCGTGGTGTGGTCCTCGTCCTCACCGAACGACTCCTTGATCATGTTGCCGCCGATGAGGGCCAGCAGGCCGAAGGCGATCCACGGGGTCGCCGTGCTCACCTCGTCGGCGAACCCGAACGCCAGCGCCCACCCGAGCACCGGCATCAGCGCCTGGAACAACCCGAACATGCCCGCGATGAGGAGGGCGTCGCGCCACGACGGCCGACGCAGCCGGAGCCCCTCGGCCAGCGAGACCGCGACCGCGTCCATCGCGAGCGCGAAGGCCAGGACGACGATCTCGTAGGGACTCACCCGTCAATCCCATCAGAGGCACGCGAGCCACGAGGAGGCGGGCACGTCAAGGCGTCTCGATACGTCCTCGGCTAGCGCCTCGGACTACTCGACGACCGACCGCCTCGGACTACTCGACGACCGAATGGCTCGCCGGCCGCGGAGGCCTCGAAAAGCGGCGACACGCTCGCGAAGCGGAGCCGAAAAAGGGCGCCGGGCCGTGACCTCTGGGGGGGTCGGCCACGGCCCGACCGCCCCATCATTACACACCTTGGTGCCGAAGCTGTCACGTGCCTGAAGCGTTCACCGATCATTCCCAGAAAACGCGTTCGACGACGGCGCGAGCCCTCCTCGTGACCCTCAGATAGTCGTTCACCATCGCGTCGGACTGGTCGAGCTGGTAGCCGAGAACCGCGGCGACGGCGCGGCGTTCGCGGGACGGCCGGGGCATCTGGTCGGCGGGCTTGCCGCGGGCCAGGGTGGCGGCGTTGCGGAGTCGGCTGACGGTGCGCCAGCCGGCGGCGAGCACGCCGGCGTCGGCGCTGTCGAGCAGGCCGGCCTCGGTGGCTGCGGCGAGGGCTGCGAGGGTCTGGGTGGTGCGCAGGCCGGGCACCTCGGCGCCGTGCCGCAGCTGCAGCAGCTGCACCGTCCACTCGATGTCGGCGAGACCGCCGCGCCCGAGCTTGAAGTGGAGGGCGGGGTCGGCGCCGCGGGGCAGCCGCTCGTGGTCGACCCGGGCCTTGATGCGGCGCACCTCGATGATGTCGTCCTCAGCGAGGCCGGCTTCCGGGTAGCGCAGCGGGTCGACGAGCTCGGTGAAGCGGTCACGCACGCCGGGGTCGCCGACGACGGCGTCGGCGCGCAGCAGCGCCTGCGCCTCCCAGACCTTCGACCACTTGGCGTAGTAGGCCGCGTAGGCGTCGAGGGTCCGCACGAGCGGGCCCTGCTTGCCCTCGGGGCGGAGGTCGGCGTCGACGACGAGCGGCGGGTCGCCGCCGGGCAGGGCGAGGGTGCGGCGTACCTCCTCGGCCACCGCCTTGGCGTACGACGCCGCCTCGTGCTGGTCGACCCCGTCCTCGGGCTCGTGGACGAAGAGGACGTCGGCGTCGCTGCCGTAGGACAGCTCGAAGCCGCCGTAGCGACCCATCGCGACGATCGCAATCCTGGTCGGGGCGGCGTCGAGCCCGCGCTGCTGCCGGACAGACTCCCCCACCGCCGCGAGCGTGCCCTCGAGCGTCGCGTCGGTGATCCGGGAGAGCGCGTGGCCGACGTCGGCGACGTCGACGAGCCCGAGCACGTCGCCGGCGGAGATCCGGAGCAGCTCGCGGCGACGTACGGCCCGGAGCGCGCGAACCGCGGCGTCGACGTCGTCCTGCCGGCCGGCGGTGGCGAGCATCTCCTCGGTGAGCACTTCCGAGGACTGCGGCGTCAGGTCGCCGCCGAGCAGCTTGATGCCCTGCGGCTCGCGCTCGAGCAGGTCGGAGCAGTAGCGCGAGCTCGCGAGCAGGTGGGCCAGCCGCTCGGCGACCTCGCCCTCGTCGCGGAGGGTGGTGAGGTACCAGGGGGTACGGCCGAGGGCCTCGCTGATCCGCCGGAAGCCGAAGAGGCCGCCGTCGGGGTCGGCACCGTCGGCGAACCACTGCAGCATCGCCGGGAGGATCGCTCGCTGGATGTTGGCGGTGCGGGTGACCCCGGCGGTCAGCGCCTCGAGGTTTCGGAGCGCGGCGGCCGGGTCGTCGTACCCGAGCGCGGCGAGCCGCACCCGGGCGGCCTCGGAGGACAGCCCGACGTCGCCGGGAACCCGGGCGACCGCGGTGAGGAGCGGTCGGTAGAAGAGCTTCTGGTGGAGCCGGCTGACCTCGCGGCGGTGGTGCTCCCACGTCCTGGTCAGCCGCTGGTCGGGCTCCTTGAGGTAGCCGAGGCTCCGGCCGAGCCGGCGCAGGTCGGCCTCGTCGTCGGGCATCAGGTGGGTGCGCCGCAGCCGGTGGAGCTGGATCCGGTGCTCGACCTGGCGGAGGAACGAGTACGCGCTGTGCAGGGCCTCGCCGTCGTCGCGCCCGACGTAGCCGGCCTCGGTGAGCGCGTGCAGCGCACTCAGGGTGGTGGGCTGCCGGATCCGTTCGTCGGCGCGGCCGTGGACGAGCTGGAGCAGCTGGACGGCGAACTCCACGTCGCGCAGGCCGCCGACCCCGAGCTTGAGCTGGCGGTCGGCCTCCTTGGCCGGGATGTGGTCGACCACCCGACGCCGCATCGCGCGGGCAGCGTCGACGAAGCCGTCGCGGTCGGCGACCGACCACACCATCGGGCTGACCATCTCGACGAACTCGCGCCCGAGGGCGAGGTCGCCGGCGACCGGCCGCGCCTTGAGGAGGGCCTGGAACTCCCACGGTTCTGCCCAGCGCTCGTAGTAACCGCGGTGCCCGGCGAGGGTCCGGCTGAGCGCGCCGGCCTTGCCCTCGGGGCGGAGCGCGGCGTCGACCGGCCAGATCGTGCCCTCGCCGGTCTGGGCCGAGCACACCTGCATCATCTGCGACGCGAGCCGGGCCGCGGTCCGGGCGACTGCGGCGCCGCTGCCGTTGCCGCTCTCCTCCGCTGCGTCGTCGGCGGGCTCGTGGACGAAGACCACGTCCACGTCGGACATGTAGTTGAGCTCGTGCCCTCCGCACTTGCCCATCGCGACCACCGCGAGCCGGGCTGTGGCAGCCTCCTCCGCACCCACCTGGGCCCGCGCCACCGCGAGCGCGGCGTCGAGGGTGCCGGCCGCGAGGTCGGAGAGCTCGGCGGCCACGTCGTCGACGCCGAGCTCGTGGGTGAGGTCGCGGGCGGCGAGCGGGAGGAGCAGCCGGCGGTAGGTGACCCGGAGCGCGTCCACCGCCTCGGGCTCGGGCCGGGTCGCAACCGGTGCCGCTGCGGCCGGATCCGCCCCGACCGCCTCCATCAGCGCGGCGCGGAGCGCCCAGGCAGCGGGCCGGCTGGTGCCGAGGGTCGGGTCCCGGAGCACCTGCCAGTGCTCGGGATGGCCGGCCAGGTGGTCGGTCAGCGCGGTGCTGGCACCCATCACTCCGAGCAGCCGCATCGCGGTGCCCTCGTCGGTGACGAGCGCGTCGAGCAGCGTGTCGCGGTCGTCCACGGCGTCGGCCAGCCGGAGCAGCCCCGACAGGGCGGCGTTCGGCTCGGCCGACCGCCCCAGGATCGCCACCAGCTCGCTGGCGGGACCGCCCAGCTCCGCGAGCTCGCCGAGGGCGCGGTCCACGTCGGTGAACCCGAGACGGAGCAGGTCGCTCCGCAGCGTTCCCCGGTTCATGCGAGCCTCGCCGCGAAGGCCTTCCCCAGCTCTCGCCACGCGAGCTCGAGCTCGACCGCTGCCCCCCGCACGGCGTCCAGCCCCGCGTCGGCCGCCGGGCCGGGCTCGCTCGCCGCCCAGCTGGTGAGGATCTCCAGCGTCGCCTCCGGGTGCCACTGGATGCCCCACATCGCCGGCCCGAACCGCAGTGCCTGGACCTCGTCGAGCGCGGTCGCGGCGAGGAGGGTCGCGCCCGGCGGCGGGGTAAGGACGAGGTCCTCGTTCCACTGGATGGCCCGGCGCGGGCTCGCGAGTCCTGCGAACAGCGGGTCGGTGGCCGCGGCGTCGGTCCAACCGACGTCGTACACCCCGATCTGGCGGCCGCGCGGGCACCGGCCGACCTCGCCGCCGAGGGCGACGGCGGCCAGCTGGTGGCCGAGGCAGACGCCGAGCGTCGGTACGTCGTCGCGGGCCGCTGCGCGGATCAGGTCCTTCGTCGGGGCCAGCCACGGATGGGTGCCGTCCTGGTTGGCGTTCATCGCGCCGCCGAGGACCACCAGCCCCTCGTGGTCGGCCAGGTCGGACGGCAGCGCCTCATCGGCGTACGGACGTCGTACGTCGAGCGCGACTCCGGCCTCCACCAGCCAGTCCCCGAGCAGCGCGGGCGGGCACTCGTCCTCGTGCTGGACGACCAGGACGCTCACGCGGCACCGCCTACAGGACGGGGAGCATGCGGTCGCGCTCGAAGGCGGAGACCTGGCCGCGGTACTCGTCCCACTCCGCCCGCTTGTTGCGCAGGAAGAAGTCGAAGACCTGCTCCCCCAAGGTCTCGGCGAGCAGCTCGGAGGTCTCTGCGATCTCGATCGCCTCGTTGAGGTTCTTGGGCAGTGGGGAGATGCCGAGGCTGCGGCGCTCCGCCTCGGTCAGCGCCCAGACGTCGTCCTCGGCCTCGCGCGGCAGCTCGTAGCCCTGCTCGATCCCCTTGAGGCCGGCGGCCAGCACCGCCGCGTAGGCGAGGTAGGGGTTGCAGGCGGCGTCGATGGTCCGCAGCTCGATGCGGGTGGAGACGCCCTTGAGCGGTTTGTACATCGGCACCCGGATCATCGCGGACCGGTTGTTGTGGCCCCAGCAGACGTACGACGGCGCCTCGCCTCCGAACATCATCCGCTTGTAGGAGTTGACCCACTGGTTGGTGACGACGCTGATCTCGCTGGCGTGGTGGAGCACGCCGGCGATGAACTGGCGGCCGATCTTGGAGAGCTGGTACTCCGCGCCCGCCTCGTAGAAGGCGTTCTGGTCACCCTCGAACAGCGAGACGTGGGTGTGCATGCCCGAGCCCGGGTTGTCGGTGAACGGCTTGGGCATGAACGTCGCCCAGATGCCCTGACCGAGCGCGACCTCACGGATGACCGTGCGGAAGGTCATGATGTTGTCGGCGGTGGAGAGCGCGTCGGCGTACCGCAGGTCGATCTCCTGCTGGCCGGGCCCGCCCTCGTGGTGGCTGAACTCAACCGAGATGCCCATCGCCTCGAGCATCGTGATCGCCTCGCGGCGGAAGTCGGAGCCGTTGGAGTGCGCGGCGTGGTCGAAGTAGCCGCTGCGGTCGATCGGCACCGGCTCGACGCCCGGCCGCGGTTCGTCCTTGAACAGGTAGAACTCGATCTCGGGGTGCGTGTAGAAGGTGAAACCCTGCTCCGCGGCCTTCCCGAGGGTGCGCTTGAGCACGTTGCGGGGATCGGCGTACGACGCCGAGCCGTCGGGCATCACGATGTCGCAGAACATCCGGGCCGTCGACGGGCCTTCGCCGCGCCACGGCAGGATCTGGAACGTCGACGGGTCGGGCTTGGCGAGCATGTCGGCCTCGTAGACCCGGGCGAAGCCCTCGATCGCCGACCCGTCGAACCCGATGCCCTCGGCGAACGCTCCCTCGAGCTCCGCGGGCGCGACCGCCACCGACTTCAGGAACCCGAGGACGTCGGTGAACCAGAGCCGGACGAACCGGACGTCACGCTCCTCGAGAGCGCGGAGAACGAAGTCTTCCTGCTTACCCATGGGGAGAGCCTAGAGCCTCAGTCGTCCGTGTCCGGCCGGGTGCCGACCTCCTCCTCGGCCAGCGTCGGCCGCCCGCCGTTGCAGTAGATCTCGACCTCGATGATCGCGTCGGCGGACTCGAAGGTGGCGTCCACGTCGTCGTCGGGCCCGGTCTCGAAGGTGACCGTCCGCCAGCCGGGCGCGGTCCGCGGCTCGAACCCGCGGATCACCACGCCCTGGCACTCGACGTCGAACTCGCCGTAGTCACCGGTGATCGTGTCGGCGTGCTTCGGGTCGTCGGGGTCGGGGGCCAGGTCGGAGGGGTCCTCCCGGCCGACCAGGTCGCTGCTCCCGACCGGACCGCGGTCGCGGAGCCCGGCGCCGGCGATCTCCACCGCGAGGACGCCGACCGCGATCGCGGCGATCGCACCGACGACCCACACGAGCACGTAGCCGGCGCGGTGCCGTCCCTCGGTGCTGCCTGCGCTGCCCTGACCCGTCATGTCCCCATCCTCTCTAGAGTTCCCTTGTGGCGCAGGTGCTGATCATCGAGGACGACCCGCGGATCCGTCCGCTGGTCATCAAGGCCCTCACCGAGCGCGGCCACGCGGTGAGCTCGGCGGCGACCGGGATGTCCGGCCTCACCGCCGCGATCGACGGCCGGCCGGACCTGGTGGTGCTCGACCTCGGGCTTCCCGACGTCGACGGCACCCAGGTGCTGTCGATGCTGCGGGCGGTCAGCGACGTCCCGGTCATCGTCGCCACCGCACGTGACGACGACCCGTCGCTGGTCGCCTGTCTTGACGGTGGGGCCGACGACTACGTGGTGAAGCCGTACACGACCGACCAGCTCGCGGCGCGGATCGGTGCCGTGCTCCGGCGGGTTGCTCCGGGTGGCCGCGCCGCGGACCCGGCGATCAGCATCGGCGGGCTGCGGATCGACGTACCGGCGCGACGCGCGACGCTCGACGACGTCGCCCTCGACCTGACGCCGAAGGAGTTCGACCTGCTGCGCTACCTCGCGGAGCGGCCGGGCGAGGTCGTCACCAAGCGCACGCTCCTCGCCGAGGTGTGGCAGCAGCCCTGGGGCGGGTCGGAGAAGACCGTCGACGTCCACCTGTCGTGGCTGCGCCGCAAGCTCGGTGAGACCGCCGCGGAGCCGCGCTTCCTCGAGACGATCCGTGGCGTCGGCGTGCGGCTGTCGACCGAGGGGTCCTGAGCCGTGCGGCGCAGCCTGATCGTCACCGTCGCCGCCGCGGTCGGCATCGTCCTGCTGGCGATGATGGTGCCGATGGCCTTCCTCATGAGCGACTACGCGCTCGAGGACCGGCTGACGAAGGCGGCGCTGGAGGTGCAGGCCACCGAGACCGTGGTCGCCCGGCAGGACGCGGGCTCGGTGGCGTTCTACCTCGACAAGATCAACGACGGTGAGGACGGCATCACCACCACCGTCCTGTACCCCGGTGACGTCGCGGACATCGGCCCCGACCAGGGCGAGGACGACCGGGTGGCACAGGTGCGCAGCACCGGCGTCGCCCGTGTCGACGACGTCGACGACGGCACCCAGCTCCTGGTCCCGGTGTCTCGCGGCGGCAGCACACCCGCCGAGGAATCCACTGCGGTGATCCGCGTGGTCGTGGAACGGCCCGGTGTCGACAGCGAGCTGTTCGGCGGGCTCGCGGTGCTGCTGCTGCTCGGGCTGGCGCTGGTCGTCGGCTCGTTGCTCGTCGCCGACCGGCTCGGTCGCGGGTTCGTCGAGCCGATCCGGGCGGTGGCCGCGCACGCCGGGCGGCTGGGTGCGGCCGGTGAGTCCGTCACCGACGTGGAGCCGGTCGCCGTGACCGGGCCGGCCGAGGTCCGCGAGCTGGCGACCGCCCTCAACCGCCTGGTCGCTCGCATCCAGACCCTGCTGGCCCGCGAACGCGAGGCCAACGCCGACATCTCCCACCGTCTGCGGACGCCGGTGACCGCCCTGCGGCTCCGGGCCGACTCGCTGGCCGACGCCGATGAGCGGCAGCGGCTCTCGGCCGACCTCGACGACCTCCAGGCGACCATCGACGCGATCATCCGCGAGGCCCGGCGCTCCGAGCGGGAGGGCCTGGTCGCCTCGACCGACGCCGTCGCGGTGGTGCGGGAGCGGGTGGAGTACTGGCGGCTGCTCGCCGAGGAGCAGGAGCGCGACCTCACCGCCGACCTCCCGCCGACCCCGCTGCCGGTCCGGGCCTCCGCGGAGGACCTGGCCGCGTTGGTCGACGTGCTGCTCGACAACGTCTTCACCCACGCCCCCGCGCCGGCGGCGGCCCGGGTCACGGTCACCGCGCGCGCCGAGGGCGGTGCGCGGATCCGCGTCGAGGACGCCGGCCCCGGGTTCCCCGAGGGGATCGGGAGCCCCGGCCGCGGGGTGTCGGGGGCCGGGTCGACCGGGCTGGGGCTCGCCATCGTCGAGCAGACCGCCACCTCCTCGGGTGGCGGCCTGCTCGTGGACGGCTCCCCGCTGGGAGGAGCCCGGGTGACAGTCGACCTCGGGGTGGCCTGACGTCAGCGGACGGTGATCGACGCGCCGCACGACGCGGTGCCGCCGACCCGCTTGACCTTCATCTTGAACGTGTCGGCGCCGGCGGAGCCGCGCGCGTAGCGCTCCACGTCGATGTCGCCCTCGCGGTCGGCGCGGCGGGTCACCGAGGCGATCTTGGTGCCGTCGTGGCGCAGGACGATCTTCCAGCGGGAGCCGGGCTTGAGGCCGTCGACGTCCGCGGAGACCTCGAAGCCGGCGCCCTCGCGGTCGACGGAGAAGTCGTAGACGCCGGGGCCGCACTTGCCGTGGCGCTCGACGTCCGCGTGGGCGGAGGGCGCCGTGGCGACCAGGGCGACGGGGGCCGCGAGCAGGGAGCCGGCGGCAAGGGCAGCAGTGATGCGGTGGGACATGGTGGAACTCCTTGTTGTTGGTGGTGTCGTCTGCGGTCCGAGTGGAGGGATCAGCGGTCGAGCGTCGCCGTGCAGGCCTCGCCGGACTCCGGGGTCGCGGCGATCTCGAAGGACTGGGCGTCCTCGTCGGCGATCGCGTCGATGTCGAGCTCGCCGTCCTCGTCGGTCGTCCGGGTGCCGTCGAGCAGCGGGTCGCCGTCCTGGAGCAGGACGAAGTCCCAGTTCTCACCGGGGCCGCTGGACTGCAGCTCGAACGAGACCTCGAGGGCGCCGTCGTCCTTCTCGGCGCCGAACTCGTACGACGCTCCGGCGCAGGTGCCGCGGTCGTTGACCTCGTCCTCGCGGAGCAGCAGCCAGGCGCCGACTCCGATGCCGGCGAGGATGACGACAGCGAGGCCGGCCAGGGCGATCTTCTTCATTGCTTCTCTCTCCTTGTGTTGCAGCGTTGAGAAGAGAGTCGCGCGGGTCGCGCTAAGCGCGCGTCAGGCGATTGCTAAGCCGGGGCTAAGGATTCGGCTGGTCCGGCTGGTCCGGCTGGTCCGGCTGGTCCGGCTACCTGTCCGGGACGTGCTCCAGCTCGGCCAGCCACGCGGCGGCGCTCGCGTCGGAGGGCATCCGCCAGTCTCCGCGCGGCGACATGGTGCCGCCGTTGCTCACCTTGGGGCCGTTGGGCAGGGCAGACCGCTTGAACTGGCTGGCGAAGAAGCGATTGATGAACACCTCGAGCCACGTCCGCACCGTCGCCAGGTCGTACGACGCGCGCGCCTCCTCCGGGAATCCCGGCGGCCAGTCCCCCACGGTCGCGTCCTTCCAGGCGTGCCAGGCGAGGAAGGCGATCTTGCTCGGCCGGTAGCCGCGCCGGATGACGTGGTAGAGCGTGAAGTCCTGCAGCGCGTAGGGCCCGACCGAGTCCTCGGTCGCCTGCGGCTTGGCGCCCTCGACGGTCGGGATCAGCTCGGGGGTGATCTCCTGCTCGAGGATCTCGCGCAGCACCCCATCGACAGGGTCGGCCTCGTCGTCGTACTCGCCGTCGTGGAGCTGCTTGCTGTCGATCACCCATCGGATCAGGTGCTGGATGAGGGTCTTCGGGACGCCGGCATTGACGTTGTAGTGCGACATCTGGTCGCCGACGCCGTAGGTGCACCAGCCGAGGGCGAGCTCGGAGAGGTCGCCGGTGCCGAGGACGATGCCGCCGCGGTGGTTGGCGAGCCGGAACAGGTAGTCGGTGCGCAGGCCGGCCTGGACGTTCTCGAAGGTGACGTCGTAGACCGACGCGTCCGTGGTCGCCGAGCCGGCCGAGATATAAGGGTGGTCGAGGTCCTTCAGCATCTGCTCGGCCGCCGGCCTGATGTCGATCTCGGCGAAGGTGCAGCCGAGTGCCGTCGCGAGCCGGGTGGCATAGGACTTGGTGGTGTCACCGGTCGCGAACCCCGGCATCGTGAACGCGTGGATGTCGCTGCGCGGGCGCCCGAGCCGGTCCATCGCGCGGGCGGCGACGATCAGCGCGTGGGTGGAGTCGAGGCCCCCGCTGACGCCGATGACGACCTTGGGTTGGCCGATGGCCGAGAGCCGCTGGACCAGGCCGGCGACCTGGATGTTGTAGGCCTCGTAGCAGTCCAGCGCCAGCCGCTCGGCGTCGTCGGGGACGAACGGGTAGCGGTCGAGCTTGCGGACCAGGCCGATGTCGCCGGTGGGCGGGGCCAGCTCGAAGTCGACGACCCGGAACGCCTCGGGGGTCGAGCCCGTCGAGATCCCGACCCCGCGCCGGTTGTCGTCATGGCTCCCCTGCCGGATCCGCTCCTGCCGCAGCCGGTCGAGGTCGACGTCGACGACCGTCGCCCGTGGGCCGTCGGGAAAGCGCTCGCTCTCCCCCAGTAGGTCGCCGCACTCGTACACCATCGTCTGGCCGTCCCAGGAGAGGTCGGTCGTCGACTCCCCCGGTCCGGCGGCGGTGTAGAGGTAGGCGGCGTTGCAGCGGTTGCTGGCCGACTGCACCAGCTGGCGCCGGCTCTCCGACCGTCCGACGGTGACCGGGCTGGCGCTGAGGTTGGCGAGGACGGTCGCGCCGGCCAGTGCCGCCTGGGCGCTCGGCGGCACCGGCACCCACATGTCCTCGCAGATCTCGACATGCAGGTGCAGGCCCGGTACGTCGGTCGCGGTGAAGATCAGGTCCGGCCCGATCGGGACCTCGTGGCCGGCCAGCACGATCGTGTCGGCCTCGAGGTCGTCCCCGGGGGCGAACCAGCGCTTCTCGTAGAACTCGCGGTAGTTCGGGAGGTAGGACTTCGGCGCCACCCCGAGGATCCGGCCGCGGTGGATGACGACGGCGCAGTTGTAGAGCCGGTTGCCGTGCTCCATCGGCGCGCCGACCACGATGACCGGCAGCAGGTCCCCCGAGGCCTCGACCAGCCCTGCGATCGCCGTACGCACGGACTCCAGCAGCGCGTCCTGGAGGAACAGGTCGTCCACCGCGTAGCCGGTCAGCCCGAGCTCGGGGAACACAGCGAGCGCGACGCCCTGCTCGTGCAGCGCGCGGACCTGCTCGAGGGTGCGAGCGGCGTTGGTTTCCGGGTCGGCCACCGCGACCGGCACCGTGCACGCGGCGACCCGGGCGAACCCCTGGGCGTAGGCGGAGTAGAAGTCCACGGGTGGAGTCTAGGGACCGGCCCGCACCCACGGTCGCGATGAGTACGGCGCCCCCGGCCGGTCGGCACAGGCATGACGGTGACAACGGGCTCGTCCAGCATCGCGCCCTGCCTGTGGTTCGAGAGCGACCTCGCCGAGGCCGTGCGCTTCTACACCGGGCTCTTCCCGAACTCGTCGGTCCGCCACCTCACCCGCGACGTCGGCGAGTTCGTGCTCGACGGAATGACGTTCCGGGCGATCAACGGGGGCACCGCGCCGTTCGGGTTCTCCGAGGCGGTGTCGTTCGCGATCTCCTGTCGCGACCAGTCGGAGGTCGACTACTACTGGGACGCACTCACCGACGGCGGCGAGGAGTCGGTCTGTGGCTGGCTCAAGGACCGGTTCGGGCTGTCCTGGCAGGTGGTGCCGACCCGGCTCTACGAGCTGGTGTCCGACCCCGACCCCCTCCGGGCGCGGGCCGCGAGCGAGGCGATGCTGCGGATGCGAAGGATCGTGGTCGCCGACCTCGAGGCGGCCGCCGACGCCGCGACCGGGTGACGCAGCACACAACGCACTTCTGGTCGTACCGGGACTAGCCTCGTGTTGTTCCTGGAAGTCCGTGGACCCGCACCAGGCGGGCCGCGAGATGCAGATGAGGAGCTCGACGATGAGCGAGGAAACGACCGCGCCGTACGGCCCCACCATCAAGCGCGTCCGCACCGCCCACCTGCGGGAGATGAAGGAGCGCGGCGAGCGCTTCTCCATGCTGACGTCCTACGACATGCTCACCGCGCAGGTCTTCGACGAGGCCGGGATCGAGGTCCTCCTCGTCGGCGACAGCGCCTCCAACAACGTCCTCGGCAACACCACCTCGCTTCCGGTCACCGTGGACGAGCTGATCCCGCTCACGCGGGCAGTCAGCGGCGCGGTGCAACGGGCGATGGTCGTCGGCGACCTGCCGTTCGGCTCCTACCAGGCCTCGCCCGAGCAGGGGTACCTGACCGCGGCGCGGTTCATGAAGGAGGGCGGCGCCCACGCGGTGAAGCTCGAGGGCGGCATCGAGATGGCGCCGCAGATCGAGCGGATGGTCAAGGGCGGCATCCCGGTGATGGCCCACATCGGCTTCACCCCGCAGTCCGAGCACGCGCTCGGCGGCTACCGGGTGCAGGGTCGCGGCGACGCGGCCGAGCGGATCCTCCGCGACGCCGAGGCGGTGCAGGAGGCCGGCGCCTTCGCGGTGGTGATGGAGATGGTGCCGGGCGACGTCGCCGCGGAGATCACCCGCAAGCTGCAGATCTCGACCATCGGCATCGGCGCGGGCAAGGAGTGCGACGGCCAGGTGCTGGTGTGGCAGGACGCGTTCGGGCTGCGCAGCGGGCGGATGCCGCGCTTCGTCAAGCAGTACGCCGACGTCCGGTCCGTCCTGCTCGACGCGGCCAGGGCCTACGACTCCGAGGTGAAGTCCGGCGAGTTCCCCGGACGCGACCACACGTTCTGAGGTTCGCGCACCCGTTCTGCCGCGGCGGACCACGGGTAACGTGGCCGCATGCGCAAACTCGGTGCCCCCGCCGCCACCCTCACGCTCCTCGTCGGCCTGCTCGCCGGACTCTCCCCGAGTCCCGCCGGCGCGTCGTACGACGACGAACGGGCTGAGCAACGCAGGGCGGTGCCCCAGCTCCGGGTCACCACGGTGGCCAACAACCTCGACATCCCGTGGGACGTCCGCCCGATCGGCGAGGGCCGGCTGCTGTTCACCGAGCGCACCCGCGCGAAGCTGACGATGATCGAGGCCGACGGCGACCTGCGCACCATCAACTTCCCGAGCGAGAAGGTGTGGACCTCCGGCGAGACCGGCCTGATGGGGTTGGCGATCGACCCCGGGTTCGCGGAGAACCGGCGCATCTACACCTGCCAGGGCTGGAAGCTCGGCGGTGGCAAGAAGGACATCCGGGTCATCGCCTGGAAGATGAACAAGGGGCTCACCGCGACCACGGAGCCCAAGGTCCTGGTCAAGGGTCTGCCGACGGTGTCCGGCCGGCACGGCGGCTGCCGCCTCCTCATGGCGAAGAACGGCGCGCTGCTCGTCGGCACGGGTGACGCCGCCCAGACCAAGAACCCGCAGAGCCTGCGCTCCTTCGGCGGCAAGACCCTGCGCCTCAACCCGCAGAACGGCAAGCCCTGGCCCAGCAACCCGTGGGCCGGGCGGGAGGGCCGGAAGCGCTACATCTACACCTATGGGCACCGCAACGTGCAGGGCCTCGCGCAGCGCGCCGACGGCACGCTGTGGTCCGTCGAGCACGGCACCTACCGCGACGACGAGATCAACAAGCTGGGCGCCCGCCGCAACTTCGGCTGGCGGCCCGGCCCCGGCTACAACGAGTCGCCGCCGATGACGAACTTCTCCATCCCCGGCCGCCAGTGGGGCGCGGTCTGGAGCTCGGGCAACCCGACGATCGCGACGTCCGGCGCCGACTTCGTCGCCGGCAAGGGATGGGGGTCGCTCAAGGGCACGCTCGCCGTCGGCTGCCTCGCCGGGTCGCGACTGATGTTCGTCAAGCTCACCGCCGAGGGCGAGCTGCGCTGGACCAAGGCACCGAGCCGGCTGCGCGACTTCGGCCGTCTCCGCGGCGTGACCGCCTACCGCGGCGGGCTGCTCGTCACCACCTCGAACGGCGGCGGCAACGACAAGATCCTACGGGTCCGTCCGGCACGCTGACCGCGCGTGAACCCCGAGGTCCTGATCGCCGTCGAGAGTGACGGCCAGCAGGTCCGGTTGTGCGCCCAGTCCTTCGGCGACCCCGCCGATCCGGCGATCCTCCTGATCCACGGCGCCAGCGCGTCGATGCTGTGGTGGGAGGAGGAGCTGTGCGAGCGGATCGCCGCCGGCGGCCGCTTCGTCATCCGGTTCGACAACCGCGACACCGGGCGCTCGACCTTCTACCCGCCCGGTGAGCCGGGCTACAAGCACAGCGACCTCGTCGCCGACGCGGTCGCGGTGCTCGACGCGTACGACGTCGAACGGGCCCACGTGGTCGGTCGATCGATGTCGGGCGGCACCGCCCTCGCGCTCGCCGTCGACCACCCAGGTCGGGTGGTGACGGTGACCTTCGTGACCACCACGACCGGTGACGTCGAGATGGGCAGCGCCGACTTCCCGCCCGAGCCCGACCCCACCGACGCCGACAAGGTCCTCGACCACCTGGTGGGGGCGATGGCGGCGTACTCCGGTGGCTCCCCGCACTTCGACCCCGCGGCGGTCCGGGCACTCGGTGAGCGCGACCTCGCCCGCGGCGGACCGATCGCCTCCACCCTGGCCAACCACTACCTGATGGAGTTCGACGCGCCGGCGAACGGCGGATTCGGCGACATCGCCGTTCCGACGCTGGTGGTGCAGGGCGAGGTCGACCCGGTCTTCGGACCCCGCCACGGCGAAGCCCTGGCGGCAGCGGTCCCCGGTGCGCGACTGCTCGTCCTTCCCGACACCGGGCACGACGTCCCGCCGCCCACGTGGGATCTGTTCGTTCCGGCACTGCTCGAGCACACCGCATGACCGCTGAGTTGGGTGGGTGAGAGTGACCTTAGACCACTCTCATCCACCCGACTCACGCAGGGGGCACCCCGAGCAACTTCAGGTCCCGCGCCACCCGCCACGGCTCGTCGCGCAGCTCTCGGGCCGTGCACCGGACCTGGTGCCGGTCCGGCGAGGTGAGGGCGCGCTGCCGCGCGATGTCGTCCTCCCAGCTCGCGACGTCCATGTGGAACGCGCCGTCCACTTCCAGGACCAGGACGCGGCCGTCGGCCAGTCTCCACTCGCAGTCGGTGAACCTCAGCCGTCCTGAGGCGTCCCGTCGCCTGACCTGTCGGGTCGGTGGGGCGAGGCCGTAGGCACGGCACATTCGGCGCACGTCGATCTCCGCGACCGAGTGCGCCCCGCCTGCGATCTCCTCGAGCGAGCGGCGGAAGCGTGCGGCTCCGCGGAGCGGGGCCAGCCGACCGATCCAGTCCGACAGCGCCTCGGGCGTGGTCAGCTGCTGTTGGACGACGGCCGCCAGCACCCCTTCGGCTGTGCGTGGTGACCGCTGCTGCGAGGCGAAGCAGAGCACGGCCGGCTCGATGCGGCAGACCGGGACGCCCGGCCGACTCGCCCGCTGAGCCGCCAAGGTCCGGCGGGTGCGCACATAACGGATGCCTGAATAGCCAGAACCGATGTCGGTGCCGTGCGGCACCACGATGGTGACGTCGTCGCGGTGCCAGTTCCGCAAGCCGTGGACCTCGCCGGCCGTGAGCTCGCCGACCATCGCGTCGCGCCCGCCGTGGAGCACGCCCAGCCACATCAGCTGCTCCCGACTGAGGATGCCGGTCGCGGTGCCGACGACCGTGGGCGTGAGCTCGACCCAGCGTTCGGTGCGGACCCGGTGGCGGATCGCCCACCGGTCGATGCCCAGCGACGCCAGCTGCGCACGCGTGAGGAGCCCTGCCTGCACCTCCGCGAGCTGCCGCCACCGGTCCCGAGCCATGGGAGCAGGGTGCCCGACAGCGGCGGCGTCGGCCGCCGCTCTCCACAACCCTCGAGTTGGGTGGGTGAGAGTGACCTATAGACCACTCTCACCCGACCAACTCGGTCAGGCGAGCCCGCGGCGCTCCAGCAGCGGCTCGATCGGGGCCGGGCGACCGCGCCACTCGGCGTACGACGTGAGCGGGTCCTTGGTCCCGCCGATGCCGATGACGTACTTCTCGTAGAGGGCGCCGTTCTCGCGGGTGAGACCGCCGTTCTCCTCGAACCACTTCACCGTGTCGGCGTCGAGCACCTCGCTCCAGATGTAGGAGTAGTAGGCCGAGGCGTAGCCCGAGCTCATGCTGTGCGCGAAGTAGGGCGTCGAGTAGCGCGTCGGCACCGCCGGGTTGTCGAGGCCGACCGCGGCCAGCGCCTCCGCCTCGAAGCGGAGCACGTCGTCGGGGTCCGTCGGCACCTCGTCGGGGCCGAGCTCGTGCCAGGCCAGGTCGAGCAGCGCCGCAGCGAGGTACTCGCTGGTGCCGAAGCCCTCGTTGAACGTCGAGGACGCCTTGATCCGATCGACCACGTCGGCCGGGATCGGCTCACCCGTCTCGTGGTGGACCGCGTAGTTGGCCAGCACCTCCGGCCACAGCATCCACATCTCGTTGACCTGCGAGGGGTACTCGACGAAGTCGCGGAAGACCGAGGTACCGGAGAACTTCGGGTACGTCGCGCGGGCCAGCAGGCCGTGCAGCGCGTGCCCGAACTCGTGGAACAGCGTGCGGGTCTCGTCGTAGGTCAGCAGCGTGGCCTCGCCCGGCGCCGGTTTCGGCACGTTGAGGTTGTTGTAGACGACCGCGGTCTCGACGCCGAGCAGCGTGGATTGCTCGACGAAGCTGCTCATCCAGGCACCGCCGCGCTTGGAGTCGCGGGTGTAGAGGTCGAGCAGGTAGAGGCCGATCGGCTCCGTGGTCCCTGAGTCTGTCGAGGGGTCCCGGAAGACCTCGAACACCCGGACGTCGGGATGGTAGCCCTCGAGGTCCTCGCGCTCGGTGAACGTCAGCCCGTAGAGCCGGCCGGCGGCGAAGAAGACGCCGTCCTGCAGCACCCGCTCGGCCTCGAACCAGGGCCGCAGGGCGGCCAGGTCGACGTCGTACTCCGCGGCCCGGACCTGGCCGGCGTAGAACGGCCAGTCGTGCGCCTCGACCGCGAAGCCGGCCTGCGCGGAGAGCGCCTCCTGCTCGCGACGGGCGTTGCGGGCGGCGGGCGCCGCCAGCCGGGCGAGCATCTCGCGGACGGCGGCGGGCGTGCCGGCCGTGTTGTCCTTGGTGACGAGCTCGGCGTGGTTGGCGAAGCCGAGCAACCGCGCCCGCTCCGCGCGCAGCCGGAGCACGTCGAGCGCGATCTGGCGGGTGTCGTGAGCACCACCGCGGCTCCCCCGCGCGCGCTGGGCCTCGGACAGGCGGCGCCGGACGTCGCGATCGGTGAGCGAGGCGAGGTGCGGGTGCGCGGTCGGCAGCACGAGCGTCAGCAGCCACTTGCCCTCGAGCCCACGGGAGGCCGCGGCGGCCGCGGCCGCGGAGATCTCCCCGGGCGTGAGCCCCGCGAGGTCGGCCTCGTCGTCGATCACGACCGCGAGGTCGTTGGTGTCGGCCTGGAGGGTGATCTCGAACGCCGTCTCCTGGGCGGAGATCTCCTCGTTGAGCTTGCGCAGGCGCGCCTTGTCGTCGTCGTCCAGCGCGGCGCCCGCGAGGGTGAGCTCGACGACGTGGCGCTCGACGAGGTAGCGCGACTCCGGGTCGAGCTGGTCGCGTTGCTCGTGCACCGCTAGCAGCCGCTCGTAGAGCACGGGGTCGAGGGCGATGGCGTCGGCGTGGGCCGCCAGCCTCGGGGCGTACGTCGCCCGCAGCTGGTCGATCTGCTCGTTGGTGTCGGCGCTGGCCTTGTTGTAGAACACCCGCAGCACCCGGGCGAGCGGCTCGCCGCTCCGCTCCAGCGGGACCACTGTGTTGTCGAAGGTCGCGGGCTCCGGGTCGGCGGTGATCGCGGCGACCGTCTCGAGCTGGGCGGTCATGCCCTCGTCGATGGCGGCAGCGAGCTGGTCGTCGGTGAAGTCGGCGAACCTCGGCAGCTGGTAGGGCAGGTCGCTGGGCATGAGCAGGGGGTGCATGGAGCCCACCCTAGGCACGAGCGGCAACGGGTTCACGGGCGGTTGCGGCCCAGGTCGTCGTGCGCCTGGACCCATTCCTCGGCGACGACAGCCGAGCCCAGCGACAGCTCGCCGGCGAGCACGGTCGCGGCGATGATCTCGGCCAGCTTGTGCACCTTGCCGGCGCCGTAGCAGTCCATGATCTCGAGGCACTCGCGCTGGGTGGCGAGCCCGGTACCGCCGCCGTACGTCGCGACGATGAGGGACGGCAGCGTGACCGACGTGTAGAGGTCGCCGTTCGGCAGGAGCTCCGAGAACCCGTACAGCGCCGAGCTCTCCGCGACGTTGGCGACGTCCTGGCCGGTGGCGATGAACAGCGCGGTGATCCCGTTGGCGGAGTGGTTGCCGTTGTTGTTGGTGACCGACATGACCGCACCGAGCTGGCCCCGGAGCCGGGCGGCCCACAGCTTGTCGGTGCTGACGTTCATCTGCTCCTCGACCAGGGCCGCGGGCAGCGTGATCTCGGCGACCACCCGCTTGCCGCGGGTGTGGAGCATGTTCACCACCGAGGTCTTCTTGTCGGTGGCGAACTGGCCCTCCAGCAGGAAGTGCAGCTCGCCGGGGTAGTTCTGCTTGATCCAGGCGCAGGCCGCGAACGTCGCCTTGCCCGTCATGTTCTGGCCGGCCGCGTCGCCGGTCGTGTAGTTGAACCGCGTGTAGAGCAGCTTCGACACCGAGAACTGCTGGATCTCGACCAGCTTGCCCGACGACGTCGTGGCCTCCGCGGCGGCGGCGATCGGCTCGAAGTTCTCCTCCAGCCACGTCGAGAACGCCTTCGCCTCCCGGGCGCTCCCGAAGCTGAAGACCGGCGCCCGCTGCATCCGGTCGTCGAGGACGGTGGTCGTGATGCCGCCGGCGTCGCGGCACAGCTTCATCCCCCGGCTGTACGACGCCACGAGGGTCCCCTCGGTCGTCGCCAACGGCACGAGGAACTCCCCCTGCGCGTGCTCGCCGTTGACGAGCACCGGCCCGGCGAGACCGATCGGCACCTGCGCGACGCCCACGAAGTTCTCGATGTTGCCCGGCAGCGTCGTCGGGTCGAGCGAGTGGCTGCCGACGTGGTCGAGCGCGCTCTGCGTGTGCGTGCGCACCAGCTCGCGGCGCGCCGCGATCGCCGTCGCGGAGTAGTCGTCGTCCCGGGAGCGCGGGATCTTCAGCGGGCTGGTCGACAGGTCCGGCATGGGCAGGAGGATGCCATGTGGGCCACCCGTTCCTCGCTGGTTCCGAGGTGTGGCCCCGGTGAGTGACTTCTGTTGCCTTCTCGTGGATCTGGACTTGAGAGCGTTCTCGTATCGGGAAATCGACAACAACCCAAAAGCCTTCGCAGCCGCCGGCCGCGACACCACAAGGAGAACCACTCGCATGAAGACCAACCGCAAGATCCTCGTCCCGCTCGCCACCCTCGTCGCCGCCGGCGCCATCGCCGTGGGCTCGGGCGCCACCTTCACCAGCACGAGCGGCAACACGATCAGCGCTGTCACCGCCGGCACCCTGACGCACTCGAACTCGAAGGCGGACCAGGCGATCTTCAACCTGAACAACATGAAGCCGGGCGACACCCTCAACGGCACGCTGACCCTGCAGAACACCGGTTCGCTGCCGGCGAAGTTCTCGCTCACCGAGGTCTCCTCGGCCAACGGCTTCAGCGCCTCCAACCTGTCGCTCGACATCGTGGACACGACCACCAACACCTCGGTCTACTCGGGCACCTTCGGCGGCCTCGTCGACGGCTCCAAGAACGAGCTGGGCACCTGGGCCGCCGGCTCGGCCCACACCTTCAAGTTCACGGTGAAGCTCAACCAGGACGCCCCGAACGCGGACCAGGGCAAGACCGCCAACGCCGTCTACAAGTGGGACTCGATCCAGCTCGACGGCGAGACCTTCGAGCAGTGACCTGACGAGGCGGGACGCACCTGGGGGGCGTCCCGCCTCGTGCCGTTCCCGCACGTCTGCACACCCCGCAGCCTGACCGTCCCACAGCAAGACCGCCCGAGGAGCCCGCCGTGCCTGCTCACCACCGCCGCAACAACGCTGCCCGCCGCCCGCTCGGCTGGACGCTCAACCTCACGCTCCTCGCGATCGTGCTGATGTGCGTGGCCTGGATCGCGCCGAGCGCGATGGGCTACAGCCGCTACGTGATCACCGGGGGCTCCATGACCGGGAGCATCGACAAGGGCTCGGTCGTGTTCGAGAAGCCCGTGGCGGTGGAGGACCTCGAGGTAGGCGACGTGATCACCTACCAGCCCCCCGCCGGGGCAGGCACGCAGGATCTGGTCACCCACCGGATCATCGCGATGGAGCCCGCCGAGGGCGGCGGCACCCTGTTCACCACGCAGGGTGACGCCAACCCGCAGCCGGACCCCTGGCACTTCAAGCTGGTCGACGAGGACCAGCCGGTCGTGCAGTTCAGCGTGCCCCACGCCGGCTGGGTGTTCATCGCGCTGGCCGACCGCACGACGCGGCTGGTCCTCATCGGCGGGCCGGCCGCACTGATCGCCCTGGGTGCGCTCGCCCAGCTGCTCGGCGCCCTGCGGCCTGCCCGCCGTGAGGAGGAGCCGGCGCCGGTCGCTGCCGACACCGAGGCAGCCGTCCCGGTGCTCGTCTGAGCACCTTCTCCGCAGTTTGTTACCGAGCTGTGGAGCTCGGGCGCGCTGTTGTTGCCGGGCCGTGGGCCACGGCTCCCTAGCGTGGAAGCACCACCGAATCGAGATCCACCCCGACCGAGGAGAACCCCATGGCACGCCGCTCGCTGATCCTGATGGCCTACGTGGCCGTCGTCGGACTGGCGCTCTTCGGCCTGCCCTCCTTCTCCAGCGCCACCTTCAGCACCGTGTCGTCCAACGTCGCCAGCGTCACCGCGGCCAACGACTGGACCGCGCCGACCGTCTCGGTGCGCAACCCGGGCGCGATCGTGGGCGGCACCGTCGTCATCACCGCCGACGCCGCCGACGCTCGCTCGGCGGTCGCCGGCGTCACGATCCAGTACCTCGCACCCGACGCCGGCTCGTGGACGACGCTCTGCACCGCGACCACCACGCCGTACTCCTGCTCGTGGAACACGAGGAACGGCGCCGACGGCGACTACGCACTGCGCGCGGTCGCGACGGACACCGCGGGCTACGCGACGACCTCCGAAACGGTTTCCACCACCGTCGCCAACACCTTCTCGATCGTCCTCGGCAACCCCGGGGACGTCGTCCGAGGCAACGTGACCCTCTCCGCGACGCTGCACAACAACCTGCTGCCCTACGTCGTGCGGATCGAGTACGCCGTTGCGGGCACCGGCACCTGGAGGACGCTCTGCGGCAACCTGGTCGCGGCGCCGTACAGCTGCACGTGGAACACCGCCAGCACCACGTTCGTGCAGGGCGAGTCCTACGACCTGCGCGCGGTCGCCACCAACGGCCTGGTCTCCACGACGTCGGCCGTGGTCAGCGACGTGATGATCGACAACGTGGCGCCGACCGTGACGATGGCCGACCCGGGAACCCCCTTGCGGGGTACGGCGACGTTCGCCGCCACCGCTGCCGACGCGGATGCCGGCATCGCTCAGGTGCAGCTCCAGTACCAGCGCAGCGGCACCAGCACCTGGACGACGTTCTGCACGCCCACGGCGGAGCCCTACAGCTGCCGCTACAACACCACCCAGCTCACCGACGGGACCTATTCCTTCCGCGCCGTCGCCACGGACGCGATCGGCAACACCAGCACGTCGGCCACCGTGGCCAACCGCGTCGTGGACAACACCGTCGCGACAGTCAGCGTCGAGGACCCGGGCGCCTACCTGAGCGGCTCGGTGACCGTCACCGCGAGCGCCAGCTCGACCGCGGGCATCACCTCGGTGCGCATCGACCGGGCACCGAGCGGCTCGACCACCTGGTCCGCGCTCTGCACCGACTCCAGCGCGCCGTACAGCTGCACCTGGGACACCACCGCGGTCGCTGACGGTCTCTACGACCTCCGCGCGGTGATGACCGACAGCCAGGGGCGCACGACGACCTCGACGATCGTCTCGGCCCGGCGCGTCGACAACAGCCCGCTGCGCGGCTACGACGTCCAGGCGACCAACGGCGGCGCGTCGGCCGGCAAGCTCGGTCAGGGCGACGTGCTCAAGCTGACCTACACCGACCAGGTCAACCCGGGCAGCATCAGCACGGGATGGACCGGTGGCTCGCTCGCCGTCGTCGTCCGGTTGCGGGACGCCCTGTCGGTCGGCTCGAGCGGCAACAACGACACCGTCGACGTCCTGCGCAACGGTTCCACGCTGCCCCTGGGCTCGATCAACCTGAAGCAGAACTTCATCAAGAACAACAAGCAGGCGCAGTTCGCCGCCACGATGGTCGCCTCGACGACGACGGTGGACGGCACGACGGCGACGGTCCTCACGATCACCGTGGGCGCGCTGACCAGCGGTGGCAGCCTCCGGACGGCAACGGCCGCGACCGCGGTGTGGACCCCGTCCGCGACCGCCCTCGACCTCCAGGGCCGCCCCTGCTCCACCGCCCCCGTCTCCGAGCGCGGCGCGCTCGACAGGGACTTCTGATGACAGGCCTCGGGAGGGAGGTCGTGGTCCGGGTCCGGCCCGCCCCCGGGCGGTGCCTGACCCGTACCACGGCGATGTCGACCGGCATGCTCGCTGCGCTGGTCGTCGTGGAGCTGGTGACGGCCGACTCGGTCGAGCGCTACGCATGCGCGCTCGTCGGGGCGGTCGTCGCCAGCGCCGTCGGCCTCGCCTGCCGGACGTGGTCCTGCTGGTCCTACAGCGTCCGCCTGGCAACGGGCGGTCTGGCCGCGACGATCCTTGTCGGCCAGGTGATGGTGTCCTCGCTCGGTGGCCCTGGGGGGCCGGCCGCCCGATGGCACCTCGACGGGGTCGCGGTGGCGGCAGTGGCGGTCCTGGTGCTGGTGCTCGCCGCCGCCGCGCCTCGCCCGGACGAGACGCGACGGCATCCGTATGCTCTCTGACGTGACCCACAGGATCCTCGTCGTCGAGGACGACGACGGCATCGCGCTGCCCCTGGTCCGGACCCTCGAGCGTGAGGGGTACGACGTCGACCGGGTCGCCACCGGTGGGGACGGTCTCGACCGTGCCGCGCAGGGCGACATCGACCTGGTGCTGCTGGATCTCGGCCTGCCGGACATGGACGGGCTGGACACCTGCCGGCGGCTCCGCAGCGGCGGCTACGCCTCCGGGATCATGATCCTCACCGCCCGCGGCGGTGAGCTCGACCGCGTGGTCGGCCTCGACGTCGGCGCCGACGACTACCTCGGCAAGCCCTTCGCGCTGGCCGAGCTGCTCGCCCGCACCCGGGCACTCCTTCGTCGTACCCTCCGCCCCGCCGGCGAGGGCACTGCCGCAGCGCCCGACCCCGCGGACGAGGCCGGCCTGCGCGTGGACGTGCAGGGTCGCCGGGTGTGGGTTGACGACACCGAGGTCGCCCTGACCTCGAAGGAGTTCGACCTGCTGGCCCTCCTCGAGTCCGAGCGCTCCACGGTGCTCACGCGCGAGCGCCTGATGGACGAGGTCTGGGACGAGAACTGGTTCGGATCGACCAAGACCCTCGACGTGACCATGGGCCGGCTCCGCCAGAAGCTCGAGGACGCCGACGCCCCAGTGCGGATCGTGACCGTGCGCGGCGTGGGCTTCCGACTCGAGTCGAGCTGACGTGCGCGAGCGCCTGGTCGCCGTCTTCGTCGGACTCACGATCGTGGTGGTCGCGCTGTACGGCGTTCCGCGTGCCTACTACCTCGCCGACCTGGTGCGGGACCAGGAGAAGGACCAGGTCGAGCGAACCGCCGACCTCGTGGCGGCAGCCGTCGACGAGCGCCGGGCGGCCGGCCGACCGGTCGACCCCGACTACCTCGACCGGCTCGCGAGCGAGCACGAGGCCATCCGCGTCAGCGTCGACGGCGAGGTGGTCGGGACCTCACGGTGGTCGGACCCCGAGGGCGCCGACATCGCGGCGGACGTCGACCTGACGGACGGCGGGACCGTGACGGTGGCTCGGGACGGCGAAGCCGTCGGCGACGAGATCTCCCGCGCTCTGCTGCCGCTCGTGCTGCTCGGCCTGGGGCTGGTGGTGACCTCGGGGCTGGCGGGCTACCTGATGGCACGGCGGTTCGCGCGCCCCTTCCAGGACCTCGCCACCGCGGCGCGCGGGCTCGGCGCCGGCCGGTTCCATCCCGACCTCCCCCACTACCGGGTTCCCGAGGCCCGGGAGATCGCCACCGCTCTCGTCGGCAGCGGCGAGAAGCTGAGTGCCCTGCTCGAGCACGAGCGCAAGCTCGCGGTCCATGCGTCGCACGAGCTGCGCACCCCGGTCGCCGCACTCCGCCTCGAGCTGGAGGACCTCGCCCAGTGGCCGCAGACCCCTCCGGACGTGGCCGCTGAGCTGGAGCGCGGCGTCCGCGAGCTGGACCGCCTCTCCACGGCGATCACCGACCTCCTCGCCAGCTCACGGGAGGCCTCGGCGACGGGTGAGATCGATCTCGACCTCGATGCCCTCGTCGGGGACACGGTCGCCCGCGTGGCGCAGCTCGGCCGGAACGTGACGCACGTGCCGACCGGTCCGATGCCGACGCGGCTCGACCCGACGCCGGTCACCCAGGCGCTCGAGCTGCTGGTCGGGGCGGGCAGCGTGGTCACGACCTCCGACCGCGGCTCCTACTTCGAGGTCGCGATCACCACCGCCGACCAGGATCCGACCTCCGCCGCCCGCCGCCGGGCGTCCGCGGCCGCGCTGGTGGCTGCCGCCGGCGGCTCCTTGAGCCAGACCGCGGACGGCGTGGCCCTGAGCCTCCCGAAACGCGCGGTCGCCGCGCCCTGACCGTCCTTGGCTTTACCTTTCTCCTCGGTAAAGATCGGTGCGTGGTCCCGACGACGAGCACCGCAGTGGACGAGGCGATCGACCGGTACGGTGGCCTGGAGCAACCGGGCGGCCGCGACCTCGAGGCGCTGGCCGCGCTGGCAGCGCTCGTCTGTGGCGTGCCCAACGCGGCGATCAACCTGATCACCCGCGACCACCAGCACCAGATCGCGACGGCCGGGATCGACCCGTCGGTGTGCGGTCGCGAGGACTCGATGTGCGCGGTCGTGCTCGACGAGCCCGAGCCCGTGATCTCGCCCGACGCCCGTCTCGACCCTCGGTTCGCCACCAACCCGTTCGTGTCCGGTGTCATCGACACGGTGCGGTTCTACGCGTCGGCGCCGCTCGTCACCCCGGACGGGACGACCATCGGGCGGCTCTGCGTCTTCGACGTCGAACCCCACGAGCTGGCCACCGAGCGAGCGAAGGTCTTGTCGATCGTCGCGGCGCGGGTCGTCGACGTCCTCGAGCTGCGACTCCGCACCCGCCAGCTCGAGCAGTCGCAGCACGAGCTGCGGCGGTCGAACGAGCTGCTGACGCTCTTCGCCGGTCAGGTGAGCCACGACCTCCGGTCCCCCCTCACGGCCGTGCTGGCGAACGCCGAACTGCTGGCGACCGAGCCCGCCGTCGTGGCGGACGCGGGGGCGGCCGAGCTCGTCCAGGCCACCATCAAGGCGGGGCACCGGATGGCCGCCCTGATCGACACGATCCTCGCCTACGCGACGGTCGGCACCGAGCTGCGACGCGCGCCGGTCTCCTTGCAGGAGGTGCTCACCCACGTCGTCGCCGACCTCGCCCCGGTGATCGCGGCCCGCTCGGCCGAGGTCCGGTGGGAATCGCTCCCTGAGGTCCTCGCCGGTGCGGAGCAGCTGTACGCCGTGCTGCTCAACCTGGTCTCCAACGCGGTGAAGTTCACGCCGGCGGACCGCGCACCCGAGGTGCGCGTGACCGCCGAGCCGCTCGACGGGGGCTGGATCGTCGCCGTGTCGGACAACGGACCGGGATTCCCGGCAGCGGGCCGGGACTCGATCTTCGACCTCCACGCTCGCGGCGACAGGTCGGTCGAGGGCTTCGGCATCGGTCTGGCCACCGCCCGTCGCGCGGTCGAGGCGCACGGTGGCGCGATCGGCATCGACGACGCGCCCGGTGGCGGGAGCCGGGTCTGGTTCACGCTCCCGGCGCCGGGCTGAGGGACCGTCAACCGAACGGCAGCGGGTCCGGGGCGAGGGAGACGGCGCGTGCGCGCGCCGCGGTGAGGCCCCGGCGGTGGTGCTGGCGGCAGAGCACCTCGTACGAGACGACCGTGGGCTCGTCGGCGGGAGTCACGTCGACGTCGCCGACGACGATCACCTCCCCCTCCGTCACCATCGCGCCGTCCTCGGTGCGGGCGTTGTGCGTCGCCCGCTTGCCGCACCAGCAGAGTGCCTCCACCTGGAGCACCTCGGTGCGGTCGGCGAGCTCGACCAGCCGGGCCGATCCCTCGAAGAGCCGGGTACGGAAGTCGGTGAGGATCCCGAAGCAGAAGACGTCGATCTGCAGCTCGTCGACGATCTTGGCGAGCTGGTCGATCTGCTCACGGGTGTAGAACTGCGCCTCGTCGCAGACGAAGTAGTCGATCCGCGCCCCCTGGGTGAGCGCGTCCACCGTCGTCCGCCAGAAGTCGAAGTCCGGTGTCACCTCGTGCGCCTCGGCGGTGAGGCCGAGGCGGGACGAGACCGTTGCGATGCCGGCCCGGTCCTGCGAGGTGTAGAGCCGCCCCACCCGACCGCGCGCCGCATGGTTGTGGTTCGTCTGCAGCGCCAGCGTCGACTTCCCCGCGTCCATCGTGCCCGTCCAGAAGGTCAGCTCCGCCACGCGGTGAAGGATGCCAGACCTAACCGGCTTCGGACGCCGACACCTCCGACGACTCAACGGTCAGTCCCCCGCTCTCACCGCGCAGCATCCAGAGCAGGTCGCTGTCGGGGACGGCGAACAACGTGCTGAAGTCGTCGAACGTGGTCAGCTCCTCGCATTCACCAGAGGGGACCTCGCACGACATGAGGACCAGAGCCTCTGCCGTCTGCGCAACCACGAGCATCGTGTCGCGGTCCGCCCATGCGATGCCCATGCCCGGGATGGCGTCGGTGGCGCCCAGATCGACCGAAGCTCCTGTGGCCGTGTCATAGACGCTCACATCGTCTGCACCGACGCTGATCCAACGGCCACCAGGCGACAGGACGCCGAGCCCGTCGACGCCGAACCGGATCTCGACCACGCCCCGATCGTCGCTGCGGATCTCCAGTCCTAGTTCCGCACCGTCTGCGTCCTCGAGCAGGTACGCGCTCAGGTCGCCCTCCACGTCCACGAAACCGAGGCCGTCATCACCGAGGACCACGTCCTCGCCCGTGACCAAGTCGACCAGGTGCGTGGGGTGCTCGTCCGCGTCGGCGAGGTAGACCGAGCTGCCGTCGATCGCCACGATCGGGAACGAGAAGGACAGCTTCGCCGGAGCGCTCCACACCCGGTCTCCCGACCCCTGGTCGATCACCACGGCCTCGGGTCGGTCGCCCGACTGGTCCAGCCAGCCGGCGTAGGGGCCGTCGGGGTCGGACCGCAGGTGCGGGTCCTCGGTCTCGCCGATCTTGTCCGGATCACCCTCGCCGGTGAACGAGTAGACGCCCAGCCGCTCCTCGGAGATCTGGCCGGTGAAGACGATCCCCTCGCTGGTGCGGACGAAGGTGAAGACGTCGACACCGAGCTCGTAGGTCGCCTCCGGCGTGTGCAGGACGCTCCCCTCGGTCCACATCGGCACGTCGGTGCGGAAGCCCGGGTCGTCGGAGAAGTCGGCCTTGTCGTCGCCGCTCCCGGCGAGCGCGGCTACGGTTCCGCCGATCACGGCGAGCACGGCCACACCGGCGACACCGGCGGCGACCCGGCGACGACGCACGGTGCGGTCGCCGGCGGCGGTGATCGCGTCGACATCGACCGGGTCGAAGTGCTGGGCCGCGGCGCGGTCCAGCATGGTCTTGAGCTGCTCGGTCATGCCGGCACCTCCTTGCTGATCAGGTCGGTGAGGTCGAGCTGGTCGCCCATGAGGGCGCGGAGCTTCCCGAGCGCGGCGGCGCCCTGGCTCTTCACGGTGCCGACCGCGCAACCGAGCACCGCGGCGGTCTGGGCCTCGGTGAGGTCCTCGTAGTAGCGGAGCACCACCACCGCGCGCTGGCGGGGCGGCAGCTGGGCCAGGGCGTCCATCAGCGAGGTGCGGACGGCGACCGCGTCGGCATGCCCCGCCTCAGACGTCTCGGGCAGCTGGTCGGCCGGACGCTCGCCGTACCAGCTCTTCCTGCGGAACCAGGTGATCGCCGTCGTGGTGATCGCCTTGCGCGTGTAGGCCTCGGCGTTGGCGGGGTCTCGTAGCCGGGGCCAGGCGACGTAGGTCTTCGTCAGCGCCTCCTGGACCAGGTCCTGCGCGAGCCCGACGTCGCCGACCATGAGGTAGGCGGCGCGGTGCAGGGCGCCCGACCGGGCAGCGACGAAGTCCGCGAACGCGGCTCTGTCGCGAGCAGCCATCATGCCTCCGAGTCGTCCGGGCCACCCCGTGTGTCCCGCTCACCCTCCCCGACGACGTGGGCGGAGGAAATGGTTCGGTCGATCTGCAAGGCTCAGTCGACGAGGAGCGGGATCAGCATCTCGTCCTCGCTCAGCGAGCCGTGCATGCCGATCAGCTTGGTCTCGTAGGGGAAGCCGGCGGTCGAGAGCACGGCGGCGTTGCCGCGGCAGGCGACGACGATGTCCCCGATGCGCGGCACCACGGTCGGGTCGACGGTGCCGAACCACCCCCGCCCGATCGCCTCGCCGCGGGTCAGCACCTCGGCCCGCTCCCCCAGCTTCTCCCGCCAGGTCTCGAGCACGTCGGTCTCGGCCCCGCCCACGCAGTAGAGGTGCCGGAACCGAGCCTCGCCGCCGATGAGGAACACACCGGCGCTCAGGTCGTCGTCGGCGGCGACGTCGACCCGACCCTCGACGGGCACGTCGACCATGCCGTGGTCCGCGACGACGAGCAGGCGCCGGTCGGCCGGCAGCGCCTCGCGGAGCTGCTCGGCCTCGTGGTCGATCATCGCGAGCTGCTGCTCCCAGTGGCTGGAGTGCACGCCCCAGCGGTGGCCGGTCCAGTCGAGGTCGCCGTCGTAGACGTAGGTCAGCGACGGGCCCTCCGCCGAGGCGGCGAGCACGGCGGCGATCCGCTCGCCGACCCGGTCGACACCCACGTAGTCGGCACCGCGGTGGGCGGCGACGGTGAGGCCGCTGCCGAAGAACTCCCGCTTGTTCACGACCGTGACCCGCACGCCGGAGGCCTGCAACCGGGAGAACGCGGTCTGGTGCGGCTGCCACTCCAGCGGGTCGACGTCGGCATCCCAGACGAGGGCGTTGAGGAGGTCCTCGGTGCCCGGCACCCGGGTGGTGAAGCCGACCAGCCCGTGGCCGCCCGGCACCAGCCCGGTGCCGAGCGAGGTCAGGCTGGTCGAGGTCGTCGAGGGCACCCCGGCGGTGCCGATGGTCGAGGCCGCGAGGAGGGAGTGGAGGTACGGCGCCGCCTCGGCGTTTCGTCGCAGCAGGTTGGCGCCGAGACCGTCGATGAGGAACACGACGTACGACGACGCGCCGGGCAGCTCCAAGCCGCTCGGCGGCGGTCCGAGCGGGTGGCCCAACGCGGTCGCGACGGCGGGCACGACGTCGCCCAGGGACCGGTCGCCGTAGGCCGGCTCGCAGAACCCGTCGACGGGCAGGAGCGCGCTCACCCTCGTGTGCGCGCGGAGAGCGAGGCGGCGAACGACAGAAGTCCCGGGACGGCGTCGGTGCCGTCCGCCGCGGCCGAGACGCGGAGGGAGAAGTCGTCCGAGGACAGGGTGCCGGTGTAGCCGTGGTCGGCCTCGCACTGCGGGTCGTTGCACCCGGCCGGCTCGAGGTCGACCCGCTGGACCGCGCCCCAGCCGATCGTGAGCACCGCCTCGGCCGGCGGCCGTGGGCCGGCGGTCGGGTTGGTGGTCATCCGGGTGACGACGACCGACGTGACCGCGCTGAGGCTGACCGCCTCGGTCGAGGTCGACGTGTACGGCTCGGGCAGCAGGTCGTCACCGGCGTGCTCGTCGGTGTGCGCGAGGATCAGCCGGCTCGGCGTCAGCACGATCACGCTCTGGTGCCGGCGTACCTCGTCGCGCTCGAAGGTCGGCTCGTGGTGGACGTAGAACGACACCACCTGCTCACCGCCGACCGCCTCGGTCACGGCTTCGGCGACCACCTCGGGGTAGTAGCCGGTGCGGTCGAGCGCTTTCCTCAGCTCGGACGCACGGTCCCGGTCGGACGCGCGAGAACGGACGTCAGGCATGTCCGCATCCTGTCACGCTCACCCCGGCAGGGTGAGGGTGACGTCGGGAAGCCGCCGCACCAGCGAGTCGGGGCGCGGGTCGCGCAGCGGGGCGAGGCGCGCGGAGGCCGTGAGCACGGTGACGCCCTCGCTGCCGGCCAGGGCGAGTGAGACCTCGAGGGCGCTGACCTCGGGCAGGTCGTTCTGGAGGTGCGCGACCTTGGTGATGAGCTGCTCGATCGAGGGGATGTCGACCGGCTCGGCGCCGCGGTAGCCGAAGAGCAGCGGCGAGCTCTTGACCTCGCGGACCATCCCGGCGACGTCGTGCTCGCCGAGCGGCGGGATCCGGTAGGCCCAGTCGGCGAGCAGCTCCACGATCGGCCCGGAGATGCCGAACGAGACCACCGGCCCGAACAGCGGGTCCTCGAAGGAGCGGATCGCGATCGGCACGCCGGCGGGCGCGTTCTTCTGGACGACGAAGTCACCACCGTCGGCGTCGACGACCAGCCCGTTGAGGGTCTGCCACGCCTCCTTCATCTCGCTCGCACCGTCGATGTTGCGCCACACGTGCTGCTGGTCCGGCCGCTCCCGCACCGACTCCCGGGTGGCCTTCAGCACGACGTCCCAGCCCAGGTCCTTGGCGGCCGCCTGCGCCTCCTTCAGGGTGCCGACCCGGACCGCCGGCCAGAGGTCGATGTCGTACGCCGCCAGCAGGTCGGTCACCTGCTCGCGGTCGAGCACGACCTCCTCCTGCCGGTCGGCCAGGGCGCGCTGGACCAGCTGCTTGGCCCGAGCCGGACGCACCTCACCGGGATCGGCCGGCGAGCCGTCGGGAGTGCGCAGCCAGACCGCGTACTCGACGACCTTGGCCAGGGCGCGCACCGCCGACTCGACGGCGGGGTACGACGGCACCGAGCCTCGTCCGGCCGTCGACCCGGCCACGTCGGGCACCCGGAGCAGCTCGGGCACACCCTCGGCGCCGAGGAAGGAGGACACCAGCGGCTTGTCGGACTGCTCCCCCACCGCGGCGAGGACGTTGGCGACCTCCTCCCCGGACACGTTGAGCGGCGGGATGTAGAGCGCGACCACGCAGTCGACGTCGGGATCGTCGATCGCCTCGTCGAGCGCGTCCTCGAAGTCCTCGGCGGTGGCGTCGGCCCCGAGCGCGACCGAGCGGTTGACCACCAGCCCGACGGCAGCGGCCGCGTCGGTCGCGAGCAGGCCGAGCGCGTCGCTGTTGCCGACGATGGCCACCCGGCGGCCGCGCGGCAGCGGCTGGTGGGCCAGCAGCTGGGCGACGTCGAACATGTCCTCGAGGGTGTCGACCTGGATCACCCCGGCCTGGCGGAACATCGCGTCGACCGCGGCCTGGGGAGCGGAGATCTGGCGCACCGTGTGCCCCATCGGCACGCCCTGCGTCGTACGCCCGGAACGGACGGCGACGACCGGCTTGCGGAGGGAGACCCGGCGTGCGATGCGGGAGAACTTGCGCGGGTTACCGATCGACTCGAGGTACATCATCACGACCTCGGTGGCGTCGTCCTCCTCCCAGTACTGGAGGAGGTCGTTGCCCGACACGTCGGCGCGGTTGCCCGCGCTGACGAACGTGGAGATGCCGAGGCCGCGGTTCTTTACCTTCTCAAGGATCGCGGAGCCGAGCGCACCGGACTGGCAGAAGAACCCCGCGCGCCCGCGGGCCGGCATGACCGAGGACAGCGAGGCGTTGACCGAGATCTCGGGGTCGGTGTTGATGACGCCGAGGCAGTTCGGGCCGATCAGCCGCAGGCCGTAGGAGCGGGACAGCCCCACCAGGTGCCGCTGCCGGCGGCGACCCTCCTCGCCGGTCTCGGCGAAGCCCGAGGAGATGACGATGAGACCGTGGACGCCCTTGGCCGCGCAGTCGAGCACGACGTCGGTCACCGCCTCGGCCGGCACCGCGACGATCGCCACGTCGACGTCGTCGGGGATCTCGTTGACCGACTTGTACGCCGGCATCCCGCTGACCGCGCCCGCGGCGGGGTTCACGACGTAGACGCGGCCGGTGAAGTCGGCGTTCACGAGGTTGCGGACCAGCAGCTGCCCGATCGTGTCCTGGCGGCGGCTGGCGCCGACGATGGCGACCGACTTCGGGTGGAAGAAGCGGTGGATCGAGGCCGACTCCGCGACGTGCTCGCGGTCGTGCATGACGCCGATCGCGGTGTCCGTCGGGTCGATCGGGAACTCGAGCGTGATCACGCCGTCGGCGTACCCGCTGGCGACGCGGTAGCCGGCCTCCCGGAACGTCTGGATCATCTTGTTGTTGTCCGGCAGCACCTCGGCGACGAACCGCTCGACGCCGCGTTCGCGGCCGGCCTGGGCGAGGTGCTCGAGGAGCAGCTGGCCGATGCCGCGCCCCTGGTGCTGGTCCTCGACGAGGAAGGCGACCTCCGCCTCCGACGGCCGCACCACGTCGTAGCGGCCGACCGCGATCATCCGGCCACCGAGGATCATCACGAGGGCGACCCGCTCGCGGTGGTCGACGTGGGTGAACCGGCGGACGTCGCGGTCGGACAGGCGCGGCATCGGCGAGAAGAAGCGGTAGTACTTCGACTCGTCTGAGACGCGGGAGTAGAACTCGACCATCAGCTGCTCGTCGTCCGGGCTGACCGGCCGGATGTGCGCGGTGCCGCCGTCGCGGAGCAGGACGTCGGCCTCCCAGTGCGAGGGAGGCAGGCCGATCTCCTCGGTCGGAGTTCCGGAGTCGGTCACGGTACGAATCTAGTGGCTGGCAGTGGACCGTGGGCGACCGGAGTGCGGCTCACAGGATCAGGTTGAGCAGCAGGGTGAGTGCCACCGACAGCACGATCGACACGAGGATCATGACCAGGCAGCCCATGGCGCCGCCGACCGGGCGGATCTGGAAGCTCATGAGCGCCTGGTACCCGGTCAGCCGGGATCGACGCGGCCGGCGCCGACGATTCCACGGGCTCTTGGGTCACCCGCGAGAATCGGGCCGTGGTCGGGTTCCTGTTGTCGGTGACGTTCGCGTGCGGTCTCTTCATCGCCGCCGCGCACGTGGTCAACCGACGCTTCGTCGCGCCGGTGTACGACGTCGTCGCCAACCTGGCGGCCTTCGTCAGCGCGACCTCCGCCTCCCTGCTGCTCCATCACTGGGTCCCGGCCGCACTGGCCGCGTTCGCGGTCGGTTGCTGGGTGTCGCTGGGCCTGCGGACCGCCCGGGCGCTGCGTCGTGGTCAGCCGCTGGTGGGGCAGGTACCAGGCGCCGGCCTCAGCCGGGACGGGGTCCGATAGCCGCAGTCACAGTCGTGGACCGAGCTCCTCGCCCGACGCCGGCTCGGCGGCCCCCTTCAGCTCGACGAAGATGGCGTGGGAGTCGGTGTCGCCGATGTTCTCGCCGTGGTGCGTCTGCGCCGGCAGCCACCCGATCGTGCCGGCCCGGAGGTCCACCTCGCGCTGGGCGTCTCCCTGCACGATCCGGCGTCGGAACGAGGACAGCGTGTACATCACGCTGTCGGGATGTGCGTGCGGACGGGTCACCGTGCCGGGCTGGTCGGTGTACTCGAGCACGCGAACTCGGTCGTTCTCGAAGATGACCTTGTAGTGGTCCGGGTTCGTCTCCGCTGGGTCAAGGCTCATCGATCGATGATGGCAGCCGGACGCGTCCAGGACATCGTCCTTCGGGCTAGATCCCTGCCTGCTGCGACGGGCCGCCTCCGAGTCCCGTGCGGTGGACGACCCAGACGTTCGGCTCGACGTACGTCGCGACCCCGTGGTCGAGGTCGCACTGGACCGGAGCGAGCGCGCCGGGCACGAGCACGGGGCCGGTCCGGTCGAACGGCAGCCCGGTCCACTCCCGCCACTCCTCCACCGTGCCGGGCACCACCATCGACCGCGGCGCCACCTGCTCGATGCGCCCGCCGGCCCGGACGTGCACGCGCAGCCACGGGTCGACCGGCAATCCGTCCTCGCGCGTCCGGAAGGCGTACGTCGCCATCGGCTCGTCGACGTCCTTCTTGCCGTTGGGCCGGACCGGGGCGACGAGCGTGGCGAACCCGAGCCGCGCCGCGTTGTCCCGCATCGCCGCGAGCATCTGCCCGGAGAGGCCCGTGCCCTGCCGGTCGGGGCGAACGGCGATCTCCACGGCCGACATGGTGTCCGGCGTACCGCCGTTGAGGTTGGTCAGCAGGCCGTTGCGGATGACGAACCCCCACCCGTTGAGCGGCAGGTCGTCACCACCGAGCGAGAACGGCACCGAGTACGCCACCCCGACCACCTCCCCCGCCTCGTCCTGCGCGACGACCACGCAGTCGGCGAACCGGGTCTCGACCTGGCTGTAGAACAGTCCGCCGATCGGGTCGTGCCGCATGAACTCGGGCCAGGAGGTGGGCATGTCCCACATGGGCTCGACCAGGTCGGGACGATCGGCAAGGACGGAGAAGGTCAGCGACACCCGCTGCATCGTGCCCGATCCGGGCTGGCGGAGCGAGGCGGTTTCGATCGTGGCGGTCAGCGGCTGGCCGAGCGGGACTCGGTCGGTTCGTCCGCCGGGTACGAGCAGGCGCACGGGTCGTCGTTGCTGCTGCACGCGCTCAGTCCGAGACCGATCGCGCCCACCGCGACCAGGCTCGCCAGCGCGTGCACCAGACCGGCCCTCACCTGTGCAGGCTATGCCTCCGGCTCACGAGGCGCGGTGCTTCATGTGCATGAAGTCACGGGCAACCACACGCCGGCGCAGTTCTGACGCCGGATCCCCCGAGCACCTGCGTCCCTGAGCAGGCCAGCAGGGGCGGTCTAGGGTCGTCGGTGGAAGCGGATGTCGCCGTTGGGGAGCTTCTCCGCGGTGTGGGTGGGGTCGTGGGCGCGGTGGTGGTGCCAGGAGCAGAGGAGCACGCCGCGGTCGAGGTCGGTCTTCCCGCCTCGCGACCAGGGGTCGAGGTGGTGGGCTTCGCACCAGCCGGCGGGGATGGTGCAGCCCTCGGCTCGGCAGTGCTGGTCCCGGAGTCTCATCGCTTTGCGTTGGGCGGGTGAGAACAGCCGGCGGGTGCGGCCGAGGTCGAGGACCTCGCTCTGGCCGCCGAGGACGACCGGGATGATCCCGGCGGTGCACGCCAACCGCCGCACCGCGGATGCCGACATCGGCTCCCCGCCGACCACCGTGCCGGTGCCCAGCTCGTCGCGCAGGGACTCCAACGGGATGGTGACGAGCACGGTGGTGGTGTCGCCGCCGTGCACCGGGAGCTTGTTGGGGGCGAGGTGCTCCAGGAGGGAGAATCGGTGTTACTGGTACCTAGAGTTATAGCCAATGTGCCAGTCGTCGTCGAGTGAGTACACCGCATCGCGCCTTTCTGGTTCGGTGTACCACGTGACCCATCGATAGTGCTCGCGGTACTGGACTTCGTTCGGTCCACTGGTCCACATGCCTGTTAGGTGATCGTGGTACTCCGCTCGCAGTTCGGCGGCGTACTCCAAGGTGGCCTCACCCGCAGGAAGTCGAGCGAAGAGCATCTCCCGGCGCGTCCATCCGCGCTGAGCCAACTGGGACCGGACGCTGATGTCAGCCAGTCGCAGTTCGACGTGGTTAGCAGCCGCCAGCCCGTGGGCAGCTCGGCGACGCGACTCGCGGTGTTCGCCGAGGTTCAGGTCCACGGTTGTCACGCACAGCCACAGTTCGGGGCGAAGGTCGGTCCAGACGTCCTCGACCGCTCTTAGGAGCGCTCGTTGCACGACACCGAATCCACGTGACACAGGAGCACCGTAAGTGTTGGAGGAACCCCCCGTGGTTGTCGGCCGCGGTTGAGATCATGGAAAAGCAGCAGCGGCGCTCGGATCAGGAGCGCCGCTGCGAATCCCCATCACCCGGTTGCATACGAGAAACGGAGTACTAGTCATGGTAGACGAGAAGCGGCGCCGCGGCGCAAGTACGAAGAAGCGGCGGCTGCGGCCCCGATGGGCGGCGGTGGGCGCTGGCGCGGTCGGGGCTTACGCGGCCAGCCTCGGCGCGGGCAGTGGCATGGCGATCACGGCGTCGGCTGCCGTCGCGGTGGCGCTCCACCAGATGCTGGAGTAACCGGCCCCCGTGGCACCACAAGCGCCCCCGGCCCATGCAGATAGACCGGGGGCGCTCGGTGGTGGCTCAGCGCGGGGAATCCTAGGCCCCGTCACCCAGGCCGGTGAAGAGTGAAGCCCGGCCAGGGCTAGCGCTTGGCCACCAGCTACAGCACCTAGGTCAGAGTGACCTTGGTGAGCATCGACGGGCGCACCACGGCGGTGGCGAAGCGCTCCTCCACGCGCATCGTGCGGCTATTGGTGATCCAATCGTCGGCGTTAGTGCCGATCTCGGCGGTGATGCCGCCCTTCCGGTAGATCACCACCCCGGCCCCGTTGACCACCCACGCCGTGCCCGCAGCGGTCGCGGGCGTCGAGACAACGCGCACACCGTGCAGGGTGGTGACGGTGCCGGAGAGCGGGTCCACGAAGTAGTCGCCGCCCGTGCTCGCCTTGGCCTTGCGGATGGTGGCGAGCACCGTGGGGTTGACCACAACCGCCGAGGGGCTGGAGCCGTTCAGTGCCTCCTGCCCGGCGATGGCGTCGGCCAGGAGATCGATAACGGTCCCGGCTGCCCCGGTGCCGGTCAGCACGCCGCTGGTGGCGTTGAACGTCGCCAAGACCTCGGCGTTCTCCTTGGTGACGACCGCTGCCGTCAGCTCCCGCTCCAGGTAGTCGAGGAGGAAGCCCGCGTCCTCAGCGAACTCGTCGGAGAACCGGACGGTGGTGGCGATCTTGGTGAGCACCAGGTCAACCGGCTGGATCGTCACGCTGCTGTCGGGCTTGGTGCCGCCCTCGGCCACCACGCCAGCGGTGGCGTCACCGAGGCGGTAGTAGCGGATTGACGGCCCGGGAGCCTCCTGGCTGCGGAACAGGGTGGAGAGCGGGAAGGCGTTGGGGTATAGCCCGGCCTCGACGCCCTGCCCGCTGGTGGGCAGCACCGTGTTGGTCAGCGCTGCCTTGACGTTCACCTCGGCGCGGTAGGACGAGCGGCTCTTGACCGCCGTCACCAGTTCCTTGGCGTCCCGCTCGGCGAACAGGTGCCCCCCGTGGTTCGGGTGGTCCGGGTCGTCCTCGGCGCTGCCGAGCCGCATCACCGAGTCGGCCAGCGCCTTGCCCTTGATCTGGCTGTCGATCTTGTCCACCTTGGCTAGCAGGTCGGTGACCTGCTGCTGCTCGGTGGGGGTCAGTTCACGGCGCGCTGTCTTGGCACCGTCCACCACCTTGGTGGCGTCTTGGAGGAGGGTGACGCGCTCGTCGCGCATCTGCTGAAGGGTTGGCATGAGACTGCTCCGTCAGTGCACGGCGCAGTGGCGCACGTGCTCGAAGGGGAGCAACACCCACCGGGGCGGTTCCACGGACCAAGAAGGTCCGGGCGTGGCCTAGGGCGGCTCACCAGCGGGCGGGTGCCCGTGGTGCATGGCTTTCGGGTGGATTGTCGGTCGTCTTACCTACCTCGGCTCCTCGACCTTGGCCCCGGAGGGCTCCTCGGTCTTGGCTTTGGTGTCAGCCTCGGCGACAAGCACCAGCTTGCCGCCCCTCGGCCCAAACTTCAAGTGACGTTGAGGTCTTGCGGAGGGCGAGCCGCCCCATATTGCCGAGTAGCGGACGTTGCGCGTCTTGGCCCCTAGTGTCTGGGGAATGTTCGAATTCGCCATCCAGTCGCCGCTTCGTATCCGGCTCCGCGTCGGGCGATGGCACCTCCGCACCTGGCGGTATCCGGTGATGCGGCTGCCACGCGGCTACCGCGAGCCCGAAGAGATCTACACCGTGGAGTGGCTCGACGGAGAGGGCCGCAGTCTCGGGCAAGCGGGAGGCTTCTTCTCGCTGCAAGCGGCAGAGGCGTGCCTGTCGGAACTTGCCGCAGGTGCGGGGAGTGGCGAACTCTTCATCAACACGATTGTGGTCCACGACCGCCTTGAAGACTGGCGCTGGGACCGGTAAGTGACCGCACGATATTGCCGCACGGCGTGCGCGGTGCCGCACGTTACTGCCGCTTGAGATGTGCGGCTCCGTCCGAGGAGCGGATGCGCAGGACGCCCGCGGGGATAGGCTCGATGTTGATGGGTGACGATGACGCAGCGGAGGCGTACAACGCGGACCTGACGCAGCTGTTCAACGCCGTGCGTGGACGCGGCGTTGCTGAGGCAGAAGCGCTGCTTCGAGACTGGGCGGCGCGGCACGCTCCCTACATGCGTGAGGTGGACGTGCAGATTCTTGCGCGAGTGATGCCTGATGCGAAGTGGGCGCGAAGGCATCCTGCGGCAGCGCTCGCCCTTGCTTGGAACTACCGTCGCTCGCGTCCGATGCGTAGGTCGCTCGGCATGCTCTGGCGACCTCGATTCGCGGGCTGAGAACGTCCGGTCCAGTGCATCGACTGACCTCTAATGCCGCCCTGCGTGCGCCCTGCTGCCGAGTAGCGGCCGTTTCAGACTGGACGCACTGCGACGGGCGGAGCGAGGATTGCCGCATGGGAGGCGCCGGCTTCACCGTCGCAGCGAGGCTGGATGACGAACTTCGTCGTTGGCTGCGCTGCGAAGAGTCCCTTCTCGTTGAGATGGCTCTGACGCATCACGGCTACGGGGTCAGACTCGGGTTCAACCTGACCTGGGCCTCGGAGGGCGTGCTTCGTCCCGACCTCGATAGCCGCGAGCAGCGTTTGACCATCGAGATGCGAGGTGTCCAACGGCTCCACATGGAGGGCGGTCTCAGCCAGCGGATGCTCGACTACCCCGAGGCCATCAACTGGGGCCTCTCAGAGGTGTCATTGCTACGCGCTGAGCCGTGCGCGGCTGGCCTCCAACTCCAGGTGCTCTGGGAGGGCGAACGGCGCATCGTCATCGACGCTCAGTCGGCAAGCGTCATTGGGCCGGACGGCGTGCCGTCCCTACCCTGAACGTCCGCTACTGGCGCCCCTCTGTGTCAAGACGCGGCTGGAAGAACTGGCTTAGGCTCGGGTCTGGCGGGTCCGGGAAGTGGCTTGTCCGAAGAGCCGGTATGGGGTTGTGAGCCGGTCGCGCTGGATTCAGAGTCG
>NZ_QGDD01000026.1 GCF_003160695.1 Nocardioides silvaticus
GCAGTCAGCGCTGAGCCATCTCTCCAGCCACCCACATTCAAATTATTATTCTCAGTGTGGAAGTGAGGAGTTGAAGGTCAGGGTAGCATGGAGCTGACAGGCTGCAGATGTCCACCAATGTTTGGCTGGAGCAGCAAGGTTGGCTGTGGAAGGGAACACAGGGCAGTGCAGGGATAGGGTCCTGGTGTGCAGGGGTGGACTGGGCTCCACAGTTCTTCACTTTGAGCCCGCAGACTCACAGGGAACATCAGACACTTGACTAAAGAGAACTGAGGTCTCTGGATGTCACAGGAGATGTGTGAAGACATTGTCTGTCACCAAGTCCACACCAGGCAGCTGTCTTCACACTAGAGAATGAGAGTCATGAACCATCACTGTGAAGTCAACATTCCAACAACCCACCACTCACTCACAGGAGATTCTGGGAGTCCCTGAA
>NZ_QGDD01000005.1 GCF_003160695.1 Nocardioides silvaticus
CTCCCAGCTGCTCAGGCGATGGGTCCGGTGGCCTGGTGCCGGGGTGTCCTAGATCTGAGTCTCGTGGACGGCTGGTCGAGGGGTTCGACGTACGTCGATCGTACACCAGTTCGACTCAAGATGGAAGGGGGATTACCCGAAAAGTACGGCGGTTTCTTGGCTTGCGGGGTCTCGATACGTCCTCGCGCCAGAGCGCTCGGCCTACTCGACCACCGAGGACGACCCGCAGGCTGGCGGCGGCGCGCAACCGCCCGCCCCCTCCCCTCCGTCCAAAGCCCTTTCGGTCGCGACCACCCACAGCCCGAAGGCCGCGGGCATCTCACCGCGTCTCGATACGGCCTCGCGCCAGAGCGCTCGGACTACTCGACCACCGACCGGCAGGCCGGCGGCGGCGGGCAGCCCCGCACCCCCTCCCTCCCGTCCAAAGCCCCTTTCGGTCGCGACCGCCCGCAGCCGCAGGGCCGCAGGGATCGCGCCGCGTCTCGATACGGCCTCGCGCCAGAGCGCTCGGACTACTCGATGACCGACCGGCAGGCCAGCGGCGGCGGGCAACCACCGGCCCCCTCCCTCCCGTCCAACGCCCTTTCGGTCGCGACCACCCCCGACCGGAAGGCCGCAGGGATCTCACCGGCGTCTCGATACGGCCTCGCGCCAGAGCGCTCGGCCTACTCGACGACCGACCGGCAGGCCTGCGGCGGCGCGCAGCCGCCCGTCCCCTCCCTCCCATCCAAAGCCCTTTCGGTTGCAACCACCCACAGCCCGAAGGCCGCGGGCATCGCACCGCGTCTCGATACGCCCTCGCGCCAGAGCGCTCGGCCTACTCGACGACCGACCGGCAGGTCGGCGGCGGCGCGCAACCACCCGCCCCCTCCCCTCCGTCCAAAGCCCTTTCGGTCGCCACCATCCACGGCCGCAAGGCCGCAGGGATCTCACCGCGTCTCGATACGCCCTCGCGCCAGAGCGCTCGGGCTACTCGACGACCGAGGGGCGCCAGAGCGCTCGGGCTACTCGACGACCGAGGGGCGCCAGAGCGCTCGGGCTACTCGACGACCAAGCGCGGGCTCGGGCTACTCGACGACCGACAAGCTCGGGCTACTCGACGACCGACAGGTTCGGCCTGCTCGACGACCGGGAGACGCCGATCTCTCCCTCAGGACCGACGGGAAGTTCTGACCGCAGATAGATGTGCGGCGGGCGGGTTGGGGGTGTCATGGGTGGCATGAGCCAGACACCGACGAGCTACCAGCCCTACACCCCGGGCCGGCCCGGGCCGGAGGACCGTCCCGACCGCGTCGGCCCCTGCTCGCCCGACGGCCTCGCCCGGGCGTCCGTCGTCTGCGTCGCGATCTGGGCGCTGACCGGGTTCGGCTACTTCTGGCCGATCTGGGTCCTGCTGCCGGCGATCTTCCTCGGGGGGTTCCGCGGAAAAATGAAGGCCGCCGCAAGCGTCTCGGGTCACTTGCGGCGGCGAGTAGAAAGTTAGTCGGTCGGCGACCGCGGGAAGTGCAGATCCGGAAAATGTCGGTGAACTTTTTACCGAGTGGACTAGTCCAGCACCCCCGCGGCCGACCTCACCAGATGCGGACGCGGTCCGCGGGGTCGAGCCAGAGGCCGTCGCCGGGGCTGGTCCCGAAGACCTCGTGGAACTCGTCGAGGTTGCGCACGATGTTGGCGCGGAACTCCGGCGGGCTGTGCGGGTCGATGGTGAGGTACTGCTGCTCCTGCTCCTTGCGCCGCTTGGTCCGCCAGACGTAAGCCCAGTTCATGAACAGCTTCCGGCGGTCCTCGATCGTCGCCTCGGCTCCGGCCGACTCCTGCGCGATCACGAACGCCTTGTGGCCGATGGTGAGACCGCCGAGGTCGCCGATGTTCTCGCCGACGGTCAGTGAACCGTTGACCTTCTCGCCCGGCAGGTTGCGCGGCTCGAAGTCGTCGTACTGCTCGACCAGGGTCTTCGACTTCACCTCGAAGGCGGCCTTGTCGTCGGGCGTCCACCAGTCGTTGAGGTTGCCGGCGCCGTCGTACTGCGCCCCCTGGTCGTCGAAGCCGTGGCCGATCTCGTGGCCGATCACGGCGCCGATGCCGCCGTAGTTCTCGGCCGGGTGCGCGTCGGGGCTGAAGAACGGCTTCTGCAGGATGCCCGCGGGGAAGCAGATCTCGTTGGTGCCGGGGTTGTAGTAGGCGTTGACGGTCTGCGGCAGCATGAACCACTCGTCGCGGTCGACCGGCGACCCGATCTTGTTCAGCTGCCGGTCGGTCTCGAAGGCCGCGGAGGCCTGGGCGTTCGCGACCAGGTCGTGGGCGACGACAGGCAGGGCGGAGTAGTCGCGGAACCTCTCCGGGTACCCGATCTTCGGCCGGAAGGTCTCGAGCTTCTCGTACGCGCGCTGCTTGGTCTCCTCGGTCATCCAGTCCAGCGCCTCGATCGAGACCCGGTAGGCGGCGAGCAGGTTGGCGACCAGGTCGTCCATCATCGCCTTGGACTCCGGCGGGAAGTGGCGGGCGACGTACTCCTTGCCCACGGCCTCGCCGACCGCGCCCTCGACGAACGACACCGCGCGCTTCCAGCGGGCCCGCAGCTCCGGGGTGCCGGAGAGGGTGCGGCCGTAGAAGTCGAAGTTGGTCTCGACGAGCTCGTCGGTGAGGTACGGCGCCGCGGAGCGCAGCACGCGGCTGTACATCCACTCGCGCCAGGTCTCGATGGGCGCCTCGGTGAGGACCGTCGAGAGGTGCTCGAGGTACGACGGCTGCCGCACGCACACCTCCGCGATCGTCGCCTGCTCGCCGTCGAGAGCACCGCCCAGGTTGGTGACGTAGGCGTCCCAGTCGAACGCGGGGCACATCGCACGGAGCTCGTCGGCGGTGCGCAGGTTGTAGGTCTTCTGCACGTCGCGGGTCTCGGCCCGCTCCCAGTGGCCCTTGGCCAGCTCGGTCTCGAGGTCGAGGATCCGCTGCGCCGCGCCCTCGGGATCGGCGTGCTCGCCGAGCGTCAGCAGCTTGGTCAGGTAGGCGGCGTAGGCGGCGCGGATCTCGGCGAACTTGTCGTCGCGGTAGTAGCTCTCGTCCGGCAGGCCGAGGCCGCCCTGCACGACGTGGAAGAGGTAGCGGTCGGAGTTGCGGTCGTCGGTGTCGACGTAGGAGCCGAAGACCCCGTAGCCGCCGACCCGCTCGAACTCGCCGAGGAACGCGGCCAGGTCACGGACGTCGCGCAGCCCGGACGCCGCCTCGAGCAGCGCCCGCACCGGCCCGAGGCCGAGGGTCGCGATCCGCTCGGTGTCCATGAAGGAGTTGTAGAGGTCGGCGATCTTGCGCGCGTTCTCCGCGTCGGCCGCGTCCGCACCCCCGGTCCCGTCGGCGACGCCGTCGGCCAGCTCGGTGATGATGTCGCGGACCTGCTGCTCGCACACGTCGGCCAGCTCCACGAAGGGGCCCCAGCTCGAGCGGTCGGACGGGATCTCCGTCTCCACCAGCCAGCGTCCGTTCACGTGGCCGAAGAGGTCGTCCTGCGGCCTGATGTCGGTGTCCATGCCCTCGCGGGCGTCGTCCAGGATGCTCACGAACAAGGAGCCTACGGGGTACGGCGCAGCGCGGTCTCCGGCTCCTGCTCCCGTCCCCTGACCAGCGCGAACGCGGCCCAGCCCGCCAGCGCCAGGGCCGCCAGCGAGTATCCGTTGCCGAGCACGTGCTCGACCGGCGACCAGTCCAGCTCGCGGCCCTCGCCCCACGGCGGCCACAGCACCGGCCGGGCCACGAACACCAGCGCCCATCCCGCGGCCGCCCACCGGTTCCGCTCCCACAGCACCAGCGCGACCGGCACCGCCCAGACCCAGTGGTGCGACCACGAGACCGGCGAGGCGAGCAGCATCGCGACGGCGCCGAGGCAGGCGGCGAGCGCCCGGTCGCCGCGCCGCCACCAGCCGGCGGCGACGACCAGCACGCCGGCGGCGACCGGGCCGGCCACCGCGATCCAGAGCCAGGTGTCCGGCGGCCCGTCGAGCAGCCGGGTCAGCGCGCCGGTGACCGACTGGTTGTGGGCGAGGGCGGGCGGGCCGACCCGGGTCGGATCGAGCAGCTGGTCGGTCCAGTACGTCGACGCTCCCGGCACCGCCAGCAGCCCGATCCCGGCCGCAGCCGCGAAGACGACGAGGGCACGGGCGGCGGCGAGGCGGCGGCCGACCAGCACCAGGAGCACGACGAACACGAGCGGGGTCAGCTTCACGGCGGCGACGAGGCCGATCAGCGTGCCCGACCAGCGCCGCTCGCGACCGAGCAGGTCGACCAGCACCGCAGCCATCACGAGCAGGTTGACCTGCCCGAACGCGGCGTTCTGCCAGACCGGCTCCGTGCCGAGCGCCGCCACGCAGACCACGACGACGGGCCCGCCGGGGACCGGCCGACCCTGCGCCCGTCGTACGACGACGACGGTGGCGGCCAGGCACGCGGCGCCGGCCGCGGTCCACCCGGCCGCGGCGACCCAACCCGGGACGACCGCGAGCGGCACGAACAGGACCGTGGCGATCGGCGGGTAGGTGAACGGGTAGCCGGTGACCGGGTCGTCGGAGCCGTAGACCGGCCACCGGTCGAGCACGGACTCGCCGCCGTAGCGGTAGACGTGCAGGTCGGGGAAGCCGCCGACAGCGGCTCCGACGCAGCCCGCGACGAGCGCGAGGAGGAGTGCGGCCTGCCTCACCGTCACCTCGGCAGGCTATCCGAACCGACGTGCGACGCCGTTTGCCGCGGCCGCAACACTGGAGGTCATGCGCAAGGTACTGGCTGTCCTCACCGTCCTCGCCGCAGCACTCGTCGTCGCGCCGGCCCCGGCGCCCGCCGCGGCAGCGTCCAACGGGTCCGACCGCGCCGCCCGCGGGGGCGGCGCGAAGGCGCGCGTCATCGCGCTCACGAACGCCCGGCGCGAGGCGCGGGGGTGCAACCCGCTCCGCTCCCGGCCGGCGCTGATGCGCGCCGCGCAGAAGCACACCAACAAGATGCGCAACCAGGGCAGGCTCGACCACCAGCTATCGGGCGAGCCGGACCTGGGGAGCCGGGTGTCGCGCGAGGGGTACCGCTGGTCGATGGTTGCGGAGAACATCGCCTACGGCCACGCCTCGCCCCGGGCCGTCGTCCGCGGCTGGATGCGCAGCGAGGGCCACCGCCGCAACATCCTCAACTGCCGGCTGCGGCACATCGGGATCGGGATCGCGACCGACGGCGCCGGCCGCAAGTACTGGACCCAGGTCTTCGCCCGACCGCTCTGAGCCCGGTCGGGCCCGCCGGTCCCGTCAGTCGGCGGCGACGAACCCGTCGGCGGTGAGCACCGGGACGGCGTCGTCCGCGTCGATGTCGGCCGCGGCCACGACGTCCGCCTCGTAGCCGACCGCCGCCAGCTCCCGGCCGCTCGCGCACTCGGCGAGCGCGCCGGCGAGGTCGTCCTGCACGTCCTCGAACGACCGCAGGGCGTGCCGCGCCTCGGGGCTCATCCGCACCCCGTCGAGATCGAGGGCGGCGAGGACGGCGCCGGCGCCCCAGAGGTCCTCGAGGCCCGGCCGCAGCGACCCGTCGGGCCACCGCTCGCCGGAGGGGACGAGCGCGACCCGGGCGCCGCCGACGACCCGCTTCGCCAGCCAGCGCGCGACCGCCGTGCGGTTGCGCAACGACGCGCCGACCACCGTCACGTCCTCCAGTGCTGCGCAGATCGTCGACCCGTTGGGCGAGGGCAGCACCAGCCGCGCCACCGGCGTCGACGTCAGCAGCTGGGCGGGCGACAGGCTGGGCGGCTGGTCACCTCGGTGATCGAGCTTGTCGAGACCCGCCTCGAGCCGGCCCACGGCCAGTACCGCGTCGCGCTCCGCCGCGAACGCCGCCGCCCGCTCGTCCTTCCACGGGAACGGGTAGACGCGGGTGCCCCGGCCGACCGCGATGCCCAGCGTGGTGGTGAAGGACAGCACGTCGACGACGACCGCGACGTCGGCCCCGGCAGCCACCGCGGCCCCGCCGGTCGGGCCCCAGTCGAGGCGGACGTCGTACGACGCCTGCCCGTGGGCCGCGGCCCTGGCGCCGGTCATCCCGGGAGCACCCGCCGCAGGAACTCCCGCGTGCGCGGCTGCTCCGGCTCGACCAGCACCTGCTCGGGCGGGCCGGACTCGATGATGCGTCCGCCGTCGAGGAAGCAGACCTTGGTCGCGACGTCGCGGGCGAACGCCATCTCGTGGGTCGCGAGCACCATCGTCGTCCCGCCCGCGGCCAGGTCGCGGACGATGCCGAGCACGTCGCCGACCAGCTCGGGGTCGAGCGCGGCGGTGATCTCGTCGAGCAGCAGCAGCTCGGGGTCGGTGCAGAGCGCCCGCACCAGCGCGACCCGCTGCTGCTGGCCGCCCGAGAGCCGGTCGGGGTGCTTGTCGAGGTGCTCAGCGAGCCCGAACCGCTCGAGCAGCTCGCGGGCCTTCGCCTCGGCCGCTGCCCTGCTCTGCCCGTGCACCTTGCGCGGCGCCAGGGTGCAGTTGGCGAGCACGGACAGGTGCGGGAACAGGTTGTAGGCCTGGAAGACCACGCCCATCGACTTGCGCACCTCGCGCGGGTCGACGAGCGGGTCGGAGATCTCGCGGCCGTCCAGCTCGATCACGCCGTCGTCGATCTCCTCCAGCAGCGCCAGGCAGCGCAGCAGCGTCGACTTGCCCGAGCCCGACGAGCCGATCAGGCAGATCACGTCGCCGGCGCCGACGGTCAGCGAGACGTCGTCGAGCACCACGCGGTCGCCGTACGTCTTGCGGAGGCTCTTCACCTCCATGACGGGGGGTGAGGTCACGGGACACCTGCCCGTTCGCGGCGGGCGACCCGCCTCGCCAGCCAGTCGCAGAGCCGCGCGAGCGGCACCGTCATCGCGATGAAGAAGCAGGCGACGACGACGTAGGGGGTGAAGTTGAAGTTGTAGTTGGCGTAGTCGCGCGCGGTGAAGAGCGCGTCGAAGATCGAGACCGACGCGACCAGGGCGGTGTCCTTCTGCAGCGAGACGAAGTCGTTGAGGAGCGGGGGCACGACGCGGCGCACCGCCTGCGGCACGACGACGTGGCGCAGGGCCTGGCCGCGCGTCAGCGCGAGTGCCTCGGCGCTGAGCCACTGCGAGGGGTGGACGGACTCGATGCCGGAGCGGAACACCTCGGCGACGTAGGCGGAGTAGGACACGATCAGCGCGACCGTCGCCCAGAAGAACGCCCCGTCGGGCAGGCCCTGGAGGTCGAGCTCCGGCATGCCGAACGCGAAGAGGAACACCAGGAGCAGGGTCGGGATGCCCCGCACGACGTCGGTGTAGACCACGGCGATCCCTCGCAGGGGCACCAGCAGCGGCGACCGCGAGCTGCGGGTGATCGCGATCGCCAGGCCCAGCACCAGGATGATCGGCTCGGCGATGAGGAACATCTTCACGTTGATCCAGAAGCCGTCGACGATCGCCGGCAGCGACTCGCGGGCGTGGAACCCGTCGAAGAAGGTCGCGCGCACCCGGGGCCAGCCCGGGGACAGGAAGACGACGGCGGCGAGGCCGCCGACCACGACCGCGGTCGCGACCGAGCCCACGAGGACCCGACGCCGGGTCAGGCCGGTGCGGACGCGGCGCCGCTCGAGCTCGCGGGCGCTCGGCGTCCACGGTGTCATTGCAGCTCGGGGACGCTCACGACGTCGGACAGCCACTGCTGCTCGATCTCGGCGAGGGTCCCGTCCTCCTTCAGCGACTGCAGCGCGAGGTTGACGCACGGCAGCAGCTCGCTGCCCTGCTCGAAGAGCATGCCGAACTCCTCGGTCGCCTCGCCCTCCACCTGGAACTGCCCGACCAGCGTGGAGTCCGGGATCTCGACCGCGCTGATGTAGAACGCGGTCGGCAGGTCGGCGAGGATCGCGTCGAGCTGGCCGTTCTGCAGCTGCTGCTTGGCGACGTTGGTGTCGTCGAGGACGGCCGGCTCCTGGTCGGGCTGGATGACCTCGCGGATCGCGGTCAGCGAGGTGGTGCCGGTCTGGGCGCCGAGCTTGAGGCCCTTGAGGTCCTCGAGGCTGGTGGCGTCGGCGGCCGGGCTGCCCTTGAGCGCGATGACGGCCTGCGCCGCGGAGTAGTAGCCCTCGGAGAAGTCGACGACCTCGTCGCGTTCGGGGGTGATCGAGATCTGGTTGATGTCGAAGTCGAACGGCTTCTCACCGCGCTTGGCCAGGCTGTTGAAGCCGACCTTGATCCACTTCACCTGGTCGGCGTCGAAGCCGAGCTCCTCGGCCACGGCGTACGCGACGGCAGACTCGAAGCCCTTGCCGTTGCTCGGGTCGTTGTCGTTGAACCAGGGGTCGTACGCCGGGGAGTCGGTGCCGATCGTCAGCACCCCGTCCTCCTTCAGCACCAGCTCGTCGGTCGCGCACTCGTCGGCCTCGGCGACGTCACCGGTCTTGTCCTCGGCCTCCTCCTCCGGCGCGCAGGCCACGAAGGCGAGGGTGAGGGCGACGGCGGAGGCGACGGGGAGGAAGCGGCGGGCTGTCAGGCGCATGGCGCGATCGTAGGCCGTCGGCGCGGTGCGGGTGGTCACATCCCGAGCCGTGGGCTTGCAACTCGTTGCATAGGTGCTCCACACTCGCGCCATGGCCCTCGAGCACGCCCTCCTCGTCGCCCTGCGCGAGCAGCCCGCATCGGGGCTGGAGCTGGCGAAGCGGTTCGGCCGCTCGATCGGGTTCTTCTGGAGCGCGACGCACCAGCAGATCTATCGCGTGCTCGGGCGGATGGAGAACGACGGCTGGGTCCGGGTCGAGACCGTCGCCCAGCGGGGCCGGCCGGACAAGAAGGTCTACGAGGTCACGACGCTCGGCGCCACCGCGCTGGCGGACTGGCTGGCCGAGCCGACACCCGACACCCCGCTGCGCAGCGACCTCGCGGTCAAGCTGCGCGGGGCGTCGTTCGGCGACCGGGAGGCGGTGCTCGACGTCGTCCGAGCCCGGCTCGCCGACCACCACACCCGGCTGGACCACTACCGGCAGCTGATGAAGCGGGACTATCCCGACGGCCCCCCTGACAGGGAGCCGCTGGCCGGGCTCGAGCTCGACCAGTACCTCGTGCTGCGCGGCGGCATCCTCATGGAGGAGACCTGGATCGCGTGGCTCACCGAGTACCTGGAGGCACACCCATGAGCTACCCCCACCTGCTCGAGCCGCTCACGCTCGGCTCGCTGACCCTGCGCAACCGGCTGGTCATGGGCAGCATGCACACCGGCCTCGAGGACAGCGCGCTCAACACGAGCAAGCTGGCGTCGTACTTCGCCGAGCGGGCTCGCGGCGGCACCGGCCTGATCATCACCGGCGGCTACGCGCCCAACAAGCGCGGCTGGCTCAAGCCGTTCGCCTCGGAGCTGACCACCCGGCTGCAGGCGATGCGGCACCGCGAGATCACCGGCGCGGTGCACGAGGAGGGCGGTGCGATCGCGCTGCAGGTGCTGCACGCCGGCCGTTACGGCTACCACCCGTTCAGCGTCAGCGCGTCGAGCAGGAAGTCGCCGATCACACCGTTCCGTCCGAGCGCCTTGTCGACCAAGGGCGTCGACCGGACGGTCTCCGACTTCGCGCGCGCCGTCGGCCTCGCGCAGAAGGCCGGCTACGACGCGGTCGAGATCATGGGGTCGGAGGGCTACCTGATCAACCAGTTCCTCGCCGCGCGCACCAACGACCGGGCGGACGCGTGGGGAGGTACGGCGCGGAAACGGATGCGCTTCCCGGTCGCGATCGTGCAGCGTGCCCGTGAGCTCGTCGGCGGCGACTTTCCGATCGTCTACCGGATCTCGCTGCTCGACCTGGTCGAGGACGGCCAGACCTGGGAGGAGGTCGTCGAGCTCGCGCTGCTGCTGCAGGGCGCCGGCGTCACCGTGCTCAACACCGGCATCGGCTGGCACGAGGCGCGGGTGCCGACGATCATCACGCAGGTGCCGCGCGAGGCCTGGGTCGACCACACCGCACGGCTCAAGGCCGAGGTCTCGGTGCCGGTCTGCGCGTCGAACCGGATCAACACCCCCGAGGCGGCGGAGGAGATCCTCGCCTCCGGCAAGGCCGACCTGGTCTCGATGGCGCGGCCGCTGCTCGCGGACCCCGACTTCCTCAACAAGGCGGCGGCCGGGCGCGCGGACGAGATCAACACCTGCATCGCCTGCAACCAGGCCTGCCTGGACCACGTCTTCCGAAACAAGAAGGCGTCGTGCCTGGTCAACCCGCGCGCCTGCCACGAGACCACGCTCGTGCTGCGCCCGACGCGGGTGAAGAAGTCGGTCGCCGTCGTCGGAGCCGGACCGGCCGGGCTGGCCACGGCGGTGTCGGCGGCCGAGCGCGGGCTCTCGGTCACGCTCTTCGAGAAGTCGTCCGACCTCGGCGGGCAGTTCAAGCTCGCGATGCAGGTGCCGGGCAAGGAGGACTTCCGCGACACGCTCCGCTACTACAGCCGCCGGCTCGAGGTGCTGGGCGTCGACGTCCGACTGGGAGTCGAGGCGGGCGAGGCCGAGCTGACGTCGTACGACGAGGTGGTGGTCGCCACCGGGGTGCGACCGCGAATCCCGTCGATCCCGGGCGTGGAGCATCCGCGGGTGCTGCGGTACGACGAGGTGCTGTCCGGTGCCGTCGTGCCCGGGCGGCAGGTGGCCGTGATCGGCGCGGGCGGCATCGGCGTGGACATGTCGGTGTGGCTGACCCACGACCCGGGCGAGACGCCCGAGGACTGGATGGCGCACTGGGGCGTGGCCGACCCGAGCCTGCACCGCGGCGGCCTCACCGAGCCGAAGCCGCGCGCGCCGCAGCGCGAGGTCACCCTGCTGCAACGCAAGAAGTCCCCGATCGGCCTGGGCCTCGGGAAGACGTCGGGCTGGGCGCACCGGGCCGTGCTCAAGCAGTCCGCGGTGCGGCAGATCAGCGGCGCGTCGTACGACCGCATCGAGCCGACCGGCTCCGGCGAGCGCCTGCGGTTGCACCTCACCGTGGAGGGCGAGCCCGAGGTCATCGAGGTCGACCACGTCGTCCTCTGCGCCGGCCAGGAGTCCGTCCGCGACCTCGCCGCCCCCGGCCTCCCCCACCGCACCGTCATCGGCGGCGCCGGCATCGCCGCCGAGCTCGACGCCAAGCGCGCCATCAAGCAGGGCACCGAGGTCGCCGCCGGCCTCTGAGTGGCCACGCACCGGGGAATTCCGTCGTCATCTCGGGGGATTCACGACGATTTTCCCGGGTGCGTCGTCAGCCGGCCAGCCAGGGCTCGAGCAGCTCGTCCCAGAGGTCGGCGTGGGCGCTGCGGAAGAAGCCGTGGTGGCCGAGGTGGCGACCGTCGAGCTGAGCGGGGGTGTAGCGCTGGCGGACGATGTCGGCGGAGGAGTACCAGTCGTGGAGGTGCTGGATGCTCTCCGCGCTCATCAGCTCGTCGTCGGTGAACGACAGCGACATCATCGGCGCCTTGACCTCGGCGAAGAGAGCGGGCGCCTCCGGGTGGTCGACCTGGAGGTACTCCGGGTGCAGGCACCACCGCGACCACTGCCGCATCGCGCCGGACGGCACGTCGCCGAGGAGGTTGAGGCGGCGGCCCGGGTAGTAGCCGGCGACCCGCATCGCCAGCGGCGCGATGACCCGCCACATGACCGGAGCGAGCCAGCGGACGCCGGGCTGGTTGCGCCGCCAGTAGCCGTCGCCGGCGGTCACGGTGATGATCGATGCCAGTCGGGTGTGGTCGACGAACGGCACCATCTGCCCGCCGAGGCTGTGCCCGATCCAGGTGACGGGGAGGTCGCCGGCGTCGTCGGCGACCACGTCGAGGATCGCGCGCACGTCGGCGAACCAACGATCGACATCGGCGGTCTCCGCCTTCATCTCGGCCGGGCTCCCGGTGCCGCGGTAGTCGAAGGTCACCGCGCGTCGGCCGCGCGCGGCGAGGTGGGCGGCGAAGGAGGAGTAGAAGGACGACGGCGTCGCCATGGCCGGTACGACGAGCACGACTCCGCGCGGCTCGCCCTCCGGCTCGAACGTGGTGATCGGCAGCGCGCGGCCGTCGTCGGCGAGCACCGTCTGCCTCGTGTTATGACGAGTGTCATAGATCATGACGGGAGTCTATGACAGTTGTCATAGAGCTGCCAATAGGATGGGGATGTGGCACGCGACACCCGGACCCGGATGATCCACGGCGCGGCGCGGATGATCGGCACCCGCGGCGTCGGCGCGATGAGCCTGCGCGACCTGGCCAAGGAGGCCGGGGTGCCGATCGGGTCGACTTACCACCACTTCCCCGGCGGTCGGCAGCAGCTGATCGAGGAGGCGCTGCGCTCGGTCGGCGCGGCGGTGACCCGGCGGATCGAGGTCGGCCGGGAGCGGGGTCCGGTCGCAGCACTCGATGCGTTCGGCGACGAGTGGCGCGAGGTGCTCGAGGGCAGCGGCTTCCTCACCGGCTGCCCGGTCTTCGCGGTCGCGACCGCCGACGACGAGGCGCTGCGCGTCGTCGCCACCGAGGTGCTCGAGTCCTGGCAGGCCGCGCTGGCCGATGTGATGGCGGACGCCGGTGTCGACCCGGCCCGCACATCCCGGCTCGCGATGTTCGTCGTCGCCGCCATCGAGGGCGCGATCGCCCTCTGCCAGGCCGAGCGCTCCCTCGGCCCGCTGCGCGACACGATGGAGGAGATCCACCACTTGGTCGACTCGGCCGTGGAGAACGGCTAGCGCACCCTGCCTAGGCTGGTCCCGTGATCGTGGACCGCACCGACGAGGAGCTCCGGTACGCACTCCCCTGCAAGTGGGGCCTGGTCGACGAGGACGTGCTGCCCGCCTGGGTGGCGGAGAACGACTACGCGTGGCCGCCCGCGATCGAGGCGGCGCTCCGGGAGGCCGTCGCTCGCGGGTTGACCGGCTACCCCGACTTCGACGAGGGCGGCCCGGTCGGGCAGGCGTACGCCGGGTTCGCGGCGCGTCAGTTCGGTCACGAGGTCGACCCGCGCTGGGTGATCCCCACCGCCGACGTGACCGCCGGCGTCCGGCTGGCCCTCGACGTCCTGTCCGACCCGGGACCGGTCGTCATGCCGATCCCCGGCTACACCCCGCAGCTCGCGATCGCGGAGATCACCGGGCGGCAGCGGGTGGACCTCGTCGTCGACCCCGACGCCGAGCGCGCCGAGATCGACCTCGACGAGCTCGACCGGTTGTTCGCCGCCGGCGCCCGGACCCTGCTGCTCACCCAGCCGCACAACCCGTGGGGCCGGGTGTTCACCAGGGCCGAGCTGGAGGGCATCCGCGACGTCGTACGACGCCACGGCGCGCGCGTCGTCTCCGACGAGATCCACGCCCCGCTGGTGCTCGACGGCTCGCCACCGCACGTCCCCTACCTGTCGCTCGACGGTACGGCCGACCACGCCGTCGCGGTGGTCGCGGGCTCCAAGGCGTTCAACACCCAGGGCCTGAAGTGCGCGCAGATCATCGCGCCGGACCCCGCCGCCAACGCGGCCCTCCGCAACGTGCCGATGGCGCGCAACGACTCCTGGTCACCGCTCGGCGTGGTGGCGGCGGTCGCCGGCTACACCGACTGCGACGACTGGCTCGACGCCCTCCGCGTCCGGCTGTCCTCCCAGCGCGACCTGCTCGTCGAGCTCCTCGCCGAGCACCTGCCCGACGCCCGGATGCGGCCGCTCGAGGCGACGTACCTCGCCTGGATCGACCTCCGTGCCTACGGCCACGACGACCCCGCCGCCGTCGCCCTCGAGCACGGCCGGGTCCGGCTCGCGCCCGGCCACGACTACCACCCTGGCCTCCCCGGCCACGTCCGCCTCAACCTCGCCACCAGCGCCGACCGGCTCACCGAGATCGTGCGGCGGATGGCGAAGGCGCTCGTCTGAGACCGAGCGCCGTTGCGTCCTGCGCTCGGGGCTTCCCGTGCCCCCCGACCGCAGGACGCTAGGAGGATCGCTCGAATCGCTCCCACAGTTCCGCGACGAACGCCGGAAACCCAGGACCGAAGGTCCAGTGCGCGTCCTCGACTGCCGAGCAGGCCAGCGCCAAGGGGTGGTCAGCACGCACCACGGTGATCACCGGGAGGGCGGCGTGGGCCTTCGAAACTCGGTCACCGTCAGCATCGACATAGGTCGGGAGCACCAGGTCGGGATCAGCGGCAAGGTCGCGCCACAGCTCGCCGAGCCGATGATCAGCAGCAGCACGCGGGATCGCCGGCAGTCTTCCGTCGGACATCGTCCGCAGGGCGGCGACCTCAGCCCTCAACCAAGACCGGTCCAGCAGTCCGCCTTCCTCGAGCGTCCTGAGCGCTGCCCAACCAGCGACCCGTACCAGCACGTCATCGGGCAGGCGCGAAAGCCTTTCCAGTGTGGGTCCGTCGCCGGCTCGGAGGGCGCGGTGGGGACCCGCCGCGTCCTTCATCCGCTGCGTCGGCTTGTACCCGCCCCAGATCCACGCCTCTTCTTCCTCAGCGGCTTGCCTTGCACGCGCGGCGACCTCGGCCTCGGCCGCCCGCTGCCTGTCGGCACCGGTCGGGGCGGGCGGCAGCGTCTCGACGATCTCGCGCCATCCGGCAGGTGCCGTGCGAGCGAGCTGCCGGACCATGCCGAAGAACTCGCGCTGGAGTTGATCCGCCCGAAAGATCGGCGCCGCCCAGAACACCGACCCCAGCGCCGCGGACAGGTCGTCTGGATCGCAGGCGTACGCAAGCACTAGTCCAGCCCACCGGCGAGCATTGGCCCGTCGGCGCTCTTCCTTGGACGGCGGGTCGTCGCCGGTGTTCTGCGCGTCGCTCCAGCGGTCGTCCAGGCGGTGCGACTCCTTCTCCCAGGCGCGGCGGATCGTCTCGAACCGAGGGTTGACGGTGCCAGCGGACGATGCGGTCACGCTCGCGAGCAGGTCGGAGACGCCGGGCGCTTCGCTCACGTCTGCGCGCTCGGCTGCGAGGCCAGCGATCGTGTGCACCAGCGCGCGCCGGTGGTCGGTGGAGAGCTCCCCGATCTTCTGCACGAGCGGACCGTGCTGGGAAGCCAGCAGCGCGTTGTCGAGCGTCTGGACCGGCGGCCGGTCGACCTGGGGGGTCAGCGCGTAGACGGTGTCGGGCGAGACGTGCTCCGGCTCGAGACGCACGTCTGTGAACACTTCGACCATCGCGGCTCCCACCGCCACCCAGTCGAGGTCCAGCTCCTCGTCCGCAGCCAGCGCGGCGAGCGGGCGCAGGGGTTTCGGCAGTTCTCTCACGTCGTCGATGAAGGCCACCTCGTCGGAGAACAGCACCCTCCCGTTCCTCGCGCACGAGAAGACGACCATCTCGTTGACGTTCCAGTAGATGCTGGCCGCCCGTCCACCGCGCGACGCCGGCCCTAGGACCAGGGTGCGCGACCCCTCGAACCCGTTGTCCTCCGACACGACGACGGCCGGCGCACCGTCAGCGGTGACAGCCGTCGCGACACCCACAGCCTGATCATCGATGTTGCCACGATCGACAGGGCGCGGTGACTCCAGGTCGAACCCGAACGCCGCCGCGACGGGTTCCGCTCCGTTCCCCACCACCACGGTGACGCATCCGGCGACCGGGAACTCCTCCCTGAGCCACTGTCCGCGACTGATCGCCTCCAGGTTCTTGTCTGCCACTCAGTCGTTCCCCGCGCGAATAGTGCGGATCAGTTCGGCGTACCAGTCGAACGACCGCTTGCGGGTGCGCTCCTGGGTGACGTGGTCGACGTGGACGAACCCGAACCGGCCGCGGTAGCCGAGCGGCCAGGCGAAGTCGTCGAGCAGCGACCAGGCGAAGTAGCCGCGCACGTCGACGCCCATCCGGATCGCCTCGGCGACGGCGGTCAGGTGGGCGGCGTGGTAGTCGATCCGCTCCTGGTCGTCGACGATGCCGTCGGCGTCGGGGTCGGCGGAGTAGGAGCAGCCGGAGGCGGTGATGTAGATCGGGGGAACGGCGGCGCGCAGCCGGGCGCGGAACATGATGAGCCACTCCCGCAGGCCGTCCGGCACGACCGGCCAGCCGACGCCGGTCACCGGGTAGCCGACCACCTCGCGGAACTCGAAGGGCATCGGTGCCTCGGCGTCGCTCACCCCGATCCGGATCGGCGTGTAGTAGTTGACGCCGTAGAAGTCGAGCGGCTGCCGGATCGTCGCGAGGTCGCCCTCGAACACGACGTGCTCGAGCAGCGGAGCGAGGTCGATGGGGTAGCGGCCGAGGAGCATCGGCTCGACGTAGAGGCCGTTCCAGAGGGCGTCGAAGATCTTCGACGCCCCGACGTCGGCGTCGTCGTCGGACGCCGGCCAGACCGGGGCGTGGTTGTTGGCGCACCCGATGCTGGTGGCGCCGGCGGCCCGCAGCGCGATCGCCGCACGGCCGTGCGCGAGGAGCAGGTGGTGGGCGACCGGCGCCCCGTCGAGCATCAGCTTCTTGCCCGGCGCGTGCTCGCCGGACCCGTAGCCGAAGGTCGTGACGACGCTGGGCTCGTTGACCGGGATCCAGTGCTCGACGCGGTCGGCGAGGCGGGCGCCGACGATCTCGGCGTAGTCCGCGAAGTGGTCGACCGTCGCGCGGTTGAGCCACCCGCCGTCGTCCTCGAGGGCCTGCGGCAGGTCCCACTGGTAGAGGGTGACGGTCGGCTTCGCGCCGGCCTCGAGCACCTTGTCGACCATCCGGTCGTAGAAGTCGAGACCGGCCGCGTTGACGTTGCCGCGCCCGGACGGGAACACCCGTGGCCAGGCGATGGAGAACCGGTAGTCGTCGACGCCCAGCGCCCCCACCAGGTCGATGTCCTCGTCCAGGCGGTGGTAGTGGTCGCACCCCACCCGGCCGCTGCTTCCGTCGGCGATCCGACCCGGCTCGGAGCAGAAGGTGTCCCAGATGCTCGAACCGCGGCCGCCCTGGTCGACCGCGCCCTCGACCTGGTACGCCGAGGTGCCGATGCCGAAACGGAAGTCGGCGGGCAGCCCGGGCAGCTGCGCCGGCTTCGTCACGGCACAATCCTCTCCTGTGAGCGTCGAGATCCGCAGGAGTTCCAGCCGGTTCGTCGAGCGCGAGCCGGGGCGTCGTACGCAGCACGGGTTCTCGTTCGGGCCGCACTACGACCCGGCCTGGTTGTCGTTCGGACCGATGGTCTGCCACGACGACCACCTGCTCGGCACCGGCAAGGGCTTCGAGGAGCACCCGCACTCCGACCTGGAGATCGTCACCCACGTCCTCTCCGGCTCGCTGCAGCACCGCGACTCGCTCGGCACCGAGGCGACGCTGGACGCGGGTGAAGTGGCTGTGCTGACCGCCGGGTCGGGCGTGCAGCACAGCGAGGTCGCGGCCCCCGGCGCCGCCCGCTTCGTCCAGGTCTGGCTGCGGCCCGACGCCACCGGCACGCCGCCGCGCTACCAGCGCGCCGGTGCGGCGGCCGACGCCGTGCCCGGCGCCGGGCTGGTGCCGGTCGTCGGCGACGGGACCGAGGTCGCGTCCGGCACGGCCGGCGCGTCGTACGCCGTCGCCCGGCTCGACGCCAACGAGACGCTGGTCCTGCCGGCCGCCGCCCGCGTGCACGCCTACGTCGCCTCGGGCGCGCTGCTGCGCTCCTCGCTCGCCGCACCGATGGAGGCCGGCGACGCGTTCTGCTTCGTCGACGAGCCGGAGCACGAGGTCCGGGCGGGCGTCCCCACCGAGCTCCTCGTCTGGTCCCTCGCGGGGTCGTCATTGCCAGCGTGACCCCTGGACCGCGCTGGCGATGACGACCACCGTGGAGCGGCTCAGCGCAGGATGGTGAGGGCGCCCGGCCGGATGTCGACGACGAGCGGGTCGGCGGCGGCGGCCGGGAGGTCGCCGAGCGCCTCACCATCGGCGCCGACGGGCACCGCGGCACCGGTGCCGGCGTAGCTCCCGGACAGGGTGACCCTCCGTCCGCGCAGCACGGTCACCGCGTCGAGGGCGACGTGAGAGCCGTCGTAGACCTTGGGCAGCGAGCGGATCAGGTCGAGCCGGCGGGCGGCCTCGATCACGACGACGTCGAGCTCGCCGTCGTCGACCGAGGCGTCCGGGGCGATCGCCATGCCCTTTCCGTAGAAGCGGGAGTTCGCGACGACGACGTTGGCGGCGCGGTGGGTCGAGGACTCGCCGTCGACCTCGACGGTGACCTCGACCGGCCGGTAGGTGGCGAGCCCGCGGACGGTGGCGACCGGGTACTGCAGCGCCTTCGGCAGCCGGTGCGAGCGGTCGACCATCGCGGCGACGCGCGCGTCGACGCCGGCGTAGACCGACCCGGCGACCAGCGCGGTGGGACGGCCCGGGACGGCCGCACGCAGCAGGTCGACCTGCGTCGGCGTACCGTCCAGCAGCAGCGCCGCCTGGCCGGCCTCGTCGGTGGGCACCTCGAGCATCCGCGCGAAGTCGTTGCCGCGGCCGGCCGGGATGACCGCCAGCTCGCCGCCGGCGTCGACAACCGCCCCGGCGACCGAGGAGAGCATCCCGTCGCCGCCGACCGAGACGACGACGCGGCCGTCGGCCACGGCGGCCTGCACGAGGTCGGGAACGACCGACGGCGAGCTGGTGTAGCTCACCTCGGTGTCGGCGCCGGCCTCGCGGAGCCGGCGCGCGAGGGGTACGACGACCTTGGGTGCGGCGCCGCCGCCGGAGTTGGGGTTGACGAGGAACGTGAATGCCCGCCGCTGCCCGGTCACGGGATCAGGACCCCGGGGTTGAGGATCCCGGCCGGGTCGAGCTCCCGCTTGACCGCCCGGAGGACCGCGACGCCGAGGTCGCCGATCTCCGGCTGCAGCCAGTCGCGGTGGTCGGTGCCGACCGCGTGGTGGTGGGTGATCGAGGCGCCGCTGGCGACGATCGCGTCGTTGGCGGCGGTCTTCGCGGCGAGCCAACGGTCGAGCCGGCCCTCCCCACCGGCACCGGGTGTCCCGCCGGCGGCCGCGACGGTGAAGTAGAGCGAGCAGCCGGTCGCGTAGACGTGCGAGATGTGGCAGAGCACCATCGTGCCCTCGCCGAGCGCGGACTCCAGCGCCGACCTCACCGCGGCGTAGAGCCGCTCGCGGTTGGACCAGAACGTCACGGTCTCGAGGGTCTCGACGATGACGCCCACGTCGAGGAGGGAGTCGCGGAGGTACGGCGCGTTGAAGCGGCCGGCCGCCCAGGCCTCGCCAGGCTCCGCGCCGAGCGGGGTGCCTCCGAGGTCGGTCAGGGCCGCGGCGACGGCCACCTTCTTCGCGGCGACCGCCGCGGGGGTGCCCTCGTAGCCGACGATCATCAGGCAGCCGCCTCCCCCGGGCCCAGCAGAACCCTCGCCGCCGATCGCGTCGGGACGGGCCAGGTTGATGGCGGTCTCGTTCTCGTCGGAGAGGCGGAGCACGGTCGGCAACAGGTCACCCTGGGCGAGCGCGCGCATCGCGTCGGCGCCGGCCGCGAACGAGGGCCAGTGCCAGCCCTCGTACTCCTTGACCTCCGGCAGCGGCCGGACGCGGACCGTGACCTCGGTGATGACGCCGAACGCGCCCTCGGAGCCGAGGAACAGCTCGCGCAGGTCGGGACCCGACGCGTTGGACGGCGCGGTGCCGCCGAGCCGGACCTCGCCCCTCGGCGTGGCGGCGCGGAGGCCGACGACCATGGCGTCGAACCGGCCGTAGCCCGCGCTCGACTGGCCGCTCGACCGGGTCGCTGCGAAGCCGCCGATGGTCGCGAACTCGAAGCTCTGCGGGAAGTGGCCGAGCATCAGCCCGTGCTCGGCGAGCAGCGCCTCGGCCTCGGGACCGCGCAGTCCCGGGCCGAGGGTCGCGGTCGAGGAGACCGGGTCGAGGGCGAGCAGGCTGCGCATGCGGCCGAGGTCGAGGGACACGACTCCGGTGTAGCCGTCGCGCTCGACCGCGAGGCCGCCGGTCACCGACGTACCGCCGCCGAACGGGACCACCGCGATCCGGTGCTCGGCCGCGTAGTCGAGCACCGCCTGCACGTCGTCGTGCCCACCCGGTCGGACGACCACGTCCGGGACGTCGGCGAGGTCGCCGGCGCGCTGGCGGAGCAGGTCGGGGGTCGACTTGCCGCGGGTGCGGTTGCGGCGGACGGCGTCGTCGAGGACGACGTGCTCCTCGCCGAGGAGCTCGCGCAGGCCGTCGACCAGATCGGCGGGGAGCGCCGGGGCCGGCACCGCGACCTCGGCCGCGGCAGGGGTCTCGACGAGGGGGAAGACGAGGCTCACGAGGTCGCGCACCCCGTCCGGGAGCGGGCCGGCGTGGGCGGGGTCGCCCCACCGCGTCGGCGGCATCTCGGGCTGGAGCTGGAGATCGTGCTGCGTCTCGGTCATGTGTTACAGTGTGACATATGTCGTCACATCGTCACAACCCCGAGCCGCGGGACGCCTATCTCGACGCGGCCCGCGCGTGCATCCTCGACGTCGGCTGGCGCCGGACCACGTTGACCGAGGTGGCGCGGCGGGCGGGCGTCTCGAGGATGACGATCTACCGCACCTGGTCCGACATGCCGGAGCTGCTGGGCGACCTGATGACCCGCGAGTGGGGCGAGCTGGTGGCGTCGACCCAGCCGACGCTGGGGTACGACGCTTCGAGCTCAGCGCAGGCGGGGGGCGGTCCCACGCCCGCACAGATCGCCGACGGCGTGCTGGGAGCGGTGACCGTGCTGCGCGAGAACGAGCTGTTCGTGCGGATCGTCGAGCTCGACCCCGAGCTGATCCTCCCCTACCTGCTGGCCCGGCGCGGCCGGTCACAGGAGCTGATCCTCGGCCTGCTCGTCGCGGTGATCGAAGCCGGTCAGGCGAACGGCACCGTGCGGACCGGCAACCCCGCCGCCCTGGCTCGCAGCGTCGTGCTCGCCGCCCACGGGTTCGTGCTCTCCGCGCACACGATGACCGACGACGACGTCTCCGCCGAGGAGCTCGACGGCGAGCTCCACCAGCTGATCGAGAGGGCGCTGCGGCCATGACCCGACGCATCATCCCCGGCCTGGCCGGCGTCCCGGAGTCCGTCGACGTCGTGGTGGTCGGCCTCGGCGTCACCGGCGCCGGGGTCGCGCTCGACGCGGCGAGCCGCGGGCTCAGCGTGCTGGCCGTCGACGCGTTCGACCTCGCCTGGGGCACGTCGCGGTTCTCGTCCAAGCTGGTGCACGGCGGGCTGCGCTACCTCGCCAGCGGCCAGGTCGGCATCGCCCACGAGAGCGCGGTCGAGCGCGGCATCCTGATGGAGACGACCGCCCCGCACCTGACCCGGCCGATGCCGACGCTGCTGCCGCTCGCGGCCGGTGTCAGCCGGCCGATGGGGGCCCTGGCCCGGGCGGGCCTGCTGGGCGGCGACCTGCTGCGCCGGGTGGCCGGCACCAGCGCCGACACCCTTCCCCGGCCGCGGAAGCTGACGGCCGCCGAGACCCGCCGCCTGGCCCCGACGTTGCGGCCCGACGGGCTGCGCGGCGCCGTGCTCGGGTGGGACGGGCAGCTGGAGGACGACGCCCGGCTGGTCACGACGATCGCCCGCACCGCGGTGGAGCGCGGCGCCGCCGTGCACACCCACACCCGGGTGACGTCGGCGAGCGGCACCGAGGTCGCGCTGCGCGACGAGCTCACGGGCGCGACCACGGTCGTCCGAGCCCGCGTCGTCGTCAACGCCGCCGGCGTCTGGGCCGGCGACCTGGTCGAGGACATCCGGCTGCGACCCTCCCGCGGCACCCACCTCGTGCTGCGTGGCGAGAGCCTGCCCGGTCTGGGCGCCGCGGTGTTCGCGCCGATCCCCGGTGAGCGCAACCGGTTCGTGCTGGTGTTGCCGCAGCCCGACGGCCAGGTCTACGTCGGCCTCACCGACGAGCCCGCCGACGGCCCGGTGCCCGATGTCGCCCAGCCGACCGAGGTCGAGATCGGCTTCCTGCTCGACGTCGTCGCGGCCTCGTTCTCCCGATCGTTGCGGCGGTCCGACGTGGTAGGGGCGTACGCCGGCCTCCGGCCGCTGCTCGACACGTCGACCGGTCCAGCAGGGTCCACCGGCGAGGAGTCCACCGCCGACCTGTCCCGCAAGCACGCCGTGCTCACCAGCCCGTCAGGAGTCGTCACGATCGTGGGCGGCAAGCTGACGACGTACCGCCGGATGGCGGAGGACGCCGTCGACGCCGCGGTCGCGCACGCCGGCCTGTCCGCCGGTCCCTGCGTCACGGCCACCCTCCCCCTCGCCGGCGCAGCGCCGCGCACCGAGCTCGCCGAGCGGGCCGAGCGCGCCGGTTCCCCCGGCGAGGCGCGGCTGGTGCGACGGTTCGGCACCGACGCCGACCTGGTCCTCGCCACCGCCCGCGAGGTCACCGGCCTCACCGTCGACGAGCTGCTCGCCCCGCCCTCGCCGACCATCCCCGTCACCCTCGCCGAGCTGGTCTTCGGCGTCACCCACGAGGGCGCCGCCACCGTCGACGACCTGCTCGACCGCCGGACCCGGGTCGGGCTCATCCCGGCCGACCGGCCGGTCGTCGTACCGCTGGCGGAGCGGGCGCTGGGGTTCGCGCGCGCAGCGCACTCGTAGCTGCTCGAGTCGCCCCGCCCCCGACCGATGAGTTTCCCGGTTTACCCGGGTCCACCCATCAGGCAGACTCACGAGGATCCGGGGGTAGGGCGATGGGAACGATGGTGACCGAGCAGCTGACCGACCAGGCGAGCGACGAGCTCGCGGACTTCGACACGTTGACGGGGCGCTACCAGCGGGAGCTGATGGCGCACTGTTACCGGATGAGCGGGTCGGTGCACGAGGCGGAGGACCTGGTGCAGGAGACGTTCCTTCGCGCGTGGAAGGCCTCGGCCAGCTTCCAGGGCCGCAGCTCGGTGCGCACCTGGCTCTACAAGATCGCCACCAACGTCTGCCTCACCAACCTCGAGGGCCGGCCGCGCCGACCGCTGCCCGCGGGTCTCGGTACGGCGGACTCCGTCGCCGGCGACGCGCTCGAGCAGGACGCCGAGATCCCGTGGCTGGAGCCGATCCCGGACACCGCGGTCGAGGTCGCCGAGCGCGACACGATCCGGCTCGCGTTCGTGGCCGCCCTCCAACACCTCCCGGCGCGGCAGCGCGCCGTGCTCATCCTCCGCGACGTGCTGCGCTGGTCGGCCGCGGAGACCGCGGCGGCGCTCGACACGACGGCCGCGGCGGTCAACTCCGCGCTCCAGCGGGCCCACGCGCAGCTCGACGACCGGGGCCTCACGCCGGACACCGTCGAGCAGGACCTCGACGACGCGCAGCAGCTGATGCTCGACGCCTACCTCGAAGCGTTCTGGGCCAAGGACGTCGACCGGATCGTCAAGCTGCTGCAGTACGACGCCACCTGGGACATGCCGCCGTTCCTCAACCACTACCGCGGCGCCGAGAACATCGGCGAGCTCATCGAGCGGCAGTGCCCCGGCGGTAGCCACGACATGCCGATGCTGCGGACGGTCGCCAACGGCCAGCCCGCGTTCGGCCTCTACATGCGCCAGCCCGAGGGGCACTTCGAGCCGTTCCACATGCAGGTGCTCAGCCTCGCCGGGTCGAAGGTCCGCCACGTCACCGCCTTCTTCGGCGCCGAGCACTTCCGGCGGTTCGGCCTCCCCGAACGGCTCGAGGCGGACTGGCAGCCCGACCTCGCCCCCGCCGGCTGATCCGGTGTCCGCACTCCCCGGTCCCCCCTCCGCACCGGACCCGGGGGTGGAGCTCCTCGAGCGCGCGCTCGCCTACACCCGCAGCACGCTCGCGACCGTGACGCCCGCCCACCTCCACCTCCCGACACCCTGTGAGCGCTGGGACCTCGGCGACCTGCTCGGCCACATGGAGGACTCCCTCGACGCGTTCGCCGAGGGAGCGCACGGCACCATCGACCTCCACAGCGCCGCACCGGCGCCGGTCGGCGAGCGGATCCGGTCGCTCCAGGTCAAGGCGTGCGACCTGCTCGGCGCCTGGGCCGGCGCGACCACGCCGACCGTCGCGGTCGGCGGCCGGCCGATGCCGGTGCGCACCATCGCCCGGCTCGCGGCCGTCGAGATCGCGGTGCACGGCTGGGACGTCGGGCGTACGACGGGCGCGGACCTCCCGGTCGCCGCGGACCTCGCCGACGCGCTGATGCCGACCGCCCTCGCCCTCGCGCTCGAGCAGCACGGCGAGTTCGGTCCACCCGTGCCGGTCCCCGCCGACGCCGGCCCGGAGCGGCGGATGCTCGCGTTGCTGGGGCGGCGCGCGGCGTCGTACCGCTCCTAGACTCGGGCCCATGCCCGACGTCCCGTCCCTGCGGCACCGCACCCGGCCGATGTCCGGCCGTGACCCTCACGAGGAGCACCGCGCGGCGACCACCCTCGAGCTGCTCTTCGACCTCACGTTCGTCGTGGCGTTCGGCACGGCGGCCAACGAGCTCGCCCACGCACTCGCCGAGGACCACGTCGGCGCCGGCATCGTCGGCTTCGCGTTCGCGACGTTCGCGATCTCGTGGGCCTGGATCAACTTCACCTGGTTCGCCTCCGCCTACGACACCGACGACTGGCTGTTCCGGCTGACGACGATGGTGCAGATGGTCGGGGTCCTGGTGTTCGCCCTCGGCCTGCCCGCGATGTTCGAGTCGATCCACCACGGCGACACCCTCGACAACGACGTGATGGTGTGGGGCTACGTCGTGATGCGAGCCGGCCTGCTGTTCCAGTGGTGGCGCGCCACGCGCAGCGACCCCGACCGCCGCAGCACGCACGCGCTCTACATGGGCAGCCTGCTCGTGTCGCAGGTGATGTGGTGCTTCTTCGCCCTCGTCGACCTCCCGGTGACGACGACGTTCCTCCTCGTGTGCATCCCGCTGGTGATCGAGGTGGCAGCGCCGGTCATCGCCGAACGGCGCCTCGCGACGCCGTGGCACCCGCACCACATCGCGGAGCGCTACGGGCTGATGGTGATCATCGCCCTCGGCGAGGGGCTGATCGGCACGATGGCGACGTTGACCGCCCTGGCCGAGCACGGCATCGACCTCGACGTCGCGCTGCTGGCGGCCGCCGGCACCGCGCTGACGTTCGGCATGTGGTGGACCTACTTCTCGATCCCCCACGGTGAGATCCTGCACGCGCGTCCGGACCGTTCGTTCGGCTGGGGCTACGGCCACATGGTCCTGTTCGGCGCGATCGTCGCGGTGGGGGCGGGCGTGCACGTGGCGGCGTACTTCCTCGCCCACGAGTCGCACATCGGCCTCGTCGGCACGGTGCTCACCGTCGCGGTCCCGCTCGGCTTCTACCTGGTGGCGCTCTACGTCTTCTACGCCGTCGTCAGCCGCTCGATCGACCCCTTCCACGTGCTCCTCGTCGTCGGCACGATCGCACTGCTGGTCGTTCCCGTCGTCATGGCCGCCGGCGACGTCGAGCTGACCTGGTGCCTGCTGGTGCTCTCGCTCGCGCCGTGGGTCACCGTCATCGGCTACGAGGCCCACGGCTACCGCCACAACGCCGAGATCCTCGCGGCCCTAGCGGACTGACGCCTCCGGCTCTGCCTGCGGTGCGTCCCGCAACGGGTTCGCGAGCTCGTCGGCCGGCAGCTTGGCCAGCCACACCGCGAGCACGGCTGCGACCACCGGCACCACGGCAGCGATGGTGAACGTCGCCTCGACGCCGATCCAGCTCGCCACCGGACCGGCCAGCGCCAGCGACACCGGCATCAGGCTGATCGAGACGAAGAAGTCGAGCGACGCGACGCGTCCGAGCAGGTGGGGCGGCACCCGGCGCTGCAGCAGGGTCCCCCAGATCACCATCGGCGCGGAGAACAGCACGCCGGACAGGAAGGCCATCGCGACGATCACCCAGATGTGGCCCGCGATGCCCATGACGAAGAAGGGCAGGCAGGCCAGCCCCCACATCAGGTTCATCCAGGTGAGGTAACGACGCGGCATCTGCAGCGAGGCCATGACCATCGAGCCGACCGCACCGCCGATGCCGAAGGCCGCGAGCACGGCTGCGTGGTCACCGGGACCGCCGTCCAGCTTGTCCTTGACCAGGAACGGGATGAGCACCTCGAGGGGGCCCATCATCACCAGGAGCATCACCGAGGCGAACAGCAGCGTGGCGAGGAGCCAGGGCGTCCGGACCATGTAGGCGAAGCCCTCGCGCATGTCGGCGAGCACCGAGGCGGGAGCCGCCTCCTCCTCGTCGTCGACGGACGCCCGGCGGACGGCGGTGAGCGGCACCGCCGTCAGCGCGATGATGCCCAGCACGTGGAAGGCGGCGGCCAGCCCGAGCGCAGCGGACGTCGAGACCGCGCCGACGACGATGCCGGCCAGCGCGGGCCCGAGCGCCTGGCCGACCGTCGGTCGCACCATGCCCTCGAACCCGTTGACCGCCATCAGGTCCTCCTCGGGCACCAGCGCGGGCAGCCAGGCGGAGTAGGCGGGGTAGTAGAACGCCATGGCCGCACCGGTCGCGAACGACACCACGGCCAGGTGCCAGACCTCGGTCCGGTCGGTCCACGACAACAGGGCGACGATCGCCATACCCGTGGTCTCGACCGCCGCGACGACGAGCAGGATCAGCTTCTGCGGCACCCGGTCGGCGACCACGCCACCGAGGAGCGCGGGGAGCAGCACGCCGACGGCTCCCGCCGTCGACACCACCGACAGCTGGCCGGCGCCGCCACCGATCCGGATGACCTCCCAGACCAGCGCCACCACCCAGACACCGCCGGCGAAGGCGCCCAGCACGAGCGCGATGCCGAGTCGCCGGTAGGCGGAGTGCCGGAACGGCGTGAGCGCGCGCGGCAGCCGACGCGGCGAGGGCGGCTGCGGGCTCTCGGGCGCGGGTGCGGGCGTGGTCAGCTGATCGGTCATGGGGTCTCCTGAAGAACAGTCTGACGGTCAGGACCGACAGTGCCTACCGGATTCATCGCCGGCTCCAGCACCACCTTCCCGAGCGCCCGGCGGCCCTCGAGGTCGGCGTGCGCGCGGGCCGCCTCGGCGAGCGGGTACGACGTCACCAGCGGTCGCCAGCGTCCCGCCGCCACCCGCTCGATCGCCCGGAACGCGAGCCCCGGGATCCCGCCCGGCAGCGCCGCCATCCGCGGCCCCAGCGACCACCCCGCGGAGATCCCCCGCTCGACCAGGTCGCTGGTCGTGAGCTGTGTCGGCGAGCCTGCCGAGTACCCGAACATCACCAGCCGCCCGCCGGGCCGGAGCAGCTCCAGCGCGGTCCGACCCACGGCACCGCCGACGCCGTCGTAGACCAGCGTGACGCCGTCGGGACCGTCGTACGACGCCCGCACCTGCCGCTGCCAGTCCGGCTCTCCGTAGTCGACGACCAGGTGGGCGCCGAGGTCGGCGAGCTTCGCGACCCGCTCCGCCCCGCGCGCGGCCACGACCACCTGGGCCCCGGCCTCGAGCGCGGACTGGGCGAGCAGCCACCCGAGCCCGCCGGCGGCCGACGGCACCAGCACGACGTCGTCAGCAGTGGGCGGCTCGAGCTCGACCACGCCGAGCGCCGTCCGACCGGTGCCGACGGCCGCGATCGCGTCGGGCAGCGAGATCGACGCGGGCACCTCGTAGACCAGGTCGACGTCGCAGACCGCCTGCTCGGCGTACCCGCCCGGCACCGGCCCCAGGTGCGCCACCACCCGCCGACCGACCCACCCCTCGTGCACGCCCGGCCCCACCCGGTCGACGACCCCCGCGACCTCGCGCCCCGGGATCGTCGGCAGCGCCGGCGCCGGGATCGGCCCCGGCTCCCCGCGCCGGAGCGTGGTGTCGAGGAGGTGGACGCCGGCTGCCGCCACCGCGATCCGCACCTGCCCGGCCCCGGGCTCCAGGTCCGGCAGCTCGTCGAGGACGAGGTTCTCCGCGGGTCCGAGCTCGTGCAACCTGATCGCTCTCATGAGGATCAGTGGACAAGTTCAAGTCCGCTTGAAGTCAAGCCGCTGCGCGGGGCTTGGTGGGTTGCGCCGGTCGGTGTGTGTCGGGCGTGGACTGCCCGGGTCGGGCCGGCGCGGGGCGTGGGCCCCGGTCGGCTTCAAAGCCGGGCCTTTTCCGCCGGCCAGATCAACCAGGGCCCGGCCGCCCGAGTCACGCGCAACGCCGGCCGGGCACGCCGAGGCCGACGAGCCCGCCTTCGGAGCCGGCGGGGCCCGGACTCGCCCACCGGGGCCCACGCCCCGCACCGGCCAGGGGAGGGCAGGCCACGCCCGCGCCACACCCGGCTCCACGACGGGGTGGACGTGGTTTCGATGTGCCACGTGGCCGGTCACCGGCGAGCACGACAGGTGGGAACCCACCCACCCCGAGGGGTCGGTCGTGCTCGCCGGGCGGTGGGGCCGGGAGGTCCAGGTCAAGCGGGAGGGTCGCGCCGGCGGGGCGTGGATGGGTCTGGCTGCGGCGCCCAGCACCGCGGGAGCGAAGCGACCGCGCTGCTGGGGGACGGATGTGGTTGCCCCGCCGGCGCGAGCCCTCCCGCGCAGGCCGAGGACCTACCGGCACCACCGCCCCACCCGCACGACCCACCCATCAAGCCCCGCGCAGCGTCACTCCCACCAGTGCAGCGTCCGCCCGTGCCCGTGGGTGTGGCCGAGCGAGACGCCGTCGAGCCCGAGGACGAACTGCCCGCTCGGCGGAGGCGGTCCGGTGGCGGTGACGGTCGGGAGGACGTGCCGCCCCTCGTTGCTGATCCATCGGCACCGGCCGGCGGAGACCAAGCCGCGGACGAGCTCGTCGTAGCGGTCGCGGGCGGCGTCGTCGAGGTAGGCGATGACGGCGGAGTGGAAGACGATCACGAGGCCGTCGGGACCCACCGCCGCCGCGGCCTCGTCGACCACGCCCGGCAGCAGGTCGAGGAGATCGCCCTGGTGGAGGGTGGGCGGGTCGGCGCGGGCGACCTCGATCGCCCGGGCGAGCTGGGCGCGACGGTCGTCGTGCTCGGGCCAGACGAGCGTGAGCAGCCAGGACAGGTCGGCCTCGGAGCGGACGTCGAGCGGGTTGAGGTCGATGCCGCCGCGCCAGCGGACGTCCGGCAGCTCGGCGGGCAACGGGGCTGGGCCGGTGACGGCGCAGGTCAGGGTCGGCGCGGCCGGGTCGGGCGCGAGCCGGCGGACGCCGTCCGCGGTCGACCACTCATAGCTCCACCGGTCCGGGAAGAGGCAGATCCCGGCGCTCGCGCCGGCCTCGAGCAGCGCGACCGGGCGCCCCTCGGCCGCGAGGACGATCGCCGGCAGCAGCGTCGCCATCCGGCCGGCCTCGTTGGTCTGGGTGGCACGGTCGAGGATCGTCGCGCGGATCGAGCCGTCGTCGGCGAGGAGCGCCGACCGGAGCGCGTCGTACGGCGCCGGCGCAGGGACGCCGTGCCAGCGCGCGGCCGCGAACACCAAGTTCGGCTGCTGCTTCACGTCCGGGAGCGTGGCCAGCCACTCGTGCGCCGCTGGGTCGTGGGCGACGCCGAGCGCCCAGTCCTCGAAGCACGGCGAGTCGTCGGCGGCGTAGGTCGCGAACTCGGCGTACTTCTCCGCGATCGCTCCCCGCACCTTCATGGCGTGAGTGTGGCAGCAGCGGCGCGGTCAGCCGCCGGGCAGGGCGACGTACGTCGTGTCGAGGTACTCCTCGATGCCCTCGAAGCCTCCCTCGCGGCCGAACCCGCTGGCCTTCACGCCGCCGAACGGTGCTGCGGGGTTGGAGACCAGGCCGGAGTTGACGCCGACCATGCCGAAGGCCAGCGACTCCGCCATCCGGATGGTGCGGCCGAGGTCGCGGGTGTAGACGTACGCCGTCAGCCCGTACTCCGACTCGTTGGCGCGCGTCACCGCCTCCTCCTCGGAGGTGAACGTCGTGATCGGCGCGACCGGGCCGAAGATCTCCTCGCGGTTGACGTCGGCGTCGGGTGGCACGTCGGCGAGGACGGTCGGGCTGAAGAAGTAGCCGGGACCGTCGGGGGCGGTGCCACCGGTCACGACCCGGGCGCCGGCCGAGACCGCCTGGTCGACGAGGGCGGTGACGCTCTCGACCGCCTTCTCGTCGATGAGCGGGCCGACGTCGACGCCGTCGTCCTGCCCCCGGCCGAGCGTGAGCGCGCCCATCCGCTCGGCCAGCTTCGCGGCGAACTCCTCGGCGACCGACTCCTCGACGAGGAACCGGTTGGCGGCCGTGCAGGCCTCGCCCATGTTGCGCATCTTGGCGATCATCGCGCCGTCCACGGCGGCGTCGACGTCGGCGTCGCCGAACACCAGGAACGGGGCGTTGCCGCCGAGCTCCATGCTGACCCGCTGGAGCTGGTCGGCCGCCTGGCGCACCAGGCCCTTGCCGACCTCGGTCGACCCGGTGAAGCTCAGCTTCCGCAGCCGCGGGTCGGCGATCAGCGCCTCACCGACCTTGCTCGAGCTGGTGGTGGTGACGACGTTGAGGACGCCGTCCGGCAGGCCGGCCTCGGTCAGGATGTCCGCGAGCAGCAGCATCGTGAGCGGCGTCTGCGACGCGGGCTTGACGACCATCGTGCAGCCCGCGGCGACGGCGGGGCCGATCTTGCGGGTGCCCATCGCGAGCGGGAAGTTCCACGGCGTGATGAAGAAGCACGGGCCGACCGGCTTCTTGATCGTGAGCAGCCGGGTGTTCCCGGTCGGCGCCTTCATCCACCGGCCGTGGATGCGCACGGCCTCCTCGGAGAACCAGCGGAGGAACTCGGCGCCGTACGTCACCTCGCCCTTGGCCTCCGTGATCGTCTTGCCCATCTCCAGGCTCATCAGCCGGGCAACCTCGTCGGCCCGGCCGGTGACCATCTCGAAACCGCGGCGCAGGATCTCGCCGCGCTCCCGGGGATCGGTGCCCGCCCACTCGTCCTGCGCGGCGACGGCGGCGTCGAGCGCGGCCCGGGCGTCGTCGACGGTGCCGTCGGCGACGTCGGCCAGGACCGAGCCGTCGGCCGGGTCGAGGACGTCGAAGCGCCCGCCCTCCGACGCGGCGCGCCACTGGCCTCCGATGAACAGCTGACGACGGTCCGCGGGCAGGGTCTCGGTGCTCATGGGGCCACTGTGGCACCGGGCTGGGAATTCTGTCTCCGGCGCCCCCTCGGTGGCGTCAATCTTCTCCGGTTTCGTGCCACATCGGGAAACGACAGGTAGGCTCGTCGCGTCGTCTCGGAGGGAGCACTCTACGATGCGACCGAGCCCCGGCCGCTGACCCCATGCAGCCCCGGGGCTCGCTTGATTTTCGACCTACCCCGCAGCGCGGAGGAACTCCTCGAGCAGCGGCCCGGCGGTGCGGGAGCCGGACTCGCCGAGGCCGACGAACACGGCGACCGCGAGGTCGCCCTGGGCGGCGACCATCCAGGCATGGGTCTGGATGCTGCCGTCCTCGGCGGCGAACTCCGCCGTGCCGGTCTTCGCGATGACCGGCGGTCCGGGCACGTCGGCGAGCTGCGAGCCGCTGCCGCCGGTGACGACGCCGCGCGCCATCTCCCTGAGCTGCTGCGCCTCCTCGTCCGTCAGCGCCGTGTGGTCGTGGGGCGCGACCTCGTAGTCCGCGATGAGGGTGGGTACGACGAGAGCCCCCTCCTGCACGGACGCGATGACCGTGGCCATCGTCATCGGCGAGGCGAGGATGGTGCCCTGGCCGATCAGGTCGGCGGCGGCCTCGGTCTCGCTGGCGGGCGGCTCGACGCTGCCGAAGTAGGCGGGGAAGCCCAGGTCGTGGTCGACACCGAAGCCGAGGCTGGCGGCAGCCGCGGCGAGGTCGGAGTCGCCGAGCTCGTCCCGCGCGCCGATGAACGCCGTGTTGCACGACTGCGCGAGGGCGGTGCGCAGGGGGATGTCGCCGGTGGCCGAGCTCGGGTAGTCGCTGTAGTTGCCGAACTCCTTGCCGTCGACGGTCAGCGTCGACGGGCAGCTGACGGTGCTGTCGGGGTCCAGCCCGGCGCGCAGCAGGGCCAGGCTGCTGACGAGCTTGAAGGTCGACCCGGGCGGGAACTGCCCGTAGGTCGCGAAGTTCTGACCGCCGGTGCCCGGCCCGTTGGCGGCGGCGAGGATCGCCCCGTCGCTCGGCCGGATCGCGACGATCGCGCTGGCCGGGCCGACGCCGGCGAGCACCCGCTCGGCCTCCTGCTGCAGATGCCGGTCGAGGGTCAGCTCGAGCGGCTCGCCGTCGACGGTGTCGACGCGGAACAACTCTCGCCCGGCCTCGGCCTCGGTCTCCGAGACGGCCTCGACGACCCGCCCGGGCGTGCCACCGAGCCGCTCGTCGTACCGTGCCTGGAGGCCGCTGACGCCGGCGATGTCACCGACCCGGTAGCGGTCGGGGTCCTCCTCGATCATCTCCGCGGTGACCGGCCCGACCCGGCCGAGGATCGGCGCCGCGAACTCCCGTGTCGGTGCCAGCGCGATCTCGTCGGCGAGGGCGATCGCCCCGTCGATGTCCTCGTACGACGACAGCACGGCCGGCGGCACCTCGTCCTCGCGGAACGAGATGGCCTCGACGAAGGCGCGGTCGCCGGAGGCCCGCACGGCCTTGACGTACGGCGCCACGTCGACGCCGACCAGCTGCGCCAGTGCTCGCGCCGACTCGGCTGCCGCGGGCAGGTCGACGCGCACCCGGTCGATGCCGAACCGCAGCACCGGTCGTTCGGTCACCAGGACCTGGCCCTCGGCTCCGATGATGTCCCCGCGGTCGGCCGGGGCGGTGGTGGCGTCGAGGACCTCGTCCTCCTCGAGGCTCGGCTCGACGAGCCCCGGCGTCCACACCGGCTGCCAGCCGTCGGCGTCGCGCAGCTCGACCGCCGTCTCGTAGGTCCAGGGCTCGGCGTCCTCGACGACCGGCCACGACCAGGCCAACGTCGCCGTCGCGGTGTCCCCGTCGACCTCGACGTCGTCGGCGGTCACGGCGGGCGTGATCCCCGCCATGCCGTCGACGATCTCCTCGTAGCGGGCGCCGGCACCGTCCCCGCCCTTGAACCAACGCACGTCTGCCAGCGTCTCGGGGTCCGTGAGACCCGCCGTCAGGTCGGCGAGCACGGCGGTCACCGCATCGGTCGAGCCGCCGCCGTCGCCGTCGTCGTCGCCACTGCACCCGGCCAGGCCGGCGAGCGCGAGCACGCCGACCGCCGTACCGACCGACGCTGCCGAGATCCGTCGCATGCGAAGGTTCTACCAGCCGGTCGGAATTCTTCTCGGGCGACGCAGGCAACCGATCCCGCGGGCTCGACGGTCCCACCGGACATGACGACGATGACCGCTGAACGGGGGAGCCGGGTGTCCGATCGTGCCGACTTCGACGAGTTCGTCGGGTCGCGGTCGCAGGCCCTCCTCCGCACGGCCTACCTGCTGACGCGGGACCACGCGCTCGCCGAGGACCTCCTCCAGACCGCGCTCAGCAAGGCATGGTTCTCCTGGTCGCGGATCGAGTCCCGCCCGGAGCCCTACGTGCGGAAGATCCTCGTGAACACCTATGCCAGCTGGTGGCGGCGGAGGTGGAACGGCGAGCGGCCCAGCCACGACCTGCCGGACTCCCCGGTCCGGGACGACGCGACGGCCACCGCCGCGGAGCGGCACGACCTGGCGGCGGCGATCGGCCGGCTGCCGAAGCGGCAGCGGGCGGTCGTCGTGCTCCGGTACTTCGAGGACCTGTCCGAGGCCGAGACCGCCGCCACCCTCGGGTGCAGCACGGGGACCGTCAAGAGCCAGCTGAGCAAGGCACTGGGCAAGCTGCGGATCGACCCCGCACTGGCCGAGGAGCGGAACGAGCAGACGGGAGAGCTGCGATGAACACGATCGACGACCTCAGGGCCGCGCTCGCCGCCGACGCGGCCACGGTCGCCCACGACGAGCACCCGGCCCGCGCCGCCGGGGTCCAGGGCAGGATCCGGACCCGCCGCCGGCGGCGGCAGGCGGGGCTCGCCGCCGCGGCGGCCGCGGTCGCCGCGGTCGTGGGGTTCGGCGTGCTGCCCGCGCTGGACGACGGTCCGGCCCCGAACGACGAGCTCGAGGTCGCCGGCCACGTCGTCCCTCGGGAGGTCCGGATCCTCGACTTCCCCTACCGGTTCGAGACCAGCGCTGAGTCCGAGCCGGGCGAGGGCCACGTGGAGCTCGACCTCCCTGCCTCCGGAGCCGCCCGCGCCGTCACGGTCGCGGTCGACGACCTGCCGCCGGGCTCGACCGCTGCCCTGCGGCTGGACGGCGTGCTGCTGGCGCGGGTGGTCGGACCGAGTCGTCTCGACGACCCGTTCCCCATCGGCGATGACGGGACGCTCACCCTCACCGTCACCGGCGGCTCGGGAGACACCCGGGTCGGCCTCGCGACGTACGAACGCACGGCAGACCTGGCCCCCGGCCTCGCGGACACGAGCGGCACCGTCGTGTTCCGCGACCGGGTGGCCGGCAAGCCCCGCCTCGGCGCCGTGTTCGCCCGCCCTGGCGCGGCCGAGGCGTCGTTCACGGTGACGGGCCGGCTGACGGACATCGACGTGGCGCGACACTGCGACAGCAACGGGGCGCCGGGGGTCTACTTCGTGATGTCGATCGATGACGGCGCGACCGAGTCCGGGCGCTGCCGCGACGTCGACGACGAGGACCCCGCCGGGGGCGGCTACGTGTCGAGCGGTGGGACCGAGAGCGGCCGGCACGAGGTCCGGATCTGGACGACCGACCGGCTGTACGGCGAGGAGGTCGTCGCCTTCCCCGGCACCGTCCTCGGCGCCGCTGCCTACGGCTCGTCCGCGGGCACGGTCGTGCGCGGGGCCGAGGTCCCGGAGGTGATCGAGCGCGACGGTCGACTGTGGCAGCTCGAGGACGCGGTCGGCCGGCGTCACCGTCTCGACGACCTCGACGGTCCGCGGGTGCTCGGCATGGTGCCGGGACCGGACGGGGCGTGGCTCGAGATCAGGGAGGACCTCGGGCCGGTCCGGACGAGCGACGGTCTCGCCGGTGGCGCCGGTGCTCATGCGATCAACGACGTGGTCTGGCCGGGTCGCTCGTACGAGCTGTCGTTGGTCGACGTCGACGGCGACCCGGCCGCGGGCGCGATCCTGGTCTATCGCCCGATGCAGGGGTGAGGGTCAGCCGACCAGCAGCGGGCTGACGATCGGCGTGTAGCCGGACGACTGCCCGGCCCGGTTGGGGTGGTAGCTCTCGCTGATCGGGTTCGACAGGCCGTTGAGCCACTCGACGTCGTCGCACACCGCGTGCCCGATGAAGCGGCTGGTGGGGTTGGCGAACTTGAAGCCGCGGGCCGACGCGGCGGCCGACAGCTTCGCGTTGAGCAGGTCGGCGGTCTGGTTGAGCCGGGTCTCCTCGGCCGGGGAGAAGAACGTCGCCGCGTTGCAGTCCTCGCCCTGGAACAGCCGCGGGTAGCCGGTCACGACGACGACGGCGCCCGGCGCGCGCGACCGGATCGCGGCATAGAGCGTGCTCAGCCGCCCCGGCAGCGTGTTGTTGATGAACGACTGGGCGGTGTTGATCTTGCCGTCGCAGTTGGACATCCAGCCCGGCAGCGCGCACTCGGTGATCACGCTGGAGAACCCGGCGTCGTTGCCACCGACGGAGATCGTGACGTACCGCGTCGTCGAGCTGAGCGCGCTCAGCTGGCTGTTGGTGACGGTCGAGGTCGTCGCTCCCGAGCACGCCTGGAAGCTCAGCGAGTAGCCACGCTGCTGGGCCACCAGGTAGGGGTAGGCGTACGTCGAGCGCTGGCAGCTCGAGCCGTCGCTGATGTAGGAGCGGGTGCCCACGCCGGAGGCGTAGGAGTCGCCGAGCGCGACGTACGACGGGCCGGCGGCGTGTGCTGCCGGGGCCTGGAGGGTGAGTGCGAGCAGGGCCGCGAGGACCGACAGGATCGCGGCCGGCAGCAGCCGGGAGCGGGATGCAGGCATGGATGACCTTTCGCCGAGACGACGACCCGGGGTACGGGCCGTACCAGATGTGACGCAGGTCACTCAAGCACGGGAGCGCCCCCGTTGACCAGGGTCAGCGACGGGGTGCTGCCGGGGGTGCTCCGTCGCGTGCCGTTGCGGGTGCAGCCCGCGCCGGGTGCCGGCGACCAGGTCGGCCACGTGCGACCGGAAGTTCGGGCAGTTCGCGACGTCGTGCGCCCGGCACTCCAACGCGTGCTGGGTCAGGTGGCGGGAGCGCTCCATCTCCGCCATCCGCGCCTCGAGGTCGGCGAGGTGGTCGATGAGGATCTTGTGACGGCCCTCGGCCTCGGAGTCGAGCAGCGAGCGGATCTGCTCGAGGCTCATGCCGGCCGCCTTGCTGGAGACGATCGCCGCGACCCGATAGGCGTCGTCCTCGCGGTAGCGGCGCCGGCCCGCGGCGTCCCGCTCGGGCGCGAGCAGGCCCATCGACTCCCAGTGCCGCAGCACGTGGGTCGGCAGCTCGAAGCGGTCGGCGAGCTCGCCCACCGTCCAGCGGATCTCGGCACGACTTGACTTCATGTTGACATTAAGTCGCACGCTGCTGACCAGCGCAAGTGTTCACACATGAGAGGACAGCAGATGAACGAGACGTACGACGTCGCCGTGGTCGGCGCCGGTGCGGCCGGACTGCAGGCCGCCCAGACCCTGGGCCGGATGAACCGCCCGACGGTGGTCCTGGGCACCGACCGCTACCGCAACGACCCGGCGACCGCCATGCACAACTTCCTCGGCCACGACGGCACCCCGCCCGCCGAGCTCCGCACCGCCGCCCGCGCCGACCTCGAGCACTACGCGTCGGTCGACCTCGTCGAGGCCGAGGTCACGACGATCGAGGCGACCGACCACGGGTTCACCCTCCACACCAGCGTCGGCGACGTCGCCGTACGCCGGGTGGTGCTGGCGATGGGCGTTGCCGACACGCTGCCGGACGTGCCGGGGCTCGCGGACCTGTGGGGCGACCTGGTGGCGCACTGCCCCTACTGCCACGGCCACGAGTTCACCGGCCAGCACGTGGGGCTCCTGGGCGCCGACGCGAGCCTGCCGCTGCGAGCGGCGATGCTCGAGCGGATCGCGAGCCACCGGGTGGTGCTCACCGACGGCGTCGAGCTCGACGCCGACGTCGCCGACACCCTGAAGCGCATGGGCGTCGAGGTGCGCACCGAGCCCGTCACCGGCGTCGGGCCCGCAGGGGGCAGCCTCGAGGTCCTCCTCGACGGCGCCGCGCCGGTCCCGCTCGGCGGGCTGTTCGTGCACACCACCTGGGCGCCCACCGCTCCGTTCGCCGAGCAGCTCGGCCTCGACCGCTCACCGGTCGGCGCGATCATCGTCGACGCGCTCGGCCGCACCAGCCGCCCGGGCGTGTACGCCGCCGGCGACATCGCCCAGCAGGCGGGACTGCCGATGCCGATGGCCGCCGTCCTCGTCGCTGCGGCCGCCGGGATGGCCGCCGCCGCCTCGGCGGACCGCGAGCTGGCGGCGGAGGACAACGGGATCGCGCTGCCGATGTGAACCGCTGCCGCGCCAAGGTTTGAACGTGTTCAAAAGTGGGGTACTGTGAGCCAAGCCAGTATTTGAACACGTTCAACTTCGGGAGGCGCACATGAACTGGACCCTCGCCCACCACCTGCTCTACCTCGTCGTCTGCGTGCCGGTCATCGTCGCGGTCGGCCGCACCCTGGCCCGAAACGGCCAGGTGTTCCTGACCGACGTCTTCAGCGACCCCGCGGTGGCGACCGCGACCAACCGGCTCCTGGTCGTCGGCTTCTACCTGCTCAACGCCGGGTTCGTGCTGCTCTACCTGCGCGCCGGCGATGGGGTCGGGACCGCCGAGGCGCTCGTGGAGTCGCTCAGCCTCAAGGTCGGGGTGGTGCTGCTGGTCCTCGGTCTGCTCCACGTGGTCAACGTGAAGGCGTTCTCGGCCATCCGCCGCCGGCACGTGGTGGACACCCAGCGGACGCGGGCCTACGAGACCCAGCTCGAGGCCTGGGCGGCGGCCCAGCACCGGACCGGCACCGCCGGCAGGGGCTGATCTAGGTTGGCGGTCGTGAGCAAGTCCGAGCAGACCCGCGCCGCCATCGTCGCGGCGGCGACGAAGCTGTTCCGGACCGGCGGCTACGACGCCACCACCATGCGCGCCGTGGCCAAGGAGGCCGGGGTCTCGGTGGGCAACGCCTACTACTACTTCGGGTCCAAGGAGCACCTCGTCCTCGCGTTCTACGACGAGATCTTCGCCGCCCACCTCGAGGGCTGCGAGGGTGTGCTCGCCACCGAGCAGGCCTTCGTCCCTCGGCTGACTGGCGTGCTCGAGGTCTGGCTCGACGTGGCCGAGTCGTCACACGAGTTCGCCGGCAAGTTCTTCAAGCACGCCGCCGAGCCGACCAGCCCGCTCTCGGTGTTCTCCCCGGAGTCGGCGCCGACGCGCGAGGCAGCCATCGCACTGATGCGCCGGGTCGTCGACGGCTCGGACCTCAAGGTCGCACCCGCCCTGCGCCAGGAGCTGCCGCTGCTGCTGTGGCTGGTGCAGATGGGGATGGTCCTGTTCTGGGTGTACGACGACAGCTCGGGCCGCACCCGCACCCGCCAGCTGGTGCGCCAGGCGGTCCCGATCCTCGACAAGCTCCTGCGCGCGACCCGCATCCCCGGCGTACGCGGCATCGCCGACGACGTCGTCACCCTCGTCCGGTCCCTCGTGTCCGGTCCCGGTCGGTAGCGTTCGGCCATGGCCTCCCTCCTCGACCCCTTCGGCCTGGTGCCGCGGACCGTCGCGGCGGCCAAGGTCGGCCTGAAGGTCGCAGGACTCGCCGAGCAGCAGGCGATGAGGCTGCTCAGCTCCCGGCTTCCCGCGCCGCAGCGCGCTCCGCTCGAGCTGGAGGGACCGCGGCCGTCCGCGAGCCTCGACCAGAAGATGCGCAGCCTGCTGGACCGCGCGCTCGACCAGAGCACGGACGGCGGCCAGGCCGAGCTGTTCCACCACATCATCGACCAGCTGGTGCCCGACGAGGCGCGTGTCATCAGCGCGCTGTCCGACGGCTCGGCCTCGCCGCTCGTCACCGTCCGCGCCCGTACGGCGACCGGCGGGCCCGGGCGGGTGATCCTGGCCAACGCCTCCCTGGTCGGGCGGACGGCCAACCTCGCGCTGCCGGCGATGACGCCGACGTACGTCTCCCACCTGCTCTCCCTCGGCCTGCTCGAGCGCGGCCCGGAGGACCCCTCGATGAAGCAGGACTACGAGATCCTGATGGCGGAGACCTACGTGCTGAAGGCGATCAAGGCGGGCAGCCGTGGCCCGCTGTCGGCTCGGGTCGACAAGCGCACCGTGCGCGTGACCGCCCTCGGTCGGTCGCTCTGGGAGGCGGCCACCGGGGGCCGGCTGTGACTGCGGGCCTCGCGCCCGCGCTGCTTCCCCTGATCCAGACCTGGTCGGAGATCAAGGACGACTTCTCGGTCAACTGGCTGGTCTACGTCTCGATGCCGTTCGTGGCCGCGTTCGTCGGCTGGAGCACGAAGATCGTCGCCCTCGAGATGCTCTACCGCCCCGTCGAGTACAAGGGGATCGGCCCGTTCGGCTGGCAGGGCATCGTGCCGCGCCGGGCCGGCAAGGTCGCCGCGACGACCATCGAGCTGCTCACCACCAACCTGCTCAAGCCCGAGGAGCTGCTCGACCGGATCGACCCGGACGAGGTGCTCGAGAACCTGCGCGAGCCGCTCGTCGCCGCGATCGCCGAGATCACCGAGGAGCTGGCCGAGCAGATCCGGCCGGGGCTCTGGGCGTCGCTGCCCGAGGCCGGCCGCCGCGCGATCCAGGCCCGCATCGTCAGCCAGGCGCCGCGGGTCGGCGAGCGGCTGCTGCGGGAGATGAAGGCCGACCTCAACCGGTACGTCGACATCCAGTTCCTCGCCGTCACGACGCTGATCCGCAACAAGGACAAGCTCAACGACCTGATGCGGTCCCTCAGCACCGACGCGATGGCGTTCGTACGGCGCAGCGGCATCTACTTCGGGCTCGGGATCGGCCTCGTGCAGCTGGTTGCCTGGGCGCTCTTCAAGAACCCGTGGATCATGCCCGCGTTCGGGTTCGGCGTCGGGTTCATCAGCGACTACATCGCGCTCAACATGCTCTTCCGCCCGATCCGGCCCCGGCGGTACTTCGGCCTCTTCACGTTCCAGGGCCTGCTCCACGCCCAGCGCGACAAGATCACCCGGGACTACGCGAAGATCCTGGCCGAGGACCTGTTCTCCCCCGAGAACCTCTTCGAGGGCATCCTCAACGGCCCCGGCGCGGACAAGCTCTACGCGCTGATCGCCAAGGAGGTGCACGCCGCCATCGACGCCCAGGCCGGCGTCGCGACTCCGCTGGTCTCGCTGGCCGTCGGCAGTGCCCGCTACCGCGCGATGAAGGACTCCGCCGCGCGGCTCATCATCGAGCGGCTGCCCGAGACCCTCGCCGATGCGCAGGACTACACGATGAGCGTCATCGACCTCGAGGGGACGATCGTCGACAAGATGGGCCAGCTCGACAACGAGCAGTACGAGTCGATCCTCCGTCCGGTCTTCAAGGACGACGAGCCGCTGATGATCGCCGTCGGCGCGATCCTCGGTGGCGTGGTCGGCGAGATCCAGGTGCTGGTCATCGAGAACTTCTCGCACCACCCGTAGGGCTCAGTACCAGCCGGTGCGCTCGCTGTGGGCCCAGGCCTGCTCCGGCGTGCCGTACCGCGCGGCGATGTAGGCCAGGCCCCAGCGGATCTGGGTCTCGGGGTTGGTGCGCCAGTCGTCACCGACCACCGCCATCTTGCTGCCCGGCAGCGACTGCGGGATGCCGTAGGCGCTCGAGGTGGGGTTGTCGGCGAGGTGGTTCCAGCCGGACTCGCGGTGCCAGAGGGCGTCGAGGTACTGCCACTGCTCCTCGGCGAAGCCGAAGTCGAGCATCAGCTGATAGCCGAGCGCGCGATTGGTGCCGGGGTCGATGTCGACCGGGGTGGGCGTGGGCGGGGCGGTGTAGTTCTGCGCGATCCGCTCCGCGGCGCGGCGGAGCTGCTCGAGGATCACCGCGTCCGGCACCTCGAACCGGGCGCCGCCCTCGGCGGCCGCAGGCTTCGTGGTCTTCCCCGGTTTGTCCGGACGCTGCCCCGGCTCGGTCGGGGAGGTCCTCGCGGTCGGCTCCCCGGCTCCCCTGCCCTCGGGATCCGCCGGGTCGGCGGGCTCGGCGCAGCCGGCGAGCACGCCGGCCAGGAATGCCGACGCCACGACCAGACTTCTACCCCCCATGGCGAGCATTGTGTCCGATCGCGGTCGGCGTCCTTCGTGGAAGGGTGGCCCGGTGACCTGGGTACGACGTTCCGTCCTGCTGCTCGGCGGCTGCATCGTGCTCGGCATCGGCGTCGGCCTGCTGCTCACCGCCGACCTGGGGTCCGACGGCTACTCCACGCTGGTGAACGGGATCTCGCTGTCCTCGGGCATGACGTTCTGGCTCGCCAACCTGATCGTGGGCGTCGCGTTCGTCGCCACGGCGGCGGCGCGCAAGGTCTATCCCGGCATCGGCACGATCGTGCAGGTGGTGCTCGTCGGTGCGACCGTGGCCCTCACCCTCGAGGTGCTGAGCACCCCCGACAGCCTGGCCGCCCGGATCGGCTTCCTGGTTGTCGCGTTCCCCGTCCTCGCACTCGGCATCGCTGCCTACCTCGGCAGCCGCACCGGCGCCGGGCCGGCCGAAGCGGCCGGTCTCGCCTGGGACCCGCCGGTGCCGTTCAAGTGGAGCTACAGCGCCGTGCAGGGCGGCGGCGCGCTCGTCGGCTGGCTGCTCGGCGCCACCGTCGGCGCCGGCACCCTCGCCGTCATCCTGCTGCTCGGCCCGCTCGTCGACCTCACCGCACGACTGCTGCACCTCGACGTGCACCAAGCCCGACAAGACGCGAGCTGACCGCCGACCCGGCTCAAACTCACACCTCAGGGGCGCCGACCCGGCTCAAACTCGCGCCTCAAAGGCGCCGACCCGGCTCGAACTCACGGCCCAGAGGGCCGACCCGGCGCGAGTTTGCGACGGCTCGGCGGGATCTGGATGCGAGTTTGCGACGGCTCGGCGGGGTCTGAGTGCGAGTTTGCGACGGCTCGGCGGGATCTGAGCGCGAGTTTGCGACGGGTCAGTCGCGGGGCTTGCGCTTGCCGCCCTTGTTCGGCGGACCGTAGTCGCGCTGGAGCTCGATCAGCTTGCCGCTGATGCGGGTCTCCTTGAGCTTCTCCCAGACCGGCCCCGGCAGCTTGGCCGGGAGCTCGACGAGCGAGTAGTCGGGGCGGATCGTGATCCGGCCGAAGTCGTTGCGGCCGAGGCCGCCCTCGTTGGCGAGGGCGCCGACGATCTGGCGGGGCTCGACGCGGTGCCGCTTGCCCACCGCGATCTTGTACGACGCCATCGGCTTGTCGCTGCGCTGGCGCGGCCCGCGGTCGGGGCGGCCCCGGTCGGCACCGTCGCGGCCGCCGCGGTCGTCGTAGTCGCGGCGCGGACGCTGCGGCTCCTCCTCGAGCACCAGGGGCGTGTCGCCCTGGAGCACGATCGCGAGCGCCGCGGCGACGTCGGCCTCGGGGACGTCGTGGTTCTTGACGTAGTGGCCGATGACGTCGCGGAAGAACCCGATCTGCGGCGACTCCAGCGCCTCGGTGATCTTGTCGTCGAAGCGGGCGAGGCGGGTGGCGTTGACGTCGTCGACGCTCGGCAGCTGCATCTGCTCGAGCGGCTGGCGGGTCGCCTTCTCGATGTGCTTGAGCAGGTAACGCTCGCGCGGGGTGACGAACGAGATCGCGTCGCCGCTCCGGCCGGCCCGGCCGGTGCGGCCGATGCGGTGCACGTAGGACTCGGTGTCGGTGGGGATGTCGTAGTTGACGACGTGGGTGATCCGCTCGACGTCGAGGCCGCGGGCCGCCACGTCGGTCGCGACCAGGATGTCGAGCTTGCCGTCCTTGAGCTGGTTGACGGTGCGCTCGCGCACGGCCTGGGGGACGTCGCCGTTGATGGCCGCGGCACCGAAGCCGCGGGCGCGGAGCTTCTCGGCGAGGGTCTCGGTCTCGTTCTTCGTGCGGACGAAGACGATCATCCCCTCGAAGTTCTCGACCTCCAGGATGCGGGTGAGGGCGTCGACCTTCTGCGGGTAGCTGCAGATCAGGTAGCGCTGCTTGATGTTCTCCGCGGTGCGGGTCTTGCGCTCGATCGAGATCTCGACCGGGTCCTTGAGGTACTTCTTCGACAGGGCGCGGATCTGCTTCGGCATGGTGGCCGAGAACAGGGCGACCTGCTTGGTGTCCGGGGTGTCGGCGAGGATCGTCTCGACGTCCTCGGCGAAGCCCATGTTGAGCATCTCGTCGGCCTCGTCGAGCACGAGGTACTTCAGCTCGGTGAGGTCGAGGGTGCCCTTGTCGAGGTGGTCCATGATCCGGCCCGGGGTGCCGACGACGATGTGCACGCCGCGGCGCAGCGCGGACAGCTGCACGCCGTACCCCTGGCCGCCGTAGACCGGCAGGACGTGCACGCCGCGGGTGGTGGCGGCGTACTTCTCGAAGGCCTCGCAGACCTGGAGCGCGAGCTCACGGGTGGGTGCGAGGACGAGGGCCTGCGGCGACTTCTGGGAGATGTCGAGACGGTCGAGGATCGGGAGCGCGAACGCGGCCGTCTTGCCGGTGCCGGTCTGCGCGAGGCCCATCACGTCGCGGCCCTCGAGGAGGTGCGGGATGGTCTGCGCCTGGATCGCCGACGGCTCCTCGTAGCCCACCTCGGACAGCGCCTTGAGCACCTTGGAGCCGAGGCCGAGGTCGGCGAAGTCGGTCACCGGTGCGGGGGCGGACTGGTCGGGTGCTACGTCGTTCACCCGACAACGGTAGTCGCCGCGGCGCGCGATTGCGCATTTGTGAGCGCGGTGCGCCCCGTCACAGGTAGAGGGCGCGGAGCTCGCGGTCGAGCCCCCCGGGTGCTGCCTCGGCCATGTCCGAGAGCACGGCACGGAACCCGTCGATCGCGGCCGCCCCGTGCCGCCGGCGCATCCGCGTCTCGAACGCGCGGTGGAACGCCCGCGCCGCGTCGATCGCCTTCCGACCGCGCGGGCTCAGGTCGACCAGGCGGGCGCGGGCGTCATCCGGGTCGGGACGGCGTACGACGTAGCCGCGGCGCTCCATGTCCTCGATGATCTGCGCGGTCCCCTGGGGCGTGATCTCCAGCAGCGCGGACAGCTCGCTGACCTTGCGCGGGCTGCTGTTCAGCACCCGCATCACGACCCCGTCGGAGCGGCCGAGATCGTCGAACCCCTGCTCGGCCATCGCGACGTGCAGCTGCCGGACGAAGCCCTGGTAGGCGACCAGCACCAGGATGCCGAGGTCGGACCCTGCGTCCTTCCCGCGAGGTTGCTCAGCGGTCGCCACTCCTGCATGATAGCCAAGTCACCTTACACAAGTGTACTTGTCTATCTGAGGAGCAAACCATGAAGATCACCCGATCCGCCGCCGCCCCCACCTTCGAGCTTCCCGGCATCCGCTTCACCTCGCTCGCCTCGCCGGCTCTCGGGTCCGTCGAGACCTGCGTGTGGCAGGTGACCGTCGACGCCGACGTGGCCGGCGACCCGCACACGCTCGACCACGACGAGGTCTTCGTCGTGCTCGACGGCAGCGTCCGGCTCGCGCCCGATGGCCCCGACCTCACCGCGGGTGACGCCGCGATCGTGCCGGCGGGCGAGCCGATCCGGCTCGCCAACACCGGCGGGCGGCCAGCCCGGCTCCAGGTCGCGATCCGCGCCGGCTTCTCCGCGACGATGGCCGACGGCACCACCGTCGGGACGCCGCCCTGGGCCGCCTGACCGGCAGCGAACCAGCGGTGTCGGTCAGGACCGGCGGACGCGCAGCAACCGTGCGAGCGGGGACGGCAGCGTCCAGTTCGCTTCGCCGAGCACGGCGACCAGCGCCGGCGCGAGGAGACCGCGCACCACGACCGCGTCGAGCAGGATGCCGAGAGCCAGCGTGGTCGCGAGGATCTTCACGTCGATCGACGGCACTGTCGCCAGCGCCACGAACGACAGGAAGAGGATCAGTGCCGCCGACGTGACCAGCCGTCCGGTGTGGGCGATGCCGTCGACGACGGCGTCGTCGGTGCGGCCGTGGTCGTCGTACGCCTCGCGCATCCGGGACAGGATGAAGACCTCGTAGTCCATCGACAGCCCGAAGAGGAACGCGAACGCCGCGATCGGCACCCAGGCGGTGACCGCGCCGGTCGCCTCCTGCCCGAACAGCAGGTCCGAGCCGTAGCCGTCCTGCCAGATCAGCACGGTGATGCCGTAGGCCGCGGCGATCGAGATGACGTTGAGCACCAGCGCCTTGACCGGCAGCCACAGCGAGCGGAGGGCGTGTGCCAGCAGCAGGAACGTCACGACGACGACGGCGAGGACGACCCAGATGATGTTGCCGTAGACCGCTCCGACGAAGTCGACGTCCTCCGCCGCGGTGCCGCCCACCGCGTCGGCGTCGGGGGCGGCGTCGCGCACCCGGTCCAGCGCCGCGCGGCCGTCCTCGGACGCCGGGTCCTCGGCCAGGTAGACCTGCACCAGCCGTTGGTCGCCGACCTGCCAGCCGTCGCCCTCGGGGGCGACGGCGCCGGCGACCCCGTCGATCCCCGCCAGCTCCTCGGCCGCGTCGCGGGCCTCCCCGTCGCCGTCGGCCGGCACGACCACGTCGACCGGACGTACGACGCCGACCGGCACCCCGGCGTCGACGGCGGCCGTGAGCGACCGGGACTCGGGTGAGGACGACGAGACACCGGTCAGCTGTGGCGAGCCGAGGCTCAGCCCGAGCACCGGCAGCGCCAGCAGCACCAGCACCACCGAGGTGAGCGCGATCGTCGGCCAGCGCCGGTGGACGACGCCCTTCGCGACCCGGGTCCAGAACGGCGAGCGGGCCCTGGCGCGGGTGCCGCGCGGCCAGAGCAGCTTCGGTCCGAACGCGCTCAGCAGCGCCGGCACCAGCGTGAGCACGGTCGCCACGCTGAACAGCGGGATCAGCAGCCCGCCGAAGCCGATGCTGCGCAGGAACGGGAGTGGCACCAGGACGAGGGCGGCGAGCGAGACCGCGACGGTGACGCCGCTGAAGAGCACGCTGTGGCCGGCGGTCGCCATCGCCGTCCGCACGGCCTGGTCGTTCTCCGCCCCGTCGGCCAGCTCCTCCCGCCACCGCGTCACCAGCAGCAGCGAGTAGTCGATCGCGACGCCGAGGCCGATGAGGGCGACGAGGTACTGCACGACGAAGACCACGTCGGTGAGGCCGGTCAGGCCCAGCAGGGCGAGGAAGGTGCCGAGGATCGCGACGGCCGCGACGAGGAGCGGCACCCCGGCGAGCAGGGATCCGAACACCAGCACCAGCACCAGCAGCGCCCCGCCGCCACCGAGCAGGACCTCGGCGAGCACGCCGCGGTCGCCGGAGGACTCCCCGCCCTCGGTCAGCAGCTCGAACCCGGTCAGCCGCACCTGCGGCCCGTCGCCGGCACCGTTCTCCAGCACCTTCTCGATCGCGGGTACCGCGGCGGCGTACGGCTCCTGCCCGGGCGTCACCCGCGGGTAGACGACGGCGACCGCGGTGTCGTCGGCGGCGAGGAAGTCGGCCTGGTCGGGCGTGACGACGCGGGCGCCCTCAGCGGTCCGGACGACCTGCTCGGCCGCTCGGGTCACGGCTGCCGCCGCGCCGTCGCCCTGCGCGGTCAGCAGCAGCGGGTCCTCGCCGCCGTTGCCGGTCTCGGCGAGGATGTCCTGGTTGGTCTCGTAGGCCGGCTGGTCGGGCAGTGCGAACTCGTAGCCGAGCCGGTCGGTCGTCGTCGGCGCGGTCACGGCGCCGCCGACGGCGATCGCCATCCAGAAGAGCGCGATCAGGAGCCGGTGTCCCAGCACCCAGTCGGCGAGCCGCGTCATGGACCGACCGTACGGGGACGCGCCCAGCCTCTGGAGCGGTGCCGTCACTCCACGGTGACAGACTTGGCCAGGTTGCGGGGCTTGTCGATGTCGTGGCCGAGCCGCTTGGCCGCGTGGTAGGCCAGCAGCTGGAGCGGGATGGTCAGCAGGATCGGGTCGAGCTCCCGCTCGCTGCGAGGTACGACGATCCGCTCGACCCCGTTCGCCGGCAGCCCGCCGAGGTCCACGCCCTCGTGGGTGACGACGACGAGCGGGCCGTTGCGCGCCGCGATCTCGTGCAGTGCACCCACGTTGCGCTCGACCAGCTCGTCGGCCGGCACGATCGCGACCGTCGGGACCGCAGGATTGATCAACGCGAGCGGACCGTGCTTGAGCTCGGAGGTCTGGTAGGCCTCGGCGTGCCGGTAGCTGATCTCCTTGAACTTCTGCGCACCCTCGCGGGCGACCGGGAAGCCGCGCACCCGCCCCACGAAGAACAGGCTCTCGGCGTCGGCCAGTCGGTGCGCGACCGCCTCGAGCCGCTCCTCGGTCGCGAGCACCTGCTCGATCCTCCCGGGCAGCTCCTCGAGCGCGGCGATCAGCCGCCGGCCGTCGGCGATCGACAGGTCGCGCACCCGACCCAGCTGGAGCGCGAGCATCGCGAAGCCCAGGAACATGTTGGTGAGCGCCTTGGTCGACGCGACGGCGACCTCCGGCCCGGCGTGCAGGTAGATGCCGCCGTCGACCTCGCGGGCGATCGCCGACCCGACCACGTTGACCAGGCCGATCGCGTAGCCGCCCTTGCGGCGGATCTCCTGCACGGCGAGCAGGGTGTCGATGGTCTCGCCGGACTGGCTGACCGCGACGTAGAGCGTGTCGGGCTCGATGATCGGGTTGCGGTAGCGGAACTCGGAGGCGGCCTCGGCGTCGGCGGGGATCCGCGCCAGCTCCTCGACGAGCGTCGCGCCCATCTGGCCGACGTAGTAGGCCGATCCGCAGCCGAGGATCTTGACCCGGCGGATGGCCCGCAGCTCCCGGGCGTCGAGGTTGAGCCCGCCGAGGTGGCCGGTGGCGAACCGCTCGTCCAGCCGGCCGCGCAGCACCCGTTCGGCGGCGGCCGGCTGCTCGAGGATCTCCTTGCGCATGAACGACTCGTGGTCACCGGCGTCGTACGACGCGGGGTCGATGTCGACCACCGCGGGACGCCGGTCGGTGGCGGCGATGCCGCTCGCGCCGAGGCGGTACGTCGTGAAGCCGTTCGGGGTGATCGTCGCCATCTCGCCGTCGTCGAGGTGGGCGACCGTCGTCGTGTACCGCACCAGTGCAGCCAGGTCGGACGCGACGTGCATCTCCTTGTCCCCCACGCCGATGATGAGGGGGCTGCCGTTGCGTGCCACCACGATCCGGTCGGGGAAGTCGACGTGGACGACCGCGACGCCGTACGTCCCGTCGATGCGGCCCAACGCCTCGGCGACCTTGCCCTCGAGGGTGTCGGCCTCCGAGCGCGCGACCAGGTGGGCCAGCACCTCGGTGTCGGTGTCGGAGACCAGGTCGACGCCGGCCTCGGCCAGCTCGTCGCGGAGCGCCGCGGCGTTGTCGATGATCCCGTTGTGGACGACCGCGACCAGCTCCTTGCTGTCCACGTGCGGGTGCGCGTTGGTGTCGTTGGCCGGTCCGTGCGTCGCCCAGCGGGTGTGGCCGATGCCGACCTTGCCGGTGAACCGCTTCGGCAGCTGGTCACCGAGGTCGCGCACCCGGCCCGCCCGCTTCGCGGTGCGGATGCCCGAGGGGCCGAGGACCGCGACGCCCGCCGAGTCGTAGCCGCGGTGCTCGAGCCGTCCGAGCCCCTCGAGGAGCAGCGGGGCCGCCTGGTGGGGGCCGAGGTATCCGACGATGCCGCACATTCGATCTTGTTCCTTTCAGCTCTTGTGGTCTCGGCACGCCGGTCACGGCTTCGTTCCTCAGCCGCGCGGCTCGCTCGACCACCATCAGCGGGTCCGCTCGCGCGTCCCCGCTATCCGTAGATGATCCGGCGCAGCTGGCGCTCGGAGAGGTCGGGCGCGGCGACCGGGCGGTCGGCCAGCTCGTCGCGCAGGGTCGTGAAGATCTCGGCGTTCTTGGCGCCGTGGAGCTTGAGCTCCCCGTGCCGCCGCCGGACGTAGGCCTCGACCGGCTCCTGGTGGAAGGCGAGCACGTCCTCGATCACCCGCGCTGCCTCCGCCGGCTGGAGGCCGGTGGTCGCCACGACGTGGCGGACGAGGCGGGGATCGGGCTGCACCCGTCGATCTTGAGCCCATCACGACGCGAAATCCAACTTCTTGCCCGAAATCGGGTAGAAACTGCCGATTCGAGGATTTTACTTGCAGACGGAATAGGACCGTGGTCCGCTTGGGTTGGATTGGTTGAGACTTCAACCAAGCGGCCCTCGGGGCCCGCGAACCCAGGAGGAACGATGACCGAGACGATCAACCCCGCGCTGACCGACATCAGCGGCGACTACACCATCGACCCCTCGCACAGCCGGCTCGGCTTCGTCGCCCGGCACGCGATGGTCACCAAGGTCCGTGGCTCGTTCACGGACTGGCAGGGCACCGCCCACATCGACACCGCGAACCCCGCCCAGTCGTGGGTCAAGCTGACGATCAACGCCGCCAGCGTCGAGACCGGCACCGCCGACCGCGACGGCCACCTCAAGTCGGCCGACTTCTTCGACACCGAGACCTACCCGGAGTGGACCTTCGCCTCCACCTCGGTCAGCCGCGACGGCGACGAGTGGACCGTGGTCGGCGACCTCACCATCAAGGACACGACGCACCCCGTGACCATCGAGTTCGAGGAGGGCGGCTCCGCCAAGGACCCGTTCGGCAACCTCCGCATCGGCTTCGAGGGCGAGACCGTCGTCAACCGCAAGGACTGGGGCCTGACCTGGAACGCCGCGCTCGAGACCGGCGGTCTCCTCGTCTCCGAGAAGATCAAGCTCGAGTTCGACGTCTCCGCCATCCGCAACGCGTGAGCCGCAACGCGTGAGCCGTTAAATCGCTCGCGACAGGCACCCGGGTCGAGGACACTCCCCGGGTGTCTGTCATTTCACTGCCTCCCGCGCTCACCACCCGCCCGCTCCAGCCGTCGGACTCCGCGGCGATCTACCGGCTGATGGCCGACGCCGAGCTCCACGACATCGGCTCGGTGGAGATCGAGGAGGAGGACATCATCGCGGAGTGGCAGCGGCCGTCGTACGACCTCGCCGGCAGCTCCGTGGGCGTCCTCGACCCCGCCGACGGCGACCGGATCGTCGCGTACGCCGAGCTGATGGGTGCGGACCGCTACGACGTCGCCGTGCACCCCGACGTGCGCGGGCGCGGCATCGGCACCTGGCTCGCCGGCTGGGTCCGCGACCTGGCCCGCGAGCGCGGCGCGAAGATCGTCGGCATGCCGGTGCCGGAGGGCTCGGCGGGCGACCGGCTGCTCGCGGAGCTCGGCTACCACGTTCGCTGGACCAGCTGGGTGCTCCGCCTTCCGGAGGGCCGGACGATCGAGGAGCGGCCGCTGCCCGAGGGCTACTCCCTGCGGATCGCCACCGAGGCCGACCGCGCGCAGGTCTGGCAGGTGACCGAGGACGCGTTCCTCGAGTGGTCGGACCGCGAGCGGTCCAGCCTCGAGGACTTCGGCGCCGAGGTGTGGCAGCGCCCGGGCTTCGAACCGTGGCACCTGCAGGTCGTCGTCGGCCCGGAGGGCGACGTGGTCGGCAGTGTCTTCTCGACGCTCAGCGAGATCGATGGCAAGAAGGAGACCTACGTGTCCCGGCTCGCGGTCAGCCGCGACCACCGCAACCGCGGGTTGGCCCAGGCACTGCTCGTCGCTGCCTTCGGGTCCGGCCGTGAGCACGGTGCCGTGAGCTCCTGCCTGTCCACCGACTCCCGCACCGGCGCGCTCACGCTCTACGAGAAGGTCGGCATGGTGACCCAGTCGGTGTGGGTCAACCGCGCCATCGAGCTGGCCTGACCTCGTCGTAGGCTCGCCCGCATGGGTGAGGTGTTCGCGGGTCGCTACGAGCTGATCGACCCGATCGCCTCGGGCGGCATGGGCACCGTGTGGCGGGTGCTGGACCGGACGGACGGTCAGCTGAAGGCCGCCAAGATGCTGCACCAGAGCGACGCGGCGATGCTGCTGCGGTTCGTCCGCGAGCAGTCGCTGCGGATCGACCACACCCACATCGTCACGCCGCAGTCGTGGGCGGGCGTCGACGACCGGGTGCTGTTCACGATGCCGCTGGTCGCCGGCGGCTCGGTGTCGATGCTCCTCAAGAAGTACGGCGCGCTCCCGCCGCGCTGGATCGGCCGGCTGGTCGACCAGACGCTGCAGGCGCTCGAGGCCGTGCACGAGGCCGGCATCGTCCACCGCGACGTGAAGCCCGGGAACCTGCTGCTCGAGCCGACCGGCCGCGGGGTTCCGCACCTGCGGCTCGGGGACTTCGGCATCGCGGTGCCGACCGACGAGGCCCGGCTCACCCACGTCGCGATGGTGATCGGGACGCCCGGCTACATGCCGCCCGAGCAGCAGCACGGCGCCGACCCGCACCCCAGCGCGGACATCTACGCGCTCGGCATGGTCACCCTCGAGCTGCTGACGGCGACCAAGCCGCCGCGCGAGCCGGTGCCGGTCGAGCCGACGGTGCTGCGCACGGGCGACCCCGCGCACGACGCCGTGGTGGACCTGATCGCCGCGATGACGTCGTACGACCCCACGGCGCGGCCGACCGCCTCGCGGCTCCGCGCGCACCCCGCCCTGCGGCTGCTGCTCGAGCTGCCGCCCGACCCGGCCGACCCGATCTCGATCGACGACGTGTCACCGCCGCTGCCGGAGCGCACGGGCGGCACCGAGCCGCGGGCCACCGCGCCGTGGCCGCCGCCCCCGTCGGCGCCCACCCCGCCGCCTGCGATGCCGCCGACGATGCCCCCGCCGCCGCCGACCCACGCCGAGACCGTGCACCAGCCGGTGACCGCGCCGTCCTCGGCGGGTGTGCTGGCGCCCGTGCTGCTGCTGGTCGTGGGTCTGCTCGGCCTGGCGGTCAGCGGCTGGCTGCTGCTCGGTTAGTCCGCCGAGAGCGCAGCCAGACGGCGCCGGCGACGCAGCAGGCCACGCTGACGACGCCGAGACCGAGGCCGGCGGCTCGCCGCGCGCCCCACCACTCGTCGTCCGCGTCGTCGGGCGTGAACGGGTTGCCCGACGCGTCGGCGGCGAACTCGCCGTCGCCGACGAGGTAGGGCACCTCGGGGCTGTAGCCCTCCGGCCCGGCATCGCCGCCCTGGCCGATCACTGCGTCCTGGTAGGTCGGCGGGGCGGCATCGGTGGAGGTCACCTCGAGGGTCAGCTCGACCGGGACGTCGACGGCCGCCACGCCCTCGTCGGGCCCCTCGACGCTCAGGGAGACCCAGTGGTCGCCGGGCAGCGTCGGGAGCAGGTCGTCGACGCGGTTCTCGTAGCGCAGCGGATAGGTGCCGACGACCGCGCGCTCGTCCTCCGGGCCGAAGTCGGCGTAGGAGTAGTCGTCGCCGGCGGTCGGGTCGAACACGTCGCGGCTCGGCTGGACGAGGTGGAGCTGGACGGTGGTGCTGGCGAGCTCCTCGTCCTCGGTCGCCGCGAGATCGGCGCTGACGGCCAACCGGTCGCCCCAGTCCAGCGGGACCCGCCACAGCTCCTCGGTGCCCTCGGTGACCTCGGCCGCGATCGTGACGGGTCCACTGCTCGCGTCCACCACCGGCGCGTCGTCGAAGGACTCCGCGCCTTGCGGCTCGTCCGCCGGCTCGACCGGGTCGGGCGGCTGGATCGTGAGCTCGCTGTCCTCCGGGAGCCGCTCCCCCGGGTCGCTGACCGGCGCCTCCTCGACGACCTTGATCCCGACCGGGAGCTCGCCGGCGCTGCTGCTGGAGTAGCGGCGCACCATGATCGTGACCAGGGCGGCCTCACGGCACTCGTCGCTCTCGTCGCCGACGACCTCCGCGGCCCCGATCACCGCGTGCGGGGTCGAGGAGGCGCTGGTGTCGTAGTCGCCGCCGCAGTCGACCGGCGACGGGTCGTCCGTGCCGGGGACGCTGGCGGAGAGCTCGAGGCCGTCACCGTCGGGGTTCTGCGGAGCGCCCATCACCCCGACGTGGATCGTGCTGTCCTGGACCTGCCGCTCGTAGGTGAAGTACTGCGCCTGCGCCTGCACGCCCAGCGACGTCGTCCACAGGCCGGCGCCGATCTCCGTCGGCTCGGCCGGGTTGGTGCTGCCGTCGACCGGCTGGCCGCCGAGGTCGACCTCGGCCGAGGCCGGCGGCACCCAGCCGCCGAGGAGGAGTCCGACGGCCGCGACGGCGGTGGCTCGGCGTACGGTCCTCACCCCGGCAGCCTAGTAGCGGCCACCGGTCACTCGCGGTCGGTGGTCTCCTCGGCCGCCGGACCGTCGGCGAGGATGCCGTAGAGCCGGCGCCGGGCGTCGACGAGCACCTCGACCGCGGCGCGGCGCTGGGCGTCGTCGCCCGCGGTGACGATCTGCCAGACCGCGCTCATCACCTGCGGGATCTCGGCCTTGATGTCGGCGTGCTCGCCGGACCAGGCGGACTCGGCGGCCTCGAACGGGCGCCACACGGTGGCCAGCTCGTCGGCCTTCTCGGCGCAGTACGTCGCACCCTCGGGCGAGAGCCGGAGCGAGCGCCGGCCGCGCTCGTCGTCGGTCTCGACGAGGCCCTCGTCCTCGAGCTGCTGGATCGTCGGGTAGACCGACCCCGGGCTCGGGCGCCAGGCGCCGCCGCTCTTCTCGGTGATCTGCTGGATCACCTGGTAGCCGTTGATCGACTCGTCGCGCTGCTGGGCGTCGTGGAGCACGTCGAGGATCGCGGAGCGGACGTCGCCCCGTCGTACCCGTGCGCCCCGGCCGCCCTCCGGACGGCCCATGCCGAACAGCCCGGCGAGCCACGGCGGTGGCCCGCCCGGCCCGCCGCCCCGGTGGTGCGACCCGCGGTGCTCCCACGGCCCGCCGCCCCACGGGCCGGGTCGGTGCTGGTGCTGGTGGGGACCGCAGTCCCCCAGTGCGGCCCAGAGCGGGCCGAAGCTCTTGTTGAAGCCGTGCATGGCTTGCCTCCCGACGTGTGTGATCGCGATCTTTCGGAATCATGTCGCGATATATCGTTATGGTAGGCGATCACAGCCCGCTTCTCAAGGCACCGGCGTCAGCGCGCCAGCCAGGCGGCGTAGGAGTCGAACGAGTACGGCCGACCGAGGAAGTCGGCGACCAGGTCGGCGGCGTCCTTGGTGCCGCCCGGGGCGAGCACCCGGTCGCGGTAGCGAGCCGCGACGTCGTCGGCGAACAGGTCGGCGGTGTCGAACGCGCTGAACATGTCCTTGGCGATCACGAGCGACCACATGTAGGTGTAGTAGGCCGAGCTGTAGCCGCCGAGGTGGCCGAACGCGGCGAACATGTGGGTGCCCTCGAGGTAGGGCAGCGCGCCGTACCGCCGCTGGAAGTCGATCATCCGGTCGGTGAGCGAGGGGACCTCCTCGCCGGCCGCGCGCCGCGCCTCGTCGGCGTGGAACCAGTACGACATCGCGGCGTAGAACATCTGGGTGCGGGCGTAGATGCCCTTGCCGTAGTCGTCGGAGCGGCGCATCGCCTCGACCAGCTCGACCGGGATCGGCTCGCCGGCCTCGTCGGTGGCGAAGCTGCGGAGGACGGCCGGGTCCCAGGCCCACTCCTCGAGCATCTGGCTGGGCGCCTCGACGAAGTCCCACTCGGTGGCGACGCCGGCGAAGCGGTACCACTCGCCGTGGCCGGCGAGCACGTGGTGCAGCAGGTGGCCGAACTCGTGGAACAGCGTCGTGACGTGGTCGTGCTCCATCAGGCCGCGGGAGAAGTTGCAGACCAGCACGCCCTCCGGCAGCTGCTCCCCGGCCACACCCTCGGTCAGCGTGAACTGCGCGGCGTGCTTGTACTTGCCCTCGCGCGGGTGCAGGTCGAGGTAGATCCGGCCGATCGACGCACCGGCGTCGGCGGTGGTCGAGCCTGTCGAGACCCGGAAGACGTCGTACGCCGTGACCTCCTCGTGCCAGACCGGCACGTCGACCGGTTCGTAGCGCAGGCCGAACAGCCGGCCGGTCACGTCGAGCAGGCCCTGCCGCACCTTGCTGAAGTCGAAGTAGGTGCGGACCCGCTGGCCGTCGACGTCGTACTGCTCCTGGCGCACCTGCTCCTGGTAGTAGAAGGAGTCGTAGAGCGGGATCTCGGTGGCGTCGGGGAAGTCGCGGCGGTAGCGCTCGAGCAGGAGCGCGAGGTCGGCCTCCATGGGCCCGGTCGCCGCGGCGGTGATCTTCTCGATGAACTCCGGGATCGCCGCGCCGTCGCCGATCATCTTCACGTCGGCGTCGTACGACGGCCAGTCGGGGTAGCCCACCAGCGAGGCCAGCTCCTGGCGCAGCGCGAACATCTCCTCCAGCAGCGGCTCCGCTGCCGGCCATCCCCGCTGGAGGAACGCCGTCTGGATCTCGCGGCGCACCTCCTGGTCGTGCGCGAACATCCGGACCGGGATCGCGTCGGGATAGTCGGTGGTGACGGTGACCAGGCCGTCGTCCTCGGCCGGGTGGCCGGCCAGCCAGTCCTCCGGCAGCCCGGCGAGCTGCTCCGGCGCGACCCGGATGGTGCGCACGTCGTCGCGGGTGAGCTTGCTGAACTCCTGGTCGAGCGCGGTCAGCCGGTCGCGGATCGCCGAGATGCGCGAGCGGGTCTCGTCGTCCTTGTCGACACCGGACCGGCGGAAGTCCTTCTGCACCTTGGTCAGCAGCCGGGCGGCGGCCGGGTCGAGGCCCTCGGCGGTGAGGCCGGAGAAGACGTCGTACAGGGTCCGGTCGAGGCTCCACTCGGTCGCGAGCTTGTCGGCGTCCTGCTCGGCCGCGTCCGCGATGTCGCGGACCGACTGGTCCGGGTGCACGTTGCCGATGAGGGACCCGATGGCCGCGACACCCCCGAGGTGACCGGTCGCCCGGTCCCACGTCCGCAGCACCTCGACCGGCTCGGCCGGCGGGTCGTCGCGCAGCCGGTCGACGAGGGCGCGCGCCCGGTCGAGCTCCTCGGAGGAACGGGACCGGACCCACTCCCCCCAGCCGCTGGGGTCGTCGGACGAGGGCAGGGCGAGAGGCTCGAGGGTCACGCTCCCACCCTAGGTCGGCAGATCCACGGGAACCATCGCCATTCCCCGAGGGGTCTGGTCGGATGAGTGGGCCACGGTCGGACCGGGACGGACGAGGTGAGGATGAGCGGGCAGGAGCACGAGGCACACGAGGGCTTCGACGCCTACATGTCGGCGCGCTGGTCCTCGCTCGTGCGCTCCCTCGTCCTGCTCGGCTGCTCGCCGCACGAGGCCGAGGACGTCGTGCAGACCGGGCTGATCCGCTGCTTGTCCTCGTGGGACCGGGTACGGCGCGCCGACGACGTCGACGCCTACGTCTACCGCACGATCCTCAACTGCTGGTCGAAGAGCCGACGTCGCAAGTGGTGGGGCGAGCGGCCGACCGAGACCCTGCCCGATGACGCGCACCACGGTGACCCGGCGGACGTCGTGGTGCTGCGCCGCACGGTCGTCGCCGCGCTCGACCGGCTGAGCCCGGAGCACCGCACGGTCCTGGTGCTGCGCTTCGTCGCCGACCTCACCGAGGCGCAGGTGGCCGCCACTCTCGGCATCCCGGTCGGCACGGTCAAGAGCCGCGTCGCCCGCGCGCTCGACCGGATCCAGCTGACCGACCTTCGCGAGGAGGAGGCATCGTGAACGAGCAACAGGTCCTCGAGGCCCTGCACCGAGTGCGGGACGACATCGCTGTCGGACCGCCGCCCGTCCTCCAGGTGCACGCCGGAGCCGTCCGCCGCCGCCGGGCCCGGGTCGCCGGGCTCGCCGCCGCGGCCGCGGTCGTCACGGTCGCGGGCGTGGTCACCGTCGGCCTGGTGGGTGGCGACGAGGACGGCCGACCCGAGCCCGCGCGGCAGGTCGAGAACCCCGCCCCCGTCGCTTGGTGGGGCGACGGCGTGCTGCACGTGGCGCACGCCGAGGTGGAGATCGCGCGACCGTGGACGATGGTCGACGTCGGCGACGGCGTCGTGCTCGAGGTCGCGGCACCGGAGCTCGGCGAGCAGGCCGAGTCGACCTTGGTCCACGTCACCGACGACGGCACGCAGTCCGAGATCGGCACCCAGACCCTGGGGCGTCGGCTGGTCACCGACCCCGACACCGGGTGGGTGGCGTGGGCGGTCGGGAGCGAGGGCGAGGCGCCCGAGCTGGTCGTCCTCGACACCCGCACCGGCGAGGAGGTGGGCCGGCGCGAGCTGCCGGTCGACCTCCCGCGGCGGCAGGTCTTCGGCGCGGAACCGGCCCCGATCGCGATCGACGACGGTTCGGTCTACTACACCGGGCCGGACGGCGACTACCGGTGGGACGTGGCCGCCGGCGCGGAACCGGAGCGGGTCACCACCGGGGACACCCACCTCCTCGACGTGGAGGCAGGCACGCAGCTGACGACCGACGACAAGGGCCAGGTGTTGGTGCCGGGGGCCCGCTACGCCGTCTCCCAGTCGGGGATCGGCAGCCAGGTCCGCGTCTTCGACGTCGCGACGGGCGACCGCGTGCCCTCGGGACTCGAGCCCGACGACGCACCGGACCAGATCGCCTTCGGGACGGACGGGACGATCACCTACGCGTTCTCGACCCCGTGGCGCCGACCCGACGACTTCGACCCGGAGACCGAGATCCCCCGGTCGACCCCACCGCGCTGGCTGGTCACCTGCACGCTCGGGACCGACACGTGCACGACCGTCGTCGACGGGATCGGCGGCGACGAGGAGATCGTGCTCCCCTGAGCTCCCCTACCCGGTGCCGGCTCAGACCAGCTCGCCGCGTCGCCGGCTGAGGTAGGCGCGCTCGGCCGTGTTGTCGCAGACGGCGAGCGCGGCGTCGTACGCCTCCCGCGCCTCGGAGCTGCGCCCGAGCCGGCGGAGCAGGTCGGCGCGGGTCGCGTGGAAGGCGTGGTACGACGCCAGCACCGGGCTGTCCTGCCCGAGCCGGTCGACCTGGGCCAGCGCCACCTCCGGCCCGTCGAGCTCGGCGATCGCGACCGCGCGGTTGAGGGCGACGATCGGCGACGGGTCGATCCGCAGGAGCTGGTCGTAGAGCGCCGCGACCTGCGCCCAGTCCGTCGCCTCTGCGGTCGGGGCGTCGGTGTGGACCGCGTTGATCGCCGCCAGGACCTGGTAGCGCCCGGGCCGGTCGAGAGCGAGGCACTCGCGGACCAGCGCGTGCCCCTCGGCGATCAGCTCCCGGTCCCAGCCGCCGCGGTCCTGGTCGTCGAGCCGCACCAGCTCACCGCCGCGCACCCGGGCCTCGCGGCGAGCCTCGGTGAGCAGGAGCAGCGCCAGCAGGCCGGTCACCTCCGGCTCCTCGGGCATCAACGAACGGAGGATCCGCGCCAGCCGGATCGCCTCGGCCGTGAGCTCGGCGCGGATCGGCGAGCCGTCGCCGGTGGAGAGGTAGCCCTCGTTGAAGACCAGGAACAGCACGGTCAGCACCGTCGAGACCCGCTCCGGCAGGTCGGAGGCGTCGGGGATCTTGTAGGGGATCCTGGCCGCGGCGATCTTCTTCTTCGCGCGCGTGATCCGCTGACCCATGGTGGTCTCCGGCACGAGGAACGCCTGCGCGATCTCCTCGACCGTCAGCCCACCGAGCAGCCGCAGCGTCAGTGCGATCCGCGCCTCGGGCGCAAGCGCCGGGTGGCAGCAGGTGAACATCAGCCGCAGCCGGTCGTCCTCGTCCTGCTCGAAGATCCCGAGCGACTCGTGAGGGGTGTCGTCGTACATGTCGACTGCCTGTCGGTGCTTGTCGTCCCGCAGCTTCTCGCGGCGCAGCTTGTCGATCGCCCGGTTGGCGGCCGTGGTCGTCAACCACCCGCCGGGGTTGGGAGGTACGCCGGACTCCGGCCACTTCTCCAACGCCACGACCAGCGCCTCGCCCGCCGCGTCCTCGGCGATGTCGATGTCGCCGAAGCGGCGGACGAGCGAGGCGATCAGCCGGCCGTACTCCTCGCGGAAGACCTGCTCGATCGCTGCGGTCGACCCGGGCAACGGATCAGGCCAGCCCTTCGAAGGGGCGGACCTCGACCTTGCCGCGGCAGGCCTTGGAGGCCTCTGCCGCGAGCCGGAGCGCGACGTCGAGGTCGGGCGCGTCGATCACCCAGAAGCCACCGATCAGCTCCTTGGTCTCGAGGTAGGGACCGTCGGTCATCACCGGGGTCTCACCCTGACCGTCGACCACGGTGGCGGTCGAGGCATCCAGCAGGCCACCACCGAAGACCCAGTAGCCCTCCGCCTTGATCCGTTCGTTGAAGGCACCGGTGTCCGCGAACGCCTGCTCCATCGCCTCCTTCGAGCCGTAGTTGCCGTACTCCTCCCGCTCGGCGGGGCCGTGCACGGACATCAGGTAGTGCGTCATCTCGTTCTCCTCGTTCCGGGTGTGCAGGGCGGCCGGGTGCCGCCACTCAACCTCGCTACGAACGTGCCTCCACGGATACGACAGCCTGCCACGAGATTTTCGGAGGATCTGGCGCCGGCCGCGCCGCGGGTCGACACTCGCAGCATGGCGTTCGAGAAGCTCAGGCAAGCCGCGCAGGCGATGAGCCCGGCCAACATCAAGCGCGGCATCGAGCTGAGCCGGCAGTCGATCGCCAACGGCGGGCGCCTCACCGAGGAGCAGATGGCGGGATGGACGCCGGAGCAGCGCGCCCAGTACGAGGCGCAGGTCGAGGAGGCGCGGCGGCAGCAGGCCGCCGTCGCCGACCGGATCATCGAGGCCGAACGGGCCCGCCGGGTGCTGTTCGGGCCGGCGGGAGACCACCTCTACGGCCCGCTCCCGGACCGCGAGCGGCTCACCGACCTCGACCTCCACAACCAGCTGCAGGCAAGCAGGTTCGAGCTCCGGGTGGCACTGAGCAACCCGTTCGGGCGCAAGGCCGCGCCGTCGCCACCCACACCGCCGGTGAGCGGCGACCGCGAGGCGCAGTACGCCCACGAGCGGGCGCAACGGGCGGAGGCGCGCACGCCGTACCTCGCCCCGCAACGCTGGCCGGTCGTCATGACCCGTCTCGCGCTCGACCGCAAGCGCTTCGTGCAGGACCTCGCGAACTGGCTGGGGCAAGCCGGTCTTTCGGCCCGACCGGACCTCGTCTACGGGATCTACCGGGTGCCCGACCACATCGTCGGCTCGTGGGGCATCGGCCGTGCCGCCGTGGTCGAGTGGGAGGTCGTGCACGCGGCGGCGCCGGGCATGCCGCCCGCGCCGCCGGCGTTCGGTGCGGTCTTCGACGCCCGCGTCCGGTGGGCCGCCCGGCTCGCGGGCGAGCCGTCGATCGTCGACGAGGACCTCGGCCTCGACTACCTCCGCGCCGCCGACGTGGGGCCGGAGCAGTGCCTCGGCATCGCGCGGATCCCGGTCGTGGACGCCTCGACCGGGTCCTCGGAGGACGGCACCGACCCGTACGTCGTCATCGGCGTCGGCTCCCAGGTCGTGCTGCATCCCTCCCACCTCGGCGCCGGCATCGCTGCGCAGATGGAGAGGCAGCGGCCGCTGCAGGTGCTGCCGGCCCCGGGCGTCCACGTCGAGGTCCTCAACTGGAGCGACGTCCGGCGGGTGGTCGCTCCGCAGCCGGACAAGCGGTTCCTCGTGCCCTCGCCGTTCCCCTACCTGCCGAGCACCGGCGCCGAGCTGCTCGAGTCCTACCTGGCGGTCGTCGGGGTCCGCCCGTCGGACTGCTACAGCGCCCAGGTCACCCTCGACCAGCCGAGCGACATCCGCGGCGGCTTCGCCGGGTTCTTCAGCACGGGGAGCGCGGAGCCGGAGATGTGCGCCGACGGCAAGGTGCGCAAGCGGTACCGCGGTGGCTCGCGCATCGTCGTCGTCTACCGCGACAGCCTCGACTACGTCGCGGGTCGCGAGCGCTGGGCGGCCTACGAGCGCGAGGTGCTCCAGGCGTCGCTGTCGAACCGGATCACGCTCCGTGACCCGATCGCGCAGCAGAGCGCCCTCGACAAGGGGATCCTCCGCGCGGTGCTGCGCGGCGCGGAGACGGTCGGATCCATGGTCGACGGCGACTGGCAGGGCGAGCCGCTGCCCGACCTCCCCTACTACCGCTACTGCTGGCCGCCGTTGCAGTGAGCGGCCGCGAAGGTCGAGTAGCCCCACGGCTGAGCCTGCGAGGCCGTGACGCGCGTATCGAGACCCCTGGAGACGGACGCGGACGGCGGGGACGGTGGCAGGCACGTCGCGGCGTCTCGATACGTCCCGCGCTAGCGCGCTCGGACTACTCGACGACCGGGACAGCCGCACGGAGGCGGCCTAGGGTTTGCCGCATGACCTCTCCCGTCTACGTCGTCCTCGGTGCCGGTCCCGGACTCGGGTTGGCGGTGGCCCGCCGGTTCGCGCAGGAGGGGTACGTCGCGGTGCTGGCCGGAAAGAGCCGGGCGGACGCGGAGCCGCTGGCCGAGACCCTGGCCGGGGAGGGCCACCAGGCCCAGGGCGTCGGGGTCGACCTCACCGACCCCGCGGCGATCACGGGGATCATCGCCGGCGTCGGGACCGAGCACGGACGGATCGACGTGCTCCACTTCAACCCCAGCGCGTGGCGCGAGAAGGACCCGCTGCACCTCACCGTCCCCGAGCTGCTCGAGGACGTCACCCTGGGCGCGGGCGCGCTCCTGCCCGCCGTCCAGGCTGCGCACCCGTTCTTCGCCGACGGCGCGCGGGTCCTCGTCACCGGCAGCGCGGCGGCGGACAAGCCGTCGAAGGCCGCGGCGTCGCTGGGCGTGCAGAAGGCAGCCGTCCGCAACCTGGTCACCAGCCTCGACGCAACGCTGGCGCCCCAGCACCGCGCGGTCGCCGTACAGGTCAACGGAGTGCTCGGCCGGGAGGGCCCGTTCTCCCCTCCGCCGATCGCCGAGGCGATGTGGCAGGCGGTCGCGCGGCCCGACGAGGAGTGGACCCCGCACGTCGCCTACGACGGGTGACTTCATAGCCTGATCCGGTGCGGATGAAGGGGTTCCTGGCCGACACCAGGCCACTGGCCGACCCGCACTTCCGCAGGCTCTGGACCGCGAACATCATCACGGTCATCGGCGCCCAGCTCACGGTGGTCGCGGTGCCGGCGCAGATCTACGCCGAGACCGGCTCCTCGGCGTACGTCGGCCTCACCGGCGTCTTCGGCCTCGTGCCGCTGGTCGTGTTCGGGCTGTGGGGTGGCGCGCTCGCCGACCACTTCGACCGCCGCACGCTGCTGGTGGTGACGACGACCGGCCTCATCGTCACCAGCGCGTTCTTCTGGCTGCAGGCGGCAGTGGGGTCCGGCAACGTGTGGCTGCTGCTCGGGCTGTTCTCGGTGCAGCAGGCGTTCTTCGCGGTCAACCAGCCCACCCGGAGCGCGATCCTCCCGAAGCTGTTGACCGACGACCTCCTGCCCGCCGCCAACTCGCTCAACATGACGGTGTTCCAGGCCGGCGCGATCGCCGGCCCGCTCGTGGCGGGTGCGCTGATCCCGGTGCTCGGCTACTCGTGGCTCTACCTGATCGACACGTTCTGCCTGCTGGCCACGCTGTCGGCGGTGGTGCGGCTGCCGGCGCTGCCGGTCGAAGGGGCGACCGGCCGACCGCCGGGGCTGCGGTCGGTCATCGAGGGCATCGCCTACCTGCGCGGCCACCCCGTGCTGCTGATGTCGTTCCTCGTCGACATCATCGCGATGGTGTTCGGGATGCCGCGGGCACTCTTCCCCGAGATCGCGCACGAGAGCTTCGCCGGACCGGAGGAGGGCGGCCTCGCCTTCGCACTGCTGTTCGCAGGCATCCCCGCCGGCGCCGTCATCGGCGGCATCTTCTCGGGCTGGGTCTCCCGCATCACCGCCCAGGGGCAGGCCGTCGTCTGGTGCATCATCGTGTGGGGCCTGGCGATGGTCGGCTTCGGCGTCGCGGTCGCGGTCGCCGACTCCGCCCCCGGCGCGGCGGTCTGGATGCTCTCCGCGGCCGTCGTCATGCTCATCGTCGGCGGCGCGGCCGACATGGCCTCGGCCGCCTTCCGCCAGAGCATCCTGCAGTCCTCCGCGGCCGACGAGGTCCGGGGCCGGCTGCAGGGCATCTTCATCGTCGTCGTCGCCGGCGGCCCCCGCATCGCCGACGTCGCCCACGGCGCCACCGCCGCCCTCGTCGGCACCGCCGTCGCCGCTGCGGGCGGCGGGGTGCTGGTGGTCGTGCTCACCGCAGCAGCCGCGGTCGCCGTGCCCGTGTTCTGGCGGTACCGGCTGGCGCGGCCGGGTGAGTCGTCATCGCCAGCGTGACCCAGGGCCCGCGGTGGCGATGACGACCCTCAGGCCAGCCGTTCGACGAGGTGCACGACCACCTCGTCGCCGGCCTTCTTGCCGCTCTCGACCCGCAGCGCGTTGGCGACGGGAAGCTTGTGGTTGCCGTCGCCGAGCGCCATGAACGACGACTCGAAGGGCTCGTTGTCGATGGTGCCGCGCACCTTCACCCTGCCGCGGGTGCCGAAGTACGTCGGGGAGTCGGGCCAGACCAGGTAGGTCCAGCCGCCCTTGGCCGGGCTCAGCCGGAGCGTCTCGGTGAACGTCACGTCCAGGGGACCGACGCCGTGGGTCTCGTTGCTCATGCCCGATGCAGACTCCCCCGGTCACCCGGACTCATCGCGACCCTCAGCCGACGGTGAGCGGCACGCTCAGCGGACGCCGCACGTAGGCGCCCGGGGCCCACACGATCTCGTCGGGGTCCACGGTGAACCGCGGGATGCGGGTCACCAGCTCCTCGAGGGCCACCCGCGCCTGGAGCCGGGCGGCGGCGGCGCCGAGGCAGTGGTGATGGCCCTGGCTGAAGGTCAGGATCTGGGTGGGCCGGCGACGGATGTCGAGCTGCTCGGCGTCGGCGCCGTACTTGCGCCAGTCGCGGTTGGCCGCGCCGTACAGCAGCAGCACCCGGCGGCCGGCCGGGACCACCGTGTCGTGCAGGTCGACGTCGCGCGTCGTGGTGCGGGCCAGGCCCTGCACGGGTGAGGTGAGGCGCAGCATCTCCTCCACCGCGTCGGGCACCAGCCCCGGCGACTCGGCGAGCTCCTCGTGCTGGTCGGGGTTCTCGGCGAGCAGCTCCATCGTGCCGCCGAGCAGGCCGGTCGTCGTGTCGTTGCCGCCGGTCACCATCGTGAAGACGAAGGCGAGGATCGCCAGCGCGTCGGTCCGCGGCTCGCCCTCCCCCGCGGCCGCGACCAGGTGGGAGACCGTGTCGTCGGCGGTCATCCCGGCGGCCTGCTCGGAGCGGCGCCGGTCCATCAACGCGGAGAAGTACGCCATCAGCTCGACGGTCGCGGCCGCGGCCCCGTGAGCGGCTCCGCTCGCGCCGCCCTCCGCGTTGGCCGCAACGATGGCGTCGGTCCACGCGTCGAACCGCGGCCGGTCCTCCTCCGGGACGCCCAGGTAGTGCGCCACCACGAGGCTCGGCAGCGGCTTGAACAGCTCCGCGACGACGTCGCCCCCGCCGGCGTCGCGGATCCGTTCGAGCCGCTCGGCGACGAACGCCCGGACCGCCGGCTCGAGCTCGGCGACCTGCCGGGGCGTGAAGCCGCGGGCGACCAGCCGCCGGAACGCGGTGTGGACGGGCGGGTCGGTCATCACGAACGGCGGGTTGTCCTCGAGCCCGATCTTGGCCAGCTCGCCGTACGTCACGGTCAAGCCCTGCGCGCTGCTGAAGGTCTCGGTGTCGACGGCGGCGGCGAGCACGTCGGCATGCCGGGAGAGCACGTAGAAGTCCTGGTCGGGATGGCCCGGCGGCACGACGTGGTGCACGGGGTCGTGGTCGCGGAGCGCGGCGTACGACGACCACGGGTCGCGCCAGGCGCGTCCGCCACCCGGCCGGTAGCGCGCCGTCGTCGGCTCGGTCCCCATCGGCACAGGATGGAACAGGTTCTCGTCGGCGTCCATCGCGTCTCGCGATGAATTCGGTTGTCGGTGGTGGTCCCTACGGTCGAGGCTGTTGACCACTGGGGACCAGTTTTCGGAAGGGAAGCGATGGGCGACATGATCCGCGCGAGCGGACTGGTGAAGCGCTACAAGGACGTCGAGGCCCTGGCGGGGCTCGACCTGACGGTCCCCGAGGGCAAGGTGCTCGCCCTGCTCGGGCCCAACGGCGCCGGCAAGACCACCGCCGTCAAGTGCCTGACGACCCTCATCAAGCCCGATGCGGGCACGGCCGAGATCGCCGGTGTCGACGTGTTGAAGGAGCCGGCCCTGGTGCGCTCCAAGATGGGGCTCTCCGGCCAGTACGCCGCGGTCGACGAGCACCTGACCGGCTACGAGAACCTGGTGATGATCGGCCGCCTCTACCACCTCGGCAAGGCGCGCTCGCAGCAGCGGGCGCGCGAGCTGCTGGAGCGGTTCGACCTCACCGAGGCCGCCGACCGTCCGTCGAAGGGCTACTCCGGCGGCATGCGCCGCCGCCTCGACCTGGCCGGCGCCCTGGTCGCCGAGCCCCCGGTCCTCGTGCTGGACGAGCCGACCACCGGGCTCGACGTCCGGAGCCGCCAGGGCATGTGGGAGGTCATCCGCGAGCTGGTCTCGAGCGGCGCGACCCTCCTGCTGACGACGCAGTACCTCGAGGAGGCCGACAAGCTCGCCGACGACATCGTGGTGATCGACCACGGACAGGCGATCGCGCAGGGCACCGCCGACGAGCTCAAGGCCCGCACGGGTGGCGAGCGGATCGAGGTCGTGCTCGCCGACGTCGAGGACCGCGAGGCCGCGACCCGGGTGCTGGCCGAGGTCTCCGACGGCGAGGTGAAGGTCAGCGACAACGGCAGGGAGCTGACGGCGGCGGTGCGCGGCACCGCCACCGGCGAGCTGCTCCGGGTGCTGCAGGGCTTCGAGCGCGAGACCGTCACGGTGCTCGACGTGGGCCTGCGCCGGCCGACGCTCGACGACGTGTTCCTCGCCCTCACCGGGCACGCGGCCGAGTCCGACGAGAACGAGTCCGACGAGAAGGAGATGGCGAAGTGAGCAGCGCGGTGCAGGCCCTGTCCGACGGCTGGGTCGTCGCCCAGCGGAACCTCGTGAAGATCAAGCGGGTCCCGGACATCCTGGTCTTCGTCCTGATCAGCCCGATCATGTTCGTGCTGCTGTTCGCCTACGTCTTCGGCGGCGCGATCGACGTGCCCGGAGACGTGGACTACAAGGAGTTCCTGGTCCCGGGCATCTTCGCCCAGACCGTGGTCTTCGGCGCGACCTTCACCGGCTACGGCCTCGCCGACGACATGCAGAAGGGCATCATCGACCGGTTCCGGTCACTGCCCATGTCCCGGTCGGCGGTGCTCGTCGGTCGCACGACGTCCGACGTCGTCTACAACGTGATCTCGCTGGTGATCATGGCGCTCACCGGCCTGCTGGTCGGCTGGCGGATCCGGGAGGGGCTGTTCGACGCGCTGCTCGGCTTCCTGCTGCTGCTGGTCTTCGCCTACGCGATCAGCTGGATCATGGCCTACGTCGGGCTGCTCGTGCCGAGCGTCGAGGTCGTCAACAACGCCTCGTTCATCGTGATCATGCCGCTGACGTTCGTGTCCAACGCGTTCGTGCCGCAGGAGCAGTTCTCCGGGGTGCTGAAGACGTTCGTCGAGTGGAACCCGGTGTCCACCGTCGCGCTCGCCTGCCGGGAGCGGTTCGGCAACATCGACCCGAAGATCGCGGTGCCGGACTCCTGGGCCATGCAGAACCCGGAGGTCTACACCCTCCTGTGGGTCGTGGCGATCGTGGCGGTCTTCGCCCCGCTGTCGGTGCGCCAGTACCGGCTGAGCACCTCGAAGTAACGTCTCGATACGACGACCGAGGGGGGTCAGGCCGACTCGACGAGGGCGCCGTCCAGCTGCACCGGCAGCGCCTCGACGCCGTACACGGCCGAGAGCTTGCGGAAGTCCAGGTCCTCGATGTCGGCGGCCATGGTGAGGTCGGGGAAGCGCTCGGCCAGCATCCGCAGGGCGGTGCGCAGCTCCATCCGCGCCAGCTCGGCGCCGACGCAGCGGTGCATGCCCCAGCCGAAGGAGAGGTGGCGGACCGGCTCGCGGGTCGGGTCGAACACCTCCAGGTTCTCGCCGAGACGGGGGTCGCGGTTGGCGGCGAGGAGTGAGACGCCGACGGCGTCGCCCTCCTTGATCAGCACGCCGCCGACCTCGACGTCCTGCTTGGCGAACCGGAGGAACGCGAGCTGGACCACGCACAGGTGGCGGAGCAGCTCCTCGACGACCCGTTCGACGGACTCCGGGTCGGAGCGCAGCATCCGGCCGGCCTCGGGCGTGGTCGCGATCAGGTAGGTGCCAAGCGCCAGCATGCTGGCGCTGGTCTCGTAGCCGCCGAGGAAGACGCCGTCGGCGATGCCGCCGAGGGTGACGTCGTCGAGGTCGTCGCCGTGCTCCTGGAGCAGGGCGCCGATGAGGCCGTCGCCGGGCTGCTCCCGCTGCTGGCGGACGGCGTTGATGAGGAAGTCGCGGGTGTGCGCGGCCGCGCCGAACGCACCGGCGCCGCCCTGGCTGAGGTCGAACCGGGCGACGCCGAGCTCGAAGAACCGGGCCCGGTCCTCGACCGGCAGGCCGAGCAGGTCGCAGATCACGTCGAACGGCACCGCGAACGCGAACTCCTCGACCAGGTCGACGTACCTGCCGCCGGCGCCGGCCGCCTCCATCGCGTCGAGCCGCTTCTGCACGATCGCCTCGATGCCGGGCTGGAGCCGGGCCAGCCGCCGCATCGTGAACTCGGGAGTGAGGTACCTGCGGAGCTGGGTGTGCAGCGGCGGGTCGGTCATGCCGAGCCCGCCGATCTGCTCCTCGGCCGACCGTCCCTCCTGGGAGACGAACTGCCCCAGGTCGTTGGACCAGACTGCCGCGTCCCCGGCCAGCACCTCCTGCGCCTCGGGATAGCCGGTCACCAGCCACACGCCGCGGCCGAACATGTTCGCGAGCTTCTTCACCGGCTCCTCGGCCTGCGCCTGCATCAGCGCCGGCAGCGGGTCGAGCCCGTCGCGCTTGATCGGCAGCGTGAAGGAGTCCGGGAGGAAGCGGAGCTTCCGCAGGTCAATGCCGTCCTTCATCGTCCGCTCGAGAAGGAACTTGGCGACCCGGCGCTTGAGCGGGCCCGGGAGCGGGATGGGGAGCGCCATGCCCGGTATTCCACCAGACACCACCCGCTCTCCGCCTGAGTATTCCTACCCATTCTCCTCCGGGGTGTCCCTGACCACTCCCCTAGTCTTTACGGGTGGCCACCATCGACTGGGACCAGTACGACGCTGCGCTGTTCGACCTCGACGGGGTGGTGACGCCGACCGCCGAGGTCCACATGCGGGCGTGGTCGGCGATGTTCAACGACTACCTGACGTCCGTGGGCGGGCAGTCGCCGTACACCGACGACGACTACTTCGCCTACGTCGACGGCAAGCCGCGGTACGACGGCGTACGCACCTTCCTACAGGCCCGCGGCATCGACCTCCTCGAAGGCGAGCCGTCGGACCCGCCGGAGGCGGAGACCGTGTGCGGGCTGGGCAACCGCAAGAACGACTACTTCAACAGGGTGCTCGACGAGGACGGGGTCGAGGCCTACCCCGGCTCGAAGCGGCTGCTCGACGCGCTCCGTGAGCGGGGCGTGCCCATGGCGATCGTGTCCTCCTCCCGCAACGCCCCGGCGGTGCTGGAGGCCGCCGGCGTGACCGACTACTTCTCCACCGTCATGCACGGCGGCGTCGCCGCCGAGCGGCAGCTGGCCGGCAAGCCGGCGCCGGACACCTTCCTCGCCGCCGCCGAGGACCTCGGCGCGACGGCCGCCCGCTCGGTCGTGCTCGAGGACGCGATCAGCGGCGTGCGAGCCGGCGCGGCCGGGCGGTTCGGGCTGGTGGTCGGCGTCGACCGCGGCGCCGGCGCGGAAGCGCTGACCGAGGCCGGCGCCGGCGTGGTCGTGACCGACCTGGCGCAGCTGCTCCCCGACGGCGGGACCGAGCAGCGGTGAGCGCGCACCACACCGACGGCCCGTCGCACGTCGCGCCGCCGATCGCCGACCCGCTGGACCGCACCCGGTTCCCCGTCGACGAGTGGCGGCTGGTCGAGACCCGGTTCGACGCCTCCGACCTCGGCACCACCGAGTCGCTGTTCTCGGTCGGCAACGGCTACCTCGGCCTGCGCGGCAACTACTCCGAGAGCCGCGATGCCCACGTCGACGGCACCTACATCAACGGCTTCCACGAGACCTGGCCGATCCTGCACGCCGAGGAGGCGTTCGGGTTCGCGCGCATCGGGCAGACCATCGTCAACGCCCCGGACGCCAAGGTGATCCGGCTGTACGTCGACGACGAGCCGCTCCAGCTCTCGGTGGCCGACCTGCTCGCCTACGAGCGGGCACTCGACTTCCGCAGCGGGGAGCTCTCCCGCGACCTGGTCTGGCGGACGCCGGGCGGCAAGCACGTCCAGGTGCGGAGCACCCGGATGGTGCCGCTCGCGCAGCGGCACCTGGCCGTGCTGAGCTTCGAGGTCACGCTGCTCGACCAGCGCGCCTCGGTGGCCATCTCCTCCCAGCTGCTCAACCGCCAGGACTCCCGCATCGAGGACCTCGTCGCCGCTGCGCCCGCCACCGCGGACCCGCGCAAGGCGGAGCGCTTCCGGGGTCGCGTGCTCGACCCGGAGCTGCACTTCGCGCACGGTCCCGACGACGAGCAGCCGGGCCGGATCGGGCTGGGCTACCGCACCGTCGAGAGCGGGATGACGATCGGCGTCGTCGCCGACCACGAGCTCGAGACCGAGTCGTCGTACTCCCTCCAGGTGCTGGCCGAGGAGGACCTGGCCAAGGTGATCTACCGGGTCGCCGCCGAGCCGGGCGTGCCGATCCGGCTCACCAAGCTGGTCAGCTACCACACCGCGAAGTCGGTGCCGCCGCGCGAGCTCATCGACCGCTGCACGCGGACCTTGGACCGCACCCACGAGCAGGGCGTCGCCCACCAGCACGACGAGCAGCGCGCTTGGCTCGAGGACTTCTGGTCGCGCAGCGACGTCGAGATCGCCGGCCACCCGGCGCTGCAGCAGGCGGTCCGCTGGAACCTCTTCTCGCTCGCGCAGGCGTCCGCGCGCGCCGAGGGCCAGGGCATCCCGGCGAAGGGGGTCACCGGGTCGGGGTACGGCGGCCACTACTTCTGGGACGGCGAGGTCTACGTGATGCCGTTCCTGACCTACACCATGCCGTGGGCGGCGCGGAACGCCCTGCGGTTCCGCTCCATGCAGCTCCCCCTGGCCCGCTCCCGGGCGCGTGAGCTGTCGCAGCGCGGCGCCCTCTTCCCCTGGCGCACCATCAACGGTCACGAGGCGTCGGCGTACTACGCCGCCGGCACCGCGCAGTACCACATCGACGCCGACATCGCGTTCGCGCTCAGCCAGTACGTCGGCGCGACCGGCGACCACGAGTTCCTCGCCCGCGAGGCGGTCGACGTCCTCGTCGAGACCGCGCGGATGTGGGCGGACCTCGGGTTCTGGCGCGACGAGTCGCGGCGGACCTTCCACATCCACGGCGTGACCGGGCCGGACGAGTACACGACGGTCGTCAACGACAACCTGTACACGAACGTGCTCGCGCGCTTCAACCTGCGGCGTGCGGCCCGCGCCGTGTGGCAGCTCGAGCGCGACGACCCCGAAGCCCACCGCGAGCTGGTGCGCCGCACGTCGCTGGACCCCGACGAGCCCATCGAGTGGAGCGAGTGCGCCGACGCGATGGCGATCCCGTTCGACGAGTTCCTCGGCATCCATCCGCAGGACGCGCACTTCCTCGAGCGGGAGATGTGGGACCTGGAGAACACGCCGCTGGAGAAGCGGCCGCTGCTCCTCAACTACCACCCCCTGGTGATCTACCGGTTCCAGGTGCTCAAGCAGGCCGACGTGGTGCTGGCGCTGTTCCTCCAGGGCGAGGAGTTCACCGCGGAGGAGAAGAAGGCAGACTTCGACTACTACGACCCGATCACCACCGGTGACTCCACGCTGTCCGCGGTCGTCCAGTCGATCATCGCCGCCGAGGTGGGCTACGCCGACCTGGCGCTGCGCTACTTCCACGCCGCGCTGTTCGTCGACCTCGACGACCGGCACAACAACACCGCCGACGGCGTGCACGTCGCGTCGACCGGCGGGGTGTGGAGCGCGCTGGCGTGCGGATTCGGCGGCTTCCGCGACCACGGGTTCGACAACGGCGAGCGCCAGTGGCAGATCGACCCCCGGCTGCCCGCGTCCTGGACGTCGCTGGTCTACCGGATCACGCTGCACGGCACCCGGGTCCGGGTCACCGTCCGCACCGACGAGCTCGAGCTGTGCATCGAGGACGGCGCGGGCCCGCTCACGTTCGACGTGCGTGGCGAGCTGGTCACGGTGAAGCAGGACGCGCCGGCCGTCGTCGTACCGCTGGCGCACCAGGGCCCGATGCTCGACGGTGGGCCGCCGAACCCCGCCGGCATCCAGCGGGCCGACGGCACCGTGATCACCGCCATCGTGCCGACCGGCGACACCGACTGAGGCCCCGGCCGGCGGTCAGCGACCGGCGAGCCCGTCGGTGGCGCCGGCGAGCTTCTGGGAGATCCAGATCGGGATCACCGACAACAGGATGAGCACCACCGCCACGACGTTGACGATCGGCGCCTGGTTGGGGCGGAACAGGTTGTTGAAGATCCAGATCGGGAGCGTCTGCTCCTGCGGTCCGGCGGTGAACGTGGTCACGATGATCTCGTCGAAGGACAGCGCGAACGCCAGCAGGCCGCCGGCGATCAGCGCCGACCGCATCATCGGGAAGGTGACCAGCCGGAACGTCGTGAACGTCGACGCCCCGAGGTCCGCCGATGCCTCCTCCAGGTTCGTGCCGACCCGACGCAGCCGCGCCAGCACGTTGTTGAAGACGGTGACGATGCAGAACGTCGCGTGCGCGACGACGATCGTGAGGAAGCCGAGATCGAGGCCGAACACCGTGCGGAACGCGTTGTTGAGCGCGATGCCGGTGACGATGCCGGGCAGCGCGATCGGCAGGATGATGAGCAGGGAGACCGTGTCCCGGCCGAAGAACCGGTAGCGCTGCAGCGCCATCGCGGCCATCGTGCCGAGCACCAGCGAGATCGCCGAGGCGATCAGTGCGACCTGGACGCTGGTGACGATCGCGTCCTTCGCGCCCTCGCTGTCGGCGGCCTTGCGCCACCACTCGAGGGTGAGGTCGGAGGGCGGCCAGGCGAAGGTCTGGCTGGCGTTGAACGAGTTGACCACGACCAGCAGCAGCGGCACGTAGATCACGACGAGGGCGAGCGCGGTGAGGACGCGCAGCGTCATCTTGAACGCCGGCGACATCGCGGTGGACGTGCTGCGCATCAGACGTTCTCCAGGGCGCCGGTACGGCGGGCCGCAGCCAGGTAGACGAGCATGATGACGACCGGGATGGTCGCGACCGCGGCTGCGAACGGCAGGTTGTTGGCAGCTCCGACGTTGTCGTAGACGACGTTGCCGAGCATCTGGTTGGCGCCGCCGACGATACGGACGGTGATGTAGTCGCCGAGCGACAGCGAGAAGGTGAAGATCGAGCCCGCGACGACGGCCGGGAAGACCGTCGGCAGCACGATCCGGCGCAGCGTCGGCCCCGTCTTCGCGCCGAGGTCCATCGAGGCCTCGAGCATCGAGTCCGGCAGCCGCTCCAGGCCGGCATAGATCGGCAGGATCATGAACGGCAGCCACAGGTAGGCCAGCGTGATGACCGTGGCCGCGAGCCCGTAGCCGGGGGTGTCGAGCCCGAGGAAGCCGCCCAGGTCGTCGACGATGCCGCCCTCCGACATCATGATCCGCCAGGCGTAGGCCTTGACCAGGTAGCTGGCCCAGAGCGGGGTCAGGACCGCGATGACGAGGATCCGCTGCAGCCGTGGCGAGGCGATCTTCGCCATGTAGAGCGCGACCGGGAACGCGATGACGATGTCGACGACCGTCACCAGGGCGGCGATGCCCAACGTCCGGAACGCGATCTTGCGGTAGACCTCCGACTCCCACAGCGTACGGAAGTTGTCGAGGTTCCACTCCCGGACGACGTCGCCCGTGAACGGGTTCTGTCCCCAGAAGGCGGTGATGAACAGCGCCCCGAGGGCACCCAGGTAGGCCACGCCGAGCCACAGCATCGGCGGCCCGAGGAGGAACCCCAGGCGCAACCGCGGGTGGCGGTGCAGGACGGTGGACACCCGGCGCGGCAGGCCCCCCGCCGCCCGCCCGAAGCGGGCGAGCAGGTGCGGGCGTGCCGCAGTGCCCTCGGCGGCGCTGTTCATCGTGGCGGTGTCAGCCCTTGACCTCGGTCCAGGCCTGGGTCCAGGCGCCGTAGTCGGTGCACTTCACGTCGGTGCGCCCGTCCAGGCAGTCCTCGACCGGGGTCGTCCAGTACCAGAGCTTCTCGGCGAACTCCTCGTCACCGGCGTTGTAGGTCTCGCAGTGACCCTCGCTGGCGATGTCGCACGCCTTCGGGTTGGCCGGCGCCTCACCGAAGTACTCCGACACGGCGGCGTTCGCCTCGGGGCTGATGATGTGGTTCAGCCACATGTAGGCGCAGTTCTTGTTCTCCGACTCGGTGGTGACCATCCACGTGTCCGACCAACCGGTCGAGCCCTCGTCGGGGAGGATCGCCTCGACCGGGACGTTCTCGCCCTGGGCGACGTTGGCGATGACCTGCCAGGTCGTGCCGACGACGGAGTCACCGGTCGTGAAGGCCTGGACCTCCTTGAGGTAGTCCGACCAGTACTCGGAGATCTGCTCGCGCTGCTGCTTGAGCAGGTCCACCGCGGCGGCGAGCTGGTCCTCGTCGAGCGCGTAGGGGTTCTCGATGCCGAGGTCGGGCTGGGTGTTCATCAGGTAGAGCGCGGCGTCGGCGATGTAGATCGGCGAGTCGTAGGCGGTGATCTTGCCGGCGTACGGCGAGTCCTCCTCGAACACCGCCGACCAGCTGGTGGGAGCCGGGTCGACGATGTCGGTCCGGTACATCAGCAGGTTGGCGCCGTACCCGTGCGGGACGCCGTACATCTGGCCGTCGACGGAGTTCCAGTCACGCTCCTTGAGGAAGTCGTAGACGTCGGCGTAGTTCTCGATCAGGTCGACGTTGACCGGCTCGACGTCACCGGCCGCGATCAGGCGGAGCGAGGCGTCACCGGAGGCGGACACGACGTCGTAGCCGCCGCCCTTGACCAGGTTGACCGCCTCGTCGGAGGTGCCGAAAGTCTTCACGTTGACCTGGCACCCGGTCTCCTCCTCGAACGGGGTGACCCAGTCGACGGCCGGGTCGGTGGACCCGTCCTCGACGTAGCCGGGCCAGGCGAGGATGTTGACCTCCCCCTCGCCCTCGCCGATCTCCTCGAGCTGGGGCAGGTCGGGCGCGGTGAAGCCGGCACCGCCGTCCGAGCCGCCGTCGTCGTCACCGGACTCGGTGCCGCACGCCGCTGCCCCGGCGGTGATCAGGGTGAGTGCCGCGCACGCGGCCGCGATCCGGGACCGCCGGACCTTTCGATGGGTCATGACTGCTCCTCGTGGTGATCGGGTTGGGAGATGGTGGACGAGGGGGTCACTCGTCCGGTGACGCGGGCACGACGGACACGGTGTGCTCACGGGACCAGCTGAGGTGGACATGGGCGCCCCGGCCCGCCACGTCGCCCTCCTCGGACGACTGCTGGTTCTGGCGGAGCACGATCAGCGAGCCGCCGTGGTCGAGGTCGACGATGCTCTGGGTCGCAGAGCCGAGGTAGACGACCTCGCGGACGACGCCGGCGGCGGTGACCGCGTGGTGTGTCGGGACGTGCGCGGCGTCGAGGTGGAGCTGGATCTTCTCCGGCCGGACGCTGAAGGTGCCCGGCTCGCCGAGCAGCTTGGTCGCAGCGTCACCGTCGATCACGTTGGACGTGCCGACGAAACCGGCCACGAAGGGCGTGGCCGGCAGCTCGTAGAGGTCGCGCGGAGTCGCGACCTGCTCGATGCGTCCCTCGTTGAAGACAGCGATCCGGTCGCTCATCGTGAGGGCTTCCTCCTGGTCGTGGGTCACGAACAGGAAGGTGATGCCGAGGTCGCGCTGGAGCTGCTTGAGCTCCACCTGCATCTCCCGGCGCAGCTTCAGGTCGAGGGCGCCGAGCGGCTCGTCGAGCAGCAGTACCTTCGGCCGGTTGACGATCGCCCGCGCCAGCGCGACGCGCTGCCGCTGCCCGCCGGAGAGCTGGCCCGGGCGCCGGCTGCCGAACTGGCCGAGCCGGACCTTCTCGAGCGCCTCCTGGGCGCGGGTACGACGCTCCGCGCGCGGCACCCGCTTCACCCGCAGGCCGTACTCGACGTTCTGGGCCACGGTCATGTGTGGGAAGAGCGCGTAATCCTGGAAGACCGTGTTGACGTCGCGCGAGAACGGCGCCTGCCTGGTGACGTCGACGCCGCCGAGCTCGACCCGACCGTCGGTCGGCACCTCGAACCCGGCGACCATCCGCAGCACGGTGGTCTTGCCGGAGCCCGAGGGCCCGAGCATCGCGAAGAACTCGCCGTTGGCGATGTCGAGGTCGATGCCGTCGACCGCGACCACACTGCCGAACTCCTTGCGCAGCCCGCGCAGCGAGACAGCGGGCGGACCTTGCTCCTCCCGGTCGCGCTCGGGCGCCTCGGTCCGCTCGGTCTTCGTGGGGTGATTCATCGGCCCACCGCCGACATCACGTGCTTCACGCGGGTGTACTCCTCCACGGAGTAGGCCGAGAGGTCCTTGCCGTAGCCCGACATCTTGAAGCCGCCGTGCGGCATCTCGGCGACGAGCGGGATGTGCGCGTTCACCCAGACACAGCCGAAGTCGAGATCGGCCGAGAGCCGCATCGCGCGGCCGTGGTCGGCCGTCCAGACCGAGGAGGCGAGGCCGTAGGGCACGTCGTTGGCGAGGGCGACCGCCTCCTCCTCGGAGGTGAACGACTGCACGGTGATCACCGGTCCGAAGACCTCCTCCTGGATGATCCGGTCGTCCTGACGGACGCCGGTGACGACGGTCGGCTCGAAGTAGAAGCCGGTGTCCGGCAGTCCGGCCGGCCGCCCGCCGCCCGTCACCACCGAGGCGTGACCCGGCAGGTCGGCAAGGAAGCCCTGGACCCGGTCGAGCTGGTGGGCGTTGTTGAGCGGGCCGAAGAGGGCATCGTCGTCCTCGGGCAGGCCCGGCCTCGCGTTGTCGCCGATCCACCCGGTGAGCGCGTCGACGAAGGCGTCGTGGACCGACTCGTGGACCAGGACCCGGCAGGCCGCGGTGCAGTCCTGCCCGGCGTTGAAGAGCCCCCCGATGCCGATGCCCTCAGCCGCCTCGCCCAGGTCCGCGTCGGCGAAGACCACCGCCGGTGCCTTCCCCCCGAGCTCGAGGTGGGTCCGCTTCACGTCGGCCGACGCCGACCGGGCGACCTCGATGCCGGCGCGGGTGGAGCCGGTGATGCTGACGAGGCCGGGCGTGGGGTGCTCGACCAGTGCGCGACCGGTGTCGCGGTCGCCGCAGACCACGTTGAGCACGCCGGGTGGCAGCGCCTCCTGGGCGATCTCGCCCAGGAGCGCGGTGCTGGCGGGCGTGGTGTCGCTGGGCTTGATGACGACCGTGTTGCCCGCCGCGAGCGCGGGGCCGATCTTCCAGACGGCCATCATCAGCGGGTAGTTCCAGGGGGTCACCTGGCCCACGACGCCGATCGGCTCGCGGCGTACGTAGGAGGTGAAGCCCGACAGGTACTCACCGCCGGCGCGGCCCTCGAAGATCCGCGCGGCACCGGCGAAGAACCGCAGCTGGTCCACGGCGACGTCGAGCTCCTCGCTCCTGGTGAGCGAGCGGATCTTCCCGGTGTTGGTGACCTCGGCGTCGACCAGGTCGTCCGCACGGTCGGCGACGAGCCGGGCCAGCTCGAGGATCGCCTGCTGGCGGTCCGACGGGGTCGACCTGCCCCAGTCGCGGCGCGCGCGGTCGGCGGCCTCGTAGGCCTTCGCGACGTCGGCCGGACCGGACACCGGCGCGGTGCCGAGCACAGTGCCGCGCACCGGTTCGACCAGCGTGCTGGTGCGGCCGTCCTCGGCGTCGCACGGCTTCCCATCGATCACGTTGCGCACGGCGAGCCCGCCGTTTCCGGCAGCTCCGGCCAGCCTGGAGTCGCTCATGCCTGGGTACCTCCGCGCGGTTCCGAGACGTGGTGCTTCTGGTCGGCCGAAAACCTATGAGATCAGTTTTCAAAGGGCAATAGGTCAGGCACAATTCGTGATCTCCCCTCGTGGGGAGGGATCAACGGCGATCCGAGGGAGGTGTGCTCGTCATGGCGATCCAGTTCTACGGGCGCGCCACTGCGGCCGTGTTCGCGCCGCTCGACAGCACCAGCCGCTCGGCCCGGGTCGCCCGCCGCCTGACCGACGCCATCGCCCTCGGCCTGCTGCCCGACGGCGAGCAGCTGCCGGGCGAGGCCGACCTCGCCCAGCAGCTGGGTGTCTCCACCGTGACCATCCGGGAAGCGCTCTCAGTGCTCCGCCAGGAGGGGCTCATCGAGACGCGGCGCGGGCGCGGGGGCGGGAGCTTCGTCCGCGCGCCCGAGGACGGTCCGACCGCCCTGGCGAAACGGCGGCTGGCCGAGGTGAGCCTGCTGGAGCTGCGCGACGTGGGTGACCTCTACGCCGCGATCGCCGGCGCGGCGGCAGCGCTCGCGGCGCGGCGCTGCGACAGCGACGACGTGCGTCACCTCCGGCGGGCGGCGGCCCACCTGGCCGACGCCCAGAAGCCCGATGCCCGGCGGCGCGCCGAGGCGCAGTTCCACATCCAGGTCACGGTCGCGTCGCAGTCGGCCCGGCTGTACCACGAGGAGGTCGGCCTCCAGGCCGAGTTCGGGACGCTGCTGTGGCTCGCGTTCGGCGACGACGACAGCCACGAGCAGATGGTGACCAGCTGCGACGCCGTCGTCGACGCGATCGAGGCGCGTGACGCCGATCTTGCGCGGCGTACTGCCGAGCAGCGGGTCGCCGCCGCGACCGAGCGGCTCATCGACTACCGCTTGAGCAAGGAGCTGTGATGGCCAGGACGTCAACCGCACCGACCGCACCCCACGACCCGAAGGTCGCGGCCGACGTGGAGGCCGTGATCGCCACCCTCGGCGGCATGGTGGAGGCGGCCTTCCACGTCGTCGACCAGATCGCGGGGCTGGTGGCGCGTCAGGTCGGCGGGCCCGGCGCACGGACCCGGGCCCGGCTGGCCGGGGTCGAGGATCTGGCCGGCAGCTACGTCGGCGACTCCCAGCACCCGGTGCGCGGCGCCGGCTTCGTCGCCGCCGTCGGCTTCCTCGTCGACCAACCGTGGTGGCTGGAGTGGTTCGCGGCGGGCGAGGACGGCCGTTCGCACCGGATGGTGAGCCAGACCGACCCCGACGGTGCGGGCTTCTACGACTACGAGTTCCTGCCGTGGTACGTCGTCCCGCGCGACACCGGGCACCGCCACGTCACCGGGCCCTACATCGACTACGTCTGCACCGACGACTACAACATGACCTACACCGCCCCGGTCGTGCTCGAAGGCCGCTTCGCGGGGGTGGCCGGTGCCGACGTCGGTGTCCAGACCGCGGAGTCGATCCTGATGCCGTCCCTCCGCGCGGCATCGCGGCGCGTGGCCGTCGTCAACCAGCAGGGCCGCGTGGTCGCGAGCAACAGCGGCCGGCACCTCTGCGGGGACCTGGTCTCCGACGTCGACGTCCCCGCGCTGTGGGAGCGCCCGTCACCGGCACTGCACGTGCTCCCCGGGCTCCCGCTCGGCGTCCTGGAGCTCGGCTCCTAGTCCGACCGCCGCGCTCGCCCTCCGGTCACCGCACCGGGTGGTGGCTGACGATCGAGAGCCGGTTGAAGGAGTTCATCATCACCGCCGCCCAGGCGACGACCGCATAGGCCTCGTCCCCGAGCACCCGGCGGGCGGCGTCCTCGACCTCCTCGCGGACCGCGGGGGCGGGCAGCCGGGTGACCACCTCGGCCAGCTCGAGCGCGGCGCTCTCGGCGTCGTCGAAGAGCGCGGTCTCCTGCCAGGTCTGGAGCACGGCGAGCCGGCGCGGGTCCTCGCCCAGCCGCAGCGCCTTCTTGCTGTGGACGTCGAGGCAGTAGGCGCAGCCGTTGATCTGGGAGACGCGGAGGTTGATCAGCTCGAGCAGGCTCTCGCTGAGCCCGGCGGCGTCGGCCGCAGCGCGGATCTGCTTCGAGGTGTCGGCCAGCTCGGCATAGATCTCTGGAACTGCCTTGTCGAGGTAGAGCGGTCCCTCGGCAGCTTCGGTCGTCGGGCTCATGCGGCGAGCCTAGGCGAAGCGTCAGAGGCGGCCGACGCCCTCGCTGATGAGCAGCTGGGCGCCGGTGTAGGTCGCCATCACCGCGCCCTCGATCCGCGGGTCGGGGTCGGTCAGCACGAACTTGCGGACGCCGAGGACCGAGTCGGAGGCGAGGAACGTCAGTGCGCCGGCCGCGATCAGCCGGCGCGCGGCCGGCCGTTCGGCGGCGTCGAGCCGGGTGGCGGCGACGACCATCGCGACCAGGGTGGCGGAGTACGTCGCGACCACGGGCGCGACGCCGTCGCGCCGGGACCGCCAGGCCATCAGCGGTGCGCTCGTCGCCCAGAGCGCCAGCAGCGCGCGGGACCGCGGGTCCTGCGCGAGCGTCGGCTCCTGGCGGCGGCGCGGCACGAACGCTGCGAGGTAGGCGAGGTGGCCGAGGCCGAAACCGGTGGTGCCGACGACGAACGGCTTGCGCTCCTCGCTGAGCAGGCCGACGTCGCCGACCCAGCCGCCTGCCTGCGCCGCCAGCACCGGGAGCCGCGCGGACGACGAGCCGGGCGTGGCCGCGAGCGAGGCGGCCAGGGTCGGCATCAGCAGCGGCTTGGTGACGAACCGCGCCTTGTGCGCGGCGGGGCGGGACGACATCGAGAGCGCGGTGTCGACCACCGCGAGGGCGCCGTACGCCGCCTTGAGCCGGGTCGCGAGGGACATGACCGGACGGTAGCGGGTGCCGACCTACCTCTTCCCGACGACCGCGGCGTGGACCTCCTCCAGCATCGCCTTGAGCTCGGGCAGCTGCTTGACGAGCGCGATCTCTTCGGCCAGCTCGGTGAGCAGGCCCTGCACCTGGGCGAGGACCTCCTTGGTCTCGGCCAGCGTCGTGTCGGCGCTGCCGAGCGTCCCCTCGACCGTGGTCAGGGTGCCGCCGACGGTCACGAGCGTCTCGTTCGCGCTCTCCAGCGTCTTGTCGGCCTTCTTCAGGATCTGGCCGACCGGGTTCAGCGCCATGTCGGCGTCCTCTCGATCGTTGGCTGGGGGGTGGCAGACAGCATTGCTCAGTGGTCCGCCGGCTCCACGGACGCGATGTGGACGAGAGCGTCGCCGGCGTTGACGATCGGCGCGCGGGTGAGGCCGACGACGATGCCGGAGCGGTCCGCGCGGACCAGGCGGACCCGGCGGCCGAACGTGTCGGAGAGTCCGCCGAGCCGGTCGCCGGCGGCGACCACGTCGCCCAGCTTGGTCTCGAGCTTGAGGATCCCGGTGCCGCGGGCGCGGACCCAGCCGGTGCTGCGCGACTCGAGGGTCGGTCCGGGTTCGTCGTCCGGGTCCGGGTCGATCATCCCGAGGAACGCGAGCACCCGGCGGATGCCGACGACGCCGGTCGCGATCGGCTCGTCGTCGAAGCGGAGCGCCTCCCCCGCCTCGTAGAGCAGCACCTTGGCGCCGACGTCGAGCGCCGCCTGGCGCAGCGAGCCGTCCCGGAGCCGCGCGTGCACCATCACCGGCGCTCCGAACGCCTCCGCCAGCGCGCGCGTGCGCGGGTCGTCGAGGTCGGCCCGGATCTGCGGCAGGTTGGCGCGCTTGTCGGCCGCGGTGTGCAGGTCGACGCCGACCTCGCACTTCGCGACCACCTCGGTCATGAAGAGGTGCGCGATCCGGCTGGCGAGCGAGCCGCGCGGGGATCCGGGGAACGAGCGGTTGAGGTCGCGACGGTCGGGCAGGTAGCGGTCGCCGGCCATGAAGCCGAGCACGTTGACGACCGGTACGGCGACCAGCGTGCCCCGGAACTCCTTGGGCTGCAGGGTCGCGATCAGCTCGCGGATCACCTCGACGCCGATGACCTCGTCGCCGTGGATGGCGCCGCTGACCCACACCGTCGGGCCGTCCTCGCGACCGTGGACGACCCGGACCGGGAGGCTGACGTCACCGCCGGTGACCAGCCGGGTGATCGGCAGCTCGACGTCGCGAGCGGCGCCGGCGCGCACCCGGACGCTGCCGATCGCGAAGGACTCGCGCACCATCAGGCGTCGTCCTCGCCGCGGCCGCGGTTGCGCCGCCGGACGACCCGCTCGGGCCGGCCGCCGAGGTAGGACCGGCGGGGGTCGACGACGAAGCCCTGCCGCAGCGCCTCGCGCCCGACCAGCAGCCGGAACCCCATCTCGTCGCGGCGGGTGAGGGTGAGCTCGGTGGTGACGCGGCGCAGGCCGATCCGGATCGCGACGAGCACGACGTACCGCTCCTCGACGTGGCCCGACGAGCTGCGCACGGAGCGCACGTCGTGGACCGGGAGCTCGGCGGTGATCGAGTCGGCGGCGCTGCGCTGCCAGGGGTGGATGGAGAACCGGACCCACGGCGCGCCGTCGCGCTCGAACGGCTCGAGGTCGAACGCATGAAGCGCAGAGGTTCGGGCACCGGTGTCGAGCTTGGCCTTGATCCACTCGACCCCCAGCTCGGGGAGGCTCACCCACTCGCGCCACCCGGCGACGCTGGTTAGATGGGATCTCGGCACGACCCCCATCCAAGCAGGCCGCACCCACCCGGGTCGGCACCTTCCGTCCCCCGACCGGTCAGGCACTACGTGAAGCTGGCGATCCTCTCGCGCGCCCCGCGCAGCTACAGCACGCAGCGGCTGCGGACCGCCGCGCTCGACCGTGGCCACACGGTGAAGGTCCTCAACACGCTGCGGTTCGGCATCGACCTGTCCGGGGACGAGCCGGACCTCCAGTTCCGGGGACGGCCGCTGTCGTCGTACGACGCCGTGCTGCCGCGGATCGGCAACTCGATCACCTACTACGGCACCGCGGTGGTGCGGCAGTTCGAGCAGATGGACGTCTACACGCCCAACACCGCCGGCGGCATCACCAACTCCCGCGACAAGCTGCGCGCGACCCAGATCCTGTCGCGGCACGGGGTGGCGATGCCGGCGACGACGTTCGTGCGCGACCGCGCCGACGTGATCCCCGCGATCGAGCGGGTCGGCGGTGCGCCGGTCGTGATCAAGCTGCTGGAGGGCACCCAGGGCATCGGCGTGATCCTGGCGCCGACGATCAAGGTCGCCGAGGCGATCATCGAGACCCTGCAGAGCACCCGGCAGAACGTGCTGATCCAGCGGTTCGTCAAGGAGAGCAAGGGCCGCGACATCCGCGCCCTCGTCGTCGGAGACCGGGTGGTGGCGGCGATGCGGCGGTCCGCGCAGGGCGACGAGTTCCGCTCCAACGTGCACCGCGGCGGCAGCGTGGAGCGGGTCGAGCTCGACGAGGAGTACGAGCAGGTCGCCGTCCGCGCCGCCCAGATCATGGGCCTCAAGGTCGCCGGCGTCGACATGCTCGAGGGCCGGAAGGGGCCGCTGGTGATGGAGGTCAACTCCTCCCCCGGCCTGGAGGGCATCGAGACCGCGACCAAGCTCGACGTCGCCGGCGCGATCATCGACTACATCGACAACCAGGTCGCGTTCCCGCACATCGACGTCCGCGAGCGGCTCAGCGTGTCGACCGGCTACGGCGTCGCGGAGATCGTCGTGCACGGCGACGCGGACCTGGTCGGCCGGCCGCTCGGCGACTCCGGCCTCAGCGAGCGCGACATCACCGTCCTCACGCTGCACCGCGGCGTGCAGGTCATCCCGAACCCGCGGCCGCGGCACGTCCTCGAGGACGGCGACCGGCTGCTGTGCTGGGGGAAGCTTGAGGAGATGCGGTCGATGATCCCCGAGCGCCCGAAGCGGCGTTCACGGGTCAAGAAGCTGCCGAAGAACCCCATCCACGACGACTAGCCTTTCTCGGTGCCCGCACCGCTCCCCGAGGTCGACCAGGCGCCGTCGTACGCCGAGGTCTCGCTGCGGCGGCGCTGGGCCATGCTCGCCGTCGGCACGGCGGCGCAGGCCTCGTCCGCGACGACGGTGCACGGGCCCGCGTTCCTGATCCCGGTGCTCCACGACCGCGAGGGGATGTCGCTCGCGGAGGCCGGCCTCGTCGCCGCCGCCCCGATGGCCGGCCTCATGTTCACGCTGGTGCTGTGGGGGCTGGTGGTGGACCGTCGTGGCGAGCGGTTCGCGCTGATGACCGGGATGAGCGGCGTGGTCGCCGGCGGACTCGCGGCGGTCCTGGTCGACGGGCCGTGGCAGGTGGCGGCCGCACTCTTCTTCGCGGGCGCCTGCTCGGCCGCGACCAACGCCGCGTCCGGGCGGATCGTGGTCGGCTGGTTCCCGCCGGAGCGCCGCGGGCTCGCCATGGGCATCCGCCAGTGCGCGCAGCCGCTCGGCGTGGGGCTCGGCGCGCTGACGATGGCCTTCCTGGCCGACGCCCACGGGATCGCCGCCGCACTGTGGGTGCCGCTGGTCGCGGCCGCCGTCGCGCTCGTGCTCGTCGTGCTGCTGGTGATCGACCCGCCCCGGCCCCCGGCCACCGAGCGCGCCGGAGCTCCCAACCCCTACCGCGCCGACCGCTACCTCGCGCGCATCCACTCCACCTCGATGCTGCTGGTCGTGCCGCAGTTCGTGGTGTGGACCTTCGGCCTCACCTGGTTGGTCGACGAGCTGGGGTGGGCGGCGGGCTTCGCGGGCATCGTCGTCGCCGGCACCCAGCTGCTCGGCGCGGTCGGACGGATCGGCGCCGGCCACCTCTCCGACCTGGTGCGCAGCCGGACCCGGCCCATGCAGTGGATCGCCTGGGCGGCTGCGGCGACCATGCTCGCGCTCGGCGTCGCGGCGGCGGGATCGGGCCCGGTCGTCGTCGCGATCGCCGTCGCGCTGCTCGTCGTCGCCTCCACCGTGACCGTCGCCGACAACGGGCTGGCCTACGCCGCCGTCGCCGAGCGCGCCGGCGCCTTCTGGTCCGGCCGCGCGCTGGGCATCCAGAACACCGGGCAGTACGTCGTCGCGGCCGCCGTACCCCCCGTCGCCGGTGCCGCGATCACCGCCTGGGGCTACGGTGTCGCCTTCGGCCTCGCCGCCGGCTTCGGGCTGGTCGCCGCCGCGGTGGTGCCCGTCGCGGGAGAGCGGCCGCTGACGTGAGGCTCCGCGGCGTCCTGCTCGCCACGGTGCTCGCGCTCACCGCCTGCTCGGCCGGCGACGAGCAGCCGGGGCCGGCAACGCAGAGCGCCGCGTCGTCGACGACGGCCACGCCGCCCGTCCCGACGACCGCCACGTCGACCCGCGCATCGTCAGCACCACCGCCGGCGCCCTCGCCTCGCACGCGACGGGTGCGACACCTGGGCATCGACGCCTCCCACCACCAAGGGGCCATCGACTGGCAGGCGGTGGCCGGCGACGGGATCTCCTTCGCCTACCTCAAGGCGACCGAAGGGACCTCGTACACCGACCCCACGTTCGCCCGGCATCGCGCGGAGGCGTTGGACCTCGGGCTGCGCGTGGGCGGGTACCACTACTTCCAGCTGTGCTCGTCCGGTGCCGAGCAGGCTGCCCACTTCGCGGCGGTGCTCGGCGATCTCCGCGCAGGCAACCTCCTGCCGGGCGCGGTCGACCTCGAGCTGGCGGGAAGCTGCCCGAGGCCGCCTCCTCGCGACGTGCTCCTCACCGAGGTGCGGACCTTCCTCGACGAGGTCGAGGCGGCGACCGGGAAGCAGCCGGTCGTGTACCTGTTCCCTGAGCTCGAGGCGCGGTACGGCTTCGCCGACGAGCTCGGTGACCACCGGCAGTGGGTCCGGAGCCTGGACGGGCGACCCGACCGGGCCTGGTGGATCTGGCAGCGGACCGACAGCGGCACCGTCGCCGGCATCGCCGGCCCGGTCGACGTCAACGTGATGTGGAGCCGCGAGGTCCCCGCGCGCTGATCGTCCCCGGGAACGACTTCCGGAATAGCACCCGCCGTGCGACCGTTGGCCCATCATGGCAACGATCGACCTCACCTCCTCGACCTTCGAGCAGACCGTGCTCGAGAACGACGTCGTCCTCGTGGACTTCTGGGCGTCCTGGTGCGGTCCGTGCCGGATGTTCGCCCCCATCTACGAGAAGGCCTCCGAGGCCAACCCCGACCTGGTCTTCGCCTCGATCAACACCGAGGAGGAGCAGGCGTTGTCGCAGGCCGCGCAGGTCACCTCGATCCCCACGCTGATGGCCTTCAAGAAGGGCCAGCTCGTGTTCCGCCAGGCCGGCGCGCTGCCGGCCCCCGCGCTCGACCAGCTGATCGAGGCGGTCCGGGCGCACGACGTCGAGGCGCCGGCAGCCGAGTAGGCCCCACCGCCCAGACCACCCAGCGATTCGGCCGATGTCGGTGGGCGGCTGCACGATGTCCGGGTGATCGGGATCCGGGCCTTCTGGTCGTCGCTCCCGACCGAGGGTCGGTGGCTGCTGTCGACCGTGGCGATCCAGACGCTCGGCCGCGGGCTGACCCTGCCGTTCACGATCATCTACCTCCACGAGGTGCGCGGGTTCGACCTCGGCCTGTCCGGCACCCTGATGAGCCTGATCGCGATCGCGGGGCTGGTCGTGACCGGCCCGGGCGGGTCGCTGACCGACCGGCTCGGGGCACGCACGGTCCTGCTTGCCGGCTGCGCCTCGATGGCCGCCGGCAACGTGCTGCTCGCCTTCGCGACCACGCCGGCCGGTGCCGCCGTCGCGCTCGTGCTGATCGGCATCAACTTCGGGGTCTCGTGGCCGGCGTTCAACGCACTCATCGCCGCGGTGGTCGAGGGCGACCTGCGGCAGAAGTACTTCGGCGTGAACTTCGCCCTGGTCAACCTCGGCATCGGCGTGGGCGGCATCGTCGGCGGGTTGTACGTCGACGTCTCGGACGCGAGCACCTTCACCGCGATCTTCCTGCTCGACGCCGCCACCGGCCTGATCCCGGCCGCGCTGCTGCTCGGACCGCTGCGCCGGGTCAGCGGGCGGGCCGAGCCGCCGGACGAGGACGGGACGGCGGAGCCGCCGAGCTACCGGGCGATCCTGCGTCGGCCCGAGGTGCTGTGGCTGAGCGGGCTCACCTTCGTGGCGGTCTTCGTCGGCTACGGCCAGTTCGAGGCCGGGTTCCCCGGCTACGGGCGGCAGGTCGCCGAGGTGTCGACCCGGGTCGTCGGGCTCGCGTTCGCCGTCAACACCGCGGTCATCGTCGTCCTCCAGTTCACGGTGCTGAACCGGATCTCCGGCCGCCGCCGCACCCGCGTGATCGCCGTGATGGCCGTCGTCTGGGCGGCGTCGTGGCTGCTGCTCGGCGCAGCCGGGCTGGTGCCCGCCTCCGCGCTCGCCGCGATCGGGATGCTGGCCTTCATGGGCGTCTTCGCGTTCGGCGAGACGCTGATGCAGCCGACGGTGCCCGCGATCGCCAACGACCTCGCGTCCGACCACACCCGCGGCCGCTACAACGCGATCAGCGCCGGCGCGTTCCAGGCCGGCGCGATCGCCGGGCCGGTGGTCGCGGGGTTCCTGCTCGAGCACGACCTGGCCTCGGCGTACGTCGGGCTGATGGTGGTCGGGTGCCTCGGCATCGCGGCGATGGCCTACGCGCTCGAGCGGCGGATCCCGCCCGCCGCCAACGGCGTCCCGGGCGACGCGGCCATCGACCCCTCGGCCGGGGCCGGCGATCCTGCAGCACCGCCGGCGGTCGTGCCGGACTGACAGCTGCGGCTCGGTCAGCTGCGCACGGTCGCGAGCGCGCCGGCCCAGGACTCGAGCTGGTCGAACATCGTGCCCAGCGCCTCGACGTTGGCGGGCTCCGGCTTGAAGTCCTGGAAGTCCTCCCAGTCGTTGTAGAGCGACAGGGCGACCTGCTGGCGGACGTGGGCCATCTGGAGCTCGCTGGCGATCGCGCGCAGGTTCTCGACCGCGCGGGCGCCGCCCAGCGAGCCGTAGCCCACGAAGGCACACGCCTTGTCGTTCCACTCCGCGTAGAGGAAGTCGAGCGCGTTCTTCAGCGCCGCCGAGGTGGCGTGGTTGTACTCGGGCGTCACGAAGACGAAGCCGTCGTACTGCGCGATGGTCTCGGCCCACTTCTTGGTGTGCTCGTGCTCGTACTGTCCCATCGACGGCGGCGTGCCCTCGTCGAGGAACGGGAGGTCGACCTCGCGGAGGTCGATCAGGTCGTAGGAGGCGTCACGGCTCGCCGCCTCCTTGTGGACCCAGTCGGCGACCGTCGCCCCCATCCGGTTGGGCCGGGTGCTTCCGATGATGATTGCGATCTCGGTCATTGGTGTCCGGTACCCGGGTCCTCTGGCCGGAACCGGGGGTCGGGTCGACCCACCCGGAACTAGAACACGTTATCGTTCCGGGCGTGGACCGGTTCGCAGGCAAGGTCGTGCTCGTCACCGGCGCGTCGTCGGGGCTCGGCGCCGCGTGCGCTCGGCTGTTCGCCGCCGAGGGCGCACAGGTGCTGGCCGTGGCGCGGGACGCCGGCCGGCTGTCCGAGGTCGCGGCGAGCGCCGCCGAAGCGCCCGGCTCGATCTCCACCCACAGCGCCGACCTGGCCGACCCGGACGCCGCCGCCGGTGCCGTGGCCGCGTGCGTCGCGGAGCACGGCCGGCTCGACGCGCTGGTCAACAACGCCGGCCGGCACGACTTCCGCCGTACGACCGAGGTCACCCGTGACCAGTGGCGCAACGACCTCGCGGTCAACCTCGACAGCGTCTTCTTCACCTCCCAGGCCGCGCTTCCCCACCTGCTCGAGAGCAGCGGCAACATCGTCAACGTCGCGTCCGTGGCCGGCGTGATCGGCGAGGCCTACTCCGCCGCCTACACCGCCGCCAAGCACGGCGTCGTCGGGATGACCAAGGCCCTCGCCGTCGAGTACGCCCGCACCCCGGTGCGGGTCAACTGCGTCTGCCCCGGCGGTATGGACACCCCGCAAGCGCACACCATCGACGTCCCCGACGGCGCCGACTGGGAGCTCATCATGCGCGTCGCCGCCCTCCGCGGCTTCATGTCCGCCGACCAGGTCGCCCGGGTCGTCGCCTTCCTCGCCTCCGACGACGCCGCCGCCGTCCACGGCAGCATCCTCACCGTCGACCAGGGCCACACGGCGGGCTGACTCCGGTCGCCGGGCGTCGTGGAGCGTCGTCGGTCGTCGAGTAGGAGCGAGCGCAGCGAGCACTCAGGTCGTCGAGTAGGAGCGAGCGCAGCGAGCGACGTATCGAGACGCCGCAACATACCCACAACCCTGCGGAAACCACCCGAGTGCAGGCGTCTCGATACGCCCTCGCGCTAGCGCGCTCGGGCTACTCGACGACCACCGCCGCCCACGTCGTCGAGTAGGAGCGAGCGCAGCGAGCACTCAGGTCGTCGAGTAGGAGGGAGCGCAGCGAGCGCCCAGGTCGTCGAGTAGGAGCGAGCGCAGCGAGCGACGTATCGAGACGCCGCCCACGTCGTCGAGCAGGAGCGAGCGCAGCGAGCACCCAGGTCGTCGAGTAGGAGCGAGCGCAGCGAGCACCCAGGTCGTCGAGTAGGAGCGAGCGCAGCGAGCGACGTATCGAGACGCCGCAACCTACCCACAACCCCGCGGAAGCCACCCGAGTGCAGGCGTCTCGATACGCCCTCGCGCTAGCGCGCTCGGGCTACTCGACGACCGGACCGGAGGGCTCGGCCTCGATTCCCAGCTCCGCGGCAGCGGCGGTGATCTCGCGGGCCAGCGCGACGTCGCGCTCGCTGAGGCCGTCGACCTCGTGGGTCGAGAGCCGCACGGTCACGGACGGGTAGCGGAGGTCGACGTCGGGGTGGTGGTCGGCGGCGTCCGCCAGCTCCCCGATGCGTACGACGAGCGCGACGCCTCGGTCGAAGGAGCCGGTGCGGAACGTGGTGCCGACCTGCCCGGACTCGAGCACGCGCCACTCGGCCACGCCGTCGGCCCGGGTGAACTCCTCGCCGCTGATCTTCTCGACCATGCTCCCGACGGTAGCCCGCCCGAGGGGACCCGCCCATGGTGAACGGGCGGGTGGGACCGTGGTCCCACCCGCCCGTCCTGCAGGGGAGATGTTGAGTTGTGGGGAGGTGCTGACGTCATCGTGTGACGCCGGCGATCACTTCTCCGGGACCGTGATGGTCGCGCTGACCGCCGCCTTGCAACGCGCGGTCTTCTTGACCTTCGCGTAGAACTTCCCGGCCTGGCCGGTGTTGCCGGTGCTCCACACGCCGACGCCGTTCTGGACCTCGGTGGTGTCGGAGACGACCCGGACGTCGTTGCCGCCGCCCTTGGTGCCGATCTGCTTGTAGAGCACGACCGTGCGGTTGCCCTCACAGGCGGCGCGGCTGCTCGACACGGTGCCGAACAGGTCGGAGCCGGCGCGGTCGATGGTCACCTTCGTGCCGGCAGGGGCGGCAGCGGAGGCGTGGGGGGCGAGGCCCAGCGGCAGCGCGATCAGCGCAGCTGCGGGGAGGACGTTACGGATGATGCGAAAGGTGTTCATCGGTGGATCTTTCTGTGTCGGTTCTCTTGGGTTTCTCGTGGGGACTCGTGGGATGCCGGCTCAGAGCCGGCGGTCGTGGACCAGGACGACGCCGGCGGCGGCGAGGCCGCGGCCGGCCGAGGGCCGGTCGCTGCGCCGGGGGCGGCGCTTACGCCGCTCGGTGCGGCTCTCGGGGTCGGGGAGGGGGTGGGCGAACATGGCGGTTCCTCTGCATCCGGGCGGGCGCCTTCAGGCGCGCTTCGCGGTCAGCACCAGGTACTCCCAGTGCATGGTCGGGCGACCGTCGACGACGGTCAGGTGGTCGTTCATCACGGCGAGCAGCGCGGCGTCGAGCTCGGCGGCCGTGCCCTGGGACTCGGCGTGGCGGTAGGTGACGATCGTGGGGCCGTAGCTCCGCTTGAAGTAGTCGAGCACCTCCGCGGCAGTGGCGAAGTGGGTCACGACGAGCTGCTGGCGCTCCCACGTGACGGACTCGACGCGGTCGCCGAGCAGCTTCTCGACGTACGCCGGGTCGCCCCACAGCGGCGGGGGCATGGCGCCGGCCGGTGCCACGGGCGCGAACGGCTTCATGGCCTGGAACATCTGGCCGATGAAGCCCTCGGGGGTCCAGTTGAGGACGCCGAAGGTGCCGCCGGGACGGATCACGCGGAGCATCTCGTCGGCCGCACGCTGGTGCCGCGGCGCGAACATCACGCCGACCGAGGAGAAGGCGACGTCGAACTCGCCGTCGTCGTACGGCAGGTCCTCGGCGTCGGCGTCGTGCCAGTACAGCTCGACGCCGCGACGGTGCGCCTCGCGCATGCCCTCGGCGCACAGCTCGGGGGTGAGGTCGGAAGCGACGACCTTCGCGCCGCGCACGGCGGCGGGGATCGCGGCGTTGCCGGTGCCGGCGGCGACGTCGAGCACGGACTGGCCGGCCTCGATGCCGCAGGCGTCGACCAGGACCTCACCGACGGGGGTGATCAGGTCGCGGACCACGGCGGGGTAGTCGCCGGCGGCCCACATCGCGCGGTGCTTCTGCTTCACCGTGACCCAGTCGGTGCCGGCGGCGACCGGAGCGGTCGGGGTGGTGCTCATGGTTTCTCCTCAGAGTTCGGGGTTCTGAGGAAGAGGTTCGTCGGGGCCCGTTGAGATCGGGTTGAGGTCCTGTGGAGGCCCTTCTCAACGCCGGTCGGCAGGCGTGACCGGCATGCCGTCGCGGACCCGCGCGGCCGCCGCGCGGGCGCCCAGGTCCTCCATCAGCCGTACGGCGCGCGCCCGGTGCCGCTCCTCGCCGGAGTCGGCCAGCACCAGGGCCTCGGCGTAGGGCTCACCGTTGCCGGCCCACCACGCGGCGGCCTCGTCGGTGCGGCCCTCCGCAGCCAGGGCGAACGGGGCCGGCACGGACCCGCGCTCGACCGGGATCCCGAGCCGGTCGAGCCACGCGCCCAGCTCGCCGACCACCCAGTGCGCGCCGCGGACCGTGCGGACCGCCGCCAGCTCCTGCGGCGCCTGGCCGGTCACCCGGTCGTCAGGCACGCCGGTCAGCCACATCACCTCGGCCAGGGCCGAGAAGACCGGGAGCCTCCGCAGCGGCTCGTCGATGGTGCGCATCAGCTCCCACGCGCGGCCGAGGGCAGACCGGTCGGGCTCGCCCGTCCGGCGCAGGGAGACCAGGGCGGCGACGAGGGACGGCCACAGGTGGGCCACCGGCATGCTCGTGCCCTCCAGGACCTTCTCGACGTCGGCCAGGGCGTCGTCCCACTCGCCACGCGCGTGCCGCAGCCGAGCGCGCACGCTGGTCTGCCAGTAGCTGCAGATCTCGATGCCGCGCTCGTCGGCGAACGGCAGCGACGTCGCCAGCACCCGGTCGGCCTCCGACAGCCGGCGGTGCTCGAGGTCGAGTGTCACCAGCTGGGAGTAGCCGGTCGACGCCATGTCGTCCCACCCCTGCAGCCGCACGTGCTCGATGTGCTCGGCCAGGGGCTCCCGAGCGGCCGGGTCGTCGGTGGCCAGCGCCGCGAAGTGCTGGATCAGCTGCGCCCGGGACCGGAGGAACTCCTCGTCCACCTCGTCGGCGAGCGCCCCGGCCTGCTGCGTGCACGCCATCGCGAGCTCGAGGTCGCTGCGGTGGTAGGCGAGGAACGCCCGCGTGGCGAGGGCCGACCCGTGCGCCAGCTTCGCCCCGCTGTCCGCAGCGATGCGGGCCGCGCGGTCCGCGAGGTCCTCGGCCTCGTCGCCGTGCGCGCTGAAATACTCCATCACCGCGATCCGCTCGTGCGCGGCGGCGACCCCTGCCTCGTCACCGGCCGCACGCCACAGGGGCACCGTCGCGCGAGCGCTGGCGATGGCGTCCGGCAGCGTGTTCACGGTGTACTGCTCGAAGCTGAGCCGCTGGAGGAGCGCAGCCCGCTCGGCGGGATCGGTGCTGCGCAGGTGGTCGATCGCGACCTGGAGGAACGCCGCCGCCTCGTGGTGGGCGCCCGACCGCACCGACTCGTCCGCGGCGGCGATGGCGTAGCGGTGCGCCCGCTCGGCGTCGCGGGCAGCGACGGCGTGGTGGGTGAGGACCGCGGGCTCGACCACCCCGGCCCGCTCGAGGGCGTCCACGACGCGCAGGTGCAGCCTGGGCGCAGCGCCGATCGGGATGGTGCTCTCGATCGCCTGACGCGCGAGCTCGTGGCGGAAGGCCAACCCGCCGCGCGCATGGGTGAGCAGCCCGGTGTCCTCGAGCCGGCCGAACGCCGAGAGGTCGAGGTCAAGCACGGGCAACACGCGGTCGTCGAGCCGGTCGGGCGCGGTCGCCACCAGCTGCAGCACCTCGAGGTCGGCGTCGGTGACGTCGGCCGTCCGCGCCAGCACCGCGTCGCGGACGGTCCGCGGCAACGGCCGGTCCGGGTCCTTCACGATCTCGGTGACGAAGAACGGGTTGCCGCCGGCGAGCCGGTGCACCTGGTGCGGGTCCAGCCCGCTCCCCTCCACCAGGCGGCGCACCCCGTCCTCGGACAGTGGGGCCAGCGTCAGCGTGCTCAAACGCTCGTGGTTGGCCATGTCGCCGAGCAGCTGGCGCGCCGGGTGCCGCGGCCCGATCTCGTGCTCGCGGTAGGTGACGAGCAGGGCGAGCGGCGCGGTGCCGATGCGGCGGGCGACGAACCGCAGCACGTCGGCGGTGGCGGCGTCGACCCAGTGCAGGTCCTCGACGACGAGCACGGTCGGCTCCTCGGTCAGCGCCCGGAGCACGTCCTCGCACACCTGGGTCAGGACGACGTCGTCCTCGCCCAGCACCGTGGTGAAGCCGGCTTCGGTGGCGATGTCGCGCAGCGGCCCGAGGCTGCGCGGCGTGCTGAGTGCCTCGCAGCCGCTGCGCAGCAGACGGATCCGCGGCCCGTCGGCGCAGGCGACCTGGACCAGCGTGGACTTGCCGGTGCCGGCATCACCCGCGACGGCGAGGCCGGACCCCTCCCCCCGTGCGGCTGCGGCGATGGCCTCGGAGAGCCGGGCCCGCTCGTGCTCGCGCTCGAGGAGCTCCATGTGGCCCTGGGCCAGGGAGCGCGCCGCGTGGGCCTCGAGACCAGGCGCCGCGGGGCCCGCGGCGGCTGCGGAGACCGCGGTCGAGACGGTGGACCAGCGTTGGGTGGCTTCCGCGGCGCCGACCGCGTCCAGGTCAGGGTCCTGCTGGAGCATCGAGGTCTCCAGGTCGCGGAGCTCGGGGCTGGGGTCGAGGCCGAGCTCCTCGGCCAGCCGGAGCCGGGTCGCAGCGGAGACGGCGAGCGCGTCGGCCTGCCGGCCGGAGCGGTAGAGCGCGAGCATCAGCTGGGCCGAGAAGCGCTCCCGGAACGGGTGCTCGTCGACGAGCGCCTGGAGCCGGGTGACCACGGCCCGGTGCCGGCCGAGTGCCAGCTGCGCGTCGAGCCAGGTCTCCCAGGCGACGAGCCGCAGCTCGCCGAGGTGGAGCACCGCCTGCGCGGCGAACTCCGGCGGGCCGAGGTCGACGAGCACGTCGCCGCGCCAGAGGTCGAGCGCGCGGCCGAGGACCTCGTCCGCCGCGGCCGGGCCGTCGGTCGCGGTGACGCGCTGGCCCTCGCGGACCTGCCGCTCGAACAGCTCGGCGTCGACGGCCGTCGGGTCGGTGTCGAAGCAGTAGCCGCCGCCCCTGCTCTCCAGGGTGGCCGGCACCGCCGCCCGGTCGAGGATCCGGCGGACCTGACCGACGTACGTGCGCAGCGTGGTCGCCGCACCTGCGCTCGCGGCCTCGCCCCAGAGATGGTCGACCAGCCGGTCGACGGGGAGGATCTGCCCGCGGTGCAGCACGAGGGCGGCCAGGAGCTCACGTGGCTTCTGGCCGCCCATCGGGACCGGGTCGCCTGCGGGATCCCGCACCAGCAGCGGGCCGAGGACGCCGAACGCGGGCTCCATGGCGGTCAGCGTAAGCGGCGCGGCGGCCACGTCCACCCGGATTCTGCTTCCTTTACGCGGGGACGCACAGGACCCACCCGTAGACGCTCACCGGGACGTTGGCGTCGTTCCGCACCTCGACGGTCCAGTGGATCCCGTCGACGAAGGACAGCGCCGTCGTCACCGAGTCCGGCCGATCGGAGGAGACGCCTCCGCTGATGGACGCCTCGCCCGGCCCGCACTGGACCGTCCAGCGCAGCTGCTCCTTCGGCTGCACGGTGCGGGGGGCGTTGCGCTGGACCAGGCCGGGGAGCCCGTTGGCGCCGGGGAATCCCGGCAGGCCCCGGTCGCCCTGGGGGCCAGGCTCCAGGGCACCGACGTCGGTCGGGTCCAGGGAGCCGTCGCGCACGTCGCGACCGGTGAGGTTCTGGTCCCGGACGTCGACGCCGGCGACGGTGTCGTCCTTGATCCGCTTCCCGGTGATGAGCGCTCCGGCGGTGGCGCTGCCGGCGGTGAGCGCCAGCAGGAGCAGGGTCGCGACCAGCACGACGCGGACGCGCTCCGCGTTCGTCGCAGTCAGGATGCTCATCAGCGCACCTCCGCGCAAGCGGCCCAGATGTCCACGCGCACCGTGACGGGGCTGTCGTTCTGGACCCGGGTGACCCAGGAGCGGCGCTCGTTGCCGACGGTGCCGTACGGCGCGTTGTCGAGCACCCGGACCGGGCTTCCCTGAGCCGCGGCGGGGCCGCCGCTGACGGCCACCAGGCCCGGCGGGCAGGTTGCGGTCCGGACCCCCGAGGCGCCGGCGGCGAGGTCGAGGGTCGCCTCGGCGAAGTCCACGACCTCGAGGCCCGGAGCTCCGGTGGCTCCCAGGTCACCCTGGGGTCCCTTCGGACCGCGGACGTCCCCGGCGATGTCGACCGGGGTGATGCTGCTGCCCTCGACCTCGTCGGTCGTGATCGTCGCGTCCCGGACGTCCTTGGTCGTGACCGTGCCGTCCTTGATCTGCTTGCCGGTGACGAGTCCGGCCGCCTGCGCGCCGCCGGCGACACCGAGGGCCGTGCCGAGCACGCAGACGACGAGCAGCGAGCCGGTCAGGCGGCGGCCCTTCTCGATGGCCACCTTCCCCCTGGCGCTCACGGCGCCGTCACGCACAGCGCCCAGGCGTATCCGGCCACCGTGCCCTTCGCCTGGTTCTCGATCCCGACCCACCAGCCGGAGCCCGCGTCGTCGATCGGCGCCGACTCGGTCAGCAGGGTGATGGCCGACGTGCCGGCCGATCCCCCGCCCGAGATCACCCGGGTGCCGGAGGGGCACTTCGCCTCCCAGGTCCGGGTCGCGCCCTTGGGGATGCTCATCGGCTCGACGACGTAGACGAGACCGGCGCGGCCGGGCGTCCCGTCCACGCCCTGCTCGCCCTTCGGGCCGACCGGCCCGATCACGGGCATGGTGAAGTCGGACTGGGTGAGAGACCCGTCCTGGACGTCCCGGCCCTGCAGGCTCGCGTCCTTCAGGTCGGCGTTCGTGATCGATCCGTCCTTGATCTGCTTGCCCGTCACGACCACACCTGCGGTCGCGCTCCCGGCGAACCCGAGCAGCATGGTCGTCATGGCTGCGAGGACGAGAGCGCGACCCGATGTGGCTGGGTGGTGAGGGCGATCCGTTGCCCGTCGTACGGCCATCGTGGTGCTCCTTGGTGGTTGCCTTGTGGTGGCACCACGGTTGCCGTCGGACGTGGAAGAGCCGTGGAGGTCTCGTGGACCTCCGGACGACGCGGCCCGGCCTACTCGACGGGAGCTGCTAGACCGGGATGCACATCGCCCAGCCGTGGACGCGGACCTGCGTCGTCGAGTCGTTGAGGACCTCGACCGACCAGAAGAAGCCGTCGGCGAAGGAGCGCACGACCGTGACCAGGTCGGGACGCTCGGAGGACACCCCGCCGCTGACGGCAGCCTCGCCGGTGTTGCAGAAGACCACCCACGACAGTTGCTCGCCCGGCTCGAGGGTGCGCGGGGCACTGCGCTGGACGAGGCCCGGCACCCCGTCGGCCCCGGGATAGCCGGGGGCCCCGGCGTCGCCCTTGGGGCCGGGCGCGAGTCCGCCCACGTCGTTGATGGTCAGCTTCCCGTCGCCGACGTCGGCGCCGGTCAGGTTCTGGTCGCGGACGTCGACGCCGGCGACGGTGCCGTCCTTGATCCGGGCCCCGGTGATGAGGGCGCCGGCCGTCGCGCTGCCCGCCGTGACCCCCAGCAGCAGCAGGGCGGCGACCAGCACGAAGCGGACGCGCCGCAGGTTCCTGCCGCCCATCACTTCACCTCCGCGCAGATGGCCCAGGTCTGGGTGTGGACGGTGATCGTGGTGTTGTTGCGGACCCGCGCCACCCACGAGCCGCGCTCGGCACCGGTCGGCCCGAGCGGCGCGCTCTCGAGCACCCACAGCCGGCGCCCCGGCCGCTGGGTGAAGGCACCGCCGCCGACCGCGATCAGGCCCGGGTCGCAGGTCGCGACGAACGTGGCGACCCCTCCGGGGGGCAGGTCGACCGCCGGCGCTGCGGCGAAGCTGTGGAAGGCGAGACCCGGGGCACCGGTCAGTCCCTGCTCGCCCTGCGGGCCCTTCGGGCCGCTGATCTCGCCCGTGATGTCGGCAGGCGTGATGCTGCCGTTCGCCACGTCCTCGGTGCCGACGGTGCCGTTGCGGACGTCCTTCGTCGTGACGGTCGCGTCCTTGATCTGCTGACCGGTGATCAGGCCGGCGGCGTGGGCGCCGCCGGTGACACCCAGCGCCGCGCCGAGTGCGCCGACGACCAGCGTCGATGCCGCCAGCTTGCGGAACTTCTCGTGCTTCATGTCCTCCTCCTTCTTCCTGGTGCGGGCTGCGGTGCTCATGACGCGGCCACGCACAGCGCCCAGGCATAGCCCGTGATGCTGCTGTTGGTCTCGTTGCGGATGCCGACCCACCAGCCGGTGCCGGCGTCGTCGATCGGCGCGGTCTCCGTCAGGAGGGCGATGCCGGTGGTGGCGGCGGAGCCCCCTCCGGAGAGCACGCGGGTGCCGGCGGGGCACTTCGCGCCCCAGGTCCGGGTGGCCTTCTTCGGGATCGCCATCGGCTCGATGACGTAGACGAGCCCGGCGCTGCCCGGCGTTCCCTGCGGACCCTGGTCGCCCTTCGGGCCCGAGGGGCCGATGACGAGGGTGTCGAAGTCGTCCTGGGTCAGGGCCGCGTCGCGGAAGTCCTGCCCCTGCAGGTCGGCGTCACGCAGGTCCGCGCTGGTGATCGTCCCGTCCTTGATCTGCTTGCCGGTGACGACCACACCTGCGGTCGCACTGCCGGCGAAGCCGAGCAGGAGGGTCGTCGCGGCGACGAGCGCGAGGGCTCGGCCGCGTCGGGAAGGGGTGTGGCGAGGGTGTTCCCTCGCCCTCGGTGGCGCCATGGTGGTGCTCCTGGGTCTCGTCGATGGATGTCGAGACCACGGTCCCCACCGCGGGTTGAGTCCGGGTTGAGTCCCCGTTGACCGTTCCGCGCGCGGCGGACCGGCCGGCCGGAGCGGCTAGCCGAGCCGGTCCTCCGGCCCCCGCGGGAGGATCACGGCGGCGATGCCGGGCCAGGCGTCGTCGATGAGCGCGGCCATGTCGAAGTCGGTGGCGCGTCGTACGTACGGCTTGGCGAGCTCGGTGCGCACGACCTTCACCAGGAACCGGCGCAGCTCGCTCTCGAGGCCGGCGAGCTTCTGCAGCACCGCGCCGCGCCGGGTGTCGCTCTGCAGGGTGAGTGCGACCTCGTCGTCGGCCGGCACCGTGATGTCGATGCGCACCCGCAGCGGCGCGATGGTGTGCACGGTCAGGATGATCGGCACGACGACGTCGGCGGTGAACCGGTGCTTGTCGACCCGGAGGTCGACGTCGAAGACCACGCTGATCGGGAGGAACACCCGGTAGGAGAGCAGGTCGCCGGGGATCTCCTCGCCCTTGCACTGCCGGAAGGTGCCGATCGCGCTGACGGTCGCGGCCCTGCGACCCGGGCCGGCGCCGATCGGGCCGAGCCTGATCTCCGGGCCGAGCAGCTCGTTGACCATCGTCAGGATGCGGTCCTTGTGGAGCACCCGGCGGACGTACGCGGCGCCGAACTCCTCGTAGGAGATCTCCTGCTGCTCGGCCTCGGTCGGCCGGCCGCCGATCGCGACCGGCTCGTCCGCCGTCGCCGGGTCGACCTTGGCGAACCCGCTGAGCTCGTCGGCGCTGAGCACGACCACCTCGAGCAGTGCCTCGACGGAGTCGTCCTGCTGCCGGCCTGCCTCGGTCATTCGCGCGAGTCTAGCCACCGGGGGAGGCGAATCCCGCACCAGTGCGGGCAATTCTCCTCCTCACTCCTCACCCCGGAACGATGCGACCGCGCACCTCGCCCAGCTCGAGGGACCCGCCGCCGACCGCGGGAGCGGTCGCGGTGATCACGACCTCGTCCCCGTCCTCGAGGAAGGTGCGGACGCTGCCGTCGGGCAGCGTGATCGGCTCGGTGCCGTTCCACGAGAGCTCGACGAGGGAACCGCGTTGGTGGGGCTCCGGGCCGCTGACCGTGCCGGAGGCGAACAGGTCGCCGGTGCGCAGCGACGCCCCGTTGACGGTGAGGTGCGCCAGCTGCTGCGCGGCCGTCCAGTACATCTGCGCGAACGGCGGCTCCGCCACCAGGTGGCCGTTCAGCCGCACCGCCAGCCGCAGGTCCAGGCCGTACGGCGACGCGCCGGTGTCGTCGAGGTAGGGCAGCGGACGCGGGTCCCGGGGCGGTGGTGCGACCCGGGCCGCCTCGAGAGCGGAGAGCGGCGTCACCCACGCAGAGACCGAGGTGGCGAAGGACTTGCCGAGGAACGGTCCGAGCGGCTGGTACTCCCAGGCCTGGATGTCCCGCGCCGACCAGTCGTTGACGAGGCAGACGCCGAACACGTGGTCGGCGAACGCCCCCAGGGGGACGGGGGTCCCGAGCGCCGAGGGGGTGCCGACGACGAACCCGACCTCCGCCTCGATGTCCAGCTTCACCGTGGGCCCGAACACCGGGTCCCCGGTGGTCGAGCTTGTCGAGACCCGCTGCCCGCGCGGCCGGACGACGTCGGTGCCGGAGACGACGACCGTGCCGGCCCGGCCGTGGTAGCCGACCGGCAGGTGCTTCCAGCTCGCCGGCAGCTCGGGCTGACCGGGGCGGAGGATCCGCCCGAGGTTCCGGGCGTGGTGCTCGGAGGAGTAGAAGTCGACGTAGTCGGCGACCGTGAACGGGAGCCGGAGCCGGACGTCGGCCAGGTCGTGGAGGTGCTCCTCCGGCGGCTCCAGCACGGCGACCGCGGCGGCCAGCTCGGTCCACACCACCCGCCCCGCGGCGAGCAGCCGGTCGAGGTTCGGGCCGGCGACCCGCTCGGACAGGGCGCGGTCGAGCGCCGGCGCGAGGTCGAGCACCCGGTCGCCGTACCGCATCCCGAGCCGGGCGACGCCGTCCCTCTCGAACGACCCGAGGGCCGGACCGCCAGGGATCACCGGCGGCCGCCGGCCCACGACCAGGCGTACTCGCCGTCGTCGCCGGCCCGCCCGGCCTCACCGAGCTCGAGCGGCCGGAACGTGTCGACCATGACCGCCAGCTCGTCGAACCGCTCCACGCCGAGGCTCGCCTCGATCGCGCTCGGCTGCGGACCGTGCGCGTGACCGCCGGGGTGCAGCGTGATCGAGCCGATGCCGATGCCCGATCCCTTGCGCGCCTCGTAGTCGCCGGCGACGTAGAACATGACCTCGTCGCTGTCGACGTTGGAGTGGTAGTAGGGCACCGGCACCGCGAGCGGGTGGTAGTCGACCTTGCGGGGCACGAAGTTGCAGACCACGAAGTTGTGGCCCTCGAAGACCTGGTGCACCGGCGGCGGCTGGTGCACGCGACCCGTGATCGGCTCGAAGTCGGCGACGTTGAGCACGTAGGGGTAGAGGCAGCCGTCCCAGCCGACGACGTCGAACGGGTGGTGCGGCACCACGTGCACCGACCCGGCCAGGCCACCCGGCCCGTTGCCGCGGTGCTTGATGTAGACCTCGACCGGCTCGGTGGTCGAGTGGTCCGAGCCCCTGGGCGAGGACGTATCGAGACCCGTGGGAACCCGCAGGTCGCGCTCGCAGTACGGCGCGTGCTCGAGGAGCTGCCCGTAACGGGAGAGGTAGCGCTTCGGCGGGGCGATGTGGCTGTTGGCCTCGATGGCGTAGAGCCGCAACGGCTCGCCGCCCGTGGTGGGGACCCAGCGATGGGTGGTCGCGCGCGGGATCACCACGTAGTCGCCGGTGTCGACGTCGAGGTGGCCGAACACCGTCTCCACGGTGGCCGTGCCGCTCTCGACGAAGACCACCTCGTCGCCGACGGCGTTGCGGTAGAGCGGCGAGGGCCGCCCGACGACGGCGTAGCTGATGCGGACGTCCGCGTTGCCGAGCACCAGCCGTCGCCCGGTGACCGCGTCGACGTCCCGCCAGCACTCGCCGGGGAACAGGTCGTGGAGCCGGAGGTGCCGCGGCGCGAGCGGCGCGTTGGACTCGGTCGCCTGGTCCGGCAGGTCCCAGGTGCGGGCGTCAACCATCGCCGACGGCACGTGCCGGTGGTAGAGCAGCGAGGAGTCGGAGGAGAAGCCCTCCTCCCCCATCAGCTCCTCGTAGTAGAGGTTGCCGTCGGGGTCGCGGTGCTGCGTGTGTCGCTTCGGCGGTACGTCGCCCACCCGCTGGTAGTGCGCCATGCGATCACTCCTCCGCTCGGTGGTCGAGCTTGTCGGGACCTAAAGGTTGCCGCGCTTGTCCTGCTCGCGCTCGATCGCCTCGAAGAGCGCCTTGAAGTTGCCCTTGCCGAACCCCAGCGAACCATGCCGCTCGATGAGCTCGAAGAACACCGTCGGCCGGTCGCCGACCGGCTTGGTGAAGATCTGCAGCAGGTAGCCGTCCTCGTCGCGGTCGACGAGGATGCCGCGCTCCTGCAGCTCCTCGATCGGTGCGCGGACCTCGCCGATGCGCGCCCGCAGCTCGGGGTCCTCGTAGTAGGAGTCCGGGGTGTCGAGGAACTCGATGCCGTTGGCGCGCAGCCGGTCCACCGCGGTGAGGATGTCGTTGGTCGCCAGCGCCAGGTGCTGGGCGCCGGGGCCGCGGTAGAACTCGAGGTACTCGTCGATCTGGCTCTTCTTCTTCGCGATCGCCGGCTCGTTGAGGGGGAACTTCACGCGGTGGTTGCCGCTCGCGACCACCTTGCTCATCAGCGCGGAGTAGTCAGTCGCGATGTCGTCGCCGATGAACTCGGCCATGTTCGCGAACCCCATCACCCGGCGGTAGAAGTCCACCCAGTCGTCCATCCGGCCGAGCTCGACGTTGCCGACGACGTGGTCGAGGGCTTGGAACAGCCGCTTCGGCGCGCCGTCCGGACGCACGATCGACGAGCTGCGCGCGACGTAGCCGGGCAGGTAGGGACCGTGGTAGCGGCTGCGGTCGACCAGGGTGTGCCGGGTCTCGCCGTACGTCGCGATCGCGGCCCGGCGGATCGTGCCGTGCTCGTCGGTGACGTCGTGCGGCTCCTCGAGCACGGTGGCACCCTGCGCCACCGCGTGCGCGATGCAGCGGTCGACGTCGGGCACCTCGAGCGCGATGTCGGTGATGCCGTCGCCGTGCCGCGCATGGTGGCGGATCACCTCGCTGTCGGGGTGGACGCCGCCCTCGACGACGAACCGCACCGCGCCGCTCTCGAGCACGTAGGACTTGCGGTCGCGGTTGCCGGTCTCCGGGCCGGAGTAGGCCACCAGGTCCATGCCGAAGGCGGAGGCGAAGAAGTGGGCGGACTGGGTCGCGTTGCCGACCGCCCACACCACCGCGTCCCAACCGGTGACGGGGAACGGGTCGTGGCTGTCGTCGTACTCGACGAGGCCCACGAGCTGGTGCAGCTGCTCGAGACTCAGCTGGGCGAGGCGTTCGGTGTCGGTGAGCTGGTCGAGGGTCATGGTCCCAGCCAACTCCGCACCGCCGTGCTGCTCAACCGAACCATCAGGAGGTGGTCGATGTGGTCATTTGTGTGCAGTACGACGCGTCCGGACTGGTCATACTGGACAGCATGGCGCTCGACCGGCTCGACCTGGCCCTGCTCACGGCGCTGCGCGACCACCCGCGCGCGGGCGTCCTCGAGCTGTCCCGGATCACGAAGGTGGCGCGGGCGACCGTGCAGGCGCGCCTCCAGCGGCTCGAGACGACCGGGGTGGTCACCGGCTACGGTCCCGACATCGACCTCGAGGCCGCCGGGCAGCACGTGTCGGCGTTCGTCACCCTCGAGATCGCTCAGGGCGCCCTCGACCAGCTCGCGCCCGAGCTCGAGGCGCTGCCGACGATCCTCGAGGCCCACGTGACGACCGGCACCGCCGACGTGCTCTGCAAGGTCGGCGCGACCTCCCACGCCGACCTGCAGGAGACGCTGCTCGAGCTCAACCGGTCCCCGTCCGTCGTACGGACGACGAGCGTCGTGGTGCTCGGCACCGTCGTCGCGCCCCGGGTGCTGCCGCTGCTGGAGCGGTCGGCCGAGCAGCGCGACGCCCGGGCGCCGGCGTACCGCACCCGCTGATCGGCTGATCGGTCGGCCCCGCCTGGTCATCTCGGAGGACGTCCCACATCGTTCGGACGGACCTCCGCCGAACCCCTGGTCCTGGCCTCCGCGGGCACGCATGCTCGAGGTTCGGGACAGGCATCGACTGGGGGAGAACGGGATGGAGCGCGCGCACGGGCGTGCCCTCGCAGGGTGGACGGCGGTGGTCGGCCTGGTGGTGGCGCTGCTGCTCGCGCCGAGCAGCAGTGGAGCGGGGTCGAACCCCTCGTTGGAGGTGACGCCCGGGTCCGGCAGCTACGGGGGCCAGCGGGTCCACTGGCAGGGCAACATCGGGAGCACCGGCGTGCAGGAGGTCCACCTGCAGCGGCGGGGCAACCCGGCCGCGGCCTGGGCCGACGTCCCGGACTCCACGTTCCGCACGCGGGCCGACGGCTCGTTCGACTTCGACTTCCCCGCGCCTGCGATGAACGGCGTCTACTTCCGGGTGGCGGGGGCCCGTGGCGCGACGCCGGCCCACCGGTTCGAGACCGTGCACCAGGACGTCGAGGTGGCGGTGGTCCCCTCCGACCCGTCCGCCGCCGAGGTGCCGCTGCCGCGGGGGTTCGCGGTCGTCGGCGAGGCGTACTCCCTGGTTGCGGACACCACCCGCGCCGCCGCCGGGGAGCGCAAGCCGGTCCTCGCCGGCCGCAAGGTGGTCGTGCAGGTCCGCCGCGGCGAGGTGTGGTCGGACGTCGCGACCGGGTCGCTCGGCCGCGACGGCACTGTGGACGTCGGCCGGTTCGGACCGGGCGCCCTGCCGCAGACCGACGGATTCCACCGCGTCGTCCTCGCCGACTGGACCGAGGACGGCGACCGGGTCGGCTGGTTCCCGTCGCTGCCGCTGCGAGTCCGGCTCGTCCACCGCCCGCGCCCGCTCGGCGCACTGGTCGCCGTCGCGGCCGCGAACCGGGTGGTGCTGACCTGGATCGCGCCGGCCGACGAGGAGCGCGCGGCGATCGTGGTCGCCCGGCGCAGCGGCCGCGACTCCGAGGACCCCTCCGCCGCCTACCCGTCGCAGGTGGTCGCCCGGCTCGGCGCAGCGGTCGGCACCTACGTCGACCTCGACGTCGACCCCGGCCGGACCTACAAGTACGCCGTCTACGCGGTGAGCGACGAAGGCGTCTACTCCGCCGTGCCGGTCCGCGTGCAGACCACGGTGGGGGCGGGGTGATGACCGTGTTCCCTTCTCTCCGCAGCCGGCTGCTGCGGGGCGTCGTGGTCGCAGCGGCGCTCGTCGCCGGCCCGGCCGCGCTGGCCCCGGGGGTCGCTGAGACCCCGCACGCCTCGATCAGCGTCCAGGCCGAGCGCTCGAGCGGCGGCCGCACGTCCGCGCAGAGCTACGGGTGGGGGCGGATGCTCTGGGACTTCGCCTGGGAGTTCGGGGAGTCGATCGGCAGCGCGCCGTACCGCGGCGCCGACATCGGCGCCGGCCGGTGGGTCGAGCGCAGCAACGGCACCGGCCGCGTCGCGAAGTACGGCGGCGGGGTCGAGTTCCACAGCGCCCTCGTCCGCAACGGCACCGCCGAGCCGGACTTCGGCGACACGCGGCTGCTGCTGCAGGACCAACCGGCGCGGCGCGGCCGCTGGGAGGTGTCCGCCCGCTCGTTCCGGCACGAGACCTCGGGGCGCGACTACACGTTCCTCGTGGAGCTGGTGCCTGCGGACCCCGCCGGGTACGACTGCGGGGCGCACAACGTCACCGTCGCCCGGTTCTCACCGGGCGACGACCGACTCACCGTCGGCGTCAACGCCGGGGCAGCCGCGTGGAGCAGGACCTTCGGCGGCTACCGGCAGGACGGCACCCCCCACACGTTCGCCGTCGAGGTGCGCGACCGCCGGATCACCTGGTTCTCCGACGGCCGGTCGATCGCCTCGCTCGCGGCCCGCGCGGCCGTGCCGCGGGTGCCGCTCACGGTCCGGATGAGCCTGGTCGGTGACGGGACCGCCGAGATGAGGAAAGCCGTCGTCAAGGTCGACTGGGTGCGCGGCTACGACCTGAAGCGGGGCAGGACCGCGCCGAAGGGCGCGGCGCTCTCCCGGGGGACGTACGGCGACGCCTGCTGATCCGCCGCGTGACCCGTGTCGGGTGACCGGAGTTGTGCTCCTCGGAAGAGCGGAGGAACCCATGAGCCGTCGTCACCTGTGCAGGGCCGTCACCGCGATCGTCGCCCTCGTCGGACTCCTCGGCGGCCTCGCGCCGGCCGGCTACGCCGATCGAGGGGAAGCCGGTGGAGCCGACGGTGACCTGCGGGTCAGCTACAACTTCCTCCTGAGCGCCGTCACGGCCGGTGGCCGGATCGACGCCGACCCGCCCGGCGGCAACGACTGGTCGTGCCGGCCGACCGAGCAGCACCCGCGTCCCGTCGTCCTCGTGCACGGGACGGCCGGCAACAAGAACACCAACTGGCAGACCTACTCGCCGCTGCTGGCCAACCACGGCTACTGCGTCTTCGCGCTGACCTACGGGGTGCTGCCCGACGCGCTGCCCATCCAGGACCAGCTCGGCGGGCTCGCGGCGATGGAGGGCAGCGCACAGCAGCTCAAGGAGTTCGTCGACCGCGTGCTCGACGCGACGGGGGCCGAGCAGGTCGACATCGTCGGCCACTCGGAGGGCACCGTCGTCCCCCAGTACTACGTGAAGTTCCTGGGCGGCGCGCCGTACGTGAAGAACTACATCTCGCTCGCACCGTTGTGGCGCGGCACCAAGATCGCCAACGCGTTCCGGCTGCTCGGCAAGGTCTTCGGCTTCGACGAGGACGCCATCCCGACCTGCCAGGCCTGCGGGCAGTACGCCGCCAGCTCGGACTTCATGAAGCGGCTGCGCAAGGGCGGGCTGCTCGTCGGCGACATCGAGTACACCAACATCATGACCAGGTACGACCAGCTGGTCGTGCCCTGGACGAGCGGGCGCGAGCCGGGGATGCGCAACATCGTCGTGCAGGACCTCTGCAAGACCGACCTCAGCGAGCACTTCGAGATCGCGGCGGACCCGGTGGCGGCCCAGGTCGTCCTCAACACGCTCGACCCGGCGCACAGGAAGCCGGTGCCGTGCATGGTCGTGCTGCCCTTCGTCGGTCCGGTGGGCCCGGTGGGCTGACCCCTCGCCCGCTCGCCGCGGCGGCGGCGACCTAGGCTCGACGCCATGTTCGAGCGGTTCACGGGGCCGGCGCGCGAGGCGCTCGTCGACGCCCAGCGACAGGCGATCCTGGCGGGGGCGACCGAGATCGGGCCCGAGCACCTGCTCGCGGCCGTGCTGCGGGTCGAGGACGGCCGGGTGCGCGAGGTGCTCGAGGCGCTGGGGATCGACCCCGCCGAGGCCGAGCGGACGGTGGCCGCCCACCTCGACGCGACCCCACCGCCTCCGCCGGCCACCGCGCGCCGCAAGCGGCGCCAGCCCCAGGTCAAGCAGGTGCCGTTCGCGACCGAGAGCAAGGCGGCGCTGGAGGCGACGCTGCGCGAGACCGCTCGGCTCGGTCACGACAGCATCGGCAGCGCGCACCTGTTGCTCGGCCTGCTGCGCGCGGAGAGCGGCACGACACAGGCAGTCCTCGGCCGGCTCGGGATCGAGCTCGACCCCGCGCGGACGGCGGTCGCCGCCGCGGTCAGCGGCCGGCCGGCGCGACCGACGGGCCGGCCGTTCCGGCAGGTCGACGTCTTCGGCAGCGCCGCGCTGAGCGGCAACCCGGTCGCGGTCGTCCACGACGCCGAGGGGCTGACCGACGAGCAGATGGCGGCGTTCGCGCGGTGGACGAACCTCTCGGAGACGACGTTCCTGCTCACACCCACCCACCCCGCGGCCGACTACCGGTTGCGGATCTTCACCCCCGGTGGCGAGCTGGCCTTCGCCGGCCACCCGACGCTGGGGTCCGCCCACGCGTGGCTCGAGGCGGGCGGGGTTCCGAAGGGCGGGCAGCTGGTGCAGGAGTGCGGGATCGGGTTGGTCCGGCTGCGCCGCACCGAGCGGCTGGCGTTCGCCGCCCCGCCGCTGATCCGCTCCGGCCCGGTCGAGGCCATCGACCTGGACCGCATCGTCCGCGCGCTGCGCATCGACCGGGCCGCGGTCCTCGACAGCCGGTGGGTCGACAACGGCGCGGGCTGGGTCGCCGTACGGCTTCGGGACGCGGACGCGGTGCTGGCGCTCACCCCGGACTTCTCGGCGTTCGGCGAGGGTCTCGACATCGGGGTCGTCGGCCCGCACCCCGAGGGCGGCGAGGCGCAGGTCGAGGTGCGCGGGTTCGCGCCGCACGCCGGCATCCCCGAGGACCCGGTCACCGGGTCCCTCAACGCCGGGCTCGCCCAGTGGCTGATCGGCGACGGCACGCTGCCGCGGTCGTACGTCGCCGCGCAGGGCACCGCGATCGGCCGGGCCGGACGGATCCACGTCGACTCCGACCCGGCGGACGCCGACGTCATCTGGATCGGCGGCGACACCCGGACGACGATCACCGGGGCCGTCAGCCTCTGAGTCGGGCCGGTGTGGCAGGTCAGGCCTGCGCGCGGCGGATCGTCGCGGCGACGACGGTCCGGGTCTCGGCGGGGTCGATGACGTCGTCGATCTCGAAGACCCGCGCTGCGTTGAGGGCCTTCGCGTGGTTGCGGAGCGCCGCCGTGTGCTCGGCCACGGCGGCCTCGCGCTCGTCCTCCGGCATCGCGGCGAGCTCCTTCGCCAGCCCGAGCCGGACTGCGCCCTCGAGACCCATCGGGCCGAGGTGGGCGCCCGGCCAGGCCACGGTCAGCAGTGGCCGGTGCGTGCTGCCGCCGAGCATCGCCTGAGCGCCGAGGCCGTAGCCGCGGCGCAGCACGACGCCGACGAGGGGGACGGTGAGGCGGGCGCCGGCGTTGACCATCCGCGACGCGTGGCGCACCAAGCCGCCGCGCTCGGCCTCGGGACCGACCATGAAGCCGGGGGTGTCGACGAGCGAGACGACCGGGAGCCGCCACTGCTCGCAGAGGTCGAGGAAGTCGGCGGCCTTCGCCGACGCCTCGCTCGTCAGCGCGCCGGCGGAGTGCGTCGACTGGTTGGCGAGCAGGCCGACGGGCACGCGGTCGATCCGCGCGAACGCGGTGACCAGCTCGGGCGCCCAGTCGGCGCGCAGCCAGGTGACGCTGTCGTGGTCGGCGAGGGCCTCCACCAGCGGACGCACGTCGAACGCCTCGCGGTCGTTTTCCGGGAGCATCGTGCGCAGCGCCGCCTGGTCGTCGGCCGGACCCTGGTCCGCGGGCCCGCGGAGGTAGCCCAGCACGCGCCGTACGGTCGCAACGGCCTCCTCCTCGTCGTCGACGACGACGTCGAGCACGCCGTTGGCGGCCTGGTCCGACACCGGTCCGATCTCCTCGGCGGCGACCTCGCCGAGCCCGCCGCCGGCGATCATGGCGGGTCCGGCCATGCCGAGGTTCGCCTCAGGGGTCGCGATCCGGAGGTCGGCGGACCCGGCGAGCACCGCGTTGCCCGCGAAGCAGCGACCGGACACGACGGCGATCCGGGGCACCACGCCGGCCAGCTCGCCCCACAGCGCGAACGAGCCGACGTCGAGCGCGGAGACCAGGGGGATGTCGGTGTCGCCGGGGCGACCGCCGCCGCCCTCGGTGAAGAACACCGTCGGCAGCCGCATCCGCCCAGCCAGCTCGATGAGCCGGTCCGACTTGCGGTGACCGCGCATGCCCTGGGTGCCGGCCATCACCAGGTAGTCGTAGGACAGCACCGCGACCGGCGCTCCGTCGATCGTGGCCGTGCCGCCGATGATGCCGTCCGCCGGCGACTCCACGACCAGGTCGGCCAGCTCGCGGCGGGACTCCTGGGCGGCGGTGACGAACCGGCCGTACTCGACGAACGAGCCCGCGTCCACCAGGTCCGCGATGTTCTCCCGGGATGTACGGCGGCCCCGGGCGTGCCACCGCTCGACCTTCTCCGGCCGCGCGGCATCGGTGGTCAGGAACCGCCGGGCCAGGACCTCGGTCAGCCCGTCGGCCGGGCTCTCGTCGCTCACGCCCGGCATTCTGCCGTGGCGCTCAGTCCGGGATGACGGCGAGCGCCAGTCGGACCGCACGGTCGGTGCCGGCCCAGGTCTCGTCGCCGGCCAGCTGGTCCTGGGTGTTGCCGGCGGTCAGGTAGGCGTCGATCCGGAAGGCGTCGTCCTCGGGGCTGGCCGAACCGGCCGTGACCAGGTCGGCCTCGAGCAGGTCGAGCCACTCGCGCTTGAGGCGACGTACGGCCTCCGCGACGGGGCCCGTGCGGTGGCCGTACTCGACCGCGGTCGCGGCGATGAAGCAGCCGCCGGGGAAGACCCCGGCCCGCAGGTAGTCGACCCACGACTCCAGCAGGGCGCGCAGCCGCGGGGCGCCGGGCTCCTGGTCCCACACCGGCGCGATGACGACCTCGCGGTAGATCCGCCGGGCCTCCGCGACCGCGGCTACCTGGATCGCCTCGCGGCTGCCGAAGACGGTGAGGATCCCGCTCTTGCTGACGCCGGTGCGCTCCGACAGCCCGCCGACCGTGATCGAGTCGAGCCCGCTGACGGTCGCGATCATCGAGGCCTCGCGCGCCACCCGGCGCCGGGTGGCATCGCCGCGGGCGCGGCGGCCGTCCGTCGCGGCGGTGGGGGCGGGGGTCGGGGTGGTCATGGTCGCAACTATACGCACGACTGGACGTAAACGACCGATCGGTCGTACGCTGACGGTCTACACGACCGATCGAACGTATTTCTTGAGGAGCCACCATGGCCGGGACCGCCGACGCCACGACCAGCACCATCGACACCAGCACCGGTGTCGTCGTCCGCAAGCGGATCTACCTCGACGACCTCGACGGCTACGGGATGCTCTACCACGCTCGTTACGCCGTCCTCTTCGACAACGCGGTCATCGACTTCTGGTCCGGCGTGGGCTGGGAGCTCGATCCGAGCGAGCAGGTGTTCGTCATCCGGGAGCTGACGATGACCTACCACCAGCCGGTCGTCGGCATCTGCGAGGTCGACGTCCACGTGTGGGTGGAGCGGGCCGGTCGCACCAGCGTCACCTACGGGTTCGAGGTGCTCTCGACCGACCACGGCGTCCGGCACGCCGAGGGCCGCCGGGTCGTCGTCAACCTCGACGGACAGACGCTGCGACCGGCACCGATCGGCGAGGACGTCTGGGAGCTGGCCCGGCCGCTGCTGGCCCCGGGACTCGAGCGGCCGGCTGCTTAGTTCGGTGATCGGCTGCCGGACGACGTCCGGAGTGGCACAGTCGTGGGGGTGAGCGGGCTCCCCTCCGTCCTCGAGGTGCTGGCGACGCGCCGTGAGAGCGGCAGCGTCGCCGGCGCGCGCCAGGACGGCTACCGCGTCGCGCTCGCGATCGAGGGTGGCGGCAACCGGTCCGCCTACTCCGCGGGGATGGCGCTCGGGCTGGACGAGGCCGGGCTCACCGGTTGCTTCGACGCGGTCTACGGGACGTCGGGCGGCGCGCTCAACGCGGCCTGGCTGCTCACCGGCGAAGCCCAGCGGTGGTTGCCGTCCTGGGCGTGGGACGAGGTGGCTGCCGCCGGTGTCACCGACGCCCGCCGGATGCTGCGCGGCGGCGTGATGATCGACCTGCGGGTGCTCGTCGAGCACGTCTACGAGCAGGTGACGCCGATGGACTTCGACGCGATCCTCGCCAACCCGATCTCGTTCCACCCCGTCGCGACCGACGCCCGCTCCGGCCTGGCGACGGACCTGGCCCCGCTGATCCACGACCGGCGCACCCTTCAGACCGCACTGCGCGCCAGCGCGTGCCTGCCGCTGCTCAGCGGCCGCCCGGTCCGCCTGGGCGGTCGCAGCTGGGTCGACGGCGGGCTGTCGGAAGCGGTCCCCTACCGGTCGGCGCTCGCCGGAGGCGCGACCCATGTGCTCGTCCTCCGCACCCGCCGCGAGGACCAGCGGCTGGTCCCGACCAGGGGCGAGGGGGTCGTGCTGGCGCCGTACTTCCTGGCCTTCGCACGCGGCGCGCGGCGCAGCTACGACGTCCGGCACCACACCTACGCCGACGACGACCGGCAGCTCTCGGCGGGCATCCCGCACCTCGCTCAGCTGCGACCGCCGCTGGGGGCGCCGGACGTCACCCGCCTCTCGCGCGACGCCGAGGCGATCCGCACCGCGATCGAGATCGGGCGGCAGGCGCTGCACACGCTGCTGGGGACCAGCAGCTCAGTCCAGGAGTAGGTCGCCGACCCGCTCGACCCAGCGCCGCTGCGCCCGGGTCTCCACCGCCTTCGGGTGGTAGTGCTCGCGGACCCACGCGACGGCATCCTCCGGGGCGACGCCGCTGAGCACGGCGAGCACGGACAGGGCGGTGCCGGTGCGGCCGCGGCCGCCGGCGCAGGCGAGCTCGACCCGCTCGGTCCCGGCACGGGCATGCGCGTCCCGGAGGGCGGCCACCGCGTCGTCGGTCGAGGACGGCAGCCGGAAGTCCGGCCAGCGCACCCACCGGTTCGGCCAGCCGGTGACCTGCGGGTCGCGGCCGAGCAGGTAGACGGCGTGCTCGGGAGCCGGGACGTCGCCGCGCGGGCGTCGTGCGCCGGTGCCGCGGACGCACCGCCCGTCGGGCAGCTCGACCACGCCGTCGGTGCCGTCGTCCCACCTGCTCATGAGCCCAGGGTAGGGACGCCCGACCCGGCACATGCTCAGGCGTCCTGCCGGGCCTCGACGCTCTCCCAGGCGTAGCCGTCCGGGTCGGTGAAGCTGCCGGCGCCGCTGCGGATCGCGAGCCGGTGCGATCCCGACCCGTCGGCCGGCACGCCAGCGTCCTTGGCCGCGGCCTTGCGCGGGTAGAGCGCGAGCTTGACCGAACCGGCGGGGGCCTCGAACTCGGCGTACTTGCCACCGAAGCTCTTGCCGACCGTCAGCCCCTTGTCGACGTAGAACGCCTTGCTGGCCTTGACGTCGCCCACCCCGAGGAGCAGCACGACCTCGTCGACCTCCGGACGACCGGTGGCAGGCGACGTGTCCTTCTTGGACTGGGTGACGGCCTTCCAGATGGTGCCGTCCGGCGCCTGGACGACGGCACCGACGCCCCACAACGACCTGGTGACCGGCTTGAGGACGGTGGCACCGGCCGCGACGGCCGCGTCGAAGACGGCGCGGACGTGTCGGGGCTGGGAGACGACGAGGGAGACCGAGTAACCGCGGAAGCCGCTGGTGGCCGAGTCGGAGGCACGGAGCTCGATCGGGAGGGCGCCGAAGGCGGCGTCGTAGAAGGCGCGGGCCGACTCGACGTCGGCCACCTCGAGGGTGAGGGTGTCGATGGAGTTCATGTCCTCGACGCTAGGTCCGGCGTGGCCCCGGGTGCTTCTCGATTCCTGCTCGATCCGGCTCGATCCGGCTCAGCTGCGGAGCACGCGGCGCATCCCGCTGGTGTCGAACGACCCGGCGAGATCGGCGATCGACGTCGCCGACAGCGAGGTGCGCCATGCCCGCTCGGCATCGGCCATCACCTTCGCGACCCCGCAGATCTTCCGGCACTGCTCCGGAGGGGCGGCGAGCTCGCCCTGCTGGCGGATCTCCGTGCACCGGAACGCCGGCTCCGGGCCGTCGATCGCCTGGACCACGTCGAGCACCGAGATCTGCTCGGGTGGGCGCATCAGGACGTAGCCGCCGTCGCGACCCTCGGTCGGACGGGCGATGCCCGCGCGGGCGAGGGCCTGCAGGTGCTTGGCCAGGTAGGTCTTGGACACGCCGTGCAGCGAGGCCAGTCGCGAGCTCGGCACCGGGTGCTCGGCCTGGCTGAGCACCACGCAGCAGTGCACCGCCCACTCGACCCCCGCCGACATCCTCACCGCGCGAAGGCTACCCGCGGAGCCACTCGTCGAAGGTCGTCGGTGCGGTCCAGAGGTCTGCGCCCGAGGTCGGCGTGAGGGCGGTGTCGTCGAGCCGGGCGCCGAAGTACCCGGCAGCAGGATCAGTGACCACCGTGCGCTCGTCGCCCTTCGCGGCGAAGTAGCGGCGGACCAGCTCGTCGATGCCGATCGCCTCGGGCCCGGCGATCTCCACGGTGCCCTTGACCGCGGGCCCCGTCACGACCTCGGCGAGGTGGGCGACGACGTCCCGCGACGCGATCGGCTGGAGCCGCCCGGGGGTCGCGCGGACGACACCCTCGCTGGTCGAGGCGTCGGCGATGCCGGGAACGAACTCGAAGAACTGCGTCGACCTGACGATCGTGTAGGGCACGGCGCCCTCCTCGACGCCCGCCTCCTGGGCCAGCTTGCCGCGCATGTAGCCGGCGTCGGTGAGCCGGTCGGCACCGACGATCGAGAGGATCACGTGGTGGCCGACACCGGCCGTCTCCTCCGCCGCCAACAGGTGCCGGGTCGAGTCCCGGAAGAACGCGAGCACGTCGTCGTCCGCCCAGGACGGCGAGTTGGTCAGGTCGACCACCACCTCGGCACCGGCGACCGCCTCCGCGACGCCTGCGCCGGTCGTGGTGTCGATCCCGTCCTCGCGGCCCAACGCCGTGACGTCGTGCCCGGCTGCTGCCAGATGGGTGGCGAGCTGGCTGCCGATCAGGCCTGCTCCGAAGATGACGATCCTCATGCTCATGCTCCTAACGTGGATAAGTGCTATCGCAGTTTACTGCGACAGGACTTATCCGAGTCAAGAGTCAGCGAGAAGCGGCACTCGGCAGCACGCAGACGCCGTCGATCCCGAGCACGTGGTTGAGCCGGCCGAAGGCCAGCCAGGAGCCGATGCACATGCTGAGCTCGACGATCTCCCGGTCGGTGTAGGCCGCCTTCATCCGCTGCCAGAACCCGTCGTCGAGCCCGTGGTGGTCGAGGGCGTAGCGCTCGGCGTACTCCGCTGCCAGCCGGGTGCGCTCGTCGAACGCCGCGGTGGTGCGCCACTCCTCGACGGCGTCGAGGAAGCGGTCCTCGACCTTCTCGCCGTCGCGGTCGGTGCGCCAGTCCAGGCAGAAGACACAGCCGTTGATCTGCGCGATCCGCAGCCGGGCGGCCTCGAACTCGCGCAGCCCGAGCGTGGTGTGCTCGTAGACGGCGAGCGAGAAGCCGGACGCGGCGACGCCGATGCCGGGGACCAGCTCGCCCCAGACGTAGCCGATCGGGTCCTTGTCCTCGGGCAGGTCGATGCGGAGCGTCATGCGGTCACCTCGGCGAGCTCGGGCGCGACGGCGCCGAGCCGGCCGGCCGCGGGGCGGAGGGGTACGTCGAACGCGTCGTAGACGCCGGGGCCGGCCTCGACCAGCCAGTCGATCGCGTTGACCAGCCGGCCGACCGCGGTCGCGTTGCCACCCGCGGCGGGGTTGCCGCCCTCGTCGGTCGCCTCGAGCGTGACCTCGATCCGGGGCCGGCCCTCGATGATCACGCGGTGGGCACCGACGCCGTTGGGGGCCTGCGGCCAGTTCGGTGCGGCCGACGGGTGGATGCGGGTGACGTGCTCGATGACGATCCGCGGCTCGCCGCCGACGATGCCCTGCACCTCGAACCGGACACCGCCCTGGGTGCCGGTCTCGAAGGCGCCCATCGCCGCGGTCGTCACCGTCTCGGTCAGCGGCTCGCGGACGACGGACTCGCGGATCTCGTCGAGCTCGACCCCGAGCGCGCGGGCGATCATCCGGACCTGCCCGCCCCACACCATCGTCGGCACGGTGGGTGCGGTCATCAGCGGCTCGTAGTCCATGGGCTGGCCCATGCCGACGAGGTAGCGGACCGAGTCCTCGGCGTCGTACGTCGAGTAGTCGAAGATCTCCTGGCAGCGCACCTCGTCGATCGCAGTGCCGACGCCGGTGAGCAGTGCGGGAAGGATGTCGTTGCCCCAGCCCGGGTCGACGCCGCTGCCGAAGAACGCGCCGCCGCCGGCGGCGACCGCCTCCTTCAGCGGGTCGATCATCTCGGCCGGCGCGTTGCGCGGGTCGTAGAGCGGGTAGAGCGAGGGCGTCACGACGACGCAGCCCGCACCGACGGCACGCAGCACGTCGGCGAACGCCTCGGCGTCGCGGCCGTCGCCGGTGACCGCGTAGACGAGGGCCTGCGGCCCGGTGGCGAGGACGGCGTCGAGGTCGTCGGTCGCGGCCACCCCGGTCGGTCCGGCCATGCCGGCGATCTCACCGGCGTCGCGACCGACCAGGTCGGGGTTGCGGACGACGACCGCGGTCAGCTCGAGCGCGGGGTGGGCGTGCACCGCCCGGATCGCGGCACGGCCGACGTTGCCCGTGCCCCAAACGACTGTCGTGATCATGCCGGAAGTAGAACACGTTCTACTGGCCTGCGCTAGAGTCCGGCGCGCTCCGCACCGATGGTGGTGTCGTCGCCGTGGCCGGTGTGCACCACGGTGTCGTCGGGCAGGGCGAACAGCTTCGCGCGGATCGACTGCTCGAGCGTGGAGCGGTCGCTGTAGGAGCGCCCGGTCGCGCCCGGCCCGCCCTGGAACAGGGTGTCGCCGGTGAACACGCAGCCGAGGTCGGGCGCGGAGAGGCAGACCGCGCCCGGGGCGTGGCCGGGCGTGTGCAGCACGGTCAGCGTCGTGCCGGCGACCTCGATCGGCATGCTGTCGGCGAGGTCGACGTCCCACAGGTAGGCGTCGACGTCGTCAGGCCCGCCGTGGGCGAGCTCCCACAACGGCCTGTCGTCGGGATGCAGCAGGATCGGCGCGGCCACCCGCTCGCGCAGCGCCGGTGCCACGCGGACGTGGTCGTCGTGGGCGTGGGTGCACACGATCGCCCTCACCTTGCGGTCGCCCACCACGGCGAGGATGTCGTCGACGGAGTGCGGGGCGTCGATGACGATGCACTCGTTGTCGTCGCCGACCACCCAGATGTTGTTGTCGACCTCGAAGGTCTCGCCGTCGAGGGAGAAGGTGCCGCTGGAGACGGCGTGGTCGATGCGCAGTCCGTGGTCGGTCATCAGAGGACGACCACCGAGCGCAGCACGTCGCCGTGGTGCATGCGTTCGAAGGCGGCCTCGATGTCGCCGAGCCCGATCTCCTCGGTCACGAACGCGTCGAGGTCGAGCCTCCCCTGGCGGTAGAGGTCGACGAGCAGCGGGAAGTCGCGGGTGGGCAGGCAGTCGCCGTACCAGCTCGACTTCAGCGCACCACCGCGCCCGAACACGTCGATGAGCGGGATGTCGGGCACCACCATGTCGGGGGTCGGTACGCCGACGAGGACCAGCGTGCCTGCCAGGTCGCGCGCGTAGAACGCCTGCTTCCAGGTCTCCGGGCGCCCGACGGCCTCGACGACCACGTCGGCGCCGTCGGCGCCGTCGTACGTCTCCGCGCAGATGCGCTTGATCTCCTCGACCGGGTCGGTCGTCGAGGAGTCGATGGTGTGGGTCGCGCCGATCGCGCGGGCCTGCTCGAGCTTCTTGGCGTCGATGTCGACGGCGATGATCGGGCTGGCGCCGGCCAGCGCGGCGCCGGCGATGGCGGCGACGCCGACGCCGCCGCAGCCGATGACCGCGATGCTGCGGCCGCGGGTGACGCCGCCGGTGTTGATCGCCGCGCCGATGCCGGCCATCACCCCGCAGCCCAGGAGGCCGACCGCGGCCGGTCGCGCCTCTGGATCGACCTTGGTGCACTGGCCGGCGGCGACGAGCGTCTTCTCGGCGAACGCTCCGATGCCGAGTGCCGGGGAGAGCTCGGTGCCGTCCTCGAGCGTCATCTTCTGCGTGGCGTTGTGGGTGGCGAAGCAGTACTGGAGGTCGCCGCGCTTGCAGGCGCGGCACTGGCCACACACCGCTCGCCAGTTGAGGATCACGAAGTCGCCGGGCGCGACGCCGGTGACGTCGGGGCCGACGGACTCCACGATGCCGGAAGCCTCGTGGCCGAGCAGGAACGGGAAGTCGTCGTTGATGCCGCCCTCGCGGTAGTGCAGGTCGGTGTGGCAGACCCCGCAGGTCAGCACCTTCACCACGGCCTCGCCGGGCCCGGGGTCCGGGACGTTGATGGTCGCGATCTCGACGGGGGCGCCCTTGGCGCGGGCGACGACGGCCTTCACCTGTTGCATGGTCCACAAACTAACGTGCGGTGAAATGGGTCATGGCGTTCAGGACCTTCCAGCAGACCTCCGTGGTCGCCGCCGGCACCGACATGGTGTGGGAGCGGATCACGGACTTCGCCGGCATCAACGAGGAGCTGATGCCGCTGATGCGGATGCGGGTACCGCGCGCCCACCGCGGCACCACCGTCGCGAACGTGCCGGTCGGCGCGTCGCTCGGCAGGGTGTGGATCTTCTACCTGGGCTTCCTGCCGCTCGACTACGACCGGTTGACACTGACCGAGCTCGAGCCGGGCTCCCACTTCCAGGAGGTGTCGACGATGCTGTCGATGCGCCGCTGGGAGCACCGCCGCGAGCTGCGCCGGCTCGACGACGGGCGGACCGAGGTGACCGACACCATCGGGTTCGAGCCGCGGATCCGCTTCCTCGCCGGCCTTCTGGAGCCCGTCGTGCGGCACCTGTTCGCTCATCGGCACCGGCGGTTGGTCCGGCACTTCGGTGGCTGAGCGCGAGCGGAGCGCTCTTCAGGAAGAGGTCGGGTAGGCCCGCAGCACGCAGAACTCGTTGCCCGACGGGTCGGTGTAGGTGCGCCACGGCAGCTCGCCCCACTCCGGGTGGTGCTCGCGGCGGCCGCCGCGTTCGTCGATCGCGCGCTCGACCGCGTCGGCGTCCTCGCCCGCCTCGAGCCGGACGTCGAGGTGGATCCGGTTCTTGCCGGGTCCCTTGGGCTCCTTCTCGGGGTGCAGCTCGAGCAGCGGGCCGCGGCCCGACGCGTGCCGGAGGGCGGTCAGCCCGCCCTCGGCCGGCACCCACCCGGTCAGCCAGGCCCAGAACTCCCGGTCCCGCCCGGGATCGGCACTCTCGAGGCGCAGGGCACGCAGCTCACCGGCCCGGTCGTCGTACTCCAGGTGGAGGCGCTCCGGGCCCTCCGGCTTCTCCTCCACCCGCTGGAAGCAGAGGTCGAGGGTGGGTCCGCCGGGCACCGCCAGCCGGGTCTCGTAACCGGCCGGCTCGTCGGTCAGCTGCTCGGTGCCGAGCGCGGCCTCCCAGAACCGGCCGAGCGCTCGTGGGTCGACGGCGTCGAACACGACGTTCTCGAGGTACACGACCTCAGCCTAGGTCGCGGCCCCCTCACCAGCCCCAGGTGCCGGACTCGCCCTTGAACGGACCGACGACGCGCGAGGTGATCCACCCGCCGTAGAAGCCGCCGGCCTGCGGCTGGACCTCCTCGCCGTCGACCAGACACCGGTCGACCTGCCCCGGCATCACCGACACCGCGCCGGCGATGTCGGCGAAGCGCGGCGACGGGCGGAGATAGGTCCACGCGGCGCGGGGGGCGACCTTCCCGCCGCCGATCACGTCGAGGTACGACGCAGTGCCCTTCCACTCGCAGAACGATGCGCCCTCCGCCTCCCGGAGCGAGCCGGGGACGAACGCCTCGCGCGGCAGGTAGTACGTCGGCGGGTGGCTGGTCTCGAGGACCCGCCACGAGCGCGTCGTACGGGCGACCACCTCGCCGCCGAGGACCACCTCGACGTTCTCCTGGGACACCTCGAGCGCGGGCGGGCGGGGGTAGTCCCAGCAGGACTCCTGGCCTGGTCCGGGCTTGATCGGCTGCTTGCTCGTCACGGGTCCAGTAAACGAGAGTCGTTCCAGTCAGGCCTCGGCCCCTTCACACGTCGCGGCGCACCGGGGTCGGACCGGCGACGGTCTCGAAGGCGGCGGTGGCGCCGCGCAGGTAGCGCGCGACGATCTCGCGCTCCTCCTCGTCGAACTCCGCGTCGAGCCGCTGCAGGGCCGAGAACATCGGCAGCAGCAGGCTCACGACCTCGGCGCGTCCGGACTCAGTGATCTGCACGCTCACCCGGCGCCGGTCGCTCGGATCGGCGACCCTCGCGACGTGACCGCGCTCCTCGAGGCGGTCCACGATGCCCGTCGAGGCGGCGGTGCTGACGTCGAGCAGCCGGGCGAGCTCGGCGGGCCCGGTGGGGCCAGCCGTCAAGTGCTCCAACGCGACCAGCTCCGAGCTGCTCAGTCGCGCTGCATGGGCGACCACCGGACGCACACGCGCCGCGGCACCGACCGCGGCACGGAGCGCGGTCAAGCTAGGCGTCTGGCTCCACTCGTCCTTCGGATCCGACATTTTGTTTCACCAACTTAGTTACTAATCTCTCTAACATGATGTCACTCCTGACGGCTCCGGCTCGACGCCACACCGCCCCGGTCGTCGTTCTGCTCGGCCTGCTGCTCAGCGGCCTCGTCATCGGGGTGCTCGGCGAGGCCGAGCACGACGCCCGCCCGACCGACAGCCTGCCCGCCGGCCTGGACAGCACCGAGGGCGCCGAGCTCCTCGACGCACTGCCGGAGGACTCCACCAGCGCCGCCGTCGTGCTCTGGGCCACCGACTCCGGCACCCTCGATCGCGGCACCGTGCAGGAGCTGACCCGGGTCGCTGACTCCTCCGGTGCGGTCGGCGGCCGGCAGGGTCCGGTCTCGACAGCCGAGGATGGCACGGCGGCGCTGGCCGTCGTACCGCTCGCGACGTCGGGCGCCGAGGAGACCGCCGACCTCGTCGGCGACCTCCGCGACGAGCTCGTCGCGGCGACACCTGACGGTGTCTCGGTCCAGGTCACCGGACCGGCCGCGGTGCAGGCCGATCTCGCCGCCGTCTTCGACGGCGCCGACACCAACCTGCTGCTGGCGACGGCGCTGGTGGTGGCACTGCTGCTGGTGGTGACCTACCGCAGCCCGATCCTCTGGCTGGTCCCGCTGCTGGTCGTCGGCGCCGCCGACCGGGTCGCCGCCGTGCTGGCGACGCAGGCGATGGCCGCCCTCGACTTCTCCTGGGACGCCTCCACGGTGGGGATCTTGTCGGTGCTGGTGTTCGGTGCGGGCACCGACTACGCCCTGCTGCTCATCGCCCGCTATCGCGACGAGCTGCGATCGCACGAGTCGCGGTACGACGCGATGCGGATCGCGGTCTCCCGTACCGCCGAGGCGATCCTTGCCAGTGCGGCCACGGTCGTGCTCGGCCTGCTGACGCTGCTCCTCTCGCTGATCCCCACCACCCGCGGACTGGGCCTGGCCTGCGCCATCGGCGTCGTCATCGCGGCGGGCTTCGCGCTGGTCGTGCTGCCCGCGGGACTGGTGCTCTTCGGGCGCTGGGTGTTCTGGCCGCGGGTCCCTCACCTCGGCGAGCCCGCTCTGGTCGAGACCGACTCCTTCTGGCATCGCGTCGGCACCCGTGTCTCGCGCAGCCCGCGTGGTTTCGTCGCCGGCTCGGTGCTCCTGCTCGCCGTGCTGAGCGTGGGGGTCGTCCGTATCGACCTCGGGCTCGACCAGGCCGAACAGTTCCTCGACAAGCCCGAGGCGATCGCCGCGGCCGAGCGGCTCGCCGAGTCGTTCCCCGCCGGCCTGACCGACCCCACCCAGGTGCTGACCCGCGACGACGGGCGCGCCGTCCTGGCGACCGTCGAGGAGACCGCCGGCGTGGCGAGTGCCCGGGTGTCCGCTACCGGCAACGGGATCACCCAGGTCGACGCGGTGCTCGAGGCGAGCCCCGGATCCGAGGAGGCCAAGGCGACGATCGAGGACCTGCGCACGGCGCTGTCGGACTACGACGACACCCACGTCACGGGCACCGAAGCCGAGGCGATCGACGAGGCGGACGGCGCCGCCCGCGACCGGACGGTGATCCTGCCCCTGATCCTGTTGCTCGTGCTCGGCGCGTTGTTCCTGCTCCTGCGGGCGCTGGTGGCACCGCTGCTGCTGGTCGCCACGGTCGTCGCGACGTACCTCGCCAGCCTCGGCGCGTCCTGGTGGGTCTTCACCGGGCCCCTCGGCTTCGACGCGCTCGACTCGGGGGTGCCGCTGCTGGCCTTCTTGTTCCTCGTCGCGCTCGGCGTCGACTACAACATCTTCCTCGTCACCCGCGCCCGCCAGGAGGCCGCCGAGCACGGCACCCGCGAGGGCATGCTTCGAGCGTTGACGGCGACCGGCGGCGTGATCACCAGCGCCGGTGTGGTGCTGGCCGCGGTGTTCCTCGTGCTCGGCGTCCTCCCGCTCGTGGTGCTCGCCCAGCTCGGCGCGATCATCTGCCTCGGCGTCCTGCTGGACACCCTGCTGGTCCGCACCGTGCTCGTGCCGGCCCTGGCCTGGGAGCTGGACGACCGGTTCTGGTGGCCGCGGCGCGTCCGGGAGTCCGCCGACGCGGTCGACGCGTAGTCGCGAGGAACGCCACGCATCGGTGCCCGGCCGGTCGATCCGGCCTGTCCATCGGTTGATCGAGGTCGCCCTGCTCGCCTCGGCCCCGCCGCCGACAGCGCTGCTGAGGTCAGTGGGCCATGTCGACGAAGCGCGAGTAGTGACCCTGGAACGCCACGACGATGTCACGGGTGGCGCCGTTGCGGTGCTTGGCGACGATCAGGTCCGCCTCGCCGGGGCGGGTCGACTCCTTCTCGAAGACGTCGTCGCGGTGCAGCAGGATCACCATGTCGGCGTCCTGCTCGATGCTGCCCGACTCGCGAAGGTCACTCATCATCGGACGTTTGTCGGCACGCTGCTCGGGACCACGGTTGAGCTGCGAGAGCGCGATGACGGGGACCTCGAGCTCCTTGGCGAGCAGCTTGATCTGGCGGGAGAACTCCGAGACCTCGAGCTGGCGGGACTCGACCTTGCGGCCGGACGTCATCAGCTGGAGGTAGTCGATGACCATCAGCTTGAGGTCGTGACGCTGCTTGAGCCGCCGCGCCTTGGCCCGGATCTCCATCATCGTCATGTTCGGGCTGTCGTCGATGAACATCGGCGCCGAGGAGATCTTGGCGACGTGACGCGCCAGCCGGTCCCACTCCTCCGTCGACATCTTGCCGTTGCGGATGTGGTTGAGCGGGATGCGTCCCTCGGCCGAGAGCAGACGCATCGTGATCTCCGACCGCGTCATCTCCAGGCTGAAGAAGGCGCTGGTCAGGTTGTTGTGGATCGAAGCAGCCCGGCAGAGGTCGAGAGCCAGCGTCGACTTCCCCATGGCCGGGCGCGCCGCGACGACGATCATCTGCCCGGCGTGAAGACCGTTGGTGAGCTCGTCGAGGTCGGCGAAGCCGGTGGGGACGCCGTAGATCCCCGCCTCGCGGTTCTCGATCGCCTCGATCTCGTCGAGGACGCTGTCCATGATGTCGCTGAGCGGCGCGTAGTCCTCGGCCTTGCGGCGGTCGGTGACGCCGTAGACCTCGGCCTGGGCGGCGTCGACGATGTGGTCGACCTCGCCCTCGCCGGCGTACCCGATCTGCACGATCTTGGTGCCGGCGTCGACGAGGCGACGCAGGATCGCCTTCTCGCGGACGATCTCGGCGTAGAAGCCGGCGTTGGCGGCGATCGGGACGTTGGCCGCCAGGGTGTGGAGGTACGGCGCGCCGCCGATCTTCGCCAGCTCGCCGCGCCGCTGGAGCTCGCCGGCGACGGTGATCATGTCCGCGGGCTCGCCGCGGCCGAAGAGGTCGATGATCGCGTCGTGGATCGACTCGTGCGCCGGCCGGTAGAAGTCCTGGCCGCGCAGCGTCTCCGTCACGTCGGCGATGGCGTCCTTGGAGATCATCATCGCGCCGAGCACGGACTGCTCCGCTGCGATGTCCTGCGGCGGCGTACGTCCCCCGGACGGCGCGTCGCCCGGAGCGTACGGCGCCGGTCCGTCGCCCCACTCGTCGTCCGGCGGCGGCACCTCCGCGAGGCTCACGCGACTTCCCCCTTCGTCCGCTGATCTGCAGGCCAACCGTGCGCTGTGCGTCGTGCCGGGCAGGCTGCCGCCGGGGTCCGACGCAACCCCTGGGACCGGGGTGCGCCGACACCGCGAGGCGGAGCGTGCGCGAGACTCGGAGAGCGAACCTACGCACCGGTGGAGCCCTTGGCCAGTGGCCTATCAACAGCCTCTGGGACAACCTGGGGATAACCACCGGCGGGACGTGGACGACACGCAAGAGCCGTGTGCACGGGCTGGGGAGGAAACTGTGGATCTGGTGCCAAATGGGACAACGGACCCCCGCCTGACCTGCGGAAACGCGGATACCCAGCTGTGGAACCGAAAAAGTACGTCGCCGATCTCGTTCACCTGTCCGTCATCTGGCGGTAGCCGACTAGACCACGTACGATCCGCGCTCCACGGCATTTATCCACAGTCGAGAGGTCGACATTGCGCCGGCTGAGTCGATGGCGGCTGACCGCCGACGACCGGGAGATCCGGCGCCTCGCGGTTCCCGCGTTCCTCGCGCTGGTGGCCGAGCCGCTGTTCCTGCTCGGCGACGCTGCCGTGGTCGGCCACCTCGGCACCGAGGAGCTGGCCGGCCTCGGGATCGCGGCGACCGTGCTCCAGACCCTGGTCGGCCTGTGCGTGTTCCTCGCCTACGGCACGACGGCTGGCGTCGCCCGCCAGCTGGGCGCCGGCCGGCGCGCCGCCGCCCTCGCGCAGGGCGTCGACGGGCTCTGGCTCGCAGTCCTCATCGGCGTGCCGGTCACCGTCGTCGGCATCCTCCTCACCGACCCCATGGTCGCGGCGTTCGGCCCCGGGGCCGCGGTCGCCCACGAGGCCGAGACCTACCTCCGCGTCGCCCTGCTCGGCGTCACCCCGCTGCTGCTGATGCTCGCGGCGACCGGGGTCCTCCGCGGGCTGCAGGACACCCGCACCCCGCTGGTCGTCGCCGTGCTCGGCAACGTGGCCAACCTGGTGCTCAACGTCCTCCTCGTGTACGGCGTGGGGCCGGTCCCCCGCCTCGACATCGCCGGCTCGGCGCTCGGGTCGGTCCTCGCCCAGGTCGGCTCGGCCGCGGCCCTCGTCCTGGTCGTGGTCGCCGCCGCCCGCCGCGAGGGCGCGTCGCTGCGCCCCGACGCGCCCGGCATCCGCTCCGCCGGTCGAGCCGGGGTACCGCTCCTGGTGCGCACCCTCACCCTCCGCGCGTCGCTGCTCGTCACGACCTACGCCGTCGTGCTCACCGCCGACGCGACGAGCGACGAGGCGGTGCCGATCGCGACCCACCAGCTCGCGATGACGATCTGGGGATTCCTCGCGTTCGCGCTCGACGCGATCGCCATCGCCGCCCAGGCCATCACCGGTCGCCACCTCGGCGCCGGCGACGTCGACGCCGCGCGCGCCGTCACTCGGCGGATGGTCGGCTGGGGCGTCGTGAGCGGCGTCGTCACCGGCCTCGCCCTGGCCGCGGCCAGCCCGGTGCTCGGCATCCTGTTCACCAGCGACGACGACGTACGACGCGCGCTCGTCCCCGTCCTCCTCGTCGCGGCCCTCGCGCAGCCGGTCGCCGGCGTGGTGTTCGTGCTCGACGGCGTGCTGATCGGCGCGGGGGACGGCGCCTACCTGGCCTGGGCCGGCCTGGCCGTTCTCTGCGGCTACGCTCCGCTCGTGCTGGGTGCCGCCGTGATCGCCGACGACTGGGTCGGCGGTGGCCTGCCCTGGCTCTGGGCGGTGTTCGGCGTGGTCTTCATGGGCGGGCGGTACCTCACGCTCACCCGCAGGGCCGCCGGCGACCGCTGGCTGGTGACCGGGGCGGCCCGGTGAAGCCGCTCTACGCCGTCGCGTTCGGACTGGTCCTGATCGCCCTCGGCCCGACCGACCCCGATCCCGACGTCTTCGACCCGCTGCCCGACCCGCTCGGCTGGCTGTTCGCGCTCATCGGGCTGCTCGGCCTCGGCGGGTCGCTCGAGCAGCGACGGCTCGGCGTCCTCCGCTTCCTCGGCGCGACCGCCTTCGTGATCTCGGCGGCGCTCGTCGTACCCGCTGCGGCCCGCTGGGTCGCCACCGACCCCTCCCTGGGCTGGGCCGCCGACGTGCCGCGGTTCGCGTTCTTCGCGGTGCTCTCCTACGAGCTGAGCTCCGCCGCGCTGAAGCACCGGGCGACCGTGGCCGCCGTCGGCTTCAACCTCTCGGCGCTGGCCCTGCTGTTCGTGCTGATCGCCCCGCCGCTCGCGTTCGGCGGCGGGCTCGACGGCGTCGGCGAGGCCGGGGAGGCCGCCGCCCAGGCCGTCCAGCTGGTGCTGGTCGTCCTGTTCCTGGTCTACGGCAGCAAGGAGTGGGCAGGGGCCCGGCCCGCCGAGCAGACCGAGCCGGACCAGCCCGGCTAACCCAGGTTCGCGAGCACGACTCCGGCAAGGGCGGTGGCCTGCTGCTGCGGGTCACCCTGGAAGTCCACCCCGTCCTCGTACTCGAGCTGGACCTCGAAGTTGTAGGCGTCGGTGCACACCCGCAGCGTCGCCTCCAGCGGGGGCGCATCGTCGCGGTCCCACCACGCCTGGGTGGCCGGTGCCGGCAGCCCCTCGACGGGGGTGACGGTCGACGCGATCGCGGTCGGCTTCGGACACTGGAACTCACCTGCGGTGAAGTCCTCGGGCGCGGTCAGGGCGAGCTCGACCTCGAGCAGGTCCTCGGCCTCGAAGCTGCAGTCCTCGCTCTGCCACTCCAGGTCGCCCTCCGAGGTGCCACCGCCGCCGGGCGAGCCCGGACCGAAGGAGACCGCGAAGGCGGCGCCCACCTCCTCGGCAGTGATCACCTCGCACGCGGCGGGCAGCGCCGTACCGCCCGACGTCGCGTCCGTCGTCCCGCTGCTCTCCGAGGTTCCGGACGTCTCGGGTGCCGAAGGGCTCCCGCCCGACTCGGGGTCCGACGGTGACGAGGACGGCGGTGGGGCGGCGTCGTCGGTGGTGTTGTCGCTGTCACCGCACGAGGCGAGTGCCGGTGCGGCGAGCAGGAGGAGCACGACGAGGGCCTGACCCGAGGACGGACGCATGCCCCCGATCATGCCCGACCGCCGTGCTCGCAACGACGAACGGCCGGCCCCGAGGGGCCGGCCGTGCGTGTGCGCTGGGAGCGTCAGGCGGGGATCACGTTGAGCGCGACCGCCGCGGAGACCTCGTCGTGCAGCTTGATCGAGACCTGGTGGGCACCGAGGGTCTTGATCGGGTTGGCGAGCACGATGGTCCGCTTGTCGATCGACTCACCGGTCACCTCGCCGAGCGCGTCGGCGACGTCGCCGACGGTGACGGCGCCGAAGAGGCGGCCGCCCTGGCCGGCCTTGACCTTGACGTCGACCGGGCCCTGCTCGAGCTTGGCCTTGATCTCGGCGGCGTGCGCCTCGTCGCGGACCGCGCGGGCGCTGCGGGCCGACTTGATCGCGTCGGCCTGGGACTGGGCGCCCTTGGTCCACCGGATCGCGAGGCCCTGCGGCAGCAGGTAGTTGCGGCCGTAGCCGTCCTTGACCTCGATCACGTCACCGGCAGCGCCGAGACCGTCGACCTCCTGGGTCAGGATGATCTTCATTGTTGGCTCTCTCCTTCTCTACCGACGAGCGATCAGCGGCCGCTGGCCGTGTAGGGCAGCAGCGCCATCTCGCGGGCGTTCTTGACCGCGATGGCGACGTCGCGCTGGTGCTGGACGCAGTTGCCGGTCACACGCCGCGCGCGGATCTTGCCGCGGTCGGAGATGAACTTCCGGAGCAGGGCGGTGTCCTTGTAGTCGACACCGGTCGCCTTCTCCTTGCAGAACTGGCAAACCTTCTTCTTCGGCTTGCGGATGACTGCCTTAGCCATTGTGGTGCTCCTCCTCAGAGCCCGACCGCGTCAGTCGAACGGGGTCGGAATGGTTGTTGGTTGGTGTTTCTCGAGAGTGGATCTACTGATCTCGATACGCGGGTCGCGGCCTCGTTCCTCAGCCGCGCCGCTACTCGATCTTGCCGCTGCTTCCAACGCCTCGCAGGCTCGGCATCGGGCGCCTAAAACGGCGGTTCGTCGTTGCCGCCGCCCACGCCCGGCGCACCCCACGGGTCGCCGGCGGGGGCACCGCCCTGTGCGGGTGCGCCGCCACCCTGCGCGGATGACCCGCCGCCGGGCGACGAGGCCCACGGGTCGGACGCCGGAGCGCCGCCGCCGTAGCCGCCGCCACCCTGGCCGCCGCCCTGGTTGCTGTAGCCGCCCCCACCGGAGCGGGCGGCGCGGGTGACCTTGGCCGTGGCGTACTTCAGGGACGGGCCGACTTCCTCGACCTCGATCTCGAAGACCGTGCGCTTCTCACCTTCGCGCGTCTCGTACTGCCGCGACTTCAACCGGCCCTGGACGACGACGCGCATCCCCTTCTGCAGGGACTCCGCGACGTTCTCGGCGGCCTGCCGCCACACCGAGCAGGAGAGGAACAGCGCGTCGCCGTCCTTCCACTCGTTGGTCTGGCGGTCGAAGGTGCGCGGCGTCGACGCGATCCGGAAGTTGGCCACGGCCGCACCCGACGGGGTGAAGCGCAGCTCCGGGTCGTCGACGAGGTTGCCGACGACGGTGATGACGGTCTCGCCTGCCATTTCAGGTCTCCCTTAGCGTGTCTGAGTTCGGTGATGAGGAGTACGACGGCTCATCGTGTCGCGACCGTCCGACATTGGGTAGGTCTCGTCCACAAGTCGCGCGTCGCTCCGGGTCACGAACCGGGACGCAGGACCTTCGTGCGCAGGATGGCCTCGTTGAGGCCGAGCTGCCGGTCGAACTCCGCGACCGTCGCGGGCGTGGCCGTCAGGTTGATGACGGCGTAGATGCCCTCGGCGTTCTTCTTGATCTCGTACGCCATCCGACGACGGCCCCAGATGTCGACGTTGTCGACGGTGCCGCCGTCCTTGCGGACGACGTTGAGGTACTTGTCGAGCGACGGCTCGACCGTGCGCTCGTCAAGGCTGGGGTCGAGGATGACCATGACTTCGTAGGGACGCAAAGCGGTCTCCACCTCCTCTGGACTGGGCGGTCACGGACTCTCCGTGACAGGAGGGCTCTGCACGTGCGCACCTCCCCGGGTGGGAGCAGCGCGACGAGACAGGCTAACAACGAGGTACGGCGCGCGCCGAATCCTCGCGCCGCCTCGCCGCCGCCCTCGTGACATCACCGATGAGGGACCTCCCACGGGTGGTGGTTGACCGGACGACGGACGAGCGGGATCACCGCCGCCCGACCGGCCATGGTCGCGAGTGCGGTCGCGGCACCGATCGAGAAGCCCAGGTCCGAGGAGTCGGTGAGGAACGCGACTCCGGCGCCGACGACGGCGACCGTCACGCCCCCGGTGATCACCACCTGGGCACCCTGGCTCTCGACCCGCCGCCCCAGCAGGTGCACCAGCGGGATGCCGACGATTGCGAACGGGATCGAGCACATCGCGGTGTACGTCGTCGCGACCACGACGGCGGCAGCCGCGATCACCGGGTCGAACGGATGGGTGGTCGCCGTGACCACGATCGCGAAGCAGATCGCGAAGCACCCGATGCTGGCGAAGTAGGCGAGGAGGTACTCCCCCGGACTCGGCGTGGCTCTCGACCTCGACATCTCCGCCTCCCAGCGTCGTTTGAGCGATCGCTCAAACACAATCATGCCCTATCCTTGAGCGATCGCTCAAGTAGAGGGGGACGGGTGGCGGAGAGCTCGACGAAGGACCGGCTGCTCGCAGCGACCCTGACGGTGGTGGCGGAGCAGGGCATCGCGAAGGCTTCGGCTCGGACCATCGCCGCCGAGGCGGGGGTCAACCAGGCGCTGGTCTTCTACCACTTCGGGTCGATCGACGACCTGCTCGTCGCGGCCTGCGAGCACGGCGCCCGGCAGCGGGTCGAGGCGAACCGGGAGGCGATCGCCGAGGTCGCCTCCCTCCCCGAGCTCGTCACCGTGGCCCGGCGGCTGCACGAGACCGAACGGGCAGCCGGCCACGTCGCGCTGCTCGGGCAGCTGCTCGCGGGCGCGCCGTCGCACGGGCCCCTCGCCGCAGCCGTCGCCACCGGGCTCGGCCTGTGGATCGCCGAGGTCGAGTCGGTCCTGGGTCGGCTGCTCGCCGACACCGCCATTGCCGACCTCGTCGACGTCACCGGGCTCGCCCGCGCGGTCGCCGCCTCGTTCGTCGGGCTCGAGCTCTACGACGGCGTCGACGCCGCCGGGGCATCCTCCGCGCTCACCGCGCTCGAGCAGCTGGCCGGGCTGGCCGCCGTGCTCGCGGACCTCGGCCCGCTCGAGGCACGCGCCGTACGACGCCACCTCCGCCGCGCCTCGACGACCACCGCTCGGTGACGTCGGCGGCGGTGCCTAGGGTGGACGACATGAGCGACACCATCCGGATCGGCGCGCACGTCGAGCAGACCGACCCGATCGCCGAGGCGAAAGCGCGCAACGCGCCGCTGGTGCAGTTCTTCCTCGGCAACCCCCAGTCCTACAAGGGCCCGGTGCTCGCCTACGAGGGCGGGCCGGAGGCCCTGCGTGCCGATGCGGAGGCGGCCGGTGTCGACCTGTACGTGCACGCGCCGTACCTCATCAACGTCGCCACCACCAACAACCGCCAGCGGATCCCGAGCCGCAAGCTCCTCCAGCAGCACATGGACGCGGCCGCGGAGATCGGCGCCAAGGGGCTGATCGTCCACGGCGGCCACGTGCAGGACGACGACGACCCGGCCAAGGGCTTCGACAACTGGCGCAAGGCGGTCGAGGCGACCGACATCAAGGTCCCGCTGCTCATCGAGAACACCGCCGGCGGCACCAACGCGATGACCCGCTACCTCGAGCGGATCGCCGGCGTCTGGGACGCGATCGGCGCGGCCGAGGGTGCGGACATGGTCGGGTTCTGCCTCGACACCTGTCACGCCCACGCCGGCGGCAACCCGCTGAAGACCGTCGTCGAGGACGTCCTCAAGATCACCGGCCGGATCGACCTGGTGCACTGCAACGACAGCCGCGACGCCTTCGACTCCGGCGCCGACCGGCACACGAACTTCGGCCACGGCCAGATCGACCCCGACCTGCTCGCCGCCGTCGTGCGCGACGCCGGTGCCCCGGTCGTCTGCGAGACGCCGGGGCCGGCCGAGGCGCACGTGGCCGACTTCGCGTGGCTCCGCGAGCGTCTCGATACGTCCTCGCGCTAGCGCGCTCGGACTACTCGACGACCAACAGCTCGGCGTCTCGATACGCCCTCGCGCCAGCGCGCTCGGACTACTCGACGACCAACAGCTCGGCGTCTCGATACGTCCTCGCGCCAGCGCGCTCGGACTACTCGACGACCAACGGCACGGCGTCTCGATACGTCCTCGCGCTAGCGCGCTCGGACTACTCGACGACCAACAGCCGGCTACTCGACGACCAAAGCCGGCTACTCGACGACCAAAGCCGGCTACTCGACGACCAGGGAACGACGTTCTAGGCCGGCTGCCAGCCCAGGTTGGTCGCGACCCGCTCGAGGGTGACGAGCAGCTGCTCGCGCTCCTCGGGCGAGACGCCGGCGAAGGCACGGTCGTCGAGGCCGCCGAGGGTCTGCTCCTCGACCTGCGCGGCCCGGTCGAGGCCCTGGTCGGTGAGGCGGTACTCGTTGGCCTGGTGCTCGACGAGGCCGTCCTTCATCGCCTGCTGCACGACGTTCTCGACGGTGTCGTCGGGCGGCACGAACGGGGCCAGCCCGTCGACGAGCACGTCGTCGGCGACCGCGCCGGTCCGGAGCCGGGTCAGCACCTGCCACTGACCGGGGTCGATGCCCGCATCGGCGGCGGCCTGCGCGAACTCGTTCTGCAGCTGGGTGTCCAGGGTCCTGAGCCAGAAGCTCAGCGGTTGTGGTGCGGTCATGAGCAGGCGGTACCCACACCGATACGCTCGAAGCATGCCGAGCCTGCGCGTGATCTCCCCGGACGAGCACCGCGACTACCTCGCCACCCTCCCCTCCACGAGCTTCCTGCAGACGCCCGGCTGGGCGAAGGTGAAGGCCGAGTGGCGGGCCGAGCACCTGGCGTGGGTCGACGACCAGGACCGGATCGTCGGCGCCGCGCTTGTGCTCTACCGGCAGCTCCCCAAGCTCAAGCGCTACCTCGCCTACCTGCCCGAGGGGCCGGTGATCGACTGGTCGACCGACCGGCTCGGGGACTGGCTCGACCCGATGGTGCGCCACGTGAGGAAGCAGGGGGCGTTCGCCGTACGGATCGGGCCTCCGGTCGTCACCCGCCGCTGGTCCGCGGCCCAGATCAAGGAGGGCATCGCCGACCCCGAGGTACGACGCCTCGGCCAGGTGCCGCCCCTCGACCGGTCCGCCGCGGGCGCCCGCGTGGTCGCCCAGCTGCACGAGCTCGGCTGGCGGCAGCAGTCGGCCGAGGGCGGCTTCGCGGCCGGACAGCCGCAGTTCGTCTACCAGGTTCCGCTGGTGCGGGTCTCGACAAGCTCGACCGCCGAGCTCGAGCCGCACACCGAGGAGTCGCTCCTCAAGGGCATGAACCAGCTCTGGCGCCGCAACATCAAGAAGGCCGACAAGGAGGGCGTCGAGGTCTCGGTCGGGACCGCGTCGGACCTCAAGGCGTTCCACGACCTCTACGTCCACACGGCCGAGCGCGACCACTTCACGCCGCGGCCGCTGCGCTACTTCGAGGTCATGTACGACGCCCTCAACGCCGACGAGCCCGACCGGCTCAAGGTGTGGCTGGCCCGGCACCAGGGTGACCTGGTCGCCGCGACGCTCGCGGTGCGGGTCGGCCGGCACTCCTGGTACTCCTACGGCGCCTCCTCCACCGAGAAGCGGGAGGTGCGCGGGTCCAACGCCGTGCAGTGGGCGATGATGCGCGACGCGCTCGCCGCCGGCGCGACCGTCTACGACCTGCGCGGCATCACCGACACCCTCGACGCCGACGACTCCCACGTCGGGCTGATCCAGTTCAAGGTCGGCACCGGCGGCGAGGCGGTCGAGTACGCCGGCGAGTGGGACCTGCCGATCAACCGGGCGCTCTACAAGGCGTTCCAGATCTACCTGGCGCGGCGATGAGCCTGACCCTGACCGTCGACGGCCCGCGCTGGCGGGCCCACCTCGGGAGCGTCGCCGGCGCCAACCCCGGCATCGTGCCGGTGGCCAAGGGCAACGGCTACGGCTTCACGCTCGGGCGGCTGGCCCGCAAGGCGCAGTGGCTGCGCGACCGCGGGCACGACGTGACGACCATCGCCGTCGGCACGTACGACGAGGTGGCCGAGGTCGCCTCCCGGTGGGACGGCGAGATCCTCGTGCTGACGCCGTGGCGACCGTTCGTCGAACCGCTCGACCCCGGCCTGACCGGCCGGGTGATCCACACCGTCAGCCGGCTGGTTGACCTCGAGCAGCTGCTCGGCGCGGTGCCGGGCTCCCGCGTGGTGCTCGAGCGCACCACCAGCATGCAGCGGCACGGGATGTCCGGTCGCGAGCTGTGGGAGGCGGGCGAGGTGCTGCGCCGCCACCCCGACGCCCGCCTCGAGGGCGTCGCGCTGCACCTGCCGCTCGCCCAGGGCAACCACCTCGGCGAGGTCAACCGGTTGCTGACCGACGCGATCGCCGCCGACTGCGGCATCACCAGCGTGTGGGTCAGCCACCTCACCGACGGCGAGCTCGCCACCCTCCGCGAGCAGTACGGCGACTTCACGATCCGCCCGCGCATCGGCACCCAGCTCTGGCTCGGCGACCGCGGCGCGCTCCGCGTGACGGCCACCGTCCTCGACGTGCACCCGGTCGACCGCGGCGACATCTTCGGCTACCGCGCCCGCACCGCTCCGAAGTCCGGGCACCTGCTCGTCGTCAGCGGCGGCACCGCCCACGGCATCGGGCTCGAGGCGCCGACCGGCGACCAGTCGATCAAGGCCCGGGCCGCGACCCTGGCGCGAGGCGGTCTGGACGCGGTCGGGTTCGTGCGCTCGCCGTACTCCATCGACGGGAAGCAGCGGCTCTTCGCCGAGCCACCGCACATGCAGGCGTCGATGCTGTTCCTACCCCACGGCGCCCGCGTGCCGGCCGTCGGCGACCGGATCGACGTGCGGGTCCGCTACACCGCGACCGCCTTCGACCGGATCGTCGTCGAGGGCTGACCCGGCGTCCGCGGGGACCGGGTCGTGGTCGGGCCGGAACATGTCGCGCACGATGACCGCCGCCAGGTAGAGCTCGCAGGCGACCCGCACCGAGATGCCGACCCAGTAGAAGCCGACGTCGCCGCCACCGGCTGGCTGCAGGTAGCCGCCGAGGTACCACCAGATCGTGCAGAAGTAGAAGACCTCGCCGGCCTGCCAGATGATCTGGTCGCGCCACCGCGGCCGGGCGAGGACCGCGAGCGGCAGCAGCCACAGCACGTACTGCGGCGAGTAGACCTTGTTGACGATGAGGAACCCGACCACGATCAGGTAGCCGAGCTGGGCCAACCGCGGCACGTGGTCGGCACGCCGGCCCGCGAGCAGGCCGAGCACGAGCACGCCCGCGCACCAGGCGACGAAGAGGATCCACGACCAGGTGTTCACGGTGTCCACCTCGACGCCGCGGTCGCGCACCTGGTCGATGATCATCCACACCGAGCCCAGGTCGGCGCCGCGGTCGGCGTTGAACGACCAGAACACCTTCCACTGCTCGGCCCCGCTGAGGTAGCCGGGCAGGTTCGCCGCGACCCAGGTGACCGCCGCCCAGACCGTGGCGAGCGCGAAGGCGCCCCAACGGCCTCGGCGGATGCAGATGATGAGGATCGCGCCGAGCAGGAACAGCGGGTAGAGCTTGGCTGCGGTGCCGAGCCCGATCAGGACGCCGGTCAGCACCGGCCGGTCCCGGGCCCACGCCCACAACGCGCCGGCGACCAGCGCGACGGCGATCAGGTCCCAGTTGATGAGGCCGGTGAGCACCAGCGTCGGTGACAGCGCGAAGGCGGCCGCGTCCCAGGGCCGGCCGGGGTTGACCCGCGACATCAGCCAGACCGCCAGCAGCGCGAGCGCCCCGAACCCGACGGCGTTGACGAGCAGGAAGATCGACAGCTCGTCGTCGACCTCCTCGTCGGCGTACAGGTCGTCGACCGGGCGGTCCGCGCGGGCGTCGCTGTCAGGACCACCGCCCAGCACCTGGGTCACCCACGCGGCGCCGTACGCCCAGTAGGCGATGCCGACCGGGTACTCCATGACCTCGTAGCGGTCGCGGGTCTCCTCGTCGCCGGAGTAGGGCCAGGCCAGCTCGGCCAGCCCACGCGGCACGTAGAGCGGGCGCAGGTCGGTGTAGCACATGTGGGAGTAGACCCACTGCTGGTCCTTGCCCTCCGCCAGCGAGCACGGTGCCTTCTGCACCATGCCGAGGACGAACGTGCAGGCGGTCAGCAGCAGCAGCACCCGCGCCGGCGTCCACCACCGGTGCCGGCCGGCGTGGTCGCCGACCGGGCCGCCGACCACCTCGCTGACGGCGCCGACGACGCGGTCGTCGCGGGTCGGGTGGACGTGCGGCACGCGGTGAGACTACGTGAGCGTCGTACGACGACCGTGGTGCCCTGCGCGACGCCGGCGCCCCACCTGGCGACCCTGGCGACCCTGACCGCCCTGGCCGCCCGTGCCCCGCGTCGTCGGCTGGGTCTGCTGCGTCGTGGGGTCGCCGGTCGGGGTCGTCGGGTCACCGGTCGGCGTGGTCGGGTCACCGGTCGGCGTGGTCGGGTCACCGGTCGGGGTCGTCGGGTCCCCGGTCGGACTCGAGTCCGTCGAGTCGTCGGGGTCCGGTCGGTCGGTGTTCCTCGTCTTGGTCGGGCTCGGCGGCGGGGTGTAGGGCGCGTGACCCTCCTCCGGCGCCTCGCCGTCGACGAACACCGGCTCCGGCAGCTCGATCGGCTCCTCGCCCGCCATCACCGTGTCCATCACGGCCCGCCAGGTCTTGGCAGGGAACTCCCCGCCGTAGAACGGCTCCAGGTAGCCGTCGAGGCCGTCGTCCCCGTCTCCGCGGACGTACATGACCGCGGTCGCGTACTGCGCGGTGAAGCCGGCGTACCAGGACGAGGACACCTCGTCCGCAGCGTTGGTCGCGGTGCCGGTCTTGCCGGCGGCCGGCCAGGCGAACCCGCTCATCGCCGCGGCACCGGTGCCGGTCTCGACGACCTGTTCCATCGCGTAGGAGACGTCGGCGGCGATGTCCTCGGACAGAGCCTCGTGGTCCTGGACCTTGTGGTCGTAGCGGGTCTCACCGTCCTGGTCGACGACCTTCTCGATGATGTAGGGCTCGGCGGCGACGCCGCCGTTGGCGATGGTCGCGTAGGCGTTGGCCATGTTGATGGGGCTCACCGTCTGGGAGCCGAGCGCGACCTGCTCGTTCGCCTCCAGGCCGGGCGTGGAGGTCGGGAAGCCCCAGGCGTCCTTCTTCGGCGCCTCCGCCGGCGGGATGCCCATGTCGACCGCGGTGTCGATGATCTCCTGTGGCCCGTTCTCCATCGACGTCGTCAGGTCGATGAAGGCGGTGTTGATCGAGCTCTCGGTCGCGGCGATGAGGTTGGGGCGCCCGTAGTCCGTGTCGCCCTGGTTGCCGACGGTGTAGCCGTTCTCGGTCGTGAACGGCGAGTTGCCCTCGAAGGTGTCCTCGAGCGAGAAGCCAGCCTTGATCCCGGCGGCGAGGGCGAACGGCTTGAACGTCGATCCGGCCTGGCCGCCCTCGACCGCCCAGTTGAGCTGGGAGAGCAGGTAGTCCTGCCCCGCGTAGATGCCGCGCACCGCCCCGCTGCCGGGCTCGACGGTGGCGATGCCGACGTGGAGGTTCTTGTAACCGAGACTCGGCGGGCGGATCGCCGCCTGACCGTCCTTGGCCGCGTCCATCGCCTTCTTCGTGAAGGTGGTCGTGACCTCGAGGCCGCCGCCGCTGATCTCCTGCTCGTTGAAGCCCAGCCGCAGCAGCTCCTTCCTCACCATCTGGAGCACGTGGCCGCGTTGGCCCTCGTAGGCCTGCTCGGCGTCAGGCTCGGGGAACTTCGGAAGCTTGTCGTAGGCGCGGTTGCCGTCGTCCTCACTGATGGCGTCCATCTCGACCATCGAGTTGACGACGTACTGGTAACGGCCCTTGAGCTCGGACCTGGCGGCCTTGCCGTTGGCGGGGTCGAGGTCGTTGGGGTCGTTGAGGACGGCGGCGAGCACCGCGCTCTGCTTGAGGTTCAGGTCCTTGGCGTCGACCTTGAAGTAGGCCTGCGCCGCGGCCTGGACGCCATAGGCCCCCCGCCCGAAGTAGATGGTGTTGAGGTAGCCCTCGAGCACCTCCTCCTTCGAGTACTGGTTCTGGATCTTCAGCGAGAGGATCGCTTCCTTGACCTTGCGCTTCCAGGTGCGCTCCTGGGTCAGGTAGAGGATCTTCACGTACTGCTGGGTGATCGTGGACGCGCCCTGGGTGACGCCGCCGGAGGCGTTGGTGAACGCCGCGCGCAGGATGCCCTTGGGGTCGATGCCCTCGTTGGTCCAGAAGGTCTGGTCCTCGGCTGCGACGACCGCGTCCTTCAGCGTGTCCGGCATCTCCTCGAGGCCCACCGGGTCGCGGCGCTGGATCGCGAACTCGCCGAGGTCGGTCTCGCCGTCGGCGTAGTAGACGTGGGTCGTCTGGGTGAGGTACTCGGAGTTCGGCTCCGGGATGTCGATCGAGCGGTAGGCGATGAAGAACAACGCCGAGGCGATCAGCACCATCACCAGCCCGGCGATCGAGCCCCACTTCGCCGTCTTCAGCAGCCGGTGCCGCCAGGTGGGCCAGCCCGGCTCGGGCGAGGGCTTCGCCGTCTTCCCGGCGCCCTTCCCGCCACCCTTCCTGGTGGAGGGTCGAGAGGTCGAGCCTGCCCTGCGCTTGCCGTCCGCCAACGTCCTGCCTCGCTCAGTTGCCCCGGGGAATGCCGCAGATCAGGGTACGCACCCATCCCTGGAGCCACCGATTCGACGCTCGCGATCCATCGGGTGTTCAGATTCCGCGGATATATCGCTACGATAGATCGCATGGCACGGCGTGGAGAGACCATCGAGCTGGCAGTCCTCGGACTGCTGCACGAGGGACCCATGCACGGCTACGAGCTCCGCAAGCGCCTGAACCTGATGCTCGGGTGGGGCCGGCTGCTCTCCTACGGGTCGCTCTACCCGGCCCTGAAGAAGATGCTGCGCGGCAACCTCATCGAGGAGGTCACCACCAGTGCCGCCTCCGGCACGGTGACCTCGCGGCGCCCGCGGATCACCTACCAGGTGACCGAGCGGGGCACGGCAGAGTTCCACCGGCTGATGTCGGAGGTGGGTCCTGCCGCGTGGGAGGACGACAACTTCGACATCCGCTTCCGGTTCTTCTCCTCCACGGACATGGAGATCCGGTTGCGTGTGCTGGAGGGGCGTCGGTCGCGGCTGCAGGAGCGGCTCGACCGCGTGCAGCGCGAGCTCGCCATGACGCAGAAGGAAGTCGACCGCTACGCCACCGAGCTCCAGCGGCACGGCGTCGAGTCCGTCGAGCGCGAGGTCCGGTGGCTCTCGGACCTCATCAATGCAGAGCGTGGCATGCCTGGGCCCCAGGCCGCCGCGGCAACCGATAACGACTGATCGATTTCGATCAAGGAGAGGGATCCCATGGGTTCGGTACGAGTAGCGATCGCCGGCGTCGGCAACTGCGCCACGTCGCTCATCCAGGGCGTGCACTACTACCGGGACGCCGACCCCAACGGCAGCGTCCCCGGTCTGATGCACGTGCAGTTCGGCGACTACCACGTCGGCGACGTCGAGTTCGTCGCGGCGTTCGACGTCGACGACAAGAAGGTCGGCAAGGACCTGTCCGAGGCGATCAACGCCTCGGAGAACAACACGATCAAGATCGCCGACGTCCCGACGCTCGGCATCGAGGTCCAGCGCGGCCCGACGCTCGACGGCCTCGGCAAGTACTACCGGGCCACCATCGAGGAGTCCGCTGCCGACCCGGTCGACGTCGTCCAGGCCCTCAAGGACTCCGGTGCCGACGTGCTCGTGTCCTACCTGCCGGTGGGCTCCGAGGAGGCCGACAAGTTCTACGCCCAGTGCGCGATCGACGCCGGCGTGGCCTTCGTCAACGCCCTGCCCGTCTTCATCGCCTCCGACCCCGAGTGGGCCAAGAAGTTCGAGGACGCCGGCGTCCCGATCGTCGGTGACGACATCAAGTCGCAGGTCGGCGCGACCATCACCCACCGCGTGATGGCGAAGCTGTTCGAGGACCGCGGCGTCGTCCTGGACCGCACCTACCAGCTCAACGTCGGCGGCAACATGGACTTCAAGAACATGCTCGAGCGCGAGCGCCTGGAGTCCAAGAAGGTCTCCAAGACCCAGGCCGTCACCTCGAACCTGTCCGGTCCGCTGTCCGGCCTGGTCCACGACGACAACGTCCACATCGGCCCGTCCGACTACGTCGCCTGGCTCGACGACCGCAAGTGGGCCTACGTCCGCCTCGAGGGCCGCGCCTTCGGTGACGTCCCGCTGAACCTCGAGTACAAGCTCGAGGTCTGGGACTCCCCGAACTCCGCGGGCATCATCATCGACGCCGTCCGCGCCGCGAAGATCGCCAAGGACCGCGGCGTCGGCGGCCCGATCATCCCCGCCTCGGCGTACCTCATGAAGAGCCCGCCGGTGCAGATCGAGGACACCGAGGGTCGCACGCTCCTGGAGAAGTTCATCGCCGGGGAGTGACCCAGCTCGACCCACAGACACGCCGACCCGTCGCGAGCTTCTCGCGACGGGTCGGCGTGTTTTTCGGTGCGGTGCTCGCTCAGCCCGCGGCCAGGCGCAGCTCGTAGAACCGCATCGCCCCGCCCAGCCCGGACAGGTCGGCCTCGGAGCCGGCGAACGGCCGGGTCTCCTCGAAGCCCAACGACCGGTACAGGCGCTGTGCCTCGACCATGAAGCTCGCCGTCTCCAGGCGGACGACCCGGTGGCCGATCCCGACGGCCTCCTCCAGCAGCCGGGTCATCAGCCCTCTGCCGGTGCCGCGTCCACGCAGTTCGGGGCGGACGTACATCCGCTTGACCTCGGCGACCCCGGCGCCCACGGTCTTCAGCCCTGCCACCCCTGCGAGGGTGTCGTGACCCGCGCGCGCGACGACCAGCCGACCGTCCTCGGCGAGGAGGCGGGGGAGCTCGCAGCAGAAGTCCTCGTGGTGACGGGCGACGACGGCCTCGGGGTCCTCGAAGGTGTAGCCGCAATCGGCGGCGATGCGGCGCGCGCACCAGCGCAGGTAGTCCAGGAGGAGGGGTTCCACGACGGGCAGGACGTCGGTCGGCTGTCCGCGCAACAGCTCGATCCGCGGCCGGGGTGGTGCGGGACGGTCGGACATTCTTCCGCGCCCTAACCGAGGTCCGGGACCGGGCCGAGCATCTCGATGCCGTGCTCGTCGGCGATCGCCAGCACGGCCTCCATCGAGGGCTCCCCTGCGGCGGCCAGCGCGGCCGCGGCCCGCGTGAACCCCTCCATCGCAGCGCCGGGGGAGTGCACGCCGAACGCCACCGCGTCCTGGTCGGTCTCGTTGCGGATGGTGTGCGGAGTGCCGCCGGCGAGAGGCATCACCTGCCCGGCCCGCACCGCGTGCCGGCGTACGACGCCCTCGGCTTCGGCCACGTAGAAGGCGAACTCGCCTTCGAGCACGTGGTAGACCTCGCTCGGTGCATGACGGTGCATCACCGGTGGCCCGCCCCCGGGAGGCATCCGGACGAGGTAGGCGTAGATGTCGTCGCGCGTCTGCGCACAGCTGGTCAGGATGACGATCTCGTCGGTGCCCATGGCGAGTCGCTCGCCCTCGGCCAGGTCCACCGGAATATTGACAGGTAACATGTCCATATCTCGAAGATAGACAGGTGGCTTGTCTAATGTCAAGTGAGGACTCCCGCCGCTCCGCCAACACGGCGGTGCTCCTGCGCGAGGCGTTCGTGGCGCTGAACGACCGGATGATCCAGCGCCTCGAGCAGCGCGGCCACGGTGTCGTGCGCCCAGCCCATGGCGCCGTCTTCCAGCACGTCGACGACGGAGGCACGCCGGTCGCCCGCCTGGCGGAGCGCGCACAGATGACCAAGCAGGCGATGGCCGAGCTGGTCGCCCACCTCGAGCGGCACGGCTACGTCACCCGGATCCCCGACCCTGACGACCGGCGGGCGAAGCTGGTGCTGCCGACCCCCAAGGGGCGGGAGGTCTTCGCGATCGCCCAGGAGCTGCTACCCGAGATCGAGAAGATGCTCGATGATCTGCTCGGGGCGCGGAGGGCCGCGGCCCTCCGCGCCGACCTCGAGCGGATCCGAGCAACCGCGGACGGACATGGATCGGGCTGATCGCCCGCGAGGAGGAGGCATGGTGGAGGAGCTGCTGCAGGCCATCCCCGCGTTCGAGGCAGCGCAGGCGGAGCGGTGCGCCGGGCTGGGGATCGACGTCTCCGGCTTCGCCCTCAGCCACGTCGCTGTGCGCTGCCGCACCTGGCGGGACTACCTCCGCGTCCGCGACGCCTTGGAGCAGGTCGCAGTGGCGAACCTCGAGAACGTCTGGAACGGGCGACCGATCTCGAAGATCCTGCTCGCCGACCCGGTCCCGGTGTCGGCCGGGAGGACGGTGCCGATGATCGAGCTCATCCCGCCCTTCCACCAACGCGTCTACCGGATGGGACTCGAGCACGTCGGCTACGTCGTGGGCGAGCAGATCGACGGGTTCGAGAAGGCCCACCTGGGCGTGCTGACCGGCAAGCAGTTCCAGGGAACGCTCAACACCCCGGTCTACCGGCTCTTTCCGGACTACACCCACGTCAAGTTCTACCGGCGGTCGCTGCACGACGTCTGTGTCCTCGAAGGTGCGGAGTTCGCCGGCTTCCGCCACGCCGAGTGGTCGCCGACCGATCCGGACGCCGGCCCCTACGAGGTCGGCTGACCGTGATCGCGATCGACCTCAGCGGGTCGACGGCGCTGGTGACCGGTGCCGGCGGCGGTATCGGCGAGGCCGTCGCCGAGCGGTTCCTCGACGCCGGCGCCACCGTCGTGGCCCACGGGCGCACCCTGACGCCCTCGTTGGCGGCGCTCGGCGAGCGGTCCGGGACCCACCTGGCGGTCGGAGACCTCGAGGATGCGGCGTTCGTGCAGAACCTGTTCGCACAGTCCGCGCCGTACGGGCCGATCGACGTCCTGGTCAACAACGCCGGCTCGTACCCGAGCCGGCCGCTGCTGGAGACCGGCGACGAGGAGGTCGAGCGCGTCGTCCGCGGCAATCTCGGGATCACGTTCAGCTGCCTGCGCGAGGCCGGCCGTTCCATGCGCGGCCGGGGGCGCGGCGTCGTCGTGAACATCGGGTCGCTCAACGCCTCCCGCCCCGGCCACGAGCAGGCCGTCTACGACAGCGCGAAGGCCGGCATCCTGGCGCTGACCAGGGCCGCCGCCGTCGAGCTGGCGCCGTACGGCGTCCGGGTCAATGCCGTCTCCCCGGGCCTCGTCGACCGGCCAGGCCTCGGTAGCGCCTGGCCGGAAGGCGTCGCCGGCTGGCTGGCCCGCAGCCCGAGCAGGCGGCTCGGGCGACCGCGCGACGTCGCCGACGCGTGCCTGTTCCTGGCCTCACCCCTCGCGACGTGGATCACCGGCCAGGAGCTCGTCGTCGACGGCGGGATCTCGGCGGCTTCCGACTACTGAGCGGGGCGGTCCCGCGATCGGTCCTCTCAGATCGCGCGGGTGACGGTGATGGTGACGTTGGTGCAGCCGGCTGCGAGGTTCTGCAGCGCGGTCTTCTCGGCGCTGTTGACCGAGAGCCGCCAGCGGATCTTCACCGCCACCCACTCCCGCAGGTAGCGGCACTTGTCGTGCGTCGGCAACCACTGCGCCACGTCCTGGTCGCCCTTGGCCTGGTTGACCGAGTCGGTGACGCCGACGAGGGTGCGGTGGTCGCCGAGGTCGTTGGCATAGGCCTCGCGCTGGCCGGCGGTCCAGCTGCGTGCGCCGGAGTCCCAGGCCTCGGCGAGCGGCACCATGTGGTCGATGTCGATCCGGCCGGCGTCGGTCCAGGAGACGCGGTCGTAGTACGAGAACCAGCGTCCGCCGGCCAGGTTGCTGCACGTCACCGAGGTCTCCGACTCGACGTCCAGGACCTCGAACCGGGTGCTGCAACCGTCACCGTCGGCGTCGACCCAGTGCTTGAACTTGCTGCGCTCGTAGCCCGTGCGCACCTCCGCTGCGACCGTCAGGCTGCCGATCGCGGTGGTGAGCGGGGCGGAGTAGGTCTCCCCCGCCGCGTGGGCGGACGGTGCGGGTCCGGCGGCGACGAGGAGGGTGGCGGCGACCGCGGACACCGCGGCCATGATCGAGGGGACGAGCTTCTTCATGTGAGCCTCCGAGTGGTGTCCTGACGTGACACTGACACTCCGGGGGCCCGGTTTGATACAGGATCAGCCGCGCGCCGCCCACCAGTCGCGGAGAGCGGCCTTCGCGTCGTCCTCGCTCATCGGCCCGTTGTCGAGCCGCAGCTCGAGCAGGAACTTGTAGGCCTCGCCCACCTCGCGACCCGGCGGGATCCCGAGGATCTCCATGATCTGGTTGCCGTCGAGGTCGGGCCGGATGGCGGCCAGCTCCTCCTCCTCCGACAGCCGGGCGATGCGGGCCTCCAGGTCGTCGTAGGTACGACGCAGCCGGTCGGCCTTGCGCTGGTTGCGGGTCGTGCAGTCGGCGCGGGTCAGCACGTGCAGCCGGGTCAGCTGGTCGCCGGCGTCGCGCACGTAGCGTCGGACGGCCGAGTCGGTCCACTCCCCCGACCCGTAGCCGTGGAACCGCAGGTGCAGCTCGACGAGGTGGCAGACCGCGTCGGTCTCGTCGCCGGAGAACCGCAGCGCCTGCATCCGCTTGCGGGTGATCTTGGCGCCGACGACGTCGTGGTGGTGGAAGGTGACGGTGCCGTCGTCGAGGAACCGCCGGGTCTTCGGCTTGCCGACGTCGTGCATGAGCGCGGCGAACCGCGAGACGAAGTCGGGCCCGCCGCCGAGCCGGTCCTCGAGGTCGATCGCCTGCTCGAGCACGGTCAGCGTGTGCTCGTAGACGTCCTTGTGCCGGTGGTGCTCGTCGCGCTCGAGCTTGAGCCGCGGCAGCTCGGGCAGCACGTGGTCGGCGAGGCCGGTGTCGACGAGCAGGGTCAGGCCGAGGCGGGGGTACGGCGCGCAGATCAGCTTCACCAGCTCGTCGCGCACCCGCTCGGCCGACACGATCTCGATCCGTTCGGCCATCTCCGTCATCGCCGCCACGACCGCGTCGTCCACCGTGAAACCGAGCTGGGCGGCGAACCGCGCGGCCCGCATCATCCGGAGCGGGTCGTCGGAGAAGGAGTCCTCAGGACGGCCCGGCGTGCGGAGCACCCGGTTGGCCAGGTCGACCACGCCGCCGTACGGGTCCTCGATCTGCTGGCCGGGCAGTCGCACCGCCATCGCGTTGACGGAGAAGTCGCGCCGACCCAGGTCACCGGCCAGCGTGTCGCCGTACTGCACCTCGGGCTTGCGCGAGCCCGGGTCGTAGGCCTCGGAGCGGTACGTCGTCACCTCGACCACCCAGTCGCCCTTGCGACAGCCGATCGTGCCGAAGTCGCGCCCCAAGTCCCACCACGCGTCGCCCCACTTCTTGAGGATCCGCTCGGTGTCCGACGGGCGCGCGGAGGTGGTGAGGTCGAGGTCGTTGGAGTGCCGGCCGAGCATCGCGTCCCGCACCGGCCCCCCGACCAGCGCCAGCTCGTGCCCCGCGGCCGCGAACAGCTCCCCGAGCTCCCCGATCACCGGCCCGATCCGCTCCAGCTCCGCCGCCACCGCCCGCTGCACGTCGACCAGCCGGATCGGCTCCGACGTCGGATCACGGGGCTCGGACACGGGCGGGAGTCTACGGAGCGCGGTTGGTTCCGCCCTCATCGGTTGTCGAGGAGGGAGGGATCGACGCGGCTGCCGGGTCCTCTCGGCGGGGAGCGCGCCGACTAGTCTCGGGGCGTGGTCCTCCGCCCCCTGTCGCTGCGTGCTGCCGTGGGCGTGGTGACGACAGCGCTGGTCGGGCTGGCCGGGGCGGTGGGGCCGGTGGGGCTGATGAGCGTCCCGGCAGCGGCAGAGCCGCAGCCGGTGGACGTGGCGGCCGACACCGTGCCGCCGTCGTACGACGCGCCGCTGCTGGTCACGATCGACCAGCTGACGCCGGGCGAGGTGCCCGAGCGCGGGCGGGTGAGCATCTCGGGCACGGTCGCCAACCGCGACGTCGAGACGTGGAGCGGGATCCGGCTCTACCCGTTCATCAACGCGGGGACCGACTGCGACGCGGTCGGGTGCCCGCCCCCCATCACGTCGACCGCCGGGCTGGTCGAGGCCGCGGAGTCCGACCCGACGACCGTCGTGGGCGCCCGGATCCCCGAGGTGAGCTACCTGGTCGAGGAGCTCGCTCCCGGCGAGGAGCTGCCGTTCTCGATCCAGGTGCCGCGCCGGCTGCTGCCGGTGACGACGCCCGGCGTCTACTGGTTCGGCGTGCACGCGCTCGGCGCGAGCGAGTCGACCCCCGACGACAACGTCGCCGACGGCCGGGCGCGGACCTTCCTCCCCTTCGTCCCCCGCGGCCGCGACGACGTGCGCGGCCAGGTGGACACCGCGATCGTGGTGCCGCTGCGCTACCGGGTCCGCTACCAGCAGAACGGGCGGCTCGCGAAGACGGACGCCTGGGAGGAGGCGTTCACGACGGCCGGCGAGCTCGGCGGACCGCTCCTGTTCGGCGCGGCGGCCGTCGGCAAGCCGGTGACGTGGCTGCTCGACCCCGCGATCCCCGACGCGGTCCGCCGGCTCCGACGCGGCAACCCGCCGCGCGACCTGGGGCCGGCCGTCGTCGACGGCCCCGAGGACGGGGAGGCCACCCCTTCCGAGGAGACGACCGAGGAGCCGGACGCCGAGGACACCGAGGAGCCCCAGGGCCCGCTCGCGACCGCGGCCGGCGACTGGCTCGGCGCCCTCGAGGTCCAGCTGCGCGGGGAGGAGGTGCTGTCGCTGCCGTACGGCGACCTCGACATGTCCGCTGCCCCCGAGCGGATGCCGGAGCTCTACCCGCTCTCCCGCGCCCGGGTCAGCGACGTGCTCTCCTCCTGGGAGACGCCGACCACCCCGGTCGTCGCCTCTCCCGGCGGCTACCTCGACCCGTCGGTCATGGACGACATCGTCGACGACAGCACCCTGCTCGTCACCGACCGGATGTTCGGGCCCGAGAGCTTCCGCAACGGTCCTCCCGTCGTCGGTGAGTACGGCGACCACACCGTCGCGCCCACGTCGTACGGCGCCGCGACCGGCGGGCCGGGACCGGAGCCCCGGCTCGGGCCGGTCGCCTTCCGCCAGCGGGTCCTCGCCGAGGCGGCGGTGCGGCTGGTGGCGCCGGGCCGCCGGCACCCGCTGATCGTCGTCGTGCCGCGCCGGGTGGACAGCGCCGCGGGCGCGTCGTTCTGGAGCGGGCTCGACGCGGCTTGGCTCAACCTGACGACGGTCGCCGACGCCACCGACCGCACGCCGACCCCGGTCGAGCCGGACAGCCTGACCTACCCCGTCGACCAGGAGACCGTCGAGCTCGCGGCGTCCGTCTTCTCCGAGGCCCAGCAGCTGATCGCCTCCGGCACCACCCTGCAGAACCTGCTGCCCGACGCCGAGACGACCGCCGCCGACGTGCGGGACGAGGCGCTGACCGGCGCGTCGTACCACTTCCGCACCTCCCCGGACCGCGCGGAGGCCCGGCTCGCCCGCTCGCGGCGCTGGATCGACCGTCGGCTCGGCAAGATCGGCGTCGACGGACCGCCGGCCGTCACGCTGTCGAGCGCCAACGGCACCTTCGCGGTGACCATCAACAACGACCTCCAACGCAACGTGACCGTGCGGCTGGTCGCCGAGAGCGTCGACGACGAGGTGACCGTCGACGTCGGCGAGCCGATCGTGCTCGCCGCCGAGAGCCGGACGACCATCCAGCTCGACGCCCACTCCCGCGGCACCGGCGTCCACAACGTCACGCTCTCGGTCACCGATGTCGACGGGACCCCGCTCGGGTCGTCGGTCGAGGTGCCGATCCGGTCGGGCCAGGTCAGCGAGGTGATCTGGGTGATCATCGGCTCCGGCGTCGCCATCCTGTTCGTGGCGATCGGGCTGCGGCTGGTCCGGCGGATCCGGGGCCGGGGGGTCTCGACAAGCTCGACCACCGGGTCCGGCTCGACCACCGGGTCCGGCTCGACCACCGGGTCCGGCCCGACCACCGGGTCCGGCCCGACCACCGGGTCCGGCTCGACCACCGGGTCCGGGGCGTCGGCATGAGCGAGCTGCCCGACGCGGGCACCGAGCAGCGCGGCATCCTCGCCAACAGCGCGGTGATGGCGGCGGGCACCGTCGTCTCCCGGTTCAGCGGCCTGATCCGCTCGATCCTGCTGGCGGCGGCGCTCGGCGTCGGGCTGCACGCGGACCTGTTCACGATCGCGAACACCGTCCCCAACATGCTCTACATCCTGCTGGCGGGCGGTGTCTTCAACGCCGTGCTGGTGCCCCAGCTGGTGCGGTCGATGAAGAACGACAGCGACGGCGGCGCGGCGTACGTCGACCGCATCGTCACCCTCGCCGTCCTCTTCCTCGGCGCCGTGACCGTCGTGCTGGTGCTCGCGGCGCCGTGGGTGATGGACCTGCTCCTCGACAGCGAGTACGGCGACCCGGCGCTGGCCGCGGAGCGCCAGTCGGCCATCGACTTCGCCCGCTACTGCCTGCCGCAGGTCTTCTTCTACGGCATGTTCGTGCTGGTCGGACAGGTCCTCAACGCCCGCGGCCGCTTCGGACCGATGATGTGGGCGCCGATCGCCAACAACGTGATCGCGGTCGGCGTGCTCGTCGTCTACCTGGTGTGGTTCGGGCCGGCCACGGAGGCCGAGCAGCACAGCGCGTTCACCACCGCGCAGGAGGCGTGGCTCGGCATCGGCTCGACGGTCGGCATCCTGGCCCAGTTCGCGATCCTCGTGCCCTACCTGCGCGCGGCGGGCGTGCGGATCCGGCCGCGCTTCGACTTCAAGGGCACCGGTCTCGGCCACACCCTCCGGCTCGCGGTGTGGACGGTGCTGTTCGTGGTCGTCAACCAGGCCGCCTACGTCGTCGTGGTGCGGCTTGCCTCCGGCGGCACCGCGGCATCCGACGAGGGCACCGGCATCACGATCTACTCCTCCGCCCTGCTCGTCGCGATGGTGCCGCACTCGGTGATCACGGTGTCGCTGGCGACCGCGATCCTGCCGCGGCTGTCGTCCCACGCCGCCGCCCAGGACGACGCGGCACTGTCCCGCACCCTGGTGAGCACCATCCGCACGGCGCTCGTCGTCGCCGTACCCGTCGCCGCGCTGATGCCCCTCATCGCGCTGCCCGTCGCGCAGACGCTGTTCGGGCACGGCGCCGCGGCCGCGGACTACGTCAACTACGAGGAGTCGCTCGCGCTGTTCGGCGTCGGCATCGTCTTCTTCACGTTGCACTACCTGATCCTGCGCGGCTTCTACGCGCTCGAGCTCAACCGCACCGTCTTCCTCATCCAGTGCGTGATCGCAGCGGTCAACATCACCGCCGCCACCGTGCTCGTGGCCCGCACCGATCCCGACCACACGGCTGCGATGCTGGTGGTCGCCTACACGGCGGCTTACGGCGTCGGCTCGCTGGTCTCGTTCTCGATCCTCGCCCGCCGGCTGGGCGGCCTCGACGTGGGGCCGTTCCTCGGCTTCCTCGCCCGGCTGGTCGTCGCCGCGGCCGCTGGCGCCGCGGCCGCGTGGCTGGTCGACCTCGGGCTCGACGACCTGCTCGACCAGACGCCCGGGGCGGGCCGCTGGTGGTGGTCGGCGGTCGAGGTCGCCGTGCTCGGACTGGTCGCCGCGACGGTCGTCGTGCTGCTGGCGCGGGCGCTTCGGCTGCGCGAGGTCACCACCGTGATCGACACCGTCTCGGCACGACTGCGGCGCGGCTGACCCAACTCCCCGGAAACCGGCGCCGAACCGCCCTACGATGGGAGGCGCAGGCGCTCCGAACTATCGGCGCACGAGTGGTGGGACAGACCCGAACACGAAGGACTGGGGGTTGACGACGTCGACTCGGCCAGGCGACGTGCTGGCCGGCCGCTATCGGTTGATCGACCTGTTGACCGAGAGCGACGGTGGGCGGTTCTGGCGTGCCCACGACAACGTCCTGGAGCGGTACGTCGCCCTCCACGTGATCCCCGACGACGACCCGCGCGCCCCGCTGCTGATGGCCGCCGCGCGCGAGTCGGCCACCGTCCTCGACGCCCGGATCCTCCGCGTGCTCGACGCCGAGATCGTCGACGGCAAGTGCTTCGTCGTCAACGAGTGGGGCACCGGCACCTCGCTCGACATCCTGGTGACCGCGGGGGGGCCGCTCGGACCCCGCCGGGCCGCGTGGCTGGCGGCCGAGGTCGCCGGCGCGGTCGCCACCGCCCACTCCCGCGGTGTCGCCCACGGGCGGCTCAACCCCGAGAACGTGCTCATCGACCGGCTCGGCGCGGTCCGGCTGATCGGCCTCTGCGTCGACGCAGCGCTCCACGGGCTGCCCGCGGGTCGGCTCGACCACGACCGCCAGGACCTGGCGGGACTGCTGTACTGCTCGCTGACCGCGACCTGGCCCGGCCCGTCCTCCTCGATCGTCCCGGCCGCGCCCCACGCCCACGACGAGGTGCTGGCGCCGCGGCAGGTGCGGGCCGGGGTGCCGCGGCCGCTCGACCAGCTGTGGACCGACATCACCGAGACGGCTCACCAGCAGGCGAAGCCGGGCAAGAGCGGGCGATCGAAGCAGCTGCTGCAGACCCGCCAGCTGATGCAGGTCCGACGCTGGGTCGGCGACAACGGCGCCGGCCCGAGCGAGGAGGTGACCACTGCCCAGGCCGTGCAGGATCGGCTGCTGGAGTTCCTCGGCGACACCACCGGGCTGACCGAGGCGCTCGCCGGGTCGATCCCGCCGATCAACGAGGTGCGCCCGGTCGTGCTCCCGCAGGTGCCGGAGATGACCGTGCGCGACTTCGAGCGCACCGCCGCGCCGTTCGACGACGCTCCGGCGGACGAGCCGGAGGTGACCGAGGAAGGATCGACCGAGCTCGACGAGCTCGACGAGCTCGAGGAGCCCGACGAGCCCGACGAGCCGCCCATCCCGTCGGTGGCCGACATCGTCGACATGCCGACCGAGGCCGGCATGCCGGTCTTCGGCGACCCGGAGGACGGCGACGAGGTGGCCTGGCTGCGCGCCCGCAGCGTGCCGCCGCCCCCGCCGCCGCCGTTCGACGAGCCACCCGAGCGTCCGCTGTTCGCGCCCGAGCCGCCCGAGGGTGCGCCCGTACGGCGACCGCGGACCGACGTGCCCGAGCCGGTCCGGCCCTCGCCGCCCGCGGCGGAGGCGTCGCTGGCGGCCGCTGGGTTCTGGCCGTGGGAGGACACCGGCGCCGGGCCCGACCTGGACCACACCGGCGAGCACACGGCCGACCAGGACGCCGTACCCGGGCGCAGCTGGCTGCGGCTCGCGATGGTGGTCGCGGCCTGCCTGGCGCTCGTGGTCGCTGTTGCCGTGGCCTTCAACCTCGGCCGCGGCCGCACCCCGCTGGGCGCCGAGCGCGACCCGACCCGGACCCCGTCGCTGACGACGCCGCCCGAGCCGACCACGAGCCCGCTGCCCGACGTGACCGTGCGCGCCTTCGACCCGCAGAGCGAGGACGGCGCCGAGAATGACGCCGACGTCCCCCTCGCCGTCGACGGCAACGCCTCGACCAGCTGGTCGACCTCGACCTACCGCGACCAGCTCGGCCCCGCCCTGCCGGCGCTCAAGGAGGGGGTCGGGGTCTACCTCGACCTCGGCGTCGTGCGGGAGGTGGCCCGGGTCGACCTCGACCTGGTCGGGACGCCCACCTCGGTGGAGCTCTACGTCACCGACGAGGTTCCCGACGCCGTGCCGACCGGTCCGCCCGCCGCCGCCGCCGAGTCCGCGGGCCCCGACCTCACCCTCGAGCCGGCCTCGGCGAAGGGCCCGGGCACGGCCGTCACCGGGCGCTACGTCGTCGTGTGGTTCACTTCGCTCCCGGTGGTCTCGGGTGGTTTCAGGGCGGGCCTGGCGGAGGTGGTCGTGCGTGGACGGTGAGGTCGTCGGCGACCGCACCGACGCCGAGCTGCTCGCTGCCCACGTCGCCGGCGACGCCGATGCCTTCGGTGAGCTCTTCGCCCGCCATCGCGACCGGCTCTGGGCCGTCGCGCTCCGCACCAGCGGCGACCCCGAGGTCGCCGCCGACGGGCTCCAGGACGGGCTGGTCGCCGCGTTCCGCCGGGCCGGGAGCTTCCGCGGCGACGCTGCCGTCACGACCTGGCTGCACCGGGTGGTCGTCAACGCCTGCCTGGACCGTCTCCGGTCCGCGAAGGTACGACGCGCCGAGCCCCTCCCCGACGACCTCGACGAGGCGGGCCGGGGATCTCACCTGACCGCGACCGACGGCTCCGACGCGACCCTCGATCCCGCCGAGCACGGGCTGCGCTCCGAGCGCCGGGCCGCGGTGCTGGCCGCGCTCCAGCAGCTCCCCGCCGAGCAGCGCGCGGCGCTGGTGCTGGTCGACATGGAGGGCTACCCGGTCGCCGAGGTCGCCGTGATGCTCGACTGCGCCGAGGGCACCGTGAAGAGCAGGTGCGCGCGCGGCCGGGCTCGGCTCGCCGTGCTGCTGCGTCCGCTGATGGACGAGCCCGACGAGAGCGAGCCCACACCCGTCACCGGGAACCCTGCCGCCACCCCGGACGTCGGATCGTTGTCGCCCCGAGGACCACCCGGCGAGGCGGCCGCCGACCCCGCCTGACCCTTGCCTGACCCCGCCTGACCCTTGTCTGACCCTTGCCTGACCGTCGCCCCACCCGTGCCTGACCCCGCCAGCGCGACCCAGCCCGACCGAGGACCCCGATGACCACCGACGAGCCCGACGAGCAGCTCGACCCGCTCTCTCCCGCGGAGGAGGAGCAGGTCCGGGCGCTGCTCGCGGACGCCCGCGCGAACGGGCCGATGCCGGCCGACGTCGTCGCGCGCCTCGAGTCGTCGCTCGCCGGCCTGGCCGCTGAGCGGGTCCAGCTCGACCCCGAGCCCGCCGACAACGTCGTGCCGATCGCCCGCACCCGTCGCCACCGCGTCGTCGCGCTGCTGGGCGCCGCCGCTGCCGCCGTGGTGGTCGGCCTGGGCATCGGCTCGTTCGTCGACCAGGGTGAGGACCTCGACGCCGGCGACAGCGGCGCCGTGAGCTCCGACTTCGACCGCCGGGACACCGAGGCCGAGGACGCCGGCGTCGCGGCGAGCGAGGCGGCCCCGGAGGCCGAGGCCACCCCGAGCGAGGAGCTGGCCCGGCCCGACCGGCCCTACGTCGTACGCTCCGACCACCTGGGGGTCGACCTGGTCCGGGTCCAGCGCCTGGTGCTGCCGTCCCCGGTCGGGGCGATGTACTCCCACTACGCGGAGTACCTGCCCAGCGGCTTCAGGTGCAAGGTCGCCGCGTGGGGCAAGGGGGTGCTCGTCGGCGTGCAGTACGACGGCGACCCCGCCCTGGTCGTGTTCCGCGAGCCGATGGGCGACGCCCAGGTGGTGGAGGTGCTGCAGTGCGGCACCAGCGACGTGCTGCGCTCGACCACGCTGCCCGTGCCCGGCTGATCGGGCCGGGTCCGCGCTGGTCCGCGCTGGCCGCGCTGGCGCGGGCTGTCGTGGGGGAATGCCGCCCCCTACGATCGGGTTGCACCCCTTTGTCAGGTCCTTTTGACGTGTCCCCGACCGATGAGGCTTCCATGTCCGACACTTCCGAGCAGTCCACGCCGCGCAACGTGATCGTGATCGGCTCCGGGCCGTCCGGTTACACCGCCGCGATCTACGCCGCTCGCGCCCAGCTCGAGCCGCTGGTCTTCGAGGGCTCGGTGACCGCCGGCGGTGCGCTGATGACCACCACCGAGGTCGAGAACTTCCCCGGCTTCCGCGACGGCATCATGGGCCCCGCGCTGATGGACGAGATGCGCGCCCAGGCCGAGCGGTTCGGCGCCGAGCTCGTCGCCGACGACATCGTCGAGGTCGACCTCACCGGCGACGTCAAGGTCGTCAAGACCGCCACCGACACCTACACCGCGCGCAGCGTGATCCTCGCGACCGGCTCCGGCTACCGCAAGCTGGGCCTGCCGAAGGAGGACGAGCTGTCCGGCCGCGGGGTGTCGTACTGCGCGACCTGTGACGGGTTCTTCTTCCGCGAGCAGCACATCGCCGTCATCGGCGGCGGCGACTCCGCGGTCGAGGAGGCGACGTTCCTCACCCGCTTCGGCAGCAAGGTCTCGCTCATCCACCGCCGCGACTCCCTGCGCGCCTCGAAGATCATGCAGGAGCGCGCGTTCGCCGACCCCAAGCTCGAGCTGGTCTGGAACTCCGAGGTCGTCTCGATCAACGGCACCGAGTCGCTCGAGTCGATCACGCTGCGGGACACCGTGACCGGCGAGACCCGCGACCTCGCCGTGACCGGCCTGTTCATCGCGATCGGCCACGAGCCGCGCTCCGAGCTGCTCAAGGGCCAGGTCGACCTCGACGAGAACGGCTACGTGCTGGTCCAGCAGCCGAGCACGGCGACGAACCTGCCCGGCGTCTTCGCCGCCGGCGACCTGGTCGACCACCACTACCGGCAGGCCATCACCGCCGCCGGCACCGGCTGCGCCGCCGCGCTGGACGCCGAGCGCTACCTCGCGATGCTCGACCACGTCGCGTCGTCGGCCGGCTCGGCCGAGGCGACGGCTGCCGAGGTCACCGAGGTCGCCGCCGCCGTGAGCACGCCGGCCTGACCCACCCCGCACGAGCCGCGCCGGGAACATCTCCCCCGCCCCTCGTGTTCACTAGAGACACCACCGCACCGATCCATCGAAGGGAAGAACCGTGGGCAACATCCCCGCCGTCACCGACGCCGAGTTCGACACGCAGGTCCTCAAGTCCGACAAGCCCGTGCTCGTGGACTTCTGGGCGGAGTGGTGCGGCCCGTGCCGCCAGGTCGCCCCGATCCTGGACGAGATCAACGCCGCGCACGGTGACAAGATCACCTTCCTGAAGATGAACGTCGACGAGAACCCGGTCACCCCCGCGTCGTACCGCGTCACCGGCATCCCGACGATCAACGTCTACCAGAACGGTGAGGTCGTGAAGACCATCGTCGGCGCCCGCCCCAAGGCCGCCATCCTCAACGAGCTGGCCGACTTCATCGCCTGAGGTCAGCCCGCAGGGCGGATAGTCCCTGACGAAAAGCACCGAGAATCCCGTGATTCGGGTGCTTTTCGTCAGGGACTATCCCGTTTTCGGCCCTCCGGTCAGTCCACCTCGCGGTGAGCGGGCGAGGGGTTCTTGGCGGGGCGTACGGCGCCCACCAGCCGCTCGATCGCGGCCTCGACCTCGTCGCGCCAGCTGACCAGCGAGCGCAGCTCCATCCGCATCCGAGGGGTCCTCGGGTGCGGGCGGTGGGTCTTGAAGCCGACGCGGGCGAGGAACTCGGCCGGCAGCAGGCAGCCGCGATCGGGGACCAGCCGGTTGCCGCCGTGGGCGAAGGCCTCGACCGCGCGGATCCCGCCGCGGCCGACCAGGTCGCGCGCCATCCCCTGCACCAGCAGCCGGCCGATGCCGGCGCCGTCGTACCCGTCGGCGACGTAGGCCGTCGTCAGCAGCACGGCATCGGGGCTGGCGGGGGCGGTCGGGAACTGTGCCGCACCCGGGACGTACGACGGCGGCGCATAGGTCAGGTAGCCGACCGCGACCCCGTCGACGATCGCGACCCGGCCGCAGGACCCCCACTCCCGCAGCACCTCCGACATCCAGGACTCCTTGACGTCACGGGCCTCCTGCTCGTCGAGGCGGCTGCGGCGGACCGGGTCGAGCTCCCAGAACAGGCACGCGCGGCACGGCACCTCGATGGCGTCCAGGGCGTCGAGGTGGTCGAGGGTGAACGGGACCGTCGTACGGGCCACCCGACCAGGGTAGGCCGCCAGCGGGCGATATCGACCTGCATCGGCACATCGGCGGCTGCGACACTGGTGCCGTGCGCAAGATCCGCCAGAGCAAGAAGCTCCGCAACGTCCGGTACGACGTGCGCGGCCCCATCCTCGTCGAAGCCCAGCGTCTCGAGGCCGAGGGCCACCGCATCCTCAAGCTGAACATCGGCAATCCGGCGCCGTTCGGCTTCGAGGCACCCGAGGCGATCCTCGCCGACGTGACGCACCACCTCGCGGAGTCGCAGGGCTACAGCGACTCGCAGGGCATCTACTCCGCGCGGACCGCGGTCGCCCAGTACTACCAGTCGCGCGGCCTCCGGGACACCGACGTGGAGGACGTCTTCATCGGCAACGGCGTCTCCGAGCTGATCTCGATGGTGCTCCAGGCGTTCGTCGACGACGGCAACGAGATCCTCATCCCGGCGCCAGACTACCCGCTGTGGACCGGCGCGGTGACGCTCTCCGGCGGGACCCCGGTGCACTACCGGTGCGACGAGGAGAACGACTGGATGCCCGACCTGGCCGACATCGAGTCGAAGATCACCGACAACACCCACGCCATCGTCATCATCAACCCCAACAACCCCACCGGTGCCGTCTACAGCAAGCAGATGGTGGAGGCGCTGGTCGACATCGCCCGGCGTCACCAGCTGGTCGTCTTCGCCGACGAGATCTACGAGAAGATCATCTTCGACGACGCCGTCCACCACCACGCGGCCGCCGCCGCGGGGCAGGACGTGCTGTGCCTGACGTTCAGCGGTCTCTCCAAGGCCTACCGGGTCTGCGGCTACCGCGCCGGTTGGGTGATGATCTCCGGTCCGAAGGAGATCGCCGAGGAGTTCCTCGAGGGGCTGACCCTGATCGCGAACATGCGGATGTGCGCGAACGTGCCGGCCCAACACGCGATCCAGACCGCGCTGGGCGGCTACCAGTCGATCAACGAGCTGATCGTGCCCGGCGGCCGGTTCTACGAGCAGAGCATGCTCGCGCACCGACTCCTCAACGAGATCCCCGGCGTCACGTCGGTGAAGCCGCGCGGCGCGCTCTACTGCTTCCCGCGCCTGGACCCCGAGGTCTACGACATCCAGGACGACGAGCAGTTCGTCATCGAGCTGCTGCGAGCCAAGAAGATCCTGGTCACGCACGGGTCCGGCTTCAACTGGCCCGACACCGACCACTTCCGGCTGGTCACGCTCCCCGACGTCGACGTGCTCGAGGAGGCGATCGGCAGGATCGCGGAGTTCCTCGCCACCCGCCGATGACCGAGCCCGCTTTTTGTTCGTACCGCACAGTTTTTGCGACTGGTTCTGCCTGGACCGCTGTCGCTTCTAGCGAGCCGGCCTGAGAGACTCGATCGGTGCGCGACATCACCTATCCCCCGGTCATCGTCACGGCGAAGGTGCTGTTCAAGCTCCTCGGGCAGCGCTTCCAGCTGTCCGGCACCGAGCACGTCCCGCGCAAGGGCGGTGCCCTGCTCGCGATCAACCACACCGGGTACGTCGACTTCATCTACGGCGGTCTCGCCGCGAACCCCTCGAAGCGGCTGGTCCGGTTCATGATCAAGCGCGAGATGATGGACAAGCCCGGGGTCGGCCACCTGCTGCGGAGCTTCCACCACATCCGCGTCGACCGCGACTCCGGCGTCCAGTCGATGCTCGACGCCCGGTCCTACCTCGAGGCCGGCGAGGTCGTCGGGATCTATCCCGAGGCCACCATCTCCCGGTCCTTCGAGATCAAGGAGCTCAAGAGCGGTGCCGTCCGGATCGCGGCCGACGCCGGCGTCCCGCTGATCCCGGTCATCGTCTGGGGCGCGCACCGGCTGATGACCAAGGACCACCCCCGCGACTTCTCCCGCTCCCGCAAGACGATCGCGGTCCGCGTCGGCCAGCCGATGCACCCCACGGGGGAGGACATCAACGCCGAGACGGCCGCCTTGCGTACGGCGATGCAGCGACTCCTCGACGAGACCATCGCCGCCTACCCCGAGGACGAGAAGGCACCTGGCTCCTGGTGGACGCCGGCCCGCTTCGGCGGGAGCGCCCCGACGCCCGAGGAGGCGGCGCGGCTGGACCAGGAGGAGCGGCGGGCGCGCGCCCAGAAGGCCGCCGCCAAGCGCGCCGCGAAGGGCGACAAGTCGTCCAAGTGACCTATCGACTTGTCGGCAGATCGACTCGTCGACAAGTCGTCAGGTCGTCAGGTCGCTTTGTCGACATGGTCCGCTCCGCGGTCGCGGGTGACCACCGCGGTCGAGGCGCCCGGCCCCGGTCGGCCGACCTCAGTCGGCCTGCGGGTCCATGATGTTGATGATCCGGCGCAGGTCCTCGAGCGTCGCGAACTCGACGGTGATCTTGCCCTTGGCCTTGCCCAGGTCGATCTTGACCCGCGTCTCCAGCCGATCGGCCAGCCGGTCGCTGAGCTCGACGAGCCCGGGTGCGAACGGCTTGGGGTGGACGGCTCGCCGCTTCGTGGTGGGGCCGTCGTCGCCGACCGCGACGATCTCCTCCAACCCGCGGACGCTGATGCCCTCGGCGATCACCCGCTGGGCGAGCCGGTCCTGGACCTCGGCATCCGGGACGCCGAGCAGCGCCCGAGCGTGACCGGCCGAGAGCACGCCGGCGGCGACCCGGCGCTGGACCGCGGGGCTCAGCTTCAGCAGGCGCAGCGTGTTGCTGATCTGCGGCCGCGACCGGCCGATCCGCTGGGCGAGCTCGTCGTGGGTGCAGCCGAAGTCCTCGAGCAGCTGCTGGTAGGCCGATGCCTCCTCCAGCGGGTTCAGCTGGGCGCGGTGGAGGTTCTCCAGGAGCGCGTCGCGCAGCATGTCGGCGTCGTCGGTCTGGCGGACGATGGCCGGGATCTTGTCCAGGCCGGCCTGCTGGGCCGCGCGCCACCGGCGCTCGCCCATGATCAGCTCGTAGGACCCGGCGGAGATCTCCCGGACGACCACCGGCTGCAGCAGCCCGATCTCGCGCACGCTGTGCACGAGCTCGGCCATCGCCTCCTCCTCGAAGACCTGGCGCGGCTGCACGTGGTTCGGACGGATCGAGGTGGGCTCGAGCTCGGCGAAGTAGGCGCCGTCGACGGTCACGAGCGGTTGGCGATCGTCCTGGGCCGGCGCGGACGCCGGCGGGGACGCCGACCCGGTCGCAGCCTCGGCGGGCTCGGCCGTCGTCGTGGCCGTGCCCACCGGAGTGGGCGGCTCAGGGGGAGCGGTGGGGATCAACGATCCGAGACCGCGACCCAGGCCCCGCCGCGGGGTGTTGCCACTCATGCGTTGCTCCCTCGTGTCCCGCGCGTCGCGATCTCCCGCGCAGCCTCCAGATAGCTGAGCGCGCCCGGTGAGCTCGGATCGTAGGTCATCACCGTCTGGCCGTACGACGGCGCCTCCGACACCCGCACCGAGCGGGGGATCGCGGTCTTGATGACCTGGTCCCCGAAGTGCTCCCGCACCTCCTGGGCGACGCCGGCGGCGAGCCGGGTCCGCGCGTCGAACATCGTGAGGAGGATCGTCGAGACCGCGAGCTCGGGGTTGAGATGGGCCCGGACCATGTCGACGGTCTTGAGCAGCTGACCCAGCCCCTCGAGGGCGTAGTACTCCGCCTGGATCGGGATCATCATCTCCGCGCCCGCGACCAGCGCGTTGAGCGTCAGCAGTCCGAGCGAGGGCGGGCAGTCGATGAGGACGTAGTCGTAGCGGTCGGGACCGGTGAGGGCCGCCGCGCCGACCCGCGGGTGGCCCAGGATCGCCTTCCGCAGCCGGCCCTCGCGAGCGACGACGCTCACCAGCTCGATCTCGGCACCGGCGAGGTCGATCGTCGCCGGCACCACGTCGAGGCGCTCGCAGTCGGGGCAGGCCTGCACCGCCTCGGCGAGGGGGACGTCGTCCACCAGGACCTCATAGGTACCGACCGTGCCCTGGCGGTGGTCCACGTTGAGGGCGGTGGACGCGTTGCCCTGAGGGTCCAGGTCGATGACCAGCACCCGCTGCCCGAGCTCTGAGAGAGCGGCCGCGATGTTGACCGTCGTCGTGGTCTTGCCCACGCCGCCCTTTTGGTTGGCGACGACGAAGATCCGGGTGGCCTCGGGCCGGGGTACCGGCTCGCGCTGGATCCCCTGGCGGAGGATCACGGACTGGTGGGCTTCCGCAGCGAGCGGAGTCTGGTCGTCCGCGAAGGAGGTCTCGTACGCCGCGAGATCAGCGGCCGTGCGCACGCCGAAGCCGGTTTCACGTGAAACACCCGAGGGGCTCGTTTCACGTGAAACATCGTTCGGCGACGGGTCGTACGGCGGTTCGGTCGGTTCACCCGACACCGGGGCCTCCTGTGGAAAAGTGGGCGCGGACTGTGGAACTTCAGGCTCAGCAGGGGGTTCGGGACCGGTGGAAAACTCGTCCGGCCAGCGGTTCACGAGCCTCACCTCTTCCGTCGCGGCGATCGACGCTTTCCGCTTCGACCACCCCCGCGACCCCCGGAAGTCGGCAACGATACTCGCGCCGGATCGGCCCAGGTAACCCGAACGACCCTGGTCTGTGCAGACGTCGTGCCGGGGGCAGCCGAGCCCGCGACCGGTGGAGCCGAGAGCACCTCCACGGTCGGTGCCGCACAGCCGAGCTCCCTCAGCACGGACCGCGCCGAGTCGATCTCCTCCTCCGCCGAGTCACCCTTCATCGCCAGCAGGAAGCCGGCGGGAGCGACCAGGGGCATGCACCACCCCAGGAGACGCTCCAGGGGCGCCACGGCCCGCGCAGTCACCACGTCGTAGGTCTCGTCTCCGTGGACGGCATCGGCCCGGTCCCGACGTACCAGCACGTTGTCGAGACCGAGGCCGGCTGCGACCTCCTCGAGGAACGTGGTGCGACGCAGGAGCGGCTCCACCAAGGTCACCCGGACGTCGGGACGGGCCAGCGCGACAACCAGGCCCGGCAGCCCGGCCCCCGAACCGATGTCGGCCAGGCGGGCGTCGCGGGGGAGCGCGGTGGCCAGGAGTGCGCAGTTGACCAGGTGTCGGTCCCAGAGACGGGGCACCTCGCGCGGGCCGATGAGCCCCCGCACGACGCCGTCGGTCGCCAGGAGCTCGGCGTAGCGCTCGACCAGGGAGAGGCGATCGGAAGGGAACAGGGCCCGCACCACCTCGGGTGCGGGCCCTGCGCCGCCCGTCTCGCCGACGGGATGTTTCACGTGAAACGGCTCGGGTCAGTCCGCGGGCAGCACGACGACGTGCCGTCGCGGCTCCACGCCCTCCGACTCCGAGCGGAGCCCCGCCGCGGCGACCGCGTCGTGGACGATCTTGCGCTCGAACGGCGACATCGGGTCGAGCGACATCGGCTCACCGGACGCCTTCACGTCGGCCGCAGCCTGCTCCCCGAGCTTGGTGAGTCGGGTCCGCTTGTCGGCGCGGTAGCCGGAGATGTCGAGCATCAGTCGCGAACGCTCACCGGTCTCGCGGTAGACCGCCAACCGGGTGAGCTCCTGCAGCGCCTCGAGAACCTTCCCGTCCGGACCCACCAGCTGCGAGAGATCGGCGCCGACGATCGAGACAGCCGCGCGGTCTGCCTCGACGTCCATGTCCAGGTCGCCGTCGAGGTCGGCGATGTCGAGGAGCTCCTCGAGGTAGTCGGCCGCGATGTCGCCCTCGCGCTCGAGGCGGGCGACGAGGTCGGTGTCCCCCTCCTCGGCGTCGGCGTCGGACCCCTCGGACTCCTCCGCCTCGGTGCCCTCGAGCTCGTCGGTCTCTTCGATGTCGTCGGCCATGGTCGGGTCGACCTCGGCGTCGGTGCTCACTTGCTGCCTCCATTGTTCGGGTTGGATCCGCCCGGCTTGCCGGACTTGCGTTGGGAGCGGGTCTGCCGCTTGGGCTGGACGCGCTGCGAAGGACGCGGCTCCTCGACCTGCCGCTCGGGCTCCGCCACCGCCTCGGAGACGGCGTACTTCTCCGGGTGCTTGGCAGCCTTCGCCTTGTCCCGCTCCTCCTTGGCCTTGAACGCAGGCGTGCCGGGGGCGGGGTTGTTGCGGATGACGTAGAACTGCTGGCCCATCGTCCACAGGTTCGAGGTGGTCCAGTAGAGGAGGACGCCGATCGGGAACGCCACACCGCCGAGGCCGAAGGCGACCGGAAGGATGTAGAGCAGCATCTTCTGCTGCTGCGCGTAGGGACCGCTGAGCGCGTCGGCCGGCATGTTCTTGGCCATCAGCTGCCGCTGCGTGAGGAACGTGGTCGCGGTCATCATCAGCACCAGCACCAGTGAGACACCCATGACGATGCCGTTCGGGTCGTCACCCCACGTCCGGGCACCCCAGAACGAGTCGGCCAGCGGGATCTTCCCGAACACCTCGGACTCACCGAACTGTCGGGCCCGATCCTCGGTGAGGAAGCCGTGCGCCGTGCCCTTCTTCGCCGCCTGGTCGAGCAGGCGGAACAGCGCGAAGAAGATCGGCATCTGCAGGAGGATCGGGAGGCAGGACGCGAACGGGTTGGTCCCGGCGTCCTTGTAGAGCTTCATCGTCTCCTCGGCCAGCTTCTGCCGGTCGTGGCCGTACTTCTTCTGCAGCTCCCGCACCTTCGGCTGGATCAGCTGCATGTTGCGGCTCGACTTGATCTGCTTCACGAAGAGCGGGATCAGCGCCGCGCGGATGACCAGCGTCAGGCCGATGATCGACAGCGCCCAGGCCGCACCGCCGGCCGGGTCGAGGCCCATGAGGTCGAACAGCTTGTGCCAGCCCAGCAGTACCGCCGAGATGATGTAGTACAGCGGCACCATGATGAAGTGGCCGATGTCGCCGATGAAGCCCACTAGTGGTCCTCTCCCTCGATGAGGTGGGTGTAGCCGTGCCTCCGGTGCGTGCATCGCAAGGCGCCGGTGCGACGCCATACCGGGTTGTCTGTCGAGCGCCGGCAACGCCGCGAGGCGCGTGCCGGGGGTGCGGAGACGCCCGCCTCAGCGGGGGAGTGGACCACTTGCGGCTCCTTGCTCGATGGATGGCGCGTGGTGACTGGCCGCCTCGGCGGCACGGTCACGACGCGAAGTCTTGGCGGGGACGTGGTCGACGCCTCCGGCGGCCCACGGGTGGCAGCGGCCCAGGCGGCGCACCGCCAGCCAGCTGCCCTTGATGCTCCCGTGGGTCTGCACCGCCTCCAGGGCGTACGCCGAGCACGACGGGTAGTAGCGGCACACGTCGCCGTAGAGCGGGCTGATCACCGCTCGGTAGCCGCGCAGCAGCGCGACCAACAGCCACTTCACCGCGTCGCCACCTGTCCGGAGCCCGGCCGGCCGGACTGCCCGGCTTCGAGGCTCCTCCCCAGGCAACGGTCCAGGTCGGCAGCGAGTTCCTCGGAGGAGGACGTGGCCGCCGCCGGCAGGGCCCGGACGACAAGCAACGCGCCGCCGGGCAGCAAGGCGACCCGCGAGCGGGCGAGGTGCCGGAGTCGGCGCTTCACCGTGTTCCGCACGACCGCGTTGCCGACCGCCTTGCTGACCACGAAGCCGACCCGGGCCGGCTCGACGGCGCCCGCGTCACCGGTCGCCAGGTGCGTCACCAGGGTGCGCGCAGCGGACCGACGGCCCGCCTTCACGGCGTGTCGGAACGAGTCGGGTCGGGTCAGCCGGTGGTCGGCAGGCAGCACGAAGCCCTCCGGAGGCAGAGCCGGTCGGGCCGTGGCCTCAGACGGCCAGGCTCTTGCGGCCCTTCCGGCGACGGTTCGCCAGGATCGCGCGGCCGGCGCGCGTGCGCATCCGCAGTCGGAACCCGTGCGTCTTGTGACGGCGACGGTTGTTCGGCTGGTACGTCCGCTTGCTCACGATCGACCTCTCGGCTTTCAGTACGTCTCGGGAAGGGTCATCCGGCGCGGCCCGGCAGTCGAGCGCACAGGGCGATCGAGGGCAGTCACAGCTTCGGCTGGCACCGCGCATCCATGGAGACCTGCTGGCAGAGCCATGGACATGCGGCACCGGTCGACACCGGATGACCGAACAACGGTACGCGGCGGCGAATCGCCCGGTCAAACCGGCGAAACGCACAACCCTAGGGCGGGTCCGGCCAGGATCCTGGGCACCCCGCCGGAAGGTTGTCGACAGGTTCCTGAGATCCTGTGGAGAACGGGTTGATCCACAGGCCCAACCCGGCTACGTTCGGCCTCTCCGGGATTCCCCGCCGGTTCGGGTCACACGAGGGCCCATGCGTCGCCGACATCACGGCCTCCGAACGTAGAACTGGCCGCTGACCTGCGCAAACGCATGGACATTCGGATCCGGAACGGCCTCGGCGAGGCGCCGCGCACGGCGCTCACCATGTGTTCACAGCCTGTGGACAAAGTTGTGGAGCGACACGATTGGGAGAGGAAGCCGTGACCGGGAACGACGAGGCACCGGAGACCCGGAACGAGCCGCCCGACGCGGATCCGGCCACCCTCCGCCTGGAGGACGCCTGGCAGTCCGTGGTCGAGGAGCTCCAGGCACCGCAACGGGCCTGGCTCCAGGCCAGCCGACCGGTCACGCTGCACGGCAGCACCGCGATCGTCGCCGTGCCCGACGACTACACGCGCAAGCGGCTCGAGGACCGGGTGCGCGGCGACGTCGAGCACGCGCTGACCGACCGGTTCGGTTACGACGTGCAGCTCGCCGTCACCGTCGACCCCAGCCTGCGTAGCGGACCCATCGAGCTCCCCGCGGAGGAGGAGCAGCCGGTCGTCGCTGCCGAGCAGCCGCGGACCGAGCCGGAGCCGGTCGGTGAGGGTGGATTCAGCGACTTGTCGACAAATCGACAGATCGACTCGTCGACGTACGACGACGACGCCACGCCCACCTTCGACGCCATCCGCAACAAGTTCCCCTCGCCGCCGCCCAGCATCGACGGCCACCGCCCGACCCAGGCACCGGAGTCGAGGCTCAACCCGAAGTACACCTTCGAGACGTTCGTCATCGGCTCGTCCAACCGCTTCCCGCACGCGGCCGCCGTCGCCGTGTCCGAGGCGCCGGGCAAGTCCTACAACCCGCTGCTCGTCTACGGCGACTCCGGCCTGGGCAAGACCCACCTGCTGCACGCGATCGGGCACTACGTCCGCAGCCTGTACGCCGGTGCGAAGGTGCGCTACGTCAGCTCCGAGGAGTTCACGAACGAGTTCATCAACTCCATCCGCGACGACCGCCAGGACCGGTTCAAGCGGCGCTACCGCGAGGTCGACGTCCTCCTCATCGACGACATCCAGTTCCTGCAGGGCAAGACCCAGACGCAGGAGGAGTTCTTCCACACGTTCAACTACCTGCACAACGCGCAGAAGCAGATCGTGCTCACCTCCGACCAGGCGCCCAAGCGGCTCGAGGCGCTGGAGGACCGGCTCCGCAACCGGTTCGAGTGGGGCCTCATCACCGACGTGCAGCCGCCGGACCTCGAGACCCGGATCGCGATCCTCCGCAAGAAGGCGGCGATGGACCGGCTCACCGCGCCGCCGGACGTGCTCGAGTTCATCGCGAGCAAGATCCAGACCAACATCCGCGAGCTCGAGGGTGCCCTCATCCGGGTCACGGCGTTCGCCAACCTCAACCGGCAGGACGTCGACCTCACCCTCGCCGAGATCGTCCTCAAGGACCTGATCCCCGAGGGCGGCGAGCCCGAGATCACCGCGCCGCTGATCATCGCTCAGACCGCGGCGTACTTCGGCCTCTCGATCGAGGAGCTCACCGGACCCAGCCGCGGCCGCCACCTGGTGATGGCCCGCCAGATCGCGATGTACCTCTGCCGGGAGCTCACCGGGCTGTCGCTGCCGAAGATCGGCGCCCAGTTCGGCAACCGCGACCACACGACGGTGATGTACGCCGAGCGCAAGATCAACCAGCTCCTCGGCGAGCGGCGCGCGGTCTTCAACCAGGTCAGCGAGCTCACCAACCGGGTCAAGATGCAGGCCCGTCAGGGCTGACCGCTCGTCCGGTGACCGGGTCGGCGTTGTGGACAGCACCCCCGAATTGGTGCGAACTACACGGGGAGGATTCTGTGGCCGCGGCTTTCCTGTCGTTCCACAGCCCCACGAACTCCACAACCCCGCCTACGCAGGCCCGTCGTGGTCCACACCGTCGTCCACACGCGAATTCTCAGCCTCACCTGCGGGAACGGCCGATCTCCACAGTTTCCACCGACGCTATGACTACTCCCAGAATTCCTATGCTCCGATCCGACGTGAACAAGTTCTCCGCCACCCCTCTGTGGAGAACCCCCCGCATGGCAGGATTCGACCTGCCGCCACACCCGTGTAGTTCGACGTGTAAGGACACACCGTGAAGTTCCGTGTCGATCGCGACGTCTTCGCAGACGCCGTCGCCTGGGCCGCCCGCAGCCTGCCCGTCCGCCCGAGCTCGCCCGTCCTGGCCGGGCTCCTCATCGAGGCCGGCGACGACGGGCTCGTGCTCTCCACCTTCGACTACGAGACGTCGGCTCGCGCGACCGTCACCGCGGAGGTCAGCGACGAGGGCGCCGCTCTCGTCAGCGGCCGGCTGCTCGCCGACATCTGTCGCAGCCTCCCGGCCAAGCCGATCGACATGATGATCGACGGTGCCCGGGTCTCGCTCACCTGTGGCTCGGCGCGGTTCTCCCTGCAGACGATGCCGGTCGAGGACTACCCCTCGATCCCGGAGATGCCGGCGGCGACCGGCACCGTGCCGAGCGAGACCTTCGCGCACGCCGTCGCTCAAGCGGTCACCGCGGCCGGCCGCGACGACATGCTCCCCGTCCTCACCGGCGTGCGGATCGAGATCGAGGGTGACACCATCGCGCTCCTGGCCACCGACCGGTTCCGTCTTGCCCAGCGCGAGCTCACCTGGAACCCGGGCCAGCCCGACGCCAGCCTCGCTGCGCTGGTCCCGGCCCGCGTGCTCGGCGACACCGCCAAGTCGCTGACCGCCGGGGCGGAGGTCACCATCGCGCTGTCGGCCTCCGGCAGCGGCGACGGCATCATCGGCTTCGAGGGCAGCGGGCCCGGCGGTGTCCGTCGTACGACGACGCGACTGCTCGACGGCGAGTTCCCCAAGGTCCGCAGCCTGTTCCCCAGCGAGCGACTCACCGTCGCCAAGCTCGACAAGGCCTCGCTCATCGAGTCGCTCAAGCGCGTCTCGCTCGTCGCCGAGCGCAACACCGCCGTGCAGCTGGCGTTCAAGGACGGCGCCCTCACGCTCGACGCCGGGTCCGGCGACGAGGCGCAGGCGTCGGAGTCGGTCGAGGCGCAGATCGAGGGCGAGGACCTGGTCACCGGGTTCAACCCGCAGTTCCTGCTCGACGGCCTCGGCGTCATCGACGAGGCGGTCGTCGAGCTCTCCTTCACGCAGGCGTCGAAGCCGGTCGTCATCACCGGCACCCCCGACGAGTCGGTCTCCGACCACGCCGGCTCGTTCCGCTACCTCTTGATGCCGCGTCGGCTGCTGGGCTGAGCCCTCATCGCACCGAACCGGGTCTCGACCGCCGTCGCGCCCTCGCAAGCTCGGCCGCGGCCCTGCACGACCTCCCTCGCCACGCCGTGCGCTCCTTCGTCGCGCCCGGCTAGGCTCACGACATGCACATCGGACTCATCGGACTCGGCAAGATGGGTGGCAACATGCGCACCCGGATGCGCAACGCGGGCCTGACGGTCGTCGGCTACGACCGCAACCCCGACCTCTCCGACGTCGACAGCCTCGAGGCGCTGGTGGAGGCGTTGCCCGCTCCCAAGGTGGTGTGGGTGATGGTGCCGGCTGGCGACCCGACCCGCTCCACGATCGCCGCGCTCAAGGAGCTGCTCGGCGAGGGAGACGTCGTCGTCGACGGCGGCAACTCGAAGTACACCGACGACGCGGTCAACGCGGCCTCGCTGGCGGAGAAGGGCATCGGCTTCGTCGACTGCGGTGTGTCCGGCGGGGTCTGGGGCCTGGAGAACGGCTACGCGCTGATGTACGGCGGGCCGGCCGACCAGGCGGAGAAGGTGATGCCGGCCTTCGAGGCGCTGAAGCCCGGCGACAGCCCCGACGGCATCGTCCACTGCGGCTCGACGCCGGGCGCGGGGCACTTCGCGAAGATGGTCCACAACGGCATCGAGTACGCGATGATGCAGGCCTACGCCGAGGGCTGGGAGCTGCTGGAGAAGGTCGACATCGTCGAGAACGTGCCCGACGTCTTCGCCTCCTGGCGCACCGGCACCGTCGTCCGCTCCTGGCTGCTGGACCTGCTGGTCGAGCAGCTCCGCGAGGACGAGCACCTCGACGAGCTGCGGGGGTACGCCGAGGACTCCGGCGAGGGCCGCTGGACCGTCGAGGCGGCGATCGAGAACGCCGTGCCGATGCCGGCCATCGCCGCCAGCCTGTTCGCCCGCTTCGTGTCGCGGCAGGACGACGACGTCGCGATGAAGGCGGTCGCGGCGATGCGCCGCGGTTTCGGCGGACACGCCGTCACGCGGAAGGACGTCCCGCCGACGGTGTCTCCGCCGCCGCCGACCGACGGCTAGAGCGCGTAGGCCAGGCGGACGGCTGCGAAGACCAGCCAGACCGCCCCGATGCCCAGCGCGACCGGGTGGCGCAGGACCTTGTCGAGATCGGGCGGGGGGACCCGTCGTACGCGACGGACGGCGACGACCACCGCCAGCACTACGACCGCGGCGACGAGCAGCATCCCGAACGGGTGGGAGGAGAAGGACTGCTCCCACCAGCCGTGCGCGGCGTAGACCCACGAACGGGTCAGCCCGCAGCCGGGGCACGGCAGGCCGGTGAGGGCGCGGAACGGGCAGAGGACCGGGCCGTCCTCGATGTGGTCGGGGGAGAAGACGAACGACGCTCCGATGGCAGCGACCCCGCCCACCGCGACGACCTCCGCACCCGAGATGCGGCGGCGCCGGAGGAGCTGCTGCTCCTCGGAGGTGGACGGGGTCCCTGTCGTCGGGGTCATGGGGATCGGCTCGGCGTCGGGCTCAGCGGTAGGGGCGGCCGTCGACGTCGTGCTGCTTGCGGAGCGCGATCATGATCGCGTCGTAGAGCGCCCAGAAGCCGCAACCACCACAGGTGATCAGCTTGACGACTCCGAGGCCGGTCTCGCCCTTGTAGAACTTGTCGATGCCGAGGCTGCCGCCGATCCAGGCGATCAGCACCATGGTCAGCCACTCCTTGTCGGAGAACAGGCCGGGCACGTCCTTCGCGGCGATGTACTGCTGGCTGTCGCCCGAGCGCACGGGGGTGTCGCCCTTGACCTGGCCGGCGACCGCCATCTGCGCGAGGCCGTTGAAGTCGAGGGGGCCCTGCTCCTGGCCGAGCACCGAGACGTAGAAGGGACCACCGGGGTTGGCCGGCTGGGGCGGGGGACCGCCGTAGCCACCGGGCGGCGGGGGAACTGGAGGTTGAGTCATGGAGTGCAGCCTAGGTCCCGGAGGACGTGTTGAAACCTCATTCCTGCAGCGATTGGGCAAAACCCGCGGGCGAGCGCGCAGTCGTCGGCGGGGCGCGGGATGATGGCGTGGTGCACGTCTCGCACCTGACCCTCCACGACTTCCGGTCGTACGCCGACGTGGAGGTCCCCCTCGACGCGGGTGTCACCGCGTTCGTCGGGAGCAACGGGCAGGGCAAGACCAACCTCGTCGAAGCGGTCGACTACCTGTCCCGGCTCGCCTCGCACCGGGTCGCGACCGACGCGCCGCTGATCCGCGCCGGCGCCGAGCAGGCCCTGGTGCGCGCGGCGGTGGTCCGTGACGGCCGCACCGCCGTGCTCGAGGTGGAGCTCAACCCGGGCCGCGCCAACCGGGCGCGCGTCAACCGCTCGCCGCTGTCCAAGGCCCGCGATCTGGTCGGCCTGCTGCGCACGGTGGTGTTCAGTCCCGAGGACCTGGCGCTGGTGAAGGGCGACCCGTCGGAGCGGCGGCGGTTCCTCGACGACCTGCTCGTGCTGCGCACCCCGCGGCTCGCCGGCGTCCGGGCCGACTACGACCGGGTGCTCAAGCAGCGCAACAGCCTGCTCAAGACGATCTACGCCGCGCGCGGCAGCAGCCGCGACGCCGCGCTCGCCACGCTGGCGGTGTGGGACGACCACCTGGTCGCCGCCGGCACCGAGCTGCTCGAGACCCGCCAGGCACTCGTGGCCGACCTGGCGCCGTACCTCGGCAAGGCCTACGAGGCCGTCGCCCGCGGGGCGTCGCGCGACGACGCGCGGATCGCCTACCGCTGCTCGTTCGAGGACTCGTTCCGCGAGGAGCTCGCGCGCCGGCAGGACGAGGAGGTCGCCCGCGGCGTGACGCTGGTCGGGCCGCACCGTGACGACCTGTTGCTGACCCTGGGTCCGGGCGAGACCGACCGGCTGCCGGTCAAGGGCTACGCCTCGCACGGGGAGTCGTGGTCGTTCGCGCTCGCGCTGCGGCTGGCGTCGTACGACCTGTTGCGCGCGGAGGGCGACGACCCGATCCTGATCCTCGATGACGTGTTCGCCGAGCTCGACGCCGACCGGCGCAACCAGCTCGCCGAGCTGGTTGCGGGGGCGGAGCAGGTGCTGGTGACGGCAGCGGTCCGCGCCGACGTGCCGGACGTGCTCGCCGGTGCGACGTTCGCGGTGGCCGGAGGGGAGGTGACCCGTGTCGGCGGATGACGCAGCCGGTGCAGGGCCCGACGACGCCGGCGACGACGGGCAGGACCACCGGCCCGACGGCCTCGACCTGGCGCGGGCGATGATGCGCGGCGCAGTGGCGCCGGGCGCTGCGCCTGCGGGGCGCAAGAAGAAGTGGCGACCCTCCGGCACCAAGGCGCCGCGCGCGCGGCGGGGGAGCCAGGGCGGGATGAGCGGGGCCTACCCCGACGACCGCGACCCGCAGCCGCTGGGCGGCGAGGTCGGCCGGCTCATCGACCAGCACGGCTGGGGCCTCGACCTCCAGGTGCGGGGCGTCTTCGCGCGCTGGGCCGAGGTGGTCGGGCCGGAAATCGGCGCGCACTCCACACCGGAGACCCTCCAGGACGGCACCCTCGTCGTCCGCACCGACTCGACCGCGTGGGCGACCGAGCTCAAGCTGCTCGCGCCCAGCATCGTCAAGCGCCTCAACGGCGAGCTCGGCGACGGCACCGTGCTGGTCGTAGAGGTGCTCGGCCCGAACGCGCCGAGCTGGAAGCACGGAAGGCTCGGGCTGCGCGACGGGCGGGGCCCGCGCGACACCTACGGGTGAGCCCGTCTGCGGCCTCCGGAGAGGGCCTGGAAGGTTGGGCGGTCGTACGGGGGCTTGGTCGCACCCCTGCGCGGCGCTGCAAATGGCCCCGTTGTGGCACACAGGAGGGTTTTTCCTCCACAGTCCCCCCGCGTCGGGGACCCAGGAGCGTGTCCTGAGGCCCTCCGGGCGGTAGTATGGACATCGGCCGGGCACACGTCCCTCGAGCGTGAGCGACGGCCTTCTGTATGTCTTGACCCTGAACTGAAGAGGTGCCGTGACCACCGACGAGCAGACGCCGACTCCCACCGACGGCATCCCCACCTCCGGTCCGAGCGGGGAGTACGACGCCTCCGCGATCCAGGTCCTCGAAGGACTCGAAGCGGTCCGCAAGCGGCCCGGCATGTACATCGGCTCGACCGGTGAGCGCGGGCTGCACCACCTGATCTGGGAGATCGTGGACAACGCGGTCGACGAGGCCCTCGCGGGCTACTGCGACCGGATCGTCGTCACCCTCCAGGCCGACGGTGGTGTGCGGGTCGAGGACAACGGCCGCGGCATCCCGACCGGCACCGCGCCGGGCCAGGAGCTCCCGGCCGTGACCCTCGCCCTCACCGTGCTCCACGCGGGCGGCAAGTTCGGCGGCGGCGGCTACAAGGTCTCGGGCGGACTGCACGGTGTCGGCGTCTCCGTCGTGAACGCGCTGTCGCGCAACCTCAAGGTCGAGGTCCGCAACCGCGGCAAGCTCTGGGAGCAGGAGTTCTCCCTCGGCGTGCCCGACTACGACCTGCGCGAGGTGCGCGACCTCGAGCCGGGGGAGGGCACCGGCACGACCGTGACCTGGTACGCCTCGCCCGAGATCTTCGAGACGACCGCCTACAACCTCGAGACGATCACGACCCGCTTCCGCGAGATGGCCTTCCTCAACAAGGGCCTGGAGATCGTGGTGCTCGACCAGCGCGCCGACGCCGGCGAGGTCGCCGACGCGGTCGCCGACGACACGGCCAGCAACGACGTCGACCAGGGGCACGCCGGCGCGATCGAGCGGACCGAGGCGGGGCTGAAGCAGGTCTTCAAGTACGAGCGCGGCCTGGTCGACTACGTCGAGCACATCAACCGGGCGAAGACCGCGGCCAACCCGTCGATCATCTCGTTCGAGGCCGACACCCCCGAGGACTCCGAGAACCACATGAGCCTCGAGGTCGCGATGCAGTGGAACACCGGCTACAACGAGTCGGTCCACACCTTCGCCAACACGATCAACACCCACGAGGGCGGCACCCACGAGGAGGGCTTCCGCTCGGCGCTCACCTCCCTGGTCAACGGGTGGGGCGAGCAGTGGGGCCTGATCAAGAAGCGCGAGGACCGAGTGTCCGGCGAGGACATCCGTGAGGGCCTGACCGCGATCATCTCGATCAAGCTCGGCGAGCCGCAGTTCGAGGGTCAGACCAAGACCAAGCTCGGCAACACCGAGGCCAAGGGCTTCGTGCAGCGGGTCGTCAACGACCAGCTCGGCGCGTGGCTCGAGCAGAACCCGAGCGAGGGCAAGGAGATCATCCGCAAGTCTCAGGCCGCGGCGACCGCGCGCAACGCGGCGCGCAAGGCGCGCGAGCTCGCCCGCAACCGCAAGGGCCTGCTCGGCGGCGGCGGCCTCCCCGGCAAGCTGTCGGACTGCCAGTCGACGAACCCGGAGGAGTGCGAGGTCTTCATCGTCGAGGGCGACTCCGCCGGCGGCTCGGCGCGGCAGGGTCGTGACCCGCGGATCCAGGCGATCCTCCCGATCCGCGGCAAAATCCTCAACGTCGAGAAGGCGCGGATCGACAAGGTGCTGGCCAACCAGGAGGTGCAGGCCATCATCTCCGCGCTCGGCACCGGCATCCAGGAGGAGTTCGACCTGGAGAAGCTGCGCTACCACAAGATCGTGCTGATGGCCGACGCCGACGTCGACGGCCACCACATCAACACGCTGCTGCTGACGCTGCTCTTCCGGTTCATGAAGCCGCTCATCGAGCACGGCTACGTCTACATGGCGCAGCCCCCGCTCTACCGGATCCGCTGGAACAAGCCGCACGAGCACGAGTTCGTCTACTCCGACGCCGAGCGCGACCTGCTGATGCGCGACGGCCAGGAGCAGGGCAAGAAGCTGCCCAAGGAGAACCCGGTCCAGCGCTACAAGGGTCTCGGCGAGATGAACGCCGAGGAGCTGTGGGAGACCACGATGAACCCCGACCAGCGGCTGATGCTCCAGGTCACCCTCGACGACGCGGCCCAGGCCGACGAGATCTTCTCGATCCTGATGGGGGAGGACGTCGAGCAGCGGCGCTCCTTCATCCAGCGCAACGCCAAGGACGTCCGGTTCCTTGACATCTAGAGCACGCGAGCGCCGTCAGCCGGCCGCGAACCTGTACCCGGCTGGGACGGGGAGCGAAGCGACCGACGTCCCAGGTAGCCGACCCGGCGGGAACTTTGCCCTCGCGAGCGCAGCGAGCCGCTTCGAAGTTCGCGCCGTGTCGGCGAGCGCGTCGAGCGCGACCTAGCCGGCTATCCCGGACTCTAAGACTTTTCCTAGACGACGCGAGAAAGAGCAATCGTGACTGAGACGCAGAGCAACGTGGGCGGCGACGGGGGACCCGGCGGCCGGATCGAGCCGATCGAGCTGCAGACCTCCATGCAGCGCGCCTACATCGACTACGCGATGGCGGTCATCGTCGGCCGCGCCCTGCCCGACGTGCGCGACGGCCTCAAGCCGGTGCACCGTCGCGTGCTCTACGCGATGTACGACGGGGGCTACCGCCCCGACCGCGGCTTCTCGAAGTGCTCGCGTGTCGTCGGCGACGTGATGGGTCAGTACCACCCGCACGGTGACAGCGCGATCTACGACACGCTCGTCCGGCTCGCGCAGCCGTGGGTGATGCGGGCGCCGCTGGTCCACGGCCAGGGCAACTTCGGCTCGGCGGGCAACGACGCCGCCGCGGCGATGCGGTACACCGAGTGCCGGATGGCGCCGCTCGCGCTGGAGATGGTCCGCGACATCGAGCAGGAGACCGTCGACTTCCAGCCCAACTACGACGGCCGCTCGCAGGAGCCGGTCGTCCTTCCCAGCCGGTTCCCGAACCTGCTGGTCAACGGGTCGGCCGGCATCGCGGTCGGCATGGCCACCAACATCCCGCCGCACAACCTGCGCGAGGTGGCCGAGGGTGCCCAGTGGGCGCTCGAGCACCCCGACGCGAGCCGCGAGGAGCTGCAGGACGCTCTCATCGAGCGGATCAAGGGGCCCGACTTCCCGAACGGCGCGCTCATCGTCGGTCGCGAGGGCATCGAGACCGCCTACCGCACCGGCCGCGGTTCGGTCACCCAGCGCGCGGTGATCGAGGTCGACGAGGACGCCAAGGGCCGCACCATGCTCTCGATCACCGAGCTGCCCTACATGGTCAACCCCGACAACCTCGCCCTGAAGATCGCCGAGCTCGCCGACTCCGGCAAGGTGCAGGGCATCGCCGACGTCCGCGACGACTCCTCCGGCCGCACGGGCCAGCGCCTGGTCGTCGTGCTGAAGCGCGACGCGGTCGCCCGCGTCGTGCTCAACAACCTGTTGAAGCACACCGAGCTGCAGACCAACTTCAGCGCCAACATGCTGGCGCTGGTCGACGGCGTGCCGCGCACGCTGACGATCGACCAGTTCATCAGCAACTGGGTCGAGCACCAGATCGACGTCATCCAGCGGCGCACCCGGTTCCGCCTGGCCGAGGCCGAGCGCCGGGCCCACATCTACCGCGGCCTGGTCAAGGCGCTCGACATGCTCGACGAGGTGATCGCGCTGATCCGGCGCTCGCCCGAGGTCGAGGACGCGCGTCAGGGCCTGATCGACCTGCTCGACATCGACGAGGTCCAGGCCAACGCCATCCTCGACATGCAGCTGCGCCGGCTGGCGGCGCTCGAGCGGCAGAAGATCATCGACGAGCTGGCCAAGATCGAGGCCGAGATCGCCGACCTCAACGACATCCTCGCCCGGCCCGAGCGGCAGCGGCAGATCGTCTCCGAGGAGCTCGCCGAGATCGTCGAGAAGTACGGCGACGACCGGCGCACCCAGATCATCGCGGCCGACGGCGACCTCTCGATGGAGGACCTGATCCCCGACGAGGAGCTGGTCGTCTCGATCACCCGCGGCGGCTACGCGAAGCGGACCCTCGCGACGCAGTACCGCACCCAGAAGCGCGGCGGCAAGGGCGTGCGCGGCGCGACCCTGCGCGGTGACGACGTGGTGGAGCACTTCATCGCGACCACCAACCACCACTGGCTGCTGTTCTTCACGACGGCCGGCCGCGTCTACCGGACCAAGGCCTACAACCTGCCCGAGGCGTCGCGCGACGCGAAGGGCGGGCACGTCGCTGGGCTCCTCAGCTTCCAGCCCGACGAGGGGATCGCGCAGGTGCTGGCGATCCGCGACTACGAGCAGGCGCCGTACCTCGTCCTCGCGACCCGCAACGGCCTGGTGAAGAAGACCCGCCTCGGCGACTACAACAGCCCGCGGCAGGCCGGCGTCATCGCGATCAACTTCCGTGAGGACGACGACGAGCTGATCGGTGCCGAGCTGGTCAGCCCCGAGGACGACATCCTGCTGGTGTCGCGCAAGGGGCAGGCGATCCGGTTCCGCGCGTCCGACGACCAGCTCCGTCCGATGGGCCGGGCCACGTCGGGCGTCACCGGCATGCGCTTCAAGTACGACGACGACCGGGTGCTCTCGATGTCCGTCATCCGCGCCAGCCAGGTCGCCGCCGAGGAGGCAGCCGGCATCGCGACCCCGGACGCGGAGGCCGCCGACGTCGAGGCGACGCCCGCGCAGGTCGAGGAGGTGAAGGCGCAGTTCGTCTTCACGATGACCGACGCCGGCTACGCCAAGCGCACGCGGATCAACGAGTACCGCCTCACCGGCCGCGGCGGGCTCGGCATCACGACGATGAAGCTCACCAACGAGGAGCGCGGCGGCCTGGTCGGCGCCTTCATCGTCGAGGACGGCGACGAGATCCTGACCATCACCCAGGGCGGCCAGGTCGTCCGCAGCCCCATCGACGACAACTTCAAGCCGTCGGTCGGCCGGGCGACGCAGGGCGTGAAGTTCGTGACGCCCAAGGACGGCGACGCGGTCGCGGTGGTCGCCCGCTCGGTCGAGACGAAGGCCGAGGACCTCGACAACGCCGAGGCCGGCACCGCCCCGGACGCCGAGGGCGAGACGGACGAATCGCCCGATTCCGGCGCGGATGTCACAATCGGTGCTGAAGAGCCCGTCGACTCGGGCGACAGCGGGGCCGAAGAGAGCCCTGGGGAAAGCGAGGGCTGATGTCGGACCGCACCAAGGGTCCCGCGACCGTACCCGTCCCGAAGCCCGGGTCGGGTCAGTCGGGCTCCTCGGCCGCCGACGAAGGCACCGCCGCCCGGCCGAAGCCCCGCCCCGGGAAGGGCAAGAAGGACGACGCGCTCCCGCCGCCGCCCCCGCTCCCGCCGGTCGACCAGAAGGCCCGCCCGGTCGGCGCCCCGATGGCGCCGCCGGCGTCGCCCCCGACGGTGACCACGCCGGCGACGGCGACCGCCACGGCCACCGACACCAAGGCCGCGGCGCGCGGCCCGCGCCGGGCCCGCCTCCGGCTGACCCGGATCGACCCCTGGACGGTCATGAAGACCGCCTTCCTGCTCTCGATCGCCTTCGCCGTCGTCACCGTCGTGTCGGTGGCGATGGTCTGGCAGGTCCTCGGCGCCGCGGGTGTCTGGGACTCGATCAACTCCACGATCCAGGAAGCCATCGGCGGCGAGGACGTCGCCGACTTCCAGGTCGAGGACTACGTCGGCACCAGCCGCGTCCTCGGCTTCACCATGCTGGTCGCCGCGATCGACGTCATCCTCATCACCGCCGGCGCCACCCTCACCGCCTTCCTCTACAACATGGCCGCCGCCCTCCTCGGCGGCGTCGAGGTCACCCTCGCCGAGGACGCCTGAGCCTCCTGGTGGTCGAGTGCCCGAGCCGCCAGGCGAGGGCGTATCGAGACCCCGCATCCGTCCGCCGCCTCCTGGTGGTCGAGTAGCCCGAGCCGCCAGGCGAGGGCGTATCGAGACCCCCGAACCCGTCCGCCTCCCGTTTTGTTGGGCCCGGACGCTGTCCGGTAACGTTCCCCCTCGGTTCGCCGACGAGGCTTCCACTCCGAGGCGGACCACCCGGGCCTATAGCTCAGACGGTTAGAGCGCTTCCCTGATAAGGAAGAGGTCACAGGTTCAAGTCCTGTTAGGCCCACCCGCACGCACAGCCCTCGGGCACCACCCTTTTCGACGGAGGACAGCGTGATCAAGAAGCTCGTACTCACCGCCCTCGCAACCGCCGGCGTCGCCTTCGCCGTCCGGAAGCTGCAGGAGAGCAAGGCGGAGCAAGCCCTCTGGGCCGAGGCCACCGACCCGCTCCCGGAGGCCTGAGCACTACCGTTCCACCCGGAGTTTCCACTCAGGGGCCTTGGCGCAATTGGTAGCGCACCTGCTTTGCAAGCAGGGGGTTAGGGGTTCGAGTCCCCTAGGCTCCACTTAGAGAAACCGCAGGTCACCCCTCGGATTCTTTCTTTCTAGAGTGCTCCAGATAGTTTCGAGATCGGACGCAAGGGGGACTGAAGGGGGAAGTACTCGTCTGGACGCGGTGACATCGACCTCAGCGCGTAGAGGATCCTTGCAACAGCGCTCAGACTTCGTCGAGCCGGTCGTCGAGCCGCGGGAACACACGAGAAACAAGGAGCGGCTGGTGCGGTTCCACGAGACAGGTGTCAGTTGATTCGGCACTGACACGACCACTTCCAAGCCGCTTGCTCTAGCCTTCTCTCGTGTCGCCGCCCGACGTCGCCTCGACGCCGTCGGCTCACATGTCTCCGGCCGACCTACGAAGCCGGCTCGTCGACATCGCGCGCAAGGACCTTCCCGCCCTGGTCCGCGAACTCGTCATCGACCGCCAGCAGCCCCACTGCTTCGCCGACGACCTCACCGTCTTCCCGATGGTCCAGGAGCACCTCGCGAGCGGCCTCAAGATCGACCCCGGCGGCGTCCGCCTGGTCGGTAGCGGATGCGTCGGATACAGCGTCGCCCCCGACACGTTTCCCCGTCAGTTCCACGATGGCTCCGACCTCGACTTCGCCATCGTCTCTGAGGAGCTCTTCGACGCTGCCTGGGACACGCTCCTTACTTGGGGACATCCCCGCCGGCATGGTCTCTACGCGCACGAGCTCGATTGGTTCAACCGGCGCAAGGACGAGATCTTCTGGGGTTGGATTGACGTCGGATACCTGACCTTTCCGCGGCTCAAGTTCATGCGTGAACTCCGTCCCCTCCGAGACCTCCGCTTCCGCTGGTTCGACGCCTTCCAAAGCGTCTCCGGCGCTTTCCCCAGCACCCACCTTGCCGGCCGGGATGTGGGTGGGCGCCTCTACCGAACCGAGGACCAACTGGTTCACTATCAGGCCGAAGGCCTGCGCAAGCTCAAGTATCGCCTGGCTAACGCCAGCAAGAAGAAGGAGGCGTAGTCATGGACTTCACGAGCACGCAGCAGACCGTCGGCTGGTTCCGAGATCGCTATCTCGAAGGAACGCTCACTCTCAAGCCGCCCTACCAGCGCAACCCCGTCTGGATGGCCCGCCAGAAGTGCCACCTCGTCGAGTCAGTCCTCATGAAGATGCCGATCCCCGAGATCTTTGTGCAGCAATCCACCGACGAGGACGGCAACACCTCCTACGCCGTTGTCGACGGCCAGCAGCGCATCACAGCGCTCATGCAGTTCGTCGGCAGTTACGCCGGCGAAGACCAAGAAGAGTTCGACCAGTTCGCGCTCGACAAGCTCGCTCCTGAGTCGGACTGGTACAACCTCTCGTTCTCCGACCTCAAAGGACCCACGCGCAAGAAATTCTTTGGGTACGAGCTCGCCGTCCGTTACCTCAACTCCGACGACGAGGAGGAGATGAAGAGCGTTTTTCGGCGCCTGAACAGCTTCACCGTCCCCCTCAAGCCGCAGGAGCTCCGACACGCCACATACAGCGGGCCTTTCGCACACCTTGCAGACAAGCTCGCCACCGACTACGGCGACTACTTTGCGGAGAACCGCATCATCACTGTCGGTGCCATTCGCCGCATGGCCGACGTCGAGTTCGTCGCAGAACTACTGATTGGCACTATGCATGGCCCCCAGGGCGGTTCCGCGAAGATCATTGATGACTACTACAAGACATACGAGGACTTCGAGGACGAGTTTCCCCGCCAGAGGAAGACCAAGGTCAAATTCGAGGAGACAATGAACGCGATCGAGCGGCTCTTCCCGGACCTCCGCGGCTCCCGGTGGGGCAACAAGAGCGACTTCTATTCCCTATTCGTCGCCCTCGCCGCCTTTCTGCCTGGCGGACCGCTCGCAGACAAGACCGCAACGAAGTTGCGGAAGGCCCTTAACCAGTTTGAGCGCGAGGTCGAGGATCGGGTCGCCGACGAAGAAGCCAAGGTCTCGAAACAAGCGGCCTCGTACGCCCGTGGCGTCGTACGGGCACCCAACGAAAAGTCCCGGCGCGCTGCTCGCCACGCTGCCATGCTCGAAGTGCTCGCGGGCGCCTGACTCCAACCGCCGAGCGGCTCGTGCTCGCGCGGCTGGTCGATGGTGTCGAGCACGTCGCTGATCGCCGCGCACGACACGCTGACGCACCCATCAGCAACTCATCCGTAGATCGAAACTGGACGTGACGTCGTTGCCGGAGACGGTTGTAGGTCGTCTTTCGCAAAGACGTCCAGACGTCTATGATCGTCTACACCGCTAAGCAAAGGAGAAGGATCGTGGCCGAACGCCGTCGCCCCGGAGCCGTACGAGACTCCATCCTCCGCGCCTACGACGCGCAGAAGAAGGGTTCCGAGCTCACCGTCGCCGAAATTCGCGACGCCGTCTCCGCCGACCTCGGCGAAGACGTACCCTCGTCGAGCGTCCGCTCCTACCTCAATATCAACACCCCGGACAAGTTCATCCGCACCGCCCGAGGCACCTACCGCCTGGTGCGTCGTTGAAGCCACACACGTTCGGCCACGCTGAGCTCGTCAACACCGATTGCCTCACCTGGCTGAAGAAGCGGTCAGCGGAGTCCATCCACGCCGTGGTTACCGATCCTCCGTACGGCGCGACCGAATACTCACGGGAGCAGCAGGAAAAGCTGCGTGCCGGCAAGGGCGGCGTCTGGCGGATTCCGCCGTCGTTCGACGGCATCCGCCGAGCCCCCCTTCCGCGGTTCACGACCATGACCCAGTCCGACTTGGACCATATGTATGACTTCTTCCACACATGGGCCGAGGTCCTCAGACCGACACTCGTGCCAGGCGCACATGTCATGGTCGCCTGCAACCCACTTGCGTCCCCCTACATCTCAATGGCTCTTGCGCGCGCCGGACTCGAACGCCGCGGCGAGATAGTCCGCCTCGTCATGACGATGCGCGGCGGCGACCGCCCTAAGAACGCCCATGAGGAGTTCACTGACACCACCGTCATGCCACGGTCTCAGTGGGAGCCATGGCTCCTATACCGCGAGCCGCTCGGCTGCAAAACCGTGGCTGACAACCTTCGCAAGTACAAGACCGGAGCCCTGCGACGGATCAGCGACAAGCAGCCGTTCGGTGACGTAATTAAGTCGCACCCGACTCGGAAGCAGGAGCGCGAGGTCGCCAACCACCCTTCGCTCAAGCCACAGTCGTTCCTTCGCGCCGTCGTACGAGCGTCCCTCCCAATGGGCGAGGGCGTTGTCCTCGACCCGTTCGCCGGCTCCGGATCAACCCTCGCCGCCGCAGAGGCGGTCGGCTATCAGTCAATCGGGCTCGAGCAGGATCCCGAGTACTTCAGAATTGCCCGGCGCGCGATCCCCAAACTAGCCGAGCTCGCTGTACCTGGACTGGGGGCCGTCTCTGCACCCATCCCCGACGACGACCACGGGTGATGGAGTCCACTGACACAATGCACAGGGCGAGTAGCAACATGTGCAGCGTCGTGCATGGATCGGTTCCGTCGATCTCGAGGGGCGGTCAAAGAGTGCAGCTGTCACACGCCGGTTCACCTAGCGACCGGCGCGCCTCCGGGCGGGCGGCACGGGGGCGGCGCCGCCCTTCTCAGCATCGTCGCCCCACGGTGTCATCAACGCTGCTGGGCAACCACAACCTTTAGTTCCTAGCCCATGCCGAAGCAGCGAGGTCCCGGGACGTCCCGCGCGTGGAAGCGCTTCTGAAACCGGCGCCGCGGCGAAGCCACCTCCTGCCAGCCACGAAACTGGACACCGGCTGCGCGGCCGGGAGCACGTCGTGGTCCCGCTTCGTAACGCCAGCGCGGCCCGTCCGCACCCTGCTCCGACATCCGCCGGACAGAATCAGAGTGCGGCCGCGATGTCTTCAGCCGCGCTGCGGAGCCCGGCGAGACCGGGCTGGCCGAGATCGACGGTGCGGATGAAGATGCGGTGGCCGTTGAACAAGTACTCCGTGTCGACCTCGTCGTCCATGAGTGGATAGAGCAACAGTCCATCACAGTCGAGCGCCGTGGCATAGGTGGCGATCTGGTAGAGGTGCGGGTTGCGCAGCCGCCGCCGGCCGTGACGGTCCGTGAGCAGCACGGGGCCCCATTTGAGGTCGATCACCATGCGCGGGCTCTGCCGGCGGCCGACGACCAGGTCTGGCTCGATGGTGACTGTCAGGTTCGGCTGGCCATGCTGGTGCAGGAAGGCCGATCCGTAGCGTGGTTTCTCCACCAGGTCCCTGACACCGGCGTCCCGCAACGCCGCGGCGGCCGCGTTCTCCCAGATCTGCCACATAAGCACGAAGTAGGCGGGGGCTGTGATGCTTCCAGCCGAGTCGACAACTCCGGCGCCCTCGAGGGCTAGGCGAGCCAGGCGGAGGCTGGGTTGATAGTGCAGGTTGAGCCGGTTGAGCCGGACCCGATCGAAGTGTCCGATCGAGGGCCTGATCAGGCTAACGTCGCCCAGATAGCCCAATGCGTCGTCGTACTGACGACGCACGGTCCGGTTCTGGACACCTGGCGCGAGCAGCTCGAGGACACCGCGCAACAACTGATTCTCTGGCGTGTCCGCGATGAAGTCGGTGTATTCGCAGTCGAGGAATGGCAGCTGGGCGGGGTTGAGGATCGGCCTCGTGCGTCCGCGCACGAACGGGAGCCGCTCACGTCGCTCTACGTACCCGCGGCGAAGGCCACGGCCGAGGAGCTCATGGACCTCGCCGGCGAGTTGAACCAACAGCCAGTCCGTGGGGGTGGCGCTTTCGACCTTCGCTGTCCCGGCGCGGGGCGGCGGTGCCACGGTGCGGTATGCAAGCGCCAAGAGCTCGGGGAGGCTGTAGACCTCTGCCTTCGGGTGAACCGTGATCCGGCGGCCTCCGGGAAGGCTGACGCTCCCCGCGTAGCCCGTCCTCGGGCCGATTCGGACGCGCACGCCGCCGTGGCCGTCGGCCGCCAGTTCGTCAACAGTCAGGCCGTGTCTCGCGCGCCGCAGCGCGCGCAGTTCGGCCGGCGTGAAGGTTTCCTCCCTCGCTGCGTCCGTCTCGGTGAGGTGGATCTCGACCATTACAGACTTCCCAGGAACGCCTCGCGCAGTGCCGGCAGATCGTCGGTCCGTCCGAGCAGGTGATCGCGGAGCACCGGCTCGAGGTCCTCGTTCCACACGACCTCGAAGCCAACATCGGCCAAATCGCGCCTGATCAAGAAGGAGTGGCCGATGGCACGGTCATCGTCCAGCAGTTCGATCACTTCGGCATTGAGTCGCTCGAGGCGTGCGGCGGCCTCGGTGCCGAGGTCGGCGCTCGTATTCCGCTCGTGCCACCTGCGGACAACGGCATAGTCGACGTCGAATCGAACTTCCTTGAAGCGTCGCCGCATGGCCGCGTCGAGCAGTGCCACCGATCGATCGGCGGTGTTCATGGTGCCGATGACCCATAGGTTCTCCGGCACGTAGAAGGCGTCCGTGCTGTACGCCAGTTCGACCTCGTTCTCCGGCCCGCGGTACTCGAGGGCGAACAGGAGCTCACCGAGCACCCTGGGGAGGTTGGCGCGGTTGATCTCATCGATGATCAGGAAGTGCGCTGCCTCGCCGGGTGCCGACTGGGCGGCCTTGACGATCTGCTTGAACACGCCGGGGCGGATGCGGTAGCGGAGCCCGGCAGTGCTCACTTCCTGCTCCGGCTCGTCGTCTCCGGCGTCACCCTGGTCGTCAGCAGGCTTCTCGTCCATGACGGGACGGATGCCTTCGACGAAATCCTCGTAGGCGTATGTGGGGTGGAACTGGACGAGCTTGATCCGACTCTCGTCCGCCAGCGCGGCAGCGAGGATGCGCGCGGCCAGTGTTTTTCCTGTACCGGGAGGGCCGGCGAAGAGCAGCTGCCGCGCCCGACGTGTCAGGGCGATCAGGTTGCGAGCGCGGTCCTCGTCCCACAGCAGCCCGTTCACGAGGGCCTGCACCGGGTCCCGCATCGCCGCCTCGGCCGCGGAGTCGATGGGAAGGACCTCGCGGAGCAGCTGGCTCAGCTGGTCCGCGACAGCCGCACCAGCCTGTTCCACGGCTGGGGGATCCAGGGTTCGGGTGATGCTTCCGCTGGCCGTGGGCTCGTCGACGAGGGCCTTGAGCCAATCCCGCGTCGAGTCGAAGGTCGTCTCGCCCGCTGCGGTGGCCGTGTACAGCCCCCACCCCTGCTCGAGCAGGGATCCGACCGGTGCCGTGGCCGGGTCGGTGAGACTAGCCAGCTCAGACCGGAACCGTTGGCTCCGCGCGTCGGCGGCCGGATCGCCGGTGTCGGCCGACCCGATCCGAACTGCCAGATGGAGACCGTTCTCGTCCAGTCTGGCGGAGACGTTGAAGCGCGCCCGGTCGCTCTCGGAACGCCAGATGGTGAGCGCGATGGGCCCCGGCCACTCGACGTCCACCTCGACCGGGGTTCCCAGGTCTGCAGCTGCCCGCCGCGCCCGACGACCCAGCAGCGCGAATCGGGCGCGCAGGCGCGCGCCCGCCTCGCGATCGACCTGGGAAAGTGCCTGGCCACTGGCGGCTATCTGGCCAGCGAGCTTGCAGTCCTGCTCGGTGAAGGCCGGTGTAAGCGTTGGACGGTCGTTGTTGCTCAGACGCCAGACGGTGGCAGACGACCCGGAGCTCGTCTTCCGTTTGAGTCCGGAGTCAGTCAAGAAGAAGTAGTCGACGAGCTCACCTCGCCGGGGTCGAACGTTGTTCTGTCCACCCGGCGCCTGGAGTAGGTCGGCGAGCTCGTTGTCGGTGGCACCGTTATCGCCAGCGTCGGCGATGGCCATCAACACCTTGTACCGCCAGTGGTTCGGATCGTTGACGCGCATGCGATCTGAATCGATTAGCTCGTCGAAGATCAGTCCGTCGATGTCCGCCACACACTCACGTTATCGGGGCCGCGCCCCGCGAGCCCGCTAGTTGGCAACGATTAGCGTCCCGACAGCGTTGTCCGCTGGCGCCTAGGTCTCTGAAACTTGTTGATCGCACCGCGCGATCTGCACGTACATCGGCTCTCGTTCACCCCGATCGACTCGCACCTGACTGCCTCGGCGGTAGCCAGCGTGGATCCGGAACCTGCGACCGGATCCAACACGATGCCTGCCTTCTCCCAGAGGCAGCGAGGCGTAAGACGGCCCCGGAAAGGGAAGCCACGACACCTTGTCTCGAGGCCGCGGTCGACTAGTCCTTACCGACCAGTGACGAGCTCGAAGACCAGTCGTCGCGAAGAGCCTTGCAAGCCTTCAAACCGAGCGGCACGCATGCTACGAAGTTCCGTAGATGGTCCGTCCCCCCGGGGACGGACCAGTGTCATTTCAGGGGTCTTTGACGAGACGTGACGGGCGGTGACGGGCACATCGTGCACGGCGGAGTGAAGTTCTATCGCGGGTCCGCGGCCGCTGCTCGCTCCTACTTCGAGGCCGACCACTCGCGCGCCGATGACTATTACCTCGCCGAGGGCAGCGGCGTCGCCGAGCACTACGCGGTCGCCGTCGGCGTCGACGGCGTGCGCACCGAACGCCGTCCCGACCTCGACGGCGCGAGCTACGAACGCTGGGTCGCCGGGTATGACGTCGTGACCGGTCAGGCGAAGGGCCGACTGCGCGACGACGACCGCGCACTCCGCTTCGTCGAGGTCGTCGTCAATGGACCTAAGACGTGGTCTCTCGCGGCTGCGCTCCACCCCGCCATCGCCGGCGCCTACGAAGACGCGCAGACGCGCGCCGCCGGCGAGGTCGTCACCTGGGTCTCCAAGCACGCGACGACGCGCGTCGGACCACGCGGCCGACAGGTCCAGGCTCCCGTCGAGAAGATCGAGGCCGCACTGGTCCGGCACTACACCTCCCGCGCCGGAGATCCGCACCGGCACCTCCATGTCCAGATCAACGCCCGAGTCTTCGCGCGCGGTGCGTGGCGCGGCCTCCACTCCGTCGGCGTCGTCGACTCCATCGACGCCCTCAACGGCATCGGCCACGCCGCCGTCATGTGCGACCCACAGTTCCGCGCCGCACTCGCCGCCCACGGCTACACGCTCGATGACACCGGAGAGATCAACGAGCTCGCACCGTACGCCGGAGGGTTCAGCCAACGTGCCGCGCAGATCGCCCGCAACACCGACCGCTACGAAGCCGAGTGGCGCGCCGAGCACCCCGACCACGAACCGGGCCCGAAGCTACGACGCGGATGGGACCGACGAGCCTGGGCCGACGCCCGACCCGACAAGATCGTGCCCGCCAGCGGCGCCGAACTGGTCGACCGATGGAACGAGGAACTGCACGACCTCGGGTTCCGTCCACCCGACGGGCCGGTCCCAGTCAGAGCCACGGCCATCGGTCAGTTGCGACGCGACGTCGCCGTCGACCTCATCCTCACGCGCCTGGGCGCGAAGCGCTCCGCATGGAACGCAGCCGACATCCGCGGCGAAGCCGAGAAGCTCATCGCCGCCGTCGGGGTGGTCGCCGAACGATCCGCGCGCACCGAGCTCGCCGAGGACCTCACCGGCCGCGCAGTCGGCGCATGCCGCAGCCTGCGGGAACGGGGCGACGTCCCCGACCACATCCGCAACCTCACCTCCGACCACGTCCTCGCCGTCGAGGCCGACCTGATCGACACCATCGCGACCCGACCGCTGACACCCGTACGCCCAGCGGCTCGCACCCGCGGCACCGAGCATCTCGACGCCGCGCAACGCCAGGCCGTCGCCGCCCTGGCCGGCGACGCCGGCGTACTGGTCATCGAGGGCGCAGCCGGCACCGGCAAGACCACGACCCTCGCCGCGGCACGCCGCGAGCTCGACGCCCAGGACCGCCGACTCGTCGTCGTCACCCCGACCCTCAAGGCCGCGCAAGCAGCGCAGCATCAGGTCGGCACCGACGCGTTCTCCGCCGCGTGGCTCATCCACCAACACGGGTTCCGGTGGGACGAGGACGGCCACTGGTCGCGCGTCAACGACGCCACCCCGGACGCACGGGCACGGCTACTGCCCGGCGACGTACTCCTCGTCGACGAGGCCGGCATGCTCGACCAGGACACTGCCCGGGCACTCTTCGCGATCGCCGACCGAGCCCACGTGACCATCGCGCTGCTCGGCGACCGGCACCAGCTGCCCGCCGTCGGACGCGGCGGGGTCCTCGACCTCGCCGCGCGGTGGGCACCACCCGATGCCCATCTCGAACTCGAATCGGTACACCGCTTCACCGACGAGACGTACGCCGACCTCAGCCTCCTCATGCGCACCGGTGAGCGCCCGGGTGAGGTCTTCGACACTCTCCTGGAACGAGGCCAGATCGTCGTCCACGCCAGCGACGTCGAGCGCACCAGAGCGGTCTCGACGCTGGGTGACGATCTGATCATCGCCGACACCCGCGAGCAGGTCAGCGCGATCAACGCCGCGATCCGCGACCGCCTCCGGGCTGATGGTGAACAGAGTGGTGCGCTGATTGGTGAGCGCATCGGGGAGCCGGTCACCCGCCGTGGTGAGCGCATCGGACTCGGTGACCGCATCGCCACCCGCCGCAACGACCGCGACCTCGGCGTCGCCAACCGCGACGTCTGGACCGTCGCCGGCATCGGAGACGACGGCAGCCTCCTCGTCACCGGCGCCGCCGGCCAACGGACGCTGCCCAGCAGCTACGTCAGCGACCACGTCGAGCTGGCGTTCGCCTCGACCGCCTACGGCGCCCAGGGCGAGACCGTCGACAACGCGCACCTGATCGTCGGCGAGAGCACCGGGGCGGCATCGGCGTACGTCGCGATGACCCGCGGCCGCCACCACAACCTCGCCCACCTGGTCGCCGACTCCATCGACGACGCACGCCAGCAGTGGATCGACGTCTTCAGCCGCGACCGAGCCGACCTCGGACCCGGCCACGCCGCGACCCGCGTCGACCAGGACATCGACCGCTACGGCACCCAAGCCCCGACGAGCGCGGCGCTCCAAGCCGCAGCCCTGGCCGCGACTCAGCGCCGAACGGAGCCCCCGCCGCCGTACCCGAACCGCCCGACCAGTCCCGGCATCAGTCGCTGACCAACTTGTCGGCAAGTGATCGCTGCCGACCTCGACCAGCACATAGGTGACCGGAGCAGGCCGCAAATGTCCGATCCAGGACCGTCGCGGTTGCTTCTCCCGGCACGGGTGCCACCAGGGCGCTCGCAGAACCAAGGAGACGGACCATGACGATCAAACCGCTCGGCGTCCCAGACGACTGGGACGACAACCACATCCTGCTGTTCGAGGAGTTCTGCGCGTTCATCCGTACGCCGCAGCGCACCGTCCGCGAGTGGCGCCGCCTCAAGCGCGGCCCGCGCTGGTGGAGGTTCAACGGCAACGGCCGCCTCTACACCACCGTCGCCGAGCTCCGCCGCTTCCTTAAGGCCGGTGAGTGACGTGGCCGCGACCACCGGGCCGACCGACCAGCGCCCGCGGTGGCTGAGCGTCACCGGCGCCGCGCTCTGGGTGAGCCTGTCCGCCAAGACCATCCGCCGCAAGATCGCCGCCGGCGAGCTTCGCGCCTACCGATGCGGCAAGACAATCCGCATCAAGACCGACGACCTCGAGGCGATGATGCGGCCGGTCCCTTCAGCGAACGACTGGTGATACACGACGTACGCCTCCACGATGCCGTCGCGCCGCCGCCACGCTCCTGCTGGTCGAGGGCACCGACATCCGAGCAGTCATGACCGAGATGGCCACGTCCAGGCCTCGCCCACGCGGTCGACGAGCTTCGTCGGCGAGCGCCCCCAGGGTGCACTCTCGTGGCAAGACGAGGTGCGGGGCTGAGCAGCTGGTGTATCCAGGTGATACGGCGACCCGGCGTGGGGACACACAGCGCCCAGAAGCAGGTGGACCGCAGGCTGCGCGCCTCCGGCAAGCAGAGATGGCAAGCAGATCAGGCTGGCGAAAGGGTCCTAGCGTTCGAGGAGGGCCCATCGACGATCTTGTATACGAACTCTTTGCCGCCGCGCGCGGATCCGCTGACTTGTGACTTGTGAAGCGCCCCGGCGTCCGCGAGGCGCTTCAGTCTGTTGTTGGCGTTGGGGGCCTTGAGGTGGAGTTTGTCGCCGATGTCGCTGGCCTTGAACTCGCGGAGTTCTTTGGCGGCGTCGAAAGTGGCGACAAGGATGGGGTCGCCGAGGAGCGTCAAGGTTCCGTCCTCCTCGAGGACTGTGACGGCGATCTTACGGCGTTCGACGCAGACGAGGATTGAGTAGCGGTTGTCTGCGTTGAGGCCGGTCACTCGAACGGTGGTGCCGGTGGTTGAGAAGTCGTGTGAGGTGAGGAACTTGCCGAGGAACTCGTCGGCGAAGCTGATGTTCATGACCTCGACTCCGGTGAAGTCGATGGTCAGGGCGAGGTTCGTGTGTCCTTCGAGAAGGTCGTCGAGTCTTGCTCGGCCCTCTTGTCCTAGTGGCCGTGTGGCTGGGTACTTGCCGAGCTGAACGACGGAAAAGGTGGTCGCGTTGTTCATATCTTCTCCGGTTTCATTCTCTCGATTGAACCACAGTCTTGCTGGTCGTGTTCACCCGATGGGTGAGCCACGCCCATGTGCCTGCGGTTTGATCTGGGCGGTCATGGAGGGTCTGTCGCTGGCTGTTTGTGGCGCCGTGGATGCGGACCTCGCCCTTGCCTGATCGGATCCGAAGGGACACTTCTCCGACCCTTCTGGTGTCTTTGATGACGTCGTAGAGTCCGTTGCCACGTTTGTCGTCGGGCACGCCGGTGACGCCTGTAACTCCGGCCCTCGTGGCTCTGGCGATCGCGTGCTTGTCCTGGGTGTAGAACGCGTACTTCGGGTTTCGTCGTAGGTGTTCCATGATGCCCATGCCGGTGTCGCAGACCGCGAACTCGAGTCTTGGGCCGTCGGTGGTGGTGCCAGTGTGAAGTTGGGCCGCCATGAACGCACCACGTTCACTGGGGCCGTGTTCGGTGGCGTTCCCGATGAGTTCGCCGCAGGCTCGTAGCACGGCGGCGCCCGCTTCGCTGTCTTCGCCGTAGAAGCCCATGACGAGCGGCCCGAGGCGCTCGGCGAGGTCATCAACGTTGCTGGGGTTCAAGGCGGTGACCTCAAGGAGGGATCCGGACTGGTCAGACCGGGTGTCGGGTGGGACGCGGCCGATGATCCGGGGACGGGACGGCAGGTGCCGCAGGACGTCCATCCGCTGCAGGTAGGACGCCATTGCCTGGTCGGTCGGCATCATCAGCGTCACCGGGAGCGCACCGGAAGCTGCCCAGTGAGCCCACGCGACGATGCCGGCCAGGTCGAGCGGGCACGCGAACGTGAGAGCGGTCGCGTCGAGGACGAGCTGGTCTGGGTCCTGGCCGGTCAGGAACGCGCCACCAGCGAGCGGCATCGCCCCGGCCAGATTCAGTTCCACCCCGGGAGTGTCCCGCGCCGCGCCTGGACACGCGGTGACCGACGCACGAGTTGACACGAGACTTGGGCGGCTCTACCGTTTCATTGTGTACAGTGAAATCGATGAGACGGACTTGTTCTTGATCCACCTCAACACGATGGTCAACTCAAGGAGACCCTAATGAACGTCCAGGCAGAGAAGCCCCGGACCGAGGACGACGTCGTCGTCCACGCGACTTTCGCGGCCGCCACGAAGCAGTTCAACGAGAAGTTCACCTCGGCCACCCCGCTCGCCACGGTGCTCGCGGCCGTGCTGGCCTTCTTCAACATCGAGTCCGATGGAACCACCAGGTACTTCTTCGTCGCGAACGGCGACGAGCAGGACCCGAGTACGACCGTCGGCGCGATCGCCGAGGACGGTCCGGGGCACTCGCACTCGGTCAAGCTGTCCCTCCGGACCGAGACGATCTCGGGCAGCTGAGGTGGACTACGAGAGCCAGCTGCGCCTCGAGCGTGACGCCGCAGTGGTGGCCGCCGCGCTCGAGGCCGCCGGTGGCCACCTCGTCCATCGGGTGGCGGACCCCGACGACCCGAACGCACCGGTCGACCGGCCCGGGCTCTACTGGGCGGTGATCCAGCCGTCCGCGCCGGGCACCGACCCCTTCATCGCTCGGGTGTTCTGGTCCGTCTACCCCGACCGGCCGCCGTCGCTGCTTTTCGCGACCGAGGTCGGCGGTCCAACCAACTTCGCCAGTGCGTGGCCGGCTGCGAACGGCTACCGGGCACCGAACGACATCTGCAAGCCGTTCACCGCCGAGGGCCAGGCTCTGCACGGCGAGTGGGCCGCCGGCGTAACCGCATGGCGGTCGGACGGGAACCCGTTCCTGTACGTCACCGAAAACGTCATCGACGACATCAACCGAGTTCGAGGAGCACGCGCATCATGACCATCCTTCGCCTCGGAGCTGACGCCGTCGACGTCCTCGTCGGCGACGCCGCCCGGTACGGCGCCCTCGGCGTAGAGACCGGCGCACTCCTCCTCACGCCGCCCGATGACCCAACGGTCACCGTCGTTGCGCTCGCCGGGACCGCCGGCATCGACCGGCACCCCCAACTCCTGGTGTTCTCCTCCGCCGCGCTGAACCCGCTGTTCTCCTACGCCGAGGACAACAGTCTTCAGCTTCGCGCCCAGCTGCACTCCCACAGGCATAAGGCATTCCTGTCGCACACCGACAAGACCGGGAACATCCGGGTGCCCGGTTTCATCGCCTCGGTCATTCCGAACTTCGCGACTCCGGCCACGGACCCGGCCACCTGGGGTTGGTGGACCTTCGAGGACGGCGACTGGCAGCCCATCGAGCCCGCCACCATCACGACACACACCACCATGGTCATCACCTTCGACGCGGACGGTGTCCGTGAGCACTGACGCCACCAACTACAGCCGCCCGCTGCGCCTCGCGGCCGGCAGCTCTGGTACCGACGAGGCCGACCTCGCGACCCGGCTGGAGAACAGCACCGTCCTCGTCACTGCCGATCCGACCGCCCCGGCGGTCGCAACGACCCTGCGGGTCCTGATCGGGAACCTGCGTCGGCTCCCCCTCCGACTCCACCTCGACCCGAACGGCGGAGACGGGCACCTCGACCCGGACCTGGTCGCCGAGCTGCATCAGCTCTCCGCCGGCATCGACGCCGACTGGTCGCTGGCGTTGACCCGCCCCGAGACCACCACGTTCCACGTCCACATCGGGACGAGGTCCACCTCGGCGCACGTTAGCGGCGTCGCCGACGGCCACGGCGCCCGGCTGCGACCCGCCGGCATCAAGTTCACTCCGCTCCAGCAGCCCGGCACCGGGCTCGGCGGCGTCCTGGCCGGCGCGATGCTCACCGCCGAGGTGTTCAAGGTCGTCGTTGGCGTCCGCCCCGACCGGCACGGACCTGCCCGGCCCATCGACTTCTGCCCCATCACCCTGAGCGAACCCGACGCCACCGTCCGGCCCCTGAAGCCGCTGCACGCGACGGCCCTAATCGGCGGCGGCGCAATCGGCACCGCCATCGCCCTCATCTTCCGCGAGCTGAACGCCACCGGAGCCCTCACCGTCGTCGATCCCGAGACCTACGACAATCCGAACGTCACCACCTACAGTCTCGGCGACCGGGTCACCGCCGCAGAAAAGACGCCCAAGGTGCACCTGGTCCGCGACCAGCTTCCCGGCGTAAACGTCGAACCGTTCGTCGGGACCGCCCGCGACTACATCCAGGCGGTCGACGCCGGCACCCAGCCCATGCCGACCACCGTCCTCGGCGCCGTCGACAGCATCGACGCCCGCCACGAGATCGCCGCCATCCACGCCACCCACACTCTGGACGGCAGCACTGGCGGCGCCACCGGAACGATGCTCAGCCTCTCCGAAGCGACCTGGGCCGGACCGTGCCTGCGCTGCTACTACCCGCATCGTCCCAACCAGGGGCCTACGGTCATCGATGTCCTCGCTGAGCGCACCGGTCTCCCGCGCGACCTCCTGGCCCGAGGCACCGACAATTTCACCGCCGAGCAGCTCGCCGCCCTCGGCGACATGACTCCCGAGGACCGCGCGATCCTGGAGAGGCACGTCGGAAAGGACATCTGCGGCCTCGGGAAGGCGTTCGGCCTCACTGGCGAGAACGAGAGTTTCAACCCGTCCGCCGCGTTCGTCGCACAGCAGGCCGCCGCGCTCGTCGTCGGCGCCCTCATCCGCGGCGGAATCGCCGCTCGACCTAACTACGTCCAGTACGACGCGCTCTTCGGCCCGTACGGCGACATGACGCTGCATCGGAACCCGCGCGCCGGCTGCCGCTGCCAGACCGACGCCGAACTTCACCGCGCCGTCAGGTCCCACCGGCGATGATCAAGGGCCGGTGGACGCGACGAAGACTGCAGCACGCGCCCGGGATAGCTGGTCCTTCGGCGCCGTTCGCCACCAACCCGTCGTGGCGCTTGTCGGAGGCTCTTGGCATCTCTCGGTGCAGACGATGTGAGGGGAGGTGAGCACCATGGCGAAGAGCAGTGGCAAGCCCAGCAAGTCCGCACTCTCGAAGGCTGGCAAGACGCTGGCTTCAAACGGATCGTCGAAGTCTGCCAAATCGCAGGCCGGAACGACTCTCGGCAAGGGCTGACCCCGGCACGCGATCCGTGCGGGGTGGACAGAGGTGACGTGCCCACCCCGCACGCGCGTCCGACGGGTCACTCCGCCGGCCACGCACCTCGATGGCGCACGGCGCGGCGACCTTACCCGTCATTGTTCGCTGTCTCGCACGTCGAACGGCGAGCGCGTCGACCCGATCGGCCAGCCGCTACCCCCGGCTGTCACAACCGTTGCGAAAGATCGAGCGCGCCGGCGACGATCGTCTCGTTAACCGTGTCGCTCTGCACCCTTGCTGGAGCAATCAGCCCGCTTGAGACTGCAGTGATGACAGATAAGGACGCCCGGGCCGACCTCGCAGATCGGATGAGGACGGCACGAGTCCGGGCCTTCCTCGACCCGGACGAGGTAGCGCAGCCCGCGGACGAGTTCGAAGCGCTACTCCTGCGCACCGCCCAGATTCATGTGCAAGCGGTGACGGAGAAGACCCGCTCTGCCTACGCTCGTCGCTGGCGAAAGTTCGAAGCATGGTGCGGGGAGAACGGCTTCACCGCGCTCCCAGCGCCGGCCGAGACGCTGATGCTGTACCTCGCCGCGGCAGGTAACGCGAACGGTGCTTCTCTCAACACTCTGCGCGGCTGGGCGGCGGCCATCAGGCGGATTCACGAGGAGGCGGGACTCGCATCCCCCACGGACGATCCGGCAATGCGGATGTTCCTTCGTGGTCTGAGCAGGCAGATTCCGCCGAGGGAGAAGCCGATGCAGATCTCCGCGCTGCGGATCAATGGTCTGCGCGAGGTCATTCGCACCCTCGATGCTCGGTCTCGTGACGTTCGCGAGGTACGAGATCGGGCAGTCCTGGGAGTGATCGAAGCTGGGGCCATCGTGAACCGGATGCGAATGCTCAACTGGTCCGAGGTCCAGATCGATCGGAACGCGGTCACCGTGACTTTGCTGCCGGTCGAGCGCACCAGCAAGTCGCCGGTCGTCGTTCGCGCAGTGGCTCGAGCTGATGACCATGCGGCTTGCCCCGTCGTTGCTATGGCGGCTTGGCGGGATCTATCGGCGACAGCCGACGACGACGGAGCGGTGTTCACAACGGTCGAGGGGCAACAGGCAACCCAGAAGCGGCTTGGGGTGCGGGAGATCGGCCGGATCAAGCGGACCCGCCTGGATGCACTCGCGGGCGAAGGGAAGAAGGCGTCCTTCGCCGATGCGATGCGACTCCTTGCACAAGGCCGCACGATCGACCTTCGCGACAAGGCGCTGTTGCTTGTCGGCTGGGCAGGGGCTCATCGCAGGGGCGAAGTCGTCGATCTGCGCTGGGAAGACGTCGTCCCCCGAGACGGCGAAGGGCTTGTTATCCACCTCCGCCGCACGAAGACAGACCAAGAAGGCCGCCACGGCGCGAAGGTCGGCATCCCGTACGGCCGGAACCCGCTGACCTGCCCGGTGACGGCCCTCGCCGAGTGGCATGGCCGCGTCCAACAGCAACTTGGAGATGTGGACCCCAAGTGGCCGGTGTTTCCGGGAGTGACTCGCGCCGGCAGGATCGGTACACAGCCCCTGTCCCCAGAAGCGCTCACCAAGGTCGTGCGGAGGCGCGCGCAGGACGCAGGACTGCAGGGGCACTGGGGCGGCCGATCATTGCGGGCTGGATTCATCTCAACCTGCGCGGACCTAGAGATTCCGCTGGAGAAGATCGCCGCACAGAGTAGACACGTCACTCTGGAATCACTCTCCAAGTACATACGTCGCGCGGACCCCTTCCGAGGATCGGCGGCAGGCAAGGTCGGTCTATGAGCGTCGAGACGATCCGGACTGTCAGGAACGGGGTCAGCGAGGCAAGAGCGGCGCGCGCCGAGAAGTGCTTCGGCCAATGGCAGCGGTTTCTCGGAGTCATGCAGCTGCCCGCGGACGCCAGTGGACTCGTCTTGTTCCTCACCTACCTGGGTGAGGAGGAGGGCCTCACCACTCGTCAGGTGAGCGGTCGACTCGAGCACATCGACCTGGCACGGGTCCTACGTGGGGAGGAACCGTTCCGGAGGTTGAGAGATGTCCGTGAGTTCATGCGCGGGCTCGCCAGGGAGGATCCGCTGCGAGCGGCACAGCCTGTCTCCGAGCCGCTCTACAGGGAGTTGGTCGATGCCACCATCCAGGCGGTGATGGCACCGGACGCCGACCAGCAGGCCGCGATCGCGGCGGTCCTGCTTCAGCACCACGTTCGGTGCGGGACTGCCGGTCTGATCCGCCTCCGTTGGCGCGACATCTCGTTGCGGCGTGGCTCGATGACCGTCAGCTGTCCGCCGCCCGACTCGATGTCGGGCAAGGTTCGAGCTGTCCGGGCAGTATCCGTTCAGGCGGTCAATGGGGAACTGTGCCCGGTGGCTGCGGTCGGCCGATGGCGCGATCAGGGAGCGCGCCCGAACGATCGCGTGTTTGCAACGCTGAACAAGAGCGGCCGAGGGCCAATTCGCAAGGCGCTCCTTGTGTTGCGACAGACCGGTGACCTGCGGGCGGCCATTCGATACGCGTCGACGTCGGCATTGCAGTTGCGCGCTCGCGCGCTGCTCGCCGTCGGTTACGGCGCCGCGCTCACCAGTCAGGAAGCGCGGAGCCTCACCATCGGCGATATTGAGACGGCGTCAGAGGGGCTGGTGCTTACGGTGCCTGGTCGCGCGTACCCCTCCGTAGTGAAAAGAGATCCAGGAATGCCCGGCTGCCCCGTCGTAGCCTGGGAGGAGTGGGTCGACGTCCTGAGGGCCCGCAGCATGGGCGATCCCGAGCGCCCGGCATTCACGGGGTTCCACGGGTTCAACCCGGTCGGCGAGCCGATGAGCCAACCTGGCATCAATGCGGTGGTCAAGGACGCGGTCGGCAAGGCCGGTCTGACCCGCGGAAACTACTCGTTCAGCTCGCTGCGATGGGGGGCGATCCGCACCGCTTTCAGGGCGGACGAGTCGATCCACAGCGTCGCTAGTCTTGCGGCGGTCAAGTCTTTCGATGGGCTGGCTCGACATCACCGTCGGGAGCACATCGTGCGTCGGTCTGTCGCAGGACAGCTGGGCCTCTAGCAAGAGGCGGTCAAACCGCTTTGCGGTCGCCGGCCCAGTCACTCGGCAGAGCACCGACCGTTCACTTCGTGCCCCCAGAGGAGCGCCAGGTTTCGTATGTCTCACCTATGCGCTCGGCCAGAGCCTTATCGCGGTCGAGCGTGGCGTGCTGGTAGATCGCCATGGCCGCCTGCGAAGCGTGACCGGCGCGAGCCTGAAGTTCGGCGCCAGTCGCACCGTGTTGACCGGCAATGGTGAGTGCCGTGTGGCGCAGATGGTGGATCGTCAGGTCCGGCCGTCCAGCTGTCTCGCGTGCGGGACGGTAGCGGTCCATCAAGTACCGGACGCTCATGTGGTCGGTGCGGTCGCCGGGGAACAGCAGCCCGGCCGGGCCTTCGGAGGTGTGCTCGAGCAGGTGCTTCTGGAGCATCGAGAGGAAAGGCGGTGGGACGTGGACGGTCCGGATTCCCTTCGCGGTCTTCGGGGAGCTGATCGGACGACCGCAGTTAGGACAAGCGCCCCGGACCGAAGGATTGGCGTCCTTGTCGACCTTGCGGGTGACGTCGATCCGGCCGGTGACGCCGTCAACGTCGTGTCGGCGCAACTCGAGCAGTTCGCCCTCGCGCAGGCCGACGAAAGCGGCGAGGACGATCAGCAACTTCAGCCGGTCGGGCATCGCGTCGACTATCACGGCAAGCTCATCAAGGGTGGCCGGGACCGCCACCTTCTTGACCGGGGCGTTGCTGGCACCGCGGATCTTGGGCGGAGCGCGGTCGATGAGCTCCTCCTCCTCGGCCGCCTGGAGGAGCGACCTGAGCAGGCGGTACGAAGCGGCGTTGGTCGACGCCTTGGTCGGGTCGTGCGAGGTGCGCCAACTCTTGATCTCCCGCAGCGTCACCTCGTGCAGCGGCATCTCGCCGAAGTACGGGAGGATCTGGGACTTGAGCAGCGCACGGTAGCCGCGGACGGTGTTCGGACGCAGTCCGCGCTCGGCGAGGTACCGCTCGGCGAACCCAGCCAACGTGTTGGACGCAGCCTCGCGAAGCCGCCGCTCCGCGGCCTCTTGCCGGGCCTTCGGCGAGGTCCATTGGTCACGGTCGATCAGCGCTCGCTCGGCCGAGAGCCACGCTTCGGCGTCCATCTTCGTCGCGAGCGTCCGGGAGTGCCGGTTTCCGTCAGGCATTGCGTAGCGGGCCCTGTAGGTGACCTGGCCGGACCTGCTCACCCGACGCTCGACCTCGCCGAAGCCGCGACGCCTTGCCATCCCGAGACCTCCCTAACCCCTTGCTGTCTTGGCACCAACAGTATCTGTGGGGGACTGGTGGGGGAAGCGTTGGCAATTGCTGACCACCACCGACCACGTCTGACCTGCTCTTTCAACGCTCAAAACACCGTGATGAATCGACCTGGGATCTTGCTTTGCAAGCAGGGGGTTAGGGGTTCGAGTCCCCTAGGCTCCACCGAATTTGTCCGAGCGTGTCGTCGCTTCGCTCCGACACGCTGCCGGACCGCGGTTGAAGCGGTCACGGTTTGCGGCTGCTTGGCGTCCTTTGGTCGTCGAGTAGGCCGAGGCGCTAGCCGAGGCCGTATCGAGACGCCTGTCGGTCATCGAGACGCCCCTCAGCCGCGGTGGAGGTCCCAGCTCCAGGAGACGTGGCCCTCGGGGGCGTGCTGGGGGACGTAGTTCTCGAAGCCCTGGAGCCTCGTGACCGGGACCTCGCCCAGCGCCTGCCGGTCCGCTTCCGCGATGTTGGTGTTGAGGGCGCGGTACTGGATCGTCTCCGGGGGTGAGCTCGGGCAGTCGACGACCACCTCGGCCACCGCCGTCGTGCTCCAGAGGGTGATCGAGTAGTTGCCCTCGTCCTCGAAGACCGCGACCTCGGCGCGCCCGTCGAGCGAGGCGCTGCCGTCGTAGACGCAGCCCTCGTCGGAGGTGCCGGAGACGGTCCAGGCGATGTCGGCGTCGCCGAGCCAGTAGTAACCGGGGGCGAGCTCCTCGAGGTCGACCGTCGCCGACCAGGACTCGATGATGCCGCCGGAGGGCTCGAGGGTGCCGTCGGCGGTGCCGGCGAGGTCGGACGCCTCTGCTCGGCAGTTGCGCTTGGTCTCCACGTCGGAGCGGCACAGGTCCGGGTCCTCGGGGCTCGGCTCGGGCGTGCCCAGCGGGCCGCCGTCGCAGACGTCGGTGCCCTCGCCGCCGGAGCAGACGTCGACGCCCAGCCCGCCCCAGAGCTCGTCGTCGCCGCTGCCGCCGAGGAGGTTGTCGTCACCCTCGCTGCCGTGGACCTCGTCGGGGCCGGCGCCGCCGTCGAGCTCGTCGTCCCAGAGGCTGCCGTTGATCAGGTCGGCGCCTGCGCCGCCGTCCGCCCGCGAGCCGATCTCGTCCAGTGTGAGGGTGTCGTTGCCGTCGTCCCCGTGCAGCTCGGTGTTCTTGGTGCTGCCGCTCGTCAGCGTGTCGTCGTCGGCCCCGCCGCGGGCCCAGCCGCCGGTGCCCGTGCCGAGGTCGACGTCGTCGCTGCCGGGGCCGGCGTCGACGTAGTCGGTGCCGGCCTCCCCTCGGACGACGTCGTTGCCGGAGCCGCCGAGCACCGGGCGGTCGGCGCTGCCGTCGTTGCCACCGGCCAGGTTGACGGTGTCGTTGCCGTCCCCGGCGTCGACGGCCGCGTCCCGGCCGGAGAAGCCGTCGATCAGGTCGTCGCCGTCGCCGCCGAGCAGCGACACCCGGACCGCACGGGCGATCAGCCGGTCGTCGCCGTCACCGCCCTCGAGGAGGATGCCCTCCTCGGTGGCGGTGAGTCGGTCGTCGCCCGCCTCACCCTGCAGGACGGAGTGCTGGCTGGAGGTGGTGATCTCGTCGTCGCCGGTGCCGCCGTCCACCAGGTCGGTCTCCCCGGTGCCGCCGTCGAGGTCGTCCTCGCCGCCCTCCCCGAAGACCCGGTCCTTCCCCCCGCCGGCGTCCACCCGGTCCGAGCCGGGTCCGGCACAGATGACGTCGTCGCCGCCGCGCGCGGAGATCCGGTCGCCGCCGCCACCGGCCCAGATCACGTCGCGGCCGTTGGTGCCGGTGAGGGTGTCACGACCGGCGGTCCCGACGATGGTCGCGCGCTTGCCCTCGCACCGCGGAGCGGCGGCGGCCGCCTCAGGGGCGGTCGGGACGGCGACCAGGGCGAACGACGCGATCGCTGCGGTCACCAGTGCGGAACGGAGGGACGGGAAGGTGCTCATGCAAGGACGATGACCCGTCCGCGCCCCGAAGTCGCACGATCGGGCCGAGGATCATCCGCAGGAACGACGAAGCCCGGGCCGTGGGCCCGGGCTTCGCAGTGAGTACGACGAGCGCGTCGTACGGGAGGATCGATCAGCCGTGCGCGACGCGGTCCTTGCCGGCGCCACCGTTGATGCTGTCGCCACCGGGGCCGCCGCGCAGCCAGTCGTTGCCGGCGCCACCGGTGATGCGGTCGTTGCCCTTCGCGCCGTTCACGAAGTCGGCGCCGGGGCCGAGGATCGTCACGTCGTTGCCGGCGTCGGTCAGCACCCACATCCGGAACTTCTTCGGCAGCGAGCTGCCGTTGGTGTAGTCGTTGCCGAGACGCGGCCAGACCTGGATGAACATCCGCTTGCCGTCCTTGCGGAACCGGGGCGGGACCTTGCAGACGGCCGAGACGCCCTTCTTGACCTTCTCCTTGAAGCAGCGGTCCGGCAGCGCCTTCTTGAACGAGCCGGTGCGGGTGTCGCGGAACCGGATCGAGTGCAGCTTCTCGACGTACTTCACCGTCAGGTGCTGGTTGTGCTGGCCCGAGATGTAGACGGGCCCGAACTTGGAGTAGCGGATGATCGCCTGACCACCGATGTCGCTCACGCCGGCGTCACCGGGGCCGAGCATCAGAGGGGGCAGCCGGTCGGCGGAGGCCGGCGAGACGCCGAGCGTCAGGGCCGCGACCAGGGCGATGAACATCGTGCTGATAGTGCGAAGCAATGGGGCTCCTCCTGTTTGGGGCTCCCAGGACCATAAGCGCCTTTAACGTCGAGGACGAATCCCCGGATCGGTCCGCGGACGGGACGCGGGACACGCCGCACGTCCGCGCCGACAGCCCGAGAGGCGGCCATCGCGGGCCGACCTGCTCGGCCGTGGCAGACTCAGCGCCGTGAGTTCTGGGGTCCGGCGGCTCGCGCCGTTGCTGCCACTTGTGGCAATACTGGCGGCGGGTTGCACCGATTCCCCCGACCCCGTCTACCCCGAGGAGCCGGAGTCCGAGGCGCTCTCGACCGCCTACGACCCGACCCTCGAGCCGTCGGCCGCGGCCCTGCCGTTGGTGCCCGCCGAGGCGACCGTCCTGGAGGTCACCGACTTCGACCAGCTGCGGCTGACTCTCGGCTTCGCGGCCTTGGACGAGGAGTCAACGCCGGGTGAGCTGGACCGGTTCTGGCGCGCGCTCGACGGCGCCGCCACGCTCTCGGCCGGGCTGCTGCGCCCGGCCGCCGCCGAGCTCGCGTCGTACGGCTTCGGTGCGGAGGACGTGGCCTGGGAGGCGTCGTACTCCGGCGACGCGGAGGGCTGGATCATCGCGTTCCACGACGGGGTGCCGATGGCGCGGGTGCAGGACGCGATCGATGAGGGCGTCGGCGTGCTGGCCGGCGCGACGCTCGACGCCGACCGCGCCCTCGTCACCTCGGAGACCCCGCCCGAGGGCAGCGACAGCTGGGCAGCCATCGAGGAGACCCGCGACCTCGTCGGCCAGGAGGCCAACGCGACGTACGTCGAGCGCGGGTGCCTGCCGTTCGACACCGTGTTCGGCGACGGCATGGAGGGGCAGCTCGCCGAGGCACCGCGCGCCGCGCTGAAGGCGCTCGACCCGCTCGAGGGATTCTCGGTCGCGCTCGGCCAGGACCTGGTGACGGTGCGGCTCGGACCGCTGCGCGACGACGGGTTCGACCGGCTCCGGCTGGCCGAGGTGATGCCGGCGATCCGCCCCGAGTTCGGCGCCGGGTTCAGCCGCGGCGTCGCCGACCCGTCGACGGGGCGGCTCGGCTACGACCTCCAGCGGCCGTCCGCCGCGGTCGAGCTGATCGAGGACCGGCACCTGCCGTTCGCGGTCTGCGGCGACTGATCCGCTAGCGACCGGCCAGCGCGTCGTACTGCGCCTTGTCGTGGGCGCAGAACACGGTGACCTCGTCGGAACGGGACGCGACCAGCTCTCGGAGCCGCTCGGTGTTGGCGCGGCGGGCCTTGTTGTCGACGGCCATCAGCACCTGGAAGGCCGCGAGCGAGCGGTTGCAGGAGGCGGGGGTGCGGACCTGGTTGCGGTCGAAGATCGCGTCGCCGGCGTGGAGCAGCCAGTGGCCCTCGCCGTCCTTCACCGCGACACCGGCGTGGCCGCGGGTGTGACCGCGCAGCGGGATGAGGAGGACGTCGTTGGCGATCGCGGTGACGGCCGGGAAGCCGAACCAGTCGTCACCGGGCTCGGCGTGCTGCTCCCACCGCGGCCCGTGCGCCCACTGCGCACGGAGGTAGCGCTGCTTCTCGCGCAGCGTCGGCCGGGTCGCGGCCTCGAGCTCGGGCCGGTGCACGTGGACCCGCGCCCGCGGGAAGTCGCCGATCCCGCCCGCGTGGTCGAGGTCGAGGTGGGTCAGCGCGATGTCGGTGACGTCCTCCGGGGCGAAGCCCAGCGTCCTCAGCTGCGCCAGCGCCGTCTCGCCGGGGTCGAGCACGGGGCGGACGATGGCGCGGAACGGCTGGCCGAGCCGCTTCGGGTCCGCCAGGTCGTCGGTGCCGAAACCGGAGTCGACGAGCAGGAGGCCCTCCTCACGCTCGACCAGCAGGACGTGGGCCACCATCGGCGGCGACAGCAGCGGGCGGAACGAGGCGCAGTTGAGGTGGTGGACCTTCACGGCGCTCATCGTCGCAGGTCGGCGATCTCGGTGTCAGGGCGGCAGGTCCGCGACAGGTCAGGAGTCCAGGCCGTGCAGGTTGCGCGCGGTCGGGGACGTCGGGACGGTGGCCGGGTCCGGGTAGGTGCCGAACAGCCGGTCCGCCGTCGCGGCGGTCGTGACCGTGAACCAGTAGTGCTCGCTCTTGTAGTGGTGCAGCCGGTGGTTGCGCCACACCGAGCGGTACCACCGGGACTTGGGCCGGTAGTCGCTGTGGAGCAGGTAGTGGGTCCACTCGTACGCCGAGAGCAGCACCAGGTTCGCGACCAGCAGCGAGAACGCGGCCGTCCAGGTCGGCGTCACCGCCCAGGCGACGAGCAGCCCGAGCGGCCCCAACGTGAGCTCCACCTGCCACGGGATGAACACCAGCGGGATGGCGCGCGGGTCGCGGTGGTGGGCGCGGTGCTTGCGCGAGAGCAGCGGGTCGATCTTGATGCCGGCGATCCGCCGCGGCTTCCAGTGCAGGATGAAGACGTGGATGACCCACTCCACGACCGGCATGATCGCGATCAGGCCGACAGGCAGGAGCAGCTCCCACCACTCGCCAGGGCCCGCCAGCACCCGGCCGACGACGGCGGCGAGAAGGTAGGTCGAGAGGATGTACGGCGAGGGGTGCTTCCAGAACTCGACGAACACCTGGCGCATCGACTGGCTGGTGCGCCGGTCCCCCGTGATCCGGGCCTCGTCCCGCGCGACCTGCCGCTTGGCCAGCTCCTCGACGTTCTTGGTGGTCATGCGTCGTCTCCGTCCGTGGTGGCCGACAGGGCGTCGAACGCCTCCATCAGCGCGTCGTTGGTGGGCGCGAGCACCCGCTCGGCGGCCGCGCGGGCCGTGGCGGGGTCGCCGGCAGCGATCGCGGTCGCGAGCACCCGGAAGGGCTCGACCTGGCCGACCTCGGCGGCGAGGACTGCGGCCAGCGCGGGCAGCACCGGCTCGTACGCCGCCCGCAGCCCGTTGAACATCAACCGGAACACGATCGAGTCGGCACCGTCGACGACGATGTCCCAGAACTCCAGCGCGAGCCGCTGCCAGGTGACGGCGTCGTCGGTCCGGTCGAGCCGCTCCAACACGTCGGTCAGCGCGGCCGACAGCGCCGGGCCGCCCCGCTCCGCGGCCAGCGCGGCGATGCCGGGGGCGACCGAGGTGCGGGCCTCCACCACGCTGCGCGCGACGAGCGGGTCGACCCCGCCGTCGCGGACCAGCAGGTTCGGCAGCAGGTCGAGGCCGCCGTACCGCCGGAAGTCGCGGACCGTCGCCCCGCCGCCGTGCCGCACCTCGACGAGGTTGGCCTGCGTCATCCGCTGGAGCGCCTCGCGCACCGCGGGCCGGGACACCCCGAGCACCTCGGCCAGCTGCCGCTCGCTCGGGAGCTGCTCGCCGGCCGCGAGCCCGCCGTCCATCACCTCGCCGAGCACCTGGTCGAAGACCTGGTCCGACACGGACTTGCGGGTCACGGGTTTCAACGCCATGTCGACGACCGTAGACGGTAGATGGCCAGTTGGTCAAGTGGTAATACCAATCGTCCGACGTATCCGCTGGGTTGGTGCCGAGTGCCGCTCATTACGCTGAGGTGGTGATCGCGTGGTGGAGCCCCCGGTTGTGGGGAGCCCACCTCCTGGCGATCGCGTGCGCGACCGCGGCGGTCTGGCTCGGCTTCTGGCAGTACGACGCCTGGCAGGCCCATCGCGAGGCCGAGCGGGTCGACATCACCAACGATGACCCGGCGCCGCTCACCGACGTGCTCGGGCCCGACGACCCGTTCCCGGCGGAGCACGTCGGCCGGCCGGTGACCGTCGAGGGCACCTGGCTGCCCGAGGGCACGGTCCTGGTGTCCGGTCGACGGGAGGACGGCGGCTCCGGTCCGGACGGCAGCTGGGTGGTGACCCCGCTCGCCGTCGGGGGTGCCGGGGAGCCGGCGATCCCCGTCGTCCGCGGCTGGCTCGCAGGCGAGGACCCCGCGACCGCGCCCGCACCGCCCACCGGTGATGCGTCCGTCGTCGGGTGGCTGCAGCCGGGCGAGGGCACGGGCGCGGCCGACGAGGACCCGACCGACGACGTGCTGCCGCAGCTGCGGATCGCGGACCTGGTCCAGCGCGTCGACGTGGACCTCTACGGCGGCTACGTCGTCGTCGACCCGGAGGCGACCGAGAAGGGTGCCGGCGGCAATGCCGGCACCGGCGAGCTGGCCCCGGCCACGCTCGACCAGCTGCCGCCGGCGAGCACGTTCACCGGCTGGCGCAATCTCGCCTATGCCATCGAGTGGTGGCTGTTCGCCGCGTTCGCGCTGTTCCTCTGGTGGAGGTACGTCCGCGAGGCGCTCGACGAGGGGGCGGTAGGTTCGACGGCGTGAACGGCCTCTTCAAGACCTACCGCGTGCTGGCGTTCGTGGTCGGCGTGCTGCTCGTCGTCGGCGCCGTCGCGTCGTTGCTGAAGTACGGCCTGCCGGACGGCGGATCTCTGCAGCAGCTCGGTGACGACCTGACTCCGGTCTGGCTCATCCACGGCTGGATCTACATGGTCTACGTCGTCGTGGCGTTCGTGCTCACGCAGAAGGCGGGCTGGCCGCTGCCGCGCTTCCTGCTGATGATGGTCGCGGGCCTGGTGCCCGGCCTGATCTTCTGGGTCGAGCGCCGCGTCGCCCACCAGCTCCGGGACGAGAACCCGGAGCTGGCGAGCGCCTAGCCGGACGGCCCGCTCAGGAGTTCTTCGACTCCTCGGGAAGCGGATCGGTCAGCGGGTCGGCCCCGGCCTCGTCGATAGGTGCCTCGTCGGGCACCGACTGCACCGGGGGCGGCGTCGTCGAGGCCGACGGGCTCGGCGGCGGCGCGGGGTCGTACGACGACTGCCAGCCGCCGTTGTCGCCACTGCCCGCCTGCAGCCGCTTGGCCACGACGGCGACGATGCCGCCGATCGCGCCGAGCATCAGCAGCGTCTTGATCTTGGAGCGCTTCTTCGGTTTGTTCGACCCGGAGAGCTCGGCCGCCTTGGTCTCGGCGAACGCCTTGGCGTCGGTGGCCTTCGCGGCGACCGTCGCCGCGCCCGCGGCCACCATCGGCGCCGCCTTCTTCTTGGCGTCGGAGATGACCGGGGCTGCCTTGTCCCTGGCGTCGGCGATCACCGGGGCTGCCTTCTCCCTTGCATCGGCGAGAGCCGGCCGTGCAGTGTCCTGCACGAAGTCCTTCGCCTGGTCGACCGCTGCCCCGACGTACTGCTCAGCCTGCTCGAGGAGCGTCTTCTTCTTGCGCAGTCCCATTGCGGAAACCTTTCCGAGTTCGCGGACGGACCCTGGCTGGGTTCGTTACCCCATCCCACCACGCACAGACCGTGCGGACCACCGCGCGTCGGGCCCCCCGTAGGATCGTTCGCGAGCGTGCGGGCACCGGTGCCCGCCCCGAGCAAGCCCCCGACAGCAAGGGCGAAAGGGAGTCATGGCGGACCAGCAGGCCATCCTGAAGACCAACAAGGGCGACATCACGATCAACCTGTTCCCCAACGAGGCTCCGCGCACCGTGCAGAGCTTCGTCGGGCTGGCGACCGGCAACCCGGTCGAGGTGTCCTCCGACGGCCCGTTCCGCCCCTCCCCCCGCGAGGGATCGGCCGGCAACACCCCGTTCTACGACGGCCTCGGCTTCCACCGGATCATCCCCGGCTTCATGATCCAGGGCGGCTGCCCGCAGGGCACCGGCACCGGCGGCCCCGGCTACACCTTCGACGACGAGGTGCAGTCCGGCCTCACCTTCGACAAGCCCTACCTGCTCGCGATGGCGAACGCCGGCACCCAGGGCGGCCGCGGCACCAACGGCTCGCAGTTCTTCATCACCGTCGGTGCGACCACGTGGCTCAACGGCAAGCACACCATCTTCGGCGAGGTCGCCGACCAGGCCGGCCGCGACGTCGTCGACGCGATCGCCGCGGTGCCGACCGGTGCCGCGGACAAGCCGGTCGAGCCGGTCGTCATCGAGTCGGTCCAGATCGTCGGAGCCTGAGTGACGGACCCGTCGGACCCGTCGGACCCGTCGGACCCGTCGGACCCGTCGGACCCGTCGGGCCCGCCGGCGACGCCGGGCGGGGTGCCGACCTGCTACCGGCACCCCGACCGCGAGACCTACGTCCGCTGCCAGCGGTGCGAGAGGCCGATCTGCCCTGACTGCATGCGGGACGCCTCGGTCGGCTTCCAGTGCCCCGACTGCGTCAAGGAGGGGGCGAAGGCCACCCGCCAGGGCCTCCTGCCGTACGGCGGCAAGCGGTCCGGCGACCCGCGGCTGACCTCGTTCGTCCTCATCGGGATCAACGCCGCGGTGTGGCTGGCGATCCTGGCGACCGGGTGGGCCAAGAGCACGCTGGTCGACCGGCTGGCGCTGCTGCCGACCGGGACCTGCACCTCGCAGGACAACCCCGGCCAGTTCTACCCGCGGGTCGACTCCTCGGCGGTGTGCGACACCGTCGCCGACGGTCGGTGGTTCCCGGGCGTCAGCGAGGGCGCGTACTGGCAGCTGTTCACCAGCATGTTCAGCCAGGTCGAGATCTGGCACATCGGCCTCAACATGGCCGTGCTCTGGTTCCTCGGCCCGCAGCTGGAGAGCATCCTCGGCCGGGTCCGGTTTGTGGCGCTCTACCTCGTCGCCGGGCTGGCCGGCTCGGTCTGTGTCTACTGGTTCGCCGACGAGAACACCGCGACCCTCGGCGCGTCCGGCGCGATCTTCGGGCTGATGGGCGCGTTGCTCGTCGTGCTCCACAAGATCGGCGGCAACATCCAGGCGATCGTGCCTTGGCTGGTCGTCAACGCCGTGTTCACGTTCCTCGTGCCCGGCGTCTCGTGGCAGGGCCACCTCGGCGGGTTCCTCGGTGGCCTGGTGGTCACCGGCGCCATCGTCTACGCACCGAAGGCCAACCGCGCGCGGCTACAGACGCTCGGCGTCACCGTGGTCGTCGTCCTGCTCGCCGCGGCGACGGTCGCGCGGACCGCGGTGCTGACCTGATCCCACAGGTTTCCCCACAGGTGTGGGTAACTACATCGATGTAGTTATCCAGAGAGTGTGGACAACCTGTGGACTACTCCCACTTGGTGGCGAAGGTGAACCCGACCGCCATGAACGCGATGCCGACGAACAGGTTCTTCTGCTCGAGGTCGTTGAACACCGCGAGGTCCTGGGCGTTGTCGCCGGTGCCGACGATGTAGTAGGTGCAGATCCACAGCAGGCCGATGAGGAAGCAGCCGAGCATGCCGACCACGACGCCGCGGCCGCGGCCGAGCGGGGTCGAGGGGTGGGCGGCGATGATCAGGCCGAGCATGATGGCGGCGAAGCCGATCAGGTAGTTCCACTCCTGCAGGTCGCCCACGAAGTTCCAGCCGGTGACCACGCCGGGCTCGAACGACTCGGGGTCGAGGGCCGGCTTGTCGTCGTCGCCGAAGCCCGCGACCGGGCGGACGCCGATGTAGTAGTACGCGATCCAGGCGATGCCGCCGAGCATGAGCACGAGCGAGACCAGGAAGCGAGGGCTGAACGTCGGCCCGCTCGAGGGGTCCTTGAACGCATCCCGTTCGGTCTTGTCCGAACGCTTGAGGTTCGGGCGGGGGATCTTCACGGCTCTGGGCTCCTCAGTCACGACGTACCTGTCGGCGCCTACCCTAGACACCATGACGGGCGCGCACACGGCTGGGCCGACGCCGGAGCCTCCGCCCACCCCGCAGTCGACCCCCCAGCCGACCCCGCCCCCGACCCGTCCGAAGCGCCCGCTCGCGTGGCGGGTGGGCACGCCGGTCGTGGGCGTCGTCGTCGGAGCGTTGTTCGTCATCTCCGCCGCCGACAGCCGCGGCACCGACCTGCGTCCGGGCCGCTACACCGATCTGGCCGGCCTCGTCGAGGCCGACGCCGCGGACTACGAGAAGGTCCGGCAGCGGCTGGAGAGCCTCGAGGACGACGTGGACGAACTCACCGAGGACGTCAGCTCGCTGAGCGTACGGCGCGCGCGGGCCCGGTTCGAGGACCTCAAGGACCCGGCCGGCCTGGTGCCGCGCAGCGGGCCCGGCCTCTCGATCTCGCTCAGCGACTCCCCGGAGGAGCTGCTCGACGAAGCGGTCGCGCACGACGTCAGGCTCTCCCAGCTGGTCGTGCACCAGCAGGACATCCAGGCCGTCGTCAACGCGCTCTGGGCCGGCGGCGCCACCGCGGTCACCGTGGCCGGCCAGCGGATCGTCTCGACCACCGGCATCAAGTGCGAGGGCCCGGTCGTGCAGCTGCAGGGCGTGCCCTACCCCCAGCCCTACGTCATCGAGGCGGTCGGCGACCCCGTCGAGCTCTCGGCGGCCCTCGACGACGACCCGCTGGTGACCGGCTACCGCTCGGACGCGGCCAACCCCTACATCCGCATCGGCTGGGAGATGCACGTCGAGTCCGACATCGAGGCGCCGGCGTACGACGGCCTCCTCGACGTCCGCTACGCCACGCCCATCGGCGGCAGCAGCTGACGCCGCGCGGCGTCAGTCGTCGCCCCGGCCGTTCCCGTTGCCGTTCCCGTTGCCGTTCCCGTTGCCCAGCGGCGGGAAGCTCAGCGGGTCGTTCGGGTCGGTGCCCTGAGCGACCTCGTCCCCGTCGCTGAAGGTGTCGCCGTCGCTGTCGGGGTTGTTGGGGTCGGTGCCGAGCGCCGTCTCGTCGGCGTCGGGGAGGCCGTCGCCGTCGGTGTCGGTGTCGGACGGCGGGGCGGAGGTGGTCGGCTCCTCGTAGACCGACACGAAGATGGTGACCGTCTCGCCCTGGTCGAGCTCCTCGCCCTCACCGGGGATGACGTCGGTGACCTCGCCCTTCGGCGCCTCGGAGGCAGGGTCCTCGCGGACGTCGACCTCGAAGCCGGCCTCGATGATCAGCCGCTCGGCCTGGCCCTGGCGGAGCCCGATCACCTCGGGCACGGTCTCGGGGCCGTCGGAGACGCACAGCGTGACCGAGTCGTCCTTGCCGACCGACGCCTCGGGCTGCGGAGTCTGCTCGACCACGGTGCCGGCGTCGTCGTCGGTGTCGCACTCCTCGGGGGCGATCGCGATGTTCTTGCGCTTGATGCCGGCCGCGACCAGCTCGTCGACGGCGACCCGCTCCAGCTTGCCGGTCACGTCGGGCATGGCGAAGTCGCACGGTCCGCTGCTCAGCACCAGCGTCACCTCGGAGCCGGGGTCGACGTAGCTGTCGCCCTGCGGGTCCTGGTCGACGACCGAGCCGGCGTCGTACTGGTCGTCGCACTGGCGCTGCTTGTCGTCGACGGCCAGTCCCTCGTCGGCGAGCTCCTCGCGCGCGACGTCGCGCTCGAGGCCGAGGACCGAGGGCACCTTCACGTCGGTCGGCTCGTCGGGGAACAGCTTGGGCCAGGCCACGAACGCGGCGACGAGGAGGGCGAGGACCAGCAGGCCCAGCACCAGCCACAGCCAGACCTTGCGGCTGCGGCCGTTCTCGTCGGCCGGCGGCACCGGCTGCTGGCGGACCATCGTGTCGGGCTCGCCGGGACCGCCGCCGGCCGGGACCACCGCGGTCGCGCCGCCGGGCGGGTCCGCGGGCGGCGGCGGCAAGACCACCGAGACCGGGCGGCCGGCGAGGTAGCGCTCGATGTCGGCGCGCATCTGGGCGGCCGACTGGTAGCGGTCCTCGACCCGCTTCGCCAGGGACTTCATGACGATCGCGTCGATGTCGGGCGTCAGGTCGGCGTCGTGGTGCGACGGCGGCACGGCGGGCTCGCGCACGTGCTGGTAGGCGACCGCGACCGGGCTGTCGCCCACGAACGGCGGCCGGCCGGTGAGCAGCTCGTAGAGCAGGCAGCCGGCGGAGTAGACGTCGGAGCGGGAGTCGACGGACTCCCCGCGCGCCTGTTCGGGGGAGAGGTACTGCGCGGTGCCGACCACGGCGGCGGTCTGGGTCATCGAGGACGCCGCGTCGCTGATGGCGCGGGCGATGCCGAAGTCCATCACCTTCACGTCCCCGGACGGGGTCAGCATCACGTTGCCGGGCTTGATGTCGCGGTGGATGATCCCTGCGCGGTGGCTGTAGTCGAGGGCCGAGAGCACGCCGCTGGTGATCTCGAGGGCCCGCTCGGGGAGGATCTTCCGGCCCTCGCGGAGGATGTCGCGCAGGGTCCGTCCGGCGACGTACTCCATGACGATGTAGGGCTGCGAGACCGTCTCGCCGTGCTCGACCCGCTGCTCCTCACCGGTGTCGTAGACGGCGACGATGGCGGGGTGGTTGAGGGAGGCCGAGGACTGCGCCTCGCGCCGGAACCGCGCCTGGAAGGTCGCGTCGCTGGCCAGGTCGGTGCGCAGCCGCTTGACCGCGACGACGCGGCCGAGGCGGGTGTCGATGCCCTTGCGCACCTCGGCCATGCCACCACGACCGAGCAGCTCCCCCAGCTGGTAGCGCCCCCCGACCGTGCCCGATCCCTGCCCGGTGCCTCCGGGCGGGTCCGTAGGCCCGGCGTTGCTCATCCCTCGCCACCTTCCGTCGATTCCGTGGTTCCAGTCTCCGTGGTCGTCGAGTCCGTGGGCGCCGTCGTCTCGGTGGTCGGCGTGGTGGCGGGGGGAGCGCCCCAGTAGTGGACGTCGACCGCGGACCCGACCTCCAGCTCGCCGGTGGGGTTCACGCTGAGCACGTCGTCCTCGTCCTGGTCACCGGGGTTGGCGTCCTCGATGAGCCGCGGGGCCAGGCCGAGCAGCTGCAGCTCGCGCTCGACCTCGCTGACGGGTCGGCCCACGTAGTCGGACTCGTCGATGGTGACCATCTCCGGCGCCGTCGTGGTCGGCGCCGTCGACGTCGGCTCGCTCGAGGTCTCCTCGGTCGTCGCCTCGGACGTCCGGGACGCCGTGCGCGAGGGCCGGTCGTCGGCCGCCGGGTCGTCCTCGTCGTCACCGGTCAGCAGCGCGACGGCCGCGAGCGCGGCCGCGACGAGCACCAGCACCAGCAGCACGGCGGCGATCCACGCTCGCGACTTCCGCTCCTCGGGAGCGGGCTCGCCACGGTAGGCCTCGGCCCGGTCCAGCCGCGGGGTGGGCGCGGCGGGCGCGGGCGCGACGACCGGGATCGACGGCTGGGCCGGGGTCGACGGCAGGACGGCGGTCGCGTCGTCCTCCGGCGCGGGCGCCACGACCGGCGGCGCGACGTCCTCGCCGCGCAGCGCCGCCGCCAGCACGGCGCCGTCGGCGTACCGCTCGGACGGTTCCTTGGCGAGGGAGCGGGTGACGATGGCGCGCAGGTCGGCGGGCAGGTCCTCGGGCAGGTCGGGCACCGGCTGCTGGAGGTGGGCGAGGGCGGTCGCGACCGGCGTCTCGGCCTCGAACGGCCGCCGGCCGACCAGGCACTCGAACGCCACCACCCCGAGCGCGTAGACGTCGGATGCCGGCACCGCCGGGTTGCCGCGGGCCTGCTCCGGCGAGAGGTACTGGGGCGTGCCCATCACCGCGCCGGTGCGGGTGATCTGCGCGTCGTCGGCAGCGCGGGCGATGCCGAAGTCGGTGACCTTGACCCGTCGGTCGGGGGTGATCAGCAGGTTGGCCGGCTTCACGTCGCGGTGGACGATGCCCGCCCGGTGCGCCACCGCCAGCGCGTCGGCAGTCTGGGTGACCAGGTCGCGGACGACCTCGGGATCGAGGGTGCGTCCGCTGTCGCGGGCCTGGGCGAGCAGCGTCGAGAGCGGCTGCCCCTCGACCAGCTCCATGACGAGGTACGGCGCGTCGGCGCCGTCGGGGTCGGAGGAGTAGTCGAAGACCCCGGCGATGCCCGGGTGCTGCAGGGCGGCCGCGTTGCGGGCCTCGGTGTCGAACCGGGTGCGGAACTGCGGGTCGTCGGCGAACTCGTGCTTGAGCACCTTCACCGCGACCGGCCGGTTGAGCCGGGTGTCGGTCGCCCGCCACACCACGCCCATGCCGCCGGTGGCGATCCGCTGCTCGAGGCGGTAGCGCTGCGCCGAGTCGGCGTACTGCTCGGGACGTCCGGTCTGGTCAGTCATCGAGGACCGCCTCCATCACTGCCTTCGCGATCGGACCGCCGAGCTGGCCACCGGCGATCTCCTTGCCCGGCGCCTCCTGGATCATCACGGCCACCGCGACCTCGGCGTCCTCGGCCGGGGCGAAGGAGACGAACCAGCCGTACGGCGGCTCGCCCGGCACGCCGCGCTGCGCGGTTCCGGTCTTGCCCGCCACCGTGACGCCGGGGATCTGGGCCGGCGAGGCGGTTCCGTTGTCCACGGTCTCGACCATCAGGTCGGTGACCTGGTCGGCCGTCGTCGGGGAGACCGCGTCGCGGATCTCGTCGGGGTCGGTGCGCTCGAGGGTCTCGTACTCCGCCGACTGCACCTCGTCGACCAGGTAGGGCCGCATCAAGGTGCCGCGGTTGCCGAGCGCCGCGACCACCATCGCCATCTGCAGCGGCGTGGCCTGGACCTCGAACTGGCCGAAGCCGGTCTGCGCGGTCTGGGCGTCGTTGAGGTCCTCGCCGTCCTCGCCGCTCGGGTAGATCGACTGCACCTGCGGCGTGAGGTCGAGCAGGTAGTCGCTGTTGAAGCCGAAGGCCTCGGCCTGCTCGCGCATCTTCTCCGGCCCGAGCTCGACGGCCATCTTGGCGAACGCGGTGTTGCACGACTGCGCCATCGCGGTGCCGAACGAGACCTCCTCGGGGTTGCAGAGGAAGCGCCCCTCGTTGTCGATCACGTTGTTCTCGCCGGTGGTGCCGGGCGTCTGCCAGGTCGCGCCGGACGGCACGTCGTCGTCGGCGGAGTAGAGCCCCTCCTCGATCGCCGCGGCCGCGGTGACCACCTTGAACGTCGACCCCGGGAACAGCCGGGTCTGGATCGCCCGGTTGACCAGCGGCTCCTTGTCGTCGGCGTCGAGCCGGTCGTAGTTGCGCTGGAAGGCGTTGAAGTCGTGCGTGGTCAGCTCGTTGGGGTCGTACGACGGCAGCGAGACCATCGCGAGGATCCGTCCGGTCTTGGGCTCGATGGCCACGACCGACCCCTCGCCCTCGGGTCCGACGGTCTGCAGGAGCGCGTCGTACGCCGCCTGCTGTGCGGCCGGGTCGAGCGTCAGCAGGACGTTGCCGCCCTTGTTGCTCTGGTTCTGCGCGAGGTCGATGAGGCGGGTGACGAACAGCCGGTCGTCCTCGCCGGACAGCACGGCGTTCTGCGAGGCCTCGATGCCGGTCTGGCTGCCCAGGGTGAGGTAGCCGGTGATGTTCGCGTACATGAGGGGCTTCGGGTAGACCCGGAGGTACTTGTACCGGTCGTCGTACTCCCGGCTGCGGGCGATCGCGAGCTGGTCCCGGCCCTCGCCGACGAGGATGTCGCCGCGCTCGCGGCTGAACGCCGCCTCGGCGACGCGCGCGTTGAGCGGGTCTTCGTTCAGTTCGTCGGCGTGCCAGAACTGGAGGTAGGTCACGTTGACCATCAGCGCCAGGAAGAGGAACAGGCAGAAGATGGAGACGGTCCGGATCGGCCGGTTCACGAGGGCTTCACCGTCTTCCGGCGCTCGTTGGTCGAGCTTGTCGAGACCATTGTCGAGACCCTCACGAGGGCTTCACCGTCTTCACGACCTGGGTCTCGTTCAGGTCGGGGTCGTCGGCCTCCTCGCTGATGGCGGGCACGGGCCGCCGGGCGTGGTCGGAGATGCGGAGCAGCAACGCGATGATCACCCAGTTCGCGACGAGCGACGACCCGCCGTAGGAGAGGAACGGTGTGGTGAGACCGGTCAGCGGGATCAGCCGGGTGACCCCGCCGATGACGACGAACACCTGGAGCGCGAGGACGCCGGCGAGGCCGGTCGCGACCAGCTTGCCGAAGCCGTCGCGGGAGATCAGCGCGGCCCGGAGGGCGCGCTCGACGATGAGGCCGTAGAGCAGCAGGATCGCGATGACCGCGGTCAGGCCGAGCTCCTCGCCGATCGCGGCCATGATGAAGTCGGACTCCGACTCCGGCACGCGCGACGGCATCCCCTCACCGAGGCCACGGCCGATCAGCCCGCCCCATGCGAACCCGTAGAGCGCCTGCACCAGCTGGTAGCCGTCGCCGTTGCGGTCGGCGAACGGGTCGAGCCAGATGTCCACCCGCTGCTGCACGTGGGCGAAGATCTGGAACGCCACGGCCGCGCCGCCGAAGAACATGGCGCCCCCGACGACCAGCCACCCCGGCCGCTCGGTCGCGACGTAGAGCATGATCAGGAACAGGCCGAAGAACAGGAGGCTCGAGCCCAGGTCCTTCTGCAGGATCAGGATGCCGAGGCTGACGACCCACATCACGAGGATCGGCCCGAGGTCGCGGCCGCGCGGGAAGTCGATGAACAGCAGCCGGCGGCCGGCCAGCGCGAGCGCGTCGCGGTGCACGACCAAGTAGCCGGCGAACGTGACCACCAGCAGCACCTTGGCGACCTCGCCCGGCTGGAAGCCGAGCGGTCCGACCTGGATCCAGATCCGGGCCCCGTTCACCTCGTTGCCGATGACCGGCAGCATCGGGAGGATCAGCAGCACGATCGCGGCCAGTCCGGCGGTGTAGGTGAAGCGGGCGAGCACCCGGTGGTCCGGCAGGAAGACGAGGGTCGCGACGAACAGCGCGACGCCGACCGTCATCCAGATCAGCTGTTGGTCCGCGCGGCCGCTGTCCTCGGCCAGGTCGATCCGGTGGATCACGGCCAGCCCCATGCCGTTGAGCGCGGCGACGATCGGCAGCAGCACCGGGTCGGCGTACGGCGCCACCAGGCGGACCACGACGTGGGCGGCGACGACGAGCGCGGCCAGCCAGCCGCCGTACCCCACCAGGTTGGTGGGGACCTCCCCGTCGACGCCCAGCCCGACGGAGGCGTAGGCGCCGATCCCCACGACGAGCGCGAGGATCAGCAAGAACAGCTCGGCGCCCCGTCGGCGACGGTGCACGAACTGCAGGAGGCTGGCGTTGGCGGCCACGTGTGGGTCCTACCCCTCCTCGCCGGTGCCGTCGGCGGGCATCATGCGCTCGGCGAGGTTGCGCACGATCGTCGCCGCGTCCTCGTAGTCGTCGGCGGCGATGCCCTCGTCGACGTCGTCGCGCGCGGACTCCGGCAGGTCCTCGACCGCCAGGTCGCTGGTGCGGTAGACGCTGGACAGGCCGGGGACGCCGTCGATGCCGCGGTAGACCGCGACCTGGCCCTCGTGCTCGCTGACGTAGTACTGCTGCTGGGTCCACCAGTACGCCGACGCCAGCGCCACCCACACGAGGCCGAGCCCCACGGCAGCGGCCATCAGCCGGCGCAGCCAGGTGAAGCGGCGGGGCGCGAGCGGCGCGTAGCGGTAGGCCTCCGGATCGGCCGGCGGGTCGTCGACGATCGCGTACTCGACGCCGGCGGGCATGTCGGGGATCTCGGCATCGATCGGCTCGAGCTCGCCGGTGTCGCCGGAGCGGTGGCCGCGGAACAGGCCGCGGGGGGCGCGGCGCTTCAGCTCCGCGGCGGCCCCGACGATCATCGGCTCGAGGTCGGCGTACGCCGGATCGGCGGTCGCGGTCTCCGCGGTGAGCACGTCGGCCACGACGCAGGTGACGTTGTCGGAGCTGCCGGCGTCGAGGCTGGCGCGCACCAGCTCGATCGCCGCGAACTCCGGCGAACCGCTGGCCAGGATGTCGGCCATCCGGGCGTCGTCGAGCACGCCGCACGCGCCGTCGCTGCAGAGGAAGACCCGGTCGCCGGGGGCGAGCGCGATGGCGAACAGGTCGGGCTCCACCTCGTGCAGCCCGTCGAGCGCCTTGAGGATCAGGTTGCGGTGCGGGTGGACCCGCGCCTCCTCCTCGGTGATCCGACCCTCGTCGATGAGGCTCTGCACGAACGTGTGGTCGCTGGTGATCTGAGACAGCTCGCCGCCCCGCAGCAGGTAGGCGCGGGAGTCGCCGATGTGCCCGACCGCGATCCGCTGCCCGTCGAAGAGCGCGACCGTCGCCGTCGTGCTCGTGCCGTTGAGGGAGGCGTCCTGGTAGACCTGCGCGGCGATCGAGTCGTGCGCCTCGTGCAGGCCGTCCGACACCCGGACGATCGGGTCGCTGCTGCCGGGCGGCTCGTCGAGCTGGCGCAGCTCGTTGACCGCGGTGCTGGAGGCGATGTCACCGCGGGCGGCGCCGCCGACGCCGTCGCAGACGGCCAGCAGCCACGGGCCGGCGTAGCCGGAGTCCTGGTTGTCCTTGCGCACCCGGCCGACGTCGGACACGGCGTAGTAGGAGAGGCGCAGCAGGTCCGCGGGGTCCTCGGCGACGGTGTCGCCGTCCACCGGGGCCGGCGGCGGGTCGGGGGCGTCGACGGTCGGGCCGTCGGGCGGCAGCACCGGCGGGGCGTCGGCGCCGGGGAGCGGACGCATCATCGTCAGGTCGGCCGGGGCGCCCTCGGGTGGCGTCGGCAGGTCGGGAGCCGGTGGCTGCTCGTCCGGCGGCGGTTCGCTCGGGGGAGCCGGCTGGCCGGGCTCGTCCGGGAGCTGGTGGTCGTCTGACGTCAACGGTCTACTTCCTCAGCTCCAGGATCGTCTTGCCGATGCGGACCTGTGCTCCGAGCCCGATGGTGGTGGGCTGCGTGATGCGCTGGGCCCCGAGGTAGGTGCCGTTGGTGGAGCCGAGGTCCTCGACGTACCACTGGTCGCCGGAGGCGACGATCCGCGCGTGCCGGGTGGAGACGTAGTCGTCGTCGAGACGGATCGCCGCGTCGTTGCCGCGGCCGATGAGGATCGGCGCCTCGGCGAGGCTCGCGGTCGCACCGCTGTTCTGGCCCTGGATGACCGCGACGTGGGTCGGCGAGCCGCGCCGCTTCGGGGGCGCCTTCTGCTTCGGCGGCTTGGGCGCGGGCGGCGCGCCCGCCGCCGACGGCAGCCGCGCGCCGAACATGTCGGACCGGATCACGGAGATCGCGGAGAGCACGAAGATCCAGAGGATCGCCAGGTAGGCGATCCGCACGAGGAACAGCGTGAGCTCAGACATCGGCGACCTCCTCCTCGAGCAGACGGACGACCAGGGACGTGTGGCCGACCTGCACGCGAGAGCCGTCGCCGAGCTCCGCCCGGCTCACCTTGCGGCCGTCGACGGTGATGCCGTTGGTGGAGCCCATGTCGTGGACCTCGATCTGGAGCGGGCCGGCGCCGGGAGCCCCAGTACCCACCGACTGCGCGGTCACCAGGAACTCCGCGTGCCGCCTGCTCACGCCGGGGTCGTTGATCCGGAGGTCGGCCTCGCTGCCGCGCCCGACCACCAGGCCCGGAGGCTGGAGCGGGTGGCGGGTGCCGTTGACCTCGAGCACCGCGCGGGTGCGCTGCCGGGTGGTGTAGCGGGCGTGCCCGCTCACGCTGGCCTCCGCCCTGCTCAGCACCCGGAACCGCCCGGTGCCGAGGTCCTCGGCGGTGACGAACTCGATCTTGATCGGCCCGGGGAACACGTAGGCCTGGAGGTCGGCGTGCTCCTGCAGCTGCTCGGCGAGCTCGGTCGAGAGGGCGGACTCGTACGGCGCGATCCGCTCCAGGTCACCTTGCGAGAGCTCGACCGCGAACGCGTTCGGCACCAGCCGCCGCTCCCGCGACAGCACCTGCGCCTTGTTGTCGAGCTCGCGTTGAAGGGCCGCCGCGATCTCCACCGGCTGCACCGCGCTGCGGAAGGTGCGGGCGAAGACGCCGGAGATCGCCTGCTCCAGCTTGTGCTCGAAGCGCTGCAGTCCGCCCACCCTGGGCCCTCCTTCCGGCTGATCGCACACCACTCGACCCGACCGTGCCGGGTTCCGTCGATCGTATCGGTGAGCGCCCCAGGGCCGTCCGAGGCACGAGGACGGACCTGGACCCAGGCGCCAGGTCGAGTCGGCGAGCAAGCGCGAGCCTGCGAGCGGTTGCTACCGCCGTATCGAGACCAGGTGGCCGGACGCAACGGACCTGACCGTCAGTTTGGGAGCCCCGCGAACCCTGGGATAGCCTTGCCCGGCTGTCAGCATCAGGGACGGCGACGCGCGAGTGGCGGAATAGGCAGACGCGCACGGTTCAGGTCCGTGTGTCCGAGAGGACGTGGGGGTTCAACTCCCCCCTCGCGCACGTGTGACAGGCCCCGGGTCCTCGGATCCGGGGCCTGGTCGTTTTCGAGACCCCGGCACCGCCGTCTCGCCGGCCGCCTGGCCCGGCAGCGTGGGTTGCTCCCGTTCCAATCGGGTACTGGCGGCGAGCAGCGGTTGTGAGCCCAGCCGACGTCCCCGTACTCGATCAGGAGCCGGCCGTGCCTCAGCCTTCTCGTCCTGCCCAGTCCGCGTTCCTCGACATCGGCGGCCCGGTCCATGTGGCAGACCACGGCGGCCCTCCGGGTGCGCCGGTCCTGCTCTGCGTCCACGGGCTCGGCGCTTCCGCCGTCAGCTGGGGGCGGTTCGCCGACGCTCTCACGTCCGACCACCGCGTGCTCGCCGTGGACCTTCCCGGGCACGGACTCTCGCCCCGGGCCGGCCGCTCGGTCGCAGTGCGGGACAACGCACGGTTGTTGCACGAGGTCCTCGCCGCGGTGGGCCCCGCTGTGTTGGTCGGTCACTCCATGGGCGGTGCCCTTGCGATGCTGCAGGCGTCGAGTCGTCCTGCCCACGTGCGGGGGCTCGTGCTGCTGGCGCTGCCGATGCCGCGGGTGCCTTGGGAGCCCATGACGCCGGCGCTCGCGCTCCGGGTGGCCCTGTGTGCCTGGCCATGGCTGGGACGCACTGCCTTGGCCACCCGTTTCCGACGGCTGGGACCCGAGGAGTTCGTACGGCGGGCGCTCGCGCTGACGTGTTCCTCGGCCGAGGCGGTGGACGAGGAGACACGACAGCTGCTCGTCCAACGGGCCGAGGTGGGCGACGCCGACGATCACGCGACGTTCGTGGAGGCTGCGAGTTCGGTCGGCTTGCTGGTGGCGCGCGCCGCCGTGTACCGGCGGACGATCGCCGCCGTCCCGACTCCTGGCATGGTCGTGCACGGCGGCCTCGACCGGCTGGTCCCGGCTGCCGGCCTGGACGAGCTGGCCGCGCTGCAGCCCGGCTGGACGACGGCCGTGATGCCCGGCGTGGGTCACTCTCCGCACCTGGAAGCCCCGGACGAGGTCGCCGGTCAGGTGCGCGCCTTCACCCGGACGCTCGCGACGGCGCGGCGCCCGATCGGGACATCAGCGCACCTCACGCCTCGACGGTCCGCGGTTCTCGAGGTCCGCGAGGAGGCGATCGTTCGATGAGGTCCCTCAGAGAGGCGTTCCATCGTCATTGGTTCTTCCTGCTGCTCGGCTACGACGGTCGGCGGCCCAGCTCGCGCCGCGAGCGGCTCGGGGCCGCCGTCCGTCGCGCAGATCGGCGCGCCTCTCCGGCGCCTGCCGATCATCCCGTCGGGATCCGGGTCGGGCCAGAGAGGGGCGGCGTCGCCCAGGAAGCCCGGCCGTCGCCCGTGATCGGGATCGTGGGGCCACCGGTGACGCCGGGTCGCCAGATCGCCTCGCCGAGTCCCCGGACCCGGGCGAGCAGCTCTCGTCCCCAGCGCCCGCCGTCGCCGATGGCATAGCCCTGGATGTCGATGCCGGCGGCGAGGCCGAGGTCGACCGCCCGGGCTACGTAGGTGCCCTGGGTGACGACCACGGCGGTCTCGACCTCGAAGATCTCCTTCGCTCTTCGCATGGTGTGCCACGTGCTGAAGCCGGCATAGTCGGTGAACACGTCCTCCGCGGGCACGCCGGCGGCGAGCACGGCGTCGCGCATCGCGTCCGGCTCGTTGTAGGTGGCCGTGCCGTTGTCACCCGAGACGAGCACCTTGTCGACCGTGCCGTCCCGGTACAGGGCGGTCGCGGCCTCGACCCGCTCGGCCACGACCCGGCCGAGAGATCCGTCGTCGCGCACGCGGGAACCCGGAACGATCGCCACCTGGACGCGGTCGAGATCGTCCGGGTCGGTCGTCACCCGGTCACTGGTCCGGCTCACCACGACCGCGTTGGCGGCGGCGACGACGACTGCTCCGAGCACGACGCCGACCACACAGGCGCGCAGCACGGCCTTCCGCCAGCGGCTCGTGGGACGAGTCCGGTGGAACGGCATTGCGTCCTCCTGATGTTCGGCGACGCCCGCGTCCCGCGAGAAGGCGCCGTGCTGTCGTCTCCATGGTGACCGACGCGCAGAGCGTTACCCAGGACCTTCCGGTCAGGAGGCCACCGGCGCACGTGCCGGCAGCCGCCGGCCCCGCTCGGTGCCGAGGGAGGTCGGCCCGGCCAGTACCTGCTTTGCGACGAGGAACGCCGCCACTGCGAGGAGGACGAAGCCGACGGAGCCGAGCACGGAGCCGGGCGACGCCGGCGCGAGCGTCGCTCCGGCGCCGACGCCGTAGAGCACCGCCTGCCAGGTCGGGACCGCCCGGCCGACGACGAGGGCCACGGAGAGCAGGATCACGCCCACGGCCGTGCCGAGGATCCCGACCGGGACCAGGTAGGCCTCGGGGGACGCGAGATGCTCGTCGGTCACGGCGAGGGCCGCTTGTCGGTCGAGCTCGGTGGCGACCCGCATCACACCGGCCTCGATGCTGAACGCGACCACGAGCGCGACACCGCCGACCACCGCCAGCACGGTTCCCGCCGTCGCCCACCGCCGCCCCCGGCCCGGCACCAGCGAGCGCACCACGACGGCGGACGGGATGGTCAGCAGCGCGGCGGACGCGGCGACGAGGTGGACGGCGTACCACTTCCACGGGTCGGCCGCGGCCGCGGCGAGATAGCTCTCGGCGGTGAGCTCGACCTCGGGATGGCCGAAGGCGTTGCCGACGAGCAGAAGCGGCCACAACGCGACGACGGCCGCCTGGAGCACACGAGCGGACATGATTTCCTCCTGGGTGGATCGGGTGCGACCACTGTCGCCGCGTCCGCCGGTGCTCGGAACGGACAGGAGGTCTCGACGTCGCCGGGGCGTCGCGTCCCGGTCGGTTCGGGACTCCGTGTCCCCGGCGGAACGGACGGTTTGGTGGGATTCTGTGACGGTGAGCCAGTGGGTGGCCCGACTGCGACGGGCGGCGCCGTACCTCGCCCCCGTCGCCGGCGCCGGGAGCGTGGCGCTCGGCGTCGCCGCCCTGGCCGTGCACGGGATCCAGGGTCCCGACTGGTCGGCCGACGTCGACCCGTTCTGGCACACCGTCGTCGTGTGGTGCGTCGTCGTGGGCGGGGTCGGCGCGCTCCTCGCCCGGTTCCGCCCCGAGCACCCGTTCGGCTGGCTCGCGGTGCTCGCGGGCTGGCTGCTCGGGAGCAGCGAGGTCGCCCTCGTGGTCGCCGCCCTCAGCGGCCCGCCGGGGGTCGACCGGTGGCTGCTGTGGCTGGGCAGCTGGCTGTGGCTGCCGGGCTACGCACTCCTGGCGACCGTCGCCCTCACCCTGCTGCCCGACGGACGGCTGCCGTCGCCGCGCTGGCGGCCGGTGTTGGTCGCCCAGACGGTGGTGGTCGTGGTGGCGACGGCACTCGAGGCGGTGACGCCCTGGGAGCGCCTCGACCCGCCGATGCGCACGAGCGGCCTCACCAACCCGCTCGAGGTCGCCGCGGTGGCCGGCGTCCGGTCGGCCGGGCCGGCGCTGGTCGCGGCGGCGGCGCTGGTCGCGGTCTCTGCCCTGCTCCTCCGGGTACGCAGCGCCCGCGGGGCCGACCGGTGGCGGCTGCTCCCGATCGCCGTCGGCGCCGCGCTCGCGGTGGCGGTGGCCCTCAGCGCCGCGGCCGCACCCGACAGCTGGGGGCCGTGGGTGGCCGCGACGAGCGTCGTACCGCTCGTCGCTGGTATCGGGCTGGCGGTGCTGCAGGGCGAGCTGGTCGGGGCCGACGCGGCCATCGGCCGGTCGGTCGCCTACGCCGCCCTCACCGCGGTGGTCGTCGCGGGCTACCTCGCCGTGGTCGGAGCGGTGGGGGCGAGCGTCGGCGGCCCCACCGCGCTGCTCGCCATCGTGCTGGTCGGGGTCACCCTCCACCCGGCCCAGCAGCTGGTGCAGCGACAGGTCAACCGCCTCCTCTACGGGAGAAGGGACGACCCGACGCAGGTGCTCGCGGCGTTCGGGCAACGCCTCGAGGGCATGGGCTCCGCCGAGCCCGGCGGCGAGGGACTGCCCGGGCTGGCGCACACGCTCGCGGACACGCTCCGCCTGCCCTACGTCGCGGTCACCGTCAACGACGAGGTCGTCTCCCGGGCGGGGAGCCCTGCTGGAGTGGCGGTCTCGGAACGACTCGTCCACCGCGGTGAGGACGTCGGCGAGCTGCACGTGAGCCCGCGCCGGGGCGAACCGACCCTCTCCGCCGCCGACCGTCGCGTGCTCGCGGGCCTGCGGCCGGCGCTGGCGGCGGCTGTGCACAGCCTGCGGATGACCCGCGACGTGGTCCGGTCGCGCGCGGCGATCGCGGAGGCACGGGACGCCGAGCGCGAGCGGCTGCGCCGCGATCTCCACGACGACGTCGGTCCCACGCTGGCCGCGCTCGTCATGCAGCTCGACCTCGCCCGCGAGCAGGTGGCGGCCGATCCGGCGGCCGCCGAGGCGCTGCTCGACCGGATCAAGGAGGGCGTCACCGGCGTCGTCGACTCCACCCGGCGGATCGCGCACGACCTCGGTCCGCGCGACCTCGACGACGCCGACCTGCGCGCGGCGCTCACCGAGGTGGTCGACCGGTTCTCTGCCGGCCCGGTCCTGATCAGCGCGGACCTCGCCGACACCGGCCCGCTGTCGGAGGGAGCGGAGACCGCGATCCTCCGCGCCACCGCGGAGGCGCTGGCCAACGTCGTCCGGCACAGCGGTGCGCAGACCTGCCGGGTGGCGCTCGGGCGCGAGAACGGCCAGGTGACGCTGACCGTCAGCGACGACGGGATCGGGATCACCGGCGCGGAGACGCCGGGGCTCGGGCTGCGCTCGTTGCGGGCCCGGGCCGAGCAGCTGGGGGGCCGCTGCGACATAGCCAGCTCCGGTGCCGGCACGACCGTCACGCTCCGGCTGCCGGCCCATGCCGCCGACGGAGGTGGGCCTGCGTGACGACGGTCCTCGTCGCCGACGACCACCCGATGTTCCGCGACGGCCTGGTCGCGGCGCTCCGCTCCCTGCCCGACGTCGAGGTGGTCGGCGAGCACGCCGACGGACGCAGCGCGCTGGAGGGCGTCCTCGCCCACGCGCCCGACGTGGCCGTCCTCGACATCGACATGCCGGAGATGAACGGCGTCGACGTCTGTCGCGCCATCGCCCGGGCCGCACCCGGCACCCGCGTGCTCGTCCTCACCATGATGGACACCGACGCCTCCATCTCCGCGGCCCTCCGCGCGGGCGCGCGGGGCTACCTCCTCAAGGGCGCCGACCGGTCGGAGATCGCTCGCGCGCTCACCGTGCTGGTCGAGGGCGGCATCTACCTGCCGGCTGCCGTCGCCGCACGGGTGCCGACGATCCTCGACCACACCGGCGACCGGCCTTTCCCCGACCTGTCGCCGCGCGAGCACGAGGTGCTCGAGCTGGTCGCGACCGGCCTGTCCAACAGTGCGATCGCCGCCCGGCTCTACCTGTCGCCCAAGACCGTGCGCAACCTGGTCTCGACGGTCCTCACCAAGATCCACGCCGACGACCGGCTGCACGCGATCGAGCTGGCCCGGGCGGCGGGGCTGGGCCGCCCGCTCGGGTGAGCTCACCCCTCCAGTCCGTGCACCAACGCCCGTCTGTGCAGCGGGGACCGTGCTTGGGGTGGCGATCGGCGGCGGTTCCGGGAGGGATCAGCCGGCTTCCCGCCGACTGCTACCCGCGGACGGCGTCATAAGTGCCCGGCACCAGGTCGGCCCAACCCATCTCGCGGCGGACCCTGGCGAGGTGCTTCCTGTAGGCGGTGGCGTCGACGTAGCTGCGGTGCCGGGCGGAGTCGACGAACGTGATCCCGCCGGTCAGCGGGGTGTCGTCCGTCGCGATCATCCGCGCGAACGCGCGCGCCCGCGCCGGTCGCTGCGCCTGGTCGCGCAGGTGCTGCGCCACGACGTTGCTGACGTGGTCGAACAGCGTGTAGGCGCTGGAGTTCGTCTCGAGGTAGCCGAGCCCGATCAGGTTCGGGTGCTCCCTGCTGAAGGTGTTGAGGTAGAGCTGCGGGCGGCCCTGGTCCCAGCTGAACAGGTGCTCGGCGTACGGCGCCGCCCAGTCGTAGCCGGTCGCGCAGAGGACGAGGTCGATCTCCTCGGTGGTGCCGTCGACGAAGCGCACCTTGTCGCCGTCGAGGCGCTCGACGTCGGCCTTGACCCGCACGTCGCCGTGCTGGAGGTGGTGCACCAGCTGGCTGTTGAGCAGCGGGTGCGTCTCGAAGAGCCTGTGGTCCGGCTTCGGCAGGCCGAGCCGCGTCAGGTCGCCCTGCAGCACCCGCAGCAGCGCCTGGAACACGGGCCGCTCGATGCGCAGCGGCAGCTGCGGCCCGGTCTCGGCGAACTCGTCGGTCGGGATCCCGAAGATGTGCTTGGGGATGACGTGGTAGCCGCGCCGGACGCTGACGAACGCCGCGTCCGCAGTGGCCGCCGCGTCGCAGGCGATGTCGGCGCCGGAGTTGCCCAGCCCGACGACCAGTACCCGCTTGCCGCGGAACTCCGCCGGGTCGCGGTAGGTCACCGCGTGCCGCACCTCACCGGCGAAGGCGCCGTCGTACGTCGGTTGCCGGGGTGCCCACGTCACGCCGGTCGCGCAGATCACCGCCCCGTAGTCGTGGGTGGTGCCGTCGTCGAGCGTGACCCGGTATCCGTTCGCGTTCTGGTCCACTCGGTCGACGCCGGTGCCGAACCGGATGCTCTCCCGCAGCCCGTACGACGCCGCGAAGTCCCGCGTGTACCGGAGGATCTGCCGGTTGCTCGGGTAGTCCGGGAACGACTCGGGCATCGGGAAGTCGAAGAAGCCCGACGTCTTCCGCGACGAGATGAAGTGCGCGGACTCGTACATCGGGGTGCCGGGGTTGTCGAGGTCCCAGATGCCGCCGACGTCGGTGTGGCGCTCGTACTGGTCGTAGGGGAGTCCCCAACGTCGGAGGGCCCGGGCGGCGGACAGCCCCGCCGGACCGGCGCCGATGATGCAGGTGCGGATCATGATGGCAAGCGTGACGGATCAGCGACGGCGGCGGCGGGCAGTCGGTGGATCTTGACCGTGCGCTCCGGCTCTGACTGGATTCGGGGCGTGACGATCCGAGTGGTGCAGTGGGCGACCGGTGGCGTGGGGAAGGCGGCGATCGAGGCGGTGCTGTCCCATCCCGACCTGGAGCTGGTCGGCGCATGGGTGCACTCGGAGGGCAAGCACGGCAAGGACGTCGGCGAGCTGATTGGCGGCGGACCGGTCGGCGTGCGGGCGACGACCAGCGCCGAGGAGATCCTCGCGCTCGACGCCGACTGCGTGGTCTACAGCCCGCTGCTGCCGCGCGAGGACGAGGTGGTGGCGCTGCTGCGGTCCGGCAAGAACGTGGTGACGCCGGTCGGCTGGGTCTACCCCGATCCCGACGGCTGCGGCGCGATCCGCGAGGCATGCGCGGAGGGCGGTACGACGCTGCACGGCACCGGCATCCACCCGGGCGGCATCACCGAGCGGTTCCCGCTCATGGTCTCCGCGATCAGCGCCCGGGTCACGCACGTGCGGGCCGAGGAGTTCAGCGACATCCGCACCTACGACGCGCCCGACGTCGTCCGCCACATCATGGGGTTCGGGGTGCCGCCCGAGCAGGCGATGGGCGGCCCGATCGTCGACCTGTTGGGCGCCGGCTTCAGGATGTCGGTCCGGATGGTCGCCGACGAGATGGGCTTCGACATCGATCCCGAGCTCGACACGGTGCAGGAGGTCGCGGTCGCCACGCAGCCGCTCGACACTCCGGTCGGCACCATCGAGCCCGGGCAGGTCGCAGCACGGAAGTTCCACTGGCGAGCGCTCGTCGACGGCGTCCCCGTCGTCACCGCCAGCGTGAACTGGTTCATGGGCGAGGAGCACTTCGACCCGCCCTGGAGCTTCGGTCCCGAGGGGGAGCGGTTCGAGGTCGAGATCACCGGGGACCCCGACGTGAAGGTGACGTTCAAGGGCCTCCAGCCGGAGACGGTCGAGGAGGGCCTGGTCCGCAATCCCGGCATCGTGGTGACGGCCAACCACTGCGTCAGTGCCATCCCGTACGTCGTCGCCGCCGCACCGGGCATCAAGACCTACCTCGACCTCCCGCTGCTCGCCGGCCGGGCGGCACCGCAACTGGGACGCGGAAGGGGCCCCGGGTCGTGACCCGGAGCCCCTTCGATCGCGGATGGGCTACTTGCACTCGAGCGGCGAGAACGTGGAGTCGCCGTTCTTCTTCTTCACCTCAGCCGAGCCGCAGAGGGTGTACGCGCCGAAGTACGGAACCGCACCCTTGGTGTTCTCGGGCAGCATGTTGGCGCCGTTCTTCGATGCTGTGAACGAGATCATCGCGTTGTTGATGTCGGTGTCGCCGGCAGGCAGCACGTAGCACTTGACCTCGTTCCAGACGTTGGCCCGGTAACCGTCGATACCGCTGGGCCGCGCGCTGGCGGTCAGCGTGTAACGGACGAAGTTGGGCGTCACGCGGTTCGCCTGGAACTTGCAGGTGGCGACCTGGTCGACGTTCTTCAGCGTGAGGATCTTCTGCTTCGGCGTCAGGGTGATGGCCGCGTCGACCGGCGGGCCGAGGAGAGAGCCGCTCAGGACCATGAGACCGGCAGCGAGGGCGGCGACGACCCCGAAGCGCCGCTTGGTGTGAGTCTTTCTGCGATGCGTTGCCATGAGGATCACTTTCTGTCGGTGATCCCTCCCCAAAATCGCACGCTAGTGACGTTTTCTGATAACAACCTCGATTCTGCGGTTTTCAACGTTTTCTTTACTTTCGGCACCCGAAGGGTGGGCGCCGTACTCCGGTCGACGGTTGTGGCTGGCCGGCCCGGGTACCGCCTCATCTCCAGCTTCCGACGATGGAGGAGCCATGCCGAGCAAGTCCGCGAACGTGAAGAACGAGAAGCAGTACGAGGCGCTCAAGGACAAGGGGATGTCCAAGCAGCGCGCCGCGAAGATCGCCAACACCCCCGACGCCTCGAAGAAGGGCGGCAAGGCCAGCGGCAGCGGCAAGAAGAACTCCGACAGCAGTCAGGGCGGCACGACCGCCCAGAAGAAGAAGGCCGGCAGCAAGGGCGGCAAGGCGGCCGCCAAGAAGAGCTGACCTGACGGAGGTCAGCGCGCCGACCCGCGCTCCGGAGTCAGCGAGATGGTCTCGCCGCGACCGACCGGGTGGATCCTCCCGGCCCAGCCGTCCTCCTCGGCGCGGGCGAGGAACGCCTCGAGCGGGGACTTGAAGACGCGGTAGTCGTCGTAGTGCACCGGCACCGCGCGGTCCGGCCAGGCCCGGCGCAGGAAGTCGAGACCCTGGGCCGCATCCATCGTCACGGTGTGGAAGAGGACCCGGGTGCCGCCCAGGTGGACGACCGCGGTGTCGATGTGGGGGAAGCGCGCGGCGATCTCCGAGACGTGCTCCCCGGTGAGGGTGTCGCCGCTGATGTAGATCCGCTGCCGGAGCTGGCCGGAGACCCGGTGCTCCAGGATCGAGCCCATCACCGGGGGCAGCAAGCTGCCCATGACGCCGCGAGCGTGGACCCCGGGCACGGCCCGGACCGTCAGCGTCTCGTCGCCCTTCGTCAGGCTCGTGTCCTCCCAGGTGTCGAGGGCCTCGGTCTCGAAGCCCCAGCGGCGCAGCCTCCGGGCGGCCGGCGGGGTGGTCAGCACCGGTTGGTCACGCACCAGCTCGCGTCTCGCCACCCGGTCGAAGTGGTCGCCGTGGAGGTGGGACAGCACGACGGCGTCGAGCGGCGGCAGGTCGGCGGGCTGGAGCGCGGGCTCGGTGAGCCGGCGCGACCAGAGCCCCTTGCCGAGGTAGGCCCGCTGGCCCCGGTGCAGGAAGTTGGGGTCGGTGAGCACGGTGAAGCCGCCGATCCGCAGGATCGTGGTGGCGGTGCCGATGAACGTCAGTGAGTCGTCGTCGTACATCCGGATCCTCTCCTCGCCGCGGACCGTGGAGCAGTACCCGGGGTGACCTTCGGCACTCACCCGGTGTGTGCCCCGCCGGATCGGGAACCTCCACCGCCGCACCCGGAACGAGGAGGTCGTGATGGCTGACGGAGACGTCGAGACCGTCTACGAGGACGGTCAGTGGACGAACCTGGTCGTCGGCGAGGGCCTGAGCCACCTGCTGTTCGAGACGCAGGACAAGGCCGTCGCGGAGGGCCGCCGCCTGGCCAAGGACGCCGGGGTCGACCACGTCGTCAGGGCCGAGGACGGCACCGAGCTGGAGCGCACGTCCTACGCCGAGGAGCACACCGGCTGATGGCGGGCAGCTACCCCCGCAGGTAGGCGAGGACGGCGGAGACCCGGCGGTCGGTGCCGGGGTCGAGGCGGAGCTTGGCGAAGATGCCGCCGACGTGCTTGCGGACCGCGGCCTCGCTGACGACGAGCGCCTCGGCGATCGCTCCGTTGGTGCGACCCTCGGCCATGAGGGCGAGCACCTCCCGTTCGCGGTCGGTGAGGGACGCGAGCGGCCCGTCGTCGCGGCGGCGTCCGAGCAGCTGCCGCACCACCTGCGGATCGACGACGGTCTCGCCGTCGGCGACGCGGTCGAGGCTGTCGAGGAACTCCCGCACGTGGCCGACCCGGTCCTTGAGCAGGTAGCCGATGCCCCCGCCCGGCGCCGAGTCGAGCAGCTCGGCGACGTAGGCGTCGGCGACGTACGCCGAGAGCACCATGATCGCGATCTCCGGGTGGTCGGCCCGGATGGCCGCCGCCGCGCGCAGACCCTCGACGCTGTGGTCGGGCGGCATCCGGATGTCGGTGACGACGGTGTCGGGACGGGCGTGCGCGACGTACGCCAGCAGTGCCTCGGCGTCGCCGACCGCGGCGACGACCTCGTGCCCGGCCTTCTCGAGGATGCCGACGAGACCCTCGCGGAGGAGCGCGGCGTCCTCGGCGAGCACGATCCTCAGCCGACCAGGCACGGGCACTCCATCCTGACCTCGGTCGGCCCCCCGTCCGGGCTGTGCACCTGCAGCCGGCCGCCGAGCGCGTCGAGCCGGATCCGCAGGCCGACCAGCCCGGAGCCGGCCGTCTCGTCCGCGCCACCCACGCCGTCGTCGACGACGGTGACGACGAGCCGGCCGTCGCGCTGCCACGCGTGCACCTCGGCCCGGCGTGCCCGCGAGTGCCGGCTGACGTTGGTGAGGGCCTCGCTGACGACGAAGTACGCCGCCGCCTCGACCGGTGCCGGCAACCGGTCGGGCAGCGTGATGTCCACGGTCACCGGCACCGAGGACCGGTCCGCCAGCTCGTGCACGGCGGCCGCCAGCCCGTGGTCGACCAGCACGCGCGGGTGGATCCCGCGGACCGTGCCGCGCAGCTCCTCCAGCGCCAGCTCGGCCTGTCGACGGGCGGCCCGCACCAGGGTCTGCCCCTCGCCCTCGGGCACCTCGAGCTCGGCCCGGCCGAGAGTCATCGTCAGCGCCACCAGCCGTTGCTGCGCGCCGTCGTGGAGGTCGCGCTCGATCCGCCGGCGCTCGGTCTCGAAGGCGTCGACCAGGTCGATCCGGGAGCGGCGCAGCTCGGCCACGGCGGCGGCGAGCCGGGCCTCCTGCGGGTCGAGGAGCAGCCGGGCGAGCGCGCCCTGGGCAGCCGCCAGCAGGGTGATCAGGTAGGCCGCGAGCACGAGCGCCAGCACGCCCGCCGCGAACCCGAGGACGCCGTCGAGCGCCGTGTCGAGGTGCCAGCCGAACACGTTCATCTCGTCGGTGGTCCGCAGCCACGGCGCGAGCAGGAGCACCGCAGGCAGCGACAGCAGCACGATCAGCACCAGCGCGTCGACCGGCCACAGCAGCCCGCTGAGCAGCACCGCGTAACCCACCTCTGCCCACGACACCGGCACCCGGCGACCGGCGCGAAGCCGCTCGCCGAGCGAGGTGCCGGTTGCCGGGCGCGGCCGGACCAACGCCAGCCGGCGCCGCTCCAGTACGCCGAGCAGCCCGGTCAGCAGCGGGATCCCCGCCAGCACCGCGACCCCCACCACGACCACCACCGTCGCCGCGCCGAGCAGCAGCGTCGTCGCCAGCACGACCAGGGTCGCGAGCCCGATCGGCGCCGACGTCGCGAGGTAGGCGAGGGACCGCCACGGCCAGGCGGAGGTCAGGAGCCGCCACGGGTGGCCGCGTACGGCGGACCACGCGTCGGGGGCTCGGCTCATGGCTCCCAACCTAGGGCGGCGGGAGGCGCCGCGGGGTAGCGCACGCGCTACCCGGGTGTCGCGCACGGACCAGTGAACCGCCGCCGCCGCAGCGGTTGCCTGGAGCCATGACCACGACACCCCTCCCACCCGCTCCCGCCTGGACCCCGGCTGCCGTCACGCTCGACGGCATCACCCGCACCTACCGCTCCAGGGCGGGCGAGGTGCACGCGCTGCGCGGCGTGACCCACGCCTTCGCCCGCGGCAGCTTCACCGCCGTGATGGGTCCGTCCGGCTCCGGGAAGTCGACGCTGCTGCAGGTCGCGGCCGGCCTCGACCGCCCGACCCGCGGCGAGGTGAGGATCGGGGACGTCCCCATCGGCCGGCTGGGCGAAGCGGCGCGCACCCGGCTCCGCCGGTCCTCGATGGCGTTCGTCTTCCAGGCCTACAACCTGCTCGACGCGCTGACCGCCTACGAGAACGTCGCCCTGCCGGCGCGGCTCGCCGGGCGCCGGGTCGACCGGGCCGCCGTCCTGGCCGCGCTGGCCGCGGTCGGGCTCGACGGCCTGGCGAAGCGGCGGCCGGCCGAGCTCTCCGGCGGCCAGCAGCAGCGGGTCGCGATCGCCCGCGCGCTCCACGCGCGGCCCGACGTGCTCTTCGCCGACGAGCCCACCGGCGCGCTGGACCGGGCGAGCGGCCGCCAGGTGCTGGAGCTGATGCGGACCGCCGCCGAGGAGCGGGGACAAACGATCGTGATGGTGACCCACGACCCGCTCGCGGCGTCGTACGCCGACAGCGTGCTGTTCCTCGCCGACGGCCTGGTCGTCGGGCGGTTGCAGGGCGCGGACGCCACCGCGATCGCCGCGGCCATGAGCGAGCTCGAGCGATGATGCTGCGGATCAGCCGGCAGACGGTCCGGCAGTCGTGGCGGCCGTACGCCGGCGCGTTCGTCGCCCTCGCCGTCGGCATCGTGCTGATGACGACGACGGTGCTCCTCATCGGTGCCGTCGAGGCCGAAGCCTCCCGGCCCGGGGTGACCCCGGCCGAGAAGCTCGAGCTCGAGGACCTGTCCGCGCTGTTCGGGATCATGGCCGGCGTCTCGATGTTCATGGCTCTGTTCGTCGTCGCCAGCACCTTCGGGTTCGTGGTCGCCACCCGCCGTCGCGAGCTCGGGCTGCTCCGGCTCGTCGGCGCCACCCCGCGACAGGTGCGGCGGATGGTGCTCGGCGAGGCGGTCGTGGTGGCACTGCTCGCGACGGTCGCGGGGTGCCTCGCCGGCACCATGCTCTCCCCGGCGGCGACCGCGTTCCTCCGCGTCCGCGGCGTCACCAGCCTCGACCTCGACCCACCCGCGCCGTACACCGCCTGGGCGGTCGCTGCGGGCTGCGGCGTGACGGTCGCCCTGCTCGGGGCATGGCGCGCGTCGCGCCGCGCCGCCCGGGTCGCGCCGGTCGCCGCGCTGCAGGAGGCCGGCTTCGAGCGCCGACGGGTGACGGTGGGCCAGGGCGTGGTCGGCACGCTGTGCCTCGGTGGCGTGGTCGCGACGTTCGCCGCCGTACCCGAGATCACGCCGCTGTTCGCGCTGGTCAGCGCGGTGCTCATGCCGGAGGTCGTGGTGGTCGGGCTGATGTGCTTCGGCGGGCTGCTCTTCCCCGCGCTGGCCGCGCTCCTCGCGACCCCGGCGGCCCGCCGCGACGTCGCGGCGCGCCTGGCGCGCGACCACCTCCGCACCGCGGTGCGGACCCCGGCGTCGCTGGCCGCGCCGGTGCTGGCGATCAGCGCGATCGCCGGGTCGCTCGTCCTCGCTCTCAGCTTCACCGCCGACTGGAACACGGCCCTCGACCGCGAGCAGCTGCAGGCGTCGTTGGTGGTCGAGGTCGACGGTGGGGACGGCGGCGACGCCGTCGACCGGCTGCGGGCGGTCCCCGAGATCGACGTCGTCGACGCCCGGCTCGTCGTCGGCGACACCGAGGTGGTCGATCCGGCGACGGCCGTCGCCGCGCGCAGTTTCGCACCGGTTCGCGGCGACCTCTCAGCCCTGGACCGTCGGGAAGTCGTGGTCACCGAGACCTACGCGCTCGACACCGGCAAGGACGTCGGCGACCGCATCCGGCTCCGGGTCGGCGGCGACGGGGTGCGGGCCAGGATCGGTGCCGTCGTCCACGACGCTCCCGACCTGTACGGCGAGGTCGTCGCGCCGGCCGAACTGTTCGGACCCGGGCTGCGCGACGCCGTACCCGAGCAGGTCTTCCTCGTCCCCGACCCGGACGTTCCGCCCGTCGACGCACGCGCCGCAGTCGAGGAGGCGCTGTCCGGGACGTCCGCCCGGGTGCTCGGTGCGGACGCGTGGGTCGGCGAGGTCGAGCGCGACACCCGGGCCGCGAACGACGCGGCGCTCTGGGTGCTGCTCGGCCCGTCCGCCCTCTACGCCGGCATCGCCATCGTCAACACGGTGCTCATCGGCAGCAGCCAGCGGCGCCGCGAGCGGCGCACCCTCGCGCTGCTCGGTGCCACCGGCCGACAGGGGCGGCGGGCAGCGTTGTGGGAGGCGGGCTCGGTGGGCGCTGCCGCCGTGCTCGTCGGCGGTGCTGTCGTCGGCGTCGTCGGCTGGATGGTGCAGCACGCCGTCACCCGCGACGTCCCCGGCGTCGACCTGACCGTGCCGTGGCTGCCGCTCGGCGCGATCGCCGCGACCTGCGTCGGTCTCACCCTGGTGGCTGCGTCCGTGTCACGTCGGGGTTCGTGACGCGGTCCGTGCCGCGGTTCGTGACGATCAGCGGCGAGCGCGCCGCAACAGCCGCCACGCCGCCCAGCCACCGGCGATCCAGGGCAGGCCGACGATGACCGGGTCGAGCGGGTGGTGGACGGTGTCCACCCGGTGGCCGCGGCGGCGCGATGAGAGGCCGTGGTAGCGGCGCTCGCCGAGGATCCCCGTCTGCGTGACCGGGTCGTCCGGGCGGCCGCGCAGCAGGGCGAGCGCGGCCTGCTCCTTGACGTCGATGCGGTCGGCGGCCAGCAGGAGCAGCCAGTGGGCGGCGCGCGCCTCGCTGTAGCGGGCGTAGGCCAGCTTGCGGACGGCGCCCGACAGCCCGCGCGGGGGGCAGCTGGTGCCGAACACCGGCGTCAACCGGGCGTGCTCGATCGACCGCTCGCGCGGCCACGCTTCCTCCTGCTGCTCGGGGAGGTGCCAGTGCGCGGTGTCGGGCACGGCGTCGATCTCGCGCGGGTACGACGGCCGGTCGGCCGGGTCCAGGTCGGCGCCCCATCCGGGGATCCGGGAGCGGAGCTCGTCTGCGCTCGGGATCCCGGTGCGGGCCTCTCGTGCGTAGGGGGTCGTGGCGCTCATGCGCTCCTCCTCACGCGGCCGTCGGTACGACGACCGGCTTGATGCAGCCGTCGAGCTTGGCCGAGAACAGGTGGTAGCCCTCGGCGATGTCGTCGAGGGGGATGCGGTGGGTGACGATCTCGCTGGGCTTGAGGTGGCCGTTGCGGATGTGCTCGAACAGGCGTGGCCACTGCCGCTTCACCGGGCACTGGTTGGCACGGATGGTCAGGCCCTTGTTCATCGCGTCGCCGAACTTCACGGCGCTGAACATCGGCCCGTACGCCCCCATCACCGAGATGGTGCCGCCCTTGCGCACCGCGTCGATCGCCCAGTTGAGCGCGATCGGCGACCCACCCTGCAGCTTGAGCTTGGCCGAGGTGACGTGCTGCAGCAGGTTGCCGTCGGCCTCCGCGCCGACGGCGTCGATCACGACGTCCGACCCCAGGTGGTCGGTCTGCTGCTTGAGGTGGACGACCACGTCGTCCACCTGGCCGAAGTTCACGGTCTCGGCGTGCGCGAAACGGGAGGCGAGCTCGAGGCGATCGTCGAGGTGGTCCACGACGATGACCCGGCCGGCGCCCATCAACCAGGCGGACGCGGCCGCGTAGAGACCGACGGGGCCGGCACCGAAGACCGTGACGACGTCGCCCTCCGCGATGTCTCCGAGCTGCGCGCCGAAGTAGCCGGTCGGGAGCGCGTCGGTGCACATCAACGCGTCCTCGTCGCTCATCCACTCCGGGATGATCGTCGGACCGACGTCCGCGAAGGGCACGCGGACGAGCTCGGCCTGCCCTCCGTCGTACCCACCGGTGGTGTGGGAGTAGCCGTAGATGCCGCCGACCGCCGTGGCGTTGGGGTTCACGTTGTGGCAGTTGGAGTAGAGGCCGCGCGAGCAAGGTGCAGGTCGGACCCGCAGATCGCCGCGAGCGTCACCCGCACGATCGCGTCGTTCGGGTGCTCGATGCGCGGCCGGTCCTTCTCCTCCACGCGGATCCGGTACGGCCCTCGGTAGACCATCGCTTGCATGGGTGCTCCTGTCGCCGGTGGAAGTCGAGCGGTCCCGGCGCTCGACTTTCCACCCCGAGGTCCCGCCACCTGACTGCCGGCGAGTCAGAGGGGTAGTGGCGCAAAGGTAAAGAACCCTCACCAATCACAGGGAGAATCACTCATGGGGATCACCAAGAACAAGGTCGTGCTGCTCGCCAGCGCAGGAATGCTGACGGTAGGACTGGGCACGACGGGCGCCGTCGCCGCCGACATGATCGGCAGCGGCAAGATCATCGACGACTCGATCCGGTCGGTCGACCTCAAGGACGGCGGCGTGAAGTACCGCGACCTGCACCCGAGCGTCACCAACAAGATCGAGAACCTGCAGCAGCAGGTCGCCGATCTCGAGGCCCGCGTGGCCGACCTGGAGAACAGCAGCACCACTGCGGAGTGGGTGCCCAACGAGGGTGCCACGATCGTCGACGACACCACCGTCTCGCTCACCATCGAGGAGGGCGGCGCGACGTCGATCGAGACCCAGGACCTCAACGTCCCGGTGCAGGCCGGTGACGAGATCTCCTTCGACATCGCCCTGGAGGACGGCGCCACCTGCACCGCCGGTGCCCCCCGGATGTTCGTCGAGATCGGCGGCACGTTCGTGAACTCCTACGACGACCAGACCGGCTGTGCCGGCGACAGCGCACCGCCGAGCACCGAGAACGGCACGGTGACCTTCACCGTTCCCGAGAACGGCCGCATCGGTCAGGCGGGCTTCGTCTACGACAACGGCATCGCCGGCACCGTCACCATCACCAACGTCACCATCGACGGGAACCCCGTCGAGTTCCAGTGACCGGAGCTCGGTGACAGCAGCTCGGCTCAGCTGAGCGACAGGGCGCGGTGAGCGCCGTACCCTGCCGACATGGAGCCCCTGCCCCCGCTGCCCACGATCCGGGTCGCCGCAGTGCAAGCGATGCCGGTGGTCCTCGACCTGGAGGCCAGCCTCGAGAAGGCGCTCGGCCTCCTCTCCGAGGCAGCGGGGCAGGGCGCCCAGCTCGTCGTCTTCCCCGAGGCCTACCTGTCGCTCTACCCGTCCTACGCCTGGGCCCACCTGCCGGGCGGCGACGGCAACGCCCTCTGGGAGCGGCTCTGGGCCAGCTCCGTCGAGGCACCCGGGCCGGTCGTCGACCGGCTCGCCGACGCCTGCCGCGAGCACGGCGTCGTCTGCGCCATCGGCGTCAACGAGCGCGAGGCCGAGCGGCCCGGCTCGTTCTACAACACGCTGCTGCTGATCGGGCCGGAGGGCCTGCTCCACAAGCACCGCAAGCTGATGCCGACCCACCACGAGCGGCTCTTCCACGGCGTCGGTGCCGGCGACGACCTCGGCGTCACCGAGACCGCCGTCGGCCGGCTCGGCGGGCTCATCTGCTGGGAGAACCGGATGCCGCTGGCCCGGTGGGCGGTCTACCAGGGCGGCCCGCAGATCTGGCTCGCGCCGACCGCCGACGACTCCGACGGCTGGCTGGCCACGGTCCGGCACATCGCCATCGAGGCGGGCGCGTTCGTCGTCTCGGTGCCGCAGTTCATCCAGCGCTCCAATTTCGGCGACGACTTCCCGTGGCCGTTGCCGCCGGACACCGAGGTGTTCGGTCGCGGCGGGGCCGCGATCATCGAGCCCGGCTCCGGAGAGGTCATCGGCGGTCCGCTGTACGACGCCGAGGGCATCGTCCTCGCCGACTGCGACCTGCGCCGGACGCTCCACGCGAAGCGCTGGTTCGACGCCGCCGGCCACTACAGCCGGGCCGACGTCCTCTGGCCGCGCTGACCGCCGCCGGGTGCAGCCGGATCAGCCGAGACCGCGGGCCTTGAGCCAGAGCCGCTTGGTCGCCGAGCGCTGCTTCTTGCCGCTGGAGGTCTTCGGCACGCTGTACGGCGGCACCAGCAGCACGTCGTGCACGTTGACGTCGTACTCGCGGAGGACGACGTTCTTCACCGCCGCCGCGACCTCGGCCTCGTCGGGCTCGCCGTCGACCTCGCAGACCAGCACCAGGCTCTCGAGCTCGGTGCCGCCCTCCTCCTCGACCGCGAACGCCGCGCTACCGCCGAGACGGACGGCGTCGTGCGCGAGCTCGGCGCTCTGCTCGACGTCCTGCGGGTAGATGTTGCGACCACGGATCACGATCAGGTCCTTGGCCCGGCCGCAGATCACCAGCTCGCCGTCGTGGATGAAGGCGAGGTCGCCGGTGCGGAGGAACGGGCCGGTGCCGTCGGCGAGGTGACCGCCGAAGGCCTCCTTCGTGGCCTCGTCGCGCCGCCAGTAGCCGGGGCTCACGCTCGGGCCGGCCAGCCAGAGCTCGCCGACGACGCCGGGCGCCGACTCCTCGCAGGTGTCGGGGTCGACGATGCGGGCGTCGTAGTCCGGGTGGATGACGCCGTCGGTGCACAGCTCGCGGACGTCGGCGTCGCCCTTCTCCCGCAGCACGACCTCGTGCTGCTCGAGAGCGGCAGCGTCGACCCACAGCACCCGGCCGACGTCGTCCAGCCGGGTGATGGCCACGACGACGGTGGCCTCGGCGAGCCCGTAGCCCGGCGTGTAGGCCTCGGCCGGGAAGCCGCTGGGAGCGAAGGCGTCGAGGAACCGGTCCCGGGTACGACGGCGCACCGGCTCGGCGCCGTTGATGAAGCAGACCGCGCTCGAGAGGTCGAGCGCCGCGCGCTCCTCGGGCGTGGAGCGGTCGACCAGCAGGTCGAAGCCGAAGTTCGGGGAGCAGCCGTGGGTGCCGCGGTAGCGGTCGAGCGTGCGCATCCAGGCCAGCGGGCGCCGGATGAACGTCGACGGCTGCATGATCACCGAGGTCATCCCCAGCCAGACCGACGGCAGTGCGCCGACGACCAGGCCCATGTCGTGGGTGAGCGGGCACCACGAGACGTTGACGGAGTCCGGCGTCATCGCCATGAGCTCCTGCGTCTCGTCCAGGTTGGCGGCCAGGTTGCCGTGCGTGATGGTCACGCCGCGCGGCTCGCTGGTCGAGCCGGAGGTGTACTGCAGGTAGGCGATGTCGCGGTCGGTGACCGGCGGCACCGGGTCGGCGGCCGCCGAGTCGGGGATCTGGACGACGGGGAGGGACCCCTGGGTCAGCTTCTCCAGCACCGCGATCTCGGCCTGCCCCTGCGGCGTGGCCGCGACCAAGGCGACCGCGTCCGCGTTGCGACGCACCGGCTCGAGCCGGCTCTCGAGGTGCTCGGGGCGACGGGGGAACGAGATCGGTGCCGGGATCACGCCCGCCCAGAGGCAGCCGAACAGGCCGACGAGGAACTCCGAGGGCCGGGTCGCGATGAGGAGCACGACGTCGTCGCGCTGCACGCCTCGCTCGCCGAGGAGGCCGGCCAGGCGGGCGGAGGAATCCGCCAGCTCCGCCGCGGTCAGCCGGGCGTTCTCCTCGAGGTCGGACCCGAGCTCGACGTACAGCGTGCGATCGGGTTGCTCGGTCGCGAGGGTGACCAGGCGGTCGATGATGTCGTCACCCAGCCGGGCTGGTGTGGTGGAGGCGCTGGGCGTCATTCGATCCGTCCCCATGTTCGTTCGAGAGCCCACAGATCATGACACGCGACCGGTTCGCACGGGACCGGTTCGAGCGAGAAGCCCCGGCGTGGGCGCACCGGGGCAGCTCGCTCCTCGCTCGTGCCTAACGTGGCCTGACCGCGTTCGACTTCGCGCTCAGGGGGCCGTAGCCCAGGCCGTTGTGGGCACGTACGGCGAACTTGTACAGACCGCGCTGAGGGGTCGTGTACTTCACGTTGGGGAAGACCTCGTCGAACTCCATGGCGAAGACCCGCACGTACCTGCCCTGCCGGTTCTGCTTGTAGGCGATGAACTCGAACCCGTCGATCGGCGGGTTGGTGACGCCCGTCGGCGGCAGCCAGGAGACGGTCGCCGTCTTCGGGCCGCCCTTCCTCCCCGGCTTGGCCGGTCCGATGATCGGCTTGCCCGGCTTCGCCTCCGGGTCGGGGTCGTCGACCTCGACGGTGACGTGGGCCTGCGGCCCCTCGCCGGCGCTGTTGACGGCCGCGACGCCGAAGTCGTGCTCGCCTCCCGCCACGTCGATGACCTGTGCGGCGGTCGAGCTACCCGGCACGTTCCCGAGCAGCGTGCCGTCGAGGTAGACGTTGTACTGGGTGATGACCCCGCCACCATCCGTCGACGGAACGTCCCAGTCGAGGTCGACGACGCCCTCTCCGGTCTGCACGCCCACGAGGTTGCGCGGCACCGACGGCGCGGTGACCGGCGGCGCGTTGTCGCACCCACTCACCTGCAACGTGTAGGCACCGACGCTGCCGTAGTCGGTGTAGGACGTCGTCGCGTTGCCCGCGCCGACGCCGTCGATCCGCGCGTAGTAGGTCGCCGACGGCGCGCCGGTCGCCGTCACGGTCGCGTCCAGGCCGCCGGCGACGTCGTAGGTCTGACCGACCGCGGGCGGGTCGTGCACGGCGAGCTGGGTCCCGCCGGCACTCAGCAGCTCGACCTTGATGTCGAGGTTGGGGCTCACTGCGGCGTTGTTCGCGGCCACGGTGACCGTGCCGGAACAGGTGCCGAGGTTGTAGACGTCGACGTCGGTCCTGCTGCTGATGTAGCCAGTTCCAGGGATCGTCGCGGCAGCGGTGGCGACCGTGCCGCCCGCCTCGTCGCTCCGGATCGGCGCTCCGCTCTCGCTGATCGTCACGATGTCGTCGACGTTCGCCTGGAAGCCGTCCGGGTCGCCGCCAGGACCGCCGAGCTTGCCGCCGGGGTAGTCGTTGAGTCCCCATTGGGTGACCGCCGCGTCGTACGGTGCGCCCATGATCGGCCCCCAGAGGAAGGCGAACGGGTCAGCGTTGGCGCCGTGGCCGGAGTAGTAGCCCTCCGAGGTGGTGCCATCGTGCATGAGGCTGAGGTTGTGGCCGACCTCGTGGGTGGTCGCGTCGGCGATGTACTTGGCGTTGTCAGGTCCGAGGTTCTGAGGGAAGACCCACGCCGGTTGGGCGACGCCCGAGGGGCTCTCGATGTCGAAGACGTCCAGGAACGCGACACCGCCGCAGCCGCCACCGCAGATCTCGTCGAGAGCTGTCTGGCTGGGTGTGATCAGCGCGCGGGTGCCGTAGACCTGGTCCCCGGCGTTCGCCCGGGTGAGGGCGGCCTCGTCCGGTTCTTCCGTCGTGACGTCGACGTCGAACGGCGCGTAGTCCTCCGCGACCCGGAGGAAGACGTCCTGGATGAGCATTCGCTCCGTGTCGCTGAAGGAACCGGGGTTGCCATCCAGCGTCCATGCCGGGTGGGTCATGTTCGGCACGGTGTACGGCGCGCCGTCCGCACCGTTCCACCAGGTGTCGGAGACGTTCTCGCCGTTGAAGTCGAGGTAGATCGTGCGTTGCGATCCCGGCTTGCTGTGCAGCTCGAACGTCTCGCTCAGGGGGAACGCGTGCCCGACGACCATCGGCCCGGGCGCCGACTCCGGCGCAGCCGGGTCGACGTAGTAGAGGCCGGGGCCGGCGACCCGCAGGTCGGGGTCGGCCTCGAGCATCGCCTTCAGCTCGGTCTCGGAGAGGCCGTAGCGTTCCGCGGCCCGAGACACCGAATCCCGGTCCCTGTCCCCCCGCGCGTCGGCGGGGAAGGACAGGGCCGGGATGCCGGCGAGAGCGGTGGTCAGCAGGACGGCGAGCGCCGCCAACGGGCGGGAGGTGGTGCGCATGGCTGAAAGTAGGCCGGTGCGCGGTCCTCAGTGCCTTTCCTGCAAAAACTTTGCGGGAAGCGCTAGACCAGTGTTCCGCGCGTCACTTCTCGATCGCGTCTCCGAGCTCGACGGCGACGATCCGGGGGTCGAGGACCTGGCCGGAGTACGGCGCCTGCTGGCCCTCGCACGTCATCGACAGCTCCATCGGGACGTCGATGTCGATCGCGACGCCGTCGAGGGCGACGGTGCCGAGGTTGCCACCGCCGTTGGCGACGCGGACCTCCGAGGTCGCGATGGTGCGGGTGTACTCGGTGCCGACCGGCTGGGTCAGCTCGCAGGTGAAGTCGTTGACGTCGCCGCCGTTGTTGGTGATGTTCGCCGAGGCGGAGACCAGGTAGGCGCCGGCGGGAACGGTGAACTCGAAGATCGTCCTGTCCGGGTCGCCCGAGGTGATGTTGTGGAAGTTCAGGTCGTCGAAGTACGCGTCCGCGCCGGCCGTGAAGGCGGTGCGGGCGGCGGCGTTCAGGTCGGCCTGGGCGACCGAGCCGTTCTTGACCTTCGCGCCGGTCACCGCGTTCTTGCCGAGGTCGGCCGTCTTGACCTGACCGTCCTTGATCTGCGGGGATCCGACCGAGTTCGCCGCGACGCCGGCCGCGTAGGCGACGCCGCCGACGCCGCTGACGGCGACCGCGAGGGCGAGGGTCGAGGCGAGGTTCGAGTAGCTGAGCTTGCTGCTGATCTTCATGGTGGGGTGTGCCTTTCGCTGCGAGATTCGCTTGGTTTCGGTGACCGAAACTCTTCCCGCGGCGGCGCTCCCGGACATCCGCGTGCGACACCCACCCAACGGGGCGGACTACGTAACGAGCCCGCCCCTCCGTCCGGCAGCTACGTAGTGGATTTTCAACTACCTGGCGCCGCTCAGGCGGCCCAGGTGATCGTGCCCGACGCGCGGACCGACGCCACGGCCGACGCCATCGGCAGGTCGAAGCGGAGCGAGTCCTCCGCCACCTCGTACACCGGGCGCTCGCCGTACACGTCGACGAAGAGGACGCGGTCGTCCGCCTCGCCGGTCGGGTTGAGGTACATCTCCAGCGCGTCGAACGACACGATCTCGCCGGCGTCGCTGCGGGCGGCCAGCTCGCCGAGGTCGTAACGGCCCGGCCCGGTGAACTCCGGTACGGCGAGCGACAGCTCCGAGAGCCCGGTCGACCCGACCGGCAGCAGGTCCGGCGACTCCAGACGCACCCGCAACCAGCCATCCTCCACCTCGCGCTCGCAGGGGAGGGTCACGGTGATCGCCCCGTTCTCGCCGCCACTCAGGGTGAGCGTCAGCTCCGCGGTCGCACCGCTGGCCACCATCGCCGTGAGCTCCTCGCGACGCTCTGCCCGCTCGGCGGCCTCCTTCTCGGCGGCGCGTGCCGCGACGTTCTCGGGACGCGCGGCGGTCACCTTCTCGGCGAGCTTCGGCGGCAGGGCGGCCTCGAGGAAGGACGTGACCGCCTCCTGCTGAGAGCTGCGCTCGATGGCCTCGGCATTCGCCGAGGCATCCTCCCGGGTGCGCCGGTCCGCGGTGAGCAGCTCCGTCTTCTTGGCGTCGGCCCAGCTCGAGGCGAGCTTCGCCATGTCCTTCCAGCCCATTGCTGGGTCTCCTCCCTGCGGTCACACGTTGCGAGACGGCAACGCTAGACACCGGTTGTCCCGTTGTCCGGCGATCGAACCGATCCGGCGGTCATGTTCATCCGCAGGGATGACCCCTACGGTGGACGCCATGGGATCGCTCCTCAACCCGTACCTCACGTTCCAGGACACCGCCCGCGAGGCGATGGAGTTCTACCGGTCGGTCTTCGGCGGTGAGCTGACCATCAACACCTTCGGGGAGTACGGCGACCCGGACTCGCCCGACTCCGAGAAGGTCATGCACAGCATGCTGACGACCGACGACGGCTTCACGCTGATGGCGTCGGACACCCCGGAGGAGATGGAGTTCACCGCGGGCTCGCAGATCACGATCAGCCTGTCGGGTGACGGCGACGACGTCGACGCGGTGCGCCGGCAGTGGGAGGCGCTCTCGGAGGGCGCCACCGTCACCGTGCCGCTGGCCCAGCAGGTCTGGGGAGACGAGTTCGGTCAGCTCACCGACCGGTTCGGCATCTCCTGGATGGTCAACATCGGCGGCGGCGCCGCGTAACGACCCAACCGCCGCTGGCGCTCGACCGTCAGCAGGTAGAACGCCCAGCCGAACGTGAAGCTGGCGAACAGCGTCGAGACGAAGAACAGCCACGGCTTCGCGATGCCCCGGCGCACGCCGTCGACGATCGTGACGATCGGCAGGATCACCACGTTGGCGACCGTGAAGTCGACGCCGGCCGACCCGGCGGCGGGGTTGTCGTACATGAGCTGCAGGTACTGCGCCCAGCTGCCGTCGCCCCAGAGCGGGTTGAAGAACAGCTGGTCCGGGCCGTAGTCGAGGACGAACGTCGTGTTGAAGGTCCACCCCAGCCCGACCGACACGAGACCGACGACGAGGTAGGTGCTCTCGAGTCGGGAGAGCAGCGGACCCTCCGCCGGGCGGCGGAAGATCGCCGGGTTGGCGCGCACGATCCAGGCGACGACGGCGACACCGAGCACGGCGTGCACGAGGAGGGACACCATGAGGTGACCTTCCGCCCACGCCTCGGGTTCTGTCAATAGTGACGAAACGTCGGCTCAAGCAGTGCGGTCGCCTCCCGGCTGAGCCGCGCCAGCTCCGGTAGCGAGCGCACCGGCGCGTGGAGCCACACCTCCATCGCGGCGAACACGGCGGCCGTGATCGACCGGGCCGCGACGGTCAGGTCGAGCTCGTCGCCGCGCTCCACGGCGTCCGGGTGCCGGCGTCGCAGGTGGTCGAGGAGAGCGTGCGCGAAGTCCGACTGCACCTGCCGCATGTGCTGCACGATCCGGCTCGGGTCGAGTGCGTCGACCCGGAGGTTCGCGATCTGGGTGACCGCGTCGACGTCATACGGGAACGCGAAGATCGCCGCCTGCACCGAGGCGATGACGTTCTCGTCGGCCGGTCGTTCCGCGAGCGCCTTGCGGAACCACTGGAGGCCGGAGTCGTAGTCGGCGAACAGCAGGTCGTGCTTGGACGCGAAGTGCCGGTAGAAGGTCCGCAGGGTCACCCCCGCGTCGGCCGCGATCTCCTCCGCGGAGGTGGCCTCCACGCCCTGGGCCAGGAACCGCACCGTGGCCGCCTTCCGCAACGCTGCGCGGGTCCGCTCGCTGCGAGCGGTCTGCGGAGGTGAGGCCATGGCAGAAGAGTAGTCAACTCGATGTTTCGTCACTATTGACGAAACGTGAGCGGCGATGCGAACCTCGCCCTCATGGCGTACGACGCGATCGTGGTCGGTGCCGGCCACAACGGGCTGACGGCGGCGACCCTCCTGCAGCGGGCGGGGCTGCGCACGCTCGTGCTGGAGTCGAAGCGGTACGCCGGCGGGATGGCCTCGACCGTGGAGCTGTTCGACGGCTACCAGTTCGAGATCGCGGGCTCGGTGCAGCTGCCGACCTCGGCGGTCGTCAGCAAGGAGCTCGGGCTCGACACGCTCCCGCAGGTCGAGCTGGAGGTCATGTCGGTCTCGATCGTCGACGAGCGCACCAAGCCGCTCATCTACTACACCGACCTGGTCGAGGCCGCGACCCACATGGAGCAGGAGCACGGGCTCGAGGTCGTCATCGGCATGGCCGAGCTGATGGCCTGGAGCGCGGCGCCGACCCGGGCCCTCGGGCGCTTCGAGCACGGCACGCTGCCGAAGACCCTCGACGAGATGTACGCCTGCGCCTCCACTCCCGCGGAGCGGGCGAGCATCACCGAGATGCTGTTCGGGTCGTGCACCGACGTGCTCGACCGCTACCTGCCGGACAAGGAGAAGCACGCGGCACTGCGCGGCATGCTCGCGTTCCTCGCCGTGAACTCCACCTACCGCGGCCCGTCCTCGCCGGGCAGCGCCGCGGGCCTGGCGTTCGGCATGGCCGTGCCCGACGAGAACACCGTGCTCACCAAGAAGATCAAGGGCGGCATCGGAGTGCTCACCCAGCACCTGGCCCGGCAGTACGCCGAGGCGGGCGGCGAGCTCCGGCTCGAGGCGGCTGTCGAGGAGATCACCGTCGCCGACGGCCGGGTGACCGGTGTCGTGCTGACCGACGGCGAGACCATCGGGGCGCCCACCGTGGTCTCGGCGGTGGCACCCGACCTGACCCTCAACACCCTGGTGACACCGGGCGTCGTGGCTCCCGAGCTCACCGCCCGGCTCGCGGGGATCGACCACCGCGGCAGCTACGTGCAGATGCACTTCGCGCTGGACGGCGTGCCGGAGTTCGCGGCGCCCTTCGAGTTCCTCGACGACCCGCGCATGCAGAGCGCCATCGGTTTCTTCGCCACGCCGGAGGACCTCCAGCGCCAGTTCGAGGACAGCCGGCGCGGCGTCGTACCGCAGGACCCGGCCGTCGCGTTCCAGGTCCCGTCGGCCTCGGACCCCGACCTCTGCCCGCCGGGCAAGGCCGCCGCCTCGGCCTTCTCGTTGTGGTTCCCCGTCGAGGAGGACCCGAGCGAGTACGCCCGCCTCAAGGCGGAGATGGGCCAGCGGGTGATCGACAAGATCACCCGCTTCGCACCGAACTTCGAGAGCCTGATCCTCAAGCACACGACCTTCACGCCGAAGCACATGGGGACCATGTTCGGCGCGCCCGGCGGCGACTACTGCCACGGGCTGATCCACCCGGACCTGCTCGGCCAGTACCGACCAGGTCCGGGTGGCTACCTCGACCAGCCGCACGGGATCGCCGGGCTGCACCTCGGCAGCGCCGGCTGCTACGGCGGCCCGGGGATCACCTTCATCCCCGGCTACAACGCCGCCCAGGCGGTGCTGGCGGGGTGACTTGTCAGCCTTTCCCACGGGTTGTCCGCCTCTGCAACGGCTGACAACCCGCGGAATACCCGGCCGGCCGGGTATTCCGCGGCGCTGGCCGACTAGGCCCCCTTCAGCTCCAGCTCCACGTCGCCGAGGTCGATGTCCCCGGTGATGTCCAGCGGGACCTGCTCGGCCTCCAGCCAGTACGGCGTGCCGACCTGCCAGGGGAAGAAGAACCACAGCGACGGGGCGTAGGCGTCGTCGTACCCGGTGACGGCCAGGCCGCCGGTGGCCGGACCCTTCGCGAGCCGGGTGACCGTGAACTCGCCGGTGCCGAAGCGGGCGCGGCCGACGGTCGGGTGCTCGCTGGTCGGGTTCGTCACCTGACCCGCCGGGTACTGCACGTCGTAGCCGAGGCCGGTGATCACCGGCAGGTCGGTGCCGGCGTAGACGTACCGGCCGGTGAGGGTGTGGCCCTCCTCGAGCGGCACGTCGAACCGGCGCGACCCCTTCAGCACGACGTCGTCGTGGCAGATGGGCGCGTAGTCGTGCGGGAACGCGTCGGCGGCGACCATCCAGTGCTCTCCCGGCACCAAGCCGCGGATCACGTACCGGCCCTGCGCGTCGGCCTTCTCGATCTCGTGGAACCCGCCCTGCTCGAACGGCGAGTCCGCCGGGCAGAGGTCGCTGGTCGTGGCCTCCACCACCGCGTTCGGGGCGGTGCGGCCCCGCAGCGTCAGCAGCGGTCGGTCGAGCTCCAGCCGGCCGAGCTCCTTGGTCGTCGTGCCGCGCACGCGGAAGGACCGGACGGCGTAGCCCACCGCGTCCTTGACGACGAGCGTGTAGCGGCCGGGACGCAGGCCCGGGTAGGTCGCGACGCCGTCCTCACGGATCACGTTGGGGTAGAGCACCTCGCCCGTGCTGTCGCGCAGCTCGTTGTCGACACGTCCCTGGGTGCCCCGCAGCCGGAAGGTCGCGGACGCGCCGCGCCGCAGCGCGACATGGGCACGCACCTCCTTCTCGGAGCCGACCGTGACGTCCTCGACCCGCGGGATGAACGCGCCACCCTGGCGCAGCTGGCCGACCTGGTAGTCGCCCGGCGTGAGCCCGGTGAACCGGAACCCGCCGTCGCGGTCGGTGAGCAGGCTCGCGATCGGGGTGCCGTCGGCCTGGGTCAGGTAGACCTCGGTCCGTCGGGCCGGGGCGCCGGTCGCCTCGTCGAACGCACGGCCGACGAGCGTGGTGCCGGCCTCGAGCGTGCCGGCGACGTGGCCGGGGTGCTCGGCGTCGATCGTGACGACCTCGGACTGCCACGGGACGGTGCCGTAGCCCCCGGCCCGCACGTAGTAGCTGCCCGGGGCGAGGCCGTCCAGCACGAAGCTGCCGTCGGCGTCGGTCCGGCCGCTGAGAGCCGCGGTGTCGTTGAGGCGCATCACCTCGATGAGCTCGTTCCGCGCGCCCTCGAGGGTGCCCTCGATCCGAGCCGGCGGCTGGACCTCGACCTCCCCGAGCACCAGGTTGCTGGACCCGGCGTCGTAGATGTCGGTGTGCTGCAGCCAGCTGTCGAAGGCGCCGTCCGGCCCGACGTAGCGGACCAGGTGGTCGGCGTCGGACGGGTAGCGGCAGGTGGCGCCGGCGTCGGGCTCGGCGTCGCAGACCTGCACGAGGAAGCCGCGGCCGTCCTGGCGGACGCGGAAGGTGCCGTCGGCGCCGGTGACGGCCCACCGCTGGTTGCGGTCGTCGAGCAGTCCCAGCTCGGGGATCTCCCGCGGCGGGAGCACGTTGACGAGCGCACCCTCCACGGGCTTGCCATCGGTGTCGACGACGGTGCCGGTCACCCAGCCAGGGTCGGCGGAGGTGGCGGCGGTCGGGCCCGACGCGGTGGCGGCGGGCGAGGAGAGCAGCGGGGCGGTGGCGGTGGCCACGACGGCTGCGAGGGCGGTAGCGCGCAGGGTGCGCGTCGTACGGGGGTTCACGGCGGTTCCTTCTTCTTGTCGTGGTGGTGCGGCGGAAGGACGTGACCGCGGCCGGATTGGTTGCATCGGGAGTCATCCCTGAGGACGAACGGTCCGGACGTGCGGGCCCGTCGGGATACTGGCTGCATGTCCCACGCCCCGATGTCCGGTGCCGAGGTCCTCGCCGAGCCGATGCGCTCCCGGTGGAGCCCGAGCGTCTTCGACGCCGAGCACCGGATCCCGGACGACGAGGTCGTGCGGCTTCTCCATGCCGCGCAGTGGGCACCGAGCCACGGCAACCTCCAGCCCTGGCGCTTCCTCGTGTGCGAGCGCGGCAGCACGGCACACGCGCTGGTGGTGCCCCACTTGACCCGCGGCAACTCGGGGTGGGTGCCGCGTGCCTCGCTGGTGGTGCTCGTCGCGACCCAGGTCGACGACGACCCCGAGCGGTCACCGGACGCGAAGCCCAACGACGCCCCCACGAACCTCTACGCCGCGGGGCAGGCGGCCGCGCACCTCACCCTCCAGGCGCAGGCGACGGGGCTGTGGACCCACCAGTTCAAGGGCTTCGACCGCGACGGCGTCGCCGCTGCGTTCGCCGTGCCGGCGCACTGGCAGGTCGTCGCCGGCATCGCGATCGGCGTCCGCGGCGACCCGGCCGAGGTGCCGGAGCGGGACCGGGAGCGCGAGCAGCGGGTGCGGTCGCGCAAGCCGTTGGCCGAGATCGCGTACGGCGGTTCCTGGGGCGTTCCCTGGCCGCCTGCAAGACTGGCGCCATGACCACCCTGCACGACTTCAAGGCCGCGAACATCGACGGCGCCGCGATCGACCTGGCGTCGTACGAGGGCTCCGTCGTCCTCGTCGTCAACACAGCATCCCAGTGCGGGTTCACCCCGCAGTACGCCGGCCTCCAGCGGCTCCACGAGAGCTACGCCGACCAGGGCTTCGCGGTGCTCGGGTTCCCCTGCGACCAGTTCGGCGGTCAGGAGCCGGGCACCGAGGACCAGATCGCCGCGTTCTGCGAGAACGAGTACGGCGTCACGTTCCCGATGTTCGCCAAGGTCGAGGTCAACGGCGAGGACGCCCACCCGCTCTTCAAGTGGCTCAAGGGCGAGCAGCGCGGTCTTCTCGGCGAGGCGATCAAGTGGAACTTCACCAAGTTCCTCGTCGGCCGCGACGGCACGGTGATCCGTCGCTACGGGTCGACCACCAAACCCGGCAAGATCCGCCCCGACATCGAGGCGGCTCTTGCCGGGTAGGTGACCGGTCCCCCACCGGGTCAGACGGAGACGAGCTCCTTGTCGTCATCCAGGTCATCGATGTCGTCGTCGCGGACGGCGGGCAGCGAGTCGCGCTCGAGCGAGGTGCCCTCGACGTCGACGTTCGGCAGCAGCCGGTCGAGCCAGGCCGGCAGCCACCACGCCTTCTCGCCGAGCAGGTAGAGAACCGCCGGGATCAGCGCCATCCGGACGATGAAGGCGTCGAAGAGGATGGACGCCGCGAGGGCGAAGCCCATCGACTTCACGACCGGGTCCTCCTCGAGCATGAAGCCGGCGAAGACGGCGATCATGATCGTGGCCGCGGCGACCACGACGCGGGCGCTGTTGCGGAAGCCGTCGACCACCGCCTCGCGGGTGGAGAGGCCGTGCACGTGCGCCTCCCGCATCCGGGTCACGAGGAAGACCTGGTAGTCCATCGCCAGGCCGAACACCATGCCGATCAGGAAGATCGGCATGAAGCTGACGATCGGCTGGCCCTCGAAGATCCCGAGCGCGCCCTCCTGGAACACAGCGACGGTGGCGCCGAGCGTGGCCAGCACCGAGAGCAGGAAGCCGAGGGTGGCGGTGAGCGGCACGAGCACCGAGCGGAAGACCAGCATCAGCAGGATGAACGCCAGTCCGACCACCACCAGCAGGTAGAGCGGCAGGGCGCCCGTGAGCCGGTCGGAGACGTCCGTCGTGATCGCGGTCAGTCCGGTGACACCGGTGGCCGTGCCGGTCTGCTCCTCGATGCCGGACTGCCCGTCGCGCAGGGCTTCGAGCAGGTCGAGAGTGGCGGGCTCGTCGGGGCCGGACTCCGGCGTCACCTGGATCAGCGCGCCGGTGCCGGCCTCGTTGGTGGCGGCCAGGGTCGCGTCGGCGACGTCGTCCTGGTCGCCCGCCCAGGTGGTCACCTGCTCGAAGGCGGCCTGGCGGGCGCCGTCGTCCGCGATGTCGCGGCCGTCGACGACGACGAGCAGCGGGCCCTCGCGGCCGGGACCGAACGCCTCGGTCATCAGGTCCGAGGCCTGGCGACGGGTGGTGTCGGTCGGGGCGGTGCTGTCGGTGGGGAAGGCGAGGTACATCTGGGAGATCGGCACGGCGAGCGCGCCGAGGCCGATGACGATGATCGCCACCACCGCGACCGGGGCGCGGCCGATGAACCGGCCCCACCGGACGCCGTTGTTGATGACCAGGCCGTGCTCGTCGCGCTCGACGTGCTCGCTGCGGAACCGGCCGCGGAACGTCCAGGACTTCAGCATCCCGAGGATCGCGGGCAGCAGCGTGAGCGCGACGAGCACCGCGATCAGCACGGTGGCGGCGGCGGCCAGACCCATGGCGGTCAGGAACGGGATCCGCACGACCGCCAACGCCGACAGCGCGATGAGCACGGTGAGGCCGGCGAAGACGACGGCCGAGCCGGCCGTGCCGACGGCGATGCCGGTCGCGTGCTGGCGGTCGTCGGTGTGGTGCAGCTCGCTGCGGTAGCGGGCCAGGATGAACAGCGTGTAGTCGATGCCGACCGCGAGGCCGATCATCGTCGCGAGCATCGGCGTGCTGGTGCCGATGTCGGTGAGCGCGGTCATCGCGGTGATGCCGGTCATGCCGAGGCCGACGCCGAAGATCGCGGTGAGGATCGGCATGCCGGCGGCGATCGCCGAGCCGAACGTCAGCAGCAGGACGATCAGCGCGATGCCGATCCCGATCAGCTCGGCGGCACCGCCGGGAGGCGACATCGACTGCATGCCCGGTCCGTTGGCCTCGACGACGAAGCCGTCGGCAGCGCCCTCGTGGTCGGCGAACAGCTCTTCCGCCGCCTCGATGCTCTCCGGCTCGATGTCGGAGGCGGTCTCCACGTCCCACTCGAAGGACAGGGTGCCGATCCGGCCGTCCTCCGACAGCGGGCTGAACGCCGGCGGGGCCTGCTGCGCCGCGACCGTCGGGTCCACCAGGCCGGGGTTGGCCTCGGGGTCCCCGCTCATCTGCGGTAGCGACGGGATGTCCGCGATCAGGTCGGCGATCGCGTCGGCGTACTGCGGCTCGTCGAGGGTGTGCCCCTCGGGCGCGGCGACGACGACGTTGACGGTGGCGTCGTCGAAGGCGTCCTCCGCCTCGGGGAACAGCTCCTGCTGGAGGTCGGCCGCGGCCTCCGACGGGATGCCGGGGATCGTGAACTCGTCCGACATCGGCTTGGAGAACGCCGCGGCGACGCTGCCGAGCACGACGGCGAGCAGCAGCCAGCCGGCGATGAAGAGGGGCCACCGCCGGAAGGCGGTCGAGCCGAGACGGTAGAGCAGGCGGGCCATGGGGGTCTCCTGGGTCCGGATGTGGGGTGGTCGGTCCGCCGGGTCGCGGCGGGTCGGATCAGCCGCCGAGCACGGCGCGCGCGTCGCGCACCGTCTCGTCGATCAGGTCGGGGAAGGGACGGGACGGGTCGAGCTCGGAGCGCTGCACGGCCGAGTCGAAGATGTTGACGAAGAGCTGGACGAGCAACCGGGCCCGCAGGGCGCCGAAGGCCTCGCCCTCGCGCTCGAGGATCGACTCGACCGCGTCGCCGACGACCGTCTCGAACCGCTCGTGGACGATCGCGACCACGCGCGGGTCGCCGACGACGACCGCGCGGCGGAACCGCGCCAGCTCCAGGTCGGCGCCCTTCTCCGACAGCGAGAGCATCGCGACGTGCACGAGGTCGTCGAAGAGCCGGCCGGTCGGGCCGCCCGCGACGAAGGCCGCCTTCTCCGCCTCGTCCACCTCGTGCAGCGGGCCGAGCACGACGTCGGCCTTGCTGTCGAAGTAGTTGAAGACGGTGCGCCGAGAGACCTCGGCGGCGGTGGCGAGGTCGTCCATGGTCCAGCCGTCGAAGCCCTTGTCGCGGGTGAGCTCGAGCGCGCACCACTCGAGCCGCCGGGTGGTCTCCACCCGGCGCGCCTCCCACTTCGTGACGGGCTCGGACACGGGCAAGATTCTTGCACTCCAAATTGACTGAGTGCAAATCTGTGACGGTCGTCACGCCGGCGCGGCGGCTGGAGCAAAAACTCTTAGTTGCTCGACCGCTCCTCCCCCTACCCTCGGCCCTCGTGACCACGTCCCGTCTCCTGCCGATCGGCATCGTGCAGGTCTCGCTGGCGGGCGTGCTGTGGGGGACCGGCGGGATCACGCTCGAGGTGATCCGCGACTACGCGGAGCTGTCGTTCGTGACGGTCAGCGGCTACCGGATGCTGATCGCGGCGCTGGTGCTCCTCGCCGCGGTGGTGGTGCTGCGGCGCGGCCGGGCGCTGGTGGCGCTGCTGAGGGACGCGCCGGGCACGGCGTGCGTGATGGGCGTCGGCACCGGCGCCTACCAGGCGTTCTACTTCGGCTCGGTCGTCGAGGTGGGCGTCACCGTCGCGACCGTCGTCAGCCTCGGCCTGGCGCCGGTGCTGCTCACGGCGGCCGAGGCGCTGCGCGACCGGCGCCACCCCGGCGGCCGCCGGGTCCTCGTCGTCGCGGTGGCGCTCGCCGGCCTGGTGCTGGTCAGCGTCGCGGCCGGCGGCACGGGCACCGGACCGCGCCCGTGGCTGGGTGTGCTGCTCGCGGTCGGGTCCGGTGCGACGTACGCCGCGACCACCGCGCTCGGGAAGACCATCACCCACCGCACCGACCCGCTCGCGCTGACGACGGTGGCCACCACCGCCGGCGCCCTGGCGCTCGTGCCGGCGGCGCTGGTCGCTGGCGGACCGCTGACCACCGACGACCCGGTGGCGATCGGCGCGATGGGCTACCTCGGCGTGATGACGATGGCGCTCGCCTACGGCCTGCTCTACGCCGGGCTCCGTACGACGACCAGCACCGCCGCCGTCATCGCCAGCCTGCTCGAGCCCGTCACCGCCGCGATCGTCGCCGCCCTCTTCCTCGACGAGCGGGTGGGCGTGCTCGGCGCGGTGGGCATCGTGCTGGTGCTCGCCGCCGTCGCGGGCGCCGGTCGCGAGCCGGTCGCGGAGTCGGGGCCGGCGGTGCCCGCCCGACCAGACGTCAGGACTGGGCCGGCGTGACCAGGCCGTGGTCGTAGGCGAAGACGATCGCCGCCGACCGGTCGCGCAGGTGCAGCTTGGTGAAGATCCGGCCGATGTGGCTCTTGACCGTGAGCTCGGAGATCACCAGCTCAGCGGCGATCTCGCCGTTGCTCCGGCCGATCGCGATCGCACGCAGCACCTCGAGCTCGCGGGGCGTGAGGGCCTCGACGACGCGACCGTCGGCCGGCACGGCAGGTGCGCTGTTGCGATAGCTGGTGAGCACCCGACCCGTGACGGCCGGGTCGAGCCAGGAGTCGCCGTCGGCGACCGCCCGCACCCCGCGGATCAGGTCGTCCGCGGAGGAGTCCTTGAGCAGGAAGCCGGCGGCGCCCGCGCGCAGCGCGCCCGACAGCATCTCGTCGTCGTCGAAGGTCGTCAGCACCAGCACCGGCGGAGCCCCGGGATCCTCGGCCAACCGCTTGGTGGCAGTGATCCCGTCGACCTGCCGCATCCGCAGGTCCATCAGCACCACGTCGACCCCGTCGGCGCCGAGCGCCGCCAGGGTGTCGGGCACCTCGCTGCCGTCGGCGCACTCCGCCACGATCTCGAAGCCGTCGCGCCGTCGCAGGATCCGTCGTAGCCCCGAGCGCACCAGCTCCTGGTCGTCGACCAGGAGCACCCGGATCGCCGTCGACGCCGGTTCGCTCACGAGACGGCCCCGCTCGGGACCTCGGGCAGCCGACCGAGACCGGGGATGGAGTGGCCGCACGGGAGCTCGAGGCTGCGCTGCCCGAGACGTACGTCGACCCGCCACTCGTCGCCGTCCTCGCCGGCCTCGAGCGACGCCCCCAGCTGGGCGGCGCGGGCGTGCATGCCGGCCAGGCCGGAGCCGAGCCCGTCGGTGCGGGCGTCGGCGCGGGAGCCGCGCGCGCCGGCGAGCCGGTTGCGGATCGTCAGCCGGGCGCTGCCGCGGCCGACGCTGAGCGAGACCCGGGCGGTGCTGCCGGGCGCGTGCTTGGCGACGTTGGCGAGCGACTCCTGGGCGATCCGGTAGAGCCCGAGACCGGTGGCGTCGGCGAGCTGGGAGAGGTCGCCGCGCTCGTCGTACTCCACCCGCAGGCCGGCCTGGTCGACCTCCCGCACCAGTGCGGCGATGTCGGCGGCGCCGGGCAGCGACTGGCGGGTGGCGGGGCCGTCGGCCATCGAGCTGACCGTACGACGGATGTCGGCCATGGCCCGGCGGCCGACCTGCTCGGCGTCCGCCAGGGCGGCGTCGGCCTCGCCCACCGCGTCGTCGGCGGAGGCGGCGCCGCTCTGCACGTCGCTCAACGCGTGCCGGGCGCCGGTGATGTGGAGCAGGGTCACGCTCAGGGAGTGGGCGACGAGGTCGTGGATCTCGCGCGCGATGCGTTCTCGTTCGGCGGTCGTCGCCTGCTGCCAGGTCGCCTCGCGCTGCTGCCGCTCGGCGACCAGCTCGCGCATCTGCCACAGCAGCATCGCGCCGACGATGAACCCGACCTCGAGGAAGATCGCGTAGACCGCGAGGCCGACGATCCCCGGACCGAGCGCCACGACCCCGAGGATCGCGTAGGCGACGCCGGACACGACCAGGCCCGGCCGCAGCCCGTCGCGGGCGGTGGCCTCGGCCACCGCGAACGCGAGCAGGCCCGGCGCGGCGTCGACCGGGCCGAGGGTGTCGTAGGTCGGCGCGACCGAGAGCAACCAGCCGGTGGCCGCGAACGCGCCGAGGCAGTCGACCCACCACGGCACCCAGATCCGGAAGCCGAGCTGGGCCACCGGCGCCGCGAGCACCAGCGGGAGGGTGAGGAGCAGCGGGTCGAGGGGCCACAGCGCGCCTCGCTGGTCGAGCGCCAGCAGCACGCACACGACCTGGCCGAGGAAGCCGATGATCGGGACCCACCAGGGGTAGAGGATGCCGCGGGCGAGACAGTTGGCCTCGATCCGGTCGCGCACAGCGCGCAGCACACCCCAGTTCATGACTGACCAGCGTAGGCACCGGTGTGGCCCGCGTCATCAGACCGCCGGCGCACGCCCGACTCCTACCAGGGTCGCAACCGCCGGGAGTGGCTTTGCCTGCCGTCGACCGATGTGGCAGGAGTGGCGGGTTCCCTAGCGTTGTCGGCACCGGAGACCACCGGACCACACCCACCGCAGCACCGCAGCAACCCCCCACCAAGGACGGTGAGCACCATGACCTGGAGCGAGACCAAGCGCCGCTGGACGATCATGCGGGAGATCGAGGACCTCTTCCTCGCCGACCCGGGGGCGGACCTGCCCTGGACCGAGGAGTACGCCGAGCTGTTCGGCGACCTCGAGCACCTCGTCACCGCCCTCCGCTACCGGTGGCAGCTCACCCGGGACGCGCAGCTCGACAGCTACGCTCCCGAGCCGGCCTGGGACGAGCAGCACGCCCGCGTGGAGCAGCGCACCCGCGCGCTGCTGCAGATCCTGGACAGGGCGGCCGCGCGGGCCCAGGGTGGGGACCGTGCAGCTGCCTGACCGAGTGAGCAAGCTGACCAGCACCCCGCGCGAGCTCGCGGCCTGGTCGCTGGCGCACGGGCTGCAGCGCCGGTTCCTCCGCCGGGCCGCGGCGAAGGGCGACCTGATGGCCGGGCTCGCGACCGACCCGGCCTACTACGACGACCCCTACCCGTCGTACGAACGGCTCCGGGAGCGGGGCCGGGTGGTGCGCAACGGCTTCGTGGCCGGCACTGTCGACCACGCGGTCGCCAACGCCGTGCTGCGCAGCGACCAGTTCAGCAGCAGCGCCCTCGGCGAGCTGCCCGGCCCGCTGCAGCGGCTGCACGCGAGGGTGCGCGACGAGGACACGTTGAGCCCGGTCGACCCGCCGTCGATGCTCGTCGTCGACCCGCCGGTGCACACCCGCTACCGGCGGCTGGTGGCGCGGGCGTTCACCGCCCGCAAGGTGGGCCGGATGGCCGACCGCGTCGAGTCGGTCGCCGCGCGCCTGCTCGACGACCTGGACGGCGAGCCGACGTTCGACCTCGTCGGCCGCTACGCCTCGCAGCTTCCGGTCGCCGTGATCGCCGACCTCCTCGGAGTGCCCGACGACGAGCGCGCGCAGGTGCTCGGCTGGGGCAACCACGCTGCGGTCACCCTCGACCCGGGCCTCACCTGGGCCCAGTACCGCTCGTCTTCCGCCGCCCTCCGCGAGATGCACGCCTGGTTCGACGGCCACCTCGACCGGCTGCGGCGCGACCCGGGCAACGACCTGCTGAGCCAGGTGCTCGCCGACCCCGAGGCCGCCGACCTGACCCGGATGGAGCTGCACGGCATCGGGCTGCTCGTGCTCGGCGCAGGGTTCGAGACGACGGTCAACCTGATCGGCAACGCGGTCGCGCTCCTCGACGCGCACCCGGATCAGCTGGCCTGGCTGGAGGACAACCCCGACGGCTGGGCGAACGCCGTGGAGGAGGTGCTCCGCGTCGATTCCCCCGTCCAGCTGACGGTCCGGTTCGCGACCCAGGACACCGAGGTCGCGGACGAGGCGGTCCGCGCCGGCGAGGGCGTGCTGGTCTACCTCGGCGGGGCCAACCGCGACCCGGGCGTCTTCTCCGACCCGGGCACCTTCGACGTACGACGCGATAACGCCGGCGAGCACGTCGCCTTCTCCGCCGGCATCCACTTCTGCCTCGGCGCCAGCCTCGCCCGGCTGGAGGCGGCGGTCGCGCTCCGCGCGCTCTACGAGCGGCACCCCGACCTGCGCGTCGTGGGCCGCCCGGAACGCCGGACGACGCGCGTGCTCCGGGGCTTCGAGTACCTCCCCGTCTCGACGCTCGCGCGGGTGCCCGCGGCCTGATCCCAGGCCCTACCCTCGTGTGGTGACCGGCAACGACCCGACGCCGCGGGAGGACGGGCCCGTCGAGCCGACGCTCGTCACCGCGGGGGTGCTGCTGGCCTTCGGACTGCCGGCGACGGCGGCTGCCGCGGCGTTCGCGTTCGGCAGCCTCGAGGACATCGGGCGGGGCTTCCTCGTCGCCCTCGGGGTCTGGGCGGCGGGCATCGGCGTCGCCTTTCTCCAGCCGCTGCGCACCGCCCCGTCGGACGAGGTGATGCCACCGGCGCTGCGCTGGGGCCTGGTCGCGCTCGCCGTCGCCGCCGTCTCGGCTGTCGTGGCCTCCAGCGCCCCGGTGCTGCCGTGGTCGCTGGTGCTCGTCGTCGGCCCCGCGTTCGCCTGGATCACCGGCTCGCTCTGGGTGATCGGCCGCCAGGGTCGGACCGGGTAGTCCGGAACCGGCATCCCGGCTCGCACGTCGGAGGCCCATGACCTCCCGACTCGCAGCCACCGCCGTCGCCGCCCTCCTCTCGGCCACCCTCCTCACCGCGTGCAACGCCGACGACCCGGACCCGGATCCCCAGAGCCGACGCGGGATCGACGCCCGCGCCTACTACGAGGATTACGCGTCCGACACCGTCGACGACGGCGGCAGCGTGGTCTACGAGATGGAGGCCGCCGCGCCGACCGCCGCCCCGGAGGTGGACGTGCAGGGGGTCGTCGAGCCCCCGCGGCCGCCGAAGCCGGACGAGGACAACGTCTTCCGCGACCACGGCACCAGCGGCTTCGTCGAGACCGCGGCCGACGCGCGGTCGACGTTCGCGCTCGACGTCGACACCGGGTCGTACGGCGTCGCCCGCAACCTGCTGCGCGAGGGGTTCCGGGTGCCGAAGGCCGCGGTCCGGGTCGAGGAGTGGGTCAACGCGTTCGACTACGACGACCCGGCGCCGACCGACACCGACCTCGGTCTCACGACCGAGACCGGCCCCGCGCCGAGCCTCGACGACGGCACCCAGCTGGTGCGGGTGGGGGTGAGCGCCCGCGAGGTCGCCGCCGCCGAACGCCCGCGCGTCAACGTCACCCTGGTCGTCGACAGGTCCGGCAGCATGGACATTCGCGAGCGGCTCGGCCTGGTGCAGTCCTCGCTCGCCCTGCTCGCCGACCGGCTCGACGACGACGACACGGTCTCGGTCGTGTCGTTCGAGGACGAGGCGCGGCCCATCCTCGAGCCCACCCCGATCCGCGACACGGACGCGATCGTCGAGGCCATCGAGGCGCTCAAGCCCGGCGGCAGCACCAACCTCGAGGCAGGACTGCGGCTCGGCTACGAGCAGGCGCGCGAGGCATTCGACCCGGAGGCCGTGAACCTGGTCGTGCTCGCCTCCGACGGGGTCGCCAACGTCGGCAGCACCGGGCCCGGCTCGATCGTCGAGAAGATCCAGGAGGAGGGCGCCGACGGCATCCACCTTGTCACGGTCGGCTACGGCCTCGGCAACTACAACGACCACCTGATGGAGCAGCTGGCCGACCTCGGCGACGGTTTCTACGCCTACGTCGACGACTACGAGGAGGCCGAGCAGCTCTTCGGCGAGGACCTCGTCACCACGCTCACCCCGGTCGCTGCCGAGGCCCGCACCCAGGTGACGTTCGACCCGGAGCTGGTGACGTCGTACCGGCTGGTCGGCTACGACAACCGCCAGCTCGCCGACGACGACTTCACCGACCCCGGCACCGACGCCGGCGAGCTCGGCGCCGGCCACCACGCGACCGCGCTCTACGAGGTGCGGCTCGCCGAGGGTGTCGAGCCCGGTGCGGTCATCGGGTCCGCCGCGGTCCGGTGGACCCCGGTGGGGGTCGGCCGGGCCGGGAGCGACCGGCAGGAGGAGGTCACGATCGACCTGGTCGCCGCCGACGAGGCCGCGCCGCCGTCGTACCGGCTCGACCTGGCGGCGACCGTCGCCGACCTGGCCCAGCTGCTCAAGCACGCCGCGCCGTACGACGACCGCCTGGTCACCCTCGCGGACGTGCTCGCCCGGGCCCGGGCGCTCGCCGACGCCGACGTCGCCGGCGCCGAGCAGCTCGTCACCACGGTCGAGGAGGCGATCGCCGCCCGCTGACGTCCCCGCGGGGAGCCGCTTTACAAAAAGAGGGGGGTTGTCAAACGCGTTGACAAACCTTAGCCTCGTGTAAACCGCACCCGGAGTTGGGAGAGCCACGATGAGCCCGGAGCAGATCGGCAAGACCGTTCCCGAAGGCAGCACCGAGGTCTGGAAGGACAAGAAGCGCTACCTCTGGCTGCTCGGCATGATGGTGCCCGGCCTGGGCATCGTGTTCGCGCTCGCGTTCATCGCCTCGGGCGGCTGGTGGGGCTTCGCCCTGGTCGGGCCGCTGCTCATCAACGTGATCATCCCGGTCTTCGACCTCCTCGCCGGGCGCGACAACTCCAACCCGCCGGACGACGTCATCGAGGCGCTGGAGAACGACAGGTACTACCGCTGGATCGTCTTCCTCTACGTCCCGTTGATGTACGTCGTGCTCTTCGCGGGCTTCGACCTGCTGATGGGCAACAACCCGCTGCGGCGGGTGCTCGACTGGGTCGGCGCCGGTGGCTGGGCGGACGCCAACCTCGGCCCGCTGTACGACAACGCCAGCTTCGACAACCCCTGGTGGGTCATGGCGCTGTGGGCGCTGTCGCTGGCCGCGATGGTCGGTGTCGGCATCAACACCGCCCACGAGCTGGGCCACAAGAAGGAGAGCCACGAGCGGTGGCTGTCCAAGATCACGCTGGCGCCGACCTTCTACGGCCACTTCTACATCGAGCACAACCGCGGCCACCACGTGCGCGTCGCGACGCCGGAGGACCCCGCCTCCTCCAAGCTGGGCGAGAGCCTCTACGCGTTCTGGCCCCGCACCGTCCTCGGCTCGCTGAAGAGCGCCTGGGAGGTCGAGGCCAAGCGCTACCGCCGCAAGGGCACCCACCCCTTCCACGTCGGCAACGACGTGCTCAACGCCTGGGCGATGTCGGTCGTCCTCTGGGGCACGATCGTGGTGCTCTACGGTCCCGAGGTCATCCCCTACGCGCTCATCACGATCGTGTTCGGGTTCTCGCTGCTCGAGGTCGTCAACTACCTCGAGCACTACGGGATGTTGCGCCAGAAGGTCGGCGAGAAGCAGCGCTACGAGCGGGTGCTGCCGTCCCACAGCTGGAACAGCAACAACATTGTCACCAACATCTTCCTCTACCACCTGCAGCGCCACAGCGACCACCACGCGAACCCCACCCGGCGCTACCAGGCGCTGCGTGACTTCAAGGAGTCGCCGGCGCTCCCGACCGGCTACGCCGGCATGATCAACCTCGCGCTGGTCCCGCCGCTCTGGCGCAAGGTGATGGACCCGAAGGTCGTCGCGCACTACGACGGCGACGTGACCCTGGCCAACATCCTGCCGAGCAAGCGCGAGAAGTACCTCGCGAAGTTCCCGCCGCCCGCCGAGCACGACGTGCACAAGGACGACCTCTTCGCCCAGAAGTTCGAGGGCGAGGTGCTGGCCGCCAAGTGCCCGGGCTGCAGCTACGTCTACGAGGTCGCCGCCGGCGACGAGCACGAGGGCTTCCCGGCAGGTACGGCGTGGAACGAGATCCCCGACGACTGGTTCTGCCCCGACTGCGGCGTCCGCGAGAAGATCGACTTCGTGCCGTTCGATCCGGAGAAGGTGGACGCGTCGTGAGGATCTCCGCCGACCTCGACAAGTGCGAGGGCCTCGGGATGTGCGAGGCGATGGCCAACGACTACTTCGAGGTGGACGAGGACGAGGACCAGGTCACCATCCTCGACGACTCCCCGCCGGAGTCGGACCGGGCCCACGTCTACGCCGCCGTCCAGGCCTGCCCGGTGCTCGCGCTGACGCTCACGGACTGATGTCTATCCTCGCTCGTGTGAGCGTGCAGCCCGCCGGACAGCCGGTGCCATCGGTGCCGTCGGTGCAGACGGGCCCGCCGGGACCGACCGCGGTCCCGGTCGGCGGCCTCCGCGACCGGCTGTGCGACGCGGCGACCCGGGTGATCGCCGATGAGGGCTGGGCGCGGGTCACGATGGCGCGGCTCGCCGACGAGGTCGGCGTCAGCCGGCAGACCGTCTACAACGAGATCGGCACCAAGAGCGACCTCGCCGAGGCCGTCGTGCTGCGCGAGCTCGACCGGTTCCTCGCCGGGGTCGTCCGGTCCTTCGACGAGAACCCCGACGACCTGGTCCAGGCGATCCGCGACTCGGCCCGCCGGGTGCTGAAGTACGCCCGCAACAACGCGCTCCTGCACGCCATCGTCTCCGCCACCCACGGCGCCGACACCGAGCTGCTGCCGTTGCTGACCACCCACGCCGAGTCGCTGCTCGTGGCCGCCAAGGTCGTGGTCGGCGAGCGCGTGTCGTCGTACCGGATCGACCTGCCTCCCGACCGCCTCGACGCCGCCATCGACATGGTGGTTCGGGTGGTTCTCAGCCACGTCATGCAGCCCACGGCCGACCCCGCCTCGACCGCCGACGACATCGCCTGGGTCGCGGCGAAGGTTCTCGGCTGACCCCTCGAAAGGCGGGACCACCCGGCGCGATTTCGGTTTGCGCTCTACCCTTCTCAGGGGAGGGGAGATCCATGGGGGTTGCGCGGTTCCGGGCGCGACTGGCGCTGGTCTGCGCCGTCGCGGTGGCCGGTGCTGCCTGCTCGCCGCCGGCCAACGAGTCGACCGACGACACCACCAACGCCGCCTCCTCGACCTCGACCGAGCCGACCGGCAAGGACGAGCCCGGCCAGCCGACGACGTACGCCGTGCACCAGGTGGATCCTCCGGGTCCCCGCGGCGCGTTGCACGGCGACGACCTGCTGCTCGTCGGCACCGAGACCATCCCCGACGACACGATCGAGAAGATCGAGCGGATCCGGGTCGCGGGGGAGAAGGCGGTCAACGCCGTCGCGCGCCTCTCGATCGGCCAGTTCGCCGCCGAGAACAAGAGCTACCGGATCGCGGCCGGCGACCTGGCCGCCTACCGCAGCTTCATGGAGCAGCGGGGCGCCGACTTCGAGCAGCAGTGGGAGCGGCTCGCCGCCGGCGAGGTCAGCGTCGCCGAGGAGCTCAAGGACCGGCTGCCACTCGACAAGGACGGCTACCTGGAGGTCGGGTCCGGCGAGCAGACCTTCCCGATCCACGTCGGGGCCTACAGCCCGCAGGTCGGCACCATCCACGCCTTCGTCAACGAGGAGTGGGGCGAGGCGCTCGGCCTGCCCAAGGACAACGCGCTCGTCATCTACACCGGCGGCATCTCCCCGCAGGCGCTGAAGAAGAAGCTCGTGCCGATCGTCGGTGACATCTCGATGACCGACCTCGACATCGTGGCCGAGTCCGGCATCGATCCGAACACGTTCCAGACCGCCGTTCTCGTCGGCACCTTCGCCGAGGCGGTGGGCGTCTTCCGCTACACCCCGATCGGCGGCGGCCGCGTGCAGCCCGACCCGGCCTGGGTGCGGTCGCACATCATCACCGAGACCCTGCCGCTGTTGGGCAAGATCACCTGCAACAAGTACATGATGCCGCAGCTGCGTGCAGCGATGATCGAGATCCAGGACGCCGGCCTGGCAAAGGAGATCGACTACCACGTCGGCTGTTACTACCCGCGCTTCATCGCGGGTTCGACCACCCTCTCCAACCACTCCTTCGGCCTGGCCATCGACATCAACTCGCTGGAGAACCAGCGCGGCACCGTCGGTGAGATGCATCCCGTCGTCGTGCAGATCATGAAGAAGTGGGGCTTCGCCTGGGGAGGCGACTGGAGCTACACCGACCCCATGCACTTCGAGCTCGAGCGGATCGTCCGGCCGGGATAGCCCGAGCCGCCCGGTCGTCGAGTAGCCCGAGCCGCCCGGTCGTCGAGTAGCCCGAGCCGCCCGGTCGTCGAGTAGCCCGAGCCGCCCGGTCGTCGAGTAGCCCGAGGCGCTAGCCGAGGGCGTATCGAGACGCCGCAACTCGGCTCCGGCCGTCCCCACCGTCGGCGGGCACGCCACCGGGTCTCGATACGCCGGTCGGTGCCGCGCTCGTTCCTCGCGCGCCACCGCGGCTACTCGACCTTCGCGCCCACTCGAGACCGCCCTCGTGCCTCGGACGGTCTCAGGGCGCTCAACCGTGACAGCGCAACTGTCAACGTTGTGTCATGATCGGCGCCATGACGCCGGAGAGCATCGAACTGGGCCAGGGCACGGGACCGCTCCGCGGGATCAAGGTCGTCGAGATCGCCGGCATCGGGCCGGGCCCGCACGCCTGCACGATCCTCGCCGACCTCGGGGCGGACGTGATCCGGGTCGAGCGGCCCGGCGGGCAGATGTTCAGCGGCGGCAGCCACGACGTGCTCACCCGCGGGCGGCCCAGCGTGGCGCTCAACCTCAAGGACCCGGCGGCGGCCGAGGTCGTGCTCGACCTGGTCGCCGACGCCGACGTGCTGGTCGAGGGGATGCGGCCGGGTGTCGCCGAGCGGCTCGGCATCGGGCCGGAGGAGTGCCGGGCCCGCAACCCGCGCCTGGTCTACGGGCGGATGACGGGCTGGGGCCAGGACGGCCCGTGGAGCCAGGCGGCCGGCCACGACATGAACTACATCGCCATCACCGGGACCCTGCACGGACTGGGCCAGGTCAAGGACAAGCCGCAGTTCCCGGCGAACCTGGTCGGCGACTTCGGCGGTGGGTCGACGTACCTCGTCATCGGCATCCTCGCCGCGCTCCTCGAGGCGAAGGTCTCGGGCGAGGGCCAGGTCGTCGACGCCGCGATCGTCGACGGCACCGCCCACCTCAACGCGATGCTGGCCGGGTTCCTCGGCGGCGGCACGTTCAAGGAGGAGCGCGTCAGCAACCTGCTCGACGGCGGCGCGCCGTTCTACGACATCTACGAGACCGCCGACGGCGAGCACATGTCGGTCGGTGCGCTGGAGCCGCAGTTCTTCGCGACCTTCGTCGAGCTGCTCGGCGTGAAGGACGAGGTGCCGGGCCAGTTCGAGCTCGACCGGTACGACGAGATGCGCGCGCTCTTCGCCGCCCGGTTCAAGGAGAGGACGCGCGACGAGTGGAGCGCGGTCTTCGACGGCACCGACGCCTGCGTCGCCCCGATCCTCAGGTTCAGCGAGGCCGTCGACCACCCGCACATGAAGGCCCGCCAGATCCTCGTCGAGAAGGAGGGGATCGTGCAGCCCCAGCCGGCGCCGCGCTTCTCCCGAACCCCGGCCGAGCTCGGCCTCCCGCCCGCACCGAAGGCCGGTGCCCACACCCGTGCCGCGCTCACGGCCTGGGGCGTCGAGAACGTCGAGGATCTCCTACTACGGGGGGTCGCCGTCCAGGTCGACGAGGGGTAGTAAGTCCTCCATGGAGCACGTCGACGTCCTCATCATCGGAGCCGGTCTCTCGGGGGTCGGTGCCGCCGCCCAGCTGCGCGAACGGCTGCCGCACAAGTCGGTCGCCGTGCTCGAGGCGCGGGAGTCGATGGGCGGGACGTGGGACCTGTTCCGCTACCCGGGCATCCGCTCGGACAGCGACATGTTCACGTTCGGCTACAAGTGGCGGCCGTGGCGCAGCGACATCGCGCTCGCCGACGGCCCGCTGATCATGGACTACATCCACACCGTCGCAGCCGAGTACGACGTCGAGCGGCTGATCCGCTACCGCCACCGGGTCCGCACGGCCGAGTGGGACTCGACGACGCAGCGGTGGACGGTCACCGTCGACGTGACCGGCGAGGACGGTGACCGGACGACCCAGACCCTCACCACCGGGTTCCTCTGGGGCTGTGCCGGCTACTACCGCTACGACGAGGGATTCTCGCCGACCTGGCCGGGCATGGCCGACTTCGCCGGCGACATCGTGCACCCGCAGCACTGGCCCGAGGACCTCGTCCACGAGGGGAAGAAGGTGGTGGTCATCGGCAGCGGGGCGACCGCGGTCACCCTCGTCCCGGCGATGGCGCCCGACGCCGAGCACGTGACGATGCTGCAGCGCACGCCCACCTACATCATGTCCCGCCCCGCGCGTGACCCGTTGGCGAGGCTGCTGGCCCGCTTCAAGGTGCCCTACGCCGCGGCCTATCCCGTCGTCCGCTGGGCCAACATCCTCCAGGCGACCGTCTTCTTCCAGGCGTCCGTGCGCTGGCCCGAGCGGGTTCGCGGCATGATCCGCAAGGAGGTGGCCAAGCAGCTGCCGCCCGACGTGCCGCTCGACCCGCACTTCGACCCGCCCTACAACCCGTGGGACCAGCGGATCTGCTTCGTGCCGAACGGCGACCTGTTCCGTGCCCTGCGCAAGGGCACGGCCAGCATCGAGACCGACACGATCGATACGTTCACCGAGAAGGGCCTGCGGCTGGCGTCGGGCAAGGAGATCGCGGCGGACATCGTCGTCACCGCGACGGGCTTCCAGCTGCTGGTGCCGTTCGGCGGTATCGAGATGCGGGTCGACGGCAGGACCGTCGACTACGGCGACTCCCTGGCCTACAAGACGATGATGCTGTCCGGCGTCCCGAACATGATCTTCACCATCGGCTACACGAACGCCTCGTGGACCCTCAAGGCCGACCTCGTCATCGACTATGCGTGCCGGTTGCTGGCACACCTCGACGAGCACGGCTACACGTCCGCGACCCCGGTCGCCGCCGAGGACGTCGAACGACGACCGCTCCTCGACTTCACACCGGGCTACGTCCAGCGCTCGGTGCACCTGCTCCCGAGCCAGGGCGACCGGGCACCCTGGCAGCTGGACCAGAACTACCTCAAGGACCGGATCACCATCCAGCGAGGCAGGATCGACGACGGGGTGCTGCACTTCACGTGAACGCCGATTCCCGCCGCCACGGTCCGCACCGGTAGTCTCGAGACATCGGCCCGGCCAGTCTTGCCCCGGGCTCCGCGCACCAGGCTCACGCAGCCCGCGCCCCTCGACCCGAGGCCCGCTTCCTCGATCCGCCGCCGGCGGACCAGCACGGCGAGACGCCCACCGAGAGATTCCTTCGTGACTTCCACCTTCGCCGACCTCGGCGTGCCCTCGAACCTGCTCGCCGTCCTGACGGCTGACGGGATCACCGTTCCCACCCCGATCCAGGCAGCGACGCTGCCCGACTCGCTCGCCGGCAAGGACCTGCTCGGTCGTGGCCGCACCGGATCCGGCAAGACCTACGCGTTCGCGCTGCCGGTCGTCACCCGGCTCGCCGGTGGTCGCCGAGCCGCGGCCCGCCGTCCGCGTGCCCTCGTCCTGGCGCCGACGCGTGAGCTCGCCAGCCAGATCGACGCGACGCTGGCCCCGCTCGCGAAGGCCGTCGGCCTCACCACCCACACCGTCTTCGGCGGCGTCGGCCAGGGCCCGCAGGTCTCCGCGCTCAAGCGCGGCGTCGACGTCCTCATCGCCTGCCCCGGCCGGCTCGAGGACCTGATCGGCCAGGGGCACTGCAGCCTGGCCGACGTCGAGATCACCGTGCTCGACGAGGCCGACCACATGGCCGACCTCGGCTTCCTCCCCGCCGTACGACGCCTGCTCGGGCAGACCCCGCGCGACGGCCAGCGGATGCTGTTCTCGGCCACCCTCGACAACGCGATCGACGTGCTGGTGAAGCGGTTCCTCAGCAACCCGGTCGTCCACCAGGCGGACTCGGCGCAGTCGCCGGTCGCCAAGATGGATCACCACGTCCTGCACGTGAACCGCGACCTGCGGCTGCCCGTGCTGCTCGACCTGGTCAGCGCGCCCGGCCGCACCGTGGTCTTCACCCGCACCAAGCACGGCGCCAAGGCGCTGGCCCGCCAGCTCAACAAGAACGGCGTCCCCGCCGTCGACCTGCACGGCAACCTGAGCCAGGGTGCGCGGACCCGCAACATGGACGCGTTCCACAGCGGTCGCGCCACCACCCTCGTCGCCACCGACATCGCCGCCCGCGGCATCCACGTCGACGACGTCGCGCTGGTGATCCACGCCGACCCGCCGGCCGAGCACAAGGCCTACCTGCACCGCTCCGGGCGTACGGCGCGCGCCGGCGCCGCCGGCACCGTCATCACCCTGATGACCGACGACCAGCGCGCCGACGTCCGCGCCCTGACCCGCGCAGCCGGCATCAAGCCGACGACCACCAAGCTCAACGATGCCAGCCACCCGCTGCTCCAGGACCTCGCCCCGGGCGAGCGGTCCCGGCCCGGCGGCCTGGTCAGCGACGTCCCGCAGCAGCAGCCGTCGGGACGCCGCTCGGGCGGCGGCGGTCGCGGTCGCAAGAGCGCTGGCGGTGGCGGTGGCGGCGGACGCAACCGGTCGGGCTCCGGCAGCCGCACCGGCAGCGGTGCCGGCAGCCGCTCGAAGAGCGGCGGCCAGCGCCGTCGTGGTGCCTCGGGCGGCTCAGGGAGCGGCGGCGGCCACAGCGCCGCGTCGTTCTCCGGCCGCCGCTAGTCAGCGGTCGCGCGGGTTGCGGGCGGTGCGGGCGACGGCGGCCTCGTACGCCGTCACCAGGCCGCCGACCGACAGCGGCTTGAGACGCTCCATCACCTCGCGGAAGTGCTCGGTCTCCTCGTCGGAGTAGAGCGGCATCAGCTTCTCGCGGATGACCTCCTCGAGCTCCTTGGCCATCTGCGCGCCGTGCTCCTGGTAAACCGCCGCGGCGGCGGCCGCCACCTCGCGGGGGAAGCCGAGGTCGAGCAGCCGGACGCCGATCGCGAGCTGGTTGCCGGCGACGAGGTAGGACTCGCCGCGGCGGCGCAGAACGCCCAGCGCCTGCAGGGTCGCGACGTCCTCGTGCGAGAGCGACCGGCCGGCCTTGGACTCGAGCTGGTCGTGGTCCATCTCGACCGGCAGGTCGGACTGCCAGGGCGCGAGCATGGTGCGGGCGAGCGCGATGTCCTCGGGGGTGGCGTCCGCGGGGATGCCGGCGACGTACCGCTCGATGGCCGCGAGCGTGAAGCCGTGGCTCTGCAGCTCCTGCACCAGCTCGAGCCGGGCGACGTGCTCGGGCGTGTAGTAGCCCGACCGTCCCCGGCGCACGGGTGGCGGCAGCAGGCCCTTGGTCGTGTAGAACCGCACGGTCCGCACGCTGAGGCCTACCCGGCGGGTGAGCTCGTCGAGCGTCAGCAGCCCTCCGGCGCTGCCGGAGTCCTGTGTGATGTCCGTCGCACGGACCTCTCCCTTGACCATGACAGTAATAGTGTCACAATCGGAGCAGCCACCTTCGCAGCGCGCTGTCGGCGTGCGCGTCTCCCGAACAACAAGGACGGTCATGGCAGAAGCATTCGTGTACGACCACCTCCGCACTCCGCGCGGCAGGGGCAAGGCGTCCGGTTCCCTCCACGAGGTGAAGCCGGTCGACCTGGCCGTGGGTCTCCTGAACGAGATCGAGAAGCGCAACCCGACGCTCGACACCAACCGGGTCGACGACGTGATCCTCGGCGTGGTGTCGCCCATCGGTGACCAGGGTGGCGACATCGCGAAGACGGCCGCGCTGGCCGCGGGCTACCCCGACACCGTCGCGGGCGTCCAGCTCAACCGGTTCTGCGCGTCGGGCCTCGAGGCCGTCAACCAGGCCGCCGGCCGCGTCCGCGGCGGGTTCGAGAACCTGATCATCGCCGGCGGCGTGGAGTCGATGAGCCGCGTCCCGATGGGGTCCGACGGCGGCGCCTGGGCGATGGACCCGGCCACCTCCTTCAAGTCCAGCTTCGTGCCCCAGGGCATCGGCGCCGACCTGATCGCCACCATCGAGGGCTGGGACCGCGAGGACGTCGACGCGTTCGCCGCGGAGTCCCACCACCGGGCCGCGAAGGCCTGGGCCAACGGCTACTTCGACGGCGCGATCGTGCCCGTCAAGGACATCAACGGCATCCCGGTGCTCGAGCGCGACGAGACCGTCCGCCCCGACACCAGCGTCGAGGGCCTGGCCGGCCTCAAGCCGTCCTTCGCCCAGATCGGCAAGGACGCCGGCTTCGACAGCGTCGCGCTGGAGAAGTACCACTGGCTGGAGAAGATCAACCACGTCCACCACGCCGGCAACAGCTCCGGCATCGTTGACGGCGCCGCGCTGACGCTCATCGGCAGCGAGCAGGTCGGCAACGACCTCGGCCTCACCCCGCGGGCGCGGATCGTCGCCACTGCGGTCTCCGGTGCCGACCCGGTCATCATGCTGACCGGCCCGGCCCCGGCCGCGCGCAAGGCGCTCGCCGTCGCCGGCCTCGAGGTGGGCGACATCGACCTGTTCGAGATCAACGAGGCGTTCGCCTCGGTCGCCATGCGCTTCATGCGCGACATGGGCATCAGCCACGACATCACCAACGTCAACGGCGGCGCCATCGCCATGGGTCACCCGCTCGGTGCCACCGGCGCGATGATCCTCGGCACGCTCATCGACGAGCTCGAGCGGCGCGACCTGCGCCGCGGCCTCGCCACGCTCTGCGTCGGCGGCGGCATGGGCATCGCGACGATCGTTGAGCGGATCTAGCGCCGCGCGAGGAACGAGCGCGGGGCTACCAATCCGCCAGGTCGAGTAGCGGCCACGGCTGAGCTTGCGAAGCCGTGACGTCGCGTATCGAGACCCACTGCCTTTCGAACAAGACTTGAGGACAACCACCTGATGAGCACTGACACCCAGACCGCTGTGCGCTACGAGCGGGACGCCGACGGCATCGTCACGCTGACGCTGGACGACCCCAACCAGAGCGCCAACACGATGAACGAGCTCTACATCGACTCGATGAAGGCCGCCGTCGACCGTCTCCACGAGGAGCAGGACGACGTCACCGGCGTCGTCATCGCCAGTGCGAAGAAGACCTTCTTCGCCGGCGGCGACCTGAAGAACATGGTCCAGGCGACCAAGGAGGACGCCGCCGACGTGTTCGCGCTGGCGGAGAACGTGAAGGCAGCGCTGCGCCGCCTCGAGCTGTTCCCCAAGCCGGTCGTCGCGGCGATCAACGGCGCCGCCCTCGGTGGTGGCCTGGAGATCTGCCTCGCGGCGAACCACCGGATCCTCGTCGACGACCCGAGCGTCAAGGTCGGCCTGCCCGAGGCCAGCCTCGGCCTGCTGCCCGGTGGCGGCGGCGTCACCCGCACCGTCCGGATGTTCGGCATCCAGACCGCGCTGATGGACGTGCTGCTCCAAGGCACCCAGTTCAACCCGACTAAGGCCAAGGAGAAGGGCATCGTCGACGAGCTGGTCGCCACCCGCGAGGAGCTGGTCCCGGCCGCGAAGGCGTGGATCAAGGCCAATCCCGACTCGGCGCTGAACCCGTGGGACGCGCCGGGCTACAAGATGCCCGGCGGCAACCCGAAGAGCCCCGCGTTGGCGGCGTTCCTCCCGGCCTTCCCGGCGATCCTGCGCCAGCAGACCAAGGGCGCGGTCTACCCCGCCGCCCGCGCGATCCTGTCGGCTGCGATCGAGGGCGCGAACACCGACTTCGACACCGCCTCGCGGATCGAGTCGCGCTACCTGACGAACCTGATCGTCAACCAGGGCTCGAAGAACATGATCCAGGCCTTCTTCTTCGACCTGCAGGCCATCAACTCCGGCTCGCTCCGCCCGCAGGGCATCGAGCCGTGGAAGGCCGCCAAGGTCGGCGTCCTGGGCGCGGGCATGATGGGCGCCGGCATCGCCTACGTGTGTGCGAAGGCGGGCATGGAGGTCGTCCTCAAGGACGTCGCCGTCGAGAACGCCGAGAAGGGCAAGGCCTACTCCGAGGGCCTGCTCGACAAGGCGATCTCCCGCGGCCGCTCCACCGAGGAGAAGAAGGACGAGCTGCTCGGCCGGATCAAGGCCACGGCCGACCCGGCCGACCTGACCGGCTGCGACCTGGTCATCGAGGCCGTGTTCGAGGACCCGGCGCTGAAGGCCAAGGTGTTCGCCGAGATCGCGCCGTTCGTCAACAAGGACGCGCTGCTCTGCTCCAACACCTCGACCCTGCCGATCACGCAGCTCGCCGAGGGCGTCGACCGTCCGGCCGACTTCATCGGCCTGCACTTCTTCTCCCCCGTGGACAAGATGCCGCTGGTCGAGATCATCACCGGCAAGGAGACCAACGAGGTCGCGCTGGCCAAGGCCTATGACGTCGTCCAGCAGATCAAGAAGACCCCGATCGTCGTCAACGACAGCCGCGGCTTCTACACCTCGCGGGTCATCGGCTACATGGTCAACGAGGGCATGGCGATGCTCGCCGAGGGCGTGGCGCCGTACTCCATCGAGCGCGGCACCCTGATGGCCGGTTACCCGGCCGCCGTGCTCCAGCTGTCCGACGAGCTCAACCTCGAGCTGATGGCGAAGATCGCCAAGGCGACCGAGGAGGGCGAGAAGGCCGCGGGCAACGACTACGTCGAGCACCCCGGCATCGCGGTGGTCAAGAAGATGCTCGAGGCCGGCCGCGCCGGTCGTCTGCGGGGCGCGGGCTTCTACGACTACGAGGACGGCAAGCGCGGCTCGATCTGGAGCGGTCTCGCCGACCTGTTCCCGGTCGCCGAGGAGCAGCCGCCGATCGAGGACATCAAGGACCGGATGCTGTTCGCCGAGGCCCTCGAGACCGCGAAGTGCTTCGAGGAGGGCGTCATCACCTCGGCGGCCGCCGCGAACATCGGTTCGATCATGGGCATCGGCTTCCCGCCGATGACCGGTGGCGCCGCCCAGTTCATGACCGGCTACGAGGACAAGGAGACCGGCGAGATCGGTCTCAACGCGTTCCTCAAGCGGGCCGACGAGCTGGCCGCCAAGTACGGCGACCGCTTCCAGGCCACGCCGTGGCTGCGGGACCTCGCCGCCTCGGGCGGGTCCTTCCCCGCCTGACCCAGCTGCACCTGCTCCATCCGGAGGGCCCGTCGCGATCGCGGCGGGCCCTCCGCATCTCGACCGCCGAAGCGCAGCGGAAAATCTCCCGCCTGACGGTTCCCTTCCCGGAAGAACGGACCTAGGGTCCCCTGCTATCGGCGACTTCGGGTGTCGCCCGGACTCGGGAGTGCTTTCATGCGACGGATCTTCGGGACGTTGGTCGTCCTCGTCATGGCCCTGGTCGGCCTCTCAGCGGTGACGGCGCCGATCGAGGCGGCCAAGCCCAAGCCCAAGTGCGGGCACCAGCTCGACTCCGCCGAGGAGGCGGTCGCGTGCGTCACCCTCAAGGAGGTGATGAAGCACCAGCAGGAGCTCGCGAAGATCGCCAGGAAGAACGGTGGCACCCGCGCCGCGGGCACCCCCGGCTACGACGCGTCGGCGGACTACGTCGAGCGGCGGCTGCGGTCGGCCGGCTACAAGGTCACCCGGCAGAGCTTCGACGTCTACAGCTTCGAGGAGGTCGGCCCCTCGGAGCTGGAGCAGACCAGCCCGAACGCGGTCAGCTACGTCGAGGGCACCGACTTCGCGGCCACTCCCCACTCGGAGGAGGGTGACGTCACCGCCTCCGTCACACCGGTGGACCTCCAGCTCGGCCCCGGCAACACCTCGACCAGCGGCTGCGAGGCCAGCGACTTCGAGAACTTCCCCGAGGGCGACATCGCGCTGCTGCAACGCGGCACCTGCACCTTCGAGATCAAGGGCAACAACGCCGCGGCCGCCGGTGCGGTCGGCATCATCTTCTTCAACCAGGGCAACACCGCCGCCGCGGACCGCAACGGCATCCCCGCCGTCACCCTCGGCAACGGCTTCACCGGTGAGATCCCTTCGGTCAGCACGACGTACGCGCTGGGGGCCGAGCTCTCGACGATCGCCGACCTCGAGATGCGGCTGTTCGCCAACGTCACCCGCACGCCGTCGACGACCGAGAACGTGATCGCCGAGTCGCGCGGCGGCGACCCTGACAACGTGATCATGGCCGGCGCCCACCTCGACTCCGTGCCGGAGGGCCCGGGCATCAACGACAACGGCTCGGGCTCGAGCGCGCTGATCGAGGTCGCCGAGCAGCTCGCGAAGGCGGACCTGACCAACAAGCTGCGGTTCGCGTGGTGGGGCGCGGAGGAGGCCGGACTGGTCGGGTCGACCTACTACGTCAACAACCTCACTCCCGAGCAGCGCGCGCAGATCGAGCTGTACCTCAACTTCGACATGATCGGCTCGCCGAACTACGGCCTGTTCATCTACGACGGCGACGGATCGGGCTTCGGCCTCGTCGGTCCCGACGGCTCGGACGAGATCGAAGCGCTGTTCGAGCGCTACTACGCCGAGCGCGACATCCCTTCGGAGCCCACGGCGTTCAGCGGGCGTTCGGACTACCAGGCGTTCATCAACAACGGCATCCCGTCCGGCGGCCTGTTCACCGGCGCGGAGGTCCCGAAGACGCCCGCCCAGGTGGAGAAGTGGGGCGGCACGGCCGGCCTGGCCTACGACCCCTGCTACCACTCCGCCTGCGACGGCATCCAGAACCTCAGCCTGGACGCGCTGCGGATCAACGCCGACGCGGTGGCCTACGTCGTCTACCTCTACGCCTCCGGTGAGGAAGTCATCAACCAGTAGCCGACCCGGCACGAACTCGCACGAGAGACCCGCCGACCCGTCGCGAACTTCGCGACGGGTCGGCGCGTTCTCGGCGTCAGCTTGCGACGGGTCGGCGGCGGAGGCGGCGGACGAGCAGCCAGAGCGGACCGCCGACGACGAGCAGGACGGTGGCGAACGGGAGCAGCCGGCCGGTGAGGGTGGCGAGGTCGGTGCCGAAGGACTTCAGGCCGTCCCAGCCGTCCTCGAGGCCGGCGAGGAACCCGGCCTCCTCGGGCTCCTTCTTCTCCTCGGTCTTCTCCTTCTTCTCCGGCGGCAGCGAGATGTTGACCGAGATGGTCGACATCGAGGTCTGGTCGTTCAGGTAGCTCAACCGGCGCTCGAGCGACTCCAGGTCGGCCTGTCGCCGCGAGACCTGGGACTCGATCCGGATGATGTCGCTGATCGACTGGGCACGGTCGAAGAGCTGCTCGACGCGCTGGAGGCTGCGGCGCTGGGCGCGGATCCGGACCTTCGTGTCGATGACCTTGGTCGTGACGTCCTCCTTGCCGGTGTTGGAGGACGTCAGGTCGGCCACGCCCTCGAGGTCCTGGAAGGCCTTGTCGAAGGCGTCGACCGGGACGCGCAGCAGCAGCCGCGCGGTGCTGATGACGCCGTCCTTGTTGGTGGTCGTCTCGCGCTCGGTGATCTCGCCGCCGTGCTCGTCGGCGATCCGGCCGACGTGGAAGACGGTGGCCGCGACGTCGTCGCTCTCGCAGGACACGTTGCCCTTGGCGATGATCTTGCGGCCCGTCGAGTCGGTGTCGCGTGCCAGGCTCTTGAAGTCGTCGCCGTAGGAGGCGCTCTCCGCCAGGTCCAGGTTGGCCTGGTTGTCGAGGGATTTGCGCTCCGCGGCACTTTCTGCGGGCGCGTCCTGGGCCGCGTCCGCGTCGCCGGCGTTTCGTGCGTCGCCACCTTCGTCGTCACCACCGCCCGCCGCGCAGGCGCCGACGACGAGCACGAGCACGAACCCGACGAGCGCGAGGAGGAGCAGGGACGGGCGGCGGCGGTCTCCAGGCCTCATGACCGTACGACGGGCCGGCCCGCCGATCGGTTCCGTCAGCCGGCGCGGGCTGCTGCCGCCAGCGCGGCGGCCACCTCCGGGGCGTCGTCGGGCGAGACCAGCCCGGAGGTGACGCGGACGAACGAGGTCGGACCCGAGGCGACGAACGGCTCGCCCTCGGCGACGCGGATGCCGGAGGCCGAGAGGTGCAGCCGGGCCGCGCGCTCCTCGAGGACGGGCAGCCACATGTTGATGCCGTCGGGCACGGGGACGTGCACGTCGAGCTTCTCGAGCTCGGCGACGAGGGTGCGCTGCCGCGCCATGTACTGCCGCCGCGCCTCACCGACCTCGTCGAGCGACTGCGAGGAGGTGAGCAGGTCGAGCAGGATCGTCTGCACCATGCGCGAGGTCCAGGCCGGACCGAGCATCCGGCGCGCGACGATCCGGTCGATGATCTCCGAGGGCCCGCCCATGGCGGCGATCCGCAGGTCGGGACCGTGCGACTTCGAGTACGACCGCACGTGCACGACCCGCTCCGGCAGCCAGGACCCGAGGCTCACGTCCGGCGCCACCGAGATGCCGGAGGAGTGGTCGTCCTCGACGATCCACGGCAGCGCGTCGCGGCGCCGCAGCAGCACCCGCACCAGCTGCAGCGCCCGTGGCGCGGTGGTCGAGATGCCGGTCGGGTTGTGCGCCCGCGGCTGCAGCACGACAGCGACCGGGCGCACGTCCAGCGCCCTGCGCAGCGACTCCGGGGTCACGCCCTCCTCGTCGAGGGCGACCGGCACCACCTCGGCGCCGAGCGCCTCGACCAGGTCGAAGAACGGCGGGAAGCCGGGCGACTCGAGCAACACGCGGTCGCCGTACGACACCACCTGCTCGAGCATCCGGGTGACGCCGTCGGTCGCTCCGTCGACGACGGTGATCGACTCCGCCTCGTAGGGCCAGGTGCCGGCGAGCACGTCGCGCAGCTCGGGGAGCACCGGCTCCTCCTGGTAGGCGAGCACACCGGCGCGCTGGGAGACCCGGTGCAGCGCGGGCCCGAGGTCGGGCAGCAGGGTCGGGTCGGGGGTGCCACGGGAGAGGTCGAGCCGCAGTCCGTCGGGGCCGGCGCCGACCAGCCCGCGCTGCCGCGGCGAGAGCCAGGGGGTCGGGGTGTCGCGCACGAACGTGCCGGACCGGCCACGCGAGACCACCAGCCCCGTACGACGCAGCGCCTGCCACGCTGCCGACACCGTCGCCGGGGACACGCCCAGCTCGGCGGCGACGTCGCGGACGGTCGGGAGCCGGTCGCCGGGAGCCAGCTCGCCGGCGCGGATGGCGCGACTGAACGCACCGGCGATGCCGCGCGGTGTGGGGTCCTCGATTCCGGCGAGATCCATGCCCAACCCTTGACAACGAGGAAATCCGAGCGAAATGTTCAACCCGGAAGATAACAGAACTCGGACCCGATCCGACCCCAGCGGAGGTGGACCTTTGACCACGGTGCGCGCGGCCATCAGCCAGACGACCTGGACCGGCGACAAGGAGTCGATGCTCGACAAGCACGAGCAGTTCGCCCGTGACGCCAAGGACCAGGACGCCCAGGTGATGTGCTTCCAGGAGCTCTTCTACGGCCCCTACTTCGGGATCACCCAGGACCAGAAGTACTACCGCTTCGCCGAGCCTGCCGACGGCCCGATCGTGCAGCGGTTCGCGGCGCTGGCCAAGGAGCTCGGCATGGTGATGATCCTCCCGATCTACGAGGAGGAGCAGACCGGCGTCTACTACAACACCACCGTCACGGTCGACGCCGACGGCACCATCCTCGGCGCGTACCGCAAGCACCACATCCCGCACCTCGACAAGTTCTGGGAGAAGTTCTACTTCCGGCCCGGCAACCTGGGCTACCCGGTCTTCGACACCGCGGTCGGCAAGGTCGGCACCTACATCTGCTACGACCGCCACTTCCCGGAGGGTTGGCGCGAGCTGGGCCTGAACGGCGCCCACATCGTCTTCAACCCCAACGCCACCAAGCCGGGCTTGAGCAACCGGCTGTGGGAGGTCGAGGGTCCGTGCGCCGCGGTCGCCAACGGCTACTTCGTGCTCCAGCCCAACCGGGTCGGCCGCGAGGACAACGAGTACGGCGACGAGGCGGTCGACTTCTACGGCACCAGCCAGGTCATCGACCCGCGCGGCAACTTCGTCGGCGACCGCGGCTCCTCGGAGAAGGAGGAGCTGCTGGTCCGGGACCTCGACATGGACATGGTCCAGCAGATGCGCGACGACTGGCAGTTCTACCGCGACCGCCGGCCGGACTCCTACACCGCCATCGCGCGGCCCTGAGGAGCGGCGATGAGCACCCTCCTCGTCAAGGGCGGCACCGTCGTCAGCTCGACCGGCCGCACCGTGGCCGACGTCCTCGTCGACGGCGAGCAGGTCGTCGCCGTGCTGGCGCCCGGCAGCGACATCGCAGCGAGTGTCACCGCGGACAAGGTCGTCGACGCCACCGGCAAGTACGTCATCCCGGGCGGCATCGACGCCCACACCCACATGCAGCTGCCGTTCGGCGGCACCGAGGCGAGCGACACGTTCGAGACCGGCACCATCGCCGCGGCGTGGGGCGGCACCACGTCGATCATCGACTTCGCCGTGCAGAAGTACGGCGAGCGCGTCGAGGACGGGCTGTCCGCCTGGCACGAGAAGGCCCGCGGCAACTGCGCGGTCGACTACGGCTTCCACCAGATCATCGGCGGCGTCGACGAGCAGTCGTTGAAGGCGATGGAGACGCTGATCGACGAGGGCATCACGTCGTACAAGATGTTCATGGCCTACCCGGGCGTCTTCTACGCCACGGACGACCAGATCCTCCGGGCCATGCAGAAGGCCCGCGAGCTCGGCCTGATGACGATGATGCACGCCGAGAACGGCCCGGCCATCGACGTCCTCGCCGAGCAGCTCTACAACGCCGGCAAGACGACGCCGTACTTCCACGGCATCGCGCGCGCCTGGCAGATGGAGGAGGAGGCCACCCATCGGGCGATCATGCTGGCCAACCTCACCGAGGCGCCGCTCTACGTCGTGCATGTGAGCGCCAAGCAGGCGGTCGAGCAGCTCGCCACGGCACGCGACAAGGGCCAGAACGTCTTCGGCGAGACCTGCCCGCAGTACCTCTACCTCTCGCTCGAGGAGCAGCTCGGCGCCACCGGCGACCCGACCTGGGGCGAGTTCGAGGGCGCGAAGTGGGTCTGCTCGACGCCGCTGCGGTCGCGGGCCGAGGGCCACCAGGACGCGATGTGGCAGGCGCTGCGCACCAACGACCTGCAGATGGTGTCGACCGACCACTGCCCCTTCTGCATGAAGGACCAGAAGGAGCTCGGTCGCGGCGACTTCCGCGCCATCCCCAACGGCATCGGGTCGATCGAGCACCGGATGGACCTGCTCTACCAGGGCGTGGTCACCGGCGAGATCACGCTCGAGCGCTGGGTCGAGCTGACCTCGACGACGCCGGCGCGGATGTTCGGACTCTACGGCCGGAAGGGCGTCATCCAGCCCGGCGCCGACGCCGACATCGTGGTCTACGACCCGAAGGGGCACACCTCGATCGGCGTGGACAAGACCCACCACATGAACATGGACCACTCCGCCTGGGAGGGCTACGAGATCGACGGTCACGTCGACGTCGTCATCAGCCGCGGGTCCGTGCTGGTCTCGGACGGTGAGTTCCACGGGCGTGCCGGCCACGGGCAGTACCTCAAGCGCGGCCTGACCCAGTACCTGACCTGAGAGGGATCCCATGGACTTCGGAGTTGTCATCCAGACGAACCCGCCTGCCTGGCGCACCGTCGGGCTGGCGAAGCAGGCGGAGGAGCACGGGTTCGACTACGTGTGGACCTTCGACTCCCACCTGCTCTGGCAGGAGCCGTACGTCATCTACAGCCAGATCCTCGCCGAGACCCGGCGGGTCGTCGTCGGGCCGATGGTGACCAACCCGGCGACTCGCGACTGGACGGTGACGGCGTCGGTCTTCGCGACGCTCAACGAGATGTACGGCAACCGCACGGTGGTCGGCATCGGCCGCGGCGACTCCGCGGTCCGGACGCTCAACGGCAAGCCGACCACGCTCAAGGAGGTCCGCGACGCCACCCACGTGATCCGCGAGCTCGGCAACTGCCGTCCGGTCGAGCACAACGGGTCGACACTCCAGTTCCCCTGGGCGCGCAGCTCGCAGCTCGAGGTGTGGATCGCGGCCTACGGTCCGTTGGCGCTGAAGACCGCCGGCGAGGCCGGCGACGGGTTCATCCTGCAGCTCGCCGACGTCGACGTCGCGAAGTGGATGATCACCCAGGTCCGCAAGGCGGCCGCGGACGCCGGCCGCGACCCCGACGCGCTCACGTTCTGCGTCGCGGCGCCGGCGTACGTCGGCAGCGAGGACCAGATCGACCACATGCGGGCGCAGACCCGCTGGTTCGGCGGGATGGTCGGCAACCACATCGCCGACATCGTCTCCAAGTACGGCGAGGACGCCGACTTCCCGACGGTGCTGGTCGACTACATCAAGGGCCGCACCGGCTACGACTACAACACCCACGGCAAGGCCGACAACGACCACGTCGACTTCGTGCCGGACGAGATCGTCGACCGGTTCTGCATCCTCGGCACCCCCGAGCAGCACATCGCCAAGCTCGAGGAGCTCAAGGCGATCGGCGTCGACCAGTTCTCCGTCTACCTCCAGCACGACAACAAGGAGGAGACGATGCGCGTCTACGGCGAGTCGATCATGCCCCACCTCCGCGACCACATCACCGCGAAGGCGTGACCCCTTGGCGCAGATCTGGAACCGCTTCCGTGCGGTGATCCTCGGTGTCCTCGGCGTGGCCGCCGTGGTCGTGACCTGGGACCTCTACAAGGCCCTGGGACCCGAGGAGGGCGTGCTCGTCGGCGACACGCGGGTGCTGCCGCGCACGACCGACCTCGCGATGCCGCACTCGTGGGAGATGCTGCAGCGGTTCGGCGACCCGGTCACCGGCCTCCCGGGTGCCCCCGACGCGTTCGACGCGGTCTTCGACGCCAGCATGTTCTCCCTCGGCCTGGCCGCGCGCGGGTGGGTGATCGGCGTCGTGGTCGGCCTGGTGCTCGCGCTGGTGATGAGCCGGCTGCGGATCGTCGAGTCCGCGCTGCTGCCGTGGGTGATCCTCAGCCAGACCGTGCCGCTGATCGCGATCGCGCCGCTGGTCCGCCGCTGGGGCTCGGAGATCACGATCTTCGGCCACGTGTGGAGCAGCGAGGACTCCGTCGCGGTGATCGCGGCGTACCTCGCCTTCTTCCCGGTCGCCGTCGGTGCGCTGCGCGGGCTCAAGTCGCCCGATGCGACCCACCTCGACCTGATGCGGGCCTACGGCGTCGGCTGGTGGCGCTCGCTGGTCACCCTCCGGCTGCCGTCGTCGGTGCCCTACCTCCTGCCGGCCCTCCGGCTCGCGGCCGCCAGCGCCGTCATCGGCGCCGTCGTCGCGGAGGTGTCCATCGGGCTCAAGGGCGGGCTCGGTCGGATGGTCATCGACTACGCCGTCGCCGCCTCCGGCGACCCGGCCAAGCCCTGGGCCCCGATCTTCGGCGCGGTCGCCATCGGCCTGGTCTCCGCCGGTGCCATCGGCCTGCTCGGCCTCGTCCTCCGCCCGTTCCGACTGACAGGAGCCAGCAATGGCTGACCCCGCCATCTCGGTGACCGGCGTCGACCGGATCTTCGGCAAGAGCCGCAAGCAGGTGGTCGCGCTGAAGGACGTCGACCTCACGGTCGCGGCCGGCGAGTTCGTGTCGCTGATCGGGCCCAGCGGCTGCGGCAAGAGCACGCTGCTGCGCCTGGTCGCCGACCTCGACACCCCGACGACGGGGGACATCCGGGTCTTCGGCAAGGTCGCCCGCCAGGCGCGGCTCGACCAGGACTACGGCATCGCCTTCCAGCAGGCGGGCCTGCTGCCGTGGCGCACCGTCGCCGGCAACATCGAGCTGCCGCTCAAGCTGCACGGCGCCGACGCCGCCGTACGGAAGAACCGGGTCGCCGAGCTGATCGAGCTGGTCGGTCTCACCGACTTCGCCAAGAGCCACCCCGACCAGCTGTCGGGCGGCATGCAGCAACGGGTCGCCATCGCCCGGGCGCTCGCGGAGAGCCCCAAGCTGCTGCTGATGGACGAGCCGTTCGGCGCCCTCGACGAGATCACCCGCGAGCGGATGCAGAACGAGCTGGTCAAGATCTGCGCCGAGACCGGCGCGGCGGTGCTGTTCGTGACCCACTCGATCCCGGAGGCGGTGTTCCTCTCCGACCGGGTCGTCGTCATGTCGCCGCGGCCGGGCCGGATCACCGGCATCGTCGACGTCCGCGCCGATGGCCTGGCCGGCGCGCACGACCGCACCGAGCGCGCCCGCGACGAGGAGGGGTTCTTCCACGCGGTGGCCGAGGTCCGCAGCCTGCTGCATGGGACCCCCGAGACCGCCACTGCCGCGCGCGGGGTGGACAACCGATGACGACCGCCGTCGACCCCGTCGCCGCCGGGCGCGTCACCCGGCCACGGCTCCCGATCACCGACGTCCGGTGGAGCACCGTGGTCGCGCCGCTCGCCCTGGGGGCGCTGGTGATCGTCGGTTGGGAGCTGCTGGTGAACGCCGCGGACATCAAGCCGTTCGTCCTCCCGGCGCCGAGCGCGATCTGGGAGCAGATCACCGGCAACACCGCCAACATCGTCGACGGCTCTGTCGTCACCGGCCGCAACGCGCTCATCGGGATGCTCGGTGGCGCGGTGGTCGGCGTGATCGGCGCGGCGCTCGCCGGGTCGTTCCGGTTGATCGACCAGATGGCGGCCCCGGTCGTCGCCGCGCTCGCGGTGATCCCGATCGTCGCACTGGCGCCGGTCCTCTACTCGATGTTCGGCGCGGCCGTGAACACCGGCCGGATCATCGTGGCCGGCATCTCGGTGGCGGTCCCGGTCTACCTCAACACCCTGCGCGGCATCCGCCAGGTCCGGGCCGTGCACCGCGACCTGATGACGGCGTACGCCGCCGGCCCGCTGCAGGTGATCCGGGCGGTGACGCTGCCCACCGCCACGCCGTACGTCTTCACCGGCCTGCGGGTCGCCTCCTCGCTCGCGGTCATCGCCGCGCTGATCGCGGAGTACTTCGGCGGCCCGATCGGCGGTCTCGGGAAGTCGATCACCTCCTCGGCCGCCAGCAGCAACTACCCCCTCGCGTGGGCCTACGTCTCGGGAGCGATCGTCCTCGGCCTGCTGTTCTACGTGGTCACCCTGCTCGTCGAGCTGTGGTTCTCACGCCATCACAAACCCGCCTGACCCGGTCCCGAGCCACGACCTTGCACAGAAAACAGGAGAAGCACATGTTGAGATCGCTGAAGCTGGGCGCCGCCGCCATGGTGGTCGCCGCGTTCCTGACCGCCTGCGGTGACGACGACGACGGCGGGTCCGAGTCGAACGTCGACGTGCAGCAGAGCGAGGACTGTGCGACCCGCACCCAGGAGGCCCGGGACGCGGGTGAGCTCGAGGAGGTCTCGCTCCAGCTCCAGTGGGTGTCGCAGGCGCAGTTCGCCGGCTACTACGCCGCGGTCGCCGAGTGCTACTACGTCGACGAGGGCCTCGACGTGAACATCGTCGAGGGTGGCGTCGACATCGTGCCGCAGGACGTGCTCGCCTCCGGCGACGTCGACTACGCGATCTCGTGGGTGCCGAAGGTGCTCGGTTCGATCGAGCAGGGCGCCGGGATCACCAACGTCGCGCAGATCTTCGAGCGCAGCGCGACGACCCAGATCTCCTTCAAGGACAAGGACATCGCCGGTCCCGAGGACCTGAAGGGCAAGAACGTCGGCAGCTGGGGCTTCGGCAACGAGTGGGAGCTCTTCGCCGGCATGCAGTCGGCCGACGTGCAGCTCGAGGACATCAACCTGGTGCAGCAGGCGTTCGACATGAACGCGTTCCTCGCCGGCGACATCGATGCCGCGCAGGCGATGACCTACAACGAGTACGCCCAGGTCCTCGAGACCGTGAACCCGGAGACCGGCGAGCTCTACACGCCCGAGGACCTCAACGTCATCAACTGGAACGACGTCGGCACCGCGATGCTGCAGGACGCCATCTGGGCGACGACCGAGAAGTTGTCCGACCCTGACTACGAGGAGCGGACCGTCAAGTTCATCAAGGCGTCGATCAAGGGCTGGGCCTTCGTCCGCGACAACCCGGAGGAGGCGGCCGACATCGTGGCCGCGTCCGGCTCGGAGCTCGGCCAGAGCCACCAGCTGTGGATGGCCAACGAGGTCAACAAGCTGATCTGGCCCTCGACCAACGGCGTCGGCTACATCGACGAGGAGGCGTGGGCGCAGACCGTCGACATCGCGCTCAACACCAAGAACGAGACCGGCGCCACCATCATCTCCAAGGAGCCGCCGTCGTCCGCCTACACCAACGAGTACGTCGAGCAGGCGCTGGCCGAGCTCGAGGAGGAGGGAGAGGACACGATCGGTGCGGACTACGAGCCGATCGAGGTCACCCTTCAGGAAGGTGGCAAGTGACCGAGACCATGACCGACCTCAACGCCCGCACGAGTGAGCTCGACCGGGGACACGTGTTCCACTCGTGGTCGGCGCAGGGAAGCCTCTCCCTGCTGCCGATCGCGGGTGGGCGCGGCACCGAGGTCTGGGACCACGCCGGCAAGACCTACCTGGACTTCTCCAGCCAGCTGGTCAACGTCAACATCGGCCACCAGCACCCGGCCGTCGTCCAGGCGATCCAGGAGCAGGCCGCCACCCTCGCGACCATCGGCCCGGCGACCGCGAACCTGACCCGCGGCGTCGCCGCCCAGCGGATCGCTGCGCGGGCGCCGGAGGGCTTCGACAAGGTGTTCTTCACCAACGGCGGCGCCGATGCCAACGAGAACGCCATCCGGATGGCGCGGCTGCACACCGGGCGCGACAAGGTGCTCTCGACGTACCGCTCCTACCACGGCAACACCGGCGGGGCGATCGTCGCGACGGGCGACTGGCGGCGGATGCCCAACGAGTACGCCCGCGGCCACGTGCACTTCTTCGGGCCCTACCTCTACCGCTCGGAGTTCTGGGCGACGTCGCCGGAGGAGGAGTGCGAGCGCGCGCTGCACCACCTGCGACGGGTGATCGAGGCCGAGGGACCCGACACCGTGGCGGCGATCCTGCTCGAGTCGATCCCCGGCACCGCGGGGATCATGATCCCGCCGCCGGGCTACCTGTCCGGCGTTCGTGAGATCGCCGACCGGTTCGGGATCGTGCTCGTCCTCGACGAGGTGATGGCCGGCTTCGGCCGGGCAGGCGAGTGGTTCGCGTTCGACGCGCACGACGTGACGCCGGACCTCATCACGTTCGCCAAGGGCGTCAACTCCGGCTACGTTCCGGTCGGCGGAGTCATCATCAACGACGCCATCGCCCGCACGTTCGACGAGCGGGTGTTCCCCGGCGGGCTCACCTACAGCGGCCACCCGCTGGCGGCGGCGTCGATCGTGGCGTCGATCGACGCGATGGAGAGCGAGGGCATCGTCGCGCACGCCAAGGAGATCGGGGCCGACGTGATCGGCCCCGGCCTCGCCGAGCTCGCCGACAAGCACCCGGTCATCGGCGAGGTCCGTGGCACCGGTGTCTTCTGGGCGCTCGAGCTGGTCGCCGACCGGACGACCCGCGAGCCGCTCTCCGCCGCGCTGATGGGGAAGGCCAAGGCCGAGCTCGTCGGTCGCGGCGTCCTCCCCTTCACCGCCGACAACCGCATCCATGTCGTGCCCCCCTGCGTCGTGACCGCCGACGAGGTGGCCCAGGCGATGACGGCGTACGACGAAGTCCTGACCATCCTCGACCGATCGGTGGTCGAGTAGCGCGAGCCGCTGGGCGAGCGCGTATCGAGACCCCTGCACCAGGAAGTGAAACCCATGACCGAGACTCTCGACCACTGGATCTCCGGCACCACCGACCCCGGCGAGGGCACCCGCACCGGACCTGTCTACGACCCCGCCCTGGGCGTGGTCTCCAAGGAGGTCCGCTTCGCCACCGCCGGCGACGTCGACCGGGCCGTCGGCATCGCCAAGGAGGCGTCCAAAGCCTGGGGGAACACGTCGATCACCAAGCGCCAGCAGGTGATGTTCGCGTTCCGCGAGATCCTCAACCAGCGCAAGGACGAGCTGGCCGCGATCCTCACCTCCGAGCACGGCAAGGTGCTCTCCGACGCGGCCGGCGAGGTTGCCCGCGGCCTGGAGGTCGTGGAGTTCGCGTGCGCGATGCCCCACCTCACCAAGGGCGCGTTCTCGCAGAACGTGTCGACCGACGTCGACGTCTACTCCATCAAGGAGCCGCTCGGCGTCGTCGGCATCATCAGCCCGTTCAACTTCCCGGCGATGGTCCCGATGTGGTTCTTCCCGATCGCGATCGCGACCGGCAACACCGTCGTGCTGAAGCCGAGCGAGAAGGACCCGAGCGTCGCCAACTGGATCGGCGCCGCGCTGAAGGAGGCCGGTCTCCCCGACGGCGTCTTCAACGTCGTCCACGGCGACAAGGAGGCCGTCGACGCGCTGCTGACGCACCCCGACGTCGCCTCGATCTCGTTCGTGGGCTCGACGCCGATCGCGAAGTACGTCTACGAGACCGGCACCGCGCACGGCAAGCGGGTCCAGGCCCTCGGCGGCGCCAAGAACCACATGCTGGTGCTGCCCGACGCCGACCTCGACCTGGTCGCCGACTCGGCCGTCAACGCCGGCTTCGGCTCCGCCGGCGAGCGCTGCATGGCGATCTCCGTCCTGCTTGCGGTCGAGCCGGTCGCCGACGAGCTGATCGGGAAGATCCGGGACCGGATGGGCAAGCTCGTCACCGGGGACGGCCGCAAGGGCTGCGACATGGGTCCGCTCATCACCCGCGAGCACCGCGACAAGGTGGCGGGCTACATCGACGTCGCCGGCTCCGACGGCGCGACCGTCGTGGTCGACGGCCGCGAGGGCAAGTTCGAGGGTGCGGACGACGGCTTCTGGCTCGGTCCCACGCTGATCGACAAGGTGCCGACGACCTCGCCGGTCTACCAGGACGAGATCTTCGGTCCCGTGCTGTCGGTGGTGCGGGTGTCGTCGTACACGGACGGCGTGGAGCTCATCAACTCCGGCCCCTACGGCAACGGCACCGCCATCTTCACCAACGACGGCGGTGCCGCGCGCCGCTTCGAGCGCGAGGTCGAGGTCGGCATGGTCGGGATCAACGTGCCGATCCCGGTGCCGGTCGCCTACCACTCCTTCGGCGGCTACAAGGCCTCGATCTTCGGTGACGCCAAGGCCTACGGCCCGCAGGGTGTCGAGTTCTTCACCCGCGAGAAGGCGATCACCAGCCGGTGGCTCGACCCCTCACACGGAGGCATCAACCTGGGCTTCCCGACGCACGACTAAGGTCAGGCGACGGCGGGGACAGCGTGGGCGACCACGGACCTCAGGCCGTCCGCCCCGTCAGCGACGAACTGAAGGTAGGTGCCGTCGCACGTCGGGGTGGCGACCAGCTTGATCGATATCCTGAACTCGATCCTCGCGCCGGGCTTGAGCACGCCCGTCGTGTAGGTCCCGCCCATCATCGCCGCCGTCACGTCGGCAGCGCCCTGACGGATGGACACCGCGTAGTCCTGCGGACAGTCTTCCGGTGAGGCGAGCACCTTGACGGCGGAGGTCGGTGTCGCACCGTTGTTCCGCAGCTGCATGATGAAGCTGGCGGTGCCGCCGGGCTTGAGGGCGGCTGCCGTCAGGTAGGCGTCCCCCGGGCCGAAGATAGTCGGCTGCCCCCCGGTGACGAAGGGTTGCGCTCCGGTCTTGAGGAAGAGGTCGTTGCGCGACGTGCCCGTCTGCCGGGTGGCCGTCGCGACGGCGGAGACCCTCTCGGACCCGAAGAGGTCACCGGGGTTCCGCAGCTCGAGGTTGACGTAGTACTCCCCCGGAGGCCGCCCGCGGTCCACGGAGAGCCGAAGCCTCAGCTGTGTGCTCTCCCCGGGCGCGATCGGTGCGGTCAGGTAGGGGGCGGTCACCCGCTTCGTGCCCGCGAAGAGCTCCCAGCTCGAGCCGAACGAGGCGAAGATGACGGCGAGCTCGAACCGCTGGGTCTCGGCTCCCGTGTTGACCACCTTCACGGAGAAGCTCTTCGTCCCGCCCGGGGCCACGCCCTGGGTGACGGCCGGCGAATCCGTGTAGTACGGGCCGGCGCCCTTGAGAAGCAGCTTGCCCTCCCCGAAGGCGTGGGCGGGCGTCGCGCCGCCGAGGACGAGGGCGGCGGTGGCGAGGACCGCCGTGACGAGGACGGCGAGCAACCGCCGAGCGGGATGGTTCATGGGGGAGCACCTCGGGTTGTCCGGGGCCGCCGGGAGCAGGCGGCCGTCGGTCCCAGGGTGGGTCACTCGCGACGACCGCGCGCAAAAGTTTCAGGAGTTGGGGTGCACCTCAACTGTGGTGGGTACCGCCCGCTCCATGAGCCAGCACGAAGAAGAGAGCGACGGCACCGGCATCACCGACGACCAGCTGCCCGAGGACCTGGTGCCGAGCGAGGACAACCCGCTCGCCGAGGGGCTGCCGCCGGGTGAGGAGCCCGACGAGGACCTGCTCACGTCGGGCAAGGACGCCGAGGGCTCGGGCGACGAGGGCTCGGACGAGCAGGGCGCGGAAAGCACCGACGAAAGTTAACTTACAGTCAGTCTTGACTGTTTGTTTGTGGGTTGCCATCCTGACCGGGTGACGGCCCCGACCACGCCCCGCGTTCCCCAGGAGGAGCGCACCCGGGCGATGCGGGCGCGGCTGCTCGAGGCCACGGTCGAGCTGCTCGTCGAGAACGGCTTCAGCGGTACGACGACCACGCTCGTCTCCGAGCGCGCCGGCGTCAGCCGCGGCGCCCAGCTGCACCACTTCCCGACGAAGAACGACCTGGTCGTCGCCGCGGTGACCCACCTGACCGAGCGCCGTCACGAGGAGCTGCAGGCCGCCGCCGCCCGGTTGCCCACCGGGCCGCAGCGCACCCGCGCCGTCATCCAGATGCTCGGCGATCACTTCGCCGGACCGGTCTTCACCGCTGCGCTGGAGCTCTGGGTCGCCGCGCGCACCGACGCCGCGCTCCTGGAGGCGGTGGCGCCGCTCGAGCGCGTCGTGGGCCGCGAGACCCATGCGATGACGGTGCGGCTGCTGGGCGCCGACGAGTCCCAGCCCGGCGTGCGGGAGCTGGTCCAGGCGACCCTGGACCTGGTGCGAGGCCTCGGCCTGGCCGGCACCCTCGGCGACGACACGCCGCGCCGGCGCCGGATCCTCGACCGGTGGGCGGAGACGCTCGACACCACTCTCCACGGAGGCAACCGGAAATGAGCGTTCTCGAGAGCGTCCTGTCCGATCTCGCCGCTGAGGGCGACCAGCTGCGCACTGCGGTGGCCGGCCTCGACGACGCCGCCTGGGCCACCCCCGTGCCGGCCGAGCGCTGGACGATCGCGACGACGATCGCCCACCTGCTCTGGACCGACGAGGTCGCCGTCCTGGCTGCCCGCGCCGGCACCCCCGAGGGCAAGGAGGCGTGGGACGCCGTCGTGCTGCAGGCGATCGCGGACCCGACCGGCTTCGTCGACGCCGGCGCGGTCGAGATCGCGGTCCTGCCGCCCGCCGACCTGATGGCGCGGTGGGACGCCGGCCGGGCCGCGCTCACGGGCGCGCTCCGGGAAGTCCCCGACGGCACGAAGATGCCGTGGTTCGGCCCGCCGATGTCGCCGACGTCGATGGCGACGGCGCGGTTCATGGAGACCTGGGCGCACGCGCTGGACGTCTACGACGGCTTGGTCTCGACAGGCTCGACCACCGGGACAGGCTCGACCACCGGGACAGGCTCGACCACCGGGAACGGCTCGACCACCGGGAGTGGCTCGACCACCGGGAGCAGCGCGATCGCCGCACGCCCCGCACCGAGCGACCGGATCAAGCACGTGGCCCACCTCGGCGTGCGCACCCGCGGCTTCTCCTACGTCCAGAACGGGCTCGAGCCGCCGACCGCAGAGGTCCGCGTCGAGCTGACCGCGCCCAGCGGTGCCACCTGGACGTGGGGCCCGGACGACGCGGCGCAGTCGGTGACCGGGTCGGCGTACGACTTCTGCCAGCTGGTCACCCAACGCATCCACCGCGACGACACCGACCTGGTCGCCGTCGGCGACGACGCCGAGCAGTGGCTGAGGATCGCACAGGCGTTCGCGGGTCCCGCGGGCGGCGGCCGGGAGGCGCGCGGATGACGATCAGGATCGGCAACTGCTCGGGCTTCTACGGCGACCGGCTCTCCGCGTTCCGCGAGATGCTCGAGGGTGGTCCGCTCGACTACCTCACCGGCGACTACCTCGCCGAGCTGACGATGCTCATCCTCGGCAAGGACACGTTCAAGGACCCGAACGCCGGCTACGCCCGCACGTTCGTGAAGCAGGCCGAGGACGCCCTCGGCCTCGCGCTCGAGCAGGGTGTCAAGGTCGTGGTCAACGCCGGCGGCGTGAACCCCCGCGGCCTCGCCGACAAGCTCCGCGAGGTCGCCACCGCCCTCGGCCTCGACCCGCGGATCGCCCACGTCGAGGGCGACGACCTCCGCGGCAAGGTCGCCGACCTCGGCCTCGTGCACGAGGCCTACGGCGACCCGCTGACCGCCAACGCCTACCTCGGCGCGTTCGGCATCGCCTCCGCGCTGGGCCGCGGCGCCGACGTCGTCGTCACCGGCCGCGTCACCGACGCCTCGGTCGTCGTCGGCCCGGCGATCGCGCACTTCGGCTGGTCGCCGGAGTCGTACGACGCCCTCGCCGGCGCCGTCGTCGCCGGCCACATCATCGAGTGCGGCACCCAGGCGACCGGCGGCAACTTCAGTGGCTTCACCGACCTGATCTCGAAAGGCTCGATCAAGAGCGGCGAGCCGCTCGGCTTCCCGATCGCGGAGCTGGCCGAGGACGGCTCGATGGTGATCACCAAGCACGACGGCACCGGCGGCGCGGTCACCGTCGACACCGTCACTGCCCAGCTGGTCTACGAGATCCAGTCGACCAAGTACCTCAACCCCGACGTCACCGTCGACCTCACGTCGCTGCGACTCGAGCAGGTGGGGGAGGACCGGGTCGCCGTCACCGGCGTCGCGGGCTCCGCCCCGCCGGAACGGCTCAAGGTCTGCCTCAACTACTTCGCCGGCTTCCGCAACTCCGCCGAGTTCGTGGTCACCGGCCTCGAGGCCGACGCGAAGGTCGAGTGGATCAAGGCCCAGGTCGACGCCGCGCTCGGTCCCGAGGGCTCCGCTGGCCGCCCGGCCAAGGTCGTGTGGTCCGGCGTCCGCACGGTGCAGCCCGATGCCGACACCGAGGAGGGCGCGTCGATGCTGCTGCGGGTCACCGCGTTCGACCCCAGCGCCGACAAGGTCGGCAAGGGGCTCACCGCGCCGATCATCGAGCTGGCGCTGGCGTCGTACCCCGGCTTCAGCGTCACCCGGGTGCCCGGCCCCGGCACGGCGTACGGCGTCTACCGCCCCGCCTACGTCCCGCGCACCGCCGTCGAGCACACGGTCGTGCACCACGACGGCACGACCGAGATCGTGCCCGACCCCCGGACGGCTGAGTCGCCGCTCGACCCGACCGAGGGCCAGCGGCCCTCGCCGTACCCCGCCCCGCAGGACAAGCTCACCCGTCGGATGCCGCTCGGCACGTTCGTCCACGGCCGTTCGGGCGACAAGGGCGGCGACGCCAACATCGGGCTCTGGGTGAGGAACGACGGCCATCCGAAGTACGCCGAGCGCGTCACCTGGCTCACCAAGTTCATGTCGCGGCGCCGGGTCCGCGAGCTGATCCCGGAGGCGGCCGACCTCGACATCGAGGTCTACGTGCTGCCCAACCTCGGCGGCGTCAACATCCTCATCCACGGGCTGCTCGACGAGGGCGTCGCAGCCACCGCCCGGTTCGACCCCCAGGCCAAGGGCCTCGCGGAGTGGATCCGCTCCCGGCTCGTCAACATCGAAGGGAACGTCCTCTAATGACGACTTTCACCTATGGCTTCAACGAGGAGCAGGTCGCGCTGCGGGACTCGGCCATCGAGTTCACCAAGCGCGAGGTGACGCCCTACCTCGACCAGTGGGAGAAGGACGGCGAGATCCCGCGCGAGTTCCAGAAGAAGCTCGCCCACGCCGGCTTCCTCGGCATCGGCGTCCCCGAAGAGGTCGGCGGTGACGGCGGCACCCTGCTCGACATCTGTGCGCTGCAGCAGGGCTTCATGGAGGCCGGCTGGTCGGGCGGCCTGATGGCCTCGGCCTTCACGCACGGCATCGCGATCCCGCACATCGTGCAGAACGGCTCGAAGGAGCTCATCGACACCTACGTGCGCCCGACGCTCGCCGGCGACCTGATCGGCTCGATGGCGGTCACCGAGCCCGGCACCGGCTCGGACGTCGCCAACATCACCACCCGCGCGGTGCGCGACGGCGACCACTGGATCATCAACGGGGCCAAGACCTTCATCACCTCCTCGGTGCGCGGCGACTTCGTCACCACCGCGGTGCGCACCGGCGAGGCAGGCGCCCACGGCATCTCGATGATCGTCGTCCCCCGGGGCACACCCGGCTTCACCGTCTCCCGCAAGCTCGACAAGATGGGCTGGCTGGCCTCCGACACCGGCGAGCTGTCGTACGAGGACGTGCGAGTCCCCGTCGGCAACCTGGTGGGGCAGGAGAACCACGGCTTCTACTACATCGCCCAGAACTTCGTCACCGAGCGGATCTTCCTCGCGCTGATGGGCTACGGCCACGCGCTGCGGTGCCTCAACCTGGCCGCGCGGTACTGCAAGGACCGCGAGACGTTCGGTGAGCCGCTCGTCGCCCACCAGGTCGTGCGCGCCAAGCTCACCGAGATGCACCGCCAGGTCGCGGTCGCGCGCAGCTACACCCTCGAGGTCGCGCGTCGGTACGACGCCGGCGAGGACTGCATCGCCGAGGCCTGCCTGGCCAAGCAGACCGCCGTCGACACGGCGGTCTGGGTCGCCGACCAGGCCGTGCAGCTGCACGGGGGCATGGGCTACATGCGCGAGTCCGAGGTCGAGCGCCACTACCGCGACGTGCGGCTGCTGCCGATCGGCGGCGGCTCCACCGAGGTCCTCACCGACCTCGCCGCCAAGCTGCTGGGGTACGGCGCATGAGCGGCCTCGAGCGCGAGGTCACGCTGACGATCGCCGCGCCTCCGGCGGAGGTCTGGGACCTGGTGAGCGACGTGACGCGGATCGGCGAGTTCTCGCCCGAGACGTTCGAGGCGCGGTGGACCCACGGCGCCACGGGTCCTGTGGTGGGCGCTCGGTTCAAGGGCCACGTGAAGCGCAACGGCGTCGGCCCGACCTACTGGTCGCCCTGCACGGTGACCAAGTGCGTCGAACCGGGGCCGGACGGCACCGGCGTGTTCGAGTTCGCCGTCGGCCTCGAGGGCAGCGCGTGGACGAACTGGGGCTACCGGCTCGAGCCTGGCCCGAGCGCCGGCAGCACGCGAGTGACGGAGTACTTCCGGCTCGAGCCGAAGTGGTTCCTCCGCGGCTACTGGTTGGTGCTGGGCGCGCTCCGCGGCCGCACCAACGAGCGCGGCATGCGCACCACCCTGGAGCGGATGAAGGCGGTGCTGGAGGGATGACCGACCGCAGGACAGCGATGCTCGAGAAGATCGAGTCGCTCCACGCCGAGCAGGCCAAGGCGGTCGAGGCCGGCGGCAAGTACATCGCCCGCCACAAGGAGCGCGGCAAGCTCACCGCCCGCGAGCGGATCGAGCTGCTCGTCGACGAGGGCTCGGCGTTCCTCGAGCTGATGCCGCTCGCCGGGTGGGGCAGCGACTTCCCCGTCGGCGCGAGCATGGTCACCGGCATCGGCGTGGTCGAGGGCGTGGAGTGCCTGATCGTCGCCAACGACCCGACGGTGAAGGGCGGGGCCCTCAACCCGTGGTCGCTGCGCAAGTCCTTCCGGGCGAGCGAGATCGCCGAGAAGAACGGCCTGCCGACGATCAACCTCACCGAGTCCGGCGGCGCCGACCTCCCGACGCAGAAGGAGATCTTCATCCCGGGCGGTCGCGGGTTCCGCGACCTCACGCGCGCCTCGGCGCGCAAGCAGCCGACGATCTCGGTCGTCTTCGGCAACTCCACCGCCGGCGGCGCCTACGTGCCCGGCATGAGCGACTACGTGATCATGGTCAAGGAACGGGCCAAGGTGTTCCTCGCCGGCCCGCCGTTGGTGAAGATGGCCACCGGCGAGGAGACCGACGACGAGTCGCTCGGCGGCGCCGAGATGCACTCGCGGATCTCGGGCTCCTCGGACTTCCTCGCCGCCGACGAGCACGACGCGATCCGGCAGGCGCGCCGCGTCGTCGCCCGCCTCAACTGGCGCAAGAGGGGCGCGGCGCCCGACCCCGCGTCGTACGCCGAGCCGGACCTCGACCCCGAGGAGCTGCTCGACCTCATCCCCACCGACCTCAAGGAGCCCTTCGACCCGCGCGAGGCGATCCTGCGGATCGTCGACGGGGTCTCGACAGGCTCGACCACCGGGCCCGACAACCTGGTCGCGTTCGACGAGTTCAAGCCGCTCTACGGCACCTCCCTCTGCGTCGGCTGGGCCCGGCTGCACGGCCACGAGATCGGCATCCTCGCCAACGCGCGCGGGGTCCTGATGTCGGAGGAGGCGCAGAAGGCCGCGCAGTTCATCCAACTGGCCAACCAGAAGGACACGCCGCTGCTGTTCCTGCACAACACCACCGGCTACATGGTCGGCACCGACTACGAGCAGGGCGGGATCATCAAGCACGGCGCGCTGATGATCAACGCGGTCTCGAACTCCACCGTGCCGCACCTGACGGTGATCATGGGCGCGTCGTACGGCGCCGGCAACTACGGCATGAACGGCCGCGCCTACGACCCGCGGTTCCTCTTCACCTGGCCGTCCGCGAAGTCGTCGGTGATGGGGCCGCAGCAGCTCGCCGGCGTGCTGGAGATCGTGGCGCGCGAGTCGGCCGAGAAGAAGGGCGAGGTGTTCGACGCCGAGGGCTTCAAGGCGATCAAGGAGATGGTCGAGGCCCAGATCGAGGAGCAGTCGCTGCCCTACGTGCTGTCCGGGATGGTCTACGACGACGGCGTCATCGACCCGCGCGACACCCGCACCGTCCTGGGCATCTGCCTGTCCGTCATCGACAACCAGCCGATCGAGGGCGCCCTCAGCTTCGGCGTCTTCAGGATGTGAGCGGCGCAGTGGTTCGCGAGGAACGAGCGGAGCGCGTGCGCGACGCCAGGTCGAGCAAGGCCTGCGACCGAGGAACGAGGTCGCACCGGCCGCGTCGAGACATCACCGACCTTGGAGGAACATCGTGACGACTCAGCGGGTCCTCGTCGCCAACCGCGCGGAGATCGCCTCCCGCGTCTTTCGCACCTGCCGTCGCCTCGGCATCGACACCGTCGCGGTCTTCTCCGACGCCGATGCCGACCTGCCCTACGTGGCCGAGGCCGACCTCGCCGTCCACCTCCCCGGCACCGCCCCCTCCGACACCTACCTGCGCGCCGACCTCGTCATCGCCGCGGCGGAGCGGACCGGGGCGACCGCGATCCACCCGGGCTACGGGTTCCTCTCGGAGAACGCCGACTTCGCCCGTCAAGTCGTCGACGCCGGGCTGCTGTGGATCGGACCCGACCCCGCCTCGATCGAGCAGATGGGCTCGAAGATCGAGAGCAAGAAGCTGATGGAGGCGGCCGGGGTGCCGGTGCTCTCGGCGCCGTCGTCGCCGACCGAGGGCGACCTCCCGCTGCTGGTGAAGGCCTCCGCCGGAGGCGGCGGCCGCGGCATGCGCGTCGTCCGCTCGCTGGACGCGCTGGCGGGCGAGATCGAGAAGGCCGAGGCAGAGGCGCTCTCGGCGTTCGGCGACGGCACGGTGTTCGTCGAGCCGTACGTCGAGAACGGTCGCCACGTCGAGGTCCAGGTCGTCGGCCACCCGTCCGGCGTCCTCGTCCTCGGCGAGCGCGACTGCTCGGTCCAGCGTCGCCACCAGAAGGTGGTCGAGGAGGCCCCGGCCCCCGCCCTGCCCGAGGAGACCCGCGCCGCCCTGCACTCCGCGGCGAAGGCGGCCGCCGAGGCGATCGACTACCGCGGCGCCGGCACGGTGGAGTTCCTCTACGACCCGGCGCGGGACGGCTTCTGGTTCCTGGAGATGAACACGCGCCTCCAGGTCGAGCACCCCGTCACCGAGGAGGTGTACGACGTCGACCTGGTCCAGCTGCAGCTCGAGTGCGCCGGGGTCGTCCCTGCCCAGCCGGTGGTCGAGGTGCGGGGCGCACCGGAGGGCCACGCCATCGAGGTCCGCCTCTATGCCGAGGACCCGGCGGCCGACTACGCGCCGCAGGTCGGCACCCTCGACCGGTTCGAGTTCCCCGAGGTCGAGGGGCTGCGCGTCGAGGCCGGGTTCGCCAGCGGCTCGGTGGTCTCGCCGTTCTACGACGCGATGCTGGCCAAGCTGGTCGTCGCGGCCCCGACCCGCGACGACGCTGCCCGGCGGCTTGTCTCGGTGCTGCGCCGGGCCCGCCTGCACGGGCTGCGGACCAACCGCGACCAGCTGGTCGCCGTACTCACCGACGAGCGGTTCCTCTCCGGCGACGTCTCCACGGCGCTGCTCGCCTCCGGCCCGTTGGTCGAGGAGCAGCCCCCGCGCGACGCGGACCTCTCGCGGGTCGTCGCCGCGCTGGCGTGGACCGAGGCGCGGCGCGCCGGCGCCCGGGTGCAGCAGCGGATCCCCGCCGGCTTCCGCAACGTGGTCAGCCAACCGCAGCGGGTGGAGTTCGCCGACGACACCGTCGCGGAGTGGTGGGGAGAGCGCACCGGCTACCGGGTGGACGGCGCGGTCGTGGTGTCGGTCTCGACAGGCTCGACCACCGGCTGCGAGGTCGTGCTCGACGTCGACGGCGTGCGCCGCCGCTACGAGGTCGCGATCAACGGCAACCGGATCGATGTCGACGGTCCGGACGGCCACGTCGCGCTGGAGCGCAAGCCGCGGTTCGTCGACCCCGCGACGCAGGTGGCCGCCGGCTCCCTGCTCGCCCCGATGCCCGGCAGCGTGGTCGCGATCCACGCCCAGGTCGGCGACGAGGTCGCCGAGGGCCAGCCCATCCTCGTGATGGAGGCCATGAAGATGCAGCACACCATCTCCGCGCCGTACGCCGGCGCGGTCACCGAGCTCGCCGCCACCACCGGCCAGCAGGTGGAGGCGGGCACCGTGCTCGCCGTCGTGACTCCCGCCGGAAACGAAATCGAAGGAACCGACTGATGACGATCAACTTCACCGAGCCCGAGGAGCGCGTCGCCCTGCGCGAGGCGGTCAAGAAGCTGGCCAGCAAGTACGGGCGCGAGTTCGTCGAGAAGCAGGCCCGCGAGGGCGGCAAGATGACCGAGATGTGGCTCGAGATGGGCCAGGCGGGGTTCCTCGGCGTCAACATCCCCGAGGAGCACGGCGGTGGCGGTGGCGGCATGGCCGACCTCGCCGCGGTGCTGGAGGAGGCCTCGGCCGCCGGCGCTCCGCTGCTGATGATGGTCGTCTCGCCGGCGATCTGCGGCTCGATCATCACCCGCTGCGGCACCGAGGAGCAGAAGGCCCGCTGGTTGCCCGGCATCGCCGACGGCACCCTGCTGATGGCCTTCGGCATCACCGAGGCCGACGCCGGCTCCAACGCCCACAACATCACGACCACCGCCACCCGCGACGGCGACGAGTGGGTCCTCAACGGGCAGAAGATCTTCATCTCCGGCGTCGACGAGGCCCAGTCGGTGCTGATCGTCGCCCGCACCCAGGACGCCAAGACCGGCAAGCTCAAGCCCGCGCTGTTCGTCGTCCCCACCGACGCCGCCGGCTTCACCAAGCAGCCGATCCCGATGTCGTGGGAGGCGCCCGAGAAGCAGTTCACTCTCTTCCTCGACGACGTCCGCCTCCCCGTCGACGCCCTCGTCGGGGACGAGGACGGCGGCCTCTGGCAGCTGTTCGCCGGCCTCAACCCCGAGCGCATCATGGGCGCCGCCCTGTCCTGCGGCATGGCGCGCTATTGCATCGACAAGGCCGTCGACTACGCGAAGACCCGCAGCGTCTGGAAGGACCAGCCGATCGGCGCCCACCAGGGCATCCAGCACCCGATCGCCAAGGTCAAGATCGAGCTCGAGCAGGCCCGCCTGCTCTGGCAGAAGGCTGCCGCCCTCTACGACGCCGGCGACGACTTCGGCGCCGGCGAGTACGCCAACATGGCCAAGTACGCCGGCGGCGAGGTCTCCTGCAACGCCGCCGACGTCGCCGTCCACACCCACGGCGGCAACGGCCTCACCGTCGAGTACGGCCTCGGCAACCTGCTCGTCGCCTCGCGACTCGGCCGGATCGCCCCGGTGAGCCGCGAGATGATCCTCAACTTCGTCGCCATGCACACGCTGGGGCTGCCCAAGTCGTACTGACCTGGATTGCGCGAGCCACCTTCAGTCGCCGACCCGGCGCAAGCTCGCACATGAAGAGCGCCGACCCGTCGCAAGCTCGCACGGGGGGCGGGTCGGGCTCAGTCGAGGGTGGCGCGCAGGGCGTCCAGCGCCGAGTGCTGCGGCGTCCACCCCAGCTCGGTCTTCGCCTTGGTGGTGTCCATGATCGCCGGGTGGCTCAGCGCCTCCACCCACTGTGCCGTCGGAGGCAGCGGCAGCTTCGCCGCGGCCCGGGCAGCCGCGGCGACGGGTCCACCGGGGATCGGGACGGGACGGAGGCCGGCCTCGCGCGCCAGGTCCACGAGGCTCAGGACGTCGTCGGCGGCGATGTTGTAGGCGCCTGCAGGGCCCGCTCCGACCGTGCACCGGAGCAGCGCGCTCGCCACGTCGTCCTGGTGGATGAGCTGGACCGGCAGGTCGGGGACGAGGGCGGGGAGGGCCGGCAGGCGTCGTACGCCCTTCTGCAGGCCACCGGCGATCCAGGCCAGCGCCTGCGGGAGCTGGACCTTCGCTCCGACGGCGTCCGGGCCGAGGACGATCGGCGGCCGGAGGAGGTAGAGCTCCACGTCCGGGTGATCGGCGGCCGCCTCGCCGAGGAGGTGCTCGAGCTCGGCCTTCTCCTGCGCGTAGAAGAGCTTCTCGGCGGGCCGGGTCGCCCAGTCCTCCGGGATCCCGATCGGGTTGTCGCGGTGGAAGCCGTAGGCGGCGATCGACGAGGCGTAGACGAACCGCCGTGCGCCTGCCTCCGCGGCCGCCCGAAAGGCGTTGAGGGTGCCCTCGACGTTGATCGCCCCGGTCGTCTGCTTGTTGCCGCCGACGATCAGGAACGCGAGGTGGACGACCACGTCGGCGCCCTCGAACGCGGCACGGAGGGCGTCCGGGTCGCGCACGTCGCCCTGGCGGTACTCCATCTTCGACCACCCACGGGCCCCGGGGTCGAACGGCCGCCGCGCGATCCCGACGACGCGCCCGACCCGGTCGTCCTCCTCCAGCAACGGCATCAACGCCGAGCCGAACGTGCCGGTCGGTCCCGTGACCGCGACGCTGAGCCCGTCGCCGGCAACCATGGGCGGGCCGGTCCTACTTCCCGGGTCCGGACGCGGCGGGTCCGTCGGCGCTCACGACCTCGGCCACGTCGGCCGGCGTGACGGTGACGCTGCTGGGGTCGGCCGCAGCGTCGATCCCGGTGATCGGCTTGCTCGTGGCCTTCTTCGTGCGCTTCGCCTTGGGCTTCGCGACCGGCGCGGGGTCGATGCCGGCCTCCTCGGTGACGTTCACCGGCTCGGGCTGCGCTGCCGGAGCTTCCTCAGCGGAGCGGTTGCCGAGCAGAGACGTCACTGCTCCTGCGGCCGCGCCCACGGTCGACCTGCCGATCGCCACGGGCGTCTTCAGCGATCCGACAGCTACGGACTTGATCATGCCGATGGGGTTCTTGATGGCCACAGTGTTCCTCCGATGTCTGTCGAACCGGGCAGGTCGCCCGGTGACGGGACCGGGCTGTACCCGATCCCGCCGCCGACACGCGTCGGCGGCAGCGGTGCCGGTGTGCTGTCCGCCACCATCCGGGAGGATCGGGGCATGACCTCGTGGACACCCGGCTGGGACGCGTTCCCGGCAGCCCTGCTCGAGTTCTGGACCGAGCGGCACCTCTGCTCGATCAGCAGCGTGCGCCCGGACGGCCGGCCGCACGCGGTGCCGGTCGGGGTGGCGCTCGACCACGAGCAGCAGTGCGCCTGGGTGATCACCAGCAGGAGCGCGCGGAAGGTGCGCAACATCCAGGCCGGGCCTGCGGACGGGTTGCCGGTCGCGGCGTGCCAGGTCGACGGGCGGCGCTGGTCGACGCTCGAGGGGCGGGCGCGGGTGCTCACCGACGCCGACGCCGTACGACGCGCCGAGCACTGCTACGCGAACCGCTACCGCGTCCCACGCGAGAACCCAGACCGGGTCGCGATCCGGATCGAGGTCGACCGGTTCCTCCTGTCGAGCACGCTGGCGCCCTGAGGAGTCAGCCTCAGGGCGCCAGGGCGCCAGGGTGGTCAGGTCAGGCGACGGGCCGCGCTGCGTTCCGGGCCGCGCCACGGGCGTGGCCCGGGACGACGAAGCCGGTCTCGTAGGCGGCGACGACGAGCTGCACCCGGTCGCGGGCCCCGAGCTTCGCGAGCAGGCTGGCGACGTGCGACTTCACCGTCGGGAGGGAGATGAACAGCTCGCCGGCGATCTCGGCGTTGGAGAGGCCGCGGGCGATCAGCCGGAGCACCTCGGCCTCGCGCTGGGACACCTTGGTCGGGCGCTCCGGCGGAGGCATCGGGACCGACCGCAGCTCGACCCGACGACCCGGGGTGGGGGTGCGGGGCGCTCCGACGGGTCGGGAGGCGGGCGGCGGCTCGAGCCGGGTCCGTCGGGCGTGAACGGGGGCGGTCATCGGGGTGTTTCCTCTCGGTCCGGAGCCCTCGGGGCGGGCTGTGAGAGAAGACTCCCCAGCAGTGCTCAAATTCCGCTCAATTCGCTCTCGAGCTGATGCAGACTCCGTGGGTGCCCAGCCTCCGGATCGCCGTTCTCGGCCCGCTCGACGTGACCGTCGACGGCGTCGCGGTCGACCTCGGGCCCAAGAAGCAGCGCGCCGTGCTGGGCGTCCTGGCTGCGCTGGCGCCGGCACCGGTCTCGGTCGAGCGGCTCGTCGACGAGATCTGGGGTGACGGCGGTCCGGCCAACCCGCTGCGCAGCCTGCAGGTCTACGTGTCGTCGCTGCGCTCCGCCCTGGGGGAGTACGGCGACCGCCTCGTCACCGAGGGCCGCGCCTACCGGCTGCTGGTCGGTGAGGAGCACGGGGTCGAGGTCGACGCGGAGACCTTTAGCCGGCTCGTGGCCGAGGCCGCGGCCGAGCCGGACCCCGCGCGGGCTGCCGAGCAGGCCGAGCAGGCTCTCGCGCTGTGGTGCGGGGACGAGGCGTGGCAGGACCTGCGCGACCTCCCGGTGATCGGCCCGGTCGTGGTGGCGCTCGAGGCGGAGCGGCTGGCCGCGGCCGCCGTCCGCGCCCGCAGCCTGCTCGCGCTCGGCCGCCACCGCGAGCTGGTGCCGTGGCTGGAGCCGCTGGTCGAGCAGCACCCGCTCCACGAGGAGCTCCGCGGCCACCTGATGCTCGCCCTCCACCGCAGCGACCGCCAGGCCGACGCGCTCGCGGTCTACGCCGCGGGACGCGAGACCAAGGCCGACGAGACCGGCCTCGATCCCGGCGAGGACCTGCAGCGGCTCCAGGCCGCGATCCTCGGCGACGACCCGGCGCTCCGGGTCGAGGACGTCGAGCTCCGCTCCCGCCGCCACCTCCCCGCGCCGGTCACCGCGCTCGTCGGCCGCGAGCCGGAGATCGCGACGCTGACCGCGATGCTCCGCGACCCCGCCCACCGGCTCCTCACCCTCACCGGGCCCGGCGGCATCGGCAAGACCCGGCTCGGCATCGCCTCGGCCCACGCGCTGGCGGCGGACCACCCCGACGGCGTCTGGTTCGTCGCGCTCGACGCGCTCCACGACCACCGCCTGGTCGCCGGCGCGGTCGCCGACACCCTCGGCGTCGAGGTAGCGGGCAGCGACATGACCGGCGCGCTGTCGTCGTACCTCCGCGACCGCCGGCTGCTCCTCGTCCTCGACAACTTCGAGCAGGTCGACGACGCCGCGCCGTTGGTGGCCGAGCTGCTGGCTGCCGCGCCCGGGCTGCGGGTGCTCGTGACCAGCCGCGTCCCGCTGCGGGTGTACGGCGAGCGGGTGATGCCGATCGAGCCGCTGGCGCCGACCGACGCGGTGCCGCTCTTCGTCGAGCGGGCGCGGGCGGTGGACCACCGCTTCGACGCCGATCCCGACGTGGTGGCCGAGCTGTGCGAGCAGCTCGACCGGATCCCGCTCGCGATCGAGCTGGTGGCGGCGCGCACCGACGAGCTGCCGCTCGAGGTGCTCCAGAAGCAGCTCGCCAACCGGCAGGCGCTCGACCTGGCGGCCGACGGCCCCCGCGACCGCACCTCGCGCCAGCGCACCTTGCGCGACGCGATCGCGTGGAGCGTGGCACTGCTGCCCGACGCGCTGGCGCAGGGGTTCGCGCGGCTCGGGATCTTCGACGGCGGCTTCAGCGCGGACGCGGCCGAGGCGGTGGCCGGCGTCTCCGCGAGCGACCTGGTCACGTTGGTCCGGGCCAGCCTGGTCGTGCGGACGGAGGACCGCTACCGGGTGCTCGAGACGATCCGCGAGTACGCGGTCGAGCAGCTCGGGCCGGACACCGACGAGGTCGCCGACCGGCACGCGACCTGGTTCCTCGACTTCCTCGTCGGGACCGAGGGCAACCAGGGCACCGTGCACGCCTGGGTCGCGCTGGTCCACCCCGACCGCGCCAACCTGCGGGTGGCGGCGGCCCGGCTCGCGGCGACCGCCGACCGGGACGACCCGCGGGGCTCGCGACTGCTGCGGATGTCCCCGTCGTTGGGCCGCTACCTCTACCACGCGGGTCCCGGGAGCGAGGACGTCGAGTGGCTGCTCCGCGCGCTCGAGCTGGCGCCGGACGCGGACCCGCACACGCGCGGCCAGACGTCGTACGCCCTGGCCATCTGCCGTGCCGAGCAGGGGCTCACCGACGAGGCGATCCGGCACTGCCGCACGGCCTACGACCTGCTGATGAGCACCGGTGACTCGCTGTGGGGCGCGCGCGCCCTCAACTCGCTCGCCGGGATCGTGCACGACGACGGCCGGGTCGCCGAGGCGGCGCCGCTGATGGACGAGAGCATCGCGCTGCGCCGCGGGCTCCCGGAGCTGTCGATGGCGATCCCGCTGTCCAACCGCGCGCGGAACGCCATCCAGCTGGGCGACACGGCCAAGGCCCGCGAGTGCCTGGCGGAGGTCCTGGAGATCGCCGCCGACGACGCGCTCGAGGTCGCGGTCGCCGAGCTGCTGCTGGCCGACGCCGCGTTGGCCGACGGCGACGAGGCGGAGACCGTCGACCGGGTCACCCGCGCGACCGACGCGCTGCTCGAGCTCCAGCACCACGCGTTCCGGCTGATGGAGGCGTTGGAGACCTTCGCCGCCCTCGCCGTACGACGGGGGCGGGCAGCGCTCGCCGCGACGCTGATCGCCGCCGCCGACCGGGCCTACGTCGACGAGGGGTCGGTCATGGTGCCCGCCGACGTCATGCAGCGGGCGGAGCGCACCGGCGCCGCCATCGCGGCGCTGCCCGACGCCGAGCGGCGGGCGGCCGAGGAACGCGGCGCGTCCCTCGGCCTCCAGGCCGCGGTGCAGCTGGCGCGGGCCGAGCTGGTCGGCCCCGCCTGAACCGATCAGGCCGGCTTCGGCAGCGACCGGCTGATGATCTCCTTCATGATCTCCGAGGTGCCGGCGTAGATCTGGGAGACCCGGAGGTCGGCCCAGGCACGGGCGATCGGGTACTCGTTCATGTAGCCGTAGCCGCCGTGCAGCTGCAGGCACATGTCGGCCACCTTCTGCGCCCGCTCCGAGCACCACAGCTTGGCCATGGCGACGGTCGGGATGTCCAGCTCGCCCTCGATGTGCAGGCCGATGCACTCGTCGACGAACGACCGGGCGACCCGCGCCTCGGTGGCCACCTCGGCCAGCTTGAACTTGGTGTTCTGGAAGCCCCAGATCGGGCGGCCGAACGCCTCGCGGTCGTGCACGTAGCGCAGCGTCTCCTCGAGCATGACCTCCATCGCGGCCACGTTGGCGACCGCCACGATGAGCCGCTCCTGGGGCAGCTGCTGCATCAGCTGGACGAAGCCCTGGCCCTCCTCGGGGCCGAGCAGGTTGGCGACGGGGACCCGCACGTCCTCGTAGGAGAGCTCGGCGGTGTCCTGACCCTTCATGCCGATCTTGTCGAGCACCCGCCCGCGCGAGAAGCCGGGAGTGTCCGCGGGCACGATGATCAGCGAGATGCCGGAGGCGGCCTCCTCGGGATTGGTCTTCGCGACCGTGATGACGACGTCGGCCTGGGCGCCGTTGGTGATGAAGGTCTTCGAGCCGTTGATGACGTACTCGTCGCCCTCGCGGATCGCCTTGGTCTTCACGCTCTGCAGGTCCGACCCGGTGCCGGGCTCGGTCATCGCGATCGCGCCGACCGCCTCACCGCTGGCGAGCTTGGGCAGCCACGCCTGCTTCTGCTCCTCGGTGCCGTAGGCGAGGATGTAGTGGGCGACGATCCCGCTGTGCAGCGAGGCGCCCCACGAGCTGTCGCCGGCATAGGCCTGCTCCTCGATGACGATCGCCTCGTGCGCGAACGTGCCGCCTCCGCCGCCGTACTCCTCGGGGACGGAGAGGCAGAGCAGGCCGAGCTCGCCGGCCTTGTTCCACAGCTCGCGGTCCACCTGCTTGTTGGCGATGAAGGTCTCGGAGTGGGGCTTGATCTCCTTCTCGCAGAAGCTGCGGGCGAGGTCCCGCAGGTCGTCGAGCTCGCTGTCGGTCGAGCCGGCGGGGTCCATCCAGGGTGAGCGGCGCTTGGTCATGGGCGTCAGGGTACAGGGTGTACCCGGTTAGGGTGACGGACATGGTGGACGTCGCGAAGTGGGTCGACTCGACCGTCGCGCGCCGGATCCGGAAGGTGGGCGACGACCCGGGCCGGCGCAGCCTGCTCATCGCCGCGGCGACCGCCGCGATCGACGAGGAGGGCCCCGGCGTCGGGATGGCCCAGATCGCCGAGCGCGCGGGCATCCCGCGACCGCACGCCTACCGCTACGTCGAGAGCAAGAAGCAGCTCGACCTCGACGTCGCGCGCGGGGCCTCGGCGGACCTGCTGGCGGCGATCCGCCCGCGGCTGAGCCGCAGCGGCACGCCGTACGAGATCGTGCACGGCATCGTCGAGGTGATCACCGCCTGGGCGGCAGAGCACCCGAACCTCTACCGCTTCATCGCCGCCCAGAAGCAGACCCGAGCGCTGCACCAGGTGCGGATGGGCCGCAGCCGCTTCCTCGACGAGCTGATCGCCGCGATGGCGGCCTATCTCGAGCCGACCGCGGCGGCCCCGAAGGCGCCGGACGGCGTGCTCGCCGGCGTGATCGGCATGGTCGACGCCGGCGTGATCTGGTGGCTCGACCACGAGGACGAGACCCAGCAGGAGGTCGTCGACCGGCTCAGCCGCCAGGTGACGCTGGTCCTCGAGGACATGCTCGTGCAGCTGGGGTACGACGTCCCCGACGAGATGGTGTTCGGCCCGGGGGCCTGACTCGGGCCGATGTGCGGGGCTCGCGCCGCGGCACGGATACGCTTCCACCATGGGGGCCGCAGCCGGCTTCGACCAGACGCAACGTCGGGTCCCGATCCTCGGGATCCCGCTGGCCGTTGTCTACAAGTACTTCGACGACCAGGGCAACTACCTGGCGGCGGTGCTGACGTTCTACGCGTTCCTGGCGATCTTCCCGCTGCTGCTGCTGGCCTCCTCGATCCTCGGTTTCATCCTCCAGGGCTACCCCGAGCTCAAGGACGAGGTGCTCAACTCCGCGCTCGCGCAGTTCCCGATCATCGGCACCGAGCTCGGGCGGCCGGAGGGGCTCCAGGGCTCGGTCGGAGCGATCGTCGTCGGTTCGCTCGGTGCCCTCTACGGTGCGCTCGGTCTCGGACTCGGCCTGCAGAACGTCCAGGCGACGGCCTGGGCGGTGCCGCGCAACCGGCGCACCCACCCGGTGATCACGCGCATCAACAGCCTGTTCCTGCTGGCCACTGCCGGGTCGGTCATCCTCGCCGTCTCGGTGCTCTCCGCGGTCGTGACCGGCACCGAGCTGCTCGGCGTGATCCGCGACGACGCCTGGTTCCGCTGGCTGGTGCGGCTGGTCACGGTGCTCATCCTCGGCACCGTCCTCACGATCCTGCTGCGGATGGCGGCGGCGAAGGCGATCAGCCACGACATCTCGCGCGCCGCGCCGGGCGGCTTCACGATCGCGATCCTCTGGCAGGTGCTGCAGCACTTCGGGACGTCGTACGTCACCCAGGTGCTCGACACCACCAAGAGCAACAACATGAACGCGACGTTCGGCCTGGTCCTCGGGCTGATGGTGCTGCTGTACGTCGCCGCGATCATCGGCGTCCTCGGCATCGAGGTCAACGTCGTGCTGGCCGAGCGGCTCTGGCCGCGCGCGCTGCTGACCCCGTTCACCGACAACGTCGACCTCACCGAGGCCGACCGCAAGGCCTACGCGATGTATGCCCAGAGCCAGCGGCACAAGGGCTTCGAGACCGTGTCGGTGCGCTTCGACGGGCGGGACGGTGACAGCCACGAGATCGTCCTCGACCCGCGGACCGAGGAGATCATCCGACAGCGGATCCCGGCCTCGCCGCCGCTGCCCGGCGAGGAGCCGGAGCGCGCCCAGCGGGACATTTGACCTGGAAAGTAGTGACATGCGCCACACGGCGGCGCTATAACGAGTTCTACTTTCTCAGGAAGGGACCTCCCATGAGTCCTCGCTCATCCCTGCCCGACGTGAGCCGTCGTACGTTCCTGGCCGGAGCCGGCGCCGCCCTCGGCGCCACTGCTCTCGGACTTCCCGGAACGGCCACGGCCGCTGCCATCCCGAACGGCGCGTCCGTTCCCGTCCTCGTCATCGGCACCGGCTACGGCGGCGCCGTCACCGCACTCCGGCTCGCCCAGGCCGGCATCGACGTCCAGCTGGTCGAGATGGGCATGGCCTGGGACACCCCGGGCTCGGACGGGAAGATCTTCCCGACCTCCTCCGCGCCCGACCAGCGCTCCTACTGGCTGCGCACCCGCACCAAGCAGCCGGTCAGCAATTTCTTCGGCTTCCCGATCGACAAGGACATCCCGCGCTACACCGGGGTGCTCGACGCCGAGGAGTTCGCCGGCATCACCGTCTACCAGGGCCGCGGCGTCGGCGGCGGCTCGCTCGTCAACGGCGGCATGGCGGTCACCCCGCGGCGCGACCTGTTCAACCAGGTCCTCCCGACGGTCGACGCCAACGAGATGTACGACGTCTACTACCCACGCGCCAACGCGGCGCTCGGTGCGAAGCTCGTCGACCCGGCCTGGTGGGGGAGCACCCCGGCCTACCAGTACAGCCGGGTCGGCAAGAAGCACGCGGAGCGGTCCGGCTTCCCGTGGCGCTTCGTCCCGACCGTCTACGACTGGGACTACATGAAGGCCGAGGCGGCCGGCACCGCGACGAAGTCGGCGCTCGCCGGTGAGGTGCTCTACGGCAACAACCACGGCAAGCTGTCGCTGCAGAAGACCTACCTGGCCCAGGCAGCCGCGACCGGTCGAGTCAACATCTCCACCCTGCACCGGGTGACCTCCGTGCGGCCGGTCTCCGGCGGGCGCTACGCCGTCGTGCTCGAGGTGCTCAACACCTCGGGCACGGTGACCGCCACCAAGGAGGTCACCGCCGACAAGGTGTTCTTCGCCGGCGGCAGCGTCGGCACCAGCAAGCTGCTGACCAAGCTGAAGGCGACCGGTGTGCTGCCGGCGCTCAACGGCGAGATCGGCAAGGGGTGGGGCGACAACGGCAACGTGATGTGCGGCCGCGCCAACCACATGTGGGACCCGACCGGCTCGCTCCAGTCGACGATCCCGACGATCGGCATCGACAACTGGGACGCGGGCGGTGCGTTCGCCGAGGTCGCGCCGCTGCCGGTGGGCATCGAGACCTACGCCTCGATGTACCTCTCGATCACGCGGACCAACCAGCGGGCCAGCTTCAGCTGGAACCCCTCGACCGGCAAGGTCGACCTGAGCTGGCAGACCAGCTGGAAGCAGACGTCGATCACCGCCGCGAAGTCGATCTTCGACAAGATCAACAGCAAGGAGGGGACGATCTACCGCACCGACCTGTTCGGCGGCTACAAGATCTGGAACGACACCCTGACCTACCACCCCCTCGGCGGCGCGGTGCTGGGCAAGGCTACCGACAACTACGGGCGGCTGCACGGCTACCCGGGGCTCTACGTCGTCGACGGTGCGTTGATCCCGGGGGCCGCGACGGTGAACCCGTTCGTCACCATCACTGCGCTCGCCGAGCGCAACATCGAGAAGATCCGGGCGACGGACTTCTGAGCGGAGTCCTGCCGGAGGGCTACTCGGGCTCGCGGAGCAGGTCGCGCAGCGTCGCGACCGTGGTCTCGTCGAGCCCGAGTCCCTCGCGCAGGTAGGTCGCGCGGTCGCCGTACCTCGCCTCGAGGGCGTCGTAGCCCGACCGGAGGTACTCCGCGTCCACCACCAGCGTCGGCTCGAACGCGGCGACGTGCTCCGGTCCGGCGTGCTGGGCGATCTCGGCCTCGATCGCGGCGCGGCTGCCCGCGGAGAGCTCGTTGCTCAGCAGGTAGTCGGCCTCGATCGTGGCGTCGTCGACGCCGGCGACGTGGAGCAGCAGCGCCGCCACCCAGCCGGTGCGGTCCTTGCCGGCCGTGCAGTGGAACAGCTGCGGTCCGCCGGTGGCGAGCTGACGGAACAGCCCGCCGAACTCGCCGCGCACCCGCTCGTCCTCGACGAACCCCCGGTAGACGTCGTCCATCAGCGCGACGGCGGTCGCCCGGTCGCGCAGCTCGGCGACCTTGTCCATCGGGATGCCGGAGACGTCGAAGTTCTGCCACGGTGCGCCGGGGACCTCGACGTCGGGGTGATGGTCGATCTCCGCCCTCGACCGCAGGTCGAGCACTGCGCGCAGCCCGAGCCCGTTGACCGTGCCGTGGTCGGCCTCGGTCAGCCGCAGCGCGTTGGAGCGGTAGAACACGCCGCGGCGCACCCGGCCCCCGTCGGCCGTCGGGTAGCCCGGGCCCGCCACGTCGCGGAAGTTGTCGGCCGAGGCGAGCCGGAGGATCTCCTCGCCGGCGCTCGCAGGGCTCGGGGTGCTCGGAGTGCTCGGGCTCGAAGGGGTCGATGGGCTGGTCACCCGCCCGAGCGTAGGGGGCTAGGCCGAACGGCGAGGTGGCAGCGGGACGAACATCGAGGTGCGCGCCGCGTAGTCGCGGTACGCCGGGCGCTGCATCATCGTCCTCTCGAGCAGCCGCGCGCCGGTGGCGAAGACCAGGAAGTAGGTCATCATCACCGGAGCCACCAGGGTCACCAGCCCGACGCCCCAACCGGTCGCCAGCGCGCCGGCAAGCCAGGCGCCCCACCAGACGCAGGCGTCGCCGAAGTAGTTCGGGTGGCGCGTGAAGCGCCACAGGCCGGTGGCAAGCACCGGTGGCCGCTCGTCGCGGGGCCGCCGCCGGTAGGCCGCAAGCTGGGCGTCGCCGACGGCTTCGAAGAGGATCCCGACCAGCCAGAGCACGCCCCCGACGACGACCAGTGCCGGCCACGCGACCTCGCTGACGGCGCCGATCGTGACGGGCAGCGCCACCAGCCAGGCGGCCGCCCCCTGCACGAGGAACACCTTCCGGACGGCGACGCCCATCCCGACGTCGTCGAGCGGTCCGCCGAGCAGGAGCTCGTAGCGCGGGTCCTCTCCGCCGCTGCTGCGGCCGTGGATGTGCCACGACAGTCGGAGCCCCCAGACCCCGACTGCCGTGGCCAGCACCCACGCCCGCCACGCGGTGCCCTCGTCGAGCACCGTCGCGACGACCGCGGCGGCGATGGCCGCGAGGGCCAGCGCCAGGCCCCACGCCACGTCGACGACGACGACGCGGCCCTGCCGGCGGGCGACCAGTGCGGTCACCGTCATCACGGCGCCCGCCACCACCGCGACCACGGCCAGCGAGGTGAGGACGGCGGTCACCACGTTCGCTCCAGCGGCAGGTCGTGGCCGCCGTCGGGCCGCACCATCAGGATCTGGTCGACGCCCATCCGGCCGTCCCGGAAGGCCATCGAGCCGCCGACGAGGTAGAGCCGCCACACGCGGACCATCTCCTCCCCGACGAGCGCGGTGATCTCCTCGATGTTCTGCTCGAAGCGCTCGAGCCAGCCGGCGACCGTGAGGACGTAGTGCTCGCGCAGGGCGTGCACGTCGCGGACCTCGAGGCCCGCGGCCTCGAGCAGGCCGACCGTCGCCCCGACCGGCCGCATGTGCATGTCGGGCGCGATGAACGACTCGATGAACGGGCCGCCGCCCGGCCACCGGCCGGAACGCGACATCTGCTGCACGAGCACGCGCCCGCCCGGCCGCACCGCGGCGTGGAGCACGGAGGCGTAGGTCGGGTAGTTCCGCTCCCCGACGTGCTCGCCCATCTCGATCGAGGCGACGGCGTCGTACTCCGCGCGGGGTGCGGGCACGGCGTCGCGGTAGTCGCAGAGCCGGAAGTCGACGAGGTGGTCGACGCCGCGCCGACGGGCGGCGGCCTGCGCGAAGCGCTGCTGCTCCCGGGAGATCGTGACGCCGACGACCTGCGCACCGAAGTGCTCGGCGGCGTGCAGCGACAGCGACCCCCAGCCGCAACCGACGTCGAGCAGCCGCATGCCGGGCTCGAGCCCGAGCTTGCGGCAGACCAGGGAGAGCTTGGCGTGCTGCGCCTCCTCGAGGGAGACCCAGTGGCCGGTGTGGTACCCGCACGAGTAGGCCATCGACGGGTCGAGGACCAGCGAGTAGAAGTCGGCGGTCAAGTCGTAGTGGTGGCTGATCGCGCGCCGGTCGCGGTCCTTGCTGTGCAGCCGGCCGCGCACCTTGGCCTGGGTCTCCGGCGCCGCCGGGGGCGGGCCGACGACTCGCAGGCCGACTGCGGTCCGGACCGCACGCGCCAGCGCGGGGACCGACAACCGGCGCCCGCCGAGGCCGCGCTCGCGGGCGACGGTGAAGGCGTGGGTCAGGGCGGTGTCGAGGTCGCCGGGCACGTCGAGCTCGCCGGTCACGTAGGCCTGGGCCGCCCCGAGCTCACCCGGCTGCCAGAGCAGCCGGCGGAGCGCGTCGGGAGAGCGGATCTCGACGCGGGGGGCGTCGTCCGGGCCCGCGGCAGACCCGTCCCACGCGACGAGGCGCACCGGCAGGTCGCCGCCGACGAACGGGGTCAGCGCGTCGGCGAGGCGCTCCGCGACGGCGGTCATCGCGGGTCCTTCGCGAGCGTCAGCTGCTGGACGTCGAGGTAGCCGGACGCGAACCCCGCGCGGCTGTACTCCAGGTAGAAGTGCCACATCCGGCGGAACGTGTCGTCGAACCCGAGGGCCCGGACCTCGGGTGCGGCCGCCGTGAAGGTGGCGTCCCACAGCTGGAGCGTGCGGGCGTAGTGCCGCCCCAAAGACAGCGTGTCGGCGACGCGGAGCGAGGTCTGGCGGGCGGCCGTCTCCTCGATCGCCCGCACCGACGGCAGGGCGCCCCCGGGGAAGATGTACTTGGTGATGAAGGTGTGGGTGTCGCGGGTCGCGAGCATCCGGTCGTGCGGCATCGTGATCGCCTGCAGCGCGGCCCGGCCGCCGGGCGCGAGCACGTGGTCGAGGGTGCGGAAGTACGCCGGCCAGTACTGCCAGCCGACCGCCTCGATCATCTCGACCGACACGACGGCGTCGTACGCCTCGCGGGTGAAGGCCGTGTCGAGCAGTGCACGGTAGTCGCACAGCTCGACCTCGACCCGGTCGGCGTAGCCGGCAGCCGCGACCCGCTGCCGGGCCAGCGCCTGCTGCTCCACCGACAGCGTGATCGTGTGCACCGACGCTCCGCGCGCGGCGGCCCGGACGGCGAGCTCGCCCCAGCCGGTGCCGATCTCCAGCAACCGGGTGCCCTCGCCGACGCCGGCCTGGTCGAGCAGGCGGTCGATCTTGCGGTGCTGCGCGCCCGGCAGGTCCGCGGCGGTCGCCGCTGCCGGGTCCGCGAAGAGCGCGGCGGAGTAGGTCAGCGTCGGGTCGAGGAACAGCGCGAACAGCTCGTTGGAGAGGTCGTAGTGGTGGGCCACGTTGGCGCGGGTGTTGCCGCGGCTGCCTTCGTGGGAGCGCGGGACCCGGGTGACGACGGCCGAGCGCAGCGCCTGCAGCGGCCGCGGGACCAGGGTCGCCATGTCGCGCGCGAGGACGGTGAGGAAGTCGCCGAGGGCGGTCGGCGGGCCGTCGACGCCCTCGTCCCAGGCGCCGGTCAGGTAGGCCTCGCCGAAGCCGATCAGCTGGTCCCGCGCGATCCGGGCGAAGAACTCCTCCGGGCGGTTGACGTGGATGGCCGGTGCACCGCGGCCGCCGCGGCCGATCGTCTCGGCGGGGTAGGACGCGCCCGCCGCGACGTGCACCGTGACGTCGAGCCGGGAGACCGCCGAGCGGAACAGGCGACGGGCGATGCGCGCGGCCGGCCCGGCCTCGGGCGTCGGCTGGAGGTCGGGCCAGCTGCGGACGGGGTTCCGGTCATGGGTGATGGTCATCGGGCACCTTCTGGCTGAACGGGCTGGTCGGGCTGGTCGGGGCGGGGGCGGACCGGGAGGCGGCGGAGCCAGAGAACGATGCCGTGCATCCGGATGAGGGCGGCGCCGCGCAGGGCGGCGAGGGCGACCCGCGGTGGTCGCCGGGAGGGCGCACCGGTGACCGCGGCGGAGAACCGCACGCCGTCCTCGGTGTGGAGGGTGACGGCGACGGCGAGGCGGCCGCGGTCGCCGGGCGGGGGCGCGACCACGTCGTACCACCCGTCGGTGCCGTGGAACGGAGAGACGTACAGCGCCTTGTCGACCCGCCCGGCGCCGCGGGCGTCGGTGGGCACGAGGTAGGTGTGGCGGCCGCCGTAGGTGTTGTGCACCTCGACGACGGTCGCGTCCGCCGGACCGGTGGCCTCCCCGTCCCGCCAGCACCAGAACACGGTGATCGGGTTGAAGCAGTGGCCGAGCGCCCGTGGGTGCGCGGCCATCACGGCCCGCTCGTAGCGGTCGGTGTGGCCGTGCTGGGCGAGGAAGGAGTCCAGGCCCCCGCGGATCGTGGCGCCGCGTCCGTCGAAGTGGTCGCGGGCCTCGAAGCTGCCGCGCAGCCAGCCCGGGCGCCGCTGCGGCAGCCGGTCGAGGTCGACCACCCACAGGTGCGAGCGGTGCCGGAAGGTGCGGCGGAACGGTGCGCGCCGGGTGTGCGTGATCGTCGTGTCGTAGGCCGTCGGCGTGGACCCGCGCCGGGTCGGGGACCAGGGGAGCCCGAGGCCCTGGACGGCCTCGAGCCCGGACCGTGCGCCGTCCTCGTGGAAGCCCCAGCCGTGGTAGGCCCCGGCGAACCGGATGCGGGACGTGTCGGCCTCGTCGAGGCGGTCGCGGGCGGCGACCGACGTCGGGTCGTAGAGCGGGTGCTCGTAGTCGCGGCGCGCGATCACCGTCGACGGGTCGACGAGGTGCTCCCCGCCGAGGGTCACCAGGTAGTGCGTCGGCGTGGGCAGCCGCTGGAGCCGGGTCAGGTCGTAGGTGACCTGCACCGAGCCCTGGTTGATCGCGGGGCGCCGGAAGTTCCACGACGCGTGGGCGCGCTGGGACCGCGGCAGCAGCCGGGTGTCGGTGTGGAGCAGCGCGGTGTTGCGGGAGTACGGGATCGACCCGAGCAGCTTGCGCTGCACCGGGGTCGGGTCGGTCAGCACGGCCAGCGCCTGCGCCGGGTGGGTGGCGACGACGACGGCGTCGTAGACCTCCGTGCCGGAGGCGGTGTGGACCGTCACCGAGGTGTCGCCCTCCGCCACCCCGGTGACGGCCGTCCCGGTGCGGATGCTCCCGCCGGCGGCCTCGATCGCGGCCGCGACCCGGTCGACGTAGGTCCGCGAGCCGCCGCTGACCGTGCGCCAGGTCGGCGACCCGAAGACGCCGAGCATCCCGTGGTGCTGCAGGAACGTGAACAGGTAGGCGGCCGGGTAGTCGGTCGCGACCGTCGGGTCACAGGACCAGACGGCCGCGACCAACGGCTCGACGAAGTGCCGGCGGAAGTACGGCGTGAAGCCGCCGCCGTCGAGGAACTGCCGCAGCGTCAGGTCGGCGATGTTGGAGCCATCTCCGTTCTGCGCCAGCAGTCTCCGCGCCTCCCGGTGGAACCGCGGAACCTCGGTGAGCATCCGCAGGTAGCGCGGGTTGCGGAGGTTGGCAGCGGCCGGGAACAGGCCGCTGGGTCCCAGCGCGCCGGCCCACTCGAGGCCGGTCGCCTCGTCGCTGGTCGACAACGACATCTCGGACTCCTGGGTCTCGACGCCGAGCTCGGCGAAGAGCCGCAGGAGGGTCGGGTAGGTCCGCCGGTTGTGCACGATGAACCCGGTGTCGATCGCGAGGTCCCGGCCGGTGGCCGGGTCGTGCACGTCGTGGGTGTCGGCATGACCGCCGAGCCGGGTGTCCGCCTCGTAGAGGGTCACCGACGCCGTACGGGACGCCACGTAGGCCGCCGTGAGCCCAGCAACGCCGGACCCGACGACGGCGAGCCGTCGGGGAGTCATGGTGGCTTCTCAGGTCAGCTCGAAGACGTGCACCACCGGACCCCGCGGCTCGGGGGAGCCGCCGTCCGGCTCGAGGGTGATCCCGACGGCGACGGCGTCGCTCGCGTCGCCCTCGAGGAGGACGGTCGCGTCGCCGTCGTCGGGCATCAGGCCGGCGGGGATCATGTCCACGCCGTCCGTCGAGAGCCACAGCTCGTAGACCTTGCCCTCGGGCGCGAGCGCCATGTCCTCGGTGAGGATCACCGCGCGGCCCTCGGACCGGGAGACGACCACGGTGGCGACGGACCCGTCGGGAAACTCCTGCGCGACCTTCTCCGCGTCGGGGGCTTCCAGGACGCGCTCGGTGGCCGTGAGCTCGGGCGCCGGCTCCGTGTCGTCGGCCCACGGACGCAGCGCCACCGTGGTGACCAGGGCGACCAGGACCAGGGCGGCGGCGACGAGCAGCGGACCGGTGGTGGTGTACCAGGGACGGCGTCGTGGGGCAGCCGGCTGGTCGCGGTCGATGAGCGGCGGCAGCGGCCGGATCGACTCGATGCCGGCGAGCACCTCCGCCCGCAGCCGGGCCGGCGGCTCGACCGGGTCGACCGCGAGCGCGGCGGCGGTCTCGCGCAGCGTCTCGACCTCGACCTGGCAGTCGGGGCAGGACCGGAGGTGGGCCTCGAAGCGCGCCCGCTCGACGTCGTCGAGGGCGTCGACGGCGTACGCGCCGGAGAGCGCGTGGGCGTTCTCCCAGTCGGGCTGGGTGAGGTGATCGTTCATCGTCCTACTCCGATTGTGTCGCGGAGCCGGATGAGGCCGTCGCGAATCCTGGTCTTTGCCGTCCCTACCGGCAGGTCGAGGAGCGAGGCCACCTCGGTGTGCGTGTAGCCGCCGAAGTAGGCGAGCTCGATCGCCTCGCGCTGGACGGGTGTCAGCGCCTGCAACGCGGCCCGTACCCGGCGGGCCTCGAGCGAGGCGGTCGCGGCCTCCACGGTGGTGTCGACCTCGACCGTCTGGTTCTGGTGGTGGTACGTCGACTCGCGCCGCCCCGCCGCCTCGGCGCTGCGGACCCGGTCGACCGCCTTGCGGTGCGCGATCGTCAGCAACCACGAGACCGCGCTGCCGCGGGACGGGTCGTACCTGCTGGCGGTGCGCCAGATCTCGAGGAAGGCCTCCTGGGTGACCTCCTCGGCCTGGGCCGGGTCACGGACGACGCGGAGAGCGAGGCCGTGGACGCGGGCGGCGCTGGCGTCGTACAGCTCGGCGAACGCGGCGCGGTCGCCCCGGGCCGAGCGCTGCAGCAGCGCGGCCAGGTCGGGACCGGCGCCGGCCGGCGACCCCGCGTGGGGGTCGCCGGCCGGTGCGGGAACACCGGGTTCCATGAGGTGATCCTTCCGTGTTCTTCGCGATCAGGCGAGGGTCACTGGACCCCGGTGAGCACCTTGTCGATCACGTACACGGTCGCGTTCGCGGTCGGGATGTTGCCGCAGAGGACGTTGGCGGTCACGGTGCCGTCGGTGACGGTCATGCCGTTCTCGTCGCCCTCGATGGTGAGCGTGTCGCCCGCGAGGGTGTCCTTGTCGCCGGCCACCGCGGTCACGTCGGCGTTCTCACCGAGCACGTGGTGGGCGAGGATCGTGTAGAGGGTGCTGTCCTGGCCCTTCTGGCCGGCCTCCTTGAGCAGGCCGTTGAGGTCCTTCGGCGGGATCTCCTCGAAGGCGCCGTTGAAGGGCGCGAACACCGTCAGCGCCTCGGCGCCGTTGAGGGTGTCGCCCAGGCCCTCGACCGCGCCGACCGCGGCGACGAGGGTGGAGAGCAGCGGGTTGTTGCTGGCCGCGGTGGCGACCGGGTCCTGGACCATGCCGTCGAAGGAGCCGGCGCCGTCGGTGGGCACCTGGTTGCAGGCGTCACCGAACGTCTGGGCGGCGGGGTCGGAACCCGCGTCCTCGCTCATGTCGTCGGAGCCCATGTCCTCCGAGGCGCCGGTGTCCTCCGAGGTCTCGGAGCTGGTGTCGCCGCTGCTGCTGTTGTCGTCGCCGGAGTCGCTGTCGTCGCCGCACGCGGCGAGGGTGACGGACAGGGCGAGCGCGGTGACGGCGACGCCGGCCCGGCGGCGCAGGGTGTTGATCCTCATGATCGTGGTGCCTTCCGTGTCAGGGGGGTGGTGCCTTGGGTGATGTCAGGGATTCGTCGCGGTCGCCGGAACGGATGGGTGCGGATCGACGCGGATCTCAGGCGACCTGGACGATGAGCTCGTGGAGACCGCTGGCGCCGTCGGGGAAAGGCTCGGCCCGCTCGGTGACCTGCTCGTCGCCGTCGCCGGAGACCGCACGGACGGCGATGTTGTGGGACCCGCTGGGTGCGTCCCAGCGGAAGAACCACTGGCGCCAGTAGTCGTCGCCCCCGTCCGGCCCGAGGTTGGCGTCCTGCCACGGTTCGTCGTCGATCCGGACCTGCACCTTGCCGACCCCGCCGCGCTGCTGGGCCCAGGCCACACCGCCGATCACCACGTCGCCGGCGTCGACCTCGGCCAGGGCCTTGGGGGTGTCGATGCGGGCCGAGAGCTTGATGGGGGCGTCGGTGGCCCACTCCCGCTGGGTCCAGTACGCCTTCTGGTCGTCGTACGTCGTCAGGGTGAGCCGGGTGAGCCACTTGGTCGCGCTCACGAACCCGTAGAGCCCGGGAATCACCATCCGCACCGGGAAACCGTGCTCCCGGGGCAGCGGCTCGCCGTTCATGCCGACGCAGATCATCGCGTCACGACCGTCGGTCGCGAGGTCGAGGGGTGTGCTGATCGTCATCCCGTCGAAGTCGGTCGACAGGATCTGGTCGGCGCCCGTGCTGCCGATGCCGGCCAGGTCGAGGACGTCCTTCAGGGGCACGCCGAGCCAGCGGGCACTGCCGACGTACTCGCCGCCGACGCTGTTGGAGACGCAGGTGAGGGTGATGTCGCGCTCGATCATCGGCATGTCGAGCAGCTCGTCGAAGGTCAGGGTGACCTCCTGGTCGACGTCGCCGTCGATCGTCAGCGTCCAGTCGTCGCTGCTCACGACCGGTGTGTCGAGGCGGGTGTCGACGCGGTAGAAGTCGTCGTTGTCGGTCCGGAACGGCGTGATGCCGGGGACCTGGTCGTCCAGCCCGCGGGGGAGCGGCTGCGCCGGATCCGCGGGGTCAGGGAGCGCGACGTCCTCGGGACGGAGCCGAAGGCGGGTGATGACCTGGCCGCCGACGCCGCCGGCGACGGCGAGTCCGCCGAGGACGGCGGCAGCGATGAGCACACCCCGCCGGCCGTTGTCGGGCTCTCCGTCGGGAGCGCCGGCCTGCTCACGGGCGAGCCACGTCAGTGCAGCGACGGCACCGACTGCAGCGACCAGGCTCGGCCCCAGGTCGAGGACCGTCGCCTCAGGCCTGGTCACCACCGCGACCGCAGCGATCACCACGAGCGCGACGAGCAGGCCGGCGCCGTACAGGGGGCGGCGGCGGGCCAGCAGCCCGGCCGCCGCGGCGAGGACGAGCACGCCGGCCATGACCGACCCGACCAGGATCGGCTTGTCGGCCGACCCGAACGTGCGGATCGCCCACTCCTTGACGGGAGTGGGCGTCAGGTCGATGACCGCGGCGCCGACGGCGAGCACCGGCGAGGTGTCCGCATCGGTGAGCGCGGCGACGGCGTGCGCGAGCCCGAGCCCCGTGAGCGTGGCGAGGACGCCGAAGGCCAGCCAGGGAAGTCGGGTTCTCATAGGGGTGGTTCGGTGCGGCGGGCGTGCTGGATGGGGTATTGGATAGGGCCATGGCCGATGCTGCTGACCCCGTGACCGAGCTCGTGCACTACGACGTCGCCGACCGGGTCGCGACGATCACCCTGGACTCCCCGCACAACCGCAACGCCCTCTCGCGCCAGCTCGTGACCGAGCTGCTGGACCGGCTGGCGCGGGCCGACGGGGACCCCGAGGTGCTCGCGGTGGTGCTGCGGTCGTCGGGCCGGGTGTTCTGCTCCGGTGCGGACCTCTCCGAGGCATCGACGACGCCGATGGAGGAGGGCGCGCGGGCGATGGTGGAGATGCAGCGCACCATCGTCGCGCTCGGCAAGCCGGTGGTCACCGTCGTGGTGGGCGCGGCCCGCGCGGGCGGCATCGGGATCGTCGCCGCCTCCGACCTCGTGCTCGCCGCCGAGGACGCGACCTTCGCGCTGACCGAGGTCAAGCTCGGGCTCGCCCCGGCCGTCATCTCGCTGACCGTCATGGCCCGGCTCACCCCGCGCGCCGCGGCGCTGACCGCTCTCGGCGGCGAGGTCTTCACCGGCGCCGAGGCGGTCGGCATGGGCCTGGTCACGAAGGCGGTTCCCGCCGACCAGCTGGACGCCGCCGTCGCCGAGCTGTGCGGTCAGCTCACCACCGGTGCGGCGCAGGGGCTCCGCGAGACCAAGGCGCTGCTCAGTGAGCCGTTGCTCGAGCGCATCGACGCCGGCGCGGACGCGATGGTGACGCTCAGTGCCCGCCTCTTCGGCTCCGACGAGGCGCGCGAGGCGATGGTCGCGTTCCTCAGTCGCAAGAAGGGTTGACGCAACGGGGCAATCTGCTCTCGTTCCTGCCGAACCAGAGCAATTCGCCCCGTTGCGTGGGTCAGACAGGGGCGGGCTCGGCCTCCGCCTCCTCCGCCTTGGCCGCGTGGAACCTCCGCCCGGGCAGTGCGGCCAGCCCGGCGACCGCCGCGGCGAAGCACAGTCCCGCGACGACGACGCAGCCGACGGACAGCCCGGACAGGAACGACTCCTGCACGGCGTCCAGCAGCGTGGGGTCCGCGCCGGCCATGGCGACCGCGACCGGCACGGAATCGGCAGCGGTGTCGGCCTGGCCGGTCGCGCTGAACGCGCTGTCGACGAGGCGGGCACCGAAGACCGAGGAGAACACCGAGCCGATCACCGCGACACCGAGGGTCGCGCCGAGCTCGCGCGTGGCGTCGTTGACGGCCGAGCCCACGCCGGCGCGGGCCGGTGGGAGGACCAGCATGATCGACTCGGTGGCCGGAGTGGAGATGAGGCCCATCCCCAGGCCCATCAGCACCATCTGCGGCACGATCGTGGCCCAGTAGGACGTGTCGACGGCGACGCTCGCCGCGATCCACGCCATCGCCGAGCCGAAGAGGACCAGCCCGGTCACGACCACCACGCGGGTGCCGACCCGGGGGGCCAGGATCCCGCCCACCACCGAGGCGATCGCGATCGAGATCGCGACCGGCAGGATGCGCGCGCCGGTCGACAGCGGACCGAAGTCGCGGATCACCTGGAAGTACTGGGTGATGAGGAAGATGAAGCCGGACAGGGCGAAGAACGTGACGGTGACCGCTCCGCTCGCCGCGCTGAACCGGCGGTCGGTGAACAGCCGGACGTCGAGCATCGGGTGCTCGACCGCGCGCTCGACCGCGACGAAGACCGCCACGAGGACTGCTGACAGGGTGAACCCGAGCAGGGTGAAGGTGCTGCCCCAGCCGTGCTCCGGCGCCTCGATCACGGTGTAGACGAGGGTGCCGAGCATCGCCGTCGAGATGAGCAGGCCGCGCTTGTCGAGTGCCGGTACGGCGGGGTCGCGCGACTCGGGCACGAGCGCGAAGGCCAGCCCGGCGGCGACGAGCGCCAGCGGCACCAGGGCCAGGAAGATGCTGCCCCAGTAGAAGTGCTCGAGCAGGAGCCCACCGGTGACCGGCCCGGAGGCGACACCGACGCCGACGATCGCGCCCCAGCCCCCGAGGGCGGCCGCGCGCTGGCGGCGGTCGGTGAACGTGTTGGAGATGATCGACAGCGTCGTCGGGAAGATCAGCGCCGCGAACGCGCCCATCCCGAACCGGGCGGCGATGAGCGCGCCGGTGCTGGTGACCACCGCGCCGACCACGCTGGCGACGGCGAACCCGAGCAGTCCGATGATCAGCGCGGGCCGGCGACCGTAGCGGTCCGAGAGGCTGCCGGCGGCCAGCACCAGCGCGGTGAACGCGAGGTTGTAGCCGTCGACGACCCACTGCAGACCCCGGGTGCCGGCGTCGAGCTCGGTCGCGATGCTGGGGAGCGCGACGTTGACGATCGTGATGTCGAGGTTGATCGCGAGCGCCGCGACGTAGACGGCGACGAGGATCCCCGCCTTGCGGCTCCTGCTGGCCGCCTGCGATGTGGACACTGTCAACATACCTCCATGGTGCACGCTGATGTGGACGGTGTCAACATCGAGGTAGCATGCGCCGCGTGACCAGCTACCACCACGGCAACCTGCGCGAGGCGCTGGTGCAGGCGGCGGTGGGGCTCGGCCGCGAGAAGGGTCCCGACGGCATCGTGATCCGCGAGGTGGCGCGTCGTACCGGCGTCTCGCACAACGCCGCCTACCGCCACTTCGCCGACCGCGACGACCTGCTGCGCGAGGTCGCGAAGGTGGGGCACGACGAGCTGGCCGGGACGATGCGGTCGCGCGTGAAGCGGGTGCGGGTCACGGACCCCGTCGAGCGTGCCCGCCGGCGGTTGCGCGAGGTGGGCAAGGCGTACGTCGAGTACGCGCTGGCCGAGCCGGGACTCTTCGCCGTCGCGTTCAGCCACGTCTCCCTCGGCGACCTGAGCGGCCCCTACGAGCTGCTGGGCGCGGCCCTCGACGACTGCGTCGAGGCCGGCTACCTCCCGTCTTCGAAGCGCGAGGGCGCCGAGCTGAGCTGCTGGGCCGGTGTCCACGGGTTCGCGATGCTCTACAGCACCGGGCCGATGAGCGACGCGCCGCGCAAGCAGCGCGACGCCGACCTCGAGCGGCTGCTCGACCGGATCGACGACGGACTCAGCGGCTGACCCCGAACTGTGTAGAGTTGGGAAGTTGCTCAGGGGGGCAACGACGTAGGGCAACGGACACGTGAAGACAGCGGGAGCAGCGTTGGCAGATCAGCTGGCCGATCGCGAGGTGGCCTCGGAGCAGGCGTTCGTGGACCGGGTGTACCAGCAGCTGGAGCGAGCCGGTGCGGCTGCGCAGCAGCTCGCCACTGAGGGGCACTCGCGCGGCAGGCTCGGGCACGAGGGCGGTCTCGTCGAGCGTGACGCCATGGTGTTCCAGGCGGCCAAGCGGATCGCGCAGCTGGACGCCGCCCACGAGGGCCTGGTCTTCGGCCGGCTCGACCTCGCGGCGAGCGTCGACGAGCAGCCGCGGTACGTCGGCCGCATCGGACTGCGTGACGACAACCGAGACTCCCTGCTCATCGACTGGCGGGCGCCGGCCGCCGCGGTCTTCTACCAGGCGACCGCGGCCGAGCCCCAGGACGTGATCCGGCGCCGGGTGCTGCGCTCCAGCGGCCCCAGGGTGGTCGGTGTCGAGGACGAGCTGCTCGACGCCGAGGCGCTCGCGGCCGCGGAGGCCGAGGGCCGTGAGCTGCCCATCGTCGGCGAGGGGGCGCTGATGGCGCAGCTCTCCCGCGCGCGCGACCGGTCGATGCACTCGATCGTCGCGACCATCCAGGCCGAGCAGGACAAGGCGATCCGCGCGCCCGGCAAGGGCGTCGTGTCGATCTCCGGCGGCCCGGGCACCGGCAAGACGGTGGTGGCGCTGCACCGCGCGGCGTACCTCCTCTACAACGACCGCCGCCGTTACGAGTCCGGTGGGGTGCTCATCGTGGGCCCCTCGGGCGTGTTCATGCGCTACATCGAGCGGGTGCTGCCGTCGCTCGGCGAGACCGCGGTCGCGCTGCGGTCGCTCGGCGAGGTCGTCGACGGGTTCCGCGCCACCCGGCACGACGAGCCGGCCGTGGCCGACGTGAAGGGCTCGGAGCGGATGGCCGAGCTGCTGCGGCGCGCCGCCCGCCAGCAGGCGCCGGGCAGCCCGACCGAGTACCGCGTCTTCTGGCGCGACGACCGGATCGTCCTCGACCGCGGCGCTCTCGGCCGGGTGCGCCGCAACCTGATGTCGCAGGGGCGCCGCAACAAGCAGCTGCCGCGGGTGTCCGCCGCGCTGCTCGACGCGATGTGGCGCCAGGTGCGCGGCGAGCGCGGCCGTGAGCAGGGGCGCGAGAAGTTCGACGACGAGATGCTCTCCCGCGACGACTTCCTGGAGTTCGCACTCGCCTGGTGGCCGCCGCTCGACGCCCCGACCGTGCTGTCGTGGCTGCGCGAGCCCGACTTCCTCTCCCGGGTCGCCGACGGCGTGCTCTCCACCGAGGAGCAGCGGCTGCTGCTCAAGTCGTGGGTGTCGAACGGTCCGGCCGGGTCCCCCGGCGGCGCCCCCGACCTGTCCATCGAGGACATCCCCTTGGTCGACGAGCTGCGCTACCTGCTCGGTGACGTGCCACAGAAGGCTGACGACGAGCGCGACGACCCGATGGCGTTGATCGAGGGCGCCGTCGACATCCAGGAGCTGATGACGGCCTCGGACCGGGAGTACGCCCCGTCCGGTCGGGCGTGGGCGCCGCCGACCCACAGCATCGAGGACGACGCCTACGCCCACGTGCTCATCGACGAGGCCCAGGACCTGACGCCGATGCAGTGGCGGATGGTCGGTCGGCGCGGCCGCACCGCGTCGTGGACGATCGTCGGCGACCTGGCGCAGTCGTCGTGGCCGGCGCCGGAGGAGGCGGCGGCCGCGCGGGCGTCGGTGCTGGAGGGCAAGCCGAACCACGAGTTCCACCTGTCGACGAACTACCGCAACTCCGCGGAGATCTACGAGTTCGCCGCGGCCTACGCCGAGCGGGTCGGCCTCCCGGCCGACCTGCCGGACGCGGTGCGCCGCACCGGCGTCGCGCCGACGGAGATCGCCGGCGTGGCCGACCTCGAGGCCGCCACCCGCGATGCAGTCGTCGCGATGGCCCGCGAGGTGGCCGGTACGGTCGGGATCGTCGTCCCCGCCGCACGCCGCTCGGACGTCAACGCCTGGCTGGCGTCCTGGCCCGAGCTCGCGGAGGACGCGCGCGGGGCCCGGGCCGCCATCGACTCCTCGGTGCCGCCGTCGGGCGACGACCGGGTGGTGGTGCTCACCGGCCTCGACACCAAGGGGCTGGAGTTCGACGGCATCGTCGTGGTGTCGCCGGAGGAGATCGAGGCCGAGTCGGCGACCGGCCGGGCGACGTTGTACGTCGTACTCACCCGGGCGACGCAGCTGCTGACCACGCTGAGCTGACCCTCGGCTAGATTCCTTCGGCCCGCAGCAGGGTCAGCACGGCCAGCACCCGCCGGTTCACGTGGTCGGAGGGGTGCAGCTCGAGCTTGCGGAAGATGCTGGTGCAGACCGTCTCGACCGTCTTGGCGGCGAGGAACAGCTCGCCCGCGATCGCCGCGTTGGACCGGCCTTCGGCGATGAGGCGGAGCACCTCCATCTCGCGCGGCGAGAGCCGGCCCAGCCGCCGCCCGGCCGGCGACTGGACCGTCTCGGAGAGGGTCAGCGTCACTTGAAGACCGGTCCGCCCCAGAGCCGGGCGCCCCGAGCCTTGCGGGGGGCGACCGCGACGGCGGCGCCGGTCAGCGCCAGCACCTTGGCGCCGGACTCGACGCCGTGCTCGGTGGCCTCCGCCGCCTTGCGCAGGATCGCCAGGATGCCGGCCTGGCTGCGGCGCAGCTGGGCGTAGGTGTCCTGCAGGACGTCCTCGCCGGTGCGGATGTCGAGCTGGGCCTCGCACATGCGGTTCCAGCGGGCGCGGAGCGCCGTGAGCAGGCCCTCGGGGCTGCCGAAGTACTGCGTCCACTCCTCGCGCCAGGGCAGCGCCCCGGTCATGTCGCGGGCGGAGGTCTCCTCGACCTCGCGGATGATGGCGGTCCGGGCGTGGGTCTCGGTCCAGGTCATCGTCTTGTTCCTTCCGGGAGCTGGTGCGGTGGGGGTCACCGCTGCGGTTCACGGAAGGAGGAGGGGACGGGGGGCGGCCCTGATACAGGAAAGTTTCGACGTATCACGGTGCTCGCTCGACGCTCCTCCATGCGGGACGATGTCTTCCAATGGACACGACAGATCCGCTCGCGACCCTCGTCCCCGCGGCGCGGGGAGGGGACAGCAGTGCCTGGGATGCGATCGTCGACCGCTTCCTCCCGTTGGTGGGAGCGATCATCCGTCGGCACCGGCTCTCGGAGGCCGACGGTGACGACGTCAGCCAGACCGTGTGGCTGCGGCTCGTCGAGCACCTCGACGCGCTGCGCGAGCCGGACGCCCTCCCGGGCTGGATCCGTACCACGACGCGCAACGAGTGCCTCCGTGTCATCGCCGCCCGCGGCCGGGTGCGTCCGGTCGACCCGCAGGAGGGTGCCGGGCTCGACGCCGTGGCCCCGGACGCCTCGGACACCGACCTGCTCGCCGCGGAACGCCGCCAAGCGCTGCGCGAAGCGCTCCTGGAGCTGCCGGCCGCTCGGCGCGAGCTGCTCCTTCTGCTCATGGCCGACCCACCCGTCCCCTACGAGGTCATCAGTGAACGACTCGGCATCCCGATCGGCTCGATCGGACCGACCCGCGCCCGCGCCCTCGACCAGCTGCGCCGGACCAGCGCTCTCCGCGGCCTGCGTGATGCCGGCCCCGACCCGGTGGGAGGTGCTCGATGACTGAGTGGAACGACGAGGAGCTGATGGCCGAGCTCACCGCTGCCGTCGAGGAGGAGACCGCGGTCTCCGACCGTCGCCGGGCCGCCGCGAGGGCCGCCTTCACCTGGCGCACCGTCGACGCCGAGCTGGCCGAGCTGCTCCACGACTCGGCGCTCGACGCCGGCGCCGCCGTCCGCTCGGGCCCGGGTGACGCGGGCGGGCCTCGGATGCTGTCCTTCCGTCGCTCCGCGGTCACCCTCGAGGTGGAGGTCGACGGCGACGAGGTGCTCGGCGAGGTGGTCGAGGACGGTGGTTCCGAGACCGGGCCCGCGACCGTCACCCTCCAGCGTCCCGGCGCCGACGACCGGACGGTGGAGACCAACGCCTCCGGCTTCTTCCGGTTCTCCGACGTCGGCCCGGGCTCGGTGCGGTTCGTCGTCAGCCGGGCCGGGTGGTCGCTCACCACCCCCTGGGCGACGATCTGATCCCTCCCTCGAATTGCCCGTAACGCCATACGGCTCGCACCGCAGGAGGTGCGAGCCGTATGACGTCCGCTGCGATCAGAGGGGGCCGATGATGCGGTAAGCGCCGACCGTGGAGCTCGTGCTCGGCTGCGCGGTCATCATCAGGGCGTCGTAGGCCACCCGCGGGTCATCGGTCCTCAGCTCGCTCATCTTCGCGGCGATGGCGCCGCTGACGATCGGCGTGGAGAACGAGGTGCCGCTCCACTGGGCCATCCCGCGGAAGTGGCGCTCGTCCGGAACGCCGTTGTGGATGTTCTCGGGCTCGTAGCAGACGTAGCGGCCCTCGGGAAAGGCGTTCACCAGGTTCTCGCCCCGGGCGTAGACGTTGACCCAGTCGTCCCCCTTGGGGTCGCTGGTGTTGGAGAACTCGGAGATCTTCCCGTTCGCACCCACCGAGCCGACGCCGACCACCCAGTCGAACGCGGCCGGGTAGAACTTCTCGGTGCTGCCCTCGTTGCCGGCCGCCGCGACGACCAGCACCTTGTTCTTCGGGTCGAGGATGCCCTTGGCGAGCGCCAGCAGCTGGAAGGCGATCAGCGGCCAGCTGTTCCGGGTGTGAGTGCCTGCCGAGACGCTGATGATCTGCGGCATGTCATTGTCGAGCAGCGCCTCGCTCAGCTGCTGGCAGATGTGCGACTCATAGACCGCTCCGCCTCCCTTGGGTGCGAACCCCTCGAGCTCGACCCTGGCCTTCGGAGCCAGGCAGCGGACGACGCCGGCGATGAAGGTGCCGTGGCCGGCGTACTCGTGGATCTTGTTCTCGTCGACCTGCTCCTCGTCCGCCGGGTCGGCGGTGACACCGCCGAGCCAGCCGATGGTCTTGCCGGCCTTCTTCCACCACCCCGTGTCGACGACCGCTACCCGGACGTCGGCTCCGGCCTCCGAGTTCGCGGCGACCGGTGGGACCGGGTCGGCCGAGGGGGGCTCCTCCGGTTCGGTGAACGGGCACAGACGTGGAGGACCGGTGACGTAGAGGATGTGGTCGGGGGTGGCCACCGGATCCTGACGCTCGGCCCGGTCCCGATGGACCTCGTCGAGCTCCTCCAAGGTCATCAGTACGTCGTCCTCGCTGTCCGTGCGCGACGGCATCCTCGCGACCACCAGTCCAGGCATTGTCGGTAGGTCCGCGCGTTCCAGCTCGCCGCGGAAGCGACGTCGACGTTCGGGCTCGCGGAAGAACCGCTCAAGCAGGGCGAAGTCATCGCCGTCGCGGACCAGCACGTGGCTGGGGCGATACAGGTACTTGGTGTCGGCGTCGTCTCGCGCACGCCGTGGACCGTCGACGGACGCTGCCGCGACCTCGCCGTCCAGGTACTTCCTGACGACGGCGACCTGGACCCGCACCCGCTCCGCGTTGTCGTCCTCCGGGTGCGGGTCCAGGACGGGTGGCTTCCCCGGCCACGGAAACCGTCGACGGATCTGCGCCAGGATGTCGCGGACAGAGAAGCTCGGACGTGGTGTCTCGGTCATGACGCACCTCGGGGAGAGCGGGGCGGGAAACTCGCGAGCCGAGTCCCGCAGCGCCGCTAACGTAGTGCCGCCCGGAGACGGCCGTAAACAGGGGAAACCCTCTGAACTCTCGAGGCGGCGATGCAGGAACTGCTGACCCTCGCCTTCGACGACCCACCGGAGACGGTGCGGGTCGCGGCGGAGGTGCTCGCCCGGAACGCGGATGCGGTCTCTCGTTCCTACGCCCACCAAGCGCTGGGGATCGTCTTCCGGGAGTCGGGCGAGTCGAAGGCTGCGCTGTCCCACCTCCGATCAGCGATCCGTGCTGCTGAGGACTCTGGATCGGACGACCGCGTGCGCGACGTCCGCGCGACGTACGGCGGCGCGCTCGTCTTCGCCGGACGGACCGGTGACGGTCTGGCCCAGCTGAGACGTGCTGCGGAGGGAGCACGTCCGGAGGTCGCGGCCACGGTGCGGTCCCGGCTCGCCATCGTGCTCGGGATCCTCGGCCGCCGTGAGGAAGCGATCGTCGAGACCCGCCGTGCGGTCGAGGAGATCGTCCGCCTTGGTGACCGCAACTGGGAGGGCCGAGCACGGAACGGGCTCGGCTGGGAGGAGCTGATGAGCGGCCGGGTGGAGGCGGCCGAACAGGAGTTCCTCGCCGCCGAGCGGATCCTGCGTGCCGAGTCGGCAACGTTGGAGCGGTTGGAGGCGGTCGAGAACCTCGGCGAGGCCGCGATCGCCCGCGGGGCGGTGGCCGATGGCCTGCGCCATCTAGCTCATGCTGCGTCCGGCTACGAGGCCGTCGGCCGACCGCCCCGGTTCCTCCTGGTGTGCGCTCGAGCGAATGCCTACCTCGCTGCCGGGTTGCCAGCCGAGGCGGAACGGATCTACAGCGACCACGTCGACCTGGGTGCACTGCCCGACGTTCGCAGGGCCGAGCTCCACTACCACCGGTCGGGCGCTCGTCTTGCGGCCGGAGACGTGGACGGAGCGATCGCGGACGCCGACCTGGCACGTCGGATGTGCAGGGCTCAGGACCGTCCGTGGTTCGAGCTGCGGGCCCGGCTGGTCTCGCTCCGCGCGCGGCTCGAGTCCGGCGGGACCGCACCTGTTGGTGAGACCCGGCAGGTGGCGATGCTGCTGGACGATGAGGGGGCCGACGAGGCGCCGCTCGCCTTGATGATCGCCGCCCGCCTCACCGCCGGTGATGAGCGGCGCAGATTGCTGCAGCAAGGCGCGACGTACAGGACACGAGCGAACGGGTTGGTGCGTGCCAGTGCGCATCTCGCCGGAGCGTTGGAGCGCGCGGAGGTTGCCGACCGCGCAGGAGTCCTCCGCGCCTGCGCTTCCGGCCTCGACGCGATCGACGAGCACAGAAGGCTGATGGGCAGCTCGGAGCTGCGGGCGCTGGCGACGACGCACGGTCGCGAGCTGACGGAGATCGCACTCCGGCACGCGGCGCACGACCCGCGGACCCTGCTGCGGTGGAGCGAGCGAACCCGCGCAACAGCCCTCGCCCAACCGGCGGCAACCTCCGATGCAGCAACGATCCCGGCAGCTCTCGCCGCTCTGCGCGACAACGGTCGGCGGCTGGCTGAGGCGCGTCTAGCAGCGGAGCCGACCGAGGAGCTGGAGAGGGAGCGGCTCCGGCTGGAGCGGGCGGTGCGGGCGGAGGCGCACATTCAGTCCGCGGCGGACACCGACCCGCAGCGGCCCGCTCCGGTCGAGGAGATCGTTGCGGGAGTCGGGGACGGGTGCCTGGTCGAGCTGGTCGACGTCGACGGCGTCCTCCACGTCCTCGTCGTCCACAACGGGAGAGTCCGCCGGAAGATCGCCGGCACCACCGCGGAGGTCGCCGAGCTGCTGGGCCCGACGGCCATGCTGCTGCGCCGGGCGTCGCGGGGCCGCGCGACCAGCACCGCCGACCTCGGGCGGCGGCTGCAGGCGGCGATCCTCGGTGATGCCGTGCGCCTGCTACCCGACGGCCCGCTCGTCCTCGCCCCGACCGCCCGCCTGCACGGGCTGGCCTGGTCGCTGCTCCCCGTGCTGCACGACCGGCCATTCGGGATCGTGCCCTCGGCGGGTCAGTGGCTCCGCGCCAAGGAGGTACGACGCCCGCGCCCGCGTCGCACCCTCCTCGTCGCCGGGCCCGACCTCGCGTCGGGGGGAGCCGAGGTGCCGATCCTCAAGGAGCGCCACCCCGACGCCGTGCTGCTCGACGGCAGGGCCGCGACCCTCACCGACGTTCTGGCGCACCTCGACGGCGCCGACCTCGCCCACCTCGCGACGCACGGGCGGTTCCGCGCGGACAGCCCGTTGTTCTCCAGCCTCGACCTGGCCGACGGTCCGCTCACCGTGCACGACCTGGAGCGACTGCGCCGGGCGCCGTACCGCGTCGTGCTCTCCGCGTGCGAGTCCGGCGTGCTCGCACCGGTCGGCGCCCAGGAGCTGCTCGGCCTGGCCGCCGCGCTCTTCTCGATCGGCACGGCCGGCCTGGTCAGCAGCGTGGCCGAGGTCAACGACGCCGCCACCGCTGACCTGATGGTCGGCCTGCACGACGGCCTGGCCCGCGGCGACGACCCGGCGGCCGCGCTGCTCGCGGTCCGGCGGGCAGCGGCCAAAGACCCGGTCGCCGCCGGGACCGCCGCCGCGTTCGTCGCGCTCGGCGTCTAGTTGTCGTCGGGCCGTGCCTCGTGCCCGCGCCGCCCGTGCGTGCGCCGGTCCTCCTTCATCTCCGCCTCGTAGAGGTGCCGCCGGCCGCCGACGAGCGCATCGCGGCCCTCCTGCTCGAGCCGCTTGAAGGTGGCGTAGTAGCCGTCGTCGTACTCCTCCATGATCTGGAACGTCCACCGTCCCTCGAGCACGTTGCGGCCGACGAGCTCGCGCTCGAACTTGTCGGCGAGTGCCTTGTGCCCGGCCTCCCGCAGCTTCTCGACGCCCTTGCCGAGCGTGAGGTCGGCGGTGCCGGAGAGCCGGTGGAAGGTGTAGAGGTGGCCGCGCGCGATCTCGATCGCCTCCAGCGCCTCCGAGATGTCGCCGAGCGCCTCGACCGTCAGGTCGTCGACGCCTTCCGGCCGGGTGTGCTCCTCGTCGGGTCCCATCGCTTTTCCTTCCCCTAGTTCCTCGTCTGCCAGCAAGCATTGGTGCGCGCCACCAGGTCGTCGACCACCGCGCGCAGGTCGCCGTCGCTGCGTTCGTACGCCGCCCGCTGCCGGCTCGCACCGCCGCCGGCCAGGACCCGGTCGAGCCCGTCCTCCACGAGCGCGAGGTCTCCGCAGGCCTCCAGCGGGTCGCGCACGGTGCGGACCAGCGTGGCCAGCACGTCACGCACCGGGGCGAGCTGTCCCGTGATGGGCGATACCAGCGCGCCGGACAGGCCGTGCCGCGCGGCCCGCCACTTCGCGGCCTGCAGCATCTCGGCCCGCCAGACCGGCAGCTCGGCGCCGTCTCCGCCGAGGTCGGCGACCCACATCACCAGCGCCCGCACCAGCGCGGTGACGAGCAGCGCGTCGTCGGGGTCGGCGCACACGTCGGTGATCCGAACCTCGACGGTCGGGTTGCCCTCCGACAGCCGCGCGTCGAAGTAGAGCATCGCCGGGTCGAGCGCCGCGCCCGACTCGATCAGCCACTGGCAGACCTCCCGGTAGCGCTCGACGGAGCCGAACCGCTCGGTCGGCCCGGCGCTGGGCCACCGCGCCCACTCCTGCGAGCGCCACGAGTGGTAGCCGGTGTCCCGGCCCCGGGCGTACGGCGAGTTCGCGCTGATCGCGAGCAGCAGGGGCAGCCACGGCGCCAGCTCGTCGACCAGCGTCACGCCCTGCTCGTCGGAGTCGATCCCGACGTGCACGTGCATCGCACAGATCCCGCCGCCGCGCGCGATCTCGCCGTACCGCTGCAGCATCGTGAGGTAGCGGTCGTCGCGGGACACCTTCGGCTCGCCGCTCTGCACGGGCGTCGTGCCCGTGGCGGCGGTGAGCACGCCGACGCCCTCCGCGGCAGCGGCCGCCGCCCGCCGCTGCCGCACCAGGTGCTCACGCACCTCGCCGAGATCGACCAGCGGGGCGGTCCGGGTCTCGAGCTGGTGCCGGAACAGCTCCTTCTCCAGGGCCTCGTCGGGTGCCAGCGACGCGTCGTCGACCTGCCGGCTCAACGCGTCCTGCGCCCGCGGCGCCAGCTCCCGGGTCTCGGGGTCCACGAGCAGGAGCTCCTCCTCGATCCCGACGGTCCGTGGCTGCACGGGGGGCAGGTACCCCGGCCGCCCGTTGCTACCACGTGGGCGCTAGGACACGCTGAACGGACGCCAGGCCGCCGTGCCGTCGAGGTTCCCGGCCGCGTCGCGGGCCCGGGAGTCGAACGCGTAGCTGCCGGCAGCCGGGAGGTTCACACCGATCGTCCAGCCCGTCGACGTCGCCCCGGGGTTCGCGAGCGTCGCGAGCCGGAAGGCGTACGCCGTGCCCCACGAGCCGTCGGCCTGCAGCCACAGGTTGTTGTCGCGGTTGCGTACGGCGACGCGCACCTCCGCCACGCCCTTGTCGTCGGTCGCGGTGCCGGTGGCGGTCACGACGCCGGCGGGGACCGTGGCCTTGTTCGCGGGCGCGGTGATCACGGAGTCGGGCGCCGCGGTGTCGGGGGTGGGCGGCGGTGCGGTGGGCAGGACCTGGAGGTTCAGCGTGAGGCGGGCGCTGCCGCCGCGCTCGTAGTACTCGACCGTCACCTTGTGGGTGCCGGCGTCGAGGGTGCCCGACGTGCCGGACAGGTTGGTCCACGCGGCGTCGCTCCAGTTGTTCACGACCTTCTCGCCGTCGACCCACACCCGGACGCCGTCGTCTGAGCTCGGGATCGTCACCTTGACCTGCGCCGGGCTCGCCAGGTCCAGCTGCTGGGTGAAGCGAGCCGAGAAGTCGTCGCCGGGGATCGCGCTGCTCGGCGAGCCGGAGCCCCAGTTCTCGTCGATCGTGGCGTCGCAGCCGACGACGGCGGGGGAGCCGGCGAGGGTGCGGTTGGCGAAGTAGCTGGCGGTCCACGGCGTGGCGCCGGTGCAGGTGGGGTCGGCCGGCGGTGTCGGCGGCACCGACCCACCGCTGGTCGGCGTGGCGAACAGGCTCGTCATCGACGACCACGGGATGCCCGAGCTGCTGCCGCTGTTGACGACCGTCGATGTGCCCCAGCGCGGCAGTCCGTCCGGCGCGTGGAAGCGGTAGAGCCGGTTGTCGCTCCAGGCGACGTAGAGGAAGTCGCCGACGAGCTCCATCGCCCGCGCGCCGCTCCAGTCCTTGGAGGACGCGACCCACTCGTAGCCCTCGAGAACGCCGCTCTCCAGGGAGTGGCCGCGGTAGAAGAGGCGGCTGTCGTTGGTCTTCGTGTAGAGGACCTTGCCGTCCTCGAAGGCCGCGGTGCGGGTCTCGGCGACGCCGTACGGCTGGTCGTAGGGCGTCAGGTTGTGGGTGGTGTCGACGTAGCCGACCGAGGTCGACAGGTTCGTCACGGTCGACCCCACCGTGCTGCCGTCGAAGGACCTCGCGTAGAAGGCCTGGGACGGGCCGAAGTAGCTCAACCGGTCGTGCTGCACGAACCCGTCGCGGGTGCCGGCCCAGCTGACGCCGCCCTGGCTGGGGCTGCTGATCGTGGTGATCGGTCCGAAGGCCGAGCCGTCGAACGCCATCGAGCTGAGGCTGTCGCCGGAGGTCGTGTAGGCGAACCGCACCGGCAGCTGCACGTCCTCGGGTGCCGGGTTGGCGGTGCCGCCGCTGGTCGGCAGCAGCGCGAGCCGCTGGCGCAGCTTGCCGCCGAACTGGGTGGTGTCGTGGCCGACCATCAGGAACTCGTCGGTCGCGTAGAGCGCCTCGACGCCGCGACCGCGGTCGCGGGTCGGGTTCCAGGAGAGCGGGACGCCTGAGTACGGGTCGAGTGCCGCGATGCCCGGGCGGGCGAGCGCCCCCGGCCCGTCGTTGTCACCACCGGGGGACGGGTGCGGGTTGTTGGTCCAGCGCTGGTGCCCGCCGACGTACACGGCCGTCTCGGTCACCTCGACCGCCCAGAACGTGTCACCGCCGGTGTGGTCGACCCACGACGGCTGCAGGCCGCCGCCGGACGTGGCCGAGGTCAGCGGCAGCTCCCAGCGCGCGGTGGAGTCGCAGAGGCTGGCGTTGCCGAAGAACGCTCCGGTCGTGTTGACGACGAAGTAGGAGCTGTCCGGCGCGATGTCGACGCCGCGGATGTAGGTGTCGGGGTAGGAGCCCGAGCACTGCATCTCGTAGCGGTCCGTCGACCACGGCGCGACCTTGGGCCGGGCGCCGGCGAGGTCGATGACCGCCACCTGCTGGCGGGCGGCGCCGGCGACCTTCTTGAAGTTGCCGCCGACCACCAGCCACCGGCCGTCCGCGGAGACGTCGAGCTCCTGGACGTACGGCGAGTACTGGTCGCGCGACTCGCTGATCGGCAGGTCGAACGTGGGGTCGATCTGGCCGGTGGTGGCGTTGATCGCGGCCAGGCCGCGGACCGGCTTGCCGCTCACCTTGCCGAACTCCCCACCGAGGATCAGCCGGTCACCGAGCAGCGCGAAGTCCTTCACGGTCGACCCTGCGGACGCCTTGAAGGAGGTGTCCAGCGTGCCGTCGAGGTTGAGCCGCGCGACCCGTTGCGCCGGCTGCCCGTTGACCTCGGTGAAGGCACCGGCGATCAACAGCTGCGACTTGTCGGCGGTGTAGGTCACCGCCTCGACGTTGCCGTTGATCGCGGGCGTGAACGAGCCGTCGATCGCGCCGGTCGCGGAGCTGAAGCGGAAGAGCTTCGGCTGCACCCACGCCGGCTGGCTGGAGTCGCCGACCCGCACCTTGGTGAAGGTGCCGCCGACGACGACGTCCGGGCCGGAGCTCGTGATGCTGTAGACGCGGCCGTCCATGACGCGCGGCTGCTTGGCGTCGAAGACAGGCGACACGATCACGTCCTGATCGGCCTGCGACGGCGTGGTGACGGAGATGGCCAGCAAGGAAGCGATCGCGATGACGATCGGGCCAGCGACGGCGCGGCGTAAGGTCCCCCAGGACACGGTTCTACCTCTCGGTGCACCCGGGTTCCCCAACCCGGGCGTGCTCCGGGCCGTTGAATTGGAGCCGGCCCGATTGTTCTCGCAAAGTGCAACAGGTCGCGGCCGGGCAAGGCACGGTTTCGGTTGCCAGATCTGGACACATCCGCCGAGCGATATCCGGTCGGCCGTGGCCGGCCGGCGCCGTAGGCTCCTGCCATGACTCAGGACCTCACGCCCAGGGAAGCCATCGCGGCCATCCAGGGGCACGAGGCGTGGGCCATCATCCGGCGCTCCACCCGGGCGGGCGACCGCGACACCGTCGGCGTCCTCGGCGGTCGCCGCTGGGTCGCCGGCTCGATCATGGACATCCCGCTGGAGGAGGGGCCGCCGGCTCCGGGCCGGCAGTGCGACCGGCTGGTCGCCGTACCCTTCCGCCAGGTCACCGAGCGGGGCTTCGAGGCCCACGACGACGGCACCCCGTTGGTGGTCGTCGACGTGGAGACCGAGCGCGAGTACTCCGTCGGCGACGTCATCGACGCGATCGACGACGGCGGCATCGAGTTCGCCGACCGCGGTGGCTTCGACGTCGAGGACACCGACTACGCCAAGATCGTCGAGGCGATCATCAAGGACGAGATCGGGCAGGGCGAGGGCGCCAACCTGGTCGTCGGGCGCCACTACCGCGCGGTCGTCGCCGACTGGGGCGCCGACAAGGCGCTCACGGTCTTCCGCCGGTTGCTCGAGCGCGAGCGCGGCGCCTACTGGACCTTCCTGTTCTTCACCGGAGACCGCTACCTCGTCGGCGCCAGCCCCGAGCGGCACGTGAGCGTGCACGGCGGCGACGTGCGGATGAACCCGATCTCGGGCACCTTCCGCGTCCGGCCACCCGAGGGCGACGACCGCCGGATCGAGACCCGCCTGGCGGAGTTCCTCCAGGACGAGAAGGAGATTTACGAGCTCTTCATGGTCGTCGACGAGGAGCTCAAGATGATGTGCGACATCTGTCACGAGGGTGGCCAGGTGCTCGGGCCGTTCCTCAAGCCGATGACGCACCTGATCCACACCGAGTACCTCCTCGCCGGCCGCAGCCGTCGCGACGTGCGCGAGATCCTGAGGGACACGATGTACGCCGCCACGGTCACCGGGTCGCCCGTGGAGAACGCGTGCCGGCTGATCAAGCAGTACGAGCCCGAGGGCCGCGGCTACTACGGCGCCGCGCTCGCGGTGATCGGTCGCGACGACCGCGGGCTCCCGGTCATCGACAGCCCCATCGTCATCCGCACCGCCGACGTGGACCTCGAGGGGCGGCTGAAGGTGACCGCGGGCGCGACGTTGGTGCGCGACTCCGACCCCGCCTACGAGGTGGCCGAGACCCACGCCAAGGCGGGCGGCATCCTGTCCGCGTTCGGCCTGGTGCCACCGGCGCCCGAGCACGGGGTCGACCTCGCAGCCCTGGCCGCCGACGAGGACGTGCTGATCGCGCTCAACTCCCGCAACCGGAGGCTCAGCGGCTTCTGGCTGACCGACCAGGCGGGCACCCCGCCCGACCCGCGACTGGCTGGCAAGAGCGTGGTGATCCTCGACGGCGAGGACGACTTCGTGAACATGCTGCGGCACCTGCTGGCGGTGATGGGCATGACGTCGGCCGTCGTCCGGCACGAGGACTACACGCCCGGCTGCCTCGACGGCTACGACCTCGTCATCGTCGGTCCCGGCCCGGGCGACCCCCGCGACGACAGCGACCAGAAGATGGTGAACCTGCGGCACGCGGTCGCCTCGCTGCTCGCGGAGGAGCGGCCGTTCCTGGCCGTCTGCCTCGGTCACCAGGCGCTGTGCCACGAGCTCGGCATCCCGCTGGCCTACAAGGACATCGTCTTCCAGGGCACCCAGTCCGAGGTGGTCGTCCACGGGCGGCGGGAACGGGTCGGGTTCTACAACACGTTCGTCGGCCGGGTTTCGACAGGCTCGACCACCGAGGAGGACAGCTCCCTTCCGGAGGGCGTCGTCGTCGAGGCCGACCCTGGCTCGGGTGACGTCAACGCGCTGACGGGCCCGCACTACCGCGGCGTCCAGTTCCACGCGGAGTCGATCCTGACCGAGCGCGGATGGGACATCGTGCACGACCTGGTGTCGGCGGTCCTGCTGGATGGCTGAGATTGGCCGCGGCGCCTGACGTCGTCGTGGTCGACCACCACGACTCCTACACCCACAACCTGGTCCACCTGGTCGCCGGCGTCACCGGCGTGCTGCCGACGCTGGTGCAGCACGGCGAGATCACCACCGACCAGCTGGCGTCGTACGACGCGATCGTGCTCTCTCCCGGACCGGGCCACCCGGACGAGCACGACTGGTCGCTGTTCTCGCTGGGACTGCCGGTGCTCGGGGTGTGCCTCGGGATGCAGGCGATGGTGACGGCGTACGGCGGGGTCGTCGACCGCGCGCGGCCAGGCCACGGCGTGGAGGCGGTCGTCCGCCACGACGGGACCGGGCTGTTCGACGGAGTGCCCGACCCCTTCCGCGCGATCCGCTACCACTCGCTCGCGGCGGTCTCCCTGCCGCCGGAGCTGGAGCGGACGGCGGTCGACGAACGGACCGGCCTCACCATGGCCGTCGCCCACCGGGCGTTGCCGGTCGTCGGCGTGCAGTTCCACCCCGAGTCGATCCTCACCCAGCACGGCGCACGGCTGGTCGCCAACTTCCTGGAGCTGGTGTGAGCACCCGGGTCGACGTCGTCGAGGCGTTCACCGAGATCGCCGCCGAGCACCGCCGCTGCGTCTGGCTCGACGGCGGCGGCGCCCGCGAGTGGTCGCGGCAGCGCTCGATCATCGGGTGGCTGGAGGACGACGACGTCTCGTTGACCTACGACGCCGCCCACCGCGAGGTCACCCGCCACGCGGGCGGTGCCAGTGTCGTGGTCGGCGACGACCCGTTCGTCGTGCTCGAGGAGGAGCTGGCCGCCGGTTCTCCCTCCGACCAGTGGTTCGGCTACTTCGGCTACGCGGCCCGGCCCGACCTCCCCGCCCGTCCCGACCCCGACCTCCCCGACGCGATCTGGATGCGCCCGTCGGCGATCCGCCTCTTCGACCACGACGAGCCGTCGTCGGTCGCGCCTGTCGAGACCGCTCCGGTCGAGGTCTCGACGGGCTCGACCTCCAGTGCGCCGCCGGCCGAGTACGCCGAGGCCTTCGCCGCCGTCCAGGAGCACCTGCACGCCGGCAACTCCTACGAGGTCAACCTGACCCACCGGATCCGGGTGCCGAGCCAGATCGACCCGGCGTCGGCGTACCTCCGGCTGCGCAGCGTCAACCCCGCGCCGTACGCGGGTTTCCTGCAGCACACGGTGCCCGGCCGGCCGGCCGCGAGCGGCTGGCTGCTGAGCTCGTCGCCGGAGCGGTACGCCCTGGTCACCGAGGACCGGGTGCTCGAGACCAAGCCGATCAAGGGCACGACGCCGCGCGGCGCGACCCCGGCCGAGGACGACGCGGCGCGGGAGCGGCTGGCGACGGACCCGAAGTTCCGCGCAGAGAACCTGATGATCGTCGACCTGCTCCGCAACGACCTCTCCCAGGTCTGCAAGGTCGGGAGCGTCGAGGTGCCGGTGTTGATGGACGTCGAGTCCTACAGCTCGGTCCACCAGCTCGTCTCGACGGTCCGCGGTCGGCTGCGCGACGACGTCACCACCGTCGGCGCCCTGCGCGCGCTCTTCCCCGCCGGCTCCATGACCGGCGCTCCGAAGCTGCGGACGATGGAGATCATCGACGCGGTCGAGAGGACGCCCCGCGGTGCCTACGCCGGCGCGTTCGGCTGGGTCTCCGGCGACGGTCGCGCCGACCTCGGGGTCGTCATCCGCACCCTCCTCACCGCCGGCCACGGCTACCTGCTCGGCACCGGCGGCGGCATCACCGTCGACTCCGAGGTGAGCGAGGAGTACGCCGAGACGCGGTGGAAGGCCGAGCGGCTGCTACGGGCACTCGGTCGGGACTCCTAGCCCTGCGGCGGTGACGGGGCCCGGTGCCCGCTGGTGGTGCCGTCGGCCGCCCGAAATTGCCGAGTAGCGGGCGATTGTGACCCTTTAGTCACGGGGACTTCCTCTCGCGGTGACAATGTGTCCGTGATTCGTACTCGGAACGTGAGGCTGCTCCTGGCAGGGCTTCTTGCGACCGTCGCGGCGGCGGCCCCGGTACACGCTGGAGGCCAAGGAACCGTGGTCACATCGACCGATGTGCTGCTCAAGGTCCGAGACGACCTCGGTGACCAGGTCACCGCTCGCATTGCATCCCGTGCGGAACGTCGTGCTGCAGATGTTCAGCGCGTCCGGGTTTGGCAGGACGGACAGGTTCCTTGGGTGGCGCTCACGCTCCGGGGACGTCCCGATGCTGCGCGTGTTGAGAAGTGGACGGGGGCAGTCACGCTCATCGAGGACGCTGACGACTTCTGGGGCCTGCGAGTCGATATCGGCCGCAAACGGTCGCTTCCGCTGGTGTACCAGCCCGACGGCTCAGCCATCTACTGCGGCGGTCCGGTACGAACTCGCTTGTCAAACCGCGGCCGGACGCTGACAGTCCGAGTTCCAGTGGGATGCGGCTGGACGAATCCTGTCCAGGTCTTTGGCTACGCGATCGTCGAACGGCGCGGCCACGAATGGATGGGCGAAGACGACATTGAGGCTGAAGCCGGGCTCGTGTGGCGACCTGACGAGCCCTAAGCGAACCGCCCGTTACTGCCGCCATGCGTGGTCGGTTCGTGGATAGCGTGAGCACATGACCGACATCGCCTCTGCATGGGTTCCGCCCACCGAGTGCGATCAGTGTCCGCATCCGATCTCCGAGCACACCCTGTGGCCACCGGATTCGACCGGCGATGGCTGGATGCACTGCCAAGCAACCGGTTGCGACCGGTGCTGGCACGACTGGCCGAGGCTGACCTAAGCGCCCGCTAATGCCGCACGGCGTGCTCGCGGAGCAGCACGCTAATGCCGCACGGCGTGCTCGCGGAGCAGCACGCTAATGCCGCACGGCGTGCTCGCGGAGCAGCACGCTAATGCCGCACGGCGTGCTCGCGGAGCAGCACGCTAATGCCGCACGGCGTGCTCGCGGAGCAGCACGCTAATGCCGCACGGTCGGAGCAGCACGCTAATGCCGCACGGCGTGCTCGCGGAGCAGCACGCTAATGCCGCACGGCGTGCTCGCGGAGCAGCACGCTAATGCCGCACGGCGTGCTCGCGGAGCAGCACGCTAATGCCGCACGGTGTGCTCGCGGAGCAGCACGCTAATGCCGCACGGTGTGCTCGCGGAGCAGCACGCTAATGCCGCACGGTGTGCTCGCGGAGCAGCACGCTAATGCCGCACGGCGTGCTCGCGGAGCAGCACGCTAATGCCGCACGGCGTGCTCGCGGAGCAGCACGCTAATGGCGCCCCTCTGTGTCAAGACGCGGCTGGAAGAACTGGCTTAGGCTCGGGTCTGGCGGGTCCGGGAAGTGGCTTGTCCGAAGAGCCGGTATGGGGTTGTGAGCCGGTCGCGCTGGATTCAGAGTCG
>NZ_QGDD01000006.1 GCF_003160695.1 Nocardioides silvaticus
CGCCCGTCGAGCCGCGCTGGCAGGATGGCTGCACCAGTACAACCACCACCGGCCCCACTCAGCCCTAGGTGGCCTCCCACCCATCACCCGGTTGGACAACCTGGCTGGACATCACAGCTAGGCGAGGGCGTATCGAGACGCGGTGAGACGAAGGCCCGGCGGTGAGTGGGCACGTGTCGGGCGTCTCGATACGTCGCTCGCTGCGCTCGCTCCTACTCGACGACCGGACGGCGCTGCGCTCGAGTAGCCCGAGCCGCTAGGCGAGGGCGTATCGAGACGCGGTGAGTCGAAGGCCCGACGGTGAGTAGGCACGGTTGGGCGTCTCGATACGTCGCTCGCTGCGCTCGCTCCTCCTCGACGACCGGAAGAGCGCCGCGCTTCCTTCGGTCGTCGAGTAGCCCGAGCCGCTAGGCGAGGGCGTATCGAGACGCGGTGAGTCGAAGGCTCGACGGCGAGTGGGCACGTGTCGGGCGTCTCGATACGTCGCTCGCTGCGCTCGCTCCTACTCGACGACCGGAAGAGCGCCGCGCTTCCTTCGGTCGTCGAGTAGCCCGAGCCGCTAGGCGAGGGCGTATCGAGACGCGGTGAGACGAAGGCCCGGCGGTGAGTGGGCACGTGTCGGGCGTCTCGATACGTCGCTCGCTGCGCTCGCTCCTACTCGACGACCGGACGGCGCTGCGCTCGCTCTCCTCCTCGACGACCGATAAGAGCGCCGCGCTTCCTTCGGTCGTCGAGTAGCCCGAGCCGCTAGGCGAGGGCGTATCGAGACGCGGTGAGACGAAGGCCCGACGGTGAGTGGGCACGTGTCGGGCGTCTCGATACGTCGCTCGCTGCGCTCGCTCCTACTCGACGACCGGAGTCGCTGCGCTCGCTCTACTCCTCGACGACCGGGAGCAGGCGCAGCCACGTCTCCGCGGTGCCGTCGTACGGCGCCACGCCCTGCTGCACGGCGGCCAGCACCGCGGCGGCGGACCGCTCGGCCATGGTCACGACCTCGGGCGGGTAGCCGAACGCCACTTGGTGCTCGGCGAACTCGTCCTCGTCGTCGACGTAGACGGTGCCGTCCTGCAGCTTGATCACGTCGAGGTCGAGGTCGACGGCGCGCAGCGTCGTGCCGTCCCAGGTGGGCGGGGTGGTCATGTCGACGTAGATCGCTGCCTTCGCGACCCGGTCGTTGAACGCGGCCAGGTGGGCGGCGCCGCCGGCGGGCACGACGACCACGCCGGTGAACTCGCCGACGAACTCCAGGCCCGGCCGGGAGTAGAACGTCCCCCTCGGGAAGCCGAGCCAGTCGCCGTGCTGGTCGGTGCCGAGGAAGACGCCGTCGTACTCCCAGTGCGGCCGGCCACCCCACTTCGTCATCACGACACGGATCGGCTCACCAGGGGTCACCCCCGCTGTCTATCAGAGGTCTGCAAGCATCGTCCGCATGGATTCCCGGCAGCTCGCGCAGGTGCTCGACCTGTGTCTCCGGGTGGGCGAGATGCTGCTGTCGAACGGCGCCGGCGCGGCCGACGTGACCGCGACCATGGACTCCGTCGCCCGCGCCTACGGCGTCCGCGCCCCACAGGTCGACGTCACCTTCACCTCGCTCGCGATGAGCGCGCAAGCGGCGCCGGACGAGCCGCCGCTGATCCAGATCCGCCAGGTCACGCAGCGCGAGATCGACTACGACGACCTCACCCGCGTCGACCACCTGGTCCGTGACGTGGTGGCGGGGCGGGTCGAGCTCAAGGACGCGCGCGGCAGCATCGCCCGGATCGCGAGCTCGGCGCACGCCCGGCCGCGCTGGGCGGCGATCCTCGGGTCCGGTGTCAGCTGCGCGGGCATCGCGCTGATGCTCGGTGGCGACGCGTTGGTGATCGCGGTCGCGTTCGTCGCCGCCGTGGCGATCGTGCGGCTCCAGCTCGCGATGGCGCGGCGCCGGATCCCGTACTTCTACCAGCAGGTCGCCGGCGGCGCGGTCGCCACCGTCATCGCCGCTGTGGTCACCTGGGCCTTCGAGTCGGTGGTGGAGGTCGACGCGTCGCTGGTCGTCACCGCGAACATCATCATGCTCCTGGCCGGCATCGGGTTCATGGGCGCCATCCAGGACGCGCTCTCCGGCTTCTACGTCACCGGTGGCGCCCGCATCCTCGAGGCGTTGCTGGCCACGGCCGGGATCATCGCCGGCGTCAGCGGCGGCATCAGCGTGGCGGCGGCGCTGCGCGTCGACCTGCCCTCGCTGGAGCCCGCGCGCTTCGACCTCACCTCGGTCAGCGCCGCGGCGGTCGGCGCCGGCATCGCGGCCGCCGCCTTCGCCTACGGCTCCTACGGTCCGAAACGCACCCTGCTGCCGCTGAGCCTGCTGGCCGCGTTCGCGACGGCGATCAGCCAGACCATCGACCTGCAGGACTTCGGCCGGCCGTGGGCGACCGGGATCGCGGCGTTCGCCGTCGGTCTGGTCAGCTACACGGTCGCGGGCCGGATCCGGGTGCCACCGTTGGTGATCGTCGTCCCCGCGATCGTGCCGATGCTGCCCGGTCTGTCCATCTACCGCGGGCTCTCCCTGCTCGGCGAAGCCGAGCGCGGCTTCGTCGCCGGCGGCCTGCTGGCGATGGTGACCGCCGCATCGGTCGCGATCGCGCTCGCGGCGGGCGTGATCCTGGGGGAGTACGTCGCCCAGCCGGTCAAGCGCGAGGCGCGCCGCGTGGAGAGCCGCCTGGCCGGGCCCCGCCTGGTCGGTGTGACCCGGATGAGGACCCGGCGCAACCGCGGGTCGGACGGCGCGCGCAGCGACTAGACGATCGTGGTCTTCTTCGGCAGCACCCGCTTGGACCCCATCGCGATGAGGTCCTGGTAGCGGGATCCGGTCAGCTTGCCGAAGTGGTGGATCAGGTGGGCGTCGATGCCGACCAGCACCCGGGCCTGGTTCTTGGTGATGCCCTTGACGATGATCGCGGCCGCCTTCTCCGGCGTCATCCGCGCGAGCTTCTCGTCGAACAGCTTCGCCGTCGCGGCCTTGTCCTCGTGGTCGGAGACCCGTGCGTTGCGGGCGATCGCGGTCTTGATGCCGCCGGGGTGGACGGCGGTCACACCGACCTGGTGCCCCGCGACGAGCATCTCCTCGCGGATCGCCTCGGTCATTCCGCGCACGGCGTACTTCGACGCGTTGTACATGCTCTGCCCCGGCATCGAGACCAGCCCGAACAGCGAGGAGATGTTGACCAGGTGGCCGTCGCCGGAGGCGATCAGGTGCGGCAGGAAGAACTTCGAGCCGTGGACGACGCCCCAGAAGTTGATGCCGATGATCCAGTCGATGTCCTTCATCTCCAGGTCGACGAAGTCGCCGGCCAGCGCCACGCCGGCGTTGTTGACGACCACGTTGACCCGGCCGAAGTGGGTGGCCACGTCGTCGGCGTACGCCGCGAACGCGTCGCGATCGGCGACGTCGAGCCGGTCGGTGCGGACCTCCTTGGCGCCCGCCTTGTCCGCCAGGGCCGCGGTCTCGGCGAGGCCGGCCTCGTCGACGTCGGAGATCGCGAGCAGCGCGCCCTTGCCCGCCACGTCGAGCGCCAGCGCTCGGCCGATGCCCGAGCCGGCTCCGGTGATGACGACGACCTTGTCCTTCAGGGACTTCATGCGAGCGCCTCCTCGGCGGTGGTGACACGGGGTGCGGGGGTGAGCGGTGCGACGTCGTACTTGTCGACGTCGAAGCGCGACAGGTGGCTGCGGAACGTGAACGTCTGGCCCGGCCAGAGCGTGGTGTTGTTGCCGAACTTGTCGAGGTACCAGCTGGCGCAGCCGCCGGTCGTCCAGACGGTCGGCTTCATCCGCTCCCGCATGGACGCGGTCCACTCGGCCTGCGCCTCGGCGCTCGGCTCGACGGTCGCGAGACCCTCGCGCCGCATCGTGCGGGCGGCGTCGACGATGTAGCGCACCTGCGACTCGATCATGAAGATCATCGACGAGTGACCGAGCGCGGTGTTGGGGCCGACGATCTGGAACAGGTTCGGGAAGCCGTGGATGGTGGTGCCCTTGTAGGCCGCCATCCCCTGCTCGTCCCAGACGTCCGCGAGCGTACGGCCGTCACGGCCGGTGATGTGCTGGGCGATGGGCGGCTCGGTGACGTAGAACCCGGTCGCGACGACGAGCACGTCGATCGGCCGCTCGGTGGTCCCTGAGCCTGTCGAAGGGTCGGCGGTCACGACCGCGTCGCCCGTGATCTTCGTGATCGGGTCGGTGACCAGGTCGACATTGTCGGCGGCGAGCGCGGGGTACCACGCGTTGGAGATGAGGATCCGCTTGCAACCGGCGCGGTAGGTCGGGGTCACCTTCTCGCGCAGGACGGGGTCGGAGATCGCCTTGGCGATGTTCTTCTTGCACTGCCGCTCGACGACCTGGAGCAGGGCGGGGAAGCGGGTGAACGCGGGGGCGCGGCCCTCGAGCTGGGCGTAGACGGCGGCGCGGGCGAGCCGCTGGGCGCCCGGCACGTGCCGGAAGACCGCCTTCTCGATGCCGGTGAAGCGGCGCTCGTTGCGGGGGATGACCCAATTCGGCGTGCGCTGGTAGACGTCGAGGTGACCGACCACCTTCTGCAGCTCGGGGACGAGCTGGATCGCCGACGCGCCGGTGCCGATCACGGCGACCCGCTTGCCCGCCAGGTCGACGTCGTGGTTCCAGCGGGCCGAGTGGAAGATCTCTCCCTGGAACGCATCGATGCCCTCGATCTCGGGCAGGCGCGGCTCGGAAAGGCCGCCGGAGCCGGAGATGATCGTGCGCGCGACGTACTCCCTGGACTCGCCGGTCGAGCTCGTCAAGACCCGGACCCGCCACCGCTGCGCGGCCTCGTCCCACGCGGCGTCGAGGACGGCGGTGTCGAAGACGAACCGGTCGAGGACGCCGGCCTCCTCGGCGACCCGCTTGGTGTACTCCCAGATCTCCTGCTGGGGGGAGTAGACCTTCGACCAATCGGGGTTGAGCGCGAACGAGTAGGAGTAGAGCTGGCTGGGGACGTCGCACTCCGCACCCGGGTAGGTGTTGATGTGCCAGGTGCCGCCGACGTCGCTGTCCTTCTCGACGACGACGAAGTCGCGCTCGCCCGCCTCCTGCAGCTTGATCGCCGCGGCGAGCCCGGCGAAGCCGGCGCCGACGATGAGGTGGTCGACCGCGGTCGCGGCGGTCCTCGGGGTGGTCTTCTCGGCCATGTCGTCGACCGTACTGGCGTTATTGAACGTTCGTCAATAGAGTGTCTGCGTGACCGCGACCACCCGCACCCGGCTCTCCCCGGACGAGCGCCGCGAGCAGCTGCTCGAGCTCGGGCTGCGTCTGTTCGCCGGCAGCTCGATCGACGAGATCTCCATCGACCGGCTCTCCGAGGAGGCTGGGATCTCGCGCGGGCTGCTCTACCACTACTTCGGCAGCAAGCAGGGCTTCCGGGAGGCGGTGGTGCAGCGGGCGGCCGACGACCTCGTGGCCCAGACGGCCCCGCCGGAGGGCGACGACCCGATCGCGAAGCTGCTGGCATCGCTGACGGCGTACGTCGACTACGTGATCGCCAACCACCAGGGCTACCGCTCGCTCGTGCTGGCCGCGGCGGGCGGCAACGAGGCGGTGCGCGCGATCTACGAGCGGGCCCGCACGCGGATGATCGACCGGACGTTCGAGACGCCGGGAGTCGAGGCGCTCCTCGTCGACACCCCGCGGACCCGGCTCGTCGTCCGCGGCTGGGTGGCCTTCGTCGAGGACACCGTCCTCACCTGGTGCGACGACGCCAACGGCGTGACCCGCGACGAGCTGGTACAGATCGTCACCGACGCGCTCCCGGCGCTGGTCGGCACCGCCGACTGACCGGCATTCGGGAGAAGGTCGGGATCCGGGCGGAACCCTCGACCCGGTGCCGGACATGACCGGGCATGCAGGCGACGAGGCTCGGGATCGACGAGAGTGAGGACGTGACCGACGACGACCTCGCCGCCCGGCTCCGGTCGGGCGACGTGGACGCGATGGGAGAGGTGTACGACCGGTTCGCGGACCGGGTCTACAACTTCTGCTTCCGTCGTACGGCGTCGTGGTCGGCGGCGGAGGACGCGATGGCGGCCGCCTTCCTCGAGGTCTGGCGCGTGCGCGCTCGCGCGACGGCGTACGACGGCACGCTCCTGCCCTGGCTCTACACGGTCGCCGGCAACGTCTGCCGCAACCAGCTGCGCAGTCAGCGCCGGCACGCGGCGCTGCGAGCCAAGCTGCACGTCGTCGAGGAGGACGTCCGCGTGGCCGACCACGCCGATGACGTCGCGGGCAGGGTCGACGACGAGCGGCGGATGGCCGAGCTGGTCGCCGCGGTGAGCCGGCTCGGCGAGCGCGACCGCGAGGTGCTGGTGCTCGTCGCCTGGGACGGCCTCACCTACGAGCAGGCCGCACAGGTGCTGGACGTCCCCGTCGGCACCGTCCGCAGCCGGCTGTCGCGCTCGCGCGGCCGGCTCGCCGAGCTGATGGACCGGACCGAGGAGGAGCGATGAACGAGCAGCACGTCCCCGAGCGGCGGTTGAGCGACGAGGCCAGGGCCCGGCGACGCACCGAGCTGATGGCGGCAGTCCGCGCGGACGACCGCCAGCCGCGACGGTGGGTGGCCCCGGTCGCGGCCGCTGCCGTGGTGGCCGGCCTGGTGGGCGGCGGCTACGCCGTGGGCCGGACGGGCGACGACGAGCCGGCGTCCACCAACCTCGACGTCGCCGGCAGCGGCAGTGCCTCGACGGCGTCCACCGGCCCTTCAGGTGCCCCGTCGCCCAGCTCCTCGGAGGACCCCGAGCCGGAGTGCGAGGCAACCACGCTCTCGCCCGAGCAGGAGATGCGCGAGCGGATGGAGGACCCGCTCTGGGAGGACCCGGTCATCGCGCCGGTGCTGCGGTCCTACCGCGACGTCCTGGTCCAGCACCTCGATCCGCAGGACGAGCACCTGGAGCGGAAGCCGTCGAACGTCCAGACCAGCGGCATCCCCGGGTGCGACTTCGACGCGCTCGGCACGAAGCTGGGCTGGAGCGTCCCCGGCGAGGGCGGGCTGGGCATGGTGCAGATCGAGGTCGGTACCTCCGCCCGCGGCAGCCAGGTCGAGCTCTCGTTCGGAGGCTGGCGGCAGGTCGACGAGCCACGGCTGCCGGACGGCGTGACCCGCGCCCGCGAGGTTCACAACGGCGACGTGACCGCCGTGCTCGTCGTACGCGACGACGGGGTGGCGGTCGGGATCATCGCCGACCCGCTGTTCGGCAACAACTCCACCACCGGCGTCACCGGCTTCGGGTTCGGGGTCGCCGACCTGCTGGCGGCAGCTGCGGACCCGGCGCTCGCCCTTCCGCAGTGACGGCTACGACAGCTAGTACTGCTACTTCGACGGCTGCGGGGTCTTGCAGTCGACCTTCGGGTTGACGCCCACGTAGTTCAGCGGTCCCGCCACGATCGTCAGCGCGGTGTCGGCGAACTCCCGGCAGCTGACGTCGTCGTCGGGGTCGAAGTAGTCCCGCTGGAACGCGGCGAGGACTCCGATCAGGAGCCAGATCACCACGATCGCCCCACCGATACCGCTGCCTCTGCGCATGGCCGTGACCTCCCTGTGTGGGGAGGGAGGTACCCCCGGCAGGGGCGGTCAGCCGGTCAGGACAGGACCCTTCGACAGGCTCAGGACAAGACCCTTCGACAGGCTCAGGACAAGACCCTCGACAGGCTCAGGACAAGACGGCGGCCAGCTGGTCGAGGCCCCAGTGCAGGTCCTCCTCGGAGATGACCAGCGGGGGAGCGAGTCGGATCGTCGAGCCGTGGGTGTCCTTCGCGAGGACGCCGCGCTCCATCAGCCGCTCGCAGACCTGACGACCGGTGCCGATGGCCGGGTCGATGTCGACGCCGGCCCACAGGCCGCGGGTGCGGAAGCTGACGACGCCGTTGCCGACGAGGGCGGCGAGCCGCTCGCGGAGGATCTCGCCGAGCTCCGTCGCCCGGTCCTGGAGCTCGCCGGTCGCGAGCATCTGCACGACCTCGTGGCCGACCGCGCAGGCGAGCGGGTTGCCGCCGAAGGTCGAGCCGTGCTGGCCGGGTTTGAGCACGCCGAGCACGTCGCGGTTGCCGACAACGGCCGACACCGGCACGATGCCGCCGCCGAGCGCCTTGCCGAGGATGTAGAGGTCGGGCACGACCCCCTCGTGGTCGCACGCGAACGTGCGGCCGGTGCGGCCGAGGCCCGCCTGGATCTCGTCCGCGGCGAAGAGCACGTTCTCGCGGGTGCAGATCTCGCGGACGTCGCGCAGGTAGCCCTCGGGCGGGATGATCACGCCGCCCTCGCCCTGGATCGGCTCGATCAGGACGGCCACCGTGTCGGGGGTGATCGCAGCCTCGAGCGCCGCGAGGTCGCCGTACTGCACCATGTCGAAGCCGGGCGCGAACGGGCCGAAGCCGTCGCGGGCGTCGGGGTCGTCGGAGAACCCGACGATCGTCGTGGTGCGGCCGTGGAAGTTGCCGGTCGCGACGACGATCCGGGCCTGGTCGGCCGGCACGCCCTTGACCTCGTAGCCCCACTTGCGGCTGACCTTGATCGCGGTCTCGACGGCCTCGGCGCCGGTGTTCATCGGGAGCACCAGCTCCTTGCCGCACAGGTCACCCAGGGCGGCGCAGAAGTCGGCGAACTCGTCGTGGATGAACGCCCGGCTGGTCAGCGTCAGCTTGTCGAGCTGGGCGTGCGCCGTCGCCAGGAGCCGCGGGTGGCTGTGACCGAAGTTGAGCGCGGAGTAGCCGGCGAGCAGGTCGAGGAACCGCTTGCCGTCGACGTCGGTCATCCACGCGCCCTCGCCGTGTGCGAGCACGACCGGCAGCGGGTGGTAGTTGTGGGCGGTGCGCGCCTCGGCGCGCTCGACCTCCAGCGACGTGGTCGGAGTCCCAGTGCCCGTCGTACCGGTGGTGATGCTCATGTCCCGCCTCCTTCTGCTGCGCTTGGTTCAAAGGTCTGCGAACTGTCTATCACGGATTGTCAGACAATCTGAAAACCCCGGTCCGAGTCGATCTGTTCGCATAGCCTGAAGCCGTCAGTGCAGCGGATTCGGGGGAACGGCAATGTGCACGACGAAGCGGGCACTCGTGGTGGTGGCGCTGATCGCGCTCGGCATGGGAGTGCTCACGGCGCCTGCACCCGCGTCGGTCGAGGACCGGGGCCTCCTGCAGGTGCCGGTCGAGATGTCAGTCGATCCCCTCGTCTTCTACCCAGCGCACGACGACTACCTCGACTACCTCGCCGTCAGGCTCTACGAGTCGCGTGACATCGACGAGACCATGCGGTCGATCGATTTCACGATCACGAACGAAGCCGGCGCGGTGGTCGTTGCCGAGAGGGGCAACACGACCCAGTTCTACCTCAACGACGAGCTTCACTTCGGATGGACCGGACATTACGGGTACACGGATCGCCTCTACCCGGAGGGGACCTACACCATCACGCTCACAGTCGTCGACCGCAACAATCGTCGCAAAGTGATGACCCAGGACGTCCGGCTCGATCCCGCGCGCTGGCGCACCAAGACATGGCGCCGGACCGTGAACGCAGCGGCCACCGTCATTGATCGGGATCGAGGAAAGTGCGGAGCGTTGAAGCGACCGGCCCGTCCGACGTGGTCCGGATCGCTGGGCTACCGCTCGCGCTCATGCGCGCGACGGCGCGAGTCCTACGCGGCCACCGCGAATGCGATCTACTTCCCGCGCGACCCGAACTGGAAGTGGGCGTCCGTCCGGCTCGACATCTTCGGTGGGAGCGCGCGGGGCCACCGCGGGTCGGAGATCGGCTATGCCTACCTCACCGACGAGGGGAAGTGGCTCACCGGCATGACAGCGGGATCCCGCGTTCGCCTGCACCGGGGCCATGAGCAGTACAAACGCCACTTCCTCGGTGTCGCAGACGGCAAGCCGCACTTCATCTGGAGCGCCGGCGTCGGCGGCGGGGCGAGCTATGACGTCAAGTCCTTCACCGTCGTCGCGACCTACCGGGTCTTCTCGTAGGGCAGGTCGGCAACCCGAACCGTCGTCAGTCCCGGCTCGGTGGCGAGCGAGACCGTGCCACCGTGTGCCGTGACGATCGCCCGGACCAGTGCGAGACCGAGGCCGAGGCCGCCCTCGCGGTGACGCGACGCGTCGCCGCGCGAGAACCGCTCGAACGCCACCGGCACCAGGTCCGGCGGGAAGCCCGGACCGTCGTCACGGACCTCGAACCCGTCGTCGCGTACGGCAACGGTCACGGTGGAGCCGGGCGGGGTGTACTTGCGGGCGTTGGTCAGCAGGTTGGTGACCACCTGGTGGAGTCGTGCACCGTCCCCGATCACCTCGACGGGTACCGCGTCGTCGGGCAGCTCCAGTCGCCAGCGGTGGTCGGGCGCGACCACCCGTGCGTCCTCGACTGCTTCCAGCAGCAGCCGGGTCAGGTCGACCGCCTCCTGCGCCAGCGGCCGGCCGCTGTCGAGCCGGGCCAGCAGCAGGAGGTCCTCGACCAGGGCGGTCATCCGCGCAGCCTCCTCCTCGACCTTGGCCAGCGCGGTCTCGGTGGCCTCGACGTCGCCACGCCGGCGGGCGAGCTCGGTGTAGCCGACGATCGTGGTGAGCGGGGTCCGCAGCTCGTGGCTCGCGTCGGCCACGAACTGCCGCACCTGCTGCTCGCTGCGGTGCCGGGCGTCGAGCGAGGACTCGACGTGCTGGAGCAGGGTGTTGAGCGCCTGACCGACCTGCCCCACCTCGGTGTCGGGGTCGGTGAGGTGGTCGGGGACCCGGGCCAGGGCGCCGACGGCGCCGGTGTCGAGGGGCTGCTCGGCCACCTCGTGCGCTGTCGCCGCCACGTCGGAGAGCGGCCGGAGCTGGCGTCGTACGACGAGGCTGCCGGCGATGCCCGCCAGCAGGACCGCCAGCGCGCCGAGGACCAGCTCCCAACGGACCAGCGACATGACGGCATCGTCGACGTTCTCGGTGGGGAGTCCGACCAGGGTGCAGTCCTGGTCGCTGAGAACGCGGTAACGCCCGTAGCCCTCGATCGCCACGGTGGCGGGTTGGTCTGTGCTCTCACGCAGTCCGAGCTCGTCGACCACTACACCGGGGACTTCCTCGACGGTGGCGCGGCCCGGGCCGTCGGCGGTGATGATCGTGCTGGGGCCGCAGTCGCCGAAGTTCACGGTCAGGGTGCCGACGCGTTGCCCGCGGATCCCGGCGAACTCCTCGTCGGGTGGCTGGTCCGGCAGCTCCGAGGGGCCGGGACCAGTGGCGCGGTCGAGCGTCTCTCGAAGCTCGCTGTCGAGCTGGTCGGTCAGGTAGTCGCGCATCGCGAAGGTCGTCGCCGCCGCGACGAGCACGGACGCCAGCGCCACCAGGGCGACTGTCGTCAGCACCAGCCGCGAGGTGAGCGTGCGGGGAGGACGCATCGTGGGGTCAGGCCGGCTTCAGCACGTACCCGGCGCCGCGCATGGTGTGGATCATCGGGTCCCGCCCGGCGTCGATCTTGCGCCGGAGGTAGGAGATGTACAGCTCCACGATGTTGGCCTGGCCGCCGAAGTCGTAGTTCCACACGCGGTCGAGGATCTGCGCCTTGCTCAGGACCCGCTTCGGGTTGCGCATCAGGAAGCGCAGCAGCTCGAACTCGGTCGCCGTCAGGTGGATCTCCTCGCCGGCGCGCACGACCTCGTGGGAGTCCTCGTCGAGGGTCAGGTCGCCGACAGCGAGCAGGCTGCTGCTCTGCGCGACGGCGAGCCCTGCGCGTCGTACCAGCGCCCGCAGCCGCGCCACCAGCTCCTCCAACGAGAACGGCTTGGTCACGTAGTCGTCCCCGCCCGCCGTCAGCCCGGCGACACGGTCCTCGACGGCGTCGCGAGCGGTGAGGAAGAGGACGGGTACGGCGGGCTCGGCCGCCCGGATGCGGCCCAGCACCTCGAGGCCGTCGAAGTCGGGCAACATCCAGTCGAGGACCACCGCGTCGGGGCGCTCGGCCTTCGCAGCGGCGACCGCCTTCGAGCCGGTGTGGGCGACGTCGACGGTCCAGCCCTCGTACCGCAGCGCCATCGCGATGAGCTCGGCGATGTTAACCTCGTCGTCGACGACGAGCACGCGCACCGGCGAGCCGTCCGGGCGGGTGAGGTCGTCGGGCTGGCTCATGCCCCTAGTCTGGCCGGACTGCCTGTGAGTCCGCTGTGAGGGCGGTGTGCGGACGAGGAGTGCCGGACGCGGCCGATCATGGGAAGTCGACGGGCTGCGCACAGGTGGGGCACAGCGTCCGGGTGCAGCGTGAACAACATGACTGATCACGACAACGTGAACGACCCTGCCGAGCCGACCGACGCGCCTCCGCCGCCGGTCGCACAACCTGCTGCTCCCACATCCGCCGCACCTGGGGCAGCCGACGCACCCGCCGTGGCGCCGCAGCCGCGCTGGCGCGACCGGGTCTTCCGGATGCGCGCCGTGGCCGCCGTCGCTGTCGCCGGCGTCATCCTCGGTGCCGCCGGGGGCGCCGCCACGACCGCGCTCGTGAGCGACTCCCACCCGGACCGGAGCGGCGAGCAACGCTTCGGCCCGATGTTCCACCCCGGGATGCCAGGTCTGCCGCCGGGCGGGCAGATGCGGTTCCCCGGCGACGAGTCCGACGGGCAGTCGTCCGACGACGAGCCTCTCCCCGCCGACCCGTCGTCGGAACCGTCGTCGTCCGAGTCGGCGAGCTAGCGGGGAAGCAGCGTCCCGAGCGGCCCGAGGTCGAGATTGAGGTCGTCGGCCGTGAGGTCGTAGCGCTCCTTGAGGTTCTCCATCGCCTCCTCGAGCTTCATCAGCCCCAGCCCGAGCGACTCGACCTGTTCGTCGGAGAGGTCGCCCTCGTCGACGCGGCGCAGGGCCTGCTTCTCCATCAGCTGCCGCACCAGCTCGACGATGGTCAGCACCAGCTTGAGCAGGTCGCGCTCGACGGACTCGGGATCGGTCTCGAGCCGCTGCGCCAGCTTGCTCCGCTCGCTCACAGGCCCATGTCCTCGCGCACGGAGCTGATCAGGGCGCGCAGGCTGATCTGCACCAGGTCGACGCCGGCGAGGCTGATGACGACGTCGCCGACGATGACCACCCCGGTGCCGAGCAGCCGGTCGAGCAGGTCGACGAGCGCGATGTCGCCGTACGCCTGCTCCTCGGCGAGGACGGTCACGGCTCCTCCACCGTGGCGAAGGAGTACGGCGGCCAAGGGCCCCCGCAGGCGATGTGAATGTCGGTCAGGGAGGCGACGAGCGCCGCGACCTGCTCGGCGAAGGCCGGGGCGTCCTCGGCGTCGACCAAGTAGGCGCCGTTGAGCAGCATCGTCGAGCTGACCCCGGACAGCTGCGGGTCCTGCGCGCGGAGATGGCGGGTGGCGACGGCGATCGCGCTGAGCTCGCCGTCGACCTGGCGGGCGGCGCGCATCGCGCGGGCCTCGGCCGTGCGCCGGCTCTCTGCGGCCGCCTTCTTGGCCCGGAGGTAGGCGGCTCCGCTGGTGACGACCGCCTCGCTGTCCTCGCGGACGGGGCCGGACGGCGTGGCGTAGACCTTGACGCTCCACTCCTGCCGACCCTCGACGCGCGACAGCGCCGCTGCGAGCGGGTCGTAGGCGAGCTCGAGCCGGTCGCGGACGCTGCGGTCGTCGAGGTAGATCGTGGCCATCCGCATCGGCGCGGTCGGCGCGTGCTGGGCGCAGGCCTGGACCACGGCGTCGTGGCGCCGAGCCGTCCGCTCGACCCAGTCGAGGCGCTCGAGGTTGGAGCGGAGGCCGGCCTCGCCGTACTCCTCGAGGTCGACGGCGCTCACCACCCCCTGCAGGTCGAGCACCTCGACGACCTCCAGCGGTGCCGGCCCGACCCCCTCGACCCGGGCCAGCACCGCAGGGTCCAAGCCGCGGCAGACGGCGTAGAGGTAGTAGCCCTGGTCACCCATGGCGCGCCTCCAGTGCCTCCAGCCGCTCGCGGAGCTCCTTGTTCTCCTGCTCCAGCTCGTCGCGCTTCCCCGAGAGCATCGGGTCGTTCTTCCACCAGTTGATGCCCATTTCCTCGGCCCGGTCGACCGAGGCGACCAGCAGCCGGATCTTGATCGTGAGCAGCTCGATGTCGAGCAGGTTCACCTGGATGTCGCCCGCGATGACGATGCCCTTGTCGAGCACCCGGTCGAGGACGTCGGCCAGCGACTGCGGCCCGGACGAGCGCTCGTAGGGTCCGGTGACCGACGAGGGTCCGGGCCGCTCCGGCGCGCGTGGTGACTCGGTCATCTCAATCTCCTTCGGTGCTGCCGCGGACGTAGCGGTGCAGCCGGCGGCAGCCGACCAGGTCGCCGTCGTCGTCGAGAGCCACCTCGTACGTCGCCAGGACGTCGGTCGTGCTCGGTACCCGCCGCAGCTCGACCACGTCGACAAGCACCGTCCACCGGTCCTCGTCCTTCTCCAGACCGATGACGGCCTCGGTCTCCCTGCCGGTCAGTCCCTGGACGTGGTGGCGGGCGCGCTTCACGGCTTCAGGGCCGGACACGGTCGGCTCCTTCCACCAGGCGCTCGAGGAGCTCGGACTCCCACCACGCCGCCTCCTCGTCGGTGAGCAGGCCGGCGCGGTGCTGCTCCTCGACGGTCTCCAGCTGACGCTTGATGACGGCGGGGTCGTAGTAGGCCGCCTCGGCCTGGCGCAGCACCTGCTCGCCGATCGCGACCGTGCCGCGCAGCGGTGCGAGCGGCAGGCCGAGGATGCCGGTGAGGATCCCCATCACGTCGTCCCGACGAAGTCGTACGGCGCCAGCGGGCCCACCAGCCGCAACCGGATCCGCTCGTGGACCGCCTCCGCGTAGGCCTCGAGCGTCTGCTCGAGCTCCTCGCGGCGGTCGTGGTCGACGAGCAGTGCGACCTCCACGACGTGGTCGAGGCCGGCCCCGCGCAGGGTGCGGTGCTCGACGGCCAGCGGCAGCACGGTGTCGAGCAGGTCCGCTGCGTCGTCCTGCCGGCGCCGGTCCACCGCCCGGGCGACGAGCTCGCCGAGCCGGATCCGGTCGGCCCACGACGCCTCTTCGGGCAGGCCGCGGGTCCGCTCGTTGAGGTCGCGGATCACCGGGTCGTCCGCGACGACCTCGGCCAGCACGACGTCCTCGACGTACCGCGCGCGCAGCGTCATCTGGCTGCGACCCTCGAGCGCGTCGAGCAGCTCGACGAGATCGGGCCGGTCGGCCAGCAGCACGTCGATCACGCTCGTCGCGTCCGGCAGTGCGGTGCCGAAACGCACCGGGACCACCGGGCCCGACACGGCGAGCCGGTCGAGCACCTGCTGGTAGGCCTGCAGGTCCGCCTTCCGCACGACGGGCCGGCTGACGTCGACGTCGCCGACGACCGCCATCACCTCGTCGTGCGCGACCGTGTGGATCACGGCACCGGCGACGCCGGGGATCTCGGGGACCTCGGCGTCGGCTCGCACCACGCCGTAGACGAACAGGGCGGTCTGCTCGACCTCCGTCGCGGTCACGACCGGCTCCGCGACGTACGACGCGAGGAGCTGCGGCTGCGCTGCTTCTCCTCGTTCTCGTCCTCGTCGGAGTCGTCGTCCTTGTCGCTGCCCGGCGTGAGCGCCTCCTTCACCCCGCTCAACGCGCCCTTGGTCTTCTTCTTGGCGCCGCCCTCACGCAGGCTGCTGAGCACGTCGTCGAGGTCCTGGCCCTCCGCCGTGCCCAGATCGAGGCGGTTGGTCGCCTCGGCGAAGCGCAGGTAGGTGTCGACGCTGGCGATCACGATCCGGGCGTCGATGGTGAGCAGCTCGATGCCGACGAGGGAGACCCGCACGTAGGCGTCGATCACGATGCCCTTGTCGAGGATGATCTCGATGACGTCGGCGAGACCGCTGGGTGCGGGCCGCTCCAGGTAGCCGCCGCCCTGCCGGCGGGATGTCGTCTGCACGGTCATCGCTCGTCCTCCTCGTACTCGTCGTCGATCTCGTCGGTGACGTCGTCGTCGGCGTACTCGTCCTCGTCGTCCTCGTCGTCCTCGTCGTCCTCGTCGTCCTCGTCGTCGTACTCGTCCTCGACGTCAGCGTCCTCGTCGTCCTCGTCCTCGTCGTCCTCCTGCTCGTCGTCCTCCTGCTCGTCGTCCTCCTGCTCGTCGTCCTCCTGCTCGTCGTCCTCCTGCTCGTCGTCCTCCTGCTCGTCGTACTCGTCCTCAACGTCGTCGTCAGCGTCCTCGTCCTCGTCGGACTCGTCGGACTCGTCGTCGTACTCGGACTCGTCGTCGTAATCGTCCTCGTCGTCGTCCTCGTCGTCCTCCTCGTCGTCGAGGTCGTCGTCGTCCTCGTCGTCGTACTCGTCCTCGACGTCGTCGTCGCCCTCGTCGTCGTACTCGTCCTCAGGCGCCTCGTCGGGCTCGTCCTCGTCGGCCTCGTCGGGACCCTGCACGACCTCGCCGTCCTCGATGACGCCGCGCCAGCCCTGGACAGAGTCCGGGTCGAGCACGGTGTGCGCCATCACGTGCCGGCGGAAGTGGAGGAGCTCGGCGCGGACCCGGCGCCCTTGCGCACGCCAGAGGTTCGCCGTGCGCTCGAAGAGCCCCTGGGGGTGGTACTCGAGCACGACGATGATCCGCGTCAGGTCCGGGGTGAGCTCGTGGAACGAGACCGCTCCGTCGACGTACCCCTTCTTGCCCTCGGACTTCCAGACGATGCGCTCCTCGGGCTGCTGCTCGAGGATCGTGGACTCCCACTCCCGGTGGGAGAGGAAGATCTGCGCCTTCCACTTGATCTTCTGGTCCTCCTCGGCGTGCGCTTTCTCGACCTTCTTCATGAAGGTGGGAAACGCGCCGAACTCGGTCCACTGGTCGTACGCGAGCGCGATCGGGACCCCGACGTCGATCTCCTCGAGGATCGTCGTCACCTTCGTCTCGCTGCCGCCGCCGTCGCCCCCGCCTCCGAGCCCGGGCACGACGTCCTTGACCTTGTCGACCGTCTTGGCCACCGCCCCGCCGACGCCGGCACCTGCCTTGAGCGCGCCGGGCGAGGGAGCTGCCTCCTTGACCTTCGACGCGGCGTCCTTCAGGCCGGTCTTCGGCAGGTGGAGACCGCCGTTCTCGGCCAATGACTCCATCTTCGAGGTCAGGTCGCCGACCTTGCCCTCGACGGCACCCATGGCGCGGTCCCCCAACGTGTCGAGGAGCGCCTTCGATGCGTCCTTGAGCCTGTCCTGAGCAGTGCTGGAAGCCATCGTCATCACCGCTTCGACGAGGCGGTCGACCTCGTGGACGAGCCGGACCTGCGGGACGAGCCCGACTTCCTGGCCGGACCGGACTTCTTGGCGGCGCTGGACTTCTTCGCCGGGCTCGACTTCTTCGCCGGACTCGACTTCTTGGCGGCGCTCGACTTCTTGGCGGCGCTCGACTTCTTGGCGGCGCTCGACTTCTTCGCCGGGCTCGACTTCTTCGCCGGGCTCGCCTTCTTGGCCGGGCTCGACTTCTGCGCCGATCCGGACTTCCTCGGCGAGCTGGACTTCTTCGCCGAACTGGTCCGCTTGCGCGACCGGTCGCCCGACGACCGGCTGCCGGAATCGCTCGACTCGTCGGTCTCGTCGGTCTCGTCGGTCTCGTCGGTCTCGTCGGCCTCGTCGGGTTCATCAGGCTCGTCGTCGTCGTCGCTGCTGCTCGCCCGGCCGTTCGCGCCACCGAGCTTCTCGGTCACCGCCTCGACCCGCGAGGCAGCGGTCGCCAGCGCCAGCTGCTTGGCTGCTCCCGTGAGTCGCTGGGCGACCTCGGGGTCGCCATCGCCGAGCTTGCTCGCGAGCGCCTTCGGGTCCGGTGCCAGCTTCTTGCCTGCGAGCAGACCGGCCATAGTCAGTGCGAGCTTGAGCTTTTTGGTCCGTCCGAGCAGGTAGCCGCCGGCAACCCCGGCAGCGATCTTTGCTGTGGAAATAGGCATGTCGATAGGCCGACGCCGTGCTCCCTCCCTGGAACAGCGGGCGACCTCTCCCTCCACGAGCGCAGTAACCATCCGGTGTGATCCCAAACACTTCCGGTGAGCGGTCGGGACCACCTGTGGTATTTGCGGTACGCGCTGTCCAAGGAAACCGAATGGCCGGTTCAGGGCGCACCAGGGAGAATGCCTCTGCCGTGAACATCACCTACCCGCCGGACCTGCCGGTCAGCGCCCGACGCGACGACATCGCGAAGGCGATCAACGACCACCAGGTCGTGATCGTGGCGGGGGAGACCGGGTCGGGGAAGACGACGCAGCTCCCGAAGATCTGCCTCGAGCTCGGTCGCGGCACACCGGGGGACGACGGTCGCCCGCGGATGATCGGGCACACCCAGCCGCGCCGGATCGCGGCACGGGCGGTGTCGGAGCGGATCGCCGAGGAGCTCGGGACCGAGCTCGGTGACCTGGTGGGCTACCAGGTCCGGTTCACGGACCGCACGTCGAAGACGAGCCGGGTCAAGGTCATGACCGACGGCATCCTGCTCGCCGAGCTGCAGCGCGACCGGATGCTCAAGCGGTACGACACGATCATCATCGACGAGGCGCACGAGCGCAGCCTCAACATCGACTTCCTGCTCGGCTACCTGCGCCAGCTGCTCCCCAAGCGACCCGACCTCAAGCTGATCATCACCAGCGCCACCATCGACCCCGAAAGGTTCGCCGAGCACTTCTCCGACAAGGACGGGAAGCCGGCGCCGATCGTCGAGGTCTCCGGCCGCACCTACCCCGTCGAGGTCCGCTACCGGCCGCTCGTCGAGCTGCCGGAGGAGGACGAGGAAGGAGAGCCGATCGTCCGGGACCAGACCGAGGCGATCGTTGAGGCGGTCAAGGAGCTCTCGGCCGAGGGACCCGGCGACGTGCTCGTGTTCCTTCCCGGCGAGCGCGAGATCCGCGACACGGCCGAGGCGCTCCAGGGTCTCGACAAGCTCGACCACCGCGGCGCGGTGCCCGGCGTCGACGTACTCCCTCTCTACTCGCGGCTGTCGGCCGCCGAGCAGCACCGCGTCTTCGCGCCGGCGCGCGACTCCCGTCGCCGGGTGGTGCTCGCGACCAACGTCGCGGAGACCTCGCTGACCGTGCCCGGCATCCGTTACGTCGTCGACACGGGCGTCGCGCGCATCTCGCGGTACTCCTCGCGGACCAAGGTGCAGCGACTGCCGATCGAGCCGATCAGCCAGGCGTCGGCCAACCAGCGGTCGGGACGGTGCGGGCGGGTCGCGGCGGGCATCGCGATCCGCCTCTACAGCGAGGAGGACTTCGAGGGCCGGCCGGAGTTCACCGATCCCGAGATCCTGCGGACCAACCTCGCCTCGGTCATCCTCCAGATGACCTCGCTCGGACTCGGCGACGTGGGCCGGTTCCCCTTCGTCGAGCCGCCGGACAGGCGCAACATCCAGGCCGGCCAGCAGCTGCTCGAGGAGCTCGGCGCGCTCGCCACGAGCAACGACTCGTCCCGCCACGAGGGACGATTCGACCGGCCACGAGACAGGAATCAACGACTCACGAAGGTCGGGCAGCGGTTGGCGCGGCTACCGATCGACCCGCGACTCGGGCGGATGCTGCTGGAGGCGGAGCGGCTCGGGTGCGTGCGGGACGTGCTGGTCATCGTGGCGGCGCTGTCGCTGCAGGACCCGCGGGAGCGGCCGGGCGCGGACCAGCCGGCGGAGCAGGCGCGGGCCGACCAGGCGCACGCCCGGTTCAAGGCCGAGGGCTCGGACTTCCTGACCTGGCTCAACCTCTGGCGCTACCTCAAGCAGCAGCAGCGCGAGCTGTCCGGCAGCGCGTTCCGGCGGATGTGCAAGCGCGAGTACCTCCACTACCTGCGGGTCCGCGAGTGGCAGGAGTTCCAGAGCCAGCTGCGGCAGGTCGCCAAGGAGATGGGCCTGCGGATCGAGAAGGGCGAGGGCGAGCCCGACGCCGACGGCATCCACCAGGCGCTGCTGTCCGGGCTGCTGAGCCACGTCGGCCTGCTGGAGGAGCGGGAGAAGGTCTCGACAGGCTCGACCAACAAGGGCCGGGCGGACCGGAGGCGGCCGGGGCCGCGGGAGTACCTCGGTGCCCGCGGCGCGAAGTTCGCGATCTTCCCCGGCAGCGGACTGGCCCGGAAGAACCCGCAGTTCCTGATGGCCTTCGAGCTGGTCGAGACCGGACGGCTCTGGGCCCGCCAGAACGCCGCCATCGAGCCAGAGTGGGCCGAGCGGCTCGGCGCCCACCTCGTGAAGCGGACCTACTCCGAGCCGCACTGGTCGCAGAAGCGGCAGGCGGTGATGGCCCGCGAGCGGGTGACGCTGTACGGCGTGCCGCTGGTCGCGGACCGGCTGATCTCCTTCGGCAAGGTCGACCGCGCCCTCGCCCGCGAGATCTTCATCCGGCACGCCCTGGTCTACGGCGAGTGGTCGACCCGGCATCAGTTCTTCCACGACAACCGCAGGCTGCTCCAGCAGGTCGAGGAGCTCGAGCACCGCGCCCGCCGCCGCGACCTGGTCGTCGACGAGCACACGCTCTTCGATTTCTACGACGCGCGGGTCGGCGCCGAGGTGGTCAGCGGCGCGCACTTCGACCAGTGGTGGAAGCAGGCACGTCGGGAGCGCCCGGACCTGCTGACGTTCGACCCCGCGATGCTCACCCACGACGCGGCGGCCGAGGTCACCGAGCAGGACTACCCGGAGCAGTGGGTGGGTGACGGCGGGCTGACGTTCGACCTCAGCTACCACTTCGAGCCGGGCGCCGCCGACGACGGCATCACGGTCGACGTGCCGGTGGCCGTGCTGAACCGGGTCGGCGACGAGGACTTCTCCTGGAACGTCCCGGGCCTGCGCGAGGAGCTGGTCACCGAGCTGCTCCGGAGCTTGCCGAAGCAGCTGCGGGTGAACTTCGTCCCGGCGCCCAACACCGCGCGCCAGTTCCTCGCCCAGGTCCCGGCGGGCGAGGAGTCCCTCCTGGACGCCCTCGAGCGCTACCTGCGGTCCACCACTGGTGTCCACGTCCCTCGCGAGGCCTGGGACCTGGGCTCCCTCGCCCCGCACCTGCGCCCGACCTACCGGGTCGTCGACGAGAAGGGCCGCGAGCAGGCCCGCGGCAAGGACCTGACCGCGCTCAAGGCTCCGCTGCAGCCGCGGTTCGAGAAGGCGATGGCCGAGGTGGCCGCCGACAGCGGGGTCGCCCGCACCGGCGAGACCTCCTGGGTGTTCGGCAAGATCGAGCGGACGGCGACCTGGACCCGGGCCGGCCACGAGGTCGAGGCCTTCCCCGGGCTGGTCGACGAGGGTGAAACCGTCGGCCTCCAGGTCTTCGGGTCCGCGGAGGAGCGCGATGCCCGGCACCGGCTCGGGCTGGTCCGGCTGGTCCTCCTGGGTCTCGACGGCGACGGTCGCGTCGACCCGAACGACCTCTCCAACGAGGAGAAGCTGCGGCTGGCCGGCACGTCGTACTCCTCCGTGCAGGCGCTGCTCGCCGACTGCCTGCGGGCGGTGGTCGTCGACGCCGTCGACGCCGCGCAGCAGCAGGAGATCCTCCGCACTCAGCAGGAGTACGACGCGCTGCTGGCCTCGCTCCGGGCGGATGCGGCCGGCAGCGTCCGGGCGCTCCTGCCCGACCTGTTCCGGGTGCTCGACGGACACCGCGAGACCGACCGGCTGCTGAGCGGGCGTGCCGAGCTGGCGCTGCTGCCGGCGCTGAGCGACATGCAGGCCCAGCTCGCGCGGCTGGTGCCCGAGGGGTTCGTCGGCGAGGCGGGCGCCGCCCAGCTGCGCCGCTACCCCGTCTACCTCGCCGCGATCCGCCGTCGCCGCGAGCAGCTCGGTGAGGGCGGCCTGGCCGTCGCCCGCGACCGCGACCGGCTCGACCGCGTGCAGCCGCTCCAGGAGGCCTACCTGCACCGGATCGAGGCCCTCCCCGCTGGCCGCCCGCCCGGCTCCGCCCTGCGCCAGGTGCGCTGGCAGCTCGAGGAGTTCCGCGTCTCCCTCTGGGCGCCGCAGCTCGGCACCGCCGGCAAGGTCAGCGACGTCCGGATCCGCAAGCTGCTCGAGGCCTGAACCGGCGATAGTCCCTGACGAAAAGCACCTGAACTCGGCCGCCGGAGGTGCTTTTCGTCAGGGACTATCCCGCCCGCCGTACGCTGACGGGATGGGTGAGGGAGAGCGGCCACACCATCGTCCGATCACGCGCACGGGGAGCTTCTTCGAGGGGTTCGCCGAGGGTGCCGACCCCGAGCTGTTGCAGGAGGCGGCCGACCGGGCCGCGATCCTGCTGGTGCGCGGCGCCCGCGCGAGCGACGACGCGGCCGTCGCCGACCGCCTGGTCCACCTCGCCGACACCGAGGGGATCGAGGCGATCGCCGAGGTCTGGTCGGGCTCGCCTCCCGACTCGCTGGCCGGCTGCCTGTGGCGCCTCTACCTGCTGCGGTCGTGGGTCTACGCCGATCCGGCGGCGGTGGCCCGCGAGTTCGAGGCCGGACGGTCCGCGGCCCAGGTCGCCCGGGTCGTCGCCGGGGTGGCCGACCCGCCCGGCCCCGACGAGCTGCGGGCGATGATCGACCAGGTCCTCGGCGGCATCGCCGCCGGTGACTTCGCCGACGTGCTCTTCCGCGCGGCGGCCTTCGCCCGGGTCGTCGCGACCGGTCGCGCCGCGCTTCCCGGGACCAGCCACGACGACGTACGACGGATGCTCGGCCTGGCCGAACAGCTCGAGTCGGCCGGACATGTGGAGCTGGCCCGCGGGTTGGGGTAGCGCCGTTACAATGGGACTACGAGTGCGCCGGGCTGTGGCAGCCCCGGGTCCCAAAATCAGCCGCCAAGAGCGGCCACGCGCCGTGAGGCGCTCCCGGTCCGGCGCACTCGACGACTTCGACCCGGCCGAGCGTGCCGCACCATCGTGCGCGACGCTGCCGGCCCGCCGTCCCCGCCGCTTAACCCTGTCGTGGTGGGCGCCTACCGCTCGGTAGGGTGGCCCGGGCACACGACCAGGGGAGACCACAACCGATGTTCAGCTTGGCGCGCTTGGACTGGCGCACGTACGCGGCCGTGGTCGTCGTCGCCATCAGCGTGGTCGTGGCGATGGTCCTCTACGCCGACAGCGAGGGCCCGCCGCAGAAGGGGGGCAACGGTTCTCCCACCAAGGCGCCGGGGATGGCGCGGCTGGTGTTCGCCGTGTGGGGCAACGAGGCCGAGGTCGACGCCTTCGAGGAGATCGTCGCCGCCTACAACCGTGAGTCCGAGGTCGTCGACGTGCACGTCGAGGCCTGGCCCGACCCCAACGCGATGCTCGCCGACATCCGGTCCGGCGAGGTCACCCCCGACCTCTACCTCCTGCCCCGCGACGAGCTGGCGGAGACCCTCGAGGCCGACCGCAACCGCCCGCTCCTCGACCTGCTCGACGCCCGCGGTGTGGCGTTCGGCGACGAGTTCCCGCGCGACGCGATCTCGGCGTTCTCCGCCGAGGACGACCTGCAGTGCATGCCGTACGCCGGCTCGCCGATGGTCATCTACTACAACACCGACCTGATCGACTTCGAGCGGATGGCAGCCCGGGAGCTACCCGTGCCGCCGGAGGACCGCGAGTACTGGACGCTCGAGATGTTCCGCGCGGCCGCGGAGTTCGCCAGCCGCCCGCGCAAGGAGTCCAAGGGCGTCTACATCGAGCCGACGCTGCAGGGCCTGGCGCCGTTCGTGTACGCCGGCGGCGGCGAGATGTTCGACGACGACGACGACCCGACGTCGCTCGCCCTGGCCGACGGCGAGTCCGCCGACGCGCTGCGCCAGACCCTCGAGGTGCTGCGCGACCCGACGATCACCCTCAGCAACCGCCAGCTGCGGTCGCAGACCGCCCTCGACTACTTCAAGGACGGCAAGCTCGGCATGGTGGCCGGCTTCCGCGACCTCACGCCCACGCTGCGCAACGTCCCCGGCCTCGCCTTCGACGTGATGCCGATGCCGGAGCTCGACGACGATGCCACGATCGGCGACCTGACCGGGGTGTGCGTGGCCGAGGGTCCGCAGGACCGGGTCGAGCAGTCGGCCGACTTCCTCGTCAACCTGCTCAGCGACGAGGCCGTGACGACGATGGCCGAGACCGGCTACGTGATGCCGACCAAGGTCGACGTCAACTTCTCCGACGCCTTCCTGCAACCGCACCTGCAGCCGGCCAACGCGCGGGTGTTCGTGAACGCGATCCGCTCGATCGTGCTGCCGCCGCTGCTGGAGGGCTGGCCCGAGCTGGAGGCGGCCGTCGACCCCGACCTCGAGCGGCTGCTCACCCAGCCGTTGCTGGAGGACCTCGAGGCCGACCTGGAGCTGATCGACGAGAAGTCGCGGGCCGTGCTCGACCCGGAGGACCCCGACGAGCCCGGGGAGACCGACGACCCCGGCGGCCCGGGTGAGACAGGGAGCCCGGACCCGAGCGACGGCGAGACCGGGGACGGCGGCTAGGTCAGTCGGCCTTCTCGGCCTTCTCGGCCTTCTCGATCTTCTCGGAGGCCCTGGCGGCCTTGGCCTTCTTCGCCTTCTTCTCGTCCTCGGCGTCGATGACCGCCCGCGCCAGCGCGGGAGCGGTCAGCCCGATCTGCCAACTGCGGGACCCGAGGGCGCCGAGCTGGTCGATCAGCCGCTCCAGCAACTCGACCGGCTCGCGGGTCGCGGGCGGCTCCCACATCACCCGCCGCAGGTGGTCGGGGGTGAGCAGGTTCTCGGCCGGCAGCTGGTGCTCCTCGGCAAGTGCGGCGACGGCCGCCCGGGCCAGCTCGAGACGGCGTGCCGCGACCGGGTTCTTCTCGGCCCACGCGCGCGGCGCCGGCGGGCCGTCGCCCCGCGGGGTGCGCGAGGGCAGGTCGGCCTCCGGCATCTCGGCCGCGGCCTTGATCGCCGCCAGCCAGACCGGCGCGAAGCGGGAGGCGCCGCGCCCGTGGAAGCCGGGCGTCGACATCATCGCGCCGCGGTTGGTCGGCATGGCGGTCGCCGCCGCGACGATCGCGGAGTCGGGGATCAGCCGGCCGGGCGTCACGTCGCGCTCGCGGGCGAGCTCGTCCCGCGCCTCCCAGAGCGCGCGGACGGCTCCGAGGGCTCGCCGGCCGCGGACCTTGTGCAGCCCGGAGGTACGACGCCAGGCCTCCACGCGCACCGTCGGCTCGAACGAGCGGAGGTTGTCGAACTCCTGGCGGGCCCAGTCGTCCTTGCCGGCTTCGACCAGCTGGTCGGCCAGCACGTTGCGCAGGTCGACGAGCACCTCGACGTCCAGCGCGGCGTACTCCAGCCACGGCTCGGGCAGGGGCCGGGTCGACCAGTCGACCGCGGAGTGCTCCTTCTTCATCCGCGCGCCGAGCAGCGTCTCGACCAAGGTCGCCAGCCCCACCCGCGGGTAGTTGAGCAGCCGCCCGGCCAGCTCGGTGTCGAAGAGCACCGCGGGGGTCAGGCCGACCTCCGCCAGGCACGGGAGGTCCTGGGTCGCCGCGTGCAGGATCCACTCGGACTCGCCGATCGCCTCCTGGAGCGGCGCGAGCGTCGACAGCGGGATCGGGTCGATGAGCGCGGTGCCGGCGCCCTCGCGTCGTACCTGGATCAGGTACGCCCGGTTGGAGTAGCGGTAGCCCGACGCCCGCTCGGCGTCGATCGCCACCGGGCCGCTGCCCTTCGCGAGCTCGGTCGTGTAGGCGCGCAGCTCCTCGTCGGTGTCGATGACCGGCGGGAGACCGTCGGCGAGGGTGAGCAGCGCGACCTCGGGCTCCGGCGCGCTCGCCTCCTCGGCTGCGTCGGGGTTGGGCTTGTCCGGCATCAGAGCGTGGCGCCCCGCTGTCCGCGACGCGAGGGCATCACCGCGACTCCGTCCGGCACCGGCTCCAGCCCACCGGCCGTGCAGAGCAGCTCGGCCCAGGCCTCGACGTGGGCGGCGAGGGCGGGTGCGTCGGTCGGCGTCCACGACGCACGGACCTCCAGCTGGGCGGACCCGCCGTCGCCCGCCATCGTTCCGTAGCTCTCCGTCGCCACCCGGGTCACCGTGCCCGACAGCGCCGTGTGGGCCGCCTCGTGGGCCGCGAGCGCCTCGGCCAGCCAGGTCCAGCCCACGTCGGTGAGCATCGGATCGGTGGCCAGCGCGTGGTCGATCTCGGCCCGGCAGTAGGCCACGCAGCGGAACGTGCCGTTCCACGCCTCGTTGCCCGCGGGGTCGTGGAGCAGCACGATCCGGCCGGTCGCGACCTCCTCGCCGTCCACCGTCACGTCGGCCGACATCGCCGTCGCGAACGGCGCGATCCGCTGTGGCGCCGGCATCTCCTCGCAGAAGATCTCGGGGCGCAGCACCGCCGCACGCATCGCTGCCACGGCAGCGGCGAACTCCGGGGGCTCCCCGGCCGCGCCGGACCCCTGGTGCGTCTCCTGGCGGGCGACCATGAATCCACCATAGGAGACATCGGCGGGATCGGACCTGAGCCACGCCGCCCCCGGGAGCCCGCCGATGTGCGCGGCGCCCGCCGACCTGAGACGCTGAGCCCGCTATGAGCGATCCTCACGACCTCAGCGACAGCGCCTTCCTCAAGGCCGTGCGCGGCGAGCCGGTGCCGCACACGCCGGTGTGGTTCATGCGGCAGGCGGGCCGCTCGCTGCCGGAGTACCTCGCCGTCCGCGAGGGCACCACCATGCTCGAGTCGTGCATGGACGCCGACCTGGTCACCGAGATCACCCTGCAGCCGGTACGGCGGTACGGCGTCGACGCGGCCATCTTCTTCTCCGACATCGTGTTGCCGCTCAAGGCGGTCGGTGTCGACATCGACATCAAGCCGGGGGTCGGCCCCGTCGTCGCCGACCCGGTGCGGACGCTCGCCGACGTCGAGGCGATCCCCGACCTGACTCCCGAGCACGTCCCGTTCATCACCCGGGCGGTGCAGAACCTGGTCGGGGAGCTGGGCGTGACCAACGGCGGCACCCCGCTCATCGGGTTCGCGGGCGCGCCGTTCACCGTGGCGTCGTACCTCGTCGAGGGCGGGCCGTCCAAGGAGCACGCGCGGACCAAGGCGCTCATGTTCGGCGCCCCGGACGTGTGGGACGCCCTGATGCGCAAGATCGCCGGGATCTCCGCGGCCTTCCTGGAGGTGCAGGTCGCCGCCGGCGCTTCGGCCGTCCAGCTGTTCGACTCGTGGGCCGGCGCGCTGACGCCCGCCGACTACCAGCAGTACGTGATGCCGCACTCCGCCGCGGTGCTGGCGCGGATCGGCGAGCTCGGCGTCCCGCGCATCCACTTCGGCGTCGGTACGACGAACCTGCTCGGCCTCATGGGCGAGGCCGGCGCCGACGTGGTCGGTGTCGACTGGCGCACGCCGCTCGCCTCGGCGATCCCGCTCGTCGGCGACAGGGCGGTCCAGGGGAACCTCGACCCCACCCTCGTCTTCGCGCCGACCGACGTGATGACCGCCCGCGCCGCCGAGGTCATCGAGGCCGGCCGGTCCGCCCGGGGCCACGTCTTCAACCTCGGCCACGGCGTCATCCCGTCGACCGACCCCGACCAGCTCGCGCGACTGACCGAGTTCGTCCAGTCCTACCCCTTGGACTGAGCCTTATTGGCGGATGCCTTCTTGGCAGTCGCCTTCTTCCCCGGTGCCTTCTTGGCGGTCGTCTTGTTGGTGGCGCCCTTCAGGGCGACCTCCAACCCGCTGCCGGACCCGGTCACCGTCAAGTAGCCCTGGGCCTGGAGGAGGGTCGACAGCTTGGGCTCACCGTAGAGCCGCGGGTCGAACGACGCGCTCGCCGAGCGTAGGTAGTTGCCGAGCGTGCTGACGCGGACCACACCGTCGTCCCCGGACGACGCGTTGATCGCTCGCGTCAGCAGGCTTTGCAGGTTGGGCAGGGGTGCCTGCTCCTCCGTCGGGTCGTCTGTCTGCGCCGTCGCCGGTTGGTCGCCGATCACCTCGAGATAGATGAACTGGTCGACCGCAGCCACCAGCGAGGCGGGGGTCTTGCGCATCCCGAGGCCGTAGACGGTCTTCCCCGACTCGCGGAGCCGGGTCGCCAGGCGCGTGAAGTCGCTGTCGCTCGACACCAGCGCGAACCCGTCGACGCTGCCGGTGTGGAGGATGTCCATCGCGTCGATGATGAGCGCGGAGTCGGTCGCGTTCTTGCCCACGGTGTAGGCGAACTGCTGGATCGGCACGATCGCGTGCTGGTTCAGCGCCGTCTTCCAGCCGTTGAGCTGTGGCGTCGTCCAGTCGCCGTACGCCCGCTTCACGGTGGCGACGCCATAGCTCGCCAGCTCGTCGAACAGGGCGGCGGCGTGCTTGGGCGAGGTGTTGTCGGCGTCGATCAGAACCGCGAGTCGAGCGTTGGAGTCGGCCATGCACGTCATCATGTCGTGCGGACGTCTGCCACGCTGGATCCGTGCGGGTGGTCGTGGTCGGCGGGGGCGTCAGCGGACTGACCGCTGCCCGCGACCTGGCCGAGACCGGCGTGGACGTGCTGGTGCTCGAGGCGACCGGCGAGGTCGGCGGCAAGCTGCGCCGCGGAGAGGTGTCCGGGACCGCCGTCGACGTCGGAGCCGAGGCGATGATCAACCGGCGGCCGGAAGGCGTCGCGCTCGCCACGGAGCTCGCGCTGCCGCTGACGCACCCCACGCCCGCCTCCTCGCGGATCTGGACCCGCGACGCGCTGCGGCCGCTGCCGCGCACGCTGATGGGGGCGCCGCTCGACCTGGACCAGCTCGAGCGGGCCGGGATCCTCTCGCCCGACGGCATGGCGCGGGCCCGCCGCCAGCTCGTCCAGCAGGTCACCGGCGACGAGTCGGTCGGCGAGGCGGTGGCCCAGCGGTTCGGCCCGGAGGTCGTCGACCGGCTGGTCGAGCCGCTGCTCGGTGGCGTCTACGCCGGGCAGGCACGGCAGATCTCGATCCGCTCGGCGGTGCCCCAGCTGGCTGACCTGCTCGGGCGGACGGAGTTCACGCTGCCCGTGCCGCCCCCGGACGCGCCCCCCGTCTTCGCTGCGGTCGACGGCGGCATGTGGCGGTTGGTCGCGGCCGCCGCGGACGACCTGCGGGCCCAGCCCGGGGTCGAGGTCCGGGTCGGCAGCCCGGTCACCGCGGTCCGTCGCACCGGCTACGGGTTCGTGGTCGCCACGGCGGGCGGCGACGAAGCCGCCGACGCGCTCGTGCTCGCCACGCCCGCGGCGCCGACCGCCCGGCTGCTCGGCGACCTCGCCCCGACGGCAGCCGCCGAGCTGGAGCGCATCGGCTACGCGTCCGTGGCCGTGGTGACCTTCGCCTTCGACGCCTCCGCCCCGGGTGTCGCCGAGGCGCTCGACGTGGGCGCCTCGGGCTTCCTGGTGCCCCCTGTCGACGGGCGCGCCGTGAAGGCGTCGACCTTCTCCTTCGCCAAGTGGGACTGGGTGCGGGAGGCCGCGGACGGCCTGCTGGTGCTGCGCACCTCGCTGGGCCGCTTCGGTGAGGAGGCCACCCTCCAGGTCCCCGACGACGAGCTCGTCCGCGCCTCGCTCACCGACCTCGCGGCCGCGACCGGCCTGACGGCCGCGCCGGTCGACGCGGTCGTCCAGCGGTGGGGTGCCGGGCTCCCGCAGTACTGGGTCGGGCACAGCGAAAGGATCGCCAGGATCCGCGCCGCTGTCGCCGCTGTGCCGGGGCTCGCGGTCTGCGGTGCGGCCTACGACGGCGTCGGCATCCCGGCCTGCATCGCCTCCGGGCACGCCGCTGCTGCCGCCCTGTCCCGGTAGGTCTGCCGTCCTGTCCCTGGGAGCCGGGACAGCCGGCCCGCGAACCTCAGGTCATCGCACCCGATCGTTCCCGAGAGGAAAGACCTCGATGACCACGCACGTCACCCACCCCGTCCGTTCGGACCTCCCGAACGGACCGGACCACCCGATCCCGGCCCCGGCCGCCTCCACCCGCTGGGCGCTCGCCGGTCTCGGCGCCGGCCTCACCGGCATCGGCGCGATCGTCGCCTCCCTGCAGGTGACCGTCAGCTACGAGCAGGAGGCCGACTGGTCGACCGAGAAGCTGCTCGAGGAGTTCAACAACCAGGTGCCGCAGATCCTGGCCTTCCACGTGCTGGCCGTGATCAGCGCGGCCCTGATGGTCGTCTTCGCCGCCGGGCTGTTCCGCCGGCTGCGGGCCACCGCCGGGCCGGACAGCCTGGTGCCCGCCGTCGCCGCGACCGGGGTGCTCGGCACCGCGCTGACCCTGTTCCTCGGCGCCGGCCTCGACACCGAGTTCGTGTTCGCGTTCGCCGACGACGAGGTGTTCGTCGACCCGTCCAACGCCTCGTTCTACGGCCACTGGATCGCGACCATCCCGTGGTGCTGGGGCCTGCTCGGCCTCTCCGGTCTCGCCCTGTTCGTGCTCTCCCGCAGCGGCGGCGTCGCGCGCTGGCTCGGCATCGTCGGCCTGGTCGGCGGCGGCATCACCCTGCTGGCCGGGATCTCTCCGCTGCAGTACATGGCGGGCTTCACCGGCCCGGTCGGTCTCACCGTCGTGGCGCTCGGCTTCCTGGTGGGCGACAAGGCCTTCCGCGGCCGGTGAGCCCGCGGTGACCCGCAAGGCGCGGCACGAGACCACAGCCGATCCGGCCCCGACGGGGCCGGATCGGCTGCACACTGTCCCGGTGCTGAGGGAGGACCGGGACGCGATCATGCGCACGGCGGGGGTGTTCGCGCTCCCGGTCGTGTGCTGCGTGCTGTTCGCCCTCGCGGTTGCCCTCGACGTCGCCGCACCCAGCACCGGCGCCGGGGTGCGCTACGCCGGCGACCCGGGTTGGCCGTTCGCGCTCAACGGCGTCATTCTCGCCGTCCTCGCCGTACCGATCCTGCGTGGCGACGACGCCCGGATGTTCGGGTGGCTGCTCGGGTTGCTGGGCCTGTTCTGGGTGCTCGACGGGCTCGCCCAGTCCTACATCCGCGCCGGGGTGACCGACGACCGTCTCTGGCCGAGCATGACCTTCGCCGTGTGGTTCCTCGAGCGGTTCGGGGTCTTCCTGCCGATCTCGATCATGGCGCTGGTGCTGGTGTTCCCCAACGGACGCCTGCTCCCGGGCCTCCCCGGCCTGCTCGGTCGGATCGCTCTCGGCATCGGCGCCGTCGGCGGCCTGGCGATCCTGGTGATGCCGCTGGAGCAGGAGCTCGCCGAGAACATGCGGTCGCTCCCGCCCGAGATCGACGTGGACCCGGTCACCATCAACGCCCTGACCGGCGTCGCCGACACTCTCCGGCCTGTCGTCCTCGGCGTCCTGCTCGCGGCCTTCGCGACCGCTCTCGCGCTGGTGATCATCCGCTACCGCCTGTCCACCGGGATCACCCGGGACCGGATGCGCTGGCTGGCCTGGAGCGCCGTCGTGATCGTGGCCTACCAGCTCACCGTCACGTTCGTCGTCGACGTGGAGGGCACCGACTACGCGTCGATCATCATCGCGATGGTGCTCCCCGGAGCGGCGATGACGGTCGCGATCGTGCGCCCGCAGCTCGTGTCGATCGAGGACCTGCTGGGTCGGACGATCGTCATCGCGGTGCTCCTAGCGGTCCTGGTCGCCGCCGACGCCGCCCTGCTGGCCCTGCTCACGCTGACTCTCGACGACGACCTCACCCAGGCCCAGGTGGTCGCGGTGGTGCTGGTCGTCGCGGTCGTCCTCTACGGACCGCTTCGGCAACGGCTGGCCTCGGCCGTCCGACGGCGGATGCTCGGCGAGCGGGGCAACCGGTACGACGCGCTGGCCGGCCTGTCGTCGACGCTCGAGAACACCGACGACGCGGCCGAGCAGCTGTCGGAAGTCGCCCGCGCCGTCGCGACCGCGTTCGGCGTCCGGTTCGTCAGCCTCGAGGTCGACTGGACCAACGGCGAGCGAGTGGTGACCACCCACGGCGAGCGGCCCGACGCTGTCCGCACCCTGCCGATCACCTACCGCGGGGCCGACATCGGCCGGCTGGTGCTGCCGGCCAAGGGTGTCCGCAGCCGGCTGACGGCGCGCGACGAGCAGCTGCTCGGCGACCTGGTCCGGCAGGCGGCGACGGCGGTCCGCACCAACCAGCTGGCCGAGGAGGTCCAGCAGAGCCGTGAGCGGCTGGTGACGGCTCGCGAGGAGGAACGCCGCCGGATCCGTCGCGACCTGCACGACGGGCTCGGCCCGTCGCTCAGCGGCATCGTCTTCCAGGTCGAGACCGCCCGGATGCAGATCGACACCGACCCCGACCAGGCCCGCCAGCGCCTGGCCGACGTGAGCGAGCACGTCCAGGCCGTCGTCGCCGACGTACGACGTCTCGTCCACGACCTCCGACCGCCGGCGCTCGACGACCGGGGGCTGGTCGGCGCCATCCAGCAGCAGGCCGACCGGCTGGAGGTGCCGCTGACGGTGGCTGCCCCCGACCTCGACGGCGGGCTCCCCGCGGCCGTGGAGGTCGCCGCCTACCGGATCGTCGGCGAGGCGCTCACCAACGTCGCCCGCCACGCCCGAGCCTCCGCGGCCAGCCTCACCCTCGACGTCGTCGACGACGTGCTCGAGGTCGAGCTCGCCGACGACGGCGTCGGGATCGAGCCGGACCGGCAGGCCGGGGTCGGCCTGGTCAGCGTCCGCGAGCGCGCCGCCGAGCTCGGTGGCCGCGCCGAGATCACCTGTCCCGCGGACGGCGGCACCGTCGTCCGTGCCCGCCTACCACTGAGGAGCAACGCGTGACCGCCCCGAGCCCGAGCAGCCCGGCCCTCCCGATCCGGGTCGTCGTGGTCGACGACCACCAGATCGTCCGCGACGGCCTGACCGCGTTGCTCTCGGCGCTCGACGGGGTGGAGGTCGTCGGGTCGGCGGCCGACGGCAGGGAGGCGTTGCACGTGGTGGCCGAGGCCACGCCCGACGTCGTCGTCATGGACATCCAGATGCCGCACCTCGACGGGATCGAGGCGACCCGGTTCCTCGTCGGTCGGCAGCCCTCGCTCCGGGTGCTGATGCTGACGATGAACGAGGACGACGACACCGTCCTCAGCGCGATCCGCGCCGGTGCGTGCGGCTACCTGCTCAAGGGCTCCGGCGCCGCGGAGGTGCACAACGCGATCCGCACCGCGGCCGGCGGCGGCCTCGTGTTCGGCGCGTCGATGGCCCAGCAGATCGGACTCCTCCTGACCGGGGCCGGCGCCCGGCCCGAGACCGACGAGCCCTTCCCCGACCTCACCGACCGGGAGCGCTCCGTGCTCCGGATGGTCGCCGCGGGGCGCTCCAACGACGACATCGCCGGCGAGCTCTACGTGTCCAACAAGACCGTCCGCAACACCGTCTCCGCGATCTACGCCAAGCTCGGCGTGACGGGACGGGCCGACGCGATCGTGAAGGCGCGGGAAGCGGGGTACGGACGGTCGGGTGGGTGAGGGTGACCCATCGGTCACTCTCACCCACCCGACCCCGCACAATGGAGGCATGAGCGACCCGCAGGCGGAGATCAAGTCCAACGCCGCCAAGATCAACGAGCTCAACGACACGATCCGCTTCACGATGTGGTCGGTCTTTCGGCTCGAGCGCACCTTCGGCCCGGACGACGTCGTCCGCAAGAGCGAGACCGACGAGGTCGAGGCCCTGCTGGCCGAGCTCGCCGCCGAGGACGTGGTCGTCCGCGGCGTCTACGACGTCGCCGGGCTCCGTGCCGACGCCGACGTGATGGTGTGGTGGCACGCCGCGACGAGCGACCAGCTGCAGGAGGCCTACCACCGCCTCCGTCGTACGGCGTTCGGCGCCCGGCTCGTCCCCGTCTGGTCGCAGATGGCCCTGCACCGGCCGGCGGAGTTCAACCGCAGCCACCTGCCGGCGTTCCTCGCCGACGAGCGAGCCCACGCCTACGTCGCGGTCTACCCCTTCGTCCGCTCCTACGAGTGGTACCTCCTCGAGGACGGCGAGCGCCGCCGGCTGCTGGCCGAGCACGGCCAGATGGCGCGCGACTACCCGGACGTGCGAGCCAACACGGTGCCGTCGTTCGCCCTCGGTGACTACGAGTGGATCCTCGCGTTCGAGGCCGACGACCTGACCCGGATCGTCGACCTGATGCGGCACCTGCGCGGGTCGGAGACCCGCCGCCACGTGCGCGAGGAGGTGCCGTTCTACACCGGAGCCCGGGTCGACGTCGCCGACCTCCTCGCCCGCCTTCCTTGAACGGCCACCGACCGCCGTCCCGGAGGTGAGGGTTGTGCTCGTGTCTCGGGGTCGAGGTCACCTCGGGACCGCGCATCCCGATGCCGTCCGACGGGCGAAGGACTCAGCGAACCTTTACCTCGCCGCGGCGTGCGGCCTACCCCCGCTGGGTAGCCTCGAGGCATGACCTACAACGTGGAGAAGACCGACGAGGAGTGGAAGGCCGAGCTCACTCCCGAGGAGTACGCCGTGCTCCGCCAGGCCGGCACCGAGCGCGCGTTCAAGGGCGAGTACACCGACACCGAGACCAAGGGCGTCTACCGCTGCAAGGCGTGCCAGGCCAAGCTCTTCGAGTCCGACACCAAGTTCCACTCCGGCTGCGGCTGGCCGAGCTTCTACCAGCCGATCAGCGACACCATCGAATACCTCGAGGACGACTCGCACGGCATGAAGCGCACCGAGGTCCGCTGCGCCAACTGCGGGTCGCACCTCGGCCACGTCTTCCCCGACGGCTACGGCACCCCGACCGGTGACCGCTACTGCATCAACTCGATCAGCCTCACCCTCGAGCCGGCGGACGGCGCCTGAGAGTCGCGGTCGCCCGTGTCAGCGGGATTTCCCTGAGGCGGGCGACGGCCAAGGGACTTACGGTGTCGTCATGAGCCCCATCTCGATGCGCACCACCGCGATCTCCGCTCTCGCCGCCGTTGCTGCGGCGGGCGCACTGCTGCTTCCCGCGAGCCCCGCCGCCGCCGCTCCTCCGGTCGACGGCAACATCGGCTCGTTCGGCTACGGCAAGACCAACCAGGCCGGCTGCACCGACCACCCCGGCCCGATCAACAAGAACCGGACGTTCACGTCGGCGACCGGGAAGCGCGCGGCGAAGGTGGAGCGGAGCTTCCGCGCCGAGGAGAGCGGCACCGTCAGCGCCCGCGGCCGGGTCGAGAACCGCAGCACGGCGGTCGCAGACGCGGACAACGGCGCGTTCGACACGGTCCGGTTCACCGCCCGCCAGCTGGTGCGGGTCAACGACACGAACGCCGGACTCGACTGCAAGCTCGGCGTGCTCGCCGACACCCAGTCCGGCGCCGACCTGAAGGTCAACCGCAACGGGCGCGTCCGCATCGAGTGGGACCGCGGCCGCGCCGGTCAGATCGAGCAGATCCTGGTGTCCCGCAACGGCAACCCGGTGGTCGACAAGATCCGTCCGTCGCGCCACGGCGGGACGACCTTCAACGTCACCCCGGGGACCTATCTGGTGTTCGTCCAGTTCCAGACACGGGTGAACGAGACCGACATCCCGGCCGGCACCCAGCTCACGAAGCGAGCGAGGTTCCAGGTCGAGCTCGACTACCGCCGTCGCTGAGGCCGACCAGCCGGTCAGCCCTCGCAGCCGCGGCGCCGCTCGGCCTCGCACACGTCGACGCCCGCCTCGCCGTACGCCGAGTCGGTGCCGGGCCCGCCGACGAGGAGGTCGTCACCCGGCGTCCCCCTGAGCAGGTCGTTGCCCCGGCCGCCCCGGATGGCGGCCGACGGCGTCGCGCAGACGGCGGAACCCGCCGGGTGCACCACCAGGACGTCCCCGCCGCCGTTGCCGCGCACGTCCGCGGTGCAGGCGACCGCGGTGACGGAGTTGAAGCCGGCATCGCCGACCACCGTGAGCTCCTCCAACCGGCGGCGGAACAGGCTCAGCGACTGGAACCCGGCGGCGGTCCCGGCCGCGGCTCCGTCCACGGTCACCGCCCCCGTGCCGAGGTCGAACCCGGCCGAGGTGCAGCCCGGGCAGTCGGTGAGGAGGAAGTCCCGGCCGGGTCCGCCTTCGACGTCGACGCCCGCGTGCAACCCGTTGGCGAAGTAGTCGTCGGTGCCCGGGCCGAGGTCGGCGGCGACCGTGCCGGCGTACGGCGAGCCGATCTTGAGGACGTCCTCGTCGCCCTCACCGCTGACCACCTTGTGGTCCTCGGCCGTGCCGGAGAAGACGAGCACCCGGTCGGGTGCGTCGCCGCCGACGTAGGTGTCGTCGCCCGAGCTGCCGGTCTCGTGCAGCACTCCCAGGTAGGTACGGAGCCCCCAGCCGTCGTACCTCGTGCTGTCGACGAGGTCGTCACCGGCACCCGGGACCACGGTGACCCGGTGGGGCGCGTCGCGGGTCACGCAGATGACGTCGTCGCCGTCCCTGGTCTCGACCCGACGGGCGCCGTTGGTCACGACGACGTCCGCTCCTGGGCTGGTGGTGAGGTCCTCTCCGAGGGTGCCGACGTGGGTCGCCGACTGGCCACGACAGGTCGGCTCGCCGGCGGCGGCCGGGGACGAGGTGAGGGGGACGGCGGTGAGGGCGGCGAGCACGGTCGCCGCAGCAAGGATCGGTTTCACGTCTCCACTGACGCACGGTGCGGCCGGTTTGTTGTGACGAGTTTTCGTCGGCGACGCCGGTTAGGGTCGATGCCATGGCGAAGTCGGTGGCGGCGGAGGTCGAGGCCGGAGGACGCAGCGTGCGGATCTCCAGCGCCGACAGGGTGGTCTACGAGGCGACCGACAAGACGCCGGAGGTCACCAAGCTGATGGTGGCGGAGTACGTCGTCAGCGTGGCCGACGGGCTGATGCGCGCGCTGCAGGACCGGCCGACCGCGTTGGAGCGGTGGCCGAACGGCGTACGCGAGGGCTTCAAGCTCGCCACCGGTCCCTGGGACAAGGACGCCGAGGCGTTCTACCAGAAGCGGGTGCCGAAGGGGGCGCCCGACTACCTCGAGTCGGTGCAGATCACCTTCCCGTCCGGCCGCACCGCCGACGAGATCTGCCCGACCGAGATCGCCGTGCCGGTGTGGTGCGCGCAGATGGGTGCCCTCACCTTCCACCCCTGGCCGGTGCGCCGCGACGACGTCGACCACCCCGACGAGCTGCGGATCGACCTCGACCCCCAGCCCGGCACCACGTTCGCCGACGCCGTCCGCGTCGCCGGTGTGGCGCGCGAGACCCTCGAGGAGCTCGGGATCCGCGGCTACCCGAAGACGTCCGGCAACCGCGGCATCCACATCTACGTGCGCATCGAGCCACGGTGGACGTTCGAGGACGTCCGGCACGCCGCGATCGGGTTCGGGCGCGAGCTCGAGCGGCGCGACAAGGGGGTCACCACGGCCTGGTGGAAGGAGGAGCGGGGGGAGCGCATCTTCGTCGACTACAACCAGAACAACCGCGACCGCACGATCGCGTCGGCGTACTCCCTGCGCCCGATCCCGGGGGCGCCGGTCTCCACGCCGATGACGTGGGAGGAGATCGCGGAGGTGAAGGACCCCCGCGACCACAACCTCTTCACCGTCCCCGACCGGATGGCCGACGGCGACCCGTGGGCGACCATCGACGACGAGGCGTTCTCGCTCGAGCCGCTGCTCGAGCTGTGGGAGGAGCTGCCCGGCGGGGAGCTCAACTTCCCGCCCGACTACCCGAAGATGCCGGGGGAGCCGCCGCGGGTGCAGCCGAGCAAGAAGGTCGCCGAGCACTGGGACGACGAGGGCAACTACATCGGGCCGGACCGTGGCTGAGGACGACCGGGTGTCGCGCAACGTCGAGGAGCCGCCCAAGACCGGTCCGGCCGGCGCCCCGCGGTGGGCCGACTACCTCGACTGGGTCCGCGGCGAGATGATCCGCGGCGTGCTCGACCTGACGCCCGAGCAGCAACGCACCGCCAGGGTGCCGTCGGGCTGGACCCCGCTCGAGCTGCTCAGCCACGCGCTGCACATGGAGCAGCGCTGGTTCGTCTGGGGCTTCCTCGGCGAGCCGGTCGAGGAGCCGTTCGGCGACTGGGACGTCGACAACCCCGGCGAGGACACCCCTGACGCCCGCTGGCAGGTCCCGGCGGACGCGACCGCCGAGTCCTACGCCGAGCGACTCGAGGCGATCGGTGAGCGCACTCGTGAGGTGCTCGCGTCGTACCCGCTCGACGCGCGGGGCGCCGTCGGCGGCCGGTTCACCTCCGACCCACCCACCCTGGAGTGGATCTGCTTCCACGTGCTGGCCGAGTACGCCCGGCACGCCGGGCACCTGGACATCGTCGTCGAGCTGGGTAGGTCGGGGGACTGAATCGGCCGGACGGTCGGCCGCCGGGGGGCGCGGAATACCCGGTCGACCGGGTATTCCACGGGTTGTCAGCCTCTGCAAGGGCTGACAAGGCAGGGGAAAGGCTGACAACCCTGAGGCGCGCCGGGGGGCGGGCGTGCCCGGTCAGACTCCCGTGACCCCTTCACCCCCACCGGCCTGCTCGTCGAAGGTCTCGTGCTCGAGCAGGTGCAGGACAGGGACGCCGAGCTTGCGGCGGGCGCGGGAGGTCCAGTCGACGTGGAAGAACTCGGCGACGACGTGGGGGCGGGTGAGGACGATCGCCTCGCGGCCGTCGACCTCGCCCACCTTGGCGGCGAGGGCGTCGACGGGCGGGTTGCTGACCACGGCGGCGCTGCCGACCTCGGCGCCGGCGGCGCGGAGGGCGTCGGTGGTCGCGGCGAGGTCGTGGGTGGCCTGGTCCTTCTGCTCCTCGCGCAGCGCGGCCAGCTCGTCGGGGCTGGGCGTCATCGGGGGTGCGAGCAGGTCGGCTCCGCCGATCGCTCCGAGCGACGCCTCGACGGCCGCGGCGGCGTCCACCAGGGGGAGCAGCACGTGGTAGACGACTTGAGCGTCGAAGTCGGCGTGCAGGGATCGCACCTGGGCCGCGTCCGCGGCGGTCAGGGGCTGCTCGACGAGCAGGACGACGTCGTACCTCTCGGGTGCGGGCTCCATGCCCTCCAGACTATCCGCCGAGGACGTCGGACAGGTCGTAGGAAACGGGCTGCTCGAGCTGTTCGTAGCCGCATGACTCGGGGTCGCGGTCGTCGCGCCAGCGCTTGAAGTGCGCGGTGTGCCGGAAGCGGCGTCCCTCCATCGCGTCGTACTTCACCTCGAGCACGCGCTCCGGGCGTAGCGGCACGAACGAGAGGTCCTTGCCCGCGCTCCACCGGCTCTGGGTGCCGGGCTGGCGGCCGGGGTTGGCGACGAGGAACTCCTGCCAGCGACCCCACGGGTGCTCCTCGATGGGTACGACGAGCGCCTGCATCTCCTGCCACAGCTCGGCGCGGCGGGCCTCGGTGAAGCTGGCGCTGACGCCGACGTGCTGGAGCTCGCCGCCGTCGTACATGCCGAGCAGGAGGCTGCCGAGGAGCGGCCGCTCGGGCGTGCTGGTCTTGTGCTCGCGCATGCCCGCGACCACGACGTCGGCGGTGCGCTCGTGCTTGATCTTGAGCATGGTCCGGGCGTTGGGCTGGTACGGCGCGCCCAGCGGCTTCGCCACCACGCCGTCCAGGCCCGCGCCCTCGAACTGGTGGAACCACTCCTCAGCGACCGCCGGGTCGGTGCTGGTGCGGGTCAGGTGGCAGGTACCGTCGGGCGGCAGGTCGGCCAGGGCCGCCGTGAGTGCCTCCCGCCGCTCGGAGAACGGGCGGTCCATGAACGACTCGTCGTCGAGCGCGAGCAGGTCGAAGGCGACATAGCTGGCGGGGGTCTTCTCCGCGAGCATGGTGATCCGGCTCTCGGCCGGGTGGATCCGCTCCTGGAGGACCTCGAACTGCAGCCGGTCGCGCCCGTCGGTGGGCAGCGCCACGAAGATCTCGCCGTCGAGCACGCACCGTGCGGGCAGCTGCTCGCGCGCGGCGACGACGAGCTCGGGGAAGTAGCGGGTCAGCGGCTTGGTGTTGCGGCTGGCCAGCTCGACCTCGTCGCCGTCCTTGAACAGGAGGCACCGGAAGCCGTCCCACTTGGGCTCGAAGCTGAGGCCTCCGAACTTCTCCGGATCGGGCACGCCCTTCACCGCCTTGGCGAGCATCGGCTGGACGGGCGGCATCACGGGCAGGTCCACGGTTCTGGAGACTAGTCCGGCGTCACCAACTCATCGGGCCGCGTCGGGAGGACGTTCGCGACGTAGTCGCGTGCCGACTCGAAGATGTCCACCTCGTGACCGGCCTTCTCCGACAGGAACCACCGGTGCACCAGCACCTCGTGGAAGAACTCGGCGGGCTCGAGCTTGCCGCGCTGGTCGGCGGGCATCAGCCGCACCAACGGTTCGTAGACGGTCGTCAGCCACTGGTTGGCGACGAGCGAGCGGTCCTCGCGCCCGAGGTCGTGGTGGGCGGTGTAGGCCGCGAGGTCGTTGAGGAGGCGGCGGGCCTGGTCGTTCTCGACGCCGAGCCCGGTCAGCGCCTGGAGCTCGCGCGAGTGGTGGCCGGCCTCGACCACCTTCGGCTGGATGCGGACGACGTCGCCGCCGAGGTCGGTCACGATGTCGAGCTCGTCGACGTCGAACCCGAGCTCGTTGAGCCGCTCGATCCGCTGCTCGATGCGCCACATCTCGTCGGTGCCGAACTCCTCGGCCTCGGTGAGCTCGCGCCACAGCGCGTCGTACCGCTCTGCGAGGAGGTCCACGATGTCGTGCGCCTGGACCCCGGGGTCGAGCTCCTCGCCCGCCTGGAGGTCGAGCAGCTCGGCGAAGACGTTCTCGCCGGCGACGGTGAGGTCGTGCTCGCGCATCCGGTCGGACAGCGTCTCCTTCAGCTCCCCGGTCTCGGCGTCGACGAGGTAGGCCGCGAACCCGCCCGCGTTCCGACGGAACAGCACGTTGGACAGCGACACGTCGCCCCAGTAGAAGCCGGTCAGGTGCAGCCGCACCAGCAGGACGACGAGGGCGTCGACCAGCTGGGGCAGGTTGTCGGCGCTGAGGCCGTGACGGAACAGGCTCCGGTAGGGGAGCGAGAAGCTGAGGTGCTCCGTCACCAGGACCGCGGGCAGGTCCTCCCCGGCTGCGTCGGTGCGGCCGGTCACGACCGCCTTCGGGGTGACCGTGGGCAGGTCGAGCCGCCTCAGGTCGCGCAGCACCCGGTACTCCCGCAGCGCGATCTCCGGCTGGGTCTCCTTCACCGCGAGGGTCTGCTGCCCGATGCGGACGATGCGCACCACGTGCCGGGAGAGCCCACGCGGAAGGGGTACGACGTGCTCGTCGGTCCAGTCCTCCAGCGGGGTCGACCAGGGGAGGGTCAGCAGGGCCGTCTTCTCGGCCGGCCCGACCCGGCTGGCGACCACGTGCAGCGCCATGAGCGGGACCCTACGCGGTCACGGCTCCAACAGCACCGCGCCCTTGCCGCCCTGCTCGCCGGCCACGTCGCCGGGGTTCATCAGCGCACAGCTCTTCAGGCTGAGACAGCCGCAGCCGATGCAGCTGTCGAGCCGCTGCTGGAGCAGCCGGATCCGTCGTACCTGCTCCTCGAGGCGCGGCTTCCAGTCCCGGCTGATCCGGTGCCAGTCGGCTTTCGTCGGCGTCCGGTTGTCCGGCAGCGTCGACAGCGCCTCGGCCACCTCCTCCAGCGTCAGCCCGACCCGTTGCGCCGCCCGGATGAACGACACCCGCCGCAGCGTCGACTGCTCGTAGCGCCGCTGGTTCCCGGTCGTGCGGGTCGAGTGCACCAGGCCCTTGTCCTCGTAGAACCGGATCGCGCTCGTCGCCACGCCCGCCCGCTCCGCGAGCTGCCCGATGGTCAGCAGGGTCATGCGCAGATCGTGCCTGCCACGGCGTCAAAGTTCAAGCGAAGTTGAAGTCCGCTCGCGCGACCGGGGCGGTTGAACCGGGCCGGGATCAGTACGACTGCCCGCTGGCGTAACGCTCTCGACGGAAGTGCCGTCCTTTGCCCCGGTTCCTGCTCTTGTAGGTCGGCAGCTGCGAGTCGCAGTTGGGACAGATCATGCGGAGGTTCTCCCGGCGGTTGTTCGAAGCGTCTGCGTCGATGTGATCGGGGATCAGGACGAGAGGCTGCCCGTTCCACTCCTCGACGATCCCGCAGATAGCGCAGCATCCGTCCTGCTCGTCCAAGAGGTGCCGACGCACGTAGTGGGCCGCCTTGCTGCCGACCGAAGCAACGCCCGACTTCAGCCATTCCGCGGTTCTCCCTGCTCGGGTGGAGGAGTGCTGGCAGTCGACGCTGCAGTAGACCTTCTGGCTCCGCTTCGTCAGTTCGCGGCCGCAGCCGCGACATTGCTTCATGAGCCGACGCTAGGGAGTAATTCCGACACAATCCTCAGAGCCGCGTGTCGGATTCGAACCGACGCCCCTTCGCTTACAAGGCGAACGCTCTGGCCATCTGAGCTAACGCGGCGTGGGCCCATGCGGGCGCGCGGCAATGGTAGTCAGCGCGACGCCTGGACGACGAAAGTACGCCGCCGTGTGACCGGTGCAACGGGTAGCAGCTCGGCCGGAAGTGGGTATTACTACCGATCTCACCAGCGAGTGGACCGGCCGGGGGGTCCGGAAAGAAGCACCACGGAACGATGACCTACGACGACGAGATCAGGCTCACGGAGCTGATCGGGTCGCTGCAGACCTTGCTCCTCAGTACCACCGACATGAAGACGTTCCTCGAGGGCGTCACTGTCGTAGCGGGTTCCGTCGTGGACCCGCCCGCCTCGTGCGGGATCACCACCGTTGTCGACGGACGCCCGACGAGCGTCGCGACCAGCGACCCCCGGGCCGCCGCGCTGGACGAGGCCCAGTACGCCTACGGGTCCGGGCCGTGCCTCGAGGCGATCGAGACCGGAGCGCCGGTCGAGGTGGCGGACCAGGCTGCGGACGAGCGGTGGGCCGAGTACGGCGCTCGTGCGGCCGAGATCGGTCTGCGCTCGTCGCTCAGCATCCCGATGCGCACGGCGGACGGACGCACCCTCGGCGCGGTGAACGTCTACGGCTACGACCGGCCGCGGGAGTTCGGGCCGGAGGAGCGCGAGCGGCTCGAGTCCTTCGCGGACCAGGCGGCGGTCGCGCTGGCGCTCGCACTCCAGCGCGAGGACCTGCACCGGCTCACCGCCCAGCTGGAGCAGGCACTCGTGTCGCGCTCGGTCATCGACCAGGCGATCGGCGTGCTCATGGCCGAGGAGCGGTGCGACGCCCAGGCTGCCTTCGACCTGCTGCGGCAGCACTCCCAGAACCACAACCGCAAGCTGCGGGACGTGGCTGCCGACTTCCTGACCCGCTTCACCGGGCACCGCCCCGCGGACGGCGTCGGGCGGGACGTGCCCGACGACCTGGCACCCGCTTGACAAGGAGGCGTACTGTCGGAGGTGGTTGAGTCAGCAGCCGGGCGGAAGTGATCGCCACTCGGGTTCCACCCAGGAGCTTCCCAGATGTCCGTCCTCTCACCACCGCCTCGCCGACCTCCCGACCTGGTTCTCGGCAGCACCCCGGACCTCGTCGGCGACGACACCCCGGGGAGTCCCGGGTTCCTCCTCGACGTCCGCATCCGGTTCACGCCCAGCCTCCCCGTCGTCCGACTCGGAGGGGAGCTCGACCTCGACTCGGTCCACCTGCTCACCGACGCGCTCGACTCCCTGAACGTCGCCCACTGTCCCGCCGACCTGGTGCTGCTCGACCTCACCGGCGTCACGTTCTGCGACGTGGCCGGGCTCCGTGGGATCGACCGGGGCGCCGAGGCGCTCGCCCGCTCAGGGCGGGAGCTGCTGCTCTACCACGTGCCGACCTGCGTGGAGCGGCTGATGCGGCTGACCGGCATCGGCGCGGGCCTCCAGCAGCGCTGACGCACGGTCAGCGCAGGCGTCGGGCCACGAACCGCGCGGACGGGCCGGCGATGGCGTCCTGCGCCGCGACCAGTGCGAGCTCGCGGGTGCCGGCGTCCAGCGTCGCCTGCAGTACGGCGAACACCGCGTTGGTCGTGCGCTCGACGGCGGTCTGCGGGGAGCCGGTTTCGAGCAGGTGGGCCAGGTAGAGGGCGGCCGTCAGGTCGCCCCCGCCGTTGGGGCCGATCGGCAGCAGGGGAGTGGTGACCGCCCACGCGCCCTCGTCCGACACCGCGACCACGTCGAGCTCCTCCTCGTCGGTGGCCGAGCCGTCCGCGACCCTCGGGTAGCGGACCGAGGTGACGAGCACGTCCCGCGGACCGCGGTCGCGCAGCTCGTCCACGGCGGCGAGCACCTCCTCCGGCGAGGTCGTGGTGCGACCGGTCAGGAAGTCGAGCTCGAAGTGGTTGGGCGTGACGATGTCGGCGTGGGGGACCACCTCGTCGCGCAGGAACTCCGGGATGCCGGGGCGCACGAACACGCCGCGGCCGACGTCGCCGATCACCGGGTCGCAGCAGTACCGCGCGGCCGGGTTGAGCGCCTTGACCTGCGCCACGGCGTCGAGGATCACCGCGCCCATCGCCGGGTCGCCCTGGTAGCCGGACAGGACCGCGTCCGCCGTACCGAGCACCCCGCGGTCCGCGATGCCGGCGATCACCTCGCGCACGTCGTCCGGTGCGAGCAGCGGCCCGCGCCAGGCGCCGTAGCCGGTGTGGTTGGAGAAGTGGACGGTCACCACGGGCCACACCTCGTGGCCGAGGCGCTGCAGCGGGAACACCGCCGCGGAGTTGCCGACATGGCCGTAGGCGACCGAGGACTGGATGGACAGGATCCGCACCCGACGATCCTGTCACCAAACGAATACGAAACACTTTCGTAAACGAACTAGAACAAGTTACAGTTGCCGCGCCGAGTGGAGCGACGAGCAGGGAGACCCAGATGCCCAAGCGCGCAGCGCAGCGCAGCAACGAAGCCGACTACGTGGTGGTGGGGTCGGGGAGCTCCGGCTCGATCGTCGCCGCCCGCCTCGCCCAGTCGGGCGCGAGCGTGATCCTGCTGGAGGCCGGGAAGTCCGACGAGCAGATGCTCACGAAGATCCCCGGGATGATCGGCCCGATGCACGCCGAGCCGAAGATCAAGAAGCTCAACGACTGGGGCTTCTACTCGGTCCCGCAGGAGGGCCTCGACGGGCGTCGCATGCCGACGCCGCGCGGCAAGGTGCTCGGCGGCTCGAGCTCGGTCAACGGCATGGTCTACGTGCGCGGCAACCGCGCCAACTACGACTCCTGGGCGGCCGAGGGCAACACCGGCTGGAGCGCTGACGAGGTCAACGACGCGTTCAAGCGCTACGAGGACTTCGAGGACGGCGAGAACGCCTACCGCGGCGCCGGCGGCCCGATCAAGATCGGTCGCAACAAGACGCCGCAGGAGGCCACCCACCAGTTCATCCAGGCCACCGCCGACACCCTCGGGGTGAAGGTCCTCGACGACTACAACGCCGCCGAGCAGGAGGGCATCGCCCGGATGCAGCAGAACGCCGTCGGCGGACTGCGCTACTCCTCGGCCCGCGGCTTCGTCCACCACCTCAACCCGCCGACGCTCGAGGTGCAGACCCGGGTCCAGGCCACCCGCATCGTCATCGAGAACGGCCGCGCCACCGGCGTCGAGGTCGCCGACCTCGACAAGACCGGGCTGGTCGCCACCACTCGCAGGATGATCCGTGCCGGCAAGGAGGTCATCGTCTCCGCCGGGTTCGTCGGCAGCCCGCAGCTGCTGATGCTGTCGGGCATCGGCCACGCCGACCACCTGTCCTCGGTCGGCATCGACTGCGTCGCCGACCTGCCGGTGGGCGACAACCTGCACGACCACATGTTCCACGCGCTGACGTTCCACGTGCCGACGGTCACGCACCGCGGCACGCCGATCTACTTCGGCAAGGGCCTGGTCCGGGAGAAGACCCGCGGCGGCTCGTTCCTCGCCAACTCGGTGTTCGAGTCGGTCGGCTTCGTCCGCACCTCGCTCGCCACCGACGTGCCGGACCTCCAGCTGCACATGCTGCCGTGGTCCTACCCGACGCCCAACCAGGACGCCCCGGTCCGCCACGAGGTGGACCCGCGCCCGGCGATCACCGTGCTGGCCACGCTGATCTACCCGCGCAGCCGGGGCACGCTCCGGCTCGCGTCCTCCGATCCGCTGACCGCGCCGCTCATCGACTACGGCTACCTCACCGAGCCCGACGACGTCACCGTGCTCGCCGAGGGCACCGAGATGACCCGCGAGATCATGGCCGCCGCCGCCTTCGGCGGTGCGGTCAAGGAGGAGATCCACCCGGGTCCGGCCGTGAAGGGCCAGGAGCTGCGGACCGCCCTGAAGAACCGCGCGACGTCGGTCTACCACGGCGTCGGCACCTGCCGGATGGGCGTCGACGAGCGGGCGGTGGTCACCCCCGAGCTCCAGGTCCGCGGCATCGAGGGACTGCGCGTGGTCGACGCCTCGATCATGCCGTCCATCACCGGCGGCAACACCAACGCGCCGTGCTACATGATCGGCGAGAAGGCCGCCGAGATCATCCTCGGAGGAGCGCCCTCGTGACGACCCCGACCCGTCCGGCCACCCTCACCGACGAGTTCCTCGAGGGCCTCGTCGCTCGGGTCCCCGGCTCCACCGGCGCGACCTGGAAGCTCACCGAGGTCTACACCGGCGAGGTGCTGGTCGAGCTGCCGCAGTCGACGCCCGCCGACATCGAGCGGGCCTTCCAGGAGGCACGCGCCGCGCAGCGGCTCTGGGCGCAGTGGCCGTTGAGGAAGCGGCTCGAGGTGTTCGAGCGTGCGCACACGCTGATGGTCGACAACGCGCTGACCACGGCCGACCTGCTCCAGGCCGAGAGCGGCAAGAACCGGCGGATGGCGGTCGAGGAGACCTGCGACCCGCCGATGGTCATCAGCCACTACCTCAAGCGCGCCCCGAAGGTGCTGGCGCCGAAGAAGCACGGCGGACCGGTGCCGTTCGTCTCCACCTCGACCGAGGTGCATGTGCCCAAGGGCGTCGTCGGGATCATCGCGCCGTGGAACTTCCCGTTCGCGACCGGACTCTCCGACGCCATCCCCGCGCTGATGGCCGGCAACGCCGTCGTCGTGAAGCCGGACAACAAGACGGCTCTCAGCCCGCTCTTCGGCATCAGCCTGCTCGAGCAGGCCGGCCTTCCGAAGGGCCTGTTCCAGGTGGTCTGCGGTGAGGGGCCCGACGTCGGGCCGACGCTCATCGACAACGCGGACTACATCATGTTCACCGGCTCGACCGCGACCGGCCGGGTCATCGGGGAACGGGCCGGCCGCAACCTGATCGGCTGCTGCCTCGAGCTCGGCGGCAAGAACCCGATGATCGTGCTCGACGACCTCGACGCCACCGGCGTGGAGGAGTGGGTCGAGAGCGCGACGTTCGGCGCGTTCGGCAACACCGGGCAGATCTGCATGCACATCGAGCGGATCTACCTCCCCGAGAGCAGGTACGACGAGCTGCGGGACGCCTTCGTGAAGCGGGCCAGCAGCCTGCGGATCGGCGCGTCGTACGACTTCGGGCCGGAGATCGGCAGCCTGGTCTCGCCCGACCACCGCGACCGGGTCGCCTCGCACGTCGAGGACGCCGTCGCGAAGGGGGCGACCGTGCTGACCGGTGGCCGCGCGCGGCCGGACCTCGGCCCGGCCTTCTTCGAGCCGACCGTGCTCGAGGGCGTCACCAAGGACATGCTCGCCGGGCACACCGAGACGTTCGGCCCGGTCGTCGGTCTCTACCGCTACCGGTCGATCGACGAGGCCGTGCGGCTCGCCAACGACACCGACTACGGGCTCAACGCGTCGGTCTGGGGCAACGACCTGGCGCGCGCGGAGGCGATCGCCGCGCGCATCGAGTCGGGGAACGTCAACATCAACGACGCGCTGGCGACGGCGTACGCGTCGAAGGCGACGCCGTCCGGCGGTGTGAAGACCTCCGGCGTGGGTGCGCGGCACGGCGACCAGGGGCTGCTGAAGTACACCGACGTCAAGAACGTCGCGACGCTGAAGAAGCAGGTCCTCGGCGCCCGGCCGGGCCAGGACTACGACGCCTACGTCAAGCAGATGCTCCAGTCGCTGAAGCTGATGCGTCGCCTCCGCGTGCGCTGAGGTCGGACCCGGCGAGCGTGTCGCCGGGCCCGACCCGGGGTGATCATGCCTCGATCGCCTGCGTCTCGACCGCCGGCGTGGCGCCCGCGATCTCGATCTTGCGCGGCTTGGCCTTCTCGGCGACGGGTACGACGAGCCGGAGCACGCCGTTGTCGTAGCCGGCCTCGATCTTCGTCAGGTCGAGGTTGTCGCCGAGGACGAGCTGGCGGCTGAACTGGCCGTGGGTCCGCTCGGACGCGAGGCGCTGCCAGTCGCCGTTGCCGGCGACCCGCTCGGCCCGGACGGTCAGGACGTTGCGCTCGACGTCGATGTCGATGCTGTCGCGGCTGACGCCCGGCAGGTCGAACTCGATGACGAACCGGTCACCCTCGCGCCAGGCGTCCATCGGCATGACGGCGGGACGGTTGGTCGTGCCCGCGGACCCGAGCAGCTGGCTGGCCAGGCGGTCGAAGTCGCGGAACGGGTCGGTGGTGCGCAGCAACATGGTTCCTCCTCCGGTGGAAGGCCGGACCTGCGTCCGGCGGTTTCGATTACCTGTAATGACGGTTATAGATCATCTATTCCTCTAAGATCAAGTCCTGACGCGGAGTCGTCGATCAGCCGGAGGAGGTAGCGATGCCAGGGGAGCAGGTGCGCGGCGTCTACGCCATCTCGGTGGCCGCCGACCTGGTGTCGATGCAGGTCCAGAACCTGCGGGTCTACGAGCGTCGCGGGCTGGTCGAGCCGGCGCGGACGCCTGGTGGCTCGCGCCTCTACAGCCGCGCGGACATCGAGCGGCTGCACCGGATCCGCGACCTGCTCGGTGAGGGGCTCAACCTCGCCGGTATCGCCCGCGTGCTCGAGCTCGAGGGCGAGGTGTCCCGGCTCCGGAAGGAGAACGAGCGGCTGCGCGGCTCATGAGGCCTGGTCGCGTGCGGCCGGCGGCAGGTCGTCGTACGACGCGGTCGGCGCGGCCAACGGGTCCGCGGGCAGCAGCGCGACCTGCTCGCGACACCACTGGGACACCTCCCTGCTCCCGTCGAGCACACCCGCGCGGAAGTCCTCCCAGGGCTCCCAGACGGCGTCGGCCACCTCGTCGGCGTCCGGGGCCACCGGCTCGGTGACCGTCGCTGCGAACACCGGGCACATCTCGTTCTCCACGACGCCGTCCAGCTCTGCGCGGTAGCGGAACCCGGGCAGCAGCAGTCGGAGCTCGACGACGTCCGTCCCGAGCTCCTGCCGGACCCGCCGGCGAACCGCCTCCGCGATGCCCTCGCCGGGCCCCGGGTGCCCGCAGCAGGCGTTGGTCCAGACCCCCGCGAAGGTCTGCTTGTGCAGCGCCCTCCGCGTGACGAGGACCTGGCCCCGACCGTCGAACAGGTAGCAGGAGAACGCCAGGTGCAACGGGGTGTCGGCGTGGTGGACCGAGCGTTTGTCGGCCTGCCCGATCGCTCGTCCGGCCTCGTCGAGCAGGACGACGCTCTCGGCGTCGGTCGGGAGGGTCCTGGGATCGGTCGTCATGACAGCACCTCATCAGTGGGGGGACAGGGACGGGAGGGCGCGGTCGATCGACGTCCGGCACGCCGGGCGAGCACTGCGGCGGAGACGGCAAGACCTGCGAGCGCCCAGCCGGCGAGCACGTCGACCACGTAGTGCTCCCCGGTGTAGACCAGCGTCAGCGCCATGGCGAGCGCATACGCGAGCAGCACGGTCCGCGCGGTCGCGGCGACCGAGGGCCAGACGAACAACGCGACGAGCAGGGCCGCGCCGGCGTGCAGCGACGGCATGGCAGCGACGGGGTTGCTGCCTTGCTGACCGAGCTCGGTCAGCCGGGCGACCGCGTCGACCTGCAGCCACTCCCAGCCCAGGTGGGAGATCCGGTCGACGCGGCCGATGTCGGCGCGCTCGGACGCCAGCCAGGGAGGCGCCGCCGGGTAGAGGACGTAGCCCGCGATCCCGACCAGCGCGAAGGACAGGACGGCCACCAACCACTCCCGGAACCGCTCCCGGAGGCAGAACCAGACGATCGCTGTGAGGACGGGCAGCGAGACGAAGTGGGTGACGTAGACCAGCGCAGCCACGGCGTCGTACCACTGCGCGGAGCCGTCGACGAGCCGCTCCTGCAGCCACACGGTCGGCACCGCGCCGAACATCCGCTCGTCGGCCCGGGCCGGACCGAGGACGTGGAGGGGCGCGCCGACCCGGTTGACGTCGGCGCCCTCCCCGCGCCCGAGCGGCGCGGTGACCCACTGGGCGACCCAGTACGCGACCAGGATCGCGCTCAGCGGCGACCACGCGATGAGCAGCTGCGCGATCGGCCCGTGCCGGGACGTCTCGCTCGTCGCGGTCCGTCCGCGCTGGTCGACCGCCTCGGCGTTCTCGGTGTTCTCGCTGCGGACATCGGTCATGCGCTGCCTCCCCGCAGCGCGAGCTTGTCGATCAGGCCCTGGGTGCGGAACCGGTTGTACCGCTGGATGAGCACGAAGGGCAGGTTGACCGCCACGCCGTACGTCACCAGCAGCGCGGACGCGAGCGGCGGGTTCCACAGCATGAACACCGGACCGCAGGCGAGGCACCACCAGTGCGCCAGCTCGGCCCTGCGCGTCTCGCGCACGAACAGCTCGAGACCTGCGCGGTCGCGGGCAGGCAGTCGTCGCTTGCTCACCCCGCCGCGGAACAAGCCGCCCGCCTCCGGCACCCGGTCCTTCCAGCGGTGGATCCGCAACCTCTGGCGGTACCACGTCCCGCGCGCCTCGAAGGCCCGCGGTCGCAGCAGCCACCCGTCACGGCCGAGTCGGTCGTCGCCGAGGCGGTAGGCCGCATACCCGCTGATGGTGTGGAAGGCGCCCCAGGCCGCGACGTCCACGAGGATCGTCAGCCACTGCGGCATGACCAGGCGCAACACTCAGGCCACCTCCCCGGAGCGACCGGCCCTGCGCAGGTCCACGTCCCGGCCGCGCCACCGCACCGATCGACGCACGACGGTCAGGACAGCGGAACGGGCGAAGATCGCGTCGAAGGCGAGGAGGGGAACCGGGAACACCGCCCACGCCCACCGCCGGAAGCCGCCGATGCGCCCCAGGATCGCGCGCAGCTGCACCGCCAGCAGCGCCCAACCCGCCGCCCAGAGGAGGGGGTGACCCGCGGCGGGGCCGTCGCTGCCGGAGGCGACCTCGACCACGGACAGCGCGGCGCCGACGGCGACGGCGTGATGGGCGGCGACCCACCCGACGGTCAGGAGCGCGGCGACCGGTGAGGCGGCCGAGGCGCCGGATGCGATGTTCTTCGTCCACCCGGCGGCGAGCTGCCGGATCCCGTCGGGGTAGCTCCGCATCGAGATCGCCCTCCCTCCCAGCGTGCACCGCACAGGGAGTCCGGCGCGGGCGTAGGCCCGGGCGAGCGCCACGTCGTCGAGGATCTCGCCACGGACGGCGGCGTGACCCCCGGCGCGGCGGTAGTCCTCACGCGTGGTCAGCAGGCAGGGACCGAACGCCATCGGGCGCGAGGGGACGCGGCGGCCGAACGCACCACTGGCCATCACCGCCACCACGTTGAAGTAGGCGGACAGCTGCTCGTGGGGACGCTGGGTCCGGTGGTATGGCTGGACGGACACCAGCCCGCCGTCGCGGTCGCGGAGGTCGAGCAGGCCGGCGAGGGCGTCGGGCGTCGACAGGACGGTGTCGGCGTCGAGGAAGAGCAGCAGGTCGCCGACGGCTTCCTCCGCCCCGCGGTGACAGGCCCAGGCCTTCCCGGTCCAGCCCGGCGGGGGAGCTGCCGCCGGCAGCACCCTGGCACCGGCGGCTCGTGCGACCGCCGCCGTGCGGTCGCGGGACCCGTCGTCCACCACGATCACCTCGGCGACGGGGACGGTGAGGTCGCGGAGCGACCCGAGGAGGCCGGGCAGGGTGCGCTCCTCGTCGCGCGCCGGGACGACCACCGACACGGACGATGCGCTGCCCGACGACCGCTGCGCCGCGTCCGGGACCCGGCGCAGGCCCCGGACCAGCCACTGCCCGCCGGCCGCGGCCAGGAGCAGGACGACGGCGAGCACGGACGTGGTCATGGCGTCCCGGTCCGCGGGGTGAGGATCAGGGGCATGCCGCCCTGCGGGTGGACCGCTACCTGTGCCCGGGGCTCCGGGCGTTGCCAGCCCGTCGGCAACCCGACCCGGTGGCTCTCGAGCAGCCGACCGAGGACGACCGTCATCTCGCCGAGCGCGAAGGCGCGCCCGATGCACAGGCGCGGGCCCTGGCCGAAGGGGAGGTACGCGTGGCGCCCCGCGTCGGCGTCGAGGAACCGGTCCGGGCGGAACGAAGCGGGCTCGGACCACGTGACCGGTCGCCGGTGGACGAGCCAGGGGCTGATGATGGCGAGCGTCCCGGCCGGGACGGCGACGCCCCCGAGGACGTCGGCCTGCTCGGCGCGTCGCGACACCACCCAAGCAGGCGGGTAGAGGCGCAGCGCCTCGTCGATGACTGCCCGCGTCCACGGCAGCTGGGCCCGGTGGTCGAGCAACGTCGCCGGCCTGCCCAGCGAGGCCAGCTCGGCGCGCACCCGGTCCTGCACCTGCGGGTGCTCGGCGAGCAACATCAGCGTCCAGGTGAGGCTGGCGGCCACCGTCTCGTGGCCGGCGATGACCATGGTGACGAGCTCGTCGCGGATCTCCTGGTCGGGGAGGCCGCTGTCCAGGAGAAGGCCGAGCAGGTCGTCGCCGTGCTCTCCGGGCAGCGCCGGCCCACGCGCCCGCCGTTGGGCGATGAGCTCGGAGGTGATCACGTCGAGACGGCGCCGGGTGGTGCGCAACCGGAGGTTCAGCACCGTGGGCGCCCACTCCGCCGTCGGCAGGATCGACCGGCCCAGGCGGACCACCAGCTCGGCTGCCCTGCTCGTGGCGCGCAACAGGTCGCGGGCGTGCCCGGTCAGGTCGGCGGAGAACAGTGCCCGCCCGACCGCGTCGAGGGCGATCCGGTGCATCAGCGAGGAGACGTCGACGACGGAGCCGGCGGGTGCCGGTCCCCCTGGCACGGCGGACCGGATCGCTTCGTCCGCCGCCGCGTGCACCTGGGTGCTCACGACCGCGAGCCGCTCGTGGTGGAAGGCCGGCGCCGCTGCGCGCCGGTGCTGCATCCAGCTGGGCTCCGCGGACGCCAGCAGGCCGGGTCCGGTGACGCGGCCGAGCGCGGCGTACTGAACGGTCCGCTTGCTCCAGTGCCGGGCGCCGGTCTGCAGCACGTGGCGCACGTCGGCGGGGTCGTTGAGCAGCAGCGCCGGCGTGCCGGGCACCGGGAAGGCGACCAGGTCGCCGTACTCCTGCTGGACGTCGACGAGGTACGACAACGGGTCGCGACGGATGGAGCGGAACGCGCGGGCCATGTCGCCGGGTGTCGGACCGGGGACGCCGATCTCCATCGGCCTCATCGCCTGGAAGCGGTCGCTGACGGTCACGCCGGGTCCTCCCCGGCGCGGCGACCGAGCCAGGTCCACACGACGCACGTGGTCAGGACCAGCCCGAAGCCGAAAGCCAGGTCCTCGACCGGCGCGTAGACGATCCGGCCGTCCCCCAGGAACGTGGTGCTCCCGGAGCCGACGATGCTCCCGCCGTCGTAGCGGACGATCCCGCGGCCGGTCAGCCAGCCGTTGGTGAGCAGCTGGAAGAACACGATGATGGCGTACGCCGACCACCAGTCCCTGGAGCTGGTCAACTGGGTGCGGGCGACCCAGCGGTCGACGACGAGGGCGGCGAGCACCCCGATCACCGCGAGCGCTGTGTAGGTCACCGGTCCACCTCGGCGTCGCGCCTGAACCCGGACCGCCGGACCACCCGGACCGCCTCGAGCGTCAGCACGGAGACGACGGGGATGACGACGAAGAACCCGATCTCCTCCAGCGGCAGACCCCCGAGACGCCACGGCAGGGTCTGGGCGTCGTCGAACCACCAGTGCCCGGCACCGGTCGCGTAGAGGTCCCACAGGAGGAACGGCGAGCCGGCCAGGAGGACCGTGAGGACCAGCCGACGGGGCTGACGGAGCACCCGCAGCCGGAACGCCGGCACCAGGGGAAGCGTGCCGGCGAGGCAGAAGGCCAGCATCGCGACGTACGACCAGTGCGGCGCGCTCATCCGGGCACCGGGAACGCGGACCGGTCACCGCTGAGCCGCTTGAGGACGAGCTCGGCGCTGATCAGGCACATGGGGAGGCCCACGCCCGGCACCGTGCTCGCGCCCGCGTAGAGAAGGCCCTCGACCTTGGCCGAGGCGTTGCCGGGCCGGAAGAACGCGCTCTGGCGGAGCGTGTGCTCGAGGCCGAGCGCGCCACCGCGCCAGGAGTTGTAGCGGGTGGCGAAGTCCTCGGGCCCGACGGTGTGCCGTACCCGGATCCGGCTCCGCAGGTCGGGGACGCCGGCCCACGAGGCCACCTGGTCGATCGCGGCGTCGGCGGCCCGCTCCACCTCCGGCGAACCCTGCCCGTCGTCGCCACCGTGCCCGATCGCGGTGTCGGCGGGCACCGGCACCAGGACGAACAGGTTCTCGTGCCCCGCGGGCGCGACCGTGGCGTCGGTCTCCGACGGCTTGCAGACGTAGATGGAGGCGGGGTCCGGCACCCGCGTGTCGGGGCCGAAGATGTCGCCGAAGTTCCGCGCCCAGTCGGAGGTGAAGAAGAGGGTGTGGTGGGCCAGCTCGGGGAGCCGTCCCTCGACACCGAGCATCGCCAGCACCGCGCCCGGCCCCGGGGACCGGCGGGTCCACGCGCCCTCGGGATGGGTCTGCAGCTCCCAGGGCAGCAGCTGTGTCTCGATGTGGTGCAGGTCCGCGGCGCCGACGACCACATCGGCGGCCGTCGTGGTGACGCGACCGTCCCGGTCCCGGTGCTCCACCCCGGTCGCGACCGCCCTCCTGCCGCGGGAGCCGGGACGCGTCGTGATCGACGTGACCGCGGTGCCGGTGTGCAGGCGCGCCCCGTGTCGTCGGGCGACGTCGGCGATCACCTCGATCAGCCGGGCGAAGCCGCCCTGCGGGTAGAGCACCCGGTCCCCGAGGTCGAGCCGGCTCATCAGGTGGTAGAGGCTGGGGGCCCGGCTCGGTGACGAGCCGAGGAAGACGGCGGGATATCCCAGGACCTGCTGGATCCGTCGGTCGGAGAACGTCGCTGCGACGTGGCTCTCCAAGGATCGCGTCAGCAGCCGGCCGAGCTTGGGCGTCCGTCGTACGACGTCGGGGTGGAGCAGCGCCGTCGGCGAGTCGAAGCTCGTGTAGAGGAATCGCCGAAGAGCCATGTCGTAGGAGTCCTCGGCCGAGCGCAGGTAGTCGTCGAACCTCGCGCCCGCGCCGGGTTCCAGGCTCTCGAAGAGTGCCCGGTTGTGCGCACGGTCGGGGCGGACGTCGACAGGCTCGGCGTGCTCCTCGAAGTAGACGCGGTAGCTCGGGTCGAGCGCGGTCAGGTCCAGCTCGGCGTCCGTGCTGGTGCCGAGCAGCGAGAAGAAGTGGTCGAAGACCTCGGGCATCAGGTACCACGACGCGCCGGTGTCGAAGCGGAACCCTTCGCGCTCCACGCAGCCCACGCGTCCGCCGAGCTCGTCGTTCTGCTCGAGCAGGTCGACGCTGTGGCCCCGGGAGGCCAGCAGGGCGGCCGTCGCCAGCCCGGCGATGCCGCCGCCGATGACGACGACGCGACGCGCGGCCGCGTCCGCGGTCGCCGGTCGGCCGACGAGCCGTTCGGCGAGCCTCGACGTCACGACCGGCCTCCGTGGATCGCGCCGGCGGCGAGCCGCAGCTTGACCGCGGCAGGCACCCGGACGCGCCGGCGGCGGATCTCTCCGGCCGGGGTCGCGCGGAGCCGGGACGCCAGCTCGGCGAAGGTCGCGTGGGCGGCGCGGACCGCGCGGCGACTGCTCGACGGCAGGTCCTCGACGACCTCCGCCGCGGCGTGGAGGTCGCCGTCGATGTCGTCGAGGATCCGGTCGCGGTCGGCGTCGCAGAAACCGTCGACGTCCAGTCCGGGGAAGTAGTCCCGCCGCAGCACGTCGTGGTCCTCGGCCAGGTCGCGCAGGAAGTTGAGCTTCTGGAACGCGGCGCCGAGGTGGCGCGCCCCGGGGGCGAGGCGCTCGTAGGCCGTCTCCCGGTCGGCTGGGCCGTCCGGCGCGGCGAGGAACGTGCGCAGGCACATCAGGCCGACCACCTCCGCCGAGCCGTAGACGTAGCGGTCGAAGGTCTCGGGGGTGTGGGCGGTCGTGTCGAGGTCCATCCGCATGGACGCGAAGAACGGCGCGACGACGTCCTCGCCGATGCCGACCGCCGAGGCGGTCCGGGCGAAGGCGTGCACGACGAGGTTGCCGCTGTAGCCGGCGTCCAGGGCGTGCCGCACGTCCTGCTCGAGCCAGGTCAGCATGGTCGCCCGGGTCTCCCGCTCCAGGGTGGGATCGGGGTTGTCGACCACCTCGTCCGCGACGCGCACCAGTGCGTAGACGTTGCGTACCTGCGTCCTCACCGGCTCGGCGAGCAACCGGGAAGCGAGCCCGAAGGAGCTCGAGTACTCGCGGATGACGACGGCCGCGCTGTCCTCCGCCACGGTGTCGTAGAGGGTCCGTCCGGGCGCGTGGCGGAGGAAGAAGCTCATGCTGCGGCCTCGCGTCCGTCGGCAGGGACCGCCGACCGGCCGGCCTGGGCAGTGAGGACGTCGATCGCGATCCCGAGCTCGTCGAGGACCCGGCGGCTCGCCACCAGGTGCTGCTCCACCAGCTCCTCGACGAACCGGCGCGAGCCGGACGTGGCGAGCAGCCGCCGGACCTCGGCGAGCTCCGCCTCCGCCAGGTCGCGTCCCAGGAACGTCTGGATCCGCTCCCACTCGGGCGTCGATCGGGCGTGCGCCATCAGCGGTGTCTGCTTGCCGGTGCGGAGGTCGCCCGTGGTGCTCTTGCCGGAGCGCGCCGGGTCGCCGAAGACGCCGATGAGGTCGTCGGCCAGCTGGAAGGCGATCCCCATCGCCCGGCCGGCCTCCTCCAGGCGATGGGTCGTGCCGTCGTCCGCCCCGGCAAGCACTGCGCCCGCCTGGAGCGGGAGGGAGAAGGAGTAGGCACTGGTCTTCTGCTCGGCCATGGTGAGGCTCTCGGCCAGCGAGGCGGGGGCGAGCCCCAGCGACAGGCGCACGTCGGCCAGCTCGCCGGCAGCCGTGGTGTGCAGCGCGCCGTCGAGCAGGTCGAGCAGTCGGCGCACGACAGGGACCGGCGCCCCGCAGGTGGCCACGGCGCGGACCGCGGCGGCGAGAGCGAGGTCGCCGGCGAGGATGGCGGCCGCGGCGCCGTACTCCTCCGCCGCAGCATCGCCGGCGCCGGCGCCGGTCGCCTGCTCTCGGAAGGTGCCGCTGACGTTGAGGCGCCCGCGGCGCACGTGGTCGCCGTCGATCACGTCGTCGTGGATGACGAACGCGGTGTGCAGCAGCTCGATGGCGGCTCCGACCTCCGCGGCCGCGGCGGGGCGGTTGCCGCCCAGCGCGTCGTGGGTCGCGACGACGAGGGCCGGCCGGAACCTCTTGCCGCCCTCGGTGGCGAGGCAGAGCGCGTCCCACAGGCGGGCGTGCTCCGGGTCGATCAACGCGGCGCGGGCCCGGCCGTCGTCGAGCAGGTGGTGCAGGGCTTCGTCGGTGGTGCGTGCGGTCATCGGTCGGTCCTCTCCGCTTCGCCGCGGTGTCGTTGCCCTAACCTATGCAATAGTTGCAAATAAAACCTATGCAGGTTGAGGAGGTCGGCAGTTGTCCCCGGGATCCGCCGCTCTGACGATCGGCGAGCTTGCCGTCCGTACGGGGGTACCCACTGCGACGCTGCGCAGCTGGGAAGCGCGCTACGGATTTCCGCGACCTGCCCGTCCCGGTGGGGGCCACCGCCGGTACTCGGAGTCCGACGTCGACGCGGTGTTGGAGGTGCTGCGCCGTCGGCAGGAGGGCGTCAGCCTGAGGGCGGCGCTCCGTGACGTCACACCCCAGCCCTATCCCTCGCGCTCGGTCTACGCGGAGCTGCGCCGTCGCCATCCGCAGCTGGTGCCGCAGGTGCTCTCGAAGCGGAGCCTGGTCGCGCTCAGCCGGGCCATCGAGGACGAGTGCTGCGCCCGCGCCGCGCAGCCGGTCCTGTTCGGCGGGTTCCAGCACGAGAAGCACCTGCGCGACTCGCTCGCACGCTGGGACGAGCTCGCCCGCACCGCGAGGGCGACGGTGGCCTTCGCGCGCCTCTCCGATCCCGCCGGTCCCGTCGATCTCCTGGGGCGTCGGTCGGGGCGCGTGGTCGCGGTCGACCTGCCGGTCGAGGCGCCGCTCAACCGGGAGTGGCTCGTCGTGTGCGACGCGGCGGACCTGCCCGCCTGCATGACCGCGGTGGAGATGCCGGGGCGGGAGCGGGCGGTCGACGGGAGCCGCCGGTTCGAGGTCCTGTGGTCGGTGGACCCGCAGATCGTCCGCGCCGCCGGACGGGTGGCGGCCTCGCTCGCCGATCAGTACGCGCCGGGCTGGCGCCCCGCCGACCTGGTCCTCGCCGTCGACGACCCGCCGCGGGCGTCGGCCGACCTCGACCGGGCTGCGGGCCTCTTCAACCGGATGCTGGGCTACCTCGAGGCATCCGACCGGTAGTCGGCCGGGTTCAGGCGACCTGGAGCGAGCGCTTCGAGAGACCCATCCAGAAGCCGTCGATGACCTGGGTGCCAGGCGCGCCGGGGTCGCTCGCCGCGCCGAGGGTGACGAACAGCGGGCTGTAGTGCTCGACCGTCGGATGCGCGTAGGGCATGCCCGGCGCCTTCGAGCGGTACGACGCGAGGGTGTCCACGTCGCCCCGGGCCAGTGCCTCGCCGGCCCAGCTGTCGAAGTCGGCCGACCAGCCCGGGACCTGGGCGTCGATGCGCCACTCGGTGAGGAACGGCAGGCCGTGGGTGAGGAACCCGGAGCCGATGATGAGGACGCCCTCCTCGCGCAGTGGCCGCAACCGCTCGCCCAGCGTGAGCAGCCGCTCGGGATCGTGGGTCGGCAGCGACATCTGCAGGACCGGGATGTCCGCGTCGGGATACATGATCCGCAGCGGCACCCACGCACCGTGGTCGAGACCGCGCGAGGTGTGCTGGTGCACCGGCTCGGTCGCCGGCATCAGCCGCGCGATGCGATCGGCGAGCGCGGTGGCGTCGGGCGTGCGGTAGGTCATCCGGTAGTACTTCGCGTCGAACCCGCCGAAGTCGTAGACGAGCCCGGCGCCGCTGGCGCTCAGCGAGACCGGTGCCGACTCCCAGTGGGCGCTCACGATGAGGATCGCCGTCGGCCGCGGCAGGTCGCCGGCCCAGGCGGCGAGCTGGCCCGACCAGACAGGGTCGTCGAGCAGCGGCGGCGCGCCATGGCCGATGTAGAGGGCAGGCATGCGGTCGGACGTCATGGTCACCTCAATAGTTGAGGATTCAACTTTATTCCAGGACGCCGGGTTTCGAAAGCTCAACCACCGGCATCCACGGGCAGCGTCCAGTCCACCGGTTCGCCGCCCTGCTCGGCAAGGAGCGCGTTGACCCGGGTGAACGGGCGCGAGCCGAAGAACCCGCGGTACGCCGACAGCGGCGAGGGGTGCGGCGACTTCACGACCGGGATCGGGCCGAGCATCGGCTGCAGCGTCTGGGCCTGGGCGCCCCAGAGGATCCCGACCAGCGCCGCGCCGCCCTCGGCCCGCTCCCGCAGTGCGTGGATCGCGCACTCGGTGATCTCCTCCCAGCCCTTGCCGCGGTGGGAGTTGGCCCGACCGGGCTGCACGGTGAGCGCCCGGTTGAGCAGCATCACGCCCTGCTCGCTCCATGCCGTCAGGTCGCCGTGCCGGGGCGGGACGACACCGAGGTCCTCGCGGTACTCGGTGTAGATGTTCACCAGGCTCGGCGGCAGCGGCCAGACGCCGCGCTCGACCGCGAAGCTGAGGCCGACCGGGTGGTCGGGGTTGGGATAGGGGTCCTGGCCGACGACCAGCACCTTCACCTCGGACAGCGGCCGGCGGAACGCGCGGAACACCCGGTCCCCGGACGGCTGGTAGCCGCGCCCGGCCGCGACCTCCTCCCGCAGGAAGGCGCCCATCGCCGCGATCCGGTCGTCGACCGGTGCCAGCGCCGCAGCCCAGTCCGGCGCCATCAGTCCCTTGTCCACGAGTCCGGCCAGCGCGCTCACGCCGACATTCTGGCCGGTCCCGGCTCGGCCGCGACCTAGGCTCGACCCATGACCGACAACCAGGTGACGAACAACGCCGAGCAGAACCGGTTCGAGATCCACACCGCCGACGGGAGGCTCGCCGGCTTCGCGGAGTACGTCGAGCGCGACGGCGTCCGCGAGTTCACCCACACCGTCGTCGACGACGAGTTCGAGGGCCAGGGCATCGGCAGCGGCCTCGCCCGCGCCGCGCTCGACCAGACCCGGGCCGACGGGCTGAAGGTCGTCGCGACCTGCCCGTTCATCAAGGGCTGGATCGACAAGCACCCGGACCACCAGGACCTGCTGGCCTGAACCTCAGCGGTCGGCGCGCACGTCACGGGGTCTCGACACGCGCGTCGCGTCTTCGCAAGCTCAGCCGCGGCGCTGCTCGACCTCCCGCCCTCTTCTTCGACGTCGCAAGCTCCGCCGAAGGGGCGTGAAAAATCAACTCAGCGGCGCCCCTCTCCCTCCCAGGGGCGCCGCATCGAGCTGCAAACCCAACGCGGACCACGGGGAAAATCTCTGGACCGCCGGCGGCGTCGAGCGCCAGCCAGGCGGGCTCCCTCCAGGGTGTCCCGCGGTCCGCGTTGGTAAGGAAAACTCTATGAGCGCGAGACCGGTCGCGGATCGGGCGACCGACCCGATCGTCTAGTCACAATTGACTAGAAGGAGCGGGACGGGACCTGGGACGGGCTGCCGACTACTTCTTCAGCGCGCGCGACGCCGATGAGCTGTGCCGGCGGGCGGGGTTCGTGCCGATGGCGGAGACGGCCGCGACCGGCTCCTTCTTCGCGCCCTTCGCCCGGCGCTTCGGCTCGGGGACGGCGGGCTCCTCGTCGGTCGACCACTGCGAGATCCACTCGTCCATCACGACCCACGTGGTGTCGCGGGCAGCGCGGCCGGTGAGCATGCCGAGGTGGCCGCCGGGGACGATCTCGAACCGCACCTCGGGCGAGCCGGTCAGCAGCGGCACGATCGCCCTGACGGCCGGCACCGGCGCGATGCCGTCGTTGGCGCCGCCGAAGACCAGGACCGGAACGTCGATGTCGCTCATCGCGATGGTGCGGTCGTCCAGGTCGAACTCGCCGCTGGCGAGCTGGTTGCCCTTGGCGAACCGGTGGTAGAGCTGCCCGAACGTCCGTCCCGGGTAGGCGATCATGTTGTCGGTGAACCGGTCGACCGCCTCGATCTGGGCGAGGAACTCGGTGTCGTCGATGTGGCTGGCCAGCGCGAGCGGCTTGGTGACGAGCTTCTGGAACGAGGAGAGCTGGAAGGCCCACCGCACCACCGGCTTCGGCGCACCGCCCAGCAGCTGGTAGCCCTTCGTCAGCGGGCCCCTGCCGTTGAACCAGTTGAGCAACGGTCGCAGCGGCGCGACCAGCGGCACCAGGGAGACGTCGATCGGCGAGCCGACCGCGGTCAGCGACGCGATCGGCAGGTCCGGTTGGTCGGCTGCGGTCAGCAGCGAGAAGATCCCGCCGAGGCTCCAGCCGATGACGTGCACCGGCCTGCCGCCTGCGTGCGCGGAGACCTCGCGGATCGCGCTCGGCACGACCTCGTCGATCCAGTGCTCCATGCCGAGGTTGCGGTTGCGGAAGGAGACCTCGCCGTACTCCACGAGGTACGTCGGGCGGCCGGCCGTCACGAAGTGCTCGACGAGCGAGCACCCGCGCCGCAGGTCGTAGCAGATCGCGGGCGCGGCGAGAGGGGTCACGAGGAGCACCGGGTCGCCGGTCTCCTTGACGTGACCGGACGGACGGTAGTGGTAGACCTCGCGGAGCGTGCCGTCGTCGATCAGGGTGCGCGGCATCGGCCGCAGGTCGGCCAGGCCGCCGTAGAGCACCTTGTGCGCCACGTTGCCGGCCGCGGACACGACCTGATCAGGCTTCGGGATCAGATCCATGGGCGAAAATTACCCCGCTCCGGGCCCTGCCGGGTCCGGAGTCCGAGCGGCGGCTCAGGACCTCGTCGCGGGCCGTGGGCTCTTGGTGTGGATGTTGACGTCCTCGAGCTGCGTCATGAAGCTCGCCGCCCAGGCCTTCACGTCGTGCTGGCTGATCTGCTTGCGCATCGCGCGCATCCGCCGGGTGAGCTCCTTCGGCTCGGCGTTGTAGGCGTCGAGCAACGCGGACTTCATCCCGTTGATGTCGTAGGGGTTGATCAGCCAGGCCTGCTTGAGCTCCTCCGCGGCGCCGGCGAACTCCGAAAGCACGAGCGCGCCGTCCTCCTCGACCCGGCAGGCGACGTACTCCTTGGCGACCAGGTTCATGCCGTCGCGGTAGGGCGTGACGACCATGATGTCGGCCGCCCGGTAGAGCGCCGCCATCTCCTCGCGCGGGTAGGAGGTGTGCAGGTAGCTGATGGCGGGGCGGCCGATCCGGCCGAGGTCGCCGTTGATGCGGCCGACGAGGCGCTCGATGTCGTCGCGCAGGATGCGGTACTGCTCGACCTGCTCGCGCGAGGGCACCGCCACCTGCACGAAGACGGCGTCCTCGACGTCGAAGTGGTCGTCCTTGATGAGCTCGCTGAACGCACGCAGTCGGGCGTAGATGCCCTTGGTGTAGTCGAGCCGGTCGATGCCGAGGAAGATCCGGCGCGGGTTGCCGAGGGCCTCGCGGATCGCCTTGGCGCGCTCGACCACCTCCGGTGACCGGGCCAGCTCCTCGTAGCCGGCGGAGTCGATCGAGATCGGGAAGGGCGCCGCCCGCACCGTGCGCCCGTCCGGGAGGTAGACCAGGTCGCGGTGCGTCTTGTGACCGACCCGCTGGCGCACCAGGCGCACGAAGTTGGCGGCCGCCTCGGGCAGCTGGAAGCCGACCAGGTCCGCCCCGAGCAGGCCCTCGAGGATCTGGCGGCGCCACGGCAGCTGCTGGAAGAGCTCGGCGGGCGGGAACGGGATGTGCAGGTAGAAGCCGATGCGGAGGTCGGGGCGCAGGTCGCGGAGCATCTGCGGCACCAGCTGGAGCTGGTAGTCGTGCACCCAGACCGTGCCCCCCTTCGCGGCGAGCTCGGCGGCCTTCTCGGCGAAGCGGCGGTTGACCTTGACGTACTCGTCCCACCACTCGCGGTGGAACTCGGGCTTGGCGACGACGTCGTGGTAGAGCGGCCAGAGGGTGGCGTTCGAGAAGCCCTCGTAGTGGCACTCGATCTCGTCCTGGGTCATCGACATCGGGACGAGCGAGAGGCCCTCGTCCTCGAACGGCTTCAGCTTCTGGTTGACGCCGCCGGGCCAACCGATCCAGACGCCCCCGCCGTGGGTGCGCATCACCGGCTCGATCGCGGTGACCAGGCCGCCGGGGGAGCGGCGCCACTTCTTGCGGCCCGAGGGCAGCGTGACGCGGTCGACGGGGAGCCTGTTGGCGACGATCACCAGGTCGTGGCGCACGGTAGTCACCTTAGTCGTGGGAGGTACGGCGGACGGGGCGGGTGTGCGGACCTCCGCACCGCCCGGGCGTTACCCCGTCGGGATTGGTCGCAACACCCCGGGCGACCGAATGACATCGTTGTGATTCGCCGTCTACAGTGGGTCACGGACCACTGTCGACACCGGGGGAGAAACCAATGGACCCGCAGCGGACTGCCGTGGCCCCTGAGGCCGGCGGCGCCACCGCTTCCGAGCTGAGCGACCGCGACCGCGAGATCCTCGAGTTCGAGCGGCAGTGGTGGAAGTACGCCGGTGCCAAGGAGACCGCCGTCCGGGAGAAGTTCGACATGAGCTCGACCCGCTACTACCAGGTCCTCAACGCCCTCATCGACCGTCCCGAGGCGCTCGCCGCCGACCCCCTGCTCGTCCGGCGGCTGCGCCGGCTCCGGTCCCAGCGGCAGCGCCAGCGCTCCGCCCGCCGCCTCGGCTTCGAGGTCTGAAAGGTTCGAAAGCCATGAATGGTCGTCCTTCCCCCGACCAGCCCGACCACATCCGCAGCACTCGACGCACCAACCAGCGCGGCGCCGTACTGCCCTCGCCGGTGGTGCTGCTCAGCATCGTCGCCGTCGTCGCGGCGGCGTTCGCGTTCGTGGCGACGCGCGACACCGCTCCCGAGGAGCGCGAGATCACGCCCTCCTCGAGCAGCAGCGAGGACCCCGGAGCGGCGACCTCCGACGACCCGGGCGACGCGACCGAGGGCACGGACGGCTCCGACCCCGACGAGACCGACGCCTCCGACCCGACGACCTCCACCACGCCGGAGGAGCCCAAGAAGACCGAGCCCCCGGTCGTGCGCAGCGAGGTCGGCGTCGTGGTCTTCAACAACACCAGCATCACCGGCCTGGCCGGCGAGACGCTCGCGCGGGTGCAGGAGATCGGGTGGAACGGCATCGCCGCCGACAACTGGTACGGCACCATCCCGGCGACCACCGTCTACTTCCCGCCGGGCATGCGGGACGCCGCTCAGAAGCTGGCTCTCGACCTCGGCATCCAGCGGCTGGTCCCGGCGGACGCGGCCATGAGCGACACCAACCTCACGGTCATCCTGACCGGCGCCCTGGGCTGAGGCCTTTCCCCTCCCGGCAGTCCGGCCGCGCCGGTTCCGTGGTTGGCTGGTGGTGTGCAGTTCTCGTCGCCGGAAGGTGAACATCGCTACGCGGACCTCGTCCGCGTCGCCGACCGCACCATCGTCGGGCTCGACTTCGACGGCACCCTCGCGCCGATCGTCGACGACCCGACCCGCGCGCACATCCACCCCGACGCCGCCGACGCGCTGATCGACCTGGCCCCGCAGGTCGCGGCGATCGCCGTGATCACCGGCCGCCCGGCCCGCCAGGCGCTCGACCTCGGCGGTCTCGAGGAGGTCGGTGACGCGATCCAGGGTGCGGGCAAGGAGCTGTTCCTCTTCGGCCAGTACGGCAACGAGCGCTGGTCGTCGCGGCAACGGCGCATCGTCTCGCCGCGCCCTCCGCGCGGCCTCGCGACCTTCGAGCGCGACCTGCCGCGCACCCTCCGGCAGGCCGACGCCGCCGATGCCTACGTGGAGGACAAGGGTCTCGCGGTGGCCGTGCACACCCGCCGGCTGCCCGATCCCGGGGAGGCCTTCGAACGGCTGCTCCCGCCGATGCGGGCCCTCGCCGAGGCGCACGGCATGGTGGTGGAGCCCGGCCGCAACGTGATCGAGGTGCGCTCGCCCGGTGCCCACAAGGGGATGGTCGTCGAGAAGCTCGCCGCCGAGCTCGACGCCCGCGGCTTCCTCTTCGCCGGCGACGACCTCGGCGACCTCGAGGCGTTCGAGGCCGTCACCGAGCTGGAGAAGACCGGACTCGCCGCACTCCGCGTCTGCTCCGCCTCCCAGGAGCAGAGCGCCCTGCTGCCCCTCGCCGACGTCGTGGTCACCGGACCTTCCGGTGTGGTCGGCCTGCTGCGCCAGCTGCGCCTCGACATCATGCAGAGCTCCGCGATCGGCTGACGCTGCGTCGCACCGGGGCTTTTCGTCGCGATCTCCCCGGATCCACGACGAAATTCCCCCGGTGCGAGGTGTCACGGCGGGGGGAGCGCGTCGCGCCGACGGAGCAGGTGGGCGCGCTCGGCGGCGTTGGCGCAGAGCGCGATGGCGGCGTCGTACGACGCCCGCGCCCTGGTGTGGTCCCCGAGGCGGGCGAGCAGCTCGGCGCGGGTGGCGGGCAGGCGGTGGCCGGGGAGGGCGACGCCGGCCAGGGCGGCGAGCCCCGCGGCCGGGCCCTCGGCCTCGGCCAGCGCGACGGCTCGCGCGAGCCGGACGACGGGGGTGTCGTGGAGGGCGAGGAGCTCGTCGTAGCGGGCGACGATCCGGTCCCAGGCGGTCGCGGCCGCGGAGGCGGCAGTGGCGTGCTCGGCGGCGATCAGCGCCTGGAGGAGGTACGGCGCGGGCGGGTCGCCGACGAGCGGCTGGAGCAGGTCGATCGCCTCGTGGACCTCGTCGTGGTTCCACTGCGAACGGTCCTGGTCCGGCAGCAGCACCAGGTCACCGTCCCGCACCCGCGCGTCGCGGCGGGAGTGCTGGAGCAGCATCAGCGCCTGGAGCGCGGCCAGCTCGCGGTCGTCGTACGGCAGCAGGGTGCGGAGCACCCGCACCAGCCGGATCGCCTCACCGGCGAGGTCGGCCCGGAGCACGTCGGGCCCGGAGCCCGGCGCGTAGCCGGCGGTGAACGCGAGGTAGGCCACGTCCGCCACGACGGCGACGCGGTCGGGCAGGTCGCCCGGAGCGGGGACGGCGAACGTCTCGCCGGCGAGCTTCTTGCGGGCCCGGGTGAGCCGGGCCGCCATCGTCGACGTGCTCTGGAGGAACAGCCGGGCGACGTCCTCGGTGCTGACGCCGAGCACCAGCCGCAGGGTCAGCCCGGCAGCCGCCTCGCGCGACAGGCGGGGGTGGGCGCAGAGCAGGACGAGCCGCAGGCGCTCGTCGAGCAGCTCGTCGCCGGGGTCGGCCATCACACGCTGCGCCGCCTCGGTCAGCTCGCTGTCGACCGCCAGCAACGGCATGGAGCGGGCCAGCACCGCCTCGGAGCGGAGCCGGTCCAGCACCCGGTTGCGTGCGGTGGTCAGCAGCCAGCCGGCCGGGTTGGTGGGAACGCCCTCCAGCGGCCAGGTCCGCGCCGCCCGCTCGTAGGCGTCGGCCAGCGCGTCCTCGGCGAGGTCGAGCCGGCGGAAGCGCGCGACGAGCAGGGCCAGCAACCGGCCCCACTCGTTGCGATGCGCCCGCTCGAGCGCCGTGCTCTCCTCGGTCAGGTCATTCCTCGCCGCTGTGGTCGACCGCTGCGCGCACCTCGACCGCACCATCGCCGTCGGCGAGGATGCCGCACACCTGGACCAGGTCGTCGAGGTCGTCGGACTCGACGACGTAGAACCCGCTGAGCTGCTCGACGGTCTCGGCGTAGGGCCCGTCGGTGACGAGCAGCTCGCCGCTCGGGCTCTTCCTCACCTGCTTGGTGGTGCGCGAGTGGGTGAGCTCGTGGCCGCCGGTCACGGTGTGGCCGCGCGCCGCGAGGGCGGCGGAGAACTCCTCGTGCTTGGCGAACACGGCTGCCTGTTCCTCGGCGGACAGCGCCTCCCAGGCGTTCTCGTCACCGGGCAGGAGCACGACGTACGTGGTCATGGTGGAAACCTCTCAGTTGTCGGTCGGCCTTGTCAGCCGGTCACCGGGATGACGGCCGACGGGAGCCGGGATCGACAACGGACCCGCGGTGATTTCAGAGCGGCACGGCGAGGGCGGGCTCTGTGGCGTCTCGAATCGCGGACAGGCTTCTCGAATGATGGGATCTCGATTCGTTCGGGCGACCTGCTCCCCGATACCTTGTCCTTGCTCATCCAGAGGGACTGAGGGAACGGCCCAGTGAAGTCCCGGCAACCGCCACGAGCCTCCGCCACCCGGATCCGTCCGGCGCTCGGTTCGTGGAGACGGTGCCAAATCCGGCCCGCGCGACCGTCGCCCGGGGCAGATGAGAAGGAGGAACTGTGAGCGCTGTCGTCACCGAGGACCACCGGACCGAGTCCGCTGACACCCGGCCGGCCGAGGGTCCCCGCGAGGGAGCGTTCGGCAACGCCGTCGCACTCAGCTGTCGCGAGTGCGGCCACCGGGTCGGGCTGGGTCCGTTCTACGCATGTCCGGAGTGCTTCGGGCCGCTCGAGGTCGCCTACGAGTTCCCGGCCATCACCCGCGAGCAGATCGAGGCCGGTCCGCGCAACATCTGGCGCTACCAGGCGCTGCTGCCGGTGCCCACCGACATCGAGTCGAGCCCCAACACCGAGCCCGGCTTCACCCGGCTCCTCAAGGCCGACAACCTCGGCCGCGAGCTCGGCATCGAGAACCTGTGGGTCAAGGACGACTCCACCAACCCGACCAACTCCTTCAAGGACCGCGTGGTCGCGTGCGCGCTGAGCGCCGCCCGCGAGCTCGGCTCGAAGGTGTTCGCCTGCCCGTCCACCGGCAACCTCGCCAACGCAGTCGCGGCCGCGGGCGCTCGGGCCGGCATCAAGACCGTGGTGTTCATCCCGAGCAACCTCGAGCAGCCCAAGCAGGTCAACTCGGCGATCTTCACCGAGAACCTGGTCGCCGTCGACGGCAACTACGACGACGTCAACAAGCTCGCCTCCGAGATCGCCGGCGAGGAGGACGGCTGGGCGTTCGTGAACGTCAACGTCCGGCCCTACTACGCCGAGGGCTCCAAGACGCTGGGCTACGAGATCGCCGAGCAGCTCGGCTGGCGGCTGCCCGACCAGATCGTGATCCCGGTCGCCTCCGGCTCGCAGCTGACCAAGGTCGACAAGGCGTTCCAGGAGCTCATCAGGCTCGGCCTCGTCGAGGACAAGCCCTACCGCGTCTTCGGCGCGCAGGCCGAGGGCTGCGGCCCGGTCGCCACCGCCTTCAAGGCCGACACCGACGCCATCCGCCCGGTGAAGCCCGACACGATCGCCAAGAGCCTCGCGATCGGCAACCCCGCCGACGGCATCTACGTCCTCGACATCGCCCGCCGCACCGGCGGCGCGGTCGAGGAGGTCACCGACGAGGAGATCCGCGCCGGCATCGTGCAGCTCGCGCGCACCGAGGGCATCTTCACCGAGACCGCCGGCGGCACCACCGTCGCGGTCACCAAGAAGCTGGTCGAGGCGGGCGTGCTCGACCCGACGCTCGAGACCGTCGTCATCAACACCGGTCACGGGCTGAAGACCCTCGACGCGGTCTCGGGCCACGTCAGCGCGGCGGCGACCATCGCGCCGTCGTACACCGCCTTCAAGGCCACCGGAATCTAGAGAACAGGAACAACGAATGAGCGTCAGCGTCCGGATCCCGACGATCCTGCGCACCTACACCGGCGGCGACTCCGAGGTGACCGCCGAGGGCTCCAACCTCGCGGAGGTCCTCGACGACCTCGACGCGAAGTTCGCCGGTATCAAGGGCCGGATCCTCGACGAGGACGGCAAGCTGCGCCGCTTCGTGAACGTCTACGTCGGCAACGACGACGTCCGGTTCCAGGACGAGCTGGCCACCCCGACGCCGGACGGCACCGAGATCTCGGTGATCCCGGCCGTCGCCGGCGGCTGCTGAGGTCATGGGCGCTCTCGGCTCCGCGGTCGCGCTGGTCGCGGGAGCCGGACTCGGCTGGGCCTCCGCGCAGGCCGTGCGACGCCTCGAGGGCCGGTCCGGTGTGGTCGCATCGGGCGTCGGGCTCGTCGGCGCCGCAGTGATCTACCCGGCCGCGCGTCGTGAGATCGGGTCGGGCGTCGCGGTCGAGGCCGCCGTGCTGGCTGCGGCGGCGGCGCTGACCGCAGTGGCAGCGAAGGCCGACAGCGCCACCGGCCGCCGGCTGGTCGCCGCGGGGTGGGCGTCGCACGCACTCTTCGACTTCCTCCAGGGTCCGAGCGACGACTCGCGACTGCCCGGCTGGTACGCACCGGTCTGTGCCGGCTACGACGTGGCCTACGCCGCGCGGCTCGCCGCCTGAGCGGCTGGTTGGATGGGCGGGTGACCGACCACCACTACGCGCTCGGCCTCACCTGGACGGGCAACCGCGGGAGCGGCACCAGCGGCTACCGCGACTACGACCGCAGCTGCGTGCTCACCGCGGAGGGCAAGCCGGAGCTGCTCGGTTCCTCCGACCCGACCTTCCGAGGCGACCGCACCCGGTGGAACCCCGAGGAGCTGCTGGTCGCCGCGCTCTCGCAGTGCCACCTGCTCTCCTACCTGCACTCCGCGGTCAACCACGGGGTGGTGGTGACCGCCTACGCCGACGAGCCGCTCGGCACGATGAGCCAGGTCGGCCAGGGCGGGCGGTTCACCTCGGTCGTGCTGCGGCCGCGGGTGACGATCGCCGACCTGACCCAGGTCGAGCTGGCCCGGGAGATCCACCACGAGGCCGGCGAGAACTGCTTCATCGCCGCCTCGGTGAGCTTCCCCGTCACCCACGAACCGGAGATCCTCGTCGCGGAGTGACGGCGGGGGAACCCTTTCCGGGGCACACGGGGTCTAGCGTGCAGATACCGGACTCAGGAGGTCCCCATGTGGTGGTTGCTCAGCGTCGGCGCCGTGCTCGCCTTCCTCGTCTTCTGCGTGCTCTACCTCGAGCTGCGGGGACACCGCGGCGCGAAGCGCGACCGCAACAGGGACCCCTTCTCCAACCACCAGGCGCTGCACCAGCAGTCCGACAGCCTGCGCAACCAGTCGGGGATGTTCTGACGCCTGCCCGTAGGCTCGGGCGGTGCCCACGGTCCTGCTCGTCACGTTCAACCTGATGCCCGAGGGCGAGCCGGGCGGCGAGGTCCTCGTGCCCGCACTCGCCGAGCGCGAGATCGACGCCCGCTGGGTGTGCTGGGACGACCGGTCCGTCGACTGGGCCGCGGCCGACCTGGTCGCCGTGCGCTCGACCTGGGACTACCACCGCCGCCTCGACGACTTCCTGGCGTGGTCGCGCGAGGTCGCTGCGGTGACGCCGGTGCTCAACGGCGCCGACGTCTTCGCGTGGAACGCCGACAAGGCCTACCTCGCCGAGCTCGCTTCCGAGGTCGCCGTCGTCCCGACGGCACTGCTCGACGACGACAACCTGGTCATCGGGCTCACGGAGGCGCTGCGCAGCTGGGGCACGGTCGTCATCAAGCCGCGCGTGGGCGCCGGTGGTCGCGGCGTGGTCGTGGCCGACAGCCTCGACGACTGGCGGCTCCACGACCTGGACCGCGCCCCGTGGATCGTGCAGCCGCTGCTCGAGTCGGTGCGGACGGCGGGCGAGACGTCGATCTACGTCCTCGACGGTCGCGCCGTCGCCCAGGTCGACAAGGTGGCCGCGGGCGAGGAGATCCGCGTGCACGAGCTGTACGGCGGCAGCAGCCACCCCGTCCCGCTCGACCCCGGTCGCGCGGGGGTCGCCGAGCACGCCGTACGCACGGTGGCGGCGCGGCTCGGCGCCGACCTCTCCTACGCCCGCGTCGACCTCATGCAGTGGCAGGACGCGTGGGCCGTCAGCGAGCTCGAGCTGATCGAGCCCGGCCTCTACCTCGACGTCGATCCCTCGATCGCCGGGCTGTTCGCCGACGTGGTCGCGACGCGGCTGTCGCACTGACTGCCTGCCCGTCGCACTCCCGCAATCGCGACGAGCCTCCAACCTCCGGCCCGCCCTGTGCGTTGATGGGGTGTGACCACCGACGAGGAGGCGTTCCGCCGCTGGGCGGGCGAGCGGCAGCTGGCGCTGCTGCGGACCGCGCTGCTCCTCACCGGTGACCACCACCGGGCGGAGGACCTGGTCCAGGACGCACTGACCAAGGTCGCGCTGCGCTGGCGCCGGCTCGCGTCGGGCAACCCCGAGGGCTACGCGCGGCAGGTCATCGTGCGCGACAACATCTCGTGGTGGCGGAAGCGCCGCCGCGAGGTCGTCGCGGACCCGGCCGAGAGCGTCGCGCCGTTGCCCGACCTCGCCCCGGCCGCGGACCGGCGGATGCTGCTCGACGACGCGCTCGCGACGCTCACGCCGCGCCAGCGGGCAGTCGTCGTGCTCCGCTACTACGACGACCTGACCGAGCGTGACGCGGCCGACGCGCTGGGCGTCAGCGTCGGCACCGTGAAGAGCCAGACCCACCTGGCGCTCCGCCGGCTGCGCGAGGCCGCGCCGGAGCTCGCCGAGCTGCTGCGGGAGGAGAGCTGATGACCGGCCAGCGACTGCGCGACCTGCTCGAGGAGCGGGTCGCCGACCTGCCCGTCACCGACCTGGTCGACGGCGCGTGGGACCGCGCCCGCGCCGTTCGACGCCGGCGGGCCGCAGGCGTCGGCGGCGCCGTCGCCGTCCTGGCCGTCGTCGGTGCGACGACCGCCGTGGTCGCCGGCGGTGACGAGGCGACGCCGACCCCGCCGCCCGCCGACAGCTCGAGCGACGCGCCGTCGCCGCCCGCGCCCGATCCCGACGGGCCACAGGCCGAGCGCGCCGGGACCTACGGCGGCGTCCCGGTCTGGTGGGCGCTGACCGTCGCCGAGGAGACGGAGCTTCCCCAGGTGGAGGGCTCGGGCCTGCCGGCGGAGATCGACCTGGACTCGTCCCGAGGTGAGGTGCCGCCCGGCTTCCGGGCCGTCGCGCTGTTCCAGCTGTGGGGCGAGCGCCCGGGCGAGGTGGTCGCGATCGGCGCGGACGGCGCGTCGTACACGCTCGACGTCTCGCGCCTCGAGCGCTACGCCGAGCGCGGCAACGTGCTGCCGCCGCTCAGCGCGGAGAGCCTGTCGCCCGATGGCGAGCACGCCTTCTTCCGGCAGGACGGCGCGCTCGAGGTCTACACCTTCGGCACTCGGACCTGGACCACGATCGACGTACCCGGCGCCGACGTCGAGCGCACCCGGTGGGAGCAGGCCGCGCTCGAGGTGACGACGATCGGGGGCGGCGTCGGCCTCTCCTACTACTCGCCGGCGGGGCAGCTCATCCGGAGCACGACGGAGCTCCCGCAGGGCTACACCGGCCCGCGGTGGCAGGACGAGCACTACGGTCCGCTCGAGCGGCTGGTGGGCGAGGGAGCCCAGGGCCTCTACCTCGCCGGACCGGTGGCAGCGATGGACGGCACCGGCTTCGAGAGCGTCGATGCTGTCGCCGCGGGTGGTGTCGGTGAGCCCGACGCGCTGCTGGCGATGCCGCCCGAGACCAGCGGCGGCCGTTGGAAGCAGTGCTGCGCGGTCGTCGGCTGGCTCGACCGGGAGACGGTGCTCTTCGAGTCGCGCCACGAGCACGCCCGCGTGCTGGCCTGGCGGGTCGGCACGCCGGAGGTGTTCCGGGTGTCCGACGTCGTCGGGTGGACGCCGGGCAAGGAGTCGTACGTCGCCAGCTTCGCCGACCTCACGACCGGCGGACGCTAGTCACCGCGGGTCGGCTCGCCACGGGTGAGGTCGTCCCCCTCCGCCAGGTCGGCCTTCACCCGCGGGTCGTCCCGGTCGGCGAAGTAGTCGCCCGGGGTGGTGTGGTCGGTGCCGTTGGAGACCTCGAGCGCGTTGAGCAGGAGCGTGATGGCGACGGCGACGATGATGTTGATCGAGAACGCGGTCATCGCGATGTACCCCATCTCACCGAGGCCGGGGATCTCGCCGAGCGATCCGCCGAAGTGCTTCCCGGTCACCGGGTTGACCACGCGATAGGCCTCGACCGTGCCGTAGACCATGCCGACCGCCCAGCCCGCCAGCAGTCCCCACCGGTGGAACCACCGCGTGAACAAGCTGATCACGATGGCCGGGAAGGTCTGCAGGATCCAGATCCCGCCGAGCAGCTGGAAGTTGATCGCGTTCTGCTTGTCGAGGGTCAGCACGAAGACGAGCGCGAACGCCTTCACGACGAGCGACATCAGCTTGGAGACCTTGGCCTCCTCGGCCGGCGTGGCGTCCTTCTTGATCCACTCCTTGTAGATGTTGCGCGTGAAGGTGTTGGCGGCGGCGATCGACATGATCGCGGCCGGCACCAGCGCCCCGATCGCCACCGCCGCGAACGCGACGCCCGCGAACCACGAGGAGAACTGGTCCTCGAACAGCTGCGGGATGACCAGCTGCGCGTTGGGCTCGCCGTCGGCGCCGACCGGCTGCGTGCCGGCGGCGATCGCGACCCAGCCGAGCAGGGCGAGCAGGCCCAGCACGAAGGAGTACGCCGGCAGGATGGCCGCGTTCCGGCGGATCGTGTTGCGGCTCTCGGAGGACAGGCTCGCCGTCACCGAGTGGGGGTACATGAACAGCGCCAGCGCCGAGCCGAGGGCGAGCGTGGCGTAGGCCCAGTACTCGCCGCCGCCCGGGATGAACGACCCGGTGGGCGCGCCGGTTGCCTCGTTGGTGCTGTTCATCTTCTCCTCGGCCGCGCCGAAGACCGCATCCCAGCCGCCGACCTGTGAGGGCAGGTAGATGATCGCGACGATCACGACCAGGTAGATGAGGAAGTCCTTGACGAACGCGATCACCGCTGGCGCGCGCAGGCCGGAGGAGTAGGTGTAGGCGGCGAGGACCGCGAACGCGATGAACAGCGGCAGGTCCTTCACGATCACGTTGTCGTTGCCGCCGAACCCGGCCACCTCGAGCACGGCCTGGATCCCCACCAGCTGCAGCGCGATGTAGGGCATGGTCGCCACGAAGCCGGTGACCGCGACCGCGAGCGAGAGGTTGCGGTCGTCGTACCTGCCCCGGACGAAGTCCGCCGGCGTGACGTAGCCGTGCCGGTGGCTCACCGACCACAGCCGCGCCATGAAGATGAAGATGATCGGGTAGAGCACGATCGTGTAGGGCACCGCGAAGAACCCGGCGACCGCACCCAGCGAGAACATCGCTGCGGGCACGGCGACGAACGTGTATGCCGTGTAGAGGTCGCCGCCGAGCAGGAACCAGGTGACCCAGGTGCCGAAGCGGCGACCGCCGAGACCCCACTCGTCGAGGTTGTCGAGGCTCTCGGCGCGACGGAACCGGGTCGCCATGAACCCGAGCACCGTCACCAGCACGAACAGCGCGACCAGCACCGACATCGCGACCCAGTTGACGTCGGTGGTGGCGGCGAGGGGGGACGGGGCGTTCACCTCCGGGCCGCCAGCATGAGCCGGTACGCCGCCCAGGTCGCCGCCGAGGTCACGAGGACCCAGAGGAACTGGTACCAGAAGAAGAACGGGAAGCCCCAGAGCTCCGGTTCGTCCTTCGCGTAGCTCGGCACCCACGCGAGCGCCAGGATGGGGATCCCCAGCAGCACGGCTGCGAGGGTCGCCTTCGTCTTGTCCGTCCGCGGCACACCGGCGTCAGGGCGCGCCGGACCGCTGTTGTCGTTGCCCGAGATCACCCGCTCGAACCTACTCGCGGGCGACCGCTCGTCAAGGGGTGCGACCGGTACCCCTGTTCTTGCACTCGCAGGGGTCGAGTGCTAAACATGACGTTGGCACTCTCGACGCGAGAGTGACAGAAAGACCCCGGCTCGGGGAGTCGAGGTCAGCAGCGTCGGCGGGAAGGGTCCGCCGGATCGGTCTGGCCGTCCGTCGCGGGCGACGAACCGGGCTCACAGACATCTCTAGCGAAGGAATCGCAGGAGTTATGGCGAAGCTGATTGCTTTCAACGAGGAGGCCCGACGCGGTCTCGAGCGAGGAATGAACACCCTCGCCGACGCCGTCAAGGTCACCCTCGGCCCCAAGGGCCGCAACGTCGTGCTCGAGAAGAAGTGGGGAGCCCCCACGATCACCAACGATGGTGTGTCCATCGCCAAGGAGATCGAGCTCGAGGACCCCTACGAGAAGATCGGCGCCGAGCTGGTCAAGGAGGTCGCGAAGAAGACCGACGACGTCGCCGGTGACGGCACGACGACGGCCACCGTGCTCGCCCAGGCCATGGTCCGCGAGGGTCTGCGCAACGTGGCCGCGGGTGCGAACCCGATGGGTCTGAAGCGCGGCATCGAGGCTGCCGTCGAGGCCGTGTCCGAGCAGCTGCTCGGCATGGCGAAGGAGATCGAGACCAAGGAGCAGATCGCCTCCACCGCGTCCATCTCCGCTGCTGACACCACGGTCGGCGAGATCATCGCCGAGGCCATGGACAAGGTCGGCAAGGAGGGCGTGATCACGGTCGAGGAGTCCAACACCTTCGGCCTCGACCTCGAGCTCACCGAGGGCATGCGGTTCGACAAGGGCTACATCTCGGCCTACTTCGTCACCGACCCGGAGCGCATGGAGACGGTGCTCGAGGACCCCTACGTCCTCATCGCCAACTCCAAGGTCAGCAACGTCAAGGACCTGCTGCCGCTCCTCGAGAAGGTCATGCAGTCGGGCAAGCCGCTCGTCATCATCGCCGAGGACGTCGACGGCGAGGCCCTCTCGACCCTGGTCGTCAACAAGATCCGCGGCACCTTCAAGTCCGTCGCCGTCAAGGCCCCGGGCTTCGGTGACCGCCGCAAGGCCATGCTGCAGGACATCGCGATCCTGACGGGCGGCCAGGTCATCTCCGAGGAGGTCGGTCTCAAGCTCGAGTCGGCTGGCGTGGAGCTGCTCGGCCAGGCTCGCAAGGTCGTCATCACCAAGGACGAGACCACCATCGTCGAGGGTGCGGGCGACGCCGCCCAGATCGAGGGTCGGGTCAACCAGATCCGTGCCGAGATCGAGAAGTCGGACTCCGACTACGACCGCGAGAAGCTCCAGGAGCGCCTCGCCAAGCTGGCCGGCGGCGTGGCCGTCATCAAGGTCGGCGCGGCCACCGAGGTCGAGCTCAAGGAGCGCAAGCACCGCATCGAGGACGCCGTCCGCAACGCCAAGGCTGCTGTCGAGGAGGGCATCGTCGCCGGCGGTGGCGTGGCGCTCGTCCAGGCCGGCGAGGGTGCGTTCGGCAAGCTCGAGCTCGAGGGTGACGAGGCCACCGGCGCCAACATCGTCAAGGTCGCCATCGAGGCCCCGCTCAAGCAGATCGCGGTCAACGCCGGTCTCGAGGGTGGCGTCGTGGCGGAGAAGGTCCGCGGTCTCGAGGCCGGTCACGGTCTCAACGCCGCCACCGGCGAGTACGTCGACATGATCGCCGCCGGCATCATCGACCCCGCCAAGGTGACCCGCTCGGCGCTGCAGAACGCCGCCTCGATCGCGGCGCTCTTCCTCACCACCGAGGCCGTCGTCGCCGACAAGCCGGAGAAGGCCGCCCCCATGGGTGGCGACCCGACCGGCGGCATGGGCGGGATGGACTTTTAGTCCCCCTCGTCCACGGAGGGACGCGAGCTCGCTCGCGTCCTCCGTGGGCGAACACAGGGACAAGGTCGAGTAGCGTCGGCTGGCTCCGAGCGAAGCGAGGAGACAGCGACGCGTATCGAGACCAGGACAGTCCCTGGCGAACAACATCACCCGAGCACCAACCACAGGGCCCCCGCTCCGGCGGGGGCCCTGTGGCAATTCCGGTGACTAGATTGAGGTCATGGTCACTGGACTGCTCCTCGCGGCCGGGGCGGGCTCGCGGATGGGGATGCCGAAGGCCCTCGTCCCGGGCTGGCTCCCCGGAGCGGTCGCGGCGCTGCGCGACGGCGGCTGCGTACGGGTGGTCGTGGTGCTGGGTGCCCGGGCGGAGGAGGCTCGGGCGCTGGTGCCGCACGAGGCCGCTGTCGTCGTGGCCGAGGACTGGGCGGCGGGCATGTCCCACACGCTGCGCGCGGGGCTGGTCGCGCTCGAGGTCGGCGACGCCCCGGCGGCCCTGGTGCACCTGGTCGACCTGCCGGACGTGACCGCCGACGTCGTACGACGGGTGCTCGGGGTCGGTGTCGGCCCGGAGGTGCTCGCGCGAGCGACGTACGACGGTCGTCCCGGCCACCCCGTCCTGCTCGGCCGGACCCACTGGACCGGTGTGATCGCCGAGGCCGATGGCGATCGCGGCGCCCGCGGCTACCTGGCGTCCCGCGACGTCACCGCCGTCGAGTGCGGCGACCTCGCCACCGGTCAGGACGTCGACAGCGCAGACAGCCGCTGACCAACCTCGGGCCAACGGTCCCGGCATAGCCTCGAAGCATGGACACCGGTGTCGGCGCTCTGGCGCGCCGTCTCGAGCGCACCGGCTACCTGTGTGACGAGCAGCTCTCGACGGTGCTCTTCCTCGCGCTCGAGATGGGCCGTCCGCTGCTGCTCGAGGGCGAGCCCGGCACCGGCAAGACCGCCCTGGCCGAGGCGGTGGCCGAGGCGCTGGAGCTGCCGCTGATCCGGCTGCAGTGCTACGAGGGCATCGACGCCACCCAGGCCCTCTACGACTGGGACTTCCCGCGCCAGATCCTCCACCTGCGCGCGCTCGAGGCCGTGTCCGCTCCGGGGGATCGCGACGTCGCCGAGGCCGAGAAGAGCTTGTACGACGAGCGCTTCCTCCTCGCCCGACCGGTGCTGGCCGCGCTCCAGCAGAGCCCGGCGGTGCTGCTGGTCGACGAGGTCGACCGCGCCGACGACGAGTTCGAGGCGTTCCTGCTCGAGGTGCTGTCGACCTACCAGGTCACGATCCCGGAGCTCGGCACCGTGCAGGCCGCCGTGCCGCCGGTCGTCGTGCTCACCTCCAACCGCACCCGTGAGCTGCACGACGCGCTCAAGCGGCGCTGCCTCTACCACTGGATCGACCACCCCGGCCTCGAGCGCGAGGTCGCCATCGTCCGCTCACGGGCGCCCGAGGTCAGCGAGACCCTCGCCCGGCAGACGGTCGAGGCCGTGCAGCGGTTGCGTGACCGTAGCGACCTGCTCAAGCCGCCCGGGGTCGCCGAGACCCTCGACTGGGTGCGCGCGCTGGAGCGACTCGGCACCACCGACCTCGATCTCGAGACTGCCGCTCGCACGCTGGGCGCGGTCATCAAGCACCGCGAGGACCTCGACCGGGTCCGCGCCGCCCTCGACCGGATCCTGTCGTGATCTCCGCGGTCCGGGGAGGCGACGAGCTCCTGCTCGGCTTTACCCGGGCGCTGCGCTCGGCGGGGGTGCCGGTCACCGCCGACCGCGCCCGGGCCTACCTCGACGCGGTCGCGCTGGTCGGCATCGGCGACCGCTCGGCGACGCGGGTCGCCGGCCGCGCCACCCTCTGCGGCGGCCCGGACGACCTCGCCGCGCACGACCGGGTCTTCGACGAGTGGTTCTCCGTCGACCTGCCGCGGCCGAGCACGGACCGGGCGGTGGCGATCGCGCCGTCGCCGAGCGTCGACCTGGTGGACCTCGACGACGAGGGTGCCGGCGAGGGCGAGGGCAGCGAGACCTTCCGCGTCCTCGCCAGCACGGAGGAGGTGCTGCGGCACCGGGACGTCGCCACCCTCACTGCCGCGGAGCGGCAACGGCTCGCGGCGCTGTTCGCCGGGCTCCCCGTCCGCCGCCCGGTGCGCCGCGCCGCCCGCTACGAGTCCTGGCACCGCGGCACGGTCGACGCCTCCCGCACCCTGCGCACCAGCCTGCGCCGGATGGGCGAGCCGGCCGAGATCCGGTGGCGGCGCCGTCGTACGCGTCCTCGCCGGGTGGTGCTGCTGGTCGACGTGTCCGGCTCGATGAGCGGGTACGCCGACGCGCTGCTCCGCGTGGCCCACCGGGTCGTGACCGGTGCCGGCGGTGGCGTCGAGGTGTTCACCGTCGGCACCCGGCTGACGCGCATCACCCGCGCCCTCCACGCCCGCGACCCCGAGGTCGCACTGGTCGCGGCCGGGGAGACGGTGCCGGACTGGTCCGGCGGGACCCGCCTCGGGGAGACCCTGCAGGTGTTCCTCGACCGCTGGGGGCAGCGCGGCCTGGCTCGCGGCGCGGTCGTCGTGGTCCTCAGCGACGGGTGGGAGCGGGGCGATCCAGCGCTGCTGGCCGAACAGGTCCGGCGGCTCGGCCGGCTCGCCCACCGCGTCGTCTGGGTCAACCCCCACCGCGGCAAGACCGGCTACGAGCCGGTGCAGCGGGGGGTCGTCGCCGTGCTGCCGCACGTGGACGCGTTCCTCGCCGGGCACTCGCTGGCGACGTACGCCGAGCTGATGGAGGTGATCGCGGATGCGTGAGGTGCTGCCCGAGCTGGTGCGCCGGTGGGAGGCCGGCGAGACGATCGGCATGGGCACCGTGGTCGCGACGTTCCGGTCCGCCCCACGACCGCCCGGTGCCTCGATGCTGGTCGGTCCCGACGGCGCCGCTGTCGGCTCGGTCTCCGGCGGGTGTGTCGAGGGAGCGGTCTACGACCTCGCTCAGGAGGTGGTCGGGTCGGGCACGCCCGTGCTGCAGCGGTACGGCGTCAGCGACGACGACGCCTTCGCCGTCGGGCTCACCTGCGGCGGCATCCTCGACGTCTACGTCGAGCCGGTGTCGCAGGAGACCTTCCCCGAGCTCGGCGCCGTCGCCGCCGCCCTCGACCGCGGCGAGCCGGTCGCCGTCGCCACCGTCGTCGAGCACCCCGACCCCTCCCGCGTCGGTCTCCGCGCCATCGTGAGTCCGGGGGAGGAGATAGTCCCTGACGAAAAGCACCCGGATCCGGCCGGAACAGGTGCTTTTCGTCAGGGACTATCGCGCTCGCTCGGCTCCCCCCGCATCGACGACGCCGTGCAGGACGACGCGTTGGGGCTGCTGGCGAGCGGGCACAGCGCGACGCTGTCGTACGGGCCGGACGGGGAGCGGCGGGGCGAGGGGATGCGGGTGTTCGTGTGGGCGTTCGCGCCGGCGCCGCGGATGCTGGTGTTCGGAGCGATCGACTTCGCGGCGGCGGTGGCGCGGATGGGGAGCTTCCTCGGCTACCACGTGACGGTGTGCGACGCCCGGCCGGTGTTCGCGACGACGAGCAGGTTCCCCGACGCGGACGAGGTCGTCGTGGAGTGGCCGCACCGCTACCTGGAGGCCGAGCGGGAGGCGGGCCGGATCGACCAGCGCACCGTGGTCACCGTGCTGACCCACGACCCGAAGTTCGACGTGCCCCTCCTCGAGCAGGCCCTGCGGATGCCGGAGCTGGCCTACGTCGGCGCGATGGGCTCCCGGCGCACCCACGAGGACCGCGAGCGACGGCTCCGCGAGGCCGGCCTGACCGACGAGGAGATCGGTCGGCTCTCCAGCCCGATCGGTCTCGACCTCGGCGCCCGCACCCCGGAGGAGACCGCGGTCAGCATCGCGGCCGAGCTGATCGCCCAGCGCTGGGGCGGTTCCGGCGAGCCGCTCGCCGCGACCAGCGGGCGGATCCACCACGACCCGGGACCGGGTGCGATCCCCGTTCCGGGTGACGTGGCCGGGACGGGCGCCTACGGTGGGTGACATGGCGGGGGAGGACCTGCAGGAGAAGCGTCTCGAGACGGTGCGCGCGTGGACGTCGTTCGTCGAGCACACCGACCAGGTCGCCGCGTCCGTCCGCCCCGAGATCCTGCACAGCTGGACCCGCTCGGAGACCGCGGTCCCGATGTCGGTGACCGCGGCCCCGCTCGCCGACGAGTCCGAGACCCGGTCGGTCTGGGACGACTCCCCGCTGCAGACCGCGGTCGAGCAGGTCGAGGAGGAGCTGCGTCGTACGGCGGAGGACGGTGACCTCGTCGTCGCCGTCACCGACGCGCAGACCCGCATCCTCTGGACGTACGGCGGCCGCGTGATGCGCCGCAAGGCCGAGACGGTGAACTTCGTGGCCGGTGGCCGCTGGGACGACCGCTCGGTCGGCACCAACGCGCTCGACCTCGCGAACCGGCAGGCCGCGCCGTCGATGGTCTTCAGCGCCGAGCACTACGCGCCGATCGTGCACAACTGGGTGTGCTGGGCGGCGCCGCTCCACGACCCGGTCACCGGGGTGAAGCTCGGGGTCATCGACCTCTCCACCACCTGGGACCGCACCCACCCGATCGGCCTCGCCACCGCCCGCGTCCTCGCCCGGCTGGTCGAGGGCGCGATGCCGCGCAGCCGGCAGTACGCCGGCCTGCCCGAGGAGATCGCCGACCCCGGGCTGGTGCTCACGCTGCTCGGCGCGGCCGAGGCCTGGCTCGACGGCCAGCGTCTGCTGCTGACCCGGCGGCAGACCGAGGTGCTGGCGCTGCTCGCGCTCCACCCCGAGGGGCTCTCGCTCGAGCAGCTGCACGCGCTGCTCTACGGCGACCAGGCGGTCACCTTCTCCACGCTCAAGGCCGAGGTCTCCCACCTGCGCCACGCCCTCGGTGGCCAGCTCGCGTCCCGCCCCTACCGGCTGCTGATGCCGGTCGCGACCGACGTCGAGCACGTCCTCGCCCTGCTCCGCCGCGGCCAGGTCGGCCCGGCCGTCGACGCCTACGGCGGCGACCTGCTGCCGGGCACCAACAGTCCCGCTCTCATCGAGATGGGGGAGTACGTCGCCGTGGCCGTCCGCGAGGCGCTGCTGGCCGACCCCCAGCCCGATGCCGTGGTGCGCTACAGCGAGCTCGCGCCGTACGACGCCGAGGTGCTGGAGGTCTGCCTCGCCGGGCTGCGGCCGGTGAACGGCAGGCCGCACCCCGCGTCCGCCCTCATCAAGGGTCGGCTCGCGGTCGCCCGCGGCTGATAGGCCGCTGCGCGAGGCTTGATGTGTCGGCCTCGGGGCGGATGACTCGCCTCTCGTGCGCGAGCGGCGCCCCACGGCACGGGGTTGACCACCCTGTGGCCGGGTCCGGGGCGGCCCGCACCTGGCCGGAGCGGGAGGGCACGCCGGTGGGGCGTGGATGGGTCTGGCTGCGGCGCCCAGCATCGCGGGAGCGAAGCGACCGCGCTGCTGGGGGACGGATGTGGTTGCCCCGCCGGCGTGCCCTCACGCGCAGGCCACCCCGGGCCGCCCCTGCCCGAACGCACAGCCCCGCGCAGCGGAGTCCTCGGCAAGCCGAACCAAGCGAGGACCCGCTCGACCAACGAAGTGCCAACCCTCGCTCCCTAGCGTGAGCCGGGTCACAGGAGACAAGCGACCCAAGGGCCCAAGGGAGAGCCAATGACCCGGATCAGCCTCACCGTCGACGGCCAGCAGGTGGCCGACGACGTCGAACCCCGCACCCTGCTCGTCCACTACCTCAGGGAGCGCCTGGGGAAGACCGGCACCGTCGTCGGGTGCGACACCAGCAACTGCGGCGCGTGCACCGTCCACCTCGACGGGACCAGCGTGAAGTCCTGCAACGTCCTGGCCGTCCAGGCCGACGGCTGCGAGGTCACCACGATCGAGGGGGTCGCGGCCGATGGCGGGCTGCACCCCGTGCAGGAGGCGTTCCGGGAGTGCCACGGCCTCCAGTGCGGCTACTGCACTCCGGGCATGATCATGCAGACCATCGACCTCCTCGCCGAGAACCCCGACCCCTCGGAGGAGGCGATCCGGTCCGGGCTCGAGGGCAACCTCTGCCGCTGCACCGGCTACCACAACATCGTCAAGGCGGTGCAGCACGCCGCCGGACAGGCCGCCCCGACCTCGTCCCAGCCCGCCGAGGGGGTCGGCGCATGACCACCACCGACGACCCGAGCCTCGCCCCGGCCAAGGAGGTCGGCCGCGACCGCCGGCGCAAGGAGGACGAGCGGCTGATCACGGGCCGCACCCGGTGGACCGACAACATCGTGCTGCCCGGCATGCTGCACATGGCGATGGTGCGCAGCCCGTTCGCGCACGCGACGATCACCAGCATCGACACGGCAGCGGCGAAGGCCGCGCCCAACGTCGTCGACGTCTTCACCGGCCGCGAGGTCGCCGACGTGCAGGGGGTGATCGCCAACGCCTGGCCGCTCAGCGAGGAGCAGAAGACGCCGGACCACCTGCCGATGGCCGTGGAGCGGGTGGCGTTCGCCGGTGAGATCGTCGCCGTCGTCGTGGCCCGCAGCGCCGCGGAGGCACGGGACGCGGCCGAGCTCGTCGACGTGGAGTACGACGAGCTGCCGCCCGCGCTCGACCTCAAGGAGGCCGCGGCCGACCAGGTCCTCGCCCACCCCGACCTCGGCACCAACATCTCCTCGGTGTGGACCCTGGACTCCGCGGAGGGCGGCACCGGCGGCAACGTCGACGAGGCGATCGAGACCGCGCGCGCCGACGGCATCGTCATCGAGCGGGAGTACCGCCAGCAGCGGCTGATCCCCGCGTTCATGGAGCCGCGCTCGACGGTGGTCGACCCGACCGGTGAGCAGTACGTCGTCTGGTCCTCCACCCAGATCCCGCACATCGCCCGGTTCCTGCTGGCCGCGACGACCGGCACGCCTGAGTCGAAGATCCGCTACATCGCGCCCGACGTCGGCGGCGGCTTCGGCGGCAAGCTGCAGACCACCCCGGAGGAGTGGCTGACGTTCCTCGCCGCGAAGCGCACCCGCAAGCCGGTCAAGTACACCGAGACCCGGTCGGAGTCGCTGATGTCCGGGCACCACGGCCGCGACCAGTGGCAGCGGCTCACGCTCGCGGCCACCAAGGAGGGCCGCGTCACCGGCCTCAAGGTCGACCTGCTGGCCGACCTCGGCGCCTACGTCGGCGTCGTCGGCGGCGGCGTGCCGGTCCTCGGCGCGTGGATGTTCAACGCGATCTACAAGTTCGACTCCTACCGGTTCACGACCACCCAGGTGCTCACGAACAAGACGTGGGTGGACGCCTACCGCGGCGCCGGCCGGCCCGAGGCGACGTACGCCATCGAGCGGATCATGAACGAGCTCGCCGCCGAGCTCGGCGAGGACCCGCTGGAGGTGCGGGCGAGGAACTGGATCCAGCCCGAGGAGTTCCCGTTCACCACCGTCGCCGGCATGACCTACGACTCGGGCAACTACCCGGCGGCGACCGAGCGGGCCAAGGAGATGTTCGGGTACGACGAGCTGCGGGCCGAGCAGCAACGGCGCCGTGAGAGCGGCGACCCGGTGCAGCTCGGCATCGGCATCTCGACGTTCACCGAGATGTGCGGACTGGCCCCCTCGCGGGTGCTCGGCCAGCTCAACTACGGCGCCGGCGGCTGGGAGCACGCGGAGATCCGGATGCTCCCGACCGGCAAGGTCGAGGTCATCACCGGCACCTCCCCGCACGGTCAGGGCCACGAGACGGCCTGGTCGCAGATCGTGGCCGACCGGCTCGGCGTGCCGTTCGAGGACATCGAGGTGCTGCACGGCGACACCCAGACCTCCGTGCGCGGCCTCGACACCTACGGCTCGCGGTCCCTGGTCGTCGGCGGCGAGGCGCTGGTCCAGGCAGCCGACAAGGTGGTCGAGCGGGCCAAGCCGATCGCGGCGCACATGCTGGAAGCGGCGCCCGACGACATCGAGTTCAGCGGCGGCCGGCTGCAGGTGCGTGGCACCGACAAGGGCGTCACGATCCAGGAGGTCGCGACCGCGGCCTGGGCCGCGCACGACCTGCCCGAGGGCGTCGAGCCCAACCTCGACGCCACCGCCACCTACGACCCGGTCAACTTCTCCTTCCCGCACGGCACCCACCTGTGCGCGATGGAGGTCGACACCGAGACCGGCCAGGTCACGATGCGCAAGTACGTCGCGGTCGACGACATCGGCAACATCGTCAACCCGCTGATCGTGGAGGGTCAGGTGCACGGCGGCCTGGTCCAGGGCATCGCCCAGGCGCTGTGGGAGGAGGCCGTGCACGACGACAGCGGCACGCTGGTGTCCGGGTCGTTCGTGGACTACCTGCTGCCGACCGCGGCCGACACGATCAGCTTCGAGACCGACCACACCACCTCGCCGGCGACCAGCAACACGCTCGGCACCAAGGGAGTGGGGGAGGCGGGCACGATCGCCTCGACGCCGGCCGTGGTCAACGCGGTCGTCGACGCGGTCCGGCACCTCGGGGTGACCGACATCCAGATGCCGTGCACGCCGGAACGGGTGTGGCGGGCCATCAACAGCAGCGGACCCGGCGGCGAGACACCCGGGGCGGCCGCACCCCACTTCGACGAGTCGACCGGCATGAGCGGAACCGTCGACCGGACCACGGGAGGTGCCGAATGATCCCCGCAGCCTTCGAGTACGTCGCACCGGCGTCGGTCGAGGAGGCCCTCGCGGCCCTGGCCGAGCACGGCGACGAGGCGAAGATCATCGCCGGCGGCCAGAGCCTGCTGCCGGTGCTCCGGATGCGCCTCAACGCGCCGGAGTGGGTTATCGACCTCGGCCGGATCGAGAGCCTGCGCGGTGTGCGGGACGCCGGCGACCACCTGGCGGTCGGCGCCATGACCACCCACCACGACGTCGGCAAGGACGCGCTCGTCCACGAGCACGCGCTGTTGGTGAGCAAGGCGATCAGCCACCTCGCCGACGCGCAGGTGCGCCACCGCGGCACGTTCGGCGGGGCGCTGGCCCACGCCGACCCGGCGGGCGACCTGGGCGCGCCGGTGCTGGCGCTCGACGCGACGATGGTCGTGCAGGGGCCGGGCGGCACCCGGGAGGTCGCGGCCGCCGACTTCTTCGTCGACCTGTTCGAGACCGCGATCTCCGACGACGAGATCCTCGTCGAGGTGCGCGTCCCGAAGCACACCGGCTGGGGAGCGTCGTACGAGAAGTTCGTGCGGATCGCCCACCAGTGGCCGATCGTCGCCGTCGCGGCGGCGGTGCGGATGGACGGCGACCGGATCGCGGAGGCGCGGGTCGGGCTCACCAACATGGGCAGCACGCCGTTGCGGGCGACGGCCGTGGAAGAGGCACTGGTCGGACAGCCGGCCACCACGGACGCCGTACGGCAGGCGGCGACGCACGCCGCCGACGGCGCCAACCCGCCCACCGACCTCAACGGCAGCGCGGAGTACCGCAACCACCTCGCGACCGTGCTCACCGCCCGCGCCGTGCTCGCCGCCGCCGGTCGCGACGCGACCTGACGGGCGGGACTGTGGAGCTCACCCACACCTTCACGGTGCCGACGTCGGTCGAGGACACCTGGACGCACTTCCAGGACATCGCGGCCGTGGCCGAGTGCTTCCCCGGAGCGCAGGTCACCTCAGCCGACGGCGACACCTTCCAGGGCACGTGCAAGGTCAAGCTGGGGCCGATCGCACTGGTCTACGCGGGGTCCGGCACGTTCGTGGAGCGGGACGAGGAGGCGCACGCCTTCGTCGTCGAGGCGAAGGGCAAGGACAAGCGCGGCAACGGCACGGCGGGCGCGACGGTCCAGCTGTCGATGGCAGCGGCCGACGGCGGTGGTACGACGGTCGAGGTGCTCACCGACCTGGCGATCACCGGCAAGCCCGCGCAGTTCGGCCGCGGGGTGATGCAGGACGTCTCGGACAAGCTGCTCGGCCAGTTCGTGGCGTGCCTCGAGGAACGCCTCGGCACCGCCGGTGATCGAGCACCGGCGGCTGCGGAGGAGGCCGGGGACGCGGCGGCGGGCGGGCAGGAGGACGTGAGCGAGCTCTCCGCGGCAGCCCCGGCCGCGCCGCCCGCCGCCGCTCAGCCGCAGCCCCCGCCGGCGCCGGTGCGTTCGGTGCCGTCGGGGTCGTCGGGGTCGTCGGGGTCGTCGAACGACGAGGCCCTCGACCTCGGAGCCACCGTGCTGCCGGTGCTCCTCAAGTCCTACGGCAAGCAGGCTGCGGCGGCGCTGCTCGGCCTGCTGGCGCTGCGGTGGGTCGTGCGGCGACGACGGCGCTGACGACCCGCACGACAACAGGGCCCCCGCCGCCGGCGGGGGCCCTGTTGGTGTTCAACCGTGGATCACGGCAGGGACGACAGCGGCAGCGCGCCGACGACCTGCTCGAGCACCCCGGCGACGGTCGGGTTGGCCGTCACGTCGTTGATCGCGCCGTTCGCGGCGGCGTCGACCGCGGACATCACCGCTCGCACCGTCGGGTTCGGCTTGGTCGCCGCCTTGACGAGCTCGTCGAACCCGATCCGGACCGGGTTGTTGTAGATCGCCACGCCGGTGCCCACCATGAAGTTCACCGACAGGCAGCCGATGCCGACCACGGGGGTCTCGCTGGCCGACCAGGTCGCCGTCCCGAGGAAGTCCATCTTCTTCGGGCTGGCGACGTGCGTCGGCGAGCTGAGGAACGGCTCGACCCAGACGGGGTAGCCGTTCGGCTCGTCGGCCGCGGTGTCGACACCGATCACGGCGCTGGCGGTGTTGACCAGCGGCGCGGTGGCTCCCACGAAGTCGCCCTCGATGCTGAGGACCGGACCGCCGACGATCGCGGCGAGCGGACCGACGGCGGGCACCGACGGCAGCAGGTCGGACGTGCGGACCGTGTAGCCGGCATCCTCGTTGGGCGTGAACCGCCGGTCGCCGTTCGCGGAGGAGGCGGTGTTGGTGACACACGCGGGTCCGCTCAGGCGGAGGTGGCTGTAGATGTCGAGCAGCACGCCCGCCTGGACGGTCCCGGCCGAGCGGATGCTCACCCCGCCCTTGGTGCCGGTGGGGTCGACCTGCAGCCCGTTGAGGAGGCTCAGGGTGAGCGTGTTCGTCGGCCCGCCCACGAGCACCTGGGTCGCCAGCAGCTCAGGAAGGTCGACGCCCTTGGGCGCCAGCTTCCCGCTCAGCTTGTTGAGCAGGTTCTTGTAGTAGGCGTCGTTCGGGCCGAGCGACATCAGCACCCGCTGGTGGCCGTCGACGGCGGCGTTGGCGATGAACGCCTTCGTCTTCAGGTCGAAGATGCCCTGCAGGTGGTTGGCCTTGCCGTCCACCATGACGTTCGGGTACTGCGTGATCATCAGCCGAGGCACGCACCCCAGGTCCGGGTTGCAGGGCTGGGCGGCCGCCGGGAGGCAGCTGGCGGGGTCCTCCGCGCAGGTCTCCGGGTCGGACGGCAGCGCGAAGTCGCCGTCGAGGGCGTAGAACTTCTGCTTGCCGGCAAGGACGCCGGACGACTTGCCGTTGATCCGCACCGATGCCTCGGCGGGAGAGGTGTTGGCCTCGACGGTCCCGTTGCCGAGCACGTCGACGAACTTGTGCTGCCACGGACGGTAGTCGAACGTGTCGGACTCGACCTGCTCGGCGGCGATCACCGTGCCGCCCGGGCCGGGGTAGCCGACCGTGCACGGGCCGTTGTTGCCGGTCTTGAGCATGTGCCGGTGCGTCGTGGTCACCGTGTACTCGCCGGCGGGCAGGCCGGCGAGGTCGAACGAGACCGACATGCCGTGGTAGGTGCTGTTCGGGAAGTCGCCCAGGTAGTTGGCGTTGGCCGGCGCGGGCTGCGGGCTCAACGGCTGGTTGGTCGGGTTGGTGAAGAATCCGGCCAGGCCGATGTTGCGGGCCGGACTGGTCCGCGTCAGTACGACGTTGCCGTCCGGATCCTCGACCTGCACCGTCGTGCGCGGTGAGTTGTTGGTGCCGGCCGGGTTGTCGCCCTTGCAGGTGGTCGTGTTGGACAGGTACGACGTCGACGCGACCGGGTTGATCGCCGACGTCGCGTTGCTACGGAAGTAGCCGAGCGCCGCGACGTCGACGGAGATGGTGACGCTGCCATCCCGGACGACCGGCGGCGAGCCGGGCTCCGTCGGCGAGACCGTGGTCTCACCGGCAGCGGTGGAGGAGGCGCCGAGCACGCCGAGCGAGGAGATGACGACGGTGCCCACCGCTCCGAGAGCGACCCGAGAGAGGGACGGGCGCACGCGGCGCCGTACTGGTGTGGACAACTGCTGACCCCATGTCTTCTGAGCTGACCGCCCGAGTCCGGAACGCGGTGCGTTCGGATCTGATAACGCGGATGGCCGATCGGAGACACGGGGTGCCCGGGGTCCGTCCGATTGTTTGGACAACCGGTCTAGTCACCACTGGTACTGGGAGTAGTCCCGCTCCCGGTTGTCGTCCTCGTGCTCCTGCTGCTGCTCGAGCCCGTCGTCGTTGCGCTCCTCGAGCTCGCGCTCCTTGCGCTCCCGTTCGCGCTGCTCCTGCTGGTCCTGCTCGTCCTGCTGCTGGTCCTGCTGGTCTTGTTGGTCCTGCTGCTGTTGCTGCTGCTGCTGTTGGAGCTTCTCGCGCAGCCGCTGGTCGACGGCCTCCGCCTCCTCGGTCTGCTCCTGGCCGCGCCCGGAGTCCGACGGGCAACCGCCCTCGGCGAGGACGTCGATGCCGGCCTGCCACTGGGCGGTGGCCTCGTCGGCGTCCTCGCCCTCGGCCGCCTGGTCCCCGAGCGTCTCGTGGGCGAGCGCGGCGTTGATGCGGACCGTGCACTCCTCGGTGACCGGCACGTCCTCGAGCGCGGTCTCGTACTGCTCGAGGGCGCTCTCGAGGTCGCCGTCGGCGTGCCGCGCGGCGCCCTCGTCGAAGGCGGCGATCCACGACTCGAACCAGTTGACCGAGCCGTTCGCGGAGAACTCGTCGGCCGCGGCGACGTACTCCGCGGCGTCGAAGCGGTCCCGCCCCTCGCGGTCGTGCGACAGCATCAGGAGGACCTTCGCGGCGAACGCCACCGCCACCAGCGCCGGCACGAAGCCGACGAGGACCAGGGTCAGCCGCAGCCGTTCGCGCGTCACGGCGTCCTCCCCTCACCGGCGCCGACCGGCTCCCGGTCGCGACGGCCGCGGCGGTCGCGACCCGCGGGCAGCAGCGTCGTGTGCGAGGTCCACAGCGCCTGCCACCACGAGCGCAGCTCGAGCAGCACCAGCGCCAGCAGCAGGAGGCCGAACACCCAGGTCAGGTCGTGCTCGGCCGGGGCGCCGTCCCGGTCGTCGAAGGCGTACGACGCCTCGAAGTCCTCCGCGAGCGACGGGATCCCGCCGGGCGCGGTGCGGTGCTCGTAGTCGATGCCCAGCTCGTCGGCCACCCCGCGCAGGTTGTCCTCGTCGATCCGCGAGATGGCGTCCTCGCCGCTCTCCTGGTCGTAGACGAACCCGTCGTCGGTGGACAGGTCCTCGGCCTCCGGCATCTTCGCGCCGTCCTCGGTGCCGTAGCCGAGCACCACGCCGCCGTCGACCAGCTCGTCGAGCTCCTCGAACGAGCTCTGCTCGCCGTCGGCGGTGTTCTCGCCGTCGCTCACGAACACGACCACCCGACGCCGCTCGGGGTGCTCCTCCTCGGCGCGTTCGAGGATGTCGCGCATCGCGTCGAGCGGCCGGTCGACGAGCGAGCCGCTGCCGTCGAAGGGGCCCTCCAGCCGCATCGTCTCCACGCCGGTGCGGAACGAGGCGGTGTCGCTGGTGAACGGCAGCTCGAGGGTGACGTCCGTGCCGAACGTCAGCAGCGCGAACCGGGCGCCCGGCAGCTCCTCGGAGAGAGCGGTCAGGTCCTGCTGCACGCCGTCGATGCGGGGACCGTCCTGGTAGTCCAGCGCCGCCATGGACCGGGTGCGGTCGACCACGACCAGCACCTCGATGTCGGCGGTCTGGGTCGGCACCGCCCGGGACCCGAACCCGGGCTGGGTGAAGATCACCAGCAGGAGGACGACGATGCCGACCCGGCGGGCGAGGGGGAGGAGGGTGCTCGTCGGGATGCTCACGACGACCTCCGTCCGGCGAGGGCGATCAGGCCCTGCACGACCCAGACGACGACCAGCAGCCCGACGCCGATCCCGGCGAGCACCTGCCCGGCCCGCGGCCGGTCGAGGGTCTGCACCAGCGGCGGACGGTCGATCTCGGTCGTCTCGAGCCGGTTGATCTGCTCGACGACCTCCTCGGTCGACCCGCCGGTGCCGAGCTCGGCGAAGGACCCACCGGTCGTCTCGGCGGCCGCCTGCAGACCGGCGAGGTCCCCCTCGCGCTGCGGCTCGCCCGGGTTGGTGATCACGTGGATCACCACCCCGGCGTCGGCCGCGTAGTCGGCGGCTTCGGCGAGGTCGAAGACGCCGCGCCCGCGCTGCTCACCGTCGGTGGCGAGGATCAGCGCCCGGCCACGGTCCTCGTCGAGCCGGTCGAAGCGCTGCACGCACGACGCCAGGCCGTCCCCGATCAGCGAGGAGCGGTCGGGGCCCTCCTGGATGAACGTGCCGGCGGTGAAGTCGTTGAACTCCTCCGAGGGGAAGTACTCGTCGAACCCCGCGAACGCCTCCTGCGCGATGTCGAGCTGGTCGCGGACCACGCCGTAGTCGTCGGTCAGCGGGATCTTGCTGATCGCCGCGTTGTTCCAGATCGTCAGCCCGACCCGGTCGCCGTCGAGCTCGTCGACGATGGCGCGGTACTCCTGGGCGACCTCGCTGTTCCACGGCGCGCTCGACCCCGAGGCGTCGAGGCAGAGCACGATGTCGCGGGTCGCCTCGTCGCGGTCGATGACCTGCGTCTCCTGGACCCGGCCGCCCAGCACGATGCCGCCGGCGCACGCCACGAGCGCGGCGAGCGACCCGAACCCACCGAGCAGCCGGCGCCGCTGCACCAGCACCTGGTAGCGGGGGAGCGCGCGCAGCCGCGCGGCGTGGGCGACGTACGACGCGCCCGCCGGCTGCCGGGTGCGCCAGGTGCGCACCCACACCGCCAGCAGCGCCACCAGCAGCAGCGTCAGCAGCAGGACCAGCCACGGCCACTTCAGCTCCATGACGTCACCAGCTGTCGTGCCTTGGCGACCGCGGTGGCGAACCGCTCCTGCGCCTCGCCGACCTCGTCGGGCGCGAACTCCGGCGGGTACATCAGCTCGATCGTCTCGGTCAGTGCCCAGGGCGCCTGCCGCCGGAAGTCTGAGAGCGTCATGGTCAGGGCGGGCAGCCGGGTCACGAGCTCGGCCCAGGACCGCACCGTCTCGCTGAGCTGTTGGTGGCCGTCGCGGGCGGGCAACCGGCCCTCGCGCACCTCGGTCTCGATCCGGTCGATCCGCGCGAGGTGCTGGGTGCGGGCGGTCGGCACGTCACCGCTCCAGGTGACGCCGGCCTCGACCGGGCGCTCGCGGGTGAACCACACCACCGCGAGGTAGTAGAGACCGACCAGCACCAGACCGAGCAGTGCGAGCCAGATCCAGCGGTCGGCGTACGCCACCGGACCGTTGAACTCCTCCTGGAGCTCGGCCGCGGTGGTGCTAGCGGCGGCGAGCATGACGGTGCCTCTCGAGGACGCGGAAGACCGCGGTGATGGCGGACTCGGTGTCGCGCACCTGCTCGTGCACGACACCGAGCTGGTCGAGCCGGCGACGCAGCTGCGACTCCTCACCGGCCACCAGCGCGGCGTACTCCTGCTGCAGCCGGGCGTCGCCCCGCAGCCACGACGGCACCTCGGCGCCGGCGTCGACGTCGACCAGCCGCTGGGGCGCCCGCGCGCCGCCGCCGACCGCGGCGCCGGCCGCGAGCGTCGGGTCCAGGTCGCCGATCGTCAGGAACAGCACCTCGTGCTGGGCGGTCAGCCGACGCAGCGCAGCGGCGACCGGGTCGCTGATCGTGGTCTCGTCGGAGATCACGACCAGGATCGCGCGGCGGCGGATCGCGCACTTGACGTAGTCGAGCACGGCCGCCAGGTCGCTGTGCCCGGCGTCGGGAGTGATGGCGTCGTGGACGATGCCGAGCAGCCGCTCGAGGTACAGCTCGCCGTTGTCGGGCGGGCGGACGTGCTGGCGGCGCTCGTCGCCGTGGACGAGCGCGACCAGGTCGCCGTGCCGGACGGCGAGGTAGCCGATCACGCCGGTGACGAAGACCGCGAGGTCGCGCTTGCCGACCTGGGCGTCGTTCATCGCCGCCATGCTGCGGCCGGTCGAGACCGCGAGGACGACGGTGTGCTTGCGCTCGGCGACGTAGCGGCGGACGAGCAGCATCCGGCTGCGGGCCGACGCCTTCCAGTCGATGTCCTTGACGTCGTCGCCGCGGACGTACTCGCGCAGGTCGTTGAAGTCGATGCCGCGACCGACCTGGACCGCGGCGTACTCGCCCTCGAGCAACCCGCGCACCTTGCGGTGTGCATGGATCGAGAGGCGGGTCTTGACCCGGGTCAGGTGGGACACGGCGTGCGGTCTGCTCCCGGTCGGCTCACGGGGTCGGCACGGCGCGGAAGACCGCGTCGATGATGCTCTCGGGCCGCACCCGGTCGGCGAGCGCCTCGAAGCTGAGGTGGATCCGGTGCCGCAGCACCGCGTGCCGCAGCTCGCGGACGTCCTCGGGGATCACGTAGTGCCGGCCCTGCACGACCGCCATCGCGCGCGCGGCCTGGAAGAACGCGATGCTCCCGCGGGGACTCGAGCCGATCTCGACGTAGGCCCCGAGCTCGGGGCCGAGCAGGTGGCCGACGTGCCGGGTGGCGCGCACCAGGCTGACGACGTAGCGGCGGATCGCCGGGTCGACGTACACCCGGCGCACCATGGCCTGGAGGTCGACGACGTCGTGGATCGTCGCGACCGGGGCGACCCGCTCGGAGTGCTGGCCCAGGGTGCCGTCGCCGATCCGGTCGAGGACCATCAGCTCGTCGACCTCCTCGGGGTAGTCGACGACCTCCTTGAGGAGGAACCGGTCCATCTGGGCGTGGGGGAGGACGTAGGTGCCCTCCTCCTCGATCGGGTTCTGGGTGGCGAGCACCATGAACGGGCTCGGCAGCGGGTGGATGGTGCCGGCGATCGACGTCTGCCGCTCCTGCATCGCCTCGAGCATCGCCGACTGCGTCTTGGCGCTCGCGCGGTTGATCTCGTCGAGGAGCACGAAGTTGGCGTGCACGGGACCGAGCTGGGTCTCGAACTCGTGCCGGCGCGGGTCGTAGACCTGGGTGCCGATGATGTCGCTCGGGAGCAGGTCGGGCGTGCACTGGATGCGCGAGAAGTCGGCGCTCACGGCCTGGGCGAGCGTCGACGCCGCGAGCGTCTTCGCCAGGCCGGGCACGCTCTCGAGCAGCACGTGGCCCTCGGCCAGCAGGGTGACGAGGAGGGCGGTGCGGACGCGTTCCTGGCCGACGACGCGGCTCGAGAACGCGTCGGAGATCCGGTCGATCGCGGCGGTGGCGCGCTCGACGTCGTCGGCGGTGAGAGGAGTGCTCGGCTGAGCGATCCGCGTGCTGGTCATGGTCGGACCAACCTACCCACCCCGGCCCACCTTCAGTCGCGGGACGCCAGCCGTGCCCGGAACTGCTCGTCGCGGCGCAGCCGGGCCAGGTCGCGCTCCCGGCGCTCGGCGACCACCGCGCCGAGCACCAGCTCCGGGGGAGCTCCGGTGGGCGGCGCCGGAGCGACGTACTTCCGCACCTCGGCGACGAGGTCGTCGCCGACGCGCTGCCGCGACTGGGGGTCGAGGGTCGGGAACCGGCCGAGGTACTGGCGCACGCCCAGCGCGAGGCCGGTGGGGAGGCTCGCCAGGTCCGCGGTCCGCGCCCAGGCAGCGAGCTGCGGCGGCATCTGCGGCGGCGGCGGGAGCCGGAGGCTGACCCGGTCGCGGATGACGTAGGTGCCGGCGGCGAAGTCGCCGAGCCGCTTCCCTCGCTGGCTGATCAGCATCGAGAAGAACGCCGGCACCGCGGAGAACGCGTAGATCTCGACGAAGCCGACGAGGGCCCGCACCAGGGCGTGGTGGAACGTGATCGGCCCGGCGTCGTCGCGCACCGTGCGCAGGCCCAGCGCCAGCTTGCCGAGGGAGCGCCCGCGGGTCAGCGTCTCCAGCACCGTCGGGTAGACGGCGAAGGTGACCACGGTCGCTGCCACGATCGACAGCTGGAACAGCGCCTGGGAGGCGTTGGTGGTGGCGATGAGCAGGACGAACAGGCTCACGATGTAGACGACGACGGTCACCATGACGTCGATCAGGCCCGAGGTGAGGCGCAGGCCCAGGCTGGCCGGGGGCAGGTCGAGCGCGACGCCCTCGCCGGTGACGAGGTCGTCGGTGGTGATCGTCGCGAACTCCGCCATCGCTCGGAGTCTAGGAGAACGTCCTAGGCTGGCGCCGTGCCGCGCATCGACCTCGACGCCTACGTCGTCGCGAACGCGCACGAGTGGGCCCGCCTCGAGCAGCTGGTCCGCGCCGGCCGGCTGACCGGACCGCAGGGTGACGAGCTGGTCGACCGCTACCAGCAGGTCGCCACCCACCTGTCGGTGATCCGCACCGCGGCACCCGACGCCGAGGTCGTCGCCTACCTGTCCTCGTTGCTCGGTCGGGCCCGCATCAAGATGCTCGGCGCACGCGTGCTGAGCTGGCGGGCCGCGGGCCGGTTCTTCACCCAGCAGTTCCCGGCCGCCCTCTACCGCCTGCGCTGGTGGTGGCTCGGTACGACGACCGGCAGCGTCGTCTTCACCGGCGTGATGATGTGGTGGCTGGTCGAGCACCCGCAGGTCGAGCAGAGCCTGCTGTCTCCGCAGGAGGTCGACGCCCTCGTCAACCACGACTTCGAGAGCTACTACAGCTCGAGCCCGGCCCAGGACTTCGCCAGCCAGGTCTGGATCAACAACGCCTGGGTGAGCGCGCTCTGCATCGCCCTCGGCATCCTCGGCGCCCCGGTGTTCTTCCTGCTCTGGACCAACCTGTCCAACCTGGCGGTCGTCGGCTCGATCATGACCCGGCACGACCGGGGCGACCTGTTCTGGGGCCTGATCCTCCCGCACGGCCTGCTCGAGCTGACGGCCGTCTTCGTCGCCGCCGGCGTCGGCCTCCGGCTGTTCTGGTCGTGGGTCGAGCCGGGCGGCGTCAGCCGTGCCGCCGCCCTGGCCCGCGCCGGCCGCACCGCCATCACTTGCGTCCTCGGCCTGGTCGCCGTCCTCTTCGTCAGCGGCATGATCGAGGGCTTCGTGACCCCCTCACCGCTCCCCACCTGGGCACGGGTCGGCATCGGCATCCTCGCCGAGCTCGCGTTCTTCGCCTACGTCTTCGTCCTCGGCCGTCAGGCCGCCGCCGCCGGCCACACCGGCGACATCAGCGCCGACCTCCTCGAGGACCGCGTCGCGACCCAGTCCTGACGCCGACCCGGCGCAAACTCACGCTCAGAACCCGCTGACCCGTCGCAAACTCACGCTCAGAACCCGTCGACCCGTCGCAAACTCACGCTCCGAACCCGCTGACCCGTCGCAAACTCACGCCGGATCGCGGGTCCTTCATGCGAGTTTGAGCCGGGTCGACGGGTTCCTCGTGCGAGTTTGAGCCGGGTCGACGGGTTCCTCGTGCGAGTTTGAGCCGGGTCGACAGTCTAGAGGAGTCCCTGCGCCTTGAGGGCGAGGTAGTGGTCGGCGAGGGCGGGCGGGAGGCGCTCGGCGTCGGCGTCGACGACGTGCACGCCGAGCCGGTCCAGGACGCCGGTGGTCCACTCGCGGCGGTGGAGCTCCTGCTCGGCGGCCGCGGCGTCGTACACCTCGTCGAGGGTGCTGCGGACCTCGGCGAGCCGGTTGAGCTCGGGGTCGCGGACCGAGGCGACGACGACCCGGTGGTGGTGGGTGAGGGCGGGGAGGACCGGGAGCAGGCCGAGCTGGACCGAGGACGGCTCCGCCGGCGTCAGCAGTACGACGAGCGCCCGCTGCTTGCCGAAGCCCTGGACCGCCCCGGCCAGCAGGTCCCAGTCGGCCTCGGCGATGACCGGCTCGAGGTCGGCCATCGACTCCTGCAGCCGGGCGGCGATGTCGCGCGCACCCGCCGCGCGGAGCCGCGCCCGGATCCGCCGGTCGCCGGCGACGAAGTCGACCCGGTCGCCGGCCCGGGACGCCAGTGCGGCCAGCAGGAGGGCAGCGTCCATGGCGGCGTCGAGCCGCGGCACCCCCTCCACCCCGTCGCCACCGCCGCTCCCGCCGCTCCCGCCGACGCGGCCGGCGGACACCCGCGAGGTGTCGAGCACCAGTACCACCCGGCGGTCGCGCTCGGGCTGCCAGGTGCGGACGACCACGTTCGGTGTGCGGGCCGACGCCCGCCAGTCGATCGAGCGGACGTCGTCACCGCGGACGTACTCCCGCAGTGAGTCGAACTCCGTGCCCTGCCCACGGATCCGCACCGCCGCGCGTCCGTCGAGCTCGCGCAGCTGGGCCAACCGCGACGGCAGGTGCTTGCGCGACTGGAACGGCGGCAGCGAGCGCACCGTGCCGGGCACCTCGAACGTCCGTTGCCGGGCGGCGAGGTGCAGCGGTCCCCACGAGCGGAGCGTGACGCCGAACGCCCGCAGGTCCCCGCGTCGCCAGGGCCGCAGCGGCGTGCGGACGGTCCGGCGCTCGCCGCCCGGCAGCGTCACCCGGTGGCGGTTGCCGCTCGCACCTGCGGTCGGCTGCCAGGCGTCGCGCACCTGGAGCCGCATCGTGCGGGAGCCGTCGTTGCTCAACGTGAGGGCCGACTCCGCGGGGTCGCCGAGCCGCACCGTGCCGGGCGCACGCCGGGCCAGGCCGACGCCGCGGGGCGACGGCGCCAGGAGCAGGTCCAGCCCCACGAGCAGGACGACGGCGAGCACCCAGAGCGCCACCGTGCCGCCCGAGGGTCGCAGCACGACGGCCACGACACCGAGCACGAGGAGCAGTGGGACCCGCCCGGAGATCGCCATGGTCAGCCGTTCGTCATCGCGGCACCGGGACGGAGCCGAGCGCGGCGGCGAGGACCTTGGCGACGTCGACGCCCTCGAGCTCGGCCTCGGGGCGCAGGCCCAGCCGGTGGACGAGCGTGGCGTGGGCGAGCGCCTTGACGTCGTCGGGGGTGACGAAGTCGCGACCGGACAGCCACGCCCACGCCCGCGCCGCCCGCAGCAGGGCGGTGGCTCCACGCGGGCTGACGCCGAGCGACAATGACGGCGAGTCGCGCGTCGCCCGCGCGATGTCGACGATGTACGACGCGACCTCGGGCGAGACCTGCACCTTCTTCACCGCCCTCTGGGCGGCCTCGATGTCCGCTCCGGACGCGACCGCCGCGACCCCGGCCGCCGCGACGTCACGCGGGTCGAACCCCTCGGCGTGCCGGGTGAGGATGGCGACCTCGTCGGCCCGTGGCGGCACCGGCAGCACCACCTTGACCAGGAACCGGTCGAGCTGCGCCTCGGGCAGCGGGTAGGTGCCCTCGTACTCGACGGGGTTCTGCGTGGCCGCCACGAGGAACGGCCGGGGGAGCGGGCGGGTGACGCCGTCGGCGGAGACCTGTCCCTCCTCCATCGCCTCGAGCAGCGCCGACTGCGTCTTCGGCGGGGTGCGGTTGATCTCGTCGGCGAGCAGCAGGTTCGTGAAGACCGGTCCCTCGCGGAACGTCAGCTCGCCGCCGCCGGCGTTGTCGATGACCAGCGACCCGGTGATGTCGCCGGGCATCAGGTCCGGGGTGAACTGCACCCGCCGGGTGTCGACCGCCAGCGACGCAGCCAGCGTGCGCACGAGCAGGGTCTTCGCGGTGCCCGGCACGCCCTCCATCAGCACGTGCCCGCCGCAGAGCAGCGCCACGAGCAGGCCGGAGACGGCAGCGTCCTGGCCCACCACCGCCTTCGCCACCTCGTGGCGTACGGCGAGCAGCCGCTCCCGGAGGGCGTCGTCCGTACCGGCGTCCACGGGCGCGTCGGGGTTGTTGTCGGCGGTCATCCGCGTCGTACCTCTCTGTCGAGCTGCGTGAGATCCTGGGCGAGCTGGACCAGGCCCTGGTCCGTGGTCGGGACGAAGCCCGTGGAGGCGAGGCGGAGGCCGATCTCCTCCGCGCGCCGTCCGGTGTGGCGGGCGACGGCGGAGACCACCTCGGCCTCCGTGGCACCGCGCCCTAGCCGGAGGTGATCGGCGAGCCGGCGCCGGGCGGCGGCGCGGAGCGCAGCCGCGGCGTAGGTGCGGTCGTCGGCGCTGCGGTACATCCGGCCCCGGCTGCGCGTCGTCTCGACGGCCCGGACCACGACCGGCAGCGGTTCGGTGGCCAGCCGGCCGAGCCGGCGCCCGCGCCAGAGCATCAGCCCGACCGCGGCGATGCCCACGAGCCACAGCGACGGCGCGATCCAGTCCGGCGCGAACGTCCACAGGCTGACGGCTTCGTCCTCGTCGGCGTCGTCGAGCGTCGGGACGTACCAGACCAGCCGGTCGTCGGCCCCCAGCAGCCGCAGGGCGACGGCGGCGTTGTCGGCGCGCAGGACCTGGTCGTTGGTGAGGGCCTGGCCGGCGCCGAGGTACGACGTCGCGGCGTCCCCCTCCGCCAGCACGAACTTGTCGCCTGCGGCGAAGCAGCCGCCGGGGGTGTCGTAGGAGACGGCGTTGTCGACGGCCAGGTCGAGCCCGTCGAACCGGCTGTCGTCGCACTCGCCCGACGTCTCGTCGGGGGCGCGGCCGGTGACGACGTCCGGGTCGAGCTCCGCCAGGACGTACGACGGCGGCTCGACCAGCACCAGGTCGGCCCCGTTCGTGTCCTCCCGGAGCCGCCGGGTGGTGCTGGGGGTCAGGTCGCCGGTGCTGGTCACCACCACGGTGGTGCCGTCGGAGACGTCCGCGTCGCGGAGCGCGTCGGCCGAGCGCACGACCTCGACGTCGACGCCCTCGGCCTCGAGCACCTGCGCGACCGCCTGGGCGCCCTCGGGGTCGGGGTTCTGCGGGTCCAGCGGTGCGGAGAAGCGGGTGTCGCCCGTGCCGGCCCAGGCCGCGACAGCGATCGCCACGACCAGCGCCAGGCCGACGGCGAACCAGAGCCGGTTGCGGCGCCAGAAGCCGTCCCTTCCGGTCGAGCCGGTCGAGCCGGTCGAGCCGGTCGGCGCCGGGGGAGCGGTCGTCGTGGTCATCGCACCCGCTCCCGTCGTCCGCTCAGCTCGTCGTCGAGCACGAGGACGTCGACGGCCTGCTCGGGGGTGGCGGGGTGGTCGCCGTAAAGGACGGCGTCGAAGAGGTCGGCGCTGCGCTCGACGCCGGCGCGCTGCGCCGGGAACTCCGCGGCCAGACCTGCCGCGAGCTCGTGCGCGGTCGCTTGCGGAAGGTCCTCGATGCGGCCGCGCTCGACCTGGCGCAGTGCGAGCGCGCGGTAGGCGTCGACGAGCGCGTCGTCGTACCGGCCGTCGGCGAGCGCGGCCTCGGCGCGGCTCCGCAGATCGGCAGCGCTGACCGCCTCGCCGGTGAGGGCGGGGCCGCGCTCGGCCCGAGCTCGGGCCGTGCGTCGCGCACGGGAGACCAGCAGCCCCACGCCGACCGCGAGCAGCAACCCGATGAGGATCGCCGCGAAGGTGCCGAGCAGCGGGACGTCGGACGCTGCGCCGACGCTGTCGTCGAACAGCCGGGCGATCCAGTTCTCGATGCGCTCGATCAGGTTCGTGTCGTGGTACTCCGGGTTCGCGAGCTCGCCGCGCAGCAACGACCGGGCCTCGTCCCCGCTCGGGTCGAGCGGGGGCTCGGCGAGCGGAGCGGCCGGCGCAGGCGGGGAGGACAGGGCGGTCACCGCGGGATCAGCCCGGCCTCGCGCATCAGCTCGACGTCGTACGCCTCCTTGCGCATCCGCTGGTCGAGGTACTGCAACGACACCACGGCAGCGGTGAACGGGGCAACGAACGCGTTGGACAGCACCGACCCGATCGCGACCCCGATCGTGTAGACGAGGAAGTAGTAGTCGGGCGCCAGCAGCCCGCCGATCTGGGCAAGCAGGGCGAAGGGAAAGCTGAGGATCTGCCCCGCCGTCGAGGTGATGAGCACGGTGAGCAGCCCGATGCCGAGGACCCGCCAGAACTGCCCGGCGGTGAGCCGCCAGTTGCGGCCGAACGAGGCGAACACCCCGATCGGCTCGAGCATCAGCGCCGGCGTCGCGAGGTAGACGACCTTGATCCAGAGCCAGATGAACAGCGGGACCGCGCCGGCCACGAGCACCAGCCCGACCAATACCGTGACGAGCACGTCGGCGGTCACCACCGCGACCGCGACGATCGCCCCGACCAGCAGCGCGGCCGCGACCAGGCTGCTGAGCCCGACCAGGAACGTCTGGCCGAGCAGCCGCCACCGCTTGCCGTGGGTGGCCGCCCACGCCTCGGCGAGGGTGAGCCGACGCCCGACGGCCGCCGCGTGGGTCACGTGAGCCACCATCCCGGTCACGAAGACGATGCCGAGCTGGGCGGCGTAGGCCCCGAGCACCAGCGACGCGATCGAGCCGAGGAAGCCGAGCAGCTCCGCGGTGCTGGCGTCCTCGTCGATCTCCCCGCTGCTGTCGACCCCGGTGCCGACGGTGAACGCCAGCACCGCGCTCACGATGATCGGGATGACCATCGCGATCGCCGTCACGAGCGCAGCCGAGCCCACGGTCGCCTTCGGGTTGAACCGGATGATCCGGAAGGCCGCGTCGTAGATGTTGCCGAGCTGGAGCGGCCGCAGCGGCATCGCCCCGGGCTTGTGCGCGGCGCCGAGCATTCCCGGCACCACCGGGAGCCCGGGGTGCGCAGCCGGCCGGGCCGCCCCCGGCGGGGGCGGCGGGGGCGCGCCGGGAGGCGGGAGGTACGGCGCGGGGGGCTGCTGGGGCTCGACCTGGTCCGTCGGGTCGGCCGGCGGCTCCGCCCCCGGCGGCGGGTAGTGGTGCGGTGTCCCGGTCATCGTGCGCGCCATCCTGTCACCCGCGTGGTCGCTCCGATTTTGTCGGGGCGCGGGATCTCTGCCAAGATATTCAGGTTGCTCCGGCGGGACTGCCGGGGTGCGGCACATCTTGACTACTGAATCGCGTCTCCCAAGCGGCGCCCCGGGTTCGTCCCGGGCAGCGCTCCCGGACTGCGGTCGGTGGTGCGGAAGCGCCGGACCCAGGGAGACCCGATCAGCCCGACACACCGTCGGGCGCCCCAACAACAAACACCCAGGATCGCTGATGCGGTCGTGCGCGCCGAACACTCGCGACACGCCCGACCTCGGGGGTCGGAGGTGCGGGGTGAGCAGCAGGGCGAGACCGACTCAAACCCGAGGACGTCTCCACAGAGTGGCGACAGAGATGAAGGACGAGAGAGACCTATGGCGGGACAGAAGATCCGCATCAGGCTCAAGGCCTATGACCACGAGGTGATCGACACCTCGGCGCGGAAGATCGTGGACACCGTGACCCGTACGGGCGCGAAGGTTGCCGGCCCGGTGCCGCTGCCGACCGAGAAGAACGTCTTCTGCGTGATCCGCTCGCCCCACAAGTACAAGGACTCCCGCGAGCACTTCGAGATGCGCACCCACAAGCGCCTCATCGACATCATCGACCCCACCCCGAAGACCGTTGACAGCTTGATGCGGCTCGACCTGCCGGCCGGCGTCGACATCGAGATCAAGCTCTGAGGAAGTTGCTCATGACGATCGAACGCAACGTGAAGGGCCTGCTGGGCACCAAGCTCGGCATGACCCAGCTCTGGGACGAGAACAACCGCGTCGTCCCCGTGACCGTCATCGCGGCCACGACCAACGTGATCACGCAGGTCCGCCAGCCCGAGCCGGACGGCTACAACGCCATCCAGATCGGCTTCGGCGAGATCGAGGGCCGCAAGGTCAACAAGCCGCAGGCGGGTCACTTCGCCAAGGCCGGCACCACCCCGCGTCGTCACGTCGTGGAGATCCGCACCGCGGACGCCGCGACCTACACCGTGGGCCAGGAGCTCGCGGTCGACACCTTCGAGCCGGGCCAGGCCGTCGACGTGACCGGCACCAGCAAGGGCAAGGGCTTCGCCGGTGTCATGAAGCGCCACGGCTTCGCCGGCGTGAGCGCCTCGCACGGTGCCCACCGCAACCACCGCAAGCCGGGCTCGATCGGCGCCTGCGCCACCCCCGGCCGCGTGTTCAAGGGCATGCGGATGGCCGGCCGGATGGGTAGCGACACCGTCACCACCCAGAACGTCACCGTCCACGCGGTCGACGTCGACAAGGGCCTGATCCTCGTCAAGGGCGCCGTCCCCGGTCCCAAGGGCGGCGTCGTCGTCCTCCGCACCGCTGCGAAGAAGGGCTGACCGAGATGGCTACCAAGAACGCCGGGAGCACGGTCAAGACCGTCAAGGTCGAGCTCCCCAACGAGATCTTCGACGTCGAGGTCAGCGTCCCGCTGATCCACCAGGTCGTCGTCGCCCAGCAGGCCGCTGCTCGCCAGGGCACGCACGCCACCAAGACCCGCGCCGACGTGCGCGGCGGTGGCCGCAAGCCCTACAAGCAGAAGGGCACCGGCCGCGCCCGCCAGGGCTCGACCCGCGCGCCGCAGTTCGCCGGTGGTGGCACCGTCCACGGCCCGCAGCCGCGCGACTACAGCCAGCGGACCCCCAAGAAGATGAAGGCCGCTGCCCTGCGCGGTGCCCTCACCGACCGGGCCCGCAACGGCCGCATCCACGTCGTCGAGGGCCTCGTGTCCGGCGACAAGCCGTCGACCAAGGCCGCGCTGGCTGCGCTGCGGACGCTGACCGACCGCAGCAACTACCTCGTGGTCCTCGAGCGCACCGACTCCCTCACCTGGCTGTCGCTGCGCAACGCGCCCGAGGTGCACCTGGTCGCGGTCGACCAGCTGAACACCTACGACGTCCTCGCGAGCGACGACGTGGTCTTCAGCAAGGGCGCCTACGACGCCTTCGTCTCCGGCGCCGCCTACGGCAAGAAGGCTGCCACCACCGAGGAGGGCGACAAGTGAGCACCCTGCACAAGGACCACCGCGACATCCTGATCGCGCCGGTGGTGTCCGAGAAGAGCTACAGCCTCCTCGACGCCAACAAGTACACCTTCCTGGTGCACCCGGACGCCAACAAGACCGAGATCAAGATCGCGGTCGAGAAGATCTTCAACGTCAAGGTCACCTCGGTGAACACCCTCAACCGCCAGGGCAAGACCCGGCGGACCCGCTACGGCATGGGCAAGCGCAAGGACACCAAGCGCGCCATCGTCAGTCTTGCCGAGGGTCACCGCATCGACATCTTCGGAGGACCGAACTGATGGCAATCCGCAAGTACAAGCCGACCACCCCGGGCCGTCGTGGCTCCTCGGTGGCCGACTTCGTCGAGATCACCCGGACCACGCCGGAGAAGTCGCTGACGCGTCCGCTGCCCAAGAAGGGCGGCCGCAACAACCAGGGCCGGATCACCACCCGGCACCAGGGCGGTGGCCACAAGCGCGCCTACCGCATCATCGACTTCCGTCGCTACGACAAGGACGGCATCCCCGCCAAGGTCGCGCACATCGAGTACGACCCGAACCGCACGGCTCGGATCGCGCTGCTGCACTACGCCGACGGTGAGAAGCGTTACATCATCGCTCCCAAGGACCTGGTCCAGGGCATGCGCGTCGAGTCCGGTGTCGGCGCCGACATCAAGCCCGGCAACAACCTGCCGCTGCGCAACATCCCGGTCGGTACGACCATCCACTGCATCGAGCTCCGGCCCGGTGGCGGTGCCAAGATGGTCCGCTCCGCCGGCAACAGCGCCCAGCTGGTCGCTCGCGAGGGCTCCCGCGCGACGCTGCGTCTGCCCTCGGGCGAGATGCGCTTCGTCGACGTGCGCTGCCGCGCGACGGTCGGCGAGGTCGGCAACGCCGAGCAGTCGAACATCAACTGGGGCAAGGCCGGCCGCATGCGGTGGAAGGGCAAGCGCCCGACCGTCCGCGGTGTCGTCATGAACCCGGTCGACCACCCGCACGGCGGTGGTGAGGGCAAGACCTCCGGTGGTCGCCACCCGGTCTCGCCGTGGGGCAAGCCGGAGGGCCGCACCCGTCGGCGCAAGGCCTCCGACGCCCAGATCATCCGTCGTCGCAAGTCCGGCAAGGGTAGGAAGTAACAAGAGATGCCTCGCAGCCTGAAGAAGGGTCCCTTCGTCGACGACCACCTGATGAAGAAGGTGGACGCCGAGAACGAGAAGGGCTCCCACAACGTCATCAAGACCTGGTCGCGCCGGTCGATGATCGTCCCCGCGATGATCGGTCACACGATCGCCGTCCACGACGGTCGCAAGCACGTCCCGGTCTTCGTGTCCGACTCCATGGTCGGCCACAAGCTGGGCGAGTTCGCCCCGACCCGCACCTACCGCGGGCACGTCAAGGAAGACCGGAAGGGGCGTCGTCGATGACCGCCACTGACCGCCGGCGCACGAGCGCCCGCCGCGACTCGCTCCTCGGCGACCAGCCGGGTGCGTTCGCGAGCGCGCGCTACGTCCGGATCACCCCGATGAAGGCCCGCCGGGTCGTCGACCTGGTCCGCGGCCTGCCCGTGGACGAGGCGCAGGCGATCCTCGCCTTCAGCCCCCAGGCCGCGGCGAAGACCGTCGGCAAGGTGCTCGACAGCGCCGTCGCGAACGCCGGCACCACCGAGGGCCTCCCCACCGGTGACCTGGTCGTCTCGGTCGCGCACGTCGACGAGGGCCCCACGATGAAGCGGTGGCGGCCGCGTGCGCAGGGCCGGGCCACCCGGATCAACAAGCGCACGAGCCACATCACCATCGCGGTCCAGCCGGCCGACGCTGTTGCGAAGAAGGGCAAGAAGTAATGGGCCAGAAGATCAACCCGAACGGCTTCCGTCTCGGCATCTCCACCGACCACAAGTCGCGCTGGTACGCCGACAAGCTGTACAAGGCGTACGTCGGCGAGGACGTCGCGATCCGCAAGCTGCTCTCGAAGGGCATGGAGCGGGCCGGTATCGCCAAGGTCGAGATCGAGCGCACCCGTGACCGGGTCCGCGTCGACATCCACACCGCCCGGCCGGGCATCGTCATCGGCCGCCGCGGCGCGGAGGCCGACCGGATCCGTGGCGAGCTCGAGAAGCTGACCGGCAAGCAGGTCCAGCTCAACATCCTCGAGGTCAAGAACCCCGAGATCGACGCCCAGCTCGTCGCGCAGGGTGTTGCCGAGCAGCTCTCCGGCCGCGTCCAGTTCCGCCGCGCGATGCGCAAGGCCATGCAGACCGCGATGCGCTCGGGTGCCAAGGGCATCCGGATCCAGTGCTCGGGTCGCCTCAACGGCGCCGAGATGTCGCGCACCGAGTTCTACCGCGAGGGCCGCGTCCCGCTGCACACGCTGCGTGCCGACATCGACTACGGCTTCTACGAGGCCCGCACCACCTTCGGCCGCATCGGCGTGAAGGTGTGGATCTACAAGGGCGAGGTCGCCGGCACCCGTGCCGAGCGCCAGGCCCAGGCTGCTGCCCGCGCCGGCGTCCCCGGCCGCGGCGGTCGCCCCAGCCGTGGCGGTGACCGTCCGACCCGTGGGTCGCGCGGTGACCGTCCGACCCGCTCGGACCGCGAGTCCGGCGCCCCCGCCGCTTCCGGCGAGACCGGGGCCCCGGCCGCCGAGTCGAGCGCCACGCCGACCAATGAGACGGGGGCCTGAGCCATGTTGATGCCGCGTCGCGTCAAGCACCGCAAGCAGCACCACCCGAAGCGTCGGGGCGCTGCCAAGGGTGGCACCTCGCTCGCGTTCGGTGACTTCGGTATCCAGGCCGTCGAGGGTCACTACGTGACCAACCGGCAGATCGAGTCCGCTCGTATCGCCATGACCCGTCACATCAAGCGTGGCGGCAAGGTCTGGATCAACATCTACCCGGACCGCCCGCTCACCAAGAAGCCCGCCGAGACCCGCATGGGTTCCGGCAAGGGTTCGCCCGAGTGGTGGGTCGCCAACGTCAAGCCCGGCCGAGTCATGTTCGAGCTCTCCGGTGTGTCCGAGGACGTCGCCCGCGAGGCGATGCGTCGGGCCATCCACAAGCTGCCCATGAAGTGCCGCTTCATCACGCGAGAGGCTGGTGAGTTCTGATGGCGATCAACGCTGCTAAGGCTCACGAACTGGACGAGCTGAACGACATCGACCTCGAGGCCAAGCTGCGCGAGGCCAAGGAGGAGCTGTTCAACCTGCGGTTCCAGGCGGCCACCGGCCAGCTGGAGTCGCACGGCCGGCTCCGCACGGTCAAGAGGGACATCGCCCGGATCTACACCGTGGTGCGCGAGCGCGAGCTCGGCATCCGCACCGCTCCGGGTTCTGAGGAGGAGACGGCATGAGCGACCAGACTGTTCAGCGCAACTCGCGCAAGACCCGCGAGGGTCTCGTGGTGAGCGACAAGATGGACAAGACCGTGGTCGTGTCCGTCGAGGACCGCGTGAAGCACGCCCTGTACGGCAAGGTGCTGCGCCGCAACACGCGGCTGAAGGCCCACGACGAGCAGAACGACTGTGGCGTCGGCGACCGGGTCCTGATCATGGAGACGCGTCCGCTGTCCGCCACGAAGCGCTGGCGCGTCGTCGAGATCCTCGAGCGCGCGAAGTAACCCATCGAGTTCGGCAAGGCTCGCTGCCCTCTGAGGCGACGAGAACCGGCACGACAACCAGGAGAAACTGATGATTCAGCAGGAGTCGCGACTGAAGGTCGCCGACAACACCGGTGCGAAGGAGATCCTCTGCATCCGGGTTCTCGGCGGCTCGGGTCGTCGCTACGCCGGGATCGGCGACGTCATCGTCGCCACCGTCAAGGACGCGATCCCCGGTGGCAACGTCAAGAAGGGTGACGTCGTCAAGGCCGTCGTCGTGCGCACCGTCAAGGAGCGCCGCCGCGGTGACGGCTCGTACATCAAGTTCGACGAGAACGCCGCCGTGATCCTCAAGTCCGACGGCGAGCCGCGCGGCACCCGCATCTTCGGCCCTGTCGGCCGCGAGCTGCGCGAGAAGAAGTTCATGAAGATCATCTCGCTCGCACCGGAGGTGCTGTGATGACGAAGTCGAACGGCAAGAAGACGCCGAAGGTCTCCATCAAGAAGGGCGACACCGTCAAGGTCATCGCCGGCAAGGACAAGGGCGCCGAGGGCAAGGTCATCAAGGTGCTCCGCGAGGAGCAGCGGGTGATCGTCGAGGGTGTCAACCGCATCAAGAAGCACACCAAGGTCGTCAACCAGGGCGGCCGTGCGGGCAGCACCGGCGGCATCATCACCACCGAGGCCCCCATCCACGTCTCCAACGTGATGCTGGTCGAGGGTGACGGCGTCACCCGGATCGGCTTCAAGCGGGTCGAGGTGACCAAGCGTCGCCCTGACGGCTCGGAGTACTCCTCGACGCGCAGCGTCCGGATCTCCCGCAAGACCGGGAAGGAAATCTGATGACCGAGACCTCCGAGGCCACGGTGACCGAGAAGGTCACGCCCCGGCTCAAGACCAAGTACCGCGAGGAGATTCTCCCCGCGATCCGGTCCGAGTTCGAGATCGCCAACGTCATGCAGGTCCCCGGCCTGGTCAAGATCGTGGTCAACATGGGCGTCGGCGAGGCGGCTCGCGACTCCAAGCTGATCGAGGGCGCCATCCGCGACCTCACCCAGATCACGGGTCAGAAGCCGGCCGTCACCAAGGCGCGCAAGTCGATCGCCCAGTTCAAGCTGCGCGAGGGCATGCCGATCGGCACCCACGTCACCCTGCGGGGCGACCGCATGTGGGAGTTCCTCGACCGGCTGCTGTCGCTGGCGCTGCCCCGGATCCGGGACTTCCGCGGCCTGAGCCCGAAGCAGTTCGACGGCAAGGGCAACTACACCTTCGGTCTCACCGAGCAGGTCATGTTCCACGAGATCGACCAGGACAAGATCGACCGCAGCCGCGGCATGGACATCACGATCGTCACCACTGCGACGAACGACGAGCAGGGTCGCGCGCTGCTGAAGCAGCTCGGCTTCCCGTTCAAGGAGAACTGACATGGCGAAGACTTCGCTCAAGGTCAAGGCGGCCCGCAAGCCCAAGTTCGCGGTGCGCGGCTACACCCGTTGCCAGCGCTGCGGTCGGCCCAAGTCGGTCTACCGCAAGTTCGGCCTGTGCCGGATCTGCCTGCGGGAGATGGCCCACCGCGGCGAGCTCCCCGGCGTCACCAAGTCGAGCTGGTAACCACCACTAACAGCTGAAGGTCCACTCGCCCGGGTGCGGGCGGAAACCGCAGCAGAAGGAACACACATCATGACGATGACCGACCCGATCGCAGACATGTTGACTCGTCTGCGCAACGCCAACCAGGCGTACCACGACGCGGTGTCGATGCCGTACAGCAAGCTGAAGCAGGGCGTCGCGGAGATCCTCAAGCAGGAGGGCTACATCACCTCCTTCGACGTCGCGGACAACGAGAACGGCGTCGGCAAGACGCTCACGATCACGCTCAAGTACGGCCGCAACCGTGAGCGCTCGATCGCCGGCGTCCGCCGCATCAGCAAGCCGGGCCTGCGGGTCTACGCCAAGCACACGGGTCTCCCGAAGGTGCTCGGCGGCCTGGGCGTCGCGATCATCTCGACGAGCCAGGGCCTGCTGACCGACCGCCAGGCAAACCAGAAGGGCGTGGGTGGGGAAGTCCTCGCCTACGTCTGGTGACGAGACCAGGAAGAGAGGAACAGCAATGTCGCGCATCGGCAAGCTCCCCGTCCCGGTCCCGACCGGCGTCGACGTGGCCCTCGACGGCCCCGTCGTGACGGTGAAGGGCCCCAAGGGCACCCTCACCCACACCGTGGCTGCCCCCATCGTCGTCGAGAAGGGCGAAGGCGTCCTCGACGTCAAGCGTCCTGACGACGAGCGGGTCAGCAAGTCGCTCCACGGCCTCACCCGAACCCTGATCAACAACATGGTGGTGGGCGTGACCGAGGGCTACGAGAAGAAGCTCGAGATCGTCGGCGTGGGCTACCGCGTCCTGTCAAAGGGCCCGACCCAGCTGGAGTTCCAGCTCGGCTACTCGCACCCGATCATCTTCGACGCGCCGGAGGGCATCACCTTCACCGTCGATGGCCCGACCAAGCTCGGTGTCGTCGGCATCGACAAGCAGCAGGTCGGCGAGGTCGCGGCGAACATCCGCAAGCTCCGCAAGCCCGAGCCCTACAAGGGCAAGGGCGTCCGTTACGCCGGCGAGCACGTCCGCCGCAAGGTCGGAAAGGCTGGTAAGTGACCATGGCGATCACCCTCAAGCACCAGCGGCACCTCTCGGCGCGCGCGCAGTCGCGCCTGCGCCGCCAGATCCGTGGCCGCAAGAAGATCAACGGCACCGCCGAGCGTCCGCGCCTGGTGGTCACCCGTTCGAGCAAGCACATCACGGTCCAGGTCGTCGACGACCTGGTCGGCAAGACGCTCGCGTACGCCTCCACCATGGAGGGCGACGTGCGGACGTTCGACGGCGACAAGACCGCGAAGGCGAAGAAGGTCGGCGAGCTCGTCGCGGCCCGGGCCAAGGAGCTCGGCGTCGAGTCGGTCGTGTTCGACCGGGCCGGCAACAAGTACCACGGTCGCATCGCGGCCCTAGCAGATGGCGCCCGCGAGGGCGGCCTGACCTTCTGATCGCGAAGCAAGGACTGAGGAGAAATCATGAGCGGACCCCAGCGCGGACAGCGTTCTGGCGGCGACCGCGGCGGACGCGGCGGTCGTGACGACCGGCGCGGCGGTGCGGACAAGAGCCAGTACGTCGAGCGGGTCGTCGCGATCAACCGCGTTGCCAAGGTCGTGAAGGGTGGTCGTCGCTTCAGCTTCACCGCCCTCGTGGTCGTCGGTGACGGTGACGGTCTGGTCGGCGTCGGCTACGGCAAGGCCAAGGAGGTGCCCGCGGCGATCGCCAAGGGTGTCGAGGAGGCGAAGAAGAACTTCTTCCGCGTCCCCCGCATCCAGGGCACCATCCCGCACCCGGTCCAGGGTGAGAAGGCGGCAGGCGTCGTCTTCCTGCGGCCGGCGGCGCCCGGTACCGGTGTGATCGCCGGTGGCCCGGTGCGCGCCGTCCTCGAGTGCGCCGGCATCCACGACGTCCTCAGCAAGTCGCTGGGCTCGTCGAACCAGATCAACATCGTGCACGCGACCGTGACCGCCCTCCAGATGCTGGAGATGCCGGAGACCGTGGCCTCGCGCCGTGGCCTCCCGGTCGAGGACGTCGCCCCGTCGGCGCTCCTCAAGGCGAAGGCCGAGGGCGAGGCGGAGGCTGCTGCCGCCGCCAAGGCCGCCGCAGGGGTGAGCTCCTGATGGCGCAGCTCAAGGTCCAGCAGAAGAAGTCGTCGATCGGCTGCAAGCAGAACCAGCGCGACACCCTGCGCTCGCTCGGCCTCAAGCGCATCGGCGACGTCGTGGTCAAGGAGGACCGTCCCGAGATCCGGGGCATGGTCCAGACCGTCCGTCACCTCGTGACGGTCGAAGAGGTGAAGTGAAATGACGCTCAAGCTGCACCACCTGCGCCCCGCGCCCGGTGCCAAGAAGGACAAGATCCGCGTCGGTCGCGGTGAGGGTTCGAAGGGCAAGACCTCGGGTCGCGGCACCAAGGGCACCAAGGCCCGCTACCAGGTCCCGGTCGCCTTCGAGGGTGGCCAGATGCCGATCCACATGCGGTTGCCGAAGCTGAAGGGCTTCAAGAACCCCTTCAAGGTGACCTACCAGGTCGTCAACCTCGACAAGATCAGCGCGCTGTTCCCGGACGGTGGCGACGTCACCCCCGAGGAGCTCGTGGCCCGCGGCGCCGTCCGCAAGGGCGAGCTCGTCAAGGTGCTCGGCCAGGGTGACCTGACGGTCAAGGCCGCTGTCTCCGCCCACGCCTTCTCGGCCTCCGCCAAGGAGAAGATCGAGAGCGCGGGCGGCAGCGTCACCGTCCTGTGACCTGTTCTGTGACCGACTCGTGAGTGAGGCGCGGTCGCCCTGACAGCATCATCTGGCAGGGCGGCCGCGCCTTTCTCGCATCCTGTTAGGCTTCCCGACGGCCCTCAAGGTGTCGACGGCCCCGTGAAGAAAGAGGACCTTCAGTGCTCACCGCGTTCGTGAACGCATTCCGGACTCCGGACCTGCGGCGGAAGCTGCTGTTCGTCCTGTTCATCATCTTCGTGTTCCGGTTGGGCTCCCAGATCCCGGCCCCCGGGGTGCACGTCTCCAACGTCCAGCACTGCCTGGGCGACGAGGCCAACAACACCGGGATCTACAACCTGATCAACCTGTTCTCGGGCGGGGCGCTGCTGCAGCTCACCGTCTTCGCGCTCGGGATCATGCCGTACATCACGGCCAGCATCATCCTGCAGCTGCTCGTGGTCGTGATCCCGCGGTTGGAGGCCCTCAAAAAGGAGGGCCAGGCCGGTCAGACGAAGATCACGCAGTACACGCGCTACCTCACGCTCGGCCTCGCGGTGCTCCAGGCGACCGGCATCGTCGCGCTCGCGCGCACCGGCAGCCTGCTGCAGAACTGCGACACCGAGACCTATCCGCTGCTGCACCAGGACAACACGACGACGTTCCTGGTCATGGTCATCACCATGACCGCCGGCACCGCGGTGATCATGTGGCTCGGCGAGCTCATCACCGAGCGTGGCATCGGCAACGGCATGTCGATCCTGATCTTCACCCAGGTCGTCGCGACCTTCCCGGCCTCGCTGTGGGCGGTCCAGAAGAGCCAGGGCTGGTGGACCTTCGGCGTCGTGATCGCCATCGGTCTGGTCATCGTGGCCGCGGTCATCTTCATCGAGCAGGCGCAGCGCCGGATCCCGGTGCAGTACGCGCGGCGGATGGTCGGCCGCAAGATGTTCGGCGGCAGCTCGACCTACATCCCGTTGAAGGTCAACCAGGCCGGCATCATCCCGGTCATCTTCGCCTCCTCGCTGCTCTACCTGCCGGCGATGGCGGTGCAGTTCAACCAGACGAGCGACTCGGCGTGGGTGAAGTTCGTCGCCGACTACTTCGTCGTCGGTGACCACCCGCTCTACATGGCGACCTACTTCCTGCTCATCATCTTCTTCACCTACTTCTACGTGTCGATCACCTTCAACCCGCAAGAGGTGGCCGACAACATGAAGAAGTACGGCGGCTTCATCCCCGGGATCCGGGCGGGCAAGCCGACTCAGGACTACCTGTCCTACGTCCTTTCCCGCATCACGCTGCCGGGTGCTCTCTACCTGGGCCTGATCTCGCTGATCCCGCTGATCGCGCTGGTGATGATCGACGCCAACCAGAACTTCCCGTTCGGCGGCACGTCCATCCTGATCATGGTGGGCGTCGCGCTCGACACGGTGAAGCAGATCGAGAGCCAGCTCCAGCAGCGCAACTATGAAGGATTCCTGCGTTGAGGCTGATTCTCATGGGCCCCCCGGGCGCCGGCAAGGGCACCCAGGCCAAGTTCGTCGCCGACCACTTCGGGGTCCCGGCGATCTCCACCGGCGACATCTTCCGCGCCAACGTCTCCCAGGGCACGCCCCTGGGCGTCGAGGCGAAGAAGTACATGGATGCCGGTGAGTACGTCCCCGACGAGGTCACCAACCGGATGGTGCGCAACCGGATCGACGAGCCGGACGCCGACACCGGCTTCCTGCTCGACGGCTACCCGCGGACGCTCGCCCAGGTCGAGGAGCTCGACGGCATGATCGCGCACACCGGCCACCGCCTCGACGCGGTCGTGGTGCTGACGTGCGACCAGGACGAGCTCGTGGCGCGCCTGCTGGCGCGGGCGAAGACCGACGGCCGCGCCGATGACACCGAGGACGTCATCCGCCGCCGCCAGGAGATCTACCTGGAGGAGACCGAGCCGCTGATCGCCGTCTACCGCGACCGTGGCCTGGTCCACGAGATCGACGGGATGGGCGCCGTCGAGGACGTCACGAAGCGCATCTTCGAGGCCCTCGACAACATCGAGCAGAGCTAGATCCGCCCGCTCGTTGTTCAACACCAACCTCGAGATCAAGACCCCGGAGCAGATCCTGCTCATGCGGGAGGCCGGGCTCGTCGTCGCCGATGCGTTGGCGGCGGTGCGCGACGCCGTACGTCCCGGCGTCTCGACCGCCGAGCTCGACCGGGTCGCCGAGGACCTGATCCGGTCGAGGGGAGCGACACCGTCGTTCCTGGGGTACGGCGAGCCGCCGTTCCCCGCCACCATCTGCGCGTCGGTCAACGACGCCGTGGTGCACGGGATCCCCGGCGCACAGGTGCTGGCCGAGGGCGACGTCGTCTCGATCGACTGTGGAGCGATCGTGGCCGACGGGTCCGGGCAGGGCTGGCACGGTGACGCGGCGATCACGGTCGCCGTCGGTGCCGTGCCCCCCAGGGTCACCGAGCTGATGCGCGTCACCGAGGAGGCGCTCTGGCAGGGGCTGGCCGCCGCCCGGGTCGGCGGCCGGGTGGGCGACATCTCCCACGCGGTCGAGCACCACGTCGACACGCAGGGCGACTACGGCATCGTCGAGGGCTACACCGGTCACGGCATCGGCACCGAGATGCACCTGCCGCCCGACGTGCCGAACTACGGCCGTGCCGGTCGCGGCCCCCGGCTGAAGAAGGGCCTCGCCCTGGCGGTCGAGCCGATGGTCACCATCGGCTCCGCCGACACCCGGGTCGCCGAGGACGAGTGGACCGTCCTGACGACGGACGGTTCGGTGGCCGCTCACTTCGAGCACACCTTCGCCCTCACCGACACCGGCGTCTGGGTGCTGACCGCCCACGACGGCGGCCGGGCCGCGCTCGAGCGGCTCGGCGCTCCGTACGGTGGCCCCGCGTGATCGCCGACGGCCGCGACCTATCATCGAGCATGGCCCTTCCCGCGCGACCGCTGCTCTTCGCCTCCGGCGAGGACGCCTACGTTGCCGACCGGGTCCACCGCACCTGGAGCTCCCCGGACTGGGCGGACCCGGCCTGGGCCGACGGCGTCGTCGCCGCGCTCCAGCCGGGGGAGCGCGCGATCGGCGCCCTCTCCTTCGCCGCCGGCGCGCCGGGCATCCTGCACCAGGTCACCGGCTCCGAGCGGCCGCTCCACCGGCCCGCCACCCCGCCGCGTAACCGCTCCTATGACGTGCGCGAGTTCCCCAGCGCCGAGGCGTACGCCGACATGGTCCGTGCCGTCCTCGACAAGATCGCCGCCGGCGTGGTCCGCAAGGTCGTCATCGGCCGGTGCCTCGACGTCATCAGCGACCCGCCGCTCGAGCCCGCCGAGATCATCGACCGGCTGCTCGTCACCCGGCCCGGCCGCTACGTCTTCTCCGTGCCGCTGACCGAGACCCTCGACGAGGGCCCGCTCCTCGTCGGCGCCTCGCCCGAGCTCCTCGTCAGCCGCGAGGGCGACCGGATCTGCTGCACGCCGCTCGCCGGCTCCGTCCCGCGCTCGCCCGACCCCGACGAGGACGCACGCCGAGCCGGATCCCTGGCCGCCTCCGAGAAGGACCTCGCCGAGCACGCCTTCGTCGTCGACGCCATCGTCCACGCGCTGAAGGAGGTCTGTGTCGACGTCGAGCCGCCGACCGGCCCCGAGCTGCTCGCGACCGACACCGTCTGGCACCTCGCCTCCCCGATCACCGCGCGGCTCGAGGACCCGGCCACCGGCCCCAGCGCGCTCCGCCTCGCCCAGATGCTGCACCCGACTCCCGCCGTCGGCGGCGTCCCCGCCGCGGCCGCCGCCGAGGCCATCGCCGACCTCGAGGGCGACCTGCGCGACTACTTCGCCGGCTGCGTCGGCTGGGTCGACGGCTCCGGCGACGGCGTCTTCGCCATCACCATCCGCGCGGCCGTCATCGACGGCCCCCGGATGCGGCTGTTCGCCGGTGCCGGCATCGTCGCCGGCTCCGACCCCGACTCCGAGGTCCGCGAGACCGGAGCGAAGCTCGAGACGATGACGAAGGTCGCGGGACTGGGCTAGGCGCTGCGCTGGCTTTGATGTGGGGGCCGCGCGGGTGGGGCGGTGGTGCCGGGAGGTCCTCGGCCTGCGCGGGAGGGCTCGCGCCGGCGGGGCAACCACATCCGTCCCCCAGCAGCGCGGTCGCTTCGCTCCCGCGGTGCTGGGCGACGGAGCCAGACCCATCCACGCCCCGCCGGCGCGACCCTCCCGCTTGACCTGGACCTCCCGGCCCCACCGCCCGGCGAGCACGACCGACCCCTCGGGGTGGGTGGGCCTCACCTGTCGTGTTCGCCGGTGACCGGCCACGTGGCACATCGAAACCACATCCACCCCGTCGTGGAGCCGGGTGTGGCGCGGGCTCAGCGCAGCGGCTCCGCGGTCCCACGATGCGGCAACCGGATGCCCCTGTGGAAGGATGGGTACACCAGAGGGGAGTATTCCTCCGCCGCGTTCTCGTCATCACGACCGGTGCCCGACCAGGCCGGTCCGGGAGCGTGGGTCGCCGGCGGGCGACGGAAGAGACCTCGGGAGTCCGAACGACCCCGTATCACCGAGAGGCCCTCTGTGGACGTCACCACCCTGGAATGGACCATCACCCTCGCCGCCACCGTCGGCGTGCTGCTCTTCGACGTCGTCGTCATCGCACGCGACCCGCACGAGCCGACGATGAAGGAGTGCGCGGTCGCGCTCTGCTTCTACATCGGAGCGGCGATCGCGTTCGGCCTGTTCGTCTGGCTGCACCACGGCCATGACTACGGCATCGAGTTCTACACGGGGTGGTTGACCGAGTACTCGTTGTCCATCGACAACCTCTTCGTCTTCATCATCCTGATGTCGGCGCTCAAGGTGCCCCGGAAGTACCAGCAGGAGGCGCTGCTGGTCGGGATCGTGCTCGCGCTGATCTTCCGCGGCATCTTCATCGCGCTGGGCTACGCGCTCATCGAGAACTTCAGCTGGGTCTTCTACATCTTCGGTGCGTTCCTGGTCTACACGGCCTACGGGCTGGTGCGGTCCTACCGCTCGCACGAGGACGAGCACCCCGAGGACAACCGCATCGTGAAGTTCGCCCGCAGCCACCTCAACGTGGGCGAGAAGTACCACGGCCTCAAGCTCTGGTACCACGAGAACGGCGCCCGGGTGGTCTCGCCGATCGTGATCGTGATCATCGCGCTCGGCGTCACCGACATCCTGTTCGCGCTGGACTCGATCCCGGCGATCTTCGGCATCACCCAGGAGCCCTACCTCGTCTTCACGGCCAACGTGTTCGCGCTGATGGGTCTGCGACAGCTCTACTTCCTGCTCGGTGGACTGTTGAAGCGGCTGGTCTACCTGTCCCTCGGTCTGGCGTTCATCCTGGCGTTCATCGGGGTGAAGCTCTTCCTGCACGCGCTGCACGAGAACGAGCTGCCCTTCATCAACGGCGGTGAGCACGTGAAGTCGGCGCCGGAGATCTCCTCGCTCGTCAGCCTCGGCGTGATCATCGTGACGCTCGTGCTCACGGCGGTGGCGAGCCTGGTCAAGTCGTCGAAGGACCCGGAGGCCAAGGAGGAGGTCCTGGCCGAGGCCGGTGACCACGTCGACACCGACGACACTCCCGGGCCTGACTGGCGGGAGTGACCACGCGGGTCGCGGGGCACGGTTAAAGTTCTCGTGCCGTTTCCCGCTCCCGACCCCGACGAGGCCCGTTGACCAACACACCCAGCACGCCCGGCGGCGGTCGCGACCGTCTCCAGGTCGAGTGGGCAGGGGCGACCCGGACGTACGACGGCGACCGCGTCGTCATCGGCCGCGAGACCGATTGCGACGTCGTCGTCCAGGAGCCCCTCGCCTCCCGCCACCACGCCGTCCTCCAGCGGGAGGGTGACGCGTGGGTCGTCGTCGACACCAGCAGCAACGGCACGTTCGTCGGCGGGCAGCGGATCAGCCGGATCGCCGTACCCGCCAACCCGCTGAGCCTGCACCTCGGCGGCCCGGCGGCCGAGGCCGTGCTGGTCACCCTGCTGCCCGCCACGAACCCCGTCGCTCCGGCGCCCGTGCCGCAGGGCTCGCGCCCGTTGCCGCCGCAGTCGGCCCGGCCGGCCCCGCCCTCCCCGCAGGCACCGCAGGCACCGGACGTCCCGGCCTCGGAGTGGTGGCGCAACCTGCCGCCACCGCAGCTGCCCGCCCAGGCGGCGCCGGTGGACGCTTGGGAGCCGCAGAACGTCGTACCGCCGGGCCAGCTCCAGCACAACCACTCCGTCGTCCTGCCGCAGCAGGTCGCGGCCGGCCGGGCGCTCACCATCGGTCGCGAGCACGGCAACGACGTGGTCCTGAACGACCCGTTGGTCAGCCGGCAGCACGCGCGGCTCGATCCCGGCGCCCCGGGCGGCGTCGCCGTCCTGGAGGACCTGAGGAGCTTCAACGGCACCTTCGTCAACGGTCACCGGATCCAGGGGAAGGCGCAGCTCACCGTCGGCGACGAGGTGATCATCGGCAACCAGACGTTCCGCTGGGACGGCACCCAGCTGCTGGCGTCGGCGACCACCCACGAGTTCACGCTGTACGCCGACGGGCTCACCGTCGCGCTCCCGGACGGGCGCCAGCTCCTGCAGAACGCGTCCTTCCAGCTCAAGCCGTCGAGCCTGACCGCCGTCATCGGCCCGTCGGGCGCCGGCAAGTCGACGCTGCTGGGCGCGCTCACCGGCCTGCGGCCGGCGACCCACGGCCGCGTCATCTGGCAGGGGCACGACCTCTACGCGCACTACGACCAGCTCCGGTTCCAGATCGGCCTGGTGCCGCAGCAGGACATCCAGCACCCGCAGCTCAAGGTGCGCCAGGCGCTGCGGTACGCCGCCCGGCTCCGCCTGCCGCCCGACACCACGCGCGCCGAGCAGGACGCGCGCGTCGCCCAGGTGGCCGACCAGCTCCAGCTCACCGCCCGGCTCGACAACCGGATCGGCACCCAGCTCTCCGGCGGCCAGAAGAAGCGGGTGTCGATCGCCACCGAGCTGCTGACCGCGCCGCCGCTGCTCTTCCTCGACGAGCCGACCTCGGGTCTCGACCCCGGCCTCGACCTCGAGGTGATGAAGCAGCTGCGCGGCCTCGCCGACGGTGGACGGGTGGTCATGGTGGTCACCCACTCGGTGCTCGCCCTCGACGTCTGCGACAACGTGATGGTGCTGGCGCCGGGCGGCAGGATCGCCTACTTCGGGCCGCCGTCGGGTGTCCTCGAGCACTTCGGGTGCGCGAGCTATCCCGAGGTCTTCGACCTGCTCGACGAGCCCGACCTGTGGCAGCGGATCCCCGCCCAGGCCCCGCTGGCCGCCACGACGGGGGCGCTCCCGGCGGCGGTGTCCGCCGTACCCGCGCCGCCGCAGCAGTCGCTCGGACGGCAGCTGTCGACGCTCATCAGCCGCAACGCCGCGGTCGTGGTCTCGGACCGGCTCCTGCTCGGGATGCTGGTGCTGCTGCCGCTGATCCTCGGTGGGCTCAGCCGGCTGGTTCCCGGCAAGAACGGCTTCTCCCTCGACGCCTCACTGTTCTGTCCCGGTGAGACCGAGCGCGTCGGCGAGGGGAAGTGCCAGCTGATGCGCGACGGAATGCCGGTCGGCAACGTCGTGCAGATGGTCTTCGACCAGGGCGAGGCGCGACAACGGCTGATCGTCCTCCTCGTGGCTGCGTGCCTGATGGGCACGGCGATCGCCATCCGCGAGCTGGTGGGGGAGCGGCCGATCTTCCGGAGGGAGTACGCCGTCGGCCTGTCGCCCAGCATCTACTTCCTCAGCAAGGTGCTGGTGCTCGGCACCGCCGCGCTCCTGCAAGGCCTGCTCGTCACGTTCCTGGCGACGGTCGGCCTGCCCGGACCGGACGGAGACGCGGGGACGATCCGGCTCGCCGCGGCGATCGCGTTGCTCGCCGTCACGATGGCCGTCGCCGGGCTGGCGATATCGGCGCTGGTGACCAGCACCGAGCAGACGATGCCGACCCTGGTCGGCGTGATCATGCTCCAGCTGGTGCTGTCCGGGTCGCTGTTCGCGGTGGCCGGGCGACCGGTGCTCGAGCAGGTCGCGTGGCTGGCACCGTCGCGGTGGGCGTACGCCGCCTCCTCCTCCGCGATGGGCCTGGGACGCGGGCTACCGCCGGGTGAGGAGGACTGGATCGCGCTCGACGGAGCCGGCCACTACCTGATGGACATGGGCGTGCTCGGCGCCCTGTTCCTGACCGCGACGGGCATCGGCCTCTGGCTGACCCACCGCAGCTCCGTCGGAGACGACTGACAGGAAGCCGGGGCGCAGCAGCCCGACGACCCACGCCGTCGCCACCGTCAGCAGCGTCCCGAAGGCGATGCCACCGACGATGTCGGAGAGGTAGTGCACGCCGAGGAAGATCCGGCTGGCGCCGACGGCGGCCACGGTCGCGACCGCGAGCGCGATGGCGAACCGGCGCACCCGCTGCGACCGCACCAGCCCGAGGACGACGAGCACGAGGGCCACCGCCGCGGTGGCAGCGGCGGTCGCGTGGCCCGAGGGGAACGACGTGGCGCCGGCGGTCGTGATCGGGTCCGACCACTCCGGTCGGGGGCGCTCGAGGACCAGCTTGGCGGCCGGGGCGGCGTACGACTCCAGGACCGCCAGGCCGAAGAGCCAGGCGCCGGCGACGAAGCGCCGGCCCAGGACCAGCCCGACCGCGACGACCATCATCAGCTGCCGCAGCACGTCGGGTCCGGCCCACGAGGAGACGGCGCTCCAGGTGTCGATCATCAGGTCGTGCCCGGACGTTGCCTGGTGAGCGGCGACGGCGATGCCGTCGTCGAGCGCCATCAGCGGCGACCACTGGTTGCTCACGACCATGGCCAGCAGCGCCAGCACGCCGGTGGAGACCACCGCCGTCCGGGCGAGGAGCGCGTTCGCGTCGTTCATGTCACTGACGCTAGGTACCCAGAATGAGGTGACTATGAGGCTCTCATCTGGCTCTCATCGGGAATGCCGGGGCGCCGCGGGGCCTTGGAGGTAGAGATGTCTTCTCCTTCGCTCTCCGTGCTGGACCTGGTGCCCGTCCGCTCCGACCAGACCTCCGCCGACGCCGTGGGCGCCACGATCGACCTCGCGCGCACCGCCGACCGCCTCGGTTACCGGCGCTACTGGGTCGCCGAGCACCACAACATGCCGGCCGTCGCCGCGACCAACCCACCTGTGCTGATCGGCCTGATCGGCGCGCAGACCTCGCAGATCCGGGTCGGCTCCGGCGGCGTGATGCTGCCGAACCACGCCCCGCTGGTCGTCGCGGAGCAGTTCGCGCTGCTCGAGGCGGCCTTCCCGGGCCGGGTCGACCTCGGCATCGGCCGGGCGCCGGGCACCGACCCCGTGACGAGCTGGGCGCTCCGCCACGGCGCCGGCGGCGTCGACGACGAGGCCGTCAACCGCTTCCCCGAGTACGTCGACAACGTGCTCGCGATGATGGAGCCGAGCGGCGTGGGCCTGGCCCTGCGCGGTCGCACCCACGTGCTGAGGGCCACCCCGTCGGCGCGCTCGGTCCCGCAGATCTGGCTGCTCGGTTCCTCGGACTACTCCGCGCGGCTCGCGGCGGAGAAGGGCATGCCCTACGTCTTCGCCCACCACTTCTCCGGCTCCGGCACCGCCGAGGCGCTGGAGCTCTACCGCAGCACCTTCCAGCCCTCGCCCGAGCTGGACGAGCCGCGCACCTTCCTGACTGTGAACGCCGCCGTGGCGGACACCGCCGAGGAGGCGCACCGGCTGGCGCTGCCGCAGCTGCTGCAGATGGTCGCGCTCCGCACCGGCCAGCCGCTCACCGCCCTGCGGACCGTCGAGGAGGCCGAGCAGATCATCGCTGCCGGGCTCCCCGAGAGCCACGCCGGCCTCGTCGAGGCGATGCGGGAGCGGTGGGTGATCGGCGACGCGTCCGGCGCGCAGGCCGAGATCGAGCGGCTCGCGGCGTCGTACGGCGTCGACGAGGTGATGGTGAACCCGGTCGCGGGTGCCGTGGCGGGGACCGCCGCGACCGCCTCGCCGGCGCGCGAGCGCACGCTCGAGCTGCTCACGGTCCCGGTCGGCTCCGCCTCAATTGGGAGTTTGTGAACGACGTCCCCTAAACTGGCGTGTCGGCCCAACGTGGGTCTGTGTCGTCATGCTCGCGGCTGCTCTGACGGAACCTCGGTTCCGGCGGGGTTGAGCGCGGCGGCACGGCTGCACGAGGTCCACCACCCCGCCGGGGTGGAGGTTCCCGGGCCACCGGTAACGATTCCCAACCCGAAGGACGGCATGGCGAAGAAAGAAGGCGTCATCGAGATGGAGGGCTCCGTCGTGGAGGCCCTTCCCAACGCGATGTTCCGCGTCGAGCTGAGCAACGGCCACAAGGTCCTCGCTCACATCAGCGGGAAGATGCGCCAGCACTACATCCGGATCCTCCCCGAGGACCGGGTCGTGGTCGAGCTTTCGCCGTACGACCTCAGCCGGGGCCGGATCGTCTACCGCTACAAGTAGATAGAACTGGTCGAGCGTGTCTCCGCAACTTCAGGAGGAAGCAAGCTTCCGAAAGAGTTGCTCCCGACACGCTGCCGGCCGCCAAGCCGCTACCAGAAAGGGCTGACATGAAGGTCAACCCGAGCGTCAAGAAGATCTGTGACAAGTGCAAGGTGATCCGTCGCCACGGCCGCGTCATGGTGATCTGCGAGAACCCTCGCCACAAGCAGCGCCAAGGCTGAAGCACGCGCGACGAAGGAGCGCGGGCGTCTCGGCCGCAGATTGAGCAAGTCCTCCGGCTGAGCTTGCGAAGCCGGAACGGGCGCGTCGAAATCCGGTAAGACGGACGACAACCCCGACAACTGAATACGACGACAACGTGATCGCTTAGGTCTCGAGGCTCGACCCCCGGGTCGACGAGCGAGGCCGAACCACCTCCGGAGCGGATGGCCGGGGCTGAGGTCGGACACCTCGGACGCATCACGACCACACCACCGTGAATCGAAGGGAAAGCCATTCATGGCACGCCTTGTTGGTGTCGACCTGCCGCGCGACAAGCGCATCGAGGTCGCACTCACCTACATCTACGGCATCGGCCGTACCAGCGCCCAGAAGCTGCTGGCCCAGACCGGGGTCAACCCCGACCTGCGCGTCCACCAGCTGGGCGACGAGGAGCTGGTCAAGCTCCGCGACGCGATCGAAGCGGAGTACAAGATCGAGGGTGACCTGCGCCGTGAGGTGCAGGCGGACATCCGCCGGAAGATCGAGATCGGCAGCTACCAGGGTCGCCGCCACCGCCAGGGCCTTCCGGTCCGGGGGCAGCGCACCAAGACCAACGCTCGCACCCGCAAGGGCCCGAAGCGCACGGTTGCCGGCAAGAAGAAGGCCAAGTAGTAGCCGGTGGTCGAGCAGCCCGAGCCGTTAGGCGAGGGCGGACCGAGACCCGGCACTGCTGCCTCAGACCAGTCTTTCTCAAGGAGTAAATAGATGCCTCCCAAGGCTCGCGCGGGCGCGAAGAAGGTCCGCCGCAAGGAGAAGAAGAACGTCGCTCAGGGCGAAGCCCACATCAAGAGCACGTTCAACAACACGATCGTGACGATCACCGACCCGACCGGTGCGGTGATCTCCTGGGCGTCCGCCGGCACCGTCGGCTTCAAGGGCTCCCGCAAGTCCACCCCGTACGCCGCGCAGATGGCCGCCGAGGCCGCCGGCCGTCGGGCGATGGAGCACGGCATGAAGAAGATCGACGTCTTCGTCAAGGGCCCGGGCTCGGGCCGCGAGACGGCGATCCGGTCCCTCGGTGCGATCGGCCTCGAGGTCGGCACCATCCAGGACGTGACCCCCGCCCCGCACAACGGCTGCCGCCCGCCCAAGCGCCGGCGCGTCTGACCCGACACCGAAGAAGGAGAGCGAACAGATATGGCCCGCTACACCGGCCCCATCACCAAGAAGTCGCGCCGTCTCGGTGTCGACCTGATCGGCGGGGACGCCGCTTTCGAGAAGCGCCCCTACCCGCCGGGCCAGCACGGCCGCGCGCGGATCAAGGAGAGCGAGTACCGCAACCAGCTGCAGGAGAAGCAGAAGGCGCGCTTCACCTACGGCGTGCTGGAGCGTCAGTTCCACAAGTACTACGTCGAGGCTGCTCGTCGCCAGGGCAAGACCGGTGACAACCTGCTGCAGCTGCTCGAGTGCCGCCTGGACAACGTGGTCTACCGCGCCGGCTTCGCCCGGACCCGCCGCCACGCCCGCCAGCTGGTGACCCACGGTCACTTCCTGGTCAACGGCAAGAAGGTCGACATCCCGTCCTTCCAGGTGACGCAGTACGACATCATCGACGTCCGCGAGAAGTCGCTGGAGATGACGCCGTTCATCGTCGCCCGCGAGACCCACGGCGAGCGGGTCGTGCCGGCCTGGCTCGAGGCGCTGCCGAACCGCATGCGGATCCTGGTGCACCAGCTGCCGGTCCGGGAGCAGATCGACATCCCGGTCCAGGAGCAGCTCATCGTGGAGTACTACTCCAAGAAGTGACGCGGGTGGGGGTCGCGTCCGCGCGGCCCCCGCTCCTCACCCCAGCTTCAACCGTCCAAGCACCACGTCTGGGCCTTCATATAGCGGTCGGTCCGGAAAGGATAGAAACAAGTGCTCATCGCACAGCGCCCCACCCTGTCAGAGGAGACCGTCGACCAGTTCCGGTCGCGGTTCGTCATCGAGCCGCTGGAGCCGGGCTTCGGCTACACGCTCGGCAACTCGCTCCGCCGTACCCTCCTGTCGTCCATCCCGGGCGCGTCCGTCACCAGCATCAAGGTCGACGGCGTGCTCCACGAGTTCTCGACGATCGAGGGCGTCAAGGAGGACGTCACCGAGATCATCCTGAACCTCAAGGGTCTCGTCGTCTCCTCGGAGCACGACGAGCCGGTGACCATGTACCTCCGCAAGTCCGGTGCCGGTGACGTCACCGCGGCCGACATCGCGCCCCCGGCCGGTGTCGAGGTGCACAACCCCGACCTGAAGATCGCCACCCTGGGCGAGGCCGGCAAGCTCGAGATGGAGCTCGTCGTCGAGCGCGGTCGCGGCTACGTCTCGGCCGTCCAGAACAAGGGTGCCGACAACGAGATCGGCCGGATGCCGGTCGACTCGATCTACAGCCCCGTGCTGAAGGTGACCTACAAGGTCGAGGCCACCCGTGTCGAGCAGCGCACCGACTTCGACAAGCTCGTCATCGACGTCGAGACCAAGCCGTCCATCCTGCCCCGCGACGCCATCGCGTCGGCCGGCAAGACGCTGGTCGAGCTCTTCGGCCTGGCCCGTGAGCTCAACGTCGAGGCCGAGGGCATCGACATCGGCCCGTCGCCCGTCGACGAGCAGCTCGCCGCCGACCTGGCCCTGCCGGTCGAGGACCTGCAGCTCACCGTCCGGTCCTACAACTGCCTCAAGCGCGAGGGCATCCACACCGTGGGTGAGCTCATCAGCCGCTCGGAGCAGGACCTGCTCGACATCCGCAACTTCGGTGCGAAGTCGATCGACGAGGTCAAGGCCAAGCTCGTCGAGATGGGCCTGTCCCTCAAGGACAGCGCGCCGGGCTTCGACCCGCACGCCGCCCTCGCCTCCTACGGCGACGACGACGACGACACCTTCGTGGAAGACGAACAGTACTGAGCGATTCCGGATCCTCCGGAACCCACTACCCCGGTACCTGGTACGGCCGGGGAGAAATGAGAGACAGCAATGCCCAAGCCCAAGAAGGGCCCCCGCCTCGGCGGTAGCCCGGCCCACCAGCGGCTCATCCTCCGCAACCTGGCCACCGCGCTCTTCGAGCACGGCCGGATCACGACCACGGAGGCCAAGGCCCGCACCCTGCGGCCGTACGCCGAGAAGCTGATCACCAAGGCCAAGAAGGCGCACCTGGGTGAGAACCCGCTGCACAACCGTCGCGAGGTGCTCAAGAGCATCACCGACAAGGGTGTGGTGCACCACCTCTTCACCGAGATCGCGCCGGCCTACGCCGAGCGTCCGGGCGGCTACACCCGGATCACCAAGATCGGTCCGCGCCAGGGCGACAACGCCCCCATGGCCGTGATCGAGCTGGTGAACGAGGCCTACGAGCCCAAGGCCTCGACGCCGAAGAAGGCCGAGAAGGCGGAGGCGAAGGTCACTCCGGTCGAGGTCACCAAGGCCGACGAGGCCGCCCCGGCCGAGGTCGAGGCGACCAACGAGGCTGGCGACACCGAGGTGCTCTCCACCGAGGCCACCGACGTCGAGACCGCCGAGGCGGAGTCGACGGCCGAGACCACGGACGAGGCCGCTGAGGCTGCCGAGGAGCCTGCTGCCGAGGTCGAGGAGACCGACGAGAAGGCCTGACCGCTCCGGCTTCCCGCCGACCCGTCGCGAGCTTGCGACGGGTCGGCGTGTTTTTCGTGCGAGTTCGCGACGGGTCGGCGGGGTTGACGTGCGAGTTTGCGACGGGTCGCGGGATTCGGGTGTGGGGAGCCGCGCACCTAGACTGGAGGCATGAGCATCGACCTGGGCAACCCGCGCGTGCTGTCGCCGGACGACGCCGAGCGGCAGGTGCTGCTGGCCGACCCGCGGGGCTACTGCGCGGGGGTGGACCGGGCGGTGGTGACGGTCGAAGAGGCGCTGGACCTGTACGGCGCGCCCGTCTACGTCCGCAAGCAGATCGTGCACAACAAGCACGTGGTGTCGAACCTCGAGAAGCGCGGTGCGATCTTCGTCGAGGAGCTCGACGAGGTCCCGGTCGGCGCGACCGTCGTCTTCTCCGCCCACGGCGTCTCGCCGGCGGTGCACCGCCAGGCCGCCGAGCGGGAGCTCAAGACCATCGACGCCACCTGCCCGCTGGTGACCAAGGTGCACCGGGAGGCGGTGCGGTTCGCGCGCGAGGGCTACACGATCCTGCTGATCGGCCACGCCGGTCACGAGGAGGTCGAGGGCACGGCGGGGGAGGCCCCCGAGCAGACCGTGCTCGTCGAGCACCCCGACGACGTGGACCGGCTGGACTTCCCCGCCGACGCCAAGCTCGCGTGGCTCTCCCAGACCACGCTCAGCGTCGACGAGACGATGGAGACCGTACGACGGCTCCGGGCGAAGTTCCCGCAGCTGGAGGACCCGCCCAGCGACGACATCTGCTACGCCACCCAGAACCGCCAGGTCGCGGTCAAGGAGATCGGCGCGACCGCCGACCTCGTGATCGTCGTGGGCTCGGCCAACTCCTCCAACTCGGTCCGCCTGGTCGAGGTCGCGCTCGAGGCGGGCGCGAAGGCGTCGTACCGCATCGACGACGTGACCGAGCTCGACGAGGCCTGGCTCGACGGGGTGCGCACCGTCAGCGTCACCTCGGGTGCCTCGGTGCCGGACCACCTGGTGCAGGAGGTGCTGGCCTACCTCGCGGACAAGGGCTACCCCGACGCCCGCGCCGTGCAGACGGCGGAGGAGACGCTGGCGTTCTCGCTCCCCAAGGAGCTGCACCGCGACCTCAAGGCTGCGGGCCGGCCGTAGCCGTCCGCCGGCACGCGCTCCCATGGCCAGGTACCTCGACGTCCACCCGGACAACCCGCAGCCGCGCCTGCTCCAGCAGATCGTGGACGCACTGCACGACGACGCGCTGATCGCCTACCCGACCGACTCCGGCTACGCGCTGGGCTGCCGCGTCGGCAACCGTGACGGTCGCGACCGGATCCTGCGGATCCGCGGCCTCGACGACCGGCACCACTTCACCCTGGTGTGCCGCGACTTCTCCCAGCTCGGCCAGCTGGTCCACGTCGACAACGCCGCGTTCCGCGCGATCCGCGCGGCCACGCCCGGCCCCTACACGTTCATCCTCCCTGCGATGCCCGAGGTGCCCCGCCGGCTGCTGCACCCGAAGAAGCGCACCGTCGGCGTCCGGATCCCCGACCACGCGCTGGTCCGCGAGCTGCTCGACCTGCTCGGCGAGCCGCTGCTGTCGAGCTCGCTGATCCTGCCGGGAGAGACCGAGCCGCGCACCCTCGGCTGGGAGATCAAGGAGGAGCTGGACCACGAGGTCGACATCGTGGTCGAGGCCGGCGAGACGCCGGCCGAGCCGACGACCGTGATCGACTGGTCGGAGGGCTATCCCGAGCTGGTGCGGCGCGGCGCCGGCGACCCGGACCGGTTCGCCTGAACCTGGTTGCGCACGGCGAGGATCCCCAGGCACAGCAGGTAGCCGATCACGAGCGCGACCGCGTGGCCGGACAACCCGGAGATCGTGGCCTGCACCGCGCCGTCCTGCGCGTGCGCGATGGCGGCCGGCTCGGCGAAGGCCAGCAGCACGATCGGGACGAGCATCGCCAGCGGCGGCAGCACGCCGACGGTGAAGAAACTCTCGGGTCGCACCATGAGCGCGGCCCGCGCGCACACGGTGACGAACGTCAGGTCGAACAGCAGCCCGAGCTCGTCGGCCAGGGCGAGGTCGATCGTCGTCGCCGTCAACAGCAGCGCGACCGCCAGCGCGGCCACCTCGTGGCCGGGCTCCTCCCCCTCCCCGAGGGTGCGCGCGACGCTCGTCACTCCTCCACGCTAGGTCGATCAGGGCGTACGGTGAGCGCGGCACGCCGTAGTGGACCGCTGGGAGGGCGGCGCGTGCCTCTGCTGGAGAACCCCTAGGGAGGGAACCGAATGAAACGACCCATCGCGCTGGCGATCGCCGCGCTCACCCTGTGCGCCGTCACGACGGACGTCGCCGCTGCGGACCAGCCGTCGCGGTCGGCGCCGGACCGTGGCCAGGACGCCCGGCCGCCCGCCGTCGAGGTGATGAGCCGCAACATCTACCTCGGCGTCGACGTCACCCGGCCGCTCGCGGCGGCCGCCGGGAAGGAGGGGCTCGAGGCGCTGCTCGCGGTCGCGCACGAGGCCCACGCGATGGAGGAGACGCTCGCCCGCACCGACTTCCGCACGCGTGCCCGGCTCCTCGCGCGCGAGATCTCGCGGAAGAAGCCCGACCTGATCGGCCTCCAGGAGGTCGCGAAGTGGCGCAGCGGACCGGTCGAGTTCCTGCCGCCCCAGGTCGGCGTCCCCAACGCCACGGAGGTCGACGCGGACTTCCTCAAGATCCTGCTGCGGGCGTTGAAGAAGGCCGGGACGCCTTACCAGGCCGTCGCCCAGCAGGTGGAGTCCGACGTCGAGGTGCCGAGCTTCCTGGGCAACCCGCTCGATCCACAGAACCCGATGACCGACGCCGAGGACGTGCGGGTCACGATCAGCGACGTCGTCCTCGAGCGCAAGGCCTCCCCGGTGCGGATCCTCAAGTCCGGAGGCGGCCAGTACGACGCGCGGCTGTCCCTCGGCCTCGCCGGTGTGAACGTGGACTTCGTGCGCGGCTTCGCCTGGGTCACCGCCACGGCAGGGAAGCAGCGCTTCCGGTTCGTGACGACCCACCTCGAGGCGTTCAGCTCCGGCCTCGCGCTGCAGCAGGTCGAGGAGCTGCTGGCCGGCCCGGCGTCGTACCAGGGCAACACGATCCTGGTCGGCGACTTCAACTCCGACCCGCTGAGCTCGACCGTCGACGACAGCGGGGTCGAGCACAAGGCGGCGTACGACGCCGTCGTCGCCAGCGGCTTCCACGACCAGTGGCTGCGCTTCGCGCCGGCGGATCAGGGCTGGACGTCCGGGCTGAGCGAGACGGTCGACGACGAGACCGCCGAGGGCTTCGACCACCGGATCGACTTCGTCTTCGGCCGGACCGCGTCGGGCAAGGCGTTCAGGGTGCGGTCCGGCGACGTCACCGGCGACCGGCTCCGTGACCGCGACCCGGCGACCGGGCTCTGGCCCTCCGACCACGCCGGGGTGGTCCTCGACCTGCTCTTCCGGCGCTGAGCGCGGCGCGCAGTCGCGGGCCTGCCGTCAGTCGACGGTCTCGAGCGCGAGCTCGGCCAACGCGATGGCAGTCGCCCGCGACTGCGCGACCTCGCCCCACAGGTCGATGCCGATGACGGTCTCGCCCTCGCGCATCCAGATCCGGCGGCTGTAGTAGACCCGCTCGAGGCCGTCGCGCCCCTGGGTCCAGTGGTCGTTCATCTTCCAGGCCACGGGGCGGCCGTCGCCGAGGTCGGGCACGTCGGCCGGGCGCTTGATGAAGACCCCGTCGATGCGCGGCTCGCGGATCGTCCCGTAGCAGCCCTCGATGTTGCGCCGGATGGTCCGGATGGCCCGCTTCGCGGCGGCCACGCCGGCGAACTCCTGCACGTGGACCCGCGGGTAGGACTCCTGCTCCGCGTGGGACTGGTAGTAGGCCCACTTGCGGACCTTGCCGCTCGGGCCGTTCTCGTAGGACTGGCAGTCGTCGCGGAAGACCCAGATCGGGTGGTCGTCCTTGATGTGCCGGTCCGCGTCCTCGTAGGAGGGCAGCACCTCGGTGATCTGCGTGACGCCCGGGAAGTCCGGCGCGGTCACGTCCGCGCCGGCCGGGCCGGCACCGGCCAGCAAGGTCGCTCCGGCGGCCATCGTGGCCGTCAGCAGGGTCAGGGTCCGCAGGTGCGTGCGCATGGTGGCTCCGCTCGCTCGAGGTTCGTTGTCCTCAAGGTAGACGCGGGGACCTGTGCAGAAGTTGTCGACGGAGCTGCCTACGGGTCGACCCGGTCGCCCGAGGCCGTGTCGAAGAGGTGCGCCGAGCCGGCCGGCACGGTGACGTGGAGGACGGTGCCAGCAGCGGCGGAGTCACGCACCGGCAGGCGTACGGCGACCGTTGCGGTCCGGTCGCCGAGGTCGGCCGTGCCGTAGGCGTAGCTGTCGGAGCCGAGCTCCTCGACCAGGTCGACCCGGACCGGCAGCCCGGCGCCGTCGCCCACCACCTGCCAACCCTCGGGCCGGACGCCGAGGGTGATCCCCTCGGCGGCGAGCACACCGCCGGTGGCGGGGAACGCCAGCCGGTGGCCACCGAGGAACAGCGCGTCGCCGTCGCGGCGGAGGTCGAGCAGGTTCATCTGCGGGGAGCCGATGAACCCGGCCACGAACAGGTTCGCCGGCCGGTCGTAGAGCGCCAGGGGAGTGTCGACCTGCTGGATCTCGCCGTCGTGCATGACCGCGACCCGGTCGCCGAGGGTCATCGCCTCGACCTGGTCGTGGGTGACGTAGACCGTGGTCACCCCGAGCTCACGCTGGAGCCGGGCGATGTCGCCGCGGGTCTGCACCCGCATCTTCGCGTCGAGGTTGGAGAGCGGCTCGTCCATGCAGAACACCTGCGGTTGCCGCACGATCGCCCGCCCCATCGCGACCCGCTGGCGCTGGCCGCCGGAGAGCGACTTCGGCTTGCGGTCGAGGTGCTCGGTGAGTCCGAGCATCGCGGCCACCGCGTCGACCCGCTCGTCGCGCTCGGGACGGGGGACCTTGGCCATCCGCAGCGCGAAGCCGAGGTTGTCGCGCACCGACTTGTGCGGGTAGAGCGCATAGCTCTGGAAGACCATCGCGATGTCGCGGTCCTTGGGCGCCACCCGCGTCACGTCGCGCTCACCGATGAGGATCCTGCCGTCGTCGACCGGCTCGAGACCGGCCAGCATCCGCAGCGTCGTGGTCTTGCCGCAGCCGGACGGGCCGACGAGGACGAGGAACTCGCCGTCGGCGACCTCCAGGTCGATCCCGGGCACGGCGGGCCGCTCGGTCCCGGCGTACCAGCGCTGGGCACTTTCGAACGTGATGCGCGTCATACCTAGACAGCCTATATGTAAGTATGCTGAACTAACAAACATGTCCTGGCGCAGCCCGACCGACCGACCGCACCGCGGCCGGACCAAGCTCCACCGGGCCGACTCCCGTCGGCACCACCGGTCGATGCTGCTCCAGGAGCTGTTCGGGCAGGGGCCGGCCAGCCGCGCCGACCTGGCTCGGGCGAGCGGGCTGACCCGCGTGACCGTCTCCGAGCTGATCGCCGAGCTGCTGGCCGAGGGACTGGTCGAGGAGCTCGGCGCGCCCGAGCGGACCGGCGCCGAGAGCAGGGTCGGCAAGCCGCCGACGCTGGTCGGCCTGGTGCCCTCGGCCAAGCACATCCTCGCCATCGACCTCTCCGTCGACGACCAGGTCGTCGGCGCCGTGCTCAACCTCGCCGGCGAGGTGATCTCCCGGGACGCCCGCCCGCTCGAGGGCCGGCGCGGCGACGAGGCCGTTGAGGCCGTGCGCGCGTTCGCCGCCGACCTGATCACGACCTCGACCGCGCCCCTGCTCGGCGTCGGGGTCGCCAGCCCTGGCGTGGTCAGCCCCGACGGCGTCGTCGTCGACGCGCCGAACCTGGGCTGGAGCGACGTGCCGCTGGCCAAGATCCTCGGCCAGGAGCTCGACCAGCCGGTGTACGTCGCCAACGACGCCAACATCGCCGTGCTGGGTGAGTTCACCTTCGGCGGTGGTGCCGAGGGCGGGCTGATGCTGATGCGGCTCAGCACCGGTGTCGGCGCCGGGTTGGTGCTCGGCGGCGACCTGCTGCACGGGCACGGGGGAGCCGCGGGCGAGATCGGGCACGTTCAGGTCGACCCCGAGGGCGACGACTGCGCGTGCGGTCGCCGGGGCTGCCTGGAGACCCACCTGGCGGTGCCCCGGCTGCGCCGGCGGATCGCCGATGGTGCCGGAGATGCTGCCGGAGATGCCGACGCGGTACTGGCCGAGGCGGCGTCGTACCTCGCGGCCGCGCTGTCGCCGGTCGTCGCGACGCTCAACCTGGGCGAGCTGGTCCTCAGCGGACCGCTCGACCTCGTCGAGCCGCTGGCGCGGATCGCCGCGCCGCTCATCTGCGACCGGGTGATGCCGGTCTCCGCGGAGCATTTCGTCGTCCGGGCCACCGCGCTCGGCGACGACGGAGTCCTCGTCGGCGCGACCGGTCTGGTCCTCGCCGCCGAGCTGGGGGTCTCGTGACCACCCCCGCCACCGTGACCCGGAACGGGTCCGCCCAGAGGAAGCAGAGGAACTAGTGGTGCGCAAGAAGAAGATCCTGGCCTTCGCGGCCATCACCGCCCTGCTGGGCGTGACCAGCGCGTGCGGCTCCGACGACGACGACCCGGCCACCGGCGGGGGGCCGGAGGAAGCCGACATGGTCGTCTGGCTCAACGGGGCCGACACCCCGCAGGAGGCGCGGGACTGGCTGAAGAAGACGTTCGAGGAGGACCACCCCGGGTCCACCCTCACCATCGAGGAGCAGGAGTGGGACGGCCTGGTCGAGCGCCTGACCACCGCGCTCTCCTCGGAGGACCAGACGCCCGACGTGGTCGAGGTCGGCAACACCCAGGCTCCGACCTTCACGACGGCGGGTGCGTTCAGCGACCTCACCGACGAGCTCGACGACCTGGGCGGTGACGACCTGCTGCCCGGCTTCGTCGAGGGCGCAACGGTCGACGGCAAGACCTACGCCGTGCCCTACTACGCCGGGTCGACCTACGTGTTCTACCGCAAGGACCTCTTCGACAAGGCCGGCCTCGAGGTGCCGACCACGATGGACGAGTTCATCGACACGGCGGTCGCGCTCAAGCAGGACAGCGGCGAGGCCGACTTCTCCGGCTACTGGCTGCCCGGCCAGGACTGGCGCGACGGCGCCGCCTTCCTCTGGGACGCTGGTGGTGACTTCGCGACCGGCGACGGCGACGAGTGGGAGGGCACCCTGTCCTCGCCGGAGAGCATCGAGGGCCTGACCACGTTCCAGACCCTGTTCGAGCAGGCCTCGGGTGCGCCGGCCGACGCGAACGAGTCCGACCCGGTCACCCCGTTCTGCGCGGGCAAGATCGGCATGATGTCGCGGCCGGGCTGGGTCCTCGGTCTGCTGTCCGACCCCGAGGCCGGCTGCCCGGACCTGGTGAAGCAGATCGGCGTGTTCGCCCTCCCCGGTTCCACCGGTGAACCGGCCCCGGTGCTGCTCGGCGGCTCCGACATCGCGATCGCCGCCAAGTCGCCCAACCAGGACCTGGCCCGCGACATCGTCGCGCTGATGCTGAGCGACGAGTACCAGGGGATCCTCGCTGAGAACGGCCTGACCCCCGCCCGGGAGTCGCTGGCCACGCTGCTCGGAGACGACGAGTACGCCCAGGCCACCATCGAGGCCGCGTCCAACGCCAAGCTCACGCCGGCCGCGGCCAACTGGGCCACGGTCGAGGGCACCCGCATCCTCGAGGACCTGTTCAGCCAGATCGCCCAGGGTGGTGACGTCGAGGAGCTCGCTGCCGAGGCCGACGACCGGATCACCGAAGAGCTGAACTGATCGGCAGACCCGCTCCGCGGAGTGGCGCGCGACCCGCGCCACTCCGCGGTCACATCCGCGCGCCTCGGGAAGGAGAATCGAGCATGGCCCGCCGTCGTTCCGCCGTACGACCGAACGCACTGCCTCTCGGGCTGGTTCTCCCAGCAGCCGCACTCCTGGTCCTGGCGCTCGGCTACCCACTCGTGCGGCAGGTCGTGCTCTCGCTGCAGGAGTTCGGCCTCGCCCAGCAGTTCGGGCAGCCCCCGGAGTGGATCGGCCTCGACAACTACCGCGCGCTGGTCGGCGACTCCTACCTGTGGACCGTGGTCCTGCGCACGGTCCTGTTCTGCTTCGTCAACGCCGGCCTGACGATGGGCATCGGCGTCGGGATCGCGCTTCTGATGACCCGGATGAGCACGTGGGTGCGGGTGCTCGTGCAGGCGGGGCTGCTGCTCACCTGGGCGACGCCGGTCGTCGCGGCGATGATCGTGTGGCAGTTCCTCTTCGACACCCAGTACGGCGTCGTCAACTCCGTCCTCACCGCGCTCGGATCCGACCACGACGGCCACTCGTGGCTGGCGGAGCCGATCTCGTTCTTCTCCATCGCGACGATGATCGTGGTCTGGATGAGCGTGCCGTTCGTGGTCTTCACCACGTACGCCGCACTGACCCAGGTGCCCGACGACGTCATCGAAGCAGCCGAGATCGACGGTGCCGGCGCGTGGCAGCGGTTCCTCCACGTCGTGGTGCCGACGGTCCGCCCGGTGCTGCTCGTCGTCCTGCTGCTGCAGATCATCTGGGACCTGCGGGTGTTCACGCAGATCTACACGCTGCAGAAGTCGGGCGGCATCACCCGCGACACCAACCTGCTCGGCACCTACATCTACTCGCTCGGCATCAAGGGCGGTGACTTCGGCACGGCCGCGGCCGCCGCGATGTTCATGCTCGTGCTCACCGTGCTGCTCACCGCGCCGTACCTGCGCATCATGTTCCGCCAGGAGGAGGACTGATGTCCGCTCGTCGTACGCCGACACCCGCGCGGCTCCTCGCCAACGGCCTGGGTCTGGTCGTCCTGGTGGTCAGCGTGTTCCCGGTCTACTGGATGGTCAGCCGCTCGTTCCTGCCGCGCAACCGGATCAGGAGCGACGAGCAGGTCTGGCTGCCGACCGACGGCACCCTCTCCAACTACGACCGGGTGCTGTCGGGCGACGGCTTCCGCAACGCGTTGACGACCAGCCTCTCGGTCACGCTGCTCACCGTCGGCGTGGCGCTGCTGTTCGCCTTCCTCGCGGCCGTGGCGGTGAGCCGGTTCCGCTTCCGCGGGCGGACGTCGTTCATCCTCACCCTGCTGCTGATCCAGATGATCCCGGCCGAGGGCCTCTTCATCAGCCAGTACAAGATGCTCGAGGGCGTCAGCCTGCTCAACTCCGTCATCGGGCTGACGTTCGTCTACGTCGCCAGCGTGCTGCCGTTCACCGTCTGGACGCTGCGCGGCTTCGTCGACGGCGTGCCGCGCGAGCTCGAGGAGGCGGCGATGATGGACGGCTGCTCGCGGGTCAAGGCGTTCTTCACCGTGACGCTGCCGCTGCTGGCGCCGGGCCTGGTCGCGACCGGGCTGTTCGGGTTCATCCAGGCCTGGAACGAGTTCACGCTCGCGCTGGTCGTGATGACCGACCCGGCCAAGGAGACGCTGCCGGTCTGGCTGGTCGGCTTCTCGGAGTCGCGCAGCCGCGGCGTCGACTGGGGCGCGATCATGGCGGCCTCCACGCTGATCACGATCCCGGTCATCGTCTTCTTCCTGATCGTGCAGCGCCGGATGGTCTCGGGGCTCACCGCGGGCGCGGTGAAGGGATGAGCCTCGAGGCGCTGGCGCTCCGGGTGCTGCTGCCGTCGTTCGCCGGCCCGACCCTGCCCGAGGAGTGGGCCCGCCTGCTCGGCGAGGGCCTCGGCGGGATCTGCCTGTTCGGCTCCAACCTGACCGGTCGGGCCGAGGACGCCCGCGCCCTCACCGACGCCGTACGACGCGCGCGGCCCGGTGCGCTGGTGGCCGTGGACGAGGAGGGCGGCGACGTCACCCGCCTCCATGCGCGGACCCGCAGTCCGGTGCTCGGCGCCGCCCAGCTGGGCCTGGTCGACGACCCGGCGCTGACGACCGCGACCGGCCGCGCGGTGGCCGCCGACCTGGTCGCCGCCGGGATCGACCTCGACCTCGGCCCGGTCGCCGACGTCAACAGCCACCCGGACAACCCGGTCATCGGCACCCGCAGCTTCGGCTCCGACCCCGGTCTGGTCGCCCGCCACGTCGTCGCCTGGGTCTCCGGTCTCCAGGCGGGCGGCGTCGCGGCGTGCGTCAAGCACTACCCGGGCCACGGAGCGACCGCCCAGGACAGCCACCTGACGCTGCCGCTGCTCGACGACCCCGTCGACGTGCTGCGCTCCCGCGACCTGCCGCCGTTCGCGGCGGCCGTCGACGCAGGCGTGGCCGCGGTGATGACGTCGCACATCTCCGTGCCGGCGCTCGACCCCGACCTCCCCGCGACGCTCAGCGCCGCGGTCCTGGCGACGTTGCGGGAGGAGCTCGGGTTCGAGGGTGCGATCGTCAGCGACGCCCTCGACATGGCGGGCGCCTCCGGCGGGCGCGGGATCCCCGCTGCCGCGGTGCTGGCCCTGGCTGCCGGCGCCGACCTGCTCTGCATCGGACCCGACAAGGAGGCCGCACTGGTGCGGGAGATCCAGACCGCGATCGTCGACGCCGTGCGCGAGGGGCGGCTGACCGAGGAGCGGGTGGCGGATGCGGCTCGGCGGGTCGAGGGGTTGCGGTTGGTCGTCGGCGCGCGGGGTCTCGATACGTCCTCGCCCAGCGGCTCGGACTACTCGACCACCGGGGGCTCGGACTGCTCGACCGCCGACCCAGCCGTGGCTCGACGGGCGGTCGTGGTCGAGGGTGGGCTGCCGGACCTGGCAGGGGCGCGTGTCGTCAGCTTCGACACCCCGGCCAACATCGCGGTCGGTGACGTGCCCTGGGGGATCGACCCCGACGTCGTCGTAGCTCCTGGTGGGGCGCTGCCCGACGGTCCGCTGGTGGTCCAGGTCCGCGACGCACACCGCAGGCCCGAGGTGCTTGCGATGATCGGTGCGCTGCCGCCGACAGCGGTCGTGGTCGAGTGGGGCTGGCCGGGACCGTACGACGGCGCCACCGCCCGGATCTGCACCCGCGGCAGCTCGCGGCCGATGGTCGCGGCCGTCGAGGACGTCCTGCGGGGCGCGGGGTGGTCCCGATGACCGCGACGGTCCGGGTCGGCCTCGACATCGGTGCGTCGAAGATGCACGGGGTCGCGGCGACTGCCGACGGGGCGGTGCTCGCCGAGGTGCTGGCGGCCACGCCGACCGGTGGCGACGACGTGGTGACGGCGGCGGCCGAGGTGGTGGCGGGGCTGCGCAGCCAGGTCGACGGGGCCATCGACGACGTCGTCGGCGTCGGCGTGCCCGGCCTGGTCGACGCCGCGCACGGCGCGGTCAAGCACGCGGTCAACCTCGGCGTCGACGACTGGTTCCCGATCGCCGACCGGCTCGGCGAGCGCACCGGCATGCGGGTCGTCGTCGACAACGACGTCAACGCGGCCGCCCTCGGCGCCGCCCAGGTGACCGGGCACCAGGACCTCGTCTACCTCAGCCTCGGCACCGGGCTCGCCGCGGCGTCGATCCTCGACGGACGGCTGCGTCGCGGCGTCCGGCACGCGGCCGGCGAGATCGGGCACGTGCCCGTCGACCCGCGCGGGCGACCCTGCCAGTGCGGTCAGGTCGGCTGCCTGGAGACGGCGGCGTCCGGCTCGGCGGTCGCCGAGGCCTGGCCGGTCTCCGGCGTGCCCCCGGCGCAGGCGCTCTTCGACGCCGCAGAGGCCGGTGACCCCCGGGCGGTGGAGGTTCGGGACCGGTTCGCGGCACGGGTCGCCGACGCGGTCCGGCTCGTGAGCCTCACTGTCGACCCGGAGTACGTCGTGCTCGGCGGCGGTGTCGCCCAGGTCGGCGAGCGGCTCCGCGTCGCGGTCGCCGGGGCGCTCGTGGTGCAGGCGGCGACGTCGCCGTTCTTGAGCTCGCTCGACCTCGCCGGCCGCGTGCTCCTGCTGCCCGGCGGCGTCCCCGTCGCCGCGCTGGGCGCCGCCCTGCTCGCCGGCGCCGACGCCCACCACCCGTTCGGATAGGCAAGGATGAGCCGATGGAAGTCGTCCCTCGCGGGTCCGCCGAGGACGTCGCCGCCCTCGCGGCCGACACGATCGAGGCCGCCGTCCGCGCCCGGCCGGCGACGGTGCTCGGGCTCGCGACCGGGTCGACCCCGCTGCTGACCTACCAGGAGCTGATCCGCCGCCATCGGGCCGGCGCCGGTCCGTCGTACGACGAGGTGCGGTGCTTCACTCTCGACGAGTACGTCGGGCTGCCGCCCGGCCACCCGGAGAGCTATCGCGCGACCATCGCGCGCGAGCTGACCGACCCGCTCGGCATCCCGCCCGAGCGGGTGCAGGGGCCCGACCCGGACGGGGCGGGGCTGCCGACGGCGGGGGAGCGGTACGAAGCGGCGCTCGTCGCGGCCGGTGGCGTCGACGTCCAGGTGCTCGGCATCGGCACCGACGGCCACCTCGCGTTCAACGAGCCCGGCTCCTCCCTCGCGTCGCTGACCCGGCTCAAGACGCTGACCGAGCAGACCCGCCAGGACAACGCGCGGTTCTTCGGCTCCGTCGACGCCGTGCCGCGCCACGTGCTGACCCAGGGGCTCGGCACCATCCTGCGCGCCCGGCACCTGCTGCTCCTGGCGACCGGAGCGGCCAAGGCCGAGGCGGTCGCGGCTGCCGTCGAGGGCCCGCTGTCCGCGAGCTGCCCGGCCTCGGTGGTCCAGCTGCACCCGCACGCCTCGGTGCTCGTCGACCCCGAGGCCGCCACCGGCCTCGCCCGGCGCGAGCACTACCGGGAGGTCTACGACGCCAAGCCGGACTGGCAGGGCCTCTGAGGAGTCCTCGCTCGGGGGGACTCAGTCGAGGTCGACGACCACCGGGGCGTGGTCGGACGCGCCCTTGCCGGCGCGCTCGTCGCGATCGATGAACGCGCCGGTGACCCGCTCGGCGAAGCCGGGGGAGCCGAGCACGAAGTCGATCTTGAGGCCACGGTCGCGCTCGAACCGCTGGCGGTAGTAGTCCCAGTAGGTGTAGCCGGGCGCGTAGGAGCGGGTGACCTCCGCCCACCCGTCGTCGAGCAGCGCCTGGAAGGCGGCCCGCTCCGCGGGCGTGACGTGGGTGGAGTTCTTGAACTGGGCGACGTCGAAGACGTCGTCGTCGGTGGGGCAGATGTTCCAGTCGCCGACGAGCGCGGTCGGGGTGTCCTGCCAGGCGTGCGCCGACGCGCGGAGCCGAGCCAACCAGTCGAGCTTGTAGCGGTAGTGCGGGTCGTCGGGCTTGCGGCCGTTGGGCACGTAGAGGCTCCAGATCCGCACGCCGCCACAGGTCGCGCCGATCGCGCGGGACTCCGGCGCCACGGGATCGCCCCAGCCGGGCATGCCGGGGAAGCCGACCTGGACGTCGTCGAGGCCGACCCGGCTGACCAGCGCGACGCCGTTCCACTGGTTCACGCCGGCGGCGGCGACGTCGTACCCCCTGGCCTGGAGGCCCATCAGCGGCAGCTGGTCCTCGCGCGCCTTGGTCTCCTGGAGCGCCAGCACGTCGATCTCGTGGCGGTCGAGCAGTGCCTCGACGCGGTCGATCCTCGAGCGAAGTGAGTTGACGTTCCAGGTCGCGATGCGCACGATGAACGACCTTAGCGCCCGCTTCGACGTCGAATTTCGTTGCATGTTTGTGCAGTACTAAGGCTTGCCTATTTCTGAGGCGAGCAAATGCTTGTGAGGACGTGAGGTCGGAGGTTTACATGGGTGCAGATCCCGCGCGAGCGCGGATCGGCGGCGCGTTTTCTCCGGCGTCCGACGGATTCGTCCGTCAGACGGCACGCCGCCCGTTTCTCCATTGCTTGCTCCAGGGGGACCAGCCGGGGAACGGGTGGCGTGCATCCGCGCGCGTCCGCCGTTCTGCTGGTTCGTGCAACCTCCTTGACCTGCGCGTGCTGCCGGTGCGATAAGCCGACGGGTGGTGGGTACCGCCGCGCCCATGGTCCCCGGAATCATCCTGATCATCGTCGGAGCGATCTTCACCTTCGCGCTGCGGGCGGAGTCCTCGTGGCTCGACGTCCGCGTGCTGGGCCTGATCCTGATGCTGGGCGGTGCCGCCTTCATCGTCCGGTCGCGGGTGAAGCGTCGCGACCGGCAGGAGGCCCCGCTGCGCGATTCACGGACGGAGCACCTGCCCTCGTAGACTGCCCGCCCGTGGCTCTCACCATCGGCATCGTCGGTCTCCCGAACGCGGGCAAGTCGACGCTCTTCAACGCGCTGACCAAGAACGACGTGCTCGCGGCGAACTACCCGTTCGCGACGATCGAGCCCAACGTCGGCGTGGTCGGCGTGCCGGACGAGCGGCTGCCGAGGCTCGCCGAGATCTACGGCTCCCAGAAGATGCTGCCCGCCACCGTCGAGTTCGTCGACATCGCCGGCATCGTCCGCGGCGCTTCCCAGGGCGAGGGCCTGGGCAACAAGTTCCTCGCGCACATCCGCGAGGCGGCGGCGATCTGCCAGGTGACGCGGGTCTTCCGCGACGAGGACGTCACCCACGTCGACGGCAAGGTCGACCCCGCCAACGACATCTCCACCATCCAGACCGAGCTGATCCTCGCCGACCTCGAGACCGTCGAGAAGGCGATCGCCCGGCTGGAGAAGGAGTCCCGCAAGAGCAAGGACCTGGTGCCGGTCCTCGCCGCCGCGCAGGAGGCCAAGGTCGCGCTGGAGGCCGGCACGCCGGTCATCGCCACCTCGATCGACCGCACCCTCCTCCGCGAGCTGTCGCTGCTCACCGCGAAGCCCTACCTTTACGTCTTCAACTGCGACACCGACGAGCTCGCCGACGAGAAGCTCAAGGACAAGATGCGCACACTGGTCGCGCCGGCGGAGGCGATCTTCCTCGACGCCAAGCTCGAGTCCGAGCTGGTCGAGCTCGACGACGAGGAGGCTCGCGAGCTGCTGGCCGAGGTCGGCATCACCGAGCCCGGCCTCGACGTGCTGGCGCGCGTCGGCTTCGACACCCTCGGCCTGCAGACCTACCTCACCGCCGGACCCAAGGAGGTCCGCGCCTGGGAGATCAAGAAGGGCGCGACCGCGCCCGAGGCCGCCGGGGTGATCCACACCGACTTCCAGAAGGGCTTCATCAAGGCCGAGATCATCTCGTACGACGACCTCGTCGCCCTCGGCTCGGTCGCCAAGGCCCGAGAGGCCGGCAAGGTCCGCATGGAGGGCAAGGACTACGTCATGCAGGACGGCGACGTGGTCGAGTTCCGCTTCAACGTCTAGTGCCGTCCAGCATGGGCGCCATGCCGGCGCGCGGCGCGCTCTCGGTCCGATGGTGCTGAGCGGCCCGTCGGCACGGTCCGTCCGACCAGGACGTGGACCGCGCCACGAGCACGCCCGAACAGCACCGCCGACTCACGACAGGAAACCGACATGAAGAACCTCGTCGCGCTGGTGCTCGCACTAGCCACCTCGTTCAGCCTCGCTGCCTGCTCCGAAGACGAGGGACACGGCGGGCACAACTCGTCCTCGTCCGACATCGCAGAGAGCGAGGACTTCAACCAGGCCGACGTGGACTTCGCCACCGACATGATCCAGCACCACGCCCAGGCCCTCTCCATGGTCGACCTGACGGTCGGCCGGGACCTCTCACCTGGGCTGACCCAGCTCGCCGAGCAGATCCGCCAGGCTCAGGGGCCGGAGATCGAGCTCATGGTCGACTGGCTCAACGACTGGGACCAGCCGATCCCCGAGACGCCGCGCGACCACGTCAATGCGCATGGTGACGGGGAAATGGAGATGGACCACGACATGCCCGGCATGATGAGTGCCGAGGACATGGAAGCGCTCGAGGCCGCCCAGGGCGAGGAGTTCGAGCAGATGTTCCTCGAGATGATGATCGAGCACCACGAGGGCGCCGTCGAGATGGCGGAGACCGAACAGGCCGACGGCGAATACCCTGACGCCATCGACCTCGCCGGCACCATCGTCGACACCCAGCAGGACGAGATCGACCAGATGCAGTCCCTGCTGGAGTCCTGATCCCAGGACTCGTCCCGGTTGCTTGACGCGTGGAATCCCGGTACACCTCGTGAGCCACCGTGACGTCTTGGCGATCTTCGGGTCGGCGTAGGTTCCGGCCCGGGCGATGGTGGTGAGGTTGTCGAGCGTCAGGAACGGACGAGACGGGCGATCGCGTCCGAGGCTTCCTTGAGCTTGAGCTGGGCCTCGTCGCCGCCTGCCGCGACGGCGTCGACCACGCAGTGGGCCATGTGCTCGTCGAGGAGCCCGAGCGCGACGGCCTCAAGGGCCTTCGTCATCGCCGCGATCTGGGTGAGGATGTCGATGCAGTACTTCTCGTCCTCGACCATCCGCTGGAGGCCGCGGGCCTGGCCCTCGATGCGCCGCAGCCGCTTGAGGTAGTCCGTCTTCGTGTCGTTGGCGATGTAGCTGTGCTGGTGCTCGGCGTGGCCGTCGTCGGCGTCGGAGGCGACGGCTTCTGGCTGAGGGGTCTCGCTCATGGACTTGGCCCTTCTGGTGGTTCGGTGTACGCCGAGGGTACCCCCCGGTGGTATTTCGTGCTAGCGTCTGTTATTCGGCAATACAATACCCCCCTAGGGTATTGCAGACTAGTCAGAAGTCCTGGACAAGCCGGGTCTCCGTCTCTGAGGAGAAGCAGATGTCAACGTCAACACAGGCCGCAGCGGGCAACCGCCGTTGGCTAGGGCTCGCGGTGATCGCCGCAGCCCAGTTCATGGTGATCATGGACACCTCGATCATCGGGGTGGCCCTCCCGCGCATGCAGGCCGAGCTGGGCTTCACCCAGGAGAACCTGTCGTGGGTCTTCAACGCCTACGTCGTGGCCCTCGGAGGCTTGCTGCTGCTGGGCGGCAAGCTCTCCGACGTGCTCGGAGCGCGGCGGGTCTTCTCGGCCGGCTGGGTCGTCCTGCTCGCCGGGTCGCTCATCGCCGGCCTTGCCGGGAACGTCGAGACCGAGCTCGTCGGCCGCGCCGTGCAGGGCGCTGGCTCTGCGCTGATCGCGCCCTCCGCGCTCACCCTCCTCTTCATGCTCTTCGGGGCCAACCCCAAGGAGCTGCCGAAGGCCCTCGCGCTCTACGGCGCTGCTGCCCCTGCGGGAGGCACGGCGGGGGTGTTCCTCGGTGGCGTGATCACCGAGTACCTGTCGTGGCCGTGGGTCTTCTGCATCAACATCCCGATCGCACTGGTCGTCATCGCGCTCGTGCCCGCCGTGATGCCGGCCGGTGCCGCCGGTGCCGGACGCCGCGTCGACCTCCTCGGTGCGGTCGCCGTCACTGCCGGGCTCGCCGCGGCGGTCTACGGCGTCGTGCGGGCCCCCGAGGTCGGTTGGGACACCGGCCAGACCTGGGGCGTCCTCGCGGCGGCCGCCGCGCTGCTCGCCGGCTTCGTCTCCCTCCAGGCCAAGCGGCGGGAGCCGCTGGTGCGGCTCGGGATCTTCCGGTCGCCGAACCTAGCGGCCGCGAACATCGCGCAGCTCCTGCTCGGTGCGGCCTGGATCCCGATGTGGTTCTTCCTGAACCTCTACCTCCAGCAGGTACTGGGCTACACCGCCTTCCCCAGCGGCGCCGCGCTGCTGCCGATGACCGCCCTGATCATGGTCGGCATGATCGCGCTGGCCCCGCGGGTCCTCGCCGCGGTCGGCCCGAAGGCCGCGACTGTGACCGGTCTGGTGCTCCTCACCGCGGGCCTTGCCTGGCTCGCACTGATCGACCCCGACGGCTCCTACGCCGTCGACGTGCTGCCCGCCTCGCTGGTCGCGGCGCTCGGCATGGCCCTTGCCTTCATCCCCACCCTCGGCACCGCCATCTCCGCGGCGCGGCCGGAAGAGGGCGGTCTGGCGTCGGGCATCGTCAACACCAGTTACCAGATCGGCTCCGCGCTCGGGCTGGCCGTGATGTCTGCGATCGCGGCCGCGAACGGTGCTGACCAGCTCGGCGACAAGTCCGCTCTCACCGACGGGTTCTCCGCCGCCTTCATCGGCGCTGCCGTCGTCGCCGCCGTCGGCGCACTAGGCACGCTCGTCCTCTTCCGCAATCCCGTTGCGGCCGAGGCCGACGCCGAGACGCCCGAGCGCATCGCCGCCTGACCCCGGCGGCACCGCTGCCCCCGCAGCGGTGCCGCCAGGTTGAGCTCCACCCTCACCGATGGACCGTGGAGACACACAGAGAGGAACCAGGAGATGAACCCCCGCAACACCATGGCCGCCAACGCCACCCTGCACTGCCTCACCGGCTGCGCTATCGGAGAGATCACCGGCTTGATGATCGGCACCGCGCTTGGCCTCAGCGCCGGAGTCACCATCGCCCTCGCCGTCGGCCTGGCCTTCCTGTTCGGCTACGCGCTGTCGACCCTGCCGCTGATCAAAGCCGGTCTCAGCTTCGGTGCCGCGCTCAGTGTCGTCTTCGCCGCCGACACCCTGTCCATCGCCACCATGGAGCTGGTCGACAACCTCGTCATGGCCGTCATCCCCGGCGCGATGGACTCCGGGCTCGTCAACCCCATCTTCTGGGTCGGCATGATGATCGCCCTCACGGCCGCCTTCATCGCGGCGTTCCCGGTCAACCGGTACCTCATCGACAAGGGCAAGGGTCACGCCCTCACCCACCAGTACCACCACGGCAGCGACCACTCCGCGCACGGCGCCGACCGCGACCACCAGAGCTCGACGAGTCACGGTGCGGCCGAGCAGCCCCATCGCCGACAGGAGCACCTGTGATGAACACCAACACCCTCGCCGCAGCCGTCATCGGCTTCCTCCTCGGCGGCCTCACCGTCTCGATCGCCGCCGAGCTCGAAGACGACGACCACCCCGCCCCCGAGCACGGCTCAGGGATGCACCAAACCGTCGACCAGCAGCCGTGATCGGGACCTTGGTCCGGCTCGCCCGCCGTGCCACCCGCGATCCCGGCGTGCGGAGCGCAGCCGTCTGTCTGCTTCGCTGCCTCGCGGGGGAGCGGAGGTGCGCCCCCGCGCCGACACTCGTCTGGCCTCTGCGGGACAAGTCTCGCCTCAGCGTCTGAGGCTGGTCCGAGCGGGCGAGCCCGCGACCACGCCGACCGCGACGAAGGCTGACACGGCGAGCACGACGAACGCGGCGTCGTAGCCTCCGAGCGTCGTCGCAGCGACGGCTCCGAGCCAAGGTGCGCCGGCTGCAGCGAGACCGACACCGCCGGAGAGGACGCCGCTCCGGGCGCCGTAGCCGCTGGTGCCCCACCGGTCGCTGACGGCGGAGGCCTGGATCAGGGTGAAGGCGCCCCGGGCGGTGCCGGCGAGGAACGCGATCGCGAACAGCAGGGGAAGCGGCCGCGGGACCGCGGCGAGGGCGAGGGTGAGGGCACCGGTCACGGCCAGGACCGTGACCAGGCGCGTGTCGGGCCCGAGCCGTCCGAGCGTCGGGGCGTAGGCGAGACGTCCGGCGACCTGCCCGACGCCGCCGATGCCGAGGGCCACTGCGCCCACCTGGATCGAGAGCCCGTCCTCGGCGAGCAGCGGGACGAGGTTGACCACGCCGGCGTAGATGGCCAGGCCGGCCATGGTCATGGCGAGCACGAGGAGCAGGAACGTGGGGGTGCGCAGCAGTGGGTCGCGGTCACTCGCCGGTGGGTCGTCCGTGGCCGCGGGCTCTGCGGTGGTCCTCGTCCAGGGGTGGCCGAGGCCGTACCAGTGCAGCGGAACGGTCAGGGCGAGCGGGACCGCCAGGACCAGGTAGGCGGTGCGCCAGTCGCCCGCCTGCTCGAGCACGGCGGCGAGCGGCGCGTAGACGGTCGAGGCGAGGCCGCCCACGAGGGTGATGGCGGTCAGGGCGCCGAGCCGGCGGTCGCCGCCCCAGTGCGTGACGGCGGCGAAGGCGGGCGGGTACAGGGTTGCGGACATCGCGGTCCCCGCCAGTGCCCATGCGGCCAGGAACCACCACAGCGTGGGGGCGGCAGCGAACCCCAGGATCGCGGCGACGCCGACGGCCGACCCCACGGCCATCGCCGCGCGCGGCCCACGGCGGTCCAGGTGCCGGCCCACCCGGAGCCCGAGGAGTGCCGCCGTCACCTGCGCCGCGGTGAAGCCGGCCATCATCGTGGTGAGCGACCAGCCCTCTTCCTCCGCGATGCGGGTGGCGAGCACGGGGAAGGCGTAGAACAGCACGCCCCACGTGGTGATCTGGCTGACGCACAGCACGAGGGTGACTCGGCGCAGGGCTCTGTCCGGGAGCGGCTCGACCGCACCCTGGACATCGGCCCGCGCCGTGTCAGCCACAGGTGGAGCCGCGCTCACCGCCGATGGTGAGGAGCTGATCGGACGGGGCGCAGCAGGCGCCCCCGCTCGCTTCGGTGGGCTGGCCGTCGAACACCCCGGAGCCGCCGCAGACACCGGACTCAGGGAGAACCAGGTCGACGCGGGCAGCGGCCTCCAGGTCGCCGTCGATCGCCGCGACGATGCTGCGGGTCTGCTCGAACCCCGTCAGCGCCAGGAACGACGGCGCTCGGCCGTAGGACTTCATGCCGGCCAGGTAGAGCCCCTGCTCCGGCTGTGCCAGCTCGGCGGCTCCGTGCGGGTAGACGGTGCCGCAGGAGTGCACGTTCGGGTCGATCAGCGGCGCCAGCTTGGTCGGTGCGGACAGAACGGGGTCGAGGTCGAGGCGGACCTCGTCGAGCACGGTCAGGTCCGGCCGGAACCCGGTGACGACGACGACCTCGTCGACCTCGATCCGGCGACCGTCGAGTCCGGCGACCACCAGACGCCCGGAGTCGCCGGAGTCCTTCTCGACCACGGCGGTGCGGAACCCGGTCACCGTCTGGACCGGTCCGGACGCCACCGCGGCCTGTGCGCGCTTGCCGAGGGCGCCCCTCGCCTCGAGCTGGTCGTTGTCACCGCCGCCGAACGCGTCGTCGACGCCCGGCCGTCGGAGCACCCAGACGATCTCGGTGCCCGGGGCCTCCGCGGCGAGCGAGGTCAGGCCGACGAGGCTGTTCTGCGCGGACGCGCCGCGGCCGGCGACCAGCACCCGCTTGCCGCCGTACCGGGCACGGGTCGCGGCGTCGGTGAAGTCCGGGATGCCGTAAGTGATGCGGTCGGCGTTCTCGCGCTCGCCCGGTGCGGGCAGGCCGTCGCCGCCGAGCGGGTTCGGGCCACCCCAGGTCCCGGAGGCGTCGATCACGGCCGCAGCGGTGAGCAGGTGGATGCCCGCCGGGGTCCGGACGTGGACGGTGAAGGGGGCGTCCTCGCGGCCGGAGTCGACCAACCGGTCCCGGCCCTGCTTGGCGACGCCGACGACGCGGTGGCCGAGACGGACGTCGACCTCGCCGGTCGCGTCGAGGGCCGCGGCCAGGGGAGCCAGGTAGGCATCGACCCACTCGTTCCCGGTCGGGTAGGACGCGGGGTCGGGACGCTGCCAACCGGCACGGGTGAGCAATGCCTCGGCGGCGGGGTCGACGAGCTCGTTCCAGGAGGAGAACAGGCGCACGTGCCCCCACTCTCGCACGGCGGCGGCGGGGCCCTCGCCCGCTTCGAGGACGACGGTGGGCAGGCCGCGACCCTGGGCGTGGGCGGCGGCGGCGAGGCCGATCGGTCCGGCGCCGATGATGACGAGCGGGGCGTCGTGGGTGACAGCGGACATGAGCTGGTTTCCTCTCGGACGAATAGATCGATGATCTTCGATAGATTGAATGCTCGGACAATAATCGAAGAACTTCGATGGAAGCAAGTGAATCATCGAAGTTCTTCGATGTATAGTCGTCTCGTGACCACGACCGAGCTCCAGATCCCCCCTTCCGGCGCCGTCGCCACCGGCTCTGCGGAGGATCTCTGCGCGCCGGCAGCGGCGGCCCAGTCAGCTCTGCTCGAGGCCGACGCCGCTGCTCGGTACGCCGAGTGGTTCGCCACGTTGTCCGACGCGACCCGGGTGCGCCTCCTGCACGGGGTCGCGAGTGCGCCCCGGGGCTCGATCACCGTCGGCGATCTCGCCGAGGCCCTCGGGATCAGCCAGTCGACCTGCTCCCACCACGTGCGCAAGCTCGCCGAGGTCGGCTTCGTCGTCGTCGACAAGGTCGGCCGCACCTCGATGGTGTCGGTGAACCCCACCTGCTGCACCGGGCTGCCGCACGCGGCCGACGTCGTGATGGGCTCGTTGAGCGCGGTGCCGTGCTGTCCTGAGGACCTTCCCGCCGACGTCACGACGCGGGCGATGGTCGACGCCGACCTGCCGATCGTCCGCGAGATCTACGCCGAGGGCATCGCCACCCGCAATGCCACCTTCGAGACCGAGGTGCCCTCGCTCGCCGACCTGGCCGAGAAGTGGCTGCCCGGTCACCGGTGGGTCGCTGAGCGCGACGGCGTGCTGGTCGGCTGGACCGCCGTCAGCCCGGTCTCGGAGCGGGAGTGCTACGCCGGCGTCGGCGAGACCAGCGTCTACGTCAGCGAGCCCGCCCGGGGCGCGGGTGTCGGCAAGGCACTGTTGTTCCGCCAGGTCAACGAGGCGGACGCGAACGGACTCTGGACCCTGCAGACGTCGATCTTCCCCGAGAACCGCGCGTCCCTCGCGCTGCACCACTCGGCCGGCTACCGCACGCTCGCCGTGCGGCCGCGGATCGCCAAGCTCGGCGGTGAGTGGCGCGACACGGTCCTGCTCGAGCGCCGCCGTGCGACCGACTGACCCGATGGGACCGGACCTCCACCGCCGGCTGACGGCGGAGCTGATCGGCACCGGGCTGCTCGTGACGGTCGTCGTCGGCTCCGGAATCGCCGCCCAGCGACTCTCGCCCGACGACGTCGGGCTCCAGCTCCTGCAGAACTCCATGGCGACGTTCCTCGGCCTGACCGTCCTGATCCTCCTGTTCGGCCCGGTCTCCGGTGCCCACCTCAATCCGGTGGTGTCCGCGGCGGACTGGCTGCTCGGTCGGCGGGCCGGCACCGGCCTGGTCGGCCGCGAGGTGATCGCCTACGCCGCTGCGCAGACCGTCGGCGGCTTCCTCGGCGCCGTGCTCGCGAACCTCATGTTCGACGTCGGTGTCGCCGAGGTCGCCACCACCGAGCGCACGGGCGCCCCGCTGCTCCTCGGGGAGGTCGTCGCCACGGCGGGCCTGGTCGCGGTGATCTTCGCGCTGGCCCGCACCCACCGCGGAGCCCTCGCCGCCCCTGCGGTCGGCGCCTACATCGGAGCCGCCTACTGGTTCACGTCGTCGACGTCCTTCGCCAACCCGGCGGTGACCGTGGGCCGGATGTTCTCCGACACCTTCGCGGGCATCGATCCTGCTTCCGTGCCGGGGTTCATCGCAGCCCAGGTCGTCGGTGGAGCCCTCGGTCTCCTCCTGGTCGTCTACCTCTACCCGGGCGTCGCCGCCGCGGCCCGCGACGCCGTCGTCCCCCACCGTCCCCACCGGGAGGCCTCGTGAGCAACGCCCCTACCGCGCGACCGCAGGTCGTGTTCGCCTGTCGCAAGAACGGTGGCCGCTCGGTCATCTCCCGCCTGCTGACCCAGCACTACGCCGGCGACGCCGTCGTCGCGCTCTCGGCCGGGACGGATCCGGGCGACCAGATCCACCCGGAGGTCGCCCGCGTCCTCGAGGACCTCGGCCTCGACACCTCGGGTGAGGCTCCGAAGCACCTCACCCGGGAGATGATCGCCGCCAGCGACCTCGCCATCACGCTCGGCTGCGGCGAGGAGTGCCCGTACGTCCCGGGTGTGAAGTACGTCGACTGGCCCGTCGACGACCCCAAGGGCCAGGACGACGCCACGGTCCGACGCATCGTCGCCGACCTCGACGTCCGTGTCCGCGCTCTCGTCGCCGAGCTCGCTCCCGGCCGAGCCCTGCCGCCGTCGCTCCTCGCTCCCGACTCGGTCCAGCAGCCTTGACGTCCGCGGCGGCGTACGTGCAGCGCGCCGAGGCAGCCTGGAGCTGGGTCCTCCGGCAGGTCCGGTGGGACTCCGAGGGTCCGTGGATCCCCGAGTCGGTGGTGCTGGACGGTCCGCGCGCGACCGAACCGCCCGAGCTGCGGACCGGGCTGCACAGCGGCATCGGAGGACTCGCGCTCGTGCTCGCCGAGATCCGCCTCGGTCGGGACTGGACCGGCGAGGAAGCCGAGCTGGCGGCCGGCATCGCGAGCCAGGTCCGCGCGCGGACGGCGACGGAGACGGAGGTGTCGTACTTCGACGGGTTGGTCAGTGCGCTGACCGTCCTGCTGGCACTCGGAGAGCCAGGAGCCGACGCGGTCGTCGCGCGGCTGCTCGAGCTGGCCACCGGCGACGGCTGGGCGACGCCCTGGGCCGGCCCGCCGACGTACTCCGACGACGCGCGCATCAACGACGTCACCCTCGGCACCGCGGGTGTGCTCCTCGGCGCGGTGTGGGCGCTGCGCGTCGGCGTGCCGGGATCGGCGGACCTCGCGAGCTGCGCGGCCGGCGTCCTGCTGCGCGAGGCGGAGGAGACCGAGCACGGGCCCCGCTGGCTGTTCGTGCCGCGCCGCTTCCGCGAGACGCCGCCGACGGAGATGCCGGGCTGGTCTCACGGCCAGGCCGGGATCACGGCCGCGCTCGCCGTGGCCGGCGCCGTCCTCGACCGGCACGACCTGCGCGACGCGGCCCGCGGTGGTGCGGAGCGGCTGGTCGCGATCGGCGAGCACGCCGACGGGACGTTCGTCGTACCCCGCTACGTGCCGCAGCTCCCCAGTGGCGACGACCCGGTCTCCTTCGGCTGGTGCCACGGCGCCGCCGGCACCGCGCAGGTCTTCCCCGCCCTGGAGCTCGCCGGCGTCGACGACGTCGCCGGCCGCTCGCCCCACGCGTGGGGCGCCGCGGCCTGGTTGGCGGTGCGGTCGTCCGGACTGCCCGAGCGGCTGGAGCCCGGGTTCTGGGACAACGACGGTCGCTGCTGCGGCACGGCCGGCGTCGGCGACCTCGCCCTCGACCGCTGGCAGCGGTACGGCGACGAGGAGGACCTCCGGTTCGCGAGGATCCTGGGCGACGCCCTCGTCGCCAGGGCGTGCGGCGACGACGAGCACCGCTGGTGGCAGTTCGTCGAGCACCGGGCCGAGCAGCCGCTGCTGGACCCGGGCGTCGGGTGGATGCAGGGCGCGGCCGGCATCGCGGCCTACCTGTTCCGGCTCGGACGGGTGCTCGAGGAGGGCCCGGACGCGTCCGCGGTCCAGCGCACGGACAGCTGGTGGGCGGTGCGGCCGGCCTAGCCGACCGGCGGGAAGCAGCGGGCGAACGTACGTCGAGCCGCCGCCGGGCCCTCGATCGTCAGTCGGTCGGCCAGGGCTCGGGGGTCGGTGCCGCGGCTCAGCTCGAAGAGCGCAGCAGCGCTGCCGGTGATCGTGAGGTCCGGCGACTGGGAGGTGTCGGCGCGACGCAGCCGGCCGTCCCGGAGCTCGAGCCAGTGCTCCTCCCCGTCGAGCACGAACCGCACGCGGAGGTCGATCCCCGCGGCAGCCACGGGGTCGAAGAGTGCGCCGGCGCCGCCGTACACCGCCATCAGCGGGCGGACCTCGCCCTCCTCGGCCGTCGCCAGGTAGGGCATCCCGAACCGCGCGATCTCGCGCAGCACCGGGCGGATCCGGGTGCCGGCGCGGGTCAGGCCGTAGACCGTGCGCGCCGCGGGCGCGGGGAGCTCGCGCTTCTCGACCAGCCCGTGCTCCTCCAGCGACCGCAGCCGGTCGGTCAGCAGGTTGGTGGCGATGCCGGGGAGGCCGGCCTTGAGGTCGGTGAACCGCCGCTCGCCGAAGGAGAGCTCGCGCAGCACCAGCAGCGCCCACCGGTCGCCGACCATGTCGAGCGCGGTCGCGATCGTGCAGTACTGCTCGTAGCTCTTCGTGGGCACGGCGCCATTCTACTGTGCAAGTGCTTGTGATTTGAAACTAAGTGGTTGTTTTTATAAACCGGTCGTCGCTAGGGTGCTCGCCATGTCCTCCGTCCCTCCCGACGCGCCACCGGTCGACCCGCCCCCAGCGGTGCAGCCGTACGCCGTCCTCGGCATCGCCTCGCTCGCGTCGTTCATGGTCTTCCTCGACACCCAGGTGCTGTTCGTCGCGTTCGACGACATGCGCGCCTCTTTCCCGGAGGTGTCGTTCGCGGCCATGTCGTGGACGCTGTCGGCCTACACGATCGCGCTCGCCGCGCTGCTCGTCCCGGCGGGCCGGATGGCCGACCGGTTCGGGCGGAAGCGGACGTTCCTGGCCGGGCTGGTCGCCTTCACCCTGGCGTCGTTGCTCTGCGCGGTCGCCACCACGCCGGCGCTGCTGGTGCTCTTCCGCGTGCTGCAGGCGGTCGGCGCGGCGGCGCTGGTGCCGGCGTCGCTGGCGATCGTGCTGTCGGTCTTCCCGACGTCCAAGGTGCCGGCCGCCGTCGCCATCTGGGGCGCGATCGCCGCCCTCGCCGCCGCGATCGGCCCGACGATCGGCGGCCTCCTCGTCGACGGGTGGGGCTGGCGCGCGGTGTTCCTCGTCAACCTGCCGGTGGGCGCGCTGGCGCTGGTGCTCGCGGCCCGCGCGGTGCCGGAGTCGCGCGAGGTCGCGCGGACCCGGTTCCCGGACCCGGTGGGGATCCTGCTGCTGACCGGCGCGCTCAGCCTGCTCGCGCTCGGCATCGTGCAGAGCGACCAGTGGGAGTGGGTCTCGGCGCGGACCATCGGTGCGTTGGTGGCCGGGCTGGTCGTCCTCGCGGTCTTCGTCGTCCGCACCCTCCGCCACCCGCACCCTGCGCTCGACCTGACGCTCTTCGGAGCGCGGTCCTTCAGGTGGGCCAACATCGCGACCGCGGCCTTCACGATCGGCTTCACCGCCATGTTCTTCGCCCAGGTCATCTTCCTGACCGAGGTGTGGGGCTACAGCATCGTGAAGACCGGCGTGGCGATGATGCCGGGCCCGGTGGTCGTGATGGTGCTGGCGCCGTACTTCGGCCGGCTCGCCGGCCGGGTCGGGCAACGGACGCTGCTGGTGCCGGGCGGCCTCGTCTACGCCGCGTCCGGCGTCTGGCTGATCAGCCAGGTCGAGGTGACGCCCCACTACGCCAGCCAGATGCTGCCGGGCGCGCTGCTCGCCGGCCTCGGCGTCGCGCTGGTGATCCCGCACCTGACCAGCGCCGCCGTCCAGGGCCTGCCCGCCGACCAGCTCGCCGCCGGGTCCGCGGTCAACCAGGCCACCCGGCAGCTCGGCGCGACGTTCGGGGTCGCGCTGACCGTTGCGCTGCTGGGGTCGGTCACGCCGGCGACCGTTCTCGACGCCTTCCACGAGGTCTGGTGGATGCTCGTGGTCTGCGGCGTGCTGACCTCCGCCGCAGCGCTGGCGCTGCCACGCGCCGCCCGTGCCCCCGCCCCCGCTCCCACTCTGGAGCCTGCCGTCGCACCGATCGGAGAAGCCGCATGACCCTCACCGGAGAAGACCTGGCCCGCATGACCGGGCTCGAGACCATGCGCGCCGTCGCCGCCGGGGAGCTGCCCCCGCCGACCATCGCCCTGCTGCTGGGCATGGCGCCGGTGGAGGTCGACGAGGGTCTCGCCGTGTTCGAGATGACGCCGGACGAGCGGATGATGAACCCGATCGGCTCCGTGCACGGCGGCATCGCTGCGACCCTGCTCGACTCCTGCATGGGCTGCGCGGTGCACACGACGCTCGAGCCCGGGCAGGGCTACACGACCGCCCAGCTCAACCTCCACTACCTGCGGGCGATGCAGCCCGGCATGGGAAAGGTCCGGGCGACCGGCACCGTCGTCCACCGCGGCCGGCGGCAGAGCACCGCCGAGGGCAAGCTGTACGACGCCGAGGGCCGGCTGATCGCGCACGGCACGACGACCTGCCTGATCCTCTAGGTCTCGACAGGCTCGACCAGCGGCGGGGCTCGACCAGCGGTGGGGCTCGAGCACCAGAACCGCGCGGCATCTCGACCGACCTCCTAGTCTGTCCAGATGCCGCAGCGGATCGAGGTCGAAGGGCTCCAGGTCGCCGACGAGCTGCACGCGTTCGTGCGGGACGAGGCGCTGCCGGGATCGGGCCTCGAGGAGGGCGCCTTCTGGAGCGGGGTGGCGGCGATCCTCGCCGAGCTGACGCCGCGCAACCGCGCGCTGCTCGAGCGTCGCGAGGAGCTGCAACGTCAGCTGGACGAGTGGCACACCAGCAACCCCGGCCCGGTCCGTGACCAGCCGGCCTACCTGCGGATGCTCCGCGAGATCGGCTACCTCGTCGAGGAGCCCGAGCCGTTCGAGATCGAGACCCGCGACGTCGACGACGAGGTCGCCGTCCAGGCCGGCCCGCAGCTCGTCGTACCCGTGCTCAACGCGCGGTTCGCCGCCAACGCCGCCAACGCCCGGTGGGGCTCGCTCTACGACGCGCTCTACGGCACCGACGTGCTGCCGGAGGACGACGGCTGCGAGCGCGGCACGTCCTACAACCCGCGCCGCGGCGCCCGGGTCGTCGCCCGCGCCCGCGCGTTCCTCGACGCCCACTTCCCGCTCGCCGACGGCAGCCACGCCGACGTGACCGGCTACGCGATCCAGGGCGGGGCGCTGACGCCGACGCTGGCCGACCCGTCGCAGCTGGTCGGGTGGCGCGGCGACCTGGCCGCACCCGAGGGCGTGCTGCTGGAGCACCACGGGCTGCACGTGGAGATCCAGGTCGACCGCGACCACCCGATCGGCAGGGACGACGCCGCCGGGGTGAAGGACCTGCTGGTCGAGGCGGCGGTCTCCACGATCATGGACCTCGAGGACTCGGTCGCCGCCGTCGACACCGCCGACAAGGTCGCGGCCTACCGCAACTGGCTCTCCCTCAACCAGGGCACGCTCAGCGTGCAGGTCACCAAGGACGGCACGTCGTTCGCGAGGACGCTCGCACCCGACCGCGAGTACGACGGACCGGCCGGCCCGGTCGTCCTCCCCGGCCGCTCGCTGCTCTTCGTGCGCCAGGTCGGGCACCTGATGACCACGGACGCGATCCTCGACGCGGACGGCCGGGAGGTGCCCGAAGGGATCCTCGATGCCGTGATGACCGCGCTCTGCAGCCTGCCCGACCTCCAGGGTCGCGGGGCGCTGCGCAACTCGCGCACCGGGTCGATGTACGCCGTCAAGCCGAAGATGCACGGCCCCGACGAGGTCGCGTTCACCAACGACCTGTTCGCGCGGGTGGAGGACCTGCTCGGGCTCGACCGCGGCGCCATCAAGCTCGGCATCATGGACGAGGAGCGGCGGACGTCGGCCAACCTCGCCGCCTGCATCCACGCCGCCCGCGGCCGGGTCGCCTTCATCAACACCGGCTTCCTCGACCGCACCGGGGACGAGCTGCACACCTCCATGCTCGGCGGACCGATGGTGCGCAAGGGCGACATGAAGGCCCAGTCCTGGATCCATGCCTACGAGGACCGGAACGTCGACATCGGCCTCGCCTGCGGCTTCCGCGGCCGGGCCCAGATCGGCAAGGGCATGTGGGCGATGCCCGACGAGATGGCCGCCATGCTCGAGCAGAAGGTCGGCCACCCCGAGGCCGGTGCGAGCTGCGCCTGGGTGCCGTCGCCGACGGCGGCGACGCTGCACGCGCTGCACTACCACCAGGTTGACGTGGCCGCGCGGCAGCGCGAGCTCGCAGCCCGACCGACCGGCCGCGCCACGCTCGAGCAGCTGCTGACGGTGCCGATCGCCGACCCTGCGGAGCAGTCGCGGTGGTCGGCCGACGATCGCCGGGCCGAGCTCGACAACAACCTGCAGGGGATCCTCGGCTACGTGAAGCGCTGGATCGACGACGGCATCGGCTGCTCGAAGGTGCCCGACATCCGAGGCACCGCGCTGATGGAGGACCGCGCGACCTGCCGGATCTCCAGCCAGCACGTCGCGAACTGGCTGCACCACGGCATCGTCACCCTCGAGGAGGTCGAGGAGGCGCTCCGCCGGATGGCCGACGTCGTCGACGAGCAGCAGTCCCGGCAGGACGGACCGGGCTACCGGCCGATGGGCCCGTCGTACGACGGCGAGGCGTTCCGCGCCGCCCGTGCGCTGGTCCTCGAGGGCCGCTCGCAGCCGTCCGGCTACACCGAACCGATCCTGCACCGCAGCCGGCGGGCGAAGAAGGCGGAGCCCGCGTGACGACACCTGAAGACCTCGCGATCGGGGTGGTCCAGCGGCTCGACGAGCTGCTGGCGACCGCCGACGCCGAGCTCGCGGCGGGCTACCCGGGGGAGCGGCCCGGGCGCCAGCCGGTGCACACCGTCTACGTCCCGGCAGACCGGTACGACGCCCACGTGGTGCCGTCGTACGGCGCCGCGGCGCTCTGGCTGCTGGACGAGCACGCCCCGGCCTTCGACGCGCTCGTGGGCGATCCGGACGTCGTCGCGCGCGTCCGCGCCAAGCTGACGACCGAACCGGTCGAGGACCTCCGGGTCGACTTCGAGGACGGCTACGTCGGGAGGAGCGACGTCGAGGAGGACGAGGACGTCGTGCTGGCCGCTCGGGCGCTCGCGGAGAGCCAGCAGGCACGGATGGCCGCGCCGTTCGGAGGCATCCGCATCAAGTGCTTCGAAGCGGCCACGCGCCGGCGGTCGATCCGCACGCTGACCGCCTTCCTGTCGGCGTTCCGCGAGCACGACGGCGACCTCGACGGCTGGGTCGTCACGCTGCCCAAGGTCACCCGCGTGGAGCAGGTCGAGGCGATGGTCGAGACCTGCGCGCGGCTCGAGCAGGGCCTCGGCCTCGCCGAGGGGGAGCTGCGGTTCGAGATCCAGGTCGAGACGCCGCAGTCGATCATCGGCGCCGACGGCACCGCCCCGATCGCCCGGATGGTGCACGCCGGCGGCGAGCGGCTGACCGGCCTCCACTTCGGCACCTACGACTACTCCGCGTCGTGCGGGATCGCCGCGGAGTACCAGGCGCTCGACCACGCCGCGACCGACCACGCGAAGCTGGTGATGCAAGCGGCGGCCGCCGGCACCGGCGTCCGGCTGAGCGACGGGTCGACGAACATCCTTCCCGTGGGCGGGGAGCGCGAGGTCGTCGCGGCGTGGGAGAACCACCTCCGCCTGGTGCGCCGCTCGCTCGAGCGCGGCTTCTACCAGGGGTGGGACCTCCACCCGGGTCAGCTCCCGACCCGCTTCGCCGCGACGTACGCCTTCTACCGCGATGCCCTGCCGAGCGCCCTCGAGCGGCTCGCCGCCTACACCCAACAGACCATGGGCGGCATCGCCGACGAGCCGGCGACGGCGCGGGCGCTGGCGTCGTACGTCCTGCGCGGCGTGCAGAGCGGCGCCGTCGACGAGGCCGAGGTCGAGGCGGGCGCGGGTCTCGGGTCGGACCGGCTGACACAACTCACAACGCGGTGAACCAGGAGAGCTGATGAGCTATCACGTCCCCCGAGGAGGACTGCCGCCGCAGTCCGCGCTCACGACCGACCGGGCGCGGTTCACCGAGGCGTACGCCGTCATCCCGGCCCGCACCCTCAGCGACATCACCGCCTCGCGGCTGCCGCACTGGGAGCAGACCCGGCTGTGGGTGCTCGCGCGCCCGCTCTCGGGGTTCGCGGAGACGTTCAGCCAGTACGTCGTCGAGGTCGCGGCGGGCGGCGGCAACACCGACGTCGAGGACGAGGTCGACGCCGAGGCGGTGCTGTTCGTCGTCGACGGGTCGCTGACGTTGAACCTCGACGGGACGGAGCACGCGTTGGGCCCCGGGTCCTACGTCTACCTCCCGCCGGCGACGCCCTGGGCACTGCGCAACCACAGCGACGCGACCGCCACTTTCCACTGGATCCGCAAGGCCTACCAGCGCGTCGACGGCATCGACGTGCCGGAGCCGTTCGTCACCCGCGAGCAGGACGTCGACGCGATCCCGATGCCCGACACCGACGGGGCGTGGGCGACGACGCGGTTCGTCGACCAGGCCGACCTGCGCCACGACATGCACGTCAACATCGTCACCTTCGAGCCCGGCGGCGCCATCCCGTTCCCGGAGACCCACGTCATGGAGCACGGCCTCTACGTCCTGGAGGGCAAGGCCGTCTACCTCCTCAACGAGGACTGGGTCGAGGTCGAGGCCGGTGACTTCATGTGGCTGCGCGCGTTCTGCCCGCAGGCCTGCTACGCCGGCGGCCCGGGGCAGTTCCGGTACCTGCTCTACAAGGACGTCAACCGCCACGTGGGGCTGACCCTCTAGCTCCCGTCCGAGGACGGCGCGGCGCGTCGGCGCGAAGAACTGCCAGATTCCGTCGAGTCCCCGCCACCCCCGCGCAGCCCGGCAACAAAGCCGTCGCCCGCTGTCGTTGCGCCCCCATAGGGTCCCGACCGGACAGGAGGCGGCAGCTGATGGACACACGAGCACGGGCCGGGTTGGTCGTCGTCGCGCTCCTGATCGTCTACGTCGTCTGGGGCTCGACCTACCTCGGCATCCGCATCGTCGTCGAGGAGATGCCGCCGCTGGTCGGCATGGGCACCCGGTTCGTCGCCGCCGGGCTGCTCCTGGGCGGGCTGCTGGCTCTTCGCGGCGTCGACCTCCGGGTCAGCCGCGCGCAGCTGGCCGGCGCGGCGGTGCTGGGGCTGCTGCTGCCCTTCCTCGGCAACGGGATGGTCGCCATCGGCGAGGAGATGGGCACGCCCAGCGGTGTCGCCGCACTCCTCGTGGCGGCCGTCCCGCTGTTCGTCACGGTCTACCGGATCGCCTCGGGCGACCGGCCGCGGACCTGGTCGGTGCTGGGTGTCCTGCTCGGCTTCGGAGGTCTCGCGTGGTTGGTGCTGGGCGGCCGCGACCAGGGCGACGTCCCGGTCGCCGGTGCGCTCATCGTCCTGATGGCGAGCGGCTTCTGGGCGTTCGGGTCCTGGGTGCAACCCCGGCTGACGCTGCCCGAGAACCCGTTCGTGCTGGCCGTCCACGAGATGTGGACCGGCGGCGTCCTGATGATCACGGTCGGCCTGGTCCGCGGCGAGCACTACGCGCCGCTGGAGTACGACGGACGCACCTGGCTGGCCTGGGCCTACCTGGTGGTGATCGGCTCGACGCTGGCGTTCAGCGCCTACGTGTGGGTGCTGTCGAACGCGCCGATCGGCCTGGTCTCGACCTACGCCTACGTCAACCCGGTCGTCGCGGTCTTCCTCGGCTGGCTGATCCTCGAGGAGGCGATCACCAGCGCCGTCATCACCGGTGGCCTGGTCATCGTCGCGTCGGTCGCGATCGTCATCACGGTCGAGCGACCGCGCCGACCTGCCGACGAGCGCGAGCTCGACCCGGTCTGAACAACCTGTCGGGCTCGGCCGCTACGGTTCCTGCATGCGGGTGTGGGCGGTGGGTCTCGTGGGCCTCCTGGTGGCCAGTGCGGCCACCGGCGGCTACCTGATCCGTTCCGAGCGGGACGGCGACGCTACGTCGTACGACGGTCCGGCTCCTGTCGTCGCGGTCTCGCCGAGCTATCCCGTCGAGCCGCTCGACCTCCTGCCCGACCCGGACTTCCCACCGCTCCTGGCGAGCCTCCCGATGCGCGTGGAGATCGTCGGGTCGAAGCCCTTCGACCTGCGGCTGGAGGTCCCGGGGGAGTGGATCCGGACCGAGTCGTCGGCGAGCGAGTGGAAGTGGCACCCGCCGCCGGGCGACGTCCTCAACACCTACTTCCTCCGCGTCCGGCTGATCGGCAACCAGCACGGGGGCGTCGAGGGGATGGTCGAGTCGCGGATCGAGGCGCTCGCCGACGCGCAGGGCGTCAGGGACTTCCACCTGGAGTCCCAGGACACCGACAGGTTCGTCGCCAACTACGTCAGCGAGGGCCACCGTCGGGTGACGATGGAGACCTTCGTGACGCAGCCCGGCGCGGACGTCGTGTTCGCCTCGATCGGACTCGTCGGGCGTGAGGTCGACCGCGCCGGGATGACCGACCTGATCCGGCGGATCAGCGACTCGGCGCGAGTCGGACCCGACTACCGGAACCCGTAGGCCGCCACCGAGTCGAGCACCCGGTTGGCGGTCGCGGTGTCGCTGCTGCGCACCTGCACCCACAGCAGCTGGTCGTCCGTCACCTGCACCGCGCGCTCGACGACGATCCCGCCGGGGCAGTCGGGGTAGACGACCGTGATCGCCGGCCCGTCGTCGGAGCTGTCCGTCACCGGGTCTCCGGGCTCGCCGCACTCGGGGTGCTGAGGCACCTGCTCGGGGAGGTCGGAGCCCGCGAGCAGGCCGAGGAAGACCCCGTGCCCGTCGGGGTCCTCGGTCCAGTCACGGGAGGTCCCGACCGAGAGCGCCGGGTAGTCGCGCTCGGCCTCCGGCGGTCGCCAGCCGTCCGCCGCCACCGCCCGGTCCCAGTCGGCGGGGACGCTCACGCCGAGCGAGCCGGTGTCGTCCTGCACCTCGGTCCAGTCGTCGCCTCCCGCCCCGGCCACGAGCCAGCCGGCCAGGCCGCCGCCGGCGATCGCGGCGACGGCGAGCCCGACGGCGGCGCCCCGGCGCAAGCGGTGGCGCGGTGAGGGCGGGTCGGGCAGCGGCTCCTCGGTGCCCGCCAGGCTCGGCCGCGCCCCGGGCTGGGTGAGGTCGGGGTCGACCGGCAACCAGGGCTCGGCCGGGCGGTCGTCGGGCGGCAGCGGCGTGAGCGCCGAGGTCAGCGCCTCGACGTACGACGCCACGTCGGGCCAGCGCTGCTCGCGGTCGACCGCCAGCCCGCGGACCACGACCGCCTCTGCCGCGGTCGGCACCGGTCGCTCGGTGCTGGACAGCGGCGGCGGCTGGTCGGGCTCGGCGGCGGCGGCGAGCGAGGCGTGCTGGTAAGGCGGCCGCCCGGCGAGGAGCAGGTAGGTCAGCGCGGCCAGCGAGTACTGGTCGGCCCGGGCGTCGAGCGGCTCGCCCTGCGCCTGCTCCGGCGCGACGTACGACGGCGTCCCGGCGATGACCGACAACCGCGACGAGACGTCGAGGGACTTGCCGAGGCCGAGGTCGGCGACCATCGCGCGGACCCGACCGTCGACGGTGCGGAACAGCACGTTGGCCGGCTTCACGTCGCGGTGCAGGATCGACCGCGTGTGCAGGGCCTGGAGCCCCAGCCCGACCTGGCGGATGACCTCGAGCGCCTGGGCGGCGGTCAGGCCGTCGACCTCGAGCCGGTCGGCGAGCGTGCCCTGGTCGGCGTAGGTCATCACCAGGTAGGGACGGCCGTCGTCGAGCTCGCCGGCGTCGTACACCGTGACGACGTGGGGCGACTCCACCTTGCGCAGCATCCGGCCCTCCTCGAGGAACCGGCGGCGGACGTGGTCGTCCTCGCTCCAGTTCTCCGCGAGCACCTTCACCGCGACCGGCGAGTCGAGCTGCTCGTCGAACGCGAGCCAGACGGTCGCGAACGCGCCGGAGCCGATCCTGCGGCGCACGACGTAGCGCCCGAGACGGGCCGGAACAGACACCCGAGCATTATGGGTGGTACCTATGGTCCTCATGAGCACCGAGGGGCTGACCGCCGACGAGATCGACGACCTCGCGCGGCGCGCCCAGTCGGGCGACCGGGACGCCCTCGAGGACCTCCTCGCCGCGGTGCAGCCGCGCGCGCTGCGCGTGTGCCGCGGCGTCCTGCCGCACCTGGCCGACGCCGAGGACGCCTGCCAGGAGGCGCTGATCAACATCGCCGGCAAGATCGGCTCGTGGGGCGGTCAGAGCCGGTTCACCACGTGGATGCACGTCGTGGCCGTGAACGCCGCCCGGTCGACGTACCGCCGCCTGAAGAACCAGGCCGTCCCGGTCGAGACCGCACCGCTCGAGCGCCCCGACCCCCGCACCACCAGCGTCATCGCCGGCACCCGCCTCGACCTGCTCGAGGCGATGGAGACGCTGGAGCGCGACCACCCGAAGTACGTCGAGCCGCTGATGCTCCGCGACGTCTACGGCCTGCCGTACGACGAGATCGCCACCCTCGTCGGCGTCCCCCTCGGCACCATCAAGGCCCAGATCCATCACGGCCGCAAGCTCGCCCGCCCCCTCCTCCGCGGCGACGCCTGATTCCTCCCTCGTGGTCGGTTGATTCCGCCCTCGTGGTCAGTTGAATCCGCTCTCGTGGTCAGTTGAGTCCGCCCTCGTGGCGCAGGGCGGACCACCCGGGACGAATGAACCCGCCACCAGGCAGGAATCAACACGCCACGACAGACGAATCGATTGACCACGAGGGGGGATTCGACGTCGGTGGTGGGGATCAGCCTTCGGCGGCGGCCTTGATCCGTTCGAGGGTCTGGCGCATGCCGGTGCGGATCAGGTCGGTGAAGGCGACCTGGCCGCCGAGGAAGGCGTCGGTCCACTCCAGGGAGAGGTCGGAGAGGCCGTCGGGGGTCTCGCGGCGCTGGGTGAGGAGGGTGCCGGTGGGGGAGGGGTCGAGGGTGAACGACCAGACGACGTAGTTCTCGGCGATCCGGAACGCCAGCGCGCGGTCCTCCTCGAACCGGACGACCGTGCCGTGGGTGGTCCACTCGAGCTCGCCCTCGCGGTTGCGGTTGGTGAACTCGGCGCCGAGCTCGCACCGCTCGAAGCCGGCGCGGAGGCGGGTCGAGGTGACCTGAGGGCTCCACTCCGACATCCGGCGCACGTCGTGGACCAGGGCCCAGACCGCGGCCGGTGGCGCAGCGATGTCGATGCGGTCCTCGAGCAGCGGCTCGTAGGGGATGGTCATCGGGCCTCCTCACCATCTTTGCGACCGATCGGACGCAATCTGTGAGGACGCTAGCAGGTCGTAGGACACTCCGGCGACCGGCAACTACCGAAGGGGCAACGAGCGGCGCGGTCGCTGACCGTGCAACTTTCCGGGTCTCCCGAGCGTCGTAATGGGTATCTGGACGGCCCGAGGAGGTCGCGATGCGAAGGAAGCACGAAGCAACGGGGGCCCGTCACCTGGTGGCGGAGCGGGTGCAGCACGCCAAGCTGGTGCTCGCCTGGTGGACCCGACGGTTGGCCGGCGTCTGACGCTCCTAACCGGGTGTCTCGGCGGCCCGCGCGACGTACGGTTCACCGTATGGATCAGCCGCAGGTCACCGTCAACGGTGAGTCCCGCAGCCTCGCTGCCGCCGAGCCGCCCACGACCGCCCTCGACTGGCTGCGCGGCATCGGTCTGACCGGCGCCAAGGAGGGCTGCGCCGAGGGGGAGTGCGGAGCGTGCTCGGTGCTGATCGCCCGGGCCGGCGTCGACGCGCCGACCGAGTGGACCGCCATCAACGCCTGCCTGGTCCCGGCCGCCGCGCTCGCAGGCCAGGAGGTCGTCACGGCGGAGGGACTCGGTACGCCGGACGCACTCCACCCCGTGCAGCAGGAGCTGGCCGTCCGGGGCGGTTCGCAGTGCGGCTACTGCACCCCGGGCTTCGTCTGCAGCATGGCTGCCGAGTTCTACCGGCCCGCCCGCTGCGAGAACGGCGTCTTCGACCACCACGCCCTGTCCGGCAACCTCTGCCGCTGCACCGGTTACCGGCCGATCGTCGAGGCGGCTGAGGCGCTCGGGGCGCCCGCGGAGGGCGACCACCTCGCGTTCCGCACGACCGCGCCGCCGCCCACGCCGCCACCGGTCCGGGTGCCCGGCTACGCCCGCCCCGACACGCTCGCGGAGGCGCTGACGCTGCTCGCCGAGCCGGACGCCGTGCCGCTCGCCGGCGCGACCGACCTCGGGGTCGAGAACAACCTGCGCGGCTCCCGGCCCGGGCTGCTCGTCGCGATCGACCACCTGCCGGAGCTCCGGGCGTTCGAGGTCGGCACGTCGTACGTCGACCTCGGGGCCGGACTGACGCTGACGGAGATCGAGCGCCGGCTCGACGGCGCCGTACCGCTGCTCGACGACGTCTTCCCGCAGTTCGCGTCGCGGCTGATCCGCAACGGCGCCACGATCGGCGGCAACCTCGGCACCGCCTCGCCGATCGGCGACCTGCCGCCCGCGCTGCTCGCGCTCGACGCCTCGCTGGTGCTGGTCTCGGCAGCGGGGGAGCGGACGGTGCCGCTGGTCGACTACTTCACCGGCTACCGCGAGACCGTGCTGCAGCCCGGCGAGCTGATCGCCCGGGTGCGGGTCCCACTGCCGCTCGCGAGCATCACGGCGTTCCACAAGATCGCCAAGCGCCGCTTCGACGACATCTCGTCGGTAGCGGTCGCGTTCGCCATCGACGTGGCCGACGGCCGGGTCGAACGCGCCGCGATCGGGCTCGGCGGCGTCGCGGCCACGCCGGTCCGTGCGACCGAGGCGGAGCAGCTGCTCGCCGGACGGGCGTGGGACGAGGCGACCGTGCACCGCGCCGCCGACGCGCTCGCGTCGGCCGGCACCCCGATCGACGACCATCGTGCCAGCGCCGCGTTCCGGCGGGCGATGCTCGGTCAGGCGTTGCGCCGCCTCTTCCACGAGGAGGCGGTCGCATGAGCCGGCTCTCCGAACGCCCCACGACCGCCGAGGTCGGCGCGGCCCGGCCCCACGAGTCCGCCGCCCTCCACGTCACCGGCCGGGCGCTCTACACCGACGACGTCGCCCTGCGCACCCCGCACCTGCTGCACGCCCACCCGGTCAACGCACCGCACGCGCACGCGCGCGTCACTCGCCTCGACCCCAAGCCCGCCTACGACGTGCCGGGCGTGGTCCGGGTGCTGACCGGCGACGACGTGCCCGGCGTGAACGACGCCGGCACGAAGCACGACGAGCCGCTGTTCCCGACCGAGGTGATGTTCCACGGCCACGCAGTCGCGTGGGTGCTCGGCGAGTCGCTCGAGGCGGCGCGGATCGGCGCGGCGGCGGTCGAGGTCGACTACGAGCCGCTGCCCTCGATCATCACCGTGGTCGAGGCCATCGAGCAGGGCAGCTTCCAGGGCGCGCAGCCGCGGCTGGAGCGCGGCGACGTGGGGGCCGGGCTCGCGGGCGCGGCGCACGTGTTCGAGGGGGACTTCGACTTCGCCGGGCAGGAGCACTTCTACCTGGAGACCCACGCGTCGCTGGCGACGGTCGACGACGACGGCCAGGTGTTCATCCAGTCGAGCACCCAGCACCCGACCGAGACCCAGGAGATCGTCGCTCACGTGCTCGGGCTGTCCAGCCACCAGGTCACCGTGCAGTGCGTGCGGATGGGCGGCGGTTTCGGCGGCAAGGAGATGCAGCCGCACGGGTTCGCCGCGGTGGCGGCGCTGGGTGCGCGGCTGACCGGGCGACCGGTGCGGGTGCGGCTCACCCGCCAGCAGGACATGACGATGAGCGGCAAGCGGCACGGCTTCCACGCGTCGTGGAAGGTCGGCTTCGACGACGACGGTCGGCTGCAGGCGCTCGAGGCCACGCTGACCTCCGACGGCGGCTGGAGCCTCGACCTGTCCGAGCCGGTGCTCTCGCGGGCGCTGTGCCACATCGACAACGCCTACTGGATCCCGCACGTCCGCGTCGACGGCCGGGTCGCGAAGACCCACAAGACCTCGCAGACCGCGTTCCGCGGGTTCGGCGGGCCGCAGGGGATGCTCGTGATCGAGGACATCCTCGGTCGGTGCGCCCCGTCGCTGGGCATCGAGCCGGCCGAGCTGCGACGCCGCAACTTCTACGAGGAGGGCCAGGCGACGCCGTACGGCCAGCCGGTGCGGCACGCCGAGCGGCTCGGGCTCGCGTGGGACCAGGTGCTGACCACCTCCGACTTCGCCGAACGGCGCGCCGCGATCGACCGCGCGAACGCAGAGAACCCCCACTCCAAGCGGGGTCTGGCGATCACTCCGGTGAAGTTCGGCATCTCGTTCAACTTCACCTCGTTCAACCAGGCCGGGGCGCTGGTGCACGTCTACAAGGACGGCTCGGTGCTCATCAACCACGGCGGCACCGAGATGGGCCAGGGCCTGCACACCAAGATGCTCCAGGTCGCGGCGACCGCGCTCGGGCTGCCGATCGAACGCGTCCGGCTGGCGCCGACGCGCACCGACAAGGTGCCGAACACCTCGGCGACCGCGGCCAGCTCGGGCGCCGACCTCAACGGGGCGGCGGTCAAGGACGCGTGCGAGCAGATCCTCGCCCGGCTGGAGCCGGTGCGCGAGAAGCTCGGCGCCGCGGCGCCGTGGGACGACGTCGTGCGCACCGCCTACCTCGACCGGATCCAGCTCTGGGCGGCCGGCTTCTACAAGACCGAGGGCCTGACCTGGGACGCGGCGGCGGTGCAGGGCTCGCCGTTCAAGTACTTCGCGTACGGCGTCGCGGCGGCCGAGGTCACCGTCGACGGGTTCACCGGTGCCTACCGGGTCGACCGGGTCGACATCGTCCACGACGTCGGCGACAGCCTGTCCCCGCTGGTGGACATCGGCCAGATCGAGGGCGGCTTCGTGCAGGGCGTCGGCTGGCTGACCCTCGAGGACCTGCGCTGGGACGCCTCCGACGGCCCGCACCGCGGCCGGCTGGCCACCCAGGCGGCGTCGACCTACAAGCTGCCCAGCCTCTCGGAGATGCCGACCGACCTTCGGGTCGCGCTCCTCGAGCGGGCCACCGAGGACGGCGCGGTCTACGGGTCCAAGGCCGTCGGCGAGCCGCCGCTGATGCTCGCCTTCGCCGTCCGCGAGGCGCTGCGGGAGGCGGTGGCGGCGTTCGGGGTCTCGACCCCTTCGACAGGCTCAGGGACCGGGGGCACCAAGCCGTCGGTCGAGCTGGACTCGCCGGCGACGCCTGAGGCGGTCTACTGGGCGATCGAGCGGGCGCGAGGAGCCTGAGGTGGCCGACGGGTCGGGGATGGACTGGCTGCGGGCGCTGCAGGAGTGCCGGGAGCGTCGTACGCCCTGCGTGCTGGTGACCGTCACCGACGTGCGCGGCCACGCGCCGCGCGAGGCCGGCGCCAAGATGGTCGTCAGCGACGACCACACCTGGGGCAGCGTGGGCGGCGGCAACCTCGAGGAGGCGGCCGTACGACGCGCGCGCGGCCTGCTGCGCGGGCTGGCCCTGACCGGCGCCACCGCGCCGGTGACCGAGCGGCACACGCTGTCGGACAAGGTGCCGGTCGAGCACGGCGTGCAGTGCTGCGGCGGCGACGTGACCCTGCTGCTCGAGCCGATCCCGGTGCGACCGGCTGTCGCGGTGTTCGGCATGGGGCACGTCGGCTACGAGATCGCGCTGCTGCTGAGCCGGCACCCGCTCGAGCTGCACCTGGTCGACTCGCGTGCCGACCAGCTGGACGGGGAGCGGCTGGCTCCGGTCCTGGCAGGGCCGGCGGACGTGCGCGTGCACCAGGTGCCGGTGCTGCCCGAGCTGGTGGTCGCCGACCTCCCGCCCGGGACCCACGTGCTCGTCCTGACCCACGACCACGCCGAGGACCTGGCGCTCCTGGACGCGCTGCTCCGCTCCGACGTCCCGGGCACGATCGGGCTGATCGGCTCCTCGGCGAAGTGGACCCGGTTCCGGGCCAAGCTCGCCGACCTGGGCCACGCCCAGGAGGTCGTCGACCGGGTCCGCACCCCGATCGGCGACCCGGCCGTGACCGGCGTCTCCGGCAAGGCACCGGCGGTGATTGCGGTCTCCGTCACGGTCGAGGTCCTGGCGATGGTGGGCGCGGCGGTCAGTACGCTCGAACGGTGACGAGCGAGCTGACCCTGGACGAGACCGGATCCACCTCGGAGTTCGACCACGACATCGCGGTCTGGGCCGACGGCGACGGGTTCGCCGGCGAGATGGCGGATCGTTGGCGCGTCGGTGGTGGCCTCAACGGCGGCTACCAGCTCTCCATGATCGGCAACGCGATCCGAGCCGCGCTTCCCGACCACCCCGACCCGGTCGCGGTCAGCGCCTACTACATCTCCCCGGCCGTCGCCGGGCCCGCCACGGTCGTCGTACGTCCGCAGCGGGTGGGTGGCCGCACCGCCACCGTCGCCGCCGAGCTGCAGCAGGACAGTGACGTGCGGCTGAGCGTGCTGGCGACGTACGGCGACCTCGACGCGTTCCCGTCCGACGTGCGCACCACGGCCGAGCCCGTCGACCTCCCGCCCCGCGACCAGTGCGTGCCGAACACGTTGGCGCCCGACGAGATCAAGGAGATGGCGCCGTTCACCCAGCGGTTCGAGATGCTCTTCCACCCCGACGAGGTCGGCTGGGCGGTCGGCAAGCCCAGCGGCCGCGGGCAGATCAGCGCCTGGTTCCGCCTCGCCGACGAGCGCGAGCCGGACCCGCTGTCGCTGCTGATGGCGGTCGACGCGCTGCCGCCGGTGACCTTCGACCTCGGAATGATGGGCTGGGCGCCCACCGTCGAGCTGACCGCCCACGTCCGCGCCAAGCCCGCGCCCGGCTGGCTGCGCCTGCGTCACCGCACCCGCAACATCGCCGGCGGGTTCTTCGAGGAGGACTGCGAGGTCTGGGACTCCGCCGACCGGCTGGTCGCCCAGTCCCGCCAGCTCGCTCTGCTGCCCCGCTGACGCACCGGGGGAAATTGTCGCGAACTCGAGCGGGTGGCGACGAAATTCCCCGTTGCGTCGGTCAGTAGCTGACCCGGTCCTCCTTGGCGAGCCACGCGGCGAAGGGGGCGAAGTCGTCGGCGGACGAGCCCGCCTCGACCTTCATCTCCCAGCCGTCGCGGGGGCGCTCGAAGAGCTCGTAGAACTCACGGTCGTCGAAGCCGCCGCGGGCGGCGTCGTGGCGGTCGGCGGCGTAGACGACCCGGTCGAGCCGGGCCCAGAGGGCGGCGGAGATGCAGAGCGGGCACGGCTCGCAGGAGGTGTAGAGGGTGCAGCCGGCGAGGCTGAAGTCGCCGAGCACCGAGCACGCCGTACGGATCGCGACCACCTCGGCGTGCGCGGTCGGATCGAGGTCGCGGGTGACCCGGTTCTGCCCGGTCGAGACCAGCTCGTCGCCGCGCACGATGACGGCGCCGAACGGACCGCCGCCGCTCGCCACGTTGGCCGTCGCGAGCTCGACCGCGCGGGACAGCCAGCTCTCGGTCCCGTCGGGTCCGTCCCGTCCGTCACGTCCATCCCGTCCATCCAGGGTCGTCATCACTCCACCTCGCTCATCCGCTCGTAGGCCTCCGTGATCGCACGCACGCGCCGGCTGCCGGCCCGTCCGCAGGCGCCCAGCACGGCATCGGCGAGCACGCTCACCAGCGCCATCGGGGCGGCGTAGCTGTCGAAGGCCAGCGAGTGCTGCAGCGGGCACTCGAGCCAGATCGACACCTGGGAGGCATGCGCGACCGCGGTCGGGTCGCCGATGAGTACGACGGTCGCACCCGTCGCCAGCGCGACGCCCAGGAAGTCCGTGAAGCCCTTGGGCCGCCGCCGGAAGCCGACGACGACGATCACGTCGGCCGGTCCGAACCCGACGACCTCCTCGCCGGTCGTCTGCCCGGGCACCGGTCCGACCTGGACGTCGTCGCGTGCCTGCACCAGCTGCTCGCGCAGGTGCAGCGCGACCGGGTAGCTGTTGCGCCAGCCGACGACGAGCACCTTCTCCGCCATCGCGACCAGTCCGGCGACCTCGGGGATCCGTGGGTGCTCGATCGCCCGCAGGATCGCGCCCTGCTCGATCGTCGCGAGCGCCGCCGCGTTGGGCGCGCCGTCGATCCGGCGCGGTTCGCCGGCGCTGCGCAGTGCCCGGAGGTGCTCGCGGACCTCGTCGAAGTCCTCGAACCCCAGGCTGCGGAACAGCCGGCTCATCGTCGCCCGGCTGACGCCCGCGAGCTCGGCGAGCTCGGCGGCCCGGTAGGTCGCCAGGTCGTCGAGGTGCTCGAGCAAGGTCGCGGCCGCGCGTCGTTCCTGCGGGGTGAGCCCGTCGTGGCGTTCGGCGATCCGCTCGTCGATCCTCATGGCGCCTCTCTCCTGAGCATGCGTCCCCACGTGTGGTCGGGACGATCGGGGTCGAGCAGCCGCCCGCGGGAGGTGGTGTGGGTGACCGAGCCGCGGAACGTCCGTCCGTCGTACGCCGAGATCGGGTTGCGGTGCGCGAGCCGGTCGACGTCGACGACGAGCTCCGTGGTGGGGTCGTAGACCGCGAGGTCCGCGTCGGCGCCGACCTCGATCCGTCCCTTCCGGGTGAACCCCACGAGATCGGCGGTCTGACGCGACATCCAGCGGCTGACGTCGGCGATGCCGATGCCGCGGTCGCGGGCCTCGTGCGCGACCGCGGTGAAGCCGACCTGCAGCCCCGCGACGCCGCCCCAGGCCTGCTGGAGGTCGCCGCCGCCGGCGAGCTTGACCTCGGCCGTCGCGGGCGAGTGGTCGCTGACGATCGCGTCGATGAGGCCGTCGGTGAGGCCCTGCCAGAGCGCGGTGCGGTTGCCCTCGTCGCGGATCGGCGGGCAGCACTTGAACTGCGGCGAGGCGTCGGGGATCTGCTCGGCCGCGAAGCAGAGGTAGTGCGGGCAGGTCTCGACGGTCAGCGGCAGCCCCTCGTCGCGCGCGCTCTTGATGAGGTCCAGGGCGCGGGCGCTCGCGAGGTGCAGCACGTGCACCCGGCAGCCGGTCTCGCGCGCGCCGTCGACCAGCTGCCGGATCGCCTCGGTCTCGGCGGCGTCGGGACGGCTGAGCACGAAGTCGGCGTACGCCGGGCTCGGCGGGTGCGGCGCCCGTTCCAGCTCGCCCGCGTCCTCGGCGTGCACGATCAGCAGCCCGTCGAGCGCGGCGACCTCGGCCAACGCCGCCTTCAGCTGCACCGCGTCGAGCGGCGGGAACTCGTCCACCCCGGACGGTGCCAGGAAGCACTTGAAGCCGAGCACGCCGGCCTCCCACAGTGGCGCGAGCCGGCCCAGGTTGTCGGGTACGGCGCCGCCCCAGAACCCGACGTCGATCGCGAGCTCGTCGGTGGCGGCGGCCCGCTTGAGCTCGAGCGCCTCGACCGTCGTCGTCGGCGGCAGCGAGTTCAGCGGCATGTCGACCAGCGTCGTCACCCCGCCGAGCGCGGCCGCGCGCGTGGCGGTCACGAACCCCTCCCACTCGGTGCGGCCGGGCTCATTCACGTGCACGTGGGTGTCGACCACCCCCGGCAGGACGTACGACGCCTCCGGGGCCTGCCAGCCGCCCGCGTCGGCGTCGTACGGGCGGATCTCGGCGATCCGGCCGTCCTCGACCAGCAGCGTGGCCGGACGGAGCTCCCCGTCGACCAGCACCTGCCTGCCCGAGACCACCGCCACGTCCATCACGTCACCCGACGCCCACCCACGCGCGCGGCTCGGCCTCGGCGCCGCTGCGGGTCACGGTCGCGGAGATCAGCCCGTAGGGGCGGTCGGCGGCGAAGAACACCTCGCCCGGGTTGTCGAGCCCGAACGGCGCCAGGTCGACGAGGAAGTGGTGCTTGTTGGGGCACTCGATCCTGATCTCGTCGATGTCGGCGCACGCGTCCAGCGCCGCCGTCGCCATCGCGTGGATCGTCTGCTGGAGCGCCAGGCTGTGCGTGGTCGCGAAGGCGTCGAGGAGCGCGGCGCGCACCGCGTCGTAGGCGGCGTCGAAGTCGATGTCCTCCGTTGATCGAGCCTGTTCCTGTGAAGGTCGAGCCTGTCGAGACCCGTACCGCCAGGTCGCGGAGACGCTGGTGGCGAGGATCCGGTCGTCGGTCTCGGCGAGCGTGGTGAACCGGTCGCGCGGGAAGCCGTGGAACTCGCTGCCGGTGCTCTTGAGCACGACCAGGTCCTTCAGGCCGCCGAGCACGAACGCTTCGCCATCGACGCTGCCGTACGTCTGCACCCAGGCGGTACGGGTGTCCTGTCCTGACCGCACGAACGAGTGCCCGTTGGCAGCGAGCCGCTCCCAGGTGAACTGCTCGGCGGCGAACCAGGTGCCGGTGACCCACGGCTGCGCGGCCCAGTGCTCGGCGAGCACGAGCAGGAACGCCTCGGGGGAGGTGATCCCGTGCTCGCGGGCCAGTGCGTAGACGGAGTTCTTCTGGGTGTCGGTCGCGTGGACGTGGGTGTTGTCGCCCTCGGTGTAGGCGGTCGCGAAGTCGCCCCGCAGCTGCGTGGTGACGTTGAGGTCGTGCAGCACATGGACCTCGCTCGCCCGATCGACCTTGACGACCCGGCACTCGGCCTTGCCGTGCTGGAGGTCGGAGAGGACGTGGTCGGCCATCACGACCCTCGGTAGGTCGTGTACGCGAACGGGCTCAGCAGCAGTGCCACGTGGTAGTGCGTCTCTCCCTCGACGACGGTGAAGGGCAGCGTCACCACCGGGTACCAGGTCTCCCGGTCCTGCTCCTCGAACCACTGCCCGGTGGCGAACGTGAGCTCGTAGACGCCGGGCCCGAGGTCGGGGTCGAAACGCGCCCGGCCACCGACGTCGGTGGTGGCGGCCCCGATCTGGTTGCCGTCGGCGTCACTCAGGGTGACGAAGACCCCGGACGCCGGTCGCCCCCGCGCGGCGTCGAGGACGTGGGTCGAGCAGGTGCTCATGGGTTCCGCCTCATCCGAACAGCTCCTTCACGCGGAGGACCGCGATCTCACGCAGCTCACCCACCATGACGCCGTACTCCGTCGCCGGATCGTGGGTGAGCCGCTCCTGCAGCAGGGACAACAGCTCGGGGCCCGAGCGTCCCTTGGCGCGGACCAGGTAGATCCGCCCGAACTTCTCCTCGTACGCCGTGTTGCCGGCGCGCAGCTCGTCGGCGAGCACCGCGTCGGCGGGATCGACGCCGGCCTGCTCCCGGGCAGAGGCGGACGCCCCGGCCCCGGTGGCGCGCTCCCCGATGCGGGGGTGGTGGCTCAGGGCCTGGTCGACGTCGGCGTCGGTCCACCGCTCGGAGAGCTGCTCGGCAGTCAGGACCAGCGCGTCCACGTCGGCGTACGGCCGTCGGGCGATGATCGCGTCCACCCAGGCGTCGATGTCCGCACACGCCCGGACCAGGGCCGCCGCGTCGTCCGCGGGCAACCCGTTGAAGTCCTCGATGCGCAACCCGTCGCCCTCCTCGTGCCCGAGACTCCCGACAACCCTGCCGAAATGATGGTCCGGGAAGTGAAGGTACGCCGAAACGGACGTTGCAGGGGCGATTACCGGCGCAGGAGGCGGGTCCGGTTCATCCCGAAGACCCAGCGCAGGCCCGGGTGCTCGCTCAGCGACCACAGCAGGTCGGTGCTCGGCCAGTAGACGAGGTCCTCGGGCCCGGGAGGCGTCGCCCACCGGTGCGTCGCGAAGTCGCCGGGCTTTCCGACGTGCAGGTGCCCGTACGACGTCCGCCCGTGCGACGAGGTGACGAAGTAGGTGCCGTTCACCACCGCTGTGCCCTGCATCCGCGTCAGCTGGTCCTCGCCGTCGAGGGCCGGGCGCGAGATCCCGTCCTCGCCGACGGCGAGCAGACCGGTCGCCGCGTCGGTCGGGAAGCGCGCCAGCCGCCGGGTCTGCTTGCTGTTGCCGTACTCGCCGACGACGAGCGACGGCGGGTCGGTGCTGCGGTCCAGCGTCATGAACGAGAACCGCAGCCGGGTGACGCCTTCGTCGTTGGCGGAGCGGTAGGCGAACCGCACCGGCAGCACGTACTCGTAGCCGAACGTCTCCAGCCCGGCCCCCGCAGGCACCCGCATCACGTCCTCGGTGCGACAGGTCAGAAAGCCGCGGCCGGTCGCAGCGACGTGGAGGTAGGGCCCGTGCCAGACGATCCCGCCGGCGTGCGCCTTCAGTGGCTTCAGCGCCACCGTGGTCCCTGAGCCGGTCGAGGGGTCGGTGAGCGTCGGCTCGACGAGCAGCACGTGCCGGTACCGCTTCCGGTCGAGGTCGATGAAGCTGATCCGGGAGCCGTGGCTGCGCTTGGAGTACCAGGACGTCGCCAGCACGTCCCGCTCGACATCGGTGCGCACCGAGGTCGTGATGCCCTGGGGATACCAGAACAGGTCGCGCCGGTCGCGGCGCTCCCAGGTCAACGCCCGGTCGACGAAGCGGCCGAGCAACCGGGTGGAGGGCAGGTAGGTCCGCCGCATCCGCCGGTCCAGGTCGCCGAGGAGCCCGGTCATGCCGACCCGGCCGCCGCCGTGCTCGGCCAGCAGGTCGGCGAGCGCGTCGATCTCGGCGACGTTCTCCTCCGACCGCGTCAGGTGGACGCCGAAGGGCGCGGACTGTTCCACGGAGGAGATGATGTCACCGTGAGGGGCATCTTCTTCGACGAGGACGACGCGCGCGCCGCGGCCCTCGTGCTCGCCCGCGGCGGGTTCGAGGCGACCGTGGTCCGCGAGCGGCTGGCCGGCGAGGACGACGACGAGGACCACCCCTGGGCGGTCGTCACCGACGCCCCGATGATCCAGCTGGAGATGCTGGTCGAGACGTACGACGGCTGGCTGGACCTCGACGACGAGACCCCCGCCGCCCCCCTCCCCCTCCCAGACCAGCCGAAGCGCATCAAGCGCCCGCCGGTCGACCCGGTCGTCGAATAGCCCGCACTCATCGGTCGTCGAGCACCCGCGCTCATCGGTCGTCGAGTAGTCCGAGCCGCTAGGCGAGGGCGTATCGAGACGCGGTACGCCACGGCGTCTCGATACGTCGCTCGCTGCGCTCGCTCCTACTCGACGACCGAGCCGAGCTTCCCGGTCGTCGAGTAGCCCGAGCCGCTAGGCGAGGGCGTATCGAGACGCGGTGAGGTCGGAACCTGCGGTGAGCTGTTCGGTTGCGGCGTCTCGATACGTCGCTCGCTGCGCTCGCTCCTACTCGACGACCGAAATTCGCGGATCGGTCGTCGAGCAGCCCGAGCTCATCGGTCGTCGAGTAGCCCGAGCTCATCGGTCGTTGAGTAGCCCGAGCTCATCGGTCGTCGAGTAGCCCGAGCCGCTAGGCGAGGGCGTATCGAGGCGCGGTGAGGTCGGAGCCTGCGGTGAGCGGCTCGTTGCGGCGTCTCGATACGTCGCTCGCTGCGCTCGCTCCTACTCGACGACCGGAATTAGCGGATCGGTCGTCGAGTAGCCCGCGCTCATCGGTCGTCGAGTAGCCCGAGCCGCTAGGCGAGGGCGTATCGAGACGCGGTGAGGGTCGAGCGCGCTCGCTCTACTCCTCGACGACCGGGGCGGACGTGCAGGCGCCTGGTCCGCCGCGCTGCTGCTCGGCCTGGAACGCGACGCGGGGGCCGCCGTCCCAGTCCTCCTCGACGACGATCCGGTCGCCGTCGCGCTCGAGGTCGAACTCGCCGAGCTCGTCGAAGGGCCGAGCGGTGATCGGGTCGACGCCCTCCTCGATCAGCTCGGTACGCGCGTCGAGGTCGTCGTCGGCCGCGCCCTCGTCGTCGTACTGGAGGACCAGGCGGACGTCCTTCTCCTCGGCGAGGAAGAGGCCGCGCGCGACCATGCCGTCGCACAGCGCGTCGCCGTCCCGTGCGAGCCAGGCGATGTCGGGATCGTCCTCCGCGGCGTCGAGCAGGTCCTCGAACCCGCCGTCGTCGGCGAGGGAGTCCTCGTCGTCGGCGATGACCGCTGCGACGTCGAGCAGCGGCGCCTTGCCACGGGCCGTGGCGACGATCTGTTCGTCCTCGGCGAGCAGCACGTTGAGCATCAGCGGCACGGGATAGGTCCCGCCGACGGTGCCGTCGACATCGGCCGCGGTGAGGTCGACCGTGTAGACCTGCATCGTGCCGGCACTGCTGGTGGTGTAGCCCTTCTCCTCGAGGTCGTCGGCCAGTGCGCCGAAGTCGAGGTCGTCGTCGACCTTCCAGACCGTCGCGGCGCCGTCGTCCCACGTGACAGCGGCCTCCCACTCGACGGCGTCGGCGTTGAACGGCGCATCCTCGAGGATCTCGGCGTAGGCGGAGAGCTCGCTCTGGTCGACGTCCTCGTCGAGTCCGCTCACGGCGAACCGCACCTGGGCAGCGTCGGCCGGGAGGTACTCGAACGACTCCTCGACCTCCGAGCCGCCGCTGAGGAGACCGCACCCGGCGAGGGCGGGCAGGACCAGCGCGACGCCCACGAGGACGACCGGACGGCGGAGGTGGGGGCCGGGACGCATGGTGCTCATCATTACGCTGCACCACATGAGTGACGTCGCGGCACACCGGCTCCTGCTCGTCCACGCGCACCCCGACGACGAGACGATCGGCCAGGGCGCGACGATGGCGAAGTACGTCGACGAGGGCCGCGGCGTGACGTTGGTGACCTGCACCGCGGGGGAGATGGGCGAGATCCTGGTGCCCGAGCTCGAGCACCTGGCCGCCGACAAGGAGGACGGCCTCGGCGAGCACCGGCGCGGCGAGCTCGATGCAGCGATGAAGGAGCTCGGCGTCACCGACCACCGGTTCCTCGGGGGCTTCGGCACCTACCGCGACTCCGGCATGAAGTGGCACGACGACGGCCACGCCATCCCTGCGGATGACATCCACGACAACGCGTTCTGGCACGCCGACCTGACCGAGGCCGCCAACCACCTGGTCCCGGTCATCCGCGAGGTCCGCCCTCAGGTGCTGGTGACCTACGACGAGTTCGGCGGCTACGGGCACCCCGACCACATCCAGGCCCACCGGGTCGCGATGTACGCCGCGCTCCTGGCCGCGGCGCCGTCGTACCGCCGCGACCTGGGGGAGGCTTGGGACATCGCCAAGGTCTACTGGGCGGCGATGTCGAAGAGCCGGTTCCGTGAGGGGCTCCGCCGCCTGCGCGACGCCGGGGACGAGACGTCGTTCGAGGGGATGGACCCCGACGGCTACCTCCCGCCGTTCTTCCTCGACGACGAGGACATCACCACCCAGGTCGACGCCTCGGCCTACACCGAGCGGAAGATGGCCGCCCTCAGGGCACACGCCACTCAGGTCGCGACCGACGGCCCGTTCTTCGCGCTGTCGAACAACGAGGGCCAGCAGGTCTGGGGCCTGGAGATGTTCCGCCTCGTGAAGGGCACGCTCGGGCCGGTCGAGGACGACGGCTGGGAGTCCGACCTGTTCGCCGGCATCCCCGCCGAGTGACCTCGGGAGTCGTCGGGCGGACGGCGGTCGCCGTGCTCGCCCTCCTCGGCGGGGGGCTGCTCGGCACGTGCGTGCTCTTCCTGCACAGCTACTGGTGGGGGCTGGCCCTCGGGGTGGCCGCCACGATCGCCTGCCTGGTCGCCGTCCCCGGCGGCTGGTGGCGACGGCTGCCGATCGCGATCGGCTGGGACGCCGCCGTGCTCGGCCTGTCCTTCGAGCGGCCCGAGGGCGACTACCTGGTGGCCTCGGACACCCTCGGCTACCTGCTGCTCGCGAGCTGCGTCGTCGTGCTCTGCGGCGGCATCGTGGGCCTGCGACGGCACCCGTCCACCGAGCCGACGATTACCACGAGGCCTGGTCCGCTTTCCTAGGATGCACAGCGTGACCGTGCCGACCCCGCCCCAGGCGCCCGCCGCGCCCCCGCAGCAGCGTGAGCGGATGGGCGGCAAGATCGTCGTACTGGTGATCGTGCTGCTCCTCCTGCTCGTGGCCGGCGGCTACGCGCTGGCCCACCAGATCGCCGGCGACAAGGTGCCCCGCGGCACGACGGTATCCGGGGTCGACATCGGAGGTCTGACCCGCGCCGACGCGATCGCCGAGCTCGAGGACGCCTTCGGGTCCCGGGCCGCGGAACCGATCCGCGTCGAGGTCGCCGACTCGGCGGCAGGGTCCGAGACGCGCGGGGCCGACGTGCGCCCCGACGAGATCGGCCTGGCGATCGACTACGCCGCCACTGTCGACGCGGCGGGTGCCGGCGACAGCTGGAGCCCCGGCCGTCAGTGGGACTACTTCACCGGTGGTGACGACATCGAGGCGATCGTCGACGTCGACGAGACCCTGCTCTCCGAGCGACTGGCCGAGCTGACCGAGGGCCTCGGCGTCCCGCCCCAGGACGGGCAGATCACCTTCGAGGACGGGCGGGTCGACGTGGTCGACCCCGTCCCCGGCGAGGCGGTCGACATCGACGCGGCCGCCGACGCGATCACCGCGGCGTTCCTCGGCGACGAGGATTCCGCCGAGCTGACCGTGACGTCCGCACAACCCGACATCGACGAGGACGACGTCCAGGAGGCGCTCGACGGTTTCGCCAACCCGGCGATGTCCGCCTCGGTGACGCTGGTCTTCGGCAAGTCGGAGGTGCGGCTCCAGCCGAAGCAGTACGCCGGTGCGCTCTCGATGGTGCCGTCCGACGGCGAGCTCGTGCCTGAGGTGGACGCGAAGCGGATCACCAAGCTGGTCAAGGGCGCGACGTCCAGCGGTGAGCCGGTCGACGCCACCGTCGAGCTCGTCGACGGCAAGCCCAAGGTGATCCCGGCCAAGCCGGGTGTGGAGTTCGAGCCCGAGGACGTGGTGGAGGTCTTCACCGGTCTGCTCGCGGCGCCGGAGGGCGAGCGCACCGGCGAGGTCGAGGCCACCGTGCGCGAGGCCGACTTCACCACCAAGGATGCGAAGGCGCTGGGCATCAAGCGCAAGATCTCGGAGTTCACGACCTACTACCCCTACGCGGAGTACCGCAACGTCAACATCGGTCGCGCCGCGGAGCTGATCGACGGCACCATCCTCAAGCCGGGCGAGACGTTCTCGCTCAACGAGACCGTCGGCGAGCGGACGGCCGAGAACGGCTTCACCATCGGCTACGTCATCTCCAACGGCGTCCTGGTCAAGGACTACGGCGGTGGCGTCTCCCAGATGGCGACGACGACGTTCAACGCCATGTTCTTCGCCGGCCTCGAGGACATCGAGCACAAGCCGCACTCGTTCTACATCGACCGCTATCCGGAGGGCCGGGAGGCCACCGTGGCTTGGCCGACGGTCGACCTGCGCTTCCGCAACGACACCGACTACGGCGTGCTGATCCACGCCACCGTCACGCCCGGCACCTACTCCTCCCAGGGCGTCGTGAACGTGCAGATGTTCTCGACGAAGGTCTGGGACATCGAGTCGGAGACCAGCGGCCGCTACAACTACCGGGCACCGTCGACTCGTTACCTCCAGACCCCCGACTGCGAGCCGTTCACCGGCTACTCCGGCTTCGACGTCGACGTGACCCGGATCTTCCGGAAGCACGGCGAGAGCGAGATCGACCACACCGAGAAGTTCCACACGGCCTACACCGCTGCGGACTCGGTGGTCTGCGGACCGCCGCCGGGCCAGGGGAACTGAACGGTCACGCAGCCGCTGCGTAGATCGCTGCGCCGAAGAGGGCGCCGCCGGCGAGCAGCACGGTGTAGATCAGCCACCACCAGAGGCTGCCCTCGAGTGAGCCTCCCTTCCACATGGCGGCGCGCTCCTTCGCGACCTTCTTCGAGACCTTCTCCGGCTTCTGCAGGCCCAGCTTCTGCCGCACGTTCTTCTTGAGCGCCACCGCCATCGCCCACCAGGCCGGCAGCGCCATCGCCCAGAAGAGCACGCCGCAGACGATGAAGCCGACGTCGACCTCGTTGGCGCCGACGCCGAACCCGAACTCGAGGAAGTTCCAACCGAGCGACCCGAACAACAGACCCCACATCGGCAGCAGCAGCGCGGGCGCCCCGATCGACATCCCGACCCCGGACCCCACGAACATCGCGATCAGCATCAGCGGGATGCCGATCGCGATCAGCCAGCTCCCGTCGGGGCATGGCGCCGCTGCCACGTAGGTGCCGTCGCTCCCGCAACTGCCGCCGACGCCGGCAACCGCGCGCATCGCGAGGAACGCCCACGCCAGGCCCATGCCGGTAGCGAGGACCGAGCCGTAGACCACCAGGATCCTCACGTACGGCGGCTGGTCCCGCTGCTCCTCCGACGCCGACCCGCCTCGCGGGGCCCGCGCGTCGGGCAGCCAGTCGGACGGCGGCACCTCGGACTCGTTGGCCACGGGGTCACGCTAGGGCCCGAACGCCGTCCCGGTGGGGAAATCGGCATCCGGTAGCATGAGAACACGTTCTAGTTTTCCGAGGTAGGCGATGACGACGACTTCCACGCCCGCGGTCGCAGGCTGGTTCACGACCGGCGACGACCCGCGGCTCGTCGCGTCGCGCTGCACCACCTGCGGGACCCTGGTCTTCCCGCCGCCCCCACCCGAGGCTGCGAGCTTCTGCCGCAACCCGGCGTGCGACGGGGAGACCCACGAGCCCGCCGAGCTGTCCCGCACCGGACGGGTGTGGTCCTACACCGACGCGCAGTACCAGCCGCCGGCGCCGTACGTCCCGACGACCGATCCGTTCGAGCCGTTCGCGCTCGCCGCGGTCGAGCTGCCCGAAGGGCTGGTCGTGCTCGGTCAGGTCGCTGCCGGCTACGGCGTCGCCGACCTCGCGGTCGGCGCCGAGGCCGAGCTGGTGGTGGAGACGCTCTACGCGGACGAGTCGGGTGAGCGCACCATCTGGCGCTGGAAGCCTGTGGTGGAGCTCGGCGAGGAGGCCGACCAGTGAGCACAGCAGTGGCGGTCGCCGGCGTCGGCATGCACCCGTGGGGCAAGTGGGGGCGCCCGTTCGTCGAGTACGGCGTGCACGCGGCCCGTGCTGCGCTGGCCGATTCCGGCGTCGCCTGGAGCGACGTCGACTTCGTGGTCGGCGGGGAGACCGTGCGCAACGGCTACGCCGGCTACGTGGCCGGATCGACGTTCGCCTCGGCCCTCGGGTGGAACGGCGCGCGCATCGCGACGTCGTACGCCGCCTGTGCCACCGGCGCCCAGGCCCTCGACACCGCGCGGGCACGGATCCTCGCCGGTCTGTCGGAGGTCGCGCTGGTGGTCGGCGCCGACACCACGCCCAAGGGCTTCCTCGCGCCGAACGCGGGGGAGCGGTGGACCGATCCCGACTGGCTGCGGTTTCGTCTCCTCGGCATGACCAACCCGGCCTACTTCGCGCTCTACGCGCGGCGGCGGATGGACCTCTACGGAGCGACCAGCGAGGACTTCGCGCAGGTGAAGGTCAAGAACGCGAAGCACGGGCTGGAGAACCCCTACGCCCGCTACCGCAAGGAGGTCTCGGTCGGCGACGTCCTCGGGTCGGCGATCGTCTCGGATCCCCTGCACCTGCTGGACATCTGCGCCACCTCCGACGGTGCTGCGGCCGTCGTGCTGACCTCGCTCGACTACGCACGCAAGCACGGTCTCGTCGATCCGGTCCGGGTCGAGGCCGTCTCGACGGTGACCCCGACCTTCCCCAACACCGTCATCGACATGCCGTTGCTGGCGACCGACCACGCCGCCGGCGGAGCACCGGAGCGGACGTTCAAGGAGTCGATCGCCCAGGCGGCCTACGAGGAGGCGGGGATCGGCCCCGACGACGTCGACGTCGCCGAGGTCTACGACCTCTCCACGGCGCTCGAGCTCGACTGGATCGAGGACCTCGGCCTGTGCAAGCGCGGCGAGGCCGAGGTGCTGCTCCGCGCCGGCGACACCACCATCGGCGGCCGGATCCCGGTCAACCCGTCGGGCGGCCTGGCCTGCTTCGGCGAGGCGGTGCCGGCCCAGGCGCTGGCCCAGGTCTGCGAGCTCACCTGGCAGCTGCGCGGCCAGGCGACCGGCCGCCAGGTCGACGGCGCGCGCGTCGGCATCACCGCCAACCAAGGCCTCTTCGGCCACGGCTCCTCGGTCCTGCTGGCCCGCTGAGGACCCAGTCGTCGGTCGGCATGCGCCGTCTCGATACGTCGCTCGCTGCGCTCGCTCTACTCCTCGACGACCGGGTCAAGCCCTTCGGTCGTCGAGTTGAGCCCTTCGGTCGTCGAGTAGCCCGAGGCGCTAGCCGAGGGCGTATCGAGACGCCCGGGCCTGGTGTTCGGCTTGGGCCGTCTCGATACGACGCTCGCTGCGCTCGCTCCTACTCGACGACCATCAGACGTATCGAGACGCCCGCACCCGTCAGCCCTCCGTCACCACCGGACCGCGCGCCGCCGCCCACCGGACCAACGGCCCGAGGTGGTCGGGGCCGCGCTCGGCGATCTCGGCGAGCTCCTGCTGCCGGTCGGCAAGGCCGAGCGTCAGGATTGCGGCGTACGCCGCATCGCCGCTGCCGTTGTGAACGGCGCGGAGCAGCGCCTCGACCCCGGTCTCGGGGAGGTCGGAGCCGACCCACATCAGGGCCGCCGTGGCGCGGGGCAGCAGCTCGTGTCGGGTCTCTGCGGCCACCAGGTCGGCCAGCTCGGTGGTGCTGATCGCCGGCGTCATCCGCCCCACCAGCGACCAGCACGGCGACGCGACCCGCTCGTCGGCATGGCTGGTCAGCCGCAGGACCACCTCGCCGATGGCCGCGGCATAGGGGCTGGCGAGCAGGAGCGCGGACGCCAGGTGGCGGCGGCTCCGGTGCACGTGGAAGAGGGCCTCGCGGATCAGCCGGCGCAGCATCTGGTCGGGGTCGGCAGCGGCGCGCGCACACAACAGCTCGGCGTGGAGACCGATGTGGTCGGCCAGCAGGCGGGCCTGCTCGGGCTCGACCAGCTCGCGGTTGGCGCGGGCCTGCTGCAGGGTCGCGCGCACCCGATCGTCCTTGGTGGACCTGCGTAGCCGGTCGAATTGGGCGTCGGTCATCCGGGAAGCAAGGTCCAGGGTGACGACCGACGGGCGCCCCGGCGCGTCCAGCAGGTCGCGGCCGACCTGCCGCTCGAGGTCCTTGTGGTCAGGGGCGAGGTTGCCGCGCCGGATCATCGCCGCGGCGACGATCGCCGCGCTGCGGCGCAGCTTGACGTTGGAGGCGCCCACCAGGCGGAGCACCACGTCGCTCGCCCCGGGTTCGCGGACCTCGCTCAGAACCTGGAGCACCGGGGTGATGACCTGGGTTTCGGGGTCGAGGACGTAACGGCCGACGCTCTTGGACAGGTAGGGCTGCGCCTGCGGCGACTTCATCAGCGCCGCTGCGGCTTCGTAGCGCGCGAGGTAGGCGATGCTCGAGGACCGCGACAGCTCGTCGACCAGCTGGTCAGCCAGGTCCTGCCAGGTGCGCCGGTGCAGGTAGATGCTCTGGAACCGCCGCAGCTGGTCGGCCAGCCAGATCCACTGGTCGCCGCGGATCCGACCGGACTCCAGGCCGTCGAGCAGCTCGTCGATCCGCTCCGGGGCGGCCGACCCCGCGTTGCGCTCGGACGACCGGGTGAGCAGCCTGCCCTCACGAGCAAGCACGCGTCGTACCGCCCCGATCTGCGCGGGCTGGAGCCCGCACACCGTCTCGTAGGCCTCGACCAGCGTGGGGGAGATGTACTCCAGGCCGGACTCCCAACGCGAGATCCGGCTGGAGTCGATCCGGATGCCGCGGTCCTTCATCATCGCGACGAACTCCGCGCGAGTGCAGGTCCGCGTCTTCGGGCCCAGCATCCGGTTGGTCGCGAGCAACCAGGCCAGGCGTTTGTTGCCCTCGTAGTCGTCGCTCGCAATCGGTGACGCGTCGTTCGGGAGCCGCTGGGGCCGGCCACGGGAGCGACGGTCGCCAGCGCTGGGGGGTGACGCCACGCGAGTCCCTCTCTTGATCGGGCGGTGCTGGGAGCGATGCGGCAAGAGGCTCCCATGACACACCCCGATCCGGGATTGATTCACGGCTTTGCCCGTTTTTGCAACAAATGGATGAGCCGTCCACCGGTCCACCAAGATCGCGGCGAACCCTCGGGACGTCTGTGTCCTGATGGAGACGGCGCGCTCCCAGCTGTCGGGTGTTCCCGGCTTCGCGCGTCCATACGGGGATAACCGAAAGGAAAGCAATGAGAAGCAGCGGCATCAGGCGCGGGGTGGCAGTAGCCGCCGTCGGCGCCATGGCTGTGGTGGGGCTCCTCCCGCTCGCAGCCAATGCGAACGAGATCACGGATCAGCAGGACAATGCCTTCGGTCCGAGCCACGTCACGCTCTACAGCCTGGGCGGAGTCGCCGACATGGGCTCGACGCGGAACGACGGTCAGAACACCACCATCTCGCTGGTGGCGGGCGGCTCTTCGGACATCGACACGATGCGGTTCCAGTACAGCACCGACGGTGGTGGGACCTGGATCAACATCGGCGGTGTGATCACCTCGCCGAACGACGACGGCCTGTTCTCGCGCGAGTGGAACCCGGTCGCCGACAGCGGTCTGACCCTGCCGGTCGTCGGGATCGACGTTCGCGCCGTCGGTCACTCGACCCTCGACGGCCTCAACCACCCGGGTCCGGCGAACTTCCTGACCCAGATCAACAACACGTTCGACTCGGTGGCGATCACGCCGGGCAGCGACCTGGGTGTGTGGAAGGCCGCCAACGGCGACCACAACGTCATCCTGCGCGGCACGCGTTCCAACCCCGGCACCGTCGAGGTGGGCGTGGGCCTGCCGAGCGGCTTCATCGGTGCGAGCGAGGACTTCGCGGCGGGCACGAGCTGGAAGACGGTCCTGGACATCGAGCCGACCTACAACAGCGCTCCGTTCGGTTACAACCAGCCCGACCAGATCGCGATCACCGCGTTCACCAACACCGCGCAGCCGGAAAGCTCCGATGGTGAGGGCTTCACGCTCTACAACCAGGTGCTGTCGAAGCTGACGGTGACGGCGAACCCGACCAACCCGGCGGACCCGAACCAGAACGTTCCGGTGACGGTCACGGCGCTGGACCAGTTCGACAAGCCGATCGCGGGCGTGCGGATCCTCGATGACGACGCGGCCCCCAACGTCTTCCTGAACACCGGCGTGACGAACGTCGATGGTCAGGTGACCACGAACCAGTCGGTCAACGACGGCACGGTGCAGTACGTGGCCAACGTCGCCGCGGGCAACCAGTTCGCCTACGACCCGGGCCTGAACGACCTGCTGACCCCGCTGACGCTGGGTGCGGGCTTCGCCTCGGACCTGACCGGTTCGTCCAACGACGGTCTCGCGTTCGACTTCGACGAGAACGACGCCAACGACATCAAGGTCCAGGTCAAGGACCAGGCGGGCAACAACTTCGACGTCCAGGCTGCCAACCAGGACCTGACCTACTTCTGGAAGCGGATCCCGTTCGACCCGAGCGAGGAGCCGGAGACCGGCGACAGCCACGTGGTGGCGAACGAGGCCAACGGTCTCTTCGACATCCCGGTGCTGGACCCGGCCGACTTCCCGGACAACGACCTGCCGAGCGGCACCTATGAGCTGTGGGCCTCGCTCAGCGACGGCGGCACGGGTCACTCGGTGGCGGCCAAGCGAGTGCTGACCGTCAAGGCCGGCGAGGCCGCGGTGGAGTACGCGACCGACGAGACGATCTCGCCGATCGGTTCGACGCCCACGGTCAACGGCAACCTCGTGCTCGAGGACGGCACCGGCCTGGTCGGTCGTCGGATCCAGCTCGACGTCAACCCGGGCACGGAGTACGACGAGGACGGCCCCACCGGTGCCGGTGACGCGGTCCTGGTCAGCAACGACCAGGTGACGACCGGTGCGGGCGGCTCGTTCAGCGCCCAGATCGAGGACCTGTCCACCGACCCGAGCGAGGTCGAGCTCGGTGCTCGCCTCCGCGCCACGTCGCTCCCGGCGGCCGGCCCGAGCCCTGACGGTGACTGGAACGACGGTCCGTTCGACCACTTCCTCGACTTCGTGACCGACCAGGTCCCGAACGGTGCGGTGCTCGACGTCGAGTGGGACAACCCCACGGGTGGCCCGGCGGGCAACCTGCAGAACGGTGACATCCACCTCGAGGACGCCTTCGGTGACGACCTCGCCGGTGTCCAGGTCGAGCTGACCTTGGACCACGGCTTCTTCACCGACGGTTACGAGGGTCCGGCGGCGGGCAACTACGACCCGACCCCGGACAGCCTGGGCGACTCGATCATCGTGTCGACCGACGCCAACGGCAACGCCGACTTCCAGGGCTCGATCGGTCGTGACAACGGTTTCGACGACGACAACCACGTCATCGCGACGGTGACCGGTGACGCCGACGGCGCCACCGACACCGACTCGATCGACTGGAACGCGGCCAACCCGCTGAACGTCAGTGAGATCGAGGTGACCCGCACTGCTGGGCAGCTCGACCCCGCCCCGACCAACGGCAGCGTGCTCTACGACGTCTACGCGTGGGACCAGTTCGGCAACCCGGTCCGTGGCGTTGACGTGAGCATCGAGTGCACGCTCGAGCTCGGTGACGACGACCTGTGCCCGACGGGCGCTCCGATCATCACCGAGTCCGACCTCGACAACGGTGGCGACGCTCTGCTCGTCAGCAACGAGGCCGGCACGTTCGAGTACCTCGCCGAGGCGACCAGCCCGAACACCCAGGTCTACAACAACAACCTGGTGCTGGTGAACGACAACCCGACGTTCACCTTCCAGGAGACCTGGTACACGCCGTCGCCCCGCCCGCAGGACGGCGCGGAGTACACGATCGACCCGGAGAACCCGAGCACCCCGGTGCCGGTCGACGAGCCGATCACGGTGACGGTCGAGGCCGATGACCAGGAGGGCAACCCGCTCTCGGGGCTGTTCGTCCAGTTCGTCCGGACTTCTGACTCGGACAACGACCAGACGTTCGTCACCGACGCGGACGGCATCGCGCAGTACGTGTTCGAGGGTCGCGACGACCAGTGCGGTGAGAACGACACCGTCACGGCCGTCGTCCGGGAGAGCGTCAACGGCCCGGTCGTGACCACGCTGGTCACGAAGATCACCTTCGAGAAGTGCGAGGTCAACGTGTCGCTGGAGGGCTCGAACTCGGCCAACGGCAAGCGCGACATCCTGAAGGTGACCGCCACCGCTGAGCAGTCGCTCACCGGTGTCCCGGTCCACCTGATGGCCCGCAAGGGCGGCAAGTGGGTCGAGCTGACCCCGCAGGCCGACCGCGTGCTCACCTCCGCCGGCCGGGCGACCTTCTCCGTGAAGGACACCAACGGCAAGAAGATCACCAAGTACCGCGCGGTGGTCGACGAGGGTGACAGGACCGCCTCGGCACAGTCGCAGGTCCTGCGGCGCCGCTGATCCGGTAACGACAAGGCCCCGTCCCGGGTGGACCCACGATCCAGTGGTCACCCGGGACAGGGTCCTTGCCTGACCCCGTCAGGGGTCCCCCACTCATGACCCCCCATTCTCGGTAGACCTGTCGGTCAGCCCTGGGCGTACGCACCAGGCGTCTGGGCCGGCTGGGGGGCCAGCTCCACACCTGGTGCAACTCGGACGCGGTCCGGGCCAACTCTCCTGTCGCTGCGAGATGACTTGGCCCGGACCGCTCTCGTTTTCGGCGCGCGTCGATCGGCTCACCGGCCGGCGCGCGCCGCCGCGTTTCCAACTCTGATAACTGAGTCGGCCGTGCATTGATTCAGTGCTCGGAAGAAACTCGCAACAAATAGCGGGACCCCCTCCGGATCCCGAAGGATCGCGACCGTGCGCGGGACATTCATGTCCCGTCGGCGAGGGGATCAGGGAGTTCCCCTTGGGGAGGGAAGAGCCGGCCTCGAGGTCCGGCCCTTTCGTCCGTGCGCAACAACGCGGAAGCGAAAGGAAATCAATGAACAGCAGCGGCATCAGGCGCGGACTGGCCGTAGCGGCCGTCTCCGCCTTGGTCGCGGTGGCGGCGCCACTGGCAGCCAACGCGAACGAGATCATGGATCAGATGGACAGCGCCTTCCCCGCCGGGGCGAAGGTGACCCTCTACGGTCCCCACCCCGGCGCGGACCAGATCACGGTCAAGAACGACGGTTACAACACGACCGTCGGCCTCGAGGCCGGTGGGACGTCCGACATCGACACGATGCGCTTCCAGTACAGCACTGACGGCGGTGCGACGTGGATCAACATCGGTGGCGTCATCACCTCGCCCAACGCCGATGGCACCTTCGCGCGTGAGTGGAACCCGGTCGCCGACTCCGGGCTGAGCATCCCGACGGCGGGCCTGCTCGTGCGGGCAAACGGCCACTCGACCCTGGACGGCAACAACCACCCGGGCGCCGGCGTCCCGGTCACCCTGACCAACACCCAGGACGTCATGTCCATCGCGCCCCTGACCGACGTGGGCGTCTGGAAGGCCGCGGGCGGTGCGCACAACATCATCGTGAACGGCCGAGCCTCCTACAACGGCAACGGCACCCTCGGTGTGGGCGAGCCGGTCACCGGCACCCGGATCAACGTGGCCAACGTCCCGATCGCCGGTGGCGAGTGGAAGACCGTCTACAACATCGCTCCGGTGATGTCTTCGGCGAACTTCCAGTACAACGCTCCTGACGAGCTGGTCCTGAGCGCCACGACCTCGAACGCCAACCCGACGGCAGGCGACACCGAGGCGATCACCCTCTACGACCAGGTGCTGACGAAGCTGACGGTGACGGCGAACCCGACGAACCCGGCGGACCCGAACCAGAACGTTCCGGTGACGGTCACGGCGCTGGACCAGTTCGACAAGCCGATCGCGGGCGTGCGGATCCTCGATGACGAGCTGCTCGCCCCCGGCACCTTCACGAACACGGGTGTGACGAACGCCAATGGTCAGGTGACCACCAACCAGTCGGTCAACGACGGCACGGTGCAGTACGTGGCCAACGTCGCCGCGGGCAACCAGTTCGCCTACGACCCGGGCCTGAACGACCTGCTGACCCCGCTGACGCTGGGTGCGGGCTTCGCCTCGGACCTGACCGGTTCGTCCAACGACGGTCTCGCGTTCGACTTCGACGAGAACGACGCCAACGACATCAAGGTCCAGGTCAAGGACCAGGGCGGCAACAACTTCGACGTCCAGGCCGTGAACCAGGACCTGACCTACTTCTGGAAGCGGATCCCGTTCGACCCGAGCGTCGAGCCGGAGGACGGCGACAGCCACGTGGTGGCGAACGAGGCCAACGGTCTCTTCGACATCCCGGTGCTGGACCCGGCCGACTTCCCGGACAACCAGCTGCCGAGCGGCACCTATGAGCTGTGGGCCTCGCTCAGCGACGGCGGCACGGGTCACCCGGTGGCGGCCAAGCGAGTGCTGACCGTCAAGGCCGGCGAGGCCGCGGTGGAGTACGACGTCGCCAAGACGGTCGCCGAGATCGGCTCGACCCCGACGGTCAACGGCAACCTCGTGCTCGAGGACGGCACCGGCCTGGTCGGTCGCCGGATCCAGCTCGACGTCAACGCCGGCACGGAGTACGACGAGGACGGCCCCACCGGTGCCGGTGACGCGGTCCTGGTCAGCAACGACCAGGTGACGACCGGTGCGGGCGGCTCGTTCAGCGCCCAGATCGAGGACCTGTCCACCGACCTCAGCGAGTCCGAGCTCGGTGCTCGCCTCCGCGCCACGTCGCTCCCGGCGGCCGGCCCGAGCCCCGACGGTGACTGGAACGACGGTCCGTTCGACCACTTCCTCGACTTCGTGACCACCCAGGTCCCGAACGGTGCGGTGCTCGACGTCGAGTGGGACAACACCACGGGTGGCCCGGCGGGCAACCTGCAGAACGGCGACCTCCACCTCGAGGACGCCTTCGGTGACGACCTCGCCGGTGTCCAGGTCGAGCTGACCTTGGACCACGGCTTCTTCACCGACGGTTACGAGGGTCCGGCGGCGGGCAACTACGACCCGACCCCGGACAGCCTGGGCGACTCGATCATCGTGTCGACCGACGCCAACGGCAACGCCGACTTCCAGGGCTCGATCGGTCGTGACAACGGTTTCGACGACGACAACCACGTCATCGCGACGGTGACCGGTGAGGCGGACAGCGCCACCGACAGCGACTCGATCGACTGGAACGCGGCCAACCCGCTGAACGTCAGTGAGATCGAGGTGACCCGCACTGCTGGGCAGCTCGACCCCGCCCCGACCAACGGCGGCGTGCTCTACGACGTCTACGCGTGGGACCAGTTCGGCAACCCGGTGCGGGGTGTCGACGTGAGCATCGAGTGCACGCTCGAGCTCGGTGACGACGACCTGTGCCCGACGGGCGCTCCGATCATCACCGAGTCCGACCTCGACAACGGTGGCGACGCTCTGCTCGTCAGCAACGAGCCGGGCACGTTCGAGTACCTCGCCGAGGCGACCAGCCCGAACACCCAGGTCTACAACAACAGCCTGGTGCTGGTGAACGACAACCCGACGTTCACCTTCCAGGAGACCTGGTACGAGCCGAAGGTCAACCCGGCCGAGGGCGCGACCTACACGATCGACCCGGAGAACCCGAGCACCCCGGTGCCGGTCGACGAGCCGATCACGGTGACGGTCGAGGCCGATGACCAGGAGGGCAACCCCCTCTCGGGGCTGTTCGTCCAGTTCGTCCGGACTTCTGACTCGGACAACGACCAGACGTTCGTCACCGACGCGGACGGCATCGCGCAGTACGTGTTCGAGGGTCGCGACGACCAGTGCGGTGAGAACGACACCGTCACGGCCGTCGTCCGGGAGAGCGTCAACGGTCCGGTCGTGACCACGCTCGTCACGAAGATCACCTTCGAGAAGTGCGAGGTCGACGTCTCGCTGGAGGGTTCGAACTCCAAGAACGGCAAGCGCGACGTCCTGAAGGTGACCGCCACCGCTGAGCAGAAGCTCACCGGCGTCGGTGTCCACCTGATGGCCCGCAAGGGCGGCAAGTGGGTCGAGCTGACCCCGCAGGCCGACCGCGTGCTGACCGCTGCCGGCACGGCGACCTTCTCGGTGAAGGACACCAACGGCAACAAGGTCACGAAGTACCGCGCGGTGGTCGACGAGGGCAGCAAGACCGCCTCGGCGCAGTCGCAGGTCCTGCGGCGCCGCTAGTCACAACAGGAACCGTCCCGGGTGGACCCGATGAGCTAGCGGGCCACCCGGGGCAGGTTCCACCTGCACCCCGGTGCAACCTGGACGCGGTCCGGGCCAGCTCTCCTGTCGCTGCGAGATGACCTGGTCCGGACCGCCCCGGTTTTTGGGGCGATCTCGTGACAACCCGGGCCCGGGCCGTGATCCTGGCTCCGGAGGTATCCGATGAGGAGCAGCACTGCAACCGTCCCGATCATGGCGATCGTCGTCGCGTTCGCTGCTCTGAGCGGTCCGCCAGCTGGGGCGGCAGTCGCCCCGGACCGGGCCACCGACCCCGCGACACTGGACATCAGCTTCGACAACGCCACAGCAGGTCCAGCCGGCACCCACCAGTCCGGCGCCGTCCACGTCGAGGACGCCTTCGGGGATGCCGTCGCCGGCGTCCAGGTCGAGCTCTTTCTCGGAACCGGGTTCTTCTCGAACGGCGACAAGGCCCCCGCAATGGGTGACTACGTGCCGACTCCGGAGGACTCGGGCGCCACGATCACCGTGTCGACCGACGCCGCGGGCAGCGCGGACTTCACCACCACCATCGGCCGCGACCTGGGCTTCGACGACGACGGTTTCGCCACCCAGGTCGTGCACGCGGAGCTCGACGGACTCCACGCCAGCGACTCGCTCGTGTGGGACTCGTCGGACCCGCTGAACGTGAGCGAGATCAGCGTGGTCCGCGCCCCCGGCGAGCTGGATCCTTCTCCCGTGCCGCTCGGCGGCGTCCTATTCGACATCGTCGCGGGGGACCAGTTCGGCAACCCGGCAGCGGGGGTCGATGTCGAGATCGAGTGCGTGCTGGAGCTCGGTGACGACGAGCTGTGCGACTATCCGTCGGTCGCGGTCATCGCCACGTCCGACCTGGACGACCTCGGTGACGCCGTTGTCCACAGTGACGAAGCCGGAACGTTCGAGTACGCCGCGAAGACCCTCGCCCCCGCCACCAGCAGGTACGACGACTCGCTGACGCCGAGCCCGGCAGATCCGACCACCCGCTTCCAGCAGGCGTTCTACGACGTCGGCTGGCCTGAATGCTGCTGGTTCACGATCGACCCGTTGAACCCGAGCGCCCCGGTGCCGGTGGGAGAGCCGATCGTGCTGACGGTGGAGGGAATGGACTGGAAGGGCGACCCGCTCGCGGCCTTCTCCGTCACCTTCGTCCGCGCGTCCGACACCGGAAACGCACACACGTCCGCCACCGAGGAGAATGGCCGAGCGCAGTATGTGTTCCAGGGCACCGACGAGCAGTGCGGGGAGGAAGAGACCGTCACCGCCGTCGTCCGGAGCAGCGCGAGCGGTCCGGTCATGGACGTGCTGATGACCACCATCCCCTTCAACAAATGCGCGGTCTCGGTGTCCCTGAACAGATCGAACTCCACCGACGGCGACCGCGACATCGTGACCGTCGCTGCGACCTCGATCCACCCGCTCGGAGGGGTGCCGGTCCACCTGAAGGCGCTTCGGGACGGGCGGTGGGTCGAGCTGAAGCGGCAGCGTGACCGCGTGCTCAGCCCGAGCGGCAGGGCGACGTTCGCGGTGAAGGACCGCAACGGTCGCGGGATCACGCGCTACCGGGCAGTCGTCGCCAGGACGGCTAGCACCAACGCTGGGCGGTCACCGGTCCTGCGTCTGCGCTGAGCGGGTCTCGACAGGCTCGACCAGCAAAAGGGACACGGTCCGGGCCAACTCTCCTGTCGCTGCGAGATGACTGGTCCGGACCGTGCCACGGGTATTCCACCACGAGTCGGCGGGTCGATGCAGATCGACCACCACTCTGGCGTGGCGCGTCGGGGCGCCGAGCGCGCCCGTTACCCCTCGTCGCGCTTGTCGACGGTGAGGGAGACGAGGCTCTCGGCGAGGTCCTCGACGCTCTCGGCGCCGGCGTCGGTGGGAAGCAGGGCCCGCACCTCGAAGCGGTACTCACCGGCGTTGTCGAGGTAGCCGACGGTGATGTTGAGCTCGTCCTCGCTCCAGGCGGCGTACGCCTGGCCGGGCACCTCGAGCGTGGCGAACTGGTCCGCGGTCTCCTCGTAGGACGCGCGGGTCTCCTCGTAGGTCTTGTTGTCGACCGCCGGGGCGAGACTGACCGAGATCCGGGCGCCGTCCTTGGACGCGAACACGCACGAGTTCTTCTCCAGCTCGAACTGCGTGCCGAGCTCCTCGTTCAGCGCCTTCTCGCCGAACGGGCACGATGCCGGCAGCTCGTTGGGCTCATCGGGCCCCGGCACGCCTTCCTCGCCCGGCTTGGCGCCGACACCCTCGACGGCCTCGCCGGAGCCGTTCCCCCCGTCGCCGTCCCCGCTGTCGTCGTCGCCGCTGCACGCGGCGAGGAGCGGGGAGCCGACGAGGAGGAGCGAGGCCAGGGGGAGCGCCAGAGGTCGTTTCAGCATGCCGCCGATCCTAGAAGGTGGCACCACGCCTCACACCGGAGGCACCACACGCCAGACGACATGAGTGCCAGGAAGTCCCTTGAGCTCGATCGGGTCGGTCGGGTCGACCAGCCGGACCTGCGCGTCGTCCTCGAGGGCGGCCCGGACGGCGTCGCTGCACAGCACCTCGCCACCCGACGCCAGGTCGGTGACCCGGGCCGCCATGGCGACGTTCTCGCCGAAGTAGTCGCCGTCCTTGGCCACGACCTGACCGGTGTGGATCCCGATCCGGACCCGGATCTTCCCGTGCCGCCGGAGCTGCTCCGTCGGGCGGCGCAGGTCGCTCTGGATCGCGACCGCCGCGCGACAGGCCGCCTCGGCGTCGCGGAAGGCGACCATGAAGCCGTCGCCGGCGGTCTTGACGACCTGCCCGCGGTACTGCGTGACCCGGTTCCGCAGCACCTGGTCGTGGGCCTCGAGCACCCGCACCCAGTTGCGATCGCCCATCCGGGCGTTGAGGTGGGTGGAGTTCTCGATGTCGGAGAAGAACAAGGTGACGGTGCCGTCGGGGGCCGCCATGTGCACGATCTCGGCCTGCTCCTCGTTGGCCCAGGCCGAGAGGTCCTCCAGGGTGCTCTGGATCAGACCGGTGATGCCCTGCTCGCGCACCCTGCTCGCCGTACGGATCACCCGGCTGATCGCGCGCTCGGCCGGCTTCTGCGCCGGCGGCGGGCGGAGCGCGGTGGCCAGGTCCGCCTCGAGCTCCGCGACGTGCTGCTCGGCGGTGGCGAGCTCCGCCTGCTGACGGCGTACGACGACCGCCAGGCCTGCCACCACGCCCAGGAGCACCACGCACAGGGCACCCAGCACGATCGTCACGCCGTCACTGTATTGATGAAGTGAGTAGCGTGATGGGGTGGCCAACGAAATCGGCGCTCCCACCCTGTCCACCCTCGGCGAGCTGCGTGCCTCCGGGCACGTCCAGAAGACGTTGCGTGAGGAGATCCGCGACAACCTGCTCAGCATGCTCGCGGCGGGGGAGGACCCCTGGCCCGGGCTGCACGGCTTCGAGCACACCGTGGTGCCCCAGCTGGAGCGGGCGCTCCTGGCCGGCCATGACGTCGTACTGCTCGGGGAGCGGGGGCAGGGCAAGACCCGGTTGCTCCGCACCATCGTCGGCCTGCTCGACGAGTGGACCCCGGTCATCTCCGGCTCGGAGCTGGGGGAGCACCCCTACGAGCCGATCACCGTCGCGTCGCAGTCGGCCGTGGCCGCGCACGGCGACGACCTGCGGATCTCGTGGCGGCACCGCACCGAGCGCTACGCGGAGAAGCTCGCGACGCCCGACACCTCGGTGGCGGACCTGATCGGCGACGTCGACCCGATGAAGGTCGCCGAGGGCCGCTCGCTCGGCGACCCGGAGACCATCCACTTCGGCCTGATCCCGCGCAGCCACCGCGGCATCGTCGCGATCAACGAGCTGCCCGACCTCGCCGAGCGGATCCAGGTCGCGATGCTCAACGTGATGGAGGAGCGCGACATCCAGATCCGCGGCTACGTGCTGCGGCTGCCGCTGGACGTGCTCGTCGTGGCGTCGGCCAACCCCGAGGACTACACCAACCGCGGCCGGATCATCACGCCGTTGAAGGACCGGTTCGGCGCGGAGATCCGCACCCACTACCCGTCCGAGCTCGAGGCCGAGATGGCTGTCATCCGGCAGGAGGCGCACCTCGTCGCCGACGTGCCGGAGCCGCTGCTCGAGGTGCTGGCGCGGTTCACGCGCAACCTGCGCGAGTCGACCGCGGTCGACCAGCGCTCCGGCGTCTCCGCGCGGTTCGCCATCGCGGGCGCCGAGACCATCGCCGCCTCCGCGCTGCGCCGGGCGACGGTGCTCGGCGAGGACCGGGCCGTGGCCCGCGTCGTCGACCTCGAGACGGCGGTCGACGTGCTCGGCGGCAAGATCGAGTTCGAGTCGGGTGAGGAGGGCCGCGAGGAGGAGATCCTGACTCACCTGCTCCGCACGGCCACGGCCGAGACGGTGCGGCAGCACTTCCGCGGCCTCGACTTCGCGCTGCTCGTCGACGCGATCGAGGGCGGCGCCACGGTCGTGACCGGCGCCGCGGTCTCGGCGCGCGACGTGCTGGCCGGGCTGCCGGTGCTGGGGGAGTCGGAGCTCTACGACGAGGTCTGCGAACGGGTGCTCGGCCCCGGCGGCGGGCAGACCGACGGCGAGCGCGCCTGCGCGATCGAGCTCGCCCTCGAGGGCCTGTTCCTCGCCCGCAAGATCGGCAAGGACTCCGACGGGAGCGAGACGATCTATGGCTGATCTCGACAGGCTCGATCACCGATGAGCAGCCGTTATCGGAAGTACGACGGCGGCGACCCGCTCGCGCCGCCCGTCGACATCGCCGAGGCCCTCGACGCCATCGGTGAGGACGTCATGGCCGGCTACAGCCCGGAGCGGGCGATGCGCGAGTTCCTCCGCCGCGGTGGCGAGGACCGCGCCGGGCTCGACGACCTGGCCCGGCGGGTGGCCGAGCGCCGGCGCGACATCCTGCAACGGCACAACCTCGACGGCACGCTCACGGAGGTGCGCGAGCTGCTCGAGCGCGCCGTACTCGAAGAACGGAAGCAGCTCGCCCGCGACGCGATGATGGACGACGGCGACCGGGCGTTCCGCGAGATGCGGCTCGACAACCTCCCCGACTCGACCGCGGCCGCCGTCACCGAGCTCTCCGACTACGACTGGCAGTCCTCGGAGGCCCGCGAGGCCTACGAGCAGATCAAGGACCTCCTCGGCCGCGAGCTGCTGGACCAGCGGTTCGCCGGCATGAAGCAGGCGCTGGAGGGGGCGACCGACGAGGACCGCGCCGCGATCCAGGAGATGCTCTCGGACCTCAACGAGCTGCTCGAGAAGCACGCGCGCGGCGAGGACACCCAGCAGGACTTCGACGACTTCATGGCCAAGCACGGGGACTTCTTCCCCGAGAACCCGCAATCCGTCGACGAGCTGATCGACGCGATGGCGCAGCGCTCCGCTGCGGCGCAGCGGATGCTCAACTCGATGACGCCGGAGCAGCGGCAGGAGCTGATGGAGCTCTCCGCCCAGGCGTTCGGCTCGCCGCAGCTGATGGAGCAGCTCGCCCGGATGGACGCCAACCTGCAGTCGCTGCGACCCAGCGAGGACTGGGGCGGTGGCGAGAGCTTCCAGGGCGACCAGGGCGTCGGCCTCGGTGACGGCACCGGCATGCTGCAGGACCTCGCCGAGCTGGACGCGCTGGCCGACCAGCTCTCGCAGTCGTACGGCGGCGCCCGGCTCGACGACGTCGACCTCGACAAGCTGGCCCGCCAGCTCGGCGACCAGGCCGCGGTCGACGCGCGCCGGCTCCAGGAGCTGGAGCGGGCGCTGAGGAAGTCCGGCGCGATGGAGCGCGGCTTCGACGGCGAGCTGCGGCTCACCCCGAAGGCGATGCGCCAGCTCGGCAAGGCGCTGTTGCGAGACGTCGCCCAGCGGCTGTCCGGCCGGCAGGGGCAGCGCGAGCTGCGCCAGGCCGGTGCTGCGGGCGACCTGTCGGGTGCGACCCGGGAGTGGCAGTTCGGCGACACCGAGCCGTGGGACATCCCGCGCACCATGCTCAACGGCGTGCTCCGCCGGGCGGGCGACCCGTCGGGGCCGCGGTTGTCCATCGAGGACGTCGAGGTCGCCGAGACCGAGGCCCGCACCCAGGCCGCCGTCGCGCTGTGCGTGGACACCTCCTTCTCGATGGCGATGGACGGACGCTGGGTGCCGATGAAGCGCACCGCGCTGGCGCTGCACACCCTGATCGGCACCCGCTTCCGCGGTGACTCGCTCGAGCTGATCGGCTTCGGCCGGCACGCGGAGACGATGGACATCGAGCAGCTCACCGCGCTCGACGCGCGCTGGGCCAAGGGCACCAACCTCCACCACGCCCTGCTGCTCGCCAACCGCCACTTCCGCAAGCACCCCAACGCCCAGCCGGTGCTGCTGATCGTCACCGACGGCGAGCCGACCTCCCACCTCGAGCCGAACGGCGAGGTGTTCTTCGACTACCCGCCGCACCCGATGACCATCGCGCTCGCCGTACGCGAGCTCGACAACGCCCGCCGTCTCGGCGCGCAGACGACGTTCTTCCGCCTCGGCGAGGACCCCGGCCTAGCCCGCTTCATCGACTCCATGGCCCGTCGCGCCGACGGCACCGTCATCGCCCCCGAGTCCGACGACCTCGGAGCCGCCGTGGTCGGCTCCTACCTCGGCTCCCGCGGCCCCCGCAGCCGCTTCGGCGCCGGCTCGTACGGGGACTTCTTCGGCGGCCGGGGCTTCTGGGTCGGCTGAAGCCGCGGTCGTCATTGCCAGCGTGGTCCATAGCCCTCGCTGGCAATGACGACTCTCGTCCCTGTGGAGGACGGGCCCGTGATCGGCTCGCCGCGGGCATTCTCCTCGGGTGCAGGACGAACGGTGGCGGCGCCGAGCAGCCGAACAGGCGGGTCTGTTGACCCGGCTGCAGCTGCGAGGGCTCGGGTTCGAGAGGTGGGCGGTCAATCACCGGATCGCGACAGAGCGGTGGCGCGGTCTCAGCTCCACCGTGGTCAGCACGACGACCGGTGTCCTCACGCGCGAGCAGCAGATGTGGCTCGGGGTCCTGCACGCAGGCGGTGACTCGATCGTGGGCGACCTGACGGCCGCCGAGGTGCACGGGCTGCGCAACTGGCACCGGGACGAGGTGACGGTGCTCGTGCGACGGGGGCTCGACGTGGGAGACGAACCGATCCCAGGAGTCCGGTTCGTGGAGACGAGGCGACCGCTTGCCCAGCTCCGCCACCGCGGATCCCACCTCCCGGTAGCGATGGTCGAGCCTGCCGTGCTCCGCTTCGCGGCCTACCAGCGGTCGACCCGGACTGCCGAGGGCGTCCTCGCGGCTGTCGTGCAACAGCGACTGACGAGTCCGCAGTCGCTCTCGAACTGGGTCGACCGCATGAAGCCGCTCCGATGGTCCAAGCGTTTCAAGGGCGTGCTGGATGACATCGCGGGCGGAGCTCAGTCGGTGTCGGAGATCGACGTCAGGCGGATGTGCCGGCGCTACTCCCTCGCGCCGCCGTTCCGTCAGGTGAAGCGGCGGGACGCAACAGGTCGCGTGCACTTCACCGACTGCGAGTGGCGGCTCCCGGACGGGAGGATCCTCGTTCTCGAGGTCGACGGAGGCTTCCACATGGAGGTCGAGCACTGGGAGGACGATCTCGCGCGGCAGCGCGCCCTCACCACGCCGGGCCGCTTGGTCGTCCGTTGTACCTCCCGAGAACTGCGCGACGAGCCGGGGACAGTGGCCGCCGACCTTCGCAGGCTCGGAGTCCCGGCCGCTTAGGTCGTCATGGCGAGCGCGGCCGATGGACCTCGCTGGCAATGACGACCGCGCCCGAGCTTGATCTCAACCGCACTTGAAGTCGCAGGGTGGAGGCATGGCTACCAGTGATGATCCTGTCGCGGTCCTCGGCACCGGTGCGATCGGGAGTGCCGTCACCCGCGCGCTGCTCGGGTCCGGGCGACCGGTGATCGTGTGGAACCGCACCGCCGCCAGAACTGACCCGCTCGTGGACGCCGGTGCCGCCCGAGCGGCCACGGCGGCAGAGGCGCTGGCCGCTGCGCCGCTGTCGGTGCTGACCCTCACCGACTACGTGGCGGTCGACGCCCTCCTGGAGGCATCGATCAGCACCGACCTCGCCGGCCGCGCGGTCGTCGCGCTGGTGACCGGTTCTCCGGAGGATGCCCGTGCCGCCGCCCGCCGCGTCGGCACGACCGGTGCGTCCTACCTCGACGGCGGGATCCACGCCTCGCCGGAATCGATCGGCACGCCCGCGGCGACGCTCCTGCTTTCCGGGTCCGCGTCGGCGTTCGCCGAGCACGCCCCGACGCTGGAGCTGCTCGGCACGCCGCGTTTCATCGGTGAGGAGCCGGACGCAGCGGCCACCCTCGACCTCGCGCTCTACGGCGCCTGGTACGACGCGCAGCTCGGCCTGCTCCGGGCACTCGAGCTGGTGCGGACCGCGGGCGTCGACATCGACCAGTTCGCGGAGCTGGTGGCCGCCCAGCTCGATCACGTCCCGCGTGGAGTGACCCACGTCGTCGGCGAGGTTCGAGCTGGTGTGTTCCCGCCTGGTCCGGCAACGCTCGTGGAGCACCTCGTGATGCTCGAGCAGCTGGTCGCCGTGCGCGGGCAGTCCAGCCTCGGGGCCGGCGGACTGGACGCCGTCGCGGCCCGCATCGAGCGCGAGATCGCCGATGGCCAGGGGAAGCTGGGGCTGACCAGCCTCGTCAGTGGGGTCGTCCTTGCCAGCGAGGGCGATGGTTCACGCTGGCAATGACGACCCGTGCAGCACGCCGGCCAGCTCCTCGACGCCGTCGACGAGGCGGGTGCCGGGGCGGGCCCAAGAGGCGTTGGCGTCGACGGCGTGGACGGGGACACCGGCGGGCAACAGCCCACGTCGTACGACGTCGTCGGCGAGCTCCTGGGCGGCCGGCCGGTCGTAGCCGCAGGGAGCCACGACGACCAGGTCGGGCTCGGCGGCCGCGACGTCGGACCACGTGGTGCGGACCGACTTCTCGCCGGCGGTGCCGAGCACGCAGTGTCCGCCGGCCAGCTCGACCATCTCGGGGATCCAGTGGCCGGGCGCGAACGGCGGATCGGTCCACTCGAGCAGGAGGACGCGGGGCCGCGGCCGTCCGGCGACCCGTGAGGCCACCGCCTCGAGGCGGGCCCGCTGCGAGGCGACCAGCTCCTCGGCAACCGCCTCCCGCCCGACCGCCTTGCCGAGCAGCAGGATCGAGTCGAGGACCTCGTCGAGGGTGTGGGGGTCGCAGGTGAGCACCTCGGCCGTGCAGCCCAGGTGGGCCAGCGCGTCGTCGACGACGGACACGTCGACCGCGCAGACGGCGCAGAGGTCCTGGGTCACCACCAGGTCGGCGTCGAGGTCGGCGAGGGCACCGGCGTCGAGGTGGTAGAGATCCTCACCGCGACGCATCGCGTCGGCGACGTACTCGTCGATCTCGTGCGGGGTCAGGCCCTCCGGCATCGCGGACGTGGAGACGACGCGCCGCTGCCGGGCGTCGGCGGGGTAGTCGCACTCGAAGGTCACGCCGACCACGTCGTCGCCAGCACCGACGGCGAACAGGATCTCGGTGGTGGAGGGCAGCAGGGACACGATCCGCACGTCCCGACAGTAGTGGGGACAATGGAGGCGATGTCCGAGCCCACCCTGACCGTCCTGGTCCTGCTCGGGTTGGCCGCGCTGGCAGCCGGGTTCGTGGACGCGGTGGTCGGAGGCGGCGGCCTGATCCAGCTGCCGGCGCTGCTCATCGGGCTGCCCGGCGCGACGCCGGTGCAGGTCCTCGCGACCAACAAGGTGGCGTCGATCTGCGGCACGTCGGCGGCCGCGGCGACGTACTACAGGCGGGTCCGGCCGGATCCCCGCACCTTCGGGCCGCTGATGGTGTGTGCCCTCGTCGGGTCGTTCGCCGGTGCGCTGGTCGCCTCGCAGATCCCGCGCGAGGCGTTCGAGCCGATCGTGCTGGTGGTGCTCGTGGTCCTGGGCGCCTACGTCGTGCTGCAGCCCGAGGTGGGCGAGAAGACGCTGCTGCGGTTCGCCGGGCGCCAACACCTCGCTGCGGCGATGGCCGTGGGCGCGGTCATCGGGTTCTACGACGGCGCGCTCGGTCCCGGCACCGGCAGCTTCCTCGTGTTCGCCCTGGTCGGGCTGCTCGGCTACGACTTCCTCGAGGCCTCGGCCAAGGCGCGGCTGGCCAACTGGGCCACCAACCTCGGCGCGCTGCTGCTCTTCATCCCCACGGGCGCCGTGCTCTGGCAGGTCGGTCTGGTGATGGGCGTGTGCAACCTCGCCGGCGGCTACCTCGGCGCCCGCACGGCGGTGGAGAAGGGCGCGAAGTTCGTCCGCGTCTTCTTCATCGTCGTGGTGTCCGCGTTCATCGTCCGCATCGGTGGCGACGTCTTCGGGGTGTGGTGAGCCCTATCGTGGGGGCGTGAGCCCCTTCTGGATCACCGCGTTCCTCGACTTCAGCGCCGACGGTTTCGACGACGGGCTGCGCTTCTGGTCAGCCCTCACGACGTACGACGTCAGTCCGCGCCGTGGCAAGGTCGGCGAGTTCGCGACCCTCGTGCCGCGCGACGGCGACGCGTTCCTCCGCGTCCAGCGGCTCAGGGACGGGGAGGACCGGATCCACCTCGACCTTCACGTGTCCGACCCCCGCTCCGCCGCGGACCGCGCCGTGGGGTTGGGCGCCACCGAGGTCGCCGACTTCGCCGACGACGGCTACGTCGTGATGCGGTCCCCGGGCGGGTTCGAGCTCTGCTTCGTCGACCACCCGGCCGGCGTCCGGCCGGCGCCGACGGCCTGGCCCGGCGGGCACTCCTCGCTGGCCGACCAGGTCTGCATCGACATCCCGGCGTCGTCGTACGACAGCGAGCGGGCGTTCTGGCGCGACCTCACCGGCTGGGAGCAGCGGGAGTCGTCGGTCTCGCCGGAGTTCTCGTCCTTGGTGCGGCCCGAGGGTCAGCCGGTGCGGCTGCTCCTCCAACGCCTCGGCGAGCAGTCCGGCACCGTCCGTGCCCACCTCGACTGGGCGACGACCGACCGTCCCGCCGAGACCGACCGGCACGTCGCGGTCGGCGCGACCGTGCAGGAGGTGCGTGAGCACTGGACGGTCCTGACGGACCCGCTCGGACGCCGCTACTGCATCACCGACCGCGACCCCGAGACCGGAGTGCCTCCGAAGCCGCCGACGGACTAGCGTCGCCGGCATGGACCCCGACGCCCGCACCCACACACCGCTGGCCGCCGACGAGGCGACGACCGTTCGCGCCTTCCTCGACTACCACCGCGACACCCTGCGCTGGAAGGTCTCCGGACTCACCCAGGAGGAGCTCGCCCGGACCCTCCCGCCGAGCACGATGACCCTCGGCGGCATGGTCAAGCACCTCGCGCTCGTCGAGTCGAACTGGTTCGAGGTCGTGCTCGACGGCGCGGAGCTGATGATGCCGCCGTTCGATGCGATCGACTGGGACGCCGACCGCGACTGGGACTGGGACTCCGCCGTCCACGACACCCCCGAGCAGCTGCTCGCGCTCTTCGACGAGGCCGTCGCTCGCTCCGACAAGCTGATCGACGCGGCGCTCGCCGGGCCGAACGGGCTCGACACGCTCTCGGTCCGCACCAGCCGTCGCTCCGGCAACGCCTACAGCCTGCGGTGGATCCTGCTGCACATGGTCGAGGAGTACGCCCGGCACAACGGCCACGCCGACCTCATCCGCGAGTCGATCGACGGGCAGGTCGGCGACTAGCCCTCCGTGTCGGCGAAGCCGGGCAGGAACTCCTCCATGATCGCCCGGAACGGCGCCTCCGCCTCGAGCTGGCTCATCACGCCGACCCCGCCGAGCCAGGTGCGGTGGATGAGCACGTACGACGGCGGCAGGTTGAGCTTGATCGTGACCGTGTAGGTCGGGTCCTTCGGGTTGTTGATCCGCTGGAACTGCTCGCGCATCCACGCCCGGGTGAACCGGAACCGTTCGTGCCGGCTGGGCTCGACGAACGGGTTGAGGTAGTCCATCAGCAGCTCGGGCTCGATCCGGATCTTGTCCTTGATGAAGCCCTCCTCGCGGATGCCGGTCAGCAGCGCCTCGCTGTCGCCGTCCGCGCAGAGCCGGACCAACCGCCCCAACGGCCGTGGCAGGCCGCCCTCGGGCAGCCGCGCGACCGCGCCGTAGTCCAGCACCCCGAGCCGGCCGGGCGACCCGTCGGCGTTCGGGATGATCCGGTAGTTGCCGGGGTGCGGGTCCGCGTGCAGCAGCCCCGTCCGCGCCGGGCCGGAGAAGAGGAAGCGCACGTAGAGCTCGCCGTAGTGGTCGCGCTCCTCGCGCGTGCCGTTGGTGATGATCGAGGCCAGCGAGGCCGGCGTCTCGAGCCACTCGGTGATGAGGACGCGCGGTCCTACCGCCACGACCTCGGGTACGACGATCTCCGGGTCGCCGTGGAACGCGGCCGCGAACGTGCGTTGCGCCTCGGCCTCGAGCGGGTAGTCGAGCTCCTCCTTGGCCCGGGCTTGGACCTCCTCGATGAGCGGCTTGATGTCGACGCCTGGGATGAGCGGCGCGATCGTGCGGGCTGCGCGGGCGAGGGTCTTGAGGTCGGACTCGATCGCGGCGCCCGCGTCGGGGTACTGCACCTTCACCGCGACCTCGCGCGACTGCCCGGTCTCCGGGTCGTGCCAGCGGCCCTTGTGCACCTGCCCGATAGAGGCGGCCGCGCTCGGCCCACCGTCGAGCCACACCAGCTTCGTCTTCCAGTCCGGGCCGAGGTCCGCGGCGAGGATGTCGCGCACGGTCTGGGTCGGCATCGGCGGCGCGGAGTCCTGCAGCCTCGTCAGGTGCTCGCGGTACGGCGCCGCCATCTCCTCCGGCAGTGCCGCCTCGAGGATCGACAGTGCCTGGCCGAACTTCATGGCCCCGCCCTTGAGCTCCCCGAGGGTGCGGAAGAGCTGCTCGGCGGTGCGCTGCTGGATCTCGGTCATCACCGTCTCGGCGGGCTTGCCGCCGAGCCGCTTGCCCAACCCGAGCGCGGTGCGACCGGCGTACCCGAGGGGGAGGGCGGCGAGTCGTGCCGTGCGTGCAGCAGCGGTCCGTGGGAGGTCGGCCATGGCGTCATTCTCGCCGATCGCACCAACCCGGCGGGGGCGCTCGCAGCAAGCTGTTCACGCGATATGGCGCTCCCCGCACGGGGTGTGGTGAGCCCGGGACGGCACCCAGGCGGTGAACGAGACGACGCCGTCGTCGTACGTCATCTCGCTGGGGCACAGCTCGTGGCGGATCAGCCGCAGGACCGGGCGGTTGTCCGCGCTCGCGGTGCCCTCGAGCGACGCGATCCCGAGCTCCCGGGCGTCGGCCAGCAGCCGGCGGAGGAGCAGCCGGCCGAGGCCGCGACCCTGCCAGTCGTCGACCACCTCCAGGGCCGGCTCGGCGCGTCGGGCCTCGGTGCGCACCAGCCGGCCGAGGGCGACCGGCCGGCCCGGACCCTCGCGGACGACGACGGCGTGGTGCCGGAACCCGTCGGCGTCCGCGAGGGCGGTGGCGGCAGCGGTGGTGAGCCGTGGCACCGGGCTCAGGTAGCGGCGGGTGCGGCTCAGCTCGCCGAGCTGGTCGAAGACCGCCCGGACGGTGGCGACGTCGCCGTGCTCGAGCGGAGCGATGCTGAGCGTCACGCCGGCCACGACCAGGCGTTCGGACCGCGCCGTTTCCATCCGACGCCGGTCCAGCTGGTGCCTGTTCACCGCCGCACCTCCCTCAGGCCGTGCGGACCGCAGCGACGTCGAGCTCCAGGACGATCTTGTCGCCGACGAGGACGCCGCCGGTCTCCAGCGCCGCGTTCCAGGTGATGCCGAAGTCCTTGCGGTTGATCACGACCGACCCTTCGAACCCGATCCTGAAGTCACCGTCGGGGTCCGTCGCCGCGCCGCCGAACTCGAACGGGACGGTGACCGAGCGGGTGACGTCCTTGATCGTGAGGTCGCCGGTGATCGCGACGGTGGTGGGGCCGGACCGGCGTACCTCGGTGGAGACGAACGTGATCGTCGGGAACTGGTCCATCGCGAGGAAGTCGTTGCTGCGCAGGTGCTCGTCGCGCTGCGCGTTGCGGGTGTCGATGCTGGCCGCCTGGATGGTCAGCGCCACGCGCGACCCGGACAGGTCGTCGCCGGCGATGGCAGCGCGACCCTCGAATGCGGTGAACGCGCCGCGGACCTTGGTGACCATCGCGTGCCGGGCGACGAACCCGATCCGGGTGTGGTCGGCGTCGAGCACGTAGTCGCCCTGCAGGCCGGCGAGGTCCGGTGAGGTGGAGAGGGTGGTCATGATGGGAACCTCCATGATTGGTGATGTGTCACGTACATCGTGAACCCAAGATTGGTGATGTGTCAATCACTTCGCTTAAGATCGTTCGCATGAGTGCTGACAGCCCGTGGTTGACCGATGAGCAGCAGCGCGTCTGGCGCGACTGGCTGCAGGCGACCGCCCTGTTGCCCGTCGCGCTGCACGCGCAGCTGCAGGCCGACTCCGACCTGTCCTTCCCGGACTTCGAGGTGCTGAGTGAGCTCTCGGAGGTCGAGGGCAGACAGATGCGGGTGGGCGACCTCGCGCGAGCCCTGCAGTGGGAGCGCAGCCGCGTCTCCCACCACGTCAAGCGGATGGAGGCGCGCGGTCTGGTGCGGCGGGAGGAGTGCGCGAGCGACGGCCGCGGCGCCCAGGTGGTGGTCACCGCGGGCGGACGACGGTCGATCGAGCGAGCGGCGCCCGGTCACGCGCGGACCGTCCGGCGGCTGATGTTCGAGCCGCTGAGCGCGCGGGAGGTCGCCCTGCTGGGCGAGGTGCTCTCCGGGCTCGTCTCCCGCCTTCGTGAGGAGGACGAGCGGCCGCGCTGACGACGTCAGCGCGTGGTGTCGAGGACGACCTTGCCGATCCGGTCGTCGGCGTCGAGGCGCGCGTACGCCGCCGCCACGTCGCCGAGTCCGAACACCGAGTCGACGAGGGGAGCCCAGCGGTGCTCCTCGACGTGGCGCAGCAGGTCGCGGAAGTCGCGGGGGCTGCCCATGGACGAGCCGAGCACGTCGACCTGCTTCCAGTAGACCGACTGCACCCGGAGCTCGGCGGTGGCGGAGGCCATCTTGCCGACCGCCACGAGCCGGCCGCCGGGGCGCAGCGCGTCGACGAACGGTTGCCACAGCGCCCCCGTCGGGTCCAGCGCGAGGTCGGCGCCCTCGGGCACCAGCGCGCGCAGCTGCTCGGCGACGGCGCCGCGGCTGCGATCGACGACCGCGTCCGCGCCCAGGGCCGACGCAGCCGCGGCCTTCGCGGGTCCTGAGGTGACCGCGGCGACCCGAGCCCCGTGGGCGTGGGCCAGCTGGACGGCCATGCTGCCGACCCCGGAGGAGGCCGCGCCCACGACGACCGTCTCGCCGCCCTTGAGCCGACCGCGGGTCACCAACGCGCGCCAGGCGGTGAGGCCGGCCAGCGGCAGCGCTGCCGCCTCCTCCCAGGAGAGGTGAGCCGGCACCCGGTGCACGTTGGCGGCGGGTACGGCGACCAGCTCGGCATGCGTCCCGTCCGTGGGGGAGCCGAGGATCTCGTAGGAGGCGCCGGGGGCCTGCTCGTCCTCGCCCCAGTGCAACGACGGGCAGATGATGACCCGGTCTCCCGGAGCGACGTCGGTGTCGTGGCCGGCGACCGGGGGTCCGACCTCATGGACGAGGCCGGCCCCGTCGGCGCCGTACACCGTGTCGGGCTTCTCCTCGGTGCGGGCCGCCAGCAGCATCGCGTCGAGCCGGTTGAGGGCCGCCCGTTGCAGCCGCACGGTCACCCACCCCGGTGCGGGGCTCGGCGGCGGCACCTCCCGCACCTCGACGGGCGGGGCGGCGGGATCGACGTTGGTGACGGCGGCTCTCATGCGGACCTCCTGGGCTCGTTGCTCGAGCTCCCAGGGTGGCCGAACGGGCTTGGCGGATCCTTGGCGTTGCACGGCTCGCTGCGTGCGGCGGCAACAAGCGGGCGCCAAGGGCGAAGGGTCATGGTGGGCGGGTCCGAGCCGAGACGACACCCACGGAGCCCTAGCCATGACCACAACCCCTCATCCAGACCAGGTGCGGCTGCCGGGCCAGGCCGCGGCGCCCGACGGGCCGATCGACATGTACCCGATGTACCTGATGCACCACGCCTTCCGGCGCGACCTGGACCGGTTCGTCGCCGCGGCGACCCGCACCCCGGCCGACGACCGGCGCACCTGGCACCGGCTCGTGCGGCGCTGGGACGTCTTCGCCAAGGCGCTGCACGATCACCACCGCAGCGAGGACAGGTACATCTGGCCCTACCTCGCCGGCCGCGTGGACGACGCCGAGCGGCGGGTCCTGGCGGAGATGGAGGCCGAGCACGGCCGGATCGACCCGCTGCTGGCCGCCTGCCGCCACGGGCTCGAGAGCATGACCGAGGCCGCGAGCGAGGAGCGACGTACGGCGTTGCGTGCGACCCTCGAAGCCGCGCGCAACGTGCTCGGGGAGCACCTCGGGCACGAGGAGACCGATGCGATCCCGGTGATCCAGCGCCGGATCCCCCTCGAGGAGTGGCGGCGCCTCGAGAAGGAGGAGCTGCGGAAGGAGTCTCGGCTCACCGACGTGCTGGTGGTCGTCCCGTGGGCCCTGGACGGGGTGCCCGACGACGTGCGGGAGCGAGTCTTCGCGGCGCCCGGAGGTGCCGCGTTCAAGGTGCTGTGGCGACTGACGCGTGGGCGGTTTGCGCGTCGCGAGGCGCGGGCGTTCCGCTACGCGTGAGCGACCGCGAGCCGTGGCCGGCCGTGCCGCCAGGCCGCGCGGGACGCGGGGACCTGCTGACGGAGCATGTCCCGGACGATCGCGCTGGTGAAAGTGACCCGGTCGAACTCCATCTCCTGGACGATTCCTGCGGCCCGCGCCGGCTCGAGCCGGTCGAGGACCACGTCGGGCCCGCTGCCGACCACGTCGGCGACCCGCGCCAGGTCGGCCTCACCCAGCGCTGCAGCGACGGCCAGGACGTCCCAGGTCTCCGGCGGCAGCAGGGCCAGCCGTCGCCGCACGAGCTCGGCGACCGGGGTGGGCACGGAGGCGACCACGTCGGTGAAGGAGGCTCCCGTGCGCGCCGCCTCCCGGGCGTAGGCGACGACGAGGTAGGGCACACCGTGGGTCCGCGCGTGCACCGCGCGGCCCTCCGCGGACGTGACCGGTCGCCCCGCGACCGCAGCGCAGAGCGCGCGGGTGCCGTCGGCCGACAGCCCCTCGAGCTCGATGCGCAGTGCGTGGCGGCGGCCGAGATTGGCTGCCAGGTCGCCGAGGGCGTTCGTCGGCCGCGCGTGGGGGCTGCGCCACGACGTCACCACCAGCAGGGGGCGCGGGTCGGGAGCCTCGGCGAGGAGGCGGAGCACGCGCAGGGTGGGCCCGTCGGCCCAGTGGAGGTCGTCGAGGACCAGCAGCAGCGGTTGCTCGGCCGCGGCGTCGAGGACGACGTCGACGAGGTGACCCCAGCGGTCGAACGGGTCGGCCTTCGTCGGCTCCGGGTCGTCGGGCAGCCCGAGGTCGGCGAGCAGCCGTTGCCACGGGTGCAGGGGAGGGGCGTCCTCGTCCTGGGAGCACCGGCCCCACCCCACGCGGAACCCCGCCGCCTCGGCGCGCACTGCGAGCTCGGTGAGCACCCGCGTCCTCCCGATGCCGGCCTCGCCCGTCACCGCCGCGAACGTGGTCTGCCCGGTGGCGGCGAGCGCGAGGGCGGCGTCCAGGTCGGCGGCGTGACGCTCCCGCTCGAAGGCCGGCCAGATCCCCGGCGCGGCGGTGGTCGGTGCCGGTGTTCCCGTCGCGACCGCGGCGACCGCCTGGCGCAGGGGCGTCCACTTGAGCCACTCCTCCTGCCTCAGCACTGCGGCCTGGAGTCGCTGCAGCTCCGGCGACGGCTCGATCCCGAGCTCCTCGCGCAGGGTCCGTCGCAGCACGGCGAGGACGTCGAGCGCGTCGGCCTGGCGGCCGTCCCGCGTGAGCGCAATGGCGCGGAGGCCCCACAGCCGCTCCCGGAGCGGGTGGGTCGTCGTCAGCGAGGAGAGCTGCAGAGCAGCGCGGCGGTGGTCGCCGAGGGCCAGCCAGAGCGCGACCTGGTCCTCCAGGGCGAGGTCGCGCAGGTCGGCGAGCCGGCCGCGCTCGGCCGAGGCCGTCGTCGAGTCGCCGAGGTCGGCGTACGGCATGCCGCGCCAGCGACCCAGTGCCCCGACGAGCCGGGCCTCGGCCGCGGCCAGCTCCTCCGCCGTGAGCGGCGGGGGCCCGGACTCCGGGAGCGACCGGACGACGTCGTGCAGCGCAGTCACCTCGGCCTCGAAACGGCGGGCGTCCAGCTCGTCGTCGGCAAGGTCGAGGAGGTAGCCACCGGTCCGGGTCACCAGCACGGGCCGGCTCACGCGGTCGGGGCGGAGCGGGTCGAGCGCCTGGCGCAGCCGGGAGACGTAGGACTGGACGGAGGGGACCACGGCGGCCGGCATCGCATCGCCCCAGACCAGGTCGACGAGACGGTCGATCGGGACGACGGTCCGGGGCGAGAGCGCGAGGGCAGCGAGGATCGCGCGCTGCTTGGGCGGACCCAGCGCGACCGGTTTCTCGTCGTCACGGACCTCGACGGGTCCGAGAACCTGCACCTCCACAGGGAGAGCGTACCCGAGATAGGTGACGTCTCACCAACTTTTCTCGCCGGGTGGTCGTCGGTGGTTCAGACCGGAGGGGCTCCCGGCTCGAGCAGCCGCTTGGGGTGCATGCCGTCGACCTGACCGATGAACGGCGGGTGGATGCTGTAGCCGAGCATCCGGCGGATGTCCTCCGACACCGCGCGTACGGTGTCGCGGGTCGTGGAGAGGGTGAACGCCTCCTGCGGCCGCAGCCACGGCTCGCAGTACTGGGCGGTGAGCGCGAGACGAGGGGCGTCCGACCGGTTGGCGCCGCCGCCGTGCCAGAGGGTGCCGACGAAGAAGACGCACGACCCGGCGCTCATCACCACGGGCTCCCGTCGTACGGACTCGTCGGGGACGCGGTCGTCCCAGGTGTGGCTGCCGGGGACGACGTCGGTCGCGCCGTTCTCGGCGGTGAAGTCGTCGATAGCCCAGATCGTCGCCGCGCCGAGCGGCGCCCGGGGCCGGGGGATCGGGTAGAAGCTGTCGTCGGTGTGCAGCAGCTGCGCCTGCTCGCCCGGCAGGATGTTGATGACCTGCAGCATCGAGAGCAGGTAGTTGGGCAGGAACAGCCGGTCCAGCAGGGCCAGGACCCGCGGGTGGTCGGCGATCACGTCGCAGGTGCGCGTCTTGTTGAGCACGCTGTAGACGCGCTGCGTCGTGTGCCCCTCGAAGTTGTTGCGCCCGGTGCGGTCGAGCAGCGGCGTCACGTCCGCCCGGATCGCGTCCAGCTCCGCCGACGAGAGCAGGTCGGGCAGGATCACGTAACCGTCCCGCTCGACCGCCGCCAGGTCAGTGCGTACGACGTCCTCGTCGACCGCCGCGCCGCTGCTGGCCGTGCGGGGGTAGGTGCCCGCCAGGTCCCCGGTGAGGTCGGTGAGGGACGAGACCTTGTCGTTCACGTGGCTCATCGCTGAAGGATCGCACCCGCGTGCGCGCCTTGCCAGGGGCTCGCCGACAGGGCTTTCCGCTCAGGAGTCGGTCTCCCTGGAGAACGACGCAGACGTCTCGCGGACCATCGCCACGACCGTGTCCACGGTGCGTCCGGAAGCACGCTTGAGGGTCCGGAGCACGATGCGGCGCGAGCCCAGGCCAGGGATGTCGAAGATGTCGATGCCCTCGGTGGTCAGTCGCTCGAGCGCGAGCGAAGGCGCGAGGGTGACGCCGACGCCGGCCCGCACCAGCGCCAGGCCGTAGTCGAAGCTGTAGTAGGTGTGGGCGGCGGAGCTCTCGCCGCCGAGGACCGCCTGGACGCGCCCGATGGCCTGGGCGTTCGCGGCCTTGGGGTCGACCCCTAACCAGGGTAGGGACATCCGCCCGAAGTCGATCACCTCGGTCGAGAGCAGCGCGCCGGACGGGACCACGAGCTTCCACGGGTCGTCGAGGAGCGGGGTGTCGAGAGTGCCGCGAGGAGCGCTGAACGCGTCGGCGTCGGCGTCGAGCTCGACGACGATCGCGTCGAGCTGGCCCGCGCGCAGGCTCCGCATCAGGTCGTCCTCCTCGGCCTCGAAGGTCTCGATCCGCAGCCCCGGGTGGCGCTCGCGCCAGCTCGGGAGGGCCGGCGCCAGGATCGAGGCCAGGAAGGACTGGAAGCCGCCGACCCGGACGGTGCCGGACACGCCTTCCTCGTCCTGCAGCAGTCGGGTGCGTGCCACGGCGAGGGCGCGTTCGACGTCCTCGGCGGCCTCGGCGAGCGCCAGCCCTGCCGGCGTCAGCACGCTCCCGGTCGGCGTGCGGGTGATCAGCGACCGGCCCACCTCGTCCTCGAGTCGCGCGATCTGCTGGGAGACCGCCGAGGCCGTGACGCGCAGCTCGTCGGCTGCCGCGAGGACGCCGCCGTACCGCGCGACGGCAAGGAGGAACCGCAATCGGCGGGGGTCCACGTCCATTCAGCAATGCTAAACCCAGAGTGTATGAGAGTGCGATTGTGCTAATCGCAGAGACAACCCAGGATTGGTCACATGCTTGCAGCGGCCCTGGGGTGGATCGGCACGATTGGAACGATCGGTGCCTATCTGATGCTGACCCGCGGCCACTGGCACGCGGCGTCGCTCCGCTACAGCGCGATGAACGTCATCGGCGGCCTGCTGTGCGCCGCCGGTAGCGCTGCGTACGGCGCGTGGCCCAGCGTCACGGCGAACCTGGTCTGGGCAGGCGCTGCTCTGCACTCGGCCTGGCCGGTCCTGCGCGCGCGCCGCGAGTCCTCGATCCGCCTGCGCGACGACGCGGGACCGAACAGGACGCTCATCAGCGCGTAGCGTCGTTCGGCAGCACGGCCTCGAGCAGGCGCGGTCAGCTGGTCGCGGGGAACGGGGTCCCGGTGTTCGCGTGGCAGCGGTAGCGGTAGGAGCAGCCGAGGGACGTCCGACGAGGTCTGGGGCACGCGGATCCGGGTATCGGCAACCGGTCGCGTTGGGGCGGAGGGATCATGCGGGTAGCCACCACCTTCGGCCGCCGTGCAGCTGCGCACCGCTCTCCGGCAGGGTCCGGTGAGGACCCAGGAGCAGCCCTGAGGACCAGAACCGTCGCATGACCACGCAGTCGACGGGACCTGGCGTCGGGTTCAGGCCGGTGGCCCTGTTGACCGCGGCTCACATCGGACCCGGTCTTGCGGTGACCACCGTGGTCGGCGTGCTCTCCGCGGCTCACGACCTGTCAGCAGCGACGGCGGTCTTCCTCACCGCGGGCGCGTTCGCCGGACAGCTCACGGTCGGCTGGGGCAACGACCTGCTGGATGCTGGGCGGGACCGGCTGGTGGGTCGTACCGACAAGCCAGTAGCGACCGGCGAGCTGTCGCCGGCCCTGGTAGCAGCCTGCCTGGTCGTGGCCGGCGCTGCCTGCGTGGCCCTCTCGCTGGCCGCCGGCTGGCGCAGTGGTCTGGTGCACCTGTTGCTCGGTGTGGCAGCGGGCCACGCCTACAACCTCGGCCTGAAGGCCACTGTCTTCTCCTGGCTTCCGTACGCGGTCGCGTTCGGGTCGCTCCCGGCCGCCGTCACGCTGGCCGGCTCCACTCCGGACGCTCCGCCCTGGTGGATGGTGAGCGCCGCAGCCGGACTGGGTGTCGCAGCACACCTGCTGAACACATTGCCCGACTTCGCCGCCGATGCCGCCACGGGCATCCAGGGACTGCCCCACCGACTCGGTGCGAGGGTCACCCGTGTGCTGGCGACGTTCCTGCTGGTCGCCGCCTCCGCGGTCGCGGTCATCGGCGCGCCCGGCCGCCCCTCGGCGGGGACGTGGGCAGCCCTCGGCGTGGTTCTCGTGCTGGCGGCCGTCACGCTCGCAGGTCGAGGGAAGGCTCCCTTCCACGCAGCGATCGCGATCGCCCTGCTCGACGTCGCACTCCTGGCAGCCGTGTCCGGCTAGGACGTTCCCGGGAAGGGGATCCCGGTGTTCGCGTGGCAGCGGTAGCCGTAGGGGTTCTTGTGGAGGTACTGCTGGTGGTGTGCCTCGGCGTAGTAGTACTCGCCGGCGGGGGCGATCTCGGTGGTGATCTCGCCGTACCCGCGGCGGGCGATCTCGTCGCCGTAGATCTTCGTCAGCTCGCGGGCGGTCTGCTCCTGCTCGGGTGAGTGGTAGTAGATCGCGGAGCGGTACTGGGTGCCGACGTCGTTGCCCTGGCGCATGCCCTGGGTCGGGTCGTGCACCTCGAAGAACTTCTTGACGAGGTCGGCGTAGGAGACCCGGTCGGGGTCGAAGACGATGCGGACGGCCTCGGTGTGGCCGGTGCGGCCGCTGCAGACCTCTTCGTACGACGGGTTCGGGGTGACGCCGCCGGAGTAGCCGACCGAGGTCGACCAGACCCCCGGGAGCTGCCAGTAGATCTCCTCCGCGCCCCAGAAGCAGCCCAGGCCGAACTCGGCGACCTCGAGGCCGTCGGGGACGTCGTCGGTGACGATCGGCGCGTCGAGCACGGCATGCTTCTCGGGCAGCGTGAACCCGGGCTGCGGGCGGCCGGGCAACGCCTCGGCAGGGTCGACCATCTCGGTCTTGCGGCGGGAGGTGAACATGCCTTCATTCTCCCCCGGCGCGCAAGCGGTACGCCCCTCTCAGGGACTTCTTAACCCGGCGTCGGTACGGCGATCAACCCGCCCCGTGCAGGGCGCACCAGGCGTCGCGTCGCTCACTGCTCTGGACCTGGAACAGTTGCCGGATCCCGAGCGCCTGGAGCGCGGCGTACGTCTCCACCTGCTTCTGCGCCAGCGACCGCTGGACCGGGCCCTTGGCCAGCGCGAGCAGCTCCGCGTGCCGCCACACCATCTCGCGCCAGCCGCGCATGATGACGCCGGCCGCGGTCTCCTCGAGGGTGCCGAAGTTGACGTCGTCGAACGTCGGGTCGAACCGCGCGGCTTCTTCAGCGAAGACCGGCGCGTAGAGGCTGTCGAGGCGCTGGTTGTAGGCGTTGTGGTCGGGCTTGTGGCTGGTGCCGTCGGGGTCGGTCAGGCCGACCTTGGCGAGCACGTAGGGGAAGTCGCGGTTGATGTGGGCGTTCATCGCGAGCATGAAGTTGCCGAGCCCGCTGACGGCGCGGTCGTCCTCGGCCTGCAGCGCGATCCGCCAGGCGGCCGGGATGTTCGCCCGGCGGCCGGCCTCCCAGTCGCTGGTGGTGTCGAAGTAGAGGTCCGCGAAGACGGTGTCGACCCGGTTGAGCCACTTCGCGTCGTCGAAGTAGCCGGAGCGGACGGCGTCGCGCACGTTCTCGGTCACCCGCAGGTAGGCGAGTGAGAAGACGGCGCTGTGCGAGCAGGTGCTGACCAGCCGGTCCAGCCGCGCCTCCATCCGCTCGATCACCTCGTCGATGCACTCGTCACCGCCCGAGCGGCACAGGTCGCCGGCGTACTCCGCCCCGGGCACCGGCAGCGGCGGCAGCAGCCCGATCAGCGAATCGAGCGGGGGGAGCACCAGGCCGCGGAGCGGGTCCGGGTCGTCGGGGTAGCTCGGGTTGCCGAGGTCCTCCGCCGAGGCCGGGGAGAGCGGCACGGCGGCCAGCACCAGGGCGAGGAGGAACCCGAGGACAGCACGCAGCAAGGACGTCACATCAGGGTCCAACGAGAACGGGTTCCAACGGCTACGACGCGGGGTCCTGCCCGGGGTTGTCCGCCTCTCCCGCGGGTTGTCCGCCTCTGCAACGGCTGACAACCCGCGGGATACCCGGTCGGCCGGGTATTCCGCGCCAAGCCGCCGGACTAGGCTCGCCGGATGAGCCAGGAGCACTCAGCCAAAGGCGGCTTCGAGACCCGCGCCATCCATGCGGGGTACGAGCCGGACCCGACGACCGGAGCGGTGATCCCGCCCATCTACGCCACGTCGACCTACAAGCAGGACGGGGTCGGCGGGCTGCGCGGCGGGTACGAGTACAGCCGCAGCGCCAACCCGACCCGCACCGCCCTCGAGGGGGCGCTGGCGGCGCTGGAGGAGGGGGAGCGCGGGTTCGCGTTCTCCTCCGGGCTCGCCGCCGAGGACACGCTGCTGAGAGCGATCTGCCGGCCCGGTGACCACGCGGTCATCCCGGACGACGCCTACGGCGGCACCTTCCGCCTCTTCGACAAGGTCGCGGTGCCGTGGGGGCTGAACCACAGCCCGGCGCCGGTCGACGACGTCGACGCGGTCCGCGCCGCGATCCGCCCCGGTGAGACCAAGGTCGTGTGGGTCGAGACCCCGACCAACCCGCTGCTCTCGATCGGCGACATCGAGGCGCTCGCCGGCGTCGCCCACGACGCGGGCGCGCTGCTGGTCGTCGACAACACGTTCGCCTCCCCCTACCTCCAGCAGCCGTTGCGTCTCGGCGCCGACGTCGTGGTGCACAGCACGACCAAGTACGTCGGCGGCCACTCGGACGTCGTCGGCGGAGCGCTCGTCGTGCGCGACCACGAGGTCGCCGAGCAGGTCGCCTTCCACCAGAACGCGATGGGCGCGGTGCCCGGGCCGTTCGACAGCTTCCTCACCCACCGCGGCATCAAGACGCTGGCGGTCCGGATGGACCGGCACTGCGACAACGCCGAGCGGATCGCGGACTTCCTCGCCAGCCACCCGAAGGTCGGCGACGTGATCTACCCCGGGCTGGAGACGCACCCCGGGCACGAGGTCGCCCAGCGGCAGATGAAGCGCTTCGGCGGCATGGTGTCTTTCCGCTGCACCGAGGGAGAGGAGGCCGCACTGCAGGTGTGCGACCGGACCGAGGTGTTCACGCTCGGGGAGTCGCTCGGCGGAGTGGAGTCGCTCATCGAGCACCCCGGCCGGATGACGCACGCGAGCGTCGCCGGCACCGACCTCGAGGTGCCCGCGGACCTGGTGCGACTCAGCGTCGGCATCGAGACCGCCGACGACCTGGTCGCCGACCTGGAGCAGGCGCTTGGCTGACCGGTCCGGGGCCGACGTCGTCCTCTGCGTCGACATCGGCTCGACCTACACGAAGGCCCTCCTGGTCGACCTCACCACCGCGACCGTGGTCGCCGGCGCACAACGGCCGACCCTCGCCACGGGCGACGTGATGGACGCCGTCGACGGCTGCCGGGCCGACCTGGCCGCCACCGATCCGCGGGCTGCGGATGCCGCGGTGCTGGCCTGCTCGAGCGCGGGCGGTGGGCTGCGGATCGCGGTGGTCGGGTTCGAAGCGCTGGTGACGGCCGAGGCCGGCCGCCGGGTCGCCCTGTCCAGCGGCGGCAAGGTGGTCGGGGTGGTCGCGACGGCGGGTCGGGTGCCTGAGGACGCCATGTCCGACGTCGCGGGGCACACGACTCGCGCGGGCGTGGACCTGGTGCTCCTGACCGGCGGGACCGACGGCGGAAACCGGGACGCGCTGGTCGGGGGAGCGCGGGTCGTGGCGGGGTCCGGGTTCACCGGACCGGTCGTGGTCGCCGGCAACGCCGACGCCCGCGACGAGGTCGCGGCGGTCCTGGCCGGGGTGCCGCACGTGTTCGCCGACAACGCGGTGCCGCGGATCGGGGTGCTCGCACCGGAGAGCGCGCGGGCGGCGGTGCGCGACCAGTTCCTGCAGCACGTGATCGCCGGAAAAGGGCTGACCGCGCGCGGCGACGAGCTGGCCCGGCTGGTGCACGGGCCGACGCCCGACGTGGTGCTGGCCGGGGTGGAGATGCTCGCCTACGGCATCGACGACGCGCGCCCGGGCATCGGCGACGTCACCGTCGTCGACGTCGGGGGGGCCACGACCGACGTCTACTCCGTCGTCACCCTCGACGCCGAGCGCTCCGACGACGGCTTGGCGCACGAGGTGGTCGCACCGACCGCGGCGACGCGCACGGTCGAGGCCGACCTCGGGATGCGGGAGTCGGCGGGACTACCGCCGTCCTTCGTGCCCGGGACCGACGAGGAGTACGCCGCCGACGAGGAGATCGCCCGCACCGCAGCCGCGACCGCCGTACGACGCCACGCGGGCCGCTCCCGCGTCGTCCTCTCCCCCGAGGGGCGGGTGGTCGAGCGCAGCGGCGTCGACCTTCGCGAGGTCGCGCTGGTCATCGGCAGTGGCGGGGTGCTCCGCCACGGACGCCCGGGGGTGGCCGAGCGGGTGCTCGGCGGCATCGTGACGGCTGACGACCCGGAGGGCTGGCAGCTGCCGGAGCGGGCCCGGATCGTCGTGGACGAGCAGTACCTCCTGATGGCGGTCGGGCTGCTCGCCCGGGATCATCCCGACGTGGCCTACCGGCTGGCGATGTCGCTGGCCGGGAGCAGGTCCTAGGGTGGGCGCGTGACTGAGGAAGACCCGGTCGGGGAGCCGGAGGGAACGCCGGCCGAGGCGTCGACGGAGACGCCCGCCGAAGAGCCGGCAGCGCCGTCCGCCGGGCCACCGGAGGGGCCGCAGGACGAGCACCGTCGACACCGCTTCCCACGGCGGCGTCGAGGGAGCGAGGAAGAGCTCGACTCCGAGGTCGAGACGGTGCTGCAGCGGTTCGCCCACCAGTGGGCGCTCGTGCGGGAGGAGCGGCGGGGCGGCCCGGCGCCGATCCTGACCGGTCCGTCACGGACCGGGCGGGCCGAGGTCCCGTGGGGGCTCGACCTCGCCGCGGCCTGGGCCTGGCGGTTCCTGGTCATCGCGGCCGCCGGCTACCTGACGCTGTGGCTGGTCGGCTACTTCTCCGTCATCACCATCCCGATCGCGGTGGCGCTGCTCATCAGCGCGCTGTCGTGGCCGCTGGTGCACCTGCTCACCCGGCTCCACATCCGCAAGAGCCTCGCCGCCCTGCTCGTCGTGCTCGGTGGGCTCGCAGCGGTCGGGGCGCTGCTCACGTTCGCCGGACAGCAGGTCGCGACCGGGGCCTCGGACCTGGCGGACTCCACGGTGCAGGGGCTCGAGGAGATCCGCGAGTGGCTCCGCGACGGGCCTGTGAACGCCAGCGACTCCCAGATCAACGACTGGATCGGCAACGCCCAGGACATGATCACCGAGCGGTCCCAGGACGGGGAGATCGTCGGCCGGGTGACCGAGGTGGGCTCGGCCGTCGGCCACGTGGTGGCGGGGTTCTTCATCACCCTCTTCGCGACCTACTTCTTCCTCGCCGACGGCGACCGGATCTGGTCGTGGGTCGTGCGGCTCGCCCCGCGCGCCGCCCGCGAGCGGGTCGACAGCTCGGGCAAGGTCGCCTGGATCTCGCTGGTCCAGTTCGTGCGCGCCACCGTGATCGTCGCCGCCGTCGACGCGGTCGGCGTGATGATCGGCGCCGCGATCCTGAACGTGCCGTTCGTGCTCGCCATCGGAGTGCTGGTCTTCCTCGGCGCCTTCGTGCCGCTGATCGGTGCGACGATCGCCGGCACCGTCGCGGTGCTGGTCGCGCTCGTCGACCAGGGCCCGGTCGAGGCGCTGATCATGCTCGCCGTGATCATCGGCGTGCAGCAGCTCGAGGGCCACGTCCTGCAGCCGTTCCTGCTCGGCCGCTGGGTGGCGCTGCACCCGCTCGGCGTGATCCTCGCGATCGCGGGCGGGGTGCTGGTCGCGGGCGTGGTGGGCGCGTTGGTCGCCGTACCCCTCGCCGCCGCCGCCAACGCCGTGGTCCTGCACCTCGCCGAGCTGGCCCAGATGCCGGTCGAGGAGGCCGCCGAGGAGCTGGAGGACGAAGTGATCGTGCCACCGGAGGAGACGAGCCATGCCTGACCAGCCCGAGCAGCCCGATCAGCCCGAGCAGGAGCTCGCCACCGTCACCCTCGAGGACATCCAGGCCGCCCGGCCGCTGGTCGAGGAGGTGGCGCTGCGGACGCCGATGGTGGAGTCGCGCTGGCTCACGACCGTCGCCGGCTACCCGGTGCACCTCAAGTGCGAGAACCTCCAGCGCACCGGGTCGTTCAAGGTCCGCGGCTCGGCCGTGCGGATCGCCCGGCTTTCGGAGGCGGAGCGCGCCGGTGGCGTCGTCGCCGCGTCCGCCGGCAACCACGCGCAAGGGGTTGCGCTCGCGGCCCAGCAGCACGGCATCCCGGCCACCGTCTTCATGCCGGAGGGCGCGCCGATCCCCAAGGAGCGGGCGACCCGCGGCTACGGCGCCGAGGTGCGGTTCCGCAAGGGGACGCTGGAGGACTGCCTCGCCGCGGCGACGGAGTTCGCCGAGGAGACCGGCGCCGTCCTCATCCACCCGTTCGACAACTGCGACATCGTCTCCGGGCAGGGCACCCTCGGCCTCGAGGTCGTCGAGCAGGTGCCGGACGCGGCGACGGTCATGGTGCCGACCGGCGGCGGCGGACTGCTCGGCGGGGTCGCCATCGCGGTGAAGTCGCTGCGCCCGGACGTCCGTCTGGTCGGGGTGCAGGCCGCCGGCGCGGCCGCGTTCCCGCCGTCGCTCGCCGAGGGCCGCCCGCTGCGGCTGCCGCAGATGGCGACGATGGCCGACGGCATCGCGGTGGGCCGGCCGGGCGAGCTGACGTTCCGCCTGGTCAAGGAGTACGTCGACGACCTCATCACCGTCTCCGAGGAGGACCTGTCCCGCGCGCTGCTCGCGCTGGCCGAGCGGGAGAAGCTGGTGGTCGAACCGGCGGGTGCGGCCGCCGCCGCCGCGCTGGCGGTGGAGCCGGATCGCTTCACCGGTCCGGTCGTCGTGGTGCTCTCCGGCGGCAACATCGACCCGCTGCTGCTCGGCAAGGTGATCCGGCACGGCATGGCCGCCGCCCGGCGCTACCTCAACCTGCAGGTCACGCTGCCCGACGTTCCCGGCGGGCTCATGCGGATGCTCGCCGAGGTCGCGGCCGCCGGCGCCAACGTCATGGAGGTCGCCCACGAACGGATCTCACCGAGCCTGCTGCTCGACGAGGTCGACGTGCACCTCCAGCTCGAGACGCGCGGCGAGCCGCACGCCGAGGCGGTCATCGACCGCCTCCGCGAGCACGGCTACAAGGTCGTGGACCGGGGCTGACCGCCCCGATCGCTCAGCCGGTGTAGGGCTTCGCGTCGAGGATGACGACCGTCTGCGGCTTGCCGTTGGCCTCGTAGGTCACGGTCTCGCCCTTCTTGCGGCCGTTGATGGCCTCGCCGAGCGGCGACTGCGGGGTGTAGACGGTCAGACCCTCGGGCTCGACCTCGCGCGCGCCGAGCAGCAGGAAGGTGATCGCCTCGTCGTCGGCATCGCCCTCGAACTTGAAGGTCACGACCATGCCGGGCTCGACGACGCCGTCGTCCGGGGGCGTCTCGCCGACCTCGGCCTTGCGGAGCATGTCCTCGAGCTGGCGGATGCGCGCCTCGATGCGGCCCTGCTCGTCCTTGGCGGCGTGGTAGCCACCGTTCTCCTTGAGGTCACCCTCGTCGCGCGCCGCACTGATCCGGGCGACGATCTCCTGGCGCTGGGGGCCCTTGAGGTCCTCCAGCTCCGCCACGAGCTTGTCGTAGGCGTCCTGGGTCAGCCAGATCGTCTGGTCGGTCTGCGTCATCGGGTACTCCTGGATAGGCGAATCTTGGTCGAGCGAGGAAAGGCGGATCTTGTCGAGCGTGGTCCGGTCCGTCTCGCCCGTCTCTCTGCGGGCCCGTGCGACGGGAGGCGCTGCCACGTGGGCGGCGCCGAATCGGCTCCGGACAGAAGGATTAGTCTAACAAGTCCGGTGGCCGCCGCCCATTCGTCAGTCGGACGTCAGCGGGGCCGCGGCTGGTCCTCGGCGGTGCAGCCGATGTTCTCCACGGCGGTCGCACGGCGCTCGGTGGCGATCTCGACCTCGTGGTCGGACCCCTCGTCGGCGCCGGGCTGGAACGTGGCCTGCCCCACGACCGCCTTGTCGTGCGCCAGCGCCCGGACGGTGCACTGCGCCTCGACCGGGTCCTCGCCCCACTGCACGCGGATCACGGCGGTCGCGGTGTGGTCGTCGACGATCTCCGACGAGATGAGCTCCGAGGAGACCGGCGGGTCGGACTGCACGACCGTGACCCACGCCAACCAGCCGGCCAGCGCGCCGACCACGAGCACCACGAACCCCAGCAGCACGTAGCGGCGCCAGCGCAGCGGAGCGCCGTACCGTTGTGGCAGGGAATGGCTGTGCACGGTCACCGGTTCATGCTCGCATGGCCGGAACTCCTACGATCGGGCGCATGCCCACCGGATCTCGACAGGCTCGATCACCGGAGAGAGCCGGTCTCCGTCTCATGCACGTGCACGCGCACCCCGACGACGAGTCGAGCAAGGGTGCGGCGTCGACGGCACGGTACGTCGCGGAGGGCGTCGACGTGCACGTCGTGACCTGCACCGGCGGCGAGCGCGGCTCGATCCTCAACCCCAAGATGGACCGGCCCGGGATCCTCGAGAACATCCACGAGATCCGACGTCAGGAGATGGAGCGGGCCCGCGACATCCTCGGCGTCACCCAGGACTGGCTCGGCTTCGTCGACTCGGGCTGGCCGGAGGGGGACCCGAAGCCGCCGCTGCCGGAGGGCTGCTTCGCGCTGGTGCCGGTGGAGGAGGCGGCGGCGCCACTGATCCGGCTGGTGCGGAGCTTCAAGCCCCAGGTGATGACGACGTACGACGAGAACGGCGGCTACCCGCACCCCGACCACATCATGTGCCACCTGGTGTCGGTGTTCGCGTTCGAGAAGGCGGCCGAGCCCGACTACGCGCCCGAGCTGGGCGAGCCGTGGCAGGTCAGCAAGCTCTACTACCACCACGGCTGGAACTACCCCAAGATGCTCGCGCTGCACGAGGCTATGGAGGAGCACGGGCTCGAGTCGCCGTACGCCGAGCGGCTGAAGGAGTGGAAGCGCGACCCCGAGTGGGACAAGCGGGTGACGACCCGGGTGCCGTGCGGCGACTACTTCGGCGTGCGCGACCAGGCGCTGCTCGCGCACGCGACCCAGATCGACCCGGACGGCTTCTGGTTCGCCATCCCGCGCGAGCTCCAGCAGAAGGTGTGGCCCACCGAGGACTACGAGCTGGTGACCAGCCACGTGGAGACCGAGCTGCCCGAGGACGACCTGTTCGCGGGTGTCAGCCCCTGAGTGGGACAATGGATGCATGCATGCAGCTCTGATCGGGGTCATTACCGCCGCGCCGGACGATGAGGACGTGGTGGCCGGCCCGATGGGCTTCATCATCTTCGTCGCGCTCGTCATCGCGGTGGCGCTCCTCGGCTGGAGCCTGACCAGGCAGCTCAAGAAGGCCCACCGCGCCGCCGACGCGGGCGTCTACGGCGACCCGGTGGCCCCCGCTTCCGACGACCCGGCCGAGCGGGAAGCGCCGAAGGGCGAGTAGCCGGCGGTGATCGGCGTCGACCAGCTGCTCGGCTTCGGGCTCGCTGCGCTGGTGCTGATCGTCATCCCGGGCCCGAGCGTCGTCTTCGTCGTCGGCCGCGCCGTCTCCTACGGCCAGCGGGTCGCGCTCGCCAGCGTCGCCGGCAACACGCTGGGGCTGTTCCTCGTGATGACCCTGGTGGCGGCGGGCCTCGGCGCCGTCGTCGCGGAGTCCGTGGTCGTCTTCACCGTGATCAAGCTGCTCGGCGCGGCCTACCTGGTCTGGCTCGGCGTGCAGGCGCTGCGGCACCGGCACGAGCTGCGGGTCGACGGCCGGGAGCCGCACTCGCCGCTGAGCCGGGCCGCCGCCGTACGCCAGGGCTTCGTGGTCGGCGCCAGCAACCCCAAGGGGTTCCTCATCTTCGCGGCGCTGCTGCCACCGTTCGTGGACCCGGACCGGGGTGCGGTGCCGGTCCAGATGTTCGTGCTCGGCTCGCTCGCGGTCGCGCTCGGGCTGGTGTGCGACTCGGTCTGGGCGCTCGCGGCCGGGCGGGCGCGGGACTGGTTCGCCGGGTCACCGCGGCGGGGCAGCGCCCTCGGCGCGCTCGGCGGCACCTCGATGATCGGGCTCGGCATCGGGATGGCCCTGACCGGTCACGAGAGCAGGTAGCCACCCACCAGCGCGACCAGCTCGTCGAGCAGCTGGTCGCGGGTGATGGCCGGCTGGTCGAGCACCCAGCGGACCGCGAGGTTCTCGATCGCGAGCACGCTCACCCAGGCTGACACGGTCGGCGTCGGCCGGCGGCTGTGCTCGGGCCGGGCGAGGAGGTACGTCGACACGAGCTCGCTCACCCGGCGTTCGAGCGCCTCGCGGCGCGGACGGCTGCGCACCTGCGGCAGCTCCTCGGCGACGACCCGGAGCAGGGCGGGGTCGGCCTCGAGCGCGGAGAGCAGGGCGTCGACGACGTCGCGGACCACCTGCGGCCCGCCGGCCATCCGGTCCGCGAGCGCCGCCGCCACCCGCTCGGACGTCTCCTCGGTGTAGCGGTCGACGACCACGTCGAGGATCGCGAGCTTGTCGGGGAAGTACTGGTAGAGCGAGCCCGGGCTGACGCCAGCGGCCGCCGCGACCCGGTTGGTGGAGAAGGCGTCGTAGCCGTCGGTGACGAGCACCTCGCGGCCCGCCGCGACGATCCGCTCGACCATCTCCCGGGACCGGGCCTGCCTCGGCGACTTCCGCATGATGCGAATTGTATGCGAGTGATCGCTCGCGTCAGAATGACGGCATGGCGATCCAGCAGACCGAGTCCCGCGCCAGCGGCGCCTACCCCACCCGGTTCCGCGAGGCGGAGGCCCGCAGCCGGCGCCTCGGCGTGCCGCTGCGGCTGATGGGACGCGTCAAGGCCGTCGACGAAGACCTGATGGACCGCATCGGGCGCGCGTTCGGTGAACGCGACGAGCTCGCGGCGACCCTCGCGGAAGCGATGCGGACGCGAGCAGGGCAGCCGGGACGGGTGACGATGGAGCAGCTGCGTACGGCGCTCGCCGGCGGCATCGACGCCGTACCGGACGCGCCGGAGGCGCTCGCCTCGTTCTTCGCGGAGGTCTCGGCGACGCCCGACTGGGTCGACTGGGACCTGCTCGACGAGGGCGCGCTGGTCGCGCGCCGGCTCGGCCAGAACGCCGCCGACGTGCTCACGCAGCTGTCGCTGATCGGCGGCTACCGGTTCGGCGGCCCCTCGGACCTGCTGGTCGCCACCGGTGGGCTGGTCGGCGACAGCACCCGCCGCCGGCTCGGCGAGACCCAGAAGTGGGTCGTCGAGCTCACCAAGCCCGGGTCGCTGCGCCCGCCGGTCGCCGGCGGGCCCGGCGGCGAGGCCTGGCGACTGACCCTCCACGTCCGTGTCATGCACGCCCTGGTCAACCACGCCTTCGAGCCCCAGTGGGACTCCGAGCGCTGGGGGCTCCCGATCAACCAGGCCGACCAGGCCTCGACGCTGATGCTCTTCGACGGCGTGCTCATCGTCGGCTCCCGCGGCCTCGGGGTCCGGGTCACGCGGCGGGAGTCGCGCGCGCTGCTGCACCTGTGGAAGTACGTCGGGTGGCTGATGGGCGTCGACCCCACCTTCCTCGTCGACACCGAGGGCGAGCGGCACCGGCAGGCCTACCACGTGCTGCTCGCCCAGGCCGACATCTCCGAGGCCGGCCCGCAGCTGGCAAGGGCGATCGTGGACGCGCAGCGGGAGCGGCGCTACCCGGGCTGGCCGGACGCCCTCCAGGCCGTTCGCGCCCGCTACGAGCAGGAGCGCCTGCTCAGCATGCTCACCACGTTCCTCGGACCGATCAGCATGCGCGAGCTCGGTCTGCCGCTCCGCCCGCCCTGGGCGCACGCCTACGTCTGGGCCCTCAACACCGTCCGCTACCGCCTCCTCGCCCGCACGACGTGGGGCCGCGCCCACCTCCTCGCCTGGGGGGATCGTGTCAGCACCCGACTCCTCGCCAGCTACTTCCGCGACGAGCACCAGGCTGTCGGCGACCTGCCCTAGTTTTCAGGGGTGCCCGAGCGCCCCGAAGTGCCCCTCGCGTGGGTGGACCGCCTCCGATCGGTGATGGAGGTGTTCCCCGAGTGCTACGAGGAGACGGCGTGGGTGGGGGTCCGGTGGCGGGTCGGGCAGGCGACCGTCTGCCACCTGTTCGGCGGGGAGGACCAGCTCTACCGGATCACGTTCCGGGCGGAGCCCGACGAGGTGCTGGCGTTCGAGCACCTGGGCGCGCCGTACTTCAAGGGCGAGTGGGGCGGCAACGTGGTCGGCATGTTCGTCGAGGAGGCCACCGACTGGGACGAGCTGGCCGAGCTGCTGACCGACTCGTTCTGCCTGCAGGCGCCGCAGCGGCTGGCCGCGCTGGTCGCGCGACCGAGCGCCTGACCCGCGGCCGGCGTCAGCCGTAGGTGTAGAACCCGCGGCCGGTCTTGCGGCCGAGCAGGCCCGCCGACACCATCCGCTGGAGCAGCGGCGGCGGGGCGTAGAGCGGCTCCTTGAACTCCTCGTAGAGCGACTCCGCCACGGCCTTGGTGGTGTCGAGGCCGATCAGGTCGGCGAGGGCGAGCGGGCCCTGCGGGTGGGCGGCGCCGAGCACCAGTCCGTGGTCGATGTCCTCGGCGGAGGCGAAGCCGGACTCGTACATCCGGATCGCGGAGAGGATGAACGGGATCAGCAGCGCGTTGACGACGAAGCCGGCGCGGTCCTGGCAGAGGATCGCCTGCTTGCCGAGACCGTCCTCGACGAACGTCCGTGCCGTGGCGGTGGTCTCCTCGGAGGTCATCAGGCTCGGCACCAGCTCGACCAGCTTGAGCACGGGCACCGGGTTGAAGAAGTGGATGCCGAGCACCTGCTGGGGCCGCTGGGTGACGACGGCGAGCTTCATGATCGGGATCGAGGAGGTGTTGGACGCCAGGATCGCGTCGGGCTGGACGATCTTGTCGAGCCTGGTGAACAGGTCGACCTTGGCGTCCTCGTTCTCGACGATCGCCTCGATCACGAGGTCGCGGTCGGCGAGCTCGTCCAGGTCGGTGGCGAACCGGATCCGTGCGAGGACGCCGTCCGGGTCGTCGATCTTGCCGCGCTCGGCCGCGCGTCGTACGGACTTCTCGATGCGGGCCTGTGCCGACTCGGCGGCCGGCGCGTCCGCCTCGACGACGATCACGTCGCGTCCGGACCGCGCACACACCTCCGCGATGCCGGAGCCCATCAGTCCGCCGCCCACCACGCCCACTCGTTGCGTCATGGCCGTCACGCTATTTGTTACCGGTCGGTCCTCAAAACCGCGCGTGCAGGCCGTCGAAGAGGACGCCGGACACCAGCGCCGCCAGCCGCTCGGGCGGGATCGGGCCGTCCGGGTGGTACCAGTCGACCAGCGAGTTCACCGTGCCGAAGACGAGGCGGCTGATCACGTCAGGGGGTACGTCGGCGCGCAGGTCGCCCTCGGCCACGGCTCGTCCGACGAGGCCGGCCAGCTGGTCGTCGATGCGCCGCCGGCGCTCGAGCGCGGACTGCTCGAGCGGGCTGTTGCCGCGCACCCGCAGCAGCAGGGTGACCGCCGGCAGGTGCGAGGCGAGGATCGCCACCGACGCTTCGATGGTCGCGCGCAACCGGTCGTAGGCGCGGTCGCCGCGGGTCGCGTCGGCGGCCGAGGCCACTGCGGCCGCGAGCCCGTCGAGGGCCTCGTCGAGGGCCGCGGCGAGGATCGCCTCCTTGCTCGGGAAGTGGTGGTAGATCGCGGACTTCGTGAGCCCGAGGTCGCTCGCCAGGTCGGTGATCGACGTGGCGTCGTAGCCCTGCCGGTTGAACAGGTCGATCGCCCGCCGCAGCACGGTCTCCTTGTCGTTGCCGGGACGCCCGCGGGGACGCCGAGGGGCGTCGGCGGTCGTCACTGCGGCCAGGTCTTGGCGACCAGGGTGAGCACGTCGTACGTCGCGACCGGCTTGCCGTCCTGGTTGGACACCACCGCGTCCCACCTGACCTCGCCGTAGTCGGCCGACCTCCGCGGGGTGACCTGCTTGACGGTCAGCGTCACCTGGATCGTGTCGTCGACCTTCACCGGCGTGAGGAACCGGAGGTTGTCGACGCCGAAGTTGGCGAGCACCGGACCCGGGTTCGGCTCGACGAACAGGCCGGCGGCGAGCGAGACGACCAGGTAGCCGTGCGCGACGATCCCGCCGAACAGCGGGTTGGCGGCGGCCGCCTCGGGGTCGGTGTGCGCGTAGAACGTGTCGCCGGTGAGCTCGGCGAACTGATCGATGTCTGCTCGGGTGACCGTGCGGGTCGCGGAGGTGATGCTGTCGCCGATGCCCAGCTCGGCGAGGCTCTTGCGGAACGGGTGCACCTCCTCGGCGCGCCGCTGCGCGCCGGTCGCCCAGCGGCCGGTGATGGCGGTGAGCATGTCCGGGGAGGCCTGGACCGCCGTGCGCTGCATGTGGTGCAGGACGCCGCGGATGCCACCGAGCTCCTCGCCGCCGCCGGCACGTCCCGGGCCGCCGTGGACCAGCACCGGCAGCGGGCTGCCGTGACCACCGGCCTGCCCGGCCTCGGCGGCGTCGTCGCGGTCGAGCACGAGCACCCGGCCGTGCCACGGCGCGAGACCGAGGGTGACGGCGCGAGCGAACTGCGGATCGTGGGTCACGACCGAGGCGACCAGGCTGCCCCGGCCGCGGGCGGCGAGCTCGATGGCCTCGGCGGCGGAGCCGTAGGTGAGCACGGTGGAGACCGGCCCGAACGGCTCGACGTCGTGCGGCTCGGGCGCGCCGGGGCGGGCCCGTAACAGCACCGGGCCCATGAACGCGCCCCGCTCGGCACCGGCCCCGACGACGTCGACCCGGTCCGGGTCGCCGTACACGATGTCGGCGCCGGCCCGCAGCGCCTCGATCGCCTTGCGCACCTCCTCGCGCTGGCCGAGGCTGGCCAGCGCCCCCATCCGCACCGACTCGTCGGCCGGGTCGCCGACGGTGACCTGCGCGAGCCGGGCGCTGATCGCCTCGACGACGGTGTCGGCCATCGCCTCGGGCACGATCGCGCGCCGGATCGCCGTGCACTTCTGGCCGGCCTTGACCGTCATCTCGGTGACGACGGCCTCGACGAACAGGTCGAGCTCGGGGTCGTCCGCGGTGACGTCGGGCCCGAGGATCGAGCAGTTCAACGAGTCCGCCTCGACGCCGAGGCGGACGCCGTTCCTCAGCACCGACGGGTGGTTGCGCAGGATCTCCGCAGTGTGCGCCGACCCGGTGAACGCGACCGAGTCCTGCTCGCCGAGGTGGTCGAGCAGGTCGCCGGCGCTGCCGCAGACCAGCTGGACCGAGCCCTCGGGGAGGATCCCCGACTCGACGATGCGGCGGACGACGGCCTTGGTCAGGTAGGCCGTCTGGCTGGCGGGCTTCACGATGCTCGGCAGCCCGGCCAGGTAGGTGGGGGCGAGCTTCTCGAGCATGCCCCAGACCGGGAAGTTGAACGCGTTGATCTGCACCGCGACGCCGGTGCGGGAGGTCCACACGTGCTGGCCGACGAAGGTGCCGCCGCGACCGAGCGGTTCCGTCGCGCCGTCCAGGACCACGACATCGTCGGGCAGCTCGCGGGTGGCCTTGCTCGCGTAGGAGAAGACAGTGCCGATGCCGCCGTCGATGTCGACCATCGAGTCGCGCTTCGTGGCCCCGGTGCGGCGCGAGAGGGCGTAGAAGTCGTCCTTGAGGTCGCCGAGGTGCCGGGCCAGCGCCTTCAGCTGCGCGGCCCGCTCGTGGAACGTCAGCCGGCGTACGGCGGGACCGCCCACCTCGCGCGCGTGGGCGACCGCCGCGGCGAGGTCGATGCCCTGGCTGGAGACCCGCGCCACCTCCTCGCCGGTAACGGCGTCGAGGACGGGTCGACCCCCGTCGGCGCCGATCTGCGGAGTGAACCAGGCTCCCGAGACGTAGCTCTCCAGCAGTGCGCTCATGGTGCGCTAGAGTATTACAGACCGTTCGGTCAGTAAATGACGCTGAGTGCCCGGGAGGTCCCATGACATCCGCCGTCGACGAGGCGCAGCTCGAAGCCGGCTTCCAGGCGACGATCGACCGCAAGGACCGCATCGAACCGCGCGACTGGATGCCGGACGCCTACCGCAGGACGTTGGTCCGGCAGGTCGCCCAGCACGCCCACTCGGAGATCATCGGGATGCAGCCGGAGGGCAGCTGGATCGGCCGGGCGCCGTCGCTGCGGCGCAAGGCGATCTTGCTGGCGAAGGTGCAGGACGAGGCCGGCCACGGGCTCTACCTCTACTCCGCCACCGAGACGCTCGGGGTCTCCCGGGACGAGCTGACCGAGATGCTCATCTCCGGGCGGCAGAAGTACTCCTCGATCTTCAACTACCCCGCGCTGTCGTACGCCGACGTCGGCACCATCGGCTGGCTCGTCGACGGCGCCGCGATCTGCAACCAGGTGCCGCTGTGCCGCACGTCCTTCGGTCCCTACGGCCGGGCGATGATCCGGATCTGCAAGGAGGAGTCCTTCCACCAGCGGCAGGGCTATGAGCTGCTGATGACGATGATGCGCGGCACCGACGAGCAGCGGGCGATGGTGCAGGAGTCGGTGAACCGGTTCTGGAAGCCCGCGCTGATGATGTTCGGCCCGCCCGACGCCGAGTCCGCCAACACCGAGCAGTCGATGGCGTGGGGCATCAAGACGCACACCAACGACGAGCTGCGGGCCCGGTTCATCGAGATGACCGCGCCGCAGGCCGAGGCGCTCGGCGTCACGTTGCCGGACAACGAGCTCGACTGGGACGAGTTCTGGACGGTGGTGAAGGGCGGCGGGCCCTGCAACGAGCAGCGGATCGCGCATCGCAAGCAGGCCTGGGACGACGGTGCCTGGGTGCGGGAGGCGGCCGCGGCGTTCGCGGGTCTCGATACGTCCTCGCCCAGGGGCTCGGACTACTCGATCACCGGGAGGCAGTCATGACCGGGGTCCGGGCCGAGTGGCCGCTCTACGAGGTGTTCGTGCGCGGGAAGCGCGGGCTCAACCACGTGCACGTCGGGTCGCTGCACGCGCCGGACGACCAGATGGCGGTGCGGCACGCGCGCGACGTCTACACCCGCCGCAACGAGGGCGTCTCGATCTGGGTGGTGCGGTCCGACGCGATCACCGCCTCCAGCCCGGACGAGAAGGACCCGCTGTTCGCCCCGAGCGGCGACAAGGTCTACCGGCACCCGACGTTCTACGACATCCCCCACGACGTCCCCCACATGTAGGTCTCGACAAGCTCGACCACCAAGGAACCATGACCATCCACACCCACCAGCCCGGCGAGCACGAGAGCGCCTACGACGGCCTGCTCGTCAACGACGCCCATTGGGCCTTCGGCACAGACTTCGAAGACCCGCTCGCCGGCGTGGACACCACGGTCCCCGACGGGATCGACGCGGCCGAGCTCGCGTCGTACTGCCTCGCGCTCGGGGACGACGCCCTCGTCCTGTCGCACCGGCTCTCGGAGTGGTGCAGCCGCGCGCCCGACCTCGAGGAGGACATCGCGCTCGCCAACATCGCGCTGGACCTCCTCGGGCAGGCGCGGCTGCTGCTCGCCCGCGCCGCTGCCGCCGACCCGTCGGTCGTGCCGACGTTGCCCGAGGGCTCGCCGGTGCCCCCCGAGGACGCGCTCGCGTTCTTTCGCGACGACCGCGCGTTCCGCAACGTGCCGCTCGTCGAGCTGCCCAACGGCGACTTCGCCGAGACCGTCTGCCGGGTCCTGGTCTTCGCGACCCACCGGCTCGCCCTGTTCGAGCGGCTCGCGGCGCACCCGGACGCGGTGCTGAGCGCCGTGGCTGCGAAGGGCGTGAAGGAGCTGACCTACCACCGCGACTTCGCCGGTCGGTGGTTCGTCGTGCTGGCCGGTGGCACCGAGGAGTCGCGTCGGCGGCTCGAGGCCGGGCTCGCGCGGGTGTGGGCGCACCGGCACGAGCTGGGCGTGGACGCCGAGGCCGACGGGGTGCTGGCGCACGTGCTCGCGACCGCCGGGGTCGCCGAGCCCGACGTCCGGCCGGTCGTGACCGACGGCGGCCACACCGAGCACCTGGGCCGGATGCTCGCCGAGATGCAGAGCGTCGCCCGGGCTCACCCGAGGGGGCTGTGGTGACGGCGTGGGAGGTCGCGGCCACGGTCGTCGACCCGGAGCTGCCGATGCTGACCCTGGCCGACCTCGGCGTGCTGCGCGAGGTCGAGGAGGACGGCGGCGCGGTGGTCGTCGCGATCACGCCGACCTACTCCGGCTGCCCGGCGATGGCGACGATGCGTGACGACCTGGTCCGGCGCCTGCAGGAGGAGGGGTACGACGACGTGCAGGTCCGGGTCGCCCTCGACCCGCCGTGGACGACGGACTGGATCACACCGGAGGGACGCCGGGCGCTGGCCGAGCACGGGATCTCGCCTCCGGCGGTCTCGACCGGCGCGACCGACAGGAGGGGACCCGTGCCGATCCGGCTCTCGCCCACCCGGCGGGCGGTGTCGTGCCCCCGGTGCACGTCGGGCGACGTCGCGCTGGTCAGCGAGTTCGGGTCCACCGCGTGCAAGGCGATGTACCGCTGCCGGGCCTGCCTCGAGCCCTTCGACCACGTGAAGGAGATCTGAGGTGTTCCACGAGCTCGCCGTCGCGGACGTCGAGCGGCTGACCGACGACGCGGTGGCGGTGACCTTCGACGTGCCCGACGACCTGCGCGACGTCTTCGACTTCCAGGCCGGCCAGTCGCTGACCCTGCGGCGCGTGGTCGACGGCGCCGAGCACCGTCGTACCTACTCCATCTGCGCGCCCGTCGGCGCCCGACCCCGCATCGGCGTCCGGGAGATCCCGGGCGGCCTGTTCTCGGGCTGGCTGGTCCACCAGGTGCGGCCGGGGGACCGGGTCGAGGTGCAGCCGCCGTCCGGGAGCTTCCGCGCCGACCCGGCCGCGGGCGGCCGGCACCTCTGCATCGCCGCAGGCTCGGGCATCACGCCGATGCTGTCGATCGCCTCGTCGCTGCTCGGCAACCCCGACACCGCACTGACGCTGATCTACGGCAACCGCACGACGACGTCGGTGATGTTCGCCGAGGAGCTCGCGGACCTCAAGGACGCCCACCACGGGCAGCTGGACCTCATGCACGTGCTGTCGCGCGAGCCCCGCGACGTCGACCTGTTCTCCGGACGGCTCGACGCCGCCCGGCTGCGCCGTCTGCTCACCCTGCTGGTGCCGGTCGGCCAGGTCGACCACGTCTGGCTGTGCGGACCGTTCGGCATGCTCGCCGACGCCCGCGCGGTGCTGGCGGAGCTCGGCGTGCCCGACGAGCGCATCCACTTCGAGCTGTTCCACGTCGACGAGCCGCCGCCGCAGCTGCGCCACCCCGACCGCGTGGTCGACGGCGTCACCAGCGAGGTGACCGTCACCATCGACGGACGTACGACGACCACGCCGATGGAGCGCGGCCGGACCATCCTCGACGGCGCCCAGGAGGTGCGCAGCGACCTGCCGTTCGCCTGCAAGGGTGGCGTGTGCGGCACCTGTCGCGCGAAGGTGCGCTCCGGCGAGGTCGAGATGGTCCGCAACTACGCCCTCGAGCCCGACGAGGTCGACCGCGGCTTCGTCCTGACCTGCCAGACCTTCCCGGTCAGCCCCGATGTCACCGTCGACTACGACGCCTAGGAGAGAACGCATGCCCGCCAGCACCGCCAGCACCGACAGCACCGACAGCACCGACAGCACCGACGACACTGCCCCGGTCCTCGTCGATCGCGAGGGAGCGGTGGCCACCGTGACCCTCAACCGGCCCGACAGCTACAACGCGCTGTCGCTGGAGCTGAAGAAGGCGCTGGTCACTGCGCTCGAGACGGTCGCGGAGGACACCGACGTCCGCGCGGTCGTGCTCACCGGCGCCGGCCGCGCGTTCTGCGTGGGCCAAGCCCTCGGCGAGCACGCCGAGGCGCTCGAGGCCGACCCGGACCACGCGTTCGACACCGTTGCCCTGCACTACTCGCCGATCGTGACCGCGCTCGCGACGATGCCGAAGCCGGTCGTCGCGGCGGTCAACGGCGCCTGCGTGGGCGCCGGCTTTGGCTTCGCGCTGGCCTGCGACCTCCGGGTGTTCGCGGCCGGCGCCACGCTCGGCACGGCGTTCTCCGGCATCGGGCTCACCTGCGACTCGGGGTTGGCCGCGACCCTGCCCCGCGCGGTCGGCGAGGCCCGTGCTCGCGAGCTGGTGCTCCTCGCCCGCAACTTCACGCCCGAGGAGGCCACGGGCTGGGGGATCGCCGGCGAGGTCGTGCCGCCGGAGGAGGTCGCCACTGCGGCCGCGAGGATCGCCGCCCAGCTGGCTGCCGGCCCGACCGTCGCCTATGCCGAGTCCAAGCGGCTGCTCGCCCTCGGCATGGACCGGCCGCTGGTCGACGTGCTCGGTGAGGAGGCCGTCGGCCAGGCACGCTGCGGGCGCACCCGTGACCACGCCGGCGCGGTGACTGCCTTCCTCAACCGCGAGAAGCCGACCTTCAACGGGAGCTGATCACCGCCGATTTTGGTGGCCGGAAAGGCGCCGCGAAACTGAAGCAGTGAACCTTCGTCTCGGGGTGGTCGCCCTCATCCTGTCCGCGCTCGTCGCCTCTCTCGGAGCGTCGCCCGCCTCCGCTCGTGAGCTCCCGAGCGCGGCCGTGTCGGAGCGAGCCGGACACTCGCAGCACTACCACGAGCTGGCTCGCCGGGTGGCGCGCGAGATCGACTGCGTCGACTACTTCGCTCTAGGTGCGCTCATGGGCTACTACGACGGCGGGAAGTGCACCATCCGCCACGAACGCGTCAACATCCTGACGTTCAAGAATGCCGCCCAGCAGCGCCGGTTCCTCCGCGACATGGACTTCGGCCCGCGCCGCTACTGGTGGGCGAGCGGGCACGGCGCGATCATCCTGCCCGTCGGGCGCAGTGAGAAAGCTGCCGCGCGGACCGCTGCCCGGCGCCTCCCCGGCGCTCTGAAGCGCGGCTGACGTTCGATATTGCGGAGGATCCCATCAACCAGGTTGATGCAATCCTCCGCAATACAGCGGCTGACGTGCGACGGGTCCTAGGCTTGCTGCCCCCGACTCGGAGGGAGCAGCGATGACGGCACCAGCGGTCGATCAGCAGGCGGATCAGCCGGATCACCCGGAGCAGGCGGAGGCGGCCTGGTCCGGCTGGTCGCGACGCATCGGGACAGCACTCCTCGTCGGTTGGGTGATGCTGCTCGCCTCGACCCTCCTCGTCGGGGAGCGGGAGGCGTCACCCGACAGCCTCGAGCACGCCATCGCTTCCGGCAATGTCCAGGACATCGAGGCTGCCGGCGGGCTGGGCCGCGCCAGCGGCACCGCGATGCTCGAGCTGCGCTGGCGCGACGGCATCCACCGCTACTACGCCGAGGTCCGCGAGATGCGACCGATGCGCCAGAACGACTACGTGATCGCGCGGTCCCGACCCGGGCAACCGCCCCGGGTCCGCGCAGGGCTCGTCGAGCGGCTTCAGCAGGCCTACCCCGACCTCCGGGTCGCGAAGGTCGGTGACCCCGCGCTGCCCACCGTCGAGAGCGAGCTGTTGGGCTGGCGGCTGCCGGGTTGGACCGCGGGGGTGGGACTCGTGCTCACCCTCGGCACCCTGCTGCTGCTCATCGCGGGACCGCAGCCCTGGCGCGCGACCAAGTGGGCGTGGTTCTGGCTGTCCGGGCTGGCGCCGCCGCTCGGCCAGCTGGCCTACCTTGTCGTCGGCGGCCCGACGCCGCTCGGACGGCCGCCGGCCAGGGGAGCCCGTCGGCTGACCGGCGGATGGGCCTTCCTGGTCGCGGTCCTCGTCAGTGCCGCCTTCGGCGTCACGTTCAGCATCTTCTAGGAGCGCTGCTCCGCCAGCCGCCGCTGCTTCGCGACGAACCGCACCGACGCCCGCTGCGTGAAGCCGGGCGCGAACCGTTGCAGGCGGTGGGCGATCCGCGCCTGCACCGGCTCGATCACCAGCGCCTCGTCGGCGGCGACGGCCGCCAGCACCCGCTGCGCCAGCGCGTCGGGATCGACCGGCCGGCGCACGCCCTGGCCCTTGAGGAAGTAGTCGCGGCCCCGCACCTTCCCGAACTCGCCCTTGTCGAGGATCGGCGTGTCCACCGCCGCCGGGCAGATCGCGATGACGCCGATGCCGTGCGCGGCGGCCTCCGAGCGCAGCGCGAGCGAGAGGCCCACGACGGCGTGCTTCGTCATGACGTACGACGTCAGCATGCCCGCCGCCATCAGCCCGCCCATCGAGGCGGTGTTGACGATGTGCCCGCTGCCCTGGCGGATCAGCTGCGGGTAGGCCGCGGCGACGCCGTGCACGACCCCGCGGATGTTGACGTCGATGATCGAGTCCCACTGCTCGAGCGTCAGGTCCTGGGTCTCGCCGATGAGGCTGATGCCGGCGTTGTTGACCATCAGGTCGAGCCGCCCGTGCTCGGCGACGGTCTCGTCGACGACCGTCTGCACGGCCGCCGCGTCGGTCACGTCGAGCTTCACGCCGTCGACGTCGCCGGGCGGCGGCTCGAGGTCGGCGGCGACCGCGATGGCGCCGGCGGCACGCAGCGCCCGCACCAGGGCCGCCCCGATGCCCGACCCGCCGCCGGTGACGATCGCGACCTTGCCGTCGTACCACCCGTCGGGGTGCCGCGACCGACGCCCCAACCGGCTCACGAGAACGCCTTCATGACGAGCCCGTGCAGGTCGGGGTAGCGCTGCAGGTGGGCGCCGCCGTTGACGTCGATGTTCTCGCCGGTGATCCAGGCGGCGTCCTCGGAGAGCAGGAACCGCAGCAGCGCAGCGATCTCGCCGGGCTCGCCGCTGCGCCCGAGCGGAGTGTTGTCGAGGTAGCCGTCGCGCACGCCGGGGATGTCCATCGCCGGTGCCGTCAGCGGGGTGACGACGAGACCGGGGGAGACGGCGTTGACCCGCACACCGCGGGGCGCGAGCTCGAGCGCGGCGACCTGGGTGAGCATCACCAGCCCGGCCTTCGCCGAGCAGTAGGCCGCCATCCCGGTGCCCGGCTGCCGTGCGTTGAGCGAGGACAGCGAGACGATCGCGCCGCCGTCGGTGACCCGTGCGCCGCCGTGCTTGAGCACGAGGAAGGCACCGGTGAGGCATACGTCGACGACCCGCCGGAACTCCGCCGCGTCGTGGTCGACGATCGCGCTCAGGGTGCTGACGCCGGCGCAGTTGACGACGCCGGTGAAGCCGCCGTGCTGTTCGACCACGGCTTCGAAGAGCGCTGCCACCGAGGGCTCGTCGGCGACGTCGACCGCGATGCCGTCGGCGGGAGGAGCGAGGTCGGCGACGACCACCTCGTGACCGTGGGCCCGGAGGTCGGCGACCGTCGCGGCGCCGATGCCGGAAGCGCCACCGATGACGACCGTGACGGCATTTTGACGCTCGTCCGATTTTATTGACACGTGTCAAACGTAGTCCCTACGGTGACTGGTGTGAACCCCTCGACGGCGATCATCGGAGCCGGCATCAGCGGCCTGACGACCGGCAAGATGCTGGGCGACTACGGCGTGCCCTACACGTGCTTCGAGTCCTCCGACCGGATCGGTGGCAACTGGGCGTTCGGCAACCCCAACGGGCACAGCAGCGCCTACCGGTCGCTCCACATCGACACGTCCAAGGACCGGCTGTCGTTCCGGGACTTCCCGATGCCAGACGACTTCCCGGACTTCCCGCACCACACCCAGATCAAGGCCTACCTGGAGTCCTACGCCGAGGCGTTCGGCCTCAAGGAGCGCATCGAGTTCGAGAACGGCGTGCAGCACGCTCACCGGGTCTCGACAGGTTCGACCACCAAGGGCGGCTGGGAGATCACCGACCAGGCCGGCGCCGTACGACGCTTCGACCACCTCGTGGTCGCCAACGGCCACCACTGGGACCCGCGCTACCCGGACTTCCCCGGCGAGTTCGCCGGACAGACGCTGCACTCGCACCACTACGTCGACCCGCGGACGCCGTACGACTTCGCAGGCAAGCGGATCCTCGTCGTCGGCCTCGGCAACAGCGCCGCCGACATCGCCGTCGAGCTGTCGTCGAAGTCGCTGCAGACCCAGGTGACGCTCTCGACCCGGTCGGGCGCCTGGATCGTGCCGAAGTACGTCTACGGCCGGCCGGCGGACACGATGTACCGCACCACGCCGTACCTCCCGCTCTCCTGGCAGCGGAAGATCATGCAGCTGGCGCAGCCGATGAACGGCTCCAACGGGGCCCTCTACGGCCTGCCCGAGCCCAACCACAAGTTCTTCGAGGCGCACCCGACCCAGTCGGTGGAGCTGCCGCTGCGACTCGGATCGGGCGACGTCGTGCCCAAGCCCGACGTCGCGCGGCTCGACGGTGACACCGTCCACTTCGTCGACGGCACCAGCGACGACTTCGACATCATCGTGTGGGCGACGGGCTACAACATCACGTTCCCGTTCTTCGACCCCGCGTTCCTCAGCGCGCCCGGCAACCACTTCCCGCTCTACAAGCGGATGTTCAAGCCCGGCATCCACGACCTCACCTTCATCGGCTTCGCCCAGGCGACGCCGACGCTGTTCCCGTTCGTCGAGTGCCAGGCCCGGCTGGCGGCCGCGCACCTGGTCGGCGCCTACGCGCTGCCCGACGTCGCAGAGATGGAGCGGGTGATCAAGGAGGACGAGGCGAAGTACATCGGCCACGTCCTCAAGACACCCCGGCACACCCAGCAGGTCGACTACTTCATCTACGAGCACGACATCCGCGCCCGCGAGATCCCGGCCGGGCGGAAGCGTGCGGGCGTGATGGCGGGTCGACGATGAGCGGCGGCGCCTGGAACCGGCTCGTCGACCGGCGCGGCACCACCAAGGGCGACGCCCGCCGCGATGCGCTGCTGACGGCCTTCGACGAGCTGCTGCGCGAGCAGTCGCTGGAGGAGATCAACGTCGCCGAGATCTCCCACCGGGCCGGGGTGACCCGGTCGGCCTTCTACTTCTACTTCGAGAGCAAGGCCCTCGCGGTGATGGCCCTCATGCAGGAGCTGTACGACGCCGCGGCCGATGCCAACGAGCTGCTGGTCAAGGCGGAGGGCGAGCCGGAGCAGCGGATCCGCACCGCGATCGTCTCGTTGTTCGACTCCGTCGACAGCAGCCCGCACACCTATCGCGCACTGCTGGACGCCCGGGGCTCCAACCCGGACGTACGGCAAATGTGGGACGCCGGCCTGGCGGACTTCGCCGGCTCCATCGCGGGGATGATCGAGACCGAGAGGGCCGCCGGCCGCGCGGTCGAGGACCCGGACGCCGATGCCGTCGCCGCGGTCCTCCTCGACCTCAACAACCACGCGCTCGAACGGCACGCGCTGGGCTCGGGCCCGCCGCGCGAGCAGCACGTCGACGCCTTGGTCAGCATCTGGCTGCGCACCATCTACGGCACAGGAGGCAGGCAGTGAGGGAGACGGTCACCTTCGACGCGGCCGGTACGACGTGCGAGGCGTGGCACTTCGCCGCCGAGCACGACGGGCTGGCGTCCGAGGTCGGGCGGCCGGTCGTGGTGATGGCCCACGGCCTCGGCGGCACCAAGGACTCCGGCCTGGAGCCGTTCGCGCGCGCGTTCGCCGCGGCCGGGTTGGAGGTGCTCCTGTTCGACTACCGCGGGTTCGGCGGCAGCGGCGGCGAACCGCGTCAGGTCGTCAGCCTCGACGGCCAGCTCGAGGACTACGAGGCGGCACTGCAGGCCGCCGCCGACCTGCCGGGCGTGGACCCGTCGCGGCTCGTCCTGTGGGGGATCTCGCTGGCCGGGGGCCACGTGCTCCGGGCGGCGGCCGACCGCGACGACATCGCCGCCGTGGTCTCGGTGGTGCCCATGGTCGACGGCCTCGCCGCCGCGCTGCACGCCACGGCGAGCCACACGCCCGGCGAGCTGCTGCGCTCGACCGCCCGCGGGATCCGGGGGCGGCTGGTGTCGCGATCGGGCCGGGCGCCGGTGATGATGCCGGTCGTCGCGCGGCCAGGCGAGGTCGGCGCGCTCACCCTGCCCGGTGCGCTGGAGGACTACCTCTCGATCGCCGGGCCCACCTGGCGCAACGAGATCGCCGCCGAGGTCACCCTCGAGCTCGGCACCCGCAAGCCGGCGGCCGCGGCGGCGCGGGTCGACGCGCCGCTGCTCGTGCAGATCGCCGACTTCGACCAGAGCGCCCCGCCGCAGGCGGCCGCGAAGGCGGCGTTCAAGGGCAGGGCCGAGGTCCGCCACTACCCCTGCGACCACTTCGACCTGTTCCCCGGCAAGCCGTGGCACGACGCCGCGCGCGACCACGCCGTCGCCTTCCTCGTCCGCCACCTCGCCTCCACGAAGGTCACCGCCGATGCCTGAGACCGTGCAGCAGCTGGTCCGCGCGCTCGCCGACAGCGACACCGTCGGGCTCGCGTTCGAGGACTCCCGCTGGAGCTGGGCCGAGACCGTCGGCGATGCCGCCGCGCGGGCCCGGGTGCTGCGGGAGTGGGCCGACCCCGACCGGCCGCTGCACGTCGGCGTGCTGATGGAGAACACCCCGGAGATGGTGCGGGCGCTGCTCGCCGGCGCGGTCGGCGCGCACGTCACGGCGGGCATCAACACGACCCGCCGCGGCGCGGCACTGGCGGCCGACGTACGACGTGCCGACTGCCAGGTCGTCCTCACCGACGCCGAGCACCTGCCGCTCCTCGACGGCCTCGACCTCGGCGGCGCCCGGGTCGTCGACACCGACGGCGAGGAGTGGGCGGCGCTGACCGCTGCCGCGCCGCGGACCACCGTCGGTTTCGATGAGGTCGGCGCGATGGACACGTTCATGCTGATCTTCACCTCGGGCACCAGCGGCGACCCGAAGGCGGTCCAGGTCAGCAACTTCATGGTGGTGATGGCCGGCAGCGTGCTGGCGGACAAGTACGCACTGACGCCGGACGACGTCTGCTACTGCGCGATGCCGCTGTTCCACTCCAACGCGATCATGTCCTCGCTGGCCCCCGCGCTGTGCGGGGGAGCGACGATCGCGCTGGCGCGGAAGTTCAGCGCCACCCGGTTCCTGCCCGACGTACGACGGTTCGGCGCGACCTACATGAACTACGTCGGCAAGCCGCTCGCCTACGTGCTGGCCACCCCCGAGCAGCCCGATGACGCCGACAACCCGCTGCGGGTGGCGTTCGGCAACGAGGCGTCCGACCGCGACATCGCCGAGTTCGGCCGCCGGTTCGGGTGCACGGTCTGGGACGGGTTCGGGTCTACCGAGACCGCCGTCATCATCACCCGCACCGACGACACCCCGCTCGGGTCGATCGGGCAGCCGTTCGACGGCGTCGCCGTCTACGACCGCGCGACCCGCACGGAGTGCCCGCGGGCGGTCTTCGACGACACCGGGGCGGTCACCAACCTCGACGAGTGCGTCGGAGAGCTGGTCAACACGACCGGCGCCGGGTTCTTCGCCGGCTACTACAACGACGAGGCGGCCACCGCCGCGCGCCTCGACGGCGGCATGTACTGGTCCGGCGACCTCGCCTACCGCGACGACGCCGGGTTCGTCTACCTCGCCGGCCGCACCGACGACTGGCTCCGGGTCGACGGCGAGAACCTCGCCGCCGCCCCGGTCGAGGCGCTGCTGCTGCGGCACCCGGCGATCAGCCAGGCCTGCGTGTACGCCGTGCCCGACCCCCTCGTCGGCGACCAGCTGATGGCGACGCTGGTGCTGCGCGACGGCGCGGACCTCGACCCGCAGGGGTTCGAGGCGTTCCTCGCCGAGCAGCCCGACCTGTCGCCCAAGGCGTGGCCGCGCTACGTCCGCCTCGCCGAGTCCGTTCCCACGACCGCGACCAACAAGGTGCTCAAGCGCCAGCTCCGCGCCGAGGGCACGGCCACCACCGACCCGCTCTGGGAGCGCGAGGAGCGGGGACACGCCTACGCCGCCGCGGGGTAGGACCGGTCAGCCGACCTGGACCCGGGCGACCGGCGTACGGCGACGCGCGGTGTGCAGCACACCCAGCACCGCGATCGCGCCGGCGAAGCACGCGAGCGTGTACCAGCCGCTCCCGATCGGAGTGCCGTCGCTGGTGATGCCGTCCTCCGCGTCGAGGAAGTCCGGCAGCGCCACTGCCCAGAGCGCCGCCATCGCGACCAGGTAGACCACGGGATAGATCCGCGCGAACGCGGTCATCGGCTCGGGCTCCTCGACGGCGCGCCGGCGGAGGTGGTCGACGAGGATCCATGCGCCGGCCAGCCACACCAGCCCGAGCTCGATGCCGAGCACCCAGGCCTGGGCGGTGACGTTCGGGGTGTCGCCGCCGAACAACCCGGACGGGATGCCGAACAGCGCCATCGACGGCGGTGTCAGCATGCCGGCGACGACGATCCGCCAGCACAGCGACCACCCGCGCCTCGGCCCGCCGTCCGGTGCCGGCGCGCCGGCGAGCCGGACGCACAGATAGGTCAGCACCCCGAACGAGACCGAGGCGAAGAGCAGCATGCTGTTCATCGGCACCGCAGCGAGAGCGGGATGGTTGACGATCCGGTTGTCGTCGTGCCAAGCCCACCACTTCAGCTGCGGGCCGAGCATGTCGAAGACCTCGTAGAACACCTGGCACACGAAGGCCACCAGCACCGACCCCACGAGCGGTCCGCGGTGCTTGAACACGCCGAGCACCCGTACGACCTCGTAGGCCAGCTGGCTCATCGCCGGGTAGATCGCCACGATGTAGAGCGGCAGACGGTCCCACATGAACTGCACGGTGAAGATGTTGTGGGCGAAGATGAAGCCGTACCGGTCGTCCAGCCCGAACCACTCGGGGAAGTACAGCGGCGGCTCGGTCACGAACAGGTAGACCAGCGACGCACACCAGATCGTGAGGTTCACCGGATCGCCCGCGCGCAGCCGTCGTACGGCGTGGACGAGGGCCCACACCGCGCCCGCGACGATGACGAGCTCGAGCACCGGCAGTGTGCCGTTCGCCAGGTCGAACGGGTTGTTCAGCGACGCGACCGGGCTGACGTCGTGGCAGTCGAAGCCCAGCTCGCGGGTGACCTGCTCGGCCTCCTCCTGACAGATGACGCTCACGACCCGCATTCACCCACACCCGCGCGCCTGCCTGCTGGGATTTCGCGACCTCCGATTCGGAAGCCGCGGCTAGCGTGAAGGTGTGGCCAACCGACTCGCGACCGCGACGAGCCCCTACCTGCTCCAGCACAAGGACAACCCGGTCGACTGGTGGGAGTGGGGGCCCGACGCCTTCTCCGCCGCGCGCGAGCGCAACGTCCCGGTCCTGCTGAGCGTCGGCTACGCCGCCTGCCACTGGTGCCACGTGATGGCGCACGAGTCCTTCGAGGACGACGCGACCGCGGCCTACATGAACGAGCACTTCGTGAACGTCAAGGTCGACCGCGAGGAGCGGCCGGACGTCGACGCGGTCTACATGCAGGCCACGACGGCGATGACCGGCCACGGGGGCTGGCCGATGACGGTCGTGCTCGACCACGAGGGCGCACCGTTCTTCGCCGGCACCTACTTCCCGGACCAGCCGCGCCAGGGAATGCCGTCGTTCCGGCAGGTGCTGGCCGCGCTGTCCGAGGCGTGGAGCGACCGCGGCGACGAGGTACGACGGGTCGCCGACCAGCTGCGCGAGCACCTGTCCATGTCCGGCGACCTGCCGTCCGGCGCGGTCGGGCGCGAGCTGCTCGACGGTGCGGTTGCGACGCTGGCCGACGAGTTCGACCCGATGTCCGGCGGGTTCGGGAACGCGCCGAAGTTCCCGCCGACGATGGTGCTGGAGTTCCTGCGGCGGGTGGGGACGTCACCGGGTCTCGATACGTCCTCGCCTAGCGGCTCGGACTACTCGACCACCGAGACCGGCTCGGACTACTCGACCACCGAGACCGGCTCGGACTACTCGACCACCGAGACCGGCTCGGACTACTCGACCACCGAAAGAGCGCGGCACATGCTGGCGCGGACGACCGCGGCGATGGCCGGGGGCGGGATGTACGACCAGCTCGGCGGCGGTTTCGCGCGGTACGCCGTCGACCGCGGCTGGGTGGTGCCGCACTTCGAGAAGATGCTCTACGACAACGCGCAGCTGGTGGGGCTCTACGCCCGGCTCGGCACCGAGGCCGGCGACCGGATCGCCCACGAGACCGCTGAATTCATGCTGCGCGAGCTGCGGACGCCGGAGGGTGGCTTTGCCTCGGCGCTCGACGCGGACAGCCCTGACCCGGTGACCGGGAAGAGCGTCGAGGGCGCGTTCTACGCCTGGACCCCCGCCCAGCTCGTCGAGGTGCTGGGGGAGGAGGACGGCCGCTGGGCCGCCGAACAGCTCGCGGTCACCGAGGCCGGCACGTTCGAGCACGGCACCTCCACGCTCCAGCTGCGCCACTACCCGGCCGACCCGGACGCACGGGCGCGGTTGGCCGACGTCCGCGCCCGCCTGCTCGCCGCCCGCGACGCCCGCCCCCGGCCCGGGCTCGACGACAAGGTCGTCGCGGCGTGGAACGGCCTGGCGATCAGCGGCCTGGTCGACGCCGGGCTCCTCCTCGGTCGCCCGGAGTACGTCGACGCCGCGCGCGTCGCGGCCGAGCTGATCGAACGCATCCATGTGGTCTCGACAAGCTCGACCAGCGGGTCGGCTCTGCTGCGGGTCTCCCGGGACGGCGTGGCCGGCCCGCACGCGGGCGTGCTCGAGGACTACGGGTGCGTGGCGACCGGCTTCCTGTCGCTGGTGCAGGCGACGGGGGACGCGCACTGGCTGTCGCTCGCGACCGACCTGCTCGACCACGCACTGGCGGGCTTCCGGGCGCCGGACGGCGGTTTCTTCGACACCCACGCCGACGCCGAAGCCCTGGTAGCCCGCCCGCGCGATCCCGGCGACAACGCCTCGCCGAGCGGCTTCAGCAGCATGGTGCACGCGCTGGTGACCGCGCACGCGCTCACCGGCGAGGGCCGCTACCGCGACGCGGCGGAGCAGGCCCTGGCCACGGTCGCCCAGCTCGCCGAGCGCGCGCCCCGCTTCGCCGGCTGGTCGCTGGCCGCCGCGCACACGATGCTCGACGGCCCGCTCGAGGTCGCGGTCGTCGGTCCGGCCGGAGCGGACCGCGATGCGCTCGAGGCCCGCGCCCGGCGGCTCCCCGGAGCGGTCGTGGTGGTGTCCGACGGGCCGCGGGACGACGTGCCCCTGCTCGTGGGACGCACCGACGTGGCCGGCCGCGCTGCGGCGTACGTCTGCCGTGGCTTCGTGTGCGAGCGGCCGGTGACCTCGCCGGACGACCTCGGGTGAGACCTCGGTGAGCAGACCGCTCAGCGAGCGCTGGCGATCCGGGCTGGCGCTCCTGATCAGCTTCGTGGTGCTCGCCGCGATCGTGCTGTTCGCGCCCGCCGACGGACCGGCCGCTTTCCGGCGGCTGCTGGGGATCGGCGACGGCCCGCTCGGCGACCCGGCGGACGTGCCACCCGGCGGCGTGCACGCGTTCCTCCAGCACCAGCCAGGGGACCCGCGCGAACCGGTCGCGTGGGACCCGTGCCGCGAGATCCACTACGAGATCAACCCTGACGGGTCGCCCGACGACACCGAGGAGACCGAGGAGTTCGTCGCCGAAGCGATCGACGTGGTGTCGCACTGGACCGGCCTACAGTTCGAGTACGACGGGACGACCGACCGCCGTCCGGAGTGGGACCGCCAGTTCGTGCCGTCCATCGGGCGGCACGAGCCGGTGCTCATCGCCTGGGCGACCGAGGACGAGGTGCACCAGCTCGAGGACGACGTCGCCGGCATCGGCGGTGCGGTCGCGGTCGAGGTCCAGCCCGACGGCTGGTACCGATACGTGACCGGAGGCGTGACCCTCGACAGCGAGGCCTTCGAGGACCTCGACCCGATCTTCGGCGAGAGCGACGAGGGCCGGGCGATCCTGCTGCACGAGCTCGGGCACCTCGTCGGGCTCGACCACGTCAGCTCCTCCGACGAGCTGATGTTCTCCGACAACATCGGCAGGAGCGACTTCGGCACCGGCGACCTCAACGGACTGGTCGCCCTCGGCAAGGGCAGGTGCGCCTGACCCATCCGGAGCCCGGTTCGCGCCACAATCGCCTCATGGAGCTCGGGCCCACCACTCCGCAGCCGACGGCGTTCTACGACGGCGGCCTGCCGCCGGGAGGACCGCGCCGGGACCTGCCGGCCAAGATCATGCTGGAACGGATCGAGGAGGCGGTCGACGGGCGGCCGCGGGAGTCGTTCCGGATGCTGCGGCGGATCGCGTACGACGACGAGCGGTACGGCGAGATCCTGGTGCCGGCGGACCCGGCTGCGTTCGCGACCGACTTCGCGTCGGTGCCGACACTCCTGACCTGGCTGGTGCCGCGGACCGGCGCCCACCTCCCTGCGGCGCTCGTCCACGACGGCCTCGTGGGCAACCAGGACTACCTCGCCTCCCAGGAGATCGAACGCGTCGAGGCCGACCTCGTCTTCCGGCGGGCGATGCGGGACAGCGGGATCCCGCTGATCCGGCGGTGGCTGGTGTGGTCCGCGGTCTCGCTCGGCACCATCTGGTCCGGCTCGGCGAGCTGGTCGGGTGCGCAACGGCTGCGCTACCGCGTCGCGGCGTTCGGGAGCCTGCTGGTCGTCGCCGCGCTCGGCGTGATCGCGACGCTCGACCTGGTCGACGTCGTCGCCTGGCTGCCGTGGATGGGTGCCGACCGCGGCTTCCTGCTCGAGCTCGTCGGCGGACTGGCCGGAGCGGTCGTGGTCCCGCTGGTCCTCGGTCTCACGTGGGGGCGGTTCGCGATCGCCGGCGCGATCACCGGCATCGCCCTGGCCGTGCTGCTGCACGTCACCGCGCTGCTGCTCGCGGTCACCGGCGCCTACCAGCTCGCCGAGCGGGTGGCGCGTCGTACGCCGCTCTTCGGCCTGGTCGCGACCGGCGTCGTCCTGGCCGCCAGCGTGGTGCTGACACTGCTCCTCGTCGGCACCGCCGACATGGGCTGAGGCTCAGGAGTAGAGCATCCGCTTCCGCTTGGCGGCGTACATCTCCACGTCCGCGGCGAGCAGCGCGTCGGGCAGTTCGCCCGGGGACCTCAACGGAGCCGTTCCGACGCTGGCCAGCGTGCCCAGCGCGGTGACGAGCCGTTCCTCCAGGAGGTCCGGGTCGAGGTGGGACGCGAACACGGCGAACTCGTCGCCACCGAGCCGGCCCACGACGTCGTCGGCTCGCACCGCTCCGCGGATGGAGTGGGCGACCGCGGCGATGAGCCGGTCGCCCGCGGAGTGTCCGTGGGTGTCGTTGATCGCCTTCAGCCCGTCGACGTCGACGAAGGCCACGGCGCCGCCTGCACCGCTCGGGTCAGCCACCACGCGGTCCACCTCCTCGGTGAAGCCCCGGCGGTTGAGCAGCCCGGTCAGCGGGTCGGTCAGCGAGAGCCGGTGCGCCTCCTGCGCGAGCGCGACCTCCTGCTCTAGCTCGCGGTGGATGGAGACCTTCTCCAGCGCCAGCGACGTCGCGTCGGCGAGGGCGCGCAGCAGGGCGACCTCCTGCTCGGTCGCGTCGTGCGGGTCGGCCCAGTAGGCGCCGATCGCGCCGATGGGTGACATCGTCCGCACCGGCGTCATCACCAGGCTCTTCACGAAGGTCGGTCGGTAGGCCTCGTGCGGGATCCGTGGATCCTCGTAGATGTCGGCGATCACCGCGTGCTGGCGGTTGAGCATCGCCCAGCCGCTGATGCACGACTCCATCGGGAAGCGCATGCCCTTCCACAGCGGCGCGATCGCGTCCTCGTCGGCGTAGTAGCAGAGGTCCCCGTCGCGCAGCACGAAGGTGGCTCCGTCGCAGCCGGCGAGGTCGCGTGCCGCCGACCGCACCACCTGCTGCACCTCGCTCAGGCGGGTGGCCATCGACAGCTCCTGCACGGCGCGCAGCAACCGCTCGATGCCGTACGCCTCGGCAGTTCCGTCAGCAGGGCTGGTGCCACGACCCCCAGTCATGGGTCGAAGCGTAGTGTGTCGCGGGCTCCGACCACGGTCGGATGCTCGAGATCAGGGTGACGGGTACGTTCGATGCATGACCGCTGCAGCACCCACGACCGCCACCTTCGACTCGCTCGACCCTGCCACCGGCGAGGTCGTGGGGACCCACCCGGTCCACGACGCCGCCCACGTCGCCGGGGTCGTCGACCGCGCGCGGATCGAGGCGAGCTGGTGGGAGGGCATCGGCTTCGACGGGCGCAAGGAGCGGCTGATCGCCTGGCAGAAGCACCTCGTCCAGCACATGGACGAGCTGGTCGCGCTGATGCACCGCGAGAACGGCAAGCCGTACGGCGACGCGGCGCTCGAGGTCACCCTCGCGATCGACCACCTGCACTGGGCGGCCGGCCATGCGGAGAAGGTGCTCCGTCGGCGACGCGTCTCCTCGGGCCTGCTCATGGCCAACCAGTCGGCCAGCGTCGCCTACCGTCCGTTCGGCGTCGTCGGCGTGATCGGGCCGTGGAACTACCCTGTCTTCACCCCGATGGGCTCGATCGCCTACGCGCTGGCCGCGGGCAACGCGGTGGTCTTCAAGCCGAGCGAGTACACCCCCGGCATCGGCGAGTGGCTGGCTCGCTCGTTCCTCGAGGCGGTCGGCCGCCCGGTCCTCCAGGTCGTCACCGGCTTCGGCGAGACCGGCGGCGCGCTGTGCGCCTCCGGGGTCGGCAAGATCGCGTTCACCGGCTCCCCGGGCACCGCCCGGCGCGTGATGGCCGCCTGCGCGGAGACGCTGACGCCCGTGCTGATGGAGGCCGGCGGCAAGGACGCGATGATCGTCGACGAGGACGCCGACCTGACCGCGGCCGCCGACGCCACGATCTGGGGCGCGGCCGCCAACGCCGGCCAGACCTGCGCGGGCGTCGAGCGGGTCTACGTGCACGAGCGCGTCTACGACCGGTTCCTCGACGAGCTCACCGAGCAGGCCAAGGGCCTCGCCGCCGAACCGGGCGGCCAGCTCGGGCCGATCACCATGCCCTCCCAGATCGACATCATCCGCCGCCACATCGACCACGCCATCGCCTGCGGTGGCCGAGCCGTCGTCGGCGGCCCCGATGCGGTCGGCGACCGCTTCGTGCAGCCGACCGTGCTGGTCGACGTGCCCGACAGCTGTCCCGCGGTCACCGAGGAGACCTTCGGCCCGACGGTCACCGTGACGAAGGTGCGCGACATGCAGGAGGCGGTCGCGAAGGCCAACGGCACGACGTACGGCCTCGGCTCGACGGTCTTCGGCAAGGCGCGTGCTGTTGAGACGGCCCAGCAGCTGCGAGCGGGGATGACGGCGATCAACGGCGTGCTGTCGTTCGCCGGCGTGCCCTCGCTGCCCTTCGGAGGCATCGGCGAGTCCGGCTTCGGGCGGATCCATGGGCCCGACGGGCTCAAGGAGTTCACCTACACCCACGCGATCGCCCGGCAGCGGTTCAAGCCGGCGCTGGCGCTGACCACGTTCCGTCGTACGGCGAAGGACGAGGAGCGCGCCGGCAAGCTGGTCGCCGCCCTCTACGGCAGGGAGGGCCGGGAGGGCCGGCGCAAGGGGCGCTGAGGCTCAGTACTCCTTCCGCGCCTCGTTGAGGATCGAGATCTTCTGCCAGATCTCGCGCGACATCCCGACGGTGAGCGTCTCGATCGTGCTCACGGTGTCGAGGACCACGGAGTCCTGTGACTCCTCGGCACACAGGGCTGCCGCCTTGGCGACGAGGCTCAGCAGCTCCGAGCAGTAGTCGAGGTAGTGCTCGAGCTGGTCCGGCGTCAGCTCCAGCGGGTCCGCGCTCGCGCCGGTGCGGCGGAACGTGCTCCGCAGCCGCTCGGGATCCTTCGTCAGGTGGTGCATGTCGACGATGTGGGCCAGTGACCGGGTGCGGAACAGCAGCTCCAGCGCTGCCTGCCGCTGCAGCCGCTCGGGCACCGACCACAGGAACCACACCGCGATCGCCGCGAACACGAGGTCGTTGATGCCGGACTCGATGAGCGGCAGCCACTCGGCGGTCTCGTCCGGCGCGTCCATCGCCGAGTCCTTGATCGCCAGCACGATGAGCACGACGGTGGCGGCCACGATCGCTGCCATCAGGACCCGCGACCAGAACCGCACCATCCGGAGCCGCCCGTGCGCGGTCACCGGGCTCGCCTCGACCTCCTCGATGAGCTCGACGAGCTCGCTCGCGACGCGGTAGAGCCCGCGGTCGGGGAACCGGGCGCCGATCCGTTCCTGCAGCCGCCTGGCCGTCGCGAGGATCGGCTCCGCGCGCAGCTTCTCGAGCGAGGTGCCCACGGCGGCAGCGTAGAGGGACGGCACCGGTGGACGCGGGACGTTCGGGTACCGCGTCGGCATGCCTGCTCGGACGTACGACGGTGCCGGCCCCTGGGTCCCGGACGACCCGACGCTCCCGGCCCTGCGCGAGGCAGTGCAGGCCTGCGAGGGCTGCGACCTCTTCCGCGAGGCCACCCAGGGCGTGATGGGCGAAGGCAGCACCCGCGCGCCGCTGGTGCTGCTCGGTGAGCAGCCGGGGGACCAGGAGGACCGCGCCGGTGAGCCCTTCGTCGGCCCGGCCGGCAAGCTGCTCGACCGCGCGCTCGCCGACGCCGGCATCGACCCCGACCGGGTCTTCCGCACCAACGTCGTCAAGCACTTCCGCTGGTCCGGCACCCGCGGCAAGCAGCGCATCCACAAGTCGCCCACCCGCGGTCACGTCGAGGCCTGCCGGCCCTGGTTGGAGGCCGAGCTCGCGCTGGTCCGCCCGGACGGGGTCGTCGTGCTCGGCGGCACCGCGGGCAAGGCGGTCTTCGGGTCGTCGTTCCGGGTGGGGGAGGCGCGAGGTCGCACGACGGACTGGCCGGACTCGTTCCCCCTGGCCAGACCGCCGAGGTGGGTGCTGCCGACGACCCACCCCTCGGCTGTCCTGCGCACCGACGACCGCGACGCGGCCTACGACGAGCTGGTCGCCGACCTGGCCGTGGCGGCGGAGCTGCTCTGACGGAGCCCGCCTACGATGACGGCATGTCCGGACCGGTCGGCGTGGTGCTGGAGTGCGCGCACTACGACCGGTTCGAGTGCCGGTCCTGCACGTGGCTCGAGCGGCCGTACGACGCGCAGCTCGCCGCCAAGGACGACACCACCCGGTCCCTGATCGGTGCCGCCCTCGGCGACCGGCGGGCGCCGAGCTGGCTCCCACCGGTCGCCAGCGCTCCGGCGGGATTCCGCACCAAGGCGAAGATGGTCGTCGGCGGCACCGCTGCCGCGCCGAGCCTCGGGCTCTGGGACCCGGAACGGGGAGCAGTGGACCTGCGCGACTGCGCGCTCCACTCGGCCGGCATCGTCGCCGCGCTCCCGGTCCTCGCTGCGTTCGTGACCCGCGCCGCGCTGGCGCCGTACGACGTGCCGACGCGGAGCGGCGAGCTCAAGCACGTGCTCGTCACCGAGTCGCCCGACGGCCAGCTGATGGTGCGGTGGGTGCTGCGGTCGACGGAGGCCGCCACCCGGATCCGCAAGCACCTGCCGTGGTTGCTCGACGCGCTCCCGTCGCTGCGGGTCGTGACCCTCAACATCCAGCCGGTGCACGCCGCGCTGCTCGAGGGCGCGCGCGAGCTGGTGCTGACCGAGCAGGCCTCGCTGCCGATGCGGGTCAACGACCTGACGCTGCACCTCGGCCCCCGCAGCTTCTTCCAGACCAACACCGCCGTCGCGGCCGCGCTCTACCGCACCGCGCAGGACTGGGTCGCCGAGATCGCGCCGGCCACCGTGCACGACCTCTACTGCGGCGTCGGCGGCTTCGCCCTCCACCTCGCCGCCCCTGGTCGCCGCGTCACCGGCATCGAGATCAGCCCCGACGCCGTCGCCGCGGCCGAGCGCGGCCGGGAAGACGCCGGGCTCTCCCCGGACGCGGTGCGGTTCGTCGCAGCCGACGCGACGTCGTACCTCCTCGACGAGCCGGCCGACCTCGTCGTCGTCAACCCGCCCCGGCGCGGGCTGGGCACCGAGCTGGCCGGACGTCTGGAGGAGTCGGGCGGTCGGTGGATCCTGTACTCCAGCTGCAACCCGCAGACCCTCGCCCGCGACCTCGAGGTGATGCGCTCCTACGCCCCGCTCCGCGCCCAGGTGCTCGACATGTTCCCCCAGACGGCCCACCTCGAGGTGCTGGTCCTGCTCCAGCGACTCCCGGTGTTCGATTAGCCCACGTCGGTCGTCGGGTAGCCCACGTCGGTCGTCGAGTAGCACCAGCCGTCCGGTCGTCGAGTAGCGCCGAGCGCTCTGCGCGAGGCGCGTATCGAGACGCCGTTCGATGCCCGCGGCCTCGCGACCGTAGGTGGTAGCGCTACAGACGAGTTACATGGCTGGACGCCGTCGTTGGTTGCGTGACCGTTCCCCCTAGCCCTGCGCCGGTGACGGGAGGCCGGAGGTACTCGCTGTGGTTGCGGCCGCGACAGGGAAGGCGGGTGGTCACGGTCGGCGCGCGGCCGTCGGTCGTCGAATAGCCCGCGTTGGTCGTCGAGTAGCGCCGAGCGCTCTGCGCGAGGCGCGTATCGAGACGCCTTCGCCTTCGGTCGTCGAGTAGCTCTCGCCTTCGGTCGTCGAGTAGCGCCGAGCGCTCTGCGCGAGGCGCGTATCGAGACGCCGCAAGCTGCCCGCGGCCGTCGGGCCGTGGGTCGTTGCAGAAGCGGTTCGAGCCACCTGTCGTCCACAACCCGACCGCACCGCGTCCCCTGTTCACAGGCGACTCCCGGCCGCTTCGAACTGTCGGCGGTCCCATGTTGAATAAGCCTCATGGATCTCGGGACCGCCCCGCTCTTCGACCTCCCCGCCCCGCTGGGCGTCGAGGCCGTCGAGCCGGTCGCGCCCGCAGCAGAACCCGTGCCGCTGACCCGGTCCCAGGAGCTGCTCGCCGAGATCCGCGACCACCGCGCGGTCGTCGCCGAGCGGGAGATCGCCACCGTCCGTACGATCGCCGAGTGGGCCCTCGAGCACGTCGTGGACGACGAGGCCGACGCCGCCACCCTCACCGAGCGTGGTCTGGACACCGGCCTCCCGCTGGCCGGCCCCGGCGCCCCGCTGATCAGCGACTTCGCGGTCATGGAGCTCAACGCCCTCCTCGGCCGATCGCTGGACTCCGGCCGCAACTACGTCGGCCAGGTCGTCGAGCTCTCCCACCGCCTCCCCCAGCTGTGGCAGCGGACCCTCGACGGGCAGGTGCCGGTCTGGAAAGCACTACGCATCGCCGATCTCACCAGGTCACTGTGTGAGGACGCCGCCGCGTACGTCGACCGGCAGCTCGCCATCAGTGCTCAGGGCTGCACCTGGCCCCAGGTCGACCGGCTCGTCGAAGAAGCACTCGTCCGATACGACCCCGACGCCGCCGAGGAACGCCGCCGCCAGGCGCAGGAACACCGCCACGTGAACACCGGCCTGAACGCGGTCGGGTTCAACGGCACCGCCAACGTCTCCGCCACCCTGGACGCTGCCGACGCCCTCGACCTGGAGAACGCCATCGCTCGCCGCGCCAAGCTGCTCGGTCAGCTCGGCGACGAAGACAACCTCGACGTCTGCCGCTCCAAGGCCCTCGGCGAAATAGCTCGCGAGGACCTCACCCTCGACCTGCACGTGGTCGACCCCGAGAGCGGGGAGATCACCCGCACGGTGCCCGGCCGGAAGACCGAGCTGGTCCTGCACCTCAACCCCGACGAGATGACCGTGGGTCGGTTCGGCAACACGAAGACTCCGATCTCACCGGAGCAGGTCAAGACCTGGCTCGGCCTCTCCGGCACGGCGGTCCTCGTCAGGCCAGTCGTGGACCTCGCCGGGCACCAGCCGGTCGACTCCTACGAGACCCCCGACCGCCTCCGGCGTCAGGTCACCGAACGCGACCACCACTGCGCCTTCCCCCACTGCACGGTCTCGACAGGCTCGACCATCAGACCAGGACGCTGCGACCTCGACCACGTCGAACCCCACGCCGACGGCGGGACCACCTGTCCGTGCAACCTCGCCCCCTTGTGTCGAGGCCACCACCGAATGAAGACCGCCAACCGAGCCACCTACCGGATGCTCCACCCCGGCACCTACACCTGGACCCTCGACTCCGGCACCTACCTCGTCGACCCCACCGGCACCCACCCGCTCACCGACACCTCACCACCTGATCACTAGCCACCGAGCCCCGAACCCCGCCACCACAGCACCACCGGCGGGGCCATCGACATGCCCGCGCACGCGAGGGTTACCAGGGCAGTCGGCATGGCAGTGTTGTCCGCATGCCGGCAGGTGCCAGTACAGGTCTCCCGCTGGAGACCGATCGTCTCCTGCTCAGGCCTTGGCGCGTGTCGGAGGCAGCGATCCAGCGCGAGCTGTGGACCGAGCGTGACCCGAGAGTGCCTGCTCGCCGCCGGATCGACGCGGACGGACGGCCGACGGTCGCTGACTTCGAGGAGGCGATCAGCGCTGCCGCGGTGCCGTCGTCGACCGGGCTGCTGGCTGTTGAGCTGAAGGCGGATGCTGCCGTCGTCGGCTACTGCGGGCTGGTCGAGGGCGGCCCGGAGACCGAGGGCGAGCCGGAGCTGGCGTACGAGCTGCTGCGTCGGTTCTGGGGACTCGGATACGCTACCGAGGCCTCATGGGCGGTGATCGACTGGGCGAGGTCGTCCGGACATCGACGCCTGTGGGCCACGGTCTGGGCCTGGAACGTCGAGTCCCTCCGGGTGCTGGCGAAGCTCGGCTTCGCCGAGGTGCGCAGTGAGCAGCATCCGGTCCACGGAACGAACCGGGTCACGATGAAGCGGCTGTGAGCTCGAGCCCGCGGACATCTATCGTCCTCGCATGGGTGCGAAGAACCAGCTGGCGGGGTTGCTGTTGATCGGCTTGGCGTTGCAGGTGGTCGGCTTCCTCACCACGGGCCTGGGCGCGCCCCGGTTCGAGGTGGTCCGCGACGACCTGGTCATCCACGGCAACCGCGACATGATGCTGGTCGGGCTGCTCGTCTTCGGTCTCGGAGGCGCGATGTCACTGGTTGCGGTCGTCGGCTTCGGCGTGCTCCTCGGCCTTCGTGCCCGGGCCGAGGAGAGGCCGCCCGGGGCCGGTCAGCGCAGCGAGTAGGTCGCCAGCGAGACGCCGACGTAGTGAGCCGCGAAGGCGACGATCGTGAACGTGTGGAAGACCTCGTGGAAGCCGAACCAGCGCGGCGAGGGGTCGGGCCACTGGAACCCGTAGACCAGCCCGCCGACCGTGTAGAGCGCACCGCCGACGGCGATGAGCACGAACACGGCGATGCCGATGCCGAGGCCGAGGGCGAGGGCGCCGTCGTAGAACGCGGGGATGAAGAAGATGGCGGCCCAGCCCATGGCGATGTAGATCGGTGCTGACAGCCATCGCGGCGCGTTCGGCCAGAACACCTTGAAGGCGATGCCGAGCACGGCGGCGGTCCACACCACCGACAGCAGCAGCACCTGCGCGGTCCCGTCGAGCAGGATGATGCTGAACGGCGTGTAGGAGCCGGCGATCAGCAAGAAGATGTTGGAGTGGTCGAACCGGTTGAGGAACCTCCACACCTTCGGTGACCAGGTGCCGCGGTGGTAGACGGCGGACGTCCCGAAGAGCAGCAGCGCTGTGAAGGCGAAGAGCGCGGAGCCGATGCGGGTGGTGGCAGTCGGCGAGAGGCAGATCAGCACGATGCCGGCCGCCAGGATCAGCGGCGTCGAGCCGGCGTGCAGCCAGCCCCGCAGCTTCGGCTTGACCTCGGCGACCGTGTCGGCGACCTTGTCGGCGACCTGGTCCAGTCCCGCACGGACACGCTCGTTGGCGTGATGCAGGGCGTGGTTCATGTCGGGGAGGTTATCGGGACGGGGCATCGCCCGGGGTGAGTACCCGTCGCGAGACGGGACACACCCCGGGCGCAGGTCACGAATCAGTGCGTGTGCGGCGGGACGATCGCACCCTCGGAGGGCTGCACGATCACGAAGCCCTGGCCGGCGAAAGCGACCTGGAACGCCTCGCCCGAGCCGCGGCCGATCAGCGAGCCGGCGGTGAACGACTTCACGATCGAGGTCTGCAGCTCGATCGACCAGGCGACGATCGCGTCGGTGTCGGCGAACGTCTGCGCCTCGGCGGCATTCAGTACGACGGGCTCGCCGTCGGTCGTGATCGCAACCCAGCCGGTGCCGCGCAGGGTGGTGTTGAACAGCCCGCCCGCGGCGATGCTGCCGCCCTTCACCCGCTCGACGTTCCAGTCGAGGTTCGCCGAGAACGCCAGCACGTGGGCACCGTTGATCGAGATCCCGCTGTTGTTGAGGTGGAGGATGTGCACGTGCTCGGCGGCGTTGGCGAGGAACACGTCGCCCTGTCCCTCGACCCGCATCAGGGAGAGCCCCTCGCCGGTGAGCGCCTTCTTCAGGAACTTGCCGGCGCCGCCGCCCTGGTAGGCGAAGTTCACCTGGCCCTGGAAGGCGACCATCGAGCCCTGGCGGGCCATGAACGGCTCGACGATGCGGACGCGCAGCAGCTTGCCGTTCTGCAGCGACGGACCGACGCTGGTCTCCTTCTCCGAGAAGCGGCCGTCGACCAGGTCACCGCTGATGCCGGGCATCTGCGAGTAGCCCGGCTGGCCGCCGGGGGCCGGGGCAGCGGCCGGGGCAGCGGCCGGGGCAGCGGCGTAGGGCTGGGCCGGGTAGGCCTCGGCGGCCATCGGGGCCGGCTCGGCCGCCAGGGGCGTCGGCGCCTCAGCCGGCGGCTCAGCAGCGGGGGCGGGCTCCTCTGCCAGGGGAGCAGGCTCGGCCGAGGGGGCCTCGGCCGGCGGCGAGCCGACGACCCGGGTCTCCATCATGAACGCGTCCTCGGTGGGGGACTGGTCCATGGCGCCGTCGGGTCGGTCCATGCCGGTCGAGGCGTCGTCCGTCGCGGCGCCGCCGGACCAGGCGGCCGACGGGTCGACCTCGGAGGAGCCGGAGGTGCCGGACGTCTCGTAGGTCTGCGCGCCCTGTGAGGACTCCGCCGTCGGCTCCTCGGGCGGGGTGAGGGGGGACACCGACTGCACGCCGCCGTCGGAGACGTGCTCGGTCCACTGGGAGCCGTCCCAGTAGCGGAGCTCGTGTCGGCCGGTGGGGTCCGGGTGCCAGGCTGCGGCGGTCATACGTCGGTTCCTTCCAAGTTCAGGGCGCGAGTTTCTGGTCGGCCTCGGGGGCCATCGTGTCAGTCCTCGCAACCCGGCCGGAAGAACCTCGTCGGAATGCGTCGAATGGTTACGATCATCGGGTGGTCGACTGGAAGCGGGGTCTGCGCCGGGTGCTCTACCCCGCTTACGAGCGCCGCGTCCTGCGCAGGATGCCCGACAACCTGCCCAAGCACGTCGGCGTCATGCTCGACGGCAACCGCCGGTGGGCCAAGGCCGTCGGTCGCGACACCGCCCACGGGCACCGCGCGGGCGCCGCGAACATCGAGCCGCTCCTCACCTGGTGCGAGGAGATCGGCATCGAGGTGGTCACCCTGTGGCTGCTGTCGACCGACAACCTCAACCGGCCGCCGGCCGAGCTCCAGCAGCTGCTCGAGATCATCGAGGACGCCGTCGACAGCCTCGCCGACCAGCGCCGCTGGCGGCTCAACCCGGTGGGCGCCCTCGACCTGCTGCCCGACCGGACGGCTGCCCGCCTGAAGGCCGCGGCCGAGCGCACGGTGGACGTCGACGGGATGATCGTCAACGTCGCCGTCGGGTACGGCGGGCGCCGCGAGATCGCGGACGCCGTGCGCTCCCTGCTCCACGAGCACGCCGGCAAGGGCACCTCGCTCGAGGAGCTGGCCCAGATCATCGACGTCGAGCACATCGCCGACCACCTCTACACCAAGGGCCAGCCCGACCCCGACCTGGTGATCCGGACCTCCGGCGAGCAGCGGCTCGGCGGGTTCCTGCTCTGGCAGAGCGCGAAGTCGGAGTTCTACTTCTGCGAGGCCTACTGGCCCGACTTCCGGCGGGTCGACTTCCTCCGCGCGATCCGCGCCTACGCGCTGCGGGAACGCCGGTTCGGGGCCTAGGAGCTGGGCAGTAGCCTCGGCCGCGTGCCGAAACCGATCACGCCGCTGACCGTCACCGCCGCCGAGCTGCTCGGTCCGGCGATGATGCGGGTCTCCTTCGCCGGCGACCTGGCCGCATTCGAGGGTTACGACGACACCGATCGCTACGTGAAGCTGCTGTTCACGCCCGACGGGTCACCGGACCTCACTCGGATGGCGGACGGGGAGCGGCCCGCGGTCCGCAGCTACACGGTGCTCGACCTCGACGTCGTCGCCGGCACCTTCGCCATCGACTTCGCCCTGCACGGCAGCGGGTTCGCGATGCGGTGGGCGCGCGAGGTCCGGGCGGGTGCCGAGATCTCAGTCCAGGGGCCCGGGTCGGGCTACACGCCGGACCCGACGGCGGACTGGTACCTCCTCGTCGGCGACGACGCCGCGCTGCCGGCCGTCCGGCAGTCGCTCGCGGCCCTGCCCCCGGACGCGCAGGGGTACGCCGTCGTGCAGGTCGGCCGCGAGGCCGAGCGGCTGCCGCTCCCGGCGCCGCGCGGGGTCGAGGTGCACTGGCTGCACCGCGACGACGACTCGCCGAGCCTGGCCGACGCCGTACGGGCCCTGGCGTGGCGGGAGGGCCGGGTCGACGTCTTCGTCCACGGCGAGGCGCAGACCGTGATGCAGGAGATCCGGCCCTACCTGGCGGCCCAGGGCGTCGACTGCCGCGCGGCGTCGATCTCGGGGTACTGGAAGCGCGGGCTCGTCGACGAGGAGTTCCGCGCATGGAAACGGGAGCTCGCCGCCGCCGAAGCGGGCTGACGAGCTCCCGTCCCTGGTCAGTCGGTGCCGTCGTTGTAGACGGCCACCTCTGTGGTGTCCATGTAGGTGCAGCCGCCGTAGTCGAACGGGCAGCTGCTGCCGTCGTCGCAGGTCCCGGTGAAGGCGCACTCGGGCACCTGCGGGCTGAGCATGACGTACCTGATCGCGCCGACGTCCGGGATGGGCGCGTTCAGCGGCAGGTCGACCAGCTGGTTGCGGTCCTCCGCGTCGAACACGCCGGACTCCACCGGGTCACCCCACGGTCCCGCGGGCGTCGCCGCCACGTAGATCTCGTAGCCGCCCGTCGACGAGCTGCCCGGGTCACCGCAGGTGTTCGACGGGTTCACCCCGAAGCCGGTGACGGCGATCGTCTCGGGGAGATCGATCACGATCTCCTTCGGGTCGATGTCGTCCAGGCTGTCCGCGGGCTCGCCGTCGACGGCGGTCGTCGAGCTGCCCCAGCCACTGCCGGCCGACAGGTCGATCGCGGCGCCGGGACCGCACCCGAAGTCGGTGTAGTCCGGGCCGGTGAACGAGGCGATGCTGGCGCCACCACTCGACGCGGCCCAGTCGCGCCGGAGCTCGGCGTCGAACGTCGCGGTGGCGTCGGGTGCGACGGTCACGGCATCCGACTCGGACTCGTAGCCCGGTGCCGTCGCGATGACCTTCGGCCAGGTGCCGGACGGCACGTCGGCGATCTCGTAGGTGCCGTTGGCGTCGGTCGTGTCCGAGAACTCGCTGTGACCGGTGATCCGGACGACCGCGTTCGCGAGCGGGTTGCCCTCGGTGTCGGTCACCGTGCCCGAGATCGCGCCGGTCGCCGTACCCGGGGGCGGCGGCACGTTGAAGTCCGCCGCCGGCGCGGCGTCGGCGCCGTCGTCGGAGCCGGCGTAGAAGCCCATGCCGCGGGTCGCGAACGCCGACCAGAGCTCGTTGTAGTGCTCGCCGTCGTACATCGACGCGTCGGCGAGGATGATCGCGTCGCGCATGTCGAGCAGTGACGGGTCGTCCGCCGAGAGCCGCATGCCCTCGGTCACGATCCCCATCGTCACCCGGTGGCCGAGCTCCTCGCGGATGTCCCACAGCGTCTGCGACCAGACCTCGCCCACGTCGTGCACCTGGGTGCCCATCTGGCCGTCACCCACGTCGTCGTAGGTGTAGCCGCCGTCGGCCTGGGTCTGCCACTGGACGCACTTGGGGGCCGTCTCGCCCACGCCGCAGTCGATCGCCTCGGTGCGGGTGACGGTGGCGTTCTTCGCCAGGTAGAGGTCGAGGGTCAGCTCGCCCGGGGCGGAGGTGTCCTTCACGTACCCGTGGTGCACCAGGTACTCGAGCGCGTAGAAGTCGCTCCAGCCCTCACCCATCCCGCCGGCCTGGTAGCTGTTCAGCGTCGAGTGGTTGTTGATGTTGACGACGAGTCGGTTCGACAACCCGTGGGTGAACTCGTGAGCGAGGGTCGGGAAGTCGTCCGACGAGCTCGCGGCGAGGTACGGCGCGTAGTTCAGGTACATCTGCATCCGAGGACGCTTGCCGTCGGGCGGGGTGTTGAAGTTCGCGTTGTTGACGTGGTCGCCGTCGGGCAGCCCCTGCGCGGTGCCGGCGCCGTCGATGCCGTTGAGGTCGACGGGGTCGCCGTCAGAGCGGGTGAAGTTGCCGCTGGCCCGGTTGAACCCGAACGGCTTCTTCTCGAGGTACTCGGCGAACCGGCTGGTGAGGTAGAGACCCTGGAGCGCGTCGTGCGCCATGTTCTTGCGCCACGAGCGCGGCGTACTGGGGTCCCACGAGCAGATGTAGGCCTTGGTGCACTTGAGCTCGTCCGGGGCCGTCTTGAACGGCTTGATCTTCAGCCGTCGCGCCTGCTTGGTCGTCTTCGGGATCGGCGTGGTCTCGGCCTTCTGCCGCTTGTTGTCGTCGTTGATGTCCGGCCAGGCGGTGACGTACTTGCCCTTCGGGAAGCTCGCCTTGCGCAGCAGGTAGCCGCGCTTGATCAGGTTGACGCGGTGGGCCTTGCCGCCGGAGTACTTGCCGCTGGCACCGGGGTAGTTCTCGTGGACGAACGCGTCGCCGCGGCCGTCGAAGTTCACGGTGGACCGGCGGTAGAGCGTCGCTCCGCTCGCGGCGTCGATGACGTGCTCGTACGCCGACACGGCGCCGGTCTCGGTGTAGGTCAGCCAGCCGGCGCGGAGACCGCGAGGGGTCAGGAACCAGACCCGTTCGGCGGTCGCGCCCGGCCGCAGCTCGCTACGCGAGGAGCGGACGTCGGCGACGGCCTTGGTGATGGCGGCAGTGCGACCGACCTTGTCGGCCGGCGCCCGCCGGGCGAGGGCGCGGAGGCCGGAGACCGGGGCGCCCTGCACCGAGATCAGTCGACCCTCCTTGTCCACGTGGGCCCGCAGGCCGTTGCCGAACACCCGCAGGCCGGCGACCTCCTGCTCCCAGAAGACGTGGGTGATGCCGTTGATATCGGTGTACTGCCGGACCTTCACCAGCGTGGCGAGGTCGGCCTGCTCGAGGCCGAACGCCGCGAGCTGGCCGCGCACGTAGCCGAGGGCGACGCGAGCGGCCGACGCGCCGCTGGGGCCGGTCAACGGCTTGCTCGACGCGATCTGGTCAGGGGTGCCCGTCAGCGGGTCGATCGCGATGGCGGCGTCGGGGCCGAGGGCGCGGCTCAGGCGGGTGATCGCCTTGCCGTTGGCCTTCAGCTGCTTCCTGTCGGCCTTGGCTCGCAGGTCGCCGCCGAGCATCCGGACGTCGTAGCTGCCGAGCGGGTCGTGGTCTCCGGAGTGGTCCGTCGCCTTGGCCGGGGCCGGGGCGGTCCGGCCGGCCAGGTCGGACGGCGCACCGTCCGAGGGGACCGTGACCCCCAGTGACGTGACCGCCATCGCGACCACGGCACCAGCCGCCAGCCACGTACGGCGCCATCTGGATCGCGTTGCCGACAAGTTCATCGTGCGTCCTCCCGACCTTCTTCTGGCTCTGCCCGAGATCGTCGGCGACGCCGACCCTCGCACCCTAAGCGCAGGGAGCGCCCAGGGGCGAGGGTCCGGAGAATCTCCTGGAAGACTCTCGAAGGATCAGTCGACGGTGGCGTCGTACGCGGTGTTGGTGACCAGGTTCGAGGTGCGCACGACGGTCCCGTCGTCGAGCGACTGCGCCCGCAGGTGCACCGCCCGGCAGCCTGCTGCCGTCCGCTTGATGCTCACGGTGATGTCCTTGTACCTGCCGGACTGGAGCGTCGGGGTCAGGTAGCTCCCGGTGGCGGCGGGCAGCGTGATCACGGTCGACCCGGCCTTGACGGTGACCGTGAACGAGCCGGCGCAGCCGTCGGTCCGGGTCAGGCGCAGACCGATCTGCGTCGACGTGGTGCTGTTGTTCTTCAGCCGCAGCTTGAACGACGTCGACTGGCCGACCTTGAGCGCCGGCGCGGTCGCCGTCTGCTCGTCGACCGGCCCGCCGGTCATCGGCTGCGAGCCCTGCTTGACGAACAGCTCGTAGCCGCTCGTGCCGTTGGTGGGCGCGGCGGTGTTGGTCTCCGTGGTCACCGACTCGATGAGGTCGCCCTCGGACGAGAGGAGGTCCACAGCGACCCGCGAGGTCACTTGGCCCGGAGCCGTCGGCGTCACGCGGAGCTCGAACAGCACGGTCTTGCCGGGTGCGACGGTGCCGGTCACGAAGTTGCCGGCGCCGTCGGTCGGGAGCACCTGGGCCGGGAAGCCGGTGGCCCAGACCTGGGCGGTGGCGGCGGCCTTCGAGGACGTCAGCCGGAACTTGTAGGCGTGGGCGACGGTGTCCTCGTTGACGATGCCGAGCTTGTACTTCATCTGCGTGCCGCTGGCCTTCACGGTCCGCGTCACCAGGTGGTCGTGACCGGTGTAGACCGACCCGATGCCGAGGATCTTGATGTCGGCGGTGGTCGTGCTGATGCCGGTCAGGGCGATGACGGTCGGCGAGGTGTCGCCGGCGTTGTGCGCGATCGAGAGCGACGCCGTGGCCGGGCCGGCGTCGCCGGCCGTGAACCGGACCGAGACGGCGCAGGACGCGTTCGGCGCCACGGGGACTCCGGTGCAGGTGTTGGCCGACACCTCGAAGGAGTCGGCGTCGGCTCCGGTCACCGACGTCGCGCCGACGACCAGGTCGGCGCTGCCGGTGTTGGTCAGGGTCACCGTCTTCGGGGCGCTCGTGCTGCCCATCCCCACCTCGCCGAAGGCGAGCTCGGTCGTCGACGGGCTCACGACCGGAGCGGCGCCGGTGCCGCTGAGGGCGACGGCGCTGGTGCCGGTGCCGTCGTGCGTCAGCGTCAGCAGGGCCGCCTTCGCGCCGGCCGAGCCCGGGTTGAACCGGACCGACAGCGTGCAGGTCGCGCCGGTGGGGAGGGTCGCGCCGTGGCAGGTGCTGCCGGTCAGGTCGAAGCTGCCGGGGTCGCCGCCGACGAGCCCGAAGCCGGTCAGCTCGAGCGGGTCGGGACCGGTGTTGGTGACGGTGAGCGGCTGGGCGGACGACGGGGTGCCGACCGCCTGGGTCCCGAAGTTCTTCGACGCCGGGCTGACGGCTGCCGTCGCCCGGGTGCCGGTGGCAGTCAGGTCCACGATGGCGGACGCGCCGGCGTCGTGCGCCACGGTCAGCGTGGCCGCCTTGGTCTCGCGTGAGGTCGGCGTGACCCGGACGGACAGCACGCAGGAGGCGCCGGGTGCGAGCGCCTCGCCGGAGCAGTCGTTGGCGGACACGGCGAACTGCCCCGCGTCGACGCCGGACAGGTTGGCCGCGCCGACGATGAGGGCGGTCTCGCCGGTGTTGGTCACGGTCGCGGCCAGCGGCGCGGACGTCGCGTTGACCCGGACCGAGCCGAAGTCCAGGCTCGCGGTGTCGATGCTCGCCTCGGCGCCCAGCCCGCTGCCGGAGAGCCCGACGGTCCGGGCGACGCCGGCGTTGTGGGTGATCGAGAGGCTCGCCGACGCGTCGCCGCGGGCGTCGGGAGCGAAGCGGACGTCCACGGTGCAGGTCGCGTCCTTGGCGAGGGCGGCGCCGTCGCAGGTGTTGCCGGCGATCTGGAAGTCGTCGGCGTCGGCTCCGGTCACGCTGACCGCGTTGACGGTCATCGCCCCGTTCCCGGTGTTGGTCACGGTGACGGTCCGGCTCGCGGTCGTCGTACCGACGCCGGCGGGGCCGAGGTCGACCGACGAGGGGGTCGGGTTCGGGTAGCCGCGCGTCGCGATGCCGGTGAGGGCGACCGAGTGAGGGGAGCCGGCCACAGAGGTGGGTACGACGATGGTCGCCGCCTTCAGGCCCATCGACGTCGGGGCGAAACGGACCCCGATCGCGCAGGACGCGCCAGCGTTGAGGGTCGGCCCGCAGGTGGTCGACGGGATCGTGAACTGGTCGGCCGCGGGGCCGCCGAGGGTGATCGGGTCGAGGGAGATCGGGGCGGCCCCGTTGTTGGTCACGGTGTGGTTGACGGTGCCCGTGGTGTTGCCGACCGCCGTGGGGGCGAACTGCCGCACGCCCGGGTTGACGGTGATGGGGGAGGCCGCGGTGCCGGTGCCGGTCAGGGGGACCGTCTTGGTGAGGCCGTTGCTGACGATGGACAGGGTCGCGTTGCGGGTGCCGACGGCCGTCGGTCGGAACAGCACGTCGATCGCGCACTCCTCGCCGGGGGCGAGCGGCGAGGGGCAGTCGTAGGCGACGCTGAACTCGCCGGAGGGGGAGACCGAGAAGGTGTCCATCGAGACGATGAGCTGGGAGTTGCCGGTGTTGGTGATCGTCACCGGCTGCGGGGCGCTCGAGGTGGCGATCGTCTGCGGGTCGAAGGAGAGCGACGCGGGCGAGGTGGACGTGACCCTGGTGGCGGCGACCGCGGTGCCGCTCACCGCCACCGCCTTGTCGGGCTGGCCGACCGTCTTGAGGGTCAGCGTCGCGGTCTTGTTGCCGGTGTTGGTGGGCTTGAAGAGGACCTCGACGGTGCACGGCTCCGGCCCCACGAGCTCGGCGACCGCGCAGCCGTCACGGAGCTCGAACTGGTTGGCGTTCGCGCCGCTCAGCGCGGCGCCGTTCCACTCCAGCGCGCCGGCCCCGGAGCTGGACACCGCGACGTCGGCGGCACCGATGGCCCCGACGGGGGTGCTGGGGATGCTGACGCTGGCGGGCGCGGTGAGCGTCGGCGTGCCGGTCGCCCCGGCGAGCTGCACGGAAGCAGGTGAGCCGGCGTTGCTCGCGACGTTCAGGGTCGCCGTCTTGGCGCCGGCGGTCGTCGGCAGGAACCGTACGGTGATGTCGCAGGTGCCGCCCGAGGTCGTGGCGGCGACCGCGCAGTCGTTGCCGACGAGCGAGAACTGGTTGGCGTTGGTGCCCGAGAACGTGACGCCGCTGACCTCGAGCGGCAGCTCGCCGGTGCTGGTGACGGTGACCACGCGGGTCGTCGGCTCGCCGACCGTCGTGGGGCCGAAGGCGCCGGGGTCGCTCAGGGCGATGCCGGCAGTGCTCGTCGTCGCCGAGAGCGCGACGGTCAGGTCAGGGCCGGCGGTGGTGGGCACCACCAGGGTCGCCGTCCGCGGGCCGGCCGCGGCCGCGGCGAAGGTGACCTCGATCGTGCAGTTCTCGTCGGGGCTGAGCTCGACCGACCCGCCGGCGCCGCCGCCGCACGTCTCGCTCGCCCAGAAGCTGGTCCGGTCGGCGCCGGTGACCCGCGGCGAGCCGACGACCACGTCCTCGGTGCCGGTGTTGGTGACGTCGACGCTCTTGGTCTCCTGGCCCGGGCCGGGCGTGGCGGGCCCGAAGGAAAGCGTCGGGGTCGACACCTCGACCTCCGCAGCCGCTCGGGCGGGCGTCGGGGCGAGGACCAGGACGCCCACGGCGAGGAGGAGCGAGAGCAGGCGGGCAGGCACAGCGGGAGCACGCATGGCCCGAACGTAGGGCAGCGTCGTGGCCGCGGTGGGTCGATTGCAGGAAATGGGGCGTCGGTGGCAGCGGGTAGCCTCGACGTCGTACCCCCGGTGCTTCCTGCACCGGGGGCGATCGTGCTGTTCGACCCCTGGGAAGTGAGCTGTTGTGACCCTCGCCGGCCTTGCCGACGCCGTCCTCGCCGACCCCGCCCTCGCGGCCGCACTGTCCGATGCGGCGGAAGGCCGGTTGCCCGCTCACGAGGTCACCGGCCCCGAGCCGCTGCGTCCCTTCCTCGTGGCCGGCCTGGCGCGCGCCGGACGGCCGGTGCTCGCGGTCACCGCCACCACGCGGGACGCCGAGCAGCTGGTCAGCGAGCTCGGCGACCTGGTCGACCCCGCGACCGTCGGCTACTACCCGAGCTGGGAGACGCTGCCGCACGAGCGGTTGAGCCCCCGCAGTGACACCGTGGGCCGGCGGCTCGCGATCCTGCGGCGGCTCTGCCACCCGGGGGTCTCGACAGGCTCGGCCACCGGGGTCCAGACCGGACCGTTGTCGATCGTGGTCGCGCCGGTGCGGTCGATCCTGCAGCCGCAGGTCAAGGGGTTGGGCGACCTGACGCCCGTCGAGCTCGCCGTCGGTGAGTCCGCGGAGATCGACGAGGTCGTCACCGGACTGGTCGGCGCGGCGTACTCCCGCGTCGACCTGGTCGAGCGGCGCGGCGAGTTCGCCGTCCGCGGCGGCATCGTCGACGTGTTCCCGCCGACCGAGGAGCACCCGCTGCGGGTGGAGTTCTGGGGCGACGAGGTCGAGGAGATCCGTTCGTTCGCGGTCGCCGACCAACGCACCATCGCCACCCAGGAGCGCCTGTGGGCGCCGCCGTGTCGCGAGCTGCTGCTGACCGACGAGGTGCGCGCCCGCGCCGCCGACCTCGGCCGCGAGCACCCCGAGCTGCGCGAGTTCACCGACAAGCTGGCGCAGGGCATCGCCGTGGAGGGCATGGAGGCGCTGATCCCGGCGCTCGTCGACGAGCTCGAGCTGCTCGTCGACCTGTTCTCCACGAACACCCAGGTGCTCGTGCTCGACCCCGAGCGGGCCCGGGCCCGCGCCCACGACCTGGTGGCGACGAGCGAGGAGTTCCTCGGTGCGTCCTGGGCAGCTGCGGCTGGTGGCGGCCAGGCCCCGATCGACCTGCAGGCGGCGTCGTACCGCGAGCTCGCCGACGTCCGCCAGCACGCCCTCGGTCGCGGCCAGTCGTGGTGGACCTACTCCCCGTTCGGCCTCGACGAGGCGATAGTCCCTGACGAAAAGCACCTCGAGGACGGGGATCCCGGTGCTTTTCGTCAGGGACTATCCGCAGAGCCGGCACCGCTCTACCGCGGCGACATGGAGCGCGCGTTCGCCGACATCGCGGGGTGGCGGGCTGGCGGCTACACGGTCGTGGTGGTGCACAGCGGGCACGGGCCCGCGCAGCGGATGGTCGAGGCGCTGGGGGAGCGGGACCTGCCGGCCCGCCTCGTGGAGGACCTCCCGGCCGGCAGCCCGCCCGGCGCCGACGTGGTCACCGTGACCTGCGGCAACCTCGCCCACGGCCTCGTCGACGACCAGCTGCGGCTGGCGGTGCTGACCGGTGAGGACATCGTCGGCCAGAAGGCGTCCACCCGCGACATGCGGTCGATGCCGGTGCGTCGCAAGCGGCAGATCGACCCGCTCGAGCTGAAGCCCGGCGACTACGTCGTGCACGAGCAGCACGGCGTCGGCCGCTTCAAGGAGATGCGGCAGCGCGAGGTCAAGGGCGTGACCCGCGAGTACCTCATCCTCGAGTACGGCCCCAGCAAGCGCGGCGGCCCGCCGGACCAGCTGATGGTGCCCGCCGACAGCCTCGACCAGGTCACCCGCTACGTCGGCGGCGAGCAGCCCAGCCTCGACCGGCTCGGCGGCGGCGACTGGACCAAGCGCAAGAACCGGGCGAAGAAGGCGGTCCGCGAGATCGCGGCCGAGCTGATCAAGCTGTACGCCGCGCGGCAGGCCACCCAGGGCCATGCGTTCGGGCCGGACAGCCCGTGGCAGCGCGAGCTCGAGGACGCGTTCCCGTTCCACGAGACGCCCGACCAGCTGACGACCGTCGACGAGGTGAAGGGCGACATGGAGCGCACGATGCCGATGGACCGCCTGGTGTGCGGCGACGTCGGCTACGGCAAGACCGAGATCGCGGTGCGGGCGGCGTTCAAGGCGGTGCAGGACGGCAAGCAGGTCGCGGTACTGGTGCCGACCACCCTGCTGGTGAGCCAGCACCTGTCGACCTTCACCGAGCGAATGAGCGGCTTCCCCGTCGTGGTCAAGGGCCTCAGCCGGTTCCAGACCGACAAGGAGGCCGCCGAGGTGATGGCCGGCCTCGCCGACGGCACCGTCGACGTCGTCGTCGGCACCCACCGGCTGCTCAACCCGGACGTGAGGTTCAAGGACCTCGGCCTCATCATCGTCGACGAGGAGCAGCGGTTCGGCGTGGAGCACAAGGAGCAGATGAAGCGGCTCCGCACCAGCGTCGACGTGCTGAGCATGAGTGCCACGCCGATCCCGCGGACGCTGGAGATGGCGATCACCGGGATCCGGGAGATGTCGACGATCACCACGCCGCCGGAGGAGCGGCACCCGGTGCTCACCTACGTGGGCGGCTACGAGGACCGGCAGGTCGTCGCCGCCGTACGACGTGAGCTGCTGCGCGACGGTCAGGTCTTCTACATCCACAACCGGGTGCAGTCGATCGAGAAGGCCGCCGCCAAGCTGCGGGAGCTGGTGCCGGAGGCGCGCGTCGCCACGGCGCACGGGCAGATGGGAGAGCACCAGCTCGAGCAGGTGATGCTCGACTTCTGGGAGAAGCGCTTCGACGTGCTCGTCTGCACCACGATCGTGGAGTCCGGACTCGACGTGTCGAACGCCAACACGATGATCATCGAGCGGGCGGACACCCTCGGCCTCAGCCAGCTGCACCAGCTGCGCGGACGGGTCGGCCGGAGCCGGGAGCGCGCCTACGCCTACTTCCTCTACCCGACCGAGAAGCCGCTGACCGAGACCGCGCACGAGCGGCTCGCGACGCTGGCCCAGCACTCCGACCTCGGCGGCGGCATGGCGATCGCGATGAAGGACCTCGAGATTCGCGGCGCCGGCAACCTGCTCGGCGGCGAGCAGTCCGGCCACATCGCCGACGTCGGCTTCGACCTCTACGTCCGGCTGGTCGGCGAGGCGGTGCGCGACTTCCGCGACGACGCCCCCGAGCAGCTCGACGAGGTCCGCATCGAGCTTCCGGTCGACGCCCACCTGCCGCACGACTACATCCCGAGCGAGCGGCTGCGGCTGGAGATGTACAAGCGGCTGGCCGAGGTCCGCTCCGACGCCGACGTCGACGAGATCGCCGAGGAGCTCGACGACCGGTACGGCGAGCCGCCGACCCCGGTCGTGGCGCTGATGCTGGTCGCGCGGTTCCGGGCGCGGGCGCGCCAGGCGGGGCTCCGGGAGATCACCGTGATGGGCAAGAACCTGCGGTTCGCTCCCGTGGTGCTGCCGGACTCGCGCGTCGTACGGCTGCAGCGGATGTATCCGAAGTCGATCGTCAAGGCGCAGGTCGAGTCGGTGCTGGTGCCGCGCCCGGGCACGCCGGGGGCGACCGGCCGCCCGCTCGAGGGGATCGCCCTGCTTGAATGGGCCCGCGTTGTCATCGACACGGTGATCGACCCGGCTGAAGCGAAAGTGGGGAGTTGAGCGTGAAGAAGGTCGGACGGACCCTGGCGTCCGCGGCGACGGTCGGACTGGCCCTGGTCGTCACGGGCTGCTCGAGCAACGTCATCGGCGCCGACGGCCCGCAGCCCGGCGTCGCGGCGCAGGTCGAGAGCACCGAGATCTCGCTCGACGAGCTGACCGAGGTCGTCGACGGTCTCTGCACGCTCCAGGAGGCCGACCCCTCGGCCGCCACCACCAGCCGCGCCTACGCCCAGGCGCAGGTCCTCCAGGCATGGGTCGGTGCGCTGGTCGCCATCGAGTACGCCGAGGACGAGGGCATCGAGGTCTCGGCGCCCGACTCCGGCCTCGAGCTCTCGCCCGGGTGGGACGACGTCGACGAGGACGACGCCGAGTCGCTGCGCTCCTACGTCGACGCGTTCGTCCTCTCCTCCGCGATCCAGCAGGAGGCCGAGGAGCTCCCCGACCTCAGCGGCTACGACGTCTCGATCAACCCGCGCTTCGACGTGAAGCTCGAGGAGGGCGCCTTCGTGCCCGCGGGCACACAGCTGTCGGTGCCGGTGAGCGAGGACGCCGAGATCGACAACGCGGCCCCGACCCCTGAGCAGCTCCAGGAGCTCCCCGAGGAGGAGCTCTGCGGCAAGCGTCCCGCGCCGGAGCCGGAGGCGCCGGCGATCCCGCTGGGCTGAGCCGTCCTGGGTCCCGCGATGGAGCCGACGACCGAGGACCCGCTCGCGGAGTTCGTCGCGGTCATGCGCCGGCTGCGGGCGGAGTGTCCGTGGAAGAAGGAGCAGACCCACCGGTCGCTGGCGCGCTACCTGCTCGAGGAGACCCACGAGACCCTCGAGGCGATCGACACCGGCGACGTCGCGCACCTGCGCGAGGAGCTCGGCGACCTGCTGCTCCAGGTCGTCTTCCACGCGGTGATCGCGGAGCAGGCGGGGGAGTTCGACCTCGACGACGTCGCCCGCGACATCACCGCCAAGATGATCCGCCGCAACCCCCACGTCTACGGCCCGGACGGGGGAGCGGCCGGGTCGGCCGACGCCCCCGACGCCGCGACCGTCACCGAGGTCTGGGAGTCGATCAAGGCCACCGAGAAGGGTCGCGGCAGGCGCGACCACCCCGATGCCGTCCTCGACCTCCCGCCGACGCTGCCGGCCCTGCTCTACGCGGACAAGGTGCTGAATCGGCTGGAGCGAGCAGGCGCAGCACCGCCGACCGCGGGCGACGACCTCGGCGACCGGCTGCTCGCCCTCGTCGCCGAGGGCCGCCGGACGGGCATCGACCCGGAGCAGGCGCTGCGCGACGCCGTACGCCGGCTGCCCTGAACTTCCCGGTTCTGGGTCGGGCGTCTTGGACGATACTTATCCTGAGCGGCGGGAGGTCGACATGGCGAGGGTGTCCGCGGACGTACGACGCGAGCTGCTGATCGAGGCTGCGATCCGGGTGATGGCCCGGGACGGTGTGGCGCGGACGACGACGCGCGCGATCGTCGGTGAGGCCGACATGCGGCTCGGCGCCTTCCACTACTGCTTCCGCTCGAAGGCCGAGCTGCTCGAGCAGGTGATCCGGGCGATCACGACCCACACCCTCGAGCCGGCGCTGGTGGCGCTGGGGAAGGACGGCACCCTCGAGGAGCGGCTGCTCGGCGGGCTGCGTGGCTACTGGGACCACGTCGTGAAGTACCCCGAGGAGCACCGGGTCACCTACGAGCTCACCCAGTACGCCGTCCGCGAGCCGGACCTCGCCGACGTCGCCCGCAAGCAGTACGAGATCTACCTCGAGGCGAACACGACGATCCTCGACACCGTCGCGGCGAGCACGGGCATCGCCTGGTCGGCGCCGGTGCCGGTGCTGGCGCGATCGATGGCCGCGATGATCGACGGGATGACGCTGCTCTACCTCAACGAGGGCGACGCCGAGACGGCCTGGGCGGCGTTGGAGCTCGGCATGCGGCACCTGCTCGCGCAGGCAGAGCCCGCGCCGGTGGCCTAGTTCCTGAAAGTTTTCCCAGAGGAACTTGCAATTGCCTGCGCCGCCCGTGCGGGGCATGGACGATTCAGGCAAGCCTCGGGCCCCAGAGCTGGGAGGGGTCGCGCTTCCCCCACAGACGCGTGGCCCCTCCCTCGATCCTGTGTGACCCGGGCTGATGCTGCAATGATGCGCCGGTGAGCGACGTCGGCGTGGCCGTCCTGATCGTGCTCGTGGCCCTCGCGGTCCTGGGCTCGGCGATCGTGGTGCTGATCGTCGTCCTGCGCCGCGCCGCCCGCGACCGCGGCGCGGAGCTGCGGCAGTCCTACCCGGACGCTGAGCTCGGCCCCGAGCTCGGCCAGTACCGCGGGGGCACCGGCTCGTTTCCCCGCACCCGGAACACCGGTTGGATCGTCCTGACGCCGACCAGCGTCGTCGTACGCCCGCTGCTGGGCAGCGCGATCACGCTGCCGCTCACGGACATCACCGCCACCCGCGTCGACCGGTCCTTCCGCGGCCACTGGAACGGGCGGCCGGTGCTCGTCCTCGCGACCGACCGCGGCGAGGTCGGCGTGACGGTCGACAGCCCGGAGCAGTGGCAGGCCGCCCTGGTTCGCTGAACGAGCGGCATCCTGGGGGTACTAGCACCATCGGACAGGTCGCGGGCACCGGCGCGACCGGCGACGCTGTTCGGCGAGAAGAGGAGCATGGGCCCATGAAGCGCTGCGTGACCGTCGCGGTGGTTGCCCTCAGCCTGACCGCCGTCACCCCGGCCCGGGCGGCAGCACCGGCGACCGACCGCGGCGCCGACTCGATCATCCAACGCGGCGCCTGCAGCGACGGTGCCGACTGGAGGTTGCGGGTCCAGCTCGTCGACAAGCGGCTGGAGGTCGAGGGTTTCGTCGACAGCAACCGGCGGGGCCAGCGCTGGCGCTGGGTGATGAAGCACAACGGGTCGGTGAGCGCCCGCGGCACCAAGAAGACCGTGCCGCCCAACGGCACGTTCCGGGTGACCCGGCGGGTGGTCGACATCCAAGGCATCGACGACCTCCTGTTCCGCGCGAAGCACGCCGGACAGGTCTGTCGGGGTGTGGTGAACTACTGACCTTCACAGGAGGTCGGGATGCGCTGGTACACGAACCCCGTGGTGCAGTTCCTGGCCGCCGGGTTCGTGACACTGGTCGTCGTGCTCGTCGCCACCAGCGCCCTGAGCGCGGGAGCCGCCGACGACGAGGCGATCGAGGAGGCGCAGACGTTGACCGTGGTGCTGGCCCGCTCGGTCGCCGAGCCGGCCGTGCCCAAGGGACTGGTCAAGGGTGACGCGGCCGCGATCGACAAGCTCGATCGGCAGGTCCTCGACCGGCTGCTCGTCGGTGACGTGCTGAGGATCAAGATCTGGGCGGCCGACGGCACCGTGCTCTACAGCGACAAGACCGACCTCATCGGCAGCGTCTACACCCTCGACGACGACGAGCGGGCCGTCCTCGAGGACGGCGGCGCCGACGCCGAGCACGCGGACCTCGACCGTCCGCAGAACCGCTTCGAGCGCGACCTCGGCGGCGACCTGCTCGAGGTCTACACGCGGATCACCTCGCCCGAGGGCCAGCCGCTGCTGTTCGAGGCGTACTTCTCCGCCGACCAGGTCGCCGACCGGCGCGAAGAGGTGCTCCAGCGCTTCCTCCCGATCAGCATCGGCGCCCTGGTCGCGCTGACCGTCGTCGCCACGCCGCTGATCCTGCTGCTCACCCGCCGCGCCGCGAAGGACGGCCGCGAGCGCGAGCGGCTGCTCCGCGCCGCCGTGCGCGCCTCGGACGCCGAGCGGGTGCGCATCGCCCGCGACCTGCATGACGGTGTCGTGCAGGACCTGGCGGGTTCGTCGTACTCCATCTCGACGCTGGTCGGCCGTCTCGACGACGAGCCCGAGGTCGCCGGCGAGCTGGAGGAGGTGAGCCGGACCCTGCGCACGAGCATGCGGTCGCTGCGCTCGCTGCTGGTCGAGATCTACCCGCCGGACCTGCACGTCGAGGGCCTTGCCGCGGCGCTCCACGACCTGACCGCACCGCTGGCCGCGGCCGGCGTCAGCGTCGACGTCGACGTCACGGGGGAGTCGGGGTCGAGCGACGACGCGGTGGCGCTGGTGTGGCGGGTGGCGCAGGAGGCGGTCCGCAACGTCGCCGCGCACGCGGGCGCGCAGCGGATGTCGGTCACCGTCCACCGCGAGGAGCGGTTGCTGGTGCTCGAGGTCATCGACGACGGCCGCGGCTTCGACACCACTTCTGCCCGCGCGGGCGGCGGGTTCGGCCTGCGCGGCCTGCGGAGCCTGGCGCGTGACGCCGGTGCCCGGCTGGAGGTCGAGTCGACGGTGGGCGTCGGTACGACGGTGCGACTCGAGGTGCCGGCATGATCCGGATCGTGGTGGCCGACGACCACGCGGTCGTCCGCCAGGGCCTCACCGGCCTGCTCGACGACGCCGACGGCCTCACCGTCGTCGGGGTAGCCGCCGACGGCGGCGAGGCGATCGCGCTGGTCCGCGAGCACCGTCCCGACGTGGTGCTGATGGACCTCCAGATGCCCGGCACCGACGGCGTCGAGGCCACCCGCGCCATCGTCGCCGAACGGCTCGGCGCCGAGGTGCTGGTCCTGACCTCGTTCTCCGACCAGGCCCGCATCCACGCCGCCATCGACGCCGGCGCCGTCGGCTACCTCCTCAAGGACGCCGAGCCCGCCGACCTCATCGCCGGCATCCGCGCGGTCGCCCGCGGCGAGTCACCGCTCGACCCCCGTGCCGCCCGCCAGCTCATCGCCGCCCGCGCCGAGCGCGACCTCGAGCTGTCCCCGCGCGAGATCGAGGTGCTCCGTCTCGTCGTCGAGGGCCTGCTCAACAAGCAGATCGCCCAGCGCCTCGGCATCAGCGAGCGCACCGTCAAGGCCCACCTCACCTCGATCTTCCAGCGCACCGGCGCCACCGACCGCACCCAGGCCGCGCTCTGGGCCCAGCGCCACGGCCTCTGAGCGCGAACTAGTCAGATCGGGCCATGCAAGTCGGTCCGATCGGCTTCGTCGTTCCGTCGGGCGCGGAGCGGCGCGGGGCGAGGATGTCCTCATGGGGGAAGGGGAGACCGGTCGCCAGGCGTGGCGTGGGCGCGCCGCCGAGTGGCTGCCGCGCGGCGGCGTCCTGAGCGACGGCGCCTGGAGGGCACGCCACCGCGGCATCTGCGTCCTGCTGTGGCTGCATGCGATCGTGCTGTCAGTAGCGTCCGTGCTGTCGCAGCAGTCCCTGGCTCACGGCGCCGCGGACGCCTCGGCGGTGGGCTGGCTGGCCCTTGCTGCGACGACGCCGAGGTTCGGCAGACGGCTCCGTTCGGCCTCCGCCACGCTCGGACTGATGACGAGCTCCGCACTCGTCGTCCACCTGACGGGTGGCCTGATCGAAGCACACTTCCACTTCTTCGTGATGGTGGCCGTCGTCGCGCTCTACCAGGCATGGCTGCCTTACCTGCTGGGGTTGGCGTTCGTCGTCGCGCACCACAGCGTCGTCGGGACGATCGCGCCGCACGCCGTCTACAACCACGCGGCAGCAGCGGACAACCCCTGGCTGTGGGGACTCATCCACGGAGCGTTCGTGCTGGCGGAGAGTGCCGCCTGCCTCGTCTACTGGCGCGCCAGCGAGGCGGCCGTCGACCGCGAGCGGGCAGCCCGCGTGGAGGCGGAGACGGCGCACCGCGAGCTCGCCGACGCGCAGGCGCTCTCGGGCGTCGGGAGCTGGGAGTGGGACCAGGTCACGCAGGCCGTGACCTGGTCCGAGCAGCTCTACGCACTCGCCGGCGTGGACCCGGACTTCTTCACCCCGACGATCGAGGGCTTCCTCGAGCTCGTCCACCCCGAGGACCGGGAGCGGGTCGCCGGCCTCCTGCGGAAGGTGGCGGACGGATCGGGCTCGCTCGACTACGAGTGCCGGTTGCTGCGTCCCGACGGGGAGATCCGGACGATCCACGCCTTGGGTGAGGTGGCCGTGGACCTCCGCGGGGGCCACACCGGCATGCGCGGCACCTGCCACGACGTGACCGACCGCAAGAAGCTGGAGGATGCGATCACCCGGATGGCGTTGGAGGACCCGCTGACCGGGCTCGCCAACCGGCGGGTCTTCTCCGACCGGCTCGACGAGGCGGTGGTCCGCGCCAGCAGCGCCGGCCGGGTGTGCGCGGTGCTCTTCATCGACCTCGACGGCTTCAAGGTCGTCAACGACACCCACGGCCACGCCGCGGGCGACGCGGTGCTCACGGACGTCGCACGACGGCTCCGCAGCTCGGTCCGACAGGGCGACACGATCGCGCGCCTCGGAGGTGACGAGTTCGCGGTCCTCTGCGAGGCGACCGACCTGGACGCAGTGGCCGAGACGGCGGCGCGGATCGAGGAGGAGCTGAGCTACGTCGCCGTGATCGACGGTCAGCGGGTGCGCGTGAGCGCCAGCGTCGGCTTCGCCACGGCCGACCGCGCCGGCTCGCCCGACACGCTGCTGCGCCGGGCGGACGAGGCGATGTACGCCTCGAAGTCGCGCGCGGACGACCAGCCGGAGACCGCCGGGGTCCCGGTCTCTGCGCCCGGCGCACCGCCCGCACGGCTCGTCGAGGACCTCGACGCCGCTCTGGACCAGCAACAGTTCTGGCTCGTCTACCAGCCGATCGTCGACCTGGCCTCCGAGCAGCGGCTCGGCGTGGAGGCTCTGATCCGCTGGATGCATCCCGCTCGCGGTCTGCTCAACCCGGCGGACTTCATCGGCCCGGCCGAGGTCAGCGGCCAGATCCTGCCGATCGGGGAGTGGGCGCTGAGGTCCGCGTGCGACGCCACCGCGCGGTTGGCACCGGACACCTACACGAGCGTCAACATCTCCGGTCGCCAGCTGGGTCTCCGCGGTCTCGCGGCGATGGTCGCCGACGCCCTCGACGCCTCGGGGCTGCCGGCCGAGCGTCTGGTCCTCGAGGTCACCGAGACCGCGATCGTGGCCGACCTCGACAACGCGGTCGCACGCCTCGGAGAGCTGAAGGAGCTGGGGGTCCGGATCGCCCTCGACGACTTCGGCACCGGCTACTCGCCCTTGACGCACGTGCGCAGCCTGCCCGTGGACATCCTCAAGATCGACCGCACGTTCGTGCGCAACGTCGAGCACAGCGAGGAGGACCGGGCGATCGTGCGCGGCGTCATCGAGATCGCGAACCGGCTGGACCTGCGGACGGTCGCGGAGGGCATCGAGACGCCCGACCAGCTCGAAGCGCTGCGGGAGCTCGGGTGCGAGTCAGGCCAGGGATATCTGTGGACCTGGCCGGTGGCGCTGGACGAAGCGCTGCACGCCGCCCGCTGACGTCCGACGCTTCTCCACAGGGCTGGAGAACTGCCTCTCGCCAGTCGGCGCCGGTTCCCCTACTGTTCGGAAGCGGAACAGATTCCTATCTCGGGGGGTCGTGTGACCGTGACCCAGGCCGCCGTCGTCGGTGTCCTCGACGAGGCACTGCGCGCCGCCGTACGACGCGACGGGCTCGACCCGCAGCGAGAGGTGGCCGCGGTCCGGCGGATCGCGCAGACGCTGGTGCGCGACCACGACGACCGCAGCCTGACCGGGATGGTCGAGCCCGTGGCCGATCCCGACGGGGTAGTGGCGGAACTGGTAGCGCGGGTGGCGGGCTTCGGTCCGCTCCAGCCGATGCTGGACGACCCGACGGTCGAGGAGGTCTGGATCAACAGCCCCGACCGGGTGTTCGTCGCGAGGAACGGTCGCCACGAGCTGACCAACCTGGTGCTCGACGAGGCGCAGGTGTCGGAGCTGGTCGAGCGGATGCTCAAGACCACCGGGCGACGGGTCGACCTCAGTCGGCCGTTCGTCGACGCCATGCTCCCGCAGGGGCACCGGCTGCACGTGGTCCTGCAGGGGATCAGCCGGGGCTTCTCCGCGGTGAACATCCGCAAGTTCGTCGTGCGTGCCTCGCGACTCTCCGAGCTGGTCGGCCTGCAGAGCCTCACCCCGTCCGCGGCGCTCTTCCTGGAAGCCTCGGTCCGGGCCGGCCTCAACATCCTGGTCAGCGGCGGGACGCAGGCAGGGAAGACGACGATGTTGAACTGCTTGGCGGCAGCGATCCCCGGCGGGGAGCGGGTGATCTCGGTCGAGGAGGTCTTCGAGATCCGCTTCCCGCACCCCGACTGGGTCGCCCTCCAGACCCGGCAGGAAGGGCTCGAGGGGACCGGCGAGATCCGGCTTCGCGACCTCATCAAGGAGTCGCTGCGGATGCGACCGAGCCGGATCATCGTCGGCGAGGTGCGGGCAGAGGAGGCGCTCGACCTGCTGCTCGCCCTCAACAGCGGGCTGCCGGGCCTGTGCACGATCCACGCCAACAGTGCTCGCGAGGCGCTGACCAAGGCCTGCACGTTGCCGCTGCTGGCGGGCGAGAACATCTCGGCCCGCTTCGTGGTGCCGACGGTCGCGTCGGCGGTCGACCTCGTCGTGCACCTCGAGGTCGACCACCGCGGGACCCGTCGCGTCACCGAGATCGTCGGCGTGCCGGGTCGGATCGAGCAGGACATCATCGAGACCGAGCCGCTCTTCGAGCTGCGTGAAGGCCGGCTGCGCCGGAGTCTCGGGATGCCGCCGCGGGTCGGGAACTACGAGCGGATCGGCGTCGACGTACGACGTCTCCTCCACGAAGCCGAGTGACATGGGCGCGCTCGTCGGCTTGGGGTTCGGGCTCGGTGTCCTGCTGATCTGGTCGGCGTTCGCGACCCCCCGCCCGCCTCGGCCCGAGCAACCGAGGTCCGGCCGGATCGAGCGGCTGCTGGCCGAGGCCGGGATGGCCGGCGTCACGCCGCGCTCGATGGTGCTGCTCTGCGTCGCGACCGGGCTGGTCGTGGCGCTGGTGGTGCTGGCGATGTCGCGGACGGCACCGCTCGCGATCGTGGTCGGTGCGCTCACGGCCTACCTCCCGGTGGCGGTGGTGTCGGGGCGGGCGCGCCGCAGGCACCGGGAGCTCGCCGAGGTCTGGCCGGAGGCCGTCGACGACCTGACGTCCGCCGTACGAGCCGGGATGTCGCTGCCGGACGCCGTCGCGGCACTGGGCGTGCGTGGACCGGAGGCGCTGCGGTCGGCGTTCGACTCGTTCGCGCTCGACTACCAGGTGTCGGGGCGTTTCGGCGACTGCCTCGACCGGCTCAAGGACCGGCTCGCCGATCCTGTCGGTGACCGCGTGGTCGAAGGCCTGCGCGTCGCGCGGGAGGTCGGTGGCGGCGAGCTCGGCCGGCTGCTGCGCAACCTGTCGGCCTACCTCCGCGACGACCTGCGCACCCGGTCCGAGCTCGAGGCGCGGCAGTCCTGGACGATCAACGGCGCCCGGCTGGCGGTCTCGGCGCCGTGGCTGGTCCTGCTCCTCATGTCGCTCCAGACCGACGTGATCACCCGCTACCGGTCGGCCGCCGGCGCGGTGATCCTCGTCGTCGGTGCGGGCGCGTGCGTGTTCGCCTACCGGCTGATGATGCGGATCGGTCGGCTTCCCACCGAGCGACGGATCCTGTCGTGACCGCCGCGACGTGGGGTGGGCTGCTCGGCGGCACGACCGCGCTCGGGTTGCTGCTGGTGGTCGGCCGGGTGCTGGCGATGCGCCGGCCGCAGCTCGACGTCCGGGTGCTTCCCTACGTGCGCGACCTGACGCCGTCGTACTCCATCCCGGCGCGCAGCGGCGAGCCGCGCTCGGCGTTCGTCGCGCTGACGGCGCCGATGCTCCGGTCCGCGGCGGAGCTGGTGGAGCGGGTGCTCGGCGGCGCCTCATCGGTACGACGTCGTCTCGCGCGCGCCGGCCTCGACCGCACGGTCCACGACTTCCGGGTCGAGCAGGTGGTGTGGGGGCTGGCCGGGTTCGCGCTCACCGCTGCCTACGGCGTGCTCGCCACGTTGTCGCGCCCCGGCAACCCGCTGCCGCTGGTGATCATCTGCGCGGTCGGGCTGGCCAGCGGCGTGCTCGCCCGCGACCACCACCTGACCACCCAGGTGCGGCGCCGCGAGCGCGCGATGGTCGAGGAGTTCCCGACGGTCGCGGAGCTGCTGGCGCTCGCGGTCGCCGCGGGGGAGGGGCCGGTCTCCGCCCTCGACCGGGTCGTACGACGATCGCACGGCGCGCTCTCGGAAGAGCTCGGCTCCGTGCTCGCAGCGATCCGCACCGGTGAGCCGGTCGCCGAGGCGTTCGACCGGCTCGCGGCCACGACCGGCGTGCCGATCGTCGCGCGCTTCGCCCACGGCGTGGCGGTCGCGGTGGAGCGCGGCACGCCGCTGACCGACGTGCTCCACGCGCAGGCCGGCGACGTCCGCGAAGCCGGCCGTCGGGAGCTGATCGAGCAGGCCTCGCGCCGCGAGATCTTCATGATGGTGCCCGTCGTCTTCATCGTGCTGCCGGTCACCGTCTTCTTCGCCTTCTGGCCCGGCCTGGTCGGCCTGTCCCTGGCCGCCCCCTGACGCACCTCGCATCGGAACCATCTCGGGAAGGAACGACAATGAACGCAATCCTCGGCCGCTGGCTGGTCTGGACGCGGCCGCGTGACGACCGCGGCGACGTGCCCGGTTGGGTGCTCGTCACCGTGATGTCGGTGGGGTTGGTCACCGCTCTGCTCGCGTTCGCGCAGCCCGCCCTGGTCGGCATGCTGCGCAACGCCCTCAACTCGGTGCGGTGACCCGGTCCCGACGAGATCGACCACCAGGGCGGGGCCAGCGCGGCTCGGCGGTCGTCGACTTCGTCCTCGTGGTCGTGGTGCTCGCGCCGCTGGTCGCCGGGTTGCTGCAGGTGGCGCTCGTGCTGCACGTCCGCGCCACGCTCGCGGCAGCGGCGTCCGACGGCGCGCGCTACGCGGCCACGGCCGACCGAGGTCCGGCCGACGGCGTCGCCCGCACCCGCTCGCAGATCGACACCGCGATCGCCGGTCGCTTCGCGCAGGCGGTCACCGTCGAGCAGGAATCCGTCGACGGCCTGCCGGGCGTGATCATCACGGTCACGGCCGAGGTGCCGGCGCTCGGGATCGGCGGCCCAGCGCTGCGGTTCTCGGTGTCGGGACGGGCCGTGGAGGAGACCGCGTGAGCCGGCGTCGTACGACGGACGACCGGGGCAGTGCCCTGGTCGAGCTGGTCTGGCTCGGCATCCTGCTGCTGGTGCCGCTGCTGTGGATCGTGCTCTCGGTCTCGCAGGTGCAGCAGGGTGCGTTCGGTGTCACCGCCGCGGCCCGCGCCGCCGGCCGCGCCTACGCCCTCGCGCCCGACGACGCCGCCGGCAGGCGCGCTGCCGAGGACGTCGCCCGCCGCGCGCTCGCCGACCAGGGGCTGGAGGAGGCGCCGCTGCGGGTGAGCGTGACGTGCACGCCGTACCCCCACGACTGCCACAACGGCACCTCCGTCATCACCGTCCGGATCCGCTCCAGCGTCGACCTGCCGCTGCTGCCCGATGTGCTCGGCGGCGGCAGCCCGCGGTTCGCGCTCGACGCCAGCCACACCGTGCCGATCGGCCGCTACCAGGAGGTGGACCGGTGAACCGACGCGACGAGCGCGGCCAGGCCAGCGTGATCATCATCGGCTTCGGCCTCGTCGTCCTGCTGCTGATCGTGGTCGTCATCGACGCCGCCGCGGCCTATCTCAAGCGCCAGAGCCTCGACAACCTGGCCGACGGCGCGGCCCTCTACGGGGCGGACGCCGCTGCCGAGGGACGCGACGTCTACCGCGGGGGTCTCGGCCACGACGACCTCGACCTCAGCGCCGACGTCGCCCGCGCCGCGGTGCGTGACTACCTCCGCGCCGGCGGTGCCTACGACGCCCACCCCGGCCTCCGTGTCACCGTCGCCGTCCGGGACGACCGGGTGGTCGTGGACATCGTCGCCCCTGTCGATCTCCCGCTCACCCTGCCCGGCGGTCCAGAGGCGCCGACGGTGGGTGCCACGGGTTCTGCGGTCGTCCGGCCCGAGGACTGAGGGTCGTCATCGCCAGCGTGGCCCAGGGGCCGCGCTGGCAATGACGACCCGTCCGCGTCAGTGGTTGTTGACCTGGTTGAGGTTCTCGCGCTGCTCCTTGAGCTCCTTCTCGGTCGAGGTCGGGTCGAGGCGCACCGCCTCCGCCTGGCCGACCAGCTCGACGAAGGTGGTCGTGCCCTTCGGCTTGTGCCGCTGGACCACGCTGTCGAGGTCGTAGGAGCCGGCGGCGAAGTTGAGCCAGGCCGCCAGCAGCTCCTGCTCGAGCTTGCGGGCCTCGCCCTTGGGCGAGCTCTTGCCCTCGAGGACGTCGCGGGCCAGGGCCAGCGTCGAGGCGTCGGTGCTCTCGTCGAAGACCGTGCTCAGGTAGCCGACGATCGACAAGAAGCACTCCAGCTCGGCGGCCGTGTAGTTCCGGGGCTTGCCGACGTGCTTGATCTGGTTCTTCCAGAAGGCGTCGTTGCCCCTGTCGTCGGCGTTGCCGGTGATGAGCACCACCGCGTCGTCATTCGCAGAACCGCCGTCGTCGTCGGTGACCGTCACGCCGAGCTGGTAGAGGCAGGCCTCGACATAGGCGTGGGTCGCCTCCTCGGTGATGTCGCGCGGCTGGACCGAGGGCGAGGGCGACGGGTCGGGGAGCGGCGGGTTCACCAGGGAGACCACGGTGTCGGTGGCTCCGTCGCCCCAGGCCCACTCGAACGCGAGGTCGTCGCTGCCGGGATCCTCCGAGCCGACCGGCACGGTCAGGTCCTCGCCCGCGTGGACGACGAACGCCGACTGGCCGCCGTAGGTCTCCGCACCCGAGTCGTCGATCACGGCGGTCGGGTCGACGTTGTCGACACCGGCGGTGGACGACGCGCTCGTCGAGGTGTCGTCATCGGAGCCGACGACCTCGACGGTGAAGGAGCCGTTGTCGCCGTACTGGTGGTCGACGGAGAACGCCAACGTGGCGTCAGGCCGGGTGTTCTCGAGCGTCCCGCTGAGCGGCTGCGGTCCCGCCCCGTCGTCGAAGTCGATCGTCGCCTGCAGGTCCTCCTCCCACCCCGGGTCGGTGATCGTGCCCGTGATGGTCGTCGTGTCGTGCTCGTCGACCACCGGGATCGGGTCGATGCTCACCGTCGGCGAAACGTTGTCGACGGTCACGGTCGCGGTGTCCTCGTCGGTGTTCCCGAACTCGTCGGTGACCTCCAGGCCGACGGTGAAGCTGCCGTCCTGGCCGACGTCGGTAAAGGTGGGGGAGACGCCGGTCGCGTCGTCGTACTGGCCGTCACCATCGAGGTCCCAGGCGTACGACGCGAGCGCGCCGGCCGAGGCGCCGGAGCCGGCCGTCGAGGCCGACCCGTCCAGGGTGACGTCGACGCCCTCGTCGGTGCTGTAGGGCCCACCGGCGTCGGCGGTCGGCAGGCACTCGGGCGGCATGTCGAAGTTGTCGGTCTGGGCCGCGTGCAGGCCGTTGGAGACCGCGTTGACGCCCAGGCCGTTCTCCGCGAAGGCCGACCAGATGGCGCACTGGTTGGCGCCGCCGTTGTTGGTCATGTCCGCGGCCAGGATGCCGGTGCGGCCGTCGATGAAGGTCGGGGTGGGGGAGTTCGCGGTGTTGCGCATCCCGTCGAGCACCAGCTGGGTGGTGGTGGCGATGCCGAGGTTTTCCCGGACGTCGTAGAGCATCGTCGCCCAGATCTCGCCGTTGTCGTGGGGCGAGCCGGCGCTGGTGTTGTAGGTGCCGTAGGTGCGGTTGGACGTGTCGTAGGCGACTCCCCGGACGCCGGTGGCCGTGTTGGACGTCGCGTAGTCACCGATGACCGCGTCGCCCCAGCGGAGGAAGGACAAGGCGTCGCTGTAGCCCTCGCTCATCCCGCCGGACTGGGTGACCGCGTTGGAGAGGCCGGCGGGGAGCAGCCGCTCCGCGACGCCGTGCCCGATCTCGTGCGCGATCACGTCGCCGTCCATGCTGCCGTCCCGGCTCGGGTTGTTGCCGGCCGTGACCCACATGTACATCTGCATCCGCGCTGTGCTGCCGTCGGCGTGGGACGTGCCGAAGTTCGCGTTGTTGAGGCAGCGGATGTCCTCGTCGTCACCCGGGGCCGGGGTGCCCTTGTTGTCCACGCAGCCGAAGTCCCAGCCGTCCTGGGCCTCGGCGAGCACGGGGTCGCCGCCGGTGCCGTCACCACTGGGGTTGCTGACCTGGAAGTTGCCCGACGCCTCGTCGAAGCCGTAGCCCCACAGCCAGTCGTGCATGTCGTTGACGTAGTAGAAGAGCTGGGTGATCGCCGGGTCCTGGTCGGCGTCCAGCGCGCCGACGTCGGTGACGTCGGTCGCGGTCTGCCAGGCGTCGGTGAACGTGTAGTTGAAGTGCTGGTCCGCAGCCGTCGGCTGGTACTCGTCGTTGGCGGAGCTGTTGTCGCGGTCGCGGTAGGCGTCGACGTTGTTGCCCGAGGTGTTGTCGTCGGTCACCCAGGAGCCGTTGATGCCGGTGAAGGGCACGACCTGCTGCGTCGCTCCGGCGACCCCGGGGTGCTCGGTCGTGTAGACGTTCCCTTCGGGGCCGGAGTGGTGGTAGAGGCTCTCGTGCTGGATGAAGGTGCCGGTCGACGCGTCGATCAGCGAGGTGTCCCAGGACTCGGAGGAGACCTCGACCTCGGTGCGCCAGGCCAGCCGGAGGCTCCGGTCGGCGCGCAGGTGCCAGACCAGCTCGGCGGTCACCGGCGAGGGGTCGCGTACGTCGTCGGCGTACGGGTTCGGGTAGGTGTGGCGGCCGTCGGTCTTCGTCTGCGACCCGCGCGGCGCCTTCGTCGTACCCGCACCGCCGCGCCGGGCGGCGAGTCCGATCGCCTGGCCGGCGGTCAGCCGCGTGGTGCCGCTGGTGTCGAGCACGCCGGAGCGGCCGCCGATCATGACCAGCCGGCCGCGAGCGTCGACGAGCGCCACCAGGCCGCCGCCGTCGACCCGGATGCCGTCGACGACCTGGTCGATCTCCAGGTGGGTGGCGCGGTCGTGCGGGGTGACCAGCGCAGAGCGCACCTTGAAGGTGGCGGCCTCACGCGAGCTGAGCGCGAACACGGTGTGGTTGCGGCGCAGGTAGTCGAGCGCGACCTGTCCCGCGGGACGGCCGGACGGCTTGGTCAGGTAGCGGCCGGAGCCGAAGACGACGGTCGAGCGGCCGCCCTCGGTCTGCCGCACCAGCGACCTGTCGGGCTTGACGGCGGCAGCGGCGGTCGCGGCAGCAGCCGTCGGCGCGGCCGACGAGTGGGTCGCAGGAAGCGTGAGCAGTGCGGCGGCGAACGCCGCGGTCGTGAGGCCGGTCAGCAGCCGGGAGGAGGCGATGCCGCGGCGCGTGGTCCTGGGGAACATGAGGTGTCCGATCTCCGAGTGGGGTCCCAGCCCACTCAGCGTCGGTCACATCAGGGCGCAGCACATCGCGCGTTCGGATGATTTCGCGGCGCCGGACCGCGGCGTTCCCGGTTGTGGTCGACCGGCAGCGCGAGCAGAGGTCAGTCGACCTCGGTGACCGTCGACCCGATCTCGTAGATGGGGAAGGTGACCGACCACTCGGCGGTGAGCGGGTCGATCTCGCCCTGCGGGGTGCCGTTGTAGGACCAGGTGCCGTCCCAGCGCGCGCTGGCCTCGACGGTCTCGCCCGGGGTGGGACGGGCGAAGGTGAGGGTGCAGTCGCTCTGGGCCGTCGGGGACCACTCGGTGCCGCCGTCCTCGCACACGACGGAGCCGGCCTGGTCGGAGTAGTACTCCACGTTCGACAGGGTCAGGTCGACGGTCGCGGACCAGGGGCCGGCGCTCGCGGTGACCGAGCCGGTGGTGGGGAGGTCCTGGTCCTGCCAGAACCAGGTGTCGAGGTTGACCACGGAGCCGTTGCCCTGGCGTTCCTGCGGGTTCCATTCGAACTGCGGTTCCGGCACGGTGATCGACTCCGTGGCCGCCTGGAGCAGGATCTCCGGCGGCACCGGGGGGATCGGCGGGGAGCCGCCGGCCGGCACGTAGACGGCCTCGTGGGTCTCGAACCACCGCTCGGCGAACTCGAAGAACTCGTCGAGGTCGTCGAAGGTCTCGCTGGAGCAGGCCGAGCCGTACCAGTGGCCCTTGTCGTCGTCGGCGTACTTCTTGTAGCCGGGCCGCGGCTCGAAGGGGCCCTCGCCCCCGGTGTGGTACCACTCGGAGGCAGCCCGGCCGGACTCGACCCACTCGGCGTACTCCTTGCCGGTGAAGCCCTGGACGTAGTAGCAGGGCGTCGGCAGGCTGACGGTCGTCGTACCGGACGTCCCGGAGGAACCGCCGCCGACGAAGCTGCCGCTCACCGTGATGGTGACCGTGCCGCCGCTGCTGGTCGGGCCGCCGCCGCAGTCGTCGCCACCGACGCCGCACGCGCTGGCGGGCTCGACGGCGGCGCCGACCGCGATCGCGCCGCCGGCCAGCGCCAGCACGGCGCTCGAGCGCAGCAGGTTCTTCGTCAGCGTCTTCAGCATGATCCCTCCTGGGAGCCGGCCTCGGTCACCGTCCAGGTGCCGTCGTGGAGCGTGAGGATGACGCGGAACGGCACGCGGGCCGGTCCTTCGGGCGCGGACGCCGAGCCGCCCTCGACGTAGCGGAGCTCGGTGCCGTCGAGGCAGAGGTCGAGACCGAGCAGGTCGTTGCCCTCCTCGACGTTGTCGAAGGACGCGACCGTGGTGCCGCGGTAGTGGGCGTTGTTCTGCTGGAGGTAGGAAGCGGTCGACTGGAAGGTCGCGACCACCTGCTGGGCGGCGTTCCCGGTGATGAGGGCGTTCATCTTCGCCTCACGCAGCAGCTGGAGCCGGCCGCGGTCGAAGGCGACGAAGGTCGCCAGCGCGTCCCGGTACTTGCCCTCGAGCTCCGGCAGGCCGTCGTACTCGAGGCCGACGGCGGGGTAGCTGGTGGGGATCGCCTCGGGATCGGCTCCCTCGGACGTCGGTGCGTCGGTCGCCGAGGTGGCCTCCGACGTGGGGTCCAGGTCGGGTGCGCCGCTGCCGGTGTCGTCGCCGCCGTCGTCGCCGCACGCGGTGAGCCCGAGCGCGAGCGCTGCCAGGGTGACTGCCGTCGCGGCCGCCCGAGTTGCCGTCATCGATAGTGCTCCGTGGATCCCGAGTCGCCCCGGGGCGCGCCCGGAGCCTTCGGAGGGACCTTAACCGGTGGAAGCGGACATCAAACAACCGATGTCCGACGGGCCGGGGTCAGTCGGTCGACGCGGGACCAGCAGTCGTGGTGCCCGAGGGCGAGACCGGGCAGGCGGCACTCGTCGGCGCGTCGCTGGGCGCGTTGCTCGGGATGTCCGTCGAGCAAGAGCTCGAGGTCGGTGACGTCGGGCTCGTCGGGGTCGTCGGACCGCCCGTGGGGAGCGGCGGGTTCGACCACGTGACCACGTCCGTCGGCACCGGGGCGTCGGTCGTGGGGTCGTCGGTCGGGTCCGGGTCGGTCGGCCCGGAGCCCGGGCCGGAGACGATGTCGGTCGGCAGGTCGGTCGGCATCTCCGAGGGCGGCACCTTCGCGACGACCAGTGTGGTCCCGTCGTCGTCGCTCTCGCTGGCCTGGTCGTTGTAGGTCCGCTCCACCGCGAGCACCGTCTCGACGAATGTGGGGTCGTCGTTGATGAGCTTCACCGCGGCGACGCGGCCGGGCCGCTTGCCGAGGTCGTCCTCACCCGAGCAGAGCAGCACGGCGACCGCGAGCGCCGCGTCGTCGATGTCGTTGGGGTTGCGCTTGCCGTCGCCGTCGCCGTCGACGCCGACCACCGCCCAGCTCGAAGGGGCCAGCTGCATCGGGCCCACCGGCCGGTCGAACCGCTGGTCACCGTCGAGCTTGCCGGCGTCGCTGTCGGGCACCTTCGTGCCCTCCCCGCCGACCAGCGGCTTGCCCGTGAAGGTCGGACGGAGCACGCCGTCGTCGTCGAGCGCGCCGTCGCCGGAGGTGCCGTGGCCGCTCACGACCTGGCCGACCGCTGCGAGCAGGGTCCACTGGAGGTTGCACTGCTCGTCGGCCTCGAGGAGCACCGACGTCGACCGCTGGTAGGCGGCCAGCGCCTGGTCCGGGATGCCGTCGAGCCGTGGGCCGTCGGCCGCGACCAGCGCGACGTCGGGGATGCCGACCGGCACGTCCTCGATCTCGACCGGCGGGGCGAGCGTCGGGTCCTCCGTCTGGGCGCTCGACGAGGTCGTCGACGGCGCCGCAGCGGCGGGCTCCTCCTTGTGCTCCGGGGAGTTGGTGAGGGTGACCGCGGCGGCGGTGATGGTGACCGAGGCGAGGGCGATCGCCGAGAGCACGGACGTCACGACCGCACGCCTCACGGCGTGGCCGGTCCTCACCGGCTCGAGTCGGTGTCGCGCTGTCATGGTGTCCCTACTTCTCGGTCAGAGTTAAAGGATGCCTCTGATTCAACGAGCGAGGAACCGAAATGGCCTGAATTCATCCTGAGAGATGGGCCGGGGAACGGCGTTTGGCCACCCCGCCTCCGGGCCCGTAACCTTGATCCTTGTGGCAGGCCCCGAGTACGACACCGAGATCAAGCAGCTCGTCGCGACGATGCACACCATCGAGCAGGTCCTCGACCTGCCCGCGATGCGTGCTGAGATCGACGACCTCGGCGTCCAGGTGGCCGCTCCTGACCTCTGGGACGACCAGGCCAACGCCACTCGGGTGACCGGCCGGCTGTCCGCGCTCCAGGGCCAGGTCGAGCGCTTCGAGGCGCTCAAGGGCCGCATCGACGACCTCGGCGTGCTCGTCGAGCTCGCGCAGGAGGAGCAGGACGCCGACAGCCTCGCGGAGGCCGAGGCCGAGCTCGGCAAGATCAAGAAGGCCGTCGAGGCCCTCGAGGTCCGCACCCTGCTCTCCGGTGAGTACGACGAGCGCGAGGCCATCGTGACCATCCGCTCCGGCGCCGGCGGGGTCGACGCCGCCGACTTCGCCGAGATGCTGATGCGGATGTACACCCGTTGGGCCGAGCGCAACAACTACCCCGTCGAGGTCTACGACGTCTCCTACGCCGAGGAGGCGGGCATCAAGTCCGCCGAGTTCGCGATCCACGCGCCCTACGGCTACGGCACCCTCTCGGTCGAGGCCGGCACCCACCGCCTGGTCCGGATCAGCCCGTTCGACAACCAGGGCCGGCGGCAGACCTCGTTCGCCGCGGTCGAGGTGGTTCCGCAGCTGGAGCAGACCGACGAGATCGAGGTCGACGAGAACGAGGTCCGCGTCGACGTGTTCCGCTCCGGCGGTCCCGGCGGCCAGTCGGTCAACACGACCGACTCGGCGGTCCGGCTGACGCACATCCCCACGGGGATCGTGGTCTCCTGCCAGAACGAGAAGTCACAGCTGCAGAACAAGGCCGCCGCGATGATCGTCCTCAAGGCCAAGCTGCTCGCGCGGAAGAAGGCCGAGGAGGCCGCGCTCAAGAAGGACCTGAAGGGCGACGTCGCCGCCAGCTGGGGCGACCAGATGCGCAACTACGTGCTGAACCCCTACCAGATCGTCAAGGACCTGCGCACCGGCTACGAGAGCGGCAACCCGCAGGCCGTGTTCGACGGCGACCTCGACGACTTCCTGGAGGCCGGCATCCGCTGGCGCCGCGGAGCCGAGAAGGCCGACGCCTGAGTCCTGCCTCCGGCCTAGAGGCCGAAAAAGGCAGGCGCCCCCCGATCCGGCCGAGCCGGACCAGGGGGCGTGCCCGGGATCAGCCCGCTCCAACCAGCTGACCCTCGTCCGCCGACGGCAGGTAGCTCTCGGTGCCGTCGAACCGGGCGTCGAACCCGTTCTCGACGATGCGCTGCCACATCCCCTGGACCGTCCGGCAGGTGGCGACGCCGTTGGCGTCGGTCACCGCCTCGCAGAGCGGGAAGACGAACCCGCCCAGGATCCGCGACGTCGAGAACGAGACCGTCTGGCCCGCGACCGGCGCGCCGCTCGCGTCGGTGAGGGTCGCCGTCATCCGGGCGATCTGGTCCTCACGCGGGTCGATCCACGACGTCCGGGCGGTCAGCGAGGTGGCTGCCGCCTTGACCACGACGTCGTAGGACGGCGAGGCGCTGGCCAGGTAGTCCGTCGCACCGGAGTACGTCGCCTTCACGGCGTGGGTCCCGCCCGTGAAGTCGTCGACCACCAGCTTGGCCTCGCTGCGCCCGTCGACGACCTCGATGTCGGCCGTGCCCAGCACCGTCGGGCCGTCGGTGAAGGTCACCGTGCCGCCCGGTGCCGCGGAGGGGTCGAGCGGTGCCGTGACGACCGCGGTGAGGGTGACGTCCTCGCCGTACGTCGACGGGTTCGGCGTCGCCTCGATGCCGGTCACGGTCGGGATGCCCGACACGTTGTGCGACGTCGACGCCGTGGATCCGTTGAAGTTGAAGTTCCCGACGTAGACCGCCCGGACCAGGTGGTCACCCGGTCGGAGGGTCGAGATCGCGAACGACGCCTCGCTGGTGCCCGCGGACACGCCGGTCAGCGAGGTCGCGCCGAGCAGCTGCTGGCCCTTCCAGAACTGGATCGTCCCGCTCGGTTTGCCGGTCGCCGGGGCGACCGCCGTGACCTGTGCAGTGAACGTGACGGGCTCGCCGTAGGCCGTCGACGCGGCGTCGGAGGACAGCGTGGTGTTGCTGTCGCCCTTCGTGACGCCCTGGCCGGTGCCCTGGTCGAGGGTGCCGCTGCTGCCGACGAAGCGCGGGTCGCCGCCGTAGGTCACGTCGACCTTGTAGGTGCCGGGAGAGAGCGAGGCGAACGGCCCGCTCTGCGCCTGGCCGTCCACCAGCTCGACCGGACCGCCGAGGTTCGCGCCGTTGACGGTGAACCGCACCGTGCCCGACGGGACGCCGGCGCCCGGCGCGACCGGGCTGACGGTGGCCGTGAACCGGATGTTCTGGCCGGTCTGGGCCGGGTTGGCCGACGACTCCACCAGGACCGAGGTCTGCGCCCGGTTGACCTTCTGCGGGACCGAGCCGGTGCTGCCGGAGAAGCTGTCGTCGCCGTCGTAGGTCGCCACGATCGCGTGCTGGCCGACGGTCAGCGCGTCCGTGGTGATCGACGCGACGCCACCGGTGGCCGAGCTGACGTCGGCCGTGCCGAGCACGGTCGACCCGTTCGTGAACGTCACCGTCCCGCTCGGGGACCCGGCGCCGGGCGCCTGCACCGACACGGTCGCGGTGAACGTGACCGGCTGCCCGAAGACCGACGTCGGCGACGAGCTCTCGACCGTCGTCCGCGTGGCCGCCTTGTTGACGGTGTGCGAGGTCGGGTCGGAGGTGCTGGTGACGAAGTTCGGGTCGGCGCTGAAGTACGTCGCGGTGATCTCGTGCGTGCCCCGCGACAGCGTGGTCACGTCGAGCTCGGCCGCGCCGTCGACGAGGTTGCGGAACGCGCCCGGCTCACCGTCGATGGTGAACTGGACCGCGCCCTGGGGCGTCCCGGTCGCCGGGCTGACCGGCCGCACCTCGGCGCGGATGGTCACGTTCTGCCCGAAGACCGAGGGGCTCGGCGAGGTGGTGACCGTCGTGGTCGTCTGCGCGGCCTCGACCTCCTGGACGAGCGAGGTGCTCGCCCCGGCGAAGTCGCCGTCGCCCTCGTAGTTGGCGGTGATCGTGTGCGTGCCGGCGTCGAGACCGTGGGCCGACGACGTCGCGGTGCCGTTGTTGAGCGGCACCGGGTCGCCGATCGGCACGCCGTCGGCGGAGAACACGACCGTTCCGGTCGGGTTGCCGGCGCCGGGCCCGACGACGTCGACGTCGGCGGTGAAGGTGAGCGGCTCACCCGCGACCGCGTCGGCGTTCGACGTCTGCAGCGAGATCGTGGTGTCGGCGCGGTTGACGCCGTGGGTCAGGACTGCCGAGCTGCTCGTCGCGAAGTCGGCGTTGCCGTTGTAGGTCGCCTGCACGTCGTGGTTGCCCGGCCGCAGGTTGGTCATGGTGACGCTGGCCTCGCCGTTCGCCAGCGGCACCGAGGTGCCGGCCGGCTGGCCGTCCACGTTGAACTGCACTGCGCCCACCGGCTGGCCGGCACCCGGTGCGACCACGTCGACCGTCGCCGTGAACGTGACCGGCTCACCGGTGACCGTGGGCGACCCGGTGGACTCGAGCACGGTGGTCGTCGCGGCCTTGCCGACCGTGAGCGTCCTGGTCGTGGCGGCGCTGCCGGTGAGGTTGCCGTCGCCGCTGTAAGTGGCGCCGATCGTGTGATTCCCGGTGCTCAGCGTGCTGGTGACGGCGGAGACCGCGGTGCCGTCGGCAGCCACCGGGGCCGGAGCCCCGAAGTCGGCCCCGTCGACGGTGAACTGGACGGTGCCGGTCGGAGTGCTGTTGCCGTCGACCCGGGCGACCGTGGCGGTGAAGCTCGTCGGCTGGCCGTGGACCACCGGGGTCGGCTGGGCGAGAGTGGTGGTCGAGGAGTTCTTCTCGACCGTGAACGTCGACGACGCCGACGACCCCTTGTAGTGGGTGGTCTGCGCGAACGACGCGGTGACCGTCGCCGTCCGGGGCGGGCCGGAGATCGGCAGGGTCGCCGTGGCGACACCGCTGGCGTTGGTGGTCGCGTTGACCGACGAGCCCCCCGAGAGCGAGAACGTGACCGTGCGGCCGCTGAGTGCCGCGGGGGAGAGGTTCGGGTCGGTCAGCGTCGCGCGCACCGTCGCGGTCGTGTTCTGCGGGGCGTTCGTGGCGCCGCTGTAGGCCAGCTGGGTGATGTTGTCGATCGTGACCGCGCGGTCCGTCGTCCTCGTGTTGTTGGAGCAGAAGACGAACCCGGACCGGTTCCGCTCGATCGCCCGCGCGGTGTAGTTGCCGTTCGGGTAGTCCTGGGTCCTGATCGACGCGCTCTTGGCGCCGGTGCCGCCCTGGACATTCTCGAAGACCACCGTCCCCGACGAGTTGATCAGCCGCAGCGTGGTCTGGGGTCCCGACGCGTTGGCGCAGAGGGTGCCGTCGGAGGCTCCGCTGGCCGAGATCGTCACGGTGCCACGGATCGTGCCGGCGTTGGGCGCCGTGATGTCCGCGGCGACCGGACCGGCCGGGAGGACCGCCAGCCCGAGACCGACGGCGAGGGTGAGGAAAAGGGCATACAGCTTGCGCATGGTGAGCACCTAACGCGGTAGTCAGTTGTGGATCTTGCCGCGGTCGCTTGCGGCCTGATGGTTGGCATCACCCGCGTAGCGGGCGGTGTAGCCGTTGTGGAGGATCAGCTGGACGAGCAGGCTGGACGCGTTGCACGAAGCCACGCCCAGCGCGTCCGTCGTGGAGACGCAGGCCACCTTGTTGCCGACGGTGAACTCGACCTCGGCACCCGGGATCGGCTGCCCGCCGCCCGTGAGCGTCGCCCTGAGGTGGCCGAGCGGCAGGTTGAGCGGGCCGGCCCGGACGATCGCCGCCGCCGCCGTCAACGTGGTCGCCTGCTTGCTGATCGACACCGGGACGGGAGCCGACGTGCTGCCCGAGAAGACCGGGGTGGCGACGTACTCGGCCCGCAGGCTGTGGCTGCCGGCCGAGAGCTCGCTGGTCGTCACCGACGCCTTGGCCGTCGAGCCGGCAGCGGAGGTGACCGCGACCGTGGCGATGACCGTGCTGCCGTCGAGGAACCGGACGACCCCCGTCGGAGCACCCCGACCGGCCTCGGCCGGGGTGACGGTCGCGGTGAGGGTCACCGGCGCGCCGTACTCCGCCGACGTCGTCGAGGCCTGGAGCGTCGTGGTCGTGCCGACCCGGCGCACGTGCTGCGTCGTCTCGCCGACCTCCGGGGCGAACCGGGTGTCGCCGGAGTACGTCGCGGTGACCACGTGGTCGCCGGGCGCCAGGTCGGAGATCGCCTCGCTCTGGGCCGCGCCGTCGACGAGCTCGACCGCGTCACCGCGGAGGTGGCCGTCCACGGCGAACTGGACGTATCCGGTCGGGGTGCCGGTGCCGGGAACGGTCGAACCGACGGTCGCGGTGAACCGCACCGGGGTGCCGACCTCGGCCTCCGCAGCCGAGGAGGTGACGTCGACCTCGACGCCGGCCGACTCGACGGTCTGGGTGAGGATCGCACCGCTCCCCGTGTAGCCGGGATCGGCTTGGAACGCGGCGATGACCGTGTGGTCGCCGGGGTCCGGCGAGGCGAGCGAGGAGCTCACCGCGACGCCGTCCGAGCCGACCGGGACCGGGTCGCCGACGTTCTGACCGTCCACCGAGAACTGGACGCTGCCGACGGGGTTGGAGCCGTCGGCCGCAGTGACCTCGGCACGGAACGTGATCAGCGAGCCGTACGTCGACGGGTTCTCGCTCGAGCTGAGCTCGGTCGAGGTCTCGACGACGGCGGACCCCTCGATCACGCTGTGGCTGATCGCCTCGGACTCGCTGGTCCGGTAGTCCGCGTCGCCGGCGTACCGGGCGGTGACCTGGTAGGAGCCCGGCGCGAGGTCGCTGATGGCGAGCGTCGCCGTGCTACCGGAGGCCGAGGCCGTCAGCGGCGCGGAGCCGATCGGGTTGCCGTCGGCGAGGAAGGTGACGGTGCCGGTCGGCGAGCCGGCGCCGGGGGCGACGGCGGCCACGGACGCGCGGAGCTCGAACTCCTGGTCCTGGACCGAGGGGGACGGGGTCGCCACGACGGTGGTCGTGGTGTCGGCCTGCGCCACCTGCTGCTGGAGCTCGTCGGAGCCGCCGAGGTAACGGGCGCTGCCGGCGTAGGTCACCTTGACCGTGTGGGTGCCCGCGCCGAGCGAGGTCACCGCGGGGAAGGTTGCCGTGCCGTTGCTGAGAGCCACCGGGGCGCCGACGTCGGTGCCGTCGACGACGAGCTGGACGGTGCCCTCGGGCACGCCGCCGCCGGGGGCCTCGACGGCCACCGAGGCGCTGTAGCCGACGGACTCGCCGGCGACCGTGCTGGTCGAGGAGGCGTCGAGCGTGACCGCCACCGCCGCCTTGTTGACCGTCACGGTGCGCGGCGCGGCGGCGCTGGCGTCGTAGACGTCGTCGCCCTCGTAGGTCGCCACGACCGCGTTGCTGCCGACCGGCAGGTCGGTCACCGTGGTGCTGGCGTCACCGGTCGCCGACACGGCCGCGCGGGCGACCTCGGTGCCGCCGACGGTGAACACGACGTCCCCGGTCGGGGTGCCGGTCGCCGTCGCCACGTTCGCCGAGAGGGTCACCGGCTGGCCGTAGACCGAGGTCGCCGGAGAGACCGACGACGTCGTGGTCGTGGGCTTGAGCGGCTCGCGGACGCGGAAGGTGAACTCGGTCGACGTGCTCGGGGAGTTGTTGGCCGAGCCGCTGTAGGTCGCGGTCACGGTGTGGTTGCCGACCGCGAGACCGTTGAGGACCGGGCTGGTCGCGCTTCCGCCGGTGAGCGCGACCGGAGCGGCGAAGTCCGCGTCGTCGACCCTGAACTGGACGGTGCCCTGCGGGGTCGCGCCGTGGCTCGGCGTGACGGTCGCGGAGAACGTGACCCCCGAGCCGACGGTCACGACCGCCGGGTCGGCGAGGACCGTCGTCGTGGTCGGGATGGTGCCGACCGTGAACGGCCTGCTGTCGCTGGCAGCGGCCAGGCCCGAGCCACCGGCGAAGGTCGCGGTGATGGAGGCGCTGCGCGGCGGGCCGGCGACGTTGATCGTCGTCTCGGCGACTCCGGCGGCGTTCGTCGTCGCGTTGACGGTGGCACCCCCGGAGAGGTTGAAGGCCACGGTCCGGCCGGCGACGTTGCCGCCGGTGAGGTCGGTGAGGGTCGCCCGCACGGTGGCGGTCGATCCCTGCGCGGCCGCGGTCGCGCCGTCGTACGTCAGGGCCGAGCAGTTCTGCCCGGTGACCACGAGCGTCGCCGCGCCGGTGGCGCCGCCACCGGTGACCAGGACGCCCCAGCTGCCGCGGGCGCCGGACTTGCCCAGGCCGTCGTTCTCGGCGGGCGCCTGCAGCGTCGCGGTGTAGTTGCCGCCGGTGGTGGTCGAGACGTTCACCGTCTGCCCGGCGCCGGGGGAGACGGGGGACTTGTCGAGGCGCACCTGGAGCGGGACGTTCGCAGCGCCCGAGCTGAGCTTGCCGGCCACGGTCACGTCGCCTCCGGCGCAGGACAGCGAGGGGGTGATCGTTGTGGTCAGCGAGGGGCTGGGTGTCGGGGTCGATGCGGAGCTGAGCCTGCGGTCGATGGTCAGGGAGCCGCCGTCGAGGGGCAGCTGCATCAGATGGCGCGCGTCGTTGAGGTGGGCGGGGGAGTACCAGTGGTCGTCGACCGTGGTGTTGTCCGCGCTGTGCGAGGTGACCAGACGCGAGGAGATGTTGCCCGCGGGGACGCTGGCCGTCGCGTTGCTGACGGTCGAGGTGTTGTCGAAGACGAAGGTGCCGTCGAACGGGGAGGAGCCGCTCGCGATCGAGCCGGCCTCGTAGTCGAAGCCGCCGGTGTAGACCACGTTGGCGCCGTTGTGCCAGCTCTGGCCCGCCTCGATCGGGAACGAGACGGCGCGCCAGCCGGAGGTGGGCGTCATCGTCAGGTTGATCTGGGCATTGATGCCCGAGCTGAGGAACGAGACCCGGGCCCGGCCGGTGAGGCTCTGGTTCTGGCTCTCCTGCAGCAGCGCGAGGTCGGAGCGGCGGACGTACTTCGTGCCGGACACCGTCCCCGCGAACTGGTCGAGCTGCGCGGTGCCGACGCCGTCGACCGCGGCGGAGCCGCTGCCACCGGTGATGGTGCCGCTGATGTTCAGCTTGTAGGCGGACTGACCCTGGAAGTTCTCCGTGCCGGCGACCGTGTAGGTGACGTTCTCGTTGAGCGTCACGTCGGTGCCGTCGGCGACGTAGCGGAACGTCGTCGCATAGGTCCAGGAGTAGCCGGTGCTCCAGACGGGGACGTCGTCACCGGTCGCCTGCGCGGCCCGGGCCGGTGTGGCCGGCCCGACGGCCACGAGCCCGGCGAGGATCGTGGCGAGGATGCCGAGCAGCGCGAGACGGCCGCGGGCGTTTCTCTGGATGTCCAGCTTGGTGTTGCGTCGATCGTTCAGCAGCGCAGAGAGCATGCGTTGTCGTCCCGTCCGTCTGTTCCCCCCATGGAACTGCCCCCGTGAACGGGCTCCGGCTGCCCGCGGCAGCCGGAGTCAAGCAGGACGGGATACGGCGTGTCCCCGGATCTGAGAATTTGGGGTCAACTGTCCTAGACCAGTGACCCCGAACGGAGCGGGGAGGGCGAGGCGGATCAGCGGTGGTCGGCGGCGTCGAAGACGAGCTCGGCGACCGCGAAGGCGACGATCACGGCGAGCGCGCCCACGAGGCTGCGCTGGGCGAGCAGGCCGAACGCGATGAGGCCGCCCGCGGCACGCCACGCACCGCGCGGCGGGAACTCGTCGTACCACCGGCGGAGCCGCTCGTGGTTCATGACGCTCATCGGGTGTCTCCTCTGCTCACTGACTAATGTAACTCTAGTCAATAAGTAGACAAAAGAAAAGCGTGCCTACCGGTAGGTGATGAGAGCCCGGTCGTGCTCGACGTGGCTGTGGTCGTTGTACGACGACAGGCTGATCCCGCTGCGGCCGTTGATCACCTTCGTGACCGCCGTGTTGGCCGCGACCTTGTTGAGCTGCGCCCACAGCGAGGCGTCGCCGGCGAGCAGGTGCGAGACCGTCAGCCCGATCGGCCCGCCCGACGTCACCACGACCGCGGTGCCCTTCTCGGGCGCGCGCCCGGCGGCGGCGAGGAGGGCGGCCCGGACGCGGGCCGAGAACGCCGGGAACGACTCGTGGTAGTCGTCGTCGGACTCGCCGCCGGTCCACCGCTCGGTCGCGTCCTCGAAGATCTTCTGGAACTTCTCCTTCGGCGCCCGGCTCCGCACCAGGTCGGCCATCATCACCGCCCGCGACCGGTAGGCCGGCTTGTGCACCTCCACGACGTGCTGGAAGTCGAACTCGTCCCAGCCGGCGTCGACCTCGATCGGGACCTCCCGGTCGACGCCCGCCTCGGCCAACCCCTCCACGATGCCGTCCGCCGTCTCGCGGTGCCGCCGCAGCTCGCCCCGGACCACCACGTCCGGCACCACCCCGCGGGCCGCGAACGCGCGGCCGAGCACCCGCGACTGCTCGTGCCCGAGCTCGGAGAGCGCGTCGTAGTCGCGCTTCCCGAACGACGCCTGGCCGTGCCGCACCAGGTAGAGCAGCCTCACGCGCCGGCGCCGATCAGCGCCCGGCAGCGCTGGTCGAGCATGTCGACGAGCATGCCGAACGGCGCAAACTTCGGGTTGGTCGTCTGGCCGTGGAAGTAGCGGTAGTAGATCTGCTGGGCGATGACGGCGAGGCGGAACAGGCCGAACACCTCGTAGAACAGCCACTGCTCGTCGGTCACCTCGAGACCGGCGCGCTCGCAGTAGTAGCGGACGACCTCGCGGCGGCCCAGCATCCCGGGTGCGTTGCTCGGCTGCATCCGGGTGAGCTGCAGCATCTCGTCGTCGTCGGCCTGGATCCAGTAGGCCATCGTGCAACCGAGGTCCATCAGCGGGTCGCCGACGGTGGCCATCTCCCAGTCCAGCAGGCCGATCGGGCGGGTCGGCTCGTCGGTGTCGTAGACGATGTTGTCGAGGCGGAAGTCGTTGTGGATCAGGCATCGTCGTACGTCGTCGGGCTGGTGGGCGTCGAGCCAGCCCATGACCTGCTCGAGGTCCGGCACGTCCGGTGTCACCGCCTTGCGGAAGCGCGAGGACCAGCCGCCGACCTGGCGGGCGACGTAGCCCGGTCCCTTGTCGAGCACGTCGAGGCCCGCCTCGGCGGGGTCGACGGCGTGCAGCGCGACGAGGAGGTCGAAGGTGTTGGTGCAGAGCTCGCGGCCCTGCGCGGCATCGAGCTCGACGTTGAAGTCCTTGCCGGGGATCTCGCCGATGATCCGTTCCATCACGTAGAACTCCGAGCCGATGACCGACTCGTCGTCGCAGTGGCCGACCATCGGGGCGACGTACGGGAAGACCGGCGCGAGCGCGGCCTGGATCCGGTACTCCCGGCCCATGTCGTGCGCGCCCTTGGCCTTGGTGCCGCTCGGGGGTCGGCGCAGGATCAGGTCCTGGCCGCCCGCCAGTCGCAACAGGAACGTCAGGTTCGACGCGCCGGCGGAGAACTGCCGCACATCGGCGATCTCGGCGTCCGCCCACGCGCCGCCCAGACCGCGGAGCCAGTCCTGGACCGCGTCGACGTCGAACGCGTCCTCCGCCCGGACCTCGCGGGCGCCGGCGACGGGGGACTCGGCAGCGCCGGTCACATGAGCCTCCGGACGACCGGCATCGGCAGGTTCTTCAGCGCGAGGCCGAGCGGCACCCACGGCCAGGCCGGCACCAGCGCCTTCTCCTTGCGCTTCTCGATGGCGGCGACCATCGACCGCACGCCGGTCTCGGTGTCGACCATGAACTTCGCCTTGTCCTTGACCTTGTCGTTCATCTCCGAGGCGATGTAGCCGGGGTAGATGATCGAGACGTCGATGCCCTTGGCCTTCACGTTCTCGTTGAGCAGACCCTCGGCCAACGCTGCGACGCCGGCCTTCGTGGCGGCGTACGTCGTGATCGTCTTGCGCATCCCGCGCATCGCGGAGACCGACGAGATCATCACCAGGTGCCCGCTGCCCTGCGCGCGGAAGATCTCCATCGCGGCCTCGGTCTGCGCGAGCGCGGCGACGAAGTTGGTCATCGCGGTCTGCTTGTTGGCGTCGTAGCGGCCGGTGCCGAGCGGAGCGCCCTTGCCCAGCCCGGCGTTGATGATGACCCGGTCGAGCGTGCCGAGCTCGGCGGCGAACTCCTTGAACACCGCGAACACGGCGTCGTCGTCGGTGACGTCGAGCGGCTTGACCGAGACCGTCACGCCCGGGTGGGTCGCGGAGATCTCCGACCGCAGTGCCTCGAGGCGCTCGGTGCGCCGGGCGCACAGCGCGAGGTCGTAGCCCAGGTCGGCGAACTGGCGTGCCATCTCCTCGCCCAGCCCCGAGCTGGCGCCGGTGATGAGGATGGTTCCCTTGCTCATGCTTTCCTCTCGGTCGAGTCCGTCGAGACCGCCACGATGCGGGCCGCGAAGCTGCGTTGTTCCTTGTCGTAGGCGGCGCGGTCGTTGGCCTTCGCCCACACCGCCAGCTGGGCGGCCTCGTCGGGCACGATGACCATCTTCTGCTCGTCCATCCCGGCCATCACCGCACGGGCGATCTGCTCGGCGGTGTAGGGCGACTTGTCGATCAGCCGGGCCGCGACCTCGTTGGCCGCGGTGTCGCTGCCGCTGATCGAGGCGGCGAGGGGAGTGCGGACGAAGCCCGGGCACACCGCGGTCACCAGGACCCCGTAGGGGTCGAGCTCGTAGGACAGCGTCTCGCTGAGCGCGACGACGCCCGCCTTGGTCGCGGTGTACGACGCCATGGCCGGTGGGTGCACCAGGCCGGCCAGCGACGCGGTGTTGACGATGTGGCCGCTGCGCTGGGCCTTCATCATCGGGACGAACGTGCGGCAGCCGCGGACGACGCCGAGCAGGTTGACGTCGATCACCCGCTGCCACTCGTCGATCCCGATGACGTCGATCCGTCCGCCCGCGGCGATGCCCGCGTTGTTGAAGAGGACGTCGAGTCCGCCCCACGCCTCCTCGACCCACGCCAGCGCGTCCGCCCAGTCGTCGTCGGACGTCACGTCGAGCTGGATCCGCTCGGCACCGTCGACGAGGCCGGCGTCGACCGGCGGCTGCACGTCGGCGATGAGCACCCGGTCGCCGCGCGCGAGGAGCTCCGCCACGAACGCCGCACCCAGGCCGGACGCGCCGCCGGTCACGAGGACCCGACGGCCGGACGGGTCGGTCACCGGGAGGCTCCGTACTTCATCAGCTCCAGCCGTGCGACCAGCCCGAGGTGCACCTCGTCGGGGCCGTCGGCGAACCGCAACGAGCGGGCGCCGGTCCACGCCGCCGCGAGGGGGAAGTCGTCGGTCAGCCCGCCGCCGCCGTGGATCTGCATCGCGAAGTCGATGATGTCGAGCGCCATCCGCGGTGCGGCCACCTTGATCTGGGAGACCTCGCTGATGGCGTTCATCGGACCGCCGACGTCCAGCTTCCACGCGGCGTTGAGGACGAGCAGACGGGTGGACTCGATGGCGATCCGGGCCTGCGCGATCCGCTCCCGGTTGCCGCCGAGGTTGACCAGGGGCTTGCCGAACGCGACCCGGTCGGTGCCGCGCTGGCACGCGAGCTCGAGCGCCTTCTCGGCCAGGCCGATCAGCCGCATGCAGTGGTGGACGCGGCCCGGACCGAGCCGTCCCTGCGCGATCGCGAACGCCTCGCCGGGACCGGAGACGAAGTTCCCGATCGGCACGCGGACGTCGGTGAGCGAGACCTCGCCGTGGCCGTGCGGCTCGTCGAAGAACCCCATCGTGGTGAGCATCCGCTCGACCTTGACGCCCGGCGTGTCGCGCGGCACCAGGACCATCGAGTGCCGGTGGTGGCGGTCGGCCTCGGGGTCGGTCAGCCCCATCACGATGAAGACCTCGCAGTCGGGGTGGCCGACGCCGGTGGAGAACCACTTGCGGCCGTTGAGCACGATCTCGTCACCGTCGACGACCGCGCTCAGCTCCATGTTGGTCGCGTCCGAGGAGGCGACGCCCGGCTCGGTCATCAGGAAGGCGCTGCGGATCCGCCCGTCGAGCAGCGGGTCGAGCCAGCGGTCCTTCTGCGCCTGGTCGCCGTACTTCAGCAGCACCTCCATGTTGCCGGTGTCGGGCGCGTTGCAGTTGAAGACGTACGGCGCGATGAACGAACGGCCCATCAGCTCGGCGAGCGGCGCGTAGTCGACGTTGCTGAGGCCGGCGCCGCCGAGGGTGCCGTACTTCTCCGCGTACGGGCCCTCGTGGCCGGCGGGGAGGAAGAGGTTCCACAGCCCACGCTCGCGGGCCTTGGCCTGGAGCTCCGCCATCACCGGGAGCTCCTGCCACTGCTCGCCCTGGCCGGCCTCGCGCCGGCGCTTGATCTCGCGGTGGTAGTCGGCCTCGACCGGCTCGACCTCCGTCTCGATGAAGTCCTTGACGAGCCCGGTGAGCTCGGCGGCCCGGGGGGAGGGTGCGAAGTCCATGGGATTGACCCTCGCACACTATTGAGCAATGCTCAATAACGTGTCCAGGACCCGGCTCACCCAGGACGAGCGGCGCCGCCAGCTGCTCGGCATCGGGCTGCGCATGCTGGTGGAGAAGCCGATCCAGGACCTCTCGCTCGACGCCGTGGCGGCCGAGGCCGGGATCTCCCGCGGGCTGCTCTTCCACTACTTCCCGACCAAGACCGACTACTACGACGCGGTGGTCGGCGCGGCGCTGCGGCGGGTGACCCGCAACATCGCGCCCGACGCCGACGCCGACCCGGAGACCGCGCTCCGCCAGTTCGTCGAGCGCTTCTACGCGCAGATCGAGCGGCGCCGCGACTTCTACGTCGCCCTGGTCTTCGGCAGCGGCTCGATCCGGCTCGGGGGAGAGGGCGTCGAGACGCACCGGATGACCGTGGCCCGCCGGGTCGTCGAGGCCCTCGGTCTGGAGGGTGCGGCCGTCGCCGTCGTGCACGGCTGGATCGCCTACGTCGAGGACCGCGCGCTGCTGTGGTCGGGCAGCGCTGTCGAGGAGCGACGGGCGCTCGACGTCGAGGTCGCGCACTGCTGCTCGGCCCTGCGGACGTTGCTGTCCGTCTGACGGCGTCTCGATACGCCGTTCGCTCGTCCCTCGCGAACGGCTACTCGACGACCGAGGCTTCGCGGACGGCTACTCGACGACCGGGGCTACTCGACGACCGGGGCTGCTCGACGACCGGGGCTGCTCGACGACCGGGGCTACTCGAGGACCGGGGCTACTCGACGACCGGGGCTACTCGACGACCGAGGCTGCCTGAGCGACCGCCACGCACCAGCGGCCGGTCCGGTCCAGCAGCTCCTGCTCGGCGAGCCGGCTGGGCGCGGACAGGCTGCAGGCCAGCCACGCATCGCCGAACAGTCCGCGGAAGGACACCCAGGTGCGCTTCCCGGACGGGCAGAGGAGGGCGACGCTCGGGTCGCCGTACGCCGGTGCGGTGGCCCGCGAGCAGCCCTCCCGGCCCGCTGCCTCGGTGACCAGGTCGGTGGCGCGGTCGCGCGTCACCGGCGGCACGAACACCCAGGCGCGGACCTCGGTGCCGCCGGGGCCAGCGATGCGGCAGCCGTGCTCGTGGGCGACGTCCTTGATCCCCGGGGCGAGCTCGGCCGCCTGGCCCGCGTCGTACGACGCCGTCGGGCCGACCTTGCCGTCGAGCGCCTCGGCGACGGCCTCCTCGGGGATGCGGTCGCAGAACGGTGCCCGCGCCAGCGCGACCGTCGCGGTGTCGAGATCGCCGAGCGGCGTCGAGGAGTAGGCCGGCGCAGCGGTCTCGGGCGGCGCGGTGTCCGGCTCGCCCTCACCCAGGACGAGGACGCCCGCGGTGACCGGCAGCGCGGTCAGCACGACGGCGAACAGCAACCATCGCAGCGGACCCGGCACCCCGACACGATAGTCGGGGCGTCCGACGCCTCGTTTCCGCGCTGGCGTACCGTGCCTTCAGTGATTCGCTTCGAAAAGGTCACCAAGAACTACCCCGGTCCCGGCAAGCCCGCCCTCGACCAAGTGACGGTCGACATCGACAAGGGGGAGTTCGTCTACCTGGTCGGCCAGTCCGGCTCCGGCAAGTCCACCGCGCTGCGGCTGGTGCTGCGCGAGCTGCGCCCGACCACCGGCCGGGTCTACGTGGCCGGCAAGGAGATCAACCGGATGGCCGGCTGGAAGGTGCCCCGGCTGCGCCGCCAGGTCGGCACGGTGTTCCAGGACTTCCGGCTGCTGCCGAACAAGAACGTTGCCGAGAACGTTGCCTTCGCGCTGCAGGTGATCGGGAAGTCGCGCCGCGAGATCAACCGCGTGGTGCCCGAGACGCTCGAGGTCGTCGGCCTCAAGGACAAGGCGCAGCGGATGCCCGACGAGCTCTCCGGCGGTGAGCAGCAGCGGGTCGCGATCGCACGAGCCTTCGTCAACCGGCCGATGATCATCATCGCCGACGAGCCGACCGGCAACCTCGACCCGCAGACGTCGGTCGGGATCATGAACCTGCTCGAGGACATCAACCAGCGGGGCACGACCGTGGTGATGGCGACCCACGACCACGGCCTCGTCGACCAGTTCCGCAAGCGCGTGGTCGAGCTCGAGCACGGCCGGGTCGTGCGCGACGAGGCCGCCGGCAGCTACGGCTTCCAGCACGACGAGGCGCCGTAGCCGAGCGGCCGCTCGCCGTACCTGACCCCCTGAGCACCAGGAGATCCCACCCCACATGCAGCTGCGCTACGTCTTCACCGAGCTCCGCTCCGGCCTGCGTCGCAACCTCTCGATGCACGTCGCGGTCATCCTCACCCTCTTCGTCTCCCTGACCCTCGCGGGCTGCGGGATGCTGCTGCAACGGCAGGCCGACAAGACGGCCGAGGCGCTGGGCAACGAGCTCCAGATCCTCGTCAACCTCTGCGTGGTCGACGACCCCGCCCCCGACGGCAACTGCGCGAGCGGGGCCGCGACCGATCCGCAGCGCAAGGAGATCGAGCGCGCGCTCGAGGACAGCCCCGAGGTCGAGAGCTTCGAGTACCAGACCCAGGCCGAGGGCTTCGAGGAGGCGCAGGACATCCCGCAGTACGAGCCGTACTTCGACGGGCCGGACCCGATCATCACCGAGGAGGACTGGCCGGCGCAGTACTGGATCACGCTCAAGGACCCGAAGGAGGCCGAGGGCGTCAAGAGCGCGGTCACCGGGCTCGAAGGCGTGTCGGCCATCAAGGACCAGCGCGACGACCTCGAACCGGTCTTCGGCATCATCGACGCGCTGAAGTACGGCTCCTGGATCGGTTCCGGGCTGCTGCTGCTCGCGTCGTTGCTGCTCGTCGCCAACACGATCCGGCTGGCCGCGATGGCGCGTCGGCGCGAGATCGGCATCATGCGGCTGGTGGGTGCCTCCACGCTCTACATCGCGTTCCCGTTCCTGCTGGAGTCGCTGGTGACGGCCGCGATCGGTGTCGCGCTCACGGCGGGTGCGCTCGCCGCGTTCACGAAGTTCGCGATCATGGACGGGCTCGCGGACGTCATCGAGTTCGTGCCGTGGATCGGCTGGGACGAGTACGTCGAGTCGCTGATCGGCCTGGTGCCACCGGGCATCGTGATCCTCGGCCCGGCCCTGACGCTGATCCCGACACTCCTGCTGACCCGCAAATACATCAAAGTCTGATCTCGCGCGGTTACGGTCGAGCGGTTCACTTCCCCGGACAAAGATTGGCCCTGCCTGTGCGCTCCTTCCCCGGCGCCGCTGCGATGGCTGCTGCCGTCGCGATCGCCTCCCTCGCCGTCCCCCAGGCCTTCGCCGACGACGAGGACGACCTCCGCGACCAGCAGGAGCAGGTCGAGGACCAGATCAGCCATGCCCACGACGACCTCGAGCACTCGAGCAAGGCGGTCGCGCGGACGTCGCGGCGTCTCGAGGAGGCGAGGGCGCGACTCGACGGTGCACGGGAGCGGCTCCAGCGCGTCCGTGCCGACCTCCAGGACGCCCGCGCGGAGCGGCTGCGCCTGGCCCGGGCCCTCGAGCGCGCGCAGGCGCGGTTCGAACGGGTCTCGGCCGAGCTCGCGGCCGCCCGTGCGGACGTCGCCGAGCAGCGCGGCCTGCTGCGCAGCACGGTGCTCGGCATGGAGACGCAGGGCAACCCCGACCTCGCGGTGATGGACGCCGTCACCTCTTCGGGCTCCATCCAGGAGCTCCTGGTCGCCCAGACCGCGGGCTCGATGATCCTCGGTCGTGAGGACCAGGCGCTGGCCGAGTTCGAGTCCGCCGAGGCCGCGCTCGAGGAGTGGAAGGACGAGGTCCGCGAGGCCCGCAACGAGGTCGCGGACAAGGAGCGGGCCGCCGAGCGCAACCTGGTCCAGATCCGCGGTCTCTTCGCCGAGGCCCGCGACACCCGGGCCGAGGTGTCCCGCTGGGTCGACCGCTCGCGGTCGGCACGGCACGCCGCGGTCAAGGCGCGCCAGCGCGACCGGGCCGCGCTCGAGCGGCTGAAGTCGCGCGAAGCCCGGATCAAGCGCGAGATCCTCCGGCTCGCCCAGCAGAGCAACAACGGTCCGTCGTACTCCGGTGACACCGACGGCCTGCTCCACACCCCGGTCTCCGGCCCGGTGACCTCCCCGTTCGGCTACCGCCGGCACCCGATCTACGGCTACTGGGGCCTTCACGACGGCACCGACTTCGGGGCCGGCTGCGGCTCGTCCTTGTGGGCGGGGCGGTCCGGCACCGTCATCAACACCTACTACGACCAGGTCTACGGCAACCGCCTCTACCTGTCGGTCGGCAACGTCAACGGCGCCAACCTGACGCTGGTCTACAACCACCTGTCCAGCTACAACGTGTCCGAGGGCGCGCACGTCGGCCGCGGCGACGTCGTCGGGTACGTCGGCACGACGGGCTGGTCCACCGGATGCCACCTGCACTTCACCGTGCTGCGCAACGGCACCCCCGTGGACCCGATGACCTACCTGTAGCTCTCGATCGTCGAGCAGGCCGTGGCGCCGGCGCACCGTCGGTCGTCGAGTAGGCCGAGCCGCCAGGCGAGGCCTTATCGAGACGCCTGAAACCCGCTTGTGGGCCTTTGGGAGAATGGTGGGATGGCCAAGCAGGGGAAGGCGCCGAAGAAGGACGCCGCGGAGGGACGCAAGATCGTCGCGTCCAACAAGAGGGCGCGTCACGACTACCACGTCGAGGACACCTTCGAGGCCGGCCTGGTCCTGCAGGGCACCGAGGTGAAGTCGCTGCGGCTCGGTCGCGCGACCCTCGTCGACGGCTTCGTCGACATCGACGGCGGCGAGGCCTGGCTGCACGGGGTGAACATCCCCGAGTACTCCCAGGGCTCCTGGACCAACCACGCCGCGAAGCGCAAGCGCAAGCTGTTGCTGCACAAGGCCGAGATCGAGAAGATCGAGCGCAAGGTCAGCGAGAAGGGCCACACCGTCATCCCGCTGTCCCTCTACTTCGTCAAGGGCCGGGCGAAGGTCGAGATCGGCCTCGCCAAGGGCAAGAAGTCGTGGGACAAGCGCCAGTCGATCTCCGAGCGCGAGTTCGACCGCGAGAAGCAGGCCGTGCTCGGCCGGCGGCTCAAGGGCATCGAGTAGCGGCTGACGGGAATCCGATGGGCTTTCCGTCGGTTGGGTACGTAGGATGGACCCACAACTCAAGAGGGGCTGATCGGTTTCGACTTGGGACGTTAGTTCCAGGGGAAGCGGGTCGAGGAGCCAGCGTCATCTCGTAAACGATCGCTGGAAACACATAACTGCCGACAACAAGCAGTCCTTCGCTCTCGCCGCCTGAGCGGTGACCGAAGCGTCAGACAGGGCATCCGTCTCCGTCCCTGATCCTGGCGTCGACTAGGAGACTTGCTGATCGACTCCGTCAGGAGGGTCGATCGGGACTTTCATCCTGGCTAGGCCTGTCGGCGACGTGTCAGTGCGAGCGCCGGGGCCGATAAAACGGCAGCACTGACTGCACCCGGAGAAGACCTGGTTCGGCGCTCGAGGACCGGGGTTCGATTCCCCGCAGCTCCACGCACGCGATCGCGGCGACGTGTGCCTTCTTCGGAAGGCCACGTCGCCGCGTCGGCTTTTGAGCGGCGCCGGAGGCTTCGCTCCCCTTTGCACGCTAGGCGGGTTCCACCGGGAGCCACAGCTCGCAAGTGGCCGTGTCCGCGTCCGGGTCGTAGGCCAGCATGGCGACGATCTCCGGTCCGGGACGGAGCCGCCAGGGCTGGGAGGGGAACCAGGCGGTCGCGGTCGCGGCCCAGGCCTCCTGCAGTGCAGCGGGATGCGGACCGTCGGTCCGGAAGACGGCCCAGATGCCGGCCGGGACCTCGATGACGTCAAGACCGTCGGGCGGGGCCGCCGTGGTGGCGACGCCGTGCAGGTAGGTCAGCTCGGTGCCCTCTGCCCGGTCCGGGTCGAGGTCGTCGCTGACCGCGAGCACGCCGGACGGCTCGGTGTCGTTGAGCTCCTTGAGCCGCGCGGTCTGCTCCGGCGCGACGCCGGCGACGTGGGCCGCGATGTGAGGGTTCTCGCCGCTGTGGATCAGCGGGACCCGGGCTGCGTGGCCGACGAGCCGGACGGCGGGCAACGTGGTGATGCGGGTGTCCATGGGGACGCTCCCTTCGACGGTCAGGTGGAACCTGATCCGCGGTTGTGTGCGTAGGGGACCCCCGTCGCGCCGTACGTCGCTCGGGCCGGCGCCGTGGACGGCGCGGAACGCGCGACCGAAGGCCTCGGTCGAGCCGTAGCCGTACCGGACGGCGATCGTGAGCAGGTCGTGGTCGCTCCCCACGAGGTCCGCGGCGGCGAGCGACATCCGGCGCCGTCGTACGTACTCCGAGAGCGGCATGCCCGCCAGCGATGCGAACATCCGCCGCAGGTGGTGCTCGGTCGTCCCGGCGCGCGCCGCGACGTCCGTGACGTCCACCGCGGACGACGGCTCGGCGGCGAGCAGGGCCTCGACGTCGTCCACGACAAGGTTGAGCACGGCGATCATGGGTCCCTCCTTCCGCTCCACAATGTGCTCGCCCCCGGGCACGTCGCGCCCGACAGTTCCGTACCGAAGCGATCACGCGCGGTGTCGGTGCTCGGTCCTACCTTCGGGCAATGGCTGAAATCGTGCTGTTCCACCACGCAGGCGGGTTGACCGACGGAGTGCTGGGCTTCGCCCAGACGTTGCGGGACGCGGGGCACACCGTGCACGCGCCCGACCTCTTCGACGGCCGGACGTTCGACGACGTGCGCGACGGCGTCGCCTACGCCCAGGGCCTGGAGGAGGGGGTGCTCTCGGGCAAGGTGGCCGAGGTCGTGGATCCTCTCGGGACCGACCTGGTCTACGGCGGCATGTCGATGGGCACCGGCATCGCTGCCGAGCAGGTGCTCCAGCGGCCGGGCGCGAAGGGCGCGTTCTGCCTGTACGGCGCGATCGCGCCGTCGTGGTGGGACGCGACGTGGCCCGACGGCGTGCCGACGCAGGCGCACACCACCGAGGGTGACGAGTGGCGCGAGCCGGAGGCGGAGGAGGAGTACCTCGCCGACATCCCCGGCGCCGAGGTCTTCGTCTATCCCGGCTCCGGCCACCTCTTCCTCGAGCCCGGTCACGCCGACCACGACGAGGACGCCGCCCGTCTCGCCACCGAGCGCGTCCTCGCCTTCCTGGCCGACCTGTAGCTCGCGCGTCTGCGAAGATCGGCGCATGGAGCCGGTCATGGATCTGGTGCCCAAGCTCAAGGGCAGCCTGGCGATGGGTGCAGCGGCGTACGGCGCCGGCGCGGTCGGTGCGTTGGCCGTCGGCGCGCTCGCGATCGGTGCGGTCGCCGTGGGTGCCGTCGCGATCGGGAAGCTCGCGCTCGGCGAAGGGCAGATCAAGACGCTCGTCATCGACGAGCTGGAGGTCAAGGTGCTCCGCGTCGGCTCGGTCGAGCGGCTCGCCACGGACGAGTAGCGCGTTCCCCGTCAGGCGACCAGGGGTGGTCGTGGTCGTGGGGGGATGTAGTGGCTGAAGCGGCCGCGGAGGTCGACGGGTGGGGGTGGGGTCCATTCGGGTCGGCGGGTGTGGGGGTTGATCCGCACTTGCCAGGGTGTTCGGTGGGTGAGGGTGTGGTGCTTCCTGCAGAGCAGGATGAGGTTGTCCAGGCTGGTGGTGCCGCCGTCGGCCCAGTGGGTGATGTGGTGGGCGTCGCAGGCGAGGGGGAGCCGGGTGCAGCCGGGGAAGGCGCAGTGGTGGTCGCGCAGGACCAGGGCGTTCCAGATGCCGGTGGTGACCAGGCGTTGGGTGCGACCGACGTCGAGGACCTGACCTTCGGCGCCGAGGATCGCGGGGATGATCTCGGCATCGCAGGCGAGCCGGCGCACGGCAGCGGCCGACAAGCGATCGCCGGTGGGGAGGATGCCGCCGTCGGCCAGGTGCCCGTCGGTCTGTGCGATGAGCTTGTCCAGTCCGATGGTGACGGTGATCCGGGCGGTGGTGCTGTGGGCGTGGGGGACCTTGTCGCTGTGCTGAAGCCTGCGGCAGGCCTCGAAGAGGGCGTCCCACATCCGAGTGCCGTGCTCCCTGGGGTCGGCACCGGTGTGCGCGCATTCGGGGTCGGGGCAGCGTTTCCCGAGGAGGTGGCCGTTCTCGTCGAGCTCGAAGCCCTGCCCGGGGCGGCGGGGTCCACCGCCGCAGGCGCCGGGTTCGGTGACCACGGGTGCCGAGAGGGGCATGAGCACTGACTTCACGAGCTCTGTTTCCTCGATGGTGGCGTAGCCCTTGATCCGCACCCCACCCAATGTGTCGGGGGTGAAGGAGAGGAACCGGGCGTGGTGGGCGCCGCGTTCGGCACGGTCCTTGTCCAGGTCGGCTGCCAGCAGGGTGCCGTCGGGGTCGAGCTCGCGGACCACGGTGGGGAAGGCGTGGTCGAGGTCGGTGGCGTCGTAG
>NZ_QGDD01000007.1 GCF_003160695.1 Nocardioides silvaticus
GGATAGTCCCGCCGATGGTCGGCGAACATCCTCAGCGCGCGTTCCTTGACCGCGGCATCGATCTTCTTGGGCATGTGCTCATCCTCCTGGACTCAAACAGGAGCGGCATCAAACCCGTAACGGTTCAGCCCAGTGGGTGATGTGGTGGGCGTCGCAGGCGAGGGGGAGGCGGGTGCAGCCGGGGAAGGCGCAGTGGTGGTCGCGCAGGACCAGGGCGTTCCAGATGCCGGTGGTGACCAGGCGTTGGGTGCGGTCCACGTCGAGGACCTGACCCTGACTGCCGAGGACGGCGGGGATGATCTCGGCATCGCAGGCGAGCCGGCGCACGGCAGCGGCCGACAAGCGATCGCCGGTGGGGAGGATGCCGCCGTCGGCCAGGTGTCCGTCGGTCTGCTCGAGCAGGTTGGCGAGGGGGATGGTGATGGTGATCCGGGCGGTGGTGCTGTGGGCGTGGGGAACGCTGTCGGTGTGCTGGAGGCGGCGGCAGGCCTCGAGGAGGGCGTCCCACATCCGGGTGCCGTGCTCCCTGGGGTCGGCACCGGTGTGCGCGCATTCGGGGTCGGGGCAGCGTTTGCCGAGGAGGTGGCCGTTGTCGTCGAGCTCGAAGCCCTGCTCGGGTTTGCGGGGTTCCCCGCCGCAGGCGCCGGGTTCGGTGGTCACGGGTGCTGAGAGCGGCAGGAGGACGGCTTTGACGAGCTCTGTTTCCTCGATGGTGGCGTAGCCCTTGATCCGCACCCCGCCGAGGGTGTCGGGGGTGAAGGAGAGGTAGCGGGCGTGGTGGGCGCCGCGTTCGGCACGGTCCTTGTCCAGGTCGGCTGAGAGCAGGGTGCCGTCGGGGTCGAGCTCGCGGACCACGGTGGGGAAGGCGTGGTCGAGGTCGGTGGCGTCGTAGCCGTGCTCGGCGACCAGCCCCAGCATCTTGGATGCTGCGTCCTCGCGCAGCTCGGGTGCCTGCGGCAAGGTCGACACTCGGCCGCCGATGACCGCGGCCTGCGCGAGCGAGATCTGGCCGGCAGCAAGAGCAGCACGGACGGCGGGGAGGCGGCTGGTCTTCTTCGCCACCCGGGTCAGGGTGCCGCCGGTGCCTTTGCGGCCGCCGAGGAGGTGGGTGAGGAAGTCCTTGGTCGAGGCCCACCCGATCGCCTCGGGTGCACCGGTGGACTCCAGCTGCTCGGCCAGGCCGACCAGCGCGCCGTCGACCAGGGCCTTGACCTGGGCGAGGGCAGCGGCGGCCTGTACCGCCTCGGCGCCGGTGAGCTGGTCCCATGGGACCTCGGCAAGTTCCCGGGCGTGGTCGAGGACGGCGGTTGCCGTTTCGAGCGCGCCGGGTGAAGTCATGCGCTCAGTCTATCGAACAAGTGTTCGAACAGCAACGGTGAACGCGATTCATCTGAGGAAATCTGGGGCCCGCCGGCCGGGAGATGGCGGCGACCATTGTCCTCCTTGCTCCGTCCAAAGCCCTTTCGATCGAACGATTCACAGCCGCAAGGCCGCGGTGATCGCACCGCGTCTCGATACGGCCTCGCGCCAGAGCGCTCGGCCTACTCGACGACCGATGACGGTGGTCGCAACCACCCACAGCCGGAAGGCCGCAGTGATCGCACCGCGTCTCGATACGGCCTCGCGCCAGGGCGCTCGGCCTACTCGACGACCGATGGCGGTCGCCACCACCCACAGCGGCGAGGCCGCGGGCAGCGGTAGGCGTCTCGATACGGCCTCGCGCCAGGGCGCTCGGCCTACTCGACGACCGAGAGTGGCTCGGTTCCTCCCCGATGACCGATAGCGGCCTTCTCGACGACCGAGGGGCGCGGCCCGTCAGTCGGCGGCGGCGCGCAGCCGCGCGCTCCTCGCTCCCGCCGAAAGCCCTTTCGGTCGCCACCACCCACAGCCGAAAGGTCGCAGTGATCGCACGGCGTCTCGATACGGCCTCGCGCTAGGGCGCTCGGCCTGCTCGACGACCGGACGACGTCTCGATACGGTCTCGCGCAGAGCGCTCGGCATCCTCGACGACCGATGGCGGCCTCCTCGACGACCGAGGGGGTGGAAAACGCCAGCGGACCTACGATCTCGTAGGTCCGCTGGCGGTGATGTCCGGGGACATCATGCGGTCGGGCTGACAGGATTTGAACCTGCGGCCTCCTCGTCCCGAACGAGGCGCGCTACCAAGCTGCGCCACAGCCCGCACAAGCACGGGAGCATAGCCGAGGGGATCCGCGCTCCCACAATCGGACCCACCCCGGGGCGGCCGGGACCGGTCAGTCGCGAGCGCGCAGGGTGAGCAGCGTGGCCTCGGGGCGGCACGCCACCCGGATCCGTGAGTACGGGCTGGTGCCGAGACCCGCAGACACGTGCAGCCAGGCCGACCCGGCCTCACCAGGCTTCGAGTCCGCCGGGTGGCGGTGCAGGCCGCGAGCCCGTTCCGGTTCGAGGTCGCAGTTGGTCGTCAGCGCGCGGCCGGGGGCGCGCAGGTTGCCGAGCCGGGGCAGGCAGACCTGGCCGCCGTGGGTGTGACCGGCCACGATCGCGTCGTACCCGTCGGCGGCGTACTGGTCCAGCACCCGGAGGTACGGCGCGTGCGCGATCCCGAGCCGGAGGTCGGCCGCCGGGTCGGCCGGCCCGGACACGGCCTCGAGGTCGTCGTACCGCAGGTGCGGGTCGTCGACGCCGGCGAACGCGATCCGGGCCTCGCCGACCACCAGCGCGGCGCGGCGGTTGGTGAGGTCGAGCCAGCCGGCACCGGCCAGGCCGGCCGTGAGGCCACCCCAGGGCAGCGCCGGCACGTTGACGTGCCGCTTGCCGCTGTCGGGCAGCAGGTAGCTGATCGGGTTGCGGAAGCCGGGCTCGAAGTAGTCGTTGGAGCCGTGCACGAACACGCCCGGCCGGTCGAGCAGCCCGCCGAGGCTGTCGAGCACGACCGGCACCGAGTCGCGGTGGGCCAGGTTGTCGCCGGTGTCGATCACCAGGTCCGGCTCGAGGGTCGCCAGCCCGCGCAGCCACTCCTGCTTGCGGGTCTGGCCCGGCGTCATGTGGATGTCGCTGAGATGCAGCACGCGCAGCGGCCGCATGCCCGCCGGGAGGACCGGGACGTCCACCTTCCGCAGCGTGTACTGGCGCGCCTCCCAGGCGGCGTACGCCGTCGCCAGCACTCCGGAAGCGACGCCGGTGCCGAGCAGACCGACAATCCGTGAGGGGCGCACTGCACCAGCCTGCCAGAATCGTTCGCATGAACTCGCTGAAGGACCGCCTGCGCACCGACCTCACCGCCGCCATGAAGGCGCGGGACGAGGTGCGCTCCTCCACGATCCGGATGATCCTCACCGCGGTCACCAACGCCGAGGTGGCCGGCAGCACCGCCAAGGAGCTGTCCGACGACGAGATGCTCACGGTCCTCTCGACCGAGGCCAAGAAGCGGCGGGAGGCTGCGGTCGCCTTCGAGGAGGGCAACCGGCCCGAGATGGCGGCCAAGGAGCGCGCGGAGGCGGCGGTGATCGCCGACTACCTCCCGGCGCAGCTCAGCCCCGAGGAGATCGCCGAGATCGTCACGGCCGCCGTCGAGAAGCTCGGCGCGGCCGGCGCCGGTCCCAAGGCGATGGGCCAGGTGATGGGCCTGGTGCAGCCCCAGGTCAAGGGCCGCGCCGACGGCGCCGCCGTCGCGGCGGAGGTACGGCGCCAGCTCGGCTAACCGCGCCCGCGACCTCGGCCGTTGTTGCCGTTGTTGTCGTTGCCGTTGCCGTTGTTGTTGCCGCGGCCGTTGTTCCGGTCGGGTTTCCTCGGCGTGCCGTCGGAGATGTAGATCGTCACCGTGTCGCCCGAGCCGAACATCGAGCCCGCCGCCGGCGAGGTGTAGGCGACGGTGCCGCGAGCGGCGGCCGAGTCGACGTACCCGCCGTTGGCGACCTGGAACCCGGCGCCCTCGAGCTGCGCCGTCGCGGACTCGATCGAGTAGCCGCCGACGTACGGCACGGGGATCAGGACTCCGGCGACGTCCTCGCCGGACGGCTGGACGAAGTCCTCGTCAGGGAGGTACGGCGCGAGCGCCTTGAAGGCATCGCCCCAGATCGGTCCGGCGGTCGACGATCCCGAGGTCGACGCGACGACGCCACCGATGAGCTTCCCGTCGAGCGACTCCGGCTCACCGACCTCGTTGACGCCCCCGACGGCAGCGGCGCCGGCCAGGTTCGGTGTGTAGCCGGCGAACCACACCGAGCGGTTGGCCGACGAGGTGCCCGTCTTGCCCGCCGAGGGCTGCGGCGGCGCGATGTACTGCCCGAAGCCACCCGGTGCGGTCACGCCCTCGAGCACGTCGTTGACGGCGTCGGCGACGGGGCTCGGGAGCTCCTGGGTGCACTTGGGCTTGTAGTCCTTGAGCACGTTGCCCTGGTTGTCGGCGATCTTGGTGACGGGCAGCGAGTCGCAGTGCTTGCCGCGCGCCGCGAACGTCGCGTAGGCCTCGGCCATCTCCAGGGGGCTGACGTCGACGAAGCCGAGCGTGAACGCCGGTCGCATCTCGTCCTTCGGGTTGGTGAGCCGGACGCCGAGGCGCTTGGCGAGCCGGTAGGGCTCGCAGATCCCGGTCTCCTGCTCGAGCTCGGCGAAGAACGTGTTCACCGAGCCTTGGAGACCCGTGTAGAGGTTGACCGTGTGCGGAGCGAAGTCGAAGTTCGAGACGCTCCACACGTTCGAGCTCTGGTAGGGGCCGTCGCAGGTCTCGAAGGTGTTCTCCGGGATGAACGCCTCGGCCGGGACGTTGTAGGTCTTGTTGAGCGGGATGCCCTGCTCGATCGCGGACGCGAGCACGAACGTCTTGAACGTCGAGCCGGGCTGGAAGCCGGCGGCGTTGCCGTACTCCTTCGGCACCGTGTAGTTGAGGAACGTCTGGCCCGGGCCCTTGCCGAGCTCGCGGGACTGGGCGAGCGCCTTCACCAAGCCGGTGCCCGGTTCGACCAGCGCCATCGCGCCGATCACGCTCTCCTGGGGGTACACGTGGCTGTTCATCGACGTCTGCGCCGCCTCCTGCATGCGCATGTCGATCGAGGTGGTGATGGTGAGGCCGCCGTTCTCGATCAGCCGCCACCGCTCGCGCGGGGTGCGGCCGAGCGCGGGGTCCTTCTTGAGCCAGGCGATGACGTACTCGCAGAAGAACTGGGCGGGTGAGTTGACGCACCCGCGCTCCTTCTTCTGCACGTCGAGGCCGAGCGGCAGCGCCTTGGCCTTGTCGGCCTTCTTCTGGGAGATGACGCTCAGCTCGGCCATCCGCTCCAGGACGACGTTGCGGCGCTCACGCGAGCGGTCGGGGTTCTCGGTCGGGTCGAACGCGCCCGGGCTCTGCACGATGCCCGCGAGCATGGCCGACTGGCGCAGGTTCAGCTCGTTGGCGTTGACGTTGAAGTAGTGCTGGGCGGCGGCCTGGATGCCGTAGGCGCCGTCACCGAAGTAGGCGGTGTTGAGGTAGCGCTCGAGGATCCAGTCCTTGGAGTACTTCTTCTCCAGGGCGATGGCGTAGCGGAGCTCGCGCAGCTTGCGGGCGTAGGTGTCGTCCGTGGCCGCCTTGCGCTCCTCCTTGGACTTGGCCTGGTTGACGAGGGTCAGCTTGACCAGCTGCTGGGTGATGGACGAGCCGCCCTGGACCACGCCGTCGGCGGCCTGGTTGGTGAACAGGGCCCGGATGGTGCCCTTCACGTCGAGCGCGCCGTGCTGGTAGAAGCGGTAGTCCTCGATCGAGATGATCGCCTCGACCATGGTCCGCGAGATCGCCCGGAGCGGGACGATCACCCGGTTCTGGTCGTAGATGGTCGCGATCTGCTTGCCGTTGGCGTCGAGGATCTCGGTGCGCTGGGGGAGCAGGTCGGTCTCCAGCTCCTGCGGCAGCTCGTCGATCGACTCGGACACGTTGCGGGCCGCGAAGCCCAGCACGCCGGCGAACGGGATCGCGAGACCGGACACCACGACACCGAGCACGGCGCTGACGACCAGCATCACCGCGAGGTGCGACACCACCTTGGGAGCAGACAGACCATCGGTCCTGGAGCGCGCCATGGCGCCCAGCGTACGTGAGACCGGCGATGGGTCCGGAACTCACGTTTCAGGGTGGTCGCCGCCTGAAAACCCGCTCGTCACGCCTCGGCCTAGTGAAATGTGACCAGGAAGGTTGAACAGAACTGGTGATGCGCTGGTCCAGACCTGTACTTTACCTTGGCACGACGAGGAGGACTTCGCGGCGCTGTGGGGGTGCCGCCCTCCTACACATGATGGGGACAACAACATGTGGGTAGAGGACTGGGCCCTGCGCGCAGCCTGCAAGAACGAGCAGCCGGACCAGCTGTTCGTGCGGGGCGCGGAGCAGAACAAGGCCAAGATGGTGTGCACCGGTTGCCCGGTGCGGACGGAGTGCCTCGCGGAGGCGCTCGACAACCAGATCGAGTGGGGCGTCTGGGGTGGGATGACCGAGCGTGAGCGGCGTGCGCTGCTCCGTCGCCGGCCTGCTGCCTCCTGGCGCAAGGTGCTCGAGACGGCGCGCGACCGCGAGACCGAGCAGGTCTCGGTCGAGGCCTGACCGGACCTGACCGGGTCCGACTCAGTCGGACCGGTCGGTCGAGCTCCCGCCGGAAGCGGCCAGGAGCTCGCCGATCCGGCGGAGGCCGTCGAGGTCGTGCACGTCGCCGGCGAGCGCTGGTACGACGACGGTCGGCACCTGCGGGTGCGCGGTCGCGAACCGCTCGCGCAGCGCGCGCTCGCGCTCGACCAGCTGCACCTGGTCGGCGTGCAGCCGGAGCAGCCCGGCGGCGAGGGTGCCGTTGCCGTCCCGCCGCAGCTTGCCGACCCCGGCCAGCGCGTCCTCCGCGGGCAGCGGGCTGTCGGGCGCCGGGCTGGCGCGGTTGACGATGAGGCCCGCGAGCGGCATGCCGTCCTCGCTCAGCCGCTCGACGAAGTACGCCGCCTCGCGCAGCGCGTCCGGCTCGGGCGCGGCGACCACGAGGAACGCCGTACCGTCGGCCTGGAGCAGCGAGTAGGTCTTCTGGGCCCGCTGCCGGAATCCCCCGAACACGGTGTCGAGCGCGGACACGAACGTCTGCAGGTCCTTGAGGAACTGCGCGCCGAGGATCTTGGTCAGCGCGTTGGTGATCAGGCTGAACCCGGCGGTCATCAGCTTCGCCGGACCCCGCGCCGGCGCGAGGAGCAGCCGCACGAATCGCCCGTCGAGGAAGCTGGACAGCCGCTCCGGGGCGTCGAGGAAGTCGAGCGCCGACCGGGACGGCGGCGTGTCCACCACGATCAGGTCGTAGGTCCCCGCCGCCTGCGCATCGCGATGGATCTGGCCCAGCTTCTCCATCGCCATGTACTCCTGCGTGCCCGCGAACGAGCTCGACAGCGCGATGTAGAACGGGTTGGCGAGGATCTGCTGCGCCTTCTCGGGGCTGGCCTGCGACTCGACCACCTCGTCGAAGGTGCGCTTCATGTCGAGCATCATCGCGTCGAGGTGTCCGCCCGCGGCTTCGTCGAGCCCGGTCACCGGCCGGGGCGTGTTGTCGAGGGCCTCGATGCCCATCGACTGCGCCAGCCGGCGCGCGGGGTCGATCGTCAGCACGACGACCTTCCGCCCCTGCTCCGCTGCACGCAGCGCGAGCGCTGCCGACGTCGTGGTCTTGCCGACGCCGCCGGAGCCGCAGCAGACGATGATCCCGGTCCGCCGGTCGGCGATCAGCGCGTCGACGTCGAGGGACCCGGCGCGCCGGGCGTCCGGGGAGGCCGGGCCGACGCGGGTCTGTCGCTGGGTCGTGCTGCGTGCCATCAACGTCCCTTTCGTGGGGTTGGTCAGGCCATTCCCTGTTCGCGGAGGAGGCCGGCGAGCTCGTAGAGCGCGCCGAGGTCGACCCCGCCGGCCATGCGCGGCAGCTCGTAGGTCGGTACGTCGATCCCGGCGATCACCGCGCGCTGGGCGTCCTCGAGCGCGCGGCGCTCGGCGTGCTCGCGGGCCTCGTGCAGGAGCCCGTCGAGCAGGGCGTCGGTGACCTCGATGCCGGCGGCCTTCACCTCGGCCTCGATCCGGCTGCGGTCCAGGGTGCCGGCCCGGGCGGCAGCGAGGTCGTCGTCGGAGAGGTCGCGCGGCCGCACCATGTTGACGACGATGCCGCCGACGGGAAGGCCGGCCCGCTCCAGCTCGGCGATGCCGTCGATGGTCTCCTGGACCGGCATCTCCTCCAGCAGCGTCACCAGGTGCACCGCGGTCCGCGGCGACTGGAAGAGCTTCATCATCGTGTCGGACTGGGTCTTGATCGGCCCGACCTTGGCAAGCCCGCCGACCTCGCCGCCGACGTTGAGGAAGTTCGTGATCCGGCCGGTCGGCGGGGCGTCGAGCACCACGGCGTCGTACCGGATGGCGCCCTTGTTGCGGCTGTTGCGCTCGACGGCCTCGTAGACCTTGCCGCTGAGGAGCACGTCCCGCACGCCGGGGGCGATGGTGGTGGCGAACTCGATGACGCCGAACCGGTCGAGCGCCTTGCCCGCGCGGCCGAGGCGGTAGTACATCGAGAGGTACTCCAGCAGGGCCGACTCGGCGTCGATGTGGAGCGCGTGGACGATGCCGCGGCCGCCGTCCTCGTCCGGGAGCCCCGTGGTCAACCGTCGCTCCTGGTAGGGGAGCGGGTCGACGTCGAACATCCGCGCCAGTCCCTGACGGCCCTCGACCTCGCACACGAGCACGTTCTTGCCCTGGTGGGCGAGCGCGAGCGCGAGCGCGGACGCGACGGTCGACTTGCCCGTGCCACCCTTCCCGGTGACGACGTGCAGCCGAACCTTCGACCAATCGCTCACCCGGGCAGCGTAGCGAGGCTCCGCGGCGGGCCCGCTCCGTGCCCGGGCGGCGACCGGTCCGGTGCGGCTAGTCCAGGGCCAGCCCCGCCGCAGGCGGTGTCCGCGAGGCCCGGCGGGCCGGCAGCACGGCGGCGAGCAGTGCCGCCACCGCCGACGTCCCGACGACCGCCGCGAGCTGGCCCCAGGGGAGGACCAACCCGGCCCCGTCGATCGCCGGCTGCACCAGCGCGCGCACGCCGGCCCAGGCGAACCCGACGCCGAGCGCGGTCCCGAGCAGGGTGGCGACCACCGACAGCAGCACCGCCTCGGCGGCCAGCATCGTCCGGAGCCGGCCCCGGGTGAGGCCCAGCGCCCGCAGCAGCGCGTGCTCCCGCCCCCGCTCGAGGACGGAGAGCCCGAGCGTGTTCGCGATGCCCACCAGCGCGATGACCACCGCGATCGCCAGCAACCCGACGACCCCGGCCGTCAGCACGTCGAGCTGGAAGGAGACGTGGTCGCGCCGGTCCACGCCGCTCTCGACCTCCGCGTCGACGGGCCGGGCCAGCGCCTCCAGCGAGCCGGACAGCTCATCGGGGTCGGCGTCGTCGGCGACCCGGGCCCAGATCGCGCGGACATCGGAAGAAGGGTCGATCCGGTCGAGGACACCCGGTGCGACCAGGGCCGCGGCGCCCCAGCCCTCGCCACCGACGACGCGCAGAGAGACGGCGCGGTCGCCGGCGCCGACGAGGACCCGATCGCCTGCTTCGGCAGTGCCGTCGCCGTCCTCGAGCACGTCCCACGGGACGACGATGGTCCCGTGGCGGGGCAGCCGGTCGTCGTCGCGGAGCAGCCCGGCGGCCGTCGTACCGGCTCCCGGGGCCTCGAGCACCGGGAGCCGACCGAGGTCGCCGACCTCGGTGCTGGTGCCGACCACAGGGGCGGCGCCGGTCACGCCGGCGACGGCTGACACCCGGTCGACGAGCTCGGCGGGGAGCGGGCCGTCGACACCGATGAGCGCCACGTCGACGGGGTGCTGCCGCGCCATCTCCTCGACCAGCGCGGAGCGGGAGCTCGCCATGCCGGTGAGGACCGCCGTGGTCAGGGTGACACCGATGAGGAGCGAGGCGGTGGTGGTGGCGGCCCGCCGCGGGTTGCGTACGGCGTTGCCCGCCGCGAGCCGGCCGGCCGGTCCGAGCAGCCGGCCGGCAAAGGGGCCGGCGGCGCGCACCAGCGCGGGCACCAGCACCGGTCCCAGCAGCAGCACGCCGCCGAAGGTGAGGACGCCGCCGGCCAGGAGCACCGGCAGCGCCGTCGCCAGTGCTGCCGCCGCGAGCAGCCCGACACCGACGGCGACGGCGAGCACGCCCGCCGCGACGCGGAGCCGGCCGGACGCGGTGCGTGGGCTGGCGCTGTCGTCAGGACGCAGCGCCACCAGCGGGCTGACCCGCACCACGCGGCGGGTCGGCAGCCACGCGGCCACGACCGTGACCCCCACGCCGACGGCAGCCGCGGCGACCAGCCAACCGGCCCCGATGGACGCCTCGCCCAACAGAGCCTGGGGCCACTGCGACCGGACCAGCGCGACGATGCCGTGCCCGACCGCCGCACCCGCCGCGACACCGAGCACGGCAGCGAGGCAGCCGAGCACGGCCGACTCGAGACGCACCGACCGCAGCACCTGGCGCCGGGTCGCGCCCACGCACCGGAGCAGCGCGAAGTCGCGCGCCCGCTGGGCGAACAGGATCGCGAAGGTGTTGTTGATGACCAGCACCGCCACCACCAGCGCGATGGTCGCGAACAGGAGCACGACGACCGCGACCAGGTCGACCTGGTTGTTGACCTCCTTCTGCACCTGCTGCACGAACGCGTCGACGGACAGCACCTCGGCGTCCGGGACGACCGCCGCGACCGCCTCGGCGGCAGCGTCCTCGTCGCCGGGGTCGGCCCAGGCGACGCTGCTGACGTAGAGCGCGTCCTGCCAGCGCTGGAGGTCCTCCCACAGCAGGTAGAGCGTCGCGGCCGCGAACGGCGTGGGCGAGTCGGCCAGCCCGACCACCTCGACCTCGAGCGCGTCGGGGCCGCTGCCGACCAGCACGGTGTCGCCGACCCCGAACCCTCCGCCCGTGGCGGCGTCCGGGTCGGCGACGGCCTCGCCGGGACCCTCGGGGAAACGCCCGGCCTCGAGGTCCAGCCAGCGCCGGTCGGCGTCGGCGGGCAGCTGGCCGATGTCGGCGCTGTCGTCGACGACCGCGCCGTCGCCGCCGTCGAGCGCGACCGGCTGGATCGACCAGGCGACCAGCCAGGCGTCGGCGGCGCCGTCCGCGGCCGCCTCGAGGAGGGCGGCGGCCTGGTCCGGCTCCGGCTTCTCCACGACGACGTCGGCACCCGCATAGGGGACGTCGAGGTCGGCGAGCAGGCCGTCGCGGACGGCGGAGGACAGCGCCGCGGTGACCACGACGAAGCCGACGCCGATGACGACGGCGAGCAGCGCGGCGACGTACCGCCGGGTGTGGGACCGCAGCGAGCCGAGGACGACCGAGCGCATCAGGCCGCCCGGCCCTTCAGTGCGGCGAGCAGGGCGTCGCGGGTCGGCGCCGCCAGCCGGGCCGTGATCCGGCCGTCGCCGAGGATCACCACGTCGTCGGCGTACGACGCCGCCTCCAGCTCGTGGGTCACCATCACGACGGTCTGGCCCAGCTCGCGGACCGACCGGCGCAGGAAGCCGAGGACCTCTGCGGACGCGGCGCTGTCGAGGTTGCCGGTCGGCTCGTCGGCGAAGACGATCGCCGGGTCGCCGACCAGGGCCCGCGCGACCGCGACCCGCTGCTGCTGACCTCCGGAGAGCTCGGCGGGGCGGTGGGCCAGCCGGTCGCGGAGGCCGAGGGTGTCGACGACTCGGTCGAACCGCTCGCGCAGGTCGCGCCCGGACCGCCCGGCCAGCTCGGCGGGCAGCCGGATGTTCTGCTCGGCGGTGAGCATCGGGAGCAGGTTGAACGCCTGGAACACGAAGCCGACCCGGTCCCGACGGAACCGGGTCAGCTCGTCGTCGGTGAGACCCTCGAGGCGTTGTCCCGCGACGACGACCTCCCCGGCCGTCGGCTGGTCCAGGCCCGCGAGGCAGTGCATGAGCGTCGACTTGCCGGACCCGGAGGGCCCCATGATCGCGGTGAACCGGCCGGCGGGTAGGTCGAGGTCGACGCCGCGCAGGGCGTGGACGACGAGGTCGCCGCGGTCGCCGCGGCCGTAGGTCCGGGTCAGGCCGCGGGCGCTGGCGGCGCTGGTGGTGGTGACGCTGGTTGCGCTGGTTGCGCTGGTTGTGGTCATGCCGACGAGACTCGTCGGCGCGCGTCCCCCGATCGTCGGGCCGCGGGTGGATCCGGTCGTACGACGCGGGGTGGACCTGGGTCCTAGGGGACCAGACCGGTCTCGTACGCGAGCACCACGAGCTGCACCCGGTCGCGGGAGCCGGTCTTGGCGAGCAGCCGGCCGACATGGGTCTTCACGGTCGCCTCCGAGACGGTGAACGTCCCGGCGATCTCGGAGTTCGACAGGCCGCGGCCGACGAGCACCAGCACCTCGCGCTCCCGGTCCGTGAGCCCGTCCAGCCGCCGGTCCGGCGCCGGAGCGGCGGGGTCGGGGAGCGCGGCGGCGAAGTGGGAGAGCAGCCGCCGGGTCGTCGTCGGCGCCACCACGGAGTCGCCGCCGTGCACGGTGCGGATCGCGCCGAGCAGGCTCTCCGGGGTGGCGTCCTTGAGGAGGAACGCAGCCGCCCCGGCCTTGATCGCCGCGAAGGCGTGCTCGTCGAGGTCGAAGGTCGTCAGCACCACGACCTGCGGCGGGTCGGGCCGGTCCTGCAGCCGGCGGGTGGCCTCCACGCCGTCCATCCGCGGCATCCGCACGTCCATCAGCACCACGTCGGCCGCGGTCACCGCGAGCCGCTCGAGCGCTTCGCCGCCGTCGCCCGCCTCGCCCACGACGGTCAGGTCGGGCTGGCTGTCGATGAGCATCCGGAAGCCGGCCCGGACCAGCTCCTGGTCGTCGACGAGGAAGACGCGGATCGGCTGGTCGGTCACAGCGGGATCCTCGCGCAGACGACGAAGCCGCCGCCCGGCCCGGGTCCCGCCTCGAGCGTGCCGTCGTGGGCGGTCACGCGCTCGCGCATGCCGGTGAGGCCGAGCCCGCGTCCGTCGTACGGCGCGGCGGCGCCCCTGCCGTCGTCGGCGATCTCCAGCACCAGCCGGTGCTCGCCGCCCTCCTCGAGCCGCATGCGCACCGTCGCGGCGGCGTCCGGGCCGGCGTGCTTGCGGACGTTGCTGAGCGCCTCCTGCACGACCCGGTAGGCGGTGAGCGCGACGCCGTCGGAGACCGCTGGCAGCGGGTCGGGCAGGTCGAGCTCGATCGGGGTGCCCGCCGCCCGCGCCTCGGTGACCAGGTCGGGCAGGTCGGCGAGCCGGGGCTGGGGAGCGGTCTCGCCGCGCTCGGCCCGCAGCACGCCGAGCATCCGCCGCATCTCCGCGATCGCCTCGCGCCCGGTCGCGGAGATCGTCGCGAACGCCGGTTCCGCCACCGACGGGTCGTGGATTGCGGCCGCCCGGGCGCCATCGGCCTGCACCACGATCGTGGTGAGGCCGTGCGCGACCACGTCGTGCATCTCGCGGGCGATGCGGTGCCGCTCGTCGATCGCGGCCAGCGCGGCCTGTTGTGCGGCCTCGCGCTCGAGCCGGTGGCCGCGCTCGACCAGCGTGTCGACGTACGCCTGCCGCGTGCGGCCGAGCGCGCCGAGCGCCGCCGCCGCGATGACGACGGCGCCGGTGGTGAGGGCGTAGGCGACGTGGGCGGTCCCGGTGGTGGCCGGGTAGGGCCGGAGCCAGTCGTACGACGCGATGCCGGCCCCGACCAGCCCGACCCCGACGGCGACGAGCGTCCACGCGGTCGTGGCGAACCGGGCGATTGAGTAGGTCGCGATCGCGAAGGCGGACTGGCTCCACAGCGGAGCGTCGACGAGCGCCGCCTGGACGCCGCACGCGACCGCGATGACCCCGAAGACCGTGACCGGGTGCCGGCGGCGCCACAGCAACGGCACCACCTGGACGGTCATCAGCGCGCCCTCGGTGCGGCTGCCCCACACGAGGAAGATCGGGACCGGCAGGAGGAGGAACGCGGTCAGGGCGACGTCGAACCAGCGTTCGCCGCGGGGTCCGAGCCGCAGCGGTTGCCGGTCGTGACGTGCCACCCGGTCACCGTAGACGGCGGGCGGCCCTGCCACGTCAGACCGTGGGTGGACCTCGTGACGACCCGGTCCGACCGGGGTCTCAGGCGGAGATCTTGTCCGCCAGCACGACCCAGGTGAAGAAGGAGATGCCGAGCAGCATCCCGACGTGGCCGAGGACGGACAGGCCCGGCCCCTGGCCCCAGCTGTCGCCGGTTGTGTCGGCGGCGTGCTTGCTCGGCCGGGTCATCCAGCGGGCCAGGATGAGCAGCCCGAGGCCGACCTCGATCCACCAGAGGGCGAGGGAGACCACGCCGACGAGGTCGTCGGGCGAGGTGAGGTAGTAGATCCAGACGCCGAGGGCGACGACCCCGACCAGGGTGTGCGCGTTGACGACCGCCCGCGGCACGAGGGCGTGGCCCGACTGGCTCTCCTCGTTGGCGAGCCGCATCCGCGTCAGCAGGACGACGACAGCGGCGAGCCCCGTCAGCAACCAGACGGCGTTGTCGAGATTCACTCGCGCATCGTGGCACAACTGTGCACCCGCACACACCGGGCAAGGGGCTGAGTAGGGTCGACCCCATGACCAAGTGGGAGTACCAGGTGGCGCCCGTCCTCAACCACGTCGCGGCGCAGATCCTCAACAACTTCGGCCAGGACGGCTGGGAGCTGGTGACGCTGATCCCGGGTGCGGGTGGCAACGACATCGCCTACTTCAAGCGTCCGGTGGAGGGCTGATGAGCACCCCGGAGGAGCGGCTCGCCGAGCTGGGGCTGACCGTCCCGGAGGTCGTGCCGCCGGTCGCGGCGTACCTCCCGGCCGTCCGGTCCGGCACCTACGTCTACACCGCCGGCCAGCTGCCGATGCGCGACGGCGCGTTGATGGCGACCGGCAAGGTCGGCGCCGGGGTCACCGCCGAGGAGGCGACCGCGTGCGCCGAGCAGTGCGCGCTCAACGCGATCGCCGCGATCCGCTCGGTCGTCGACGACCTCTCCGCGGTGCGGATCGTCCGGGTGGGCGCGTTCGTCGCGTCGGACCCCTCCTTCACCGGTCAGCCGGGCGTCGCCAACGGCGCCTCGGACCTGTTCGGGAAGGTGTTCGGCGACAACGGCGTGCACGCCCGGTCGGCGGTCGGTGTGCCGGTGCTGCCGCTCGACGCCCCCGTCGAGGTCGACGTGGTGGCGGAGATCCTCAGTTGAGGATCCCCCTCCCTCCCGTGCCGCTCCCCGAGAACCTGGTGCAGACGTTCCGCGAGTACGACGACGGCACCCGCGAGGCGGCCGAGCCGCGCAACGCCGCGACCGTCGTCCTGCTGCGGCCGGGGGCCGACGAGGCTCCGGAGGTCTACCTGCTGAGGCGGCACGTCACGATGGACTTCGCCGGCGGCATGTGCGTCTTTCCCGGCGGCGGGGTCGACCCGCGCGACGACGACACCACGGTCGCCTGGGCCGGGCCGTCGCCGGAGGAGTGGGCGCAGCGGCTCGGCACGGACCCGGACGTCGCGCGGGCGCTCGTGTGCGCCGCGGTGCGCGAGACGTTCGAGGAGTCCGGCGTGCTGCTGGCGGGTGAGTCGGCGGACACGGTGGTCGCCGACACCACCGGTGCGGACTGGGAGGCCGACCGCGAGGCGCTGGAGTCGCGGCAGCTCTCGATGACCGACTTCCTCAACCGGCGCGGGTTGGTGCTGCGCACCGACCTGCTCGGCACCTGGGCCGGCTGGCTGACGCCGGTCTTCGAGCCGAAGCGCTACCGCACCTGGTTCTTCGTCGCGCTGCTGCCCGAGGGCCAGCGCACCCGCGACGTCTCGACGGAGTCCTCGGAGGTCGTCTGGCTGCCCGCAGCAGCCGCAGCCGACCAGGCCGATGCGGGGGAGCTCGCGATGCTGCCGCCGACGTACCTCACCTGCCTGGAGATCGGTGAGCACGGCAGCGTCGAGGCGGTGTTCGCCGCCGCCCACGGCCGCACCGTGGAGATGTTCATGCCGACGGTGGAGCCGCTCGGCGAGGGCTGGACACTGTCGATGCCCGACGAGCTGCGCCCGCTGGTGGCGGCGCGGAGGGGCTGACGTCGTGGCCGAGGCCTGGACCGGAGGGGAGCACGGCGACCGCGGCCGCTGCGTGCTCGCGCCCAACCCCGGGATCATGACGCTCGACGGCACCAACACCTGGGTGCTCCGCGAGCCCGGCGCCGAGCGGTCGATCGTCGTCGACCCCGGCCCGCTCGACGACGCGCACCTCGACGGCGTGGCCGAGGCGGCCGGGCAGGTCGACCACGTCCTCCTCACCCACCACCACCTCGACCACACCGAGGCCGCGCGCGACTTCGCCGAGCGGATGGGGTGCGGGGTCCGGGCCCTCGATCCCGAGCTCTGCTGGCGCGCCGAGCCGGTGACCGACGGTGAGGTGGTCGACGTGGCCGGGCTCCGCGCCGAGGTGCTCACGACGCCCGGCCACACCGCGGACTCGATCTCGCTGCTGGTCGCCGACGACCGCGCGTTGTTGACCGGCGACATGGTGCTCGGCCGCGGCACGACCGTGATCGCCCACCCCGACGGCGACCTCCGTCCCTACTTCGCCTCGATCGCACGGATGAGGGCGCTCGTGAGCGAGGGCCGGGTGGACACCCTCTGGCCGGCCCACGGCCCGGTGCTGCCGGACGCCGCCGGGGTGCTCGACTACTACGTCGTCCACCGCCGGGAGCGGCTGGCCCAGGTCGAGTCGGCCCTCACCCGGCTGGGCCGCTCGCCCGCCGACCTGCCCCCCGACGTCGCCGAGGACGACACCCTGCCGCGCCAGGTGGTCGAGGTCGTCTACCAGGACGTCGACGAGTCGCTCTGGGGTGCCGCCGAGTGGTCGGTCCGCGCCCAGCTCGCCTACCTCGCCACCCGGTGACGCCTCAGCCCGCGAGCAGGACGGCGAGCTTGTCGACGGCGCGGTAGCCCTCCGGCACGCCCTCGACCACGGCGGCGATCGACTGCGAGTGCTCGGTGCGCAGCGGCAGGATCGCCTGGTAGCCCGGCGACGCGTACCACTCCTCGGCGGCGGCCGCCGAGGGGAACTCTATGATGACGATGTCGCCGTCCCACTCGCCCTCCGCCGGCGTGATCCTGCCGCCGTGGACGAGGAAGCGCCCGCCGTACGGCGCCAGGGTCTCGTCGATCCGCTCGATGTACTCGACGATCTCGGGGCCGAGGTCGACCTCGCGGAGGTAGGCGAGGGCGTAGGCCTTGGGTGCGGTGGTGTTCATGGTGGTCCTCCTGTTGTCGATCGGTGTGCCGATCACACCCCGTGGCGCTGCGCGGCGTCGATGACCTCGGAGGTCATGTCCGCGTCGCCGCCCGGCGGCTACGGTCGGCGCCATGACGACCTCGCCCGCGGCTCAGGGACATGTCGGTGAGCTGCTCCGCGACTGGCGGCTGCGCCGGAACCTGTCGCAGCTCGACCTCGCGAACCGCGCGGACGTGTCGACCCGCCACCTGAGCTACGTCGAGACCGGCCGCTCACGGCCCACCAGCGCGATGGTCCTGCGCCTCTGCGCCCACCTGGACGTGCCGCTGCGCGAGCAGAACCAGATCCTGCTGGCCGCCGGCTTCGCCCCCGCCCACCCGGAGCACGCCTTGTCCGACCCCCCGATGGCCGAGGCGAACGCCGCGCTCGAGGCGATCCTCGCGGCCCACCATCCCTACCCGGCACTCGTGGTCGACCGGCACTGGGAGCTGGTGGCCGCCAACGAGGCGGCGTTCGCGCTGCTCGACGGTGTCGACCCCGACCTGCTCGAACCGCCGGTCAACGTCCTCCGGGTCTCGGTGCACCCGCGCGGCCTGGCGCCGCGGATCGCCAACCTCGACGAGTGGCGAGCGCAGCTCGCCGTACGGCTGCGGCGCGAGCACGACGCGACCGGCGACCGCGCGTTGCGCGAGCTCGCCGACGAGATCGCCGGCGACCTCGACCTGCTGCCGGCTTCGGCCGCGCTCGTCGTGCCCCTGCAGCTGCGGGCGGGTGACGCGGTCCTGTCGTTCATCTCGACGACCACGGTCTTCGGCACCCCCCGCGAGGTGACGCTGTCCGAGCTCGCGATCGAGGCGTTCTACCCCGCGGACGAGGTGACCCGGCAGGCGCTCACCGGGCCGCCTCGATAGCCGCTTCCCACCGCCCGTCGGCCTTCGCGGCGTCGACCTGGGCCCGGCCGGCGTCGGTCATCAGGCCCTCGCTCTCGAGCGCGGCGACGCGGTGGACGTTGGACATCGACCACTTGCTCCGCTTGCTGCGCGGCGTGAACCGGATGAACGTCGTCTCCGCGTCGCGGCTCCGACCCTGGCCGTCGATCCACCCGAAGCACAGCGCTTCGAGCACCGCCTCCTCGTAGGTCAGCGTCGTGACCGTCCCGCCCTTCTTCGTCAGCACCACCCACGCCGCCGGCTCGTTCTCGTGGTTCGCCTCCAGCCATCCCCGAAACGCCGCCCGATCCGGCACCATGACTTCCACCCCGCTCAGCACCATGCCGCCACTCTTCCACGTTGATTCCTCCCTCGTGGCGGGTTGATTCCTCCCTCGTGGCGGGTTGATTCCTCCCTCGTGGCCTGTTGATTCGTCCCGCGTGGTCGCCACTTGTCGTCCACAGGCATCGACCCGACGGTCCCCATCCCCAGGGTCCCCCGTCGTCGAAGCCGGCGGCCGGCTTTCCGTCGGACCCTGCCTCCGTGAACCTGATCCAGAAGCTGCCCGCCGGACCGTTCCGGTACGACGCGATCGGCGACCTCGGCATCTCCCGCCACGAGCTGCGTCGACTCGTCCGCGACGGCGACGTCCGCGTCGTCGTCCGAGGCGTGTACGCCGCGGCCACGCTCGAGGACACCGTCGAGGTGCGGGCAGCGGCCGTGGCACTGGTCTCGGCGCCGGGCCACGTCGTCCGGGACCGGACTGCGGCGTGGCTGCACGGCGTCGACATGCTGCTCTACTCCGAGCACGACGCGCCGCCGCCCGTCGAGACCTGCGCGCTGCGGGGCAATCAGCCGTCCCAGCGCGACGGTGTCGACGGCCGCACCCGTGACCTCGTGCCGCGCGACATCATGCTGCTCCACGGGCTTCGGGTCACGACACCCCTGCGCACGGCTCTTGATCTCGGTTGCGTCCTGCACCGGCGCGACGCCATGGCCGCACTCGACGCGATCTGTCGGAGGCACGGCATCACCAAGGAGCAGCTGGTGATCGAGGTGGCGCGGTACCGCAGGCGGCGCGGCGTGGTCCAGCTGCGGGAGCTCGTCGGGCTCGTGGAGCCGCGTGCCGAGTCCGCACGAGAGTCCTGGATGCGGCTGGCGATCCACGACGCCGGGCTGCCGGCGCCGGAACCGCAGTACTGGGTGGTCGTGGACGGCGAACCGAGGTACCGCATCGACCTCGCCTACCCGAAGCACCGGGTCGCGATCGAGTACGACGGGTGGGAGGCCCATGAGCAGACGCCCGACCAGCGGGAGCGCGACAGGGTGCGTCGGCAGTGGCTGCGCGAGCACGGGTGGACGGTGATCGTCGTACGGCGTGGCGACTTCACGAGGGACGCTCTCGATCGGTGGACCGAGGAGGTCCGGGCCGCGCTGCGCCCGTCGTACACCAATGTCCGTGATCTCGAGCGCGGCTCGCGCCAGCGCAGGATCGAACAAGCCACGGGCTAGGAATCGACACGCCACGAAGGACGAATCAACACGCCACGAGGGACGAATCAACCCGCCACGAGGGACGAATCAACGTCTCACGGCCCGCGCCTGGACGAAGATCAGGATCAGGAGTCCGGTGGAGACCAGGGCGAGGAGAGGGATCCACCAGTGATCGACGATCCAGGGATCCGCCCACGGATCGGGTCCCGCCGGGACAGTGGGGCGCTCGGGGGTCATCAAGCCGGTGGCAACGCTGAGGCGGTTGAAGTAGGGAGCGACCTCCCCGATCGTCTCGACGGCGCCGTCGGTGGTGAGGAGGAGGTAGTTGACCGGATCTCCCTCGGTCAGGAGGACGGCGTGTGCCTCGTCGTCAGTCGGGATCCAGCCGACCAGCTCGTCGTCCGTGAGGTCGGCTTGCGAGTAGACCGCGGGCGGCGTGCAGTAGCCGTGCGTCTCCACCAACCGTCGCCACGACCGTTCGCGCTCAGAGCTGTCGCCTGCAGGCGTGACGAGGAAGCGCGGCCAGAGGTAGCGCAGCGCCGCGCCGTCGTCGCAGACTCCGAGTCCGTCCCAGGCGATGCGGCCAGCGCGAGGCAGGGGCCGGCTCTTCATGGCCCCGACGTCGACGATGCCCGCCAGCGCCCGGCCGTACTTGCGATGAGATCGCTCGCGGAACGTGACGACCTGGCCGGACCAGGCGAGGTGCTCGCCGTTGGGGGACCATTGGGCTGAGGTGGCGAGGGCTCCGAGACCATCGGCGAGGTCGACCTTCGCGAGGTTGCCACGGCGCAGGTCGACGATCGCCAGGTGGCTCGTCGCATCGTCTTCGGCCGGGTAGGCGAGGAGGGTGCCGTCCGGGGAGAGCTGGGGAGGCACGTCGGAGGCGCCCATGTCGTCGTAGCCCGGCAGCGCGGTGAGGCGGTAGTCGCCGTCCAGGGTGACCACGACCACCTGATTCCGCTGTTCGCTGGTGACCGGATAGGTCGCGACAGCCCGGCCGACGTCAGCGAGGTCGGTCATAGGAAGGTCGAGGTCGCCGTCGTCGGGTGCGTAGATCGAATCCGGGACACCGCCCAGGTCGCCGTTGTCCGCGACGCCGGACTCGTCGACGCGGAGCAGCGGGGCGGTGACCGCGGCGACGACCGCGAGGCAGGCGACGGCGGCAGCGCCGACCAGCACGCGCGCCCGAACGGTGGCCCGGCGGCCGCGCGTGAAGAGGTCGTCGGGCACGTGCACGTCGGGGGCGCCCTCGGCGACCCGGGCCAGCTCTTCCTTCAGCTGCTCGCCGCTCATGACCCCACCTCCAGGAGCTCCTCGAGGTGCGGGGCGACGGCGCGGAGGCGGGCGAGGGCCTCGCGGGTCGTGGACTTCACGGTGCCGGCGCCGATCCCGAGGGCGTGGGCGGTCTGCACCTCGGTGAGGTCCTCGAAGAACCGCAGCACCAGCACGGTGCGCTGCCGCTCGGTCAGCCGGGCGAGCGCGGCCTCGAGGTCTAGCCGCAGGTCGCTGTCGGGTGCGGCGGTCGCCGCGTCGTCGTACGACGCCAGGCTGGTCTCGCGAAACCTGCGGCGCCGCCACCAGGAGACGTTCTGCGTGTAGAGGATGCGCCGCACGTACGGCTCCGGATCACCCTCGATCCGGTGCCACGCGCGGGCGGCCTTGAAGAGTGCGGTCTGCACGAGGTCCTCCGCGAGGTGGGCGTCCCCGGTGAGGAGGTACGCCGTCCGGGCCAGGGCCGGCGTGCGTGCGCGCACGAACTCGTCGAACGCGTGACGCGCGGACTCCGAGACCATGGCCGACCACCTTTCACCCGTGACGACGCACGGAAGGGGTGGCGCGGGGGTGGAGCAACCCGGGATTTCTTCGGGTCAGCGGGCGCGGCGGGTCATCCGCTCCATGTCCATGATCACGACGGACCGCGGCTCGAGGCGGAGCCAGCCGCGCGAGGCGAAGTCGGCGAGGGCCTTGTTGACGGTCTCGCGGGAGGCGCCGACCAGCTGGGCGAGCTCCTCCTGGGTGAGGTCGTGGTGGACGTGCACGCCGTCGTCAGCGGTGCGGCCGAACCGCTCGGCGAGGTCGAGCAGCGCCTTGGCGACGCGTCCGGGCACGTCGGAGAACACCAGGTCGGCGACGACGTCGTTGGCCTTGCGCAGTCGGCTGGCGAGCTGGGTGAGCAGGCCGCGCGCCACGGCGGGCCGGCCCTCGAGCCAGCGCAGCAGGTCCTCGTGGGACAGCGAGACGAACTCGGCGTCGGTCACGGCGGTCACGGTCGCCGAGCGGGGGCCGGGGTCGAAGAGCGAGAGCTCGCCGAACATCGAGCCGGGTCCGAGGATCGCGAGCAGGTTCTCGCGGCCGTCGGAGGAGGTGCGGCCCAGCTTCACCTTGCCGTCGAGGACGATGTAGAGCTTGTCGCCGCTGTCGCCCTCGTGGAACAGGACCTCGCCGCGGCGGAGCCGGGTCTCGGACATGGACGAGCGGAGGGCGGACGCGGCCTCGTCGTCGAGGGCGCTGAACAGCGGGGCCTGACGCAGCACGTCGTTGTCCACGGTTCCTCCAAGGTTTCGGTACGGCGGACCGGTCCCCGAGGAGGAGGCCGGCGTCAGCCGCATCCTAGCCAGTGGTCCATGTCACACCTAGCCACGGCTCCGCCGCTCGTCGTCGGCGCCAACCCGTAGGCTGACCGCGTGCGGGCGATCACCACGGAGGCCGAGACTCCCACCGGCCTCGTCCGTCGGGCGCGGAAGATCGACCGGGTGCTGGCGCAGACCTACCCGGACGCCAAGTGCGAGCTGGACTTCGACAACCCCTTCGAGCTGCTCGTCGTCACCGTGCTCAGCGCGCAGACCACCGACAAGCGGGTCAACCTGGTGCGGCCGACCTTGTTCTCGGCCTACCCCGACCCGAAGGCGATGGCCGCGGCCGACCGCGCCCATCTCGAGCAGATCGTCGGCCCGCTCGGCTTCTTCCGGGCCAAGACCGAGGCCCTGCTCAAGCTCAGCGCCGCGCTCGTCGAGCGGTACGACGGCGAGGTGCCGCCCAAGCTCGAGGAGCTGGTCACGCTCCCCGGCGTCGGGCGCAAGACGGCCAACGTCGTGCTCGGCAACGCGTTCGGGATCCCGGGGATCACCGTCGACACCCACTTCGGCCGGCTGATCCGCCGGTTCGGGTGGACCGAGGAGACCGACCCGGTGAAGGCCGAGCACGCCATCGGCGCGCTCTTCCCCAAGCGGGACTGGACGATGCTCAGCCATCACGTGATCTGGCACGGCCGCCGGGTCTGCCACGCCAAGAAGCCGGCCTGCGGCGCCTGCCCGGTCGCGCGCTGGTGCCCGGCCTACGGCACCGGCCCCATCGACCCCGTCGAGGCCGAGAAGCTGGTCCGCACCGAGGGGCCCAATTGATCCGCACCGCCGCGCCGGCGCTGCTCGCGATCGCGGTGCTGCTCACCGGCTGCGACCAGGACCAGGCAGCCGGGGCGTGCGACGTCGACGTCGACACCGGTGAGCTCCGTGACCTGAAGGCCGCGGCCGGGATGGCCGACTGCCCCGACGGCGGCGGCGAGGCAGACCTGCCGGACGTCGAGATCCCCTGCCTCGGCGGCGGCACGGCGGGCTCGCTCGCGGAGATCCAGGGCCCCGCGATCGTGAACTTCTGGGCTTCCAACTGCGGCCCGTGCCGCAAGGAGATGCCCGCACTCCAGGCCTTCTCCGAGGAGTACGGCGAGCAGGTGCCCGTCATCGGCGTCGACTTCCTCGACACCTACCCCGGCGCCGCGCTCGACCTCGCGCAGCGCACCGGCGCGACCTACCCGTCCTACGCCGACCCGTGCGGCGAGCTCCAGGAGGAGGGCCTGGCCGTCGCCGGCCTCCCGGTCTTCGCGTTCGTCACGGAGGACGGAGCAGTGGAGCTGAAGGCAGGCGGGGTCGACTCGGTCGCCGAGATCGTGGAGCTGGCCGAGAAGTGGCTCGACGTCGAGATCGAGCGGACGTCCTCGTGACCGACCAGCCGTCGTACGTCGTACCCGACGACCTGCCGCAGTGGCTGCGGCCGGTGGCCGAGGCCGCCAACGCCATCCAGGGCAGCGACCTGACCGCGTTCCTCCCGCCGGCGGGCTCGGACCCGCGCCGGGGCGCGGTGCTGATGCTCTTCGGCGAGACCGAGGACGGTCGCGGCGACCTGCTGCTCACCGAGCGCGCCCACGACATGCGCTCGCACCCCGGTCAGGTCTCGTTCCCCGGCGGGACCATCGACCCCGGCGAGACCGCGGTGGAGGCGGCGCTGCGCGAGGCGCAGGAGGAGATCGGCGTCGACCCGGCCGGCGTCGCGGTCTTCGGTGCGCTGCCCGAGCTGTGGCTGCCGCCGTCGAACTTCGCGGTCACCCCGGTGCTCGGGTGGTGGCGCGACCCGCACCCGGTCGAGGTGGCCTCGCCGGAGGAGGTGCACGAGATCCACCACGTCGTGCTCGAGGAGCTGTTCGCCCCCGACCGGAGGATCGCGGTGCGGCACCCGAGCGGCTGGACCGGACCCGGCTTCCTCATCGGCGAGCAACGCGACGTCATCCTCTGGGGCTTCACCGGCGGCATCATCACCCGGTTCTTCCACTTCCTGGGCTGGCTGCCGGCCGTCGACGAGCCGCCGGTCCACGAGCTGCCGGACTACATGCTGGCCGAGCACCGACGGCGCGTCGACGAGTCCGACGGCGACGAACCCGACAGTCTCGACATCCTGGAACCGGACGAACCGGTCGAACCGGACGACGCGCGTGACGGAGGAGGCGACGCCTGATGCTCGGGCTCAACCTGCTCGACTGGCTGCTCGTCTTCCTGGTCGTCGCCTACGCGCTCTCCGGCTACTGGCAGGGGTTCGTGACCGGCGCCTTCGCCACGGTCGGGCTGCTGGTCGGCGGCTTCCTCGGCATCTGGCTGGCGCCGACGATCCTCGGTGGCGCCGATCCCTCGCTCGGCGTCTCGCTGGGTGCCCTCTTCATCGTGATCCTCGGTGCGTCCCTCGGTCAGGCACTGATGCAGTACGCCGGCGCGCGGGTCCGTGAGCAGATCACCTGGCAACCCGTGCGCGCGGTCGATGCCGTCGGCGGCGCGGCGCTGTCCGCGGCCGCGGTGCTGCTCGTCGCCTGGGCGCTGGGCTACGCGATCTCCGGCACCCGCATCGGCGCGGTGACCGAGCAGGTCCGCGGGTCCTGGGTGCTCGGCAAGGTCAACGCCGCGCTGCCTGCCTCGGCGCCGCAGGTGCTGCAGGCGTTCAACCAGGTGGTCGGGATGGGGTTCTTCCCGCGCTACCTCGAGCCGTTCTCGCCCGAGCAGATCGTCGACGTCGCCCCGGGTCCCGACCGGCTGAAGAACGACCCGCAGGTCCTCGCGACCGAGGCCAGCATCCTCAAGATCCGCGGCGCCAACGACTGCGGCCGCGGCGTGGAGGGCACCGGCTTCGTCTTCGAGCAGGACAAGGTGATGACCAACGCCCACGTCGTGGCCGGGGTCGACGACCCCGAGGTCGAGATCGACGGCGGCACCGAGCTGGCGCGGGTGGTGCTCTACGACCCTGATCTCGACATCGCCGTCCTGGCCGTCGACACCGGCGACGCCCCGGTGCTGCAGTTCGACGAGTCGGTGGGCCCCGAGGACCCGGTCGCGATCGTGGGCTACCCGCAGGACGGGCCGTTCGACGTGCAGCCGGGGCGGGTCCGCGACGACCCCACCCTGCGCTCGCCCGACATCTACGGTTCCGGCACCGTGCTGCGCGAGGTCTTCTCGCTGCGCGGCCTGGTGCGACCGGGCAACTCCGGCGGTCCGATCATCACCCCGGACGGCGACGTCGCGGGGGTCGTGTTCGCCGCATCGGTCGAGGACTCCGACACCGGCTACGCGCTGACCGCCGAGCAGGTCGCCGAGAGCGCGGCCGAGGGCCGCGACAGCGAGTCGGAGGTCGACACGGAAGACTGTGCGGCGTGACGACCTACGTTGACTACTCCTTCGCCGAGGGCGCCGCTCGCATCACGCTGGTCGAGGGCGACCGCGGCAACCCCGTGCACCAGCCGATGGCCGAGCAGCTGCTGGCCGCCGTCCTGCGCGCGAAGGCCGACGGGGCGCGGGTCGTCGTACTGGCCGCCGAGGGCCGCTTCTTCTCGGTGGGCGGCGACCTCAGCGCGTTCGCCGACGCCGACGACACCAGCGCCCTGCTGCTCGAGCTCGCCGAGGGTGCGCACCGGGTGATCACCGAGCTGGTGCGCGGCGAGGCGATCGTCGTCAGCGTCGTCCACGGCACCGCCGCCGGCATCGGGTTCCCCTTGGCCGCGGCCGCCGACATCGTCCTCGCCGCCGACACCGCGAAGTTCAGCCTGGCCTACGCCCGGGTCGGGCTCAGCCCGGACGGCGGCGGCAGCCTGCTCGTGCACAGCCTCGGGCTGCACCGAGTGCTGCGGCTCGCCCTGCTCGGCGACCTGCTCACCGCGCAGGAGGCCGCCGACGCCGGCCTGGTCGCCCGGGTCGTCGCCGCCGACGAGCTGTCCGCTGCCGTCGACGAGGTCGTCGCCACGCTGCTCGCCGGCTCGCCCCAGGCGTTCGCGGCGACCAAGCGGCTGGTGCGCGACGCGGCCGACAGCGGCCCCGAGGCGGCGCTGCGCCGGGAGTCGCAGTCGATCAGCGCGCTCGGGGGCTCGCCGAACGGCCAGGAAGGCATCGCCGCCTTCCTGGAGAAGCGCCCGCCGAAGTTCTCCTGACGGGTCAGGCCGCCGCGCCCGGAGCGGGCGCCGTCTCGGTCTCGGGCTCCTCGCCCTCGGCGACGTCGACGAACCGCTCGATCGCGATCTCGCTCCACGCCTGGTGCTCGGTGGTGCGCTCCTCGAAGTCGAAGGTGCTGACCGAGGCGACGTTCGGGCCGAGCCTGACCTGGGTCGTCTCGAGGTGCACCTGCACGTCCGCGCCGCTCGGCGTGGTCAGCGTGCCGCTGCCGGTCACGCTGTACTGGTCGTCGACGTCGTCGTGGACCGCGTCGTCGCTGGTGGCCAGCGTGAGGTTCCACTCGTTGCCGTCGTCGTCGGTGCCGGTGACGCCGGTGCAGGCGGCGGCGACGGTCTGCACCTGGTCGAAGATCGCCTTGATCTGGGTCTCGTCGGCGTAGGCGGAGACGGTGCTCTCGACGGTGAGGACCTCGCCGAAGGTGAACTCGGTGCCACCCTGCTCCTCGGCTTCGAGCTGGTCGGTGAGCGCCTCGAGATCGGCCAGGCAGCCCGGGGCGGTGCCGTCCTCGTCCTCGGCGGCCGGCGCGGACTCCCAGCCGTCGCCGAGGTTCTCGGGCTGGAGCACCGCCGTCGCGATCTGCTCGGAGGTCAGTGCGCCGACCGGCTCGTCGGTGTCCTCCGCGTCGGAATCGGTGTCAGTGCATCCCGCCGCGACGGTGAGCACGACGAGGACGAGCGCGGCGACGGGGGCGGAGGCACGAGTCACGGCTGCATCCAACCACGGTCGACAACTAGAACAGGTTACAGTTCGGTGGTGGAACCTACCGTCTTCACGCCCGTCGACCTCGGCCCCGTCCGCCTGCGCAACCGGACCGTCAAGGCGGCGACGTTCGAGGGCCGGGCGCCGGACGGCCAGGTCACCGACGCGCTCATCGACTACCACCTCGCGCCGGCCCGCGGCGGCATCGGCCTGACGACGGTGGCCTACCTGGCAGTCGCGCCGGAGGGTCGCACCCACGCCGAGCAGATCGTCGTCGGGGAGCACTCCCTGGCCGGCCTCGCGCGGCTCACGGCGGCGGTCCACGAGGAGGGTGCCGCGGTCGCCGGTCAGGTCGGTCACGCCGGCCCGGTCGCCAACGGCCGTTCCAACGGCGTCCACGCGATCGCGGCCAGCTCGATGCCGAGCCCGCTGTCGATGCAGATGATCAGGGCCGCGACCGAGCAGGACCTGACGCGCGTGACCAGGGCGTACGTCGACGCGGCCCGGGTGCTGGTGCGCGCCGGCTTCGACGTGCTCGAGCTGCACATGGCGCACAGCTACCTGATCTCCTCCTTCCTCGCCCCCGGCCTCAACCGCCGCAAGGACCGCTGGGGCGGACCGCTCGAGCGACGGGCGAAGCTCGCCCGGCAGGTCGCGCGCGCCGTCCGCGAGGAGGTCGGTGACGCCGTCGCCCTGACCGCGAAGGTCTCGGTCTCCGACGGGTTCCGCGGCGGGGTGACCACCGAGGAGGGTGTCGCGTTCGCGCAGCTGCTGGAGGCCGACGGCCACCTCGACGCGCTCCAGCTCTCGGGCGGCTCGTCGCTGATGAACCCGATGTACCTGTTCCGCGGCGACACCCCGGTCGAGGAGTTCGCCGCCGCGATGCCGGCGATCGTGCGGTGGGGGATGAAGACCCCGGTCGGGCGCGGGTTCATGAAGCGCTACGCCTTCGAGGAGGCCTACTTCAAGGAGAAGGCGCTGCAGTTCCGCAAGGAGCTCGCGATGCCCCTGATGCTGCTCGGCGGTATCAACCGGCTGGAGACCATGGAGCAGGCGATGGCCGACGGCTTCGACCTGGTCGCGATGGGCCGGGCCGTCCTCCGGGAGCCCGACCTGGTCAACAAGCTTCAGGCCGGCACGGCGACGCAGGGCATCTGCATCCACTGCAACCGCTGCATGCCGACCATCTACTCCGGCACCCGGTGCGTGGAGTGGGCGCCGGAAGAGGCGATCCGCATCCAGTAGCCGAACCGCTACCCAGAAACTAGAACCTGTTCTACTGTTGCCCGCATGTCGCAGGTGATCCCCGAGAAGCCCCTTCGTGTCGTCGTCTGGTCCACCGGGACGATTGGCAGGTACCTGATCGCCGGCGTCGACCGGCACCCCGACCTCGAGCTGGTCGGCGTCTGGACGTCGACCGAGGCCAAGGCCGGCGTCGACGCGGGCGAGCTGGCCGGGCTGGGGCGCGAGCTCGGCGTCACGGCCACGACCGACCGGGACGAGCTGGTCGCGCTCGGCCCCGACTGCATCCTGCACGGCGCCATGACCGACGACCGGGTGTTCGAGTCGATCGACGACCTGACCGGCTTCATCCGCGACGGTGTCAACGTGGTGTCGAGCGGACCGGTGATCCTGCTGCACAAGCGCGGCACCCTTCCCGACGAGATGATGGCCGGCATCGACGAGGCGGGCCGGTACGGCGGCGCCTCGCTCTACGTCAACGGCATCGACCCGGGCTTCGCCAACGACGTGCTGCCGCTGGTGCTGACCAGCCTCAGCCAGCGGATCGACCACGTGAAGGTCAGCGAGATCGCGGACTACTCCACCTACTACCAGCCGGTCGTGATGAACGACCTGTTCGGCTTCGGCCAGCCGATGGACTTCAAGGCGTTGCTGTGGGAGCCGGGCATCCTCACCACCGCCTGGGGCCCGGTCGTGCGGCTGATCGCCGACGGCCTCGGCGTCACCCTCGACGAGCCGCTGGTCGAGGAGGTCGAGCGCCGCCCCGCCCCGCGCGACGTCGCGAGCGTCTCGGGCGACATCGCGGCGGGCACGATGGGCTCGGTGCGCTTCCGGGTCGTCGGCACCGTCGACGGCGTCCCGCGGGTCACCCTCGAGCACGTCACCCGCACCGACGCCTCCGCCGAGCCGGACTGGCCGACCCCCAACGAGGGCGACGGCTGCTACCGCGTCGAGATCACTGGTGAGCCGTGCATGAAGCTGGAGTACACCCACCACGGCGAGCACGGCGACCACAACGTCTCCGGCATGATCATCACCGCGCAGCGGCTGGTGAACTCCGTCCCGGCGGTCGTCGCCGCCGAGCCGGGCCTGGTCACCGCGCTCGACCTGCCGCTGGTCACCGGCCGGGGCCTGGTCTCGACAGGCTCGGCCGCCGAGGCTGGCGCATGAGCATCCTCGACCGGTTCCGCCTCGCCGACCACGTCGCGATCGTCACCGGCGCGGGGCGCGGCATCGGCGCGGCGACGGCCGTCGCGCTGGCGGAGGCCGGCGCGGACGTGCTGATCTCCTCGCGCACCGAGGCCCAGCTCGAGGGCGTCGCCGAGCAGGTCCGGGCGACCGGGCGGCGCGCGCTCGTCGTACCCGCCAACCTCGCGCACACCGACGCCGCCGCCGGCCTCGCTCGAGCGGCGTACGACGAGTTCGGCCGGCTCGACGTCGTCGTCAACAACGTCGGCGGCACCATCCCCAACGCGTTCCTCGACACCGACGTGGCCTACCTGGACGAGGCGTTCCACTTCAACGTCAGCACGGCGCACGCGCTCACCCGTGCCGCCGTGCCGCTGATGCTGGCCTCGGTCGGCGACCCGGAGGAGCACCGCCAGAAGTCGGTCGTCACCATCAGCTCGATGATGGGCCGCTCGTCGGGCCGCGGCTACCTCGCCTACGGCACGGCGAAGGCGGCACTGGCCCACTGGTCCCGGTTGGCCGCCTCCGACCTGGCGCCGCGGATCCGTGTCAACGGCGTCTACGTCGGGTCGGTGATGACGAGCGCGCTCGAGTTCGTGGCCGGCGTGCCGGAGACCAAGCACCAGATGGAGGAGGCGACGCCGCTCGGCCGGATCGGCGAGGCCGAGGACATCGCCGCCGCGGTCGTGTACCTGTCGTCGCGGGCGGGCCAGTACGTCACCGGCAAGATGCTCGAGGTCGACGGCGGCCTGCTGGCGCCCAACCTCGATCTCGGGCTGCCCGACCTGGAACCGGGGCAGGCGACGAGCGGCGACCACCCGTCTCAGTAGGGTGCGCGGATGAGCGGAGGAGTCAGCACCGGTGTCGCCGTCTCGCCCGACTCCGGTGAGCACTGGGCGGCCGAGGGAGCCTGGGAGGTGGCCCCCGGCATCCACCGGATCCCGCTGCCCCTGCCGATGGACGGGCTCAAGGCCGTCAACGTCTACGTCGTGGCCGGCGAGGACGGCCCGACGCTGATCGACGGCGGCTGGGCGATCCCGGTCGCCCGCGAGCTGCTCGACAAGTGCCTGCGCTCGATCGGCTACGGCTTCGAGGACATCCAGCGGTTCCTCGTCACCCACATCCACCGCGACCACTACACGCTGGCCACCGTCCTCGGCCACGAGTACGGCGCCGACGTGACGCTCGGGCTCCCGGAGCGGCCCGGGCTCGACCTGCTGCACGCGGCCGGCCGCGGTGACTACGCCGGCAGCAACCCGTTCGCCGGCGTGCTCCGCTCGGCCGGCGCGCTCGAAGTCGCCGCGGCGTGGGAGCTCGGCCGGCGCGTGGAGGACCTCCCCGACCCGGTCGACTGGGCATACCCCGACACCTGGCTCGACGGCGACGTCGCGATCGACGTCGGCCGGCGCACCATCGACGCGGTCCACACCCCCGGCCACACTCCGGGCCACTACGTCTACGCCGACCGCGCCGACGGCCTGCTGTTCGCCGGTGACCACGTGCTGCCGACGATCACGCCGTCGATCGGCTTCACGGTCCCGCCCGAGCCCGACCCGCTCGGCCACTTCATGGCCTCGCTGACCAAGGTCCGCAGCCTCCCCGACCTCCGCATCCTCCCGGCGCACGGGCCGGTCGCGCCCTCCTCCCACGCCCGGGTCGACGAGCTCCTCGCCCACCACGAGGAGCGGCTCGACCAGTGCGTGGCCTCGTTGCGCTCGCGCGGCGCGACGGTCGCCGCGGTCGTGGCGACCGACCTCGGCTGGACTCGTCACGAGCGCAGCTACGACGAGCTCGACCTCTTCAACAAGGGGATGGCGGCGATGGAGACCAAGGCCCACCTCGACCTCCTCGTCGCCCGCGGTCAGGCCACCTGCTCCGAGACCGACGAGGGTGTCCGCTACGCCGTCGCCGACTGAACCGCGGCGAGCGGGGAGCGTCGCCGCCACGCCCCGGGCGTGCAGCCGTGCGCGCGCCGGAACGCGCGGTTGAACGCCGCCTCCGACCGGTAACCCACCCGCTCCGCGACCGCGGCCAGGCTCAGGCCGCCGGCCTCGACGAGCTGCGCCGCGAGGTCCATCCGCCAGGAGGCGACGTAGGCCATCGGGGTCTCGCCCAGCACCGCGACGAAGTGCGCGGCGAACGCGGAGCGCGACATCCCTGCCGCAGCCGCCAGCGCCGGGAGGTCCCATGCCCGGCCGGGATCGGCGTGGAAGGCGCCGATCGCCCGCCCGAGGTGCGGGTCCCGGACGGCCGCGACCCAGCCGCGCTCGGGTGCACTGGCCCGCAGCCACTCGCGCACCGCGTGCACGACGAGGACGTCGGCCAGCCGGGTGGTGACCACCGAGCTCCCGGCCAGCGGTGACCGGGCCTCCTCCGCCATCAGCTCGATCGTCGAGCGCAGCCAGGTGCCGCGTCCTCCGGAGCCGGCGTGGAGGACCGGCGGGAGGCTGGCCATCAGCCGGCCGACGGCGAGGTCGGTGAACTCCAGCGCGCCGCACACCAGGGTGGTCGGCGTCCCGCCCCCGTCGATCCTGATCCGCTCGAAGCGGTCGGTCTGCTCCAGCCGCGGGACGTCGAACAGCGGGGTGCGGGGTGCGTCGGCGTCGGAGTAGCCGACGTGCCCGGTGCCGCGGGGCACGAGGACGACGTCGCCGGGACCCATCGTCACCTGCTCGGCGTCGACCTCGAGCACGGCGCTGCCCGTCGCCACCAGGTGGAACAGCACGGTGCCGGGCATCGGCGGCATGTCGATGCCCCAGGGCGCGGCCAGGTCGGAGACGCAGTAGAAGACGCCGGTCATGCCGAACTGCCCCAGCGCCTCGGTGAGGACGTCGTCGCTCATGTGCACCTCCGTCGTGGACGAATGAGCAAGAAATTACGCCTCATGGGCATTGTTCGTCCAGAGCGCACGGCGGAGGGTGGTGGCAGAGAAGCAACCGACTCGACGAGAGGAACCGACATGAACATTCTGGTGGTAGGTGCGAGCAGGGGCAGCGGCGCCGCCGTCGTCGAGGCGCTGGTGGCCGAGGGGCACCGGGTCACGGCGTTCGCGCGGACGGCGAGCAGCGCCGGGTACGGCGAGGAGGTGGTCACCGTCGACGGCGACGTGCTGGACCGCGACGACCTCGGCAAGGCGATGGTCGGACAGGACGCCGTGGTGGTGACCCTCGGCATCAGCGACAACCCGGTGCGGGTGCAGTACCTGCGGCGCGCGAGCACCGCGCTCGACATCCGGTCGCAGGGCACCCGCCGCGTCGTGGAGGCGATGCGCGAGGCGGGCATCCGGCGGCTGGCCGTGCAGTCGACGTACGGCCTCGGCGGTGGCCGGCGCTCCCTGAACCTGCAGTGGAAGCTGGTCTTCGCCCTGCTCCTGCGCCCGCAGATCCGGGACACCGCCGTCCAGGAGCAGCTGGTCCGCGAGAGCGGCCTCGACTGGACGCTGGTGCGGCCGGTCGCGCTGACCGACGAGGAGACGAGCGCGCCGGCGCACGTCGACACCGACGACCGTCGGCTCGGCATGCACGTCGCTCGCGGTCAGGTGGCGCGGGTCTTCGCCGCTGCCGTCCCCGACCCGGCGACGATCGGGCAGACGCTCAGCGTGTCGAGCTGAGCCGCATCGGCGTGTGCGGGATGCCGTCCTCGAGGAACTCCTCGCCGTCGGTGGCGAAGCCGAAGCCGCCGTACCAACCGGTCAGCGGCGTCTGCGCGTCGAGCACGACGTCGCGGCCGGGCCCGGCGTGCCGGCAGTGGTCGAGCGCGGCCTCCATCAGCCCGTCGGCGAGACCCCGTCCGCGCGCTGCCGGCGCCAGCGCGACCCGGCCGACCCGCCACGCCGTCGAGTCGTCGAGCACGCGGGCGCAGCCGACCAGTGCGGCCCCGTCCGTCAGCAGCACGTGGGCGGTGCCCGGCTCGGTGTCCCGGCCGTCGAGGTCGGGGTAGGGGCAGGCCTGCTCCACGACGAAGACGTCCTGGCGCAGCCGGGCCAGGTCGTGCACCTCGGCGGCCGTGAGGCCGGCGAACGGGGCGACCCGGATCTCCATGCGCTCACCGTAGGGCCTACATTGGGAGGCGAAAGACAGGGGAGCACGAGTTGCGTGCTGAGAGTGCGGGCAGGCCCGCAGACCCTCCGAACCTGCTCCGGTTAGCACCGGCGAAGGGAGTCCGAACCGATGCGTTCCCGCGCAGCGGCCGCACTGACGGCGACCGCACTGACCACCACCGCCCTGGCGGGCTGCTCGCTCGCCTCCGAGGACGACGACACGAGCGACGCCGCACCCGGCGAGTGCGGCGAGGTCGTCCTCGTCACCCACGACTCCTTCGACCTCCCCGGGAAGGTGGTCCGGGCGTTCGAGGAGGAGTCCGGCTGCACGCTCACCCACGCGCCCGCCGGTGACGGCGGCGAGCTCACCAGCAAGCTCACCGTCACCCAGGGCGACCCGATCGGGGACGTCGCGTTCGGCGTCGACAACACCTTCGCGGGCGCCGCGCTCGAGGAGGACGTCTTCGCGCCGTACGACGCCGACCTCCCCGAGGGCGCCGAGCAGTACCTCCTGCCCGGGGACGACGACGGCGTGCTGACGCCGGTGGACAACGCCAGCGTCTGCGTCAACGTCGACACCGTCTGGTTCGAGAAGGAGGGACTCGAGCCGCCCGCCACCCTCGACGACCTGACCGACCCCGCCTACCGCGACCTGTTCGTGACGCCGTCGGCGACGACGAGCACGCCCGGCCTCGCGTTCCTGCTCGCGACCATCGGCCGGTACGGCGACGCGTGGCAGGACTACTGGCGCGACCTGCTCGCCAACGGGGCGAAGGTCGTCAAGGGCTGGGAGGACGCCTACTACGTCGACTTCTCCTACTCCGGTGGCGACCGGCCGATCGTGCTGTCCTACGACACCTCGCCGGCCTACACCGTCAAGGGCGGCGAGAGCTCGACGACCGCGTTGCTCGACACCTGCTTCCGTCAGGTCGAGTACGCCGGCGTGCTCGAGGGCGCCGCCAACCCCGCGGGCGCCGAGCAGGTCGTCGACTTCCTGCTCAGCCGGGAGGTGCAGCAGGCGCTGCCGACCAGCATGTACGTCTTCCCGGTCGACGCCGAGGCCCCGCTGCCGCCGGAGTGGGCGGACTTCGCCCAGCAGCCGACCGCGCCGATCGAGGTCGCGCCCGAGGAGATCTCCGAGAACCGCCGTGACTGGCTGGGCGCGTGGACGGAACTCGCCTCCGGGTGAGGCGCACCGCCGGCCTGCTCGCCCTGGCCGCGGTGCCCACCGCGGTCCTGGCGGTCTTCTTCCTGCTCCCGGTGTGGGGCATGGTCGAGCGCGGGCTGTGGCCCGACGGCAGCTTCGACCCGGGCGCGATGGTCGAGGTCATCGGTCGCGAGCGGACCCTGCGGGTCGTCTGGTTCACGCTCTGGACGAGCACCGTGTCCACGGTCGTCGCCGTCGTGCTCGGGCTGCCGGCCGCCTACGTCCTGCACCGTCTCGACCTCCCGCTCCGCAGTGCGGTCCGGGCCGCGCTGCTCGTCCCGTTCGTGCTGCCGACGGTCGTCGTCGGCATCGCCATCCGCGAGCTGGTGGCCGAGTCCGGACCGCTGGGGTTCCTCGGCATCGACGGCTCACCGGTCGCGATCCTGGTCGGGCTGGTCTTCTTCAACGTCGCCGTGGTCATCCGCACCGTCGGCACCGCGTGGGAGAGCCTCGACCGGCGCCCGGCAGAGGCGGCGGCGGGCCTGGGCGCCTCGCCCTTCCACGTGCTGCGCACGGTGACCTTCCCGGCCCTCCGCCCGGCGATCGTGTCCGCCGCCGCGGTGGTGTTCCTCTTCTGCGCGACCGGCTTCGGCGTCGTGCTCCTGCTCGGCGGCACCCGCTACTCCTCGGTCGAGACCGAGATCTACCTGCTCACCACCGGCGCCATCACCGGCACTGTGGAGTACCAGGCAGCGGCGGCGCTGTCGCTGGTCCAGCTGGCCGCGGTCGTGGCGCTGCTGGCGGTCGCGGCGCGGTTGCGCGCCGTCCCGGACCCGACCGTACGACGCGCGCGGTCCGCCCCCGCCCGGCCGCGACGCCAGGACGTTCCTGCCCTGGTCGCGACCGGGCTGGTGCTGCTCGCCGTAGCCGCTCCGGTGGTCACCCTGGTCGTCGGCTCGCTGAGGCAGGACGGTGCGTGGACGCTGGCGCACTACCGGGCCCTGCAGGGCAGCGGCGAGGACGCGGGCGCGTCCGGGATGGACGGCGGCCTGCTCCGGGTCTCGGTGGCCGAGGCGCTCACCAACTCCCTGCGCATCGCCGTCGACGCCACCTGGATGGCGCTGCTGCTCGGCCTGCTCGTCGCGGTCGTGGTGACCCGTCGGACCCGCGGCCGCACCGAGGCACGGGTCCGCAGCGCCTTCGACGGCCTCTTCATGCTGCCGCTCGGGGTCTCCGCGGTGACGCTCGGCTTCGGCTTCCTCATCACCCTCGACGACCCGCCGCTCGACCTGCGCTCGAGCCCGGTGCTGGTGCCGGTCGCCCAGGCCCTGGTGGCCCTCCCGCTGGTGGTGCGGGTGCTGGTGCCGGTGCTGCAGGGCATCGACGACCGGCAGCGGCAGGCCGCGGCGTCGCTGGGCGCGGGCCCGCTGCGTGCGGCGCTGACCGTCGACGTACCCGTGCTGTGGCGGCCGCTGCTCGCCGCCGCCGGCTTCGCGTTCGCCGTCTCCCTCGGCGAGTTCGGCGCGACGTCCTTCATCGTCCGCGCCCAGGTGCCGACGCTGCCGGTCGTGATCTACCGGCTGATCGGCAGCCCCGGCGCGCTGAACTACGGCACCGCCATGGCCGCGTCCGTCGTGCTCGCCGCCGCCACCGCGCTGGTGATCCTGGTGGTCGAGCGACTGCGCGTCCCCGGAGTAGGAGTGTTCTGATGCTCTCCGTCGAACGGCTCACCGTCCGCTTCGGCCCGCACCCGGCCGTCGACCGGGTCGACCTGCGCGTCGACGACGGCCACGTGCTCGCCGTGCTCGGACCCTCGGGCAGCGGCAAGTCGTCGCTGCTGCGCGCGGTCGCCGGCCTCGAGCCGCTGGCCGGTGGCAGGGTCCGGTGGGACGACCACGACCTCGCCGGCGTCCCGACCCACCGCCGCGGATTCGCGCTGATGTTCCAGGACGGCCAGCTCTTCGACCACCTGACCGTCGCCCGCAACGTCGGCTACGCGCTCCGGCTGGGTCTCGACAGGCTCGACCGACAGGGGCGCGCTGCATCGCGCCGCCGGGTCGACGAGCTGCTCGACCTGGTCGGCCTGGCGGGGTACGGCGAGCGCCTGCCCCGCACGCTGTCGGGTGGGGAGCGTCAGCGGGTCGCGCTCGCCCGCTCGCTGGCGGCCGAGCCGCGGCTGCTGCTGCTCGACGAGCCGCTCTCGGCCCTCGACGCCGAGCTGCGGGTGCGGCTGGGCGCCGACCTGCGGCGGATCCTCACGGAGGCGGGCACGACGGCGCTGCTGGTGACGCACGACCAGGAGGAGGCGTTCGCCGTCGCGGACCGGCTGGCGGTGATGCGGGAGGGATCGGTCGTCCAGCACGGCACGACCGAGGAGGTGTGGGCCCGCCCCGCCGACGCCGCGACCGCCTTGTTCCTCGGCTACGCCCGGATCCTCGAGGGCGATGCCGCCCGGGCGGTGCTGGCCGCGGCCGACCGGCCGCCCGCCCCCGCGATCGCCGTCCGGCGGTCCGCGCTGGCCGCGCGGCGCGCCGACCCGCTCGAGGCCGACCCTCGCGGCCTGACCGCGACGGTGCGCGCCGTACGCGCCACTCCCGACGAGGTGCGGCTCGTCGTCGACGCCGACGGCGTGGGCGAGGTGGACGCCGTCGGCGCACCCGGCTGGCTCCCTGCGCCGGGCGACCGCGTGGTGCTGCGGGTCGATCCCGCCCGCCTCGCTGTACTCCCTCCGACGGCGACTGCCTAGAATCCCTCGGGTGTACCGCCGCGCCTATACGCTCCTGATCGGCACGGCGGTGGCGACCTGGGCGTGGATGGTCTTCGTCACCTTCAAGTACGACCGGGTCCCGATCGAGCCCGAGGGCAAGCTGCTCGGTCCGTCGCTGACCTGGCTGCTGGAGATGCTCGGCGCGGTGCCGAGCAGCATCGCGCTGCTCAACGTCGTGATGGTCGTCGACGTCTGCCTCCGGGCGCTGACCGTGCTCGGGGCCGCGTTCGCGGTCGACCTGGCCGTCGGCACCCTGATCACGCGTCGCCGCGAGCTGTTCGCGCGCCGCGACCCGGACACCGACGACGGCACCTCGCGGTTCGCGCTGTTCCGGACGCTCGCCGGCGACCGGCGGCGAACCCACTGGACCGGTGAGCGCACCCGGCTGGTCGTGCTGGGCACGCTGTTCTTCTACCTGACCTACGTCTGCTACCGGAACCTCAAGTCCGACCTGCCGTTCGTGCGTCCCGACCCCGACCGGGAGCCGGGCCACGTGAAGGCGCTGTCCTACGACCGCGAGCTGCACGTGATGGACCGGGTGCTGTTCTTCGGGCACGACCCCTCCGACGTCCTGCACGCCGTCTTCGGCACGACGATCAGTGCGCACGTCCTCAGCCAGGTCTACCTGACCTACCTGCCGCTGGTGATCCTGCTCGTCGTCGTCTGGCTGGTGTGGTCGCGCAACGTCTCCTTCGGCTACTGGTTCGTGACCTCGCAGGTGGTCGCCTGGACGCTCGGCACCATCTCCTACTACCTGCTGCCGACCCTGGGTCCCGGGATCGAGTACCAGGCGGAGTACGAGGTCCTCACCAAGACACCCACCACCGACCTGATGGAGTCGATCACCAACGGCCGGGCGGGCGTGCTCTACGACCCGCTGGTCGAGGGTGCGCTGAACTCGGTCGCGGGCTTCGCCAGCCTGCACGTCACGATCACCGTGCTGTGGGCGCTGATGGTGCAGTACACCGTGCGCTCGACGATCCTGAAGTGGGTCTTCTGGGTCAACGCCGGTCTCACCGTGATCGCCACCCTCTACTTCGGCTGGCACTACGTCGCCGACGACATCGCCGGCATCGCGATCGCGGTCTTCTCCTTCTACGTCGGTGGCCTCGCGAGCGGGCAGAAGTTCGACCGCGGGACGGGATCGCACCCCACCACGACCACCTCCAAGGTGCCCGTCGAGAAGCACTGAGCGGAGCGGCCCGAGAACTACACCGGTGTAGTTCGCAAGCCGACACGCCGGTGACTTCTGAGTTTCTTGAGGTTTTTGTTTCTTTTGTGACGAATGCGCACTAGCGTGCTCCGAGTTGCCTGTCCGCTGACCGGAGGAGACTCCTGTGCGCCGCCCCGTCGTCGGGACCGCCCTGCTCGCGCTCGTGCTGATCACCGCTCCCGCGAGCGCCGACCCCTCGGACCCGTCGGTCCCCTCGCGCAGCGACGTCCGTGAGGCGGAGCGCCGGGCCGATGCCGCCGCCGACGACGTCGGCGCGATCCAGGCCCGGATCGACGAGGCCAACGCGAGCCTCGAGGCGGCGGCCGTCGCCGCGCAACAGGCTTCCGAGGCCTACAACGGCGCGCGCTACCGGCTCGCCGAGGCGCGCAGGGCCGAGCGGCAGGCCGCCCAGGAGGCCCGCCGTGCGGCACGCGCCCTCGCGGTCGTGAAGCGCGACTACCGCGGCGCCGTCCTGACCACCTTCGTCGGCAGCAACCCCGACCTCGCCGCGTTCAACGCGATGCTCGACGCCGACGGGCTGCCGTCGCTGCTCGACCGCGACGCGACCTCCGAGATCGTCCAGGCCGAGTTCGAGGAGAAGCGCACCGCCTACGAGGCCGCTGCGGAGGAGGCCGCCGACGCCGAGGAAGCGGCCGAGGACGCCGCGGCCGACGCCGCGGACGCAGCAGCCGACGCCGAGCTGGCCAAGCAGGACGCCGAGGACGCCGTCGCGGCCGCGGCTTCGGCCGTGGAGAGCGTCCGGGCGGAGAAGACCCGTCTGCTGCGCCGGCTGGCCCGGCTCGAGGGCGTCAGCGTCGCGCTCGCCGAGGAGCGCCAGGCCGCGCTGGAGCTGCAGGCCCAGCAGCAGGCCGAGCTCGAGGCCCAACAGCTCGCCGAGGAACAGGCCGAGCTGGAGGCACAGCAGCAGGCCGAGGAGCAGGCCGAGCAGGAGCAGCAGGAGCAGCAGGAGCAGCAGGAGCAGCCGGAGCAGCAGCCCGAGCAGCAGCCGGACACCGACGCAGACCCCGACCCCACGCCCCCGCCCAGCGACCTGGGCGGTGCGTCGGCGGCGATCGCGTTCGCCCGCGCCCAGCTCGGCGAGCCCTACGTGTGGGCCGCCGCCGGCCCGGGCTCGTGGGACTGCTCGGGCCTGACGATGGCTGCCTGGGCGGCCGGCGGGAAGTCGCTCCCGCACTACTCCGTGGCCCAGTACGAGCAGTCGACCCCGATCTCGGCGGCCGAGCTGAAGCCCGGGGACCTGGTCTTCTGGGGCTCCTCGAGCAGCGCGAGCTCGATCTACCACGTCGCGCTCTACGTCGGGGACGGCCGGATCATCCACGCCCCGCGCACCGGCCGGCCGGTGACGGAGGAGTCCATGTACTACTGGATCCCTCCTACGCACTACGCCAGGCCGTAGCCAGTAGGTTGCGGGCATGGCCAGCGACACGCAGCAGCCCACCGCGCCCGAGGAGTCGCAGCAGGAGGAGGAGCGTTCGCCGTACGGCGAGCTGAACGTCGACCTCCCCGCGCTGACCGCGCTCCTCGACGGCCGGTACGGCGAGATCCGCGACACCGTGCGCGAGGGGCTGGTGCGCTACGCCACGGTGCTCGAGGACGCGGAGACGATGACCCGCGACGAGTTCCGCGAGCGGGTCAAGGACGTCGTCGTCGAGCTGGCGGCCACCGGCCAGACGGCGATGGGCTTCCCGGAGGAGTACGGCGGCGGAGGCGACATCGGCGCCTCGATCGCCGCGTTCGAGACGCTGGGATTCGGCGACCTGTCGGTGCTGGTGAAGGTCGGGGTGCAGTTCGGGCTGTTCGGCGGCGCGATCCTCCAGCTCGGCACGAAGCGCCACCACGACGCCTACCTCGCCGGCCTGGTGAAGGGCGAGATCCTCGGCTGCTTCGCGATGACCGAGACCGGCCACGGCAGCAACGTGCAGGCGCTGGGCACCACGGCGACCTACGACCCGGGGAACCAGGAGTTCGTGATCCAGACCCAGACCCCGGCGGCCACCAAGGACTACATCGGCAACGCGGCGAGGCACGCCCAGCTCGCCGTCGTGTTCGCCCAGCTCGTCGTCGGCGGGGAGAGCCACGGCGTGCACGCGCTCGTCGTACCGCTCCGCGACGGCGACACCGTCCTGCCCGGCGTCACCATCACCGACGACGGACCGAAGATGGGCCTCAACGGCGTCGACAACGGCCGGATCCGGTTCGACGGGGTGCGGGTGCCGCGCGAGGCGCTGCTCGACCAGTTCGCGCAGGTCACCGAGGACGGCACCTACGTCAGCGAGATCGAGAACCCGAACCGCCGGTTCTTCACGATGCTCGGCACCCTGGTCCAGGGCCGGGTCTGCGTCGGCGCGGCCGGTCTCAGCGCGGCCAAGGTCGCGATCACGATCGCGGTCGAGTACGGCCTGCGCCGGCGGCAGTTCGAGGCGACCGAGGAGGAGCGCGAGGAGCTGCTGCTCGACTACGGCCTGCACCAGCGGCGGCTGTTCCCGCTGCTGGCCCGCACCTATGCCCTGCACTTCGGCCAGCAGGTGTTGACCGGTGAGCTGCACGACATCTTCTCCGGCCTCACCACCGACGAGGTCGCCCGACGGCAGCTCGAGTCCCGCGCGGCGGGCACCAAGGCGCTGGCGACCTGGCACGCCACCCGCACCATCCAGGAGTGCCGCGAGGCGTGCGGCGGCGCGGGCTACCTGTCCGAGAACCGGTTCGCCGCGCTCAAGGCCGACACCGACGTGTTCACCACCTTCGAGGGCGACAACCACGTCCTCCTCCAGCTGGTCGCCAAGGGCCTGCTGACCGACTACGCGAGCGACTTCGAGGACCTCGACCAGTTCGGGATGGTCCGGTTCGTCGCCGGGCTCGCGGTCGAGACGGTCCTCGAGCGCACCCGCGCCCACAAGCTGCTCGAGGGGATCCGCGACGTCTTCGGCGGCGACAAGTGGGACCAGGACGCCGGGCTGCTCGACCCCGACTACCACCGCGCGATGCTGGAGTTCCGCGAGGAGCACATGATCGGCAGCGTCGCCCGGCGGCTCAAGCGCGGCATCGACGCAGGCATGAACCCGGGCGAGGTCTTCTCCCGCGCCCAGGACCACGTCGTCGCGGCCGCCCGGGCCCACGTCGAGCGGCTCGTCCTCGACGCCTTCCTCGACGCGGTCGCCGCGCAGCCCGACGGTGACCTCAAGACGGTGCTGAACCTGCTCTGCGACCTGCACGCGCTCTCGGTGATCGAGGCGGACCGCGCCTGGTTCATGGAGCACGGTCGCCTCACCACGCAGCGCTCGAAGGCGATCACCCGCGAGGTCAACGAGCTGTGCCGGCGGCTCCGCCCGGTCGCCGGCGACCTGGTGCGGGCCTTCGGCGTGCCCCGGGAGATGCTGCGGTCGGAGGCACTCCTGGAGTGGGGCGAGGAGTGACGGTGCAGCTGAGCCGGATCCCAGGCCTCGGCGGGTGGGACGACGACCCGCTCTGGGCGCACTTCTACGACTGGTCGGTGGAGCACCGCCGGCTCGGCGGCCTGGCCTGGCGGCTCGGCATCCAGAGCGACCTGGGGAAGCTGTACGCCGCCGCGGCCGAGATCGGGCGCCAGCCGGCCGGATCGCGGGTCCTCGACATCCCCTGCGGGGGCGGCGTCGCGCTGCGGGGGCTCAAGCCCGGCCAGGGGGTGGAGTACGTTGCCGCGGACATCGCGCAGACCATGCTCGACCGCACGGTGCGCGCAGCCGAGCGACGGGGTGTCGCCGACCAGGTGGAGCCGCGGATCGCGGACGTGGGCGACCTGCCGATCGACGACGGCACGTTCGACCTCGTCGTCTCCTTCACCGGGCTGCACTGCTTCCCCGACCCGCAGCGCGCCGTGGTCGAGATGGTGCGGGTGCTCGAGCCGGGCGGGGTGCTGACGGGCAGTGCGCTGCTCAACGACTCCGGCCTGCACCACGAGCCGCTGCGGCGGATCGGCCGCGCGGCCGGGCTGCTCGGGCCGGGCTGCACCGGCGAGGAGTTGGTGCGCTGGCTGGAGTCGCAGCGGATGGCGGACGTCGTCCTGGACCGCAGCGGGGCGATCGGCTACTTCCGCGCGGTGAAGCGCGGGTGAGCGGAGCGACGACGCGCTCGCGCCGTCGTACTCAGTGCGAACCAGGAACGAACCGCTTGAACGACGCCTCGATCTCGAGCTCGGCCTCGGTGCGGCCGACCCAGTCGGCACCCTCGACGGACTTGCCGGGCTCGAGGTCCTTGTAGACCTCGAAGAAGTGCTGGATCTCGAGGCGGTCGAACTTCGGCACGTGGTTGATGTCGCGGATGTGCTCCATCCGCGGGTCGCTGGTCGGGACGCAGAGGACCTTGTCGTCCCCGCCCCTCTCGTCGGTCATGCGGAACATGCCGATGGCGCGGCACTTGATGAGGCAGCCCGGGAAGGTCGGCTCCTGCAGCAGGACGAGGGCGTCCAGCGGGTCACCGTCCTGGCCGAGGGTGTCCTCGATGTAGCCGTAGTCGGCCGGGTACATGGTCGAGGTGAAGAGGAAGCGGTCGAGCCGCATCCGACCGGACTCGTGGTCGACCTCGTACTTGTTCCGGCTCCCCTTGGGGATCTCAACGAGGACGTCGAACTCCAGCACTTGTTCCTCCGCTCCGCGGGACCTGCGCGAGGCCCGTTTCCACTGCCGGGGCCATCCTCCCGCACAATGTGCCCGAACGCGCAGTCGAGAGGGGTGTGAGCGTGGCCGGACGTGACAGAGACCACGCACGCGGCCGTGGCTCCGGTGGATCCGATGGATCCGGCGGATCCGGCGGTGCCGTCGTCGGGTGGGTGTCCGCCGCGCTGGCGCTGCTCCTCGTCGCTGGCGTCGCCGGCTGGCAGTTGGGTTGGTTCGACCGCTTCCTCGACGACGACCCGGCTCCGCCGGGCCCCGAGGACCCGGCCACGGTGGCGCCGCCGCCCGACGTCGACGTACCTCCGGTCGCGAAGCCGCGCCCGGTCGCTCCGGCCGCCGACACCCGGGTCCGGCTCGACCTGGCGGCCGTCGAGTCCGCGCTGACCGCGAACCTCACCGACCGCGACCTCGGGCGGCACGTGCTGGCCGCGGTCGCGCCCCTCGAGGGCGGCACCGCCTACGACTACGTCAGCTCCGGCGCCGACCTCGCGATCCCCGCGTCGACCACCAAGGTGGTCACCTCCGCGGCGGCGCTGTCGCTGCTCGGTCCCGACCACGTCTTCACGACCCGCACCGTCCTGACCGGGGGTGGGGGCGCCCCGCGGCTGGTGCTGGTCGGCGGCGGCGACCCGTTCCTGCTCAGCAGCCCGCAGGCGCAGTGGGGCACCTCGACGCCGGCGACCGTCTCCCCGCCCAAGGCCGACGTGGTCACCCTGGCCCGGCGGACGGCGCGGGCGCTGGTCGCGGACGGAGTCCGCAAGGTGCGCCTGGGCTACGACGACTCGCTCTTCAGCGGTCCTTCCGAGAATCCCGCCTGGCGGGCGGACTACATCCCCGACGGCGTGGTCTCGCCGATCACCGCGCTCTGGGTGGACGAGGGCCGCGACCCGATCGGCTACGGCCGGGTGGCCGACCCGTCGCTGACCGCGACCGTCCTCTTCGAGAAGGCGCTCGTCGCCGCCGGCATCTCCGTCGTCGGCTCCCCGCAGCCGGCGAGCGCGCGCGGCGGCGACGACGTCGCGGCGGTCGACTCGGCGCCGCTGGCACAGATCGTGCAACGGGTGCTCGAGGTGAGCGACAACGAGGCGTCCGAGGTGCTCCTGCGCCACATCGGCCTCGCCGACGGGGGCGACGGCTCGTTCGTCGGCGGCCAGGCCGCGGTCCAGCGGGTGCTCCAGGCCAACGGCATCAAGATGCGCGGCTCGGTCCTGTACGACGGCAGCGGCCTCTCCCGCGAGAACCTGATGTCGCCACAGCTGCTCGTCGACGTGATCCGGTGGGCCGCCTCCGACGAACACCCGGAGCTCCGCGCGGTGCTCAGCGGCCTGCCCGTCGCGGGGTTCACCGGCTCGCTCGCCGACCGGTTCGACCACGGTGCGGCCGAGGGACCGGGCCGGGTGCGGGCCAAGACCGGCACCCTCACCGGAGTCACCTCGCTCGCCGGCATCGCCGTCGACCTCGACGGCTCCCTGCTGGTCTTCGCGCTGATGGCCGACCGGGTGCGGCCCAGCCGGAGCGGGCTCGCCCAGGTGGCGATGGACGACGCGGCCTCCACCCTCGGCGCCTGCACCTGCGCGCGCTGAGGGTGACGCCAGCCGCCCCACCCGTACGCTTCACGGCATGACGAGCGAGCACCCCGGGAACGACGTGCCGGGCGACGTGCCGTCGATGGTGGACTGGGAGCTCGCGATCTCGATCGGGTCGAAGCTGGCCGGCGAGGGCCCGGTCGTCACCCGCGCCGAGGCCGACGAGGTCGTTGCCGAGCTGCGCGCCGACGCCGACCACAGCACCGGGCTCGTGCGTGACTTCACCGGCCTCTCCGCACCCGACCACACCGCGCCGGTGCTGGTCGTCGACCGGCCGGGCTGGGTGCGGGCCAACGCCGAGGGCTTCCAGGTCGCGACCGGCCCGATGATGCGCAAGCTGTCGGACAAGCGGGTGCCGAAGGGGATCGCCCACGCCGTGGGCTCCAAGGTCACCGGCGCCGAGGTGGGCGGCCTGCTCGGCTTCCTCGCCGGCAAGGTGCTCGGCCAGTTCGACCCGTTCTACGAGCCGTCCGGCCGGCTGCTCCTCGTGGCGCCCAACATCGTGCACGTCGAGCGCGAGCTCGACGTCGACCCGACCGACTTCCGGCTGTGGGTCTGCCTCCACGAGGAGACCCACCGGGTGCAGTTCACCGCCGTCCCCTGGATGCGCGATCACCTGTTCTCCGAGATCGAGGCGATCAGCGACACCCTCGAGCCGAGCTCGTTCCTCGAGGGTGGCCTCGAGCGGATCACCGAGGCGGTCCGCAACAGCCGCAAGGGCAGCCTCGTCGACATGTTCAGCACGCCGGAGCAGCGCGAGATCCTCGACCGGGTCACCGGGATGATGTCGCTCCTCGAGGGCCACGCCGACGTCGTCATGGACGACGTGGGGCCGCAGGTGATCGGGTCGGTCAAGGAGATCCGCGCCAAGTTCACCAAGCGCCGCCAGGGCGTCGGCACCCTCGACCGGCTGCTGCGCCGGCTGCTCGGGCTGGAGGCCAAGATGGCGCAGTACCGCGACGGCGCCCGCTTCGTCCGCGCGGTCGTCGACAAGGTCGGCATGGACGAGTTCAACGCCGTCTGGGCCGAGCCCGCCCACCTGCCGTCGAAGGCCGAGCTGAGCGACCACGACGGGTGGATCCGGCGCGTGCTGGGATAGCCCGGGCGGGCAGCTGCATGGCACTCCACCCTTCTGTCGCGGCCTGCCGGCGTGGCGTCCGGGGCGTGCTCGCGCGGCTGGAGCCCGGCGACACCGTGCTCGTCGCCTGCTCCGGCGGTGCCGACTCGCTCGCACTCGCCGCGGCCACCGTCTTCGAGGGCCACAAGCTCGGACTGCGTGTCGTCGGCGCGACCGTCGACCACGGCCTGCAGCCCGGCTCCGCCGGGCAGGCCGAGCGGGTGGTGGCCCAGCTGGCCGCGATCGGGGTCGACGAGACCGCCACCGTCCGCGTGGAGGTCGTCGGCGGGAGCGAGGGGCCGGAGGCTGCCGCCCGCCGAGCCCGGTACGACGTCCTCGAGCAGCTGCGCGAGCACACCGACGCCGCGCTCGTGCTGCTCGGGCACACCCGCGACGACCAGGCCGAGACGGTGCTGCTCGGGCTGGCCCGCGGCTCCGGCGGCCGCTCCCTGGCCGGGATGCGGCGCGGGTTCGACCACTACGCCCGACCGCTCCTCGACGTGACCCGCGACGACACCGTGACCGCCTGCCAGGTCGAGGGACTCGAGCCGTGGGAGGACCCGCACAACGACGACCCCGGCTACGCACGGGTGCGCGTGCGCCGTACGGTCCTGCCGACGTTGGAGGAGAACCTCGGCCCCGGCGTCGCCGCCGCCCTGGCCCGCACCGCCGACCTGGTGCGGCAGGACGTCGAGGCCCTCGACGCGCTGGCGGAGGAGGCGTACGCCCGGCTGAAGTTCTCGACAGGCTCGACCAGCACAGCTCTTTCGGTGGCCGAGCTCGTCGAGACCCCGCGCGCCATCGCCACCCGGGTCCTCCGACTCGCCGCGGTCGCGGCCGGGGCCACCGACAGCGAGCTGTTCCACGTCCACGTCGAGCAGCTCCACAGCCTGGCCACCCGGGCGATCGACGGCGAGATCCAGCTGCCCGGCCACGTCACCGCCTACCGGGACGACGGGCACCTGCGGTTCCGGCGCACTCCTGTGCCATCCTGACGACATGGACGCTGGGGCAGTCGAGGGCGACCTCGTCGAGGTGCTGTTCACCGAGAAGCAGATCGTCGACCGGCTCGCCGAGCTCGCGGCCGAGGTCGACCGCGACTACGAGGGCAAGGACCTGGTGATCGTCGGGGTCCTCCGTGGCGCGGTCATGGTCATGGCCGACCTCGCCCGGGCGCTCGACCGGCACGTCGAGATGGACTGGATGGCGGTGTCGTCGTACGGCTCGGGGACCAAGTCCTCCGGCGTCGTGCGGATCCTCAAGGACCTCGACTCCGACATCTCCGGCCGGCACGTGCTCATCGTCGACGAGATCATCGACACCGGCCTTACGCTGTCGTGGCTGACCTCCAACCTCAGCTCCCGCGGTCCTGCCAGCGTCGAGATCCTCACGCTGCTCCGCAAGCCGGAGGCGCTGCAGATGCCGGTCGACGTCAAGTACGTCGGCTGGGACATCCCCAACGAGTTCGTCGTCGGCTACGGCCTCGACTACCGCGAGCGCTACCGCAACCTCCGCGACATCGGCACCCTCGCTCCTCACGTCTATTCGTAGCCACTTCTGACTACGCGGGGAGCCGGTCGACCCGGGCTGCCCCGGTTGGCCCTTCCGTCCTACCACCGGGCTGCGACAATGAACCGGTACGGCGACAGGTACCGTCGTCAGTTCAACTCGTGCCGGTAGGAGCGGAAGAAGTCTGTGAAGCGCGTTTTCAGGGGTCCCTGGCTGTGGATCGTGGTTGCGGTCCTGGCCGTCTTGCTCGCGCTGGAGTTCCTCGCGCCCGGCGGCGGGTACGACGAGGTCTCCACCTCGACGATGAGCAAGTACATCGACGAGGGCCAGGTCAAGGAGATCACCTTCATCGACGGTGACCAGACCATCGAGGCCACCCTCGACAAGGGCACCCGCGACGAGGGCGACAAGGTCATGACCCACTACATCCAGGGTCAGCAGGAGGGCATCCTCGAGGCGGTGGACGAGCAGGTCGCCTCCGGTGACATCGACAAGTCCAACTCCGAGAACCCGCAGCCCAGTCTCCTCGGATCGCTGCTCGCCACGCTCCTCCCGTTCGCGCTGATCATCCTGCTGTTCATCTTCCTGATGAACAACGTGCAGGGCGGCGGCCGCGGCGTCATGCAGTTCGGCAAGTCCAAGGCGAAGATGATCAGCAAGGACATGCCGAAGTCGACCTTCGCCGACGTCGCCGGCTGCGACGAGGCGATCGAGGAGCTCGGCGAGATCAAGGAGTTCCTCCAGGAGCCGGCGAAGTTCCAGGCCGTCGGCGCCAAGATCCCCAAGGGCGTGCTGCTCTACGGCCCTCCGGGCACCGGCAAGACGCTGCTCGCCCGCGCGGTCGCCGGCGAGGCTGGCGTGCCGTTCTACTCGATCTCCGGCTCCGACTTCGTCGAGATGTTCGTCGGTGTCGGTGCCTCCCGCGTGCGCGACCTCTTCGAGCAGGCCAAGGAGAACGCCCCGGCGATCGTCTTCATCGACGAGATCGACGCCGTCGGCCGCCACCGCGGCGCCGGCATGGGCGGCGGTCACGACGAGCGCGAGCAGACCCTCAACCAGCTGCTGGTCGAGATGGACGGCTTCGACGTCCGCGGCGGGGTCATCCTCATCGCCGCGACCAACCGCCCCGACGTCCTCGACCCCGCGCTGCTGCGCCCGGGCCGGTTCGACCGGCAGATCGGCGTCGACGCGCCCGACCTGTCCGGCCGCAAGCGGATCCTCGAGGTGCACGCGAGGGGCAAGCCGCTGGCTCCCGACGTGGACCTGATGGCCGTCGCCCGCCGTACGCCGGGCTTCAGCGGTGCCGACCTCGCCAACGTGCTCAACGAGGCGGCGCTCCTGACCGCGCGCAACAACCAGAAGCAGATCGTCGCGACCGCGCTGGACGAGGCCATCGACCGCGTGATCGCCGGTCCGCAACGCCGCACGCGGTTGATGACGGAGAAGGAGAAGCTGATCACGGCCTACCACGAGGGCGGCCACGCCCTCGTCGCCGCGGCGCTCCCCGGGACCGACCCGGTCCACAAGATCACGATCCTGCCGCGGGGTCGCGCGCTCGGCTACACGATGGTGCTGCCGGACGAGGACAAGTACTCCCAGACCCGCAGCGAGATGCTCGACAAGCTGGCCTACATGCTGGGCGGTCGCGCGGCGGAGGAGATGGTCTTCCACGACCCGACCACCGGCGCCGGCAACGACATCGAGAAGGCCACCAGCGTGGCCCGGGCGATGGTCACCCAGTACGGCATGACCGAGCGCCTCGGCGCGATCAAGCTCGGCGAGTCCAACTCCGAGCCGTTCCTCGGCCGCGACCTCGGGCACCAGCGCAACTACTCCGAGGACGTCGCCGCGATCGTCGACGAGGAGACCAAGCTGCTCCTCGCCGCCGCGCACCAGGAGGCCTTCGACATCCTGGTCGAGAACCGCGACGTGCTCGACGCCCTGGTCCTCGCGCTGCTCGACAAGGAGACGCTCGACAAGGCCGAGGTCGCCGAGATCTTCGAGCCGCTGCGGAAGCGCCCGGAGCGGCCGGCCTGGACCGGCTCGCCGACCCGGATCCCCTCGGAGATCCCGCCCGTCGAGATCCCGGAGGAGATCCGCAAGCGTGCGGAGTCCAACGGCGGCCTCAACGGCAGCACGCCGCAGGAGGACGAGCAGGAGGGTGCGGGCGCCGTCCTCACCCCGCCCGGACCGGGCGGCGACGTCTACGGCGGGCCGCCGATCGCCCCGAGCACCGACGGCCCGGTGCCCCCCAGCAGCCCCGGGTCCTAGGCTCCAGTCCGTGGCTGACCCGATCTCCGCGCCGGACCGCGACCCCGCCGACGTACCCCCGTTCGATCAAGCACGCGCCGAGGCGGCCGTCCGAGAGCTGTTGATCGCGCTCGGGGAGGACCCCGACCGCGAGGGACTGCTCGACACCCCCGCCCGGGTCGCCCGTGCCTACGCCGAGGTCACCGCCGGGCTCCGGCAACGGCCGGAGGACGTGCTCACGACGACCTTCGACCTCGGCCACGACGAGATGGTGCTGGTCCGCGACATCGAGCTGTGGTCGATGTGCGAGCACCACCTGGTCCCGTTCACGGGCGTCGCGCACGTCGGCTACATCCCGGCCGAGAGCGGCAAGATCACCGGCCTGTCCAAGCTGGCCCGGCTGGTCGACGTCTACGCCAAGCGCCCGCAGGTCCAGGAGCGGCTGACCACGCAGGTCGCCGACGCCCTGATGCGGATCCTCGAGGCTCGCGGCGTGATCGTGGTGATCGAGGCCGAGCACCTCTGCATGACGATGCGCGGGGTCCGCAAGGCCGGCGCCCGCACCATCACCTCCGCGATCCGCGGCAGCATGCACAACGCCGCCACCCGCAACGAGGCCATGAGCCTGATCATGCACGGGACCCGCTGAGGCCCATGGCCGCGAGCCCGCTCGTCATGGGCGTCGTCAACGTCACGCCGGACTCGTTCTCCGACGGCGGCCGCTACCTCGACGCCGAGCAGGCGATCGCGCACGGCCGCCGGCTGCTCGGAGAGGGTGCCGACATCCTCGACATCGGTGGCGAGTCGACCCGGCCGGGCGCGACCCGGCCGCTGCTCGAGGAGGAGCTCGACCGCGTCGTACCCGTCATCGAGGCGCTGGCCGCCGACGGCGCGACCGTCTCGGTCGACACCATGCGCGCCGAGGTCGCGGCGGCGGCGCTGGAGGCCGGAGCCCGGGTCGTCAACGACGTCTCCGGCGGCCTCGCCGACCCCGGCATCCTCGACGTGGTCGCCGGCAGCCCCGCGACCACCTACGTCGCGATGCACTGGCGCGCGCACAGCGACCGGATGCAGGAGTTCACGACGTACGACGGACCCGTGGCCGCCGTCGTGGCCGAGGAGCTGCGCGCGCGGGTGGTCGCGATCCGCGCGGCCGGCATCGCCGACGAGCGGATCGTGCTCGACCCCGGCCTGGGGTTCGCGAAGAACGGGGCGCAGAACTGGGCGCTGCTGGCCCGCATCGGGGAGATCCAGGAGATCGGCTTCCCCGTTCTGGTGGGCGCCAGCCGGAAGCGGTTCCTCGGCCAGCTCCTGGCCGGGCCCGACGGCGCGCTGCGGCCCGTGGAGGAGCGCGAGCTCGCCCACGCCGCGGTGCTGGCTGCGCTGGCGCGGGCCGGCGTGTGGGGGGTGCGGGTGCACGACGTGCGGGCAGCGCGCGACGTGCTGACGACGATCGAGCGGCTGGAGGCCGAAGGATGACGAGCGGACGCGCTCCCGACGAGCTGACCGTGCGGGGCATCGAGTGCTGGGGCCACCACGGCGTGTTCGACCACGAGCGACGCGACGGCCAGACGTTCGTGGTCGACCTCACCCTGGGCATCGACACCGCGCCCGCGGCGGCCTCGGACGACTTGCGTGACACCGTCGACTACGGGAGCCTCGTCGACGAGGTTGCGGCGGTGGTCGAAGGGGAACCGATCGACCTGATCGAGACTCTCGCCCAGCGGATCGCCGACGTGTGCCTCTTGGACCCTCGTGTTGAATGGTCGAGGGTGACGGTGCACAAGCCGGACGCGCCGATCACGGCGACGTTCGCCGACGTGCAGCTGACCATCACCCGACACCGACCCCCGACAGCAGCCCAGGGAAAGGGAGAGGCCGAACGATGAGCGAAGCGCCCAACCCGAACATCATCGACGCGGACACCCTGACCGGGGAGATGCGGCCGATCCGCCGGGTCGTCGTCGGTCTGGGCTCGAACCTGGGGGAGCGCCTCGACAACCTGCAGGGCGCGGTCGACGCCCTCGCCGACACCCCGGACGTGTGGATCACCGGCATCTCGCCGGTCTACGAGTCCGAGCCGGTCGGGTGCCCGCCCGACTCGCCGAAGTTCCTCAACGCGGTCGTGCTGATGGACACCACGCTCTCCGCGCACCGCCTGCTCGACCGCGCGCTCGCCATCGAGGACGCCTACGACCGCGACCGGAGCCACGGGGTCAACTCGCCCCGCACCCTCGACGTCGACCTCATCGTCGTCGGCGACCGGCGCAGCGACACCGAGGCGCTGAAGCTCCCGCACCCGCTGGCCCACGAGCGGTCGTTCGTGCTCCGACCGTGGCTCGACCTCGAGCCCGATGCGGAGATCCCCGACCAGGGGCCGATCTCCGTGCTGCTCGAGAAGGTCGGCACCGACGGCCTCGACCGCCGCGACGACCTGGTGCTCGAGTCCGACGAGTGAGGGACTCACCGGAGCCGGATCCACTCGGCGACGGTCCTGAACCGGGTCCCGGGGACGGCGAGCCGCACGGCTCCCTGGAGCCGACCCCGCCCACGGTGGTCGCCGGCTGGGCGCTCGCGGGCCTCGTGCTCGGCTGGGTCCTGCACTACGCGAGCGACCGGATGGGCAACGTGCCGCCCCTGGTCACCTGGGGCCAGCCGCTGGCGCTGGTCCTGCTGGCGGTGATCCTGGGCTACGTCGCCTGGGCCACCTGGCGGACCGTGCACGTACGACGCGAGCGGCTCCAACCGCACCAGGCTGTCAACCGGCTGGTGCTCGCGCGGGCCAGTGCCCTGGTCGCCGCGCTGGTCGCGGGCGGCTACCTGGGCTACGCGCTCAGCTGGGTCCGGGCCGACACCGACAACGGACGGATGTGGCCGTCGTTCGCGGCTGCGGTCGCGGGAGCCCTCGGCGTGGCGGCCGCACTACTCCTCGAGCGAGCGTGTCGCATCAGAAACACTGATAACAAAGCGTAACGTCAGCCACATGACTTCCCCCGCGGGCAGCTCCCGCCGTCGTCAGCGGTCGACCCGAGTCGTGGTCGCCGTGCTCCTGCTGCTGGTCGCCGCCGTCACGGTCGCCGGCACTGCGGTCACCGGCTCCTGGCCGGCCGTGACCGTCGCGGGCGGGCTCGCCGTACTGCTCGGCGCCGCCGCCACCAAGATCACCCACACCGAGCTGATGACCTCCCGCGTCGACGCCGCGCGGGACCGCGCCGAGCAGGCTCGGGCGTTCCGCGACGTCGACAGCCGTCGCTCCGCCGAGGGCGTCGAGTTCGCCGCCACCATGCAGGGCAGCCTCGCCAAGCGCGACGCCACCGTCTCCCGCCTCGAGCGCCGCCTCCACGAGACCGCCGAGGAGCTGGCCGAGGCCCGCCGCCACCTCGTCGACGTCGAGGAGCAGCTGACCTACGCCGAGCGCGCCACCGCCGACCTCACCGCCCGCGCCGCCGACGCCGACGAGCGCGCCACCCAGGCCGTCGTCCGCGTCGCCGAGCTCGAGGCCGAGGTCGACCTGCTGACCGCCCAGTGGGAGGCCGCCGAGGCCGCCCTCGCGGCCCAGCAGGTCAAGACCGCCTGAGGCTGGGTTCGTCCCACCTGTCCCAGGAATCCCCGGTTGACCGGGGATTCCACGGGTTGTCAGCCATTGCAGAGGCCGACAACCCGCGGAACACCCGGCCGACCGGGTATTCCGCGGTCTCCCCGGCCAGCACTACTCCCGCAGCGACGCCCGCAGCGCCCGATGCACCCCGGCAGGGGTGAGCACGCCGACGAACTGCGGGCCGTCGGTGACGCCGACCATCGCCCGGTCGTCGCGCAGCATCGCCGCCAGGGCCTCCTCCAGGGTGGCGCTGACGGGGACGGTCGAGGCGAGCTCGGAGGCCAGGACCTGGTCGACCGGCTCGAGATGGGCGGTGTCGATGCGAGTGACGGCGAGCCGGCGCAGGCCGCGCTCGGCGCCGACGAAGGTCGCGACCTCCTCGTCGACCGGGTGGGCGAGCAGGGCGGCGGGGGTGTCGTACTGCAACAGCCGGCCGCCCTCGGCGAACACCGCCACCCGGTCGCCGAGCAGCACCGCCTCGTCGATGTCGTGGGTCACCAGCACCACGGTCTTCTCCAGCTCCCGCTGCAGCCGGCGGAACTCCTCCTGCAGCCGGCCGCGGATCACCGGGTCCACCGCGCCGAACGGCTCGTCCATCAGCAGCACCGGCGGGTTCGCCGCCAGCGCCCGGGCGACGCCGACCCGCTGCCGCTGGCCGCCGGAGAGCTGGTGGGGATAGCGGTCGCCGTACTGCTCGGGGTCGAGGCCGACCAGTGACATCAGCTCGTGGGCGCGGGCGCGGGCGGTCGCCTTCGACTCGCCGTAGAGCAGCGGCACCGTCATCACGTTGGCGGTGATCCGTTGGTGCGGGAACAGTCCGACCTGCTGGATCACGTAACCGATGCCGCGGCGCAGCTCCACCGGGTCCCCGTGGGTGACGTCGCGGCCGTCGATCTCGATCAGGCCGGTGGTCGGCTCGACCAGCCGGTTGATCATCTTCAGCGTCGTCGACTTGCCGCAGCCGGACGGACCGACCAGGCAGACCAGCTCACCGCGCCGGACCTCGAGGTCGAGCTCGCGCACCGCGACCGTGCCGTCGTCGTACGTCTTGCTGACCCCGGTCAGCCGGATCATCGACTCGCCGTTGCGCGGGTCGACCACCGGCGCCGCGGTACCTTCCATGCCGTGACCCTACTGGGAGCGGCGCCGGCTGCAGCGGAGCCGAGCTGCTACAGCGCGCTGGTCAACGAGTGGTGGTGCGCCCAGTACGTCGAGGACCGTCGCGACGACATCGTCGCCGCGACCACCGAGCACCTGCAGATCACCGTCGCCGCTGTCCTCCTCGGGCTGCTGATCGCGTTCCCGCTGGCCCTCCTCGCCCGCCGGCTGCCGCGGCTGGAGACGACGATCCTCGGCGTGAGCACCGGCCTCTACACGGTCCCGTCGCTCGCACTGTTCCCGCTGCTCGTCCCGTTCACCGGCCTCACCGCGACGACGGTCGTCATCGGCCTCGGCGTCTACGCGCTCACGATCCTGGTGCGCGGCTTCCTCGACGGCTTCCGGTCGGTGCCCGACGACGTCGTGGAGTCCGCGGTCGGCCTCGGCTACGGCACGACCCGGCTGCTCTTCAAGGTGCAGCTGCCGCTCGCCCTGCCGGTGCTGGTGGCGGCGCTGCGGGTGGCCACGGTCTCCACGGTGGCGTTGACGACGGTCGGCACCCTGGTGTCGTACGGCGGCCTCGGGGACCTGATCGCGCACGGGGTGCAGCGCAACTTCCGGGCCGAGCTGGTCACGGCCGCGGTGCTGTGCGTGGTGCTCGCGCTGCTGCTCGACATCGTCCTGGTCGTCGCGCAACGGCTGTTGACGCCCTGGGCGAGGGCGGGGGCGCGATGACGCTCCTCGAGCTCACCTGGGACTACCTCACGACGGCGGGCAGCTGGACCGGCAACGGCGGCCTGCTGGACCGGCTGGTCGAGCAGCTGCTGCTCACGGTGACCGCCCTGCTCCTCGGCATGGGCGTCGGGCTGCCGCTCGCGCTCTGGCTCGGCCACATCGGCCGCGGCGGCTTCCTCGCGGTCAACGTCTCCAACATCGGCCGCGCGATCCCGACCTTCGCCCTCCTGGCGGTGCTGGTCACCGCTGACTGGCCGGGTCCGGCCCAGCTCGGCCCCTACGGCCGCGCCGGTCTCGCGACCCTGATCGCGCTGGCGCTGTTCGCGCTGCCGCCGCTGGTCACCAACGCCTACACCGCGGTGCGAGAGGTCTCCGCCGACGTCCTCGAGGCAGCCGACGGGATGGGGATGTCCGGGCGGCAGCGGTTCTGGCGGGTCGAGCTGCCCCTCGCGCTGCCGCTGGTGGTGTCGGGCGTCCGCCTGGCGCTGGTGCAGGTCTGGGCGACGGCAACGATCGCCGCGCTGGTGGCCGGGCCCGGCGTGGGCGCGATCATCGTGTCCGGCTTCGCCCGCAACAAGTACAGCGAGGGCATCGGCGCCGCCTTCGTGGTGGCCGTCGCGGCGCTGGTCCTCGAGCTGCTGGCGGCCGCGGCGCAGCGGGCCGTCCAGCCCGGCCGCGGGGCCACTGTACGGACGAGCTAGGGCACGCTGTCGGGGCGTGGCCCTATCGTGTGCGCAGGCCTCCATCGCGAGGCGGGCGGGGTTCCCCGCCGACCGGACACGCGCGGCGACCGCCGCGGGACACAGAAGGTAGACAGCCATGACCCTCCGCCGGACCCTCTTCGCTGCCGTCCTCTCGGGCAGCCTGATCCTCACCGCCGGCTGTGCCGGCGACGACGTCGCGGACGACGACGCCGACAACGACTCCGGCTCGGGAGGCGGCGCGGTCACCATCGCCAGCCAGAGCTTCGACGAGGCTGCGCTCGTGACCGCGATGTACGAGGAGCTCCTCGACGACGCGGGCTACGAGGTGACCAAGAAGCTGGTCGACACCCGGCCCGCCTACCTGAGCGAGTTCCCGGCCTCGGTCGACATCGTCCCGGAGTACGTCGCCGGCCTCGGCGACCAGCTCAACACCGACGCCAACGGCGAGGGTGCCGAGCCGATCAGCAGCAGCGACCTCGACGCCACGCTCGAGGCGATGCAGCCGCTGCTCGACGAGAAGGGCGTCACCCTCCTCGACCCGTCGGAGGCGGCGTCGCAGAACGCCTACTTCGTCACCCAGGAGTACTCCGACGACAACGGCGTCACCAAGCTCTCCGACCTCGAGGGCGAGTCGATCAAGCTCGCGGCCGCGCCCGACTGCGAGGGGCGCGACGACTGCGAGGCCGGCCTGGCCGACGTCTACGGCATCGACATCGAGCTGCTGCCGCTGGGCTACGCCTCGCCGCAGACCTACCAATCGGTCATCGACGGCGAGTCGCAGCTCGGCCAGACCGGCACCCTCGACGGCACCCTCGACGACCAGGGCCTGGTCCTGCTCGAGGACGACCGGGGCATCCAGCCCGCGCAGAACCTGGTGCCCGCCGTGTCCTCGGAGTTCCTCGCCGAGCACGAGGACGTCGCCGAGCCGCTCAACGCGCTGATGGCGGCTCTCGACAACGAGACCCTCGGGGAGCTGATCGCCCGGGTGTCCATCGACCGCGAGACCCCCGAGGACGTCGCCGAGGACTTCCTCGAGCAAGAGGGCCTCATCGACTGATCGACTGATCGGCTGATCGGCTGACGACCGAGCAAGCTACGACTCGTGGTCCCGGAGGCGCAGCGCCTCCGGGACCACGGTCGTCGGGTCGAGGCCCGGTACGTCGATCCGCACCCCGCCGTCGTCGAGCGGCACTCGCGGCAGCGGGCCGCCGAGGTCGCGGGCGTAGGTGCTGACCAAGGCGGCGTCGTCGCGACGGTCCTGCTCGACCAGCCAGCCGACCAGCCGCTGGGCCGGCGGCAGGGTGCTGCCGGTCAGCGAGCGCTGCGGCCCCCACAGCTCCCGCACGCCGGAGACGAGCAGCGCCCACCAGTCGTCCGCGCAGTCGGGGACGTGGACGAAGTAGCGCCACAGGTCGCCCGGCAGCACACCCATCCGGAAGGTCGCGGCCAGGCCCGCGTCGCCGTACGCCTCGACGGAGGCGAGCGCGCTCCGCTTGGTCGTCCAGCGGTCGGTGAGGTCGGCGAGGGTGCCGCGCTGCTGGGTGATCGAGGACCCGTCGGCGCGCTCCCGCCAGAGGTAGGTGACAGCCGGGAGGACGCCGATCCTGTCCGCGCACAGGTAGGCCTCGGTCGTCGTCGGCTGGTCCTCGTAGCGAACGCCCTCGGCCCAGGCCAGGCCGTTCGCGTCCCAGAAGTCGCGCCGGAAGAGCTTGTTCCACGCGAAGACGTCGCCGAGCAGCCGCGGGCGGTCGGTGATCGCGACCGCCTCGCGCTGCGGGTGCAGCTTGTTCATCCAGGGCAGCGGCCTGCGCTGCTCGCCGTCCCAGCGCGCGACGTTGCCGGTGACGAGCGGCGCGCCGGTCTCGTGGGCCAGGCCCAGCAGCGCCTCTAGCGCCTTCGCCGGCATCGCGTCGTCGGCGTCGCAGAAGCCCAGGTAGGTGCCCGTCGCGTGCCGGATGCCCTCGTTGCGGGCGGCGCCGAGGCCGCGGTTCTCGATGTGCACGACCCGGACCCGCGGGTCGCGGGCGGCGTACGCCTCGGCGATCGCGCCGGAGTCGTCCGGCGACCCGTCGTCGACGACGACCACCTCGAGCGCCTCCAGGCTCTGCCCGAGCAGGCTGTCCAGGCAGGTCGGGAGGTAGGCCGCGACGTCGTAGGCCGGCACGACCACGCTGACCTCGGGGACGCGAGGACCCGACCGGCGCTTGAACACACCACGACCGTACTCAGGTCACATCCGGCCCAGCCGCAGCCCATACGGGTGGTCCACGTCACTCGGACGTGACCTGTCGCCCGGATGGCGGTTGGACCTACGCTTGTTGCATCGAATGAGCACACGTCCGGTACCCACACCGGCCCGCACCCGCGGGTGGTCGGAGGGACTGGAACGAAAGGTTCTGAAGACATGACCGGGTCCCTGCAGACTCCTGCGAAGACTCCTGCGCCGCCGCTGAGCGTCGGCGTGATCGGTGCCGGCAAGGTCGGCGCCGTGCTGGCCGCCCGTCTCCGGCAGGCCGGCCACCCCGTCACGGCCGTCGCCGGCGAGTCCGACGCCTCGCGCGAGCGGGCCGCCACCCTGCTGCCGGGCGTCCCGCTCGACAAGCCGAGCGCCGTGGCCCGCGGCAGCGAGCTGCTGCTGCTCACCGTCCCCGACGACATGCTCCCCAACGTGGTCCGGGTGCTCGCCGACTCCGGTGCGCTGCACGCCGGGCAGTACGTCGTGCACACCTCCGGGCGGCACGGACTGGCCGTCCTCGAGCCCGCCGCCGCCGTCGGCGCGAAGGTGATCGCGCTGCACCCGGCGATGACGTTCACCGGCACCGCCGTCGACCTCGAGCGCCTCGACGGGTGCGTCTTCGGCCTCACCGCCGGCCCGGCCGAGCACGACCTCGCCGAGCGGCTCGTCGCCGAGCTCGGCGGACGCCCGACCTGGGTGCCCGAGGAGATGCGCACGCTCTACCACGCGGGCCTGGCCCACGGCGCCAACCACCTGGTCACCCTCGTCACCCAGGCGATGGAGATGCTGACCGCTGCCGGCTCGGCCGACCCCGCCGGCACCCTGCGCCCGCTGCTGGAGGCCGCGCTCGACAACGCGCTGGCCCACGGCGACGCCGCTCTCACCGGCCCGATCGTGCGCGGTGACGTGCGGACCGTGGCCGCCCACCTCGACGACATTGCCGTCAACGCCCCCGACACGCTGCCGTCGTACCTCACGATGGCGCGGGCCACCCTCGACCGGGCCGTGACCGACGGCCGCCTGGTGCCGATCCAGGCGCTCAAGATCCGCAACGCCCTGGACGCCGCCGAGCGGCGCACGGCGTGGCGGCCCGAGCACGCGTGACCGCAACCGTCCGCACGCCCGTGGTCGTGCGCACGCGTGCCGACCTGCGCGCCCACCTCGCCGAGCGCCGCGCGACCGGTCCCGTCGTGCTCGTGCCCACCATGGGCGCCCTGCACGAGGGTCACGCCAGCCTGATGCGGATCGCGCGGGAGCGGGCCGGCGCGGACGGCTCGGTCGTGGTGTCGATCTTCGTCAACCCGCTGCAGTTCGGCCCGGGTGAGGACCTCGACCGCTACCCGCGGACGTTCGACGCCGACCTCGCCGTCTGCGGTGAGGAGGGCGTCGACGTCGTGTTCGCGCCGGTCGTCGACGAGGTCTACCCGGGCGGCGTCGCGACCGAGGAGACGGTCACCGTCGAGCCTGGCGCGCTCGCGACGATCCTCGAGGGCGCCAGCCGGCCCGGGCACTTCCGCGGCGTGCTGACCGTCGTCGCCAAGCTCCTCGGGCTGGTCGGCCCGGACGTCGCGGTGTTCGGCGAGAAGGACTACCAGCAGCTCGCGCTCATCACCCGGATGGTCGCCGACCTCTGCCTGCCGGTCGAGGTCGTCGGCGGACCGACCGACCGCGAGGACGACGGCCTGGCCCGCTCGAGCCGCAACCGCTACCTCGACACCGACCAGCGCCGGCAGGCGGTCGCCCTGAGCCGCGCCCTGCGCGCGGCCCGGCAGGAGGCGCCGTACGGCGTCGCGGCGGCTCTCGACGCGGCCGGCGCCGAGCTGCGCGCGGCCGACGGGGTCGAGGTCGACTACTTCGAGATCCGCACGCTCGAGCTCGCGGAGCTGCCGGCCGACGTACCGCCGGGCACGCCCGGCCGGGCGCTGGTCGCCGCCCGCGTCGGCACCACCCGCCTCATCGACAACCTGGCCCTCACCATCGGAGCGGCCCCCGACAACTCCGACCCCGAGGGGGACAGCTGATGCTGCGCACGATGATGAAGTCGAAGATCCACCGCGCCACGGTGACCCAGGCCGACCTGCACTACGTCGGGTCCGTCACCGTCGACGAGGACCTGCTCGACGCGGCCGACCTGCTGCCCGGCGAGCTGGTGCACATCGTCGACATCACCAACGGCGCCCGGCTGGAGACCTACACGATCGCCGGCGAGCGGGGCTCCGGGGTGATCGGCATCAACGGCGCCGCCGCCCGGCTGGTGCACCCCGGCGACCTGGTCATCCTCATCGCCTACGGGCAGATGACGACCGAGGAGGCGAAGGCCCACCAGCCGCACGTCGTGTTCGTCGACGCCGACAACCGGATCCTGGGCACCGGTGCCGACCCGGCCGACACCTTCGACGACCCGGACCTCCGTCGCGGCGACCTGACCGCCGCAGGGGTCTGACGACGCGCGCTCGCGTCCCGAACATCGGTAGCCTGCTCGGATGTCCGACCCCAACCCGCAGCGGGCCGCCGCGACCCGACGCCTCCCCGGCCGGCTGACGGCGCCCGAGCCCGGGTGGACCACCCGTGCCGACGTCGTGATCGTCGGCTCCGGGATCGCCGGCCTCACCGCGGCGCTGCGGCTGCGCGAGCACGTCGAGAAGGTGCTCGTCGTGACCAAGACCGTGCTCAACGCCGGGTCCACGCAGTGGGCCCAAGGCGGCATCGCCGCGGCGCTCGGTCCCGAGGACACCCCGGAGGAGCACGAGGTCGACACGCTCGTGGCCGGGGCGGGCGCCTGCGACCGCGACGCGGTCCGCGCGCTGGTCACCGAGGGGCCGGAGGCGGTGCACGAGCTGATCGCGCTCGGCACGAACTTCGACCTCGACGCCGCGGGCGAGCTCTCGCTGACCCGTGAGGGCGGCCACCACCGCGACCGGATCGCGCACGCCGGCGGCGACGCCACCGGCGCGGAGATCCAGCGCGCGCTGATCGCGGCGATCGAGGCGGCTCCCGACATCGAGGTCATCCAGCACGCGCTGGCGGTCGACCTGCTGCTCGCGCCGCCTGAACAGGACGGCGGCGTGGCCGGCCTGACCCTGCACGTGATCGGCGAGGGCGTCCGCGACGGCGTCGGCGCCGTCCACTGCCGGGCCGTGGTGCTGGCCAGCGGCGGGCTCGGGCAGGTCTTCTCGCAGACCACCAACCCCGCCGTCTCCACCGGTGACGGGATGGCGCTCGCGCTCCGGGCCGGCGCGACGCTGCGCGACCTGGAGTTCGTGCAGTTCCACCCGACGGTGATGTACCTCGGCCCGGAGTCCCGCGGCCAGCAGCCGCTCATCTCCGAGGCGGTGCGGGGCGAGGGCGCGTTCCTCGTCGACGACGAGGGCACCCGCTTCATGCAGGGCGTGCACGAGCTCGCCGACCTGGCCCCCCGCGACGTCGTCGCCAAGGCGATCATGAAGCGGATGCTCGAGACCGGCCGGCCGCACATGTGGCTCGACGCGCGGCACCTGGGTGCGGAGTTCTGGGAGAGGCGATTCCCGACCATCCTCGCCACCGCCCGGTCGCACGGCGTCGACCCGGTCACCGAGCTGATCCCTGTCGCACCGGCCTGTCACTACGCCTCGGGCGGGGTACGCACCGACCTCGACGGCCGCACCGACCTGCCCGGCCTCTACGCCACCGGGGAGGTGGCCTGCTCCGGCGTGCACGGGGCCAACCGGCTCGCCTCCAACTCGCTGCTGGAGGGCCTGGTCTTCTCCCGCCGGATCGCCGCCGTGCTGCCGGGCGAGCTGCGCCCGTGGCAGGACGTCGCCGCCGACGGCCGCACCGCCGGGCTGGTGACCGGTGCCGCGCGCCGGGACCTCCAGGAGACGATGACCTCCAAGGTCGGCGTGCTGCGGTCCGCCGGCGGGCTCGCCGAGGCCACCGGCCTGCTCGACAAGCTCACCGGCCAGGTGGCCGAGCAGGTCGACCAGGACTCCTGGGAGACCACCAACCTGTTGACGATCAGCACCGCCCTGGCCGACGCCGCCGCGCTCCGCGAGGAGACCCGCGGCTCGCACTGGCGCGACGACTTCCCCGAGCGCGACGACGCCCGCTGGGCCGGCCACTTCGACGTCTCGATGTCCGACGGGGTGACGACCGTGACCTTCAGCCCGGCGCCGGCCACCGACACCGACCTGCCGACCGACGGAGCAGGAGCATGACGCTCGCCCGGACGCCGTACGACGCGCTGCCCTCGGCGCTCGTCACCGAGATCGCCGACGCGGGGCTCGATCCCGCCGCCGTCCACGCCCACGTCGTGACGGCGTTCGACGAAGACCTTCCCGGCGGCGCGGACGACGCGACCAGCGCCGCGATGCCGGAGATGGGACGGGCCGTCGCCGACATCGCCGCCCGTGAGGTCGGTGTGGTCGCGGGGCTCGCGATCGCCGAGCTCGCGTTCCGCTACGCGCTGGGCGACGACGTCGAGGTCACCGGCCGGCTGCCCGACGGCAGCCGGGTGAAGCCCGGCGACGTGGTGCTCACGGTCGCGGGACCCGTCAAGGGCGTGCTGACCGCCGAGCGCACCGCGCTCAACTTCGCCTCCCACCTCTCCGGAGTCGCCACCGCGACCGCCGCCTGGGTCGACGCGATCGCCGGCACCGGCGCCCGGGTGCTCGACACCCGCAAGACGCTGCCCGGCTGGCGGGCGCTGCAGAAGTACGCCGTGCGCTGCGGCGGCGGGGTCAACCACCGGTTCAGCCTGGTCGACCGCGCGATGGTCAAGGACAACCACGCGGTCGCCGCCGGCGGGGTCGTCGAGGCCTACCGCGCCGTGGTCGCCGCGAACCCCGGTCTGCGGGTGGAGGTCGAGGTGATGGATCTCGACGAGCTGCGAGCCGTGCTCGACGCCGGCTGCACCGAGGTGCTGCTCGACAACATGAGCACGGCCGACATGCGGGCGGCGGTGGAGATCAACGTGGCCGCCGGCCGTCCGGCGGCGTTGGAGGCCTCCGGCGGGCTCACCCTCGAGCGCGCCCGCGAGGTCGCGGAGACCGGCGTGGACTTCATCTCGGTCGGCGCGCTCACGCACTCGGTCAACGTCTTCGACCTCGGGCTGGACTTCCGGGAGCAGGAATGACGCTGCTGGCGGCCGATATCGGCAACGCGCACACCGTCCTCGGGATGATCAGTGACGGCGAGGTCGGCTCGCACTGGCGGGTCGCCACCCACGAGCACCGCACCGCCGACGAATGGGCGGTGCTGCTCCGCGGCCTGCTCGGGGCGGAAGTCAGCGAGATCTCCGGTATTTCCGTCTGCTCGACCGTCCCTGCGGTTCTGCAGTCCTGGCGCGAGATGCTGCTCGGTCATTTCCCTGATATCCCGCACGTCATTGTCGAGCCCGGCGTGCGCACCGGCGTACCGATCCTCGTCGACAATCCGCGCGAGGTCGGCACCGACCGGATCATCAACGCGCTGGCAGCGGCCAACGACTTCGGCGGACCAGCGATCGTCGTCGACTTCGGCGGCACCGCGACGACGTTCGACGTCATCGACGACCAGGGCCGGTACGTCGGCGGCGCCATCACCCCCGGCATCGAGATCTCCCTCGAGGCACTGGGCACGCGCGGCGCGCAGCTGCGGATGGTCGAGCTGGTGCGGCCACGCGGCGTCGTCGGCAAGAACACCGTCGAGGCCCTCCAGTCCGGCATGGTGTTCGGCGTCGCCAGCCAGGTCGAGGGGATGGTCGAGCGGATCACCGCGGCCCTCGGCGTCGCGGCCGGTGAGGTCCGGGTGGTCGCCACCGGATATCTCGCGCCACTGGTCACCGAGGAATGCCGCTGCTTCACCCACCATTCACCGTGGTTGACGCTGCGCGGGCTCGAAATGGTGTTCCTCCGCAACGCGAAATAGTCGACAAAACGGCACCGGTATTCCGCCGACTTTCCTTCATCGCGGGTTTACGACATTATGCGAGGGTCGTTCCGGGGGATATCGGGACGCGAATAACCTATTTCGAGGGAAGGCGCCAGCCATGGCACAGAAGGTCAACATCGTTCTCGTCGACGACATCGACGGCTCCGACGCCACCGAGACCGTCGCATTCGGTCTCGACGGCACCAACTACGAGATCGACCTCAACGACAAGAACGCCGCCAAGCTGCGCGACGCCCTCGCCGCCTACGTCGGCCACGCCCGCAAGGTGGGTGGCGGTCGTCGTACCCGCTCCAAGTCCGCCGCCGCCGGCTCCGGCCCCTCGGCCAAGGAGATCCGCGACTGGGCCCGCTCCAACGGCTTCAAGGTCCCCGACCGCGGCCGGATCCCCGCCGACGTGCGCGAGGCGTTCGACGCCCGCTGAGCCACCGGGCGCGGGGAATCACCGGTCGACCGGGGGTTCCCCAGGGTTGACAGGCACTGCAATGCCCGACAACCCCGGGGAATCACCGGTCGACCGGTGATTCCCAGCCCGGCGCGTTCGCTGATAGCGGACGGGATTTTCGCTGCCCACGGAACGCGTAGGCTGTTGATCGGGTTGTACCCGTCGTACGCCCTGCAGACGCGTGGAGGAGCAACAGATGTTCGAGCGGTTCACTGACCGAGCCCGCCGGGTGGTCGTGCTGGCCCAGGAAGAGGCCCGCATGCTCTCCCACAACTACATCGGCACGGAGCACATCCTGCTCGGCCTGATCCACGAGGGTGAGGGCGTCGCCGCCAAGGCGCTGGAGTCGCTCGACATCTCGCTGGAGGCCGTGCGCGCCCAGGTCGAGGAGATCATCGGCCAGGGCCAGCAGGCGCCGAGCGGGCACATCCCGTTCACGCCGCGGGCCAAGAAGGTGCTCGAGCTGTCGCTGCGTGAGGCGCTGCAGCTCGGTCACTCCTACATCGGCACCGAGCACATCCTGCTCGGTCTGATCCGTGAGGGCGAGGGCGTCGCCGCCCAGGTGCTGCAGAAGCTCGGCGCCGACCTCAACCGGGTCCGCCAGCAGGTCATCCAGCTGCTCTCGGGCTTCCAGGGCAAGGAGTCGGGCTCCGCCGCGGCCGCGACCGGCAGCAGTGGCAGCGACGCCCCGTCGTCCTCGCTGGTGCTCGACCAGTTCGGCCGCAACCTGACCCAGGACGCCCGCGAGGGCAAGCTCGACCCGGTCATCGGCCGCGAGCAGGAGATCGAGCGGGTCATGCAGATCCTGTCCCGCCGCACGAAGAACAACCCGGTCCTCATCGGAGAGCCGGGCGTCGGCAAGACGACGATCGTCGAGGGCCTGGCCCAGGACATCGTCAAGGGCAACGTCCCCGAGACGCTCAAGGACAAGCAGATCTACACCCTCGACCTGGGTGCACTGGTCGCGGGCAGCCGCTACCGCGGTGACTTCGAGGAGCGCCTCAAGAAGGTCCTCAAGGAGATCCGCACCCGCGGCGACATCGTGCTGTTCATCGACGAGATCCACACGCTCGTGGGCGCCGGCGCTGCCGAGGGCGCGATCGACGCCGCCAGCATCCTCAAGCCGATGCTGGCCCGCGGCGAGCTGCAGACGATCGGTGCGACGACCCTCGACGAGTACCGCAAGTACCTCGAGAAGGACGCCGCGCTCGAGCGCCGGTTCCAGCCGATCCAGGTCGCCGAGCCGTCGATCGCCCACACGATCGAGATGCTCAAGGGTCTGCGTGACCGCTACGAGGCGCACCACCGGGTGACGATCACCGACGAGGCGCTGGTCTCCGCGGCCACCCTCGCCGACCGCTACATCTCCGACCGCTTCCTGCCCGACAAGGCGATCGACCTCATCGACGAGGCCGGCTCGCGGCTGCGCATCCGCCGGATGACCGCCCCCGCCGACCTGCGCGAGTTCGACGACAAGATCGCCGAGGTCCGCCAGCGCAAGGAGGCGGCCATCGACGGCCAGGACTTCGAGGCCGCCGCGCGGCTGCGCGACGAGGAGAAGCAGCTGATCCTCAAGAAGGCCGAGCGCGAGAAGCAGTGGCGCGCGGGCGACATGGACGAGGTCGCCGAGGTCGACGAGGAGCTGATCGCCGAGGTGCTCGCCGTCGCGACCGGCATCCCGATCGTGAAGCTGTCCGAGGAGGAGTCCTCGCGGCTGCTCAAGATGGAGGACGAGCTCCACAAGCGGGTCATCGGGCAGGAGGAGGCCGTCAAGGCGCTCAGCCGCGCCATCCGTCGTACCCGTGCCGGCCTGAAGGACCCGAAGCGTCCCGGCGGCTCGTTCATCTTCGCCGGCCCGTCCGGTGTCGGTAAGACGTGGTTGTCCAAGACGCTCGCCGAGTTCCTCTTCGGCGACGAGGACGCGCTGATCCAGCTCGACATGAGCGAGTACGGCGAGAAGCACACCGTGTCGCGGCTCTTCGGCTCGCCTCCGGGCTACGTCGGCTACGAGGAGGGCGGTCAGCTCACCGAGAAGGTGCGCCGCAAGCCGTTCTCCGTCGTCCTCTTCGACGAGGTCGAGAAGGCCCACCCCGACATCTTCAACAGCCTGTTGCAGATCCTCGAGGAAGGCCGGCTCACCGACTCGCAGGGCCGGGTGGTCGACTTCAAGAACACCGTGATCATCATGACCACGAACCTCGGCACCCGCGACATCTCCAAGGGCGTCAACCTCGGGTTCCAGCAGAGCGGCGACTCGGCAGGCTCCTACGAGCGGATGAAGGCCAAGGTGTCGGAGGAGCTCAAGCAGCACTTCCGCCCCGAGTTCCTCAACCGCGTCGACGAGATCGTCGTGTTCCCGCCGCTGTCGCAGGAGCAGATCGTCGCGATGGTCGACAACATGATCGCCTCGGTCGAGCTGCGGATGCGCGACCGCGACATGCGGATCGAGCTCACCCAGGCCGCGAAGAACCTGCTCGCGACCCGGGGCTTCGACCCGGTGCTGGGCGCGCGGCCGCTGCGGCGCACGGTGCAGCGCGAGATCGAGGACGTGCTGGCCGAGAAGATGCTCTACGGCGAGGTCGGCCCCGGCCAGATCGTGCTCGTGGACGTCGACGGCGAGGGTCCGACCGCGACCTTCACCTTCGAGGGCCAGAAGGTCAGCGAGCTGCCCGACCTGCCGCCGCTGGAGACGATCTCCGAGGGTGCGGCCGACGGCGGCCTCGACGGCCCGGCCAACCCGCTCGGCGGCGACGGCCCGACCGACGTGCCGCGCACCGCGAGCGAGTAGCAGCCGGACGAGCGACAAGGCGTCCGATCGCAGTCACCAGGTGACTGCGATCGGACGCCTTTCGCATTTCAGCGCGTCGGTTCTCGTCTGCAGAGGTCGATCCGTCGGCCTCACGGCAACGAGTAGCGGCCGCTACCGGTGGCGACGACCAGCCCGTCGGCGACGAGCGAGGCCAGGCAGCGCTCGCGCTGGTCGGCGATGTCCCACGCCGCGTCCAACCGGCTCTTCGGCACCGACCCGGGTGCGTCGCGCAGCACCGCGAGCAACCGGCCCCGGCACTGGCGGTCGGTGCCGGCGTAGGTCTGCACGGGGCGAGGCGGACCGTCGTACGCCGGGCGGCCGGCGGTGTGCCACGCGCAGCGGTCGACGACGGGGCAGGTGGGACACCGGGGGCGGTCGGCGGTGCAGACGAGCGCGCCGAGCTCCATCACCGCGACCGACCAGGTGGCGGCGGTCGGCGGGTCCGCGGGCAGCAGCTCCTCGGCGACCGCACGCTCGGCCTTGGTGACCGAGCGCGGCGGGAACTCCACGCCGGACACCGCCCGCCCGAGCACCCGGCGCACGTTGGTGTCGAGCACGACCTGGCGCTGGCGGTAGGCGAAGGCCGCCACGGCCGCGGCCGTGTAGTCGCCGACGCCGGGGAGGGCGCGGAGCGCGTCGTAGGAGTCGGGTACGACGCCGCCGTGGTCGGCCACGATCGCGACCGCAGCCGCGTGGAGGCGCAGCGCCCGGCGCGGGTATCCGAGCCGACCCCAGGCGCGGACCGCCTCGCCGCTGGCCTCCGCGGCGAGCGCCGCGGGTGAGGGCCACCGGTCCAGCCAGGCCTGGTGGACCGGGAGGACCCGCGCGACCGGCGTCTGCTGCAGCATGAACTCCGAGACGAGCACCGACCAGGCCGACGCGTCCGGCCGTCGCCAGGGCAGGTCACGGGCGTGCGCGTCGTACCACGCGAGGATCGGGGCGACCAGGTCGGGCACCGTGGGATTCTCCACCACCCGTCGTGCCTCCACGGATCGGGGACCCTCCGTCCTTAACCTCGGACCATGCCGCCGTTGACCCGTGGCCCGCTGCCGGCGGGTGTCTACTGGCGCCGCCGGTTCTTCGTGCTGGCGCTGGCCGCCACGCTGGTGTTCCTCGTCGCGAGCGTCCTGACCGGCGGCAGCGACGGCCAAGACGACGTGCCCGTCGCCCGACAGGCCGGCAACGAGGTCGAGCCGTCCCAGACGATCACCGTCGACCAGGGCCGCAAGGCCCGGGGCGAGCAGCAGTCCGCTCCCCAGGGACGCAAGGGCAAGCGGGACCTCGGTCCGCAGCAGGGCCCCACCTTCGACCCGACGCTGCTCGCGGCGGAGCCGAGCGGCAACTGCGAGCCCGCCGACGTGCGGATCACCCCGCGGGTGGAGTCGGCGGTCGCCGGCAAGCCGGTGACGATCGGGCTCGCGCTCCAGACCGTGCAGGCCGAGGCGTGCTACTTCCGGATCGGTGCGGACAAGGTCACGATCAAGGTGACCCGCGGGCAGCAGGCCCTGTGGCGGTCGAGCCACTGCCCCGGCGCGGTCCCGAGCACGTCGGTGGTCGTGCGCCGGTCGATCGCCACCGTCGTGCAGATGGAGTGGTCCCCGTTCCCCGAGGGCACCCGCCACGGCAAGGAGTGCCCCGGCACCAAGGACTGGCTGATGCCCGGCGACTACACCGTCACCGCTGCCGCGCTGGGTGGCGAGCCGGGGGAGTCGGCGTTCACGCTGGCCGCGCCGGAGCGGGAGAAGATCGTCAAGAAGACGAAGAAGGACGAGCGGGACGAGCGGGACAAGCAGGACGAGCGCGACAGGAAGAGCCGCAACCAGCTGGACGAGGAGACCGCCCAGGAGGAGGCGCAGGGCGCCCAGGACGGCGAGGAGCCGCGGCGCTGAGAGCTCGTCACACCGGGGATTCTTGTAGCGGTCGCGCTGGAACCACGACAAAATTCCCCGTTGCGTCGCCTACACGGCGGCCAAGACCCGATCAGACATACCTTTCGAGGATCGTCGACTCGGCCAGCCGGGACAGGCCTTCCCGCACGCTGCGGGCGCGCAGCTCGCCGACGCCCTCGACGGCCTGGAGGTCGTCGATGCCGGCGGAGAGCAGCTTCTGGAGGGTGCCGAAGTGGTCGACCAGGCCCTCCACGACCCCGGCGGGGAGGCGCGGCACCTTGGTCAGCAGCCGGTAGCCGCGCGGGGCGACCGCCCCGTCGAGGTGCTCGCCGGCACCGATGCCGAGCACCCGCGCGACCGAGGCCGGGTCGACCAGGTCGGTGGCCGACAGGTTCTCGAGCTTGGTCAGCAGGTCGTCGGGCTCGCGGCTGCGCTTGCGGGAGGGCACGTAGTCGCGGATGACCAGCTCGCGCTCGATGTCGACGCCGGTGATCAGCTCCTCCAGCTGGAGGGCGAGCAGCCGACCGTCGGTACCGAGCTCGAGCACGTAGTCGTCGATCTCGCGGGCGATCCGGGTGACCATCTCCAGCCGCTGGGCGACCACGGCGACGTCGCGCACGGTCACCAGGTCCTCGATCTCGAGCGCGGAGAGCGTGGCGGAGACCTCGTCGAGACGCAGCTTGTAGCGCTCGAGGGTCGCCAGCGCCTGGTTGGCGCGGGAGAGGATCTGGCCGGAGTCCTCGAGGACGTGGCGGGTCTCGCCGACGTACGCCGCGATGATCTGCATCGACTGCGACACCGAGATGACCGGGAAGCCGGTCTGCTTGGCGACCCGGTCGGCGGTGCGGTGCCGGGTGCCGGTCTCCTCCGACGGGATCGTGTGGTCGGGCATCAGGTGGACGGCGGCCCGGATGATCCGGGTGATGTCGCGGTCGATGATGATCGCGCCGTCCATCTTCGCGAGCTCGCGGAGCCCGGTCGCGCTGAACGGGACGTCGAGCTCGAAACCGCCCGTGGAGATGCCGTCGACGATGCGGTCGCGACCGAGCACGATGAGCGCGCCGGTGCGGGCGCGCAGGATCCGGTCGAGGCCGTCGCGCAGGCCGGTGCCCGGCGCGATCGACGCCAACGTGTCGCGGAGGCGCGGGTCACCCGGCCGCTCAACCACTACGCACTCCCATCCCTAGGCCCGGGTCGACACCCTGGTCGAACGCAACCTTAGAGCCTGAGGCCGCACCCGGCGCCGGAACTCAGCCGCCCTCGATCACCCGGAAGGAGCGCGTGGGGTTGAGGAACTCGAGCGCACGGCGCACGTGGGAGACCTCGACGACCTGCATCCCGTCGACGATCCGCTGCCGGCCGCCCTTGCCCACCTCGGCCGGCACCAGCGCGATCTCGAACCCCAACCGGGCCGCCTCGGCCAGCCGCTGCTGGACGTCGCGGACCCGGCGCAGCTCGCCGGACAGGCCGATCTCGCCCATCGCGACCAACCCGGTCGGCGGTGAGGTCATGAAGTGCGACGACGCCAGCGCGATGGCGAGCGCGAGATCGGCGGCGGGCTCGGTGATCTTGGCGCCGCCGACGGTGGAGGCGAAGACGTCGCGCTGGCTGAGGTCGACCCCGCAGTGCTGCTGGAGCACCGCGAGCACCATCGCCAGCCGGGAGCCGTCGATGCCGGACGTCGTACGACGTGGGCGCTCGCCAGCCTGGGCGACCAGCGACTGCACCTCGGCGAGGAGCGGCCGGCGACCCTCCATCGTGACGGCCACGCAGGTGCCGGGCACCCGGCCGTGGTGGCGCTCGACGAAGATGCCGGTCGGGTCGGCGACGGCGCGGATGCCTTCGGGCCCGAGGTCGAAGCAGCCGACCTCGTCGACCGGGCCGAAGCGGTTCTTGATCGCCCGCACCATCCGGAACCGGCTGCCCGACTCGCCCTCGAAGTGGAGGACGACGTCGACCAGGTGCTCCAGCACGCGCGGCCCGGCGATCGAGCCGTCCTTGGTCACGTGGCCGACGAGCACGACGGTGACGCCGCGGGTCTTCGCGACGCGGACGAGCGCTGCGGCGACCTCCCTGACCTGGGTGACGCCGCCCGGGACGCCCTCGATGCCGGCGGCGCCGACGGTCTGGACGGAGTCGACGACCACGAGCCGCGGTCGCACCTCCTCGATGTGGGTGAGGATCGCGCCGAGGTCGGTCTCGGCGGCGAGGTAGAGCTGGTCGTGCACCGCGTCGGTGCGGTCGGCGCGGAGCCGGACCTGGGACGCGGACTCCTCGCCCGTGACGTAGAGCGTGCGCTGGTCGCGCGCGGCGGTGCGCGCCGCGACCTCGAGCAGCAGGGTCGACTTGCCGACGCCCGGCTCACCGGCCAGCAGCACGGCGGCTCCCGGCACCAGCCCGCCGCCGAGCACGCGGTCGAGCTCGGGCACCCCGGAGCCGTGGTGGACGGCCTGCTCGGCCGACACCGCGCCGATCGGGACCGCCGGTGTGGACACCGGTGCGGCGACGGTGCGGCCGGCGGGTGCGCCGCCGGCCTCGGCGACCGAGCCCCAGGCCTGGCACTCGCCGCACCGGCCGACCCACTTCGTCGTCGTCCAGCCGCACTCCGAGCAGCGGTAGGAGGCGCGGGGTTGGGCGGCGCGGGATCGCGTGCTCGTGGCCATGGGACGACCGTAGGCCACCCGTCCGACAGTATGTTCGAATGACGCGCTGCGTGTCCGGGTACCGGGCGGTGCGGACGTATCCTCGTTAACGTTCCAACCGCACCTGAGACCTGCCCGGAGGCGACCGTGACCTCAGCGTCGTCGTACGACGCGCCGCTCGTGCCGCCGACCCTGGCCGACGTCGCCGAGCGGGCGGGGGTCTCGCGGCAGACGGTCTCGAACGCGATCAACAACCCCGACCTGCTGCGTCCCCAGACGCTCGAGCGGGTGCAGGCGGCGATCCAGGAGCTCGGCTACCGGCCCAACCGTGCCGCCCGTCACCTCCGCACCCGGGCCTCGCACCTGATCGGCCTGCGGCTCCCGCCGGCCCAGGAGTTCACGGCCAACGCGGCGATGGACCGGTTCGTGCACGCGCTGGTCGAGGCGTCGCGGGAGGCGGGCTACCACCTGCTGCTCTTCTCCGGCGGGCCCGGCAAGCCCGAGACCACCGCCGAGGACCTGGTGCGCGGCTACGACGACCTGCTCCGATCGACCGCCGTCGACGCGTTCATCGTCACCGACACCTACCTCGGGAACCCCCAGACCCGATGGCTCAGCGAGCGGCACGCGCCGTTCGTCGCGTTCGGCCGGCCCTGGGAGGACCCCGACGAGACGCACCCGTGGGTCGACGTCGACGGTGCCGCCGGCGTCGAGCTCGCGACCCAGCACCTCCTCGACCGCGGCCACGAGCGGATCGCCTGGATCGGCTGGGCCGAGACCTCCTTCATCGGCCAGGACCGGCGCGCCGGCTGGGAGCGGGCGATGGCTGCGGCCGGCCGGCCGACCGACGGGCTCGCTGTCCGCGTCGCCGACACCGTCGACGCCGGCCGGGAGGCGGCCGACGTGCTGCTGGACTCGGTGCGTCCCTCGGCGATCGTCTGCGCGAGCGACACCCAGGCCGTCGGCGTCCTGCACTCCCTCGCCGCCCGCGGCCTCCACCCCGGTCGCGACGTCGCCGTCGTCGGCTTCGACGACTCCCAGGTCGCCCAGGTGGTGCCCGGCGGGCTGACATCGGTCCGGCAGCCGCTGGAGCAGGTCGCCATCGAGCTGGTGCGGGCCCTGGAGGCGCTCCTCGCCCGCGAGCCGTACGACGCGCGCGGGGTGCTGCTGGTGCCGACGCTGGCGGTGCGTGGGTCGTCGGGCTAGGTGGGGAGTCACCGGTCGACCGGTGAATCACAGGGGTTGTCGGGCACTGCAATGCCCGACAACCCTGGGGAACCCCCGGTCGACCGGTGATTCCCCGCCGCCTCTCAGAAGTCCTTGGACCACAGGTTGACCGCGTAGTCGACCTCCAACCCCTCGTGGTGCCGCAGGACCTGCTCGGCGACGTCGGGCTTGAGCTCGATCCGCACCACCGCCTCGAGGTCCGCCCGGCTCCCGAACCGCCAGCCCATGTCGACCGACGTGCGGTTCCAGCCGCGCTGCGCCCAGAACCGCTCGATGGTGCGGGGGGTGGGGAGGTGCGGGTAGCCGCGGCGGAACCAGGCGCCGAACGTCGAGCGCGACGCGTCGTTGTCGATGACGAGCGCGGTGCCGCCGCGTCGTACGACGCGGTCCAGCTCGGCCAGGCCCGGTTCGCAGCCCGGGCCGAAGAAGTAGGCCCACCGCACGTGGACGACGTCGACGCTCGCGTCGGGGAGCGGGATCTCCTGTGCCGTCCCGAGCCGTACGTCGACCGCGGGCAGTCCCCGGGTCCGGCGCTGGGCCAGGCGCACCAACCCCGGGTGCGGCTCGACGCCGATGACGGAGGTCGCCGACTCGGCGAAGCGCGGCAGGTGGAAGCCGGTGCCGCAGCCGAGGTCGAGCACGGTGCGGCCGCGCCAGGACACCCGGTCCGCCATCGCCGCCCAGAGCCGGCCGTCGGGGTCGGCGGCGTGGTTCTCGATCTCGTAGGTGGCGGTGTGCTGCCAGATGTTCGGGCTCGGGACCGCGCCCCGGACCGGGGTCGCCGGGCCGTCGCTCACGACGAGCGGGTCAGAGCCGGACGATGCCGTTCGCGGTCTGCACCTGCGCGGCGAGGATGCCCGGGGTGCCGTGCGGGGCGACCCACTCGACCTTGACGTCCTCGAGCGGCGCCTCGACGGTCTCGCCGAGCCACTCGCTGACGCGCTGCGGGTCGCCGGCGATCTCGATGCCCGCGAGCGAGACGGTGCCGTCGGCGCCGGCGGACGGGTGCAGGTCGGCCGGCACCTCCCACTGGATGAAGAACGGGAGCTGCGGGTCGGCGATGAGGCCCTGGATGCCGATCTGGCGCCAGCGGAGCTCGGTGCCGTCGGGGCGGTGCCGGTTGCCGGTCACGGCCGCGCGACCGAGGCGCTCCTCGACCGGCGTGATGTCCGGGACGGAGACCACCCAGCCGAGCCAGCCGCCGCCGAGCGCGGAGCGGGCCTTCACGGCCTGGCCGAACGGCGCCTTGTCGGAGGCGGGGTGGTCGAGGCACTCGACGACCTCGAGGTAGGTCGCGTCCGCGAGCGGCAGGATCATGTTGCGCGTGCCGAAGCGCGGGTGCACCCCGCCGTCGATGAACTCGCACCCGAGCGCGGCACCGAGGCGGGCGGCCGTGCTCGCGAGTCCGTCCGGTCCGGCGGCGTACGACAGGTGGTCCAGGCGCATGTCAGACATTGTCGGCATGTGCCGATCGTCACGCCGAATCGGGGTCGGGGTCTCTTGATATCGAGAGACGACCCGCACTCACGCGAACCGGTCGGCCGGGTGGATCGCGAGCGCCGAGCGGGACCGGAGGTGGGCCTCGCAGTGGCGGACGAGCTCGTCGTAGGCCGCCCGGCCCATCAGCTCGACCAGCTCGGGCTCGTTGGTGACGTAGAGCGGCTCGACCGCGACGCGGGCCTCGGTGTTGCCCGAGCAGTACCAGTCGAGGTCGTGGCCGCCGGGGCCCCAGCCGCGGCGGTCGTACTCGGTGATCGTGACCTCGGTGTACGACGACCCGTCCTGCCGCTCGACCTCGCGGTAGGTGCGGCGGATCGGCAGCTGCCAGCACACGTCCGGCTTCGTCTCGAGCGGGTTGCGGCCCTGCTGCAACGCGAGCCCGTGCAGCGCACAACCCGCGCCGGTGCTGAAGTCTGCGCGGTTGTGGAAGACGCAGCCGCGCTGCCCGTCGACCTCGATCGAGCGGGTCTTGCGCTCGCCGTCCTCGTCCTTCTCGACCCAGTCGCGGCGGCGGACGCGGCCGGACTTCCCGAGCCGCCCGGGATGGAACTGCCACTGCTCCGGGGTCAGCTGCTCGACGTACGCCGCGACCCGCTCCTCGTCGTCCTTGTCGCTGAAGTGCGCGCCGAGCGTGCAGCAGCCGGTGTCGGGGGAGTCGGCGTAGATGCCCTGGCAGCCCTGCCCGAAGATGCACGTGTACGACGACGTCAGCCAGGTCAGGTCGCAGCGCATGACCTCGCTCGCGTCGGCCGGGTTGACGAACTCGACGAACGCGCGGGGGAAGTCCAGGTCGACCTCGGGCACCCCGCCAACGTACTCGGGACCCCTGGAACGCCTCCGCCCGGGCGATACGGTGGAGGCATGCGGCTGGGCGTGCTCGACATCGGCTCGAACACCGGGCACCTGCTCGTCGTCGACGCCCACGGCGGGTCCGCGCCCCTGCCGGCGTACTCCTTCAAGCAGCCGCTCCGGCTGGCCGAGCACCTCGACGACGACGGCGCCGTCACCCAGACGGGCATCGACGCGCTCGCCGGCTTCGCCGCCGAGGCGGTGGTCGTCGCGGAGGAGAAGGGCTGCGAGGAGATGATCTGCTTCGCGACCTCGGCGGTGCGCGACTCCCGCAACGCCGACGCGGTGCTCGACCACGTGCGCGAGCAGACCGGCGTCGCCATCGAGGTGCTCTCCGGCGAGGACGAGGCACGGCTGACGTTCCTGGCCGTACGTCGCTGGTTCGGCTGGTCCGCCGGGCGGCTCACCGTGTTCGACATCGGTGGCGGCTCGCTCGAGATCGCGACCGGGGCCGACGAGCGCCCCGCCGTCGCACAGTCCCTGCCGCTCGGGGCGGCCCGGCTCGCGGCGACGCACTTCTCCGGTGCGATCGACGAGGAGCGGCTCAAGGACATCCGGCGCACGATCCGGGCCGACATCGCCAAGGACGCCGGCCAGGTGCTGCGGACCGGTACGACGCACCGCGCCGCCGCCACGTCGAAGACGTTCCGCTCGCTCGCGCGGATCTGCGGCGCCGCGCCGTCGACCGAGGGGCCGCTGGTGCCGCGGTCCCTGGCGCAGGAGGAGCTGCGGCGGTGGATCCCCAAGCTGGTCGCGATGACGCCCGACGAGCTCTCCGCGCTGCCCGGCGTCTCGCCGAGCCGCACCCACCAGATCGTGCCCGGCGCGCTCGTGGCCGAGGCGTGCATGGACATCTTCGGCCTGTCCGAGCTGGAGATCTGCCCCTGGGCGCTGCGGGAGGGTGTGATCCTCGAGCGCATCGACAAGCTCAGCGTCATCGGCGGGGACTGAGATGGTGAGCGACGGAGCCGCCCGCCCGGGGCGGCCGCGGATCGGGCTGTCGACCTCCTCGGTCTATCCCGAGTCGACCGCGCACGCCTTCAGCTGGGCGGCGGAGGTCGGCTACGAGGCCGTCGAGGTGATGGTCGGCATCGACGCGCTGTCCCAGCAGGTCGTGGCGATCGAGCAGCTGGTCGAGCACCACGGAATCCCGGTGAGTGCCGTGCACGCGCCGTGCCTGCTCTTCACCCAGCGGGTCTGGGGCACCGAACCGTGGGGGAAGCTCGAGCGGTCGGCCGAGATGGCGGCCGCGGTGGGCGCGGAGGTCGTCGTCGTCCACCCCCCGTTCCGGTGGCAGAGGGAGTACGCCCGCGACTTCGTCAACGGGATCGCGGCGCTCGAGGAGTCCAGCGGCATCGCGTTCGCGGTGGAGAACATGTATCCCTGGCGGGCCTCGGCCAGGCGCAGCATGGAGATGTACCTCCCGGGGTGGGACCCCTCCTCGGAGCCCTACGCGAACACCACGATCGACCTCTCCCACGCGGCGATCGCCCACGACGACCCGATCGCGATGGCCGACCGGCTGGGACCGCGGTTGCGCCACATCCACCTCACCGACGGCACCGGGTCGGCCAAGGACGAGCACCTGGTGCCGGGGCGCGGAGCGATGCGGGCGGCCGACTTCCTGCACCACGTGGTCGCGAACGGCTTCAATGGAGAGGTGGTGCTCGAGATCAACACCCGCCGGTGCACGACCCGCGAGGAGCGGGCGGCCGACCTGCGGGCGTCCCTGGAGTTCGCGCGCGAGCACCTGACGGTCGCCCCGGGCGCCGCGGTGGCACCGGTGGCACCGGTGGCCCCGCGCCCGGCGACGGAGCGGTGACCGAGGGGCCCCGGCGCGGTCGGCGCCCGGGACGACCCGACACGCGTGCGGAGATCCTGGTGGCGGCGCGCAACGCGTTCGCCGAGCAGGGCTTCGCCGGGACGACGATCCGCGCGATCGCCAACGCGGCCGGTGTCGACACGGCGCTGGTCCACCACTACTTCGGCAGCAAGGACGACCTGTTCGTCGCGGCCCTCGAGGCACCCGTCGACCCGCGGGAGGTGATCAGCGCCGCGGTCGCCGGACAGCCCGAGCAGGCCGGGGAGGCGCTGGTCCGCGCCTTCCTGTCGGTCTGGGACGACCCGGGCCTGCAGCCAGGGCTGCTCGCCCTCGTGCGCCGGGTGCTCGAGCCCGGTGGTGACCGGCTGGTCCGGGACGGGTTCGTGCCGGTCGTGCTCGTGCCGATCGGGGAGCAGCTCGGCCTCGACCGGCCGTCGTTGCGGATGCCGCTCGTCGCGTCCCAGGTGATCGGGCTGATCCTCGCCCGCTACGTGGTGCGGCTCGAACCCGTCGCCTCCCTCCACCCCGAGGTCCTCGTCGGGATCTACGGGCCCACGATCCAGCGCTACCTGACGGGAGAGCTTCCCCCGGGCTGATCGCGTCGCAGGTTGCGCCGGAGCGCCCTCCACGGCATTATTCATCACATGATGAAAAGCGCCGTGGAGGCTGTCGGCCTCTCCGTGGCCCGCGGCGGCCGTGACGTCCTGCGCGGGCTCGACTTCACGATCCCCGTCGGGGAGGTGACCGGCCTGCTGGGCCCGTCCGGCTGCGGCAAGTCGACGTTGATGCGTGCTCTCGTCGGCGTCCAGGCCGGCGTGCGCGGCACCTGCACGGTGCTCGGCGAACCCGCCGGCTCGCGCGCGCTGCGACCGCGGATCGGCTACGTCACCCAGGCGCCGAGCGTGTACGACGACCTCAGCGTCGCCGAGAACCTCGCCTTCTTCGCGCGGGTGCTCGGTGTCGACCGGGCAGAGGTGGGCCGCTGCCTGGAGACGGTCGACCTCGCCGACCGTGGCGACGACGTGGTCGCCAACCTCAGCGGCGGGCAGCGCTCCCGAGCCAGCCTCGCCGTCGCCCTGCTCGGCAGCCCCAGCCTGCTCGTCCTCGACGAGCCGACGGTCGGGCTGGACCCGGTGCTGCGGGAGGACCTGTGGTCCACCTTCCACGGCCTGGCCGAGTCCGGCGTCGCCGTACTCGTCTCCAGCCACGTCATGGACGAGGCCGAGCGCTGCGACCGGCTGCTGCTGATGCGGGACGGGGTCTTCATCGCCGACGGCACCCCGGCCGAGATCAAGCGGACGGCGGGCCTCGCCGAGGCCGACGACATCGAGGCCGCCTTCCTCGCGATCGTCAGGAGCGCGTCATGACGCCGCGGGTCACCCTCGCCATCGCGGCCCGCGTGCTGGTGCAGCTGCGCCGCGACCACCGGACGCTCGCGATCATGCTGGTGCTGCCCTGCCTGCTGATCACCTTGCTGTGGTGGATGTTCGACGACCTGCCGGGCAGCACCTTCGACCGGATCGGGCCGGCCCTGCTGGCGATGTTCCCCTTCGTCGTGATGTTCCTCATCACCAGCGTCACGACCTTGCGCGAGCGCTCCGGCGGCACCCTGGAGCGGCTGCTCGCGATGCCGATGGGCAAGCTCGACTTCCTCTTCGGCTACGCCGTCGCCTTCGGACTGGTCGCAGCGGTCCAGTCCGCCCTGGCCGTCGCCCTCAGCGTCGGCGTGCTCGACCTGACCATCGAGGGGCCGGTCTGGCTGCTGACCGTCGTCGCGATCGTCGACGCCGTCCTCGGCACCGCGCTCGGGCTGTTCGTCAGCGCGTTCGCCCGCACCGAGTTCCAAGCGGTCCAGTTCATGCCGGCGGTCGTGATCCCGCAGATCCTTCTCTGCGGCCTCTTCGTCCCCCGCTCCGCGCTCCCCGACGTCCTCGGCGCGATCAGCGACGTGCTGCCGCTGTCCTACGCCGTCGACGCCATGGAGCACCTCACCCGCTCCACCACGACCGGCGAGGTGTGGGTGGACCTGGCCGTCGTCGCGGCGTACGCCGTCGCCGGCCTCGCGCTCGGCGCGGGCACCCTGCGACGCCGCAGCCCCTGACCCCGCGGAAGCGGCATCTCGCGGGCCTCCGTCGTACCGTTGGAGGCATGCGTCCCCTGCGTGACTCGCTCCTCCTCCTCTCGCGCAGCGAGGCGGTGAAGCGCCTCATCACGACCCTCCCGGTGTCGGCTGCGGTGGTGAGGTCGTACGTCCCCGGCGAGAGCGCCGAGGAGGCCGTCGCGGCGACCGCGGAGCTGGTCGAGGGCGGCATCGCCGTCACGCTCGACTACCTCGGTGAGGACACGACCGACGTCGAGCAGGCGGAGGCGACGGTGGCGGCGTACCTCGAGCTCCTCAAGCAGCTCTCCGCCCAGGGCCTGGCCCGGCGCGCAGAGGTCAGCGTCAAGCTCACCGCGATCGGCCTTTCCCTCGACTCCGACGTCGCGCCCGGCGGCGGCCGCAAGATCGCGCTCGAGAACGCCCGCGCCATCTGCCGCGCCGCGCGCAACGCCGGCACCACGGTCACCATCGACATGGAGGACCACACCACCACCGACCAGACGCTTGTGATCCTCCGCGAGCTGCGCAAGGACTTCCCCGAGACCGGTGCCGTCCTGCAGGCCTACCTCTACCGCACGGAGGCCGACTGCCGCGCTCTCGCGTACGCCGGCAGCCGGGTCCGTCTCTGCAAGGGCGCCTACGACGAACCGTCCGACGTCGCCTACTCCGACCCGGACGAGGTCGACAAGGCCTACGTGCGGTGCCTGAAGATCCTGCTCGGCCACACCAGCCCCGACGGCGACTGCTACCCGATGATCGCCTCCCACGACCCGCGGCTGATCGAGATCGCGTCCTCGCTCGCGAGCCGGTACGGCCGCGCGCAGGGCACCTACGAGTTCCAGATGCTCTACGGCATCCGCCCGGCCGAGCAGCGCCGGCTCGCGGCCGCCGGCGAGACGGTGCGCGTCTACATCCCCTACGGCAACGAGTGGTACGGCTACCTCATGAGAAGGCTCGCCGAGCGCCCGCGGAACCTGTCCTTCTTCCTCACGTCGCTCATCAAGAAGAGCTGAGGACCTCTACCCTTTCCCCATGAAGCAGACCGCGGTCATCGGCGCCGGCGTCATGGGCGAGACCCTGCTGTCCGGACTGGTCCGGGCCGGCCGTCGCGTCGACCAGCTGCTCGTCGGCGAGAAGCGCGAGGCGCGGGCCAAGGAGCTCGAGGAGCGGTACGACGTCGCCGTCGTCTCCAATGTCGAAGCCGCCTCCAAGGCCGACACCGTCGCGCTCGTGGTGAAGCCGCAGGACATGGTCGACGTGCTCCGCGAGATCTCCGACGTCCTCCGCCCCGGCCAGCTGCTCGTCTCGCTGGCCGCCGGCATCACGACCGACCTCATCGAGTCGCACGTGCCCGAGGGAGTCGCCGTCGTCCGCGTCATGCCGAACACCCCCGCGCTCGTCGACCAGGGCATGTCGGCGATCTCGGCCGGCTCCCACTGCGACGAGGCCCATCTCGCCGAGGCCGAGGAGCTGATGGCCTCCGTCGGCCGGGTCGTCCTGGTGCCGGAGAAGCAGCAGGACGCCGTCACCGCGATCAGCGGCTCCGGCCCGGCCTACATCTTCTTCGTCGTCGAGTCGATGATCGAGGCCGGCGTCCACCTCGGCCTGCCCCGCACCACCGCCAGCGAGCTCGCGATCCAGACCCTCGTCGGCTCCGCCGCGATGCTCCGCGAGACCGGCGAGCACCCGACCGTGCTCCGCGAGCAGGTCACCTCACCCGCCGGCACCACCGCCGCCGCCCTCCGCGAGCTCGAGATCCACCGCGTCCGCGCCGCGTTCCTCGCCGCGCTCGAAGCCGCGCGGGACCGGTCGCGGGAGCTGGCGAGCGGGGGCTGACGGGCCGGGCTCACGGGCCGGGCTCACGGGCCGGGCGTGGAATACCCGGTCGGCCGGGTATCCCACGGGTTGTCAGCCATTGCAGAGGCTGACAACCCGATGAACACCCGGTCGACCGGGTATTCCACGGCGCGCCCAGCTACCAGCTGAGCTCCGCCAGCGACCTGATCCGCTCGACGCCGGCCACCTCGTGCGCCCGGTAGCGCCCGACCCGGTCGATCAGCACCGACCCGAGGCCGGCGGCCCGGGCTCCCCGCACGTCGTGGCGCAGCGAGTCGCCGACCATCACCGCGCCGGACGGGTCGACGCCGAGGTCGGCGCACGCGTGGTGGAAGGCGCGGGGGTCGGGCTTGGCGGCGCCGAGCGCGGAGGACGCGTAAACGCGCACGTCGTACGACGCCAGTCCGGTGCGCTGCATCTTCGTCTCCTGGATGCTCTGCTCGCCGTTGGTGAGGATGCCGACCGCCAGGCCGGCGCCGAGCGCCCGCTCCAGCGCGGCAGCCGCGTCGTCGAACGCCGCCCACGCCGCGCGGTAGCAGGCGAGGTAGCCCGCGAAGGTGTCGTCGGCGACCGCGTCGTCGGCGAGGTCCCAGCCGGGCAGGAACGCCCGGATCCGGGCCCGGCGCTGCTCGACGTGGGAGACCTCGCCGCGCTGGAAGCGCTCGTGGTGGTAGGTCTCGAGGGCGAACCACCGCTCCGCGTGGTCCTCGAGCATCCCGTCCAGCCCGAGCCCTGCCAGCCACGCCCGGAGGCCACGGTCGGCCGCGCCGCGGTGGTCGAACAGCGTGTCATCGAGGTCGAAGAGGACTCCCGTGACCGCCATGCGCCCATCCTCGCAAGACCCTCCGACAGCACCGACAGGCCACCCTCGCCGAGCCTCAACCCAGCCCGATCGCGATCCGGGCCGCCTCGAGCACCGGCGCGGTGACCTCGCGGCACCGCGCGGCACCGGCTGCGAAGACCGAGTCGACCCGACCGGGGTCGGCCGCGAGCTCGGCGTACCGCCTCTGCACGGGGGCCAGCTCGTCGACCACCGCGTCCGTGACGGCTGCCTTCAGGGCGCCGTACGACGTGATGCCCTCGGCCGAGCCCCCGCACGCCTCCAGGATGTCCACCAGGTTCGTCACGCCGGGCTTCGTGGCCCGGTCGCGGCGGACGGCGTCGGGGCCGGTGTCGGAGTCGGTGACGGCCCGCGCCACCTTCCGCCGTACGACGTCGGGCGGGTCGAGCAGGTACACGATCCCGGCGCCGTTCTCGTGGGACTTGCCCATCTTGGTGGTCGGGTACTGCAGGTCCATCACCCGCGCACCGGCGGCCGGGGTGACGATCTCCGGCACCGTGAACACCTCGCCGTACTCGCGATTGAAGCGCAGTGCGAGGTCGCGGGTGAGCTCGACGTGCTGGCGCTGGTCGTCGCCGACCGGCACCCGCGCGGCGCGGTAGAGCAGGATGTCGGCGGCCATCAGGACCGGGTAGGTGTAGAGCGAGGCGCGGGTGGCCGGGTTCGACCGGCCCTTCTCCTTGAACTGGATCATCCGGTTCAGCTCGCCGGTGTGGGCGGTGCACTCCAGCAGGTACGCGAGCTCGGAGTGGGCCGGCACGTGGCTCTGGACGAAGAGCGTCGCCGGCTCGAGACCGACGGCGAGCAGCAGCGTCGTCATCTCCCGCACCAGGATGCGCAGCCGGGCGGGGTCGTGGGCGACCGTCAGCGCGTGCAGGTCCGCGACGCCGTAGAAGCAGACGTCGTCGACCGCCTGCTCGCGCATCGGCCGCAGCGCGCCGAGGTGGTTGCCGAGGGTCAGGTGCCCGGTGGGCTTGAGCAGGGACAAGTGGGTCACAGGTTCTCCAGGGGATGAGAGCCCGCGGACGACCACTCGGGTCGGGTACGACGAACGGCCGCCCGCGGGCGGCCGTCGATAGGAAGGTGCTGAAGCAGGTGGCCGCCGTCAGGCGGGCCACCAGCGGTACGTCGTCGGAGTCAGCACGACGTCATGGTCCCACGTCCGCGACCGACGCCGCGCGGCGCATTTCTGCAAGGAGGTAATCTTGATTACATGACGACAGAAGAAGTCCGCGGCTGGTTCGCCGGCCGCCTGCCCGAGGGGCTGTTCGAGGAGCTGGTCGAGGTCACCGTCGACCGCGAGGAGATCACCGTGGTGGGCCGGGTCCCGGCTCCCGAGGTTGCGGACGACGCGTCCGACGCCGAGCGCGCTGCCACCGTCGAGGGGAAGGTCGCGGAGTTCCGCGAGCGCACCCGTGGCGACCGGATGGCCGTCGCCCGCGAGGCGGAGCGGAAGTTCGACCGCAAGGTGTCGTGGGGCGTGGAGTGCGACGGGACCCGCACCCTCTTCACCCACGTGGCGGCGCCGGTGATGACCCGGCTCCGCCAGCCCGAGCGCCGCGTGCTCGACCTGCTGGTCGCCGGCGGCGTCGCCCGCAGCCGCAGCGACGCGCTCGGCTGGTGCGTCCGGCTGGTGCAGCAGCACGCCGACGAGTGGCTGGCCGACCTGCGCGAGTCCCTCGTCCAGGTCGAGGAGGTACGACGCCGCGGCCCTGCCGCGTGACGTGCCGAGCCCTACGCGAGCCCGACGACGACGGCGACGACGGCGAGCAGTGGGAGCAAGCCCTGCTTCGTGGCGGCCGAGGCGCGAGCCGGGTTCGAGGCCACCAGCACGACGGCCGCCGCGAGCATCGACCCGACGCCGGCCAGCACGAGCACCGGACCCGCGTCGTCGTACCCCGCCCCGTCCTGGCCGCCCGTGACGGCGATGCCGATCGCGGTGACGATCGCCAGGAACAGGTTGTAGAAGCCCTGGTTGTAGGCGAGCTCCTTGGTGGTCTCGGCCTCCTCGGCCGACGTGCCGAACACCGCGCGGGTGCTCGGCCGGGTCCAGGCCAGGGACTCCATGTAGAAGATGTAGAGGTGGAGCGCGGCGGCCAGCCCCGCCAGCACCAGTCCGACCGTCAGCACCGGACGATCATGGCGCAGCCTCGGGCACCACGCCACCGGGTGGCGTGGTCACGCCGAGCATCGTCGCCCTGATCATCCGCGGCGCCTCCTCGGCCGTCAGCTCACCGTCGTGGACGGCGTTCGCCGCCGCGTGGACGACCGTGTGCAGCACCGTGATCAGCCAGGAGGTCGGCACGTCGCTGCGGAACCGCCCCTCCGCGCGCCCGCGCTCGAGGAGCTTCTCGGCCCGGTCGCGGTGCGGCGAGTGGGCGGCCACCAGGTCGGCGTCCGGCATCGACCGCTCGGCGGCGACCACCAGCGCGCCGTACCGGAAGGTGATCCTCCAGGTCGCCTCGATCAGCCGCTCCAGCGCGTCGGCCGGGTCGCCGGACAGGTCGAGGCCGCGGAGCGCCTCGTCCGACTCGCGCATCGACCGCTCGACGACCGCGGCGACCAACGTCGCGCGCGAGTCGAAGTGTCCGTAGAGGGTGACGCGCCCGACGCCGGCCGCCTTCGCGATCTCGCTGATGCTGGCGTCGGGGTCGCGCGCCAGGCAGGACGTCGCGGCGTCGAGGATCGCCGCGACGTTCCTGCGGGCGTCGGCGCGCTGCGGTCGCGCGCTGCTTCCGGTGGTCTTCGTGGTCACGATGACGCCAGCCTAGGAGATCCGTGCCTCCTGGAGGCCCGTCAGTGGACACCTCCGTGGACGTGGCCGGCCCCCGGCGCCCGCCCCGGCACCAGCACGAGCGACGCCAGCCCGGCGACGACCGCGACGACGGTCGCAAGGGTGAAGCCGTCGACGAAGCCGGCGGTCGTCGCGCCGCCGATGCTGGCGGCAGCGACGCTCGAGATGGCCGCGGCGCCCAGCGAGGCCCCGAACTCGTGGAACGTGCTCACGATCCCGGAGGCGATGCCGGACTCGTGGGCCGCGACCTGGCCGAGCGCGGTCGCCGAGGCCGCGACGAAGATGGCGCCGAGCCCGAGCGCACCGGACGAGATGCCCGCGACGACGGCGGTGGTGCCGTCGAGGAGAGCGGGTACGGCGAACCCGGCCGCCGCGACCACGAACCCGGCTGCCGCGAGGCCGCGCCCGCCGAGCCGGGCGATCAGGTGCCCACCGCCGGTCGCGCCGATCGTGGTCGCCACCGCGACCGGGAGGAACATCAGGCCGGCGGCGAAGGCGCCGTGGCCCGCGTGGTGCTGGAGGTAGAACGTGCCGAGGAAGAAGCCGGCGACCATCAGCGCGGTGGCGGTCACGATCAGGAAGGTGCCCGCGGCGACGGGTCGCCGCGCGAGCAGGCGGAGGTCCATCAGCGGGGACCGCGCGGCGCGCTGGCGCAGCGCGAACAGCCCGTAGAGCGCGAGCGCTCCGAGGAGCAGGAGCAGCGTCGTACCGTCGGTCCAGCCGCGGTCGCCCGCCTCGATCAGCGCGTAGATCGCGGTGCCCGTCGCGGCCGTCACCAGCAGGGCACCCGGCACGTCGAGTGCACCGGCGCCCCGCTCCGTGCTGCGGGGCAGGAGGCGCAGCAGCGCCACCGCGACGAGGATCCCGATCGGCACGTTGACGTAGAAGACCCACGGCCACCCGGGGCCGGCCGTGAGCGCCCCGCCCAGCAGCACGCCGAGTGCGGCACCGCCGCCACCGAGCGCCGACCAGATGCCGAGCGCCTTGGTGCGCTCGTCGCCGTCGAAGAGCTGCAGCACGGCGGACAGGGCTGCCGGCGACAGCAAGGCGGCCCCCACGCCCTGGGCGACCCGGCCGCCGAGCAGCACCTCGCTGCTTCCGGCCAACCCGCTGGCGAGGGACGCGGCGGTGAAGACGGTCAGGCCCACGAGCACCATCCGCCGGGCGCCGAACAGGTCGGCGAGCCGCCCGCCCAGCAGCATCAGGCCGCCGAAGGCGAGCGTGTAGGCGGTGACGACCCAGGTGGTCGCCTCCCGGGTCAGGTCGAGGTCGGCGCCGAGGTGTGGCAGCGCGATGGCCACCACGGTGACGTCCACGATCAGCATTAGCTGCGCGGTGCCGAGGAGCGCCAGCGCCTTCCATCGGTGAGGGGCGGGAGCCGGCCGGGGCACCGGCTCCGCCGTCGAGGTGGTCTGCATCGGGATCCTCCGTCAAGTCGAACAGTGATGTTCAGGATCATAAGTCAAACATTGGTGTACGACAAGAGGAGTTCGGGCAGCGAGTACGTTGCGGACATGACGACGGGCCCGAGCGAGGAGTGCGCCGGCCGGACCAGCGTCGTCTTCGACCCGTCGCTGACCGAGTACGACTTCGGCCCCGAGCACCCGATGGCGCCGCTGCGCGTGGACCTGACGATGCGGCTCGCCGCGGAGTGCGGGGTGCTCGACCACCTCGAGCAGGTGCCGGCGCCGATCGCCTCCGACGATCTCGTCGCCACCGTGCACGACCCGGCCCTGATCGAGGCCGTCCAGCGGATGAGCGCACAGCCCGGCCCCGGGGAGGAGCTACGCGGGCTCGGCACCGACGACAACCCGGTCTTCCGCGGCATGCACCACGCCGCCGCCCACATCGTCGGCGCCAGCCACGAGGCGTTCCGCCGCGTCTGGACCGGCGAGAGCCTGCACAGCGCCAACGTCACCGGCGGGCTGCACCACGCGATGCCGGACCGGGCGAGCGGCTTCTGCGTCTACAACGACGTCGCGATCGGGATCCGCTGGCTGCTGGACAACGGCGCGCAGCGGGTGGCGTACGTCGACGTCGACGTCCACCACGGCGACGGCGTCGAGGCGATCTTCGCCGACGACCCGCGGGTGCTCACCATCTCGCTGCACGAGTCCGGGCAGTTCCTGTTCCCCGGCACCGGCTTCCCCGACGACACCGGCGGGCCGGACGCCCCCGGCAGCGCCGTCAACGTCGCCCTGCCGCCCGGCACGAGCGACGGGGGCTGGCTCCGCGCCTTCCACGCCGTCGTCCCGCCCCTGTTGCGGGAGTTCGGCCCCGACGTCCTCGTCACCCAGCACGGCTGCGACTCCCACGCCGACGACCCGTTGGCTCACCTCATGCTGAGCGTCGACGGCCAGCGCGCGGCGTACCTCGCCCTCCACGACCTTGCCCACGAGGTCGCCGGCGGCCGCTGGGTCGCCACCGGGGGCGGCGGCTACTCGCTCGTCCAGGTCGTCCCCCGCGCCTGGACCCACCTGCTCGCGGTGGTAGCCGGCCGCCCGCTCGACGCCGCGCAGCCGGTGCCGGACGCCTGGCGCGAGTACACGCTGGAGCGGTACGGCGCCGACGCACCCCGTCGGATGACCGACGCCGGCCGGACGTCGTACCGCCCCTGGGAGGAGGGCTACGACCCCGGCGCGTGGCTCGACCGCGCCGTCCACGCGACCCGGATGGCGGTGTTCCCGCTCCACGGGCTCGACCCGCAGCCCTGATCCGGCCGCTCCTGACACGGCTGGCATTCGCGGCGCTCGGCGCGCCCGAGCGCAAGCCGACACGCCGACGCCTCAAAAGTTGCTCTGATGAATCCCTTCCCCACGAGTCACATCTGGCCCTATTCTCACGACAGGCGTCCGCAGATCACGGCTGGGGAAGGCGGTGACGGACGCGCAGAAAAGGTGGTTCGCCATGGCTTCCTCCCAGGACCGGTCCGAGTCGCGTCCGGACCCGAAGTTCCTCACCATCGCCGAGGTGGCGACCATGATGCGCGTCTCCAAGATGACCGTCTACCGCTTGGTGCACAACGGTGAGCTCCCCGCCGTCCGCGTCGGCCGCTCCTTCCGCGTGCCCGAGAGCGACGTGGACGAGTACCTGCGGAAGTCCTTCTACAACGCTGGATGACCGCGAGGTCCCGAGCGTCAGCGAGGGAGCTCGCGAAAAGCCATCCAGGTCGAGTGCGCCCGCGAGCGAGGAACGAGCTCGCGACGGCGTGTATCGAGACCCGGTGAGACGGACGCCGACCGCGCGCACGCTGATGGGACGTTCCTCTCATCGTCGCTCCTGATTCTCCAACCGCTCGATCCGGCCGATAGGCTGTCGGGGTCGTCCGACACCGCCGTCGGCTCGGCGGTCGTCTGATGCCGGACCACGGGGTCCGGTGCGTTGGAGAGGTTCACGTGGGTTCTGTCATCAAGAAGCGGCGCAAGCGCATGGCCAAGAAGAAGCACCGCAAGCTTCTGAAGAAGACGCGGGTGCAGCGCCGCAAGCTCGGCAAGTGACCCACGCCCCGCGCGGGGCGTAGCTGTTCCTTTGGCTGGGGGAGTCGGGAGACATTGGGCATGAGCGGTCGGACCGTGCTGGTCACCGGGGTGTCCCGGGACCTCGGCCGCACCTGCGCACGTTCCCTGGCCGCCGACCCGTCGGTCGCGCGGGTGATCGGCGTCGACGTGATGCCGCCGCGCGGCGACATCGGCGACGTGCAGTTCGTGCGCGCCGACATCCGCAACCCGGTGATCGCCAAGGTGATCGCGCGGGAGGACGTCGACACCGTCGTCCACATGAGCGTCATCGCCACCCCCGGCAGCGCCGGGGCGCGTGGCACGATGAAGGAGCTCAACGTCATCGGCACCATGCAGCTGCTCGCTGCGTGCCAGAAGGCCGAGTCCCTCCAGCAGCTGGTCGTGAAGTCCACGACCACCGTCTACGGCGCCAGCAGCGCCGACCCTGCCATGTTCACCGAGGACATGCAGCCGCGCGGCCGCGCCCGCACGGGCTATGCCAAGGACGCCGCCGAGGTCGAGGCCTACGTGCGCGGCTTCGCCCGCCGCCGCCCCGACGTCACCGTCACCACGCTGCGCTGCGCCAACGTGATCGGGCCGGGCGTGGTCAGCCCGGTGACGTCGTACTTCCGGCTCCCGGTGATCCCCACCGTGCTCGGGTTCGACCCGCGCCTGCAGTTCCTGCACGAGTCCGACCTCAACCGGGTGCTCCGGCACGCGGTGACCGCCGGCGTGCACGGCACCTTCAACATCGCCGGCGACGACGTGCTGATGCTGTCGCAGGCGCTGCGGCGCCTCCAGCGCCCCAGCGTCCCGTTGCCCGGCTTCGCGTTCGGCGGTCTGGGGTCCGCGCTCAAGTCCACCCGCCTCGCCGACCTCTCCCCGGAGCTGGTCACCTTCCTCACCTACGGTCGCGGCGTCGACACGACGCGGATGCGCGCCGAGCTCGGCTTCGAGCCCCGCTACACCACGGCCGAGGCGTTCGGTGAGTTCGCCTCGACCCTGCCGCCCACCGGCGGCCGCACCGAACGGCTGCTCGGCGCCGTCGCCGACCGCCTGCCCGAGGTCAGCGACGACCGCCCGCCCGCCCTGACCGCACTGACTGGCACCGGAGGCAGCGATGGGTGACGCCGAGATCATCCCGATCGGCACGCGGGGCCGGCCCGGTCGCGGCACGGGCACCCGCCCGTCGGCCGCGGCGCGCAACCTGGCGCCCAAGGGCCGTTCCGGCGGCGCGAAGTCCGAGCCGCCGCGCGCCGACGCCGAGACCGAGACGCCGACCGCGGCGGCCCCCGACGAGGCTGCTGTCCCGGCGCCGGAGACCGAGCCCGTCGTGCCCCTCGCCTCCGAGCAGCCCGCCACCAGCGCGCGGCTCGAGCTCTCGGAGCGCGAGGGCCCCGGCATCCCGCTCGGCGACCTGCTGAACGCCTTCCAGGCGGCAGCCCGCGAGGTGTTCGGCGAGCAGTGGGAGCACCAGCTCGCCCATTTCCTCGCCTTCCTCCGTCGGCGGCTGACCGGCGACTACGTCGTCGACGAGTTCGGGTTCGACGCCGAGATCACCGAGCGGTTCTTCCTCGCCGCGGTCCGGCCGATCGCGGAGAAGTGGTTCCGCGTCGAGGTCCGCGGCGCCGAGAACATCCCCGCCGAGGGCGGCGCGCTCATCGTGTCCAACCACTCGGGCACCATCCCGGTCGACGCACTGATGACGATGGCGATGGTCCACGACCACACCGGCCGGCACCTGCGGGCGCTCGGCGCCGACCTGGTCTTCAAGCTGCCGTTCGTCAGCAAGGTCGCACGCAAGGGCGGCGCGACCCTCGCGTGCAACGAGGACGCCGAGCGGATGCTGGCCGGCGGGGAGCTGGTCGGGGTGTGGCCCGAGGGCTTCAAGGGCATCGGCAAGCCCTACTCCCAGCGGTACAAGCTGCAGCGGTTCGGTCGCGGCGGCTTCGTCTCGGCCGCCCTGCGCACCCAGGTCCCGATCGTGCCGCTGTCGGTCGTCGGCGCCGAGGAGATCTACCCGCTCGTCGGCAACGTGCCGGCGCTGGCCCGGCTGCTCGGCGTGCCCTACATCCCGATCACGCCGCTGTTCCCCTGGCTTGGTCCGCTCGGGATGGTGCCGCTACCGTCGAAGTGGCTGCTCGAGTTCGGCGAGCCGATCCGCACCGACGAGTACGACGACCACGCCGCCGAGGACCCGATGCTGGTCTTCAACGTCACCGACCAGGTGCGCGAGACGATCCAGCAGACGCTCTACAGCCTGCTGATGCAGCGCCAGTCGGTCTTCAAGTAGTCGGCCGAGAGTCGGCCGAGCGCGTCTCCGCTCCGGGCGGAGACAGGGCCGGTGCGCCGGTCGGCACGAGGTCGGCCGGCGTCTGCACGCAGGGCCGGATCGTCGGCTACTTCGAACCCAGCAGGCCGTCGACGAGCTCGCCGATGCCGTTGACGACGCCGTTGAGCGTCTCGTTGACGGTCGTGGTGGTCACCTGACCGCCGGCGTCGAGACCGTCCTTGATCTGGTCACCGAGGTCCTTCAGCGGACCGGACACGTCGTCGGGGTCCACATCGGGGTCGACCGGCGGCACGGTCGGCGTGTCGTCGGTCGAGGTCGGCGGCGTCCGGGTCTCGGTGCCCTGCGGCTCCTGGTCGGAGGTCTTGCCGTCCTCGTTCTTGGCGATCTTCTCGACCTTCTCGGTGTCGAGGACGCCGTCGATCGTCAGCGGCGTCTCCTGAAGGCTGAGGAGGCCGTGCAGGCTGCGCGCGAGCGACATCGTGGCGAACTCGGGGAGCTCGGTGACGTCGCCGTTGCCGCAGGTCGGGCAGAGCTGGAAGGCGGCGGTGTCGGCCTGCTGCACCGACTGCGCCGCGGTGATCAGCGCCGGCCGTGCCTCGGTCGGCACGACGTCGCCGAGGCTGTTGAGCTCGGCCATCGAGTCGTCGGCGAAGGTGCGCAGGTCGCCGATCGCGTCCTGGTCGCCGGTCGAGGCGTACTCGTCGAGCGCGAGCTCGGCGGCCTGGTTGGACTGGTCGGTGAAGTCCTGCAGCGTGGAGGCGACGGTCTTGGCGTCGGCGCCCTCGGCGGTGAGCTGCTCGGCCTCGGCCAGCCGGTTCTCGGCGTGGGCGAGGAGCGTGCGCGCCTTCGCGGCGTCGTCGGACTGGAGATTGGTCTGGGCGTTCTCGATCGCCCGCTTGACCGGGTAGAGCACGTCGCCCGGCAGCGCGGACTGGGATGCCATGGCCATCGAGCCGGTGGCGGCGACGATCGCGAAGCCGCCGAGCACGGTCGCGGCGCGGCGCTCGCGGGCGCCGGAGCGCTGGCGCGGCGTGAGCCGGACCCGCACCGCGTCGTCGACGGGACGGGTCATCCGGGCCGCCTCGACGACCAGCCGGCTGCGCAGGTCGAGCACGAAGTCGGGGCGGGCCTCGACGACGGGCACGGCGCTCAGCGCGCCGATCAGCTCGAGCAGCTCGGCGTGCTCGGTGGCCGCTTCCTGCTCACGGGCAGGAGCAGTCAGCAGCGCGTCGAATTCCTCGGCACGGCGCCTGCTCACGTAGGCCCCCGTCATGCTCTCCACCCTTGATCGTTCGAAAGTCTCCAACCGGCCAACGACCGCGCCGGAGCGTTGGTTACGCCTGATCGGATGTGACGTGCGTAATCCGGGTGGACTAGGACGGCATGGCCCGTCGGGACTAGGTGGCGCAGGGCCGTCATCGCAGGCCCTCCGGCATCAGCTTGGCCAGGTTGCGGACCCCGCGGAGCTGGAGCTGCTTGATGGCGCCCTCGCTCCGGCCGAGCACCTGTGCCGTCTCGGCGATGCTCATCCCCTGGAGGAACCGCATGACCAGGCAGTCCTTCTGCTCGTTCGGCAGGTCGGTCAGCGCTTCGAGCAGGATCTCGTTGGTCAGGCTCGCGAGCACCGCGTTCTCGGGACCCTCGGTGGTGTCGTCGTGCTGGCCCATGTCCTCGGTGGTCATCTCGAGGCGGGTGCGGCCGGCCTTGAAGTGGTCGGTCGCGAGGTTGCGGGCGATCGTCATCAGCCAGGCGCCGAAGTCCTTGCCCTGCCAGCGGAACGAGGACATGTTGCGCAGCGCCCGGAAGAACGTCTCCGAGGTGAGGTCCTCGGCCACGACGATCGAACGGGTGCGGTAGTAGAGGAACCGGTAGACCGAGGGCTGGTAGTGGTCGTAGAGGAGGCCGAACGCGTCGGCGTCGCCGCCGCGGGCCAGCTCGACCAGGCCGATCAGCCGCTCACGCTCCTCGGGGGAGTCCTCCGAGGACGCGGCCAGCCGGGCGTCGCCGTACCCGGAGCCGGAGCCGGCCTCGGCGTCGTAGCCGGTGTCGGCCTCGCTGAGCAGCCAGCCGAGCGCGGAGGGCCGGCCGGCCGGAACCGGCGCCGCGCCGCCGGCGACGGCGAGGTCGGGGGCTGAGGGAGGGAGCAGCGCGGAGGCGACAGCAGCGCGCAAGGCCGCGAGGCCGCGCGTGATGTCTGTCTCCAGGCTCACTGGATTTCCCTCCCAGGTTGACGCCCCGGTCACCGATCTTAGGGCCGATTGGCCGCTTGTGAAACCGCAACGGTCACCGTGGACCCCTTGGATCACATCTGATTACACGATTTCCGCGGGAGCTCCGCCGGAAATCGGCAGAATTGAAGGGCGGTCAACCGAGGTGACGGCGCACCTGACGGCGCACGACGACGCTCGCGAGGGCCGCCCCGGTGGCCGCGGAGCCGACCACGAGCCCGGCCCGGGCCGCCTTGCGACCGGTGCGGTAGTCGCGGATCCGCCAGCCGTGCTCCCGGGCGTGGGCGCGCAGCTTGGGATCGGGATTGATGGCGCAGGGGTCGCCGACCAGGCTCAGCATCGGCAGGTCGTTGGAGGAGTCGGAGTACGCCGAGCACCGGGTCAGGTCGAGGCCCTCCCGCTCGGCGAGGGCCAAGATCGCCTCCGCCTTCGCCGGGCCGTGCAGCATGTCGCCGACGAGCCTGCCCGTGTAGACGCCGTCGACGTGCTCGGCGACGGTGCCGAGGGCGCCGGTGAGGCCCAGCCGCTTCGCGATCAGCCGGGCGATCTCGATCGGTGCTGCGGTGACCAGCCAGACCCGCTGCCCCTCGTCGAGGTGCAGCTGCGCGAGCGCCCGGGTGCCGGGCCAGATCCGGTGCGCCATCGCCTCGTCGAAGATCTCCTCCCCGACCTCCTCGAGCTCGGCCACGGTGTGGCCGGCGATGAACGCCAGCGCCGAGTTGCGGGCCTCGGCGACGTGCTCGGGATCCTCGACGCCGACGAAGCGGAAGTACGCCTGCTTGTAGGCGGCACCGAGGAGGTCGCGGGTCGTGAAAAACTTGCGGCGGTAGAGGCCGCGGGCCAGGTGGAAGATGCTGGCGCCCTGCATGACGGTGTTGTCCACGTCGAAGAAGGCGGCTGCGCGGGCGTCGGCCGGTGTCGCCAGCGCCGACTCGACCTCGGCCGCGGACGCCGCCGCCTCGCCGGCCAGCTTCGAGCGCTGCTTCAGGTTCAGCCGCTTGGCGCGTTCGGAGGGCGCGGGCATGGCTAGAGACTAACGGCCGCCAGGGCCGGTCATCCCGCGTACTATCGCGGCCATGTCTGTCGTCGCCGACGTGGCTGCTCTCGTGGGAACCGCTGCAGCCGAGGCAGGCGATCGGCTCGCCGTGGTCGAGGCCGGCGGCCGCGGGATGACGTGGTCCGAGCTCGACGTCGAGGTGAGCCGGGTCGCGAGCGGTCTCGGCCCGGCCGGCATCGTCGCCGGGCACCGGGTGCTCCTGGCCCTCGGCAACCGGCTCGAGTTCGTGACGACCTACCTCGGGGTGCTGCGGGCGCAGGCCGTCGCGGTCCCCGTGAACCCCGGCTCGACCCCCAACGAGCTGGCCCGGATGCTGGCCGACTCCGGGTCCCGGCTCGTCGTCGCCGACCCCGACACGATCGGCCCCGTCCGCGCCGCGGTCGCCGAGGTCCGCCAGGACGACGACCGCCCGTTGCGGGTGGTCCTCGTCGGTGGCGAGCCCGCGCCCGACGAGCAGTCGTACGACGACCTCCGGACCGCCGAACCGCGCGACCCGCTGCCGCTGCGCGACCCCGAGGCGCTCGCGGTGCTGCTCTACACCAGTGGCACCTCCGGCCGACCGCGCGCGGTGATGCTCACCCACCGCGCCCTCGTCGCGAACCTGGAGCAGGTCGCCACCGTCGAGCCGCCGATGATCCACAGCGACGACGTCGTGCTCGGCGTGCTGCCGCTCTTCCACGTCTACGGGCTCAACGCCGTGCTGGGCGGGGTGCTGCGCCACCGGGCCAAGCTCGTGCTCGCGGAGCGGTTCGACCCCGAGGGCACCCTCGACCTGATCGAGGACGAGGCGTGCAGCGTGGTGCCGGTCGCGCCGCCGGTCTTCGCCCACTGGCGCGGCGTCGACGCGCTCGAGGAGCGGCTCGGCCCGGTCCGGCTGGTGCTCTCCGGGTCGGCCCCGCTGTCCGCGGAGGTCATCGACGAGTTCACCGCTCGCACCGGCGTGCCGGTCCACCAGGGCTACGGCCTCACGGAGGCGGCGCCGGTCGTCACCACCACGCTGCGGTCCGAGGGCTCCGAGCCCGGCTCGGTCGGCTCGCCGCTCGACGGCATCGAGCTGCGGCTCGTCGACGACGACCGGGTGCAGCTGACCGGTGCCGACCTGAGCGACCCCGGCGAGATCGAGATCCGCGGGGCCAACCTGTTCAGCGGCTACTGGCCCGACGGGGTGGACGGCCCCGACGAGGACGGCTGGTGGCCCACCGGCGACGTCGGTGTCCTCGACGCCGCCGGCGACCTGCACCTGGTCGACCGGGTCAAGGACCTGGTGATCGTCTCGGGGTTCAACGTCTACCCGACCGAGGTCGAGTCGGTGATCTGCGACGTTCCCGGCGTTCGCGAGGTCGCGGTCATCGGCGCCGACGACGTGGTGACCGGAGAGACGGTCGTCGCGTTCGTCGTACCTGCCGACGCGGGGGCGGACCGGGACGCGCTCGCAGCCGCCGTCACCGCGTGGTGCGCCGACCGGCTGGCCCGGTTCAAGCAGCCGACCCGGCTCGAGGTCGTCGACGAGCTCCCGCACTCGGTCACCGGCAAGGTCCAGAAGGGCCGGCTGCGCGGCCAGGAGCGACGGCGCGCGCTCGGTCTGATCGAGTAGCGGCGATGTCCGAGCCCCGCGTCACCCTCTACTCCCGGCCCGGTTGCCACCTCTGCGACGACGCCCGCGCGATCGTCGCGGCAGTCTGCGCCGAGCTGGGCGAGACCTACGCCGAGGTGTCGATCGACGACGACCCCGCGCTGCAGCAGCGGTTCGGCGAGGAGATCCCGGTGACGTTCGTCGACGGGAAGCAGCACGACTTCTGGCGGGTCGACGCGACCCGCCTCCGGAGGGCCCTCACGGCCTGACGTCCCGCGACCCTTAGGGTCGGGGTTGTGGTTGGGACGACGCGGCGCACGGGGGCGCTGGCGGGGATCGTCGTGGTCCTCGTCGTGCTCCTGCTGAGCCACCGGTTCGGGCGTGCGGAGCCCACAGCGGACTACCGGCCGGACCTCCCGCCCGACGCGCTCGCCACCGGCTGCTACCCGCTGCCCGGCGGCGCTTCCCTCGACCTCGCCTACCAGGTACGACGCGACGGCGACGTCGTCGTCGACGGAGAGCTGCGCCGCGTCCTGGTCGGCCAGTACGACGAGGTCGACGACGCCGCGGCGCTCGAGACGATCGTCGAGGACTTCACCGACGTCGGGTACGTCGCGTCCGACCGACCCGCGCCGTACGACGCGGTGCTGCGGCAGCCCGGCGCCGGCCCCGCAGAGGAGGTGCGACTGACCGTCGAGCAGCTGCCGGGACTCGAGGAGGACACGCTGGTCCGCGGGACGTTCGAGCTCGACCTCCCGGTCGCGGAGCTCGCGAGCGACGCCGAGGTCTGCGCCGACCCGAGGTCGACGAAGCGGTGGGACGACGAGTGAGCGCACCCACCACGACCACGCCCCTCGCGACCACCGGCCCGCTCGGCTGGGTCGGCCGGGTCGCGGCCCGGCTGCCCCGCCCCGAGGTGCTGCTGGTGTGGCTGCTGGTCGCCCACGTCGTGCTCAAGCTGCTGATCTACCCGCTGACGATGCACGCGCCGGCCTACAACGACGAGCAGCAGTACTACGACGGCGCCCGCGCCCTCTCCAACCTGCTGCGCGACGTCTTCGCCTTCACCGCGCCGGACGGCGCGGAGCTCGAGCGCAACGTCGTCGCGTCGGGGTGGTTCATGCCCGGCATGGCGATCCTGATGACGCCGCTGTTCGTCGTCCTCCCCGACGCCGCCGACCCGCTGTGCCGCGCCTACCTCGGCGTCGCGAACTTCCTGGTCCTGCTCTGGGCCGTCCGCTCCGTCAAGAAACGCCTCGGTCCTGGTTACGCGACGCTGCTCGTCGCGTTCCCTGCGCTGCTCCCGAGCTGGGTGCTGATGTCGTTCACCGCCTACGGCGACCCGCTCAGCGGCGTCGTGCTCGTCGTGCTGGTCGCGCACGTGGTCGACATGCTGCGGCGGCTCCGCGCCGGCGAGCCGCCGGCCTGGAAGGAGGCCCTCCAGCTCGGCCTGCTCGCGATCGCCGTCCTCTACCTGCGGTCGAGCACGTCGATCGTCCTCGCGGCCCTCGGCCTGGTGACGCTGGTGGCGGCGCTGGTGCTGCTCCGCGGCGCCGCGCGGTGGCGCGCCCTCGCCGCCGCCGGCCTCGCGGGCGTGGTGTTCCTGATGCTTCTCGCCCCGTGGTCGATCGCCGCGTCGAGGTCGCTCGAGGCGAGGGTCGTCACGACCACGACGGTGCCGATCTCGCTGGCCAACACGTTCGGCGACCGCGAGCAGGTCTGCTTCGGCGAGTGCGACCCCGACAGCTTCCTGTGGTTCCGGCCGCTGCGCTACGCGCGTGAGGTCGCGCGGGCGACGGGGGAGTCCGAGGTCGAGGTCGAGAAGCAGATGTCCGACTACGCGCTGCGCGACCTCGACCGTCGCGACTACGCCCGCCAGACCTGGTGGAACATCGGCTCCTACTTCCTGCTCCCTGCCAACTTCGTCCGCTACATCGCGCCGCCCGAGGGAAGGGGGCCGGTGGGCATGGCCGCCCAGAAGCTGATCTGGGGTGCGACCTACGCCTACTTCATCCCGGTCCTGCTGCTCACCCTGCTGTCGATGCTGTTCGTGCAGCTGCGCTCGCTCGAGGCGCAGATCCTCGACACGCTCACCAAGCTGGCGCTGCTCGCGCTGTTCGTGCAGCCGTTCGTCCACGTCGCCGGGTCGCGCTACTGGACCACCGCCGGCCCGCTGTTCATCCTCGCCGCAGCCGGCTTCCTTCGGGAGCTTTACGTACGACGACGCCACGTCGCCCCGGTCCGCGAGCACCTCGACGGCACCGACGCGCAGCTCAGCCGGTGGCTCAAACCCCTGCAGGTGGCGCTGTCCGCTGTGTTCGTCGGCGCGCTGCTCGTCGTCGGCGTGATGGCGATCTGACCGGTCCTCCCCGCTCATCTAGAGTTCCCCGCATGCCCGATCCCGGCGACGCTGCTCCCGCCCGGCGACGGATCGCCTACGTCCTGCCGGTCTACAACGAGCAGGACAACATCGCGGTCTTCCACGACGCGCTCACCGAGGCGACCGCCGCGCGCGACGACCTCGACTTCGAGTTCGTCTACGTCGACGACGGCAGCCGTGACAGCTCGCTCGAGCGGCTGCTCGAGCTGCGCACCGCCGATCCCCGGGTCACCGTGCTGTCGCTCTCGCGCAACTTCGGCCACCAGCTCGCCGTGACGGCGGGCCTCGACCTGGTCGCCGAGGACGGCACGGCGGACGCGGTGATCGTGATGGACACCGACCTCCAGGACCCGCCCCGCGTCAGCATCGAGATGGTCGGCCTCTGGGAGACCGGCGTCGACGTCGTCTACGGCCAACGCCGCAGCCGCAAGGACAGCGTCTTCAAGCGGAGCACGGCCTATGTCTTCTACTGGGCGCTCGACCGGCTGGCCTCGATCGAGATCCCGCGCAACGTCGGCGACTTCCGGTTGATGGACGCCCGCGTCGTCGCCGAGGTGTCCCGCTACCGGGAGCACGGGCGGTTCCTCCGCGGCATCGTCGCGCACGTCGGCTTCCGGCAGGAGGCGCTGCTCTTCGACCGCGACGAGCGGTACGCCGGCGAGACCGGGTACCCGCTGCGCAAGATGCTCAGCTTCGCCGCCAACGGCATCCTCGGGTTCTCGACCGCCCCGCTGCGGATGATCAGCCGGCTCGGCATCGCGATCTCGCTGCTCAGCGTGCTGCTGGCGCTCTACGTGCTCTACGTGCGGATCTTCGAGCCCGACCAGACGGTGCCCGGCTGGGCGTTCCTCGGGGTCGGCATGTTCCTGCTGGGCGGTCTCCAGCTGATCATGATGGGCGTGATCGGCTCCTACCTCGGCCGGGTCTACATCGAGGCCCAGGACCGGCCGCTGTACTCCCTCTCCCTCGTTGCCCGCGACGGCGGTCCGCCGCACCCGCGGCGGCACCGGGACATGGGACAGGCCGACCCCGGGGTGGTCTCCTGACCGGCCGCATCCCGTGGACGGTGGTGCGGTTCGCCGGCGTCGGCGTCTGCAACACCGCCATCGACTGGGCCCTCTTCCTGCTGCTCCACGACCGGCTCGGCATCACCGTCGCGAACTTCTGCTCCTCCAGCGCCGGCATGGTGTTCAGCTTCGTCGTCAACGGGCTGTTCACGTTCCGCGCCGAGCGGCTGACGCTGCGTCAGGCCGCTCTCTTCGTCGTCACCACCGGCACCGTGATGTGGGTCGCCCAGCCGCTGCTCATCCACGGCTGGCTGTTCGTGCTCGAGCAGGTCGCCGACGGCTCCGACGCCGACCTGCGGTTGGCAGCGGCCAAGCTGGCCTCGATCGCGTGCAGCCTGGTGCTCAACTTCGCTGCTTATCGCTTCGTCGTGTGGCCCATCACCCACGTCCACGCGGACCCGCTCACGCACGCCGACCCGGAGTAGCCGCGGCGCCCCGGTGCGTTGATCCGGGGGGTGATGGTGACCACAGCCGAACTCCCGTTCGCGATTTGTTCTCGCGTTCACAAACTCATAAATTGATCGGGCCGCGGTCCCCGAGAGCGCGGCTGGAAAGTAGAGCTGTGACCGCACGGAGTTCGAGCGAGACGACCCGGGTCATTCCCGAGGCGACGGTCGCGCGCCTGCCCGTCTACCTCCGGGCGCTGACGGCGCTCGCCGAGGGCGGCATCCGCACCTGCTCGAGCGAGGACCTCGCCACCGCGGCGGGGGTCAACAGCGCCAAGCTCCGCAAGGACCTCTCCTACCTGGGCAGCTACGGCACCCGCGGGGTCGGCTACGACGTGGACTACCTGCGGTACCAGATCGCCCGCGAGATCGGCGTCACCCAGGACTGGCCGGTCGTCATCGTCGGCATCGGGAACCTGGGTCACGCGCTCGCCAACTACTCCGGCTTCCGCAGCCGCGGCTTCCGGGTCGTCGCGCTGCTCGACGCCGATGCCGAGCGCACCGGCGAGATGGTGGCCGGCGTCGCCGTACGCCACTTCGACGATCTCGAGACCATCGCCCGCGAGCACGCCGTCGCGATCGGCGTCATCGCCACCCCGGCGGCCGCCGCCCAGGACGTTGCCGACCGGATGGTCGCCGCCGGCGTCACCAGCATCCTCAACTTCGCCCCCGCCGTGATCTCCGTGCCCGAGGGCGTCGACGTGCGCAAGGTCGACCTGTCGATCGAGCTGCAGATCCTCGCCTACCACGAGCAGCGCAAGGCCCACGGGCAGGCGCGCGGCGAGGTCGACGGGGTCGACGGGGTCGACGGGGTCGACGGGGTGGCCGTCGACGGGGTCGAGGTCGCGACCGTGGGAGGCGACTCATGAGCGTCCTCGTGGTCGGCATCTCCCACAACTCCGCGCCGGTGTCGTTGCTCGAGCGGGTCGCCCTCGACGACGACGGCGTGCAGAAGCTGGTCGCCGACGCGGCCGCCTGCGAGCACGTCGCCGAGGCCACGGTGATCGCGACCTGCAACCGGGTCGAGATCTACACCGAGGTCGAGCGCTTCCACGGCAGTGTCGAGGCGCTCTCCCGGCTGCTCGTCGAGCGGGCCGGCCAGACCACCGAGGCGATGCTGCCGCACCTCTACGTGCACTACGACGACGGCGCGATCTCGCACCTCTTCCAGGTGGCAGCGGGCCTCGACTCGATGGCGCTCGGCGAGGGTCAGATCCTCGGCCAGACCCGCGAGGCGCTGCGCCGCGGCCAGGAGCTCGGCACCGTCGGCCCCGCCCTCAACACGCTCTTCCAGCAGGCCCTCCGGGTCGGCAAGCGCACCCGCGCCGAGACGGCGATCGACCAGGTCGCCCCGACCCTGGTGTCGGCCGCCATCGAGCAGATCGACGGCGGCACGGACGCCGTCCGCGGTCGCGACGTCGTCGTCCTCGGCGCCGGTGCGATGGCCGGGCTGGCCACCGCCACCGTCTCCCGGATGGGCGCCCGGCGGGTCGCGGTCGTCAACCGTTCCGAGGACCGGGCCCGGCGGCTGGCGGCGCAGTACGACGCCGTGGCGGTCACGATGCCCGGCCTGGCCGAGGAGCTGGCGGCGGCCGACGTCCTCATCACCTGCACCGGCTCGGCGACCACCCTGGTCAGCAGCGAGCTGCTGGCGGGTGCCCGCGCCGGCGCCGACCGGCCGCTCGCGATCATCGACCTGGCGCTGCCGCACGACGTCGAGCCGGCCGCAGCCGAGCTGCCCGGTGTGACCCTGGTCGGCCTGGCCGACCTCGCCGAGCGGCTCCACGACGGCGCCGGCGGCACCGAGGTCGTCGAAGTGCGCCGGATCCTGGGCGAGGAGGTCACCGCGTTCCTCGCGGCCCGACGCCAGGCGAGCGTCACCCCGACCGTCGTCGCGCTGCGCTCGATGGCCACCTCCGTGGTCGACGCCGAGATGACGCGGCTCGACAGCCGGCTGCCCGACCTGGACCCCGAGCTGCGGGCCGAGATCCGCCATGCCGTGCGCCGGGTCGCCGACAAGCTCCTCCACGAGCCGACCGTCCGGGTCAAGGAACTCGCCAACGAGCAGGGCGCGGTGTCCTACGCCGCAGCGCTCGCCGAGCTGTTCGCCCTCGACCCCGAGGCCGTCGACGCCGTGACCCGCCCGATGGGCGTGCCCGAGGAGGGGACGCCGTGACCCCGGAACAGGCTTCCGAGAACCTCACCGGGTCTCGATACGGCTCGCATCCGGACTCGCAAGCTCGTCCGGACGTCGCCTGCTCGACCTCGTCGCCCGCAGCGGTCCGCGCTGACGCGCGCGCCGCTGGGCGTTTGACCACCCTGCGCATCGGCACCCGCCGCAGCGTCCTCGCCACGACCCAGTCCGAGCAGGTGGCCGCCCTGGTGCGCGACCGGCTCGGCGTCGACACCGAGCTGGTCGAGGTCACCACCGAGGGCGACCGCAGCCAGGCCGCCGGCACGCCGCTGCCGCAGTCGCCGACGACCGGCGTCTTCGTGAGCGCGCTCCGCGACGCGCTGCTCGCCGGCGAGGTCGACCTCGCCGTGCACTCGCTCAAGGACCTCCCGACCTACCCGCAGGAGGGCGTCACGCTGGCCGCCGTGCCGGGCCGCGAGGACCCCCGCGACGTCGTCGTCGCCCGCGACGGGCTCACCCTCGGCGAGCTCCCGGTGGGCAGCAAGGTCGGCACCGGCTCGCCGCGTCGCGCCGCCCAGCTGCACGCCCTCGGCCTCGGTTTGGACGTGGTCGGCATCCGTGGCAACGTCGACACCCGGATCGGCAAGGTGCGGGCAGGAGAGGTTGACGCGGTGGTGCTGGCGCGAGCGGGTCTGGCCCGGATCGGGCGACTGGACGAGGTGAGCGAGGTGCTCGACCCGCTCCAGATGCTGCCCGCCCCCGGACAGGGTGCGCTGGCGGTCGAGGCCCGCACCGGCGACCCGTTGGTCGAGCTGCTCGCCGCGCTCGACGACCCCGCGACCCACGCCGCCGTCGTCGCCGAGCGCACCGCGCTCGCCACCCTCGAGGGCGGCTGCTCCGCCCCGATCGGCGCGCTCGCCGAGGTGGTCGAGGGCGAGGAGGGCCCCGAGCTGTGGCTGCGGGCGACCGTGCTGTCGGACGACGGGACGCTCGCCGTACGACGCTCCGCCTCGACCCCGCTCCCCACCATCACCGATCGTGACGCGGCCGCCGCCCTCGGCGCCTCGCTCGCGCAGGAGCTGCTCGACGAGGGCGCCGACCAGCTCCGCTCCGCTCCCGAAGCCACATCCAGCCCCGCCGCCCCCACCGCAGGATCGACAGAGGTGCACAACGCATGACGCGAGCCAAGACAGCCACCACGGCTGCCAAGTCCACCGCCCCGAACCACGCCGCCGGTGTGGCGTTCGTGGGCACCGGTCCCGGTGACCCCGAGCTGCTGACCGTCCGCGCGCTCCGGCTCATCGAGGACGCCGACGTGCTCATCACCGAGGCTCCCGAGCACCTCGAGCTGGTGGCGGCGGTGCGCGGCGCCGACGCGCTTGAGCCCGAGACCGGCCCCGAGGTCGTCGACGGCGGCTTCGGCGAGGACGGGCAGCCGCTCACCCACGCCGCCCGCGCTAAGGTGGTCGTCAAGCAGGCCAAGCGCGGACTCCGCGTCGTCCGGCTGCTCGCCGGCGACCCGTTCCTCTACGCCTCCGGTCCCGAGGAGGCGCAGGCCGTCGCCAAGGCCGGCTTGGGCTTCGAGATCGTCCCTGGCGTGTCCTCGGTCGGCGCGGTCCCGGCGTACGCCGGCATCCCGCTCACCACCAAGGACCACCGCGAGGTCAGCGTCGTCACCTGTGGCGACCGCGTCGACTGGACCCGCTACTGCGACACCCCGACCCTGGTGCTGCTCTCGGCCGTCGGCCAGATCGGCGACATCGCCAAGGAGCTCATCGCCGCCGGACGCTCGCCCGAGACGCCGGTCGCGATGACCCGCGTCGGCACGACCACCGAGCAGCAGACCGTCACCTCGACCCTCGCCCGGATCGCCGCCGACGCCCGCGCCGCACGGATCGCCCCGCCCGCGATCACCGTGATCGGCAAGGTGGTCGACCTGCGCGACGCGCTCTCGTGGTTCGAGACCAAGCCGCTGTTCGGCTGGCGCGTCCTGGTGCCCCGCACCAAGGAGCAGAGCGCCTCGCTCTCGACCCGCCTGCGCCACTACGGCGGCGTGCCCGAGGAGGTCCCGACCATCTCGGTCGAGCCGCCGCGCAACCCGCAGCAGATGGACAAGGCCGTCCGCGGTCTCGTCGAGGGCCGCTACGAGTGGATCGCGTTCACCTCGGTCAACGCGGTCAAGGCGGTCCGCGAGAAGTTCGAGGAGTACGGCCTCGACGCCCGCGCCTTCAGCGGCCTCAAGATCGCCGCGGTCGGCGACAAGACCGCCCAGGCGATCGCCGCGTGGGGCCTGCGCGCCGACCTGGTGCCCTCCGGCGAGCAGTCCGCGGCCGGCCTGCTCGAGGACTGGCCCGAGTACGACGAGCAGCTCGACCCCATCAACCGGGTCTTCCTGCCGCGTGCCGACATCGCCACCGAGAACCTCGTCGCCGGCCTGATCGACCTCGGCTGGGAGTGCGACGACGTCACGGCCTACCGCACCGTCCGTGCGGCCCCGCCGCCGGCGCCGACCCGCGACGCGATCAAGACCGGCAAGTTCGACGCCGTCGTCTTCACCTCCTCCTCGACCGTGCGCAACCTCGTCGGCATCGCCGGCAAGCCGCACCCGTCGACGGTGATCGCGGTCATCGGCCCCGCCACCGCGAAGACCGCCGAGGAGCACGGCCTCCGCGTCGACGTGATGGCGCCCAAGCCCGACGTCGACGTCCTCGTCGAGGCCCTCGCCGACTTCGGCGCGGCCCGCCGCCAGGCGCTGGTCGAGGCCGGCGAGCCGGTGACCAAGCCCTCGGACCGCAAGGCCTCCGGGCGGCGCCGCAAGGCTGAGTGAGGGTCTGGTCACGGCTGTTTCGCTCGCTCGCCGACACGGCGCATCTTCGCCCGAGCTCGCTGCGCTCGCCGCGCGAGGATCCGCCGGGTCGGCTCGCGGCATCGGTCGCTCGCTGCGCTCGCTCCCTCGAGCGCGAATTCGGGGATGATGGTCCGCATGAGTGAGATCGAGCGTCCCGTCGTCCGCCCGCGACGGCTACGGACGACGCCGGCGATGCGCGACCTGGTCGCCGAGACGACGCTGCGGCCGTCGCAACTGGTGCTGCCGCTGTTCGTGCGCGAGGGGGCGACCGAGCCCACGCCGATCTCGTCGATGCCGGGTGTGGTGCAGCACTCGCGCGAGACGCTGCGGAAGGCCGTCGTCGAGGCGGCCGAGGCGGGGATCCGCGGGGTGATGCTCTTCGGCATCCCGGAGAGCAAGGACGCGGTCGGGTCGGGCGCGACCGACCCCGAAGGCATCCTCAACGTCGCGATCCGCGACGTCGTCGACGAGGTCGGCGACACCGTGGTCGTCATGAGCGACCTCTGCCTCGACGAGTTCACCGACCACGGCCACTGCGGCGTCCTCGACGCGGCCGGCCGGGTCGACAACGACGCCACGCTGGCGGCGTACGCCGACATGGCGCTCGCCCATGCCGCCGCCGGGGTCCACCTGGTCGGCCCGAGCGGGATGATGGACGGCCAGGTCGCCGTCGTCCGTGCCGCGCTCGACGGGGCCGGCCACACCGACGTCGGCATCCTGGCCTACGGCGCGAAGTACGCCTCCGCCTTCTTCGGTCCGTTCCGCGAGGCCGTCGACTCCTCGCTGCAGGGCGATCGCCGCACCTACCAGCAGGACTTCCGCAACGGCGCCGAGGGCGTCCGCGAGGCGGTCCTCGACGTCGAGCAGGGCGCCGACATCGTGATGGTCAAGCCGGCCCTGGCCTACCTCGACGTGCTGCGCCAGGTCCGCGACGCCCCCGAGCTGCGCGGCATCCCCGTCGCGGCCTACAACATCAGCGGCGAGTACGCCATGGTCGAGGCGGCTGCCGCCCACGGCTGGATCGACCGCGAGCCCGCCATCCTCGAGACCCTCACCGCCATCCGCCGGGCCGGCGCGGACGTCATCCTCACCTACTGGGCCGTCGAGGCGGCCGGGCTCCTCTGACGCCTCCGGCGTATCGAGACCCCTCGTCCTCCGGTGGTCGAGTAGCCCGAGCCGCCAGGCGAGGGCGTATCGAGACCCCCGCCGGCCGGACGCCTTCCTGTCGCTCGGGTCTGCGGCGCGCACCCTTCACGCGCGCTCCACCGGCACCGGGTGCCGGTGAAGCGCGACCCAAGGCCTGGCGTGCGATCTTGAGTCGTCTGGTGACGCAAGGCAGCACCGCACGTCGACGGCGGCGCCGACCCGGCGCTCTCCTCCTCGTCCCAAGCTTTCGGTCGCAACCCCGGACCTCCGCAACGGTGCCGCGATCAGTCCGAAAACGACGAGGGCCCCGGATCCGTGGATCCGGGGCCCTCGTGCGGGTTGTTCAGCTGCTCACGGCTTGAGGCCGTAGGAGAGGACGCAGTTGGTGAACTGCACGACCTGCAGCAGGCCGGGGAACTCCGCCTTGCAGGCGGCCCGGACCTCTTCCTTCGCCAGCGCGCCGAGCACGCCGTGCAGCAGGTTGGTGACCGTGTCCTCGACCGCGTCGACGGTGTTGTCGATCGGACCACCGTTGTCGATGTCCGGCAGGCTGCCGGGGTTCCCGCCGGGGTCGGTGCCCGGGTCGGTGCCGGGGTCGGTGCCCGGGTCGGTGCCGGGGTCGGTGCCCGGGTCGATCGGGGTGTAGTCGTCGTCGGGCTGGAAGCCGGTGTCGTCGTTGCCGTCGTTGGTCTGGGTGCCGTTGTAGGTGCCCGGGTTGTACTCCGGGGCCTTCGGCACGATGTAGCCGGCGGCGGTGGTGTTGTTCGGGATCGTGGTGAAGTCGCCCTCGAGGTAGGCGTCCATGATCTCGAGCACCAGGTCGACGTACGACTGGCTGTGGTTGTAGCGGTAGACCGCGTTGCGCTGGCCCATCACCGTGGAGAGGTCGTCCTTGCCGGAGCAGAGGTAGACCGCGGTGGCGAGGGCGGAGTCGTCGATGTCCTGCGGGTTGCGCTTGGCGTCACCGTCGGCGTCGACACCCACGATCGACCAGGTCGACGGGATGAACTGCATCGGGCCGATCGCGCGGTCCCACTGGGTGTCGTTGTCGTACTGGCCGGCGTCGGTGTCGCTGATCGCCTTGGTGCCCTTGCGGCCGTTGAGCGCGACGCCGTAGATGCCCGGCTGGGCGACGCCGTCGTCGTCGAGGGAGTTGCCGCCGAACCGACCGTGGTTGGACTCGACGCGGCCGATCGCCGCGACCAGCTGCCAGGTCAGGTTGCAGGACTTGTCGGCCTTGTTGATCACGGCCTCGGCGCGTTGGTAGGCAGCGAGCGCCGCGGAGGGGATCTGGTTGGTCGACGCGGTGGCGACGATGTTCTGGGTGTTGCCGGTGGAGCTGAGGTCGTCGGGGTCCGAGACGCTGGCGGGGGCGTCGATCGCCTCGGTCGGCACGCTGGTGCCGTCCGGCAGGGAGCCGTCGGGCTCCTGGCTCGCGGAGGCGACGGGCGGAACCCCGCCGATGCCCGCGACGCTGGCCGTCCACGCGGCCGACAGCAGTGCGAGCGGAACGATCGTGGCGGCGCGTTGGAGCCGTCCCAAGCGTTTCCTCGACATTCGAACTCTCTCCCCGGCCTGAGCGGCCCACTCCTCGGTCACGCGGACCTCTCCCTCGTCACGGGTCCGCTGTGGCGTCGCGCCTGCTCCCACGGGTGCGACACAGGCTGAACGAATGATCCCACATTGGCGTTACGGGTGTCACACCTAGGAAATACCCCGGACTCGCGTGGCGCACACCACAGGGCGGCCCCGAGGCATAAGGTTCGCGCCCGATCAGCGACAATGAGGCGGTGACCCAGCGTTCGGAGGAGCTGTTCGACCGCGCCCGCGCCGTGACGCCGGGTGGGGTGAACTCGCCGGTCCGCGCCTTCAACGCCGTGGGCGGCACCCCGCGCTTCATCGCCTCGGCGAACGGCGCCTGGCTCACCGACGTCGACGGCAACGAGTACGTCGACCTCATCTGCTCCTGGGGACCGATGCTGCTCGGCCACGCCCACCCCGAGGTGGTCGCCGCCGTTCAGGCGGCGGTGGCCCGCGGGACGTCGTACGGCACGCCGACGGAGGGCGAGGTCGCGCTGGTCGAGGAGATCATCGCGCGCACCCCGGTCGAGAAGGTCCGGCTGGTGTCCTCCGGCACCGAGGCGACGATGTCGGCCATCCGGCTCGCCCGCGGCTTCACCGGCCGCGACGTGGTCGTGAAGTTCGCCGGCTGCTACCACGGTCACCTCGACGCGCTGCTCGCGTCGGCCGGGTCCGGCCTCACCACCTTCTCGATCCCGGGCACCCCTGGCGTCCCGGAGTCGTCGACCGCGCTGACGCTGGTGCTGCCCTACAACGACCGGGCCGCGGTCGAGGCGGCGTTCGCCGAGCACGGCGACCGGATCGCCTGCCTCGTCACCGAGGCCGCCCCCGGCAACATGGGCGTGGTGCCGCCGGCGCCCGGGTTCAACGCGTTCCTCGCCGAGACCTGCCGCAAGCACGGCGCCCTCTTCGTCAGCGACGAGGTGATGACCGGCTTCCGGGTCTCCGCGAGCGGGCAGTGGGGCACCGACGGCGCCGTGGAGGGCTGGCAGCCGGACCTGATGACGTTCGGCAAGGTGATGGGCGGGGGGCTGCCCGCTGCGGCGTTCGGCGGCCGCGCCGACGTCATGGGCGCTCTCGCGCCCGACGGTCCCGTCTACCAGGCCGGCACCCTGTCCGGGAACCCGATCGCCACCGCGGCCGGACTCACCACCCTGCGGCTCGCGACGCCCGAGGTCTACGACCGCCTCGCCACCGTCGCCGAGACGCTGAAGGCCGGGGTCGCGGGCGCCTTCGCCGCGGCCGGCCTGCCCCACGTGATCCAGTCGACCGGGTCGATGTTCTCGGTGTTCCTCACCGACGAGCCGGTGTCCGACTTCGCCGGCGCGTCCCGGACCGACGTGAAGGCCTACGGCGCCTTCTTCCACGCCATGCTCGACCGGGGCGTGCACCTGCCGCCGTCGGCGTTCGAGGCGTGGTTCGTGTCCGCCGCCCACGACGACCGGGCCGTGCAGGCCGTGCTCGACGCGCTCCCCGCAGCAGCGGAGGCGGCGGCCGCGGTTGCGGTCTCGACAAGCTCGACCATCAAGGAAGGCTCCTGAATGGCCACGCCCGACACCGTCGTCCACCTGGTCCGGCACGGTGAGGTCCACAACCCCGACGGCATCCTCTACGGCCGCCGCGACGGCTTCCACCTCTCCGACCTCGGCCGTCAGATGGCCGAGAAGACGGCGGCCTCGCTGGCCTCGCGCGACATCACCGTCGTGCGGAGCTCGCCGCTCGAGCGCGCCCGCGAGACGGCCGCGCCGCTCGCCGAGAAGCTCGGGCTCGAGATCGGCATCGACGAGCGGGTCATCGAGTCGACCAACCGGTTCGAGGGGCTCACCTTCGGCCGCGGCACCAACGCGCTCCGCAACCCGCTGCTGTGGCGCTACCTCTACAACCCGTTCAAGCCGTCGTGGGGCGAGCCCTACCGGCAGATCGTCGAGCGGATGATGGCCGCCGTCCACGACGTACGACGCGAGGCGACCGGCCACGAGGGCGCGATCGTGTCCCACCAGCTTCCGATCTGGACCACGCGGCTGCACGTCGAGCGCCGGTCGTTCCTGCACGACCCGCGCCGTCGCCAGTGCACGCTCTGCTCCGTGACGTCGTTCCACTTCACCGAGGAGCGGCTCACCCAGGTCAGCTACCACGAGCCGGCGATCGACCTGATCCCGAAGAGCGACCGCTCGGCGCCGTTCTCTGCCGGTGACGCGCCGGTCGACAAGCGGCCCGAGGGCGCGCTCGACGACGACGGGGAGCCCGGGCCCTGAGCATCGTCCGCCGCATCGCGCCCGCCCTCGCGGCGGCGCTCCTCCTCACCGGCTGCACCGACGTCCTGAGCACCGGTGACGGTGACTACGTGCCCGGCGAGGGCAACGTCACCGAGGTGGAGGCGACCGACCGGGGCGACCCGGTCACGCTCGAGGGTGACACGGTCGACGGCGGCACGGTCGACCTCGCCGACTACCGCGGCCAGGTCGTCGTCGTGAACGTGTGGTGGTCCGGCTGCGGTCCCTGCCGCGCGGAGATGCCGCTGCTCGTCGAGGCCGCCGACGAGCTGCCCGCGGACGAGACCGAGTTCGTCGGCATCAACATCCGCGACCTGGCGCCCGAGACCGCCGCGGCGTTCGAGCGCGACCGCGGGGTCGACTACCCCTCGATCTACGACCCCGGCAGCGTCACCCTGGCGCACTTCGGCCGCTACCGACCCGCGTCGATGCCCTCGACCGCGATCCTCGACCGCGAGGGGCGCGTGGCCGCGCTCATCAGCGGCGAGATCTCCTCGAAGACGACGCTGGTGACCCTGGTCGAGGACCTGCTCGGCGAGGCCTCCGATGGGTGAGTGGTTCCAGAGCCAGGCCGCGGCAGGGTCGCTCGGCCTCGCCGTACCCGTCGCCCTCGTCGCCGGCCTGGTCTCCTTCTTCTCACCGTGCGTGATCCCGCTGCTGCCGGGCTATCTCTCCTACGCGACCGGGCTCTCCGGCGCCGACCTCGCCGACATCGTCGACAACAAGGACAGCGGCCGCAAGGCGCCGCGCGGCCGGATGCTCGCGGGCTCGCTGCTGTTCGTCTTCGGCTTCGCGGTGGTCTTCGTGCTCGTCGGCGCCGCGTTCGGCAGCGTCGGGGTGTGGCTGCGCAGCTGGCAGGACGAGGTCACGATCGGGCTCGGCGTCCTCCTCGTCGTGCTCGGCCTGGTGTTCTCCGGCGTCGTCCCGTGGCTGCAACGGGACTGGCGGATCCACAAGCTGCCGGCGGTCGGCCTCGGCGCCGCGCCCCTGATCGGCGCCCTCTTCGCCATCGGGTGGACGCCCTGCATCGGCCCGACGTACGCCGTCATCGTCAACCTCACCTACTCCGACGCGACCGCGACCCGCGGCGCGCTGCTGTCGCTGTGCTACGCGCTCGGGCTCGGGATCCCGTTCATCGTCGCCGGGCTCGCCTACCGCCGTACCCTCGGCGCCGTCGCCTGGGTCCGGCGTCACCAGGTCTGGGTGATGCGGATCGGCGGGGCGTTCCTTGTCGCGCTCGGCCTGGCGATGGTCTTCGGCTGGTGGGACCACCTGGTGCAGTGGGTGCAGCTGCGCATGGTCGAGTACGGCGAGACCGCGCTGTGAGCGTCGACGACAAGACCGACCAGCGCCCGGTCGGTCGGGGCGAGCTCACCGCACGCGAGCTGCTGCGCTGGGTGTGGCGCCAGGTCACCTCTATGCGCACCGCACTGGTGCTCCTGCTGCTGCTGGCCCTCGCCGCGATCCCCGGATCGGTCATCCCGCAGACCGGGGTCGACGCGCTCGAGGTCACGCGGTGGAAGGAGGAGCACCCGGACCTGACGCCGATCTACGAGAAGCTCGACCTGTTCTCGGTCTACGACTCGATCTGGTTCTCGGCGATCTACCTGCTCCTCGTGCTGTCGCTGGTCGGCTGCATCGTGCCGCGGCTGTTCGTCTACGCGAGGGCGCTCCGCGCGCAGCCGCCGCGCACGCCGCGGCACCTCACCCGGCTCGCCGACCACGTCTCCTACGAGACCGACCTGGCGCCCGAGGAGGTCCTCGACCGGGCCCGCGCCGTCCTGGGGAAGCGACACCGGCTGCGGGCGGTCGACCCCGCCGACGGGCCGGCCGACTCGGTCAGTGCGGAGCGCGGCTACCTGCGCGAGGCCGGCAACCTGCTCTTCCACCTCTCGGTGCTGGTGGTGCTCGCCGGCTTCGGCATCGGCGGGCTCTACGGCTACCAGGGCGGCGTGATCCTGGTGCAGGGCTCGACGTTCGGCAACAGCCTCACCCAGTACGACGACTTCGACCCCGGCGGGCTCTTCACCCCCGAGCAGCTCGACGACTTCGACTTCACCGTCGACAGCTTCGAGGTCGACTGGCTGCGGAGCGGGTCGGGCGCCGGCACCGCACGAGGCTTCGAGGCCGGGATCTCCTACCGCGAGGGCGACCGACCGCAGGAGGAGTACGACCTCCGCGTCAACCACCCGCTCTCCATCGACAGCACCGACGTCTTCCTCATCGGCCACGGCTACGCGCCGGTGATCACGGTCCGCGACGGCGAGGGCAACGTCGCATGGACCGGGCCGACCGTGTTCCTCCCGCAGGACTCCTCGTTCGTCTCCTTCGGAGTGATCAAGGCGCCGACCGCCGAGCCCGAGCAGATCGGGCTCGAGGGGCTCTTCTACCCGACCTTCGACCTCTACGAAGGCGACCCGGTCTCGGTGTTCCCCGAGGCGCTCAAGCCGCTGGTCTCGATGCTCGTCTACACCGGCGACCTCGGCCTCGACGACGGGACCTCGCAGTCGGTCTACGTGCTCGACAAGGACAAGGCCACCCAGCTGGAGGGCGAGGACGGCAAGCCGTTCCGGCTCGACCTCTCGGTCGGCGAGACCGTCGAGCTGCCCGACGGGCTCGGGTCGGTCACCTTCGAGCGCGTCGACCCGTGGATCCGCGTCCAGATCAGCCAGACCCCTGGCAAGGAGGTCGCGCTGCTGGGCGTCGTGCTCGCCCTGATCGGGCTCTGCGGGTCGCTGTTCATCCGGCCCCGACGGATCTGGGTGCGGGCCCGGACCGTGACCCGGGATGGGGCAGCCGGGGGCGGAGGAGGGACAATGACCGTGGTCGACGTCGCGGGACTGGACCGGTCCGGCAACGGAGAGCTCGACGAGGTGCTGGCCGACCTGGTCGCCGCACTCAAGAAGGAGTGATGTGGACGTGTCCGACGGTGCATGGGAGACCCTGAGCAACCAGGCCGTGGCAGCGGCCGGGCTGGTCTACTTCGTCGCGCTGATCGTCCACCTGGCCGAGTGGGCTGCACTCCGACAGCCGGCCGCCAACGAGGTCAAGCAGGCCGTCGCCGTCGGTGGGGAGAGCGAGACGCCCGCCGTCAGCGAGGCGCCCGCCGGTCGTCGTACGCCGGAGGAGCGGGTCGCGTTCCTCAACCGGCTCGGCTTCCTCACCATCTGCATCGCGGCCGCCGCCCACCTGGTCGCCCTGGTCGGCCGCGGCATGGCCGCGGACCCCAATCGGGTCCCGTGGGGCAACATGTACGAGTTCACCGTCTCCGGCACCTTCGTCGTCACCGTCGGCTACCTCGCGCTCTACCGCCGGTTCCGCCTCGACTGGATGGCGCCGATCGTCGTCGGCTTCGTGCTGACCGTCCTGATGGTGGCCGTGATCTGGCTGCACGAGCCGGTGCAGCCGCTGACCGAGGCGCTCAACTCCTACTGGCTCGTCATCCACGTCGTGTCCGCGGTGATCGCGACCGGCGCGTTCACCCTCGGCGGCTTCGCCTCGATCATGTACCTGGTCAAGATGCGCGCCGGCGAGCCCGAGGAGGGCGCCACCGGGTTCCTCGCCCGGGTGCCCGGGCTCGAGGCGCTCGACAAGCTCGCCTACCGGGTGCACGCCTTCGCGTTCCCGGTGTGGACCTTCGCCGTGCTCATCACCGGCCCGATCTGGGCGCACGAGGCATGGTCGCGCTACTGGAACTGGGACCCCAAGGAGGTCTGGGCGTTCATCACCTGGGTCGTCTACGCGGGCTACCTGCACGCCCGCGCGACCGCCGGCTGGAAGGGCCGCAACGCCGCGATCCTCGCCCTCGTCGGTCTCGCCACGCTGTGGTTCAACTTCATCGGCATCAACTACTTCTCGACGAGCAGCCAGCACGCGTACGCGCTGCAGGCTCCGGCGGTCCTGCTGGTCGTCGAGTAGCCGCCGCGAGGGACGGGCCCTTGGTCGTCAAGTAGCCGCCGCGAGGGACGAGTCCCTGGTCGTCGAGTAGCCGCCGCGAGAAACGCGCGGTATCCGGTCGTCGAGTAGCCGCCGCGAGGGACGGGCCCTTGGTCGTCGAGTAGCCGCCGCGAGGGACGAGCGGCGGCGTATCGAGACGCGGCGACGTGCCCAGTGCCGTTGGGGACGGCCGGCGGTCGGGTGCGGGCATCTCGATACGCGACGTCGCGAGCTCGTTCCTCGCTCGCGGTCGCTACTCGATGTTCGGACGATCTCGTAGCCCGTCCTCGTGCCTCGGACGGGCTACGCGTCCTCGGACGGGCTACGCGTCCTCGGACGGACTACGCGTCGTCGGACGGACTACGCGTCGTCCGGCGGGTTGAGCCGCTTGCGGTCGAGGTCGCGGAGGAAGTCCTCGTCGTCGTCCGGCGCCACCATCCGCGGCGGCGGGCTCGGGCGGCGGGGTGGCTTGGGCCGCTGGAGGGTCGGGCGTTCGCCCGGGCCGCGCTGCTGCAGCGCCCGGGTGACGAGGTAGGTCACCACTGCGAACACCAGGACGACCAGGAGGAACTTGCCCACGCCTCCAGGGTAGATCGTCCCTGGTAGGCGGAGGTCACGGATTGAGAACACTGGTCCCGCGGGACCTACCCTGGAACCGTGAAGGAGTTCTGGACCTACACCCTGTTGCGGCTCGGCCTGTTCGTCGGGACGTTCGCCATCGTCTTCGGGCTCTGGTTCCTCATCACCGGTGACGTGCCCGTCCTGTGGGTCATCGTGATCGCCTTCGTCGTCAGCGGCGTGGGCTCGTACTTCCTGCTCGAGCGCCAGCGCGAGGCGTTCGCCGCCAAGGTCGAGGGCCGGGCCGCGAAGGCCGCGGAGAGGTTCGAGGCGCAGAAGTCCAAGGAGGATGCGGACTGACGGGGCGCGGGATACCCGGTCGACCGGGTATCCCACGGGTTGTCAGCCATTGCAGAGGCGGACAACCCGCGGAACACCCGGTCGACCGGGTATTCCACGCAGGCGTCCGGGACCTACCCCGCGACGAGCCCCACCGCACAGCCCAGCGCCCAGACCAGCTCGGCGAGCCCGGTCTGCTGGAGCACGGGGATCAGTCCCGGACCGGCGGCACCGGCGAGCACGGTCCGGGTGGCGGGGACGGCCAGCGCCAGGAACGGCAGGCCGAGCAGCGCCCACGGCGTGGCCAGCACGGCGACGCCGACCAGCGCGGCAAGCGCGAGAGCCACGAGCAGCGCGTAGAAGACACGGGTACGGCGGTCGCCGAGCCGCACCGCCAGCGTGATCTTGCCGGCCACGGTGTCGGTCGGGATGTCGCGCAGGTTGTTGGCGACGAGGATCGCGCAGGCCAGCGCGCCGACGCCGGCGCCGGCGACGAGGGCGGTCCAGCCGGAGTCGCCCCACTCCTCGGTCTGGACGTAGGTCGTGCCGACCACGGCGACCAGGCCGAAGAAGACGAAGACCATGACCTCGCCCAGGCCGAGATAGCCGTAGGGCTTCGACCCGCCGGTGTAGTACCAGGCCGCGACCACGCACAGCAGGCCGACCGCCACCAGCCACCACGCGGTCGTCGCGGCGAGCACCAGCCCGGCGGCACCGGCCACGCCGAACGCGAGGAACGCGGCCCGCTTCACCGCTCCCGGCGTCGCGAGCCCGGAACCGACCAGCCGCAGCGGACCGACCCGCTCGTCGTCGGTGCCGCGGATGCCGTCGGAGTAGTCGTTGGCGTAGTTGACCGCCACCTGCAGCGCCAGGCTGACCACGAGCGCCAGCAGCGCCTTCCACCCGACCAGCTCGTCGTCGTACGTCGCCACGCCGGTGCCCGCGAGCACCGGCGCGACCGCCGCCGGGAGGGTGCGCGGACGGGCGCCCTGCAGCCATTGTCCGGGAGTCGCCATGATGCAGCGATTCAAGCAGGCTGCTCGATCCCCAGGCGCGTCAGGTGGCGCTCGGCCGCCCTCGCTGCCGGGTGGATGAGCGCGGCGGCGACGACCACGATCGCGCCGATGACGATCCAGCCCGGCGTGCCCCACGAGATCGAGAGGAACGTGTAGAGCGCCGGCGCCCAGACCGACCCGAGGGTGAAGCCGAGCTGGGAGACGCCCTGGTACTCGCCGCGCCGCTCCGGGTCGGACAGCTCGGCCTGCAGGCCCCACTCGCCGGCGGACTGGAACAGCTCGGCGCCGGTGACGGTGACGTGGCCGAGCCAGACCAGCGCGATCGTCACCCAGCCGACGGTGTCGTGGGTGACGGCCACGATGCCGCAGGACACCACGAAGAAGAAGGCCCCGCGGCGCTGGGCGCGCAGGGAGTCGGCGACGGTGGTGATGCCGCGCGCCGCCGCCACCTGGAGCAGGACCGCCATCACGGTGTTGGTGCCGAACAGCCACGCGATCAGCACCCGCGGCGCGTCGGTCTCCTCGACCAGCCACAGCGGGATGACGACGTTGAGCAGCACCTGGTGGGTGGAGAGGACGCCACCGAGGATCGCCATGGCGAGGTACGCGCGGTTGCGTAGCGCGCTGCGACCGTCCTTGCCCTCGAGCACCGCCTCGACCGCGACCTCGAGCAGCGGCTCGGTCCCGACGTGGTGGAGGGCGCGCGGCAGCCGCGCGACGAGCGCGGCGTTGAGCAGCAGCAGGCCGGCGGTGATGACCGGCACCGTCCGGACGACGTCGTCGCTGTTGGTCGCGAGCGCGATGCCCGCGAGCAGCGCGCCGAGGGTGTAGCCGACGTTGCGGGCGGCGCGGAAGTAGGCGTTGGAGCGGACCCGCTCCTCGCGCGGGAAGACGTCGAACCGGTAGGCGTTGCGCGCCGACCGGCTCGCCGTCGACACCAGCTCGAGCCCGATGAGCATGACGACGAACGTGAGCATGTCGCCGATCGCCAGCCACCCCAGGTAGACCACCGCCTCGACGAGCGACGCGAGCGCCCAGACCCGTTTGGCGCCGTACTTGTCGCTCAGCTTGCCCAGCGGTACGGCGAGCGCGAACGTCGCGACCCCCGCGATCGTCAGGCCCAGTCCGACCTGGGAGGCCGACAGCCCGACGATCTGGGTGAAGAACACCGCGCTGCCCGTGAGGAACACCCCGTCACCGAACGCCGACAGCACCGACTGGGCGGACAGCCGGCGGACCAGCGAGGTGGGACCCGCCAGTCGGGTGACGCGGGCGAGGAGATCTCTTGACATCAAGATAAGTCTAGGTGAGGCGAGGAATCACCGGTCGACCGGGGACTCCCCGGGGTTGTCGGCCATTGCAATGCCCGTCAACCCTGGTGAGTCACCGGTCGACCGGGGATTCCCCGCCCGGTCGTCGTCCTCCGGCTGCACCGGGAAGTGCCGGTCCCGGAACCGCTCGGCCATCCGCACCGACGGGCCGAGGCCGATCGTGGCGACGACGATGACGCCGGCGATGATCAGCCACCCACGGCCCTCGGCGAACCACGACATCGCCAAGCCGGTGAACAGCCACGGGGCCCACTGGCCGCCGAGCGCCCGGCTGACCTCCTCGACGCCCTGGTAGTCGCCGCGCCGGCGCGGGTCCATCAGCTCTGCCTGGATCGCCCAGGTCGCGCCCGAGATCGCCAGCTCGGCGCCGGTCACGGTGACGTGGCCGAGCCAGACCAGGACGACCGTGACGAACCCGACGGTCGAGTGGGTGTACATCGTGATCAGGCACGACACCACGAAGAACCCGGTCGAGACCCACGCGTAGCGCAGGGCGTCGTCGATCGTCCGCACGCCCTTGGAGGTGTAGGCCGGCAGGAAGATGCAGAGCACCGTGTTGGTGCCGAACAGCCAGGCCAGCAGCACGTGGGGCGCGTCGGTCGCCTCGACCAGCCAGAGCGGGATGACGACGTTGAGCAGCACCTGGTTGGTCCACAGCACGCCGATGCAGAAGTTGGTGAGGATCCAGCCGACGTTGCGGTGGGCGCTCGGGCCGGGTGGGCGCTCGCGTTGCTCGCCGCTGGCGACCCGCAGGTCGTGGGGCGCAGCCGGGAGCCGGGTCACCCAGTAGGCGTTCGCCAGCATCAGGGCGGCAGCGAAGAAGGGCGTGTACTGGACGACGGTCAGGCTCCCCGTCGCGAGCGCGACGCCACCGATGGCGGCACCGAGGGTGAAGCCGAGGTTGAGAGAGGAGTACATGTAGGCCTGGGTCTCGACGCGCTCCTTGGGCTTGAGCACGTCGAGGATGTAGGCCCCGTGGCTGGCACCGCCCAGCGACCCGAACACGGCGAACACGACGCCGACCGCGATGTACTGGCCGAAGCCGTCGACGAACGGCAGCGCGACGAAGCAGGCGGCCCGGCCGACGGTGCTGCCGGCCCACATCCGCTTCGGGCCGAGCCGGTCGACGACCCGGCCGGCGGGGTAGGCGAAGAGGAACTCGGCGACGCCGACGATGGTGAGCGCCAGGCCGGACTGGGCCGCGCTCATGCCGACGACCTGGGTCAGGAACACCGCGCTCCCGGTGAGGAAGGTGCCCTCGCCGGTCGAGAAGAGCATCGACTGCGTCGCCAGTCGACGCGAGAGCGGCGTGGGCGGGATGAGACGTCGGAAGAAGCCCCGCCGCTCGCCCGAGAGGGTGGTCGTCACTCCGCAGATTCCACACCTCGCCACCGACAGCCGCCATCGATTTACGGCGGGTTCCGGCAGCGTCACGGCCGCCAGTAGGTTGCTGTCCCGTGAGCTTCTGGTCCCCGCAGGACGCCGCGCCGGAGGTGGTCGACCAGGTCCGCACCTGGCTCGACGGGCCCGACGACGTGCGCCTGGTCGTGGCGACCTCCGGCTCGACCGGCGCGCCTAAGCGGGTCGCCCTCACCCGGGACGCCGTGCTCGCCTCGGTGGCCGCTTCTGCCCGACGGCTCGGCGCAACGGGTCGCTGGGTGCTCGCGCTGCCGCCGACGTACGTCGCCGGCGTCCAGGTCGTGGTCCGCTCGCTGGTCGCCGGGCGCGACCCGGTATGGCTGGAGCGCGACGGCTGGCCCGACGACGAGGGCTGGTTCGTCTCGCTGGTGCCGACCCAGCTGGGCCGGCTGTTGGACGACGCCGGCGCGGCGGACGCGCTGCGACGGGCGCACACCGTGCTGCTGGGCGGCGGCCCGATCGACCCGGCCCTGCGGCAGCGTGCGACCGAGGCGGGGATCCACGTGGTCGCGACGTACGGCGCCGCCGAGACCGCCGGCGGCTGCGTCTACGACGGCCTGCCGCTCGACGGCGTGGCCGTCGCGATCGGCGAGGGCGGCCGGATCCGGATCGGCGGGCCGACGCTCTTCCAGGAGTACGTCGGAGACCCGGAGCTCACGGCGCGGACGCTGGTCGACGGCTGGTACCTCACCTCCGACGCCGGCACCCTCGACGAGGACGGCCTGCTCCGGGTGCTCGGCCGCGTCGACGACGTCGTCGTCAGCGGAGGCGTCAACGTGCCCGCGGTCGCGGTCGCCACGCGGCTGCGCGAGCACCCCGCCGTCGCCGCAGCCGAGGTCCTCGGCGTGCCGGACGAGGAGTGGGGCAACCGGGTCGTCGCGTTCGTCGTCGGCGACCTCGGCCTCGACGCGGCCCGCGACTGGGTCGCCGAGGTGCACCCGCGAGCCTGGGCGCCGCGCCAGCTCGTCGCCCTCGACGAGGTCCCGCTGCTCGCCAACGGCAAGCCGGACCGGCAGGGGCTGCTCGCGCTCCACGAGGACCGCGCCCGATGAGGGTCGTCTCGATCCCGATGCGCACCCGGTTCCGCGGCGTGACCGTGCGCGAGGCCGCGCTGGTCGAGGGACCGGAGGGGTGGGGGGAGTGGAGCCCGTTCCTCGAGTACGACGCCCGCGTGGCCGAGCCGTGGCTGCGCTGCGCCGAGGAGGCCGCGGTGGGGGACTGGCCCGCGGCGGTCCGCGACACCGTGCCGGTCAACGTCACCGTGCCCGCGGTGGACCCCGCCACGGCGCACGCGATCGTCACCCGCGGCGGCTGCCGGACCGCGAAGGTCAAGGTCGCCGAGCCCGGGCAGGTGCTGGCCGACGACGGGGCCCGGCTGGAGGCGGTGCGCGACGCCCTGGGGTCTGACGGCCGGATCCGGATCGACGCCAACGGGGCCTGGTCGGTCGACGACGCGGTCGCGGCCATCGGAGCGCTGGACCGGGCCGCCGGCGGACTCGAGTACGTCGAGCAGCCGTCGCCCTCGGTCGAGGACCTGGCCGCCGTCCGCCGTCGCGTCTCCGTGCCGATCGCGGCCGACGAGTCGATCCGCCGTGCCGAGGACCCCTACCGGGTCCGCGACCTCGAGGCCGCCGACGTCGCCGTCCTCAAGGTGCAGCCGCTCGGCGGGGTCCGCGCCTGCCTGCGGATCGCCGAGGAGATCGGCCTGCCGGTCGTGGTGTCCTCCGCGCTCGAGACGTCCGTCGGGATCGCGGCCGGCGTCGCGCTGGCCGCGGCCCTGCCCGAGCTTCCCTACGCCTGCGGGCTCGCGACCGTGCAGCTGCTGACCGACGACGTCGTCGCCGACCCGCTGCTGCCGGTCGACGGCGCCCTGCCCGTCCTCCGCCCGGTCATCGACGCCGGCGCCCTCGACCGGGTGGCGGCACCGTCCGACCGGGTGGCGCACTGGGAGGCCCGGCTCGCCGAGGTCCGGGCGCTGCAGCAGGATGGTCGGTCGTGAGCGGGATCAGCGGCGTCGAGCTCGGCCGGGCGGTCGTCGACCGGCTCGGCACCCAGGGTGTCCGTGACGTCGTGCTGTCGCCCGGCTCGCGCAACGCGCCGCTCGCCTTCGCCGCCTGGCAGCGCGGGCTGGACCTGCACACCCGCATCGACGAGCGTTCGGCGGCCTTCCTCGCGCTCGGCCTCTCGAAGGCGGGCAGCCGGGCCGCGGTGATGTGCACCTCCGGCACCGCCGTCGCCAACCTGCACCCCGCCGTGCTCGAGGCGGCCCACGCCGGCGTGCCCCTCGTCGTCCTCAGCGCCGACCGGCCCGCCCGGTTGATGGGCACCGGCGCCAACCAGACGACCGACCAGGTCGGCATCTTCGGCCCCCTGGTCCCGACCTACGACGTCGCCACGCCCGCCGACCTCGACGCCGTCCCGTGGGACGCCGATGGCGTGCTGCACGTGAACGTGCGGCTGGATGAGCCGCTGGTCGACCCGGCGGGGAATCCCCGGTCGGCCGGGGGTTCCCCAGGGTTGTCGGCCACTGCAGTGCCCGACAACCCGCCGGAGCTGCCCGTCAACCTCCTGCCCGCCGGACCCCGCACCGTCGTCGTGGCGGGCGACGACGCCGGACCCCGGGCCCGCCTCCTGGCCGAGCGGGCGGGCTGGCCGCTGCTGGCGGAGCCGTCGAGCGGGGCGCGGCGCGGGACCCAGGCGCTGCGCACCTACCGCCTCCTCCTCGCCACCGCCCTCGGTGCGGAGATCGAGCGGGTCGTCGTCCTGGGCCGGCCGACGCTGTCCCGTCCGGTGAGCCGGCTGCTCGCGCGCGCGGACGTCGAGGTGCTGGTGGTCCCGGGCCGCGGTGTGTGGCCGGTGCGGCCGCCGGGGTCGACCGTGCTCGACGGGTTCCCCGGGCCGCCCGAGCCCGACGGCTCCGACTGGTCCGACCGCTGGCGGGTGGCCGACCGCGAGCTCGGCCGGCGGATCGACCGGCTGCTGGCGGACGAGCCCGCGCTGACGCCGTACGACGTCGCCGCTGCCGTCTCGGCCGCCCTGCCCGCGGAGAGCCTGCTCGTCGTCGGCGCCTCCAGCCCGGTCCGCGACCTCGACATCATGCAACCGCCGGCACCGGTCGGCGAGCGGCGGAAGGTGATCGCCAACCGCGGCCTGTCCGGCATCGACGGCACCATCAGCACCGCGATCGGTGCAGCGATCAGCCGGGCGGAGGGGCACTCGTCCGCGCCCCGGTCGATCGCGCTGATGGGCGACGTGACGTTCCTGCACGACCAGTCCTCGCTGGTGCTCGGGCCCGAGGAGGTGCGGCCGGACCTGACGATCGTCGTCGTCAACGACGACGGCGGCGCGATCTTCTCGATGCTGGAGCAGGGCGCGCCCGAGCACGCGGCGGCGTTCGAGCGGCTGTTCGGCACGCCGCACGGCGTGGACCTGGGCAGCCTCTGCGCGGCGACCCGGACCCCGCACCTGCGGGTGACGTCGCGCCCCGAGCTCGACCAGGCGCTGGCCAGCCCCAACGGCGGCATCGAGGTCGTCGAGGCCGTCGTCGACCGCACCGGTCGCCGCGACCTCGACCGGCGGATCCGCGCGCTGGCCGAGGAGACCTGAGCCAGGACCCGGCCCGTCTCGGCGCGCACCACCCATCCACCGGTCCACCGCCCGCCAGGGAGAATGAGCCCGTGGAGATCCCGCTGCTACTGGTGGCCATCGCCGTCACCGTGCTCACGGTCACGGCGATCGCCGGCCGCCTCGGGGTCGCCGCCCCCATCGCCCTGATCGTCGTCGGATGGGTGGGCTCCTACGTCCCCGGCGTCCCGACCGTCCACCTCGAGCCCGAGGTGGTGCTGATCGGGCTGCTGCCGCCGCTGCTCTACGCAGCGGCGCTCGGCACCTCGCTCGTCGACTTCAACGCCAACCGCCGTCCGATCCTGCTGCTGTCCGTCGGCCTGGTCGTGTTCACCACGACCGGCGTCGCGCTGCTCGTGCACGCGATCCTGCCGGAGGTGGGCTGGCCCGCAGCGTTCGCCATCGGGGCGGTCGTCGCGCCGCCCGACGCGGTGGCGGCCACCGCGATCGGCCGCCGGATCGGGCTGCCGCGCCGGATCGTCACCATCCTCGAGGGCGAGTCGCTGCTCAACGACGCGACCGCACTGGTCGCGCTGCGCACGGCGATCGCCGGCATCGGCTCGGCCGCGGCGATGGCCCCGGCCTGGGAGATCGGCCTCGACTTCCTGCTCGCCGCGGGCGGTGGCCTGCTGATCGGCATCGCCGGGTTCGTGCTCGTCGCGAAGATCCGCCGGCACGTCACCGACCCGGTGCTCGACACCGGGATCTCGCTGGTGGTCCCGTTCGCCACCTACATGGCCGCGGAGGAGATCCACGCGTCCGGCGTGGTCGCCGTGGTCGTCGCCGGGCTGCTGCTCGGCCACAAGGCGCCGATCGTGCAGACCGCGCAGTCACGCATCGCCGAGCGGATGAACTGGCGCACGTTGGCGTTCATGCTCGAGAACACGGTCTTCCTGCTCATCGGTCTGCAGGCCCGGTGGCTGATCGACGAGGTCCGGGCGAGCACGCTGCCGACCGGCACCATCGTGGGCGCCTGCCTCGCGACCCTCGGCGCGGTGGTGGTGCTGCGGATGGTGTGGGTGTTCCCTGCCCGCTACCTGCTGATCCGGCCGGGACCGGATCCGTTGACGGGACAGCGGCCGCCGGCGTCGTACACCTTCCTCATCGGGTGGGCCGGGATGCGCGGGGTGGTCACGCTCGCCGCCGCATTCGTCATCCCCGAGTCGGTGCCGCACCGGGAGGTGCTGCTGATGATCGCGTTCACCGTGGTCGCCGGCACCCTGCTGCTGCAGGGCACGACGCTGGGTTGGCTGGCGCGCCGGCTGAACGTGCCGCCACCGGACCCGATGGACGACGCGCTGGCGCGCGCCACCCTGCTGCAGCAGGCCTCGAAGGCCGGCCACGCGCGGCTGGCGGAGCTCGTCGACGCCGAGGACGACCCGTACGGCGTCGCCGCGCTGATCAAGCAGCGCACCGAGCAGCGCAACTTCGCCGCCTGGGAGCGGCTGGGCACCACGGCCGGGGAGGAGAGCCCCGCCGCCCTCTACGCGCGGCTGCGGGAGGAGATGATCGAGGCCGAGCGGGCCCGGGTCCTGGAGATCCGCTCGACCGGGTCGGTCCCCTCGGAGGTGGTCAGCGACGTGCTGGCCATGCTCGACATCGAGGAGTCCATGCTGGACGCCGCGGATCAGGAGCGAGCAGACGTGGAGGCAGAACGCGTGCGCAGAACACCCGGCGACCTGTGCGAGCACCTCGAGTCGATCGCCCTCGCCGACCCCTCCGGCGCGCTCGAGTGCGTCGACTGCGTCGCGATCGGCAGCCGCTGGGTCGCCCTGCGGATGTGCCTGACCTGCCACGAGATCCGCTGCTGCGACTCCTCGCCACACCGCCACGCCACCGCCCACTTCCGCGCCACCACCCACCCGGTGATGCGCTCGGTCGAGCCGGGCGAGGACTGGCGCTGGTGCTTCGTGCACCACGTGACCGGCTGATCGGCAGCCGGCCTACCGGGCCGGGCCCAGCGTCTGCTCGAGCGTGCGCGCGGGATGGGCGGTGACCCGTTCGACGTCGCCGCTGATCCCGGCGACCGAGCCGTCGGCGACGGCGGTGTAGGTGCTGACCCAGGCGTCGAGCTGCCAGTCGGCGGCGTCGGGGTAGGCGGCGCGGCGGGAGGCGTAGGCCTCCTCGAGGGTCTCCTCCTCGTAGCGCAGGTCGCGACCCAGAGCGGCGCCGGCGCGGGCCGCGACGTCGGTCATCGTCAGCGACTCCGGGCCGGTGAGGTCGTAGGTCACGCCGGCGTGCGCCTCCGGCTCGCGCAGCACGACGGCCGCCACGTCGGCCACGTCCGCCCGCGCCACCGCCGCGATCCGCCCGCTGCCGGCCGGGCCGCGGATGACGCCGTTCGCGTCGGCGAAGTACGGCAGCACGTCAAGGTAGAAGTTGTCCCGGAGCAGGGTGAACGCCAGCCCGCTCTCGCGGATCGCCTGCTCGGTGTCACCGTGGTCGCGGCCGAGGGTGAACGTCGCGTCCGGTCCGGCGCCGACGAACGAGGTGTAGACGACGTGCCCGACGCCGGCCGCCACGGCGGCGTCCACCATCGTGCGGTGCTGGGCCCGCCGGTCCGCCGACTCCGACCCCGAGACGAGCAGCAGCGTCGCGACGCCGTCGAGCGCGGACACGGCAGCGGCGCGGTCGTCGTACGACGCGGTGCGGACCTCGCCGCCCACGTCCGGGGCTCGGGACGGGTCCCGGACGACGAGGCGCGGCGCGAGGTCGGCGAGGAGGTGGGCGACCCGGCCGCCGACGGCTCCCGTTGCTCCGGTGATGGCGATCATGCCGGCCTCAACCGGGCAGCTGCGGCGTTGATTCCGTCGTTAGCGTGGGCCCATGCGACTGACGAAGCTCGGGCACTCCTGCGTGCGGGTCGAGCACGACGGGACGGTGCTGGTCCTCGACCCCGGCGTCTTCACCGGCCACGGCGCGATCGACGGGGCCGACGCCGTGCTCATCACGCACGAGCACCCCGACCACTACGACCCGGAGCAGCTGCGGCGCAGCGACGCGGCGGTCTACACGATCGAGGCGGTCGCTGCGCAGATCCGCGAGGGCGCGCCCGACCTGGCGGAGCGGGTCACCGTCGTCACGCCGGCAGAGGAGCTGTCGATCGGCGGGATCCCGGTGCGAGCGGTCGGCGAGCTGCACGCAGTGATCCACCCCGAGCTGCCGCGGTTCGACAACAGCGGCTACCTGCTCACGCTGGGTGACACCACGGTCTTCCACCCCGGCGACGCGCTGACCGGTCCGGACCGACCGGTCGACGTGCTGCTCGCGCCGGTGTGCGCGCCGTGGATGAAGGTCTCCGAGGGCATCGACTTCGCGCGGTCGGTCGGCGCGCCCCGCAACGTGGCGATCCACGACCGCATCTACTCCGACGCCGGACTCGGCGTCGCGGACAGCCACTTCGGGCGCTTCCTCGGCGAGGCCGGTCTCGACTACGTGCGTCTCGCCGAGGGCACCGACCTGTGAGGCCGTGACCCGGACCGGCATGATGGCCGGATGCCTCTTCGCTCCACCCTGGTCGGCGCCGCGTCCGGTGCAGCCCTCCTCGCCGGCGTCGTCGGGTTCGCCGTGGGCCTCCCGGAGGTCACCGGCGACGAACCCGACGGGGGCGGCACCGAGCAGTCCGACGTCAGCGGGACGCCCGCGACCGACCTGCTGCCCGAGGACCTCCTCGACGGCGCGCTCGTGCGCTACACCTCCCTCAACCAGGAGCTGGCTCCGCTGTTCGAGGACGTGGAGGCGTACGGCGGCGAGCAGCTGACCGACAGCTTCGACACCGACAGCGCGGTCGGTGTCTACGCGACGCCGGACGAGCAGGTGCGGGTGGCGGTCACGATCTACAACGGCGAGTCCGGGCTGTTCATCCAGACCGGCCCGCCGGTGCCGCCGGAGATGTCGGCGAACTCCGAGACCCAGGGCGAGTACGTCCGCCACGGCGACGCCGTCTGCTTCGCCCAGTACCAGTCGCAGGCCAAGGCCGAGGGCGGCCCGCCGTTCCAGGTGCAGTGCCAGCTGGTCGCCGGCGGCCGCACGATCAACGTCTACGAGGCCGGCGGCCTCGACACCCAGCAGACCGCCGACCTGGCCGCCGACGTCGCGACCCAGGCCGGCTTGAGCTGAGCGCCGCTCACCGCTGCAACGGGGTCTCCTCGCCCAGTCGCTGCAGCTTCTCCGGGTTGCGCATCGCGTAGATGTGCGTGATCCGACCGTCCTCCACGACGAAGCTGAGCGCGGTGGTCGAGCCGTCGAAGGGGACGTCGAGCCGCGCGCCCGGCAGGCCGTTGAGCGAGATCGGCATGCTGGTGAACTCGAGGGCCAGCCGCTTCGCCGTACCCAGGAAGGCCGCGACCCGGTCGGCGCCGTGCACCGGCTTGCGGACCGCGTTGGCGATCCCGCCACCGTCGGCCACCAGCACCACGTCGGGTGCGAGCACGGCGAGCAGGTCGTCGATGCCGCCGCCGCGGACCGCCGCGAGGAACCTCTCGACAGCGGCCTGCTGCTCGTCGATCTTCACCTGCATCCGGGGTCGCCGCGCGGCGACGTGCTCCTTGGCCCGGTGCGCGATCTGCCGCACGGCGGCCGGCGACTTGCCGACCGCCTCCGCGATCTCGTCGTACGGCGTGTCGAAGACCTCCCGCAGCACGAACACGGCCCGCTCGGCCGGTCCGAGCGTCTCGAGGACGGTCAGCATCGCGATCGAGACGCTCTCGGCCAGCTCGACGTCCTCGGCCACGTCCGGCGCCGTCAGCAACGGCTCGGGCAGCCACTCGCCGACGTAGTCCTCGCGCCGGCGTGACAGCGAGCGCAGCCGGTTGAGCGACTGCCGGGTGACGATGCGGACCAGGTAGGCGCGCGGGTCGCGCACCTCGTCCCGGTCGCTCTCCTCGTTCCTGGCGGCCCACCGCAACCAGCTCTCCTGCACGACGTCCTCGGCGTCGGCCGCGGAGCCGAGCATCTCGTAGGCGACGGTGAAGAGCAGGTTGCGGTGCTCGACGAACGGGTCGACCGACGACGGGGTCACGGTCACGACCGTACGGCGGCGACGGACGGCTCGGCGAGCGGCTTGAGCCCGCACGCGGCGGCGAAGCCGTCGGACTCGATGCCGAGCGCGACGTTGGGCCGGGTGGTGAAGTTCGCGAACGCGATGACCGCCGTCAGCTCGACCATCGCGGCGTCGCCGAGCTGCTCGCGCAGGTTCGCGACCATCGCGTCGTCGACGGTGACCGGCGTCGAGCTCATCGCCTCGGCGTAGGCCATCACGTCCTTCTCCAGCGGCGTGAAGACGTCGGACTCGCGCCAGCGCGGGACCTCGCGGGCCTTGTCCAGGTCGATGTCCTTGTTGCGGGCCTCGAAGTAGTTGAAGTCGAGGCACCAGGTGCAGCCGATGTAGGAGGCGACGGCCATGTGGGCGAAGGTCTTCAACCCCTCGTCGCAGGCGTCCCACTTCTTCAGCTTGCCGCCCAGGCCGCCCATCGCCATCAGCACCTTCTGGTTGTGCCAGTAGACGCCGACCGACGTCGGCACCTGGCCGAGGGTCTTCTTGATCATCCGCTTGAGCAGAGCGCCCTTGAAACCGGTGATCTCGGCGGCGGGGATGCGGGTCTCACTCATGACTGGTCCTCCTCGGTTGCGGTGTCTCTTCGTCGTGACGACATGGAGACACCGCATCCGCGGAGGATGTGACAGCTCCCGGTCGTCGAGCCGCCCGAGCGCCGGTCGGTCGTCGAGCAGCCCGAGCGCCGGTTGGTCGTCGAGCAGCCCGAGCGCCGGTTGGTCGTCGAGTAGTCCGAGCGCCGGTTGGTCGTCGAGTAGTCCGAGCGCCGGTTGGTCGTCGAGTAGTCCGAGCGCCGGTTGGTCGTCGAGTAGTCCGCGCGCCGGTTGGTCGTCGAGTAGTCCGAGCGCTCTGGCGCGAGGACGTATCGAGACGCGGCACGCTGGCGGATGCAGTCGTTGCGGCGTCTCGATACGTCGCTCGCTGCGCTCGCTCCTACTCGACGACCGGGTGCTGCTGCGCTCGCTCCTGCTCGACGACCGGGTGCTGCCGCGCTCGCTCCTGCTCGACGACCGGTGCTGCTGCGCTCGCTCTTGCTCGACGACCGGGTGCTGCCGCGCTCGCTCCTGCTCGACGACCGTTGAGGTCAGGACCAGTAGACGATGACCCTGTCGCCGATCTGGACCTGGTCGTACAGCCAGGCGATCCCGTCGTAGTCGCGGATGTTGGCGCACCCGTGGGAGGCGCCGTTGTAGCCGTTGGCCGCGAAGTCGGGGGAGTAGTGCACGGCCTGGCCGCCGGAGAAGAACATCGCGAACGGCATCGAGGTGTCGTACAGGCTCGACACGTGGTCGCGGCTCTTCTGGAAGACGCTGAACTCGCCCTCGCGGGTCGGCGTGTACTCGCCGCCGAAGCGCACGTCCATCGTCTTCACGACCTTGCCGTCGACGACCCAGCGCAGGGTGCGGCTGGTCTTGTCGATGCAGAGCACCCGGCCCACCTCGCAGCGCGGGTCGAGCGCGCCCGGGGTGTTGGTGGTGGGCTGGTTGGTCAGCTCGGCCTGGGTCGGCTTCGTCGTCATCGCGTAGAGCCGGTCGAGCGTGCGCTGGTCCACCTCGCCGGTGACCGGGATCTCGCGCTTGGCCTGGAAGCCGCGCACGGCCTCGGCCGTCACGTCGCCGTAGTAGCCGGTGACGTCGGCGTCGAACCAGTCGATCTGGGCCAGCCGGGCCTGCAGGTCACGGACGTCGGCGCCCTCGTCGCCGGGCGCGAGCAGGGTGGGTCCGGGCTGGAGGGCGGGCTCCGTCGGCTGCTCCGGCTGCTCCGGCTGCTCCGGCTTCTCCTGCTCCGGCTCCGTGGGCTCGTCCGGCTCGTCGGCGGGCTGGGACGGCCCTTCCTCCGGTCGGTGGCTGTCGGGACGGTCCGTGGCGGACGGGGCGGAGTCGTTCGCGGCGGAGTCGGCGGGGCGCTGCTGCCAGGGGAGGTTGCCCTCCTGGGCGGCCCAGCCGACGCCGTACGCGAGGCCACACAGCAGCGCCGCGATCACGGCGACGATGGCGGAGCGGCGGAGGGCGGTCCGGGGAGACATGGCGGGATCCTTGTGGGGTCGTGGGTGGTGCGTTTCTCGGTGTGTACCGGGTTGACGCATCGACGGCCCGTTTGGTTGCGAAGATCCGCCAAGCCCTACGCTTCCGGGGTGGCCCGCGCAGCACTCGACAAGCAACCCGCCGACGTTCGGCGGATGTTCGACGCCGTCGCGAAGCGCTACGACATCACCAACGACGTGCTGTCCTTCGGCCAGGACCGGCGCTGGCGCCGGGAGGTGCTGGAGGCCGTCGACCCGTCGTACGGCGACCGGGTGCTCGACCTCGCGGCCGGCACCGGCACCTCGAGCCAGCCGTTCGCCGATGCCGGCGCGACCGTCGTCCCGTGCGACTTCTCCATCGGCATGCTGCAGGTCGGCAAGAAGCAGCTCCCGCACCTGCCGTTCACCGCGGGCGACGGCACCAAGCTGCCCTTCGCCGACGACACGTTCGACGCGGTCACCATCTCCTTCGGGCTGCGCAACATCGTCGACCCGCTCGAGGGTCTTGCGGAGATGCGTCGGGTGACCCGTCCCGGCGGCCGGCTGCTCGTGTGTGAGTTCAGCCACCCGACCTGGGCGCCGTGGCGCACGGTCTACCTCGAGTACCTGATGAAGACGCTGCCGGCGATCGCCAAGACCGTGTCGTCCTCGCCGGACGCCTACGTCTACCTCGCCGAGTCCATCCGCGCCTGGCCCGACCAGGCCGGGCTGGCGGCGATGATCGCCCGGGCGGGCTGGGCGGCTCCCGAGTGGCGCAACCTCTCGGGCGGCATCGTCGCCCTGCACCGCGCCACCGCGTGACCACGGACCATGATTTAGGGCACGTCCTCGTGGGGTAAATCCGCAGGTCAGCGGCGGGTTACGAACGTTCCGCCCCCCTTGTGCGGTTCGCGTCCCGTGGTGGCAGTATGTGCCTCACGCCACTCGTGATTCCTTTCACAAGATCACGATCGGGCCCTCCCGGACAGGGCCCGGCGCACGGGAAGGGGAGGCAGTTGGAGCTCTACACGCCGGTACTGGTGCTGGCCGCCCTGGCCGCGCTGTTCGCGGTCGGCTCGGTCGTCATGAGCGCCTTCGTCGGGCCCGCGCGCTACAACCGCGCCAAGCTCGACTCCTACGAGTGCGGCATCGAGCCGACGCCCCAGGCGATCGGCGGCCGCTTCCCGGTGAAGTACTACATCACCGCGATGCTGTTCATCGTCTTCGACATCGAGATCATCTTCCTCTACCCCTGGGCCGTGCACTTCGACGCGATGGGCTGGTTCGGGTTGATCGAGATGGTCGTCTTCATCGCCACCGTCTTCGTCGCCTACGCCTACGTCTGGCGTCGCGGCGGGCTCGAGTGGGACTGAGAGGGAACAACCTGTGGGTCTCGAAGAGAAGCTCCCGAGCGGCGTCCTGCTGACCACGGTCGAGGGCGTCGCCGGCTACTTCCGCAAGGCCAGCTTCTGGCCGGCCACCTTCGGCCTCGCGTGCTGCGCCATCGAGATGATGACCAGCGGCGGCCCGAAGTACGACCTCGCGCGCTTCGGCATGGAGGTCTTCCGCGCCAGCCCGCGCCAGGCCGACCTGATGATCGTCGCTGGCCGTGTCAGCCAGAAGATGGCACCGGTCCTCCGTCAGATCTACGACCAGATGGCCGAGCCCAAGTGGGTGCTCGCGATGGGCGTCTGCGCCAGCAGCGGCGGCATGTTCAACAACTACGCCATCGTGCAGGGGGTCGACCACGTCGTCCCGGTCGACATGTACCTGCCGGGCTGCCCGCCGCGCCCGGAGATGCTCATCGACGCGATCCTCAAGCTGCACGACAAGGTGCAGGGCACCCCGCTCGGAGCCAACCGCCAGGCGCAGATCCGCGAGCTCGAGGCCGAGGGCCTGGTCGCCCTGCCCACCGGTGACATGAAGGGCCTCCTGCGGTGACCGACGACAAGTCCAAGGACGGCGTCGACCGCACCGGCAAGAGCGAGGTGCCCGACGAGGTCGGCAAGCCGGTCGCCGAGAAGGAGGTCGTGGAGCCGAAGCCTGCCGTCCAGCAGCCGGCCGTCGACCAGTCGCCCGAGAACGTGCCGGCGCCCACCGGCGAGGTCCGACCGGTCGGCGAGCGCCGCGGCATGTTCGGCGTCAGCGGCACCGGCGACACCAGCGGGTACGGCGGGCTCGTGGCACCGGTCGTCCTCCCCGGGGCCGCCCAGCGGCCCTACGGCCCTTCGACAGGGTCAGGAGGGGCCGGTTGGTTCGACGTGGTCGCCGACGGCCTCGACCCCCTCATCGAGTCGGTCGTGATCCACCGGGGCGAGATCACCTTCCACATCGCGCGCGAGAACCTGGTCGCCGCGGTCAAGCTGCTCCGTGACGAGCCGAGCCTCCGCTTCGAGCTGTGCGCGGGCGTCAACGGCGTGCACTACCCCGAGGACGCCGGTCGCGAGCTGCACGCGGTCTACAGCTTCCTGTCGATGACCTACAACCGACGGATCCGCGTCGAGGTCAGCGTCCCCGACGCCGACCCGCACCTGCCGTCGATCTGCTCGGTCTACCCGGCCGTCGACTGGCACGAGCGCGAGACCTACGACATGTTCGGGCTGATCTTCGACGGCCACCCAGCCCTGACCCGGATCCTCATGCCCGACGACTGGCCGGGCCACCCGCAGCGCAAGGACTATCCCCTCGGCGGCATCCCGGTCGAGTACAAGGGCGGCACCATCCCGCCGCCCGACCAGCGGAGGAGCTACACCTGATGGTTTCGACAAGCTCAACCACCGGGACGGAAGACATCTACGCCGGTGCGTCGGAGACCACCGACGGCAAGGTCTTCACCGTCTCCGGTCAGGACTGGGACGAGATCGCGGCCGGTCTCGGCGAGCAGGGCGGCGACGCGCAGGAGCGGGTCGTCGTCAACATGGGTCCGCAGCACCCGTCGACGCACGGTGTGCTCCGGCTCATCCTCGAGCTCGACGGCGAGTCGGTGACCGAGGCCCGGTGCGGCATCGGCTACCTGCACACCGGCATCGAGAAGAACATGGAGTACCGGTCGTGGGTCCAGGGCGTCACGTTCTGCACCCGGATGGACTACCTGAGCCCGTTCTTCAACGAGGCGACCTACTGCCTGGGCGTCGAGCGGCTGCTCGACATCGAGGACGCCATCCCGGAGAAGGCCAACGTGATGCGGGTGCTCCTGATGGAGCTCAACCGCCTCTCCTCCCACCTGGTCTGCATCGCCACCGGCGGCATGGAGATCGGCGCGCTCACCGTGATGACGATCGGCTTCCGTGAACGCGAGCTGGTCCTCGACCTGTTCGAGCTGATCACCGGTCTTCGGATGAACCACGGCTTCATCCGCCCCGGCGGCGTCGCCCAGGACCTCCCCCCGGGTGCTCTCGACGAGATCCGCGGTTTCGTCGCCCTGATGAAGAAGCGGCTGCCGGAGTACGCCGCGCTCTGCAACGCCAACCCGATCTTCAAGGCCCGCCTGGAGGGCGTCGGGCACCTCGACCTCGAGGGTTGTCTCGCGCTCGGGGTCACCGGTCCGGTCCTCCGGAGCACCGGCTACCCGTGGGACCTGCGCAAGACCTCGCCGTACTGCGGCTACGAGACCTACGACTTCGACGTGCAGACCTGGGACACCTCGGACTCCTACGGCCGGTTCCGGCTGCGTCTCAACGAGATGTGGGAGTCGCTGAAGATCATCGAGCAGGCGGCCGACCGTCTCGCGAAGATGGAGGGCGAGCCGGTCATGGTCGCCGACAAGAAGATCGCCTGGCCCAGCCAGCTCGCGATCGGCAGCGACGGCATGGGCAACAGCCTCGACCACATCCGCCACATCATGGGCGAGTCGATGGAGGCCCTGATCCACCACTTCAAGCTGGTCACCGAGGGCTTCCGGGTGCCGGCGGGCCAGGCCTACGTGCCGATCGAGTCGCCCCGTGGCGAGCTCGGGGCCCACGTGGTCTCCGACGGCGGCACCCGCCCGTTCCGCGCCCACTTCCGCGATCCGTCGTTCAACAACCTGCAGGCGATGGGCGTGATGAGCGAGGGCGGCATGCTCTCCGACGTCGTCGTCGCGATCGCCAGCCTCGACCCGGTGATGGGAGGCGTCGACCGGTGATCACCCCACTCGACGACAAGACGCTCGGCGAGCTGCGCGAGATCGCGGCCCGCTACCCGGAGAAGCGCTCCGGCCTGCTGCCGATGCTGCACCTCGCGCAGTCGGCGCAGGGCAAGGTGACCCCGGAGGCCATCGAGGTCTGCGCGGAGATCCTCGACATCTCCCCGGCGGAGGTCAACGGCGTCGCGACCTTCTACACGATGTACAAGCGGCACGGGGTCGGCGACTTCCACGTCGGCGTCTGCACCAACACGCTGTGCGCGGTGATGGGCGGCGACGCGATCTTCGCCCGGCTGAAGGACCACCTCGACGTCGGCAACGACGAGGTCGCCGAGAAGCGGCAGGGCGACCAGTACTCCGTGAGCCTCGAGCACATCGAGTGCAACGCGGCCTGCGACTACGCACCGGTCGTGATGGTCAATTGGGAGTTCATGGACAACCAGACGCCCGAGGGCGCCGTCCAGATGGTCGAGTCGCTCCGCGCCGGCCACGACGTGCGGTCCACGCGTGGCCCGAGACTGTGCACCTGGCGCGAGGCCGAGCGCGTGCTCGCGGGCTTCCCCGACGGGCTCGTCGACGAGGGCCCGGCCGCCGGGCCGGCCAGCCTCGCCGGTCTCGAGATCGCGCGCGAGCAGGGTTGGACCGCCCCCGAGGGCGCACCTGCTGCTGCCGCCGTCGGGTCGGCCGACTCCAAGCAGGGCGCGGTCGCCGAGGCCGACACCTCGCGCGCCGAGGCCGAGACCGTCGACGAGACGTCCGGTGCCGACGAGGCCGGGGCCGAGAAGAAGGAGGCGAAGTGACCAGCACGCTGACGCCGGTCCTCACGGACATGTGGGACGTCGATCGCTCCTGGACGCTGGCGGCCTACGAGGCCAAGGGCGGCTACCAGGCGCTCGACAAGGCCTTCGGCATGAGCCAGGACGACGTCATCACCGCGGTCAAGGACTCCGGCCTGCGGGGCCGTGGCGGCGCCGGCTTCCCGACCGGCATGAAGTGGTCGTTCATCCCGCAGGACAACCCGAAGCCCAAGTACCTCGTCGTGAACGCCGACGAGTCCGAGCCGGGCACCTGCAAGGACATCCCGCTGATGATGGCCAACCCGCACGTGCTCGTGGAGGGCGTGATCGTCAGCTCCTACGCCATCCGGGCCAACAAGGCGTTCATCTACATCCGCGGCGAGGTGCTCCACGTCATCCGCCGGGTGCAGGCCGCGGTCCAGGAGGCCTATGCCGCCGGCCACCTCGGCAAGAACATCCACGGCTCGGGCTTCGACCTCGACGTGGTCGTCCACGCCGGCGCCGGCGCCTACATCTGCGGCGAGGAGACCGCGCTGCTCGAGGGTCTGGAGGGACGCCGCGGCCAGCCGCGGCTGCGCCCCCCGTTCCCCGCGGTCGCCGGTCTCTACGCCAGCCCGACGGTCATCAACAACGTCGAGTCGATCGCCTCCGTGCCGAGCATCGTCGCCAACGGCGCGGCCTGGTTCGCGTCGATGGGCACCGAGAAGTCCAAGGGCTACGGGATCTTCTCGCTGTCCGGGCACGTCCAGAAGCCGGGACAGTACGAGGCTCCGCTCGGCATCACCCTGCGCCAGCTGCTCGAGCTCGCGGGCGGCGTGCGCGCGGGACACGACCTCAAGTTCTGGACGCCCGGCGGCTCCAGCACGCCGCTGCTGACCGCCGAGCACCTCGACGTCCCGCTCGACTTCGAGGGGGTAGGGGCCGCCGGCTCGATGCTCGGCACCCGGGCCCTGCAGATCTTCGACGACAGCGTCTGCGTCGTCCGCGCCGTGCTGCGCTGGACGGAGTTCTACAAGCACGAGTCGTGCGGCAAGTGCACCCCGTGCCGTGAGGGCACCTGGTGGCTGGTGCAGACGCTGGCCCGGCTGGAGAAGGGGCAGGGCAACGAGGCCGACCTCGACCTGCTCCTCGACCAGTGCGACAACATCTTGGGTCGCTCCTTCTGCGCGCTCGGCGACGGTGCGACCAGCCCGATCTCGAGCTCGATCCAGTACTTCCGCGACGAGTACCTCGCCCACCTCACCCAGGGCGGCTGCCCGTTCGACCCCGAGCGGTCGACCGCCTGGGCGGGCCAGGAGGTGACGGCATGACGACCACTCCCGAGAAGGCGGCGGCCGGCGAGGTCGAGCGGACCGACCTGGTCAACGTGACGATCGACGGCATCCAGGTCGCCGTGCCGAAGGACACCCTGGTCATCCGCGCCGCCGAGCAGGTCGGCGTCCAGGTCCCGCGGTTCTGCGACCACCCGCTGCTCGCGCCGGTCGGCGCCTGCCGGCAGTGCCTGGTCGACGTGCCGGACGCGGGCAACGGTCGCGGCTTCCCCAAGCCGCAGGCCTCGTGCACGCTCCCCGTCGCCGAGGGCATGGTCGTCAACACGCAGGCCACCAGCCCGGTCGCCGACAAGGCGCAGCAGGGCGTGATGGAGTTCCTGCTCATCAACCATCCGCTGGACTGCCCGGTCTGCGACAAGGGCGGTGAGTGCCCGCTGCAGAACCAGGCGATGTCCAACGGTCGCGCCGAGTCGCGGTTCTCCGGCGGCGACGAGGGGATCGCCCCCGCCATCAAGCGCACCTTCCCGAAGCCGATCAACCTCTCGCCGATCGTGCTGCTCGACCGCGAGCGGTGCATCGTCTGCCAGCGGTGCACCCGGTTCGCCGACGAGATCGCCGGCGACCCGTTCATCGAGCTCCTCGAGCGTGGCGCCCAGCAGCAGATCGGCATCGCGGAGGACGCGCCGTTCCTGTCGTACTTCTCCGGCAACGTCATCCAGATCTGCCCCGTCGGCGCGCTGACCTCGGAGGCCTACCGCTTCCGGTCCCGTCCGTTCGACCTGGTGTCGGCCCCGGCCGTCGCCGAGCACGACGCCTGCGGCTCCGCGATCCGCGTCGACCACCGGCGCGGCCAGGTGATGCGCCGGCTGGCCGGCAACGACCCCGAGGTCAACGAGGAGTGGATCACCGACAAGGACCGCTTCGCGTTCACCTACGCCCACCTGGACGACCGGATCACCTACCCGCAGGTCCGGGACACCGACGGCAACCTGCGTCCGGCGTCGTGGCCCGAGGCGTTCGCCGTCGCGGCGCGCGGCCTCGCCGCCGCCAAGGACGCCGGCGGTGTCGGTGTGCTGACCGGCGGCCGGCTCACGGCCGAGGACGCCTACGCCTACAGCAAGTTCGCGCGGGTGGCGCTCGGCACCAACGACATCGACTTCCGCGCGCGGCCGCTCTCGGCCGAGGAGACCTCGTTCCTCGCCGCGCAGGTGGTGCTGACAACCCCGGGCAACGGGGGCGTGACGTACGACGACCTCGAGTCCGCCTCGAAGGTGGTGCTCGTCGGGCTGGAGCCCGAGGACGAGGCGGGTGCGATCTTCCTGCGGCTGCGCAAGGCGGTGCTCGCCGGACGCACCCAGGTGGTCGCGCTGGCGCCGTACACGACCCGGGGGCTGGGCAAGCTGTCCGGCCGGCTGGTGCCGACCGCACCCGGCGACGAGCCGGCCGCGATCCGCTCCCTCCTCGAGCAGTCCGAGTACGGCATCGACAGCACCGCCGTGGTGCTGGTCGGCGAGCGGCTCGCGACCGTGCCCGGGGCCCTCTCCGCTGCGGCCGAGCTCGCGGCGAAGTCGGGAGCCCGGCTGGCCTGGGTGCCGCGCCGCGCCGGCGACCGCGGCGCGGTCGAGGCCGGCTGCCTGCCGAACCTGCTGCCCGGTGGCCGTCCGGTGGCCGACGCGGCCGCCCGGGTCGACGTCGCCACCGCCTGGGGCGTCGACGCGCTGCCCGAGGCCGAGGGACGGGACGCCGACGCGATCGTCGCCGCGCTGGCCGCCGGCGAGCTCGGCGGCCTGGTGGTTGCCGGCGTCGACCCGCTCGACACCGCTGATCCCGCTGCCACGCGCGCCGCGATCGAGGGCGCCGGCTTCGTCGTCGCGCTCGACCTGCGCTCCTCGGAGGTGACCGCCCTCGCCGACGTGGTGCTGCCGGTCGCGCCGGTCAGCGACAAGTCCGGGTCCTTCGTGAACTGGGAGGGCCGCCTCCGCCCGTTCGAGGCCACGCTCAGCAACCCGTCCTCGCTGCCGGACCTGCGGATCCTCTCCGGCATCGCCGAGGAGATGAGCCTGGTCTCGGCTGCGGCACCGCTCGGCTTCCGAACGGTTGCCGAGGTCCGCGCCGAGATGGCCCAGCTGGGGCCGTGGGACGGGGTCTCGACAAGCTCGACCACCGGGGCCCAGCCGGTCGAGCCGTCGTCGTCGGTCGAGCCTGTCGAGACCACCGACGGCGTCGACCACCTCCGGCTCGCCACCTGGAAGCAGTCGCTCGACAACGGCCGGATGCAGGACGGCGACAAGTACCTGAAGGCCACGGCGCGGCCGCCGGTCGCGCTGGTGACCCGTGCGGTCTTCGACGCCCACGGTCCGACGATCACGATCACCGGTGACCGCGGGTCGGTCACGCTGCCCGCCGCGGTGGCCGACGACCTGGTCGACGGTGTGGTGTGGGTGCCGGCGAACTCGTTCGGCGCCGGCGTTCTCAGCGACCTGGCCTCACCGGGCAGTCGCGTGCGAGTCGAGGGAGGACAGGCATGACTCCGGACCTGGTGCCCCTGGCGGCCGGCGAACTGCCCGGCTTCGGCAACGACGTCTGGTGGATCGTCGTCGTCAAGACGCTGATGATCTTCGTCGTCCTGGTGCTGCTCACCCTGTTCAACATCTGGTGGGAGCGACGGGTCGTCGCCCGGATGCAGCACCGCATCGGTCCCAACGTGCACGGCCCCTTCGGGCTGCTCCAGTCGCTGGCCGACGGCGTGAAGCTGGCGCTGAAGGAGGACCTGACTCCCAAGGGCGCCGACAAGGTCGTCTTCATCCTCGCGCCGGTCATCGCGACCGTGCCCGCGTTCGTGACGTTCAGCGTGATCCCGTTCGGCCCCGAGGTGAACCTGTTCGGCGAGCACACGCCGCTCCAGCTCACCGACATGCCGGTCGCCGTGCTGTTCGTGATGGCCATCGCGTCCATCGGCATCTACGGCATCGTGCTCGGCGGCTGGTCCAGCGGCTCGACGTACTCCCTGCTCGGCGGGCTCCGCTCGAGCGCGCAGATGATCTCCTACGAGGTCGCGATGGGCCTCGCCCTCGTGTCGGTGTTCATGTACGCCGGCTCGATGTCGACCAGCGAGATCGTCGCGGCCCAGGAGGACTGGTGGTTCGGGCTGATCCTGCTGCCGTCGTTCGTCATCTACACGATCGCGATGGTCGGTGAGACCAACCGGGCGCCGTTCGACCTCCCCGAGGCCGAGGGCGAGCTGGTCGGCGGCTTCCACACCGAGTACTCCTCGCTGAAGTTCGCGCTGTTCTTCCTCGCCGAGTACATCAACATGGCCACCGTGTCCGCGCTGGCGACCACCCTCTTCCTCGGCGGGTGGCACGCACCGTTCTGGATCGACGAGCTCTGGGCCGGCGCCAACGAGGGCTACTGGCCGGTGCTGTGGTTCTTCGGCAAGGTCATGTTCTTCATCTTCATCTTCATCTGGCTGCGTGGCTCGCTCCCGCGACTGCGCTACGACCAGTTCATGGCGTTCGGGTGGAAGCGGCTGATCCCGATCTCGCTGATCTGGATCGTCGCGGTCGCGACGATGCGGGTCGCCCGGGAGGACCTCGAGTTCGACCGGCAGACCGCGATGATCGTCGCCGGTGGCCTGCTCGCGCTGTTCCTGGTGCTCTTCCTCATCCCCGAGAGGGCCGCGACAGGCTCGACCACCGGCGCTGACGGACAGCGGAGCCGGGACTCGCAGCGCAAGGGCGGGTTCCCCGTCCCGCCGATGCCCGACGGCGGCGCCGTGCAGGGCGCGGCCCGGCCGCTGGTGTTCGCCAGCGACCCCGTGACCACTACCCAGAGCACCGACGAGCGAGGGACGACCCATGGCTGAGAACCCCGGCAAGCAGGGCTCTCCTTCCCTGAAGGAGCAGTTCTGGGACCCGGTCGCCGGGTTCGGCGTGACCTTCCGGACGATGTTCCGCAAGGTCGTCACCGAGCAGTACCCCAAGGAGAAGCTCCCGACCGCGCCGCGCTTCCACGGCCGCCACCAGCTCAACCGGTGGCCGGACGGACTGGAGAAGTGCGTCGGTTGCGAGCTGTGCGCGTGGGCCTGCCCGGCCGACGCGATCTACGTCGAGGGCGCGTCCAACGTCGACGAGCCGGACCCCGACGGGAACTCGCAGCGGTACTCGCCCGGCGAGCGCTACGGCCGCGTCTACCAGATCAACTACCTGCGGTGCATCCTGTGCGGGCTCTGCATCGAGGCGTGCCCGACCCGCGCGCTGACGATGACCAACGAGTACGAGCTCGCCGACGACAACCGGCGCGACCTGATCTACGAGAAGTCCGACCTGCTCGCCCCGCTGCTGCCCGGCATGGAGCAGCCCCCGCACCCGATGCGGCTGGGCGACGACGAGAAGGACTACTACAAGGGCGAGTACAAGGCCGCGGCGGCAGGAGGGGACACCGCATGACCGCGTTCTGGGTCCTGGCACCGATCATGGTGCTGGCCGCGCTGGGCATCCTGTTCGTGCGCAAGGCCGTGCACGCCGCGCTGCTGCTGGCCGTCGTCATGATCAGCCTGGCGATCCTGTACGCCGTGCTCGAGGCGCCGTTCCTCTTCGCGGTCCAGATCATCGTCTACACCGGCGCGATCCTGATGCTGTTCCTGTTCGTGCTGATGCTGGTCGGCGTCGACGCGTCCGACTCCCTCGTCGAGACCATCAGGGGCCAGCGCGCGCTGGCCTGGCTCACCGGTCTGGTCTTCGCCGTCGTCCTGCTCGTCGGTCTCACCCAGATCACGTTCGGCACCGCGGTCGGCCTCGACGGCGAGGGCGGGGCCAACGAGGGCGGCAACGTCCAGGCGCTGGCCAACCTGCTGTTCTCCCGCTACGTCTTCGCCTTCGAGGTCACCAGCGCGCTGTTGATCACCGCGGCCGTCGGCGCGATGGTGCTGGCACACCGCGAGCGGCTCTCGCCGAAGGCCGGCCAGGCCGCGATCGCCGCCCAGCGGGTGCGCGACTTCACCGAGAAGGGCACCCACCTCGGCCCGCTGCCCCCGCCGGGCGTCTACGCGCGGCACAACGCGGTCGACACCCCTGCCCTGCTGCCTGACGGCAGCCCGGCGCCGGCCTCGGTCTCCCGGGTGCTCGCCGCGCGCGGCTCGGTCCGCGCGGCCGACACCCTCGCCGACGACATCGACGACATCACCGCCCAGCTCGGCCAGGACGTCGCCACCAAGCCGGAGACCAGCGGCAAGGCCGGCGCTACAGCGAGCTCTGAGGAAGATCAGGCCGCGACCAACGGTGACCACGGTGTGCGAGGCCAGGGAAAGGGTGACCACAAGTGAGCCTTACGCCGTACATCGTCCTGTCCGCGATCCTCTTCACCATCGGGTCGATCGGCGTGCTGACCCGGCGCAACGCGATCGTCGTGTTCATGTGCGTGGAGCTGATGCTCAACGCGTGCAACCTGGCCTTCGTCGCGTTCGCCCACCAGCACGGCAACCTCGACGGTCAGGTCGCCGCCTTCTTCGTGATGGTGGTGGCCGCGGCCGAGGTCGTGATCGGGCTCGCGATCATCATGACCATCTTCCGGACCCGTCGGTCGGCCTCGGTCGACGACGCCAGCCTGCTGAAGTTCTGAGAGGCCGATGAGTACCCAACTGCTGCTCACCGCTGCCGCGGACGTCGAGCACCACATCCCCGTGGTCGCACCGGCCGAGGCCGACGGCGCCTTCTCGTTGCTGTGGCTGATCATCGCGCTGCCGCTGCTCGGTGCCGCGATCCTGCTGCTCGGTGGCAAGTACACCGACAAGTGGGGCCACTACCTCGGCACTGCCCTGCCGATCGGCTCGTTCGTCATCAGCCTGGTCTGCTTCATCAACGTGCTCGGTCGCGACGAGGGCGACCGGCAGGTCGCGCAGCACCTCTACGACTGGTTCGAGGTCGGCGGCCTCGACGTCGGGATGGACCTGCTCTACGACCCGCTGTCGGCGATGTTCCTGCTGCTGATCACCGGCGTCGGCTCGCTGATCCACGTCTACTCGATCGGCTACATGGCGCACGACCCGCGCCGACGCCGGTTCTTCGGCTACCTCAACCTGTTCGTCGCCGCGATGCTGATGCTGGTGCTCTCGGAGAACTACGTGGGCCTCTTCCTCGGCTGGGAGGGCGTGGGCCTCGCGTCGTACCTCCTCATCGGGTTCTGGCAGCACAAGCCGTCCGCCGCGGCCGCCGCCAAGAAGGCGTTCGTCATCAACCGGGTCGGCGACATGGGCCTGGGCCTGGCGATCTTCCTGATGTTCGTCACGTTCGGCACGACCAGCTTCAGCGGCGTCAGCGCGCTGAGCGCCGGCGCGTCCGAGACGACGCTCAACTGGATCGGCGTGCTGCTGCTCGTCGGCGCCTGCGGCAAGTCGGCCCAGGTGCCGCTGCAGGCCTGGCTGCTCGACGCGATGGAGGGCCCGACCCCCGTGTCGGCGCTCATCCACGCGGCCACCATGGTCACCGCCGGCGTCTACCTGATCACCCGCTCGAACTTCATCTTCGAGCTGGCGCCGACCGCGCAGACCGCGGTCGTGGTGGTCGCGACGGTGACGCTGCTGTGGGGCGCGATCCTCGGTTGCGCCAAGGACGACATCAAGAAGGGCCTGGCCGGCTCCACGATGAGCCAGATCGGCTACATGATGCTCGGCGCCGGGCTCGGCGTGGCCGGTTACGCCTTCGCGATCTTCCACCTGCTGACCCACGGCTTCTTCAAGGCCAACATGTTCCTGGGTGCCGGCTCGGTCATGCACGCGATGGACGACGACGTGAACATGCGTCACTACGGCGGCCTGCAGAAGCTGCTCCCGGTCACCTTCCTGACCTTCGCGATGGGCTACCTCGCGATCATCGGGTTCCCCGGGTTCTCGGGCTTCTTCTCCAAGGACAAGATCATCGAGGTCGCGCTGACCGAGAACCTGCTCGTCGGGATCCTCGCGACGATCGGCGCGGGCATCACCGGCTTCTACATGACCCGGATGATGCTGCTGACCTTCTTCACCAAGAAGCGGTGGGAGGACGGCGTCCACCCGCACGAGTCGCCCGCCGTGATGACGGTGCCGCTCATCGTGCTGGCTGCGCTCTCCGTGCTCGGTGGCATCATGCTGGCCGGCAACTGGATCGTCGACTTCCTGAGCCCGGTCGTCGGGCACGTCGAGCACGAGGACCCGCCGCTGCCGGCGATCGTGATCACGATCATCGTGGTCCTGGTGGTCGCCCTCGGTGCCGGCCTCGCGTTCCTGCTCTTCCAGAAGCGCGACGTGCCGCGTGAGGCCCCGGCCGACGTGTCGTTCGCGGTGAAGGCGGCGCGCGCCGACCTCTACGGCGACGCGATCAACGACGTGATCGTCGTCCGCCCCGGCAGCGAGCTGGTCACCGCGCTCGTCGAGACCGACCGCAAGGTCGTCGACGGCACCTTCATGGGTGGTTCGGGCATCGTCCGCGGCATCGGCCACGGCCTGCGCCACGTGCAGACCGGCTACGTGCGCTCCTACGCCCTGTCCGTCCTCGGAGGCGCCTTGATCCTCGTCCTGACCCTGGTGGCGGTGAACCTCTGATGCTGAGTGTCCTGATCTGGCTCCCGCTCGTGGGAGCGCTTGCTGTCGCGGTCGCGCCGCGCGCGCTGAGCAAGACGCTGGGCATGGGCGTCGCCCTGGTGACGCTGGTCCTCGGCGTGGTCGTCGCGGTCCGCTACGAGGTCGACGGCGGCATGCAGCTGACCGAGACCCACACCTGGATCGAGGCGTTCGGGGTCCACTACGCGCTCGGCGTCGACGGTCTCGGCCTGCTGCTCGTGCTGCTCACGGTCGCGCTGGTGCCGCTGGTGCTGGCCGCCGAGTGGTTCACCGCCGACGACGCGAAGGGCGCCGGCGCGCGGTCGTTCGTGGCGTGGACGCTCGCGCTCGAGGCGCTCTCGCTGGCGGTGTTCTGCGCGACCGACGTGTTCCTCTTCTACGTGGTCTTCGAGGCCACGCTGGTCCCGGCGTACTTCCTCGTCGGCGGCTTCGGCCGCGACGGACGCAGCGCGGCGGCCACGAAGTTCCTGATGTTCCAGCTCGCGGGCGGGTTGATCCTGCTGGCCTCGGTCATCGGGCTGTACGTCGTCTCCGCCGAGCAGGGCGACCCGTCGTACCTGCTCTCGGACCTGATGGCGCTCGACATCGGGACCGACGCCGGCCGCTGGCTGTTCTTCGGGTTCTTCATCGCGTTCGCCATCAAGGCGCCGCTGTTCCCGCTGCACACCTGGCTGGCCGACACCACCGAGAAGGCCACGCCCGGCACGTCGGTGCTGCTCGTGTGCGTGCTCGACAAGATCGGCACGTTCGGGATGCTGCGGTTCTGCCTCGGGATCTTCCCGGAGGCGTCGGAGTGGGCGACGCCACTGGTGATCACGCTGGCGCTGATCTCCATCGTGTACGGCGCGCTCATCGCGATCGGCCAGGACGACATGCTGCGGCTGATCGGCCTCACCTCGCTCAGCCACTTCGGTTTCATCACGCTCGGCATCTTCGCGCTGAGCAGCCAGGGCAGCACGGGCGCGATTCTCTACATGGTCAACCACGGCATCGGCACCGCCGCGCTGTTCCTCGCGGCCGGCTACATCTACCACCGCCGCGGCACGATGAGCATCCGCGAGCTGCGCGGGCTGGAGAAGGCGACGCCGGTGCTGGCCGGGGTGTTCCTTGTCGCCGGCCTCGCCACGCTCGGCCTCCCGGGCCTCAGCCCGTTCGTGTCCGAGTTCCTGGTGCTGGTCTCGGCGTTCGACTACGCCTGGTGGGTCGGCGCGATCGCCGTCACCGCGGTGGTCCTGGCCGCGATCTACGTCCTGTGGATGTACGAGCGCACTATGACCGGTCCGACCGCCGTCGAGGTCGAGAAGGACGCCAAGGACCTCGGTCCGCGCGAGGTCGGGGCGGTCGCGCCGCTGCTGGTGGCGCTGGTGCTGTTCGGGTTCTACCCGGCACCGCTGCTCGACGTCGCCAACCCGTTCACCGACGAGCTGCTGGCCCACGTCGGCGTCGAGGACGACGCCCCCGACGTACCAGCCGACGTCCCCCACGCCGAGACGGAGGGTGACCACTGATGCCTGACTTCGGCAAGCCCACGATCGAGTACGTCGAGCTGATCCCGCTGTTCGTCGTCTTCGGCGCTGCGTGTCTCGGAGTGCTCGTCGAGGCGTTCCTCCCGCGCGAGACCCGCCGGGTCCCGCAGGTGCTGGTGACCCTCGTCGGCCTCGCGGGCGCGCTCGGCGCGACCATCTACGTCGCCACCGACGTCGACAAGCACGCCGACGGCGCCGCCCGCGGCCTGGTCGGCGCCGAGGGCAGCATCATCGTCGACGGCCCGACCCTGTACCTCTGGGGCCTGGTGCTCGTCTTCGGCATCCTCGGCACGGCGCTGTTCGCCGAGCGTCGGCTCGAGGGTGGGCTCTCCGCGTTCGCCGGCCAGGCGGCGGCGCTGCCGGGCACCGAGGCGGAGCGGATCGCCGCGACCAAGGGTCTCGACCACACCGAGGTCTACCCGCTGCTGCTGTTCTCGATCGGCGGCATGCTGCTGTTCCCGGCGTCCGGCGACCTGCTGACGATGTTCGTCGCGCTCGAGGTGCTCTCGCTCCCGCTCTACCTGCTCTGCGGGCTGGCCCGACGCCGGCGCCTGCTCAGCCAGGAGGCGGCGATGAAGTACTTCCTCCTCGGCGCCTTCTCCTCCGGCTTCTTCCTGTACGGCGCCGCGCTGGTCTACGGCTACGCGGGCTCGGTGTCGCTCTCCGACATCGACCAGGCCGTCCGCGAGGGCACCGCCGACCACACCCTGCTGCTCGTCGGCATCGCGCTGCTCGCGGTCGGTCTGCTGTTCAAGGTCGGCGCCGCGCCGTTCCAGGCCTGGACCCCCGACGTCTACCAGGGCGCGCCCACCGCGGTCACCGCGTTCATGTCGGCCGCCACCAAGGTCGCGGCGTTCGGCGCGCTGCTCCGCCTCTTCTACGTCGCGTTCGACGCCGAGCGGTGGAGCTGGCAGCCGATGCTCGCGGTGGTCGCGATCGTGACCATGCTGCTCGGTGCGGTCCTCGCGGTCGCGCAGACCGACGTGAAGCGGATGCTCGCCTACTCCGCGATCGCGCACACCGGCTTCCTGCTGACCGGCGTGATCGGTGCGCAGGGCTCGGGCGAGCTCGGTGACAACCAGTACACCTCGCTCGAGGGCGTGCTGTTCTACCTCACCACCTACGGTTTCGCCTCCGTCGGCGCCTTCGCGCTGCTGACCGTGGTCCGTGACGCCGGCGGCGAGGCCACCGGCGGGTCCTCGTGGTCCGGGCTCGGCAAGCGGTCGCCGCTCGTGGCGGGAGCGTTCGCGTTCTTCATGCTCTCGATGGCGGGCATCCCGCTGACGTCGGGCTTCGTCGGCAAGTGGGCGGTCTTCACCTCGGCGATGTCCGCGGGCTTCTGGTGGGTGGTGCTCCCGGCGATCACCGCGAGCATCATCGCGGTGTTCTTCTACATCCGGCAGATCCGGCTGATGTTCTTCAGCGAGCCCGACCCGGACGGCGCGGCCGCCGTCACCGAGCCCTCGCTGCTGACGACCGGGACCGTCGCGATCTGTCTCGCGGCGACGCTCGTCCTCGGCATCGTGCCGGGCCCGGTGCTCGATCTCGTGGTGGGTGCGGGAGAATTCATCAGGTGACCCCAGCTGAGCTCGCCCTCCCGATCGCAGACGTTGCCCTCGCGGCTCGGCTGCGGGAGCGGATGACCAAGGTCGAGGCGGCGCTGTTCGAGCACGCCAGCAGCCGCGCGCCGTACGTCACCGAAGCGGCGCGCCACCTGCTCGCCGCGGGCGGCAAGCGGTTCCGCCCGCTCCTGGTGCTGCTCGCGGCCGAGGCCGGCGAGCGTCCTGACGCCGAGGAGGTCCGCACCGCGGCCTGCGTCGTCGAGATCACCCACGTCGGGTCGCTCTACCACGACGACGTGATGGACGAGGCCGCGCTGCGTCGCGGCGCCGACTCCGCCAACTCCCGCTACGACAACCTGGTCGCGATCCTCACCGGCGACTGGCTGTTCGCGAAGTCCTCCGAGCTCACCGCGCAGCTCGGTCCCGAGGCGGTGCGGATCCAGGCCGAGACGTTCACCCGGCTGGTCGAGGGGCAGATCCTCGAGACCGTCGAGCCCGGTCCCGACGACGACCCGCTGCAGCACCACCTCGAGGTGGTCGCCGGCAAGACGGGCTCGCTGATCGCGACGTCCGCCCGCTACGGCGCTCTCTTCAGCGGTGCGAAGCCGGAGGTCGTCGCGGCGCTGACGGAGTACGGCGAGCTCGTCGGCACCGCCTTCCAGCTCTCCGACGACATCCTCGACATCGCCTCGGACTCCGAGGAGTCCGGCAAGACTCCCGGCACCGACCTCCGCGAGGGCGTGCCGACCCTGCCGGTGCTGATGGCCCGCGCCTCGACGGATCCGGCCGACGCCCGGCTGCTCGAGCTGCTCGACCCGGCGCGCTCCGACCTCACCGACGACGAGCTCCACGCCGAGGCCCTCGACCTGCTCCGCAAGCACCCCGCGATGGACGAGGCCCGCGCCTACGTCGTCGCCCGTGCCCAGGAGGCGAAGGCCCTGCTCACCGCCCTCCCCGAGGGCTCGGTCCGCAGCGCCCTCGAGGCCTTCGCCGACGTCGTCGCCGTCCGCACCGCCTGACCCCCTCACCGACCCGGCACAAACTCACGCCGAAAACGCGCCGACCCGGCGCAAACTCACGCCGGAAGCGCGCCGACCCGGCGCAAACTCACGCCGGATACGCGCCGACCCGGCGCAAACTCACATCCGGGCGTGCGAGTTTGCGACGGGTCGACGGGTTCTGAGTGCGAGTTCGCGACGGGTCGGCGGGGTCTGAGTGCGAGTTTGAGCCGGGTCGCGCTAGACGGCAGCGGCCTCGGTGACGAGCGCGATCTGCTGGCGGCGGCGCTCGCGGATGGCGTCCCACGTGAAGACGGAGAGGGCCAGCCAGACCAGGGCGAAGCCGATCCAGCGGCCGGGAGGCATGTGCTCGCCGAGGACGGTGACGCCGAGGGCGAACTGAAGGATCGGGGCGAGGTACTGCAGCAGCCCGAGCGAGGTCATCGTCATCCGGGTGGCGGCACCACCGAAGAGCAGCAGCGGGACGGCGGTGACGATGCCGGACAGCATCAGCAGCAGCACGTGGCCCACGCCCTCGCTGGCGAAGTGCGCGTCGCCGGAGGAGCCGAGCCAGATCAGGAACACGAGTGCGAACGGCGCGACCAGGCTGGTCTCGACCGCGAGGCTCTCGATCGCGCCGACGCTGGCGGTCTTCTTCGCCAGGCCGTAGGTGCCGAACGAGAACGCCAGGACGAGCGCCACCCACGGCGGCCGTCCGTAGTCCCAGGTGAGCACTGCGACCGCGACGAAGCCGATGGCGAGCGCCGACCACTGCACGGCCCGCAGTCGCTCGCCGAGGACGAGGACGCCCATCAGCACCGTCACCAGCGGGTTGATGAAATAGCCGAGCGAGGTCTCGACGACGCGCTCGGAGTTCACGCCGTAGATGTAGGTGCCCCAGTTGGCGGTGATCGTGGCCGCGGCGAGCAACAGCAGCAGCGTCGTACGACGGTCGCGGAGCAGGTCGCGGAGGGCGGCGCGACGCCGCAGCGCCAGCACCAGCACGGCCATGACCAGCGCCGACCACAGGATCCGGTGGGCGAGGATCTCGACCGGCCCGCTGGGCTTCAGGAGCGGGAAGTAAAGGGGGAAGACGCCCCACAGGCCGTAGGCCCCGACGCCGAACAACAGCCCGCGCCGCGACTCCGTCACGTCACAAGCGTACGACCGCGACGGTCATGACACCACCGGTTATAGGGTGACCCCCATGCGCCGCATCCTCCTCGCGCTCGTCGTCCTGGTCGGTCCGGTTCTCGTGGGTCTCCCCTCCGCTCCCGCTGCGGCCGCCCACCACCCGACGACGTCGGCCGCACTGGCCGCAGCGCCGGGCGGGGAGCTCCCGCCGCACGACGTCCGCTGGGCATCCCGCGGCAAGACCGGCGACAAGTTCTGGACCCGCGGGCGGGTGGTCACGTGGAAGAACCGCGCGGTGACGCTGCAGTCGGCGCGCAACCGCACCAGCCGCTGGACCGCGGTGAAGACCGGTCGCACCTCGGCCCGCGGCGTCTGGCGCATCACCTTCCGCGGTGAGGTCGGCCGCCACTACCGGGTGCTCATCCCCGCGGCCGGCTGGGCGAAGGCAACGAAGATCTACGTCGGCAAGATCGTCGACAACCCGAGCTGATCCGGGCCGACCCGGTCCGGACTGGCTGGGTCAGCCGACGTTCCAGGTGTCGCCGGCGTTGAGCAGCTTGGTGAGCCGGTCGTCGTCGCTGCCGCCGGCAGCGGCCGCGGTCCGGGCGTCGGCGACCTGTGCGCGGGCGAGGTCGTCGTAGGTCGGCCGCTCGACCTGGCGGAAGATGCCGATCGGGGACCGGTTGAGGTAGCCCGCGTCGGTGAGCCGCGAGATCGCGAACGCCGTGGACGGGTCGGGGTTGTGGGCGTCGTGCACGAGCAGCTGCTCCGCCGGCACCGCCGCCGTCTCGACCACCTCGACACCACCGCCCGCGCCCCGTGCCAGGCCCTTGTCGCCCCGGCCGTCCTCGCCGCGGGTGCCGAAGGTGATCGGCTCGCCGTGGACGAGCGGGATGATCGCGTGCTCCTTGGTGTCGTTGTCCTTGATCGCGTCGAACGCACCGTCGTTGAAGATCGGGCAGTTCTGGTAGATCTCGACGAACGAGGTGCCCCGGTGCGCGGCCGCGGCCTCGAGCACGGCGGTGAGGTGCTTGCGATCGCTGTCGATGGTGCGCGCGACGAACGAGCCCTCGGCGCCGAGCGCCAGCGAGACCGGGTTGAACGGGTGGTCGAGCGACCCCACCGGCGTCGACTTGGTGATCTTCCCGACCTCGGAGGTGGGGGAGTACTGACCCTTGGTGAGCCCGTAGATCCGGTTGTTGAACAGCAGGATCGTCATGTTGACGTTGCGGCGCAGCGCGTGGATGAGGTGGTTGCCGCCGATCGACAGCGCGTCGCCGTCACCGGTGACGACCCACACCGACAGGTCCTCGCGGGCGGTCGCGATGCCGGTCGCGATCGACGGCGCCCGGCCGTGGATCGAGTGCATGCCGTAGGTGTCGAGGTAGTAGGGGAACCGCGAGGAGCAGCCGATGCCGGAGACGAACACGATGTTCTCGCGGCGCAGGCCCAGGCCGGGGAGGAAGGACTGCACGGCCTTGAGCACGGCGTAGTCGCCGCAGCCCGGGCACCAGCGGACCTCCTGGTCGGAGGAGAACTCCTTGGCGGTCTGCGCGCCGTCCGCTGAGTCGTGCCGCGGGATCAGCTCCGTGCCGGAGCGGAAGGACGGGGTACCGAGGTCTGTGGTGGTCGAGCTCATGACAGGGGTGCCTCTTCGTGGTCGGCAGGCGGGTTCAGTCCGTGTTCGCCCAGGTCGACGTCGATGCCCTCGGCCTGGCCGACGAGCTGGCCGATGGCCTCGGCGAGCTCGGCCGCCTTGAGGGGCAGTCCGCGGACGTGGTTGTAGCCGATGGCGTCGACGAGGTACTCCGCGCGCAGCAGCTTGGAGAGCTGGCCCAGGTTCATCTCGGGCACGAGCACCTTGTCGTAGCGGCTCAGGATGTCGCCGAGGTCGGCGGGGAACGGGTTGAGGTGGCGCAGGTGGGTCTGCGCCACGTGGTAGCCGGCGCGGCGGACACGGCGGCACGCGGCACCGATGGGGCCGTACGTCGAGCCCCAGCCGATCACCAGCACGCGTGCCTCGCCCGAGGGGTCGTCGACCTCCAGCGGCGGCAGCGACTTGGCGATCGCCTCGACCTTGGCCTGCCGGGTCCGGACCATGAAGTCGTGGTTGGCCGGGTCGTAGGAGATGTTGCCGTGCCCGTCGCCCTTCTCCAGCCCGCCGATGCGGTGCTCGAGACCGGCGGTGCCGGGGACCGCCCACGGCCGCGCCAGGGTCTCCTCGTCACGCAGGTAGGGCCAGAACTCCTCGTTGCCCTCGCCGTCGGCGTGGTTCGGGCCGGTGGCGAACGCCGGGTCGATCTGCGGCAGGTCCTCCAGCGAGGGGATGCGCCAGGGCTCGGAGCCGTTGGCGAGGTAGCCGTCGGAGAGCAGCATCACCGGGGTGCGGTAGGTGATGGCGATCCGCGCGGCCTCGACCGCTGCGGAGAAGCAGTCGCCGGGTGACTGCGGCGCCACGATCGGCACCGGTGCCTCGCCGTTGCGGCCGTACATCGCCTGCAGCAGGTCGGCCTGCTCGGTCTTGGTCGGCAGCCCGGTGGACGGCCCGCCGCGCTGGACGTCGATGACCAGCAGCGGGAGCTCGGTCATCACCGCGAGCCCGATCGCCTCGGACTTCAGCGCGATGCCGGGCCCGGAGGTCGTCGTGACGCCGAGGGACCCCGCGAACGCGGCGCCGATCGCGGCGCCGATGCCGGCGATCTCGTCCTCGGCCTGCAGCGTGGTCACGCCGAACGACTTGTGCTTGCTCAGCTCGTGGAGGATGTCGGAGGCCGGGGTGATCGGGTAGGACCCGAGGAACACCGGCAGGCCGGAGCGGACCCCGGCGGCGATCAGGCCGTAGGACAGCGCCAGGTTGCCGGTGATGTTGCGGTAGGTGCCGGCCGGCAGCGTCGCGGGCTTGATCTCGTAGCGGACCACGAACGTCTCGGTGGTCTCACCGAAGTTCCACCCGGCCTTGAACGCCGCGAGGTTGGCGCCCAGGATGTCGGGGCTCTTCTTGAACTTGCCCTCGAGGAACTTCGTGGTCGGCTCGGTCGGCCGGCCGTACATCCACGACAGCAGCCCCAGCGCGAACATGTTCTTCGCCCGGGCGGCGTCCTTGCGCGACAGGCCGAACTCCTTGACCGCCTCGACCGTCATCCCGGTCAGGTCGACCGGGTGCACCTGGAACTCGCCCAGCGGGTCGTTCGCGTCCCCCAGCAGGTCGAGGGGGTTGACGTCGTACCCGGCCTTGTCGAGGTTGCGCTTGGTGAAGTCGTGGGTGTCGACGATGATCGCCGCGCCCTTGGGCAGGTCGCCGACGTTGGCCTTCAGCGCCGCCGGGTTCATCGCCACCAGCACGTCGGGGCGGTCGCCCGCGGTGAGGATGTCGTGGTCGGCGAAGTGGACCTGGAACGAGGAGACACCCGGCAGGGTGCCCTGAGGAGCGCGGATCTCGGCGGGGAAGTTCGGCAGGGTCACCAGGTCGTTGCCGAAGACGGCCGACTCCTGGGTGAACCGGTCACCGGTCAGCTGCATGCCGTCGCCGGAGTCGCCGGCGAACCGGATGATCACCCGGTCGAGCTGCTTGACCTGCTTGGTCTGACTCACTTGCTGACCACTTTCGCTGAGCACTCTGCTGATTCTAGAACGTGTTTCAGTTTTCCGCTGGACACGTGTCCGAGATCTCCGCGTACGACGGCGCACGGGCCGTGGCGCACACCCGTCCCAGGGTAGTCGGCCCGCACGCTGCACCCGATTCGTCGCCGACCTGTGGGAGCCCGGACGGGGTGACCTCTCTCACAGCCCCGCGGGCCGCGGAGCGCGCACGCGGTTGGTGGTCCGACACGCGGACTTGCGTACTGACTCGCTAAAGTCTAGTAATCTACCTGTCATTGGCATGAAGGCCGGGCCTACAGGGGCATCGGCAGGGACACGAAGTCAGGAAGTGACACATGAAGAAGACGATCAAGGCGACGGTCGCGGGGCTGACCGGGGTGCTGGCCTTGACCGCCTGCACCTCGGCCGGCGGAAGCGAGTCCAAGGACTCGCTGTCGGTCGTGGCGTTCTCGGTGATGGAGGCGGCGAACGAGCCGGTGTTCGAGGCGTTCCAGGACAGCGACGCAGGTGAGGACATCGAGTTCGCCGCGTCGTACGGCGCCTCGGGCGACCAGAGCCGTGCCGTGGTCGACGGGAAGGACGCGGACTACGTGCACTTCTCGCTCGAGACCGACGTGACCCGCCTCGTGGGCGAGGGCCTCGTGGCCGAGGACTGGAAGGAGGCGACGCCGACCAACGGCATCGCGACCTCCTCCGTCGTGGTCTTCGTGGTCCGCGAGGGCAACCCGCTCGGCGTCGACTCCTGGGACGACCTTGCCCAGGACGACATCGAGATCGTGACGCCGAACCCGGGCTCCTCGGGCGCGGCCCGCTGGAACATCCTGGCTGCCTGGGCGCACATCGTCGGCAACGGCGGCACCGAGGACGAGGCGAAGGAGTTCGTCTCGCAGCTGCTCGCCAACACACCCGCGCTGCCGGCCAGCGGTCGCGAGGCGACCTCGGCCTTCGTCGAGGGTGACCAGGACGTGCTGCTCTCCTACGAGAACGAGGCGATCCTCGCCAAGCAGAACGGCGAGGCCATCGACTACGTGGTGCCGACCGACACGCTGCTGATCGAGAACCCCGCCGCGGTGACCGTCGACGCCAAGGACGGCGCCGAGGACTTCCTCGAGTTCGTGACGTCCGCGGAGGCGCAGGAGATCTACGCCGGCTTCGGTTTCCGGCCGGTCGCCGGCGTCGACGGCGTCGAGCTGCCCGAGGTGGAGGGCGCCAACGACCCGGCCGACCCGTTCCCCGCCCCGGAGCAGCTGTTCACCATCGACGGTGACTTCGGCGGATGGGGTGAGGCAGCGGAGAAGTTCTTCGCCGACGGCGAGGACGGCGAGCCCCTGGGCATCATCCCGACCCTCATCGAAGAGTCCGGCGCGGACGCCCAGGAGTAGGACCCTCTGTGGCAACCGCAACCCTGGATGCGCCTGATGTAGCGGGCCGCCCGACGCCGCCACCGCGGCGTCGGGCGGGCGCCCGCACCACACTGACAGCCGGGTCCTCCCTGGGGCTCGGCATCGCGGTGACCTGGTTCAGCCTCCTCGTGCTGATCCCGCTCACCGCCATCGTCGCGACGTCGGCCGAACGCGGCTGGTCCGGCTACGTCGACACGATCACCAACGACCAGACCATGGCCGCGATCCAGCTGACCGTCGGCCAGGCCGCCCTGGTCACCGGGGTCAACATCGTGATGGGCACGCTCATCGCCTGGGTGCTGGTCCGCGACCGGTTCTTCGGCAAGCGGATCCTGGACGTCGTCATCGACATCCCGTTCGCGTTGCCGACGATCGTGGCCGGCCTGGTGCTGCTCGGCCTCTACGGCAACAACAGCCCGATCGGGCTCGACTGGGCCTACACCGACCGTGCAGTCATGCTCGCGCTCGCGTTCGTCACCCTCCCCTTCATCGTCCGGACGGTGCAGCCGGTGCTGGAGGAGCTCGACCACGACGTCGAGGAGGCTGCGGCCTCGCTGGGCGCGAGCAGGTTGACGATCTTCCGGCGGATCATCCTGCCCAGCCTGGTGCCGGCGATCACCGCAGGGGCGGCGCTGTCGTTCGCCCGGGCCATCGCGGAGTACGGCTCGCTGGTGCTGCTCAGCGGCAACAAGCCGTTCAGCACGGAGGTGGTCTCGGTCCGGGTGCTGTCGTTCATCGAGAACGGGAGCACTGCCTCCGCGGCCGCGGTCGCCAGCCTGATGCTGGCGGTGGCACTCGTGGTGATCGTCGTGCTCGACGTGATCCAGAGGCGGGTGTCGCGCCGTGGTTGAGGTCTCCACCCCCGTCAAGTGGCTGCTTCGGCTGCTGGCGATCGGCTACGTGTTCCTCCTGGTCGCGTGGCCGGTGAGCACGATCGTCCAGGACGCTTTCGCCGACGGCGTCGGTGCGTTCTTCGAGATCTTCCAGGACGAGCAGGTGGTGAACGCGCTGGCGCTGACCGCCCAGGTCGCGCTGCAGGCCGTGGCCATCAACCTGGTCTTCGGCGTCGGGATCTCGCTGCTGCTGGTGCGGTACGAGTTCCCGGGCAAACGGGTGCTGTCCGCCTTGATCGACCTGCCGATGTCCGTGTCGCCGGTGGTGGTCGGCCTGTCGTTGCTGCTCGTCTACAACGGTCGCGACGGGTGGTTCGGCAAGACCCTCGAGGAGTGGGGTGTCCAGATCATCTTCAGCGGCACCGGCATGATCATGGCGACTTGCTTCGTCGCCCTGCCGCTGGTGATCCGCGAGGTCGTCCCCGTCCTGACCGAGATCGGCGACGACCAGGAGCAGGCTGCGCGCAGCCTCGGCGCCAACGCCCGCCAGACGTTCCTGAGGATCACCCTGCCCAGCATCAAGTGGGCGGTCGTCTACGGCGTCGTCCTCAGCCTCGCCCGCAGCCTCGGCGAGTTCGGTGCGGTCAAGGTCGTCTCCGGCAACGTCGCCAACCAGACCCAGACGGCGACTCTCGTCGTGGAGAAGCAGTACCAGAGCTTCGACCAGACCGGCGCCTACGGCGTCTCGTTCGTGCTCGCGTTCGTGAGCGTGGTCTGCATCGTCGTCGTCTCCCTCCTCCGACCCAAGGAGCACAAGAAGTGAGCATCGAAGTAACCAACGTGACCAAGAAGTACGGCGACTTCCACGCCCTCGACGACGTCAGCGTCTCGCTGCCGACCGGACAGCTCACCGCGCTGCTCGGCCCGTCGGGTGGTGGGAAGTCGACCCTGTTGCGGATCATCGCCGGCCTCGACACCGCTGACAGCGGCACCGTGGCGATCGAGGGCACCAACGCCACGAAGCTGCCGCCGCAGAAGCGGAACGTCGGGTTCGTGTTCCAGCACTACGCCGTGTTCAAGCACATGACCGTGGCGAAGAACGTGGCGTTCGGACTGGAGATCCGCAAGACGCCGAAGGCGGAGGTCAAGCGCCGGGTCGGCGAGCTCCTCGAGCTCGTCCATCTCTCGCAGTTCGCCGACCGGCTGCCCTCGCAGCTCTCGGGCGGCCAGCGGCAACGGATGGCGCTGGCGCGGGCGCTCGCGGTCGAGCCGACCGTCCTGCTGCTCGACGAGCCGTTCGGAGCCCTCGACGCGAAGGTCCGCAAGGAGCTGCGGGAGTGGCTGCGCCGCCTCCACGACGAGGTGCACGTGACAACGGTGTTCGTCACGCACGACCAGGAGGAGGCGATGGAGGTCGCCGACGAGATCGTGGTCATCAACCAGGGCCGCGTGGAGCAGGTCGGCAGCCCCGACGAGCTCTACGACGAGCCGGCCAACGACTTCGTCATGGGCTTCCTCGGCGAGGTCACCCGGCTCGGGCCGGTCCGGCTGCGGCCGCACGACGTCGACGTGAGCGTCGAGCCCGGCCGCGCTGGATCGTTCCCGGGGCGGATCACCCGGCTGCTGCGCGTCGGCTTCGAGGTGCGGCTCCAGGTCGAGCTCGACCCGGAGGTCGCGTCCGGCGCCGAGCCGGTGTCCGTGGTGCTTCCGCGCAGCCACGCCCGCGGCCTCGACCTCGAGCTGGGCTCGAGGGTCTGGCTCACCGCTGCTGTCGGCGCCGTCACGGTGCCGGCCATGGTCGCCGTCTGACCGGCATTCGGTGGTCGAGTAGTCCGAGCCTCTAGGCGAGGACGTATCGAGACCCGGCGCTCAAGCGGTCAGCGACTCTGCTCGCCGCTTGAGCGCTTCGGCATGCCGGCGGAAGCCCTCGGCTACCCGTCCGGGACCCGCGAGCTTCACCAGCGGCCCGGAGAACTCCTCGACGGTGTCGTAGAGAGTGGGCCCGTCCGCCAGCTGGGTCAGCCGCTGGTGCCGGGTGCCGCGCACCAGCCCGAGCCGGGCCGGCAGACCGGCGTACGCGTAGGTCAGGCAGGCGGTCGCCGTGCCGTCGGAGTCGGTCCGCGGCTCGTCGATCCCGGTGATCACCTCGGGCGAGCGCGTGCCCTTGCCGTTGGCCCACTTCACGTGGAGCACGATCGGGTTGCCGACCGCGGGCGGCTGCACAGTCTCGGCCCGTACGACGAACGGGTTCCACTCGCCGTAGGCCTCGGTGTCGAGCATGACCCGCCAGACGACCTCGAGCGGGGCGTCGATCTCCGCGTGTGCGGTGGGGTTCTCGGCCACGAGGGTCAGCGGTAGTTGGTGAACTGGACGGCGAAGTCGTAGTCCTGCGCCTTGACGAGTGCCTGGACCGCCTGGAGGTCGTCGCGCTTCTTCGAGGAGATCCGCAGCTCGTCACCCTGGATCTGCGCCTTGACACCCTTGGGCCCCTCGTCGCGGATGAGCTTGCTGATCTTCTTCGCGTTCTCCGAGCTGATGCCCTCCTTGAGGGCGATCCCGATCTTGGACTGCTGTCCGGACGGGCGCGGCTCGCCCGCCTCGAGGATCTTCAAGGACTGCCCACGCTTGATCAGCTTCTGCTGGAAGACGTCCAGCACCGCCGAGGCGCGGTCGTCGGCGGAGGCGGTGATCTCGATCGCGTCGTCACCCTTCCACTCGATAGTGGCGCCGGTGCCCTTGAAGTCGAACCGGGTCGCCACCTCCCGCGCCGTCTGGCCGAGCGCGTTGTCGACCTCCTGACGGTCGATCTTGCTGACGATGTCGAACGAGGAGTCGGCCATGAGTTGATCTCCGCTGGTTTCTTGGACGGACACGTGCTGCGCTATTGTTTCGCGTCGTTGCCGACCGGCCAACCGGGGCCCACCAGGACCCTGCAGAACCGGTCTCGACACACCCTGGCAGGTTGCCCGAGCGGCCAAAGGGAGCTGACTGTAAATCAGCCGGCATTGCCTACAGTGGTTCGAATCCACTACCTGCCACGGCAACGTGACCGCCCCTGGCCTGTGCGAACAGGACAGGGGCGGTTCGACGTCCCGGCTCCCGTGAGCTCATGAGGCTGGCACGGCCGGCCGAAGGATGAAGCAGCCCCGCGGCTTCTCTCCAAACCAGCGGGGCCTCGCCAGAAGACGTAGGCGCCTACGAGATCTTGCGTACCCAGGACGCTACGCCGCTGCGAGCAACAACGAGACCACATCGGCGCAACGGCCTCGCCACGATCGCGGCGCGCGTCGCGCCGTCGCGCGACGAGGTGCCGACTGCAACGACGATGCGCCGCAGGCCCACCGGCGTGGCGGCTCGTCACAGGCTGAGGACGAACCCCAGCACGAATCCCGCGGCACTGGCCAAGGCAATCGTGGGTCCGCCCTCACCGAACGCCTCTGGCGCCAGGGTGTCGACGACCGACGCCAGGACGGCTCCTCCCGCGAAGGCCAGCGGGTAGGACAGGGCTTGGTCGCTCGCGTTCACGAAGAGGTACTTCCCTGCGAAGACGGCTGCGGCGAGCAGGACGGCCGCAGCGGTCCAGAGCAGGATGGTGAAGCGTCGACTGCGACCGCGATCGATCATGGCGCGCGCTCCGCCGAGGGCCTCGGGGAAGTTGCTGGCGAAGACAGCGACCAGCAGAGCGACGCTCGCTGAGTCGTTGAGGGAGACGCCCAGGGCCGTGTTCTCCGGGATGCCGTCGAGCGTGACGCCCGCGAGGAGCGCGAGTCCGGCCGCGTTGCCGGCCGTCCGCTGGTCCAGGTAGGTGTCAGCAGCGACGAAGACGGCGGCACCCGCCAGGAAGGACAGGGCAGAGCGCCCAGCACCGCCCGACTCGTAGGCGGGCTCGAAGAGCTCGAAGGAGGCGGAGATGATCAGCGCTCCGGCCGCGAACGCCAGGGCTGCGGCGACCACCCGCTTGGGCGGTGTCCAGCGGACGCCGACGAGCGCACCCGCGACGAGGGGAAGGGATGCTCCCGCGGAGTAGAGCGCGGTCGTCAACACGGCGCGATGGGTACCCGGAGACGGACTCCCCATCCGGCGGGGCATAGCGACTGCACTCCCGGGTAGCGGGCTCGAGTACGCCGTTCCCGACCAGGAGGCCACTCCGTCATGGCAAGCCACGTTCCCGACGCCCGAACGACCGAGGACGCCGAGCTCTCCGGCATCATCCTCGTCGTGCTCATCGTGGCGGTGAACGCCCTCCTGGTGTGGCTGTGCATGTGATCACCCCGGCATTGATGTGTAGAAAGCGACCGCCTCGGGTATCCCCTCTGTAGCCATCACGGTCGCCCGGACGACCGGATCGGCCAGGCCCCGGCAGTCCAGCCACCCGCTGTCGAGGCCGCGAGAGCAACGGAACCTCCCCCGCGGATCGCTGCGGGGGAGGTTCGTTGTCTCCGGGGCGCCCCGCGTCCCTGGCGGTCGCGGCCGTCGATCTCTAGGGTCGGTCCACGGCAGGTCTGTGAAGACCCCGAACGGGCACTGTGCGGGTGCACCCGACCCTGTCCGCAGACCGGGCGCCCCCCACGAATCCACCAGGAGGACAGATGACTGAGACACCCCTTGGCGACGACGACATGACCACCGAGCCGACCGCGAGCTCCGGCCCGGGCGTCGGCGGCGACGCCGACGGCACCGACGGCGACGCGACCGACACCACCGACGGTGACACCACCGACGGCGACGGCACCGACGGCGACGCCAGCGACAGTGACGGCACCGACGGCGACGCCAGCGACGGCGACGCCAGCGACGGTGACGCCACGGACACGACGGACGGCGACGCCAGCGACAGCGACGGCACCGACGCCTGAGTGTCCGCGCTCACCCTTCTGACCGGTGACGCCCAGACCTTCCTCTCGAAGGTCTGGGCGTCGCGGGTCCACGTCCACCGGACCGATCCCGACGACACCGACGGTCTGGTGGGTCTGCTCACCCTCGACGACGCCGACCGGCTCCTGACGTCCTCGGCGATCCGTACGCCGGCGATCCGGCTGGCCAAGGACGGCTCGGTGCTGCCGGAGTCGTCGTACACCCGGGGCGCGACCGTCACCGGTCGCCCGCTGACCGGGCTCGTCGATGCCCGCAAGGCGCTCGCCCTGTTCGACGACGGCGCCACGATCGTCTTCCAGGGCGTGCACCGCTACTGGCAGCCGCTCACCGAGCTGGTTGCCGAGCTCGAGCTCGAGCTGGGCCACCCCTGCCAGGTCAACGCCTACCTGACGCCGCCCGGCGCGCAGGGGTTCGCGGTCCACTCCGACTCCCACGACGTGTTCGTGTTCCAGACCGCCGGTTCCAAGCAGTGGGAGGTCCATGGCGAGGACGGTCCCGAGGAGCTCGTGCTGGAGCCCGGTCTCTCCCTGTACCTCCCCACCGGCACCCCCCACGCGGCCCGCACCCAGGAGTCCGTGTCGTTGCACGTGACGCTCGGCATCAACCAGCTGACCTGGCGCGGCCTGCTCGAGCGCACGGTCGCGAAGGTCCTCGCCGATGTCCCCGACACCCACCTGCCCGCAGGCTTCCTGGACGACCCCGCCCTGCTCAGCGAGCCGCTGGCCGACCGGCTGGCCGCCCTCGCCGAGGACGTACGACGTCTCGACGCCGCTGCCGCCGCCGAGACCGAGGTCCGGCGTTTTCTCACCAGCCGGCCTTCCCGCCTGGCCGGCGGTCTGCACGACGTGCTGGCCCTGAAGCAGGGGATCGACGACGACGCCCGGCTGCGCCGCCGGCCCGGCCACCCCTGCGTGCTGCTCGACCGGGGCGGTCGGGTCGAGGTGCTGCTCGGTGACCGCTCGATGACCGTGCCCGCGTGGATCAGGCCCGCGCTCGAGGAGGTCCGCGCCCGCTCCACGTTCACCCCTGGCGACCTCGCCGAGCACCTCGACGCCGAGAGCAGGCTGGTGCTCTGCCGGCGTCTGCTCCGGGAGGGGCTGCTCGAGGCGGTGTCCTGACGGCGTGGAGACCAGCACCACCCGGTTCTCCTGTGCCGCCGCCAGCGCGCTCCGTGACGAGCCGCTCGCCGGCACTGCGACCCACGTCCGCACCTGGCTGCTGCTCGAGCACTCCGGACCGTGGGGCGCCGACGCCCTCCTCGACGCTCGCCTGCCCGAGGGCCTCGGCGCCGCGCTGAAGCAGCAGGCGAAGGCCTATCGGGCGAAGATCCTGCTGGTCCGCCGGGCGCGGGCCAAGCGCGACCCCGAGCGGCTCAACGTGTTCGCGGCGTTCGCCGACCACCGCCGGCCCCGGCTCGAGCACGGCACCGTCGCCGACCTGCGCGAGGTGCTCGACCTGGACCTGACGGCGTTCCGCGAGGGCGGCTCGACCGGCCTCTCGACGTACGACGGCCCGCTGTTCTGCGTCTGCACCAACGGCCGGCACGACGCCTGCTGCGCGGAGTTCGGCCGGCCGGTCGCGATGGCGCTCGACGACGCCTACCCCGAGTACGCCTGGGAGGTCTCCCACATCGGCGGCGACCGGTTCGCCGGCAACCTCGTCGTCCTGCCGGAGGGCCTGTACTACGGTCGGCTCGACCCGCAGCAGGGTGTCGCTCTCGCCGGCGCCCACCTCGCCGGCGACCTCGACCTCGACCACCTGCGCGGGCGGTCGGCGTACCCGATGGCGGTCCAGGCCGCCGAGCACCACCTCCGCAGGCAGCTGGGCGAGAGCCGGATCACCGCCGTGGTCCTCCAGCGGCGCACGGTCGAGGACGACGTCACCACCGCGACGTTCACCGCCGCCGGCGCGACGTACGACGTCCGCGTCCGCACCACGCGCGACCCTGCCACCGCGACCCGGCTCACCTGCAAGGCGCACCGGGACAACCCGGTCCCGCGCCACGAGCTGCTGGGGATCGACCCGGCCTGACCATCCGGCGATGAGTTCCGGCCGGCAGCGCGGTCTGCCCCGCATGGGCATCGTCAAAGCAGACCTGTCGGTCACCCTCGACGGCTACGCGGCGGGCGACAACCAGAGCCTGGAGCGCCCGTTCGGCGACGTCGACGAGCGGCCTCTGCACGCCTGGATGTTCGACCACGGCGCCGAGAACAGGGCGGAGGTCGACGCGATCGTCGGTGCGGCGGCCTACGTGATGGGCCGCAACATGTTCACGCCCGGACGCGGCGAGTGGGACATCGACTGGCGCGGGTGGTGGGGCGACGACCCGCCGTACCACGGCCCGGTCCACGTGCTCACCCACTACCCGCGGGAACCCGAGGTGATGGAGGGCGGCACCACTTTCCACTTCGTCACCGACGGACTGGAGTCCGCGCTCGAGCAGGCCCGGACCGCCGCCGGCGACGGTGACATCTCGATCGCCGGCGGCGCCACGACCATCAATGCCTGCCTGGCGATCGGCGCGATCGACGAGCTGCGGCTCCACGTCGTCCCCTACGTCTCCGGTCTCGCGACCGGCTCCCGCATCTTCGACGGCGTGCCGGCCCACGGGCTCGTGCCGGCAGGTGCGCGGCAGACGCCGCACGTCACCCACCTCACCTACCGCCGGGCCTGACGCCTTCTACGACCAGCGGCACCGGGTACCGCCCGAGGGACCGACCCACCCTCGATCCCAGGAGCCCCGGATGCCCTTCGGCCTCGCCCGCCCGTCCCGCATCGACCACTCGCTGCTGCTCGCGCGCGAGGGCTACCTGTTCACCGCGCAGCTGGCGGACGAGGAGCGACGCGAGCTCGCCGACACCGGGGCGCTCACGATCTCGCTGCTCGGCCGGCAGGCGCTGCTGGTGACCGGCGACGCGGGCGTCCGGCTGTTCTACGACGAGGGCAGGGTCCAGCGCCGCCGAGCGGTGCCGGCGCCGATCGGCCTGTCGCTCTTCGGGCCCGGCGCCGTGCACGCGCTCGACGACGACGCGCACCGGCACCGCAAGTCCATGTTCCGCGACGCGTTGACGCAGGCCGACGTCGAGCGGCTGCTCGAGGTCGCCGAGCGCCGGTGGCGCAGCGAGCTGGAGAGCTGGACCGAGGCCGGGAGCGGTGAGGTGTACGCCGCCGCCGTCGACGTCTTCGGCGCCAGCGTGATCGAGTGGGCGGGCATCCGGGAGCCGGAGGAGCAGGCCCGCGAGCACGCGCGGTGGCTGGCCCGGATCGTCGACGGGTTCGGCGTGCCCGGCCCCGCCTACGTGCGCGCCGCCGGCGCGCGGCGCCGCTGCGACCGGTGGGCGAGCGAGCTCGTCCGGGACGAACGGGCCCACCAGTCGGGAGATCCCGACAGCTGGCTGGCCAGGGTTGCCGCGTTCGTCGACCACGACGGCAACCCGCTCCCCGAGCGGGTGGCGGCCGTCGAGCTGCTCAACATCCTGCGCCCGACCGTCGCAGCGGCCTGGCTGGCCTCGTTCGCCACGATCGCGCTGGTGGAGCACCCCCACTGGCGGAACCGGATCCGCGAGGAGGCCGAGCAGGCGTCCGGCGGGGCGGGCAGAATCGCGACCGCGTTCGCGCACGAGGTACGGCGCTACTACCCCTTCGTTCCCGTCCTCGCCGCACGGGCCCGTCGCGACTTCCGGTTCGCAGGGCACGTCGTGCGCAAGGGGCAGCGGGTGCTCCTCGACGTCTACGGCACCAACCACGGGTCGGAGTGGGAGGACCCGTGGTCGTTCGAGCCGGCCCGCTTCCTCGAGGCCGACCCGTGCACGATCACGCACTACGTGCCCCAGGGCGGCGGGCCGGTCGACTCCGGCCACCGGTGCCCCGGCGAAGGCGTCTCCAACGGGCTGGTCGCACTCACGGTCAGCCTGCTGGCCTGCATCGACGGCCTCGACCTGACCCCGCAGGACCGGCACTTCTCGATGCGCCGGAGGCCGACCCGTCCGGCGTCGGGGACGCGGGTCAGCGTCGGCGGGTCACCGTCGGCCCGGGGCTGCCCGGTCGGATCTCAACCCGGCAGCTGACGCAGGCACTCTTCGAGCTGGTCGGCGGTCTTGTCGCCGAGCCGCTTGAGGCCGAGCGGCATCAGTGGCTCGACGAGCTTGGCTGCGCCGGTCGGCTCGAACTCGGCGCGGTAGGTGACCGTCGTACCTCCCTCGTCGCTGGAGAACGAGATCGTGTCGTGCAGCTTCATCGAGGAGTTCTCACCTTCGAGGCGCAGGGTGCGGTGCGGCACCACCTCGGCCACCGTGTACTTCGTCTCGACCTTGTTGCCGAGCATGCTCGTGACGTTGCGGTAGACGGTGCCGACGCCGCCGTCCCCCGTCACGCGCGTGGTGGACTCGGTCGGCGGGTCCCACTCCTCGGTGTTGGTGAAGTCGAGGAGGTAGTCCCACACCTGCGCGAGCGGGGTAGGCACGGAGATGGTGCGCTCGATGGTCTGCATGGGCGCTCGTTACCCGCACCTCGCCGGCTCACCCTGTGGCGGCGAACGCGACGACGTCACCCACCACGCTCACCCGCACCCGTTCGCCGGGAGCGGGCACCGAGGTCGCCGGGGTGCGCGCCGCGAGCTCCTCGCCGGAGTCGAGACGCACCCGCACGGTGGCGTCGTGGCCGTAGAAGCTGATGTCGACGACCGTGGCCGGCCGGCCCTCGCGGACGGCGTCGCGGATCTGCAGCTGTTCGGCGCGTACGGCGACCCGTACCGCTCCCGACGCGCACGGGGTGCGGAGCGGCAGCCTGCCGAGGGCGCAGGTGACGTCCTCGCCGTCGGTGACCCGCCCGTCGAGGAGCGAGGCGTGACCGAGGAAGGAGGCGACCTCCGGCTCGGTCGGCGTCAGGTAGACGGCGGCGGGGGAGGCCACCTGGAGGAACGATCCCCGCATCATCACCGCCACCTGGTCGGCCAGCGAGAGCGCCTCTCCCTGGTCGTGGGTCACGAGGAGGGCGGCGGCGCCGGCCGCGCGCAGTGCTCGGGCGACGGCCCGGCCGGTGTCCTCGCGCAGCGAGGCGTCGAGGGACGAGAACGGCTCGTCGAGCAGCACCAGCGTGGGCCGCGGTGCCAGCGCTCGTGCCAGCGCCACCCGCTGCTGCTGGCCGCCGGAGAGCTCGTGGGGGTAGCGGTGCGCGAGGCCGGTCGGCAGCTCGACGAGCTCGAGCATCGCGGTCACCCGGTCCGGGCCGTTGCCGCGCCGCTCGGCGCCGCTCAGCCCGAAGCCGATGTTGGCGGCGACGTCGAGGTGCGGGAAGAGGGCGCCGTCCTGCGGCACGTAGCCGAGCCGACGCTGGCGCGCCGGCACGGACCGGCGGCCCCGCACGACCTCGGTGCCGGCGACCGAGATCCGGCCGGCGGTCGGCGAGACGAACCCGGCCACCGAGCGGAGCAGCGTGGTCTTGCCGCACCCCGACGGCCCGAGGATCGCCGTGATGCCGTCCTTGACGACGAGGTCGAGCCCGCGGAGCACCGGCGCGCCGCCGTACCCGGCCTCCAGGCCCTCGATCTCGAGCGCGGCGGTCACCTGGTCGTCCTGAGGCTCAGGCTGCCGAGGATCCAGGTCGACGGGACCGAGAGCACGATCAGCGCCAGTGCGTAGGGCGCCGCGGCGCCGTACTGGATGGAGGAGGCGTCGGACCAGAACTGGGTGGCGAGGGTGTTGGTGCCGAGCGGCGCCAGCAGCAGGGTCGCGGTGAGCTCGGTGGCGACGGCCAGCGACACCAGCGCGGTCGCAGCGGCGAGACCCGGCAGCACCAGCGGCAGCGTGACCCGGCGGGCGACCGCCGGCCCGCTGCAGCCGAGGTTGCGGGCGACCTCCTCGAGCCCGGGCGGCACCAGCTCGAACGTCGACCGCACGCTGACCACCGCCCGCGGCAGGAAGAGGATCGTGTAGCCGAGGAGGAGCACGAGCACAGTCTGGTACAGCGTCGGCACCACCCGGATCGAGACGGTCACCAGCGCCAGCGCGATCACGATGCCGGGCATCGCGCTGGCGGTGTAGACGCTGCGCTCGATCGCGGTCGTGAGCAGGCCGCGGTGCCGGACGGCCAGCCAGACGACGGGTACGGCGACCGCGGTGGCGGTCAGACCGCCGAGGAGGGCCAGCCACAGCGTGGTGCCGGCGGTGGCGGCCAGCTCTCCGACGTCGAGGGACGCCGACGTGCCGCGCACCAGCCAGCGGGTGAGCGCGTAGAGCGGCACCGCGAGCGCCCAGAGGGCGACCGCGGTCAGCGCGGCGAGGACCAGCGGGCGGTAGCGGCCGAGCGCGACGCGCACCGGGACGCCGCTGCTCCCGGAGCCGACCCGCGCCCGGCGCCGGCGGCCGCGCACGAGGAGCTCCAGCCCCAGCAGCAGCAGGCAGAACGTGACGAGCACGAGCGCGAGCAGCGTGGCTTCCGGGCCGTTGAAGACGGTCGCGTACTGCTGGAGGATCGCGGTGGTCAGCGTGGGGTAGTTGAGCAGCTGGAGCGCGCCGTACTCCGCCAGCAGGTGGAGTCCCACCAGCAGGGCGCCACCGAGCACGGCCGGGCTGATCGCCGGCAGGGTCACCCGGGTGAAGACGCTCCACCCGCTGCGGCCCAGCGACGTCGCCACCTCCTCGACCGCAGGGTCGAGCCGGCGCAGCGCCGCGACCGTGGGCAGGTAGACGAGCGGGTAGTAGGACAGCGTCACGACCATGACCGCGCCCGGGAACGACTGCACGGCGTGCGTGGTGGAGACCCAGCCGTAGCCGTTGACGAACGCGGGTACGGCGAGCGGCGCGCAGAGCACGGCGTGCCACCAGCCGCGGGCCGGGACGTCGGTGCGCTCGACGACCCAGGCGCCGGCGACGCCCAGGACGGTGCTCGCCACGACACCCGCGACCAGCAGCCGCACGGTGTTCCAGAGCAGCTCACCGATGCGGGGACGCCACAGGAAGTCAACGGCCTCTTGGCGGCCGAGCTCGGCGGTCGTCGTGACGACGTACCCGAGGGGCACGAGCGCCAGCACCGCGACAGCCAGGCCGACGAGGAGCAGCAACGGCGAGGCGCCGCCGGCCACCGAGGTCCGTCGGTGGTGGCGGCGCCCCGTCTCGCGCTCCGGGGCCGGCGGTGCGGCGATGCTCAGAGGAAGCCGACCTCGGTCATCAGGTCGACGACGGCCTCGGAGTCGAGGTCGGACACGTTGACCTGCGGCGGGTCCAGCTCGGCGAACGGCTTCACGCCCTGCTCGAGGGGGACGGCCGGGTTCAGCGGGTACTCCAGCGCATAGCTGTCGGCCAGGATCTGCTGGCCCTGTTCACCCACGAGGAACTCGAGGAACTCCTCGGCCTCGTCGTTCATGTCGCTGGACTTCAGGATGCCGGCACCGGAGACGCTGAGGAACGCGCCCGCGTCCTGGTCGGAGAAGTAGTACTGCTGGCTGTTGTCGCTGACGTCACCGCCCTCGACCCGGTCCCGCTCCCAGTAGTAGTGGTAGACGATGCCGACCTCCGACTCGCCGGAGTCGACCGCCTCGAGCACCACGTTGTTGCCGTCGTAGACGGTGCCGTTCTCCTTGATGCCCTCGAGCCAGGCACGGGTGGCCTCCTCGCCCTCGAGCTCGAGCACGGCGGCGACGATCGCCTGGAAGTCGGCGCCGGTCGGCGAGAAGGAGATGCGGCCGGCCCACTCGGGGTCGGCGAGGTCGAGGATCGAGTCGGGCAGCTCGGAGGTCTCGACCAGGTCGGTGTTGTAGACCAGCACGGTCGACCGCGCGACGAACCCGGTCCACAGACCGCTCGTCGGGCGGTACGTCGCGGGGATCACGTCGAGGATCTCCGCCGGCAGCTCCTCGAAGAGCCCGGCCTGCTCGACCTGCGACATCGCCGGCGAGTTCTCGGTGAGGAACACGTCGGCGTCGGACGCGTCGCCCTCCTGGACCAGCTGGTTGGACAGCTCGAGGTCCTTGCCGTTGCGGAGCTCGACCTTGATCCCGGTCTCCTCCTCGAAGGCCGGAGCGATCTCCTCGAGCAGCTGCTCGTGCTGGGCGTTGTAGATGACCAGCGTCGGCTCGTCCTCGCCGCAGGCGGCGAGGAGGGGGAGTCCGAGGGAGAGCGCGGCCAGGCCGAGCGCGGTGCGGGTAGCGATCATCGTGCGTCCTTGCTGTGTGAACGTGCGGGAGTGCGGTGGGTGGGGAAGATGCGAAGCGAGGGCCGGAGCCGGCGGCCCCGGTCCGAGACGAGGTCGACGAGCCGCCAGGCGGCGACGCCGACGACGAGCGAGGCGAGCAGGCCACCGAGGGGCCACCGGTGCTCGAGGTGGGGATAGACCTGCCAGTGGGTCAGGTAGACGTAGAGCGACGCGCTGGCCACCTGTCCGACGAGGCCGATCGCGGCGCGCGGCCACGGCACCGTCGGCACCCAGACCAGGAGCAGCAGGCCGAGGACGATCGTCGCCTCGCGCGTCGGGTCGCCGCAGAACCCGGCCGTCCCGGCGACCAGGAGCGCCGACAGCAGCAGCCGGTGGCCGTGGTGGCGCGCGCGGGTGGCGGCCCAGCCGCCGACGAACAGCCAGGCCACGAACGTCGAGGAGTGGATGAGGTCGCCGTCGTACTCGGTCGCCGTGGCCCAGAACCGCGGCGCCAGCGTCGCGACGAAGAGCACGACCGCGAACCAGTACGGCGACCGCCGCTCCCAGGCCGCCACCCGACGGACCGCGGTGAGCAGGCCGGCCACGACCATCAGGTAGACGAGCACCTCGATGAACCAGAAGTGCCACGCCGGCTCCCGCCAGCCGTGCGACCCGAGCGCGTCGTTGAGGAGCAGGACGTTGCGCCAGCCGTACTGGCTGGTGAGCAAGCAGACCGCCGCCACCCAGAGCGAGGTCGGAACGGCGATCCGTGCGATCGACCGGACCAGGTTGCGGCGCCGATCGCGACGGTCGGTCCCACCGTCGGTGAGGTGGAAGCGCGCGAAGTTCGCGCCGGCGACCCCGAGCAGCACGTGGGCGCCGCCGAGCAGGACGAAGAGGTTGGTGTGGCTGCCGACGATCATCACGATCGCCGCCGCCCGGAGGAAGATCCCGGTGTCGAGGCGGACCCATCGCGACCGGGGGTGGTCGGCCGAGAGGTCGGCAAGTGCGGCGAGGTCGGCGATGCTGCGGTCCGGCCAGTCGGGCGGCAGCGTCCCGAGCCGCCGCTCGAGGCGGAGGGCGAGCTCGACGTAGGACAGCGAGTCGCCGCCGAGCCCGGCGAAGGAGTCCTCCGGGGTGACGGCTGCCCGACGGAGGACCGCGCCGTAGAGCGCGGTCAGGGAGGCGGTCGGCGAGACCTCGACCGTTCCGACGCGATGCGGCTCCAGGCGGCCGACGGCGGCGTGGTCGACCTTGCCGTTGGGCAGCCGCGGCACCTCGGCGACGGGGACCACGGCGACCGCGTGCTGGGGGAGGCCGGTCGCCGCGGCGGCCATCGTGGCGACCTCCTCGAGCGCGACGGCATCCGGCTCGCCGGCGAGCGCCACCACGAGGCGGGCGGCCTCGGCCGACTCGGCGCAGGCCACCTCGTGGTCGCCGAGCGTCAGCAGGGTCTCGACGCGGTCGAGGTCGATCCGCTGCCCGAACAGCTTGGCGAAGCGGGAGCGGCGGCCGATCACCTCGAACAACCCGTCGGTGCCCTGGCGGGCCAGGTCGCCGGTGCGCAGCTCGTCGAGCTCGGGGCCGAGCGCCAGGTCGGCGGTGCCGTGGGCGTAGCCCATCATCACGTTGGGCCCGCGGTAGACGAGCTCGCCGGCGCCGTCGGGGAGGCCGTCGACCGGGTCGATCCGGAACGACCCGCCGGGGATCGGGCGGCCGATCGCGCCCGGGTGGGTGGCGGCCAGCTCCGGCGGCAGGTAGGCCATTCGCGCGGTGGCCTCGGTCTGGCCGTACATCACGAACAGGTCCCAGCCCTCGCGCTGACCGCGCTCGGCCAGGGCGCGGACCCGGTCGGGGGCGAGCCGGCCGCCGGCCTGGGTCACCCGGCGAAGGGTCGGCAGGTCCGGCCAGCCGGCGACCTCGAGCAGGTCGAAGGTGTAGGGCACGCCGGCGAAGGTGGTGGCCCCGGTCACGGCGGCGAGGTCCCACAGCTCGCGCTCGGCGACGCTCCTGTCGGTCAGCACGACCGAGGCGCCGACGGCCAGGTGGCTGTGCAGGACCGAGAGGCCGAAGCAGTAGTCGAGCGGCAGCGTCGTGATCGCGCGGTCGTCCGCGGCGAGCCCGAGGTACGACGCGATCGCCTCGGCGTTGCTCTCGAGGTTGGTGCGGGACAGCCGGACCAGCTTGGGGGAGCCGGTCGATCCCGACGTGCTGAGCAGGAGGCGCAGCTCGGGGTGCAGCTCCGGCTCCGGCCGTCCGGTCGGGACGAAGCCGCCGTCCTCCCAGGTCGTGCTCGCGCCGTAGGCACGGGCCAGCACCGGGTCGCGGCCGAGCAGCACGGTGTGGCCGTCCGCGAGCGCGGCCAGGTAGGCCACCACGAACTCGATCGTCGGCTCCGGGACCAGGCCGACCAGCTGCTGGGTGGGTGCGAGCCGGGCCCGGGCCTGTGCGACGAGGGCGGCGAGGTCGTCGTACGTCAGGACCTGGGTGACGCCGGCGGTCCCGACCACCAGCGCGGCGTTGCCACTGTGCCGGCCGAGGTCGCTCGCAAACCCGACGCCTGCTCGGAGCCGGGTGGCGCGGTCGAGGGCGCCCAGTGGCTGCGGCGGCGTCACGCGCTCAATATAAGGGGTGCCTAACCTAGGTTAGGCACCGCTCACTGCGCGGACGCTCGTCGGTCAGACGGCGGTCAACCGGAAGACCGGGATCAGCCGGTCGGTGCGCTCCTCGTACTTGTCGAAGTTCGGCCAGGTCGCGCGCATCGTCTGCCACGCGGCGTCACGGTCCGAGCCCTCCATCTCGCGCCAGGTCACGGTGTGGTCCTGGTTCTTGAACCGGATCTGGGCGGTCTCGGTCGCTCGCAGGTTGTTGACCCACAGCGGGGGCTTCGGGGCGCCGAAGTAGGAGCCGGCGATCAGCCACTCCTCGCCGTCCGGGACGGTGAGCAGGTTCGTGGAGCGCGGGATCCCGCTCTTCCGGCCCGGCACGGTGAGCACCAGGTTGGGCAGGCCGGCGACGTCGAGGATGCCGTAGCGGTTGCGCGTCAGCTTGTGCACCGCGTTGTCGGCCCACACGATCTGCGGGAGCAGCTTCGGCATCCAGGAGATGGCGCCGATCTTGACGGCGAGCGGCGTGAGCAGACCCATGCCGCACAAGGTAGACGAAAGGGCGCCACCCCTCTCGGGATGACGCCCTCTCGTGGACGTTCTGGGCGGGGTCAGCCGACCTGCATGACCTTGGTGCCGCCGGCGAACTTGTCGTGCCAGCCCTGGTGGTTGGGCTGGTCGTTGTTGAGGGTGATCGCGATGAAGACCATCGCGGCCAGCGGTGCGGCCCAGCCGAGGAAGAACCACCCGATGATCGGGATGATGCTGAGGACGCCGAGGCCGGCGTAGATGTTGCGCTTGACCGCCTGCTCCATCGTCGGGTTGCTGACGCCGTCGGGACCGTAGGTCCGCAGCTTCATCGCCATCTTGCCGACGGTCTGCCCGCGGTTGGACTCCAGCAGCGCGAAGTACGCGACGAAGATGGCCGCCTGGAGGATCGCCGAGAGCGTGTAGAAGATGAAGTGCTCGCCGAACGAGTTCCGGAACCCGGAGTAGATGATGATGTTGAGAACCACGTAGATCGGCACGAAGACGACGCCGACGAGGATGTGGTCGATGAGCCGCGCGAGGAACCGCGGCATCAGCTCGGCCGGGCGCGGGACGCCCGCGGGCGCGGCGCCGGGATAGGGGCTCGGGCCACCGGCCGGCGGCGGGGGCGGGGTGCCGCCCGGAGGACCCGGCGGCGGCGGAGGCTGTTCTGGGGGCATCGTCATGTGGAGCTCCTTGTTTCAGGCGGTTGACGCGGACGCCCGAGTCGCGGCGAAGTGGCGTCAATCTAGAGGATGACCTACGCAGGCGGGTAGGAAACGGAACCGCGCCCGCGGCGGGTCCGGCGCGTTTCGTCCGGAAGGATGACCTGCACCCGCCTGTAGCGTGGACGGATCGTGCCGACACCTCGACTCGCCGCCCTGCTCGCTGCCTCGCTCCTCGTCGTGACCGCCTGCACCGACGACGGTTCCGACGAACCCGGAGGCACCACCACCGACCTCTCACCGCTGACCTCGCCGACCGCCGACGCGACCGACGTCGACCACCCCGCGGAGGGCGTGGACCTGGTCGACCCGCCCACGCTGGAGGGTGTCTACCAGCGCGCGCTGCAGACCTACGTCGACTTCGAGCGCGGGCGGCGGCTGGCCGCGCGCACCGGCAAGGCGGGGCGGTTGCTCTCGTTCAACGCGACCGCCGACGTGGTCGACCCCTACCGGCGGGCGCTGCGGACCGCACCGGCCGCGGCGTCGTACGACGGCCTCGTGGTGGTCGAGTTCGTCGACGTCCAGCCGCGCGGCCGGAAGCTGCGGCTCGACCTGTGCGTCGACGCCACCGGGCTCGACGTGCCCGACGGTGCGCCGGCGGTGCTCGGCGAGGCGACCCGGGCGCCGCAGCAGGTCGACGTGAGCAACATCGAGGGCCTGTGGCGGGTGACCCGCGCCGAGCCGGTCGACGGGTCTTGCTGAGGCGGGGCAGGATGGCCGCGTGAGCAACGAGGAGGCCCGGCCCGACGAGCTGGTCTGCACCGGGGCCGAGGCCGCGGGCGTCGAGATCATGACGCCGCGGGAGGTGCCGCTCGGCGGCCTGCGGGCGATGCCCGTGCGCCGCACGCTGCCGCAGCGTGAGCGCAGCCTGATCGGCGCGTGGTGCTTCCTCGACCACTACGGCCCGGACTCCGTCGCGGAGACCGGCGGGATGACGGTCGCCCCGCACCCGCACACCGGGCTGCAGACCGTGAGCTGGCTGTTCGAGGGCGAGATCGAGCACCGGGACAGCGCCGGCCACCACGCGATGGTGCTGCCCGGCGAGGTGAACCTGATGACCGCGGGCCGCGGGATCAGCCACTCGGAGGTCTCGACCGCCGCGACGACCACGCTCCACGGCGCCCAGCTGTGGGTGGCGCTCCCCGACGAGGCGCGGGGCACCGACCCCGGGTTCGAGCACTACGCGCCGCCCGAGGTCTCCGGGGACGGCTGGCGCGGGCGGGTGTTCCTCGGGACCCTGCTCGGCGACACCTCCCCGGTGTCGACGTACTCACCGCTGCTCGGTGCCGAGCTGGTCATCGAGCCCGACGTCGTGGTGCCGCTCGAGGTGGACCCCTCCTTCGAGCACGGCATCCTCGTCGACCTCGGCTCGGTGCACGTCGACGGCGCCACCGCCAAGCCGTCGGAGCTCGCCTACGTCCCGCCCGGCGACGGCACGCTGGTCGTCAGCGCCGGCGACGGGGGCGCCCGGGTGCTCGTGCTCGGTGGCCCGCCCTTCGGCGAGTCGATCGTCATGTGGTGGAACTTCGTCGGCCGCACCCACGAGGAGGTCGTCGGCTACCGCGAGGAGTGGCAGGCCCAGATCACCCGCGACGGCGCCCTCGTCCCCGACTCCTCCGACGTCGCCGACGGCCGCTTCGGCGTCGTCACCGGCGACCACCTCCGCCCCATTCCCGCCCCCGACCTCCCCAACGCCCGCCTCAAGCAGCGCCGGTGACTCCCCCTCCTGGCGGGTTGATTCGTCCCTCGTGGTCGGTTGATTCCTTCCTCCTGGCGGGTTGATTCGTCCCTCGTGGTCGGTTGATTGGTCCCTCGTGGCGGGCCGATTCGTCCACGACTGACGATTCGACTGACCACAACTGACGAATCAACTGACCACGACTGACGATTCGACGAGGGGGGTGTCCGCGGGGGCGGGCAGGATGGGGCGGCATGCAGGCGGTGATCGGTGAGGACGGGGTGGGGCGCTGCGCGTGGGCGGGTGGCCCGGGGCCGATGCGCGACTACCACGACGAGGAGTGGGGCTGCCGGGTCGAGGGGGAGTCGGCGTACTTCGAGCGGATGACGCTGGAGGCGTTCCAGTCCGGGCTGTCGTGGGCGACGATCCTCGCCAAGCGGGAGGCGTTCCGCGAGGTGTTCGCCGGGTTCGACGCCGACGTCGTCGCGACGTACGACGACGCCGATGTCGAGCGGCTGATGGCCGAGCCCCGGATCGTGCGCAACCGCAGCAAGATCCTGGCGACCATCCAGAACGCGCGGGTGACGATCGCCGAGCGCGACAGCGGCGGGCTCGAGCAGCTGATCCTCGGGTTCGCGCCGGCCGAGCCGCCTCCGGTGGAGGCGACGACCTCACCGGAGTCGGTGGCGCTCGCGAAAGAGCTGAAGCGGCGCGGGTTCGCGTTCGTCGGCCCGACGACGGCGTTCGCGCTGATGCAGGCGCTCGGACTGTTCGACCCGCACGTGCCCGGTTGCCACCGGAGGCAGATGTCCGACTGAGGTCGGAGGCGCGTGCAGGGTGCTCGGCGCTACCGTGCCTGTCCATGACGCGTGTGCACGCCTTCTCCGACGACGCCCTCGCCGACCTCGACGCGGTCGGCCTGGTCGAGCACCTCCAGGCCGGGAAGGTCTCGGTCCCCGAGGTCGTGGAGGCCGCGATCGCGCGGACCGAACAGGTGGCCGACGCGCTCGGCGCGGTCGCCTACCGCGACTTCGACCGCGCTCGCCGCGAGGCGCGCGACCCACGAGGCGGCTACTTCGCCGGCGTGCCGACGTTCATCAAGGACAACGTGTTCGTCGCCGGCATGCCGACGATGGACGGCACGGACGCGTGGGAGCCCCGCCCCGCCAAGAAGGACGGCGACTTCTCCCGGATGTACCTCGCCACCGGGCTGCTGCCGCTCGGCAAGACCCGGCTGTCGGAGTACGGCTTCAGCGCGAGCTGCGAGCACCCGCGACTGGGACCGGTGCGCAATCCCTGGCACACCGACCACACCGCGGGCGCGTCCAGCGCGGGCTCGGCGGCGCTGGTGGCCGCGGGCGCCGTACCCCTGGCGCATGCCAACGACGGCGGCGGCTCGATCCGGATCCCGGCGTCCGTCAACGGCCTGGTCGGGCTCAAGCCCACCCGCGGACGGCTCGCCCAAGACGCCCACATGAGGCAGATGCCGGTGCGGATCGTCGCCGACGGCGTCGTGACCCGCAGCGTGCGGGACACCGCCGCCTTCTTCCGGGAGGCCGAGCGGGTCTACCGACCGCTGCACATGCCGCCGATCGGCGACCTCACCCGTCCCGGCCGCAAGCGACTGCGGATCGCTCTCAACACCAGCGGACTGCAGCGAGGAGCCGACGCCGAGGTCACCGCGCTCACCGAGGACGTCGCACGCCTGCTCGAGGAGCTCGGCCACACCGTGGTCGAGGTCGACCCGCCGGCACCGGAGTCCTTCAGCGAGGACTTCCTCCTCTACTGGGCGTTCCTCGCGCTCTTCCTGCTCGGCAGCGGCCGCCGCGCGCACGGCCGGTCGTGGGTGCGCGCGAACCACGACCAGCTGACGCTGGGTCTGGCCCGGCACGCCCGCCGCAACCTCCACCGGCTGCCCGGCGCGACGAACCGCCTGCGCCGCAGCGCCCGGGACGCCGAGCTCTTCTTCGAGAAGTACGACGTCAGCCTGACGCCCACGCTCGCGACCCCCACCCCGAGGATCGGGCACCTCGACCCGACCCAGGACTACGAGACGATCATGGACCGGTTGCTCGACTGGGTGGCGTTCACGCCGCTGCAGAACGCGACCGGCACCCCTGCCATCTCGCTGCCCCTCGCGACCACCTCGGGCGGCCTCCCGCAGGGCATGATGTTCGGCTCCGGATCCGGCCAGGAAGCCGTGCTGCTGGAGCTCGCCTACGAGCTCGAGCAGGCCCGGCCGTGGGCCCGGATCAACGACTGAACCACCGCCCCGGACGAGGGGGGTCGGGCGATTTCATGTTCCAACCCACCGGGCTGTATCGTTCTGCGGCGTTGCCCCTTTAGCTCAGTCGGCAGAGCGTCTCCATGGTAAGGAGAAGGTCTACGGTTCGATTCCGTAAAGGGGCTCTGGGATCAGAATCCCCTGGCGGGGTAGCTCAGGTGGTTAGAGCACACGGCTCATAATCGTGGTGTCGCGGGTTCGAGTCCCGCCCCCGCTACGCCAGACGACCGGCACCAACAGACGGGCTAGCAGCCCGGCAGATGAAGAAGGACTTCCCGTGGCCAGCAAGAGCTCCGACGTTCGCCCCAAGATCACGCTCGCATGCGTGGTCTGCAAGGAGCGCAACTACATCACGAAGAAGAACCGGCGCAACGACCCCGACCGCATGGAGCTGTCGAAGTTCTGCCCGCGCTGCCGCAAGCACACCGAGCACCGCGAGACCCGCTGACGGCTCGCTGACCGCTCCGGTCCGACCGACCCGGCTCCCCCCGTGGGAGGCCGGGTCGTCCTCATTTTCAGGCGCCGCAGGTCGACCGTTCCCAGCGGGCGAGCTCGCTGACGTCGTACTGCGCGAGCGCCGGTACGACGGGCCGCCCGCCCTGCCGGAAGTACGGCGCCGCGGTGGTCTCGCTCACGACCCAGACCGCGCCGTCGGCGTAGGCCACCCCCTCGGCGCCGGGGAGGAACGCGTAGCGGCGGCGCGGGCCCGCCCACAGCTCGCCGCAGTAGGTGTTGGACCGCGCGAACCACACCCGCGCGGGTCCAGGGCCGAGGTCGGCGTACAGGGCGCCCTGGGTGGCGGGCGGGCCGAGCTGGACGTCGACCGCGTCGTCGGGACCGAGGTCCAGCCGCCCGGGCTCGAAGAGCGTCGCGGCCGAGAACCAGTGGAGCGGCCAGCGGCGGTCGCCGTGGAAGCCGCCGACCCCGAGCCGGCCCTCGTCGTCGTGGACGAGGTAGGAGCCCCGCACCCGGTCGAGCAGGTGCCAGACCCGATCCACCTCGAGCGTCTCCGGGTCGAGCAGCCACACCTTGGTGAACTGGGAGACCCACAGCCCGTGCCGGTCGAGGGTCAGCCCGCCGGCGTGGCGGCAGTTCGCCGCCCCGCGGGGTGCGCGATCGGCCTGGACCGGTGCGTGCTGGGCGACCTCCCTGCCGGTGCGCAGGTCGAGCCGGATGATGCGGCAGGTGTCGTTGCCCACCGGTCCGTCGCCCTCGTCGTAGCCGCTCACCCAGGCGTCGTCGCCACGCACGACGAGTCCCTGCGGCACGAACGGCGTCCCGGTCCGGGGCAGCCAGAGGCCGCGGCACATCCCCTCGTCGTTCGGGAGGGCGGCCAGCGGGCCGTCGACGTACGACGGCGCCCGGCCCCGGACGTCGTCGTACCGGATCGGGCCGCAGCCCTCGAACCGGGGCCCCGACCCGGGCTCCTTGCTCTCGGCCTGGCCCGCGCACGCCGCGAGTCCTGTCACCAGCACCGCGGCGAGCGCCGCGGCCGCCGCCCTCGCCGCCATGCTCGTCAGTGTGCAGTAGCGCCCCAATAGGGTGGGTCGCATGCCGATCGACGCTGACCTCGTCGGGCGGGAGTTCCCGCCCACCCGGCCGTTCGTGGTGACCGACGAGGAGGTCGCGACCTTCGCTGCGGCGACCGGTGCCGGCACCGAGCGAGTGCCCGCCACGTTCCCGGTCGTCGTGACCTTCCGGGCGCTGCTCGACTTCCTCGAGGCCGAGCGGGTCGACCTGGCGCGGATCGTCCACGGCGAGCAGAAGTTCGCCTACGAGCGACCGGTCGTGGTCGGCGACGAGCTCACCGCGACCCTCGCCGTCACCGGCGTCCGGCAGATCGAGGGCACCGACATCGTCCGCACCTCCAGCGCCATCACCGACGCCGACGGCGCGCTGGTCTGCACGGCCGGTGCCACGATCATCCACCGGGGCGCGTGATGGCCACGCTGGAGGCCGGGGCCCCGCTCCCCACCCAGGAGTACGTCGTCCGTCGTGAGGACCTGGTCGCCTACGCGCAGGCGTCCGGCGACCACAACCCGATCCACCAGGACGAGGACGTCGCCCGGATGGTCGGCCTGCCCGGCGTGATCGCGCACGGCATGTACACGATGGCGCTGGCGGCCCGGGCGGTCGCGACCTGGACCGACGACGCCGAGGTCGTCGAGCTCGGCTGCAAGTTCACCGCGCCGGTCGTCGTAGCGGCCGAGGGCGGCGCCACCGTCGTCGTCGCCGGTGTCGTGAAGTCCGTCGCCGACGGCTGCGCGACGATCGCGCTCGAGGTCACCTGCGGTGGCGAGAAGGTGCTCGGCGCCCCGAAGGCGGTCGTTCGGGTTGGCTGAGACGACCGGGCGGCTGGCCGACCACACCACGCTCCGGCTCGGCGGGCCCGCACGGACGTGGGTCCGCGCGACGACCGACGAGGAGCTGGTCGCGGCGGTCTCCGAGGCCGACGCCGCCGGGGAGCCGGTGCTCGTCCTCGGCGGAGGCAGCAACCTCGTCGTCGCCGACGAGGGCTTCGCCGGCACCGTCGTGGAGGTCGCGACCACCGGGGTGACGGCCGACGTCGACGCGACCGACGACCCGACCTGCGGCGGCGCGGTCGTGACCGTCGCGGCGGGGGAGGGCTGGGACGACCTCGTCGCCCGGGCCGTCGCCAGCGGCTGGGTCGGCGTCGAGGCGCTCTCCGGCATCCCCGGCTCGGTCGGCGCCACCCCGATCCAGAACGTCGGCGCCTACGGCCAGGAGGTCTCCCAGACCCTCGCCTCGGTGCGGGTCTGGGACCGCAAGCTGCGCGGCGTGCGCACGTTCGCCGCCGCCGACTGCGGGTTCGGCTACCGCACCTCGCGCTTCAAGGTCGACCGCTACGACGCCTACGGCGGCCGCCACCTCGTGCTCTCGGTGACCTTCCAGCTCCGCCAGGGCGACCTCGGTGCCCCGGTGGCGTACGCCGAGCTCGCGCGCACCCTCGGGATCGAGCCGGGCGGACGCGCGCCGCTCGCGGACGTCCGGGCCGCGGTGCTCGGCCTGCGGAGCGGCAAGGGCATGGTGCTCGACCCCGCCGACCACGACACCTGGAGCGCGGGCTCGTTCTTCACCAACCCGATCGTGCCGGCGACCGACGTGCCGGACGGCGCGCCGACCTGGCCGGTGGCGGGCGAGGACGGCCTGGTGAAGACCAGTGCCGCCTGGCTCATCGAGCACGCCGGCTTCGGCAAGGGCTACGGGCTGGACCGGGGCGCGGGACGGGTCGCGCTGTCGAGCAAGCACACCCTCGCGGTGACCAACCGGGGCGGGGCCGCCACGGAGGATCTGCTCGCGCTGGCGCGCGAGGTCCGCGACGGGGTCGCGGCGTCGTACGGCATCACGCTGGTGAACGAGCCGGTGCTGGTCGGCTGCGAGCTCTAGCGCCTCTCACGCCTCGACGCTGGAGAAGAGCCAGATGAGCAGGCCGATGAAGAGTGCGATCACGACCAGGCTGATCACCACGAGCAGCATGCCGATCAGGCCCATGATCCAGCCGGCCAGCGCCATCCCGCGGTTCTTGTAGAGGTCGGGCCGGGCCGCGGTCGCCCGGCTGGCCCAGAGGCCCAGGCCGAAGGCGATCGGCGAGCACACGATCCCGGGAGCGGTGATCCCCGAGGTCGGCAACGACAGCACCGCGGCCACCAGGCCCACGATTCCGAGGATCATCGACCACAGCGCGCCCTGGTGGGTCTGGTCGCCGGTCACCTGCTGGTACATCGGTGGGAGCGCGGCCGGCGGCGGTGGCGGAGGCGGGGCCGCCGAGCCCCACGCCGGGGCCTCCGGCTCCTGCTCGGTCACGAGGCCGACCCCTCGGCGCCGGCGATCCCCATCAGCCGGACGAGGCTCTCGACGTACACCTGCGTGCCCTCCTCCTCGAGCGCCCGGGTCGGGGTGGTGATGAGCGAGACGACGATGCGGAAGGCCCATTCCGCCGCGGCGCGGGGCGAGAGCGTGTCCGAGCCGCGGCCGCCCTGCTGGCGCAGCGCCCGGTCGAGCTGCTCCTCGAAGAGCGCGACCACCCGGTCGACCAGCGCGCCCGACATGGTGGTGAGGGCGGGCAGGATGACCTCGGGGTGGTCGACCAGCGCCTTCTGCAGCAGCGCATGGTCCCGGGCGTACTCGACGACGAAGACGATCGCGTTCACCAGGTGCGCCTCGAGGTCGTCGCTCGTGCGCAGGATGGGGACGGCGAGGCCGAAGAAGCGGTCGAGCTCGCGGTCCAGTATCGCGGCGACGATCGCAGCCTGGTCGCCGACGTACTTGTAGACCGTCGGACGGGAGATGCCGGCGCGCTCCGCGATCGCTGCGTGCAGCCGGGCGTCGAGACCCTGCGCGAGCAGGCACTCGGTCGCCGCGTCGAGGATCCGCTCCCGGATCTGCGCGGCGGCGTCCGGGTTCGCGGGCCCCGGGCGGAGGGGAGCGACGCTCGACATGGCGGCATCGTACGACCTCTTGACGGGTCGTTGACGAACTGAAACAGTACGTAAACAACTCCCGCAGTGCCGCCGAGAGGAAACCGGATGACCACCGCCCCCGAGCGCACCCACCGGACGTCCCGTCCGCCGATGACGCAGGTGGCCGGCCGCCTGATCAACGGGTCGGTCCGCCGCTCCTACGAGCCGGCTGTCGCGATCGACTGGGACGCGCCCCTCGTCGAGGGGAAGTACTTCCTGCCCAAGGAGGTCATCTCCCTCTACGGCACCGCCTACTGGGAGGAGCTCACCGAGGAGCAGCGGATCGAGCTCTCGCGCCAGGAGCTGGCCAACGTGCTCTCGGTCGGCCTCTGGTTCGAGAACATCCTCAACCGCGGGCTGCTGCTCCAGCTGCTGCGGGAGGACCCGGCGTCCCCGTTCGCCCACTACGTCCTCACCGAGATGGGCGACGAGTGCCGCCACATGACGATGTTCGGCAAGGTCATCGACCGGGTCGGCGCCCGGCCGTTCCGGATGCGATTCGCCGACCGGGTGATGGCCTCGGCGCTCCCGCACTTCCTGCGTGGGTCGCTGCTCTGGGTCGGTGCGCTGATCGGCGAGGAGATCTTCGACGCCCAGCAGCGCCGGATCATGGGCGACCCCGAGCTGCAGCCGGTCGTGGCACAGCTGATGCGGATCCATGTCACCGAGGAGGCCCGCCACATTCGGTTCGCCCGCGAGGGCGTCGTCCATCGGATGCAGGACGCCTCGCGCTTCGAGCGGTTCCTCGTCGCCAACCTCCAGGGCATCGGTGGGCCCGTGATGCAGCGTGCCCTCGTGCACAAGGGCATCTACCACCGCGCCGGGCTCGACGCCGACCGGGCGCTGCGCGAGGCCCGCGCCAACCCCCACCACCGCGAGATGGCCGTCGTCGGCTTCGCGCCGCTCGCCGCCTTTCTCGAGGAGAACGGGCTGATGGGCCGGGTCGCGCGCCGGATGTGGCAGCGCGCGGGGTTCCTCCCGTGAGCCGTCGGACGCACCGGTCGCGCCACCCCCGTGGGATGGCGTGGCTGCCGCCCGGGGAGGAGACCGGGTACGACGGCGGCGCGGTGCTGCACCTCGACGAACGGGTCCTCGACGTGGTCGTCCACCTCGACGGCCACCTCGAGCCCCTCGACGGGCTGTTCCACTGGTACGGCCGGATCGAGCGTTCGGAGGAGCTGGTCGCGGCCAAGGACTCCGGTGCGACGACCGGCCAGCTGGTCATCGGCGACCGGGACCCGGCTTCCGTCCGGCTGGCCGAGCTCGACCCCTGGGGCCACGTGCAGGTCAACGGCACCGGCGCCCCGCCGTACCCGCTCGAGGCGGTCGAGGTCGAGCTGCCGGCTTCGGTGGTCGAGTAGCCGAGCCCCATCGGTGGTCGAGTAGCCGAGCCCCATCGTTGGTCGAGCTTGTCGAGACCCGTCGTCTTCTCGTTGGTCGAGTAGGCCGAGCGCTCTGCGCGAGGGCGTATCGAGACCCCTTTCGCTGCGCGGCTTCGCATTCGTGCAGGGGCGGCCCGTAGGTGGCGTGCCCTCCCGCTCCGGCCGCGGCGGGCCGCCCCGGACCCAGCTGCCGGGTGACTGGCCCATGTGGTGAGTCGTGGTCGTGTTCGAGGACCGACCGATCAAGCCCGCGCAGCGGCGAGCCAGGCGTCGATGTCGGCCTCGGCGCGCTTGCGGACGTCGTCGGGCGCCCGGCTGGCGCGGAACGACATCCGGGCCAGCTCGGCGAGGGTCTCGTCGGACAGGTCGTGCGCGGCGCGCATCGTGGCGTACTGGCCGGCCAGCCGCGACCCGAACAGCAGCGGGTCGTCGGCCCCGAGCGCGACCGTGGCGCCGGCGGCCAACAGGGTCGGGAGCGGCACCGAGGTGAGGTCGGAGTAGACCCCGAGGGCGACGTTGGAGACCGGGCACACCTCGAGGGCGACGCCGGCGTCGACGATCCGGGCCAGCAGGTCGGGGTCCTCCGCGGCGCGGACGCCGTGGCCGAGCCGCTGGGCGTGGAGGGCGTCCAGGCAGGTGCGGATGTGCTCGGGACCCCGCAGCTCACCACCGTGCGGCGCGAGCAGCAGGCCGGCCCGCGCAGCGATCTCGAACGCCGGGCCGAAGTCCTGGGTCGACCCCCGCCGCTCGTCGTTGGAGAGCCCGAAGCCGACCACGCCGCGGTCGACGTACTGGGTCGCCAGACGGGCCAGGGTGCGGGCGTCGAGGGGGTGGCGGGTGCGGTTGGCGGCGATGACGACCGCGATCCCAACGCCGGTGCGTTCCCCGGCGTCGCGCACCGCGTCGAGGACCAGGTCGGTGAAGGCGGTGATCCCGCCGAACCGGGCGGCGTACCCGCTCGGGTCGACCTGGATCTCCAGCCAGCGACCGCCGTCGGCGGCGTCGTCCTCGGCGGCCTCGCGGACCAGCCGTCGTACGTCGTCCTCGGTGCGCAGCACCGACCGGGCGACGTCGTACAACCTCTGGAACCGAAACCAGCCCTTCTCGTCCGCGGCCGTCAGCTGCGGCGGCCACTCCGAGACCAGGGCGTCGGGGAGGTGGATGCCGTCCCGTTCGGCGAGCTCCAGCAGCGTCTGGTGCCGCATCGAGCCGGTGAAGTGGAGGTGGAGGTGCGCCTTCGGGAGGGAGTGGAGGTCGCGCACGCCCGCCATCGTAGGTGGCTGGTCCCTTTTGGCCCGGTTGCTCCTGCGTGCGTAGACTCCATCCTTGGTGGCTTTCCCCCATGGTGAGTCGCGCCCTCAGGACGGTGATGATCACGGTCGGGGAGCGAGGCTCGGATCGATCGGGGGCCGGCCGTCGGAGGGCACTAGCTCAACTGGCAGAGCATCGGTCTCCAAAACCGAAGGTTGGGGGTTCAAGTCCCTCGTGCCCTGCAGGACCAGACGAACAGCAGACACAAGTTGAAGAGGTGAGCACCGTGTCGGACTCCTCTGCGGCCCCCAAGGGCCGTACGTCCGACGCCGGCAAGTCCGGCGAGCGCCGCACCGGGCCGGTGACGTTCTACCGCCAGGTCGTCGCCGAGCTGCGCAAGGTCGTCTACCCGACCCGGGAGCAGCTGACCACCTACTTCTTCGTCGTCATGGCCTTCGTGCTGGTGATGATCACGATCGTGTCGCTGCTGGACCTCGGTCTCGGCAAGGCGGTCTTCGCGATCTTCACCGGCGCTGACGACGTGTGACCGACGCCCACAGCGTCGGACCACCACACCCCAGCCACAGCAACTGATGGAGCAGCACGTGTCGGAGCAGTACCCGGAGTCGAACGCCCCGGCCGAGGAGTCCCTCGAGGACACCTACGGCCAGCCCGACGACGGACCGGACGTCCTCGAGGAGGCCCACCTCGACACCGAGGTGACCGACGAGACCACCGACGCGGAGATGGGCCTCGACGACACCGAGGCGGTCCCCGTGGAGGCCGACGACACGGTTGCCGCCGACGACGAGGGCGGGACCGACGAGGAGGGCGGGGCCGACGAGGAGCTCGACCCGCTCGAGGCGTTCCGCCGCGAGCTGATGATGAAGCCGGGCGACTGGTTCGTCGTGCACACCTACTCCGGCATGGAGAACCGGGTGAAGCACAACCTGGAGAACCGGATCCACTCCCTCAACATGGAGGACTACATCCACGAGATCGTGGTCCCCACCGAGGAGGTCGCCGAGATCAAGAACGGCCAGCGCAAGATGGTGCGCCGCACCGTCCTGCCGGGCTACGTCCTGGTCCGGATGGACCTCACCGACGAGTCGTGGGCCGCCGTGCGGCACACCCCGTCGGTCACCGGCTTCGTCGGTCACAGCCACCAGCCGGTGCCGCTGAGCATGGACGAGGTCGAGAAGATGCTCGCGCCGTCCGTCGTCGTGCCTGCCGCGGCGGAGGCCGAGACCGGTGCCGCCGCCGGCACGCCGGGCGCCCCGGCCGCGAAGAAGCCGATCGAGGTCGCCGACTTCGGTGTGGGCGACTCGGTGATGGTCGTCGACGGCCCGTTCGCGACGCTCCACGCGACGATCACCGAGATCAACGCCGAGGCCCAGCGGCTCAAGGCGCTGGTCGAGATCTTCGGCCGCGAGACCCCGGTCGAGCTGAGCTTTTCGCAGGTCCAGAAGGTCTGAGGCCAGCGAGTGCCCGAGGAACGAGGGCACTCGCGTCGGCCGAAGAGGTCGAGTAGCCCACGCGGCCGAGGGACGAGGCCGCGACCGGGCGTATCGAGACCCGGTGAGCCGGGAGACCGCCGCAATTTCACAGTCGGGGCGACCAGCCGGACAATAGGCAGGTTGCTCGAGCAACAGGTGGCAGAGGCGTACGTCGTACTCCTCGTCATGACCACGAGAAGAAAGAGATAGAGGAATGCCTCCCAAGAAGAAGATCGCCGCGCTGGTCAAGGTGCAGCTGCAGGCTGGTGCCGCGACCCCCGCGCCGCCGGTCGGTACCGCCCTCGGTCCGCACGGCGTCAACATCATGGACTTCTGCAAGGCGTACAACGCGCAGACCGAGTCCATGCGCGGCAACGTCATCCCGGTCGAGATCACGATCTACGAGGACCGGACGTTCGACTTCATCACGAAGACGCCGCCGGCCGCTGAGCTGATCAAGAAGGCCGCCGGCCTGCAGAAGGGCTCGGGCGTCCCGCACAAGGAGAAGGTCGGCAAGCTGACCAAGGACCAGGTGCGCGAGATCGCCCAGACCAAGCTGCCCGACCTCAACGCCAACGACATCGACGCCGCGATGAAGATCGTGGAGGGCACCGCCCGGTCGATGGGTGTCACGACCGACTACTGATCCCGTGGGAGGGCCGCGCTGGCCCGCTGACCACATCATTCCCGGACGTCGAGCCTGTCGAGACGCCCGCAAGCGAAAGAGATGACCATGCAGCGCAGCAAGACCTACCGCGCGGCTGCGGAGACGTTCGACAAGAACGAGCTCTACGCGCCGCTCGCCGCGATCAAGATCGCGAAGACCGCCAGCAAGAAGAAGTTCGACGAGACCGTCGACGTGGTGATGCGCCTCGGCGTCGACCCGCGCAAGGCGGACCAGATGGTGCGCGGCACCGTCAACCTGCCCCACGGCACCGGCAAGACCGCTCGCGTGCTCGTGTTCGCGAACGCCGACAAGGCCGAGGCCGCCCGTGAGGCCGGCGCCGACGTCGTCGGTGGCGACGAGCTCATCGAGAAGGTGGCCGGCGGCTGGCTCGACTTCGACGCCGTCGTCGCGACCCCGGACATGATGGGCAAGGTCGGCCGCCTCGGCCGCGTGCTCGGCCCCCGTGGCCTCATGCCGAACCCGAAGACCGGCACCGTCACCCCGGACCCGGCCAAGGCCGTCTCCGACATCAAGGGCGGCAAGATCGAGTTCCGCGTCGACCGCCACGCCAACCTGCACTTCATCATCGGCAAGGCGTCCTTCTCCGAGACCCAGCTCGCGGAGAACTACGCGGCCGCCCTCGAGGAGGTGCTGCGGCTGAAGCCGGCCAGCTCCAAGGGCCGCTACCTGAAGAAGGTCACCGTCTCCACGACCATGGGCCCCGGCGTCCAGGTCGACCCCAACCGCGTCAAGAACGTCGCGGTCGAGGACGAGGCGACCGCCTGATCCCGGTCTGAAATCGGATCGACCCGGCGCGAGCTCGCGCCGGGTCGATGCGTTTTTCGTGCGAGTTCGCGCCGGGTCGCTCAGGTGGCGCTGAGCTTCTCCACGGCCGCCAGCTCCACGCAGACCGCGACGCCGGCCATCGCGGCCTCGACGTCGGCGAGCGAGGGGAAGGTCGGGGCGAGGCGGATGTTGCGGTCGTCAGGGTCGTTGCCGTGGGGGAAGGCCGAGCCGGCGGGGGTGAGGGCGATGCCGGCCTCCTTGGCCAGCCGGACCACGCGGGCGGCGGTGCCGTCGAGGACGTTGAGGTCGACGAAGTAGCCGCCGACCGGCTCGCTCCAGGTCGCGACGCCGAGACCGTCGAGGCGGCTCCGGAGCGCGTCCTGCACCGCGGCGAACTTCGGCGCGATCAGGTCGCGGTGCCTGCGCATGTGGGCACGGACGCCGTCGGCGTCGCCGAAGAACTCGACGTGGCGGAGCTGGTTGACCTTGTCCGGGCCGATCGCGGCGAAGGACAGCCGCTTGAGGAACCACTCCTTGTTCTCCGGCGAGCACGCCATCGCGGCGACGCCGGCGCCGGCGAAGGTGATCTTGGAGGTCGAGGCGAAGACGACCGGGCGGTTCGGGTGGCCGGAGGCCGACGCGAGGGCCAGCGCGTCGGCGCTCTTGGTCTCGACCTCGGTCAGGTGGTGGACGGCGTAGGCGTTGTCCCACAGGATCCGGAAGTCCGGGGCGGCGGTGGGCATCGCCATCAGCTCGGCGGCGACCTCGGCCGACGTCACGGCCCCGGTCGGGTTGGCGTACGTCGGCACCAGCCACATGCCCTTGACCGACGGGTCGTCGGCCACCAGCGCGCGCACCGACGGCACGTCGGGGCCGTCGTCGTGCATCGGCACGGTCACCATCTCGATGCCGAGGTCGGCCAGCATCGTGAAGTGGCGGTCGTAGCCGGGCACCGGGCAGACGAACGTGACCGTCTCCTCCTTCGACCACGGGCGGGGGGAGTCGGGGCCGCCGTGCGAGAGCAGCCAGGTGACGACCTGGTACATCATCGACAGGCTCGAGTTGCCGCCGGCGATCACCCGGTCCACGTCGACGCCCAGCAGGTCGGCGAAGATCTCCCGCATCTCAGCCAGTCCCTCGAGGCCGCCGTAGTTGCGGACGTCGGTGCCGGACCGGTCGAGGTGCGTCGTCGGCAGCCGGAGCAGCCCCTCGGACAGGTCGAGCTGGTCCGAGCCCGGCTTGCCCCGGGTCAGGTCGAGCTTCAGCCCCTTCCCCTGCAGGTCCGCGTAGTCGGCCCGGAGCGTCGTGAGACGCTCGGCGAGCTGGTCGGGCGAGAGGTCGGACAGGGGCGTCGAGGTGGTCACGGGTCCATCGTGCCAGTGGTCCGCGGCGAACCCGCACCCGGTTTCGAGACGGCTCGCCCGGCCCGTCGCTGCGCGCCGGTCCGAGCCGGAGCCTCCTCAACCTCCTCGCTGATCGGTGATCGTCCTCGTGCCTCGGACGATCACGCGCTCGGAGATTTGGACCGGCGCTGCGCGGCGTCGTACGCTGCTCGCTGAAACCTTAAGACCGCCGGTCGTCCGGGCTGCCTCAGTCCAGACCGAAGGTTCCGCGGAAGCGGATGGCCTGCGCAGGGGATCAGAGCATGACCAGCAGTTGCGGCTCCGTCTCGAGCGGAGCGCGGCCGGTGTCCACGCCCTGAGCGCCTGCGCTCAGGGCGTTCGTCATTCGGAGCCTCCACCCGGTGGTCAGACCCGGAAGGAGACCCATGGCGCGGGCAGACAAGCAGGCCGCCGTCGCGGAGATCACTGAGCAGTTCAGTGACGCCGCCGGTGCTGTGCTGACCGAGTACCGCGGTCTCACCGTGAAGCAGCTGCAGGAACTGCGGCGCTCACTCGGCGAGAACGCCAGCTACGCCGTGGTCAAGAACACGCTGACCAAGATCGCCGCCAAGGAGGCGGGGATCGAGGGCTTCGACGAGCTCCTCACCGGCCCGACCGCGATCGCCTTCATCAAGGGCGACGTCGTCGAGGCCGCGAAGGGTCTGCGTGACTTTGCCAAGGCCAACCCCACCCTTGTCATCAAGGGTGGTGTCCTGGACGGCAAGCAGCTCGAGCCGGCCGAGATCGCCAAGCTGGCCGATCTCGAGTCGCGCGAGGTCCTGCTGGGCAAGCTGGCGGGCGCGATGCTCGCCTCGCTGAGCCAGGCCGTCTACCTCCTCAACGCGCCGCTGGCCCAGGCCGCCCGCCTCGCGGGTGCGCTGCAGGCCAAGGCCGCTGAGGACCCCTCGATCCTCGCAGGTGGTGCGGCCCCGTCCGATGTGGACAGTCCCGTCGCCGCCGAGGAGGCCCCCGCGGACGAGGCTCCGGCCGAGACCGCCGAGGCCCCCGCCGACGAGGCCCCCGCCGAGGAGGCGGCTCCTGAGGAGCCCGCCGCCGAGGCTGCCTCCGACGAGGGCGACACCGCCGAGGCCTGACCGGCCCCGGCAACCACCACCTGCAGTACCCATTTATCGGCCAGGTCCGGCCGCACCCGCGGCCGACCACCAACGGAAGGAAACGCCATCATGGCGAAGCTCACCACTGACGAGCTCCTCGACGCGTTCAAGGAGATGACCCTCATCGAGCTCTCCGAGTTCGTGAAGCAGTTCGAGGAGACCTTCGGCGTCACCGCCGCTGCTCCGGTCGCCGTTGCCGCCGCGCCCGCCGCCGGCGGTGCCGCTGCGGGCGGCGAGGCTGGCGGCGACGCCGGCCAGGACGAGTTCGACGTCATCCTCGAGTCCGCCGGTGACAAGAAGATCAACGTCATCAAGGAGGTGCGCGGCCTGACCTCGCTCGGTCTCAAGGAGGCCAAGGACCTCGTCGAGGGCGCCCCGAAGCCGGTCCTGGAGAAGGTCGCGAAGGACGCTGCGGAGAAGGCCAAGGAGGCCCTCGAGGCCGCCGGCGCCACCGTCACCCTCAAGTGACGGTCTGACGTCTCCGACGAGAGGCGGGTCCCCCCACCGGGGGTCCCGCCTCTTGTCACATTTGGGCACGTCACGGGGCCTGGGCCGCACGTTAGTGGGACAGCTGTCTCGGATTGGGGGCCGAGGTGACGCGCGACACGGTTTCCGCGTAACGTGCGCTCCGCGGCTGCGTTGTTCCAACGCAGTCCCTGGGAGCGAGGAAGAGGTCAGCATGGGCGTCGACGTGGCAGTCAGCAACCTGACGAAACGATTTGGCAAGCAGCTCATCTGGGCAGACGTCTCCCTCACGCTCCCCGCCGGCGAGATCTCGGTGATGCTGGGCCCGTCCGGTACGGGCAAGTCCGTGTTCCTCAAGGCGCTGATCGGCCTGATCAAGCCGGACGAGGGCTCGATCCTCATCGAGGGCACCGACATCGCCTCCTGCTCCGAGAAGGAGCTCTACGAGGTCCGGAAGCTGTTCGGCGTGCTGTTCCAGGACGGCGCGATGTTCGGCTCGATGAACCTCTACGACAACGTCGCCTTCCCGCTGCGCGAGCACACCCGCAAGAGCGAGTCCGAGATCCGTGACATCGTCATGGAGAAGATGGACCTCGTCGGTCTCCTCGGAGCGGAGTTCAAGCTCCCCGGTGAGATCTCGGGCGGTATGCGCAAGCGGGCCGGGCTCGCCCGGGCGCTGGTCCTCGACCCGGAGATCCTGCTGATCGACGAGCCGGACTCCGGCCTCGACCCGGTCCGCACGTCGTTCATCAACCAGCTGTTCGTCGACCTGAACGCGCAGATCGACGCGACGTTCCTGATCGTGACCCACGACGTGCACTCGGTGCGGATCGTGCCCGACCAGATCGGCCTGCTCTACCACAAGCACCTGGCCATGTACGGCCCGCGCGAGATGCTGCTGTCCTCGGACGAGCCGGTGGTGCGCCAGTTCCTCAACGCGCAGACCGTCGGACCGATCGGCATGTCCGAGGAGAAGGACGCCGACCAGCTGGCCGCCGAGCAGGGCATCGACCTCCCACCGCTGCCGCCGATCCCGCTGCAGCTCGAGCCGTCCAACGGCATCCCGCGGCGCAGCCAGCGGCCGCCGGGTGAGTGGTGCCGCCTCAACGGCATCACCCCGCCCCCGGGTTCGTTCACCAAAGAGGCCGAGCACGCCAGCGGCGCCTCCCAGCAGGCTCACTGACGGATATCGATGTCCTCTACGGCCGCTCGAGTTCTCGCGCCGGTCGGCACCGCAGGCAAGCTTTTCGCCTTCGGTCTCGATGTCGGACGCGGACTCTTCCGACGCCCCTTCCAGCTGCGTGAGTTCCTGCAGCAGGCCTGGTTCATCGCGTCGGTCACCATCATCCCGACCGCGTTGGTCGCGATCCCGTTCGGAGCCGTCATCGCGCTCCAGGTCGGTGGTCTGATCAAGCAGTTCGGTGCGCAGTCCTTCACGGGCACCGCCTCCGTCCTCGCGGTGATCCAGCAGGCGGGCCCGATCGCGACCGCGCTGCTGATTGCGGGCGCCGGCGGCTCGGCCATCGCCGCCGACCTGGGCGCCCGGAAGATCCGCGAAGAGCTCGACGCGATGATGGTGCTCGGCATCGACCCGATCCAGCGCCTGGTCGCTCCCCGGGTGCTCGCCTGCATGCTCGTCGCGGTCTTCCTCAACGGCATGGTCAGCGTCGTCGGTGTCGCCGGCGGCTACGTCTTCAACGTGATCCTCCAGGACGGGACCCCCGGCGCCTACCTCGCGAGCTTCACCGCGCTGGCCCAGCTCCCCGACGTGTGGATCGGCATGATCAAGGCGCTGGTGTTCGGCCTCATCGCCGCCATCGTCGCCGCCTACAAGGGCATGAACGCCGCCGGCGGGCCGAAGGGTGTCGGCGACGCCGTGAACGAGTCCGTCGTCATCACCTTCCTGCTCCTCTTCGTCGTCAACTTCATCCTGAGCACGATCTACCTCCAAGTCGTGCCACCGAAGACGGGTTGACGACATGGCGAACGTGAAGGCGATCTACGAGCGGCCGCTCAAGGGCCTCGACACCCTCGGGCACGAGCTGTCGTTCTACATCCGCGTCATTCTCGCGGTGCCGCGCACCGTCGCGCACTACCCGCGCGAGATCGTGCGCCTGCTGGCCGAGGTGACCCTCGGCTCCGGCGCGCTCGCGGTCATCGGCGGCACCATCGGCGTCATCCTCGGCATGACGTTCTTCACCGGCGCCCAGGTCGGGCTGTCCGGGTACGCCGCGCTCAACCAGCTCGGCACGGCTGCGTTCTCCGGGTTCGTGTCCGCCTACTTCAACACCCGCGAGATCGCACCGCTGGTCGCCGGCATCGCGCTCGCGGCCACGGTCGGCTGCGGGTTCACCGCCCAGCTCGGTGCGATGCGGATCTCGGAGGAGGTCGACGCGCTCGAGGTGATGGCGATTCCCTCGATGCGCTTCCTGGTCGCCACCCGGGTCGTTGCCGGCCTGATCGCGATCGTGCCGCTCTACGTGGTCGGTCTGCTGTCGTCGTACGTCGCCAGCCGGCTCGTCGTCACCGCCTACTACGGCCAGTCGTCCGGGACCTACGACCACTACTTCAACCAGTTCCTGCCACCGGGCGACGTCTTGTGGTCGTTCGGGAAGGTGCTCGTCTTCTCCGTGGTGGTCATCCTGATCCACTGCTACCACGGCTACACGGCGTCCGGCGGCCCCGCAGGGGTGGGCGTCGCCGTGGGACGCGCTGTCCGCACCAGCATCGTGGCCATCAACGTCATCGACCTCTTCTTGTCGATGGCGATCTGGGGCACCACGACGACCGTCAGATTGGCCGGGTGAGGCAGCCGTGCTCGACAAGGCTCTGACCTTCACCAAGACCCTCGGCGTGGTCTTCGTCTGCCTCCTGCTCGTCGGCGTCTGGCTGACCTACGCGATCTTCACCAAGAAGTTCTCCGACTACGACGAGGTGAAGCTCGAGACCAGCTCGGTCGGTCTCCAGCTGCCCAGCCGCGCGGACGTGAAGATCCGCGGCGTCATCGTCGGCGAGGTGCTCGAGATGGACGCGGTCGAGGAGGGCGGGGCCGAGCTGACGCTCGGCATCTACCCCGACGAGCTCGACACGATCCCGGGCAACGTGACCGCGTCGATCGTCCCGAAGACCCTCTTCGGCGAGAAGTACGTCTCGCTGGTGATCCCCGAGTCCGGCGCCGAAGGCACGCTCAGCGCCGGGGACACCATCACGAAGACCGAGCTCGGTACCGAGGTCGAGGAGGTCCTCTCCGACCTCTACCCGCTCCTCGAGGCCGTGCAGCCGGCCGACCTCAACGCCACGCTGTCGGCACTCGCGACCGCCCTCGAGGGCCGCGGCGCCCAGCTCGGCGAGAACCTCGAGGTCGTCGACTCCTACCTCAAGCGCATCAACCCGCAGATCCCGGCGCTGCTCGACGACCTGGCGCTCACCGCGCAGGTCTCCGACGTGTACGCCGACATCCTCCCCGAGGTGGCCCAGATCCTCGACGACACCGTCGTGACCACCGGCACCCTGGAGGAGAAGGAGGCGACGCTGAACGGCGCGCTGAAGGACATCCGCGCCTTCGCCGACACCGCGCGCGGCTTCCTCGACCGCAACGGCGCGCTGATCCGCACGGCCAACGAGCTCACCACCACCCAGGTGGACCTGATCGCCCGCTACTCCAGCGAGTTCCCCTGCGTGTTCGGGGCGCTCAACAACATCGCGCCCCGGATCGCCTCCATGTTCCGTGGCTACGAGCTCCACATCGTGCTCGAGACGCTGCCGAACCAGCCGCGCAAGTACACCGTCGCCGACCAGCCGCGGTTCGCCGACTACACCGGCCCGCGCTGCTACAACCTGCCCCTCCCGCCGTGGACCCAGGAGAACCCGCTGACCGACGTGCCGAACTTCAACGACGGCGTCGACGAGCCCACCGGCAAGGGCACCATGCGTGTCGCCCCGGGCTTCGAGGACCCCGTCGGCTACCGCGGCACCCCGGAGGACATGGCCCTGCTGCGGGACCTGGTCGTCGGTGAGTACGGCGAGGACGCCGACGCCGACCTCGGCGTGCTGCTCTACGGCCCGGTCGTCGCCGAGGCGGGTGACCGCTGATGGCGCTCACGCTCGACAAGAAGACCACCGGCGACCTCGTCCGGCTGCTCGTCTTCATGCTGACCACGGGGCTCGCCACCGGCCTGCTGGTGATCACGATCGGCAACCTCTCCTTCGGTGCCACCAAGGAGTACAAGGCCGAGTTCGCCGACGTGACCGGTGTGGTCAACGGCGACGACGTCCGCGTCGCCGGGGTCAAGGTCGGCACCGTCCAGGACATCGAGATTGTCGAGGACAACCGAGCGCTGGTGACGTTCTCCGTCGACGCCGACACCCGGCTCGACACCTCCACCCACGCCACCATCCGGTTCCGGAACCTGCTGGGCCAGCGCTACATCTCCTTGACCCGCGAGGGCAAGGGCGACGAGGAGCTCGACGAGGGCGACACGATCCCGGTCGACCGGACCCAGCCGGCCCTCGACCTGACCGTGCTGTTCAACGGCTTCAAGCCGCTGTTCGAGGCGCTGTCGCCCGACGACATCAACAAGCTGTCCTACGAGATCGTCCAGGTCTTCCAGGGCGAGGGCGGCACCGTGGAAAGCCTGCTCGCCAGCACCGCTTCGCTGACGAAGACCCTCGCCGATCGCGACCAGGTCATCGGTGACCTGCTCGAGAACCTCACCTACGTCCTCGACCACATCGCCGACCGCGACCAGCAGCTCGGCCAGCTGATCGTGAGCTTCCAGAACCTGGTGACGGGCCTGAAGCAGGACCGGGAGGCGATCCTCGACTCCCTCGACGGCATCTCCGAGCTCGCGGTCGAGACCGCCGGCCTGGTCGACGACATCCGCGAGCCGTTCGTGCAGGACATCCGGCAGGCGCGGAAGTTCCTCTCCGTGCTCGACCGCAACAAGGGGGAGATCGACCGCGTGCTGCAGGTGATGCCGATCAAGGTCAACAAGTTCGGCCGCACCGGTTCCTACGGGTCCTGGTTCAACTTCTACCTGTGCCACTTCAAGGCGAAGGTGCGGATCGGCAAGGACGTCCTCGTCCAGCCGCTCTACTCCGTCGGCGCGGACAGGTGCACGCTGCCATGAGCAAACCGTTCCGCGAGCGCAACCCCGTCGTCATCGGCTTCGTCGGGTTCGCCGTCCTGATCCTGGGCTTCCTGGCCGCGTTCCGCGCCCAGGACCTGCCCCTCATCGGCGGCGGCGACACCTACTACGCCGAGTTCGCCGAGTCCGGCGGGCTGAAGGTCAACGACGAGGTCCGGCTCTCCGGCGTCCGCGTCGGCAAGGTCGACTCGATCGAGCTGAAGGACGGCAAGGTCCGGGTCGGCTTCAAGATCAAGACCGACGCCACGCTCGGCACCGAGACCGCGGCCGCGATCAAGGTCAAGACCATCCTCGGCTCGATGTTCCTCGCGATCGAGCCGGCCGGAAGCGGGGAGATGGACGAGGAGGCCGTCATCCCGGAGGACCGCACGACCTCGCCGTTCGACGTCGTCGACGCCTTCGAAGGGCTCGCCGAGACCTCCGCGGACATCGACACCGACCAGCTCGCCGCCTCGCTGACGACGCTGGCCGACCTGACCCGCAACACGCCGGAGGAGTTCCGCGCCGCGCTGGAGGGCGTCTCGTCGCTCTCGGAAGTCATCGCTTCCCGCGACGACGAGATCAACTCGCTCCTCCAGAGCCTGACCCGGGTCTCCACCGTGCTCGACGCCCGCGACGAGGACATCATCAAGCTGATGGACGACGCCGACGTCCTGTTCCGCGCCCTGCTGCAGCGGCGCGAGGCGGTCCACAACATCCTGGTCTCGACCGTGACGCTGAGCGAGGAGCTGACGGCGCTGGTGCGTCAGTCGCGCGCCGACCTCAAGCCGGCCCTGCGGCACCTCGAGTCGGTGCTGGCGGTGGTCAACAAGAACGAGGACAACCTCGACCGGTCTCTGCAGCTGATGGCGCCGTTCTACACGGTCTTCGCCAACGTGTTCGCCAACGGCCCCTGGTGGGACACCTACATCGCGAACCTGCCGCCGGTCCCCGGCCCGGGGGGTGGTCTCGGATGAACAGCACGCTGCAGCGGGTCCTGCCGCTCGTCGTGATCGGCCTGCTGGTCGCAGCCGGAGCCATCTGGTTCTTCGGCTCGGGGAGCAGTGCCAACACGGTGACCGCCTACTTCCCCCGCACCGTGTCGGTCTACGAAGGCAGCGACGTCCGCGTGCTCGGCGTCCCCGTCGGCAAGGTCGACGAGGTGACGCCGCAGGGCACGCAGGTCAAGGTCGTCATGACGTACGACGAGGAGATCCAGATCCCGGCCGACGCGCAGGCCGTGATCGTGTCGCCCTCGGTCGTCGGCGACCGCTACATCCAGCTGACGCCCGCCTTCGAGGACGGCGACGAGGTGATGGCGGACAACACGGTCCTCAGCACCAAGCTCACCGCGGTCCCGCTCGAGCTCGACGAGATCTACGGCAGCCTCGACGAGCTGACCGTCGCGCTCGGCCCGAACGGCGCGAACTCCGAGGGCGCGCTGACCGACCTGCTCGAGCAGACCGCCAAGAACTTCGGCGGCCAGGGCGCCCGGTTCAAGCAGACGATCGAGGACTTCGGCGACCTGAGCGCCACGCTCGACAACAACAAGGACGAGCTCTTCAACTCCGCGCGCCGGCTCCAGGCGTTCATCGAGACGCTGGCGGAGAACGACACCACGGTCCGCGACTTCAACCGGTCGCTGGGCAACGTGTCGGAGCTGCTCGCGGGGGAGAGCGACGAGCTGACCTCGGCGCTGGAGAACCTCGGGGTCGCCCTCGACGTCGTCGGTGACTTCGTCAGCGAGAACCGCGCCTCGCTCGGCCGCAACATCCGCGGCGTCAACCGGGTCGCCAAGCTCTTGGTCCGGCACCGCCAGGACCTCGACGTGATCCTGGAGGCCGGTCCGCTGGCGCTCAACAACCTCGGCCTCGGCTACAACCCGCAGGCCGGCACGCTCGACGCCAACGCCAACATCGGGAACCTCGTGAAGGGCCTGACCAGCGATCCGACCCAGGTGCTGTGCGAGCTGATCGCGGCCAACGACCCCCAGGGCAACCTCTGCAAGATCCTCGAGGGCCTGCCGCTGCCGGGCAACAACCGCGGCGTCCCGTTCGGCCTCGGCACCGGTTCCCGCACCGGCGAGGACGCGGCCTACGACCCGACGCTCAACGGACTCGTGGAGGTCGCACGATGAGGAACCGCCGACTGCGCGCCGCGGCAGCGCTGGCGACCGGCGCCCTGTTGCTCAGCGGCTGCGAGTTCGACGTCTACCAGCTGCCGCTCCCGGGCGGAGCCGACGTGGGCGACGACCCGATCGAGGTGACCGTCGAGTTCCAGGACGTGCTCGACCTGGTCCCGAAGTCCTCGGTCAAGGTCAGCGACGTCACCGTCGGGCAGGTCACCGACGTCGACCTCGACGGCTACAACGCCGTGGTCACCCTCGAGATGCGCAACGACACCGGCCTGCCGGACAACGCGGTCGCCACCATCCGCCAGACCAGCCTGCTCGGTGAGAAGTTCGTGTCGCTGGCACCGCCCGACACCGGGGCGTCCGACGACCCGCTCGACGAGGGCGACACGATCCCGCTCGACCGCACCGGCCGGAACCCGGAGATCGAGGAGGTGCTCGGCGCGCTCAGCCTGCTGCTCAACGGCGGTGGCGTGGCGCAGCTGAAGACGATCAGCTCCGAGCTCAACCTCGCCCTCGAGGGCCGGGAGGACTCCGCGAAGTCGGTCCTGCGCCAGGTCGAGTCGCTGGTCTCGCAGCTCGACGACAACAAGTCCGACATCGTCGCCGCGATCGAGGCGCTCAACCGGCTCGCGATCAGCGCCCGTGAGCACCAGGGCAGCATCGACAACGCGTTGGAAGAGCTGCCGAGCGCGCTCGACTCGATCGACCGCCAGCGCGAGGACCTGGTCAAGATGCTCCAGGGCCTCAACCGGCTCAGCACGGTCGGCGTCCGGGTGATCCGGCAGACCAAGGCCTCGACGATCGACATCCTCGAGCAGCTCCAGCCGCTCCTGGGCAACCTGAACAAGACGGGTCAGGACTTCGTCGACGCGCTGCACATCTTCTCGACGTTCCCCTTCTCCGACGACATCATCGGCCGCGACCCCGCGGTGGCGCGCAACCTGCACTTCGGTGACTACGTGAACTTGTCGGTCGAGCTCGACCTCGACCTCAACAACATCGCGCAGATCGCCTGCGTGCCGTTCAGCCTGCTGCCCGACGGCACGCCGCTCGACCAGCTCATCGACCTGCCCGGCCTCTGCGCCGGCGTGGTCAACGCGCTCCAGAGCTGCGTGCGGGTCCCGCCGAACCTGCAGAACTGCCTCAAGCTGCCCGACTACCTGCTCGACGAGGTGTGCAACGCGGTCCCGGCCGTGTGCAACCTGCTGCCGCGCAACCTGGTCAACAACCTGCTCGGCGGCAACGGCCAGGGCAACGCCAGCGACCAGGGCACCGTCATCGGCGACCTGCTCGACGGCATCCTCGGCAACCTCGGACTGCCCCGCGCCGCGCCGGACCTGACGCCGGTGCAGCGGGAGAACTGGGACCGGCGGTTCGGTGACTACGGCAGCGACCTGGCGCTGTTCCTCGCTGCCCCGGTGGTCGGCCAGGAGGTGGCGCAGTGATCACCCGCCGCACCAAGGTCCAGCTGCTGGTCTTCGCCGTCATCACGCTGCTGGGTGTGTCGTTCGTCGGGGCGCGGTACGCCCAGCTCGACCGACTGGTGTGGGACCAGAGCTACACGGTCGTCGCGCACTACCCCGAGTCCGGCGGCATCTTCGCCGGCGGCGAGGTCACCTACCGCGGCGTGGGCATCGGCAAGGTCAGCAAGCTCGAGCTCACCCGCGACGGCGTCGACGTCCACCTCGAGATCGACAACGAGTGGGACAAGATCCCCGCCGACACCCGCGCGCTGGTCGGCAACCGCTCCGCCGTCGGCGAGCAGTACGTCGAGCTCCAGCCCAACGTCGACGTCGACGACACCGAGGAGTACCTCGACGAGGGCTCCGAGATCGACGACGTCGCGACGCCGATCTCGACCGAGAAGCTGCTCGGTGACATCGCGACGACCGTGTCCAGCGTCGACCGCGGCGCGCTGCAGACCACCGTCTCCGAGCTGGGCACCGCCTTCGCCGGCACCGGCGAGGACCTCCAGCGCATCATCGACACCGGCAACTCGTTCATCGAGACCGCCAACGAGAACTTCGAGGTCACCACCGCCCTCATCCGCGACTCCAACGTGGTGCTGCAGACCCAGTTCGACTCCGCCGGCTCGTTGCGGACCTTCGCGTCCCAGCTCAGCACGTTCTCGAGTGCCGTGCGCGGCGCCGACCAGGACCTGCGCAAGGTGATCGACAGCGGCTCGTTCACGGCCAACCAGCTGCGCACCTTCCTGGAGCAGAACGAGGCCGAGGTCGCCGACCTGCTCAACAACGTCATCCAGACCGGCCAGGTGGTGGTCGAGAACATCGACGGCCTGCGCACGCTGTTCATCGCCTACCCGATCCTGCTCGAGGGCTCCTTCGGCGTCGTCGCCAAGAACGCCACCACCGGTCACTACGAGACCCACGTCGGGCTGATCCTCAACACCACGACCCCCTGCTACGCCGGCTACGAGGGCACGCAGACGCGCAGCCCGTCCAACCTCGAGGACTGGGACTTCAACCTCGACGCCAAGTGCACCGAGCCCCCGACCAAGAGCAACCCGCGTGGCACGCAGAACCTCCCGCGCGTCCAGCCTGACCTCGACGGCGTCCCGGACGCCGGCGAGCCGATCATCGGCACCTTCGACGCCGAGACCGGCGAGTTCGAGCCGGGCGACGGGACCTCCCGGCAGGAGTCCTTGGCACCGAGCGGTAACGTGGCGCCGCCGCCGCTCGGAGAGGACTCGTGGAAGTGGCTCTACCTCGAACCGCTGCTGGACTCCCAGGAGTGATCGGGTCGCCTGCCCGCCGGCGCGCGATCCTCGCGGTGCTGGTCCTGGTGATCGCCGCCTGCCTCGGCACGATCGCGCTGGTCGTCACGACCCGCAGCGCCGGGGACGGCCTCGGTGACCGGCTGAGCTCCCTCCAGGACGACGACGTCCCCGGCGCCACCGACGCCAAGGACCGCGAGCAGCTGCTCACGCTCTCGCGGCAGTTCGCCACCCGCTTCAACACCTACGACCCCTCGATGCTCGACGACGCCGGCAAGCTCCCCGAGTACGCCGACGTGGCCGACCTGATGACGCCGAAGTTCGCCGAGGTGTTCTCCGACAACATCGGCTACGCCGAGGCGACCGTGGCCCAGACCGGTGCCGCGAGCGAGGGCACGGTCTACGCCGTCGGCGTCGACTCGGTCGACGGCGACTCCGCCGAGGTGCTGGTCGCGGGCACCATCGAGCTGTCTTACCCCTTCCCGGAGGGCCAGCAGGGCGAGGGGGACGACGCCGGTGACGACGCTGGTGACCCCGCGACCGACGAGGACCGCATCTCCAGCGGAGCCCAGCGCTTCCGCTACCAGGTCTCGCTGGTGAAGATCGACGGCAACTGGCTCGTCGACGACCTCGACGACATCGACGACGGCCTCCCCCCGTTCTCGCAGCCGTCGATCCCCGAGGACTCCCAGGGACAACCGCCGTCGACCGATCCGGCCGAGTCGCCCTCCGGCGCGCCCACCACCGGGTCGACCGAGCCCTCGCAACCGGAGACCGAGGAGGGCGACCAGTGAGCGTCAGCCTCTACGACCTCCTCGACGTCCCCGAGAACGCGACCGCCACCGAGATCCGGGCGGCCTGGAAGGCAGCGATCGCGGACCTCGACCCGACCGACCGCCGGTTCCGGGCCTACAACGACGCCGCCGGCGTGCTGCTCGACCCGGAGAAGCGGGCGGCCTACGACCTCGAGCTGGCGGCCGAGCGGGACGAGCAGCCCTCGGACGACGCTCCCGCTGACGCTCCCGTCGACGCCGGCGCTCCTGTCGACGCCGGCCCGGCACCGGTGCCGACCGTCGAACCGGCGAAGAAGGAACGGCGGGCGTCGGAGGTCGACCCGGTCGAGGAGCCCGCTCCCACGAGCAAGCCCGCCGCGGCCGCCCCGACCCCCGACCGGCAGGGCCCGCCGACCTGGGCGCTCGCCGCGGCGACCGCGCTGGCCGTCCTGTCGGTCGCGCTGCTGGTGGTCGTGCTGTCCTGGCCCGGAAGCCTCGGCGGCGACTCGCCCGCCGCGAAGGAGGACCAAGCAGCGGCGGCCGAGGAGGCCGGCGTCTCCGCCCGGGCCGCCGCCGACTCGGCGATCCCGGTGGTCCTCGGCTACGACTACCGCACCCTCGACCAGGACTTCGCGGAGGCGGAGGAGCTCCTCACCGACGAGTTCGCCGAGAAGCGCACCGCGCTGTTCGACCAGCAGGCGGAGTCCGGCCTGACCCTGCGCGAACAGGTCGTGAAGGACAAGGTCGTCGTCCAGGCGGCGGTCGCGGCCACCGGCCTGACCCGGGTGTCCAGCGACGGTGAGCAGGCGACCGTCGTCGTCTACGTCAACCAGGACAGCCAGAAGGGCAAGCAGACCCCGCGCTCGCTGAAGATGTGGGCGACGCTGAGCATGGTCGCCGACGGCGACGACTGGCTCCTCGACGACATCTGCACCGAGACCGACTGCAGCTGAATTCGGCCGAGCGTGTCTCCGCGCCGGCAGTACGACCGCTCCAGCCGCTCCGGTCGCTCGTTCCTCGCTCCCTATCGCTGCGGGAGCGGCCGGGGGCGGGGTTCCCGCACGCTGCCGGCCTGGACGACGCCGTACGCCGTGGCCGCCGCGTCGGTCCAGACGCTTGACCTGTGCGCGGTCCAGACAGCATGATCCCGTGAGGGCTCGTCCCTGACCGGAACACGACGGTCAGCCGGGTGGTTGCCAGTATTGGTTTGCGCCCTGATTTCGTGTATCGTGGCGCCTTGCGCCTGCCCTCAGATGCGCTTCGGCCTGCCCGGTGGCTGATGACGTGGTGGGAAAGGCGATTTCTCAAAGAGCGAACCCGTCGAAGGACACCTCTTGGCCGCGCGCACCACCCCCGGTAAGTCCCGCATCTCTTTCGCAAAGATCTCCGAACCGCTCGAGCTCCCCAAGCTTCTCTCGCTCCAGACCGACAGCTTCGACTGGCTGGTCGGCAACGAGGCGCACCAGACCCGGGTCCAGGCCCGTCAGGCCGCCGGCGAGGACGTCTCCGAGAAGTCGGGGCTGACCGAGATCTTCGAGGAGATCTCCCCGATCGAGGACTTCTCCGAGACCATGTCTCTCTCGTTCGAGAACCCGGTCTTCTACGACCCGAAGTACACGGTCGACGAGTGCAAGGAGAAGGACCTCACCTACTCCGCACCCCTCTACGTCTCCGCTGAGTTCACCAACAACGAGACCGGTGAGATCAAGGGCCAGACGGTCTTCATGGGCGACTTCCCGCTCATGACGCCCAAGGGCACCTTCGTCATCAACGGCACCGAGCGGGTCGTCGTCTCCCAGCTCGTCCGGTCGCCCGGCGTCTACTTCGAGCGTTCCGCCGACAAGACGTCCGACAAGGACATCTACACCGCGAAGCTGATCCCGAGCCGCGGCGCCTGGCTCGAGTTCGAGATCGACAAGCGCGACCTGGTCGGCGTCCGCCTCGACCGCAAGCGCAAGCAGAACGTCACGGTTCTGCTCAAGGCCCTGCAGGCGATCGCCGAGGACACCGGCGAGGCCTACGACTACGAGGCCGTCATGGCCGACCTCCGTCAGTTCGAGTCGATCCAGCTGACCGAGGAGAAGGACAACACCCAGGGTCCTGACGACGCGCTGCTCGACATCTACCGCAAGCTGCGTCCCGGCGAGCCGCCGACGCGCGAGGCTGCGCTGACGCTGCTGCGCAACTACTACTTCAACCCGAAGCGCTACGACCTCGCCAAGGTCGGTCGCTACAAGATCAACAAGAAGCTCGGCGAGAACCAGGCGTTCGACCAGCAGACGATGACGATCGCCGACATGGTCGCGACGATCCGCTACATCGTGGCGCTGCACGACGGCCGCACCGAGCTCGAGACCCCGCAGGGCGTCATCGAGATCTCCTCCGACGACATCGACCACTTCGGCAACCGCCGGATGCGGACGGTCGGCGAGCTGATCCAGAACCAGCTCCGTACCGGTCTCGCCCGCATGGAGCGCGTCGTCCGCGAGCGGATGACGACCCAGGACGTCGAGGCCATCACGCCGCAGTCGCTGATCAACATCCGTCCGGTCGTGGCGGCGCTGAAGGAGTTCTTCGGCACCTCGCAGCTGTCGCAGTTCATGGACCAGACCAACCCGATCGCCGGTCTGACCCACAAGCGCCGGCTCTCGGCCCTCGGGCCGGGTGGTCTGTCCCGCGACCGCGCCGGCATGGAGGTCCGTGACGTCCACTCCTCGCACTACGGCCGGATGTGCCCGATCGAGACGCCGGAAGGCCCGAACATCGGTCTGATCGGCTCGCTCGCGTCGTACGGACGGATCAACCCGTTCGGCTTCGTCGAGACGCCGTACCGCAAGGTCGAGAAGGGCCGCGTCACCGAGAAGATCGACTACCTGACCGCTGACGACGAGGACCGCTACGTCATCGCGCAGGCCAACGCCGTCATCGACGCCAAGGGCAAGTTCGTCGACGAGCGGGTGCTGGTCCGCCAGCGCCACGGCGAGGTCGCCGAGGTCCCGGCCGACGAGGTCGACTACATGGACGTCTCGCCGCGCCAGATGGTGTCGGTCGCGACGGCCCTGATCCCGTTCCTCGAGCACGACGACGCCAACCGCGCGCTCATGGGCGCCAACATGCAGCGTCAGGCCGTCCCGCTGATCAAGAGCGACAGCCCGATCGTCGGCACCGGCATCGAGTTCCGCGCCGCCGTCGACGCCGGCGACGTGCTCGTGGCCGAGAAGGCCGGTGTGGTGCAGGGCGTGTCGGCCGAGCTGGTCGACGTCATGAACGACGACGGCACCTACCAGACCTACAAGCTGGCCAAGTTCCGTCGCTCGAACCAGGGCACGTGCATCAACCAGCGGCCGCTCGTGGCCGCCGGTGACCGCCTCGAGGTCGGCTCGCCGATCGCCGACGGTCCGTGCACCGACCAGGCCGAGATGGCGCTGGGCACCAACCTGCTCGTGGCGTTCATGCCGTGGGAGGGCCACAACTATGAGGACGCGATCATCCTCAGCCAGCGGCTGGTCCAGGAGGACGTCCTCACCTCGATCCACATCGAGGAGCACGAGGTCGACGCCCGCGACACCAAGCTGGGTCCGGAGGAGATCACCCGCGACATCCCGAACGTCAGCGAGGAGATGCTCGCCGACCTCGACGAGCGCGGCATCATCCGGATCGGCGCCGAGGTCACGACGGGCGACATCCTGGTCGGCAAGGTCACCCCGAAGGGCGAGACCGAGCTGACCCCGGAGGAGCGGCTGCTCCGCGCGATCTTCGGCGAGAAGGCGCGCGAGGTCCGCGACACCTCGATGAAGGTCCCGCACGGCGAGTCCGGCACCGTCATCGGCGTCCGGGTCTTCGACCGCGAGGAGGGCGACGAGCTCCCGCCGGGCGTCAACCAGCTGGTGCGCGTCTACGTGGCCCAGAAGCGGAAGATCTCGGTGGGCGACAAGCTCGCCGGCCGCCACGGCAACAAGGGCGTCATCGCGAAGATCCTGCCGATCGAGGACATGCCGTTCATGGAGGACGGCACGCCCGTCGACGTCGTGCTCAACCCGCTGGGTGTGCCGCGACGCATGAACATCGGCCAGATCCTCGAGCTGCACCTCGGCTGGCTCGGCAAGCAGGGCTGGCACATCGGCGCGGACGTCAAGGACGAGGAGTGGGCCAAGCGGCTCACCGCGATCGGCGCGGACAAGGCGGAGCCGGACACCAAGCTGGCGACGCCGGTCTTCGACGGCGCCCGCGAGGACGAGATCACCGGCCTGCTCGGCGTGACGCTCCCCAACCGTGACGGCGAGCGACTGATCGGCGAGGACGGCAAGGCGAGCCTGTTCGACGGTCGCTCCGGCGAGCCGTTCAAGGACCCGGTGTCGGTGGGCTACATGTACATCCTCAAGCTCCACCACCTGGTCGACGACAAGATCCACGCGCGCTCGACCGGCCCGTACTCGATGATCACCCAGCAGCCGCTCGGCGGTAAGGCCCAGTTCGGTGGCCAGCGCTTCGGTGAGATGGAGGTCTGGGCGATGGAGGCGTACGGCGCTGCCTACGCCCTCCAGGAGCTGTTGACGATCAAGTCCGACGACGTCCCGGGCCGGGTCAAGGTCTACGAGGCAATCGTCAAGGGCGAGAACATCCCCGACTCCGGCATCCCCGAGTCGTTCAAGGTCCTCGTCAAGGAGATGCAGTCGCTCTGCCTCAACGTGGAGGTGCTGTCGCAGGACGGCACGGCCATCGAGATGCGCGACGCGGAGGAGGACGTCTTCCGCGCCGCCGAGGAGCTCGGCATCGACCTGTCCCGCCGCGAGCCCAGCTCGGTCGAAGAGGTGTGAGGTGCGGGGCCCTCGCGGGCCTCGCCTCCGCCCCCTACTCATCTTTACTTCTTAGAACCAACGAAGGGTTGCAGCCATCGTGCTCGACGTGAACTTCTTCGACCAGCTTCAGATCGGCCTGGCCACCGCGGACGACATCCGCACGTGGAGCCACGGCGAGGTCAAGAAGCCGGAGACCATCAACTACCGCACGCTCAAGCCCGAGCGTGACGGCCTCTTCTGCGAGAAGATCTTCGGTCCCACCCGGGACTGGGAGTGCTACTGCGGCAAGTACAAGCGGGTTCGGTTCAAGGGCATCATCTGCGAGCGCTGCGGCGTCGAGGTGACCCGGTCCAAGGTCCGCCGCGAGCGGATGGGCCACATCGAGCTCGCCGCTCCGGTGACCCACATCTGGTACTTCAAGGGTGTCCCGAGCCGGCTCGGCTACCTCCTCGACCTGGCGCCGAAGGACCTGGAGAAGGTCATCTACTTCGCCGCCTACATGATCACCAGCGTCGACGAGGACGCCCGCCACCGCGACCTGTCCTCGCTCGAGGCCAAGGTCGGCCAGCAGCGCAAGATGCTGCAGGACCGCCTCGACGGTGCGATCAACGACCGCGCCAAGAAGCTCGAGGAGGACCTCGCCGCGCTGGAGGCCGAGGGCGCCAAGGCCGACCAGAAGCGCAAGGTCAAGGATGGCGCGGAGCGCGAGATGGCGCAGATCCGCAAGCGGTCCGAGGCCGAGATCGCCCGCCTCGAGGAGGTCTGGGAGACCTTCAAGAGCCTCAAGGTGCAGGACCTCATGGGTGACGAGGTCCTCTACCGCGAGATGAAGAACTGGTTCGGCAAGTACTTCGAGGGCCACATGGGCGCCACGGCGATCCAGAAGCGGCTCGAGAGCTTCGACATCGAGGCCGAGGTCGACGCGCTCCGCGAGACGATCGCCACGGGCAAGGGCCAGCGCAAGGTCCGCGCCCTCAAGCGGCTCAAGGTCGTCGACGCGTTCCGCAAGACCGGCAACAAGCCGCAGGGCATGGTGCTCGACGCCGTCCCGGTCATCCCGCCGGACCTGCGCCCGATGGTGCAGCTCGACGGTGGCCGGTTCGCCACCTCGGACCTCAACGACCTCTACCGCCGCGTGATCAACCGGAACAACCGGCTCAAGCGACTGCTCGACCTCGGTGCGCCGGAGATCATCGTCAACAACGAGAAGCGGATGCTCCAGGAGGCCGTCGACTCGCTGTTCGACAACGGTCGCCGTGGCCGTCCGGTCACCGGCCCGGGCAACCGCCCGCTGAAGTCGCTGTCGGACATGCTCAAGGGCAAGCAGGGCCGGTTCCGCCAGAACCTGCTCGGCAAGCGCGTGGACTACTCGGGCCGTTCGGTCATCGTGTCGGGTCCCCAGCTGAAGCTGCACCAGTGCGGTCTGCCGAAGCAGATGGCGCTCGAGCTGTTCAAGCCGTTCGTGATGAAGCGCCTCGTCGACCTGTCGCACGCGCAGAACATCAAGTCCGCCAAGCGGATGGTGGAGCGCGCCCGCCCGGTCGTGTGGGACGTCCTCGAAGAGGTCATCACCGAGCACCCCGTGCTGCTCAACCGTGCGCCCACGCTGCACCGCCTCGGCATCCAGGCCTTCGAGCCGCAGCTGATCGAGGGCAAGGCGATCCAGATCCACCCGCTCGTCTGCACCGCGTTCAACGCGGACTTCGACGGTGACCAGATGGCGGTGCACCTGCCGCTGTCCGCCGAGGCCCAGGCCGAGGCGCGGATCCTGATGCTGTCGACCAACAACATCCTGAAGCCGTCCGACGGCCGGCCGGTCACCATGCCGACCCAGGACATGATCATCGGCCTGTACTTCCTCACCTCCGAGCGCGAGGGCGCCGTGGGCGAGGGTCGGGTGTTCTCCTCGCCGGCCGAGGCCATCATGGCCTTCGACCGCAACGAGATCACGCTGCAGAGCCGGGTCAAGATCCGCTTCGACGACGCCGTCCTCGAGGACGCCGTGGTCGGCGAGCCGGTGCTGCTCGAGACGACCCTCGGCCGGGCGCTGTTCAACGACACCCTGCCCGCGGACTACCCGTTCGTGAACTACGAGGTCGGCAAGAAGCAGCTCGGTGCGATCGTCAACGACCTGGCCGAGCGCTACGGCAAGGTCGAGGTCGCGGCATCGCTGGACGCGCTGAAGGACACCGGCTTCTACTGGGCCACCCGGTCCGGTGTGACGGTGTCGATCGCCGACGTCACCACGCCGCCGAACAAGGCCGAGCTGCTCTCGGGCTTCGAGGACAAGGCCGCGAAGATCCAGCAGCAGTTCGAGCGGGGTCTGATCACCGACGACGAGCGTCGTCAGGAGCTCATCGAGATCTGGACCGAGGCCGGCAAGCAGGTCGGTGACGCGATGGAGAAGGCGTTCGACAAGACGAACCCGATCTTCATGCAGGTCACCTCCGGCGCCTCCGGAAACTTCAACCAGATCCGTCAGGTCGGTGCCATGCGCGGTCTGGTGGCCAACCCGAAGGGCGAGATCATCCCGCGGCCGATCAAGGCGAACTTCCGCGAGGGCCTCTCGGTGCTGGAGTACTTCATCTCCACCCACGGTGCCCGCAAGGGTCTGGCCGACACCGCGCTGCGGACGGCCGACTCGGGCTACCTCACGCGTCGTCTGGTCGACGTGTCGCAGGACGTCATCATCCGCGAGGACGACTGCGGCACCGAGCGTGGTCTGCCGAAGCGGATCGGCGAGCGCGACGCGGACGGCACGGTCGTCAAGCACGAGAACGCCGAGACCGCGGCGTACGCCCGCACCGCGGCCGTCGACATCACCCACCCGGGGACCGGTGAGGTGCTCGCCTCCGCCGGCGACGACCTCGGCGACGTCAAGATCGCCGAGCTCATCGAGGCCGGCATCGAGGAGGTCGTGGTCCGCTCGGTCCTGACCTGCGACGCCCGCACCGGCACCTGCGCGAAGTGCTACGGCCGCTCGCTGGCCACCGGCAAGCTCGTCGACATCGGCGAGGCGGTCGGCATCATCGCCGCCCAGTCGATCGGTGAGCCCGGCACGCAGCTGACGATGCGGACCTTCCACACCGGTGGTGTGGCGTCGGCCGACGACATCACGCAGGGTCTGCCCCGCGTCGTCGAGCTCTTCGAGGCCCGCACCCCGAAGGGTGTCTCCCCGATCTCCGAGGCCGCCGGCCGGGTGCAGATCGAGGAGACCGACAAGGCCCGCAAGGTCCTGGTCACCCCGGACGACGGCAGCGACGTGAAGGAGTACGTCGTCTCCCGCCGGTCGCGGCTGCTCGTGGCGGACGGCGACCACATCGAGGTCGGCCAGATGCTCACGCAGGGCACCCCGGACCCGAAGGAGGTGCTGCGGATCCTCGGCGTGCGCCGTACCCAGCAGCACCTCGTCGACGAGGTCCAGGAGGTGTACCGCAGCCAGGGCGTGTCGATCCACGACAAGCACATCGAGATCATCGTGCGGCAGATGCTGCGCCGGATCACGGTGCTGGAGTCGGGCGACACCAACCTGCTGCCGTCCGACCTGGTGGACCGGGTGAAGTTCGAGGAGGAGAACCGTCGGGTCGTCTCCGAGAGCGGCAAGCCGGCCTCTGGTCGTCCGGAGCTCATGGGCATCACCAAGGCCTCGCTGGCCACGGAGTCGTGGCTCTCGGCGGCCTCCTTCCAGGAGACCACCCGGGTGCTCACCGACGCCGCGATCAACGCCCGCTCGGACTCGCTGCGCGGTCTGAAGGAGAACGTGATCATCGGCAAGCTGATCCCCGCCGGCACCGGCCTGGAGCGCTACCGCGCCATCCGGGTGGAGCCGACCGAGGAGGCGCGCCAGGCGGCCTACGCCGTGACCGGCTACGAGTCCTACGACTACGAGTTCGGCAGCACCGGCGGCCAGGCCGTCGCGCTGGACGACTTCGACTTTGGTTCCTATCAGAACTGAAGCTCCCCGCGGCTGAGCTTGCGAAGCCGCGGACCAGGCGCGCAGGTCGAGTAGCAGAAGGCACCCCCGAGCTTGCTCGGGGGTGCCTTCTGTGTATCGAGACCCGGTGACGTGCCCGCCGACGGTGGGGACGGCGGTGGGTACGAAGCGGCGTCTCGATACGTCGCTCGCTGCGCTCGCTCCTACTCGACGACCGAAGGGGCGTCTCGATACGTCGCTCGCTGCGCTCGCTCCTACTCGACGACCGAAGGGGCGTCTCGATACGTCGCTCGCTGCGCTCGCTCCTACTCGACGACCGGGGGACGACCGAGGGGACGGCCGACGGCCGGGGCGGCGCGGGCTACTCGACGACCGACGGGGTACCGGCACGACGATGGACGAGGCCCGACGAGAGGAGAGCGGCATGGCGAGCGAGGCTGCGTTCCCGGAGAACGACGAGGTTCCGGTCGAGGACGCGCTGGAGCAGGCGCAGGACGCGGAGCCGGAGGACGACCCCGCCGAGGACTACCCGCCGGACGCCGTCGGGTTCGACGGGTCGCCGGTCGAGGAGATCCTCGCCGACCGCAAGGAGCGGCTCGACCCGGACAACCGGCCCGAGAACTCCGAGGTGTCCAACGCCGGCCGGGAGTTCGACAGCGAGAAGGGCATGTTCACCGACCAGCCCGGCTACGAGGACGCTCCGAAGATCTACGACGACGACGAGACCTGAGCCCCCCGGCCCGGACTGATTCGTCGGTCCTCGGGCCGGGCTGAGAAGATGGCCGGGTGACCACTCCGCAGCGCACCGACGTGCTCGTCGTGGGCGCGGGCCCGGCGGGCTCCGCGGCCGCGGCATGGGCTGCGCGCCTGGGTGCGGACGTCGTGCTCGCGGACGCCGCGGTGTTCCCCCGCGACAAGACGTGCGGCGACGGGCTGACGCCCCGCGCCATCGGTGAGCTCGACCGGCTCGGCCTGACCGACTGGGTGCGGGCGCACACCGTCAACCAGGGCCTGCGGGCCCACGGGTTCGGGCAGACGCTGCACCTGCCGTGGCCGGGCGGCAACCTGCCCGACTGGGGCAGTGCGATCGCGCGCACCGAGCTCGACGACTACCTCCGCACGACCGCGATCAAGGCGGGCGCGACCGGGATCGACGGCGCGCGGGCGGTCGACGTGCGCTGGGACGGTGGCAAGGTGGCGGCCGTCGTGTTCGCACGCGGGTCCCGCGGCGGCGAGCGGTTCGAGATCGAGTGCGAGCGGCTGGTGGTCGCCGACGGCGTCCGGTCCCCGCTCGGGAAGGTGCTCGGCCGCGAGTGGCACCGCGACACGGTGTACGGCGTCGCCGGCCGTTGCTACGTGTCGTCGACGAAGCCGGACGATCCGTGGATCAGCTCGCACCTGGAGCTGCGCGGTCAGGATGGCGAGGTGCTCTCCGGCTACGGCTGGATCTTCCCGCTCGGCACCGACGCCGGCGGGGTCAACCTCGGCGTCGGCACGCTGGCGACGGCGAAGCGGCCGGCCGACGTGGCGATCAAGCCGCTGATGGGCTTCTACGCCGACGAGCGGCGCGAGGAGTTCGAGCTCGGCGACGAGCTGCGGATGCCGACGTCCGCGCTGCTGCCGATGGGCGGCGCGGTCTCCAACGTCGCGGGTCCGAACTGGGCGCTGATCGGCGACGCCGCCGCCTGCGTCAACCCGCTCAACGGCGAGGGCATCGACTACGGCCTCGAGACCGGTCGGCTCATCGCCGAGCTGATGGTCTCGACGGGCTCGACCACCGGTGGGGCCGACCTCGGCGTCATCTGGCCGGCGGTGCTGCGGGAGCACTACGGCGAGGCCTTCTCCATCGCCCGGCGGCTCGCCGGGCTGGTGACCGTGCCGCGGCTGCTCCCGGCGCTCGGCCCGGTCGGCATGCGCTCGGACCTGCTGATGACACTGGCACTGCGCTGGATGGGCAACTTCGTGACCGACGAGGACCGCGACCGGGCCGCGCGGGTGTGGCGCTGGGCCGGGCGTCGCTCGATCGCCCGGGACGCCCGTCCTCCTTTCGCCTAGGCACGAAGGTGCCAGCCTCTAGTCTGGGGCGGGGAGGACCCATGGGGCAGCAGGTGCAACGGCTGGCGGCGTACGCCGTCATCGTCCGCGGCGACCGCATCCTCCTCAGCCGGCTCGCCGAGCGGGTCACGAAGCACGAGCTGTGGACGCTGCCGGGCGGCGGCGTCGACCACGGCGAGGACCCGCGAGCGGCCGTCATCCGTGAGATCTACGAGGAGACCGGGCTGCACGCCGAGGTCGGCGAGACCGCCCACGTCTTCTCGATGCACCTCTCCGACACCTGGCGCCGCGGCCGCCGCGTGGACGCGCACTCCGTGCGGATGGTGTACGACGGCTGGGTGGCCTCCGACGCCCCCGACCCCCGGGTCGTGGAGATCGACGGCTCGACCGCCGACGCTGCCTGGCAGCCGATCGCGGACGTGCTCGACGGCACCCTGCCGACCGTCGGCCTGGTCACCGAGGCGCTGGCCGTGCTGCTGCCGTACCGGCGCCAGCGGGTGGCCGCCTACGCCTACGTCGAGCGGGACGGCGCCCTGCTGCTGACCCGCAACTCCGCCCTCGGGCCGCACCCCGGCGTCTGGACCCTGCCCGGCGGCGGCATCGACCACGGCGAGTCCCCGGGCGCCACCGTGCTGCGCGAGCTGCAGGAGGAGTGCGGGCTCGACGGCGAGCTGGGTGCGCTGCTGACGGTCGACGACCACCACTTCACCGGCACCGCCCCTACCGGCCGCCGCGAGGACTTCCACGCCATCCGGATCGTCTACCGCGCCACGGTGCCGGACGGCGCCGAGCCGCGGGTCGTCGAGGTCGACGGGACGACCGACGCGGTGGCGTGGGTGCCGATCGCGGAGGTCTCCGCGGACGAGGAGTCCTACAGCAGTCTTGTTCGCGCTGCGATTGCGGCTGCGGGGGATTGAAGGAGTCCGCTGCGCGGGGCTTCGCATTCGTGTGTGGGGCGGCCCTCCCGCTCCGGCCGGAAGCGGGCCGCCCCGGACCCGTTCGCGGGGTGGGTCGTCCCCTGCTCCTCGACCGGGCGCGGCTGCCCCAGCTGGTCGAGCAACGGGTCGGTGGTTCGACCGCGAGATCGCGTTGATTGATCGGGCGCGCACTAAGTTGGGCGACGTGGATCTCGACAGGCTCGATCATCGGGAAAGTGTCTTCACCTATGCAGCACCGGCGCTGAAGTTCGGGCGGGGGGCGTCGCGCGAGCTCGGGTACGACCTGACGACGTGGGGCGTGCGACGGGTGCTGCTGGTGACCGATCCCGGCGTCGCCGCGGCGGGGCACCCGGCCGCGGTGGCCGAGGCGCTGGTCGAGCGCGGCCTGTCCGTCACGACGTACGACGGCGCCCGTGTCGAGCCGACCGACGAGTCGCTGAGGCACGCGGCGGAGTTCGCGCGGGCGGAGGGGCCGTTCGACGCGGTGGTGGCGGTCGGGGGCGGGTCGTCGATCGACACCGCCAAGGCGGTGGCGCTGCTGGTGACGAACCCCGGCGAGCTGATGGACTACGTCAACGCGCCCGTCGGGAAGGCGCGCGCGCCGGAGCAGCCACTGCTGCCGCTGGTCGCGGTGCCGACGACGACCGGCACCGGCAGCGAGAGCACCACGATCTGCGTGATGGACGTGCTGGCGCTCAAGGTGAAGACCGGCATCAGCCACCCGGCGCTCCGGCCGCGGCTGGCCGTCGTCGACCCGGACCTCAGCGCCACCCAGCCGGCGGGGGTGACCGCGGCGGCGGGGATGGACATCCTGTGCCACGCGCTCGAGAGCTACACCGCCCGGTGGTACGCCGACTTCGACGCGAAGACGCCCGAGCAGCGGGTGCCCTACTGCGGCTCCAACCCGATCGCCGACCTGTGGTCGGAGCGGGCGCTCGGCCTGCTCGCCGGTGCCTTCCGCGACGCCGTGCGCGAGGGTGGGATGGCGCCGGAGGTGGCCGAGCAGATGGCGATGGCGGCGACGTTCGCGGGGCTGGGGTTCGGCAACGCCGGCGTGCACATCCCGCACGCCAACGCCTACCCGATCGCCGGGCGGGTGCGGGACTACCGCCCTGCGGGCTACCCCAGCGACGAGCCGATCGTGCCGCACGGGATGGCGGTCGCGCTGACGGCGCCGGAGGCGTTCCGGTTCACGTTCGACGCCGCACCCGAGCGGCACCTACGGGCGGCCCGGCTGCTGGACCCGGCCGCCGAGGGCGACGGGCCCGACGTGCTGCCGCGCACCCTGGCGACCCTCATGCGCGACATCGGGCTGCCCAACGGTCTGGGCGAGGTCGGCTACGGCGAGGCCGACGTCGACGACCTGGTCGCGGGCGCCGTCCAGCAGCAGCGACTTCTCGCGACCGCCCCGAAGCCGGTCACCGACGACGACCTGGCGGGGATCATCGGGTCGTCGATGCAGCACTGGTGACCACGCCTGCGGTCGGGTGCGAGCGCGCGCTCCCGGCCGACTAGATTTGACCGGGTGAGCGACCCCCGGAGCCTGGTGGCCGAGCTGGCCCGCCGGGGCGTCGAGGCCGACGACTCCGCCCTGACCCGCGCCCTCTACTCCTCCGACGCGTCGATCTACCGGGTGCTGCCCGCCGCCGTCGCCCGGCCACGTCACCGCGACCAGCTGGAGGCGGTGCTCGAGGTCGCCGCGGCGGCGGGGACGTCGGTGACCATGCGCGGGTCCGGTACGTCGATCGCGGGCAACGCCGTGGGCGAGGGAATCGTCGTCGACACCCGTCGCCTGGACCGGGTGCTCGAGATCGACCCGGACGCCCGCACCGCGCGGGTCGAGCCGGGCATCGTGCACGCCGTGCTGCAGCGGGCCGCAGCACCGTACGGCCTGCGCTACGGGCCAGACCCCTCCACGCACACCCGCTGCACGATCGGCGGCATGGTCGGCAACAACGCCTGCGGCTCGCGGGCGTTGGGCTACGGGCGGTCGGCCGACACGGTCGTGGCCGCCGACGTGGTCTGGGGCGACCGGACGGCGAGCGCGGCGGAGGTCGAGGCCCGGCTGGCTTCGGTCGTCGCGGAGGAGCTCGGGCACGTGCGGACGTCGTTCGGGCAGTTCACCCGGCAGGTGTCGGGCTACTCCCTGGAGCACCTGCTGCCCGAGCGGCTGTCGGTGCCGAAGTTCTTCGCCGGCTCCGAGGGCACCCTCGGGCTGCTGCGCGAGGTCACCGTGTCACTGGTGCCGGAGGAGGAGCGAAGCCTCCTCGTGCTCGGCTACCCGTCGATGGTCGAGGCGGCCGACGCGGTGCCGTTCCTGCTCGGCGCGGTCGCCGGCGAGGCCCGGATGGTCGCGTGCGAGGGCCTCGACGCGCGGATCGTCGACCTGGTGCGCGCCCGGGGGGGCTCGGTGCCCGACCTGCCGCAGGGGAGCGGCTGGCTCTTCGTCGAGATGGCCGGACCCGAGCGGCTGCCGGCGCTCGCCGCGCTCGAGACGTCGGCCGGCGCGCTCGACTCGTTCGTCGTCGGCTCGCCCACCCAGGCGGCGGCGCTGTGGCGGATCCGCGAGGACGGCGCCGGCCTGGCCGCACGCAGCCTGTCGCGCCCGGCGTACTCCGGCTGGGAGGACGCCGCCGTGCCGCCCGCCCGGCTCGGCGCCTGGCTGCGCGACTTCGACGAGCTCCTCCGCGAGCACCGGCTCGACGGCGTGCCCTACGGCCACTTCGGCGACGGCTGCGTGCACGTGCGCATCGACTTCGACTTCTCCGGTGGTCCGGCGGCGTTCCGCGAGTTCCTCGTCGCGTGCGCCGAGCGTCTGCGCGAGCACGGCGGCTCCCTGTCGGGCGAGCACGGCGACGGCAGGGCCCGGTCGGAGCTGCTGCCGCTGATGTACGACGAGACGTCGCTCCGACTGTTCGCCGCGGTCAAGCACGCGGCCGATCCGGCGGGGCTGCTCAACCCCGGCGTGCTCGTCGAGCCGCGGCCGCTCGACGCCGACCTGCGGCCGGCCCGCCCGGTGACGCCGGTCGGCTCGGTGCTGGCACTCGCCCACGACGGCGGCTCGCTGGGCGCAGCGGTGCACCGGTGCACGGGGGTCGGGAAGTGCGTAGCGCCGTCGCCAGCGGGCGTGATGTGCCCGTCGTACGTCGCCACCGGCGACGAGAAGGACTCCACCCGCGGCCGTGCCCGGGTGCTGCAGGAGGCGCTGACCGGAGCGCTGCCCGGCGGGGTCGAAGACCCTGCCGTGCACGAGGCGCTCGACCTGTGCCTGTCCTGCAAGGGCTGCTCCTCGGACTGCCCGACCGGCGTCGACATGGCGACCTACAAGTCCGAGGTGCTGCAGCAGACCTACGCCGGGAAGCGACGGCCGCGGTCGCACTACCTGCTCGGGCGGCTCCCGCGCTGGGCGCGGCTCGGCGCACCGGTGGCCCGCGTGAACAACGCGGCGCTGCGGGTCGGCCCGCTCGCGTCGCTGGCCAAGGCCGCGGCCGGGGTCGACCAGCGGCGGTCGCTGCCGACGTTCGCCACGAAGCGGCTGCGCAGGCTTGCGGCCACCTCGACGATCGAGCAGGTGCGCGGCCGCGCCGGCGGCGTCGACGTGTGGGTGTGGGCCGACTCGTTCACCGACCACTTCCGCACCGCGCCAGGACTGGCCGCGATCGAGTTCCTCGAGGCGTCCGGCCTGCGGGTGCGGGTGATCGGCGACCGCGCCTGCTGCGCTCTGCCGTGGATCACGACCGGCCAGCTCGATGCCGCACAGCGGATCGTCGGGAAGGCGGTGACCGCGCTGGCGCCGTACGTCGACTCGGGCGTGCCCGTCCTCGGCCTCGAGCCCTCGTGCGTAGCGGCGCTGCGCTCCGACGCGGCCGAGCTGGTCGACGACCCGACGGCTGCGCGGGTCGGCGCGGGCGTGCTGACCTTCGCCGAGCTGGTGACCCGGCTCGGCCTGCCGCTTCCCGACCTGAGCGGCGTCGCGGTCGTCGCGCAGCCGCACTGCCACCACTCCTCGGTGCTCGGCTGGGCCGCCGACCGCACCCTGCTCGAGCGAGCCGGGGCGACGGTGACCGCGGTGCCCGGGTGCTGCGGGCTGGCCGGCAACTGGGGCGTCGAGAAGGGGCACTACGAGACCTCGGTGGCGATCGCCGAGTCGCACCTGCTGCCCGCCGTCCGCACCGCGCGGGAGGTCGACCCGCAGACGGTGGTGCTCGCCGACGGCATGTCCTGCGCGCTCCAGCTCGACGACCTCGCCGGCGTGCAGGCGCTCCACCTCGCCGAGCTGCTCGCCTCTAGGCTGGAGGGGTGAACCCGCGCCACCGCCGACTCGTGATCCCGGTCGCGTTGGCGGCGCTGCTCATCATCGTCGTCGTCGCGGCGATCCTCGGATGACGGGCTGAGATGGCGTCGGTGACCGAGTCGCTCGGCGAGGGCCTCGCCCGGGTCCGGGAGCGCCTCCTCGACGCCGAGGGGCTGCTGCGCGGGCTCGCGACGGGCCGGCAGAAGGGCGCGCAGCCGCCGTGGCGCCGGGTCGAGCTGCGATGGGTGGACCTCAAGGCGGGACCCCACCTCCAGGTCGTGCGGTACGACGCCACCCAGGCTCACACCTCCAACCACCTCGCCGGCGAGGCGGCCGGGGCCGCCGTCGACGCGCTGCTGGCCGAGCCGTTCGGCAACTGGCACGTCGAGACGACGAGCGAGGTGCTGCAGCTGCGGGTCACGAAGAAGCTCGAGGCGATCACCCACACGAAGGTCTCGGCAGGCTCGACGACCAGCGGAGGTGCGGCCCGGGTGGACCGCAGCCACGACCGGGAGAAGGCGCGGCTGTTGCCGAGCGACGACCCGGTGCTGACCGCGCTCGGGATCGCCGACGCGGAGGGGCGGGTCAAGCCGAGCCGGCAGGCGAAGTACCGCCAGGTGGAGGAGTTCGTGCGGATCCTCGACACGACGATCTCCGACGCGATCGGCAAGCAGCTGCGGCGGCCGACCGCCGACGACCCGCTGCGCATCGTCGACCTCGGCTGCGGCAACGGCTACCTGACGTTCGCCGCGCACCGGTACCTCACCGAGCACCGCGGGCTACCGGTGCGACTGGTCGGCGTCGACGTGAAGGAGCAGTCCGCCGAGCACAACAGCCGGCTCGCGGCCGACCTCTCGATCGAGGCCGACTTCGTCGTCGGCACCATCCACGGCGCCGAGCTGCCCGAGCGGGACCGGCGCCCGGACGTCGTGCTCGCGCTGCACGCGTGCGACACGGCCACCGACGAGGCGCTCGCCCGGGCGGTGGGCTGGCGGGCGCCGGTGGTGCTGGCCGCGCCCTGCTGCCACCACGACCTCGCGGCCCAGCTGCGCACGGCGCCGACCCCCTCGCCGTACGCCTCCCTGACCCGGCACGGCATCCTCCGCGAGCGGTTCGCCGACACGATGACCGATGCCGTGCGGGAGATGTTGCTGCGGCTGCACGGCTACCGCGTCGACGTCATGCAGTTCGTCGAGAGCAAGCACACCCCGCGCAACACGCTGCTGCGGGCGGTGCGGACGGGGGCGGCGCCGGAGCCCGCGCTGCGGCAGGAGTACGACGACCTCGTCGCCGCCTGGCAGGTCACACCGCGCCTCGACGTGCTGCTCGGAGCCGGGTGAGCCGGTTGGAGAAGCTGCTCGCAGCCCTGGCCGTCCTGCCGTTCGGCCTCGGGCTCTCCGCCAGCGGTCCGGCCCCCGTCGAGGGCGAGGTCGTCTTCGCGTTCGCCGACCCGGACATCGTCGAGTCCAGCGGGCTGATCGCGCACGACGGGCTCTTCGCGACCGTCAACGACTCCGGCGACGGGGGGCGCGTCTTCACCGTCGACCCCGCCGACGGCGCGACGGTGGCCGAGACGACCTGGGACGGCGCGCCGGCCGATGTGGAGTCGATGGCGCTGACGCCGGAGGGTGACGTCCTGGTCGGTGACACCGGCGGCAACATCTCGCCCCGCGACTCCGTCGAGGTCTACCGGGTGCCGTTCGGCCAGGACGGCGCGGTCGACCCGACGACGTACGAGCTGACCTACCCCGACGGCACCCACGACAGCGAGGCCCTGCTCATCCACCCGGGGACCGGGCAGGTGCTGGTCGTGGCGAAGGAGTTCATCGGCCGCCTCTACGCCGCCCCGCTCGACCTCGACCCCGACCGTCCGAACCGGCTGAAGGAGCTGGACGACGAGGTGCTGCCGATCACCACCGACGGCGCGTTCTTCCCCGATGGCAACCACCTCGTCCTCCGCGGCTACGTGAAGGCCGCTGTCTACACCTGGCCGTCCCTCGACCAGGTCGGCGAGGAGTTCTACCTGCCGGACCAGGAGCAGGGCGAGGGCATCGCCGTCGGCGACGACGGCAGCGTCTACCTCAGCTCCGAGGGCACGAACAGCGAGGTGCTGCGCATCAGGCTGCCGGCCGAGGTGCGGGACGCGATGGCCGGCCCCGAGCCCGAGGAGAAGCCCGACCGGGACCGTCCCGACCGTGATGACCCTGCCGACGAGGGCGGACCCGTCTCCGACGAGACCCTCGACGGCGACCCCGGCCACGACTCCTCCGACGTCGCCCGCCCCCTCTGGCCCTGGGCCGTCGGCGGGATCGTCGGGGTCGTGGTGCTCGTCGTGCTGATCCGGTCGCTCCGGCCGCGCTAGCCCCGCGGTGTCGGCGACAGGTGCCACGATGCAGGGCGTGAGCACGCCGAGCCCGACCTACGACTTCACGGCGCCGTTGTGGCGCTGGGAGGCCAAGGACGAGGCGACGTCGGGTGCGTGGTTCTTCGTCAGCCTGCCGTTCGAGGTCTCGGACGAGATCGAGGTGGTGGCGGCGCCGGGGACGGGCTTCGGGAGCGTGCGGGTCGAGGTGACGATCGGTGCGACGACGTGGCGGACGTCGGTGTTCCCGAGCACCGAGCAGAAGACCTACGTGCTGCCGGTCAAGAAGGCGGTACGGGCGGCGGAGGGGCTCGACGAGGGCAGCGCGGCGCGTGTGACGTTGTCGCTCGTCTGAGGCGCTCGCGAACGGTTACCTTCGGGCCGTGCCCGTGCTGCGCCGTACCTCTCCTGACCAGCCCGGTTGGTCCCGTCGGCGTGCCGGCAAGGGGTGGGTCTTCCTCGACCAGGACGGCAACCGGCTGACGGGGGAGGACGCCGAACGCTGCAAGGCGCTGGTGATCCCGCCGGCGTGGCGAGACGTCTGGATCAGTCCCTACCCGCGCGGCCACCTGCAGGCGGTGGGTACCGACGAGGCCGGGCGGCGGCAGTACATCTACCACCCGGCGTGGGTCGAGCAGCGGTCGGCGGAGAAGTACGACCGGGTGCTGCGGTTCGGGCGGCGGCTGCCGAAGGTCCGGGAGCAGGTGCTCACCGACCTCGCGATCGGCAACGTCTGCGACCGGGTGGGGTGCGCGCTCGCCGTACGCCTACTCGACCTCGGCTACTTCCGCATCGGCAACGACGTCTACGCCGAGGAGAACGGATCGTTCGGGCTGACGACCCTCGAGCGCCGGCACGTACGGCGACAGCGGGACCTGCTCGTCTTCGAGTTCACCGGGAAGTCCGGCGTCGAGCACCGGATCGAGGTCGACGACCCGCTGGTGATCGACCTGCTGGACAGGATGCGGCGCCGCCGGTCGACGACCGACCAGACGCTGCTGTGCTTCCAGGTCGGCCGGAAGTGGCGCTCGCTGACGCCGGACCTGGTCAACGACTACCTGCGCGAGGCCACCGGGATGGACGCCTCGGCCAAGGACTTCCGCACGTGGCACGCGACCGTCCTCGCCGCGGCGGCGCTGGCCGAGGCGCCGGGTCCGGAGGCGAGCAAGACCGCGAGGAAACGGGCGGTGACGGCGGCGATGCGCGAGGTCGCGGAGTACCTCGGCAACACGCCGACGCTCGCGCGGTCGTCCTACGTCGACCCTCGGGTCATCGACGCCTACGAGGAGGGCGACACCATCCGCAACGCCGTGCGGAAGAAGTACGACGGCCCGGACGAGCGGCAGGCGGCGCTCGAGCGCGCGGTCCTGCGGCTCATCGGCTGACGTGGCAACCTGACGCCATGGAGCTCGAGGTCGTCGAGGGAGACATCACCCAGCAGCAGGTCGACGCGGTCGTGAACGCCGCCAACCGCGGCATGCGGGGCGGGGGAGGTGTCGACGGGGCGATCCACCGCGCGGGCGGTCCGGCCGTCCTCGAGGACTGCATCCGGCGGTTCCCGAACGGACTCGCGACCGGCGATGCCGGTTGGACGACCGCGGGCGCGATGCCCGCGCAGTGGGTGATCCACGTGGTCGGCCCCAACCACAACGCCGGCGAGCGGGACCGCTCGTTGCTGACCTCCTGCTACAAGCGGGCGCTCGAGGTCGCCGACGAGGTGGGCGCGCGCTCGGTCGCGTTCCCGTTGATCAGCGCCGGCGTCTACGGCTGGCCGAAGGAGGATGCCGTCGCAGCGGCCGTCGACACCCTCCGTGCGACCCCGACCGAGGTCGAGCTGGCGCGGATCGTGGCGTTCGGCGGGTCGACGTACGAGCTGGTCCGCGGGTATCTCTGAGCGCAGCACCGGCCGGGTCAGTACCCTCCTCTCCGGAGGTGACGCATGACCCTGGAAGCCGATCCGGAGGCACAGGCCGCGCAGTCGGCGCTGTCGGCGCAACCGGCGAAGTCGGGTGCCACGGTCACGCCCGCGCGGTTCGACGCGGTCCGCGTCCTCGGCATCCTCACCTACGCGGTCGGCCTGGCGGCGTACATGTACTTCGGCGGACTGCCCCGGCAGGGCTACCAGGTCGTCATCATCCTCTGGCTCGCCACGGTCGCCTGGGACGTCCGCCGGCCGGTGCAGGAGCACCTCGCGTTCATCCGTGACTGGTGGCCGCCGTTCCTGGTGCTGCTCGTCTACCTCTACAGCCGCGGCATCTCCGACGACCTCGGCATCTTCAGCGTCCACTTCACCGAGCCCATCGAGGCCGACCGCTGGCTGTTCGGCGGCACGCTGCCGACCGAGTTCCTGCAGCAGCACCTGTGCGGGGTGCCGTGCCGGCAGTCGCTGACGCCGGCGTGGTACGACGTCGTGCTCACCACGGTCTACTACTCCCACTTCTTCGCGGCACTGGCGATCGGCGCGTTCCTCTGGAAGCGCAACCGCGACGAGTGGGTCTACTACATGCGGCGCTACCTGACGATCATCTCGCTGTCGGTCGTCTGCTACATGGTCTACCCGATGGCGCCGCCGTGGATGGCGGCCCGCGACGGCTACCTCACCGACGACGTCGCCCGCATCACCGGTCGCGGCTGGTTCGACCTCACGGCGTCGGCGAGCAGCACCGACACCGCCCACCAGAACGTCTCGGCGATCGGCAACCAGGTCGCCGCGATGCCGTCGCTCCACTCCGCCCTGGCGATCTTCATCGCCTGGTGGGTGATCGCGCGGTTCACGAACCCGTGGCGGTGGACCGTGCTGCTCTACCCGGCGAGCATGCTCTTCTCACTCGTCTACTACGCCGAGCACTACGTGGTCGACGAGATCGCCGGCGGGCTGCTCGTCGCGCTCGTGCTGCCGTGCTGGGCGTGGTGGGAGCGCCGCCGCCGTCAGAGGTTCTCGACGACGTAGTCGATGCACCGCGTGAGCGCCTCGACGTCGGCCGGGTCGACCGCCGGGTACATCGCGATCCGCAGCTGGTTGCGGCCCAGCTTGCGGTAGGGCTCGGTGTCGACGATCCCGTTGGCGCGCAGCACCTTCGCGACCTCGGCGGCGTCGATCGCCTCGTCGAAGTCGATGGTGCCGATCACCAGCGAACGGTGGCTCGGGTCGGCGACGTACGGCGTGGTGTACGACGTGCGCTCGGCCCAGCCGTAGAGGTGGCCGCTCGACTCGGTGGTGCGCTCGACCATGCCCTTGAGGCCGCCCTGGCTGTTCATCCAGTCCAGCTGCTCGGCCATCAGGAACAGCGTGGCGACCGACGGGGTGTTGTAGGTCTGGTTCTTCGCCGAGTTGTCGATCGCGGTCGGCAGGTCGAAGAACGCCGGGACGTGCCGGTCGCTCGCTGCGATCCGCGCGGCCCGCTCGAGCGCGGCCGGCGACATCAGCGCGATCCAGAGGCCGCCGTCCGAGGCGAAGCACTTCTGCGGCGCGAAGTAGTAGGTGTCGACCTGGGTTAGGTCGACGGGCAGCCCGCCGGCGCCCGAGGTGGCGTCGATCAGCACCAACGAGCCGGTGTCGGCACCCTCGGGCCGCGCGACCGGCGCCATCACGGCCGTCGAGGTCTCGTTGTGCGCCCACGCGTAGACGTCAACGCCGGCCTCGGCGACCGCCTCGGGCCGGCTGCCCGGGTCGCTCTTGATGACCGACGGGGCGTCCAGCCACGGCGCCTGCTCGGCGGCCTTGGCGAACTTCGAGGAGAACTCGCCGAAGGACAGGTGCTGACTCTTGGCCTCGATGAGCCCGAACGTCGCGATGTCCCAGAACGCCGTCGCGCCCCCGTTGCCCAGCACGACCTCGTAGCCGTCGGGCAGGTCGAAGAGCGCGGCGAGGCCCTCGCGCACCCGGCCGACGACGTTCCTCACCGGCGCCTGTCGGTGCGAGGTCCCCATCAGCTCGGCCCCGGTCGCTGCGAGCGCGTCGAGGTGCCCGGTCTGGATCTTCGAGGGCCCGGCTCCGAACCGGCCGTCGGCGGGCTTCAGGTCTGCGGGGATCTGCAGGGCCGTGGTCTGGGCGTCAGTCACTGGTCAACCTTCTCATCGAGGGGACGGGTGCTGACGGCGCTGTCAGGAGACAACCAGTGTGACAGCCGCGTCACGGCGGTGATAAATCGATGTCCATGGTGGACAGATGACCGACGGGGTGGTCGAGCTGCGGGTCGTCGGGTACGGCGACCCGGACGCGACCGCGCTCGTCGCCCGGGTCCAGGAGGAGTACGTCCAGCGGTACGGCGGACCCGACGAGACCCCGCTCGACCCGGCCATGTTCGACCCACCCCACGGGCTGTTCCTCGTGGCCTACCTCGACGGGATGCCGGTCGGCACCGGAGCCTGGCGCCGTTCTCCGGTCCGCGAGCTCGGCGGGTCGTCGGCCGCCGAGATCAAGCGGATGTACGTCGTACCGGAGCAGCGCGGGCACGGCCTCGCCCGCCGGGTCCTCGCCGAGCTCGAGGCGACCGCCGCCGCCAGCGGTTACGACCTGATCGTGCTCGAGACCGGGCTAGCCCAGCCCGAGGCGATCGCCCTCTACGAGTCGTCCGGCTACGCGCGGATCCCCGGCTTCGGCCACTACGCCGCGAGCGAGCTCAACCGCTGCTACGGCAAGCGGCTCTGACCTGTGTCCGGTTTGTCCGCGGCGCGATTGGGCACCGGCCTCCCCGGAGGGAAAGGGAGAATCACATGGACACCTGGATCTGGATCGTCATCGCCGTCGCCGTGCTGGTCGTGCTGGCCCTCGTGGTGATGGCCGCGATGAGGGCGAAGCAGCGCAAGCAGCACGTGCACCGCAAGCGGGCCGCGGAGCTCCGCACCGAGGCGGCGCAGCGCGCCCCCGAGGTCAAGAAGGCCGAGGCCGAGGCCCAGACCGTCGAGGCAGAGGCCCAGCGGCTGCGTGCCGAGGCCGACCAGCTCGACATGGTCGCCGAGGAGCAGCGCCAGCACGTGCAGGCCGAGCGCGCGACGATGGACGAGCGGCTGCGTGAGGCTGACCGGCTCGACCCGGACGCACACGGCACCCACGGCACCCACGGCACTCACGACAGCACGGGCACGACGGGGCCGACGGGTGCCCAGCAGTCGCCCGACCCCACGCGAACCGGACCGACCCACCGCGCCTGAGGGCTACTACAACCACCGGGACCGCGGACTCGGCTCAGGCCACGTCCCGCCGCCGTACGACGACCACGCTGACGACGATCGCGAGCACGATGTAGCACGCGACGGTGATGGCCGCCTGGGGGCCGTCGACGGTGTCGAGGACGCCGGGCGTGCCGTCGCCGCCCTCCTGGACGCCGACCAGCGAGCCGACGAGGGAGCCGGCGGCAGTGCCGGGGAGCACCATCGTCAGGGCGTCGACCCAGTCGAGGAGCTGGCCGACGCCGCGCAGCAGGTTCTCGACGACGAGCGACCAGACCAGTCCGAGGCCGACCGAGAGGGCCGGGCCGCGGGCCACGGTGCCGAGCAGGTAGCCCACCAGCGCCCACATCTCCAGCACCAGGAAGCCGACGCCGAGGGACTCCAGGGTGGAGCCGAGCGCGGGCAGCACGACGTCCTGCGACTCGGTCGTCGCCACGAGCAGCGACAGCCCGAGGTCGAAGCCGAGCGAGACGGCCAGGGTCGCCACGACGAAGCAGGTCAGGGCGGCGATCGAGCCGAGCACCGCCCCGGTGCGCTGCGCGCCGAGCGAGAAGATCGTCTTCCAGGTGCCCCACCCGTAGCCGTTGCCGGCCACGATCGCGCCGAGCACCATCATCAGCGCGCCGCCGAACATCGGCATGCCCTGCAGGAACACGTCGGGCACGTTGACGGGCATCATCTCGGCGAGCAGTGACTCCTTGGTCGCGCCCTCGCTGGCGAACGTGTTGTCGCCGCTCGCGTAGGACAGGTAGGTGAAGAGGTAGCCGAACATCAGGCTCAGCGCGAGCCACGAGCCGAGAGTGATCCAGACGGCGGGCCACTTGCGCAGCCGGAGCAGCTCGGCCCGGGTCGTGGCGATGGTCGCAGTGGGCGTGCTCATGACAGGGGCTCCTTCTCGGGGAGGGTCGCGGCGCCGGCGGTCATCTCGAAGAAGACCTCCTCCAGGCTCCGCTCGGTGTGGGTGATCTCGTGGACGTCGATGCCGGCGGCCACGAGCTCGCGGGTGACGTGGGGAGCGGCGTCGGCCGGCAGGTCGAGCGAGAGTCCGTCGTGCGTACGCCGTACGCCGTCGTCGCCGGCGAGCCGCATCGCCACCGTGAGGGCCGCTGGCTCCGGGGTGGCCCGCACGTGCAGCGACGACCCGCCCCGCATCTCGGCGACCGTCGACTCCAGCAGCAGGGTGCCGTGGTCGATGACGCCGACCCGGTCGCAGATCTCCTGCACCTCGGCCAGCAGGTGGCTGGAGAGCAGCACGGTCTGGCCGCCGCGGGCCAGGTCGACGACCAGGGCGCGCATGTCGGCCATGCCCGCCGGGTCGAGCCCGTTGGTCGGCTCGTCGAGCACGATCAGCGCGGGGTCGCCCATCAGCGCGGCCCCGACCCCGAGGCGCTGCTTCATGCCGAGGGAGTAGCCCTTGTACTTGTCGGCCCCGCGGCCGGCGAGGTCGACCCGCTCGAGGACGCGGTCGACCTCGCTGTCGGGGAAGCCGCGGTAGCGGGCCATCGTGCGCAGGTTGTCGCGCCCGGAGAGGTAGGGGTGGAAGCCGGGGCCCTCGATGAGGGCGCCGACGCGGTCGACGTCGATGCTGGCCGTGCCGGCGGTGGGCCGGACCAGGCCGAGCAACATCCGCAGCGTGGTGGTCTTCCCTGCCCCGTTGGGGCCGAGGAAGCCGTACACCTCGCCGCGCTGCACGGTCATGCTGACGCGGTCGACGGCGACGCGGTCGCCGTACGTCTTCGTCAGCGCTTCGGTGGCGACCACCGGTGAGTGGGTCGTGTTCATGGGTCCACCGTGCCGCCGGCGGGGTCCGGACGCGTCCGCCGTCGCGCGGCTCCGGGCTACGCAGGTCTGCGTACGACAGTGCCGCCTGCAGGTGTACGTCACGGGCGACGGGTCCGCCTACGTTCGAGTCATGGATCTCTCCTTGCTCCTGCGCCGTTGGTGGCTGCTGCCCCTGGTCCTCGTCGTGACCGCTGGCTCGATCGGGACCAACCTCGGCCAGCCGTTGCCGATCGCCCTCGGCATCCTCAGCGCGCTGACGCTGTTCGTCGTCGAGCGGGCACCGGGAGCGGTGGTCGTCAACGGGCTGGTCGCGGGCTCCTACTTCGCCGCGGGCGGTGACAACGGACCGGTCTTCTTCACGATCCCGGTCGCCGCGCTCCTCGCCTCCCTGGCGTACGACGTGCGGCGGGTCGTGCTGTCCGTCGCGGCCTCCGGCGTCCTGGTGTGGGCCGGGCTGCTCCTGCGAGGGCTCCGGGAGTCCGAGGTCGACATCAGCTTCTGGCAGTCCTTCGGCGTGGGCGCCCTCATCGCCGCAGCGGTCGCCGTCGGGATCAGTGCGCGAACCCGCAGGGCGGCGCAGGCGGATCGTCAGCAGCGCGCCGTGAGCGAGGAACGGCTGCGGATGGCCCAGGACCTCCACGACGGCGTCGGCCACGGTCTCGCGGTGATCGCGATGCAGGCCGGAGCGGCCCTGCACGTCCTCGACCGCGACCCGGCCAGGGCCCGCGCCAGCCTGGAGGCGATCCGCGCGACCAGCAAGGAGTCGCTCGAGGCGCTCCGCTCCCAGCTCGCCGTGATGTCCACCGGCGCCCCGCGCCGACCCGGTGCGGGCCTCGCCGACCTCCCCGCCCTCTTCGACCGCGTCCGCGCGACGGGCCTGCGGCTCGACGCCGCCGAGGTCACACCCCTCGTCCACGAGGTCGCGCCCGCCGTCGGCGAGGTCGCCTACTTCGTCGCCCAGGAGGCGCTCACCAACGTGCTCCGGCACTCCGGCGCCACCGCCGCGGTCGTGGAGTGGGAGCGCCGCGATGACCGGCTGGTGCTCACCGTGCGGGACGACGGGCGCGGCGGCGCCGTGCAGGATGAGGGCATGGGCATCAGCGGGATGCGGTCCCGGGTCGAGCGGGTGGGCGGTTGGTTGCGGGTCGGGCCCGCGGCGGCGGGTGGGTTCGAGGTCGTCGCAGAGCTACCGGCATGAGCTCCCGGGGAACGATCAAAGTAGCGCTCGTCGACGACCAGCCGCTGGTCCGGATGGGACTGGCGACCCTGATCGACGCCGAGGCGGACCTCGAGCTGGCGGGTGAGGCAGGGGACGGGCGGGAAGCGCTCGGCATGCTGCGTCGTACTCATCCTGACGTGGTGCTCTGCGACATCCGGATGCCCGTGCGCGACGGTCTGGAGCTGCTCGCCGACGTCACCGCGGACCCGGACCTCGCCGACGTGCGAGTGGTGATGCTGACGACGTTCGAGCTCGACGAGTACGTCTTCGAGGCGCTCCGCCACGGCGCCAGCGGCTTCCTGCTCAAGGACGCCGAGCCCGGTGACCTGCTCGACGCGATCCGCGTCGTCGCGGACGGCGGGTCCCTGCTGGCGCCGTCGGTGACGCGGACGGTGATCGAGCACTTCGGCTCTCGGCCCGCCACCAGGCCGCACCCGCGGCTCGGCGACCTCACCGAGCGGGAACGGGAGATCCTCGGCTGGGTCGCCACCGGGCGGTCGAACGTCGAGATCGCGGACGAGCTGGTCGTCAGCCCCGACACCGTGCGCACCCACGTCAGCCGGGCGATGGTGAAGCTAGGTGCGCGCGACCGTGCTCAGCTGGTCGTCTGGGCTATCGAGTCCGGCCTTTCGTACTGACTCTCCGCGTTCCGCGGACGGGCCCGAGGCGCCGACCTACGGTGGGCCGCCTGATGAACGTCCGACGCCTCCATGCCCCCCTGCTCACCCTCGTGACGGTCCTCGCCGTCGGCCTGGGTCCCGCTGCTGCCGGACCGGCCCCGATCGAGGACTATCCGTCCTACCAGCCCGCCTCGCGCTGCGCGGCCAAGTCGAAGCCGGGGACGGTCGCGCTCGGCCGGTGGGTCGTGCGGAAGTACGGCGGCGGGTTCGGCGGAGTCCTCCGACGCTGCCACGGCCGCGGCTCGTCGGAGCACAACGAGGGCCGCGCGTTCGACTGGACCGTCTCGGTGACGAACCGCGCCGACCGCCAGCGGGTCCGGGCGCTCCTCGACGACCTGTTCGCCACCGACCGCGCCGGCAACGAGCACGCCCGCGCCCGCCGGATGGGCATCATGTACGTCATCTGGAACGACGAGATCTACTCGGCCTGGGACCGGTACGACCCCGAGCCCTACCTCAGCTCCGGCTGCCGCCGGGTCCGCACCTGCTCACCGACCCTGCGCCACCGCGACCACGTCCACATCTCCCTCACCCGCCGCGCCGCCCGCGGCGAGACCACCTGGTTCTCCTCCCGCCGTTGATTCGTCTCTCGTGGCGGGTCGAATCGTCTGTCGTGGTGGGTTGATTCGTCTCTTGTGACCGTTGAGTCGTCCCTCGTGGTGCCAGGTGGGCGACAGCGACGAATCAACCCACCACAAGCGACGAATCAACCGACCACAAGGGAGGATTCAACCCACCACAAGGGACGAATCAACCCACCACAAGACCCGATTCAACCCGCCACGAGACCCGATTCGACGTCAGGTCCAGTCGGGGTTCCAGCCCTCGACGGTGTCGGCGCCGCGGGCGGCGGGGCCGGTGTAGACGGCAGACGGGCGGATCAGGCGGCCGGTGAGCTTCTGCTCGAGGATGTGAGCGGACCAGCCGCCGGTGCGGGCGCAGGTGAACATCGAGGTGAACATGTGGGCCGGGACCTCGGCGAAGTCGAGGACGATCGCGGCCCAGAACTCGACGTTGGTCTCGAGCACCCGGTCGGGGCGGCGCTCGCGGAGCTCGGCGAGGGCGGCCTTCTCCAGCGCTTCGGCCACCTCGTAGCGCGGCGCGCCCAGCTCCTTCGCCGTACGACGCAGGACGCGCGCGCGCGGGTCCTCGGCCCGGTAGACGCGGTGGCCGAAGCCCATCAGCCGCTCGCCGGAGTCGAGCAGGTTCTTCACGTACGCGCTGGCGTCGCCGGACTTCTCGACGTCCTCGATCATCCCGAGCACCCGGGAGGGGGCGCCGCCGTGGAGTGGGCCGCTCATCGCGCCGATCGCCCCGGACAGGGCGGCGGCGACGTCGGCGCCGGTCGAGGTGATGACGCGAGCGGTGAACGTCGAGGCGTTCATGCCGTGCTCGGCGGCCGAGGACCAGTAGGCGTCGATGGCGTGGGCGTGCTTGGGGTCGGCCTCGCCGCGCCACCGGATCAGGAACTTCTCCGCGAGGGTCTTGCCCTCGTCGACGAGCCGCTGGGGCACGACCGGCTCGTGGATGTCGCGGGCCGACTGGCCGGCGTACGCCAGCACCATGACGGCCGCGCGGGCCAGGTCCTCGCGCACCTTCTCCGGCTCCGAGTCGTAGGTGTAGCGGATCCCGAAAGCCGGCGCGAGCATCGCGATCGCAGCCTGGAGGTCGACCCGCACGTCGCCGGTGTGCACCGGCAGCGAGAACGGCTCGGCCGGCGGCAGGCCGGGGGTGTACTTGCCGTCGATCAGCAGGCCCCAGACGTTCTCGAACGGCACCCGACCGACAAGATCCTCGATGTCGACCCCGCGGTAGCGGAGCGCGGAGCCCTCCTTGTCGGGCTCGGCGATCTGCGTCTCGAACGCGACGACGCCCTCCAGTCCGTGGTGTACCTCAGGCATCGCATCTCCTTCGCTCGCAGAATCACCGGCATTCTGCCGCACCGACTAGGTTCGGCCCATGGCCGGTGTCGACGAGAGCGATCTTGCAGCCCTGCGCAGGGAGTACGGCGAGGTCGGGCTGACCGAGGACGGGGCGGACCCGGACCCGTTCGCGATGTTCCGCCGATGGTTCGCCGACGCCCAGGCCGCCCCCGTGCACGAGCCGAACGCGATGATCGTCGCGACCGTCTCGCCTGACGGCCGGCCGGCCGCGCGAACGGTGCTGCTCAAGGGGCTGACCGACGACAGCGCCGGCGCCGACGGCGGGTTCGCGTTCTTCACCAACACCGCCTCCCGCAAGGGCGACGACCTCGCCCACGAGCCGCGCTGTGCGCTGCTCTTCCCCTGGCACCCGCTCGAGCGGCAGGTCCGCGTCGAGGGGGTGGCGTCGCGGTTGAGCGACGCCGAGGTCGCGTCGTACTTCGCCTCCCGCCCGCGCGGCGCCCAGCTCGCCGCCCACGCCTCGCCGCAGTCCCAGGTCGTCGCCGGCCGGGACGAGCTCACCGCCCGCTACGCGGAGGCGGAGGAGCGGTACGGCGAGGGCGAGGTCCCGGTGCCCCCGACCTGGGGCGGCTACCGGGTGCGACCGGAGAGCTTCGAGTTCTGGCAGGGCCGGTTCGCGCGGCTGCACGACCGGATCCGCTACCGCCGCACGGCGTCCGGCTGGGAGATCGACCGGCTCGCCCCCTGAGCCGAGGCGGCTACCCGTCGGTCAGGCCGCGGTCGCCCGGTCCGGGTTCCGCCGCTCGGTCGGGCAGACGTACCGGATCGGCGCCGAGGCCCGGACGCCGACCGGACTGATGATGGCGACCACGTCGCCGACGACGGAGTCGTTGCCGGCGAAGGTCAGGTCGAACGCCGCCCGCAGCGTGTCGTCGCCGTCGTCGACCGAGACCGTCTGGCTGTGGGCGACCCGGCCGTCGGGCAGTCGCCACCGCACCTGGAGGTCGCCCTCGCCGCCGTCGACCACGATCGTGATCGCGACGTGCATCGACGCGTGCGGGCACTGGGCGTGCGGTGGGGTGACCGAGACCGCGGCGCGCCGCACCTGCGGCGTCGTCGCGCCGGGGTCGCCCGCCGAGCTGCTCGGCGACAGCAGGAGGAAGGCGCCGCCGCCGGCCCCGGCGGCGACCAGCACGAAACCGGCCAGCACGACGAACGGCTCCATCACCTTGCGGACCAGCGTCCGGTCGCGCGTCGGCGGGCGCTGCCGCTGCCGCTCCTCGACGCCGTCGGGGATGAAGCGGAGCGGGACCGCGGGCTCGGGCGGGGCGGCGAAGGTCGCGGGCATCGACGCCGGCCAGCTGCCGAGCCGGATGACTTCCGGTCGCTCGAGCGGCTCGGGCTCGAGCGGCTCGGGATCGAGTCGCTCGACCTCGACCAGCGGACGGAGGGTCGACGTCCAGGACTCTGTCGGCACCTCGGCGAGCGACTCGAGCAGGGCGTGGGGCGCTGGGCGCCGGCTGAGGTCTCCCTCCAGCGCGTCGGCGAGCACGGCGGCCGCAGCGCCGGGCGGGTCGGTGAGCAGGGCCGCGGCGAGCTCCGCGAACGCGTGGTTGTCCTCCTGCCGCGCGCGACCGCGGCCGTTGCGCTTCACGGTCGGCGGAGCGTCGGGGCGGGCGAGGGCGGCCCGGCCGTCGGGGAGGACGAGGACCGTCGCCGGGCGCAGGTCGCCGTGGCCGACGCCCGTGGCGTAGACCGCGTCGAGGGTGGCGGCCACGTCGCGCAGGGCACTGAGCGCGGCGACCGCCGGGAGCGGCGAGGTCGCGACCAGGTCCGCCAGGGTGAGCGCCGGCAGGTCGTCGGTGCGCAGGGTGGGCGTCGTGCCGTCCGGGTCCAGCTCCCAGGCAGCGACCGGGTCCGGCGTCGGGCGGTCGGCGTGGCGGGACGCGCTGCGGAGCCGTCGCAGCGTCTCTCGACCGGAAGAGGTGATCGCGGAGCTCATTTTCGGGCAGGCCTTCGAGTGGGTTCCCTCCCGTAGGAGAACGGTAGGCGTCCGAGGCCACGGGTGGTGGGGAGTTTCATCGGTTCGTTACAGCGAAGTGACCGAAATCATCCGAGGCGGGTAACCGGTGCCTGGACGTCTCGTTCTGCTCTTCATGGATGTACGACGCACGACGCGGCTGTTGGGTTGCCTGACCTCGGCCGCTGCGCTGGCAGCCTCGCTCCTCGCGACGGCCGCGACCGACGCCCGTGCCGTCGACCCGGAGCCGGTCGTCGTCCAGCAGGACTTCACCACCGCCGACGGCGTCGCCCTCCGCACCACCCTCACCAGCCAGGGACCGGTCGAGGCGCGGCCGACGGTCGTCGAGTTCTCGCCGTACGGCAACAACTCCCAGACCTTCTCCTTCGGCCCCGACTACAACTACCTGCTCGTGCAGATCCGCGGCACCGGCTCGAGCCGTGGCTCGTTCGACGCGCTCGGGCCGCGCACCCAGCGCGACGTGGTCGAGGTGCTGGAGTGGGCGTGCGCGGAGCCGTTCAGCGACGGCCGGCTCGCGCTCGCGGGTTTCTCGGCCAGCGCGATCATGCTCTTCAACAGCTGGCACCAGGAGCTGCCGTGCGTCGAGGCCGCCGTGACCCGCTCCGGCACCCACGAGCTCTACCGCGACCTGCTGGTGCCCGGCGGCATCCAGAACCTGCTGCCCGGCGCCGGCGTGCTCGGCCTCATCGGCGCGCCGCTCGTCCTCCAGGGCGCCGACCGGGTCACCGACCCGCAGTCGGTGCTCGACGCGTTCTCCGGCATGTTCTCCACCGGCGTCAACGCCGGCCTCGCGCACCCCTCGCTCGACGCCTGGTGGCAGGAGCGCGGCTGGCGCGGCGACGCCAACGACATCCCGGTGCTGCTCATCGACGGGTTCTTCGACGTGGAGTCCCGCGGCGCGTTCGAGGCCTACCGGGCGCTTCGTGACGACGGCGCTCATCTGCTGCTGGCAGGCGCCCACGACGGCTACCCGGCCGGCACCGACGGTGGCGTCGCCGAGGCGAAGGCCTGGCTCGACCACCACGTGCTCGGGGTCGACAACGGCGTGGAGACCCACCCGCGGGTGCAGCTGCTGATGTCGCAGGGCGACCGCATCGACTACCTGCGGGGTGATGTCCTGCGCCGCGACGCCGCGGACTGGCCGGTGCCCGGGACCGAGTGGGTGCCGCTCAACCTGGCGTCCGACCGGTCGCTCTCGCTGACCCGTCCGGCCCAGACCTCCACCCAGCGGTACGCGACGGTGCCGTCGATCCCGACCATGACCGACGTGCCGAACGCCGCGATCGTCGGCGCCGCCGGCCTCGACCTGCTCACCGGCCAGCTCCCGCTCCTCAACCAGGACACGCTCGCCGGGCTCACGGGGCTGACCTACACGACCGGGTCGCTGGGGAGCGACGTCGACCTGGCCGGCCCGCTGTCGTTCGAGGTGCCGCTGTCGACCACGACGCCCGGCAGCGGGATCTGGGTCGTCCTCTCCGACGTCGCCCCGGACGGCAGCTCGCACCCGCTCACGGTCGGCCGGCTGTCGACGTCGTACCCCGGCGTGGCCGAGAGCAAGTCGCTCAAGGACGACCAGGGCACGATCGTGCAGCCGTACGGCGACTACACGAACCAGCAGCCCGCGAAGCCCCTGCAGGTGCGCGACTACAAGGTCGAGCTCTGGCCGGTCGGCAACCGGTTCGAGGCCGGCCACCGGATCCGCCTGACGATCGTCGGAACCTCCCTGGCCTCGCCGCTGTCGCTGCCCGCGCTGCACTCGATCCGCGTCGGCGGCCCCGACGGCGCCCGGCTGCTCGTCCCCGTCCTGCCCGGCAGCGACCTGCCGGCAGCGCTGGGCGGCTGAGAGCGGATAGTCCCTGACGAAAAGCACCCGAAATCGCGGGATCGAGGTGCTTTTCGTCAGGGACTACCTCGCCCGCCGCAACCGGTAGACCCCGCCGATGACGCGGTAGCCGAGCTTCGCGTTGACGTGGCGGATGCCGGCGTTGCTCGCCTCGTTCATGGTGTGGCAGACGGTGGCACCCTTCTCGGCGGCGAGCAGGTGGCCGAGCTGCTTGAGCGAGAAGGCCAGGCCACGGCCGCGGAAGGACCGGCCCACGCCGGTGTAGGCGATGCCGAGCACGCCGTCCTTGACCTCGCCGACGATGATCGCGGCGGGCTCTCCGTCGACCCGGGCGAGCGCGGCGAGCGGCGTGTCGACGCCTGCGGCGGTACGGCGGTAGTTCTCCAGCCGACTGACGAACCCCTCGGCCGCCTCCGGGTTGGTCTGGCTGTCGACGAGCATCGCCTCGACCGCGTCCTCGTCGGGGAATCGCAGCGACGACACGTCCTCGAGGGTCACTCCCGGTCCGGGGTCGGGTGCCGGCAGGTCGACCAGGGGGAGCTCGGACTCGACGCCGTGCTGGGTGACCTGGAAGCCCCAGCCGCGCGCGATCGCGAGCGAGTCGTCCTCGGCGTCGTCGACGGCGGTGCCGATCGTGGTGACGTGGTCGGGGAGGTGGTCGACCATCGCCCGGAAGAGCGCCCCGCCGGCGCCCTTGCGCTCGTGGGCGCGGGCCACGGTGACGTGGATCATCGCGATGTCGGGCGGGAACCAGGTGCCGTGGACGGTGCTCGCCCAGCCGACCAGCTCGTCGCCGATGAACGCCGCCCGCGTCTCGAACAGGTCCAGGTCCTCGGAGTGCACGAACACCCACTCGGCCTGCGAACGGTGGGTCCGGGGCGACCGCGCGAGCTTCAGCTGCACGAACGCCTCCTGCAGCGAGGAGTCGCCCTCCCGGATCTCGACGGTCATGGGCGGATCCTACGCGGAAAGCGGTTGTGAGTGAGCGCTCACTCACTTATGCTGGCGATCATGACGGAGCAGCGACGGGGCCGGGCCCGGCCGATGTCGCCGGAGGAGCGGCGCGAAGCCTTGATCACGGTCACCCGGCCGCTGCTCTACCAGCACGGCCGGGCGGTCACGACGCGGTTGATCGCGGAGGCGGCCGACGTCGCGGAAGGGACGATCTTCCGCGTCTTCTCCTCCAAGGACGAGCTCGTCGACGCCACGATCGCCCGCGCGTTCGAGCCCGGTGACGTGCTCCAGCGGCTCGACGAGATCGACCGCGGGCTCCCGCTGCGGGACCGCCTGCTCGCGATGACCGCCGTCCTCCAGCAGCGGTTCCTGGCGATCTTCGGGCTGATGCGCGCCGTGGGTGCGGTCGGACCGCCGGCACACCTGCACGACCGGCCCGAGATCGTCCACGGGCTGGAGGAGGTACGGCGACGTCTGCTGGCCCTCATCGAGCCCGACGCCGACCGCCTCCGGCTGCCACCGGAGCAGGTGCTGCACGTCTGGCGACTGCTCACCTTCGCCGGCTCCCACCAGGAGATCGCCGACGGCGATCTGCTCACCCCCGACCAGATCGTCGACACCGTGCTCCGCGGCGTCGAGAGGAGCGGAGACTGATGCTGCGCCGACTGCTCCGCGAGTACCTCTCGCCGTACCAGGGCTGGTTGACCGCGATCGTGCTGCTCCAGCTCACCGCGACGGTCGCGATGCTCTACCTGCCGAGCCTCAACGCCGACATCATCGACAACGGCATCGCGCAGGGCGACACCGGCTACATCGTCCGCATCGGCGGGGTGATGCTCGCCGTCTCGCTGCTGCAGGCCGTGTGCTCGATGGCGTCGGCGTGGTACGGCAGCCAGGCCGCGATGGCGTGCGGCCGCGACCTGCGTGCCGCGGTGTTCAGTCGGATCGGGACGTTCTCGAGCCGCGAGGTCGGGCGGTACGGCGCGCCCTCGCTGATCACGCGCGCGACCAACGACGTCCAGCAGGTGCAGATGCTCGCGATGATGACCTGCCTGATGGCCGTCACGATCCCGATCATGATGATCGGCGGCGTCGTGATGGCGATGCGCGAGGACTTCGGGCTGTCGTGGCTGGTGGTCGTCGTCGTACCCGTGCTGATGGTCTGCATCGGCATCGTGGTCTCGCAGATGATCCCCGCGTTCCGCGCGGTCCAGGAGCGGCTCGACGACGTCAACCGGGTGCTCCGGGAGCAGATCACCGGCATCCGGGTGGTCCGCGCCTTCGTGCGCGAGCCCCTCGAGACCGAGCGGTTCGCCCGCTCGAACGACGACCTCACCGCGATGGGCGTGAAGGCCGGCCGGTGGATGGCTGCCATGTTCCCGCTGGTGATGGCGGTGTCGAACGTCGCCAGCGTCGGCGTGATCTGGTTCGGCGGCCACCGCGTCGACAACGGCCAGATGGAGGTCGGTGCGTTGACCGCGTTCCTGGCCTACCTGATGCAGATCCTGATGTCGGTGATGATGGGCACCTTCATGCTGATGATGGTGCCGCGGGCCTCGGTCAGCGCCGACCGGATCGCCGAGGTGCTCGACACCGACTCGACCATCGCGCCGCCGACCGACCCGGTGCGCGAGGTGACGCTCGCCGGCCACCTCGACCTCGAGGACGTCGGCTTCACCTACCCGGGCGCCGAGGCCCCCGTCCTCGACGGCATCTCGCTGACCGTGCGGCCCGGCCGCACCGTCGCGGTGATCGGCTCGACCGGCGCCGGCAAGACGACGCTGGTCAACCTGGTGCCGCGGCTGCTGGACGCGACGGCCGGCCGGGTCGTCGTCGACGGCGTCGACGTCCGCGACCTCGAGCCGGAGCTGCTGTGGTCGCGCATCGGCCTGGTGCCGCAGCGGGCCTTCCTCTTCACCGGCACCGTCGCCTCCAACCTGCGCTACGGCAACCCCGATGCCACCGACGAGGAGCTCTGGCGGGCCCTCGAGATCGCCCAGGCCACCGACTTCGTTCGCGCGATGCCCGAACAGCTCGGGGCGCCGATCGTCCAGGGCGGCACCAACGTCTCCGGCGGCCAGCGGCAGCGGCTCGCGATCGCCCGGACGCTGGTACGACGACCGGAGATCTACCTCTTCGACGACGCGTTCTCGGCGCTCGACGTCGCCACCGACGCCCGGCTGCGGGCGGCGCTTCGGGCCGAGGTGATCGCGACCGGTGACGCCGCGGTCGTGATCGTCGGCCAGCGCATCGCGACCATCCGCGACGCCGACGAGATCATCGTGCTCGAGGACGGCCGGGTCGTCGGGCGCGGGACGCACGAGGAACTGCTGGCGGACAACCCGACCTACCGGGAGATCGCCGCCAGCCAGGGGATCGCGGAGGTGGCGGCGTGACCACCACGACCGGGACCATGAAGAGCACCGAGCGGGTCGTCCGTCAGGGCGGCCCCGGGCTCGGACCGATGGGCGGCGGCATGGTCGGCCAGAAGGCGCACGACTTCCGCGCGTCGGGTCGCCGGCTGCTCGGGCTGCTGCGGCCGCGGCGCTGGCACGCGGTCGCCGTACTCCTGCTGGCGGCGGGGAGCGTCGCGTCCGTCGTCGTCGGTCCGTACCTGCTCGGCAAGGCGACCGACCTGGTGTTCAACGGGTTCGTCGGCGGTCGGCTGCCCGAGGGCGCGACCAAGGCCGAGGCGGTGCAGGCCGCCGAGGACCGCGGCGACGACCAGCTCGCCGACTTCCTGAGCGGCCTCGACATCGTGCCCGGGCAGGGGGTGGACTTCGGCGACGTCGGCCAGGTGCTGCTGCTGGCGCTGGCGATCTACGTCGTGGGCCAGCTGCTCGGCTTCGTGCAGGGCTGGCTCGTCAACGACATCGTGCAGGAGACCGTGCGCCGGATGCGGTCCGACGTCGAGGACAAGATCCACCGGCTGCCGCTGTCGTACTTCGACCGCCAGCCGCGCGGGGAGCTGCTCAGCCGGGTCACCAACGACATCGACAACGTCGCGCAGAACCTCCAGCAGACGATGAGCCAGCTGCTCACGTCGCTGATGATGGTGGTCGGCGTGCTGGGGATGATGTTCTGGGTCTCTCCGCTGCTCGCCGTGATCGCACTGGTCACCGTGCCGATCGCGATGGTGGTGACCGGCCGGATCATGAAGCGGTCGCAGAGCCAGTTCATCAACCAGTGGCGGCAGACCGGGCGGCTCAACGGTCAGGTCGAAGAAGCCATCTCCGGTCACGCGCTGGTGACCGTCTTCGGTCGTCGGCAGGCGGTCGAGGCGGAGTTCGCGGAGGCCAACGGCGAGCTCTACGAGTCGTCGTTCCGTGCCCAGTTCGTCAGCGGCCTGGTGATGCCGCTGATGATGTTCATCGGCAACATCAACTACGTCGTGATCGCCGTGGTCGGCGGGCTGCGGGTGACCAGCGGCGCGATGACGCTGGGGGAGGTGCAGGCGTTCATCCAGTACTCCCGGATGTACACCCAGCCGATCACCCAGATCGCCTCGATGACCAACCTGCTGCAGTCCGGTGTCGCCTCGGCGGAGCGGGTGTTCGAGCTGCTCGACGCCGAGGAGGAGGTCTCCGCTGGTCGAGGAGCAGCGACCGGTCTGCGCGCGCCGCGTGCCGAGACCACCCGCGGCGAGGTGGCGTTCGAGCACGTCGCGTTCTCCTACGACCCCGACGAGCCGCTCATCGAGGACCTGTCGCTCGTGGCACGGCCGGGGGAGACGGTCGCGATCGTCGGTCCCACCGGGGCCGGCAAGACCACGCTGGTCAACCTGATCATGCGGTTCTACGAGCTCGACGGCGGACGGATCACCCTCGACGGCGTCGACATCACCGCGATGCCGCGCGCCGACCTCCGCAGCCGGATCGGCATGGTGCTCCAGGACACCTGGCTGTTCGAGGGCACCATCCGCGACAACATCGCCTACGGCCGCCCGGACGCGACCGACGAGGAGGTCCGCGAGGCCGCGCGAGCGACGTACGTCGACCGCTTCGTGCACTCCCTGCCCGAGGGCTACGACACCCGCGTCGACGACGAAGGCTCGAACCTGTCGGCCGGCGAGCGGCAGCTGATCACCATCGCCCGGGCGTTCCTCGCCCAGCCGGCGCTGCTGATCCTCGACGAGGCGACCTCCTCGGTCGACACCCGCACCGAGCTGCTGCTGCAGCACGCGATGGCGGCGCTGCGGACCGACCGCACGTCGTTCGTCATCGCGCACCGGCTCTCGACCATCCGCGACGCCGACCTGATCCTGGTGATGGAGGGCGGCCGGATCGTCGAGCAGGGCTCCCATGCCGACCTGCTCGAGCGCGGCGGACCGTTCGCGCGGCTGCACGCCGCGCAGTTCGCCGCGGGTGCTGTGTAAATCACTTTGATTCTTCCCGGCGGCGACCTACCTTTGCCGTACACGGGAAAGGAGGTGGTCCTAAGAATGAGTTCTTATAGGACGCGTGAGGTGGTTGCCCGCTAGGCAACCCCAGCGGCGGGGCGGAATCGCCCCGTTCACTGAAGCCGGGCTGCCGGCGAATCCAACGCAGCCACCCGACCCGCAGGCGAACCGGGCACGTCCCCCGGTGCGGTCCGAACGGACCAACGCCTGCGGGTCGCTTCAGTTTTGTTTGGGCCGAGCGTGTCGCGCCATCGCGCGACTCGCCCCGCCTCGAGCCCGCGAGAAGTTGACGTAGGCAACTAACCTCAATAAGGTTGACACTTGCAACCAATCTCCGAGTGATGAACCGAGGCGCACCCCGCATGACCGAGACAGCCCCTGCCGAGCAGAGCGGCCAGATGTCGCACCGCGAGATCCTGGAGGCCCTGACCGGCCTGCTGCTCGCGATGTTCGTCGCGATGCTGTCGAGCACCGTTGTCACCAACGCGCTGCCCGCGATCGTGACCGACCTGCACGGCAACCAGACCGGCTACACCTGGGTGGTCGTGGCGACGCTGCTGACGATGACGGCGACGACGCCGATCTGGGGCAAGTTCGCCGACCTGTTCAGCAAGAAGCTGCTGGTGCAGAGCGCGCTCGTCATCTTCTCGATCGGCTCGCTCATCGCGGCGTTCGCGCCGAGCATGGAGGTCCTCATCGCTGGCCGCGCCGTGCAGGGCCTCGGCATCGGCGGCCTGACCGCCCTGGTCCAGGTCGTGATCGCGTCGATGGTCAGCCCACGCGAGCGCGGCCGCTACAGCGGCTACATCGGCGCGACGTTCGCCGCCGCGACCGTCAGCGGCCCGCTGCTCGGTGGCGTCATCGTCGACAGCGCGTTGGGCTGGCGGGGCTGCTTCTTCCTGGGGCTCCCGGTCGCGGCGCTGGCGTTCGTCGTGCTGCAGAAGACGCTGAACCTGCCGGTGGTGCGGCGTGAAGTGCACATCGACTACCTCGGCGCGACGCTGATCGTCGGCGGCGTCAGCCTGGTGCTGATCTGGGTGTCGCTGGCCGGCACCAGCTTCGACTGGGTCTCCGGCACCACCGCCCTCCTCGTCGGCGGCGGCGTCGCGCTCGTCGCCGCGGCGGTGTACGTCGAGGGCCGGGTCGCAGCCGAGCCGGTGATCCCGCTCCACCTCTTCAAGGACCGCACGATCACCCTCGCCACGATCGCGTCGGTGATGGTCGGTGTGGCGATGTTCGGCTCGACGGTCTACCTCGGCCAGTACTTCCAGCTCGCCCGCGGGATGAGCCCGACCGAGGCCGGCCTGATGTCGATCGCGATGGTCGGCGGGCTGGTCGCCTCCACCACGGTCACCGGGCGGCTCATCACCGCGACCGGCCTCTGGAAGCGCTACCTGGTCGGCGGCACCTTCCTCGTCGCCGTCGGCCTCGGCCTGCTCGGCACGATCGATGATGAGACGTCGCTGCTCGTCATCATCGGGTTCATGGTCGTTGTCGGCGTCGGCCTCGGCGCCTCGATGCAGAACCTCGTGCTCGCCGTGCAGAACACCGCGCACCCCAAGGACCTGGGCGCCGCCAGCTCGGTCGTCGCGTTCTTCCGCTCGCTGGGCGGCTCGATCGGCGTCTCGGCGCTCGGCGCGGTGCTGGCCCACCAGGTCAGCGGCGACGTGAAGGCCGGCGTCACGCGGCTGGCGGCCGAGGGCCGGCTGAGCCCCTCAGAGCTCGGCTCGCTCGAGCACTCCACCGGCGACATCCCCGACGTCAGCGCGCTGCCCGGTCCGGTGCAGACCGTCTACGAGGCCGCGATGGGAAGCGCGACCGGGCACCTGTTCCTCATCGCCGTGCCGTTCGCGGTCGCCGCCTTCCTGTGCGTGCTCTTCATCAAGGAGGTGCCGCTGCGGACCCACTCCGGCCCGGCCGAGACGGCGGCCCCCGAGGCGACCGACGAGCTGGTGCAGGAGGATGTCCGGTCATGACCACCGCCCGTCCTGATGCCCTCCGCGAGCTCGAGCGCGAGGTAGGCGTGCTCATCCGCCGGGTGCGCCGCGTGATCGGCGAGCGGGCCCGGCTGGTGCACCCCGACCTGCAGTCCTCGTCGTACCTGATGCTCGGCTACGTCGTCGACCACGGGCCGCTCCGGGCGTCGGCGATGAGCACGATCTTCGACGTCGACAAGGGCGCGATCAGCCGTCAGGTGCAGCACCTGGTCGACCTCGGCCTGGTCGACCGCACGCCGGATCCCGACGACGGCCGCGCCACGCTGATCAGCGTCAGCGACGAGGGCGCCCGCCGGTTCCGGGACGTCACCGAGCACCGGCGCAAGTGGTTCGACGAGCGGCTCGGTGACTGGACCGCCGACGAGATCCTCGCCTTCGCCGGCACCATGCACCGCTACAACCAGGCGCTCGGGGCCGACGAGTCCTGGGCCTGAGGGCCCGACGACCTCAGCCCCTCAGCCAGACCGCCGTGTCCGGCGGGAGCCGGTCGCCGACCGGCCCGCTGCTGATCAGCACCTCGCCCGCCGGCATCGGCACCGAGCGCTCGCCGGCGTTGAGGAGCACGGTCACCCCGCCCCGTCGTACGACGAGGACGTCGCCCCCTGCCTCCGCGGTGCACGCCTCGTCGGTGCCGCGGACCCAGGTGCGACGCGCGGCCAGCGCCCGGCGGTAGAACGCGAGCGTCGAGTCCTCGTCGTCCTCCTGCGCCGCCACCGTGAGGGTGGCCCAGTCGCCGGGCTGGGGGATCCAGGGCTGGGCGTCGCCGGGGCTGAAGCCGTACGGCGGCGCGGTGCCCGCCCACGGCAGCGGGACCCGGCAGCCGTCCCGTCCGGGCTGGCCGGTGCGGAACCACGAGGGGTCCTGCCGCGCCTCGGGCGGCACGTCGACCTGCTCGAGGCCGAGCTCCTCGCCCTGGTAGAGGTAGGCCGAGCCCGGCAGCGCGAGCATCACCAGCGTCGCGGCGCGGGCGCGGGCGAGGCCGACCGGGCCGCCGCCGTACCGCGTCGGGTGGCGGACGACGTCGTGATTGCTGAGCACCCAGGTCGGCGGTGCGGCCTCGGCCGTCGCGAGCGCCGCGATCGACCCGGTGACGACCTCGGCGAACGCGGGGGCCGACCACTCAGCGGTGAGCCAGGCGAAGTTGAACGCCTGGTGCAGCTCGTCGGAGCGCACGAACTCCGCCATCGACGCTGCGGTCCGCGTCCAGGCTTCTGCGACGGCGATGCGCTCGTCGGGCGAGCCGGCGGCGCCGTACTCCTCGAGCACGCGCCGCCACCGCCGGTAGACGTCGTGCACCTCGGGCTGCTCCCACATCGGCTCGTCGCGGAGCACCCGCTCGACCATCGAGCCGGTCGGGTCGTCCACCAGCTCGGACTGGTCCTGGTCGCGCAGGGTCGCCTCCTTGTAGAGGCCGTGCGCGACGTCGATCCGGAACCCGTCGACACCGCGGTCGAGCCAGAACCGGAGCACGTCCTCGAACATGTCGCCCACCTCGGGGTTGCGCCAGTCGAGGTCAGGCTGGGAGGTGTCGAACAGGTGGAGGTACCACTGGCCCGGCCGGGTCCCCGAGCCTGTCGAAGGGTCCGGCTCCGTGATCCTGGTCCAGGCGGGGCCGCCGAAGATCGAGCCCCAGTTGTTGGGCGGCTCGCTGCCGTCGGGGCCCCGGCCGTCGCGGAACAGGTAGCGAGCCCGCTCCGGCGAGCCCGGGGGAGCGGCGAGCGCCGCCTGGAACCACGGGTGCTGGTCGGAGGTGTGGTTGGGCACCAGGTCGACGATCACGCGGAGCCCGACCTCGTGGGCGCGGGCGAGCAGCGCGTCGGCGTCGTCGAGGGCACCGAACAGCGGGTCGATGTCGAGGTAGTCGGCGACGTCGTAGCCGTGGTCCTTCTGCGGGGACCGGTAGAACGGCGTGATCCAGAGCGCGTCGACGCCGAGGTCGCGCAGGTAGGGCAGCCGGGAGGTGATGCCCGCGAGATCGCCGACGCCGTCGCCGTCCGCGTCGGCGAAGCTGCGGATGTAGACCTGGTAGACGACGGCCTCCTGCCACCAGCCCGCAGCCGGCTGCGCCGGCGGGGTGCTCACGCGAAGTCCTCGACGTCGACGGCGATCCAGACGTGCTCGGCAGTCGCGATCAGGGCGCCGTCGGGCGCGTAGAGGGAGGAGGCGGTGAACGCCTTGCGGCCCTCCTCGCGGCGCAGGGTGCCGACCACGACGTGCTGCTCGCCGGAGACCGGGAGCCGGTCGATCCGCGCGGTCATCGTGCCGAGCACCATCGGCCGCTCGCCCACGCCCGTCGCCCAGCCGCCGGAGCAGTCGAGCGCGGCCCAGGCGATGGGCACCGTGACGTCGTACGGCGTCCACGTTGTGGCCACGCGCGAGGCGTCGCCGGCGACGGGACCGGGGAAGATGTGCAGCCCCTCGCCCTCCTCGCGGTCGGGGCCGCAGGCGAAGCAGGTCGGGAACGGGTGCTTCTCGAAGCCGGGATAGCGGGTCTGCGCGTCGGCGGCCTCCGCCGCGCTCACCGCGGCGACCGGCTCCAGGTCGGCCGCGGCGACGCGGGCCTCGGCAACGGTCCGCCCGTCGTGGACGGCCGCGAGCCCGGTCTCGCTCTCCTCGATCTTGAGTGGCGTCTCCAGCGGCGGCGGGAGCCGGAGGGCGACCGTGCTCGCCGTCCCGGTGCCGGCGAGGCGCTCGGCCAGCGCGCCCGCCGTCCACCCGCCGTTGCCGGAGCGGCGCGGACCGTGGAAGCGCTGGGGGATGGTGAGCGGCTCGTGGTTGGGCTGCATCCCCTGAGCCTGCCAAACCCGCCCTTCGGTGCATAAGCCTGGGCCCATGAGACAGGATGGGGACCGTGAGTGACCTGATCGACACCACGGAGATGTACCTCCGCACCATCTACGAGCTGGTCGAAGAGGGGATCGTCCCGCTGCGGGCGCGGATCGCCGAACGCCTGCACCAGAGCGGCCCGACCGTCTCGCAGACGGTGGCCCGGATGGAGCGCGACGGCCTCCTGACGGTCGAGGGCGACCGGCACCTCGAGCTCACCGACGACGGACTGCGGCTCGCCACCCGGGTGATGCGCAAGCACCGGCTCGCCGAGCGGCTGCTCACCGACGTCATCGGTCTCGACTGGGAGCTCGTCCACGAGGAGGCGTGCCGCTGGGAGCACGTGATCTCCGAGACCGTCGAGCGCCGGTTGCTCGAGCTGCTCGACCACCCCACGGAGTCGCCCTACGGCAACCCGATCCCCGGCCTCGCCGAGCTCGGCGAGGACAACGACGGCGAGGCGTTCATGGCCGACGTCGAGCCGCTCTCGAAGGCCGCGGCCGAGGAACCCAGCCGCGCCCTGGTCCGCCGGATCTCCGAGGAGATGCAGAAGGACGAGTCGCTGATGAGCGCCATGCGCCGCGTCGGCGCGCTGCCCGACAAGACGATCACGATCCAGGCCACCGCCGACGGCGTGCTCGTCGGCTCCGGCGGCGAGAGCGCCGAGATCTTCCCCGAGGCCGCGGACCACATCTTCGTCAAACGACTCTAGCCTTCTGCGCGAGCGACACGCTGCCGCGCCGCGGTCGACGCCGTCACGGGTCGAGGCCGCCGGCGGCTTGCGGACGACGCGCCGACGCGAGCTGCGTCAGCCATTCCGAGGTGCCCGCGTCGACCTTGTAGGACGCCAGCGGGTCGCCGCGGGTCTCGCCGCGGTTGAGGATGACGACGGGCACGCCGAGCTTGGCCGCGCGGCGGACGAACCGGAGGCCGCTCATCACGGTGAGGCTGGAGCCGGCGACGAGCAGCACGCCGCCGAGGTCGGGCAGCGCGTCGACCGCGGCGTAGCAGCGAGCGACCCGCGCGGGCGGGACGTTCTCGCCGAAGAACACGACGTCGGGCTTGAGGTCGCCGCCACAGTCGTCGCACCCGGGTACGACGAAGCCGGCGGTGTCCTCGAGGTCGACGTCGCCGTCGGGCCGGGAGGCGACCGATGCGTGCCGCTCCACCCAGCCGGGATTGAGCTCGGCCAGCCGCTGCTGCAGGGCGGCGCGCGTCGTCGTACGCCGGCAGGACAGGCAGACCACGTCGGCGATCCGGCCGTGCAGCGCGACGAGGGCCGGGGTGCCGACCGCCTCGTGGAGGCCGTCGACGTTCTGGGTGATGACCAGCTCGGCGTCTAGCTGCGCGACCGCGTGGTGACCGAGGTTCGGCGCCGCGCCGCCCATCCGCGACCAGCCGAGGTGGGAGCGGGCCCAGTACCGCTGCTGCGCCTCCCGCCCGGACACGAACTCCTGGTAGGTCATCGGCATCCGCGCCGGTGACCCCGGCCCGCGGTAGTCCGGGATGCCCGAGTCGGTCGACAGCCCGGCGCCGGTCAGCACCACCAAGGGACGGCCGGCGCACAGCTCCAGCGCGCTTCCGGCCCGTTGGTCGAGCCTGTCGAGGCTCCCCGCGGTCGTCACGCCAGCAAGAGTACGGCGACCCCGTGCAACCCCGCGGCGCCGCGGATCCGTTGTAGGAGCATGGAGGCACCGTGCTGAGCAGCCGAGACCGCGACCGCGAGTTCGCCGACTTCGTCCGTGCCCACCGAGGCGGGCTGGTGACCACCGCGCGCCTGCTGGCCGCGGGCGACGGTCACCTCGCCGAGGACCTGGTGCAGACCGCGCTGGTGCGGGTCTACCTGGCGTGGGGACGGGCCCGGTCGGGCAACCCGCTCGCCTACGCCCGCCGCACCCTCGTCAACTGCACCGCCGACCACCACCGCCGCGGCTCCACCCGCCGGGAGCACGCCGCGGCGGAGCTCCCCGACACCGCGGCCGCGCCCGGCGCCGGTCGGTCCGAGGAGCTCGACGCCGAGCTCGTCGCGGCCCTCGGCGCCCTGCCGCCGCGGATGCGCGCGGCGGTCGTGCTGCGCCACGTCCACGACCTCTCCGTCGACGACACCGCGCACGCGCTCGGCTGCTCCGTCGGCACCGTCAAGAGCCAGACCGCACGCGGGCTGGAGAAGCTCCGCGCTGCCCTCGCCGTACCCACTCTCGAAGGAGACCCCCGATGAACGACCTGCTCGACCGCCTGGCCCGCCTCGACTCCGCCGCGACCCCCTCCGACGGCGACGTCGCGGGCGACCTGGCCCGCGCCCACACCGCCCTCGGCCGCCGGCGGCGCACGCGCGCCGCGATCGCCGGCACCGGCCTCACCCTCGGGGTGGGCGCGGCGCTCGGCGTCGTGGTCGTCATCGGCGACGACCCCGTCGACAACCCGCCGACGGTGGCTCCGAGCCCGTCCGACGCCCTGCCGCTGGTGGCCTACACCGGGCCGCAGGTGGAGGGCTTCGAGCTCGGCAAGGTGCCGGAGGGATATGTGATCCAGGGGTCGGACGCCTTCGTGCTGACCCTCGCCGAGCCCGGCGACGACAGCCACTACCTGGGGTTCGACGGCAAGGTCGTGATCATGCTCGAGTCGCAGAGCGCCGCGCAGCGGCTCGGCGACGGGCAGGACGTCACCGTGAACGGCGAGCCCGGCGTCCTGCAGGGGGCGCCCGGCGAGACCCGCAACCTCCGCTACTTCCAGGGCGACAAGCTGGTCCTGATCCAGGTCTGGGAGACCATCGAGCTGACCGACGAGCAGATCGTCGAGCTCGCCGAGAGCGTCACCGTCACCTCCGACGCGGAGGCCGGCGTCGGCTGATCCCCCGGTCAGTCCTCGATGAGCGGCACGAACGCGTAGCGGCCGTGCTGCTCCACCACCGGCCCCTCCGGGGTGAGCACGATCCGGTGCATCACCCCGACCACCGGGACGACCAGCACACCCCCGACCGCCAGCTGCTCCACGAGGGCCATCGGCACCTGGTCCGCGTCGGCCGAGACCAGCACCCGGTCGTACGGCGCCTCCTCCGGCCGGCCCAGCACCCCTGGGTCGGCCGGGTGGATGGTGGCCGGCGCGAAGCGGGATAGTCCCTGACGAAAAGCACCTGATTCGGACGGATCCGGGTGCTTTTCGTCAGGGACTATCCGCCCCAGCGCCTCCCGACTCCGCTCGACGAGCTCGGGGATCCGCTCGACGGCGATCACGCAGCCGTCGGGGGCGACGAGGTGGGCGAGGAGGGCGGTGGTCCAGCCGGAGCCGGAGCCGACATCGAGGACCCGGTCGCCGGGCTGCGGGTCGAGCAGCGCCAGCATGGTGCGCACCGTCGTCGGCTGGCTGTTGGTGACGCCGTGGCCGATGTCGAGGGCGCGGTCGAGGTGCGCGGACGCCTGCTGCCCGGCGGGGAGGAAGTCGCGGCGGGGGACCGCCGCGAACGCCTCGTCCAGCCGGGAGCTCATCGCGTCACGACTCAGCCGTAGCGCAGCTTCGCCCGCTCGCGCGCCTTCGCGGCCTCGACCTCACGGTCCTTCGGGGGCGCGTTGGTCACCAGCGCGTCCAGCAGGTGCTGGGTGGCGTGCGCGACCTCGTGGACGGCGCGGTCGAACGCCTCCTGGTTGGCCTGCGACGGCTTCGTCGTACCGCTGACCTTGCGCACGTACTGCAGCGCGGCCGCGGTCACCTCGTCCGTCGTCGCGGGCGGCTCGAAGTTGTGGAGGACTCGGATGTTGCGGCACATGGTCCGAGCCTACGTCGGGCCGGCGGGGCCCAGGGTTGTCCGTTGTTTCCACGGGTTGTCAGCCATTGCAACGGCTGACAACCCGTGGAATACCCGGCCGGCCGGGTATTCCGCGCTGGGGCAGACCTACGAACGGTCCCGCAGGTCGAAGAACTCGACGTCCTCGCCGGTCACGAGGACCACCCGCCCGTCGGGGAGAGGTACGGCGCGCACCTGCTCGATGTCGTCGCCGTACTCCACCTGGACCATCCGGTTGCGCAGCTCGCCGTCGACGATCCGCAGCACCGAGAGGTAGCCCACCCGTGCCCGCCGCTGGTCCTCGATCACCGTGAGGATCGTGCGGTGGTCGTTGATGAACGTGAACGACCGCGGGTCGGTGCCGGCCAGAGCTCGGGTGCCGGGCGCGTAGTGCTGGACGTTCATCCGGTGCACGTTCTCCAGGTCCGCGACGTTGAACAGCCCGACCTGGGCGCCCCACGCCCGGCTCTGGAAGGCACGGCCCTCGCCGACGCCCACGAGGCGCTTGGGGCCGAGCGGGTGGAGGTACTCCGAGAAGCCGGGGATCTTCAGCTTCGAGATCAACCTCGGGCGCGACACGTCGGTGAGGTCGACGGCGTAGAGCGGGTCGACCTGGCGGAACGTCACCAGGATCGCGAGCCCGTCGAACCAGCGCACCGACTTCAGGTCCTCGTTGCGGCCCAGTCGGTCGAGCCGGCCGACCTCGACCAGGTCCTGCCCGTCACGCTCGAGCGTCACCACCGAGTTGAAATTGCCGGTCTCCGAGGTCGGTGTGACCGCGACCCGCAGCACGCCGCCGGCCTCGTCCATCGCCCACCGGTCGTCGATCGCGCCCTCGACCTCGCCGGACGCCACGTGGGTCGCCGAGGTGCCGTCGAGCGCGAAGTCGAAGAGGTAGGTGTTGCCGCCGGTCACGCTCGGCAGCACGCGACTGCCGATGCACTCCCAGCACTCGAACCCGGTGCCCCAGCTCGGGCTCGCGGCCAGGTAGAGGTGGTCGACCGACTCGTAGGCGATGTCGGTCGCGCCGGCCAGGCCGATCGCGTCGACCTCGGCCGGGGTGGCCGCGTCGAACCCGACCACGCTCACGGTGTCGAGAGTCAGCTCGTCGGGCGGGACCGCCACGTCGGTGCAGTCGAGCAGCCGCGCGGGGTCCTCGTCGTTGGCGGTGATGAGCGGCAGCCAGTCCGCGATCGTCGAGCTCTCGACGACCTCCTGGTTCTCCAGGCGCGCCTCCCGCTCGTTGCGCCCCTTGCCCGGGCGGACGAAGTCGAGGTCCGGCAGCCCGCTCGACAGCACCAACCGGACCGCGTCGCCGTGCTGGCGCGCGGACAGCAGCTTGGCGTCGTAGGCCACGTCGTCGACGACCTCGGGCCGAGCCGGGTCGGCGATCGAGACGGTGAGGACGCGGGTGCCGATCCGGGCTTGGGTGCCGGCGGCGGTACGACGCCGCGGTGCCTCGTCGTCGATGCCGACCGCGACCACGGTGTCGCCGGCCAGCATGATCTCTCCGTCCTCGAGCCCGTCGAGATCGATCGAGGAGAGGCGCTCGGTGCGCGTTCCGGTCACGTCGTAGACGATCAGCTCGTCGTCGCGGAGCCGGAGCAGGAGCTCGCCGTCGGTCTTCACCAGGTCCGGCTCGTCGACGCCGATCTCCTGGACGTTGGTGCCGGTGTCGCTGTTCTGCTGGCGGGACGTAGTCGCCCCGTCAAGGGCCTTGTACTGCCTGCTCAACTCGGCCGTTGGGGCGAACTGCATGTCTGCCAACGCCCTGTTGTTCAAACCGTCGCGCGCCCACTGGTCGAAGTAGTAGGGCACCCGCTCCGCCCAGCCCCACGGCGTGACCCGGTCGAGCCCGCGGTCGACGTAGGTGGTGAGCAGGTCGTCGCAGGACTTCGCGGGGTCGAGGTCGGCCTGGAAGGCGACGTGGGTGGGCGAGCCGCCCGGCCCGTCCCCGCCGGCCCGCGAGTCGTCCCCGCCACCACCACCCTCCACCAGCGTGCCGGCGAGGAACGCGCCGGCGACGGCGGTCGCGACGCCGGCGGTGAGCAGAGGCTTGAGCACGAACCGGCGACGCTTCGAGGCGGGGGAGGAGGCGGTCCCACCAGAGGCTGCCGCCCGCCCGGCACGCAGGATGTCGTGGGTGGGCGCCTTGCCGACGGGCAGGTCGTCCCACAGGTCTTCGAGGTCGGTCATCGCGACGCCCCTCCACTCAGGTCGAGGATGTGGTCGTTCGCAGCCAGCTGGGCCAGCGACCGGGACAGGCGACTCTTCACCGTGCCCGCCGGCACCCCCAGGACGTCGGCGGTCTGCTTCTCGGTGAGCTGCACGAAGTAACGCAGCACCACCACGTCCCGGTTCGGCTTGGTGAGGCACGCGAGCGCGCGGTGCACGGCGTCGGCCACGGCGACCGCGTCGGTGCCGTCACCGACGGCCGTGGTCCGACTGCCGTCCTCGAGCTCCCCGGTCGCAGCGCGGTCCTTCCACCACCGGGTGCGCCGGGTGTCGCGTAGGCAGTTGAGGAGCATCCGGTAGACGTAGGCGTCCCGGTTGTCCGCGCTGCTCACCTTGTCCCAGCCGGTGTAGCACCGCACGAGCGTGGTCTGGGCGAGGTCCTCCGCCTCGTGCGGCAGCGCCCCGAGGAACACGGCCGCACGGACCAACGTCCCCCACGACTGCTCCACGTAGGCGGCGTACTCCGCCTCGCTGTCTCGATCCACGGACTCTCCGATGCCTGTCACCGCTGGCTGCTTGACCGTACGACGGAACGCGGGCCCCCGGAGGTTCCATCCGGTTCGCGACGGGTGCGACGATGCTCATATGACCGAGTCCGGCAGCACCCGCACCTACGACCTCGTCCTCCTCGGCGCCACCGGCTTCACCGGAGGCTTGACGGCCGACTACCTGGCGGCGCACGCGCCGGACGGGCTGCGGTGGGCGATCGCGGGTCGCAGCAAGGAGAAGCTGGAGGCGGTCCGCGACCGGCTCGGCGCCGCCGGTGAGGGGGTCGAGCTGGTGGTCGCCGACTCCTCCGAGGAGGCCAGCCTGCGCGAGATGGCGTCGTCGACCAAGGTCGTCGCCACGACCGTCGGCCCCTACCTCGAGCACGGCGGCCCGCTGGTCGCGGCCTGCGCCCAGGAGGGCACCGACTACGCCGACCTGACCGGCGAGCCGGAGTTCGTCGACCGGATGTACGTCGAGCACCAGGCCACCGCCGAGGCCAGCGGTGCCCGGCTGGTCCAGGCGTGCGGCTTCGACTCGATCCCGCACGACCTCGGCGCCTACTTCACGATCCAGCAGCTGGCCGAGGAGCTCGGCGGCGAGATCACCGCGCCGGTCACGATGCGCGGCGTGGTCCGCTCCAACGGCACCTTCTCCGGCGGCACCTTCCACTCCGCGCTCGGCGCGTTCTCCCGTGCGCGGCAGATGCGCGAGGCGATGCAGGCCCGCAAGCGGGTCGAGCCGCGCCCCGAGGGCCGGCGCTCGAAGGGTGTCGGCGGCAAGCCCGGGCGCGACGGCGTGCTCGGCTACTGGCTGGTGCCGCTGCCGACCATCGACCCGTTCATCGTGGCCCGCAGCGGGGCCGCGCTGTCGTCGTACGGCCCGGACTTCCGCTACTCCCACTACGCCGGCACCAAGACGCTGCGGTACGCCGGCGGCGGCATGGTCGGTGCCGGCGCGCTCGCCGTGGCGGCGCAGGTCCCGCCGGTGCGGGACCTGCTGAAGAAGCGGGTGCCGCAGGGCAGCGGCCCGTCGGAGGGCCGCCGCAACGCGTCGTGGTTCACCGTCGAGTTCGTCGCCGAAAGCGCCGGCACGCAGGTGCGGACCAAGGTGTCGGGCGGCGACCCCGGCTACACCGAGACCGCGAAGATGCTGGCCGAGGCGTCGCTGTGCCTGGCGCTCGACGACAACCCGCCGACCGCGGGCCAGGTGACCACCGCCCAGGCGATGGGCGACGCCCTCCTGGCCCGGCTGCAGGCAGCCGGCATCACGTTCGAGCGCGTCTCCTGAGCACCGTCAGCACCGGCACCGACAGCAGGAACCACATGCAGGTCGGCATGACGCTCCCGGTGATGGAGCCGGACCTCGACGCCGCGACCCTCGAGTCGTGGTCGCGCCTCGTCGACGACGGGCCGTTCTCCTCGCTCTGCTTCGGCGAGCGGATGGCGTTCGACAACCCCGACGCGCTCACCCTGCTCGGCGCCGTGTCCGCCTGGACCAGGCGGGTCCGGATCGCGACCACGGTGCTCGTCCCGCAGCTGCACCACCCCGTGCAGCTGGCCAAGGCGATCGCCACCGGCGACCTGCTCAGTGGCGGCCGGCTCTCGGTCGGGGTCGGGGTGGGTGGGCGCGAGGAGGACTACCGCGCGGCCGGTGCCGAGCTCTCGACGAAGACCATGCAGGGGATGGCCGACCGGGTTGCGACCATGCGTCGCGTCTGGGCCGGAGACGAGGTGGTCGACGCCGTCCGCCCGGTCGGCCCGCCGCCCGTGCAGGCCGGCGGCCCCGAGATCCTCGTCGGGACGATGGGACCGAAGACCGTGCGGCACGCCGCGTCCTGGGCCGACGGCCTGGCCGGGGTGACCCTCGACTGCGACGTGACTGGTGTCGGCCGGCTCTTCGAGCAGGCGCGCGCCGACTGGGGCGACGCCGGTCGCCCGGCGCCGCGGCTGACCACGTCGTTCTGGTTCGCCGTCGGCGACGAGCCGCGCGCGCAGATCCACCGCCACTTGCGCCACTACATGAACTGGCTGCCCACCGACCTCGTCGACGCGCTCGCCGCCACCGCCGGCTTCGCGGGTACGTCGAGCGAGCTGCTCGACCTGCTCAAGCGGTTCGAGGACATCGGCACCGACGAGGTGCAGCTGATCCCCACGAGCTCCGACCGCACCCAGGTGGAGCGCATCGCCGAGGTCCTAGCCTGAACGGGTGAGCGACTGGTTCCTTCCCGCGGCCGAACGGCCGTGGACGTCCGGCAACCTGGTCGTTCCGCACGTGCACGGGGCGAGCTACTTCGCCCGCCTGCTGGAGGTCGTCGGAGCGACCGAGCCGGACGACCGCATCTTCCTCACCGACTGGCGCGGCGACGCCGACGAGCGCATGACGCCCGACGGGCCGACCGTCGGGGAGCTGCTCGCGTCGGCGTCGAGGCGCGGGGTGGAGGTGCGGGCCCTGCTGTGGCGGTCCCACCCCGGCCGCCTCAACAGCGAGGAGAACGAGCACCTCGGCTCGATCATCAACGAGAGCGGGGGCGAGGCGCTCCTCGACGAGCGGATCCGCCGCGGCGGGTCGCACCACCAGAAGCTGGTCGTCGTGCGGCGGCGGGGTCGGCCGGAGGAGGACGTCGCGTTCGTCGGCGGCATCGACCTCTGCCACGGGCGCCGGGACGACGCCGGCCACGCGGGTGATCCCCAGGCGCCGCCGCTGGACGAGCGGTACGGCGCCACGCCGCCCTGGCACGACGCGATGGCCGAGATCCGGGGGCCGGCCGTGGCCGACGTGCTCGACACCTTCGCCGAGCGCTGGGACGACCCGACGCCCCTCGACCACCGCAACCCCTACCGGGCTCTGCTCCACCGCCTCGCCCGGATGCCGCGCCACCCCGAGCCGCTGCCCGAGCGGTGGGACCCTCCGCCCGAGGTCGGCACCCACCAGGTGCAGCTCCTGCGGACCTACCCGGCCAAGAGGCCGGCGTACCCTTTCGCGCCCGCCGGTGAGCGGTCGGTCGCCCGCGGCTACGCGCACGCCTTCCTGAGGGCTCGCCGGCTGATCTACCTGGAGGACCAGTACTTCTGGTCCGATGTCGTCGCCCGGGCGCTCGCCGAGGCACTGCGTCGCGAGCCGGACCTCCGGGTGATCGCCGTCGTCCCGCGGTTCCCCGAGGAGGACAACCGCGTCGGCGGACCGCCCTCGCTCTACGGCCAGCGGCTCGCCTACGACGCCCTGCACGAGGCCGGGGGCGACCGGTTCGCGATGTTCGACCTGGTGAACGACGCGGGCACCCCGGTCTACGTGCACGCGAAGATCTGCGTGGTCGACGACCACTGGACGACGATCGGCTCCGACAACCTCAACCTGCGCTCCTGGACCCACGACTCGGAGCTGACCTGCGCTGTCGTCGACCCGGACGGCGACCTGCCGCGCAACCTCCGCTCGTCGCTGTGGGCCGAGCACCTCGGCCTTCCGGAGGACGACCCGCGCCTGAGCGACCTCGATCACGCTCTCGACCTCTGGCAGGACCGGGTCGGCGCTGCCGGCAGCCGCATCCGGTCGCACGAGCCGTCCGTCCTCCCGCCGCGCACCCGGCTCTGGGCCCGCCCGGCGTACCGGTACCTCTACGACCCGGACGGCCGACCGCGCGGCCTGCGCGGCACGACCGAGTTCTGAGCGACTGCCTAGGCTGGCCGGGTGAGCAGCGGGGACCGCGAACGACGCCAGCAGGTCGTCGCCGTGCTGTCCCACGCGTTCGACGACCTGCTGCGGACCGACCCCCGCGGCTTCCGGACCAAGTTCCGCAAGATGGCCGCCGACCCGTTCGCGTTCTACCGCGGCTCGGCGTGCCTGTTCTACGCCGACCTGGCCGACCTCGAGGACCGCTGGGCCGACGAGCGGACCTCCCGCGTCTGGATCCACGGCGACCTGCACGCCGAGAACTTCGGGACCTACATGAACGCCGAGGGCCTGCTCGTCTTCGACGTCAACGACTTCGACGAGGCCTACCTCGGTCACTTCTCCTGGGACCTGCGCCGCTTCGTCGCCAGCCTGGCGCTGATGGGCTGGCAGAAGGCGCTGCCCGAGGACGACGTACGCAGCCTGGCCGCCCGTTACCTCCGGGCCTACGTCGACCAGGTCCGGCGGTACGCCGAGACCGACGACGACCTCGACGAGTTCGCACTGCGGCTCGACAACACCGAGGGCGCCGTGCACGCGATCCTGCAGGTCGCACGGAGGAGCACCCGCATCGACCTGCTCGAGTCCATGACCGTCGTGTCCGACCACGATCGACGGTTCGTCGACGACGCGACTGCGCGCCACCTCAACGCCGCGGAGCGCTCGATGGTGCTCGCCGCCTTCGACCGCTACCTCGAGACGATCCCGCCCCGGAAGCGATCGGGCCGGACGGTGTACTACGACGTCAAGGACGTCGTGGCCAGCACCGGGTTCGGCATCGGCAGCGCCGGGCTGCCCGCCTACAACGTGCTGATCGAGGGCTTCAACCAGGCCCTCGAGAACGACATCGTCCTCAGCATGAAGCAGGGCAACCACCCCGCCGCCAGCCAGGTGGTGAAGGACAGGCGCATCCGCGACTTCTTCGAGCACGACGGCCACCGCACCGTGGTGAGCCAGCGCGCCCTCCAGGCGCACACCGACCAGTTCCTCGGCTGGACCACCATCGACGGCACCGGGTTCGTCGTGGCCGAGCTCTCGCCGTACGAGGTCGACCTGGACTGGAGCGACATCACCGAGCCCGACGAGATCGCCCCGCTCCTGGAGGACCTCGGCCGCGCGACGGCGAAGGTGCACTGCGCCTCCGACGAGGACAGCGACGAGGAGCTGGTCGAGTTCCAGACCGAGGAGGCGATCCTCGGGGTCATCGGGGAGCGCGAGGAGGAGTTCGTCGACGACCTGGTCGACTTCGCCCTTGCGTACGCCGAGACCGTGCGCGACGACCACGCGCTGTTCGTCGACGCGTTCCGGGCCGGCGACATCGCCGGTCTGTCGGCGACCTGAGGGCTACTGCTCCGGGAGCTCGTCCGGGTCGCCCTGGGCCTCGGCCTTGCGCGCCTGCTCACGGATCCGCCGTCCCGCGACGCGGATGAAGACCACACTGACTGCGACTCCGGCCGCCACCACCCCGATGGCGATGGGAGCCATCAACACCGTGTCCTCGGGGCTCTTCAGGACGATCCCGCACAGGTAGATGCTCAGCCCGACCGTCAGCAGCAGGAAGCCGATCCGCTTCTCCGCCAGCAGCCGCGCGTGGGTGGAGACCGCGTCCGGCTCGCCGAGCGCGGAGCCCTCGTCGTCGACCTCCTCGCGGAGCTCGACGACGGACTCGGCGTTGTGAGCGTGCGAGAGGACCGCCGCACCGACCAGGTCGAGCGCGACACCGGTCACGAGGAGGGTCTCGGTCAGGAAGGACACGGCGCACGCTAACCCGGGGCAACGGCCCGACGCGCGCAGGCGCGCGTGAGGTCGGTGCCCCCGGTAGGAGTCGAACCTACGACCTTTCGCTTAGGAGGCGGCTGCTCTATCCACTGAGCTACGGGGGCTCGGCTGCGGCATTGTTTCAGGTCCGGGCCCGTGGACCACAGCCGAGGCGGTCATCGCCGACGTCGGCCGAGCGGCTGGTGGGTGATGCCGTCGTCGATCATCTGCTGGAACTGGTCCGCGATGGTGTCCTCCATGGCGCGGTAGGTGAGCCCCAGCTCCCGGACCGAGCGGCTGTTGTCGAACTCCAGCGGGTAGCCGACGTTCTTCTCGACGAACTCGCGGGTGTAGCCGGCGACCGGGGCGACCAGCTTGAACAGCGGCTTCGGCATCTTCAGCACCGGGAACGGGTAGCTGTGGCCGAAGCGCTTCCGCAGGATCCGGCCGATCCCGAGCATCGACGTGCTGCCCGCGCTGGTGATGTAGCGGTCGTGCGCCTCCGGCGTGAAGCCGGCGAGCAGGTGGGCCCGTGCGACGTCGCGGACGTCGACCAGGCCGAACCGCAGGTCGGGTGCGCCACCGGCGAGGCTGCCGTCGATGAACGCCTTCATCGTCGTCATCGACCCCGACTTGCTGGCGGTCGTCAGGGCGGGGCCGAGCACCAGGCCGGGGTGGATCGTTACGAGGTCCCAACGGTCCTGGGCACGGCAGATCTCCCACGCCGCCTGCTCGGCGACGGTCTTGGAGTAGGGGTAGGGCTGGTGGTCGAGGCTGCTGGTCGTGTTCCAGTCCGCCTCGGTGAACGGGCCGCGGCCGACCATGTCGACGTTGTCGCCCTGGATCGCCACCACGCTGCTGGTGAGCACGACCCGCTTCACCGACGGGGTCGCGTCGACGCTGCCGAGCACGTTGCGCGTGCCCTCGAGCGCGGGCTTCACCAGCTGCCGCTCCGGGTCGCGCACCTTGCCGAGCAGGAACGGCGAGGCGGTGTGGATCACCAGCTCGCAGCCGGCCATCGCCTCGGCGTACGCCCCCTCGTCGAGCAGGTCGGCGCGGTGCAGGGTGAGCCGGCCCTCGTGCTCGGCCGCGAGAGCGTGCAGGTGCTCGAGCCCGGTCGGCTTGTCAGGGTCGCGGACGGTGCCGCGCACGACATGGCCGTCCTCGAGCAGGTAACGGACGATCCAGCTGGCGATGTAGCCGGTCGCCCCCGTCACGAGCACGGGCTTGGTCGGGTCGATCTCGGTCACGTGGGTTCCTCTCGCCTGGCTCCCCGGCGGGACAACCTACCCGCGTGATTCGGCAGCGTTGCGTCGGTTCGTCACAATGGTGGGATGAGCGAGAACTCCGACGTCCCGGGCGCGCCCTCGAGCGACCCCGAGGGCGGCCGGAGATGGCGCGCCCGCCGGTCGACGAGCTCGGTCACCACCAGTGGTGTCGCCGGCAAGCGGCGGCTGCGCAAGCGGCACACCGTGGCCAAGGTGATCACCGCGACGCTGGTCGCCCTCGCCATCGGTACGGCGACCTCCGTGGTGCTCGCCTACAACCACTGGAACTCCAACCTCGACGTCAAGGACCTCGACCCCCAGCTCGGGACCGACCGGCCGCCGAAGGAGGAGGTCGAGGGCCCCAAGGAGCCGATGAACATCCTGGTGATGGGCTCCGACAGCCGTGACTGCCAGGGCTGCAACATCGACGGCCTCACCGGCGACGGCGAGCGGTCCGACACCACGATCATGCTGCACCTCTCGGCGGACCGGAAGCGCGCCTACGGCATCTCGGTGCCGCGCGACACCCTCGTCGACCGACCGACCTGCTACGACGAGGACGGCGGGGAGATCCCGGGAGCCGACGACGTCATCTGGAACGAGGCGTACGCCGTCGGCGGGCCCGCCTGCACCATCCGCCAGTTCGAGCAGGTCACCGGCGTGCGCATCGACAACTACGTCGTCATCGACTTCCAGGGCTTCAAAGACATGGTCAACGCCCTCGACGGCGTCGAGGTGTGCATCCCCCAGGACATCGTCGACACCGAGCACGGGATCACGCTCGACGCCGGCACGCGGGAGATCAAGGGCGACGAGGCGCTCAGCTACGTGCGGGTGCGCCACGTGGGCAACGGCACCGACCCCGAGCGGATCCGGCGGCAGCAGGCGTTCATGGCGGCCATGATCAACAAGGCGATCTCGGCCGGCATGCTGGCCCGACCCGATCGGATGCTCTCCTTCCTCAATGCGGTGACCGAGTCGATCCAGACCGACTACAAGAACATCGGCGAGCTCTCCGAGCTCGGCCAGAGCTTCCAGGGCATCGGGCTCGACAACATCAAGTTCCTGACCACCCCGTGGGTCTACTCGACCGCCCAGGAGGGGCGGGTCGAGTGGACGCCGGAGGTCAACGCTCTCTGGAAGCTCGTCATCGGCGACAAGCCGCTGAGCGAGCAGTTCGCCGAGCAGGCGATCACCGCGGCCGACGACCCGTCGGGATCGGACAGCTCGGGCGAGGCGACCCAGGACCCCAGCCAGTCCCCGGGCGGCGGCGGCAAGAAGGACCGCGGCCTCTCCGACGACGCCCGCGAGAGCGCAGGGCTCTGCACGTGAGCAAGGACGAGGTCTCGACAGGCTCGACCACCAACGGCTCGACCACCACCCGCTCGACCACCAACGGCTCGAGCGACTGGGAGAAGCGGAAGCGCCGGGCCGAGGTCTTCGGCGACGCGCTCCCGGAGGTCACCCGCGACGAGCGGGACCCCGGGGAGAAGGCCGACGACGGCGAGTCCGCCGGCGAGCGCTGGCTGAAGGCGCAGGTGCCCCCTCACCACGGCGGCTGAGGAGGCACCTGGGGGCTGCGTCCGGTCAGGGTCGGTTGGCCAGCGCGTCCCGGATCTCGATGAGCAGCTCGACCTCGGTGGGGCCCGCCTCGTCGACCGGGAAGAACTTCTCCTTGGCCTTCGTGTAGGGCGTCACCACGAGGAAGTAGACGACGGCGGACAGGATCACGAACGCGATCACCGCGTTGATGAAGTTGCCGACGTTGACGCCGGCGATCTCGGCACTGCCGAAGTCGGGCTGGTCACCGATCTTGCCGATGAAGCCCATCAGCGTCGCCGTGAACGTCTCGACGACGGCCGCGAAGGACAGCGCCATGATCAGGCCGACGGCGATCTCGACGAGATTGCCGCGGAGCAAGAAGTTCTTGAACCCGGACATGCCATTTCTCCTCTGTCTCCGAGATGACTTCCCCACCCCCGGCAGGGACCGTTCTCGAACCTAGCGGTTCGTCCACGCGTACGTCACGAACGCCGTCACCGCAGCGGCAGTGACCGAATCCACCATCGTGGCGGGGATCCCGACCACGACGAGCCGCCCGGTGAGCGCGTCCGGCGCCTCCTGCGACAACGCGGGTACGGCGAGCACGACCGCCTCGTTCGCGATCGTCGTCGTGGTGCGCGCCTCCGGGTCGGTGGCCAGCAGCTCGACCTCGTCGCCCACGCGGAGCAGACCCGCCTGGGCGGCGTCGGAGAGCCGCACCGGCACCGCGACCGTGCCCGGCGCGGTGTCGGCCAGCCCGGGTCCGACGAGCCGCACGTCGGTGACCGGCTCGCCGGCGCGGACCGGCGCGGCGAGGATCGCGCGCTCCGCCACGGCCGGATCGGTCAGCGCGCCCGCAGGCTTCGCCTCCGGCGGCAGCGCGGCGGTCGCCAGGTCACCCGGTCCGAGGACGGCGCCGGCCGGCAGGTCCCGCGCGGCGACCAGCACCTCGACGCTGGGTGCGGGCGGAGGCGCCGTCGCCCGCAGCCCCGCCGCAACCGCTCCCGCCACGCAGAGCACGGCCAGCAGCCGGCGACGACGGCGGACGGCGCGTCGTACGGCCGTCAGCCGGTCGAGCAGGCGGACGCGACGAGGGTGCTCCCGAGCAGGCATGGCCCGACGCTAGGAGCAACGGCCCACCCACCGCGCCCCGTCGCGCGGTTGTGCACAGGTCTCGGCACTCCCTGCGCAGAGCGCTCGGGCTGCTCGACCACCGAGAGGTCAGGCGGAGGCAGCGGCCGCGGTCGAGGTCGACGAGCCGGTGGAGCTCGAGGAGTCGCTCGACGAGCTGGAGGAGCTCGAGGAGTCGGACGAGGACGTGCTCGCGGCGGGGGTGCTGGTCGAGGTCTCGCTCGACGAGCCGCTGCTGCGGCTGTCGGTGCGGTAGAAGCCCGAGCCCTTGAAGACCACGCCGACGGCGTTGAAGAGCTTGCGGAGCTTGCCGGAGCACTCCGGGCAGACGGTCAGGGCTTCGTCGGAGAAGCTCTGGAACTGCTCGAAGGCGTGGTCGCACTCGGTGCAGGCGTACTGGTAGGTCGGCATCGGTTCTCCACTGGGATCGCGCAGTGAGTGTTAGCACTCTCGTGTATCGACTGCCAAGTGTACGGGAGTCCGGGGGCAACCGGCACAATGTCGGCACCATGACCGATGCCACCCGCCGTCCGAGCCTCTGGCCGGGCAACTGGCCGACGTCCCTCCGCTGGAGCGCCTTCGCCGCCGCGGTCCTCGTCCTGCTGCTGGTCCTCGCCCTCGTCGCGTCGGTCATGATCGTCCGCAAGTCGTGGCCGCAGACCGACGGCGAGATCGAGATCCCCGGGCTCGAGGGTGAGGTCGAAGTGCTGCGCGACGAGCACGGCATCCCTCAGATCTACGCCGACTCGATGCACGACCTGGTGCTGGCGCAGGGCTTCGTGCACGCCCAGGACCGGTTCTTCGAGATGGACGTCCGCCGCCACGCCACGGCGGGCCGGCTGGCCGAGCTCTTCGGCGAGGCCGCCGTCGACACCGACCGGGTGGTGCGCACCCTCGGCTGGCGTCAGGTCGCCGAGCAGGAGCTGACGATGCTCGAGCCGCGCACGCGAGCGCTGCTCGACGCCTACGCGGAGGGCGTCAACGCCTACCTGGAGGACCGGTCGCTGTCGGACCTGTCGTTGGAGTACGCCGTGCTCGACGTCTCCGGTCTCGACTACACCCCCGAGATGTGGACCGCCGTCGACTCGATCGCCTGGCTCAAGGCGATGGCGTGGGACCTCAAGGGCAACCTCGACGAGGAGATCCAGCGCGCGCTGTCGGTCGCGGCAGTGGGGGAGGCGCGGGCTCAGCAGCTGTTCCCGCCCTACCCGTACGACGAGCACGCGCCGATCGTGGAGCAGGGCGCGGTCGTCGACGGCGTCTACGAGCAGGACGCCACCGCGCCCGGCACCCGGCTGCCGTCCCGCCCACCGCTCGGTCCGGAGGTGCAGGCCGCGCTGGCCGGAGTGCAGCAGGCGGTCGACGCGCTGCCGGCGCTCCTCGGCCGCGGCGACGGGCTCGGCAGCAACGCCTGGGTGGTCGGGGGCGACCACACCGCGACCGGCGCCCCGATCCTCGCCAACGACCCGCACCTGGGCATCTCGCTGCCCGGCGTGTGGTCGCAGGTCGGCCTCCACTGCCGCGCGGTGACCAGCGAGTGCCCGCTCGACGTTGCCGGCTTCAGCTTCTCCGGCGTCCCCGGCGTGGTGATCGGCCACAACGCCGACATCGCCTGGGGGTTCACCAACCTCGGCCCGGACACCACCGACCTCTACATCGAGCGGGTGCGCGACGACCGCTGGCAGCACGACGGCCGCAGCCGCCCGCTGCGGGTCCGCGAGGAGACGATCGAGGTCCGCGGCGGCGAGGACGTCACGATCCAGGTGCGCTCGACCGGGCACGGCCCGCTCCTGTCGGACCTGGCCGGCCTGCTCGGCATCCGGATCCGCAACACGGGGGCCAGCGGCGTCGTACCCGAGGTGGGGGAGCGGTGGGACACGGCCGTCGCCCTGGCCTGGACCGCGCTCGAGCCGCAGCCGACCGCCGACGCGCTCTACGCCCTCAACCTCGCCACCGACTGGCGCTCCTTCCGGGCCGCGTTGAGCGACTTCGCGGCGCCCGGGCAGAACGTCGTGTACGCCGACACCGAGGGGCACATCGGCTACCAGGCGACCGGCCGGGTGCCGATCCGCAAGTCCGGCAACGACGGGTCGCTCCCGGTCGCGGGTTGGCGGTCGGAGAACGACTGGACCGGCGAGTACGTGCCGTACGACGCGCTCCCCAACGTGCTCGATCCCGACTCCGGGATGGTGGTCACCGCCAACCAGGCGGTTCTCGACCCGGCCAGCGCCGGCTACCCCTACCACCTCACCGACGACTGGGACCGGGGCTATCGCTCCGACCGGATCCGCGACCTGCTCGAGGACGGCATCGACCCCGGGACGCTCGACGTCGACGACATGGGCGAGGTCCAGACCGACGAGCGGAACCCGATGGCGCCCGTGCTGACGCCGTACCTCCTCGACGTGGAGCTGCCGCGCGGCTACTTCTCCGACGGACGCGAGCTGCTCGAGGACTGGGACTTCCAGCAGCACGCCGACAGCGCAGCGGCGGCCTACTACAACGTGGTGTGGCGCGAGCTGCTCGCCCGCACCTTCCACGACGAGCTGACCGGCGACCTGCAGCCCGACGGCGGGCAGCGGTGGTTCGCGGTCGTCGCCGACCTGCTGACCCGCCCCGGCGACGAGTGGTGGGACGACCAGCGCACCGAGGACGCCGTGGAGACCCGCGACGACGTCCTCGCGGCGGCGCTGCGGGCCGCCCGTGACGACCTCACCGCCCTGCAGTCACCGACGCCCGACGAGTGGACCTGGGGCCGGCTGCACGAGCTGGACCTGCGCTCCTCCACGCTCGGCGAGTCCGGCATCGGCCTGGTCGAGGCGCTCTTCAACCGTGGCGGCTACGAGATCGGGGGCGGTGGGTCCATCCCCAACGCCACCGGGTGGGACGCCCGCGACGGCTACCAGGTGCAGACCGCCCCGTCGATGCGGATGGTGATCCCGCTCGACGACCTCGACGGCGCCCGGTGGATCAACCTCACCGGTGTCTCCGGCCACGCCTTCCACCCCCACTACGTCGACCAGACCGAGCTGTTCGTCCGCGGCGAGACGCTGCCGTGGGTGTTTTCCGCCAGCGCGGTCGAGGGGGCCGCGGAGGACGTGCTGACGTTGGTGCCGCGGTAGGCCTTGGTCGTCGAGTGGCCCGAGCCGCCGGCAGTGCTCGGTCGTCGAGTAGCCCGAGCCGCCGGCAGTGCTCGGTCGTCGAGTAGCCCGAGCCGCCAGGCGAGGGCGTAGGGAGACCGCCTCGGTCGTCGAGTAGCCCGAGCCGCCAGGCGAGGGCGTATCGAGACGCCGGCACCCGGCTGACGACCCTGCGGCCGCGGTCGGCTTGCTGCGTCTCGATACGTCGCTCGCTGCGCTCGCTCCTACTCGACGACCGCGTTGCTCGACGACCGAGCTGCTCGACGACCGAGAGGTCAGAACCGGACGATCCCCTCCGGCGTGACCGCAGCAGCGACCGGTCGGTCGTGCGGCTCGGTCGGCACCGGCTTGCCGGTCTCGTCGGAGTAGAGCAGGACGCAGGTGAAGGTGCCGACCGGGACCCGGGCGAGGGCGCGGTCGTAGGAGCCGCCACCGCGGCCGAGGCGGTCGCCGGTGGGGGAGACGGCCAGGCCGGGGAGGAGCACGGCGTCGGCGGTCGCGACCGCGTCGGCGCCCAGGCGCGTGCCCACCGGCTCGAGCAGGCCGCGCCCGGCGGGGGCGAGAGCGGTGTCGCCGTGGTAGACGCCCCAGTCGAGGTCGTTGTCGGGGAGGAGCACCGGCAGGATCACGCGCTTGCCCCCGGCGACCAGCAGGTCGAGCAGTGCGGTCGTGCCCGGCTCGTTGCCGACCGAGACGTAGCAGGAGACCGTCGCGGCGCGCCGTACCTCCGTCGACCCGAGCAGGTGCTCGGCGATCGCGCGGGCCGCCTCGCCCACCTCGTCGAGGCTCCGGCGGCGGCGCGCGGTGAGCAGCTGGTCGCGGAGCGCGAGCTTGGCGAGGCCCCTCGGTCCGTCCGGTTCCGGCATCGATTGCTCACTCACCACCGGACCAGCCTACGATCGGAGGCATGGGCAGCGCCGGTTTGGAGATGGCACGCGCGAAGATGGTCGACGCGGGTGTCGACCCGGTCGCGATCGAGACGTTCGCGCACTACTACCGCTTGTTGGAGCACGGTGAGACCGGCCTGATCGCCGAGTCGAGCATCGAGCCCATCGACATGGAGGCCCTGGCCGACGTCGACGTGCCTGCGGACGTCGCTGCCGACGCGCTGCGCAGGACCGCCATCATCAAGCTCAACGGCGGCCTCGGCACGTCGATGGGCATGGACCGCGCCAAGTCGCTGCTCTGCGTGCGCCGTGGTCTGTCGTTCCTCGACATCATCGCCCGGCAGGTGCTCCACCTCCGCGAGAAGTACGACGCGCCGCTGCCCCTGCTCTTCATGAACAGCTTCCGCACCTCCGCCGACACGCTCGAGGCGCTCGCGCGCTACGACACGCTGCCGGTCGAGGGCCTGCCGCTGGAGTTCCTGCAGAACAAGGAGCCCAAGCTCCTCGCCAAGGACCTGACGCCGGCGTCCTACCCGAAGGACCCCGACCTCGAGTGGTGTCCGCCGGGTCACGGCGACGTCTACACCGCCCTGCGTGGCACCGGCCTGCTCGAGCAGCTCATCGGGCAGGGCTACCACTACGTGTTCATCTCGAACTCCGACAACCTCGGTGCGGTGCCGGCGCCGGAGGTGGCGGGCTGGTTCGCGCAGAGCGGTGCTCCGTTCGCGATCGAGGCGGTCCGTCGTACTCCCTCGGACAAGAAGGGCGGCCACTTCGCCCGCCGCAAGGCCGACGGCCGGCTGGTGCTGCGCGAGACCGCGCAGACCGCCAAGGAGGACCTCGAGGCGCTGGCGGACCTCGAGCGGCACCGCTTCACCTCGACCAACAACCTCTGGATCGACCTGCGTGCCCTGCGCGACACCCTCGACCAGCGCGACGGCGTGCTCGGCCTGCCGATGATCCGCAACAAGAAGACCCTCGACCCCGGCGACCCCAGCACGCCGGAGGTGATCCAGATCGAGACCGCGATGGGTGCGGCGATCGAGGTCTTCGAGGGCGCGGCGCTGATCGAGGTCGGCCGCGACCGGTTCGTGCCGGTGAAGACGACCAACGACCTGCTCGTCCTGCGCTCCGACGTCTACGCGATCGGCCCGGACTTCGTCCTCGACCTCGTCGCTCCCGAGGTGCCGTACGTCGAGCTCGACCCCACCCACTACAAGCTGGTCGGCGAGTTCGACAAGCGGTTCCCGGAGGGCGCGCCGTCGATGACGAAGGCCACCTCGCTCAAGATCGAGGGCGACTGGACGTTCGGCCACGGTGTCGAGATCGTCGGCGACGTCGAGCTCGAGGCCGCCACCGCCCAGCGGGTCTCGGCCGGCGAGGTGCTCTCCGGCGACGAGGGCTGACCGGTTGGACTCGGTCGAGGCGCACCGCGACCGGATCCTCGGCCTGACCGCGCCGTTGCCTGCGGTGACCGTGCCGGTGGCCGATGCCGTCGGCCTGGTGACCGCGGCTGATGTCGTGGCCGCCGTTGACCTGCCGGCGTTCGACCACGCCGCGATGGACGGGTACGCGGTGCGTGCGGCCGATGTCGCGACGGAGCCGGTCGTGCTCCCCGTCGCCGGGGTCGTCGCCGCCGGCGATGCAGAGCAGCCGGCGCTCGACGCAGGCACCGCCCGGCGGATCATGACGGGTGCTCCGGCTCCCGCGGGAGCCGACGTCGTCGTGCCGTTCGAGTGGACCGACCGCGGTGTCGAGCAGGTGCGGATCGATCGCAGGGTCGCGTCCGCGCAGAACATCCGGCGGGCCGGCGAGGACCTGGTGGCGGGTGCGGTCGCCGTGCCGGCGGGGACGCGCCTGGCGCCGCAGCACCTGGCGCTGCTCGTTGCGGTCGGCGTGGAGTCGGCAGCCGTGCACCCGGCACCGCGGGTGGCGGTGCTGGCGACGGGCGAGGAGCTCACCTCCGGCCAGGTGCCCGACAGCAACACCGTCGCGATCGCCGCCGCCGCGGCCCCCCTCGGCTCCGTCGTCCGCTCGTTCGGGCCGGTCCCCGATGATCCTGCCCGCCTCGTCGCGCGGCTCGCAGAGGCCGCGGAGTCGGCGGACCTGGTCGTCACCACGGGCGGCGTCTCCGCCGGCGACCACGACGTCGTGAAGGCGGCGCTGCGCGACCGCGACGCGTTCTGGTTCGGGTCCGTGGCGGTGAAGCCCGGCCGGCCCCAGGGCTGCGGCGTCGTGACCGCGTCCGGAGGGCGCCGGGTGCCGGTGGTGTGCCTGCCGGGCACGCCGGTCGCGGCGTACTCGTCCTTCCGGCTGTTCGTCGAGCCGGCCCTCCGCTCGCTCGGCGGTGTTGCCCGCCGCGCCTCGGCACGTGCGGCCCTCGACGCCCCGGTCGCCGTCTCGTCGGACCGGACCGTGCTCCTGCCCGCGCGCTACGTCGGGCCCGGCCGGGTCGCCCAGCTGCCGGGCCACGTCGGCCACTCCCAGCGGCTGCTGGCCAGTGCCGACGTGCTGCTGGTGGTGCCGCCCGGCGCCGCGGCGCTGCCCGCAGGCAGTGAGGTCGAGATCCTGCCCCTCGGCTGACCGGGTCGTCATCGCCAGCGCGGTCCAGAGGCCACGGTGGCAATGACGACCCGCGCGGTCGGTGCGATCATGGCCGCATGACGGACCAAGGGCTCGGCCTGACCCATGTCGACGAGTCCGGTGCTGCCCGGATGGTCGACGTGTCGGAGAAGGCGGTGACGGCCCGGCAGGCGACGGCGTCGGGCCGCGTCCTGGTCTCACCCGCGGTCATCGCGCTGCTGCGGGGTGAGGGAATGCCGAAGGGCGACGCCCTGGCCGTGGCCCGGATCGCCGGGATCATGGGCGCGAAGCGCACGCCCGAGCTGGTCCCGCTCTGCCACCCTCTCGCCATCTCCGGCGTCACCGTGGACCTGACGGTCGCCGACGACGCCGTCGAGATCGTCGCGATCGTGAAGACCGCCGACCGCACCGGCGTGGAGATGGAGGCACTCACCGCGGTCTCGGTCGCGGCGCTGACCATCGTCGACATGGTGAAGGCGGTCGACAAGGGTGCGGTCATCAGCGACGTCCGCGTCGAGGCCAAGAGCGGCGGCAAGTCCGGGGACTGGACTCGATGAAGGCCTCCGTCGTGGTCGCCTCCAACCGCGCTGCGGCCGGGGTCTACGAGGACACGACCGGCCCGCTCATCGTGGCGGCCCTGCGCGAGCTCGGTTTCGACGTCGACGAACCCGTGGTGCGGCCCGACGGCGAACCGGTCGGCGCCGCCATCGAGCTGGCCGTGCGCGGCGGTGCGCGGGTGGTGCTGACGACCGGCGGCACCGGGCTCACGCCGACCGACCGGACGCCCGAGGTCACCCGGCCGCTGCTCGACCGCGAGGTGCCGGGCCTGGCCGAGGCGATCCGCGCCGCTGGGATCGCGAAGGGCGTGCCGACGGCCGCCCTCTCGCGCGGGCTGGCGGGGGTCGCGGGGCAGTGCCTGGTGGTCAACCTGCCCGGCTCGCGCGGTGGCGTGAAGGACGCTCTCGACGTGCTCCGACCGGTGCTCGTGCACGCCGTCGAGCAGGTCGTCGGGAGCGACCATTGAGGCCGGACCAGCGCATCGACCGGCTCGGGCGGGAGCGGATGATCACCTCGGTCCCCGGCCGCGCCTGGCCCAACGTGCTGATGTCGGGCACCGACCCGGTCGTCACGCTGCGCCCGCTGCGGCGTAGGGACGCCCACGCCTGGCGGGACGCCCGCCGCCGCAACGCGGCCTGGCTGAGCCCGTGGGACGCGACCGTCCCGCCGGGCGGTGACGCGCGGCCGACGACGTTCAAGACCCTGGTCCGGCGGCTGTCCCGAGCCGCACGGCGCGGGACGACGTACCCCTTCGTCATCGAGGTCGACGGCCGCTTCGCCGGACAGGTCAGCATCAACAACATCGTGCGCGGGTCGGCGCAGTTCGCGTCGGTCGGCTACTGGATCGACCAGCAGTTCGCGGGTCGCGGCGTGATGCCGCGGGCGGTCGCGATGGCCGTCGACCACTGCTTCTTCACCGCCCGGCTGCACCGGCTCGAGATCTGCATCCGGCCGGAGAACACCAACTCCCTGCGGGTCGTGGAGAAGCTCGGGATCCGCGAGGTCGGCTACGCGCCGCGGTTCCTGCACATCGACGGCGACTGGCGCGACCACCGGATCTTCGCGGTCACCCGCGAGGAGGCGCCGCGGGGGCTGCTCGCCCGACTGGAGGAGTCGGGCGGCGACGCGTCCGCAGCACCGTCCTGACGGTCTCCGGCGTCGGCGTCAGGCTGCTCGTCGCCTGCCGAGCCACGCGGCGATCGCGAAGGCGAGGGCCGACGTGAGCAACCAGGGCACGCCGAGCGTGACCGCGACGAAGCCGGGGGTGACCTCTCCGATGCGCGGCCAGCCGTGCGCGTCGACGCCGAGGGTGTAGGGCGGGCCGAGCAGGATCGCGGTGAGGTACCCGAGCGCGGGGGCGACGGGCAGCGGTGGCAGCGGGTACAGCACCGTCCACGCGATGGCGATGCGCCAGGGCCGGGTCATGCCCACCTCCCGCCCGTCCGTGCCAGCAGGTGCGGCACGAGCAGGGTGCGGACCACCAGGGTGTCGATGAGCACCCCGGCCGCCACCAGCAGGCCGACCTGCCGCACGTTGGTCTCGGGGACGAGCAGCAGCACGGCGAACGTCGCGGCGAGGACCACGCCGGCGGAGGTGATGACCGGGCCGGTCGAGGCGAGCCCGGCGGCGACCCGACGGCGGCGCGTTCCTGCGGGCGCCCGGCGGATGCCGTCGACGAGGAAGACCAGGTAGTCGACGCCGAAGGCGGTCAGGAAGAGCAGGCCGAAGAGCAGCACCTCCGCCGAGGACTGCGCCGACCCCGTGAGGGACGTCGGCGCGGCGACCGACGCCCCGACGGCGGCGAGGCAGGCGAGGCAGCCGCTGGCGATGACGACGAGCGATGCCTGCAGCGAACGGAGCCACACCCACAGCGCCACGAGCAGGGCAGCCAGGACCACGGGGGCGTGGTGGAGCAGCTGCGACTGCACGGCCTCCTCGCGGTCGAGCGCCTCTGCCGCAGCTCCGCCGACGAGCGCGCCCGGATCGATCCCGGTCGCGATCGTCCGCACCTGCTCCGCCGCGTCCGCCCAGGACCGGGAGTAGGGATCGGTCGCGAGGACGAGCGCGACCTCGGTCCGGTCCCCGACCTGCTCCGTCCCGAGCACGCCGGTGGCGAGGCCTTGGCTCTCGGTGGCGTCGGACAGGTCGGCGACGGCGTCGCGGGGCGCGGCCGCGGAGAAGGACACCATCAGCGGCGAGGTGGCGGAGGCACCGAAGTGCTCGCGCACCAGGAGGGCACCGCGCTTGCTGTCCGCGCTGTCGTCGATGTTGACGAGCGGGTCGGCGGAGGAGCTCCAGGAGAACGCCGCCGCCCCCAGGCAGACCAGCACGACGGCGGCGCCACCCAGCGCCACCCAGGGGCGGCGCAGGACCGTCGCGGCCGCCCGGTCCCAGGCGCCGGGCCCGGTCGCGGGTCGCACCCGGCGCCCGGTCAGGTCGAGGAGCGCCGGCAGCAGGGTGAGGCTCGCGGCAGCGGCGCACGCGACGCCGACGGCCAGTGCCGGACCGAGCCCAGAGATCCCGGGGATCGGGGAGAAGGACAGGGCGAGGACGGCCAGGACGATGGTCGCGGCGCTGACCAGCACGGGCTGCCGCACCTCCCGGTAGGCGGCCGCGACCGCTTCCCCCCGATCGTGCGACGACGGGGACCGCCGCAGGCGGTTGAGCAGCAGCAGGGCGTAGTCGGTGCAGACCCCGAAGACGACCACGGTGCCGATCGAGCCGGTGAGCTCGGTGACGGTGACCGAGAGGTGGGGCAGGAGGAGGACAAGTCCGCGGGCCACGAGCACCGCGACGACCCCGGTCGCGACCGGGAGCAGCCACAGGGTCGGGCTGCGGTAGACGAGGCCGAGGATGACCGCCACCACGACGACGCTGCACACGAGCAGCCACAGGTCGACGTCGCCGGCGTCCAGGTCGGCGTCGACGCCGCCTTCCCCGGTCACGTACGCCGTGAGGCCGCTGGTGGTCTGCCACTCCTCGCACAGCTCGCGCAGCCGGGTCACCGCGTCGACGAGCTCGTCCTCGTCGACCCGCAGCTCCACGTCCAGCACCACCAGCCCTGAGTCGGGCGACACCACGGGGTCGTCGACGGCCATCCTCGATCCCTCGGCGTCGGAGCGGAGGAGCTGGGCCAGGCGCTCGACCTCCGGCAGGGCGGCCTCCGCCCCATCGGGCGTCGGGACGGCCAGCGTGGCGGTCTCGGCGGGAGGGTCGGTACGTCGGTCGCGCAGGTGCTGTGCGAGGTACTCCGCGCTCGCGCTGTCCTCGGGGAGGAAGGCGAGGTCCTCGTCGGTCTCCGTCGTCGGGAACGCGGTGGCCGCGACGACGGAGGCGAGGGCGGCCAGCACCCAGGCGGCGACCACGAGGACCGGGCGTCGTCGGGTGGTGGAACGGAACGTGGCGATCATGGGTCCATCGCAGCCGAGCCGACCCTTCTCCCGCGTCGCCCCAAGGGGCCATGTGCGGGCCGGAGAGTCACTCCAAGGAGTGATTGTCGGGGGTCAGGCTCGTCCTATCGTGATCCTGTGGTGAGAGCGACGCCGGGCCTGCGGACCTGGCACGGCCCTGCCCTGGCCCTGGCGTCCGTGCTCCCGGCCCTGCTCGACCAGGGGTCGGTGGACGCCGACCGCCGGGCGTGGGTCCTCATCAGCATCTGGGCCGCGGTCAGCCTCGTGACAGCCGCGGCCATGATCCTCCGGCCCGTCGTCGCGACGATCGCGACGTTCGCAGCGGTCGGAGCCGTCGAGCTCACGGCCTCGGCCACCGAGGTCGAGCTCTCGTTCCTCGACCTCGCGCCGGTCGTCGTGTGCCTGTTCACGACCGGCGCCCTCGCGAGCCGTCGTGCGGTGCTCTGGACCGCCGGTGTGATCGGCGCGGTCACAGTCGCCGGCGTGATCGTCAACCGGCTCACCGCCGACCCGCAGTGGCAGGGCGGGACGGACGTGCTGGCCGGAGTTCTGTCGATGGCGATGGCCCTGCTCGCCGGCTCCACCTTGAAGGCGCAACGCGACCAGGCCGAGGTGAGCAGCCAGCTGTACGACCTGGAGCGGCAGCGACGTCTGCTCGCCGAGCGCGAGGCGTCGGCCCGGGAGCGGGCCCGCATCGCCAGGGAGATGCACGACCTGGTCGCCCACTCGGTGACCCTGCTCGTGGTCAACGCCGAGACGATGCGCGCCCGCTCGGCGGAGCTGCCGGGCTGGGCGGCCACCCAGGCCGACGCCATGGCGGCCGCGGGCCGGCGCGCGAGCGAGGAGATGCGCGAGATGCTGAGCGTCCTCCGGGCCGAGGACGATCCCTTGCCGACCTCGCCGGTGCGGCAGCTCGACGACGTCGACACGCTGGTCGAGGAGGCGCGGGCTGCCGGCATGCGCGTCGCCTACGACCAGCGCGGGCCGAAGGCGCAGCTGGGCCTACCGGCCAGCCTGTGCGCCTACCGGGCGGTCCAGGAGGGTCTCTCGAACGCCCGTCGGCACCGGCCCGGCTCCCCGGTCTCGGTCGAGGTCGGCTGGCAGGACGACGTGGTCGAGATCGAGATCCGCACCGGCGCGGCGGGCGGGCCGGACGTCGTACCCGCTGTCACGCCGGACCGGACGTCGGCCGGCCCCCGGCCGGAGGGTCTCGGGCTGGTCGGGCTCCGCGAGCGCGTGGCCGAGACCGGTGGCACCGTCGAGGTGGCGGAGACCGCCGGGGCCCACGTCCTCCGCGTGTGCCTTCCCGCGCAGGACGCGCGAGACCGGGTCCGGGACGCCTCGCGATGACGAGCATCCGTGTCCTCGTCGTCGACGACGAGCCGATCGTCAGGGACGGCCTGTCGATGATCCTCGCCACCTACGCGGGGATCGAGGTGGTCGGCACTGCCGCCGACGGTGCGGATGCCCTCCAGCGCTGCGCGCTCGGCGACGTCGACGTCGTGCTGCTGGACATCCGGATGCCGGGCATCGACGGCCTCGAGGTCCTGCGCCGCCTCGCCGCCGGGACGACGCCCGCTCCGCACGTCGTGGTCCTCACCACCTTCGACCTCGACGACTACGTGCGGGCGGCGCTCTCCCTGGGCGCCTGCGGTTTCCTCCTCAAGAACAGTCCGCACGAGCGGATCGCTGCTGCCGTCCGATCGGCGGCGGAGGGGGAGACGGTCCTGAGTGCGAGCGTCCTGTCCACCGTGGTCGAGGGCTACCTCGCCCCAGCCGCGCGGCCGGCGCCCGAGGCACCCGCCGATCTCCATCGCCTCGAGGCGCTCACGGCGCGCGAGCTCGAGATCCTGCGCCTCGTCGGCGAAGGGTGCAGCAACGCCGCGATCGCCAGCGAGCTCTTCCTCTCCCTGCACACCGTCAAGACCCACGTGAGCCGGATCCTTCAGAAGACGGAGTGCGAGAACCGCGGACAGGCGGCCGCACTCGCGCACCGCTGCCAGTCCTACCTGGCATCGACCTCGGATGGCTGACGCCTTGTCGCGACCACGCGCACTGATCACACCAGTCACACAGGTCATTCTGTGACACACCGATAGACATACGTCCCGAAGTGCGCTAACCCGCCTAGCCTGCCGGGTGTGGACCTGAGCGCGTTGATCTTCGTCGCCCTGGCGGTCGCCTGGGCCGCCTATCTCATCCCCAAGGCGCTCAAGCACCACGAGATCGACCGGGTCAGCCGGTCCGTCGACGACTTCTCCGACCGGGTCCGCGTGGTCGCCCGGCGCGAGCCGGTCGCGGCCGGGAAGGCCGAGCTGGTCGTCGGGTCCGGCAACGCCAGCAGAGCCGGCAAGAAGGAGAGGTTTACGGCTCAAGACCCCGCCGAGGCTCCGACTCCCGAGCCCGCCGCAGCTCCTGTTCCGCTGACCCCCACCCAGGTCCGCGCCCGCAAGGCCGCCGCGAAGCGCGCGGCGCAGCGCCGGCGCCGGGTGCTCACCGCCCTCCTGGCCCTCGACCTCGCTGTCGTGGCGGTCGCCGCGAGCGGCCGGCTCGGTTGGGCCTGGGTCGCGATCCCGGCCACGCTCCTGGTGGCCTGGCTCGTGGCCTGCCGGCTCATGGTGCGCAAGGAGCGCGCGGCACGGGCCGTCGCCGCGGCACCGGTGCGGAAGCGTCGTACGACGCTCGCCGACGAGGCCATCGCCGAGGAGGATGCCGCGGTGCAGGTGGAGGCGTCGGACAACACCGAGGAGTTCCCGGCCGTGGCCGAGGAGGCTCCGGTCGACCCCGACGGGTGGGACCCGGTGCCGGTGACGCTGCCGACGTACGTCGCCAAGGCCACCGCGGGCCGCTCCGTCCGCACCATCGACCTCGACTCCACCGGCGTGTGGAGCTCCGGCCGCAACGCTGCCGACTCCGCCCTCGCCCGCGAGGCCGACGAGCAGCGCGCCGAGTCCGCAGCGGCCGAGCAGCGCCGCGCCTCCGGCGCCTGACCCGCCGCTCCTCGGAGCGTCCGAAGGCGCCACCCTGGATTCGGGCGGACGGTGGCCCTGGTGCTACCGTTTCCCCTCGCTTGGGGCTGTGGCGCAGTTGGTAGCGCGTCTCGTTCGCAATGAGAAGGTCAGGGGTTCGAATCCCCTCAGCTCCACCATGTGATGAGTCGCGACATAGGTGACACCTGAGTCGCGACATGCGTGTCAGTCAGAGAGCTCCCGGCCATCGGCCGGGGGCTCTTTGCGTGTTGCGCCAGTAGGTTTTGGCGGGGTCGATGTTGTGGG
>NZ_QGDD01000008.1 GCF_003160695.1 Nocardioides silvaticus
GCACGCCGCCAGCGTTCGTCCTGAGCCAGGATCAAACTCTCCATAAAAAGCTGAACCCAGCAAGAACCAAACAAACTAGCATTCGCCAGAATCATTTGACTTGCCAAAAACCACGAACACCCACACCCAAAGATGCAGATGCCGCACAAACAAATCACAACGACATAAATTGCATGACACACTGTTGAGTTCTCAAACATCACACGCACCGAGGCATCGCTTGCGGTCAGTCCTCGCGCTGGTGATCACCCACCCGCAGCACCGCACCCCGATGAACTTCGAGCTCGCTGTCGCGTGCTCGTTGTCACCGAGTTTGGTGAGAGAGGGGCGGCCGCCTCGGGGCCGGGAGCCCGATCCGAAGGATCTTGCTCCCCGCCGCTCCCTGGCGACTCAGAGAACATTACAGACCCATGGCGGGTTGCACAAATCGGGGGTGGGTCAACGGAGCCGGACGCCGGCGAACCGCTTCTTCCCCCGCCTGAGGACCAGCCAGGAACCGCCGATCAGGTCGCTGCTCGAGGGCACCAGGTCGACGTCCTCGACGCGCTCGTTGTTGAGGTAGACGCCGCCCTCGGCCACGGTGCGCCGTGCCTCCCCCTTGCTGGCCGCGAGCCCGCTGAGGGTCAGCAGGTCGACGATGCCGGGGATGCCGCCCGCGCCGTCGACGTCGACCGATCCCGCCTCCTCGAGGGCGGCGGCGATGGTGGCGCCGGACAGGCCCGCCAGGTCGCCTCCGCCGAAGAGCGCCTGGGCAGCGGCCTTGGCCTGGTCGGTCTCCGCGGCTCCGTGGACCAGCGTCGTGACCTCGTCGGCCAGCACCTTCTGGGCCTCGCGCAGGAACGGCTTCTCGGCGTGCCGGGCCTCGAGCGCCTCGATCTCCGCGCGGGGCAGGAAGGTGAAGGTGCGCAGCAGCTCGCCCACCTTCTCGTCCTCGGCGTTGAGCCAGAACTGGTGGAAGGCGTACGGCGACAGCATCTGCGGGTCGAGCCACAGGGCTCCGCCCTCGGTCTTGCCGTACTTGGTGCCGTCGGCCTTGGTGATGAGGGGCGTGGCGAAAGCGTGCGCCTTGCCGCCCTCGGCCCGCCGGATCAGCTCGACCCCGCCGGTCAGGTTGCCCCACTGGTCGGAGCCGCCGAACTGCAGCGTCACGCCGTGCTGGCGGTAGAGCTCGAGGAAGTCCATCGATTGCAGGAGCACGTAGCTGAACTCGGTGTAGCTGATGCCGGCCTCGAGCCGGCTCCTCACCACGTCGCGGGCGAGCATCCGGTTGACGGGGAAGTGCTTGCCGATCTCGCGCAGGAAGTCGATGGTCGAGAGCGACGAGGTCCAGTCGTAGTTGTTGACCATCGTGGCCGCGTTGACGCCCTCGAACGCCAGGAACGGCTCGACCTGCGAACGCACCCGTTCGGTCCAGTCCTTCACCGTGTCGAGCGAGTTGAGCGTCCGCTCCCCCGCCTCCTTGGGGTCACCGATCATCCCGGTCGCGCCGCCGACGAGTGCGAACGGCGTGTGGCCGGCGTTCTGCAGGCGGCGCGCGGTGACCAGCTGCACGAGGTTGCCCATGTGCAGGCTCGGCGCGGTCGGGTCGAAGCCGACATAGAACCGGACACTTCCCTCGGCCAGCGCCGCGGAGAGCGCGTCGCGGTCCGTGGTGTGGGCGAGCAGGCCGCGCCACTCCAGGTCATCGAGAAGGGTCGGGTCGACGGACACGGTGGTCCTTTCCAGTCGGTTCGGGCTGACGCCAAGCCTGCCGCATGCGCTCCCGCGCTGCCCAGCGGGTTCGTCCGCGCCTGGTCGGGAGGCGGACGGAAGCAGGGCGGTCAACCTCGCCCCGCTGGGTACCCTCCCCACGAGATGAGCAGTGTCAAGGTGGCGGACCGATACACACTCGAGCGCGAGATCGGCCGCGGCGGGTCAGGTGCGGTCTGGCTCGCGCGCGACGACATCCTCGACCGGTCCGTGGCGATCAAACGGATCGGGCTGCCGCCGGGAGCGTCGGCCTACGACTCCGTCCGCGCCGAGCGCGAGGCGCGCATCTCCGCTCAGGTCAACCACGCCAACGTGGTCTCGGTCTTCGACTTCGTCAACGACGGCGAGCACACCTGGCTCGTGACGGAGTACGTCGAAGGCACCACGCTGGCCCAGCTCGTCCGCGACCGCGGGCCGCTCACACCGGACGAGGCTACTCCGCTGCTGCTCCAGGTCGCCGAGGCGCTGGCCGCCGCCCACGCGACGGAGATCGTCCACCGAGACGTCAAGCCGTCGAACATCCTGGTCGGTCTGGACGGCACCGCGAAGCTCGCCGACTTCGGGATCGCCCGAGCCGTCGCCGACGCCTCGCTCACCCAGACCGGGCTCATCACGGGATCGCCCGCCTACATCGCGCCCGAGGTCGCGACCGGCGCGACCGCGACCACCGCGAGCGACGTCTGGTCGTTCGGGGCGACGGTCTTCCACGCTCTCGCCGGCCGTCCACCGTACGAGGCGCCCGAAGGTGAGAACGCCGTGCTCGGCGTGCTCTACCGGGTCGCGCACGAACCCACGCCGCAGCTCGACGACGGCGGCTGGCTCGCACCCCTGGTCCGCGGGACCATGCAGCAGGAACCGGCCGACCGGATGTCGATGGAGGACGTCGTCGCCTACCTGCGCGCCGGCCCGGAGGCGACGGACCGGACCCGGGTGCTCGCCGCCGTCGACCCTCCGACGCCGCCCCCGCCGACCGTCCACGACGAGCCGGTGCCGGAACGGACCGCCGTCCGGACCGCGACCGGCGAGCACGACCGGACCGGCCCGGCCACGCGGCCCGGGTCCTCGCGCCGGACGACGCGGGTGGCGCTGATGGCCGCGGCCGCCGTGCTCGTCGTCGGAGCGGTTGCCACAGCCGTCCTGCTCATCGGCGGCGACGAGGACCCCGGACCGACGACGCTCCCCAACAACACCGGCGCCGCGAGCAGCTCGACCTCCGGGTCGCAGTCGCAGTCACCAGCGGAGGAGCCGACGGCCGAGGAGCTCGAGTCGTTCGCGTCGACGTACGTCACGACGGCGGCGCAGGACCCGGACGCCGGCTTCGCCCTGCTGACCCCGGCCTACCAGGAGCGCAGCCCTGAGTACGCCGACTTCTGGGGCACCATGTCCAACCCGAAGATGCTCGACGTCTCCGCCGACCCGGCGGCCATGACGGTCACCTACACCTATCAGTACGACTGGCCGGCGGACGGCAACATCACCGAGACCGTCACCCTCCAGCTGGTGCAGGAGGGCGACCAGCTGTTGATCGACGACGCCGTCACCGCCGGCTGAGCGGCGGCAGCGTCAGGCGCACGACGGTCCGGCCGCGCACGCGGTCGATGCCGATGGTGCCGCCGTGGGCGCGGACGATCTCGTCGACGATCGCGAGGCCCAGCCCGACGGAGCCGTGGCTTGAAGCGAACCGCTCGAAGGGCCGCTCCTCCTGGAACCCCGCGCCCTCGTCGCTCACCTCGACGACCACCTCGGGCCCGTTCACGACCCGCACCTCGACGTCGCCGGCACCGTGCCGCAGCGCGTTGTCGACGAGGTTGGAGACCACGCGGGTCAGTCGCTCCTCGTCGCCGGCCACCGGCACGGAGGGGTCGCCGGTGAACGTGACGGAGCGCGATGACGCCTCGGCGGTCGCCCGGAACCGGCGTACGACGTCGACCGCGACCGCCGCGACGTCGAGCTCCTCGCTCTGCAGCTGGAGCTGGCCGGCGTCGGCGCTCGCCAGGGCGAGCAGGCCCTCGCTCATGGCGATGAGCCGGCGCACCTCCTCCTCGGCGGACTGGAGCGCCTCGACCAGCTCGTCCTGGGAGCGCGGGCCGGAGAGGGCGAGTTCGACCTCGGTGAGGAGCAGCGCCAGCGGGGTGCGCAGCTCGTGGCTGGCATCCGCGACGAACCGCCGCTCCCGTTCCAGGCCTTCGTCGAGGCGGTCGAGCATCGCGTTGAGGGTGAGCGCCAGCCGGCGCAGCTCGGCCGCGGCCGGCACCGGCAGCCGCTCGCCGGCGCTGCGGGAGGAGATCGTCGCCGCGCGGGCCCGCATCCGCTCGATCGGCCGCAGCCCCAGCCCGGCGACGAAGTAGCCGAGCAGGCCGGCCACGGCGAGCGCGACCGGCCCGCTGACGAGGAGCTGCCGGCGCACGGCGGACACCGCCCGGTCTGCGTCCTGCCGGTTGGTCGCCACCACCAGGACCTGGTCGCCGTCGCGCTTCACGTAGAGCACGACGTTCTCGCCCTCGACCTCCGGCGGCTCGCCCTCGTCGGGCTCCCCCTCGTCGTCGTCCTCGTCGTAGAAGTCGTCGTAGACGCTGATCCGCGCGTCGGAGTAGCCGGTGCCGACCTCGTCGGGGTCGACCATCCGGCCGGGGAGCTCGGGTGAGGAGCCCAGCACGTCGCCGTCGGCGTCGAGCACCTGCGCGTGCACGTCGGCGGCGAGGCGACCGACGGCAGTGGCGCGCTCCGGCGGCGGCACGAGCAGCAGCCGGTCGAGCTCCGTCTCGACCTGGTCGCGCAACCGCTCCTCGAGCGCGTTCGAGACGCGCAGCTGGACGAACACCCCGAGCGCGACCATGGCCAGGGCCGTGGTGAGCAGGAAGGCGAGCGCGACGCGGAGCCGCAGCGACCAGGCGGGGCTACGCACCCGATCCCCCGGTCAGCCGGTAGCCCACGCCGCGCACCGTGCGGACGGAGTCGGCCCCGAACGGCCGGTCGATCTTCTCGCGGAGGTAGCGGATGTAGACGTCCACGACGTTGGAGGACGTCTCGTGGGTGTCGCCCCAGGCGAGGGCGAGCAGCTGGTCGCGGCTGAGCACCTGGTCGGGGCGGCGCATCAGCGCCTCGAGCAGCGCCATCTCGCGGGTGGACAGCTCGATCTCGGTCTCCCCGCGCCAGACCCGGCGCGAAGCGGGGTCCAGCCGGAGGTCACCCACCTCGAGGTCGGTGGGCCGCGGCACCGGCCCGCGCCGCGCGAGGGCTCGCATCCGGGCGAGCAGCTCGTCGAAGGCGAACGGCTTGCCGAGGTAGTCGTCGGCACCGCTGTCGAGGCCGGTGATCCGGTCGGCGACGGCGTTGCGGGCGGTGAGCATGAGCACCGGCGTCCACACCCGCGCCCGCCGGATCCGCCGGCAGACCTCGAAGCCCTCCATGTCGGGGAGACGTACGTCGAGCAGCACGACGTCGTACTCCTCCTCGCCGAGGGCCGCGTCGAGCGCCTCCTGGCCCGTTCCCGCGACGGTCACGAGGTCACCGCGCTCGGTCAGGCCACGCGCGACCAGCCGGGCCAGCTTGGCCTCGTCCTCCACCAGCAGCACTCGCACGAGCACCACCCTAGGGCTGGGGATGAGGGACGGATGAGAGGCTCATCGTGCCCTCATCCTCGCGACCTAGCGTCGTCGCCATGAAGAAGATCAACCTCTCCCGCAAGCTCCTCCTCGGCGGCGCCGGCGCGGTCGCGCTCGTCGCGGTCACCACCGGTGGCGGCTACGCCCTGACCTCCGGCGAGGACGACGGACCGATCCCGACCGCCGACCGCGAGCAGGCCGAGCGGGTCGCCCTTGCCGAGACGGGCGGTGGCACCGTGACCGACACCGATCTCGACGACGACCGCGACGAGCCGGGCCGCTACGACGTCGAGGTCACCCTCGACGACGGCACCGAGGTCGACGTGCGCCTCGATGACGACTTCACCGTCGTGGGCACCGAGACCGACGGCCCGGACGACCGTGACGACACCGACGACACCGACGACAACGACGACGACCGCGACGACCGCGACGACCGCGCCGACGACGACCGCGACGACGACCGCGACGACGACTGATCAGCCGGGAAGCGGCTGAAGCCCCGCCGCTGCGGCGACCGCGGCCTCGACCCGGTCGCGGTCGCCGGCGACGAACACGTGCTCCACGTTGCGGCGTCGGCCGACCTCGCCGACCCGTTGCCCGGCCGGGTTGTGGATGCCGATGAGCGCGCCGACGTACCGCTTCCGCTCGAACGCGAGCAGCCGCACCTCGGGATGGCCGGCTTCGTGGAGCATGCCGGTCATCTCGTCGGCGGTGATCCACGACTCGTCGTTGTAGGACACGACGACGACCTCCGCCCGCGTCCGCGCGAGCAGGTCGGCCAACGCCGACGGCATCGCGCGCCGGGTGTTGAAGACGCTGCGGGTGTGGTCGTCGCGGCTGTCGATCCGCTTGCAGGCGACGCCGTAGTGCTCCGGCGCGTCCCAGCGGATCAGCGTCTCCCAGATGTGGTAGTTCGTGAAGTACCGGTGCTGGTTGTAGGGCGGGTCGACGTAGGCCAGGTCGACCGGACCGACCTCGTCGACGATCCGCGTCGCGTCGCCGTGCACGGTGGCGCCCGGTCCGGGCAGCAGCGCCGGCCGCTCGAGCCGCAGCTCGCGGTGCGCCCGCGGCGCCCACTCCTTGAGGTAGGCCATCTGCAGGCCGGTGGTCGAGTCCACCCGGTCGGCCGCGAGCATCAAGCTGGTCAGCAGCACCGGTCGCAGCGGGTCCCCCGGCGGGTGGTCGCGCTCGATCGCATCGCGGATCGCGTCGACCCGGGCGCCGTTGCGAGGCTGGAAGAACCGGGCGTTCTCGCAGAAGGTTGCGGTGAAGTAGCCGGGCGCGCCGGGCAGGCCGTCGAGCCGCGCCAGCGCCGCATCGAGCTCGGCCTCGTCGATCGTCCTCGCGTCGGTGGCGACGTAGCAGTCGCTGAGGACGGCGGAGTAGGTCGCCAAGTCGTTGGCGGTGACGTGCAGCCCGCGGCGCTTCAGCTCCTGGGCGACCCGCGTCGTGCCGGTGAACAGATCGAGCGCCGTCCGGGCGCCGGCGCCGACCGCCAGCTCCCCCAGCACCGGCACCAAGGTGCGCTTGGAGCCGAGGTACTTGATCACACCGGGAGCGTACGGCGAGCGCGCCCCCGCAGCCGTCAGGCGCGAGCGTGCCAGGCGGCGAGCAGCTCCCGCTCGCGCTCGCGGCCCATGCCGGTCGTGCCTTCCCCGGGGTGGGCGCGGAGCCACTCCAGGGTGTCGCGCGCGGTCTCCGCGATCGGGCGGAGCGCGAGACCGGCCTCCAGGCCGGGCTCGACGAAGTGCTGCATCATGCCGTCGTACTCGGGACGCGGCAGCCACAGCGGCACCGAGTCGGGTCCCATCCAGGGCTCGACACCCTGCTCGGCCAGGAACTCCTGGTCGACCCAGGTCAGCTCGGCCTCGGGCGCGCACGCGCGGAGCAGGTGGCCGATCGGTGTCGGCCGGCCGACGCCGTCGAAGTCTCCCGTGGTGCGCTGCTCGCCGAGGGTGACGATCCACGCCGCCAGGTCGCGCACGTCGATCACCTGGACCGGGTCCTTGGGGTCCCCGGGCGCGAGCACCTCTCCGCCCTCGGCGAGGCGGGCCGGCCAGTAGCTGAACCGCCCGGTGAGGTCGCCCGGACCCACGATCAAGCCGGGTCGCACGATCGCCGCCGAGGCCGCACCCTCGCGCACCGCGTCCTCGCAGGCGACCTTCATCGGACCGTAGGCCTCCGGGTCGGTCGCGAGGTCGACGTCCTCGGTGATCGGCTCGTGCAGCGGCAGGGTGCCCGGCCCCCCGGGCTCGCTCTCGTCCGAGTAGACGTTGACGGTCGACACGAAGACCCAGTGCGCGTCCGGCACGGCAGCGACCGCGCGTCGTACGTGGGAGGGACGGCGGGACACGTCGACCACGACGTCGTAGTCCGCGGCCAGCTCGGCCGGCGGCTCGTCCGCCCGGTCCCACGGCAGCAGCGTCGCGCCCTCGGGAACCTCGCCGGAGACGCCGCGACAGGCGCAGGTCACCTCGTGACCGCGCCGGAGCGCCTCGGCCGCGACCGCGCGCGACAGGAAGACGGTGCCACCCAACGTGAGCCACTTCATGTCCCCACCTCATCACAACGTGAGCGGCGTCAGGGCCGCGTTCGCCGTGGGCGGAGCACGGTGATCGACAAGCAGAGGGTTTTCCCCGATTCGGGACGGGTCCCTGCTTCGTAGTTTCGGTGCAACCCCGACCGAGGAGATGACATGACCGAGTCGATGCGCACCACGTTGGCGACGTACGGCGTCCACCACCGTCGTCACCTCCAGGTCGTCCCGCCGCCCGTGGCACCGCGGCCGGTCGCGACCTCCCCCGCCCCGCTTCCCCTCTGGGCCGGGCGACTCTCCAACCGCGAGGTCGAGGTGCTCCACTGCATCGCCGACGGTCTGTCGACGACCGAGATCGCGCAGGCCCTGTTCATCTCGGTCGCCACCGTGAAGAGCCACATCGCGCGCCTGATCCAGAAGGTCGAGGTGCGCGACCGGCTCCAGCTGGTCGTCACCGCCTACCGGTCGGGCTTCGTGCGCCTCGACTGACGGGCGCCGTGCCCGGGCGGGCTCAGGAAGTCGTGAGCGGGTTCAGGACGAGCGCGGGCAGCCACTCGGTGGTGACCCTGCCGTCGACCTCCCGGGTGACCAGGCCCTCCCACAGGTCGCCGCGGCGGCGCCACTTCAGCACCAGCCCGTAGTCGGTCTCCATCGCCCCCGGCGGCTCGACGGCCACCTCGTGGGTGCCGCTGAAGGTGGTCTCGTCGGACAACGCGGTCTCCTGTCGGCGCTTGGGTGCCGGGACCGGGGGTGCCAGGACCCAGCCATCGACGCGGACCCACCCACGCTAGGTCCACTGCCGCCGCGCCGACAGCGCACCGAACGCAGGCTTCTGCGCGGAAAACGCACCGGCGGCCGGCGGCGGGCTATCGGCTGATGCCGAGCTGGTCGAGGAACGCGGCGGCAGCGGGCGAGGGGCCGAGCCGGCTCCAGACCAGGTGCTCCGCACGGACCGGCCCCCGCTCCACCGGGATCGCGATGAGGCCCGGCAGCGAGGGCGCGTACGACGACGGGAGCAGCGCGAGCCCGAGGCCCTGCCGCACCAGGCCTGCCATCACCTGGACGTCGGTCACCTCGAAGGACACGTCCCGGCGCAGTCCGGCGGCGTCGAACGCCTGGTCGGTCTGTTCACGGCCGGGCGTGCCGGCCGGGAAGTCGACGAACGGCTCGCCGGCCAGCCGGCTCAGGCGCAGACGCTTCGAGGCGGCGAACCGGTGGTCCGGCGCCACCAGGGCGACGTGGCGGTCCTGGGCGAACACGTGCCCGGAGACACCGGTCACCTCGGTGCCGACGGGCAGCCCGAGGAACGCGAGGTCCAGCCTCCCGTCGGCGACGCGGCGGACCAGCGCGTCGCTGGATCCGGTGCTCAGCCCGACCCGCACCTCCGGGTGACGGTCGTGGAACTTCCGTAGCGCCACCGGCACGTCGACCGCGGCCGTCGTCGGAATCACCCCGACCGAGAGCCGCCCCCTGATCTCCCCCGTGGCGGCCGCGACCTCGTCCCGCGCCCGGTCCGCCGCCTCCAGACAGCGACGCGCCTCGGGGAGGAACGCCTCTCCGGCAGCCGTGAGCCGCACCTGCCGGCTGGTGCGGTGGAACAGTCGGACGCCCAGCTCCTGCTCGAGACGCGCGACCTGGTGGCTGAGCGCGGACTGCACGACGAAGCACCGCTCGGCCGCCCGCGTGAAGCTGCCGAGCTCGGCGACCGCGACGACGTAGCGCATCTGCTGGAGCTCCACGAGATCCATCGTGAATCACGATCAATCGTGTGACAAGCATGTGTTGGACTCATGACTGCGGAACCGGGAGATTGTGAGCATGACGATCACCGCCCCCGCAGCGCCACCGACATCGGCCTCCTCCGGCGGACAGGGACGAGCCGGCCTCACCGCCGTCACCGCCCTGACCCCGGTCGTCTGGGGCACCACCTACCTCGTCACCACCGAGCTGCTGCCCTCGGGTCACCCAGCCTTTGCGGCGGCGATGCGCGCCGTACCCGCCGGCCTGCTCGCGCTGCTCATCGCCCGCCAGCTCCCCCACGGCGTGTGGTGGTGGCGGTCCCTGGTGATCGGCACCCTGAACATCGGCATCTTCTTCCCGCTGCTGTTCGTCTCCGCCGAGCGGTTGCCCGGCGGCGTCGCGGCCACGTTCGGCGCCGTCCAGCCGCTGGTCGTCGCCGGGCTCGCGATCGTGCTCCTGCACGAGCGGCCGTCGGTGTGGCGTTTCGGCTGGGGCGTGGCGGGCCTCGCCGGCGTGGCGCTGGTCGTGCTCGGCCCGGACGCCGGCCTTGACGCCGTCGGCGTCGCGGCTGGTGTCGCGGGCGCGGTGTCGATGGCCCTCGGCGTGACCCTCGCCAAGCGCTGGGGTCGGCCAGCGGAGGTCTCGGCGGTCGGCTTCGCCGGCTGGCAGCTCACCGCCGGCGGCGTCGTCCTCGTCCCGCTCAGCGTGGTCGAGGGTCCGCCGGCGCACGTCGACGGCGGCGGGGTGGCCGGCTACCTGTGGCTGGGGATCGTCGGCGGGCTGGTCGCCTACACCCTCTGGTTCCGCGGCATCGGCCGGCTGCCGGTCACCTCGGTGGCGATGCTCGGCCTGCTCTCCCCGATCGTCGCCGCCGCCCTCGGCGCCCTGGTGCTCGGCGAGACCTTCGCGCCACTCCAGGTCGCCGGTTTCAGCCTCGCCCTGGTCGCGATCCTCGGCAGTCAGCTGCCCGAGCCGCGCTCGGCCGGCTCGCCCATCACCCCTCTCCCCTCATCTCGACCCATCGAAGGAGCAGCGTCATGAAGATCCTCGTCATCGGAGGCACCGGCTACATCGGGAGCGCCGTCGTGCGCAGGCTGAGCGAGGCCGGGCACGAGCCGCTCGTGCTCGTGCGTGATCCGGATGAGCGACCCGCGGCTCCGAGCCGCACCGGCGACCTCACCGACCCCGCCAGCCTCCGCAGGGCCGTGACCCCGGAGATCGACGCCGTCGTCCACGCGGCGACGCCGACCGACAGCTGGGACACCGACCTCGCCGCGCTCGCCGCACTCACCGACACGCTCGAGGGCCGGACCCTCGTCTACCTCAGCGGGATCTGGGTCCTCGGACGGTCCGCGGAGGCCGTCGACGAGTCCGCCCACACGAACCCGATCCCGATCGTCTCCGAGCGTCCCCGGCTGGAGCGCCACGTCCTCGACGCCACCGGGGTGCGCGGCGTCGTCATCCGACCCGGCATCGTCCACGGCGCGGGCGGCGGCATCCCCGGGATGATGGTCGCCTGGGCCCGGGCCGCCGGCACCGGCAGGTACGTCGGCGAGCCGACGGTCCGCTGGCCGATGGTGCACGTCGACGACCTTGCCGACCTCGTCCTGCTGGCCCTCGACCGCGCGCGGGCGGGCTCCGTGCTGCACGCGGTCAGCGAATCCTCCGTCGCGGTCAAGGAGCTCGCCGTCGAGGCGGACCTGGCTGCCGGTGGCAGCGGGCAGGCCGAGGCCTGGCCGGTGGACGACGCCGCCACCGAGCTCGGCGAGCCCTTCGCCGAGGCCCTGGCGCTCGACCAGGAGGTCGTTGCGCCTGCCGCGCGCGAGCTCGGCTGGGCGCCGTACCGCCGCCGGCGGATGTAACGAGGACGGTCTGTCGCGGCATTTCGGGGGTACTGCCTCGCGTTGGCAGGGCCCGGTTCCCGAGACCGGGTCTCCCCTACCTGAAGGAGCCTCGCATGGCTATCGGTCTTGGCATCGTCCTCATCGTGGCTGGTCTCGTCCTCGTTCTCGACGCGGTCAACATCGACACCTCGGCGGTCGACACCGGCACGCTCGGCTGGATCCTGCTCGTCGCCGGCGTGCTCGCGATCGTCATCTCGCTCATCGTCAACCAGCAGCGCACCCGCAGCACGGTGGTCGAGGAGCACCGCGACACCCGTCGACCTCTGTGACCGCATCAGACCAGGCTGGGGCACTCGTCCTTGCCGGTCGCTACCGCCTCGAGGAGATCATCGGCCGCGGCGGGATGGCCGAGGTCTACCGCGCCCTCGACCTGAAGCTCGTCCGTCCGGTCGCGGTCAAGCTGCTCCTCGACAGTGCCGGGGACGAGGTCGACCGCGCGCGGTTCATCTCCGAGGCACGGACGTTGGCGAAGCTGTCCCACAGCGGCCTCGTGACGGTCCTCGACGCCGGCTTCGGGCCCGGCACCGCTGCCGCGGCCACCGCTGTCGGCGAGCACGAACGACCGTTCCTGGTGATGGAGCTGGTCGACGGTGCCACCCTCGGTGACGTCATGCGCGAGGGCCCGATGCCGCTGCACCGGCTCGCCTCGGTCGGTCTGCAGATCGCGGAGGCGCTCTCCTACGTCCACGCCCGCGGGGTCGTGCACCGCGACGTGAAGCCGGGCAACGTCCTGCTCGACGCCGAGGAGCGCGTGAAGCTGGCCGACTTCGGGATCGCCCGGCTGGTCGAGCAGCACACCCGGCACACCCGGCCAGGATCGGCCATCGGCACGGCCGCCTACATCGCTCCCGAGCAGGTCAGCGGCAAGGACGTCTCCGGCGCCGCCGACATCTACGCCCTCGGCCTCGTGCTGCTCGAGGCGATCAAGAACCGACGGGAGTACGCCGGCGCCCCGGCCGAGGCCGCTCTTGCTCGCCTCCAGCGCGCGCCGGAGATCCCTCACGACCTGCCGTTCGGGTGGCGTGACCTGATCGCGCGCGCGACCGCCCTGGAGCCCGAGCAGCGACCGACCGCTGCAGAGCTGGCGATCCTCCTGCGCAGCCAGACCCACGACGCCCTCGCCGCCGGCCCACGGCTCCCACCACCGGCCCCGGTCACCGGCCCGCAGGTCGCTCCGGGCCGGACGTCGGTCATCGACAGGTCAGGCGACGCGTTGGCCCGACGGGTCACCCATGCCGCCAGCCGTCTCCGGGGACTTCGCGGCGCCGGAACGGAGACCTGGGGAGTCGTCGGCGCCTTCGTCGCCCTGGTCGTCCTGCTCATCGCACTGGCGCTCGCCCGGGGCGGCTCGGAGACCGCGGAGATCCCGGCGAACACACCGGACAACCTCCGCGAACCCCTGACCGAGCTCCACGAAGCAGTCGGAGGACAGGGATGAACCCGACGAGCCGACTCCGCACCGTGCTGGCGACGACCGTCGTGGCGATGGGCCTGGGCCTCACCGCGTGTTCCGAGGACCCGAGCCCGGCCGAGAGCGTGCCCGAGATCGAAGCCGCTCCCGAAGCGGTCGACGACGCGATCGAGGCGGGCAAGGCCCGTCGTGCGCGGGACGCGGTCGAGGACCTGATCGCCCGCACTGCGCAAGCCCGCGTGGACGGGGACATCACCCCGGACCAGGCGGACGACATCTTCGACGCCGCCCAGGCCGTCCTGGCCGAGCTGCCGGGGCGTGACGAGCGACGCGGGGACCCGGCGTCGGAGGAGTGACCGCAGTCGGGTCCCAGACGCAGAACCGCGCACCTCGTTCGGCTGCGCCCTGCCGATCGAGCTGCGCGGTTGGCCGGCAGGTACCCGCGCGTTCCAGGGCGAGACCTCGTCCTTTGTGATCATTTCTCGTAGTCCGGAAGGACCACTGGCCACGACGGTGACGGCGCGCGACGCACCTGGTGGGGCGGGTGGGGCTCGAACCCACGACCCAAGGATTATGAGTCCTCTGCTCTGACCGACTGAGCTACCGCCCCTGCGGACGGGAGCCTATCGAGCGGCGCGGACCGTTCCCGAACGACGCCCGCGGTGCGATGCTCGGCGCATGGACGAGAAGCCGACTCCGTTGAAGCCGCTGCCGGAGGACTGGGACAGCGCACTGGTGATCGTGGCCCACCCCGACGACGTGGAGTACGGCGCCGCCGCCGCGATCGCGCGGTGGACCGGTCAGGGCAAGACGATCCGGTACGTCATGGTGACCAGCGGGGAGGCCGGGATCGACGGGCTCCACCCCGACGAGTGCCGCGCGCTGCGCGAGCAGGAGGAGATCGACTCGGCGCGCATCGTCGGTGTGGACAGCGTCGAGTTCCTCGGGTTCCCCGACGGGACGGTGATGTACGGGCTCGAGCTGCGGGCGGCCGTCGCGCAGGTGGTCCGCCGGCACCGCCCGGAGATCGTGGTCACCGGCAACTTCCGGGACCGGTTCGGGCCCGGCGCCCTCAACCAGGCCGACCACATCGCCGTGGGGCAGGCCGTGCTCGACGGCGTCCGCGACGCCGGGAACCGGTGGATCTTCCCCGAGCAGCTCACCGACGGGCTCGAGCCCTGGGGCGGGGTGCGCGCGGTGTGGGCAGCGGGGTCGCCGGAGGCACGGCACGCGGCCGACGCCACCGAGACCTTCGACGTCGGCGTCGCCTCGCTCGAGGCGCACGACGCCTACATCAAGGGTCTGGGCTGGGAGGGCTGGAGCGCCCGCGAGTTCCTCGAGGGCAACATGCGGCAGGCCGGCTCGCGGCTCGGCACGAGGTTCGCCGCGGCGTTCGAGGTGTACTCGCTGGTGTGGGGCGGGACCGACGAGGACTAGCCCGAACGCCGCTTCCTCACGACCCACGCCCCGAGCCCGACGGCGGCGGCGCCGGCGGCGATCAGCCCCGTGCGGTCCTGCCAGCGGGCGTACTCCTCGGTGACCTGCGGCCAGGCCTGGCCCATCGCCAGCGCGGCGTCCTCGGGAGTCGCCTCCAGGCCTTTGACGGACACCGGGGTCCCGAACACGATCCGCACCTTGCGCGGAAGCGGCCAGCGTCGCTTCTCGGTGCCGGTGAGCGTGGCGGGCACCAGCGGCGCCCCGGCTTCGATGGCGAGCCGCGCCGCGCCGCGCTTCGGCGTACCCAGGCCCTCGTCGCGCACGCGGGTGCCCTCGGGAAACAGTGCGAGCGCGTCGCCGCGGGCGAGGATCGCGCGGGACGTCTCGAGCGCCTCGGCGTCGGAGGTTCCCCGTTGCACGGGGAACGCGCCGAGACGGAGGAAGATCCCGGCCATCGGCCCGTCGAAGTGCTCGGCCTTGCCCATGAAGTGAACCGGCCGGCGCAGCACGATTGCCACGAAGAACGGGTCCCAGAAGCTCTTGTGGTTCGGGACGATGACCACCGGCCCCTTCTTCGGCACGTTCTCCTTGCCGGACGCGGTGAACCCGCAGACCACACGGAAGACCAGGGCGGCAACGACCTTCACCACCAGGTAGAGCGGACCACTGACGCCCTTCTCGCGCGCGATCCGGTGAGCCTCGTCGTTGGTCGTCACCCGGGCAATGTAGCCAGTGGCCGGATCAGTAACCGCCGTCAGCAGCGATGGCGTCCTCGACGGTCTCGCCCGTCGGCCGGTAGGCGCAGGCGTCCTCGGGGTCGGCGGCGGGGTTGCGGTTGCCGGAGCCCTGCTTCTTCGGCGGCGGGTCGATCGCGCGCTGCACGGTCTCCTGCATCCAGTCGAAGTCGGGGTCGGCCGAGCTGAAGCTCTCCGAGGACCGGAAGACCACCGACTTGACCTTGGCGTCCTTGACCCGCAGAGCCAGCGTGACGAACGCCGAGGCGAGCTCCTTCGGGATGTCGGTGTAGACGATCTCCTCCCCCGCCTTGAGCAGGTCGAGGTAGCGCACGAGGAGGTTGCCGGGATCGGCGGCCTCCACGATCGCGTCGATCATGCAGCGCTGGCGCTCCATGCGCTCGTAGTCGTCCGAGCGCCAGCGACCACGGGCGAACCACAGCGCCTGGAAGCCGTTGAGGTGCTGGTCGGGCCCGGGCGCGAGGTAGTCGTCGGGCGGGACGCCGGCGCTGGTGTCGCCGCCGATCGCGACCGGCTCGTTGATGTTGACCGTCACGCCGTCCATCGCGTCGACGACAGCCTTGAAGCCCTCGAGGTTGACGAGCACGTAGTAGTGGACCGGAAGGCCCAGCGTGCCCTCGACCGCCTGCTTGATCGCGTCAGCGCCCTCGTTGGAGCTCTTGCCGAGGATGCCGGGGTGCGCGGCGGGGACGTTGCGGTAGACGGCGTTGAGCATGTACTCGCCGTCGGCCGGGTCGCCGTTCTGGAAGCCGTAGGGGTAGACGTCGTGCAGCGGGCTGTTCTCGGGGAACTGCGCGTTGGCCATGTTGCGCGGCAGGCTGAACGTCACCGACTTGCCGGTCCGGGTGTCCATGCTGAGCAGGATCATGCTGTCGGTGCGGACTCCGTCGCGTCCGTCGCCGCCGTCACCACCGAGCAGCAGGACGTTGACCCGGTCCTGACCGGCCCAGGGGTCCTCAGGAGTGACGTCCTTCGGGGTGGTCGCGACCTCGTTGTTGTCGAAGACGTTGGTCACGAAGTTCGCGGTCGCGACGGCGTACTGCCCCGCGCGCACGACCGGGGCCGCGAAGATCACGCAGAAGACGATCACGGCGAGGTTGCCGATCACGGTGTGCGACCGGGGCCGCTCGCGCGGGCGGATCAGCCGGTAGGACGTCCAGACCACGAACAGCCAGACGATCAGCAGCACCGCGACCACGGCGGTCACGATCCGGAGCAGCTGCGGGTCGAAGGCCAGGTCGACGGCCCGGGTGCGAGCGGCCGCCAGGTCGAGGTCGCGGCCGAAGTACCAGAGCACGAAGCCGATCACGGCCGCCCAGCCGCCCAGCACGATCCATCCGAGGAGCCTGCGCTTGGCGAACAGGTAGCCGGTGCCCGGGACCATCGCCGAGACGAAGGTCAGACCGAGGGTCCCCGCGAGCCCGCGGGTACGACGCTCGCGCCGTCGCAGCGCGCGGCGGCCCCCGCGCGGCGCGGTCGGTGCCGCGGGGACGGGCGGCGCTGCAGGGGTGGGCGGAGCGTCACCGCGGCGGAGGGCCCGCTTGCCGCCCGACCTCGCGGGGGCGTTGCGGAGCCGACGTCGGTCCCGACGCGACATCCGGACAGACCGGGACGCGCGTCGGGCGCCACCAGGGCGCCCAGGGCTCGCCGTACCCGACATCCGTACCTCTCGCAACAGCGCGGCACCCCATGTCCGCCACGCCACTCGTCCCCGACCAGACCAACTGCAGCTCCAGTATCACCGCCGGGGGCGTCCCAGGTCACATTGGTGACAGGTGGCCCACCGGCGGGTCGGCGTCGAGAGTACCCAGCCAGTCCGCAGGAGCCGATCCGAACTCGGCGCGCTCGGCCGTGGTCATCGTCGTCACGCAGCGACGCCAGGACTCCACCCGCGCCAGGCGGCCCAGCTGCAGGGCCGCCGGGAGGGCGGCCCGGAGGGCCCGACCGGGTGCCAGGTCGGTCCAGACCTCCAGCGCCGCGTCGGCGATCCGGCGCATCCGGAGGTCGTCGGGCCCCGCGTCCAGCTCACCGGCGCAGGAGGTGAGCGGGACGATCAGCGCGCCGAGCGGGTCGGTGACGACCGCGTCGCCGAAGTCGAAGAACCGGAGCGGCTCGGCGGCCCCACCCGGGGCGATCACGTTGAAGGCGTGGAGGTCGTTGTGGTTGATGGTGAGCGGCAGGTCGAGGTCCCCGACCACGTCGGACCACCGCTCGATCTGCGGCAACAGGGCCCTGATCCGGTCGACGACGTCCTCCGGGACGCGCCGCGGGTCGCCGGCGGGCAGCGCCCCGAGCCGGCCGATCGCGTCGCCGACGTACGTCGTCGCGCACTCCGGCGGCATCACCGTCAGACCCAGCTCGTCGACGTGCGGTGCGACCGCCCGCTGGAGCGCCGCGCCGTCGCGCAGGATGCGGCTCCAGGCGTCGACGTCGTGCGCCTCGCCCGCGTCTCCGAGGGTGGAGCCGATGCCCTCGGTGAGCAGCAGGTCGCGAGCCGGGTCGGCGGCCACCACGGGTACGACGTGTTCCGGGTCGATCCGTGTCAGGGCCGCCATCAGCCGCGCCTCGTGCGCCTGCCCGGGACAGTTCTGCTTCGCGAACCAGGTCGCGCCGTCGGCCTCGGCCCGCCACACCGTCGACCACGGCCGGACCTTCACCGGCTCGAACGTCGAGGGCTCCCCGACCGCGCGCACCACGAAGTCCCGGAGCTCGGCCCGGAACGCGGGGGTCTCCCAGATGGCGCTCGTCCACGCGCTGGCGGAGGTGGTCATAGCGCGAAGCCTCCCCCTCGGACCCCTCCAGCGCTATCGAGTTTCGCCGTGCCCGCCCAGGTAGGCAGTGACCAGGCCGCCCAGGGTCGGCAGGTGGTAGCCGCCCTCCTGGACGACGACCGCCGGCAGACCGGTGCCGCCGAGCGCGACGCCGGCGGCCCGGTAGCCCTCCGCGGTCACCTCGAGCGGGCTCTCCGGGTCGTCGGCCGCGGCGTCGACGCCGAGCGAGACGACCAGCGCGCTGCAGCCCTGGGCGGTGGCCCAGTCGGCCAGCCCGCCGACCGCCTCCAGCCACAGGTCGTCGCCGGCGCCCTCGGGCAGGGGGACGTTCCTCGTCGCGCCCACCCCCGCACCCGCGCCGGTCTCGTCGGCGTAGCCCACGAAGTGCGGGAACCAGCCGGCCCCCGGGTCGACGTGCACCGACCCGTAGAGCACGTCGGCCCGGTCGTAGAAGATCGCCGCCGTGCCGTTGCCGTGGTGGGCGTCGACGTCGAGCACCGCGACCCGGTCGTGCCCGCCGGCCCGCAGGGCCTCGGCTGCGACCGCGGCGTTGTTGAGGTAGCACGAGCCGCCGTAGCCCGCCGGGGTGGCGTGGTGGCCGGGCGGCCGGCAGAGGGCGTACGACGCCCGCTCGCCCCCGAGCACCAGGTCGGCCGCCGCCAGCGCGCAGTCCACGGCGGCCCGCGCCGCCTCCCAGGTACCGTCGCCGACCAGCGTCATCGTGTCGTAGGCGAAGCGCCCCGCCTCGGCGTGCACCGCGGCGGCTGGCCGGAGCGGCAGGCCCGCCGACATCGCGGGCGTCGGGAAGAAGTAGGGGACGACGCGCCGCTGGCCGACCAGCTCGGCGTACGGGCCCTGGCTCCAGCGCTCGTGCGCCTCGGCGAGGAAGGTCACCAGCCCCGGGTCGTGCACCCGGGCGAGGACGTCGTCGGGCTGTGGCGCGGCCTCGTGCACCGGATGTCCGGCCTCGGTCACGGCCGTCAGGATCGTGTCCACGCGGGCCGGGACCTCGGTGCCGCTCGTCGCGACGCCCACCCACACCTCGTGCTGCGGGTCGTGGCCACGGGTGGCGGGCGACCACACGACGGGCATCCGGTACTGATTCATGAGTCAGCAGTATGGCGTCCGAGCGGTCCCTCCCGCGAGGATGTGCGCATGCCGCGCGCACGAGAGATCGGGATCGAGATCGGCGTCCTCCCGACCGGGCCGACCAACTCCGTCCTCGACGTGCCCGGCGTCGGGGTCGGGCACACCACTCTCCATCGCGACGAGGCACCGCCGCCCCAGGGGCGCGGCATCGCGCGCACCGGGGTGACCGCGCTCGTGATTGCCGAGGACGCCTACGACCGGCCCCTGGCCACCGGCGGTGCGGTCCTCAACGGCGCCGGCGAGCTCACCGGCTCCGTGGGCGCCGGCGAGTGGGGGATGCTCGAGACACCGATCTACCTGACGTCGACCATGCAGCTGGGACGGGTCTACGACTCCGCCTGCCGGATCGAGCTCGAGCGCGACGTGCGCGTCGCCGACGGCGTGGTGATCCCCGTGGTCGGCGAGTGCGACGACTCCTTCCTCAACGACTGCCGGCGGATGCAGGTCGAGCACGAGGACGTGGTCGCCGCGCATGCCGCTGCCCTCGCGGCGCGGGGCGCCTCCGCAGCGCCGGACGAGGGCGCGGTCGGCGCCGGCACCGGGATGTCGTGCCTGGGCTTCAAGGGCGGGATCGGTACGGCGTCGCGGGTCACCCCGGAGGGGCACACCGTCGCGGTGCTGCTCCTCACCAACTTCGGTGAGCGGAAGCGGCTGACGGTCGACGGCCACCACGTCGGCCGGTTGCTGCCCGAGGATCCTGACCCGGACCGGGCGGAGGGGTCCTGCATCGGGATCGTCGTCACCGACGCGCCGGTGCAGAGCGCCGACTGCGCACGACTGGCCCGCCGGATCGGGCTGGGACTGGCGCGGACCGGCTCGACCGCCCACAACGGGAGCGGTGAGATCTTCCTCGGCGTCTCCACCACGCGCCGGGCGCAGGAGCTGGCGTGGGAGGGGGGCGCGGTCGTCTCCGGGCCCGGCCTCAACGACCTCTTCGAGGGCGTCGTCGACGCCACCGAGGAGGCGGTGCTCAACTCGATGCTGACGGCCCCGACCACCACCGGCAGGGACGGCAACACGAGCGAGGGGCTCGATCCCGCGGTCGTCGCCCGACTGCTGAGCGAGCACGCCCGTGACTGAGCTGGACGTCCGGATCCCGATGTCGGACGGCGCCGAGCTCGCGGCGACCCTCTACCTCCCCGACCCCGCCCGGGGCCCGCAGCCGTGCCTGCTCGAGGCGCTCCCCTACCGCAAGGACGACCTGACGTCGTCGTACTCCGAGAGCTACCGGCGACTGCGGGACGAGTTCGGGTACGCCGTCTGCCGGGTCGACGTGCGGGGCACCGGGTCGTCCTCGGGCGACCCGACCGACGAGTACCCCGAGGCCGAGCAGCGCGACCTGGTCGAGGTCATCGCCTGGCTGGCCGCGCGGGAGTGGTGCGACGGCGGCGTGGGGATGTGGGGCACGTCGTACTCCGGCTTCAACTCGCTCCAGATCGCCGCCGAGCGGCCGCCGGCGCTCAAGGCGGTGTGCGCCATCTACTCCAGCGACGACCGGTGGACCGACGACGTGCACTGGCGCGGCGGGGCGCTGCGGCTGGTCGACCTCGTCGACTACGACCACTACATGACACCGATGCCGGTGCTGCCGCCTGTGCCCGCGGTGTGGGGCGAGGACTGGCGCGAGGAGTGGCGGCGGCGGCTGGCGACGGTCGAGCCGTGGGTGCTCACCTGGCTGCGCGAGAACCGCGACGGGCCCTACTGGCGGCACGGGTCGCTGCGACGCGACGGTTCCGACGCGGGCTACGACCGGATCCAGTGCCCGGTGATGCTGGTCGCTGGCTGGGCCGACGGCTACCGCAACAACTCCTTCCGCACCGTGGGGGCGCTCGGCCGGGCCGGGGTGCCCTACCGGCTGCTGGCCGGGCCGTGGGTGCACGCCGACCCGACGACCGCCTACCCAGGGCCGCGGATCGACCTCGACGTCGAGATGATGGCGTGGTTCGACCGCTGGCTGCGCGGCACCGGCGCACAGGACAGCAGGGTGGAGGTGTTCGTGCGGACGCCGACCCGCCCCGCCGCGTTCCTCGACCAGCACGAGGGCTACTGGGTGCGCGACACCTGGCCCTCCCCGCGTTCGTCGGTGGAGACCCGGCCGCTCCCGGGACCGCGGGCGCTCGTCGTACGACCGGACGTCGGGACCGCTGCCTGGATCGACTGCGCCGGCCACCTTCCGTGGGGCCTCTCCGGAGACCAGCGGGAGGACGACGCCCACTCGCTGACCTTCGACTGGCCGGCCGAGGGCGAGGTGGTCGTGGGGCATCCGGTCGCGCGGCTGCAGGTGTCCGCCGACGCCCCGCTCGCCTCCCTGTCGGTGAAGCTCAACGACGTCTTCCCCGACGGCGCCTCGGCGCTGGTCTCGCGCGGCAGCCTCGACCTCGCCTACCGCGACGGCGTGCACGCACCTGCCGCTCCGTCACCCCTGGTGCCCGGCGAGGTCTACGACGTCGCGGTCGAGCTCGACGCGTGCGCCTACGAGTTCACGCCCGGCCAGACCGTGCGGCTCTCGATCGCCGGCGCCGACTGGCCGAACACCATCGCTCCCCCGGCCCCGGTCACGCTGACCATCCACGGCGGTGAGCTAGAGCTGCCGCGGTACTCCCCCGAGCCGTGGGACCCGGGTTTCGCGCCGGGCGCCGACGAGTCGTCGGAGGACCCGTCCGGGGTCTCGTGGACGGTCACCCGCGACGTCCTGCGCGAGACCACGACCTGCTCGGTGCGCCACGGCTCGACCTACGACGTCCCCCACGGCGGCACCGCCACCGAGGAGTACGCCGGTGACGTCGTCGTCGACAACCGCACCTTCGCCCAGCACGCCGAGGCCACCTGCACCTACCGCCTCACCTGGCCCGGCACCGACGTCCGCGTCACCTCGTCCCTGCGGGTCGACGTCACCGGCGCCGGCTACGACGTCACCACCGACGTCACCGCCTACGAGGGCGACCAGCAGGTCTCGCACCGCGAGTGGTCGGAGCACGTGCCGCGGTGAGGCTGAGCTGATTATTTGACTGAGTCAGGCAATGGCGTACCGTGGAGTGATGGCTCGTCTCGAGAACCTCCTCGGCGCCTGGTCCCTGACCGTGGCCGACCGGATGGCGGCCGCCGGTCGTGAGACCGGGTTGGCGGCGTCCGACCAGGCGGCGGTGGTGACGCTGCTGGCGCATCCCGACCGCACCGTCTCGTGGCTGGGCGAGGTGCTGGCGCTGACCAGCTCGGGCGTCACCCGGCTGGTCGACCGGCTGGTCGCGGCGGGGTGGGTGGTGCGCTCCCCCGGCGAGGACGCCCGCCAGCGCCGGCTGCGGCTCACGGAAGTGGGGGAAGACCTCGCGCAGCGGGTGGTGGACGCGCGCGGTGCGACGCTGGCTGACTGCCTCGCGCCGCTCGACGACCGCACCCGCGGGCAGCTGGAGCGGGCGCTCGACCGGCTGCTGGGGTCGTCGACCGAGGCGCTGCCGGTCGCGATGCGGACCTGCCGTCTCTGTGACCGCACCGCCTGCCGGGCCGAGGGCAACGACTGTCCGCTGGACCACACGAAGGGCGAGGACGAGCGATGACGGCGACAAGCGCGGCATCGCGACCCGTCACCACCGCTGCCGTCGTGGTGCCGGGCACCGCGATGATCGCGATCACCTTCGGCCTGGCCCGCTACGGCTACGGGCTGCTCCTGCCCGAGATGAAGGCGGAGGTCGGCATCGGACCGAGCATCGCGGGCCTCATCTCCGCTCTCGGCTACCTCTCCTACCTGGTGGCCAACGCCGCCGTCGTGCCGCTCACGTCGCGGCTCGGCGCCCGGGTGGCCGTCGCGGCGCAGCGGGGTCCGCAGCGGTCGGGATGGCGGTCATCGCCGTCGCTCCCACCGCATGGACCGTCGCCGTCGGGGTGCTCGTCGCCGGCGCAGCGGCCGGCATGGCCTTCCCGCCGTACGCCGACATCGTCGACCGACACGTCGACGCCCCACGCCGGGCCGTGGTCTGGTCGGTGATCAGCTCCGGGACCGGGTGGGGCGTCGCGCTCGCCGGACCCGTCGCGATCCTCGCCGGCGACCAGTGGCGAGCGGCCTGGGCGGCGTTCGTGGTCCTCGCGGCCGTCGCCGGTGTCGCAGCGACCAGGCTCGCGCCACCGAACGACGACTCGACGCTGCGACGGCCGCAGCTGAGCCCGAGCTGGTTCTTCTGCCCGCGGTCCCGACCGCTCCTCACCTCGGCCGTGCTCGTCGGTGTCGGCAGCTCGGTGTGGTGGGTCTACAGCGTCGACGCCCTCCAGGACGCCGGGATCGCCGCCACCCCGGCCCGCGCGGTGTACGCCGTGTGCGGTGCCGCGATGCTCCTCGGGTCGGTGAGCGGGTTCGCCTTCGAGCGCATGGGACTGCGCACGACGTACCTCGGCTCGATCCTCCTGCTCGCCGTCTCCCTCGGCCTGCTCGGCGCCGCCACCGCGCACCTCGTGGCCGCCTTCGGGGCGGCGGTCCTCTTCGGCGCCTGCTACGCCGCGATCATCGCCGCGCACGGCGTGTGGAGCGCCCGGGTCTTCGAGGACCACCCGGCGGCCGGCCTCGCCGCCGTCAGCACCGCACTGACGCTCGGGATGCTGGCCGGGCCGGTCGCGGCGGGCGCGGTCATCGAGCAGTCCGGCCACGCGGCGGCGCTGGCCGGTGCGGCCGTGCTGACCGCCGCGGCCCTGCCGTTCTGCCCACCGACCGCACGCCGCCGCGCCGCCCTTGCCCACCACGACTGCACGGCCGCTCCCGTGCGCCCCTGAACCGCTGTGGGACGCTGAGGACGTGGCAACCCGACCGATCAAGGCGCCGATGCTCGTCGTCGCCGCCCTGTGCCTGATGACCGCACTCCTCGGCGCCGCGATGGTGTTCTCCGACAGCGGTCAGGCGCTCGGCTTCGCGCTGCTGGGCTTCTTCGGAGCCGGGGCGTTCGTGCTCGGACGCAAGGGTTTCGGGTTCGACTAGGGCCCGAGGGAGCCAGGACGGCGTCTCGATACGTCCTCGCCTGGCGGCTCGGACTACTCGACGACCGGAGGTCGCTTGGCGGCTCGGACTACTCGACGACCGGAGGTCGCTTGGCGGCTCGGACTACTCGACGACCGGAGGTCGCTTGGCGGCTCGGACTACTCGACGACCGGAAGCCGCAGCCCCCCGTCCCGGTAGGCGCCCTCGATCATCGTCACCAGTTGGGAGACTGCGTCCTCGTTGGGCGCGAACGGCCCGGGCCGGAAGTGGGGGCTGGCGAGGCCGCGCTGCACCGATTCGCACGCCGCCCAGTCCTGCTTGTTGGTGAGGTCCCAGAACTCGACGGCGGCCGCGGCGTCGGGGGCGGTGCCGTCGGCGCCCGGGAGGACGAGCCACGAGCACTCCACCCAGGTCCGGTCGGGCGCGAGCGGCACCATCCGGTGCGTCATCACGTAGTCGGGGTGGGCCGAGACCAGCAGGTTGGGGAGCAGGTGGACGTACTCCACGGTCGCCGGCGGCGCGTCCGGCAGCGGGGTCGCGGCCAGCTCGCCGGTGAGCGACATGGTGCGCATCCCGTCGCGGAGCTCCATCGAGCCGCCGACCCAGCCGCCCGGCAGGTCGTAGTTGTCCCCCGACGTCGGCGGGGTCACCTGGCACAGCTCGGGGTGGATGAGCGGGCAGTGGTAGCACTCGTGGTAGTTCTCGGCGATCACCTTCCAGTTCGCCTCGACCACGTAGGTGTGGCGGTCGCCGACGACCAGCGTCCCCACGCCGTACGGCGCCAGCACCGACTCGAACGCGCCGAGGTGCTCGTCGAACGACGGCACCTCGGGCGAGCCCGCCGCGTGCAGGGCGTGACCAAAGACCCAGCCCTGCCAGACCCGCACCGGCAGCTCGACCAGGCCGTGGTCGCCCGCGTCGAAGCCGTCCACGTCGCGGAACCCGGGAGCGCCGACCAGCCGCCCACCGAGGTCGTAGGTCCAGCCGTGGTAGGGGCAGGTGACCTTGCGCCGGTCGGACGTGCCGCCGTCGGGCAACAGCTCGTGGCCGCGGTGCCGGCAGGTGTTCGCGAACATCCGCACCGTGCCCGGCTCGCCCGCGTCCTGCACGACCAGGGCGGGGACGTCGCCGACCACGACCGCACGCTGGCGCACCGGCCGCTCGGCCCCGGGGAACAGGTCCTCGACCCGGCCCAGGCAGGTCCAGCTGCCGGCGTAGAGGTGTCGCCGCTCCCAGTCCAGCACCTCGGGCGAGGTGTAGGCCACGGCGGGCATCATCTGCACCGTCTTCGTCATGGTGCCTCCTCCGGCGATCGGGGTACTGCTGGTCCTATGCTGCGAGCCATGTGCGGTGGAGCGTGACCGGGACCGGGACCGCCGGTCGGCGGCGCCGCCGCAGCGTCGAGCTGCGGCGCGACGAGATCCTCGCCTCGACGACCGAGACCGTCGACCGGATCGGGCTCGAGGCGACGCGGGTCACCGACGTCGCGAAGGCGTTGAACGTCAGCCCGGCGCTGATCTTCTACCACTTCGGCACCAAGGACACGCTGGTCTCGGAGGCCTTCGCCTACGCGGTCGAGCGCGACCTGGCCCGGCTCGACAAGGCCACGGGCGCGGGCAAGGACCCGGTCGACAAGCTGCGACGCGCGCTGCGCTCCTACGGGCCGACCGGTGCGGCCAAGGGCTGGCGGATCTGGATCGACGCGTGGGCGCTGGCCCAGCGCGAGCCGGGGATCCGCAAGGTGCTGCGCGGCATGGAGCTGCGCTGGTGCGAGGTGCTGCGCGCGATGATCGACGAGGGCGTCTCCGACGGCTCGTTCACCTGCCCCGACCCGGACGCCGCCATCGCCCGGATCTCCGCGCTCATCGACGGCCTGTGCGTGGCCGCGCTGGTCTACCGCACGATCTCCCGCGAGCAGCTGCGCGGCTGGGTGGCGGAGACGGTCGCCCGCGAGCTCGGGATCGACCCGGCAGCGCTGTCCTGAGACGCCTCGCACGTCACACCAGCCAGTGCGCGGCGTAGGCCGGGTCGGTGAGGGCCGGCCGGTCGAGCCGGAAGTCGGTCAGGTCGGTGGCCGTGCCGCCGTCGACGGCGAGGTCGGCGAGCAGCCGCCCGAACGTCGGTGCGAACTTGAAGCCGTGCGCGGCGCCGAGCCCCACCACGACCGACGGCAGCTCCGGCACCGGCGCCAGCACGAAGTCGCGGTCCGGGGTCAGCGTGTACTGGCAGCGCAGCGACCGGACGGGCGGACCACTCCCCGGCAGCAGCTCGGCCATGAACGAGGCCAGCCGCTGCTCCATCGCGAGATCGGGCTCCGAGGTGCGGTCGTCGGGGTCCACGGTCGGCCCGCCACAGTCCTGGGCGGCCTTGACCGTGGCGTCGCCGTACGTCGGGAAGCCGTAGTACGACGGGTCGTCCATCCAGATCCACAACGGCATCCGGCCCGGGGCGAACCGCGCGGGGTCCGCCGGACGGAAGTAGGTCACCTGCTCGAGCGTCACCTCCACCGGCACGTGGAGGTCGAGGTGGCGCAGCACGTCGTTGACCCACGCGTCCGCAGTGACGACGAGCCCCCGGCACCCGAACGTCTCCTCCGCGGTGGCGACCTCCAAGCCGTCGCCGACGTCGGTCACGCCGACCACCGCACTGTGCGGCTGCAGCCGGGCGCCGAACCTCGTCGCCCGCTCCTGCAGGGTCCGGGTGCCCAGCGCCGCCGGGACGATGGCGGCGTCGCGCTGGTAGAGCGCCATCACGTCGTCGGCGAGGGCGAGCTGCGGCCAGCGCCGGGTGACCTCGGCGGGGTCCAGCATCTCGTGCTCGATCCCCACCTCGCGCAGCGAGTCGACGTAGTCGACGGGCGGGATCGCCGCGTCGCGCGGGAACAGGTCGAGGCCGCCGACCGTCGTGACGAGGTCGCGCCCGCTGACCTGCTCGAGCCGAGCCCAGTCGGCGTACGCCTCCTGCGTGAGCCGGACGTACGCCGGCGTGTGGTAGCTGTGCCGCAGGATCCGGCTGCTGTCGTGGCTGGCGCCGTGGGCGTGGCCGAGCTCGAACCGCTCGAGGCCCACGACCTCGTGCCCGCGCGAAGCGAGCTCATAGGCAGCGGCCGAGCCGAGCGCACCCAGACCGGCGACGACGTAGTCGGCGCGCGTGGTCACGACGCACCACCTGCGGGTCCCGCGAGCCTCGGCAGCAGCCAGCGCCGGATGTCGAGGCTGTCGTCCTCCATCGGCGCGAACCACCCGTGCCGATAGCTGCGCGACGACATCCCCCGCTGCACCGACTCGCACACCGCCCAGTCCTGGCGGTTGACGAGGTCCCACAGGTCGCCGGCGTCGCCCGGGTCGAAGTCGGCGGCCTCGACGGCCTGACGGGCGAAGAGCAGCGAGCACTCGACGGTCGTCCGGTCGGGTGCGTGCGGCCGCAGCACGAACGCGGCGACGTGGTCGGCCGAGGCCGACACCATCAGGTTCGGGTAGACGAGGTCGCCCTTGTGACGGGTGCGCTCCTCCTCGTCCAGGCCCGGCAGCGGCGCCCGGGTGGTGGTGCCGGTCGTCGTGAACGTCCACGCCCCCTCACGGTGCGGGATGCCGGCGTCCCAGTCCAGGTCGTCACCCCCGCCGGCGAACGACGGCACCAGCCGGCACAGCTCGGGGTGCACCGGTCCGCAGTGGTAGCACTCGTTGTAGTTCTCCAGCAGCACCTTGTAGTTGGCCGCCACCTCGTAGCGGAAGGTGGCGCCGACCACCAGGTCGGCCAAGCCGTAGTTGGCGAGGGTGCCGGCCGCGTGCGCCACCGCCTCCGCGAGCGGCGCCGCCCGCTGCGGCGTCAGGTGCACGAAGACGAAGCCGCCCCACACGTCGACGCCCACCGGGTCGAGCGCGAACGCCGTCGTGTCGTCGAGGTCGGCGTGCGGTGCGCGCAGCAGTCGGCCGTCGAGGGCGTAGGTCCACGAGTGGTAGGGGCAGCGCAGCGCCGATGCAGCGCACGCGACCGGCGGCGCGTCGTCGGGTGGGGCGGCGAGCAGCTGGCTGCCCCGGTGGCGGCACACGTTGTACGACGCGTGCAGGGCCCGGTCCTCGTCGCTGGTGACGAGCACGGACTCTCCCGCCACGTCCACCACGACGACCCGCGACGGCTCGGCCAGACCGAGCGCGTCGAGCCGGCCGACGCAGAACCACTCGCTGTGGAGCACGGCCTCGCGCTCGACGCGCCACGCCGCCTCGTCGACGTACATCTCCTTCGGGAGCGCCTCCTGCACCGCGCCTCCTTACTGATTCGTGAGTCAGTAAGAGGATCGTCTCATGACTCCGGCGTCGCCGCCAGATGGCAGGCGACCCGGTGGTCGCCACCGGCCGTGACGACCGGCAGCGGTGCGGTGCGGCACTTCTCGGCGATCCCGGCGGCCCCCGCGGTGCCGTCGGCGTAGGCCGGGCAGCGGGGATGGAACCGGCAGCCGCTCGGGATGCGGGTGGGGTCGGGCACCTCTCCCGTCAGCACGACCGGCGTCAGCTGCTCGATCTCGGGCACGACCGACAGCAGCGCCCGGGTGTAGGGGTGCCGCGGCGACTCGAGCACCTCCTCGGTCGAGCCGCACTCGACGACCCGTCCGAGGTACATCACGGCGATCCGGTCGGCGATGTTCCAGGCCAGGCCGAGGTCGTGGGTGACGACGATGATGCCGAGCCCGAGCGACTCGCGCAGGCCCAGCAGGAGCGCGAGGATCTCGCCGCGGATGGAGGCGTCGAGCGAGGAGACCGGCTCGTCGGCGACGAGCAGCCGTGGCCGCAGCGCCAACGCCCCGGCGATGAGCACCCGCTGCATCTGGCCGCCGGAGAGCTCGTGCGGGTAGCGCAGGAAGAGCCGCTCGGGCGGCCGGAGGCCCGCCTCCGACAGCGCTGCGGCGACCAGCTCGGCCTCGGTGCGACCCGCGGGGTCGCTGGCGACCCGCTTGTGGAGCCGGATCCCCTCGGCGACGGACTCGTAGACGGTCTGCTTCGGGTTGAGCGAGCCGACCGCGTCCTGGAGCACCATCTGCACCTCGCTGCGCAGCTTCCGCAGCGACTTGCTCGAGTACGACAGCGGCCGGCCGTCGAACAGCACCTCGCCCGAGGTCGGGCGCTGCAGCCCGACCAGGGTCCGGGCCAGGGTGGTCTTCCCCGAGCCGGACTCCCCCACCAACGCGAGGATCTCGCCGGGCCGTACCTCGACGTCCACGTCGTCCAGGGCGACGGCGACCTTCCCGGTGCGCGTCGTGAACCGCACGCCGAGCCCGGACGACTCCAGCAACGGCGTCACCCCGTCGGACGCCGTCATGCCGCCCCCACCCGGATGCAGGCCGACTGGCGGCCGCCGATATCGAGCAGCGGCGGCTCGGCCTCGCGGCAGGCGTCCACCGCCAGGGTGCAGCGGGGCTCGAACGTGCAGCCCGGTGGCGGGGCGTGCGGGTCGGGCGGGTCGCCGGCGAGGCCCGCTGGGGCGTACCTCGCCGCCGGGTCGCCGACCCGCGGGAACGCCTGGGCCAGCGCCTTCGCGTAGGGGTGCGCGGGGGCGCGGAACACCTGCTCGGCCGAGCCGCACTCGACCACGCGCCCGGCGTACATCACCGCCACCCGGTCGCAGACGTCGGAGAGGACCGAGAGGTCGTGGCTGATGATCAGCATCCCGACGCCGAGGTCCTTCACCAGCCCCGAGATCAGGTCGAGGATCTGCGCCTGCACCATCACGTCGAGCGCCGTGGTCGGCTCGTCGGCCACGATCAGCTGCGGCCGGCACGCCAGCGCCATCGCGATCATCACCCGCTGCCGCTGACCGCCCGAGAGCTGGTGGGGATAGACCCGGGACCGGGCCGCGGGGATGCCGACCTGCTCGAGCAGCTCCCCCACCCGGGCGGTGACCTCCGCCGTGGAGAGCCCCGGCTCGTGGAGCTGGATCGGCTCGGCGATCTGGGTCTCGATCCGACGCACCGGGTTGAGCGAGTGCAGGGCACCTTGGAACACGATCGATGCCTCGGCCCACCGCAGTGCGCGGAGGTCGCCCCAGCCCATGGTGAGCACGTCGCGACCGGCCACGAGGACCTCGCCCTCGACCACGGCGTCCTTGGGCTGGAGCCGCAGCACGGTGCTGGCGAGGGTCGACTTGCCGCAGCCGGACTCGCCGGCGATGCCGACCACCTCACCGGCGTCGACGACGAGGTCGACACCGCGGACGGCGGGCAGCGGCCCGTCGGCGGTCCGGTAGGACACGGACAGCCCGTCGAGCTCGAGCAGGTGGTCCATCAGCGCTCCCGCAGCCGTGGGTTGAAGACCTCCTCGAGCGCCTGCCCGATGAGCGTGAACGCCAGCACGACGAGCACGACGCAGATGCCGGGCGGCACGATGTACCACCAGGAGCCGGTCGTCATCGCCCCGACACCGAACGCTCCTTCGAGCATCGATCCCCACGACACCCGGCCCGGGTCGCCCAGACCGAGGAAGCTGAGCGTGGTCTCGGACAGGATCGCCACCGCCACCGTCAGCGTGGTGTTGGCGAAGACCATCGGCATCACGTTGGGCAGCACGTGCCGCGTCATCTGGTGCCATCGCCCCGCGCCGAGGACGCGGGCCCGCTCCAGGTAGGGGCGCTCCTTGATCGACAGGGTCTGGCTGCGGATCAGCAGGGCGGTGGCCGGCCAGCTGGTCACCCCGATGACGATCGCGATGTTGAGCAGCGACCGGCCCAGGACCACGGCGAGGATGATCGCCAGTGGCAGGAACGGGATGACCAGGAACCACTCGGTCAGCCGGTAGAGCAACCGCGAGGTCCAGCCCTCGAAGAACCCCGCGACCAGTCCGACGACGGTGCCGATCACCATCGAGATCGCGGTCGCCAGCAGGCCGACGAGCAGCGAGATCCGGGTGCCCCAGATCAGCATCGTCAGCACGGAACGGCCGCTCTCGTCGGTGCCGAGCCAGAACTCCCCCGACGGGCTCTCCAGCACGCCGCCGGTCGCCTTGGTGACCTTGAGTCCCTCGCCGTCGGCGAGCAGTGGCGCGGCCAGTGCGACGACGACGAAGACAGCGAGGATGCAGAGCCCGACCAGCCCGGCCCGGTGGCCGCGGAACAGGGCCCAGTTGCGTCGCCACGCGGCGGTACGACGACGCCGGGCGATCTGGCGCGCGGAGAGGGGCGGGGACGTCGTGCTCATCGCGTCACGTCCTGACCCTCGGGTCGAGGACGCCGTAGATGAGGTTGGCCACCAGGTTGGCCACGATCACCGCGCCGGAGGCCAGCAGGAAGGTGCCCTGCAGCACGTCGTAGTCGGGGATCGACAGCGCCTCGTAGGACAGCAGGCCCAAGCCGGGGATCGAGAAGATGGTCTCGATCGTGATCGCCCCGGAGACGACGAAGCCGATGTTGAGCGCGGCGAGCGTGGTGGTGGGCAGCAGCGCGTTCGGCACGGCGTGGCGCCGGCGCACCTCGACGTCGCGCAGGCCCTTGGCCCGGGCGGTGGTCAGGTAGTTCTCCCCCAGCTCGTCGAGCAGCGAGGAGCGCATGATCAACGAGTACTCCGCCAGGTAGGCCAGGGTCAGCGTGATCACCGGCAGCGTCAGGTGCCAGGCCGAGTCGAGCATCCCGCTGAGGCTCGACGGATCGGCGTCGATCGAGTTGAGCCCGCCGGTCGGGAAGATGCCGGGGAGCGGCCCGAACCCGACCGAGAGCCCCGCGATGAGCAGCAGCCCGAGCCACCACTCCGGCATCGAGTAGAGGGTGAGCGTGATCCCGGTGGAGAACCGGTCGAAGCCGCCGCCCCGCCGCCAGGCGCTGACCATGCCGAGGTAGACGCCGATCACGGTCGCGAGCAGCGTCGAGACGCCGACCAGCGCGATCGTCGGCCACATCCGGTCGACGATGAGCTCCGAGACCGGCACGTTGTAGCGGATCGAGACGCCGAGGTCGCCCTGCGCGGTGTTCTTCAGGTAGGTCAGGAACTGCTGCGCCAGCGGCTGGTCGAGGCCGTACTGCTCGCGGAACGCGTCCATCTGCTCCTTCGACACCACTCGTCCGCGGGTCAGGCTGCGGGCGGGATCGCCGGGCAGCACCCGGAACAGGAAGAAGTTGACGACGAGCACGAACAGCAGGCTGCCGAGCGCACCGAGCACCTTGCCGGCCAAGTAGCGCCCGAAGCTGCGTCGGGGCCCGGAGGCTTCCGCTGGCTCCGGTGCGGCCTCGGTGCCGGCCGCGGCGGCGAGCGTCGTCAAGGGGCGATCACTCCCGGGCGTCGGCGGTCGACCGTCGGCGCAGGGCCACCACGACGCCCCCGACCAGCAGCACCGCGAGCGCGGCGCCACCGATGATCAGCACCGTGTTGCTCGATTCGTCGTCCTCGCCGGAGGTGCTCGAGGCGCCGACCGCGGACTCGATGCCGTCGCAGTCGCCGGCCTCGTCCGCGGGCCGCAGCAGCGTGTAGTTGAACGATCCGTACTGCACGAGCAGCACCCCGCCCGGGTCCGGCTGCGGCTGGAAGCACGCGAACCGGTCGGTCCGCACGGCCTGGCCGTAGGTCGTGTACGCCACGACCAGGTAGGGCGCGTCGCGGTAGATGATCTCCTGCATCTGCTTGATGGTCTCGATCCGCTTCGCGTCGTCGACCTCGGCGTTCTGGGACTCGTAGAGCCGGTCGTACTCCTCGTTGCAGTACCAGGAGTCCGACGACCCTCCGCGGGCGTCGCACAGGAACACCGACAGGATCGCGTCGGGGTCGGGCTCGACGAACCAGCCCCAGTGGAACGCGTCGAAGTTGCCCTCGAGGACCACGTCGGTGAGCTGGTTGCTCTCCATCACGCTGACCTCGGCCTCGATGCCGATCTCGCCGAGCCACTCCTGGAAGAACTCCATCACGGTCTGCGAGCGCTCCTCCTCGGACCGTGCGAACAGCCGGAGCGTTCCGATCGGGCTGCCGTCCGGCATCGTCCGCAGCCCGTCGTCGCCCATGGTGTAGCCGGCCTCGTCGAGCAGCTCCCCGGCCTTGTCGAGGTCGAACGTGAACGCCAGGTCCTCGGGCGGCTCCCACCGGAAGGAGCCGTAGGCCGACGGGATGAACGTGGTTCCCGGCTCGGCCGCCCCCTGGTAGGCGGCCTCGACGATCCGGTCGAGGTCGAGGGCGTAGCCGAGCGCGTAGCGGAACGCCGGGTCCTGCAGCGCCGGGTTGCCGTCGCCGAGCGGCTCCCCGGACTCCGGGTCGACGGCGCCGACGTTGAAGGCGATCTCCTCGAAGTACGGCGAGATGCCGTTCTGGGCGTGGATGCCCTCGCGGTTCTGGAGCGACTCGACCTGGATCGGGGTGATGTCGTCGACGAAGTCGACCTCGCCCTTGATGATCGCCTGGATCGCCGGGTCCTCGCTCTTGTAGACGACGAACGCGACGCGGTCGACGTGCGGCGCACCGCGCCAGTAGCCGGGGTTGGCCTCGAACACGTAGCTGGACCCGCCGGCGGTGCCCTCGACCAGCCGGAACGGCCCCGACCCGACGACCGGCCCGCCGTCCGGCTCGTTGCGGTAGGACTTCACGTCCTTCTCGTCGACGTCCTTCCAGACGTGCTCGGGGAGGATCGGGATCGGCAGCAGCGGGAGCACGGCGTTCGGCTTCTCCAGCTCGAGCACGACCGTCGTGTCGTCCGGTGCCGTGGCGGTCTCCACCGACGTCAGGTAGGTGCCCCAGTTGCCGGCCTCCGGGCCGCCGTCGAGGATCCGCGTGTAGGTGTAGGCGATGTCGTGGGCGGTCAGCGGCTCGCCGTCGGACCAGGTCACGCCCTCGCGGATGTCGAACGTCCAGGTCAGGCCGTCGTCGGAGGTCTCCCACTCCGTCGCCAGCGCCGGCGCCGGCGACATGTCCTCCATCGTGTAGCCGACCATGAAGTCGTACATCAGCGCCCAGGCCTCGTACGACGCCGCCTGGTAGCCGTTGAACGGGTTGAACGAGTCGACCTCGTCGAGGATCGCGACCGTGAACGTGTCGTCGTCGGCCGCCACGGCACCCGGCGGCTGGACCGTCCCGGCGCCGAACGTGGTGAGGAGCAGCGCCGAGATCAGCGCTCCGATCGCTGCCAGCGACCGCCGAAGCGGTCTACGGTGCCCTCCGTGAGCACTCCGCCGCAGGCGCCCCGCGAACCGTACGAGCACACCGAGCACGGGGTGGTGCGCCCGGACCCCTACCACTGGATGCGCAACACCGAGGACCCCAGGCTGCTGGCTCACCTCGAGGCCGAGCGACTCTGGTACGACACCGCCAGCGGACATCTGAACTCCCTCGTCGAGACCTTGCAGTCCGAGATGTTGGGCAGAGTCCCCACTACTGATCGGACAGTCAGTTGGCAACTCCATGGCTGTTCCTACTACACGGTCATGCCTGCCGGAAGAGAACACCCGCAGTTGGTGCGGGAAAAGCACGATTCCGAAGGGGTCGAGGTGCTCCTCGACGTCAACGACCTCGCGGACGACTCGGGCTACGTCGAGCTCGGGCTCGAGGTCGTGAGCCCCGACGGGCGGCTGCTCGCCTACTCGGTGGACCGCACTGGCGACGAGGTCTACGAGCTCAGGTTCCGTGATCTGGCAACCGGCGCGGACCTTCCCGAGGTGGCACCGCGCACCTACTACGGCGGCGCGTGGAGCAGAGGGTCGGACCACTTCTTCTACACCGTCCACGACGAGGCCTACCGCCCGTTCCAGGTGTGGCGGCACGCGCTCGGCACGCCGGTCGCCGACGACGTGCTGGTGCTGGAGGAGCAGGACGAGCGGTTCGAGCTGAACCTACGGGCGACCCGCAGCGGCGCCCTCGTCGTGGTCTGGGCCGAGAGCCGCGACACCCGCGAGGTGTGGGTCGTCGACGCCGCCGACCCGACTGCTCTGCCGCTGTCGGTCGGCGGACGGCGTGGGGGCGTCGAGTACCACGCCGAGCACGTCGTGCTGGCCGACGGCAGCGAGGTGCTGCTGGTCGTCACCAACGACGGTGCAGAGGAGTTCCGGCTGGCCCGCTGCCCGGTCCCCCGCGGGGCGCACCTGGACCACACCGCGTGGTCGCCGGCCCGCGCGGAGCGCCCGCACGAGCGGCTCGAGCGGGTGGACGGGTTCGCCGGGCACGCCGTGCTGAGCTACCGGTCGGAGACCGAGCACCGGCTGCGGGTGCTGCCACTCGACGACCTCGACGGCGAGGGTCTCGTGATCTCCTCGGCGTTCGCATGCGGCGGCGTCCACATCGGTCCGAACGCCGAGTACGACGCCGTGGCGGTCACCGTCGAGGACGAGTCGTACGTCGAGCCGCCGGCGTGGTCGGCCGTCGACCTGGTCAGCGGGGAGCGCACCGAGCTGCTCCGGCGCGAGTCACCCGGGCACGACGCGTCGTCGTACGTCTGCGAGGCCCGGACCTTCCCGGCGCCCGACGGCACCGCCGTGCCGGTCACCCTGGTCCGTCACCGCGACACCGCGCTCGACGGGTCGGCGCCCGCGCTGCTCTACGGGTACGGCGCCTACGAGGCCGTCTACCCCGACCAGGAGTGGGACCCGGCGCTCCCCGCACTGCTGGACCGCGGCGTCGTCTACGCGCACGCCCACGTGCGCGGTGGCGGCGAGGGCGGGCGCCGCTGGTGGCTGGAGGGCCGGCTGGAGCAGAAGCAGAACTCGTTCGGTGACTACGCCGCCGTCGCCGACGGGCTGGCGAGCGGGCTGGTGGACGGCGATCGGATCGCGACCCGGGGGCTGAGCGCCGGCGGCCTGCTGCAGGGCGCGGTGTTCAGCCAGCGGCCGGACCGCTGGCGGGCCGTCGTGGCCGAGGTGCCGTTCGTCGACGTGGTCAGCACGATGCTCGACGCGTCGATCCCGCTGACCGTGACCGAGTGGGACGAGTGGGGCGACCCCCACCGGCGCGCGGACTTCGACTGGATGCGCGCGTACTCGCCGTACGACAACCCGCCCGACGGCCCGCGGCCCGACCTCCTGGTGACCGGCGCCCTGCACGACCCGCGGGTGCTGGTGTTCGAGCCCGCGAAGTGGGTCGCCCGGCTGCGGGAGACCGACCCCGGGTGGTCGCCGCGATGCTTGTTCCGCGTCGAGACCGGCGCCGGGGCGCACGTCGGCCCCGCCGGCAGGTTCGCCCACCTCGGCTACGAGGCCGAGGTGTACGCGTGGGTCCTCGATCGCCTCGACTGTTCGGTCGTCGAGTAGCCCGAGCCGCCAGGCGAGGGCGTATCGAGACGCCGATGCGTACTGACTCGAAGGTCAGTAAGGGTTAGCCTGGCCACGATGATCACGACCACCCCGTTCCACCCGCGCCTGAGCGAGCTGAACTCCCAGGGTCTCTACACCCACTGGCAGGGACAGCTGTCCGCGCTGCGCTACACGCACGCGCCGAAGCACGAGTACTTCGCGGTGCGCAACGCGGTCGGCGTCTTCGACACCTCTCCGCTCTACAAGTACCGGATCACCGGGCCGGACGCGGAGCGGCTGCTGTCCGGCGCGCTGGTGCGCGACATCCGCACCTGCCGGCCGGGACAGGCGCAGTACACCGCGTGGTGCGACGACCGCGGCTACGTGATGCACGACGGGGTGGCCTTCCGCCACTCCCCCGACGACTTCCTCCTCACCGCCGGCCGGCCCGCCCTCTCGTGGTTCCAGGAGCTGGCGACGGCGATGCGGGTGGAGCTCGAGGACGTCACCGGCGCCTACGGGATGCTCGCCGTCCAGGGGCCGCGCTCGCGCGCCGTGCTGGCGGCGCTGATGCCCGAGGCCGAGTCGCTCGCCTACTTCGACCACCTGCCGGCGAAGGTGGCAGGCACGGCGGTGACCTTGTCCCGCACTGGCTACACCGGCGACCTCGGTTTTGAGCTCACCGTCGAGGCCGACAGCGCGGTCGCGGTGCTCGACGCCGTGCTCGAGGCCGGCGCGCCGCACAGCATCCGTCCGTTCGGCGAGGAGGCGCTGATGACGCTGCGCATCGAGGCCGGCCTCCCGCTCGTCGACGTCGAGTGGCACGACGCTCGGCTGGCGATGAGCGACGCTGACTGCGTGACCCCGAGGGAGCTCGGGTTCGGCTGGATGCTCCGAGGCGTCCGCGACGGTTCCCGCCGGTTCGTGGGATCGGAGGCGATCCGGCGCGAGCTGGTCGACGGCACGTCACGCTGGGCCACCACCGGCATCGTGGTCGACGAGGCCGACTGGGACCGGATCCACCGCGAGGTCGGGCTGTTCCCCCCGAAGTCCGAGCACCCGCTGCCCTACGAGTCGATGCTGCTCGACGACGACCGGGCCGAGATCGGCTACTGCACGAGCTTCGTCTACTCGCCCGTGCTCCAGCGCCACATCGGCATCGCCCGGGTCCGTCCGGACCTCGCCGCCGCCGGCACCGAGCTGCGGCTGGAGCTCGCGATCGCCCACCACAACACCACGGTCCGGGTCGCCACGAGCCCGATGCCGTTCTTCGACCCGCCCCGCAAGAAAGGCTGAGTGGAGCGCATGGATCTCGACAAGCTCGATCGCCGGAGGAACTTTGACGCGATCGTCGTCGGTGGTGGTCACAACGGCCTCACCAACGCGGCCTACCTCGGCAAGGCGGGGCTGCGCACGCTCGTGCTCGAAAAGAACGACCTGGTCGGCGGCGCCGCGATAACAGAGCGGGTGAGTGCCGGGACCCTGCCGAGCGGGTTCTCGTTCACCACGTTCTCCTACGCACTCAGCCTGCTGCGGCCGGAGATCATCCACGAGCTCGACCTGGTGAAGCACGGCTTCCTGCCGCTGATGATGCCCTCCTCGTTCCACCCGACGGGTGACGGCGACTACCTGCTGTTCGGCGACGACCACGGCCAGAACCTGCAGGAGGTCCGGCGCCACTCCCCCCGCGACGCCGACGCCTACGAGCGCTACCACCACGACCTCGACGCGGCCTGCCGCGCGGTGCGACCACTGTTCGACAACGCGCCGCCGGACGTCTTCGGCAGCGACCCGGAGGACGCCGTCGACGTGAAGTGGCTGGTCGACCACCTCAGGGGCGTCGACCGCAAGACGATGCACGACGTGGTACGGCTGCTCACCGGCAGCGCGGCCGACTGGCTCGACGACTACTTCGAGCACGAGGCGATCAAGGGCTACCACGCCTCCTCCTCGATCATCGGCTCCAAGGTGGGCCCGATGTCGCCGGGCTCGGCGCTGGTGCTGCTCTTCCACAAGATGGGCGAGCACGACGGGCACCTCGGTTCGTGGTCGTTCCACAAGGGTGGCAACGGCGGGTTCACGCAGGTGCTGGCCCGGGCCGCGGAGGCGTACGGCGCCGAGATCCGCCTCGGGGCGGCCGTGTCCTCGGTCCTCACCGAGAACGGCCGGGCCGTGGGCGTAGCGCTCGAGGACGGGACGGAGCTCCGGGCACCGGTGGTGGTCTCCGCGCTCGACCCCCGACGCACCTTCCTCGACCTCGTCGAGCCGCGCGAGCTGCCGCTCGACCTGGTCGACAACGTGCGGCGGATGAAGTTCCGCGGCGTCTCGGCCAAGGTGAACTTCGCCCTCGACGGGCTGCCGGTGTTCCCGGCGCTGCCGGACACCGTCGACCACTATGGCGGGTTCCTCAACATCGGTCCGACGATCGAGTACGTCGAACGGGCCTTCGACGCCGCGAAGTACGGCTGGTACTCCGAGCAGCCGTTCATCGACGCCGCGATCCAGTCGGTCGTCGACCCCGACATGGCCCCGCCCGGCAAGCACGTCATGTCCTGCTTCGTGCAGTACGCGCCCTACGAGCTGCGCGGCAGCGACTGGACGACCGAGCGCGAGAGCTTCGGCGACAACGCGCAGGCCGTGCTGGAGTCGCACTTCCCCGGCTTCGGCGACCTGGTGCTGCACCGCGAGGTCGTCACGCCCGTCGACATCGAGGCCCGGACCGGGCTGACCGAGGGGAACATCTTCGCCGGCGAGTTCCTGGCCCCGCAGATGTACTTCTTCCGGCCCGCCCCGGGCTGGAGCCAGTACGCGACGCCGATCGAGGGCTACTACCAGTGCGGGTCGGGCACCCACCCGGGCGGCTGCGTGATCGGCGCGCCCGGCAAGCTCGCCAGCAGGCGGATCCTGCGGGACCTGGAGCGCTGATGTCGGGCGAGGAGGACATCCAGGACGGCGGCACGGTCGCCGAGTTCCTCGCCCGCCTCGCCGCCCGCAGCCCGACGCCGGCCGGCGGAGCGGTCGCCGCGCTCTGCACGGCGCAGGCCGCCGCCCTCGTCGCGATGGTGGCGCGCTACTGCGGCACGCCCGACCTCGTCGAGCGCGCCGAACGGCTCGTCGAGAGCGCCCAGCAGCTGGCGGTCGAGGACGAGGCGTCGTTCCAGGTGGTGGCCAACGCCTGGGCGATCCCGCGCGGGGAAGGCGCGGACGACGAGCGACGCGCAGCCATCGGCGAGGCGCTGCTGATGGCGTCGGAGCCCCAGGCCCAGGTCGTCGAGACGGCGGTCGAGGTGCTCGTCCTCATCGACGGGCTCCGGCCCGCCGCGCGGCCCGGGCTGCGGTCCGACCTGGTCGCAGCCGCGGAGGTGGCGCGGGCCGCCTCGGCGATCGCACGGATGAACGTGGAGTCCAACCTGCGCACGGTGCCGGACTCCGAGAGCCGATCGGCGCTGCTGCGCCGGATGGGCGTGACCAAGGGGAGGGACTAGTGCTGTCGGACATCGAGATCGCGGACGCAGCGGAGCTGCGTCCGGTCGTGGACGTGGCGAAGGAGGCGCTGGGGATCGACCCGGCGCACCTGGTGCCCTACGGGCACCACAAGGCGAAGGTCGACCTGGGCTACCTGCAGTCGCTGGACGACCGCCCGCTCGGGAAGCTGATCCTGATGACGGCCATGTCGCCGACGCCGGCCGGTGAGGGCAAGACGACCACCACGGTCGGGCTGGCCGACGCGCTGTCCGCACTCGGGCTCAGCTCGATGGCGTGCCTGCGCGAGCCGTCGATGGGCCCGGTCTTCGGCATGAAGGGCGGCGCGGCCGGGGGCGGCTACGCCCAGGTGGTGCCGATGACCGACATCAACCTTCACTTCACCGGGGACTTCGCCGCGCTCGCAGCGGCGAACAACCTCCTGGCAGCGCTGATCGACAACCACCTCCAGCACGGCAACACGCTGGGCATCGACGTCCGCTCCGTCGACTGGAAACGGGTCCTCGACCTCAACGACCGCGCGCTGCGCGACGTCGTCGTCGGCCTCGGCGGCACCCCCAACGGCTACCCGCGCGAGGACGGCTTCGACATCGTCGTCGCGTCGGAGCTGATGGCGATCTTCTGCCTCACCGAGTCGTGGGCCGACCTCAAGCGGCGGATCGGCGACATCGTCATCGGCTACACCCGGGACAAGACGCCGGTGACCGCCCGCGAGCTCGACGCGCACGGAGCCATGGCGGTGCTGCTGCGCGACGCGCTCGCACCCAACCTGGTGCAGACGCTCGAGCACACGCCGGCGTTCGTGCACGGCGGGCCGTTCGCCAACATCGCGCACGGGTGCAGCTCGGTCGTCGCGACGCGGGCGGCACTGCGGCTGGCCGACTACGTCGTCACCGAGGCCGGCTTCGGCGCCGACCTCGGCGCGGAGAAGTTCGTCGACATCAAGTGTCGCAAGTCCGGGCTGCGCCCCGACGCTGCGGTGGTCGTGGCGACGGTCCGTGCCCTGAAGTTCCACGGCGGCGTCGAGGTGCCCGACCTGGCGAGCGAGGACCTGGGCGCGATCGAGCGCGGGATGGAGAACCTTGCCCGCCACCTGCGCAACGTCCGCGAGGTCTACGGCATCCCGTGCGTGGTCGCGCTCAACCGGTTCCCCGGCGACACCGACGCCGAGGTGGCGCGGGTGGTCGAGCTGGTGGAGGCCCTCGGCGTCCGCACCTATCCCGCCACCCACTTCGCCGACGGCGGCGCGGGCGCGACCGACCTGGCGAACGGGGTCCTGAAGCTGCTCGAGAACGCCGAGGGCCTGAAGTTCTCCTTCACCTATCCCGACGAGCTGCCGCTGAAGGAGAAGGCGGAGACCATCGCGCACCGGCTCTACGGAGCGTCGATCGTCACCTGGGACAACAAGGCCAAGCGGCGGATCGAGCGCCTCGAGAAGGACGGGTACGGCGGGCTTCCGGTCTGCATCGCGAAGACGCAGTACTCCTTCTCGACCGACGCCACGCTGCGCGGCGCCCCGACCGGCCACGACCTGCACGTGCGGGAGGTCCGGCTCTCCGCCGGCGCGGGCTTCGTCGTGCTGGTCTGCGGCGACGTGATGACGATGCCCGGACTTCCCGTCACCCCCGCCGCCGCCCGGATCGACCTGCTCGACGACGGGACCATCGTCGGGCTGTCCTGACGTCAGCGCCTCGTGCGCCCCGGGTTGGCGGGCAGCTCCATCCTTCGGGGGTCGCGGACGTCGCCGTACGCCTCGAGGACGGGCGCCAGCTCGACCGGCGTCGCGCCGTGCAGGATCACGCTGTCGACGCCGGTGGCGAAGGAGTCGGCGACCTGTCGGGCGCACGCGACGCCGGAGCCGCTGATCGCACAGTCCAGCCACTCCTGCGGGATCACCTTCTCTGCGAGGTGCTCGAGCTGGTCGGGCGTCGCAGCCGCGTCGAACGCGCCGGCGAACCCGGTGACCAGCGGGTCCTCGCGGAACCGCCGGAGCGCGGCGGGATCCCAGTCGTTGATGCGGACGAGCAGGTCGCCGTACCCCTGGAGGTACGTCGCCAGCCTGCCGACCGTCTTCTTGAGGACGACGTCGTGCGGGAGCGCGTCGGGGACGACCGCGGTGCAGGCCCAGACGCGGACGGCGGCCGGATCGCGTCCCGCGGCCTCGGCGCCCGCTCGGACGGCAGCCACGCTCCGCGTGACGGCCTCGTCGGTCATGAACGTGTGTAGCACGACGGCGTCTGCGAGCTCGCCCGCCAGCGTCAGCGCCTTCGGGCCGAGCGCCACCATCAGCACGGGGATGTCCTCGGCGATGTCCTCGTCCATCAGGAACAGGTAGGGGTAGCTGCCGGACGGGCCGGTGTGGTCGAACCGCTCCCCTGCCCAGAGCCGACGCTGCACCGCGATCGCGTCGCGCAGCTGGGCGTTGGTGATCCGGGGGACGCCCATGACGTCGAAGAGCGCGTCGAACCCGCGGCCGAGACCGAGCGCGAACCGGCCCTTCGACATCCGGTGCAGCGTGGTCGCCATGGTGGCGGTGATCAGGGCATGCCGGGTGTTGTGGTTGGTCGCCGCCGTGGCGATCCCGAGCGTGCTCGAGGACGCCGCCGCCGCTCCTGCGAGGACGGCGGCGTCCTTGAAGTTGAAGCGCTCGGAGAGGAAGACCGCTCCGAGGCCGAGGCGCTCTGCCTGCTGCACCTCGTCGACGAGCACGCCGGGGTCGGCAGCATGGCCGGCCAGTCCGTAGAAGCCCAGCTCTGGGAACATGGCCGGACGCTAGCCGATGGGCGTGCCCGTCGACGCGGTGCGGTCTCGATCAGATGATGGGCTCCGGCGTGTTGTTGACCTGCAGCACCGGACGGTCGGCGTTGTCCGTGACCCAGATGTGCCGCTCGGCCACGTTGTGACGCAGCCGGATGGCGTCGATCTGCTGGTGCTGCCCGTCGCCCGGCTTGCGGTCGTAGGGCAGGTTCTTCGAGACCTTGATGTTGCTGCCGACGGTGTTGTGGAACAGCGAGATCCGCCCGTCGTTGCGGGTGACCGCGATGTTGTTGCCGACGGTCATCCAGCAGATGAGCACGTTGTGGGAGCGGGTGACCTTGATGTTGTTGCCGGCAGGCGGGTCGATACGGCAGCCGGCCGCGCCGATCTTCACGGTCCCCCGAGATTTGCGGACCATGATGTTGCGGCGGACCTCGGTGTCGAGGATGTAGACGTCGCCCGAGCCGTGGAGGGCCTTGACGTTGCCCCGTACCACGGCGTTCTCCAGGTAGCAGGAGGCGCCCTTGGGAACGGTCACGCTGGCGTAGGTGCCCGTGTAGGGGTCGTTCTTCTGGTTGTCGCAGATCAGCCGGTTGGGTGGGGCGGCCTGTGCGGAGGCGGGCAGAGCGATGCCTGCTGCGGTCATGGTTCCCACGACCATGAGGGCAGCACAAAGTAGACGCTTCATGTCGCTGTCTTTCTCGGGTTGGAGGGAGTCTGACCCACCCGCCGGAGGCCGCCCGAGCACGACGTGGCGGTTGAGCCGTCCGCGCGGTACCCGCCGCCACGTCGTGCATCCGGTATCGGATCCGAGATCTTGGCAGCGGTCTAGAACTCCTCGTCGAACCCGACCGCGCCGGTGACGCCGACCTGGTAGGCCGACACCTTCCGCTCGAAGAAGTTCGAGAGCTCCTGGACGTCCTGGAGCTCCATGAACGCGAGCGGGTTCGTCGAGCCGTAGATCTGGGGCAGGCCGAGGCGCTCCATCCGCCGGTCGGCGACGTACTCCAGGTAGGAGCGCATGTCGGCGGTCGACAGCCCCGCGACACCCTGGCCCAGCAGGTCCTCGGCGAACTGCGCCTCGGCGTCGACGCCCTCCATCAGCATCTCCCGGATCTGCTGCTTCATCGCGTCGTCGAACAGGTCCGGCTCCTCCTCCCGCACCGTGTCGACGACGTCGAACGCGAACGCCATGTGCATCGACTCGTCGCGGAACACCCAGTTGGTCCCGGAGGCGAGCCCGTTGAGGAAGCCGCGGGACCGCAGGAAGTACACGTAGGCGAACGCGCCGTAGAAGAACAGCCCCTCGATGACGGCCGCGAAGCAGATCAGGTTGAGCAGGAAGGCCCGACGGTCGTCCTGCGACACCAGCTCCTGCTTGTCGAAGACCGAGTCGATCCACTTGAAGCAGAAGTCGGCCTTGTGCTTGATCGACGGGATGTTGTCGACGGCGGCGAACGCCTCGTGCCGCTCCTTCTCGTCGGGCACGTAGGTGTCGAGCAGCGTCAGGTAGAACTGCACGTGCACGGCCTCCTCGAAGAGCTGTCGGCTCAGGTAGAGCCTGCCCTCCGGCGAGTTGATGTGCTGGTAGAGGTTGAGCACCAGGTTGTTGGCGACGATCGTGTCGCCGGTCGCGAAGAACGCGACCAAGCGGGACACCAGGTGCCGCTCGGCGTCGCTGAGCCGCTGCAGGTCCTTGAGGTCGGAGTGCAGGTCGACCTCCTCGACGGTCCAGGTGTTCTTGATCGCGTCGCGGTAGCGGTCGTAGAAGTGCGGGTAGCGCATCGGCCGCAGCGTGAGGTTCATGCCGGGGTCGAGCAGCATCTGGGCGCCGGTGCCGGTGGTCGTCGTGGTCGTGGTGGTCATTCGCAGGCCTCGCAGGTCTCGGGGTTCTCGAGCGAGCAGGCGATCGCCGCCTCCGCGCTCACGGTCAGGGTGGTGGGCTCGGCGACGCTCACCGTCGCCTGCTGGATCCGGGTCGCGGGGCGCGACCGGAGGTAGTACGTCGTCTTCAGGCCGGACTGCCAGGCGTAGCGGTACATCGACGACAGCTTCCCGATCGTCGGCCCGGCGATGAACAGGTTGAGCGACTGGCTCTGGTCGACGTACGGCGAGCGCGCGGCCGCGAGGTCGATCAGCGCCTTCTGCGGCAGCTCCCACGCGGTCCGGTAGAGCGCACGGACGTCGGCCGGGATCGCCTCGATGCCCTGGACCGAGCCCTCGGCCTTCTTGATCGCCTCCCGCACCTCCGCGGTCCACAGGCCACGGGACTTGAGCTCGCGGACGAGCGCGGAGTTCACCTGCAGGAACTCTCCGGACAGGGTCTCGCGCTTGAACAGGTTGGACACCTGCGGCTCGATGCACTCGTAGCATCCCGCGATCGACGCGATGGTCGCCGTCGGTGCGATCGCCACGAGCAGCGAGTTGCGCAGGCCGGTCGCCGCGACCCGCTCCCGCAGCTGGTCCCAGCGCTCGGTCTGGGTGGGCGTCACGCCCCACAGGTCGGGCTGCAGCCTGCCTCCTGCCGCCCGGGTCTCCGGGAACGACGGGTGCGCGCCGTGCCGTTCGGCGAGGTCGGCCGACACCTCGAGCGCGGTCAGGTAGATCTCTTCCTGCACCCTGGTGGAGAGCTCCCGGGCGTCCTCGGAGTCGAAGGGCAGCCCGAGCGCGAAGAACGCGTCCTGCAGACCCATCAGGCCGAGGCCGACCGGTCGCCAGCGCGGGTTCGAGCGAGCCGCCTGCTCGCTCGGGTAGTAGTTGATGTCGATCACCCGGTCGAGCAGCGGCACCGCCGTACGGACGGTGGCACGGAGCGCCTCCCAGTCGATGTCCGAGGTGGTCGAGCCCGTCGAGACCACGTGCTGCGCGAGGTTGATCGAGCCCAGGTTGCACACCGCGGTCTCGGCGTCCGAGGAGACCTCGATGATCTCCGTGCACAGGTTGGAGAGGTGCACGACCGGCCCTCCCGGTGAGCCGAGGCCGGTGCCCGTCGCGTCCGTGGTCTGGTTGCACAACCGGTTGGAGGCGTCCTTGAACGTCATCCAGCCGTTGCCGGTCTGCGCCAGCGTCCGCATCATCCGCCCGTAGAGCTCGCGCGCCTTGAGGGTGCGGACCACGGCGCCGTCCTGCTCGAGCTCGCGGTAGCGCCGGTCGAACGCCTCGCCCCACAGGTCGGGCAGCTCCGGCGCGACGTCGGGGTCGATGAGCGACCAGTCCTCGTCGGCCTCGACCCGGCGCATGAACTCGTCAGGGATCCAGTTGGCGAGGTTGAGGTTGTGGGTGCGGCGCGCGTCCTCCCCCGTGTTGTCCCGCAGCTCGAGGAACTCCTCGATGTCGGGGTGCCACGGCTCGAGGTAGACGCACGCGGCCCCCTTGCGCCGGCCGCCCTGGTTGACGGCGGCGACGCTCGCGTCGAGCGTGCGCAGGAACGGCACGATGCCGTTGGACTGGCCGTTGGTCCCCCGGATCAGCGCTCCGCGGGAGCGCACCCGCGAGAACGCCAGCCCGATGCCACCGGCGAACTTCGAGAGCTGCGCGACCTGGGTGTAGCGACTGTAGATCGACTCCAGCTCGTCGCGCGGGCTGTCGACGAGGTAGCAGGACGACATCTGCGTGTGGCGGGTGCCGGAGTTGAAGAGCGTCGGGCTGGACGGCAGGTAGGCCAGGCGCGACATCAGCCGGTAGAACTCGATCGCCTCGGCCGGGTGGTGCGCCAGCCCGCAGGCGACACGGAGCAGGAAGTACTGCGGCGTCTCGACGACCTGGCGGGTGGTGGGGTGGCGGAGCAGGTAGCGGTCGTAGACCGTGCGCAGACCGAAGTACTCGAACCGACGGTCCGCCTCGCCGTCGATCGCGAAGTCGAGCTTGCGGGCGTTGTCCTTCACGAACCGGGCCGTCTCGTCCCCGATGAGCCCCTCCGCATGGCCCAGGGAGACCGACTGGCTGAACGACGCCACGCCCTGGTTGCGGACCTCCTTGTCGATGTAGCCCGCGAGCAGGCGGGCTGCGAGCCGCGAGTACTCGGGCTCCTCGCCGATCAGCTCCGCGGCGGTCTGGATCGACAGCCGGTCGAGCTCGGCGGTCGTCGCGCCGTCGTACAGGCCACTGATCGTGCGCGTCGCGACCCGCATCGGGTCGACGTCCTTCAGGTCGCCGCTGACGCGGTCGACCGCCCGGACGATCTTGTTGACGTCGACGGCCTCGTCGTCGCCGTTCCTCTTGCGAACCTGCATCGTCTCTCTCCTCGCGAGAACGTGTCCGGAAGGCCCGAGGACACGTCGCGAGTGAGCGGCGTCGGCCTTCCCACGAGGCCTCGGACCACCGCGCCCGACGGGTGCGGTGCGCTGGCAGGTCTTCGGACTCGCGGGCACGTCCTCGCGGACGCCTACTGGCCGTCGCTTCCCAGGTCGCCGTGCGACCCAGTGCTGTTGACGGCGGTCGTTCCCACTCACCGCTGCGGGGCAGTCCCGGAGTCACACCGGGTTCCCTCTTGCCTCGACCGGTCTGGCTGACCGGTCGAACCAGCTGCGTTGCACACGATATGTAGGGGCGGCGGCAATTCCTGGGACCACATGTTGTGTCGGCGTGTCCCGAGGAGCTCGCGGTCGCGGAGATGCGGAACGGCCCGCGTCCTGTGTCGCCACAGGTCGCGGGCCGTTCTGTCTGGCTCCCCCGGTTGGACTCGAACCAACAACCCTCCGGTTAACAGCCGAATGCTCTGCCAGTTGAGCTACAGGGGATCGACCGCCGGTCTCGCCGACGGCCCGCACAGGTTAGCAAGGTCACGCCGGGGCGAGAAAATCGGAGGGGTCCCTCAACCGCCGACGTCGCCCCGGGCCAGCGTGAGCGCCTCGTCGACCACCGTCGCGACGGCCGGGTCGTCAGGGTCCAGGCCGGCGTCGTACTCGACGAACCACGCGACGGGGCCGCGCCCGGACGGCGCCCGACGACCCAGGACCCGGGCACCGAGCCGGCCGCGGACGGGCACGTGGCGCTGGACGACCATGCTCGCGGTCACCCGTTCGCGCACCAGCGATAGCAACCGGTCGGCGTCGGTCAGCCGGAGCAGGTGCTCGGGGCGGACCTCGCCGTAGCTGCCGACCTCGACCACGTGGAGCACGCTCTCGTCGGTGTCCCACTCGGCGGTAGCGATCTCCTCCCAGGGCAGTCGGAGCGGCTCCGGGTCGGGCAGGTGGAGGGCGTCGCGGGAGCCACCGACCGTTGCGCCGTCGGCGGTCGCGGCCCAGGCGAGCAGCCGCTCACCGCGGGCCAGCGTGGGCACCCGGGCCTTCCGTCGGTGGTCGAGCCTCACGAGACCCACTCAAGCCCCCACGATCCGGTCGCGGAGGCCACGACGGTGCTGCTCGAGCGCGGCGAGCTCACCGAACATCTTGTTGTACTCCGCCGCCTCGTCCACCGGGTTGGTGCGCTGGAGCCGTGACTTCACCGCCGCGATCCGCCGGAGCGCGGTGAGCTCCAGCAGGCGGAACACGTGCAACCCGACGTACGACGCGTCCGGCTCGCCCCGCGTCGGGATCGGCTCGACCGCGAGTGCGCTCACGGCACTCGCGACCTCGGGGTCGTTCGCGCTGTCACGGACCTTGTTGGCCCAGTCCGCGTCGCCGTCACCGGCGGCCACGCCGCCCGCAGCCTCAACCAACATCCACACGCTGCGGTAGGTCGGGTGGGTGAAGTCGTTGGCGCCGATGTCGGCCGTGGTGCGACCGATGGCGATCGGGTGCTGGAGAACGAGCTTGAGCGTCTCCCGCTCGAGCTTGAAACGCGGGTCGCGCAGGTCCGGCAGCTCCTTGCGCGGCCTCGCCGATACGTCCTCGACGGGCGGGGCGGGACGGTCCCCGTTCTTGGATCTGCGTCCGGAGGCCCGTCGCACCTCGGCGAGAACGGTATTGGTGTCGATGTCCGCGCCGATCATCCTCGAGATCTCTTGTGCGAAGGCGGTCACCTTCGACTGGTCGCGGACGGAGGACACCAGAAGTGCAGCGTCGCGCATCGCGTCGATCCGCCCATCTGCACGGTCGAGGTCGAATTTCCGCACCACGTTGCCGAGGACGAACCGGTAGAGCGGCTGGCGGGTCGCGATCAGCTCGCGCACGGCGGCGTCGTCCTTCTTGATCCGCAGATCGCAAGGGTCCATGCCGTCGGGGGCGATGGCGACGTAGGTCTGCGCGACATACTTCTCATCGCTCTGGAACACCTTGAGCGCCGCCTTCTGCCCGGGCTCATCGCCGTCGAACGTGAAGATGATCTCGCCGCGGAACTCCTCGTGGTCGGCCAGCAGTCTTCGGAGCACCTTCGCGTGCTCGTCGCCGAAGGCCGTGCCACAGGTGGCGACCGCTGTCGTCACGCCGGAGAGGTGGCACGCCATCACGTCGGTGTAGCCCTCGACGACGACCGCCTGCGACGTCCGCGCCATGTCGCGCCGGGCCAGGTCCACGCCGTAGAGCACCTGGCTCTTCTTGTAGATCGGCGTCTCGGGGGTGTTGAGGTACTTCGCCTCGATCTTGTCGTCGTCGAAGATCCGCCGGGCGCCGAAGCCGATCGTGTCGCTGTTGGTCTCCCGGATCGGCCACAGCAGGCGGCCACGGAACCGGTCGTAGGGCCCGCGCCCGACCGCCACCAGCCCGGCGGCGACCACCTCGTCGAGCGTGAACCTCCGGTCTCGCAGGTGCTGCCAGAGGGCGTCGCCGTCGCGCGGCGCGAAGCCGACACCGAAATGCTGGGCCGCCGCCTGGTCGAACCCACGCTGGTCGAGGAACTGCCGGGCCTGGAGCGCCTCCGGCGTGCCGAGCTGGGTGGCGTAGTACTCCTGCGCCACCGCGTGCGCCTCGATCAGCCGTCGCCGCTGCGGGCCCTTGGGCCGGTCCTCGTAGCCGCCCTCCTCCCGGCGCAGCTGAACGCCGTACTTGTCCGCCAGCCGTTCCACCGCCTCGACGAAGGTCAGCCCGTCGATCTTTTGAAGGAAGCCGATGACGTCGCCGCCCTCTCCGCAGCCGAAACAGTAGAATCCGCGGCCTGGGCGCACGTTGAACGACGGGGACTTCTCGTCGTGGAACGGGCACAAGCCCTTGAGTGAACCCCCACCGGCGTTACGGAGCGTGACGTACGCCGAGACGACGTCCTCGATCTTGGCCTTCTCGCGCACCTCGGCGATGTCTTCATCGCGGATCCGGCCGGCCATGCGGCGATCCTAGGCGCAGGCTCCGACGAGGCGTCAGTACTCCCCCACCATCACGTTCGCCAGCGGCTCGCCCGCGGCGAACCGGCGCAGCTGGTCGCGCACCAGCCGGTGGGCGCGCGGCCACATGGCGCTGCTCGCGCCGCCGACGTGGGGCGAGATCAGCAGGTTGGGGGCCTGCCAGAGCGGGTGGTCGGCGGGCAGCGGCTCGGGGTCCACCACGTCGACGGCGGCGGAGATCCGGTCGGTGGCCAGCGCGGCGACCAGGTCGTCGGTCACGACCACCGGTCCGCGGGCGACGTTGACGAGCAGCGCGCCGTCCTTCATCCGCGAGAGGAACGAGCTGTCGACCAGCCCACGGGTCTCGGTCGTCAGCGGGACGATCAGGATGACGACGTCGGCCTCCGGCAGCAGCGCCGGCAGCTCGTCGATCCCGTGCACCCCGTCGCGGGCCGTCCGCGCGACCGGGACGACATCGGCCTCGAACGGCGTCAGCCGGGCGTGGACGGCCCGCCCGACGGCGCCGTACCCGACGACGAGGACCCGCTTGTCCGCCAGCGCCGGCCGCCATCCGGGCGTCCACTCGTGCCGACCCTGGGCGCGGACGAAGGCGGGGATCCCGCGCAGCGAGGCCAGGGTGAGGGTCAACGCGAGCTCGGCGGTCGAGGCGTCGTGGATGCCGCGCCCGTTGCAGAGGGTCACGCCCTCCGGGATGCGGTCGCGGATGTTGTCGACGCCGGCCGTGAGCGTCTGCACGACCCGGACGCTGGTCATCTGCCCGATGACCTCGGCCAGCCGTGGCCCGACCTGGTAGGGCGGCACGTAGAACGCGACCTCGCCGACCGAGTCGGGCACCTCGACGGTCGGGTCGACCACCTCGTAGCGAAGGCCGGCAGGGGCGTCACCGAGCAGCGCCGGCTCGAACGGCAGCCAGACCAGTGCACTCACGGTCCGCGAGCCTACGCGTCCGGGGACGGGCGGTAGTGTCCCGCCGGTGGAGCCGGTGCACGCTGTCGAGGAGCGGTACGGCGAGGCCGATCGCGAGCGGATCGTCCCCGAGCCGCCGAAGCGGGTCGACGCGCCGGAGCGCAAGCCGTTCGAGCGCGACCGCGCCCGCGTCGTCCACGCCGCGTCCTTCCGCCGGCTGGCGGCGAAGACCCAGGTGGTCGGGCCGCAGAGCGACGACTTCGTGCGCAACCGGCTCACCCACAGCCTCGAGGTCGCCCAGATCGCCCGTGACCTCTCCCGCGCCCTCGGCACCCACCCCGACATCGCCGAGACGGCCGCGCTGGCCCACGACCTCGGGCACCCGCCGTTCGGTCACAACGGCGAGCGTGCGCTCCACCGGCTCGCGGCCGGTTGCGGCGGGTTCGAGGGCAACGCGCAGACCCTGCGGCTGCTGACCCGGCTGGAGGCGAAGTCCATGGACGATGCCGGCGCCTCCGTCGGGCTCAACCTGACCCGCGCGACGCTCGACGCGTGCACGAAGTACCCCTGGCCGTTGGCCGACGCGCCCGTGCCCGGCGGCGTGCACAGCGACGGGATGACGCGAGAGGGCGCGAAGTTCGGGGTGTACGACGACGACCGGCCCGCCTTCGACTGGCTGCGCACCGGCGCTCCGGACGGTCGGCGCTGCGTCGAGGCTCAGGTCATGGACCTGGCCGACGACGTCGCCTACTCCGTGCACGACGTCGAGGACGGCACCGTCGCCGGCCGGATCGACCTCACCCAGCTCGACCGTCCGGCGGTCTGGGAGACGGTGCGGGCGTGGTACGCCCCGGACGCGACCGACGACGAGCTCGACGAGGTGCTCGACCGGCTGCAGCGGGTCGGCAGCTGGCCGCGCTCGTCGTACGACGGCACCCGGGCCAGCCTGGCGGCGCTGAAGAACCTCACGAGCGACCTCATCGGCAGGTTCTGCGGCGCGGTCCAGCAGGCGACGTTCGCCGCGAGCGACGGCCCGTTCGTCCGCTACCAGGCCGACCTGGTCATCCCGGACGACACCTGGACGGAGATCACCGCACTCAAGGGCATCGCGGCCCACTACGTGATGCAGGCTGACGACCGGGTCGCCCTGCAGGCCCGTCAGCGCGAGCTCCTGGCCGAGCTGGTCGCGATGCTGCTCGACCGCGCCCCGGACGAGCTCGACGAGGCCTTCCTCGGCGACTGGCGCGCTGCAGCGGACGACGGCGCCCGGCTGCGCGTCGTCATCGACCAGGTCGCGTCGTTGACCGACGCCTCAGCGCTGAGCTGGCACGCGCGGCTGACGTAGCCGCACCGCCTGCCACACCGCGCACGTCGCCGCGCCGAGGAGTACCACCGCCGTGAGGCTGTCCACGACCCCGTTGAACGCCATCACGTGGAACCCCTCCGGCACGCTGCGGACCGTGGACACGACCCCGATGCCGAGCGAGGCGAGGACCACTGCCGGGAGCGTCGGGGCGGGCAGCGCCCGCGCCCTGCGCGGCTCGGCCAGCGGCGGGAGCGAGCGCAGGTGCGCGACCACCGCCCAGACCACGATGGCCATGCCGACGACGCCGGAGACGTACTGCGCCCACCGCAGGCCCTCGAGCCCGGCGTGCTCCGCCCGCAGCCACTCGATGTGGTCCGGCCCCCACCGGCCCGGGTGCGTGAAGGAGTCCCAGGCCAGGTGGGTCGCGGCGCCGACGGCGCCGCCGACCGGCACGAGCAGCCACTGACGCGTGGTCAGCCGGGCTCGCTCCGCCAGTCGCGCCCGCACCGGCCCGGGCGCCAGGTCGACGGCCGCGTCCCGGACCAGCAGGAACCACCCCAGCAGCACGCCGGTCACCACGACCGGGTCGATGAGGAGGATGCCGACCAGGCTGTGCGTGGCGTCGTACCCCGCGATCCACCAGACGAACAGCGGGATGTCGGGCACCATCGCGCCCGCGACCATCGCGCTCACGGGCAGCCCGATCCGCCGGAGCGGCAGGATCGCCGCGGGATGGGCGAGGGTGACCGGCACCGGGCTCGGTGTCAGTAGGTCGTGACGTGCACGTGGTCGTAGTGGTTGGCGGTGGCGGACCCGCGGTCCTCCATGCCCCGCCAGCCCTCGCTCGAGCGCTCGACCGACCAGATCTGCTGGGAGTAGATGAGGTAGCTGACGCCGAGGTCGGCGTAGTGCTCCCGGACGAACTCGGCCACCTGCCAGCCGCGGTCGCCGGACACCATGATGTCGACGGCGATGCCCTGGGAGTGCTCGCCGTCACTGCGGAAGGTGCCGTAGACCGTGATCTCCGGGAACGCCGCGCAGACGGCCTCGTGGACCTTCTTGATGTTCGGGCTGACCGCCGCGGGCACCGAGGTGCCGTTGGTGCACTCGCCGCCGAGGGCGAAGGGCTTCTCGGCGCTGAGGTAGCCGGCCGTGACCCAGCGGGCCTCGCCGTCCAGCACGATCTCCTCGCGGCCCTTCATGGTGCGACCGGTGACCAGGACCTTCTCGGCGCTCTCGATCTCGCCGATCTTCTTGGCCTTGGCGTCCGGGCGCGTCCAGAGGTTGAGCGTCGTGGTCGTCCAGAGCCGCTTGTCGGCCTGCTTGACCGCGGTCGACACGGCCTTGGGCGTGAGCAGCTTCTCGACCGGGCTGAGCACCATGGCCGGCGCCTTCTCGGCGGACTCGCCGCGCGAGGCGCCGGACTCACGCGACACCACGCCGAGCGGGCGGTCGCGGTCACGGTCACCCGTGCCGGCGGCGGCGACGGAGAGGTCGGCCGACAGGAGGTCGGGGGCGGGGGCGGACCCGGCGACGCCGGCCGAGACGGCCGCACCGGTCGCGAGGACTGCCAGGGGGGCCGCGATGAGCGCTGCCCGAGGGGTGCGTCGCGCGGTTTCCCGCTTGTGGCGATGTGTTGCCACGCGCTGAATTCCTTTGCTTTCGCTTTCAATGACAGTGCCCGGGCCACCGTAGCGGCGCCAGGCACGAACGTCGACTAAACCACGGCACTTTTGCTGAATCCGAATCCTCGCACCGTGCTCGGAGGGTGTTTCCCGTCACCCTCCGGTCGTCTCGTCGACCGACTCCTGCAGGTGGCAGTCGCTGCCGTCGGCGTCGTCCAGCCACCCCTCGGGAAGCACCACCCGGCTCCGCGGCGACCCCTGGCGGCCCCGCGGGGCACCCAGCTCGGACACCGGGAACGGCTCGCCCGGGTCCAGGTCGGCGAGCAGCCGGTCGAGGTCGGCCAGCGTCGAGACCAGGCCCAGCGAGCGTCGCATCTCCCCGCCGGCGCCGAACCCCTTGAGGTACCACGTCACGTGCTTGCGGAACTCCTTGCAGCCGCGCTCCTCCCCCATGTGCTCCACCAGCAGCTCGGCGTGGCGACGCATCATCGCCGCCACCTCGCCGAGGGTCGGGAGCGTGGTCTCGACAGGCTCGACCGACGACGGGCCCCGGAAGGCAGCGGCGAGGTCGCGGAACAGCCACGGCCGGCCGAGGCAGCCGCGGCCGACGACCACGCCCGCGGCGCCGGTCTGCTCGACCATCCGGACCGCGTCCGCGGCCTCCCAGATGTCGCCGTTGCCGAGCACGGGGATGTCGACGTGGTCGACCAGCTGCGCGATGGCGTCCCAGTCGGCGGCGCCGGAGTAGGCCTGCGCCACGGTGCGCCCGTGCAGCGCGATCGCCGCGCACCCGGCCTCCTGGGCGATCCGGCCGGCGTCGAGGTAGGTGAGGTGATCGTCGTCGAGCCCCTTCCGGGTCTTCATCGTCACGGGCACGCCGTACGGCGTCGCGGCGGCGACCGCCGACTCGAGGATGCGCGCGAGCAGTCCCCGCTTCCACGGCAGCGCGCCCCCACCGCCCTTGCGGGTCACCTTCGGCACCGGGCAGCCGAAGTTGAGGTCGATGTGCGCGACGCCGTACTCGGCGCAGAGGATCTCCGCGGCCTTGCCGACGTAGACCGGGTCGGTGCCGTAGAGCTGCACCGAGCGCACCTGCTCGAGGTCGTCGAAGACCAGCATCCGCTTGGTGGTGGCGTCCCCCTCGACCAGCCCACGGCTGGTGATCATCTCGCACACGTAGAGGCCGGCTCCGTGCTCCGCACAGAGCCGGCGGTAGGCGGCGTTGGTGATCCCCGCCATCGGCGCCAGCACGACCGGCGTCCCGATGTGCAGCGGCCCCAGCTGCAGGCCCGTCGTCATCCGCGCTGCTCGTTCCCCGGCTTCTTGGCGCGCTTCTTCTCGTCCTTCTTCGGCTTCTCGATCTCGGTGATCTCGCCGGTCCACGTGATGGGCGCGAGGTCGCCGACCGGGTCGAACGCCGCGGACATGAACGGCTCGACCTGCGGCAGCAGGTAGACGAAGCACAGGTCGGCCGTCTTGCCGGCCTTCAGCCGCTTCGGCAGCTTGCCGCCGGGGCACGGCTCGAACGTCTCGTCGCGGAAGTCCAGCGGCTCGTAGAGGCTCGATCCCCCGGCCAGCGCGTACAGCGGCACCAGCAGCCCGCCGACCGGCGCGTCGCCGACGTTGGTCGCCGTCACGTGGACGAAGTACGGCGTCTGCCCCTTCATCTGCTTGGTGACGACCCAGCCCTCGAACGACTCCTTGAACGACGTCTCGTCGATCCGGTCGACGGTCAGGTCGAGCGCCACCACGGCGTCCTGGCGCGGCTCCCACGCGACCGATGCCGTCTCGGTCAGCCCGAGGTCGGTGCCCGGCTCGGTGAGCGTGACGCTGCTCGGCACCGTCAGGTAGTCGGTCGGGGCCGCGCTGGTCGTCTCGGTGGCGGTCGTCCCGGTCGTCGGCTCGTCCGCCTCGGCCTGGTCGCCGCCGTCGTCGCTGCAGCCGGCGAGCGCCCCCAGCGCGAGCACACCAGCGAGCGCCGTCGCACCGGCGCGCATCGACAGCGAGGAGACAGTGGTCACGTGGTCATTGTGGCAGTAGTGGCGTGCTGGGAGGCGTGCGTCGCCGGAGAGGACCGGCTCAGCAGCCGACGAAGCGCTGGGCGAAGTACGCCGTGAGCTGGTCGAGAGCGACCCGCTCCTGGGCCATGCTGTCCCGTTCGCGCACGGTGACCGCGTGGTCGTCGAGCGTCTCGAAGTCCACCGTCACGCAGTACGGCGTACCGATCTCGTCCTGGCGCCGGTAGCGGCGGCCGATCGCGCCCGAGTCGTCGAAGTCGACGGTCCACGACCGGCGCAGCTCGGCGGCCACGTCCTTGGCCTTCGGCGTGAGGTCGGCGTTGCGCGAGAGCGGTAGCACAGCCACCTTGACCGGCGCCAGGCGCGGGTCGAGACGGAGCACGGTGCGCTTGTCGACGCCGCCCTTGGTGTTGGGCGCCTCGTCCTCGGAGTAGGCGTCGACGAGGAACGTCATCAGGCTGCGCGACAAGCCGGCGGCCGGCTCGATGACGTAGGGCACGTAGCGCTCGCCCGCGGCCTGGTCGAAGTAGCTGAGGTCCTGGCCGGACGCCTCGGCGTGGGTCGAGAGGTCGAAGTCCGTGCGGTTGGCGATGCCCTCGAGCTCGCCCCACTCCGAGCCCGCGAACCGGAAGCGGTACTCGATGTCGACGGTGCGCTTGGAGTAGTGGGAGAGCTTCTCCTTCGGGTGCTCGTAGTGGCGCAGGTTGTCCTTGTTCACCCCGAGGTCGACGTACCACTGCGTGCGGTTGTCGATCCAGTACTGGTGCCATTCCTCGTCCTCGCCCGGCTTGACGAAGAACTCCATCTCCATCTGCTCGAACTCACGGGTGCGGAAGATGAAGTTGCCCGGCGTGATCTCGTTGCGGAAGCTCTTGCCGACCTGGGCGATGCCGAACGGCGGCTTCATCCGGCTCGACGTCAGCACGTTGGCGAAGTTGAGGAAGATGCCCTGGGCGGTCTCGGGGCGCAGGTAGTGCAGGCCGGACTCGTCCTCGAGCACGCCGAGGTAGGTCTTGAGCAGGCCCGAGAACTGGCGCGGCTCGGTCCAGGCGCCGCGGGTGCCGCAGTTGGGGCACGCGAGGGTGGCGAGGTCGACCGAGTCGGGGTCGTCGAGGCCCTTCTTCTCGGCGTACTCCTCCTGCAGGTGGTCGGCCCGGAACCGCTTGTGGCACGACTGGCACTCGGTCAGCGGGTCGGAGAAGGTCGCGACGTGGCCGCTGGCCTCCCAGGTCTGGCGCGGCAGGATCACCGAGGAGTCGAGACCCACCACGTCGTCGCGCATCTGCACCATGGACTTCCACCACTGGCGCTTGATGTTGTCCTTGAGCTCCACGCCCAGGGGGCCGTAGTCCCACGCGGACCGGGTGCCGCCGTAGATCTCGCCGCACGGGTAGACGAAACCTCGGCGCTTCGCGAGGGAGACGACCTGGTCGACGGCGGACGGCGGGGGCTTGGCCACGGTGGTTCCTTCTTCAGGGGGCGCTCCGCCGGCTGCGGAGCGCTCTTTTCTCGCTGGTCGAGCTTGTCGAGACCCTTAGGTTACGCGGGCCTGCTGGACGTTCAGAACCGAGCTCGGGCCCACCACTTCATAGGCGCTCGGCTCGTCCAGCGCGCGGCTCAGCGTGGGCACGGCGCTGAGCTTGACGTCGTACGTCGACAGCGCGCGGCGGTAGGCGCCGACGGACTCCCAGCGCGTGGTCAGCACCCACAGCGACGGGTCGTCGAGGTTGCGCCCGATCTCGCCCGCGAGATAGCCGCGCTGGGCGGCGAGGGTCTCGTGGGCGAGAGTGAGGTCGGCGCGGAAGACGTCCTCCGACGCGCCCTCCGGAAGCCGGAACCGGTTGACGACGAGCACCGGACGAGCGTAGCGATCCGCCCCGGTTTGACGGTCGCCCCCCGACTAGTTGAGAATGATTCTCATGCGCTGGCCGATCCTCTGCACTGTCGTCCTCTCGCTCAGCATCGTTGCGAGCGGGTGCTCCGCCTTCGACGAAGGCGGGGCCGACTCCGACGACGGGGTGACGGTGGCGGCCGCGTTCTACCCCCTCGCCTATGTCGCCGAGCGGGTGGCGGGCGACCACGCGGACGTGGAGCTGCTCACCCAGCCGGGCACCGAGCCGCACGACCTCGAGCTCGACGTCGGCGAGACCGCCGAGATCGCCTCGGCCGACCTGGTCGTGTTCCAGCACGACTTCCAGCCCGCCGTCGACGACGCGGTCGAGCAGAACGCCGAGGGCGTTCCGCTGGACGCGTCGGAGGTGGTGGACCTGCTGGCGGCCGAGGAGTCCCACGGGGAGCACGAGGAGCACGAGGGCGAGGCGCACGAGGGCGAGGAGCACGAAGGCGAGGAGCACGATCACGGAGACACGGATCCGCACTTCTGGCAGGACCCGCTGCGGGTCGCCGACCTCGCGGACGCGGTCGCGGACGAGCTCGCCGAGATCGACCCGGACCACGGCGACGACTATCGGTCGAACGCAGCCGACCTGAGGACCGACCTGCAGTCGCTGGACGACGACTACGTGGCAGGCCTGGCCGACTGCGAGCGCGACACGATCGTGGTGTCGCACGACGCGTTCGGCTACCTGGAGAAGTACGGCGTGCACCTGGCCCCGCTCGTCGGCCTCTCCCCGGACGCCGAGCCGACCCCGGCGGTGGTCGGCGAGCTCCAGGAGCTCATCGCGGACGAGGGGATCACGACGGTGTTCAGCGAGCCGCTGGAGCCCGACCTGGTCGAGAGCCTGGCAGCCGACCTCGATCTCGGGACCGCCACGCTCGACCCGATCGAGGGCCTGACCGACGCCTCGTCCGGCGAGGACTATCTTTCACTGATGCGGTCCAACCTCGACGCGATCAGGGAAGCCAACGGATGCCGATGACCCCTGGCTCCACGCCAGCGGTCTCGATCGCGGGTGGGGCGGTCGAGATCGGGGGCCGGCCCGTGCTCCGCGGGATCGACCTCGACGTCGGGGAGGGCGACTTCCTGGCCCTGATGGGGGCCAACGGTTCCGGCAAGTCCACCCTCGTCCGCGCCCTGCTCGGCCTGCGCCCGGTGAGCGCCGGGGAGGTCCGCTTCTTCGGCACGCCGCTCGACGACTTCGGAGCCTGGCAGCGAATCGGCTTCGTGCCCCAACGGGCGACGGCGGCGTCCGGCGTACCCGCCTCGGTCTGGGAGGTCGTGGCCGCCGGCCGGTTGACCCGCCGCCGGCTGCTGCGACCGCTCACCCGCGCCGACCGCGCCGCCATCGAAGAGGCGCTCGAGGTGGTCGGCCTGGCCGACCGGCGGCGGGACGCCGTGAGCCACCTCTCCGGCGGCCAGCAGCAACGGGTCCTCATCGCTCGCGCGCTCGCGGGCGAGCCCGACCTGTTCTTCCTCGACGAGCCGACCGCCGGCGTCGACCTGCCCAACCAGCAGGCCCTCGCGGGCGCGCTGGGCGCGCTCAAGGCACGGCAGGCGACGGTGGTGCTCGTCGCGCACGAGCTCGGGCCGCTCGCCCCGCTGGTCGACCGGGCGGTGGTGATGCGGGACGGCCGGATCGTCTACGACGGGCCGCCGTTGCGCGACCACGAGGCGCACGAACCGTGGTTCGCCGAGCCGCACACGCACCACCACCACGCCGGGCCGTCGCACCGCGACCACGCGCCCCGGGTGGCCTCGCCGCTGGACCCGCCGAACGGAGGGGTCCGATGAACGCCATCGAGCTCTTCGAGCTGCCGTTCATGCAGCGCGCACTCATCGCGGCCCTGCTCACGGGCTTGGCCGCACCCGCGGTCGGCACGTTCCTCGTCCAGCGCCGGCTGGCGCTGATGGGCGACGGCATCGGCCACGTGGCCGTCACCGGCGTCGCCCTGGGCCTGGTCACCGGCGCGTCTCCCCTGTGGACGGCGGTGCTCGTCGCGATCGCGGGATCGATCCTCCTCGAGGTCATCCGCGAACGCGGGCAGACCAACGGCGACGTCGCCCTCGCGCTGCTCTTCTACGGCGGGCTCGCCGGCGGCATCCTGATCAGCGGCATCGGCAACGAGAGCGCTGCCTCGCTCCAGCGGTACCTCTTCGGATCCCTCACGACGATCTCCGTCGACGACCTCCTGGTGACCATGGTGCTGGCACCGGCGGTGATCTTCCTCTGCCTCGGCCTCGCGCCGCAGCTCTTCGCCGTCGCGCAGGACCAGGAGTTCGCCCGGGTGGCGGGACTGCGGGTCCGGTTCTACAACGTCCTGGTCGCGGTGCTCGCCGCGGTCAGCGTGACGGTCGCCATGCGCACGGTCGGCCTGCTCCTGGTCTCAGCGCTGATGGTCGTGCCCGTGGCCACGTCGCAGCAGCTCACGCGCTCGTTCCGCACCACGATCGCCGCGGCGATGGTGCTCGGCACCCTCGCGTCGGTGGGCGGCCTCGTGCTGGCGGCGGTGGCGTCGACGCACGACATCAACGCGACGCCCGGCCCGACCATCGTGCTGCTTGCTCTCGCCGGCTACGTGATCGCCTGGCCGGTCGGGGTGTGGACCCGCCACCGCGCCCGACTGCGCGCCCCGTTCCCCGAGACGGTCCCGACCGACCACGAGCCGGCCGGCGAGCACCCGCACCAGCACGGCCCGCGCTGCGGGCACCTCGCGGTCCCGCACGACGATCATGTCGACTACGTCCACGACGGACACCGCCATGCCGAGCACGGCGCGCACTACGACGAGCACTAGCTCCGATCAGTTGGTCATGCCCGGCAGGCAGCCGGGGACGCCGTCGGTGCGACCGAGGTTGAACGCCTCGATCCGCTGGAAGGAGTCGCCGTGGTCGCCGCTCATGCCCCACGGGACCTCGTCGGCGATGAAGTTGAGGCCGTCGACGATCTCCTTCTCGTCGCCCGGCTCGAACTCCAGCGTCCCGTCGTCCCTCGAGCCGTAGAGGACGGCGCCGGCGAGGCAGTCGGCCTGCAGCTCGTACTGCTCCGACTGGAGGTCCATCGACAGGTCCGCCTGGATCGCGTGACCCCACTCGTGGGCGATGATCAGGTAGGGCCAGGAGTCGCCGATCTCGTAGCCGAGCTCCAGCAGCGTGATGTCCCAGGCGACGTAGTCGCCGTCGGGGCAGTAGAAGGCGTTGCCCGGCGGCAGCACGTCGCCATAGCAGGTCGGCGCGTTCTCGGTGTCGTAGCCGTCGTAGATGCCGTCACCGTTGAACACGTTGGGCGCGGTGTAGTTGCCGGTGAAATAGTCCTTCCAGTGCGTGGCCCACCAGCCGTCGGCCACCTGGCGGGCGGACTGGATGTCCTCGGCCAGCTCCGCCTCGTCGACGTCGCCGGTCGGGGAGATCGTCATCGACTCGGTGGTCGGCACGTCCGTGGTGGTCGTGTCGCTCGGCGGCTCCGTGGGGTCCGACGCCCCCGTGTCCTCGGCGCCCGGGGTGACCGTCTCGAAGACGGTCTCGACGTCGGTCGCTTCGCCGTCACCGTCGTCGCCGCAGGCGGCGAGGGAGAGGGACGCGGCGAGGGCGAGCGCGACGAGGCGGGCCAGACGAGGGGGATTCATGGCGCGAAGCGTATTGCCCGCACCGCTGGATCGGCAGGAGATTCGCACGAGTCAGACCGGTGTCACACCGGGTCGGCGCCGCCGTACCTCCGGTCGCGCCTGGCGTAGGCCTCGACCGCCTCCCACAGATGCCGGCGGTCGACGTCGGGCCAGAGCACGTCGGAGAAGACGAGCTCGGAGTAGGCGGCCTGGAACAGCATGAAGTTGGACAGCCGCTGCTCCCCCGACGTGCGCCAGATCAGGTCGGCGTCGGGGAGCTCGGGGACGTAGAGGTAGCGACCCAGCGTGCGGTCGTCGACCTTCGCCGGGTTGACCCGCCCGGCGGCGACGTCCTGGGCCAGCGCCCGGGCCGCGTCGCCCAGCTCCGAGCGACCGCCGTAGTTGACGCACATCGTCAGGGTGAGGACGTCGTTGCGCTTCGTCATCTCCTCGGCGACCTGGAGCTCCTTGATCACCGACTTCCACAGGCGCGGTGCCCGCCCGGCCCAGCGCACGCGGACGCCGAGCTCGTGCATCTCGTCGCGTCGGCGGCGGATCACGTCGCGGTTGAAGCCCATGAGGAACTTCACCTCGTCGGGGCTGCGGGACCAGTTCTCCGTGGAGAAGGCGTACGCCGAGATCGCCTTCACGCCGATCTCGATCGCGCCCTCGACCACGTCGAACAGCGAGTGCTCGCCCTGCTCGTGCCCTCTGGTGCGGGGCAGCCCCCGCTCCTTGGCCCACCGGCCGTTGCCGTCCATCACGATCGCCACGTGGTGCGGGACCAGCTCCGCCGGGATCGCCGGGGGCCGCGCGCCCGACGGGTGCGGGGTCGGCGGACGGGGCTCCCGACGCGAGGTCGTCGATCGGCTGCTGCGGCGCACGGGTGAAGGCTAGACGACCCTACGGGGCCGCCCGCTCGACGTACGGCAACGACCGCAGGCCGCGCTCGAGCTGCCACTGCACGAACGCGGCGACCAGCCCGCTCGCCTCGCGGACGTGGCGCGGATCGGCCGCCTCGACGACCGGCCAGTCCCCGGAGAGGAGCGCCCCGAGGAGCGTGAGCGTCTCGGGGGCGGGGCTGGCGGAGCCGGGGATCCGGCAGGTCGCGCAGAGCACGCCGCCCATCGACGGGTTGAACCACCGGTGCGGCCCCTCGCGGCCGCAGTGCGCGCAGTCGGAGCAGGACGGGGCGTAGCCGGCGACGGCGAGCGAGCGCAGCAGGTAGGAGTCGAGCACGTGCCCGGCCGCCCGCTCCCCCGACGCCATCGCGCGCAGTGCGCCGAGCAGCAGCAGGAACTGCTGGACGGCAGGCTCCCGCTCCTCCACCACCAGCCGCTCGGCGGTCTCCAGCATCGCCGTGCCGGCGGTGTAGCACTGATAGTCGGCGCCGAGCGGTGCGGCGTACGACCCGTGCGCCTCGGCCTGCGTGATCGTGTCGAGGTTGCGCCCCACGGCGAGCTGCAGGTCGACGTGCGTGAACGGCTCGAGCCGCGAGCCGAACTTGGACGTCGTGCGGCGCACGCCCTTCGCGACGGCGCGCACCAGCCCGTGCTGACGGGTCAGCAGGGTGATGATGCGGTCGGCCTCACCCAGCTTGCGGGTGCGGAGCACGATCGCCTCGTCGCGGTAGAGCACCCGCCCATTCTGCCGCCCACCACCGACTAGTTCGCGGTACGCCGTGTGCGCCGCGCCGGGCGCCAGCAGTCGAGCACGAACTTCGTGGCCGCCAGGTCGAGCCGCTCGGGCGAACGGCGCCACTCCAGGATCGACGTGGCCTTCACGAACGTCGTGTTCGGGAGCTCGCTCGCGACCATCTCCGCGTCCGACGCGGGGTGCAGCGGGTCGCGCGGGTGGCCGACGACCAGGGTCGGCGCCTGGATCCGGCGGCGCTCCGAGGCCGGCGGCGCCACCCGGCCGAAGAACAGCCCGTGGACGTACGCCGCCAGCGGGCCCGGCTTGTGGTCGAGCGTGTCGAGGCCGATCCCGATCCACCACGGCACGACGCCGCGCGGCACCCGCCGGGTCACGAACCGCAGCCCGGAGAACGCGAACGGGAACACCCGGGCACCCAGGAGGAGGGGCGCGAACGACACGATGGCGACCTCGAGCGCGTTGTCGAGCACCGGCATCTCCACGATCAGGCCACGCACCCGCTCCGGGGCGATCGCCGCCACCTCGAGCGCGACGTTGGCCCCGAGCGACGTACCCCCGATGACCGCCTGCCCCGCACCCAGCTCGTCGAGCAGCGCGACCACCTGCCGCGCGAACGACGTCACCGAGTAGGCGAACGGGTCGTCCGGCTTGTCCGACCTGCCGTGCCCGAGGAAGTCGAGCGTGACCACGTGGGCACCGTTGGCCGCAAGGGTCCGCGCGAGGTGGTCGTGCATCCGCCGCGGGATCAGCAGGCCGGGCAGCAGCACCACCCAGGCGTCGCCGGTGCCGTACTCGGTGTACTCCAGGCGGTCACGACCGCCGTCGGTCTCCAGGAAGAACTGGCCGACCCGCTCGGAGGCGAGGTGTCGTTCGCTCACCCCTCCATCCTGACAGGCGCCTCAGCTCCGGTGGGGGATCGTCTCGGCCTGGGCCCGGTTGGCGGCGCAGACCACCGCGCGGAGCGACGCCGTGACGATGTTGTGGTGGATGCCGACGCCCCAGACGATCTCGCCGGCGATCTCGCACTCGACGTACGCCGCCGCGACCGCGTCGCCGCCCGAGGAGAGGGCGTGCTCGGCGTAGTCGAGGACACGGATGTCCGCACCCGCCTGCCGCATCCCGTCGACGAACGCCGCCACCGGCCCGTTGCCCAGGCCGGAGAAGGTGCGCTCCTCGCCGCGGACCACGAGGTTGACCTGCTGCTCGTCGTCGCCCTCGGCGTCGGTGACCGAGCTCCAGCTCGTCAGCTCGTAGGGCTGGGTGCGGTCGAGGTACTCGGCGCGGAAGATCGACCAGATCTCCTCCGGCGTGACCTCCCCGCCTTGCGCGTCGGTGTGCTGCTGGATGACCCGGCTGAACTCGATCTGGGCTCGCCTCGGCAGGTCGAGGCTGTGCTCGGCCTTCAGCACGTAGGCGACCCCGCCCTTGCCGGACTGGCTGTTGACGCGGATGACGGCCTCGTAGGTGCGGCCGACGTCCTTCGGGTCGATTGGCAGGTACGGCGCCTCCCACGGGATCTCGCCGACCGGCTTGCCGGCGTCCTCCGCGATCCGGTCGAGGTCCTCCAGACCCTTCTTGATGGCGTCCTGGTGGGAGCCGGAGAAGGCGGTGTAGACCAGGTCGCCCGCGTAGGGGTGGCGCGGGTGGACCGGCAGCTGGGTGCAGTACTCGACGGTGCGGCGGACCTCGTCGATGTCGGACAGGTCGACCATCGGGTCGATCCCCTGGCTGAACAGGTTCATCGCCAGCGTGACCAGGTCGACGTTGCCGGTGCGCTCGCCGTGCCCGAACAGGCAGCCCTCGACCCGGTCGGCACCGGCCATCAGCGCGAGCTCGGTCGCCGCGACCGCCGTACCCCTGTCGTTGTGGGGGTGCAGGCTGATCGCGGTGACGTCGCGCCGCGTCAGGCCGCGCCCGAAGTACTCGATCTGGTCGGCGTAGGTGTTGGGCGTCGACATCTCGACGGTCGCCGGCAGGTTGAGGATGATCTCGCGGCCGGGCTCCGGCTGCCACACGTCGGACACCCGCTCGCACACCTCGAGCGCGAAGTCGGTCGGCGTCTGGGTGAAGATCTCGGGGCTGTACTGGTAGCCGAAGTCCGACCCGGACAGCAGGTTCTCGGCGTGCTTCATCACCCACTCGGTGCCGCGCGTCGCGATCGCGATGCACTCGGCCTCCGAGACGTTGAAGACGACGCGCTGGAAGAGCGGGGCGGTCGCGTTGTAGAGGTGGACGGTCGCCTTGTCGGCGCCGACCAGCGACTCGACCGTCCGCTCGATGAGGTCCTCGCGAGCCTGGGTCAGCACGGAGATGCGGACGTCCTCCGGCACCTTGTCGTCCTCGATGAGCTGGCGCACGAAGTCGAAGTCGGTCTGGCTCGCCGCCGGGAACCCGACCTCGATCTCCTTGTAGCCCATCCGGACCAGGAGCTCGAACATCTTCATCTTGCGCGCCGGGCTCATCGGGTCGATGAGTGCCTGGTTGCCGTCACGCAGGTCGGTGGAGAGCCACCGCGGCGCCTTCGTGATCTTCTGGTCCGGCCAGGTGCGGTCCGGGACGGTGACGGGCTGGAACGCGGTGTAGCGGTGGAACGGCATCCCGCTGGGCTGCTGCTCGGGAATGGTGGTCATGACTTACCTCGATGATCGGCGAACGATGGGCGCCGGTCGCGCACGAACACTCCGCAGCGAGGGGGTCCGGCAGATTCAGACCTCGCTGCGGCAACCAAGAAGAAGCGCGCGCATCATGACGGGAGCCAGATTAGCATCCGCCCGACCACCTATCGACGGGAACCATTCTTGAACACCTCTCGGGTACGTCGGACCTGCGGCGTCGTGATCGTGACCACCGCACTCGCCGTCACTGCGGCTCTCGCCGCGCTGCAACCGTCGGCTGGGGCAGACGCACGTACTTCGCTGCGACTGGACGGCTTCTTCGATCTCGCGGTGGACGAGGCCCATGGCCACGTATACGTCAGCCAGGACAGGGGCTCCAGCGAGCTGGTCGTCCTCGACCTGAAGGGCGAGCCGGTCGGTGTCATCGCCGGCATGGGTGGAGCCCGCGGACTCGTGCTCTCCGAGGACGCCACCCGCTTGTACGTCGGGCTGTCGGACGACCACGCCATCGCCGAGATCGACACGTCCACCCTCGAGGTCGTCGCCGAGCATCCGTTGCCGAGCTGGACAACCGGCTCGCAGACGATGCCCTCGTGCCCGCAGGACCTGGTTCGCGTGGGCAGACTTGTGGTCTTCGGCGATTACTGTCCCAACAAGTTCAGCGCGATCAGGATCTTCGACCCAGCTACCGCGGACGTGCCCGTGACCCATCCCGGATCCGGGAGCGGCCGACTCGTGTTCTCCGCTGCGCACGGGATCCTGGTCGCGTTGATCGGCGGATACGACATCTCGTCCTTCGACGTCGAGGCGGATCCTGTTGCCATCGTCGACCGTGGCGACACTTCCGTCCTCAACCAGACCACGGACCTCGCAGTGATCCCCGGCACCGACCGGTTGGTCGTCGAATCCGGGCTGGTGCTCGACATGCGCGACCTCTCCGTCGTCGGCGCGTACGACGGAAGCCCGGTGAACGCACCGACCCAGCCAGAGCCCGAGACCGTCGTCGCACGCGAGGACGGCGTGGTGGCGTTCGGACTCCACCGCTACTCGCCGGCAGGGGACGTCCGGGTCTACTCGACGACAACGCACCTCATGCGCGACCACGCGTTCGTGAGCACCGACGACCCGATCTTCCAGGACGAGGAGCTGAGCTTCCGCCGGCGATCCCTCGAGTTCGGCGAGGAAGTGCTCTACGGGATCGAGTTCGCCGATCGGGGCTCCGAGGCTCGCTTCTGGGCCATCCGGCCGCGAGAGGACACGGTCCTCCGCGTCACCACCCGGAAGAAGCGCTATGCCCGTGGCGAGAGGGTGACGGTCGACGTTCGGGCCGCGGGCCCCCTCCAGTCACGCCGCGGCATCGCCTGGATCGAGCGATGGGACCGCAATGACCAAGTCAGCGGCCGAGTTCCCTACCGGCTCGATCGGAGCGGTCACGCAGTGGTTCGGTTCGCGCTCCGTGTGAAGTCGACCATCCACGTCACCCTGAACGACGGCGGCGATCTCGTCGTCAGCGCCAAGATCATCGGATTCCGGCGCTAGCCGTGCCGGCGAGCCGGGTAGCGTTCCGCGGATGGCCCGACTTCTCGTCGTCCACCACTCCCCTACCCGCTCGACCCAGGCGCTGTTCGAGGCGGCGCTGAGCGGGGCAGGCGACGACGCGATCGAGGGGGTCGAGGTCGTCGTACGGTCGGCGCTGGAGGCGACCGCTGACGACGTGCTGGCGGCGGACGGCTACCTGCTGGGCTCGCCGGTGAACTTCGGCTACATGAGCGGGGCTCTCAAGCACTTCTTCGACAGCACCTTCCTCGCCGTCGGCGGGGCGCTCGATCCCGGCGGCGGGGCCGGCGAGTCGGAGGGTCAGACGAAGGGGCGGCCCTACGGTCTCTGGATGCACGGTCGCTACGACCTCACCGGCGGGGTGCGGGCGGTGCAGTCGATCGTGGGTGCGCTCGGCTGGAAGCAGTCGTACGACGTGCTCGCCCTGCTCGGGGACGTCACTCCCGAGGACGAGTCGGCGGCGTACGAGCTGGGCGCTACGATCGCGGCACTGCTCAGCACCTGACGGACATCGGACCAGACCAGCGAGGGAGACGGCGATGAGGCACGCCCGCGCTCTCGTTGCCGTGCTCGGCCTTCTCCTCGTGATGTCCGCGCTGGTCGCCTGCTCCTCGGAGCCGCAGGGCGAGAACGTCGACCCCGACCAGGTCGACTCCACCGCCCTCCCCGAGCTCGGCGTCTGCCGCATGCTGACCCCCGCCGACGTCGAGCTGCCGGCCAACGCCACCAGCACCGTCGACTGCAAGGAGAAGCACACCGCCGAGACGTTCGCGGTGGGCGAGCTCCCCGCCGAGTTCGACGACGTCGACTACGACGACTCCAAGCTCGGCGAGTACGCCTACCGGACCTGCATGAAGAAGTACGCGAAGTTCCTCGGCGCCGACGAGAGCCTGGTGCTGCGGACGATCGTGAGCTGGGCGTGGTTCCGGCCGTCGGAGAAGGCGTGGGACGACGGCGCCCGCTGGTACCGCTGCGACGTCGTGGGCGGCAACGCATCGAGTGAGGAGTACCGGCCGCTGCCCCAGACGGCGAAGGGCCTCCTCCTCGGTCGTCCCGACGACCGCTGGCTGGTCTGCGCGACCGGGGAGACGGTTGCTGAGGGTGAGAAGGTGCCCTGCGCCCAGGACCACCAGTGGCGTGCAGCCACCACGATCAAGGTCGGCGAGCCCAAGGACGAGTATCCCGGCGACGAGGTGGTCGCGAGCCGCACCAAGGCGTTCTGCGCCGAGTCGATCAAGGCGTGGCTGAACTACCCGGCGCGCTTCGAGTACGCGTTCACCCACTTCCACGAGGCCGAGTGGCAGGCCGGCATCCGGCGGTCGGTGTGCTGGGCGAAGACGCGTGACTGATCGCGGCGTACGACGCCGCGCGGCGCCGTACCTCCTGGCGACGGGTCTCGCCGTCACCTTCCTCGCAGGATGCTCCGGCGGCGGTGACGACGACCAACCGGCCGAGACGGGGACCTCCACGGCGGCCCCGACTTCGCCGCCCACCGCGGCGCCGCCGCCCGCGGCGCCGAAGGACGGTGCCTGCTACGCGCTCAGCTTCCGGCAGGCGCTCGCACCCACGAACTCCTCGAAGCCCACGGCCTGCAAGGGGCGCCACACCTCCGAGACGTACGCCGTCGGCGTGCTCGACACCGTCGTCCAGGGTCATCTGGTGGCCGTCGACTCCCAGCACGTCCAGGCCCAGGTCGCCGAAGCGTGTCCCGCCGCCCTCGCCGACTTCCTCGGCGGCGACCAGGCCGACCTGCGGCTCAGCATGATCCGCCCGGTGTGGTTCACCCCGAGCCTCGCCCAGTCCGATCGCGGCGCCGAGTGGTACCGCTGCGACGTCGTCGTCGTGGCAGGCGACGAGGTGCTCGCCGAGCCGGACACGAGCCTCGAGGGCGCGCTCGACGACGACGCCGTCCGCGACCGCTACGCCATGTGCGGCACTGCCGCCCCCGACGCCGAGGACTTCGAACGCGTCATCTGCTCCGCGGACCACTCCTGGCGTGCCATCCGTGTCGTCCCCTATGACCCGGGCGAGTACCCCGGCGTCGCCGCCGCCAAGGATGCCCTCGAGACCCCCTGCTCCGACGCCGGGCTCGACGTCGCCGACGACCCGCTGGACTACCGCTGGGGCTACGAGTACCCCACGAAGGAGCAGTGGGAGATGGGCCAGACCTGGGGTCTCTGCTGGGCCCCCGACTAACGGCCGACCCGTCGCAAACTCACGCCTCAGAGTCGCCGACCCGTCGCAAACTCACGCCCCAGAGTCGCCGACCCGTCGCAAACTCACGCCCCAGAGTCGCCGACCCGTCGCGAAGTACGCGACGGGTCGAGGCCATTCGCGTGGAAGTTTGCGACGGGTCGGCGGTGTCCGCGTGCGAGTTTGCGACGGGTCGAGGCCAACTGCGTGCGAGTTTGCGACGGGTCGGCGGTGTCCGCGTGCGAGTTTGCGACGGGTCGGCGGGGGTCAGAAGCCGAGCTTGCGGAGCTGGCGGGGGTCCCGCTGCCAGTCCTTGGCGACCTTGACGTGGAGGTCGAGGTAGACGGGGGTGCCGAGGAGGGCTTCGATCTGCTTGCGGGCGACCGAGCCGACCTGGCGGAGGCGGGTGCCCTTCTTGCCGATGACGATGCCCTTCTGGGAGTCGCGCTCGACGTACAGGTTGGCGTAGATGTCGAGGAGCGGCTTGTCGTCGGGGCGGCCGTCGCGCAGGCCCATCTCCTCGACGACGACGGCGATCGAGTGCGGGAGCTCGTCGTGGACGCCGTCGAGGGCGGCCTCGCGGATCAGCTCGGCCGCGAGGACCTCCTCGGGGGCGTCGGTGAGGTCGCCGTCGGGGTAGAGCGCGGGGCCCTCGGGCATCCGGGCGACCAGGAGCTCGGCGAGCAGACCGACCTGGTCGCCTGCGACGGCGGAGACGGGGACGATCTCGGCCCAGTCGGTGCCGGTCTCACGGCCGAGCTCGGCGATGTCGAGGAGGTGGGCGGCGATCCGGTCGGGCTCGGCGAGGTCGGTCTTGGTGGCCACCGCGATCTTGGTCGTACGACGCACCTTGCCGAGCTCGTTCACCAGGAACCGGTCGCCGGGGCCGATCTTCTCGTCGCTCGGGAAGCAGACGGCGACCACGTCGACCTCCGACCACGTGGCCATCACCAGGTCGTTGAGGCGCTCCCCTAGCAGGGTGCGCGGCTTGTGGAGTCCGGGGGTGTCGACGAGCACCAGCTGCCCGTCGGGGCGGTGCACGATGCCGCGGACGACGGTGCGGGTGGTCTGCGGCTTGTCGGAGGTGATGACGATCTTCTGTCCCACCAGGGCGTTGGTGAGCGTCGACTTGCCGGCGTTGGGACGGCCGACGAAGCAGGCGAACCCGCTGCGGAAGCCCTCCGACGCGGTGAACGTCGCCGGAGCCGGCGCGGGCATCGCGCCGAAGTCCTCGTCGAAGTCCTCGTCGTCGAAGTCCTCGTCGTCGAAGTCCTCGGACTCGTGGTCGAACTCGCGGCTCATTGCTGTCCCTGTTCCTGGGCGGCCCGCGCGGAGTCGTAGTCGGCCCAGATCTCGTCGTCGGTCTTGCCGGCGGCCTTTCCGGCGCGCCAGATGGGGCCGGGGTCGACGGGGCGCGGCTGGCGGGCGGCGACGGCGCGCCAGTAGCCCATCACGTCGTACGCCGTCGACGGCAGCCTTCGCTCCCGCATCAGGTGCTTGCGGATCGCCCGCATCTGTGCGGACTCACCGGCCATCCAGAAGTAGCCGTCGCCCTCGGGCCAGTCGATCCGCTCGACGATCTCCGCCAGCCGGCTCGACCTGTCCGGCCCGTCCAGCCCGATGAACGCCACGTCGGCGCCGCCGGGCAGGTAGTCGGCGAGCTGCTCGACGTCGCTGACCTCTGCCCACACCCGCGTCGGGACCGACCGCCCGTGGGTCTCCACGATCCGCGCCATCGCCGGCAGGGCGGTGAGGTCGCCGACGAGGAGCAGCCAGGCCGCGCCGTCGGGCATCGCGAACGATCCCTTCGGCTCGGTGATCGTCACCTGGTCGCCGACGCAGTCGCCCGAGGCCCACTCGGTGACCAGGCCGACCTCATGGACGACGACGTCGAGCACGAGCTCCCCGCCGGACCACGACCGCACCGTGTAGTAGCGGCTCTGGAACTGGCCGGGCACGACCAGTCCGACCCACTCGTCCGGGACGCCGGTCGAGGTGAACCCGGCCAGCCCGGGACCGCCCAGGGTCAGCCGCACCAGGTGTGGGGAGACCTGGTCGCGCCGGAGCACGTCGGCGACGTACTGCTCGGCGCGGGTGCTCACCCGCCCAAGGCTATCGAGTGCCCTACCAGGTCGGCCTCAGCGGGAACCCGTTGCCGCCGTCGTCGCCGAGCCTGGCCGCCAGGATGTGGTGCAGCTGGATCTCGTTGCGCTCGAACGACAGCCGCGACGCGGCCATGTAGAGGCCCCACACCCGGCAGGTGTTCTCGCCGACCTCGGCCACGCAGGCGTCCCAGTTGGCCTCCAGGTTCGCGCACCACCCGGCGAGGGTCCGCGCGTAGTGGAGGCGCAGGTTCTCGACGTCGTGCACCTCGAGACCGACGTCGTGCACCGCGCTCACCAACCGCCCCGGGGCAGCGAGCTCGCCGTCGGGGAACACGTAGCGGTCGATGAACTCGCCGGGCTTGTGGCTCTGGTGGCTGCTGGCCCGGGTGATGCAGTGGTTGAGCAGCCGCGCCTCGGGCTTGAGCTTGTCCTTGATGAACGTGAAGTACGACGGGTAGTTGCGCACGCCGATGTGCTCGGTGAGCCCGATCGAGCTCACGGCGTCGAAATCGCCCTCCTCGACCAGCCGGTAGTCCAGGTGGCGGACCTCGGCGAGGTCGTCCAGGCCCTGCCGCTTGATCTCCTCCTGCGCCCACTCGGCCTGCTGCTGGGATAGGGTCACCCCGAGCGCCTTGACGCCGTACTCCTTCGCCGCATGACGCACCATGCCGCCCCAGCCGCAGCCGAGGTCGAGCAGCCGCTGGCCGGGCTTCAGGTCGAGCTTGCGGGCGACCAGGTCGTACTTGGTGGTCTGCGCCTCCTCGAGGGTGGCGGTCTCATGGGGGAAGACCGCGCAGGTGTAGGTCATCGAGGGCCCGAGGACCATCTCGTAGAACCGGTTGGAGACGTCGTAGTGGTGGTGGATCGCCTCGGCGTCGCGGGTCAGGCTGTGCCGGAAGCCCTCGAAGATCCGGCGCACGCGCGAGGGCGCCTCCTCAGCGGGCGGCGTCGGCGGGACCAGGTGGCTGACGCCGAGCGACCGCACCAGCGTGACCAGCTCCGACGGGCTGGGCCGACGGAACTTGATGCCGTCCTTGAGCACCACGAGCGCCTCGTAGGGGTCGCCGGGGTGGGTCCCGAACAGCTGGAGGTCGCCCGACACGTACGCGCGAGCCATCGCGAGGTCGGGGTCGGGCGAGCTCATCAGGTAGCTGAGGCCGCGCTCGCTCGCGATGTGGAAGCGGTACGGCGCGTCCTCGGGTCCGGCGCCGCTGCCGTCGTAGGCGGTGATCCGCAGCGGGAGCGGCTCCCGCATCAGGCTGTCGAAAGCCTCCGCGATGGAGAGCTTCCGGGCGGTCGTGGACTGTGTCATCAGCGGCTCCTCACAGCCTTGTCGTAGAGAGTGGTCAACCTGTCGTCGGGGTCGTGCCGCCGCTTCACCGCGGCGAGTGCCGGGCCGTTGTAGAGCCGGTCGAAGGTCTCGGGGTCGTAGAACGCCTCGGAGTAGAGGCTCTTGTGGCCGCCGAGGTCATGGACCTTGGCCTCGATCGCCCGGTTGCGCGGGGCGTTCACGGCGTCGGGGCCGACGTGGACAGTGCCCCAGAAGCCGACGTTGACGTACGTCGCGCCGGGCTCGAGCGGGTAGGCGGTCCAGCCTCGGCCGCCGGTCGAGCCCCTCGAGACCAGCGGGCACAGCCACACCGGTCGCATGCCGATCTCGGCGTCGAACCAGTCGAGGAACTCCGGCAGCCGGTCGGCCGGCACCTCGATGTCCTGCACCACCCGCTCGCGCAGCGGCCGGCCGGCACGGCGGTCGAGCCGGTCGGCGATCCCGAGCTTGCGGTCCAGCCCGAGCAGCCGCATGTAGACGTCGGAGCGGCGCTTGCTCGCGGGCCACAGCCGCCGGAGCACCGGGTGCTGCGCGCCGAACGCGCCCGAGCACCAGAACCAGTCGGTGTCCCACCGCCACAGGTAGTCGTAGATCGTCAGCAGGTCGCTGTCCCGCTGCTGGATCGACCGGTAGTAGACCTGCTGGCCGGTGTAGTCGCTGACCTCGCCCGCACGGTCGGTCCACCGCGCAAGGGTCAGGTAGTACTCCCCCGGCGCGAACGCGACGCCGTCGAGCCCGTCGACGCGTGCGCCCTCGTGCTCGCCCGAGCGGGTGATCTCCTCGATCGTCTTGGCGAGCAGGCCGGGGTCGTCGAAGCGGACGTGCCGGAGCGCGACGTACGGCGGTACCGGCTCGAGCTCGATGCGCAGCCGGGTGGCGTAGCCCAGGCTGCCGTAGGAGTTCGGGAAGGCGTCGAACAGCTCGTCGCCCGGACGCACCGTCACCACCTCGCCCGCCCCGGTGAAGACGTCCATCTCGAGCACCGACTCGTGCGGGAGGCCGTTGCGGAAGCTGGTGGACTCGATGCCGAGACCGGTGACCGCGCCACCGAGCGTGATCGTGCGCAGCTGCGGCACGACGAGCGGGATCAGCCCGTAGGGCAGGGTGGCGTCGACCAGGTCCTCGTAGGTGCACATGCCCTGCACCTCGGCGACGGGCGGCCCCTCGGCGGGGTGCGGGTCGACCTCGATGACGCCGGTCAGTCCGCTGACGTCGAGGCCGGGTGCCGAGCTCGCGGCCCGGGCGCGGAACAGGTTCGTCGTCTGCTTCGCCAGCCGCACCGGTTCGCCGGGCGGGATGGCACGGTAGGAGCTCCCGAGCCGTTCGACGGCCCGCCGGTGTTGGTCCCAGGCACGGTCAGCCACGCGACGAAACTACCCCGCACCGCAGGGGGACGGGCAAGTGGAAAAGTTTGCCCGGTTCGGCTGTCACCGCGATCGGACCGTGCCAAGATCGCTTCCCGTGAGCCCCACCCCCGGGGGCCCGGCCAGCGTGGCGTTCCTGCTCGCCGGCGAGGCTGTGATCTCCGGGCAGGGTGGCACTGCGGCGGGCCCGCCCCTCACCCGGGGCGGGCCGCCATCACCTCGGCAGGGCGTTCAGAGCGCGAGCGTGTCGGCGATCGTCCCGCGCGGGTCGCCCACGTGGACCAGCACCCCGGAGGCGCCGGCGAAGTCGCCCAGGACCGCCCGGTCGGAGTCGCCCAACCCGCCGGACTCCCCCAGCACGACGACCGCGTCCACCCCGGTGGAGCCGGAGGCGACCGCCATCGCGACGCAGGCCGCGACGGCGCTGAGCTGCAACGACGGGAGCGCGACCGTGGCCGCGGCGTAGGTACGCCCGTCGGTGTCGCGGGCGGCCGCACCCTCGGCCGCACCGATGCGCGCGCGGGTGGCGCGCGCGAGGGTGACCAGCTTCTTGTCCTCGGCTGTCAGGTCAGGGAGCTCAGGCATGCGAGTGATTATCGTCGAGCTCGACCGGCGCCAGCCTGCGGATCCGGACCGTGCCGACCTTGTTGCGCCGCCCGGCTGCCTCCTCGGCCTCGAACCGCAGGCCGTGGCACTCCACGGCCGAGCCCGGGATCGGGACCTTGCCGAGGTGCTTGGCCATCAGCCCGCCGATCGAGTCGACGTCCTCCTCGTCGACGTCGAAGCCGAAGAGCTCGTCGAGGTCGTCGATCGGGTAGCGCGAGGACACCCGCACCTCGCCGTCCCCGAGGTGCTCGACGAGGACCTCTTCCTCGTCGTACTCGTCGGTGATCTCACCGACGATCTCCTCGAGCAGGTCCTCGATGGTGATGAGTCCGGCGGTGCCGCCGTACTCGTCGACGACGACCGCGATGTGCTGGCGCCCCGCCTGCATCTCGCGCATCAGGTCGTCGACCGGCTTGGAGTCGGGCACCCACACGACCGGGCGCATGATCTCCTCGACCCGCTGGGTCAGCTCCACGTCGGGCGCCTCGAAGTCACGGCGGACGACGTCCTTGAGGTAGGCGAAGCCGCGCACGTCGTCGAGGTTCTCACCGATCACCGGCACCCGGGAGAAGCCCGAGCGCAAGAACAGCGAGAGCGTCTGCCGCAGGTTCTTGTAGGTCTCGATGTAGACCACGTCGCCGCGCGGCACCATCACCTCGCGGACCGTGGTGTCGCCGAGCTCGAACACCGAGTGGATCATCTTGCGCTCGTCGGACTCGATGACCGCGGACGCCTCGGCGATGTCGACCAGCTCGCGCAGCTCGGTCTCGGTCGAGAACGGACCTTCGCGGAAGCCGCGGCCCGGGGTGATCGCGTTGCCGATCATGATCAGCAGCTTGGGGAACGGGCCGAGGATCCGGGTGAGCGCCCACAGCGGCCAGGCCGACCAGAGCGCGACGGTGTCCGCGTGCTGCCGGCCGAGGGTGCGGGGGGCGACGCCGACCACGACGAACGAGACGACGAGCATGGCGCCGGTCGCGATGCCGACCTGGGCCCAGTAGGACCGGTCGACGTACTCGGTCACCAGCACGGCGACGAGGACGATGGCCGCGATCTCGCAGAGCATGCGGACGAACAGCGCCGTGTTGAGGTAGGGCGGCGCGTCGTCGAGCACCACCACCAGCCGCTGCGCGCCGGCCTTCTCCTCGCCCTCCAGCTCGCCGGCCCGGGCCCGGGAGAACCCGCCCAGCGCGGCTTCAGCGGCAGCGAAGAGCCCCGCCATCACGACGAGGACCGCCGCGGTGACGAGCAACCAGAAGTCACCGCTCGGCATCGCGCCACTCGGCCAGCAGGCGGTCCTGCAGGCCGAACATCTCCTTGTGCTCCTCGGGCTCAGCGTGGTCGTAGCCGAGCAGGTGGAGGATGCCGTGCACCGTCAGCAGCTCCAGCTCGGCGACGGTGCCGTGGCCGGCCGCCTCGCCCTGCCGCTCGGCGACGGTCGGGCAGAGCACCAGGTCACCGAGGACGCCCTCCTCGGGCTCCTCGGTCACCAGGCCGGGCCGCAGCTCGTCCATCGGGAAGGCCAGGACGTCGGTCGGGCCCTCCTTCTCCATCCACTGCGCGTTGAGCTGCGCGATGGTGTCCTCGTCGACGGCCTTGATGCAGAGCTCGGCGAGCGGGTGCACCCGCATCCGGTCCATCACGAACCGGCTGAGCCGCGCGAGCTGCTTGACGTCGACGCCCGTGCCGGACTCGTCGAGGACCTCGATGCTCACGAGGGAATCATCCATGGGGGCGCTGGGGCCTCGCCACGGGGGCGGACTGCTCGACGCGGGCGTCGTACTCGTCGTAGGCCGCGACGATCCGGCCGACGAGCTTGTGCCGCACGACGTCGTGGGCGGTGAGCCGCACGAAGGTCAGGTCCTCCACGCCGTCGAGGATGCCCTCGACGATCCGCAGGCCCGAGGTGGTGCCGGACGGCAGGTCCACCTGGGTCACGTCGCCGGTGACGACGATCTTCGAGCCGAAGCCGAGCCGGGTGAGGAACATCTTCATCTGCTCGGGCGTGGTGTTCTGCGCCTCGTCGAGCACGATGAAGGAGTCGTTGAGCGACCGGCCGCGCAGGTAGGCCAGCGGCGCGACCTCGATGGTGCCGGCGGCCAGCAGCTTCGGGATCGACTCGGGGTCGATCATGTCGTGGAGCGCGTCGTAGAGCGGCCGCAGGTAGGGGTCGATCTTCTCGCTGAGCGTGCCCGGCAGGAAGCCGAGCTTCTCCCCCGCCTCGACCGCGGGCCGCGACAGGATGATCCGGTTGACCTGCTTGGACTGCAGCGCCTGCACGGCCTTCGCCATCGCCAGGTAGGTCTTGCCGGTGCCGGCTGGGCCGATGCCGAAGGTGATCGTGTGCTTGTCGATCGCCTCGACGTACCGCTTCTGGTTGAGCGTCTTCGGGCGGATCGAGCGGCCGCGGTTGCTGAGGATGTTCATCGACAGCACGTCGGCCGGGCGCTCGGTCGTCTCGGTTCGGAGCATGCTTGCGACGCGCTCGACGGTCTCGGGCGTGACGCCCTGACCGGTGCGCAGGATCGCCACCAGCTCGTCGAGCAGGCGCTCTGCGAGCGCGACCTCGCCCGGGTCACCGTGGAGGGTGATCCGGTTGCCGCGGACGTGGATCTCGCAGCCGAAACCGCGCTCGATCAGGCCGAGGTGCTCGTCCCCGGGGCCGAGCAGGCTGACCATGTCGATGCTGTTGGGCACCACGACGGTGTGACGGGTCTGGTGCGTGGGTGAGTTGGTCATCCTTGCCCGGAGGGGCGGCCTTCCTGGTGCGGCATCGGTGAGTGGACAAACATGCTACTTCGGATCAACGCAGGGACCGACCCCGTTTAATCCGGCGCCGCGCCCTGCCGACGCGTACCGTGGGCGCATGCGCGGGGACGAGTACGACGACGAGACCGTCGACGTCGCACCCGAGACCGAGCCCGACTGGTTCCCCGGCAACCACCTGCCCGAGGACGCCCGCAGGCTCGGGCTGACCCACCACGTCCCCGACGGTGCGCTGCTGGACTTCGCCGGGTCGCTCGACGGCGCGAAGGCCTACCACCGGTTCACCGCGTGGTTCCTGCTGGTCGTGTTCGGCCTGCCGGTGCTGTTCGCCGTGATGCGGCTGTTCCAGGCGCTCTAGGGTGCTCAGCCCGGCGGCCAGGTCATCGACCGGCCGCCCAGCACGTGCAGGTGGGCGTGGAAGACCGTCTGGTGCGCGGCCGGACCGGTGTTGAACACCATCCGATAGCCGGCGTCGGGTCCGTCGATGCCCTCCTGGACGGCGATCTCGCGGGCCGCGTCGAACAGGTCGGCCGCCGTGGCCGGCTCGCCCACGGCCAGGTCGGCGGCGTTGGCGAAGTGGCTGCGCGGGATGACGAGCACGTGGGTGGGGGCCTGCGGGTTCAGGTCACGGAACGCGACGGTCGTCTCCGACTCGTGCACGATCGTCGCCGGCACGTCGCCGGTCACGATCTTGCAGAACAGGCACTCGGGGTCGAACGGGGTGGGGTCCGTGGGAGAGGTCACGTGCCCACCATCCCACGGCACCCTATTTCAAGAGGGGGCGCGCCGACGTCAACCCGGTCGTGGGCTCGCGCGTGGAACTAGCGTGACCAGCTATGCAGCGCTCCCCACGATCGCGCCGGCCCCGGCGTGGAGCCTCGGCGTGACCGAGGCCCGCCCGGGGTTGCCTGCCGACGCCGACGCCGGCGTCGAGGCGCTCTACCTCGCGCACTGGGACCAGCTGGTCCGGCTCTCGGTGCTGCTCGTGCGCGACCAGGGCACCGCGGAGGAGATCGTGCAGGACGCGCTGGTCGCCGTGCACCAGAAGTGGGACCGGCTGACCGAGCGCGACAAGGCACTCGCCTACCTACGCCAGGCGGTGGTCAACCGCTCCCGCTCGGCGCTGCGCCACCGCGGGGTGGTCGGGCGCTACCTCGCCCGCCAGCAGGGACCGGACCCGGCGCCCGCCGCCGACCAGAAGGTGCTCGGGGACGCCCGGCGACAGCTGGTGCTCGACGCACTGCAGCAGCTGCCCCGGCGGCAGCGCGAGGTGCTCGCGCTGCGCTACTACCTGGACCTTTCCGAGGCGGAGATCGCCGAGACCCTCGGGATCAGCCGGGGCGCGGTGAAGAGCCATGCCTCGCGCGGCGCCGCCAGTCTGCGCCCGATCCTGGCGGGGCTCGGCCCGGACCTGAGGTCGGAACCATGAACGACAGCCACGACGACGAGACCCTGCGCGCGCTGCTCCGCGACGCCGTCGCCGACGTCGACCCTCGCGACCGGCTCGCGGACGTACGACGGCGCACCCGCGTCCGCCGTACGGCCACCGGCCGGCGCTGGCTGCCGGTCCTCGTGGGCGCCGGAGCGGTCGGCGCCACCGTCGTCGCCGCGACGTTCGTCGTCGGCGGCCTCACCGACGAGACCGACGACCCCGACCAGGCGCCGGTCGCGTCCGCACCGCCCGCACCGGGTCCGTCGGAGGAGCCGATCACCCGCGCAGCCGGGGTCTACTTCGTCGCACCCACCCCCACCGGCCCGCGGCTGTTCCGTGAGTTCCAGGCGGTCGGGCAGACCGCGGACCCCGCCGAGCTGGCACTGCTCGCCCTGCAGCGGCTGAGCCTGGGCGCCACGGATCCCGACTACGAGACCCTGTGGCCGGCGGACGCCTTCGCCTCGGTCATCGTCGAGGAGGACCGGATCGTCGTCGGGCTCGGCTCGGAGGAGGCGCTCGAGGCGCCCCGGTCCCCCGCTGCGTACCTCGGCGTGCAGCAGGCCGTCTACACGGCCGAGGCCGCGATCGGGAAGGCGCTGCCGGTGTCGTTCGAGCGGGACGGCCGCCCGGCCCGGGAGGTGCTCGGCCTGCCGGTCGGCGCGCAGGTCCGGCGCGACACGTCGTTCAGCCTCCTGACCCCGGTCAACATCACCGACCCCGGCGAGGAGCTGGCCGTCGAGGAGGACACCTTCGTCGCCAACGGCACGATGGCCACCTACGTCCGCGACGTCACCTGGACGCTGCGGCAGACCGACGGCGCGGTCGTCCGCGAAGGAACCACCACGCCCGTGGACATCACCGGCCCCGACGCCCGCGCCACCCTCGGCGCCCCCGGGTGGGAGACCCGCCCGATCGACGTCGGCGACCTCCCTCCCGGCGACTACGTGCTCGAGGCGTCGGTCGTCGACACGGGGCAGACGTCCGACCGGCCCGAGGAATTCACCGACACGCGGACCATCACCGTCCGCTGACCGTCCACCACCGAGAGGATCGGAACCATGAAGCGTCACGCCCTCCCCCTCGCCCTGACCGCGGCTCTCACCGCCCTCGTCCTGTCGGGCTGCGGGGACGACGAGAAGGAGCCGACGACCGCCGACGACCCCGCGTCGTCCCCCGCGGCCGAGACCTCCGACGCGAGCAGCCCGACGGAGCCGACCGCGACCGTCACCGAGGAGCCCACCGAGAGCGGGACGACCGCGGCCTCGACGGTCACGGTGCCGATCTTCTTCGTCGCCGACTCGCCCCAGGGGCCGCGCCTGTTCTCCGAGCTGCGAGCGGTCGAGGACGACAACCCGCTCGAGGAGGCGGTCGCGGTGATGACGGCCGGCGACACCGCCGACCCGGACTACCGGACGTTGTTCCCGGGCGGGACCTTCGAGAGCATCGAGTACGACGGCGGCCGGTTCGTGGTCACCACGGCCGACGACGCTTGGAGCAGCCGGGCGTCCGGGATGACCAAGGCTGACGCCGAGCTGGCGGTCCAGCAGCTCGTCTACACGCTCCAAGGCGTCCAGGGCGAGGAGGCGCCGGTGGTCGTCGAGCCCGCCGGCACGCTCTTCGGCGTCGACGCGACCGAGGTCGGCAAGGCCGACGAGCTCTCGACCCGCGGCCTGGTCAACGTGACGGCTCCGGCCGAGGGCGAGACCGTGAGCGGGTCGTTCACCGCCAGCGGCGCCGCGAGCTCCTTCGAGGCCACGGTGCCGTGGCAGGTCCGCGACGAGTCCGGCAAGGTCGTCGTCGAGGGCTTCGCGACCGCCGAGGGCTGGATCGACCACCTCTGGCCGTGGGAGTCCGAGGTCGACGTCAGCGGCCTCGCGCCCGGCACCTACACGTTCGTGGCGATGACCGACGACCCCTCCGACGGCGAGGGGTTCGGGCCGACCGAGGACACCAAGACGATCGTCGTGGAGTAGTCGGCGTCTCGCTACGTCCTCGCCGGGCGGCTCGGACTACTCGACGACCGCATGCTGGAGGTGCTCCAGCACCGCCTCGGCCTGCGCCCGCGCACCGGCGGCGTTCGGGTGGGCGGGCACGCCGATCGCCGGGTCGTTGACCGACAGGCCGAGCGCCTCGGCGTACCGCACTCGCGGGCCCTTGCACATGTCGTGGCCGACGGTGGGCGTGTAGGTGTCGACCAGCTCGGCGCCACCGCGCCGCGCGGCACGCGCCACCATCGCATTGAGCTTCTGGAACGTCTCGTAGAGGTAGGCCATGTCCTTGTCGGTCACCGGCACCAGCGGCCAGCAGCCCCGCTTCGGGACGGCGGCCAGGTAGTTCACCGCAAGGATCCTGGCCTCCGGTGAGATCCGGCGGATCGCAAGGAACGCCTGCACCAGCTTGACCTCGGACTCCTCGATGGCCACGGCGAGCCGGTCGACGCCACCGGCGGTGAAGTACTTCTTGCAGCCGCCCACGGGCAAGGTGGAGGTGGAGATCAGCGGCACCGGGAGCTCCGGCAGCGGCAGCAGGTCCATCGGGATCGTCTCGACGGGCAGCAGGCTGATGCACGCGAGCGCAGCGCCGGCGAACCCGGCGTCGTTGCCTCCGATGCCGACGGTCACCAGGTCGGTGGTCGGCGTCAGCCGGTCGAACTGCGGCGGGTTGCTGCCGCCGAGCGGCAGCGACTGCGGTGCGGTGAAGTGGTCGGTCGTGGCCGAGCCGCAGGTGGCGTCGCGCAGCACCTCCACGCCCAGCTCCGCGGCGACCAGCTTCGGGTAGTTGACGTGCGACTGGGCGCAGTCGATCGGCACGTGGGTGGCGTCGGGCAGCCCGTGGCGGTCGAGGAAGACCACGTCCGCGGACCAGGAGTCGCCGAGCGCGACGTACTCGTCGTACGCGGGAGGCTCGGCGGCGGCGACCGTGGCGGCGGGACCGGCTGGGACGACGAGGACGATGGCGGCGGCCAGGGAGACGGCGGCCGCGATCCGGGTGCGCATGACTGCCTAACGCGCGGCCGGCAACGAGGTCCCGTCGTCCCCGCCGCCGAACTCGAGGTGGTGGCGCACCTGCTCCAGCCCGGCCACCAGGTGCCGCCCGGCGATGCCGCGCGCCAGCACCTCGGCCATCCGGCCGAGCACCAGCCCGCCGAGCCGCACGGTCATCGACATCGTGACCCGGGCCCCGTCGGGGTGCTCGGTCACCTCGACCTCCATCGCGTGGCGGGTGCCGCGCACCGAGTGCCACGACAACCGCGGGGTGGCCGGCTCGACGTGCACGCGCCCGCCGACATGGACGGCGCCGATGTCGAGGAACATGTCCCACTCCTCGGTGCCGTCGTCGTCGGCGGCGATGAACTCGAACCGGCCGAGCCCCGCGACGAGCGGCAGCAGCACGCCAGGGTCGGTCGCGACCTTCGCGACCACGTCGAACGGACGTCGTACGACGATCGACCTGGTCGCGGTGGTGGTCATCAGCGCGCCCTCAGCCCAGCACCGGGAGGGTCGTGCGTGCGGCCAGCGACGACAGCGCGACCTGCATGGTGGAGGTCACGAATTCGTAGGCCTCGTCCCAGTCGGGGTCCTCGCCGTACTTCTCCCGCAGGTCGATCGGCGGCAGCACCTGCATCCGGATCTTCGCCGGGAGCGGCAGGTGCGGGAGCCCGCCCGGCAGGAAGCCCCAGGGGAAGCTGAGCGTGATCGGCACCGACTTGATGCGGAGGTACTTGTCGAAGCCCAGCACCTGCGCCGTGCGGCGGCCGTCGTTGAAGATGTAGACGGTCTCCTGCCCGCCGGTCGCGACGACGGGGACGATCTTGACGCCGGTCTCGTGGGCGAGCTTGAGGAAGCCCTTGCGACCGTCGAACACGATCCGGTTGCGGTCCCGGGTCGGCCGCAGCGCCTCGACGTCGCCGCCGGGGTAGACGAGCACGTTGGCGCCCTGCGCGAGCATCTGCCGGGCGCGGTGCGGGCCGGCCTTGACCATGCCGAACTTGCGGGCGAAGTCGCCGAGGAGCGGCATGTCGGTGATGATCCGGTGCGCCAACCCGATCAGGGGCCGGCCCTCGACGGTGAAGTAGGTGTTGTGCGCCAGCACGAACAACCAGGTGTCCGGCACGCTCGCGCCGCCGCTGTGGTTGCCGACGAACAGCACCGGCTCGTCGGGGACGTGCTCGAAGCCGTCGACCTCGGCGCGGAAGTAGAGCTCGAAGGCCAGCCACAGGCGCGGGAGGGCCCGCCGGATGAACTCGGGATCGCGTCCTTCGATCCCGTCCGGCACCCGGTGCAGCGACGGCAGTCGGAGCAGCGCCATGGTGCGAACACTAGTGCCGCACTACTGTCCCGGCATGCGTCTGACCCGGCAGCGCCTCAACCGCACCCTCCTGCTGCGCCAGCACCTCCTCGAACGGGTCGCGATGACCCCGGTGCAGATGACCGAGCACCTGATCGGGCTCCAGGCCCAGGAGAACCTGCCGCCGTACCTCTCGCTCGCCGCCCGGCTCACCGAGTTCGACCCCCATGAGGTCAGCCGGCTCCTGGAGGAGCGGGCCCTGGTGCGGTTGCTCACCATGCGCGGCACCATCCACCTGCTGACGCCCGAGGACGCGGCCGTGCTGCGCCCGTGGGTGGCGGCGCGGATCGAGCAGGAGATCCGCGTCAGCCAGAGCATCGGCGACGCCCGGGAGATCGACCGGGCCGAGGCGGTCGCCGCGCTCCGCGAGGTGCTGGCCGACGGTCCGCTCCCCCAGAAGGAGATCGGGCTGCGGCTGGCGGAGCGGTACCCCTACTCCGCCACCCAGCTCGGCCAGCTTGCGCGCAGCATCGCGCCGCTGGCGCAGCTGCCGCCGCGCGGCTGCTGGAAGAAGTCCGGCGGGGTGGTCTACGACTACGTCGACCGTTGGACCGGACTTCCGATGGGTGAACCGGACGTCCCGGACCTGGTGCGGCGCTACCTGCGCGCCTTCGGTCCGGCCACCGCCGCCGACGTCACGGCGTGGTCGGCCGTCACCCGGCTGGTGCCGGTGCTGAAGGGGATGGACGACCTGGTGCAGCACGAGGACGAGGACGGGAAGGTGCTCTACGACGTCGAGGGCGCGCCGGTCGCCGAGGAGGACGCACCGGCGCCGGTGCGGCTGCTGGGCACCTACGACAACCTCTGGCTCTCCCACGCCGCCCGCGACCGGGTGACCGACCCCGAGGCTCGGAAGTCGTGGATGGGCACCAACGGCGGCATCGGCAACACGCTCTTCGCCGACGGCCGGCTCGCTGGCATCTGGCGGCCGGTGGACGGCAAGGTCGAGATCGACCGGCTGCACCGCGACCTCACCAAACGCGAGCAGGCCGAGCTCGACGAGGAGGTCGCACGGGTGGAGGCGCTGCTCGCCCGGTGACCGCCGGTTTCACGCCCCCCAGCGGCCGGTCCGCGACAACAACGCCGCGACCGCAGCGACGCCGGCCGTCGAGGTGCGGAGCACCTCCTCGCCCAGGCGTACGGCGACCGCACCCTCGGCCACGAACAACCCGACCTCCTCCTCGGTGAGGCCGCCCTCCGGTCCGACCACGACCAGGATGTCGCCGACGTCCGGGACGGCGATCGCACCGAGCGGCTCGGCCGCCTCCTCGTGCAGCACCACCGCCAGGTCCGCGGACCGCACCAGCCCGGCCACCTCGGCCGTCGTGGCGAGGGGTGGCACGACCGGATGCCATGCACGACGGGCCTGCTTGGCCGCCTCCCGGGCCGTGCTCTGCCACTTCGCGTGCGACTTCGCCGCCCGCTCGCCCTTCCACACCGCAACGCTCCGCGCGGCGGCCCAGGGGACGATCCGGCTCGCACCGATCTCGGTCAGCACCTCGACCGCGAGCTCGCCGCGCTCCCCCTTGGGCAGCGCCTGGACCACGGTCACCGCGGGCGTCGGCTCGGCGACCTCTCGCACCGCTGTCACCGTCACGTCGAACGCCCGCTTCGTGGTCGCGCTGACCTCGCCGACCACGACCGACCCCGTGCCGTCGGCCAGCGTCACCTGCTCGCCGACGCGCAGTCGTCGTACGACGACCGCGTGGTGGGCCTCGTCGCCCTCGACGGTCACCGTCGACCCGGTCGTGACGCCCGCCAGCGAGGGCACCAGGTGCTGGGGCAGCGTCACGGTCGACCTCGCCCGGTCAGTGACCCTGGAAGGCGTCGCGGAGCCGGCCGAACATCGACCTCTGGGTCGCCTTCACCTGTGCCGCCGGCCGCTCCTCGCCGCGGATGGCCGCGAGCTCGCGCAGCAGCTCCTCCTGGCGCGGGTCGATCCGGGTCGGGGTCTCCACGCTGACCGTCACGACCAGGTCGCCGCGACCGCCGCGCAGCCCGGGCACGCCCTGGCCGCGGATCACGGTCTCGGCTCCCGACTGGGTGCCCGGCGCGATGTCGAGCTCGAACCCGGTCTCGAGGCCGGACTCGTCCGCTCCGTCGGCGTCGACCAGGTCGGCCTCCAGCGTCGGCAGCGTGACGACGGTGCCGAGCGCCGCGGCCGTCATCGGCACCGAGACCGTGCAGTGCAGGTCGTTGCCGTGCCGCGTGAACGTCGGGTGCGGGGCGACGTGGATCTCGACGTACAGGTCGCCGGGCGGCCCACCGCCGGGGCCGACCTCGCCCTGCTCGCTGAGCTGCACGCGGGTGCCGGTGTCGACACCGGCGGGGATCTTGACGGTGAGGGTACGGCGCGAGCGGACCCGCCCGTCGCCCGCGCACTCGCGGCACGGGTCGGGGATCACGGTGCCGAAGCCGCGACAGGACGGGCACGGCCGCAGCGTCCGGATCTCGCCGAGGAACGACCGCTGCACGTGGGCGACCTCGCCCTGGCCGTGGCAGGTCTCGCAGGTGACCGGCTCGCTGCCCGGCGCGGCGCCACTGCCCCCGCAGGTCGTGCAGTGGATGGCGGTGTCGACCTTGAGCTCGCGGGAGACGCCGAACGCCGCCTCGGCGAGGTCGACCTCGAGCCGGATGAGGGCGTCCTGGCCGCGGCGGGTCCGCGAGCGCGGACCGCGGGTGGCGCCGCCCGCCGCGCCGCCGAAGAACGCGTCCATGATGTCGGTGAAGGAGAAGCCGGCGCCCTGGCCGCCGCCGAAGCCGCCGCCGAACGGGTCCCCACCGCGGTCATAGGCCGCGCGCTTCTGGGGGTCGGACAGCACCTCGTAGGCCGTCGACACCTGCTTGAACTGCTCCTGGGCGTCCGGGTCGGGATTGACGTCGGGGTGCAGCTGTCGGGCGAGGCGCCGGTAGGCCTTCTTGATGGTGTCGGCATCCGCGTCGCGGGCGACACCGAGGAGGTCGTACAGGTCCTGGCTCACGTGGTTCCTTGCTGGTCTGGTGGTGGGTCGGGGTGGTCCGGTCGCCGGCGGTGCCGATCAGCCCTCGTCGAGGATCCGGGACACGTAGCGGGCCACCGCGCGGACGGCCGCCATCGTGCTCGGGTAGTCCATCCGGGTCGGGCCGACGATCCCGAGCGACGACAGGGCGTCGTCGGGTCCGTAGCCGGTCGCGACCACGCTGGTCGAGGAGAGCTCCTCGTAGGGTCCCTCGGCGCCGATGCGGACGGTGACGGCGCCACCGCTCGTCGCCTCGCCGAGGAGCTTGAGCAGCACGACCTGCTCCTCGAGCGCCTCGAGGAGCGGGCGGACCGCGGACTCGAAGTTGTCCCCGAACCGCGCGAGGTTGGCGGTGCCGCCGACGGCGATCCGTTCGTCGGAGCGGTGGTCGCTCATCGCCTCGACGAGGGCATCGACGACGGCAGCCATGGCCGGCGGCGTGGGCTCGTCGCCGTCCACGACGGCGTTGAGCGCGGTCGCCGCCTGCGAGATCTGCTCGCCGGTGGCGGCCCGGTTGACCCGCGACCGCAGCGCGGTCAGGTCCTCCCCGGCGATCTCGGCGTCGTGCTCGACGAGCCGCTGCTCGACCCTGCCGTTGCTGAGGATCAGCACCAGCAGCAGACGGGTCGGCGTCAGCGAGACGATCTCGACGTGCCGCACGGTCGAGCGGGAGAGGCTGGGGTACTGCACGACCGCGACCTGGCGGGTGAGCTGGGAGAGCACGCGCACCGACCGGTGCACCACGTCGTCGAGGTCGACGGCGCCGTCGAGGAAGGTCGAGATGGCACGCCGCTCGGCGCTGCTCATCGGCTTGACGGTGGTCAGCCGGTCGACGAAGAGCCGGTAGCCCTTGTCGGTCGGCACCCGCCCCGCGCTGGTGTGCGGCTGGGCGAGGTAGCCCTCGTCCTCCAGCGCCGCCATGTCGTTGCGGATCGTCGCCGGTGAGACGTTGAGCCCGTGCCGCTCGACGAGCGCCTTGGACCCGACCGGCTCCTCGGTGGCGACGTAGTCCTCCACGATCGCGCGGAGCACAGCGAGCCTGCGGTCCTCCTGCATCTCGCCTCCCTTCGGCGGTCGGATCGTCGGACTTGGCACTCGAATACCCGGAGTGCCAAAAGAATACCGCCGAGGTCGCGGACGCCGTACCCGGCGGCTGCCGCCTGTCGCCCGCGTCTCGCAGTAGGTTAGGCTTGCCTAACTAACCCGAGGAGTGCCCGTGACCGTCGCCAACAGCCAGCAGACCGCTTCCCGCCTCGCCGCGGTGGCCCGCAGCATCCTGTCGTGCCCGGCGGACGTCCGGCTGGTCGTCGACGGTGTCGACGACGTCACGGCCGGCCTCCTCGAGGACCCCGCCGAAGGTGGCGACGTCGATGGCGAGGACGGCCTCGACCTGCGGGACGTCGACGGCCGGCCGGTCTTCGCCTGCCCCGCCGGCGCCCCGCTGGCGCAGGCGGCCGCCGACGGCCGCAACGCCCTCCTCACCCTGACCAGCGGCCTCGGCCGGCCCGGGTCGGCGGCGCGCGCGGCGTCGATCGTCCTGGCCGGACGGCTCGCGGTGGCCGACCGCGAGGAGTGCCCGTGCTGCGACCGGGTGCGCGACACGGTCTGCCTCGAGCTCGACTACGTGCTCCTGACCCGGACCCGCCCGTCCGGGGAGCGGGCGCAGGACCGGGTGCCGCTCGCGGAGTACGTCTCCCCCGCCCACCGGCTCAACCGCGGCTTCCTCCAGCGCTCGGCCGAGCACGCCAACCGCTGCCACCAGGACGAGCTCCGGCGGGCGGTCTCCAGCACCACCGGGACCCGGGTGCGCGACATCGGCGGCGTCCACCTCACGGACCTGCGCCCGGACCGGGTCGAGGTGCAGTGGGTCGACCTGACCGGTGCCCACAGCCGCATGCTCGCGTTCGGCCGCGCCGCCACGTCTGCCGCCGAGCTCGGCGAGCTGCTCCGGGACCATCTCCATTCGGGGATCTGCTGACGGCGTAGGTTCGCCGCATGCCGTTCACCGAGATCGCCGACCGGGTGTGGGTCGCCCACTACGAGTTCATCGACCTCAACATCGGCCTGGTCGGCGGGTCGCGCGGTCTCGCGGTCGTCGACACCTACGCCTCAGGCCCGCTCGCGCGTGACGTCATCGACGACATCCGCGCGCTCGGCGCCGGCGAGGTGGTCGCGGTCGTCAACACCCACGAGCACTTCGACCACACCTTCGGCAACGGCACCTTCCGCCAGGAGTACGGCGGCCTGCCGATCCACGCGACCGAGGAGGCCGCCGCGCGGACGATCGAGAGCGGCGAGGCGTGGAAGGCGAAGTCCCGCCACCGCGACGACCCGCGCGTCCCCGACATCCTCGCCACCGAGATCGTCCCCGCCGACCACACGTTCAGCTCCGCCGCCGTGCTCGACCTCGGCGACCGCGGTGTCGAGCTGGTGCACCCGGGCCGCGGGCACACGGGCGGCGACCTGGTCGTCCGGGTCCCCGACGCCGACGTGGTGCTCGCCGGCGACCTCGTCGAGCAGTCCGGCCCGCCCGCCTACGGCGAGGACTCCTTCCCCCTCGACTGGCCGCTCACCCTGGACCTGGTGCTGAACCTGACCACTTCCGCCACGGTCGTCGTTCCCGGCCACGGCGCCGTCGTGGACCAGGCCTTCGTGCAGGACCAGCGCGCCGACATCGGCGTGGTGGCCGAGACAGTCCGCGACCTCGCGTCCCGCGGCGTGCCGGTCGACGAGGCGCTGGCCGCCGCCGAGTGGCCGTTCCCGGCCGAGGCGCTGGAGAACGCCGTCCGTCGGGGGTACGAGCAGCTGCCGCGGTCGCAGAAGCGGTTGCCGCTGATCTGACGCTGCGCGGGCTTGGTGAGTTGCGCCGGTCGGTGTGTGTCGGGCGTGGCCTGCCCGGTTCGGGCCGGAGCGGGTCGTGGGGCCCGGTCGGCTTCAAAGCCGGGCCTTTTCCGCCGGCCAGATCAAGCAGGGCCCGGCCGCCCGACGTTCTCGCAACGCCGGTCCTACACGTCGGGACCAGGACACCGCCTTCGAAGCCGGCGGGGCCCGGACTCGCCCACCGGGGCCCACGCCCCGCACCGGCCAGGGTGGGCAGGCCACGCCCGCGCCACACCCGGCTCCACGACGAGGTGGATGTGGTTGGTCATGTGCCACGTGGCCGGCCACCGGCGAGCACGACAGGTGAGACCCGCCCACCCCGAGGGGTCGGTCGTGCTCGCCGGGCGGTGGGGCCGGGAGGTCCAGGTCAAGCGGGAGGGTCGCGCCGGCGGGGCGTGGATGGGTCTGGCTGCGGCGCCCAGCACCGCGGGAGCGAAGCGACCGCGCTGCTGGGGGACAGATGTGGTTGCCCCGCCGGCGCGAGCCCTCCCGCGCAGGCCGAGGACCTCCCGGCACCACCGCGCCACCCGCACGACCCACACATCAAGCCGCGCAGCGATCGAACACCACCCCCGAGTCAGACCGGCTGCTCGGCCGACGGCGCCGCCACCGGCACCGGCGCGAGCACCTCCATCGGAGCGGACTTGCCCTTGAGCGGGATGCTCCCGCGCGAGACGAGGGGGATGTCGCTCTGCAGCATCGCCGCGGTCGCGGCGGTGATGAGCACGTCGTCGCCGGTGTCGCGGGTCGCCGCCTCGACCCGGGCGGCGACGTTGACGGCGTCGCCGATGACGCTGAAGTTCAGCCGTCCGGCGCCGCCGATCGAGCCGGCGACGACCCGGCCGGTGTTGACACCAACCGCGACCGACAACCCAGTGTCGAGGGCGGTGGTCGCCGCGACGATCTCGCGGGCGGCGCGGACCGCGCGGTCGGCGTGGTCGGGGTAGACCTCGGGCGCACCGAAGACGGCGAGCAGGCCGTCGCCGATGAACTTGTCGACGTGGCCGCCGTTGCGGTCGACGATCGGCACGATCACCGTGAACAGGCGGTTGAGCACCGCTACGACCTCGGTGGCCGGCGCGGCTTCGGCGTACGACGTGAAGCCGCGCACGTCGCAGAACATGATCGACACGTCGATCTCGACGCCCTCCTCGGGGAACTGGCCCGAGAGGATCAGCGCCGCGACCTCCTTGTCGACGTAGGTGCCGAACGCGGCGCGCATCTGCTCGCGCTCTTCGAGCCCGCGCACCATCAGGTTGAAGTCGTGGGCGAGCTCACCGAGCTCGTCGCTGGTGGTCACCGGCACCCGGGCCGCGAGGTCGCCGGCCTCGACGCGGCTCATCGCGGCGCGGACCCGCTCGATCGGCACGGTGATCGCCTCGGCGAGCAGGACCGAGAGCTCCTGGGACAGCAGCAGGCCGATGCCCACTGACGCCGCGACCGTGAGCACGAGGTCGTCGGAGCCGCTGCGCTCGCCGAGCAGGCTCGCGACGAGCAGTGCGGTGGCGATCGTGTAGACCGAGGGGCCCAGCATGATCCGCTTGCGCACCGGGAGCCCGATCCTGCTGAACGGGAAGTCGTCGGCCAGCTGCGGGGCGATGGCGGCGACCAGCGGCCGCGACAGCATCTCGCCGGCCGAGTAGCTGAGGATCGTGGCGTAGACCGCCGGCACCACGCAGGCCAGGACGAGCACGAAGAAGTCGGCCCAGCCCAGGTCGAAGAGCACCACGCCGAACGCGCTGGTCGGCAGCACCACGAACGGGTTGATCCACCAGCTGTTGCGCCGGTACTGGACGTAGGTCAGCGTCGAGGCCGTCTCCCATGCCTTCACGGTCTCCGCCGGCGTCGGGTCCGGCGTGCCGTGCCAGGTGCGGACCGCGCAGAAGGCGGCCCGGGTGCGCAGCGACCCACCCAGGACCGCGATCGCGGTGAGGATCGACCCGAACGCCGCGAGTCGGACCACGTCGTGGGTGGACGCGTCGTAGTAGGACGCGAGGATCACGACGGTGATGAGGGCGACGAAGATCGACACGAGCGCCTGACCGACCGCCAGCACGAGCCAGTACCGCGACCCCAGGCGCTCGTACAACCACCCGGTGATGCGATCGAGCACACGTCGAGTGTGTCGCCAAGAATGCGATCCGTCCACGAACTAGCGTTTCCCGACGTGGTTGATCGCTACGGGACCGACGTGCTCGCGGGTGACTGGAACAGGCCGAGGAACGGCCGTGCCGTGGAGGCTCCGGCCGAGCTCGGCGCCGTCGTCGAGGAGGTCACCGCCGACTGGTGCGGCGAGATCGTCGCGGTCGACCGAGACCTGCACACGCTCACGTTGGAGGACCGGCGCGGCAAGCGACGTACCTTCCCGCTGGGTCCCGGGTTCCTGCTCGAGGGCAAGCCGGTGATCCTGACCGCTCCGGTGCGTCGTACGGGCTCCGACAAGCTCGACCACCAGGGCAGGCCGAAGCGCACCGCCAGCGGTTCGGTCGCCGTGCACGGCGCCAAGGCCCGGGTCGCGCGCGCCAGCCGGATCTTCGTCGAGGGCCGCCACGACGCCGAGCTGGTCGAGAAGGTGTGGGGCGACGACCTGCGCATCGAGGGCGTGGTCGTGGAGTACCTCGGCGGTGTCGACGACCTCGCCGACCACCTGGTGTCGTTCAAGCCCGGCCCGCAGCGGCGGGTCGGCGTGCTCGTCGACCACCTGGTCAAGGGGTCCAAGGAGTCCCGGATCGCCGACGCGATCGCGCGCGGGCCGAACGGCGCGCACGTGAAGATCGTCGGCCACCCCTACGTCGACGTCTGGCAGGCGGTGAAGCCCGAGCGGGTCGGCCTGAAGGCGTGGCCGACGATCCCGCGGAACGTCGAGTGGAAGAAGGGCGTGTGCCAGCACCTCGGCTGGCCGCACCGCGACCAGGCCGACATCGCCCGGGCCTGGCAGCACATCCTGTCGCGGGTCGGCTCCTACGCCGACCTCGAGCCGGCGCTGCTGGGCCGGGTCGAGGAGCTGATCGACTTCGTGACCGTCGACTGACGGCCGCTCCAGGAGCCGTCAGCTCATCTTCATCGGACGGCCCTGGGCGTCGCGCGGGTTGCCCGCCAGGATCATGATCCCGTCGATGAACGGCCAGATGCTGCCGAGCCCGCAGGTGAAGATCGTGACCAGCAGCTGGGTGACGCCGAGGCCGGTCTGGCCCATGTACATCCGGCCGATGCCCAACGGGATGATCACCTGGAGGAGGCCGGCGACCAGCTTGGTCTTGTCCGAGTAGGGCAGCCCGGTGGCCGGGTCCACGCCGTACGGCGCGGCCGGGTTGAAGCCGTACGGCGACGGCGGCTGGCCGTACGGCGGCGGCTGCTGCCCGTAGGCCGGCGGCTGGTACGGCTGGTACTCCGGCGGCTGCTCTCCCACCCGGCGATCCTACGTTCCCTCCCGGTCCTCAGGGCAGCAGGTCGCGGACCACCAGGTCGGCCAGGAGCCGCCCCTGCCGGGTCAGCGCGACCCGGTCCTCCCGCTCCCACGGCTCCGCCTCGACCAGTCCGCGAGCCACCAGGTCCGGCACGGCGGCCCGGCCGGCGCCGTCGAGCACGTCCCCGGGGAGGCCCTCGCGGATCCGGACCTCGAGCAGCACCCGCTCGACGCGTCGGGTCTCCTCGTCGAGGACCTCCCGCGCGTGGGCGGGGCTCGCGCCGGCGACCGTCCGGTCGCCGTACGCGGCGGGGTGCTTGACGTTCCACCACCGCACGCCACCGACGTGGGAGTGGGCGCCCGGTCCGATCCCCCACCAGTCCGCCCCGGTCCAGTAGCCGACGTTGTGCCGGCACCAGGCGGCGTCGTCGCGCGCCCAGTTGGACACCTCGTACCAGTCGAGGCCGGCGGCCACGAGCAGGTCGTCGGCGGCCAGGTACTTGTCGGCGAGGTCGTCCTCGTCCGGCATCGGGAGCTCACCGCGCTTGACCCGGCGGGCCAGCGCGGTGCCCTCCTCCACGATCAGCGAGTACGCCGAGACGTGGTCGGGCGCGCAGGCGAGCGCCGCCTCGACCGACCGCGCCCAGTCCGCCGTGCTCTCCCCGGGTGTGCCGTAGATGAGGTCGAGGCTGACCTGGTCGAAACCCGCGGTCCGGGCCGCAGCGACCACCTCGGGCACCCGCTCGGGGTCGTGGGTGCGGTCCAGCGTGGCGAGCACGTGCGGGACGACCGACTGCATCCCGAACGAGATCCGGTTGTAGCCCGCCTCGCGCAGCTGCTCGAGGTAGGCGAGGTCGACGGAGTCCGGGTTGGCCTCGGTCGTCACCTCGGCGCCAGGCGCCAGCCCGAGCTCCTCGTCGACGACACGGAGCAGCCGGCCGAGGTGGTCGGCCGGGAGCAGCGTCGGGGTGCCGCCGCCGAGGAACACCGTCTCCACCGGGGGGTGTGCCTCGCCCAGCACCCCCCGGGCGAGCCGGACCTCGGCGACCGCCTGGTCGACGTACGTCGTCCGGGAGACACCACCACCCAGCTCCTCGGCGGTGTAGGTGTTGAAGTCGCAGTAGCCGCAGCGCACTCGGCAGAACGGCACGTGCACGTAGAGCCCGAATGGGCTTCCGCCGAGCGCCCGCAGCGCACTCCCGGGGAGCGAGCCGTCGCGGGGCGCGGGCTCCCCAGCGGGCAAGGCGGACGGCACCCTGCGATTGTCTCAGGGTGCCGTCACGCCGGCCGAATCAGCCGTAGAAGCTGTCGATCAGGTCCTTGTTGTTGGACTCGACGACGGCGCGCTTGACCTTCAGCGAGGGGGTGAGCTCGCCGGACTCGATGGTCAGGTCGTGGTCGAGCAGCTCCCACTTCTTGATGGTCTCCCAGCGGTTGAGCTGGCCGTTGAGCTCGTCGACGTAGTCGGCGACCATCGCGCGCACCTTGTCCGAGCGGACCAGGTCGGTGTACGACGTGCCCTCCATGCCGTTCTCGGCGGCCCAGCCTGCGATCGCGTCGGGGTCCAGGGTGATCAGCGCGACCACGAAGTTGCGCTCCGCGCCGAACACCATGAACTGGCTGACGTAGGGACAGATCGCCTTGAACTTCGCCTCGATGGCGGGCGGTGCGATGTACTTGCCGCCCGACGTCTTGAAGAGCTCCTTGATGCGGCCGGTGATCTTGAGGTAGCCGTCGGCGTCGATCTCGCCCTTGTCACCGGTGCGCAGCCAGCCGTCGTCGGTCATCGCCTCGGCGGTGGCCTCGTCGCGGTTGTGGTAGCCGGCCATGATGTGCGGGCCCTTGAGCTGGACCTCACCGTCCTCGGCGATCCGGACCTCGGTGCCGGGGAACGGCAGGCCGACCGTGCCGATCTTGTACTGGTCGGGGTGGTTGACCGTGGCGCCGGCCGCGTTCTCGGTCATGCCGTAGCCCTCGAGGATGAGGATGCCGGCAGCGTGGAACCACTGCGCGATCTCGGCGTTGAGCGCGGCAGAGCCGGAGATGAAGAACTTCACCCGGCCACCGAAGCGGTCGCGGACCTTGCTGAAGACCAGCTTGTCGAACAGGCGGTGCTGGACCTTGAGCGGCAGCGGCACCGACTTGCCGGCCATCGTGAGCTCGTCGACCTTGGTGCCGACCTCGAAGGCCTTCTTGAAGATCTTCTCCTTGGCGCCGCCCTCGGCCGCCTGCATGGTGACGATGCGGGCGTGCGCCTTCTCGAAGATGCGGGGCGCGGCGCCCATGAAGGTCGGCTTCACCACGCCGAGGTTGTCGACGATCTTCTCGACCCGGCCGTCGATGGCGGTCGCGAACCCGCACGCGAGCTGGGTCGAGAGCAGCACCTTGCCGAACGAGTGGGCCATCGGCAGCCACAGGAACTGCAGGTCGTCCTCACCGAGGATGTTCTGGGCCTTGATCGCCTCGCCCTCGAACACCCACGCCTTGTGCAGCGTGCGGACGCCCTTCGGCCGGCCGGTCGTGCCGGAGGTGTAGATCAGCGTCGCGAGCTGGTCGGGCCGGATCTCCTTGCTGACCGCCTCGATCGCGTCCGGGTGATCGGCCAGGTAGGAGTCGCCGAGCTCGGCGAGCGCGTCCATGGTGATGACCCAGTCCCCGTCGGCGGCGGAGTCCTCGAACGTGATGACCTTGCCCAGGTTGGGCAGGTCCGCGCGGTGGGACTGGAGCTTCTCGAGCTGCGCGGCGTCCTCGGCGAAGACGATGCGGCAGTCGGCGTCGCCGACGATGTAGGAGGTGTCCTCCGCACCGGTCGAGGGGTAGACCGTCGTGGTCGCGCCCGCCGCGCACATGACGGCGAGGTCGGCGAGGATCCACTCGTAGCGGGTCGAGGACGCGATGCCCACCCGCTGCTCGGGTTCGAGCCCGAGGGACAGCAGACCCGCCGCGAGGCGGCGTACCCTCTCCCCGGTCTGGGCCCAGGTGACGGACTCCCAGGCCTCGCCCCGGGGGAACCGGAACGCCTCCCGGGGGCCGGATGCGGCAACACGGTCCAGGAACTGGATCGCCACGTTCTGGGGCATGGTTTCGACAAAGCTGGTGTCGTGGCTAACGGGCATGACGCTCCTCATGCGCTTCCGAGACCGACAGGACTGGTCAGTAACCTAGATCACTCGGCTGGCGCGGGGTAGCGAACCCCCTACCGGGCGAGATAATCCTCGACCCGGCGCCGCAGCCGCGGGGCCAGGTCGTCGATGGCCAGCAGCTCGGGCAGCCGGGTCCGGTCCAGGTTGAGAGCGATGAACAGGTCGCGCACCGTGATGCCGTGATCGGGCTCGTGGACCACCTCGATCGGGTCGCCCGCCGCGATCGACCCGGTCTCGAGCACCCGGAGGTAGGGGCCTGGCCGCAACGCCGCGGCGAACCGCTTCACCCACGCGGCGTTGTCGAAGCCGTTGAGGCCCATCCAGCACTTGAAGTCGTTGCACGGCGTCCGCACGCTCGCGATCTCCAGCAGCACGTCGCCGACGCGGAGCCGGGTGCCGACCGCGGCGCTGTTGAGGTCGATGCCCTCGGTGGTGAGGTTCTCGGCGAACTGCCCGTCGCGGATCGGGAGGGCGAGCTCGCCCTCCCAGAAGTCGAGGTCCTCGCGAGCGTAGGCGTAGACCGCCTGGTCGATGCCACCGTGGTGCTGGGTGTCGGACACCTGGTCGCCCTCGACCCCCAGCTCGGTCACCTTGACCACGCCGGACACCCGGGCCTTGTCGATGGACGTCCGCCCGATCCCCGCCCACTCGGCTTCCTTGGGCAGGCCGACGTTGACGGAGAGGAGGCGGGGCATGAGGAGATTGTCGCAGCGCGGAGGCGTCAGCGTCGCCGGAATATCCCGCCAGGTCGGACGAAGACCCGGAGCTCGACACCGGCTGGTTCCCGGGTGCTCGTCGGAGCAGGAAGGGTGTCCGGCCTGGTCGCCCGCACCCGAGGACCGAAGGAGGGAGCCCATGGTGACAGCTCGACGCCGTCGTCCCAGCTGTCCCAGTGAATAGTCTCGGTGCTGGAGGGGTCATCGCTCTCGACCCAGCCGTAGGCGCCCACCGCGCCACGCACCCATCGTGGGTTGTCGAGACACTTCCGGGGCACTGCCAGCCGGACGAGGTCCCGCTTGAAGTCGAGCGTCCGCTCCATCCGGCACCCCTCTCCGACGACCGCCACGCCGATGCCGCACGCGTCGTCGGGCAGTTCCTCGGGGTCCGGCAGGTCGGGCTCCTTCGCGAGGAACGAGAAGATCCTCCACTTGCCAGGCCCGTCCTCGAACCGGTCGACGTCGAGCCACCAGCCGCCGAGGTTCGTGCGGACGTGCATGGCCACGTGCTGCTCGAGGTTCCGGTCGAGCCCCCGGAACCGGGTGGTGATGACGACGATGCGACGCGTGTGCCGCACGGCGAAGTGGGTGATGTCGTTGTTGGTCACCGCGGTGCTGTCGACCGGGGTGTCCGTGCCGCACGGCGCGGGGTCCGGGCTCCACGAGGAGCCCTCGACGTCGCCTGCCGGGTCACTGTCGCCCCAGCGGTCGCCGTGGGCCGCGACGGGCGAGAGGAGGGCGAGCGAGAGCGCGGTCGCGCCGAAGACGCGGAGTGTCCGAGACATGGGCCGATTCTCGCCCGGGATCCTCAGTCCTGCACGGCTTTCGCGACAGTGATGCAGCGGGTCACGTGCTCGTTCTCCTCAGCGGTCATCGCGCGGCCGGCACGTCGAGCGTCGGTGAACGCCCAGTGCGCGTCGAGGATGCTGCGGACGACGACCCAGTCCCGCGCCCGCGGCTCGTCGAGGTCGGCGGTGTCGACGAGGGTGTGGAAGCGGCGGCGGATGCCGTCGCGGACGGAGTGGCCGGCGGCGCCGTACTCCTCGAAGCGGTTGCGCAGCATCGGCTCGATCTCGTAGTGCGGGTCGCCGTTGGTGGGCTTGGGGTCGATGACGAGCCAGGTGGGCTCGCCGCCGCGCTCGCCGAGCAGCACGTTCTCGTAGTGCAGGTCGCCGTGGATGACGGCGGTGGCGGGCTTGCCGACGAGGTCGTGGGCGAGGGAGGTCGCCTGCTCGACGAGGCGTCGCGGCACGGGCACGGCGTGCGCGTCGCGCTCGAGCGCCGCGGTCCAGCGGGCGACGTACGACGCCTGCTCGCGCAGCTGCGGCATCGGCGGCACGTGGACGCGCTCGTAGAGGCCGGCGACGATCTCGCACGCCTCCACGTCCCAGTGGTCGGTGAGGTCGACCGGGTCGAGCCGCTCCAGGAGCAACGCGCGGCGGCCGGGATCGGCGCGGAGCAGCCGGACCGCTCCCCTGCCGCGCCACCGCTGCAGGGCGAGGTGCTCGTGGTCGGACTCCTCGGCCTCGGCATCGGTGTGCAGCTTGAGGACGGCTTCGGTGCCGTTCGGGGTGCGCACGGGCAGCACCAGCGAGCAGAACCCGTGCATGGCGGCACCGTCGAGCGTCAGCTCCCACTCCCCGACCACCGCGTCGACGAGCGCCGGGAGCCGGTCGAGCCAGGCCTCCCAGTCCGGTCCCAGCGACCGCTGCCGGTCGAGGCCGGGCGGGATCACTTCTTGGGCTTGTCGCCCGCGGGTCCGGTGGTCGACAAGGCGGCGACGAAGGCCTCCTGGGGCACCTCGACCCGGCCGACCATCTTCATGCGCTTCTTGCCTTCCTTCTGCTTCTCGAGCAGCTTGCGCTTGCGGGTGATGTCACCGCCGTAGCACTTGGCGAGCACGTCCTTGCGGATCGCGCGGATGGTCTCGCGAGCGATCACCCGAGCGCCGATCGCGGCCTGGATCGGCACCTCGAACTGCTGCCGCGGGATCAGGTCCTTGAGCTTGCCGGCCATCATCACTCCGTAGGAGTACGCCGCGTCCCGGTGCACGATCGCGCTGAACGCGTCGACCGGGTCGCCGTGCAGCAGGATGTCGACCTTCACCAGGTCGGCCGCCTGCTCGCCGGTGCGCTCGTAGTCGAGGCTCGCGTAGCCCTTGGTGCGGCTCTTCAGCTGGTCGAAGAAGTCGAAGACGATCTCGCCCATCGGCAGCGTGTAGCGCAGCTCGACCCGGTCCGCCGAGAGGTAGTCCATGCCGCCGAGGTTGCCGCGCTTCTCCTGGCACAGCTCCATGATCGTGCCGATGTAGTCGGCCGGGCTGAGGATGGTCGCGCGGACGACAGGCTCGCGGACCTCGGCGATCTTGCCCTCGGGGAACTCGCTGGGGTTGGTCACCTCGTGGAGCGTGCCGTCCTCCATCTGCACCTCGTAGACCACGTTGGGTGCGGTCGAGATGAGGTCGAGGTTGAACTCCCGCTCGAGCCGGTCGCGGGTGATCTCCATGTGCAGCAGCCCGAGGAAGCCGCAACGGAAACCGAAGCCGAGGGCGCCCGAGGTCTCCGGCTCGTAGGCGAGCGCGGCGTCATTGAGCTGCAGCTTCTCCAGGGCGTCCCGCAGCACCGGGTAGTCGTCGCCGTCGATCGGGTAGAGCCCGGCGTACACCATCGGGTTGGGGTGCTGGTAGCCGCCGAGCGGCTCGCTCGCGCCGTGGTGCTGGCTGGTCACGGTGTCACCGACCCGCGACTGCCGGACGTCCTTCACGCCGGTGATCAGGTAGCCCACCTCGCCGACGGAGATCTCTCCCGCCTTGACCGGCTCCGGGCTGATCACGCCGACCTCGAGCATCTCGTGCACGGCGTTGGTCGACATCATCTTGATCCGGTCGCGGTGCGACAACTTGCCGTCGACCACGCGGACGTAGGTCACGACGCCGCGGTAGGTGTCGTAGACGGAGTCGAAGATGAGGGCACGGGCGGGCGCGTCGGCGTCGCCGACCGGTGCCGGTGTCTGCTTCACGATCTCGTTCAGGACCGCGGCGACGCCCTCGCCGGTCTTCGCGCTCACCTTGAGCACGTCGGCCGGGTCGCAGCCGATGATGCCGGCGAGCTCCTCGGCGTACTTCTCCGGCTCGGCGCTCGGCAGGTCGATCTTGTTGAGCACCGGGATGATGTGCAGGTCCGCACCCATGGCCAGGTAGAGGTTCGCGAGCGTCTGTGCCTCGATGCCCTGGGCGGCGTCGACGAGGAGGATCGCGGCCTCGCAGGCCTGCAGCGACCGCGACACCTCGTAGGTGAAGTCGACGTGGCCGGGCGTGTCGATCATGTTGAGCACGTAGGTGCCGGGCTCGGCACCCTCCTCGTTGTCCGCAGTCACCGTCCACGGCATCCGCACGGCCTGGCTCTTGATGGTGATCCCGCGCTCGCGCTCGATGTCCATCCGGTCGAGGTACTGGGCCCGCGCCTCGCGTTCGCCGACGACGCCCGTCAGCTGGAGCATCCGGTCCGCCAACGTCGACTTCCCGTGGTCGATGTGGGCGATGATGCAGAAGTTGCGGATGATCGCGGGGTCGGTGTGACCCGGCTTCGGGGCGGATGCGGACATGGTGCAGCCATTGTTCCAGCCGCCCGCCCGGAACGCCGACTCGGCGGCAAATGGGCGGGCGCGCGGGCCCTGCTCGGGCCAAGATGGGCGACGTGACCGTCGTACCGCTCCCGACCCGGATCCCCCACGGCCGCACCGCCCGCCGCCTGGACTGGGTGTTCCTGCCGCCGCACATCCGGTCGGAGGTCGAGGAGCGGTTCGGCTCGCCCGTCGTCGACGCGGTGTCGATGACGTCGGGCTTCACCCCCGGCTTCGCCTCGGTGCTCCGCTGCGCCGACGGCAGCCGGCACTTCGTGAAGGCGGCGTCGGTGGTCGCGCAGCGGATGTTCGCGGACGCCTATCGCGAGGAGGCGCGCAAGCTCTCCCTTCTCCCCGAGGACCTGCCGGCACCGGCCCTGCGCTGGGTCCACGACGACGACTGGGTGGTGCTCGGCTTCGAGCACGTCGAGGGCCGCTCGCCCCAGCGTCCCTGGGTGCCGGAAGAGCTCGCCGCCGCGTCGGCGATGGCGCTCGAGGTGGCCCGGCTGCTGACCCCGGCGCCCGGCGGGATCGTCAGCGCCATCGAGGAGTTCTCCTCGTGGCGCGACCTGTGGACGCGGACCGACCACCCGCGGGCGGCGGACTACCACGCCCTCGCGTCCCGCTACGCGGAGGTCGTCGACGGCGACACGCTCTGCCACACCGACATCCGCGACGACAACCTGATCGTCCGCCCGGACGGCTCGGTGGTGATGTGCGACTGGAACTGGCCCGTGGTCGGCGCGGACTGGCTCGACTCGGCGCTGCTGCTCATCGGGCCGCGGGGTGACGGCCTGGACGTCGAGGCGCACATCGCCGGCCACCCGCTGCTGTCGGCCGTCGACCCCGACGACATCGACGTCGTCCTGGCGCTGGTGCTCGGCTACTTCGAGAGCTCGCGCCGGCTGCCGGCGCCGCCGACGTCGCCCTACCTGCGCGAGGCCCAGGCATGGCAGGCCGACGTCCTCCACGACTGGCTGGCCGAGCGCCGCGGGTGGTCCGCGCCCGCCTGAACGCCGCGCTCGGTCGATTTGGGGCCGGTCCGGCCGCGCTGTTAATCTTGTCCGTCGCGTCACACGCAGGTTCTGCCCTGCTCCGACGCGCTCCGGACCAGACCAGCTTTCACCGATCGACAAGACCTAAGGGCGTAGTAGTGGCGAACATCAAGAGCCAGATCAAGCGGAACAAGCAGAACGAGAAGCGGCACGAGCGCAACAAGGCCGTCAAGACCGGCCTGAAGAGCGCCGTGCGCAAGTTCCGCGAGGCCGCCGAGGCCGGCGACAAGGAGCAGGCTGTCGCGCTCGGTCGCGAGGCCGCCAAGAAGCTCGACAAGGCCGCCTCGAAGGGCGTCATCCACAAGAACCAGGCCGCGAACCGCAAGTCCGCGATCATGAAGAAGGCTGCCTCTCTCTGAGGCCCCTGGCTCCGGTCCGGAGCACCGACCTTCCGCGAAGGCGCCCACCCCACGAGGGGTCGGGCGCCTTCGTGCGTCAGGAGGCCTCCCGGAGTGCAGCCACCGTGAGCACCAGCCGCTCGAGCGTGTAGGACGCGTCGCTCGAAGCGCCCTTGAGGTCGGCGTCGGCCCGGGCGACCGCGCGGATGGCGCGGGCGAGTGCGGGCGGGGTCCAGCCGCGGGCCTGGGCGTTGAGGTTCTTCAGCTTCCATGGCGGCATGCCGCCGTCGCGATTGCCAGCGACGTGGTTGGCGAGCGAGCGCAGCTGGCCCGCGACGGCGGAGAGGATGTAGACCTCCGAGGTGCCGCTCTCGATGGCCCAGCGCAGCTCCTGCAGCGCCAGCGACCGGTTGCCGGCCAGCATGGCGTCGGCGATCTCGTAGTTCTTGACCTCGGCCCGGCCGCCGAAGTAGCGCCCGACCTTCTCCTCGTCGATCCGCTCGCCGGGGAAGTCGCTGATGAGCTGGTCGACGGCCGCCGCCAAGGAACGAAGGTCGTGGCCGACCGCCACAACCAGCACCTCGGCGGCGCGCTTGTCCAGGGTGGCGCCGCGGCGGCGGGCCTCGCTCACGGCGAACCCGCCCATCTCCCAGGGCTTCACCTCCGCCGACTTCACCTCGGTGACCGTCGCCAGCTTGCGCAGCTTGGTCAGCACGCCGGAGCCCTTCGGCCCACCGCCGTGGACGAGCACGAGCGCTACTTCGTCGGCCGGTGCCGCGGCGTAGCCGAGCAGGCCGTCGACCGACTCTTCCGGCAGGTTCTCCAGGCCGCGGACCACCACGCAGCGCACGGCGGAGAAGAGCGACGGAGCGGAGAGCTCGCCCAGCGTGGCCAGCGTCAGGTCGGCGGCGGACGCGTCCGAGATCTCCGACTCGGCGTCGTGGGCCTTCACCGCTGCCCGGACGTCCTCGACCGTCCGCGCCGACAGGAACTCCTCCTTGCCGGTGACCAGCACCACCCGGCCCAGCACGTCCTCCGCCCGCATGGCGGTCACCCTAGTCCGAGGTGACGACAGCCGGTCCGTCGTCCCCCGGCACGACGGCGAGGTCGCCGTCTTCGTCGGTGCGCGCCACCTCGGCGCCACTGGAGGCGAGGGCGTCGAGCAGCCCTGGGTGCGGGTGGCCGTAGTCGTTGTCCTCCCCCACCGACACCACGGCAACCTCCGGGTCGAGCGACTCCAGCCAGACGGTGTCCTGGTAGGCGCTGCCGTGGTGCGGCACCTTCAGCACGTCGACGTCCAGGTCCGGCAGGTCGGCCGCGAGCCGTGCCTGGCCCGCCGGCTCGATGTCGCCGGTCAGCAGCAACCGCAGCCCGTGCGACTCGACGAGGAGGACCACGCTCGCGTCGTTGGCGGCGCTGCCGTCCCCCGGGCCGGCGACCGGCTGCGGCAGGTCCGGCCACACGACCTGGACCGTGACGTCGCCGTACCGTCGCGTGAGCCCGTACGGCGCCGCGGTCACCGTCAGCCCGTTCCCACCGGCGACCTCCTCCACCTCGGCGAACCCGGCCGCCGGATCGAGCATCGAGCTCGCCTCGACCGTCCCGACCTCGCGACCGCGCAGCACCCCGGCCAGTCCGTCGACGTGGTCGGCGTGGAAGTGCGTCAGCACCACGAGCGGCACCTGTCGGACGCCCAGCCGGTCCAGGCACCGGTCGACGAGCGCCGGGTCCGGCCCGGCGTCGACGACGATCGCGGCGCGGGCGCCCACCGAGACGGCGAGCGCGTCCCCCTGGCCGACGTCGCAGACCGCCAGCACCCATCCCGACGGCGGCCAGCCGCCCGGGAGCCAGCCGCCCGGGAGCACCGCGATCCGTCCGGGAACGCCGAGCAGCACGAGCAGCGACCCGACGCCGAGCACGACGCCGACCCGCCGGCTGCGCAGGAGCCGCGGGGCCGTCACGGCGACGACAGCGCACAGCACGGCGAGGACGCCGATCGACAACGCCCCGGAGCCCCAGGCGACCGCAGGCACGGGCAGGTCCGCCGCGTTCTCGGCGACCCGGACGATCCAGCTCACGCAGACGCCGGCCAGGGCGCCGAGCAGTCGTCCGAGGGTGCCGGAGAGAAGCCCGGCCAGGCCTCCGGCCAGCCCGAGCACGGTCGCCGGGCCGACCACCGGCGCCACGAGCAGGTTCGCGAGGACGGCGACGACGCTGACCTCGCCGGACAGCCCGGCGATCACCGGCGTGCAGGCCAGCTGCGCGGCGAACGGCACGGCGACGGCAGCCGCCACCGGCGCGGGCAGCCATCGGCAGAGCGCCGCGTGCACGCCGGGGCCGACCACCACGATGCCGGCCGTCGCGAGCACCGACAGCGCGAACCCCGCGGAGACGGCCAGCGCCGGCGACACCAGCAGCAGCACGGTCACCGCGACCCCGAGCGCGCGCAGCCCGCGCCGCCGGCCGTCCGTGCCGAGCGCGAGCAGGCCGACCGTCCCCATCGCCGCCGCCCGGACCACGCTCGGCTCGGTGCGGGCGAGCAGGACGAACCCGACGATGCCCAGCAGCCCGACCACCGTCAGCCAACGTCCGCGCACGCCGAGACCACGGGCGAGGAGCAGCAGGAACCCGACGACCAGCGTGAGGTTGGTGCCCGAGACCGCCGTCAGGTGGGTCAGGCCGGTCGTGCGGAAGTCCTGCTCGAGCCCGTCCGGCAGTCCGGCGTCGTCGCCGACGACCAGCGCCGGCACCAGCTCGCGCTCGGCCACCGGGCTTTCGGCGACCGCCGCGCCGATCGACTCGCGGACCGTCGCTGCTCCGCGCCACCACACGTCCGGTCCCCGGATCCGCACGGGCGGTCGCGGGGCGACGACCAGCGCGGCGGCCCCACCGTCGTCGGCGACGACCAGCCGTCCGGAGGTCCGCACCTCGGACCCCAGCGCCGCTGCGGACCAGGCCGGATCGCCCAGCACGACCACCACCCCGCCCAGCCGGTACGACGCGCCCCGGGCGGTCAGCCGCGTCACCCGCATCCGCACGACCACCTGCGGTCCCCACTGGCCGTCCACCTCGACCGGGTCGGAGACCACGGTCCCGGTCAGCTCCGCGACCGCGCCGTCCTCCGCCAACGCCCGGAGCGGACCGTGCGTGACCACCTCGCTCCGGAGCAGGGTGCTGGTGACGACCCCCGCTGCCACCAGCGCGCAGGCCGTGAGGACGCGAGCGACGCGCGCGGCGCCCCGGCGCACCATCGCGACCGCGGCCACCGCGAGCACCAGCGGGATCCCCACGGCACCGCCGCCGACCTGGTGGGCGGCGATGCCGGCGAGCCAGCCGGCGGCACCGATCACCGCCATCCGCAGGTCGTGCCCCGGTGTCGTCCCGGATGCGTCCTCCTGCCGCGTCATGCGGGGGAAGCTACGGACGACGCCCGACGACAACCCGGCGCCCGGGGTGGCCCTGTGGAGAGCGGGGAGCGTCGGCGCGGCCTGTGGACGGTTCCCGGTCCGCGACCACTTAAGGTCTCCGGATGCGCTACTCCCCTGCCGAGCTCGGTCGCGGCGCCCTCGGCGCGCTGGTCGGCATCGCCCTCGCGGGCCTGACCGTGAAGATCGTGCCCGGCGGGCCCGAGGCCCTCCCCTTCCTCGTCGCGCCGATGGGGGCGGCAGCGGTGCTGCTCTTCGCAGTGCCGGCCAGCCCGCTCGCCCAGCCGTGGCCGCTCCTCGGTGGCAACACGATCTCGACCGTCGTCGGGCTCACCGCCCACTGGCTCATCGACGACGTGCTGCTCGCGGCCGCGGTCGGCGTGGGCGCCGCGATCGGCGTCATGATGCTGCTCGGCTGCCTGCACCCACCCGGCGGCGCGTGCGCCCTCCTGGCAGCCACGGCCACGCCGGTCATCGACGAGCAAGGGCTCGCGTTCGCCGCGCTCCCGGTCGCGGTCAACGCGGCCATGCTCCTCGTCGTGGCGTCGGTGGTGCACGGGCTCACCGGGAGCCGCTATCCGCACCGTGCACCGAAGCCCGCGCCCGCCACCGCCGCGGAGACGGCGACGGCGCTCGACACCTCCGACATCGAGTCCGCGATGGCCCGGCTCGCCCAGCGCCTCGACGTCAACCCCGAGGACGTCGTCGCGCTGGTCCGCGACGCCGAGGAGCACGCGCTCGACCGGCGTCTCGGCAGCGTCCCGGTGTCGCGGATCATGCACACCGACGTCGCTTCGGTGCTGCCCTTCGAGTCGATCTACCGAGCGCGCACGGTCCTGGTGCAGAAAGAGGTCAAGACACTCCCGGTCGTCGACAACGACCGGAGGGTGGTCGGCGTGGTCTCGATCATCGACCTCTTCACCCGCGACCTGGTGGAGCTGGAGCCGGTGGAGACGATCATGATCACCGACGTCACCACGATCCGCGACGACACCCCGGTCGCCGAGCTGGTGCCGACCATGACCCAGACCGGGTTCAAGGTGGTGCCGGTGGTCGACGACGAGGACCGGATGGTCGGCATCGTCACCCGCGGGGACCTGATCGCCGTCCTCCACCGCGCGCTGCTGGAGGACGGATCTCGCTGACCCGACGCCACGTCACGACCTCAGACCGTGACGTAGGGCCCCAGCTTGTCCAGCGTCACCTCTCCGATGCCGTCGACCTCGAGGAGCTCGTCGACGCTGGTGAACCCACCGTGCTCGTCGCGCCAGGCGAGGATCGCCAGGGCCGTGACCGGCCCGACGTCCGGCAACGTCTCCAGCTCGACCTGCGAGGCGGTGTTGAGGTTGACCAGGACCGGAGGGGCTCCGGACGGAGCGGCCCCGCCCGGCGCGACCGGCGTTCCCGGCCCGGGCGCCGCCACGGTGGCCGTGCCCACCACGATCTGCTCGCCGTCCACCAGCACCCGGGCCAGGTTGAGCGTGCTCAGGTCCACCCCGTTCCGCTCACCACCGGCGGCCTCGAGCGCGTCGACCACCCGCGCCCCGCTGTCGAGCACGACGATGCCGGGCCGGCGGACCTTCCCGGTGACGTCGACAGTCACCGTCCCCTCCGTCGCGCCTGGCCCCGAGGAGCTGGTCGCGCCCGTTGCCAGCGGCGCGACCGAGGCGGGCTGCTGCGGAGCCACTGACTCGGCCGGCGCCGCCTGGTCGCGCACCACCCACCACGCACCGAACGCGACGCCCGCAGCGACGATCACCGCGACGACGGTCAGCTGGGCGGCCCCCAGCTCCGGGAGGTGAGGCGTGATCCCGGCCCATCGTCGGCGTGCGGCGTGGCGTCCCGGCCGCGGCAGAGCCGGCGGCGCGGCGACCGGCGGAGACGGCTCCGGAGGCGGCTCGGGAACCGGCGGGGGCGGACGGCGCGACGGCACCACCCGGGTGTAGTCGTCGGCTCCGGGTGGCCACTCCTCGGAGCGCGGCTGCGGGTCGGCGGCACCGAGGTCCGCGGCCAGCAACGCCAGCCGGCGCGCGGCCGCGTCGGCGCGCGACGGGTCGGCGGACGAGCCACGGTTGCTGCGCATGCGACGACGTTAGGACCCTCTGCCCGCGACGGCGCCCCCGCGCCGCCGCGCCTGTGGACAACCGACCCGACGGCGATCGTCTGTGCGCGGTTACTGGTCCAGCAACGGGGCGACGCAGATCGCGAGCATGCCCGGACCGACGTGGGCGCCGAGCACCGCGCCCAGCTCGCCGCAGCGGACCTCGCGCCCGTCGAGCTGCTTCTCCAGGCGGTCGGCGAGATGGGTGGTCAGCACGCCGGCCCGCTCCTCGCTGGCGAGGTGGGCGACGGTGACGTCGACCCGCTGGTCGCCCGCGGCGAGGACGGCCAGCTCCTCGAGCCGGTTGATCGCCCGACCCGAGGTGCGCACCTTCTCGAGAGTCGTGATCACGCCGTTCTCGATGCCGAGCAGCGGCTTCACGGCCAGCGCACCGCCGAGCACCGCGGCCGCACCGCCGATCCGGCCGCCGCGGCGCAGGTACTCCAGGGTGTCGACGTAGAACACCGACGTCACCGCGTCCGCCCGCCGCCGGGCGGCGTCCGCTGCGTCGCCGCGGCTCCCGCCGTCGGCGAGCACGGCGGCTGCGGACTCCACGGCGTAGCCGGTGCCGAACCCGACCTGGCGGGTGTCCACGCAGGTCACGGGCACCGGCGCGTGCCGGGCAGCGACCTGCGCCGACTCCAGCGTCCCGCTGACCTCACTCGACAGGTGCACCGAGAGGATCTCGGTGGCGCCCTCGTCGGCCAGCCTGCGGTAGAGGTCGGCGAACACGGCCGGAGCCGGCCGGGAGGTGCTGACCGAGCGCTTCTCCTTCAGCGCGGCGGCCACGCAGGCCGGAGAGGCCTCCTCGGCGCCCTCGTCATAGGCGACGTCGTCGATCACGACCTGCACCGGCACCACCGAGACCCGGCACTCCGCGGCGACCTCGGGTGGGAGGCTGGCCGTGGAGTCGGTGACGAGCGCGACCGTCATGCGACGAGGCTAGGGCATCGCACTAGACGACGACGTTGACCAGCTTGGGGGCCCGTACGACGACCCGCCGCACCTCGCGCCCGTCGATCGCGCGGACCACGTCGGCGTCAGCCAGGGCGGCCGCCTCCAGGTCGTCGTCGGTGATGTCGGGGGCCACCTCCAGACGCGCCTTCACCTTGCCCTGGACCTGGACGACCGCGGTGACGGTGTCCTGGACCAGCAGCGCGGGGTCGACGGTCGGCCAGGAGGCCTGGGCGACCGAGGGCTGGTGGCCCAGCCGCTCCCACATCTCCTCAGCCGTGTAGGGCGCGACCATCGACAGCAGGATCGCGACCGTCTCGGCCGCCTCGCGGACCGCGGGATCCTCCGGCCCGCATCCGCTGTCGATCGCCTTGCGGGTGGCGTTCACCAGCTCCATGACCTTCGCGACCATCACGTTGAATCGGTAGGACTCCACCAGCTGCTCGGCGTCCGCCACCACCCGGTGGGTGACCTTGCGCAGGGCCACGTCACCAGCGCCCGGGTCGACGCCCGCGGCCGACGTGACGTCCCCGGACAACCGCCAGGCGCGCTGCAGGAAGCGCAGCGAGCCGGCCGGGCTCATGTCGGCCCAGTCGATGTTGTCCTCGGGCGGGCTGGCGAAGACCAGCGTCAGCCGCACGGAGTCGACGCCGAACTCCTTCAGCTGGTCACCCAGGTTGACGCCGTTGCCCAGCGACTTGCTCATCTTGCGGCCGTTGTTGATCACCTTGCCCTGGGACAGGTACGCCGAGAACGGCTCGTCCCAGCTGATCAGCCCCATGTCGCGCAGCGCCTTGGTGAAGAACCGCGAGTACAGCAGGTGCAGCACGGCGTGCTCGTCGCCGCCCAGGTAGAAGTCCACCGGGCCCCAGGCCTCGGCCATCGCCGGGTCGAACGCGCGGGCGCTGTCGTGCGGCGACAGGAACCGGAAGAAGTACCAGGACGAGTCGACGAACGTGTCCATCGTGTCGGTGTCGCGCTGCGCAGGGCCGCCGCACGACGGGCAGTCGACCGTGACCCAGTCGGTCGCCGCGCCCAGGGGTGAGGTGCCCTTCGGCTTCAGGTCGGCGCCGCGCAGCTCGGGCAGCTCGACGGGCAGCTGGTCCTCGGGGACCGGCACCTCGCCGCAGTCCGGGCAGTGGATGATCGGGATCGGCGCGCCCCAGTAGCGCTGGCGCGACAGCAGCCAGTCGCGCAGCCGGAAGTTGACCGTGCCGTTGCCCAACCCCTTGCTCTCCAGCCAGGCGATGACCGTCGACTTCGCCTCCTCGACGTGCATCCCGTTCAGGGAGATCTCGTCGTTGGCCGAGTTGATGGCCGGGCCGGCGCCCGTGTAGGCCTCGCCGTCGAAGTCCTCCGACGGCTGCACCGTGCGGACGATCGGCAGGTCGAAGGCCTTGGCGAAGTCCCAGTCCCGCTGGTCCTGCCCGGGCACGGCCATGATCGCGCCGGTGCCGTAGTCGGCCAGCACGTAGTCGGCGGCCCAGACCGGGATCCGCTCGCCGGTGACCGGGTTGACGGCGTACCGGCCCAGGAACACGCCGGTCTTCGGGCGCTCGGTCGACAGCCGGTCGATGTCGGAGGCCTTGCGGACGTCCTCCAGGTAGGCGTCGAAGGCCTCGCGCTGCTCCGGGGCGCAGATCTCCGCGGCCAGCTTGGCGTCAGCGGCGACGACGAAGAACGTCGCGCCGAACAGCGTGTCCGGGCGGGTGGTGAACACCGACACCGGGCCGTGGCCCTCGACCTCGAACACCACGTGGGCGCCCTCGGAGCGCCCGATCCAGTTGCGCTGTGCGTTGACGACCTTGCCGATCCAGGTCTCCTGCAGCTCGTCCAGGCAGTCGTAGAGCTCCTGGGCGTAGTGCGTGGTCTTGAAGTACCACTGGGTCAGCTCCTTCTTGGTGACCTCCGCACCGCACCGCTCGCAGGTGCCGTCGGCCAGCACCTGCTCGTTGGCCAGCACGGTCTGGTCCTGCGGGCACCAGTTGACCGGGCTGTTCTTGCGGTAGGCCAGCCCCTGCTCGCGCAGCTTCAGGAACAGCCACTGGGTCCAGTGGTAGTACTCCGGGTCGGAGGTGTGCAGCCGGCGGGACCAGTCGAACGCCAGGCCGTAGCGCTTCATCGACTCCAGCTGGGTCTCGATGTTGGCGTAGGTGTAAGTCGCCGGGTGGGTGTCGTTGCGGATCGCGGCGTTCTCGGCGGGCAGCCCGAAGGAGTCCCAGCCCATCGGGTTCATCACCTCGTAGCCGCGGAACCGCCAGTAGCGCGAGATCACGTCGTGCAGCGCGAACACCTCGGCGTGGCCCATGTGCAGGTCGCCGCTCGGGTAGGGGAACATCGTCAGCGCGTACCGCTTCTCGCGCTTCCCCGACACCACGGCCGCGTCGTCGGCGCGGAACGCGTCGATCTGCTCCCAGACGGGCAGCCACTTGGCCTCGACGGCGTGGACGTCGTACGACGACGCTGCTTCTGCTTGCTCGCTCATGGTCTCTCTCATGCTCGTGGTGGTGGCGCCTTGCTCCAGACACAAGAAAGCCCCTCACGCAGGAGGGGCAGCCGCGTCGACCCGGTCTGGCTCTGTGGACCCGGGGGCGACGCGGCTAGGTAAGAAGCAGGTTCGTCCGCACGGCCCCAGGATACTCCACCCGGGGCCGCGCGGACGAACGTGATGCGGTCAGCGCACGGTCAGCGCTGGCGGTACGCCACGCACACGGAGGGACGCGGGAAGTCGTCGGTGTGCGGCCAGGTGCTGGCCGGTGCGTCGAAGGTGGACCCGCCGATCTCGCCCGGGTGCTGCGGGGCGAAGAAGAGCGAGCGGTCGCCGTCGTAGACCAGCGGACCGCAGCACTCCGCGCCCTTGGGCACCGAGAGGAACGCCTCCACGTGGCCGCGCTCCGGTCCGGCCACCGGGACGCGGAACAGCCCGTCGTTCTGGCCCATCGGGGTCGGCGCGCCGTCGGTGGAGATCCACAGGTTCCCGGCGCTGTCGAACGTGACGTTGTCGGGGCAGCTGATCCGGCTGACCTGCGACTTGTCGAAGCCGGCGAAGTAGGTCTCGGGCGACTCCGGGTCGCCGCAGACGAGCAGCAGATCCCAACTGAAGGTGCGAGCCGCGTGGTCGCCCTTGTCCGGCGTGATCTCGAGGACGTAGCCGTTGCGGTTGCCGCTCTGGTTCACCAAAGGGGCGCCGGGGCTGGTGCGGGTGCCGGAGGTCGTCACGGGGTTCGCCTCGTCGGCGGGGTAGGACGAGCCGCGGTTGGAGTTGTTCGTGAGCGCCGCGTAGACCCTCTTGTTGACCGGGTTGACCTCGACGTCCTCGGGCCGGTCCATCCGGGTGGGGCTCACCAGGTCCGCCGCCTGACGCGTGAAGACCAGCACCTCGGCGACGGTCATGCCGTCGACGAAGGACTGGGTGTCGGTGCACAGGCGGATCCACTCCCCCGTGCCGTCGTACGGCGCCTCGGGCGCACCGGCGTCGTTGCCGGTGAGCTTGGCGACGTACAGGGTGCCCTTGCTGAGGAGGGTCTTGTTGTGCCGGCGGGCTGCCTTGGTGCGGCGCGCGTCGTACTTCTCGGCGGAGACGAACTTGTAGAGGTAGTCGCCGCGCTCGTCGTCGCCCAGGTAGGCGACGGCGCGCCCGTTCTTCGCGATGGTGACGCTGGCGCCCTCGTGCTTGAACCGGCCCAGCATCGAGTGCTTGCGGGGCGCCTCGGTCGGGTTCATCGGGTCGACCTCGACCACCCAGCCGAAGCGGTGCACCTCGTTGGGCTCGGCCTCGAGGTCGAACCGCGGGTCGTACTTGTGCCACTTCCGCGGGTCGCCGGCCGCCTTGGCGATCCCGTAGCGGGTGTAGGCGTCGGCGAGGGTCGCCCCGCTGGCCAGGGTCACGCCGCCCGGCACCGTGCCCTCGGTGTTGAAGTACTGGTTGAAGTTCTCCTCGCCGGACAGCACCGTCCCCCACGGCGTGGTCCCGCCGGCGCAGTTGTTGAGGGTGCCCTTGACCCGGCGGCCCGAGCTGTCGGCCGACGTCCTCAGCAGCTCGTGGCCGGCGGCGGGGCCGGTCATCACGAAGGTGGTGTCCGCGTTGATCCGCCGGTTGTGCCCGGCCTTGCGCAGGTTCTTCTCGCGGTACCACGAGCCCGGCACCGCGCCGCGCTTGATGGTGACGACCGAGAGGCCGTGCGAGTAGATGCCGAACCAGGCCATCTCCTCCTCGGTGTACCGGCCCGCCGGGTACATCAGCGTCTGGTCGTCGTACTCGTGGTTGACCGTCATCAGCGCGGTGTCGCGGCCGAGCGGCACCACGCCGACGTAGTCGTTGTTGTAGCCGAAGGTCTTCTTCACCACGTCGACGGTGAGGTCGTACGGCGTGAACGCCGCCGCACCGGCGACGACCGGGTCGCCCCACCGGATGATCACGTGGTGGTCGAAGCCGTCGGGCAGCACGACCGCATCGCGCCGGTTGGGCGGCACCGGGGCGAACCGGGAGCGGGCGAGCGGTCCGCCCGCCGCGGCGAGCGGCGCCGTCGCCGCCGCGGCGGGTGGAACCTGGGCGGCGGCGGTGGCGCTGGCGCCGCCGAGGACCAGCGCGCCGGTGCCGACAGCGGCGCCGCGCAGCACCGAGCGTCGTGCGACCGCCTTGGCGATCTCGTCCTGCACGTGCCCCGCCGTCGTCCGGTTGGGCTCGGGGTGGTCGCACGCGTTCCCGCACTTGAACAGGCAGGTCAGGTAGGAGCGCGAGCCGTGCCGGTAGCCCTCGCGGGACACCGGGGTGAGGGACAGGAGCGGGCGGTCGTCAGGACGGGTCACAGTCATGGCGCGACCCCATCGGTCACCGCTGAACCCGGGCCCGCCGCCCGGTGAACGGCCGGGGAAGTCCAAGGGAAGCGCCGGGGACGAGATCAGGCCGCGGCGAGCGTGTCGCCGTGACCGATGACGCCCGCGTAGTGCTGGGCGACCAGCTCGTCGACGACGTCGGCCCACGACCGGTTCGCCACCCGGGCGAGTCCGTTGGTCGCGAGCGTCGCCCGGAGCTTCTCGTCCCCGACGAGCCGTTGCACCGTCTCCGTCAGCGACTGCGGACGGGACGGCAGGTAGAGCAGGCCGGTGCGCTCGTGCTCCACCAGGTCCAGCGGGCCGCCGCGCGCCGGGGCGACGACCGGGACGCCACTGGCCTGTGCCTCCTGGATCGTCTGGCAGAAGGTCTCGTCGGCGCCGGTGTGGACGAAGACGTCGAGCGACGCGAACGCGACCGCGAGGTCGGCCCCGGTGAGCGTGCCGGTGAACCGGGCCCCGGGAAGGTGCTTCCTGAGCCACGGCAGCTCGGGACCGTCGCCGATCACGACGAGACTGGTGCCGGGCAGCCCGGCGAGCTCGCGCAGTCGGCGTACCTGCTTCTCGGCGGCCAGCCGGCCGACGTACCCCACGACCACGCGACCCGTCGGGGCGGCGCCGTCGCCGCCCCTCCTCGCCCAGCTCTGGTGGAGGTAGGGGTAACGGTGCCGAGGCCCGAAGAGGTCGAGGTCGACGCCGCGCCCCCAGACGTGCAGGTTCGGGACGCCGAGGGCCTCGAGCTGGGCGTGGGCGGACCGCGACGGCACGAGGGTGCGGGTCGAGCGCTTGTGGATCCGGGCCACCCAGCGGGCGCACGCTGCATCGCCGGGCACCTTGTACTGGCGCAGGAAACCGGGAATGTCGGTCTGGTAGACGGTCACGGTGGGGATCCCGAGCTTCCTGGCCGCGCGGAGCCCCGCCCAGCCGAGGGCGATCGGCGACGCGAGGTGCACCACGTCGGGGCGGAAGCCGGCCAGTGCCTCCTCGACCTGGCGGTCGGGCAGGCCGAGGGGGAACGTCCGGTACATCGGCACCGCCATCGACCGCACGCGCACGACGCGGACCCCGCGGTAGTCGCGCAGCCCGGGACCGGGCGCGACGATCAGCGCTTCGTGACCTTGGCGGAGGAGCCGGTCGACAACGTGGCGGACCGAGTTGACGACTCCGTTGACCTGGGGCAGGAACGACTCGGTCACGATCGCTACCTTCATGTCCCCAAGGTCCGCTGCCGGCATGAACGGACCATGACGACGCGACCAATGTCGGACCGCTGCCAGTGGTCGAGCTGACGCCACGAGCGGACCGGTCTCCCGCTGTACACCGCTTCGTCACCGGACATCCGTCACTCAGGTGACATCGCGTCAGGTGGGCCCGCTGCGCTGGGTCCATGGATCTCACCATCAGCGTCATCGGCACCGGCTACCTGGGAGCCACGCATGCCGCCTGCCTCGCCGAGCTCGGCTTCGAGGTGGTCGGCGTCGACCACGACCACCGCAAGGTGGCGCGCCTCAACGAGGGTGCGGCACCGTTCGCGGAGCCCGGCCTCGACGACCTCCTGGCACGGCACGTCGGCACCGGCCGGCTGCGCTTCACCACCGAGGTCGCGGACGCCGCCATGTCCGCCGACGTCCACTTCCTCTGCGTCGGTACGCCGCAGTCCGCCCTCGGGCGCAGCGCCGACCTCGGTGCGGTCTTCGCCGCAGCCCGCGACCTGGCGCGCCACCTCACCCGCGACTGCGTCGTGGTCGGGAAGTCGACCGTCCCCGTCGGTACGGCGGAGCGGGTGGCGCGCGAGCTGGAGCGGTTCGCCCCGCCCGGCGTCGAGACCGTCCTCGCGTGGAACCCCGAGTTCCTGCGGGAGGGGCACGCGGTGCTGGACACCCTGCACCCCGATCGGCTGGTGCTCGGGGTGGACACACCCGACGCGGAGCTGGTGCTCCGAGGTGTCTACGCCGACGCCATCGCGCGGGGCGTGCCGGTCCACGTCACCGACCTCGCGACGGCCGAGCTCGCGAAGGTGGCGGCCAACGCCTTCCTCGCCACCAAGATCTCCTTCATCAACGCCATGGCCGACATCAGTGACCGCTCCGGCGCCGACGTGGTGGCGCTGGCCGACATCCTCGGCGACGACAGCCGGATCGGCCGCCGCTTCCTCGACGCGGGTGTCGGCTTCGGCGGCGGCTGCCTCCCCAAGGACCTCCGGGCGCTGTCCGCCCGAGCCGAGGAGCTGGGCGCAGCCCAGGTGTCGGGCCTTCTTCGTGAGGTCGACGAGATCAACCTCCGCGCCCGCAGCAAGGTCGTCGACCTGGCGCTCGAGCTGTGCGGTGGGGACCTCGGCGCTCGGCGCGTCGCCGTGCTCGGAGCGGCGTTCAAGCCGCTGTCGGACGACGTCCGGGACTCCCCCGCGCTCGACGTCGCGCTCCAGGTGCACCGGCGCGGGGCCGAGGTCCGGGTCTTCGACCCCGAAGCCGCCCTCAACGCGCGCTCGGTGGCCCCGGAGCTGACCTACGTCGCGAGCCTGGAGCACGCCCTCCGCGGGGCCGACCTCGTCCTCCACCTGACCGAGTGGCCCGAGTTCCTGGAGACCGACCCCCGGTGGGCGGCCGGGCTGGTCGCGCGCCCCGTCATCATCGACGGCCGCAACAAGCTGGACCTCGACGGGTGGACCCGGGCGGGGTGGACCATCCAGGCCATCGGGCGCCCCCGCCGCCGGGATGCCGCACGGCCGTTCACCGCCGGCGGGGCGCTCGCGTCGTCCTAGCCCAGGTCGGCGGCCGTCTTCCCCTTCAGGTCCTTGCGGAGGATCTTGCCGGACGCCGACTTGGGGATGACCGGGATGAAGTCGACCATCCGCACCTTCTTGTGCGGCGCGACCTTCTCCGCGGTGTAGTCCATCACCTCGTCGGCGGTCAGCGACGCGCCCTCCTGCAGCACGACGAAGGCGTGCGGGATCTCGCCGGCCTCCTCGTCGGGGTGCGGGACCACGGCGGCGTCGGCGATCGAGGGATGGGTCAGCAGCACGGCCTCGAGCTCGGCCGGCGGCACCTGGTAGCCCTTGTACTTGATGAGCTCCTTGAGCCGGTCGACGACGTAGACCTCGCCCTCCGGGCCGACCTCGACGATGTCGCCGGTGTGCAGGTAGCCCTCGTCGTCGATGGTCTCGCGGGTGGCCGCGTCGTTGCCGAGGTAGCCGACCATGACCCCGGGGCCCTTCACCCAGAGTTCGCCGGGCGCGGTGCGGCCGCCCGGGACGGCCTCGATCTCCTCGCCGGTCGCAGGGTCCATCACCTTGAACTCGACGTTGGCGACCGCCAGGCCGACCGAGCCCACCGAGATGTCGGTGCGGTCGATCGGGAGCGCGTGGGAGACCGGGCTGAGCTCGGTCATGCCGTAGCCCTGCAGCATCCCGCAGCCGAGGCGCGCCTTGACCGCCTCACCGAGCGCCTCGTCGAGGGGCGCGGCGCCGCTGAGGACGGCCCGCACGCTGGAGGTGTCGATCGAGTCGACGGCGGGGTGCTTGGCCAGGGCGACCGCCATCGGCGGAGCGATGTAGAGGAAGGAGATCTTCTGCTCGTGGATCAGCCGGAGGAACTCGTCGAGGTCGAACTTCGGCATCGTGACGAGCTTCGCGCGGAGCTTGAGCGTGATGCTCATGATCACGTTCATGCCGTAGATGTGGAAGAACGGCAGCACCGCGAGCACCACGTCGTCGGGTTCCTCGGCGATGACCGACATCGACTGCAGCGTGTTGGCGACCAGGTTGCGGTGGGTCAGCATCACACCCTTGGCCTTGCCGGTGGTGCCGGAGGAGTACGGCAGCACCGCGAGGTGCGTGGCGGCGTCGATGGTCACGTCGGGAGGTGCGGCACCTTCCGAGAGCAGGTCCATCATCGACTCGTGGCCCTCGGCGCCGTCGAGCACGATGACGTGCTCGGCGCCCAGGCCGACCTCGGTGCACGCGGCCATCGCGCCCGGCAGCAGCAGCGAGACCGTGACGTAGCGGAGAGCTCCCGAGTCCCGGAGCTGGTTGGCGATCTCCGGCGGGGTGTAGAGCGAGTTGATCGTGGTCGCGGTCGCGCCGGCCCGGAGGATTCCGTGGAAGGCGATGATGAACGCCGCCGTGTTCGGGCAGTGCAGCGCGACGACGTCACCGGGCTTGATGCCGCGGGCGGCCAATGCACCGGCGAACGCGTCCACACGGGCCTTGAGGTCGCCGTACGTCGTGTCGGCGTGGGTCGCGGAGTCGTGGACCGCGGTCCTGCCGGTCTCGTCGTCGGTGAGGTCACCGAAGATGAAGTCGTAGACGCTGACGTCGGGGATCTCGACGTCCGGGAACGGGCTACGGAACGGCACAGCAGTGGTCCTCTCGGCAGTACGGCGGGCGTTCCCCGAACCGTAGCGCCTGGGCGGCTCCTCCGAACCGCCCTCCCGCCTAGTCACTTCTGACCGGTACGGCGCGACCGAGCGGCCAGAACCTGGTCCGGGGGCGAGATATTGTCCGGGTTCGGGCGGTGCACCCGACCCTGACTCGGCAAAGTGATGCCGTGGCTGGCAAGGGACCGATCCGGGTGTATCTCGCTGCGCAGCACGACATCGTGCGCAGCGGTCTCTTCAGCCTGCTCGAGGCCGAGCCGGACATCGAGGTCGTCGGCCAGTCGGCGCTGGCCGCGGTGGCGCTGCCGGCGATCCTCGACCTGCGGCCCGACGTCGCGGTCCTCGACGCCCGGCTGCCCGACGGGAACGGCCTCGACCTCTGCCGGAGCGTGCGGACCGCCGACCCGAGCATCCGAGGGTTGATCCTCGCCGGCCGGCGGGACGACGACGCGATCGCCAGCGCGATGCTGGCGGGCGCCGCCGGCTACCTGTTGGAGCAGGTCAACGCCAGCTCGCTGGTCAACGGCATCCGGCTGGTGGCCAGCGGCCACTCGGTCGTCGACTGGTCGGTGCCAGCGAGCGTGGTCGAGCACGTCACGCTCCACAAGCGCTCCTTCCAGGTGATCGCCGACCTGACCCCGCAGCAGCGCAAGATCCTCTTCCTCATCGCCGACGGCCTGACCAACCGCGAGATCGCCCGCCGGCTGTTCCTGGCCGAGAAGACGGTGAAGAACCACGTCACCGCGCTGCTCAGCCGGCTCGGGGTGTCCCACCGGACGCAGGCGGCGATGATCGCCGCCACCTGGGCCCGCTCGGAGGCCGCCGCCAGCCAGTCAGTCCCTGACTGAGTCGCGGAACGGCTCGGTGCCGAGCTCGAGGCGCAGCCCCTCGATCCCGGAGTGGCGACGCGCGTAGGCCAGCTCGCGCGAGAGGTCGCTCAGCCCGTTCCACACGAGCAGGGGCCCGAGGCGGAGCGTCGACAGGGTGCCGACTGCGCGGCCGTCCTGGTCGACGTAGGCGCTGCCGCTGTCTCCGGGGAGCCCGGGTGAGGCCGAGGTGATCGTGTGCGACCAGCCCTGGTCGCCGACGGAGTCGGTCATCGCGATCGCGGCCTGCCGTGAGAGCCGGCTCTTCTCGGGCCGCAGCGAGGACCGGCCGTAGCCGTAGGCGCTGTCGCCCACCCGGACCGCGGCCTTCGAGAGACCGGTCGGCCCACCCCAGTAGGGCAGCGTGGGGTTGACCCGTCCGTGGTGCTCGCGTGCCACCTTCACGAGGGCGAAGTCGTTGAACGCGCAGAGGTCAGGGTTGCTGACGTGGCGGGCCTGCATGGTGCGCCAGCTGCTGTAGACCACCCTGCCCCGGCCGAGCCTCCGACCCTCGTCGAACAGGGTCGCCCCGATGACGAAGGAGACCCGGGTGCCGAGCGGCAGGGTCTCCGCCCTGCAGCCGTTCAGGTCCTCGTCCGTGCGGGCGCAGTGGGCAGCCTGGCCGAGGTAGACCTGGCCGCGCGCGTCGGTGAAGACGAAGTTGGTCGTGCACTGCCCCGTCCCGCCGGTGATCGTCTGGATCCCGGGAGTGATCGTCGCGCGGCGGACGGAGGCCCAGCCCTTCGTCTTCCGGACCATCGGATCCTGGGTCGCGTCGCCGGTGAGGTCCGCGGCCGTGTGCTCGCCGTCGCGGGCGAACGGCTCGACGACGGCGTTGGCAACCGCGAGGATCGCGAGCAGCACGAGTACCGTCCCCCACGGACCGGTGTCGCGCTCCGCGCTCACACCTCGATCATTGCCCTGTCGCGGGCACATTGATACCGACGCGCCGCTCGTGCGTCTTGTCCGGGAACGCAGGAAGCCGCCCGTAGGCGGCTTCCCTCGGTGGAGCTGAGGGGACTCGAACCCCTGACCCTCTGCATGCCATGCAGATGCGCTACCAGCTGCGCCACAGCCCCGTGTACAACGCGGAGAACCTTACCGAACCGCCTCTCGTGGGAGAAATCGAGGTCTCGATCCGTCTTCGCCGGCCGTGCTCGGACTACTCGACCACCGGTGCGGTGCGGTTGTAGGCCGCCAGCGCCCACCGTCCGCCCGGGCGCTCGTCGAGCTCGACCCAGCAACAGTTGCCGAGGGCGCGGAAGTCGGCGGCCTGCTCCAAGGGCCAGCCGAGCCAGTGCACCATCCCGGTGCGGATGGCGGCGCCGTGCGCGACGACCAGGGCCGTCTCACCGGCGCCGAGGGTGGCGGCGGCCTCCTTCAGGACGGCGGAGAACCGGTCGGCGACCTGCGCCCGGGTCTCGGCGCCGGGGACGTCGTCCCAGTCGCCGGCACGGAAGCGGGTGAACTCCTCCGGCTCGAGGACGGCGTACTCGTCGTGGGTCAGGCCCTGCCGCTCCCCCAGGTGGTACTCCCGCAGCCGTTCGTCGTACGACGGCGTCAGGCCGGTCGCGCGGGCGACGTGGTCGGCGGTCTGACGGGCCCGGGCGAGGTCGGAGCACAGCAGGGTCACCGGCGCCAGCGCCGCGACGGCCGGACCTACCGCCTGCGCCTGCGCGTGGCCAGTCTCGTCGAGGTCGGGGTCGAGCTGGCCCTGGACCCGCTTGCGCGCGTTCCACTCCGTGCGGCCGTGCCGCAGGAGGACCAGCCGTCGTGCGGGCAGCGTCTCGATACGCGGTCGTTCGTCCCTCACGACCGCTACTCGACGACCGAGCCAGGGGGGCCGTGGACCTCGGCGGGGAGCTGAATGGTCGGACAGTCGCGCCAGAGCCGCTCGAGAGCGTAGAACTGCCGCTCCTCGCTGTGCTGGACGTGGACGACGATCTCGCCGTAGTCGATGAGGACCCAGCGGCCGTCCCGCTCCCCCTCGCGCCGGATCGGCTTGGCTCCGATCTCGCGCAGCTTGTCCTCGACCTCGTCGACGATGGCCTTGACCTGGCGGTCGTTGGCGCCCGACACCAGGAGGAAGGCGTCGGTGATGGCGAGCTGCTCGCTCACGTCGAAGGCGAGGAGGTCGGTGGCCAGCTTGTCGGCGGCGGCGCGTGCCGCCGCGTGCACCAGCTCGACGGCGTGCTCGGTCGCGGTCATTTCTCTCCGGGTTCTGCGGCGTAGAGGCCGTGCTTGGTGATGTACTGCACGACCCCGTCGGGAACGAGGTACCAGATCGGCTGCCCCTCCGCCTGCCGCTGCCGGCAGTCGGTGGAGGAGATGGCCAGTGCGGGCACCTCCAACATCGTGACACGCTCGTGCGGGATAGCCGAAAGCGTGGCCGGGTCCATGTCCGACCCGGGGCGGGTGCAACCGACGAAGTGGGCGAGCTCGAAGACGTCGTCGGCGTCGCGCCAGCTGAAGATGTCGGTCAGCGCGTCGGCACCCGTGATGAAGAAGAGGTCGGCCTCGGGGCGCTGGGCGCGCAGGTCGCGCAGCGTGTCGATCGTGTACGTCGGACCGTCGCGGTCGATGTCGACCCGGCTCACCTTGAACCGGGGGTTGGCGGCGGTGGCGATCACCGTCATCAGGTAGCGGTGCTCGGCGGGCGAGACCTCACGGTCCGGCTTGTGGTACGGCTGCCCGGTCGGCACGAACAGGACCTCGTCGAGGTCGAACCAGCCCTGAACCTCCGAGGCCGCCACCAGGTGGCCGTGGTGGATGGGGTCGAACGTGCCCCCCATCACCCCGACCCGGGGACGCCGAGCGGGGTCCGTCATGGGATCAGCTGTGGTCGCGGCCGCCGCCGAACCAGACGAGCGCCATCAGGGCCAGCAGCAGGATCGCGAGCGTGCCGCCACCGATGATCCACGGGTTCACGGCGGGCTCGCCGTGCTCCTCGGCGGCCAGGATGACGGCGAGAGCGGTCTGGCTGATCTGCATGCGCGGATCGTATCGGACCCCACCGGTGGTCCCGCTCAGTGGATCGCGAAGTCCACGCCGAGGAAGAGGAAGGAGAAGCGGATGGTCCGGCCGACGAAGACGGTGGGCACGAACACCCACATCGGCATCTTCAGCAGCCCGCCGACGGCCGCCATGACGAGCAGCGGCGGGAGGCCGGCCGACGCTGCGACGAACATGATCGCAGCGGCGTAGAACGGGCGGCCCCGCATCCGCTCGATCCACTTCTCGTAGCCGGCCTTCACCTTCGGGTTGGCGAGCTTCTTCTGCGCCCACTTCGAGTCGATCCCGCGGCGGGCCGCCTCGTACCAGATGATCTTGCCGACCGTCGCGCCCGCGCCGGCGGCGATGCCGAGCCCGATCGCGGCGGGCACGCTCGGCGACGTCGCGGCCGCGCCGACGATGTAGACCTCCATCGGGAGGAAGGGCAGGAGAGCTGACGCGATGCTGACCGCGAAGGTCGTCAGCCACAGGATCATGCCGAGGGCACTCTCTCGGGGACCGGGATCCCGAGCTGCAGGAGCCACCGCAGGGACATGATCTTCAGTGCCAGCAGGGCGACCGCGATGATCAGTCCGAGCCACCACCAGCCGGTGGCGAGCAGCAGCACGGCGAACAGGCCTGAGTTGGCCGCCTTGCCGACCCGGGACCAGTTCCACAGGTAGATCCGGCGGTCGACGACGTGGAAGTAGTTGGGGCTGCGGATCGGCCAGGCCAGGAACGCCAGTGACAGGTACATGTCGATGACCATGAACTCGAAGAGGTAGACCGCGATCGGGATCGCGATCAGCTCCATCGGCTCGTCGCTGAAGAAGAACGGCGCCGGCTGCAGCCAGGCGAGGCCGACGTAGAACGCCCCGCAGCTCAACCGGTCGCAGCACATGTCGATGACGCCGCCGATGCGGGTCTCGCAGTCGAACCAGCGTGCCCACTCGCCGTCGAGCGAGTCACCGACCCAGTAGACGACCAGCCCGATCACCAGCAGGGTCAGGCTCTCGTCGTACGCCGCCCAGAGGCTGAGCGCCAACGTCGCGATCGTCCGGATGAACGTGATCACGGTCGCCCCGGTCAGGAGCCGCTCGGACGACGCGTCCGCGTAGATCCGATCGGACGCACCTGCCATGGCGCGAAACCTACCGTGCGGTCTAACGCACGTGACCCTCGCCCACCACGACGTACTTCGTCGACGTCATCTCCGGCAGCCCCATCGGCCCGCGGGCGTGCAGCTTCTGGGTGCTGATGCCGATCTCGGCCCCGAAGCCGAACTCGCCGCCGTCGGTGAACCGGGTCGAGGCGTTGACGAGGACCGCGGCCGAGTCGACCTCGGCGACGAACCGGCGGGCCGCGGCCTGGTCCTCGGTCACGATGGCGTCGGAGTGCTGGCTCGACCAGCGGCGGATGTGCTCGAGGGCCGCATCGAGGTCGGGTACGACGCGGGCGGCGATGTCGAGCGAGAGGTACTCCGTGGCCCAGTCCTCGTCGGTGGCCGGCACCACGCCGTCGTGGGCGGCGAAGGCCTCGTCGCCGTGCAACGTCACTCCGGCGTCCTGGAGGGCCGCGACGACCCGGGGCAGGAGCTCGGCGGCGACCGCCTCGTGCACGAGGAGCGACTCGGCGGCGTTGCAGACGCTGGTGCGGTGGGTCTTGGCGTTCAGCACGATCGCGAGGGCCTTGTCGAGGTCGGCCGCCGCGTCGACGTAGACGTGGCAGTTGCCCACGCCCGTCTCGATCACCGGAACGGTCGACTCCTCGACCACCGACTGGATCAGTCCGGCGCCGCCGCGGGGGATGAGCACGTCGACGTGCCCGCGGGCCCGCATCAGCGCCTTCACGCTCTCGTGGCTGTCGCCCGGCACCAGCTGCACGGCGTCGGCGGGGAGGCCTGCCGACGCCAGCGCCTCGCGGAGGACGTCCACGATGGCGGCGTTGCTCGAGCGGGCGCTGGAGCTGCCGCGCAGCAGCACCGCGTTGCCGGACTTGAGGCAGATCCCGGCGGCGTCGGCCGTCACGTTGGGCCGGGCCTCGTAGATGATCCCGACCACGCCGAACGGCACCCGCACCTGACGAAGCTCCAGCCCGTTGGCGAGGACGCCGCCGCGGACGACCTCGCCGACCGGGTCGGCCAGCCCGGCGACGTCGCGCAGGCCCTGCGCCATCCCGGCCAGCCGGTCCGGCGTCAACCGCAGCCGGTCGATGATGTTCGCCGGCGTGCCGCCCGCCTCCGCGCGGCCGATGTCGTCGGCGTTGGCGGCCAGCAGCTCGGTCTCGCGCGCCAGGAGCGCGTCCGCCATCGCGTGCAGGGCGGCGTCCTTGGTCGCCCGGGTGGCGAGGGCGAGGTCCCGCCCGGCGACGCGCGCTCGACGGGCTGCGTCAATTACGTCCTCCGTGATGCTCACCTGTGGAAGGTTAGTTGCCGGTCGACGCAACCGTCCGGTCGTCTCGGGCGTCTACCAGTCAGGCACGGCCCACGTGCCACACCGCTCAGCCATGCCTGCTCGAGGAGATGCCAGTGATCCACCACCTGTCCCCCCGCCGGAAGCGATGGGGCGCCGCCCTGCTGGCCACCGCCGCGCTCGGCGTCCCGCTCGTCGCTGCGACCACCACCACCCCGGCGGCCGGCGCGGAGCCCACGAACCCGACGATCGACCTCGTCGCCCCGCCGAGCGTGACCGCCTACACCTACGGACGCGCCATCTACTCCGACCTGGGCTTCCGGCTCGAGGTGAACGACGCTCCGCTAGAGATCATCACCCAGCGGGCTCCGGACTACGAGTCCCTGCCGACCGCCGTGGCGAAGCTCCCCCTCGGTGACGTCGACCTCCCCCAGCAGAAGACGGTCGGCCAGCTCCACAACCTGCTGCGGGTCACGCTCGTCGACCGCAACGACCCGGACGCCAAGCCGGTCACCCGCAAGCGCAGCACCTGCCTCGGGGAGTCCTCCGAGCGGCTGACGCCCGACGCGGAGTTCAGGAATCCCTACCCGCGCACCTGTTACTACAACTCCTTCGCCCTCGGCGCGGTCCAGGGCATCCCGGCCGGCTGGGGCGCCAGCGTCTTCGGCTACGAGTCCGGTCTGCGGGTGAAGCCCGGCGAGTACGACCTGACCGTGTCGATCGCCAGGGGGTACGCCGACGCGCTCGGGCTGACCGCCGAGCAGCGCTCGGCCACCACCGTCCTCACCGTCATCAGCGAGGACGACTGCCGGGGCCGCGGCTGCCGGGACAAGGGCACCAACCCGCGGCTCACCCCCAACCGGCAGGAGCCCGACCCGGCCGGCGGCATCGACTCGCTCGCGGACCTGCCGCCGGAGACCCCGGTGCCGGACCTGCGTTCCCTCCCGGCGTTCAGCATCCAGGTGAACGGCAAGGGCACCCAGCTGCAGTTCGCCGCCAACGTGTGGAACGCCGGCAACTCCCCGCTCGTCGTCGACGGCTTCCGCCGTGCGGGCGAGGACGTCATGGACGCCTACCAGTACTTCCTCGACGAGGACGGCAACCAGGTGGCCTACCAGGAGGTGGGCACGATGATCTGGCACGACGCCCCGAGCCACAACCACTGGCACTTCAACGACTTCGCCACCTACGAGCTGCTCAACGCCGACCAGTCGCACGCGGTCCGCTCGGGCAAGGAGTCGTTCTGCCTGGCCAACACCGACGCGGTCGACCTGACCGTCGAGGGCGCGGCCTGGGAGGCCTGGCAGGAGGACCTCGGCAGCGTCTGCGGCGGTTACGAGATCCGCTCCATCCGCGAGGTGCTCTCGTCCGGCTGGGGTGACACCTACGCCCAGTTCCGCGCCGGCCAGTCGTTCCCGATCAAGAACCTGCCCGACGGCATCTACTACGTCCGCGTCCTCGCGAACCCGGACGGCACGCTGATCGAGTCCGACACGACGAACAACGAGTCCCTCCGCAAGATCCGTCTGTTCACCAACAAGAACGGCGAGCGGAAGGTCAAGGTCGCCAAGGTCGGCGTGGTCGACGAGAACGGCGGCATCTACGACGAGGCCCGCTGACCCCGTCTCCCTCTAGAACGGCGAAGCCCCCGGCACCTCGGTGCCGGGGGCTTCGTCGTGTGCGTGGCGGGAGGGTCAGCCCTTCTTCTGGTTGATCGCCTCGGTCGCGGCGGGCAGCACGGAGTGCAGGTCGCCCACGACACCGAAGTCGACGAGCTCGAAGATCGGGGCCTCCTCGTCCTTGTTGACGGCCACGATGGTCTTCGAGGTCTGCATGCCGGCGCGGTGCTGGATCGCACCGGAGATGCCGTTGGCGATGTAGAGCTGCGGCGAGACGGTCTTGCCGGTCTGGCCGATCTGGAGGGCGTGCGGCTGCCAACCGGAGTCGACGGCGGCGCGCGACGCACCGACGGCGGCGCCGAGCGCGTCCGCGAGGCCCTCGACCGCACCGAAGTCACCACCGGTGCCGCGACCGCCGGAGACGACGATCGCGGCCTCGGCCAGCTCGGGACGGCCGCTGGCCTGGCGCGGGTTCGACGCCACGATCCGGGCGGTCTTCGCCGCGTCGGAGACGGTCGCCGAGAACTGCTCGACAGTGCCGGCGCCGGCGGCCTCCTCCGCGTTGGCGGAGTTCGGCTTCACGGTGATGATCGGCGTGCCCTGGGTGACCTTGGCCTTGACGGTGTAGTTGCCGGCGAACACGGACTGGGTCGTGCTGCCGTCGCCGTCCACGTCCACCGCATCGGTGATCAGGCCGGACTGCAGCTTGATCGCGAGACGACCGGCGATCTCCTTGCCCTCGGCGGAGGAGACGATGAGGATCGCGGCGGGCTGCGCCTTCTCGGCCACCTGCTGCAGGACCTCGGCCTTGGGCGCCACCAGGAAGCCCTTCACCTCGGCGTCGTCGACGGTGTAGACCTTCTCCGCGCCGTACTTCGCCAGGTCGGCGGCAGCCGCCTCGGCCTTGTCGGACGCACCGATGAAGACCGCGGACGGCTCGCCGAGCCGCTTCGCGATCGCGAGGAGCTCGAAGGTCGGCTTGCGGACCGCTCCGTCGACGTGGTCGACGAGAACCAGAACTTCAGACATAACGTATTCGCTCCTCAGATGAACTTCTTCGAGGCGAGGAAGTCGACCAGCGCCGTGGCGCCCGAGCCGTCCTCGTCCTTGACGATCTCGCCGGCGGTCCGCGGGGGACGCTCGTTGGTCTCCTCGACGGTCGACCAGGCGACCGAGAGACCGACCTCGCCGGCGTCGACGCCGAGGTCCGCGAGGCTGTAGGACTCCAGCGGCTTCTTCTTCGCCGCCATGATGCCCTTGAAGGACGGGTAGCGCGCCTCACCGGACTGGTCGGTGACGGACGCGACCAGCGGCATCGTGCCGATGACGACCTCGGTCGCGGTGTCACCGTCGCGCTGGACGGCGAGCTGGTTCTCCTTGCGCTCGATGCGCGAGCCCAGGGTGACCTGGGGCAGGCCGAGCCGCTCGGCGAGCATCGCGGGGACGACGCTCATGGCGCCGTCGGTCGAGGCCATGCCGCACATGACGACATCGACGTCACCGATCTTCTCGACGGCCTTGGCGAGGACCAGCGAGGTGGCGATCGAGTCGGAGCCGGCGATCGCCTCGTCCTGGACGTGGACACCCTGGTCGGCGCCCATCTGCAGCGCCTTGCGCACGGCGTCCGCGGCCTTCTCGGGACCGACGGTCAGCGCGGTGACGGTGACGTCCTCCTCGGCGCCCTCCTTCAGCTGGAGCGCCTGCTCGACGGCGTACTCGTCGAGCTCCGAGAGGAGTCCGTCGACACCCACCCGGTCAACGGTGTTGTCCGACTCGAACCGCGGGTCCGCGGTGGCGTCGGGGACGTACTTCACACAGACGACAATGTTCATGGTTGTGGCCGGACCGGCCCCTTCCTGAGCTCGTGCGACCTCGCAGGGTCGACCTTGGGTCCATAGCTGGACAGCGCTCGCAGGTTACCGCCCAGTTCGGGAGCACAGGTAACCGCTCGAGCGTGGACTACCTCACACGGTAACCGGGATCACACTCGGTCCCGGCGCCGTCTTACGGCCGGATCAGCCGCTCGAGGAACCGGCCCACGATCATGTAGACGACCGCCGCGATGCCGTAGTTGAACAGGGCGGTCTTGACCTCGCTGTTGGGGTCGTCGAACTCCTTGACCGGCTTCTCCAGGTCGAAGGCCCGCAGGTCGAAGGCGTCCGCCAGGTCGCGGACCAGCTGGACGAGGCCGTTCTCCTCGTTCGCGTCGAGCGCGAAGCTGAACGCCGCGATCGCGAGGATCAGCGCCAGGGTGAGGCACACCACCCACACCACGCGCGCGACGGTGCCGCGGACGCGAGCGACCGTCAGCGCGCTGCTGCGGGACGAGTCCTCCCGGGTGGGCTTGTCTGCCATCCTGCTCATCGTCCCTCGAATCTGGCCTTGCCGGGCCCGTTCTCGATGAAGGATTGCATGCCGGTGGTCCGATCCTCGGTAGCGAACACCGAGGCGAAGAGCTGCCGCTCGATCGCCAGTCCGGTCTCGAGGTCGGTCTCCAGGCCGCGGTCGACGCTCTCCTTGATCGCGCGGAGGGCGTACGACGCCGCCTCGCTGAACTTCGAGGCCCAGGCCACCGCGGCGCCGTAGACCTGCTCGGCCGGGAACACCTGGTCGACCAGCCCGATCTCGAGTGCCTCGTCGGCCTTCACGAACCGGCCGGTGAACATCAGCTCCTTGGCCTTCGCCGGCCCCACCAGCCGGCTCAGCCGCTGGGTGCCGCCGGCGCCGGGGATGATGCCGAGGAGCACCTCGGGCTGCCCGAAGACCGCGTCCTCCGCGGCGAAGCGGAGGTCGGCCGCCATCGCGAGCTCACAGCCGCCGCCGAGGGCGTAGCCGTTGACGGCCGCCACCACCGGCTTGGGGATCCGGGCGATCGCTGAAACAGCGCCCTGCACCTTGTCGCCGCGGTCGACGAGGTCGACGTACGACTTCTCGGCCATCTCCTTCACGTCGTTGCCGGCCGCGAACACCCGCTCGCCGCCCCACACCACGACCGCCTTGACGTCGGAGCGCTCCGTCGCCTCCGCGGCGACCGCGACGAGCTCGTCCTGCACCTGGAAGCTGATGGCGTTCATCTTGGGCCGGTCCAGGCGGATCGTCCCCACGCCGTCGGCCACCTCGAGTCGCACGAACTCGCTCGCCATTGCACTCCTCTGTGATCAGTGATGCGGAAGGGGATCTGAGTGCGCATTGTGCCGGACCCGGCAGAATCGAGTCCATGACTCCCGGACTCTGGCGCAACCTCGGCGACACCGCCCCGGTCTGGCCGGGGCGGAACTGGCCCCTGGGGGCCACCTGGAGCCCCGAGTCGACCAACTTCGCGGTCTACTCCCCCGACGCCGAAGAGGTCTGGCTCTGCGTCTTCGACGACGAGGACGAGTCGGGAGGAGAGCGCAGGTACCCCCTGACCGAGCACTCACTCGGGATCTGGCACGGCGCCCTGCCCGGCATCGCACCCGGGACCCGCTACGGCTTCCGCGCCGACGGTCCCCACGACCCGGCCCACGGGTTCCGCTTCGACGCGGACAAGCTGCTGCTCGACCCCTACGGCCTGGCGGTGAGCACGGGACCGGTCGGCGCGACGGAGACCACACCCACGAGCGTCGTGGTCGACCCGTCGTTCGACTGGGAGGGGGACATCCGGATCGGCCGTCGGTGGCGGGACACCGTCATCTACGAGCTGCACGTCAAGGGCTTCACCCAGCTGCACGACCGGGTGCCCGAGGAGCTGCGCGGCACCTACGCCGGACTGGGCCACCCCGTCGTCACCGACTACCTCCGCGACCTGGGCGTCACCGCGGTCGAGCTGCTGCCGGTGCACCAGTTCTTCTCCGAGCCGGCCCTGCGCGAGCGCGGGCTGACCAACTACTGGGGCTACAACAGCATCGGCTTCTTCGCCCCGCACGCCGACTACAGCGCCTCGGGTGACCGCGGGCAGCAGGTCACCGAGTTCAAGGAGATGGTGAAGGCCCTGCACCGGGCCGGCCTCGAGGTCATCCTCGATGTCGTCTACAACCACACGGCGGAGGCGGGCTCGGACGGGGAGACCTGGTCGTTCCGCGGCCTCGACGACCGCGGGTTCTACCGACGGGTGCCGCCCGCGGCCGATCCCGTGGACGAGGACGCTGACGAGCCGGCGCCGGAGTTCGACGACACGTACTGGGACGTCACCGGCTGCGGCAACACGGTGAACACCGAGGACCCGCTGGCGCTCCGGCTGATCCTGGACTCGCTGCGCTACTGGGTGACCGAGATGCACGTCGACGGCTTCCGCTTCGACCTGATGTCGGCGCTCACCCGCAGCGGCACCGAGATCGACATGTCGTGCAAGCTGCTCGTCGCGATGGGCCAGGACCCGGTGCTCCGGCACGTGAAGCTCATCGCCGAGCCCTGGGACGTCTCGATGAACGGCTACCTGGTGGGCCGGATGCCGCCGCCGTGGGTGGAGTGGAACGACAAGTACCGCGACACGATCCGCGACTTCTGGGTCGGTCAGACCGACGGCGTGCACGGCGTCGCCACCCGCCTCGCCGGCTCCTCGGACCTCTACGCGGACGACGGGCGGTCGGCTTTCAACTCGGTCAACTTCGTCACCGCGCACGACGGCTTCACCGTGCGCGACCTCGTCTCCTACGACCGGAAGCACAACGAGGCCAACGGTGAGGACAACCGCGACGGCACCGACAACAACCGGTCGTGGAACCACGGCGTGGAGGGCGAGACCGACGACCTCGCCGTCGTCGCGCTGCGGCGGCGGCAGGCGGCCAACCTGATGGCGACGCTCTGCCTGTCCAACGGCGTCCCGATGCTGACCGCCGGCGACGAACGCGGCCGCACCCAGGGCGGCAACAACAACCCCTACTGCCAGGACAACGAGATCTCGTGGGTCGACTGGAGCGCCGACGACGCGTGGCTCGACGTCTACGAGCTCACCAAGACGGCGCTCCGGCTGCGGCGGGACCACCAGACCCTGCGGCAGCGGCACTGGTTCGAGGGCCGTCCCACCATCGTGGGCGGACCGAAGGACGTGGCCTGGCTGCACCCGACCGGTCGCGAGATGAGCGACGACGACTGGCACGACTCGGGCCTGCGCACGATCGGCATGTTCGTCACCGGCAAGCCCCTGCGCGAGCCCGGGCCGCGCGGAGAGCAGGTGATCGACGCGTCGTTCCTCATGTGGTTCCACGCCGGCCCCGAGCCGTGCTCGGTGTTCCTTCCCGACAACGACTGGGTGCGCCGCGGTCGGGTCGTGATCTCCACCGACCCCGACCTCCCTATCGGCGCCGAGGCCGTCGCCGGGAAGGAGCTGTCGATCGGCCCGCGCTGCGTGGTCGTGCTGCAGGAGACGGAGTAGCCGGACCCAGGTCAGGCGACGGTGACGACCCCGAGCTCCGCGGGGGCGACCAGCAACGGGTTGGACGGCACCACCCGCACGGTGTAGCCGAACGGACCGCTGCGGGCGAGACCGACCTCGGCGTCGAAGCGGTGGCGGCCGCCGTCGTACGACTCCGTCGGCTGGAGCACCGTGGTGACCGGGTCGACCAGGACGTCCTCGGCGTTGACCCGCCCCGACACCAGCTGCACCTCGACGTCGTCGGGCGACAGCTCGCCGAGCGCGACGTAGGACCGCACCGTCATCGGCGAGCCGACGAGCGGCTCGTCGCCCACCCCGTGCGTCTCCACGTGCTCGACCCGCACGCCCGACCAGCCGGCGCGGACGCGGGCCTTCCACTGCGCGAGCTCGCGGGCACCCGCGTAGTCGCTGTTGAGCGCCCGGGCGTTGGTCGCAGCGGGGGCGTAGAGCTGGCGCACGTAGTCGCTGACCATCCGGGTCGCCAGCACCTTGGGGCCGAGCGACTTCCAGGTGTGACGCAGCATCTCGACCCAGCGGACCGGGATGCCGTCGTGGTCGAGGTCGTAGAACCGCGGGGCTACCTCGTGCTCGATCAGGTCGTAGAGCGCGGCGGCCTCGAGGTCGTCGCGGTGGTCGACGTCGTCCACGCCGTCGGCGGTCGGGATCGCCCAGCCGTTGTCGCCGTCGAACCACTCGTCCCACCAGCCGTCGAGCACCGACAGGTTGAGGCCGCCGTTGAGCGCGGCCTTCATGCCCGACGTTCCGCAGGCCTCGTAGGGACGCAACGGGTTGTTGAGCCACACGTCGCAGCCGGGGTAGAGCGGCTGCGCCATCGCGATGTCGTAGTTGGGCAGGAACACGATCCGATGGCGGATCTCCGGGTCGTCGGAGAGCCGGACGATGTCCTGGATCAGCTTCTTGCCGCCGTCGTCGGCCGGGTGTGCCTTGCCGGCGATCACCAGCTGGACCGGGCGCTCGGGGTGCAGGAGCAGGCGCTTGAGCCGTTCCGGGTCGCGCATCATCAGCGTGAGCCGCTTGTACGACGCCGCCCGTCGCGCGAAGCCGATCGTCAGCACGTCGGGGTCGAGGGCGGAGTCGATCCAGCCGAGCTCGGCGCGGGCGGACCCGCGCTTCTCCCACGACCGTGCGAGCCGGCGCCGGGCCTCGTCGACGAGCCGCGAGCGCAGCATCCGCTTCGTGCCCCACAGCTCGCCGGCGGGGACCTTGTCGACCGCGGCCCAGAAGCCCTCGGTGTCGTCGCTCTCGGGGTCGGCGCCGTAGGACGCGGCCACGGCGAGGACCTCACGCGCGACCCAGGTCGGCGCGTGCACACCGTTGGTGATCGACCCGATCGGGACCTCGGCCTCGTCGAAGGCCGGCCACAGGCCGTTGAACATGCCGCGGCTGACGTGGCCGTGCAGCTGGGAGACGCCGTTGGCGCGCTGTGCCAGCCGGAACCCCATCACCGCCATGTTGAAGACGCCGGGGTCGCCGCCCTCGTAGTCCTCGGCACCGAGGGCCAGGATCCGCTCGACGGGCACGCCCGGGGTCGGGCCGGCGTCGGCGAAGTACTGCTCGACCATCGTCCGCGGGAACCGGTCGATGCCGGCCGGCACCGGGGTGTGGGTGGTGAACACGGTGGACGCTCGCCCGACCTCGATCGCGGTCTCGAGGTCGAGGCGCGGACCGTCCTCGGCGACGGTGAGCTCGCGGATCCGCTCGATGCCGAGGAAGCCGGCGTGGCCCTCGTTGGTGTGGAAGACCTCGGGCTCGGGGGCGCCGGTGATCCGGCAGTAGGTGCGGATGGCGCGGACCCCGCCGATGCCGAGCAGCAGCTCCTGGCGGAGCCGGTGCTCGCTGTTGCCGCCGTACAGCCGGTCGGTGATGTCGACGTAGTGGTCGGGGTTGCCCTCGACGTCGGTGTCGAGCATCAGCAGCGGGACGCGGCCCACGCTGGCCACCCAGATCCGGGCGAGCAGGTCCGGGCCGTCGGGCATCGCGATCGAGATCGTCGCCCGCTTGCCGGTCCCTCCTGAGCCTGTCGAAGGGTCGGGCTCGTGGAGCAGCGAGATCGGCAGCCCGTCGGGGTCGAGGACCGGGTAGGTCTCCTGCTGCCAGCCCTCCCGGGAGAGCGACTGCTTGAAGTAGCCGTGCCGGTAGAGCAGGCCGACGCCGAGGATCGGCACACCTAGGTCGCTCGCGGCCTTGAGGTGGTCACCGGCGAGGATGCCGAGACCGCCGGAGTACTGCGGAAGCACCGCCGTGATGCCGAACTCCGGGGAGAAGTAGGCGATCTGGCGGGGCCACGCGACGTCGGGCTGCCGCTCGGAGGCCCGCTGGTACCAGCGGGGAGCCGTCAGGTAGCTCTCGAGGTCGGCGCGGACCTCGCCGAGCCGGCGGACGAACCCCTCGTCCGCGGCGAGCTCGTCCCAACGCCCCGCGGGCACCTCGCCGAGCAGCCGCACCGGGTCGCGGCCGCTGGCCGCCCACAGGTCGGGGTCGACGGCGGCGAAGACGTCCTGGGTCTCGGGATGCCAGGACCACCGCAGGTTGGCGGCCAGCTCGCCGATCGGGGCCAACGCCGGGGGCAGGAGGGGACGGACTGTGAAACGTCGGATCGCACGCACAGGTCGACGTTAACCCAGTGGGACTTGAACGATCCAAAGAACGGCCGACGTGATTCCCGCGACAGACTGTCCAGGGCTCGCGTAACCCGCGCGTCGTCCGCCCGTTGTGGGAGATAGCTGACGGGCGAGGCGGAGTCATGGGGGCTGCCTCGCCCGTCACGCTAGTTTTTGCCGGTGGCCCAGCACCCCGCCCCGACTGCCCTGCGTCCCGTGTCCGAGCACCAGCGCCGGATCGCCGACCTGCTGGGGCTGCTCACGCCGACCAGGGTCGCGCCGGCCGAGGCACGCGGGTTGGTGCTGGCCGAGCCGGTCACGGCACCGGAGGAGCTGCCGTCGTTCGACAACTCCGCGATGGACGGCTATGCAGTGCGGGCCGTCGACGTCGCGGGCGCGAGCGAGGCGGCGCCGGTGCGCCTGCCGGTCGCCGCCGACATCCCGGCCGGCGCGGGGATCGGCGTGCTGGAGCCCGGCACCGCGCACCGGATCATGACCGGGGCGCCGCTCCCCCGCGGCGCCGACGCGGTGGTCGAGGTGGAGCGGACCGACGCGGGCACCGACGTGGTCACGGTCTCCGCGGCGCGGGAGCCCGGATCGTTCATCCGCACCGCCGGCAGCGACGTGACGGCCGGGACCGAGGTGCTGCCGGCGGGCACGCTGGTGGGCGCGGCGCAGATCGGGCTGCTGGCGGCGCTCGGGGTGCGCGCGGTCGTCGTACGGCCGCGGCCGCGGGTGCTCGTCTGCTCGACCGGGTCCGAGCTCACCGACGACCCGGTGCCCGCCGCGGGCCAGATCCGCGACTCCAACAGCCACATGCTCGCCGCCGCCGTCGAGGACGCCGGCGCGGTCGCGATCCGGCGGTTGTGGGTCGCCGACGACGTCCCGACCTTCCTGAGCACCCTCGACGCCGAGCTCGAGGCGGGCGTCGACCTGGTCCTGACCTCCGGCGGCGTCAGCGCCGGCGCCTACGAGGTGGTCAAGGACGCGCTCGCCCCACGCGGCGTCGAGTTCACCAAGGTCGCCCTGCAGCCCGGCATGCCCCAGGGGTCGGGGACGTACGGCGAGGCGGCCGTGGTCTGCCTCCCCGGCAACCCCGTGAGCTCACTGGTGTCGTTCGAGGTCTTCGTCCGGCCCGCGCTGCGCGCGTCGTACGGACATCCCCGCCCTCACCGGCCGATCGTCCGTGCCGCTCTCACCGAGGCGATCACCTCCCCCGGCGGGAAGCGCCAGCTGCGGCGCGGACGGCTCGACGCCGTCGCGGGGGCGGTCCGACCCTGGGGCCCGCCGGGTTCGGGTTTCCTGGGATGGATGGCCGGCGCGGACTGCCTCATCGACGTTCCCGAGGACGTGACCGAGCTCGCCGGCGGCGACCCGGTCGACGTGTGGGACCTCACAAGCTGGGGACGGCCGGCTACCCGATCGGGCGGCTCTTAGCCGTCTCGCACCGTCACCGCCGAAGTGGTTGGCTGGGGACATGGTCGGACGCATCCCCGTGATCGACGTGATGCCCCTGGTCGACAACGGCCGCCTGCCTGCGAAGGCGACGGTCGGTGAACCGTTCCCGGTCTCGGCGACGGTCTTCCGGGAGGGTCACGACCTGCTCGGCGCCGAAGTCGTGCTCATCGCACCCGACGGCTCTCGACGACCGCCGGTGCGGCTGCAACCGCAGCCGGTGCTCGACCGGCACACCGTCGACCGCTACGCCGCGTGGGTGACCCCGGACCTGCCCGGTGCGTGGCAGTTCGAGATCCACGCCTGGTCGGACCCGATCGGCACCTGGCAGCACGACGCGGGCATCAAGATCCGCGCCGGTGTCGACGTGGAGCTGATGTTCACCGAGGGCCGGCTCCTCTTCGAGCGGGTCCTGGCCGGCCTCGGCAAGAGGACGACGCCCGAGCACAAGATCCTCAAGGGCGCCATCGACGCTGCCCAGGACACCACCCGCCCCGTCGAGGCCCGGCTCGCGCAGCTCGAGGCGCCCGAGCTCGGCGCGGTGCTCGCCGCCCACCCGCTCCGCGAGCTGGTGACCGTCGAGGGCCCCTACCCCGCCTACGCCGACCGGGAGCGCGCCCTCTTCAGCAGCTGGTACGAGTTCTTCCCGCGCTCCGAGGGCTCCTACCGCGAGCCGAAGACCGGCAAGGTCGTCAGCGGCACGCTCGCGACTGCGGCCAAGCGGCTCGACGCCGTGGCCGCGATGGGCTTCGACGTGATCTACCTGCCGCCGATCCACCCGATCGGCGAGATCAACCGCAAGGGCCCCAACAACACCCTCACCCCGGGACCCGACGACCCCGGCTCGCCGTGGGCGATCGGCAGCCGGCACGGCGGGCACGACGCCGTCCACCCCGACCTCGGCACCCTCGAGGACTTCGACGCGTTCGTCGCGCACGCGAAGACGGTCGGCCTGGAGGTCGCGCTCGACCTCGCGCTGCAGTGCGCGCCCGACCACCCGTGGGTGGAGGCCCACCCCGAGTGGTTCACGACCCGTGCGGACGGCACCATCGCCTACGCCGAGAACCCGCCGAAGAAGTACCAGGACATCTACCCGCTCAACTTCGACAACGACCCCGAAGGGCTCTCCCGCGAGGTGCTCCGCGTGGTGCGGCACTGGATGGCGCACGGCGTGCGGATCTTCCGCGTCGACAACCCCCACACCAAGCCGGTCGCGTTCTGGCAGTGGCTGCTCGCTCAGGTGCGGGCCACCGACCCCGACGTGCTGTTCCTGTCCGAGGCGTTCACCAAGCCGCCGATGCTCCAGACCCTCGGCTCCATCGGCTTCCACCAGAGCTACACGTACTTCACCTGGCGCACCGCGAAGGACGAGGTCGCCGAGTACCTGACCGAGGTCGCGACCGAGTCGGCCCACCGGATCCGGCCGAACTTCTTCGTCAACACCCCCGACATCCTCCACGAGTTCCTCCAGTACGGCGGACCGGCCGCGTTCAAGATCCGGGCCGTGCTCGCAGCGACCGGCTCGCCGAGCTGGGGCGTCTACAGCGGCTTCGAGCTGTTCGAGCACGTGGCGGTGAAGCCGGGCAGCGAGGAGTACCTCGACTCCGAGAAGTACCAGGTGCGGGTGCGCGACTGGGAGGCCGCCGAGGCCGAGGGGCGCTCGCTGGCGCCGTACCTCACCAAGCTCAACGAGCTCCGCCGCAGCCACCCGGCGCTCCAGCTGCTGCGCAACCTGGTGGTCCACCCGACCGACGACGACGGGATCCTCTGCTTCAGCAAGGTCGCGACTCCCACCGCCGACGGAGACGCTGACAGGGTGATCGTCGTGATCAACCTCGATCCCCATGCGACCCGGGACACCATGGTCCACCTCGACCTCAGCGCGCTCGGGCTCGATCCCGGCGCCACGTTCCCCGTCCACGACGAGATCTCGGGCGAGTCCTGGCACTGGGGCGCCGACAACTACGTGCGGCTCGACCCGCACGTCGAGGTGGCCCACGTCCTGACCGTGGGACCGGTGTCGTGACCGCAGGGATCTCGACGGGCTCGATCACCGGGAACGTCTCGATCGGCGAGAACCCCGAGTGGTTCCGCACCGCCGTCTTCTACGAGGTGCTGGTCCGCTCGTTCCGCGACTCCAACGCCGACGGCACCGGTGACTTCCGCGGTCTCGCCGAGAAGCTCGACTACCTCGAGTGGCTCGGCGTCGACTGCCTGTGGGTGCCGCCGTTCTTCACCTCGCCGCTGCGCGACGGCGGCTACGACGTCGCCGACTACACCGACATCCTCCCGGAGGCCGGCACCGTCGAGGACTTCCACCACTTCATCGACGAGGCGCACAAGCGCGGCATCCGCGTGATCATCGACTTCGTCATGAACCACACCAGCGACCAGCACCCGTGGTTCCAGGCGTCACGTACCGACCCGGACGGGCCCTACGGCGACTTCTACGTCTGGTCGGACACCGACGAGCTCTACGAAGAAGCCCGGATCATCTTCGTCGACACCGAGCCGTCGAACTGGACCTGGGACCCGGTGCGCGGGCAGTACTACTGGCACCGGTTCTTCCACCACCAGCCCGACCTCAACTTCGACAACCCGAAGGTCCTCGAGGCGATGCTCGAGGCGATGGACTTCTGGTTGTCGATGGGCCTCGACGGCTTCCGGCTCGATGCCGTGCCCTACCTGTACGAGCGGCCCGGCACCAACGGCGAGAACCTGCCGGAGACCCACGAGGCCCTCAAGGCGGTGCGGCGGTTCGTCGACGAGAAGTACCCCGGCACCGTCCTGCTGTGCGAGGCCAACCAGTGGCCCGACGACGTGGTGGAGTACTTCGGCGACCCGGAGGTCGGTGGCGACGAGTGCCACATGGCCTTCCACTTCCCGGTGATGCCGCGCATCTTCATGGCCGTACGACGTGAGTCGCGCTATCCGGTCTCGGAGATCATGGCCGCGACGCCGGACATCCCGAGTGGCTGCCAGTGGGGCATCTTCCTGCGCAACCACGACGAGCTGACGTTGGAGATGGTCACCGACGAGGACCGCGACTACATGTGGGGCGAGTACGCCAAGGACCCCCGCATGAAGGCCAACATCGGGATCCGCCGCCGGCTGGCGCCGCTGCTCGACAACGACACCAACCAGATCGAGCTGTTCACCGCGCTGCTGCTCTCCCTGCCGGGCTCCCCCGTCCTCTACTACGGCGACGAGATCGGCATGGGCGACAACATCTGGCTCGGTGACCGCGACGGTGTCCGCACGCCGATGCAGTGGACGCCGGACCGCAACGCCGGCTTCTCCGCCGCGACGCCCGGCAAGTTGCACCTGCCCGTTATCCAGGACCCCGTCTACGGGTACCAGAGCGTCAATGTCGAAGCACAGCTCGAGAACGCGTCGTCCCTGCTCCACTGGACCCGTCGCATGATCCACGCCCGTCGCAAGCACCCCGCGTTCGGCTTGGGCAGCTTCGCCGACCTCGGCGGCTCCAACCCGACGGTGCTGTCCTACGTGCGGGCCCACACCTCGGAGTCGGGCGAGGAGGACGTCATCATGTGCGTCAACAACCTCTCCCGGTTCCCCCAGCCGGTGGAGCTGGACCTGCGCCGCTACGAGGGCCGGGTCCCCGTCGAGCTGCTCGGCGGGGTGCCGTTCCCGGCGATCGGCGAGCTGCCCTACCTGCTGACGCTCGGCGGCCACGGCTTCCTGTGGTTCCGCCTGACCGACCCGCAGTCCGACGAGCGGCCGGTGATCTAGGCCATGTCCACCCGCAGCGAGTCCCTCCACGCCTACCTCAGCGAGGCGCGGTGGTTCGGCGGCAAGGGACGCGAGTTCACCGTCACCGACATCCACCGGATCGGCACCGTGCCCGGCCGCGAGGGCGGGACCGTCGTCGTCGACATCGTCGAGCTGGCCTACGAGGACCCGACCGGCTCGGGGACCGAGGAGCGCGAGCTCTACCAGGTGCCGCTGGTGCTGGTCGCCGAGCCCGAGACCGACCTCGACAACGCCTTCGTCGGCTGGTGGGAGGACCCCGACCACGGTTGGGTCCATGCCTACGACGCCGTCCACGACCGGCCGAGCATGACGCTGGCACTCGCGGCCATCGCCGAGGAGGTCAGCACCGACGAGCTGACCTTCGTCCGGGTGCCGGGCCACGAGCTCGACCTCGAGGCGCCACCCTCGCTGTTCAGCGGCGAGCAGTCCAACTCCTCGGTCCTGTTCGGCGAGGACTCGGTGCTCAAGGTCTTCCGCAAGATCACCCGCGGCGAGAACCCGGACATCACCACCCACAAGGTGCTCACCGAAGCCGGCTCCGAGCACGTCGCTGCGCTCTACGGGTGGATCGAGGCGCGGACCGAGGACGGTGCGCCGATCCACCTCGCGATGCTGCAGCAGTTCCTGCGGACCGCAAGCGACGGCTGGGACATCGCGCTCGCCAGCGTGCGGAACCTCTTCTCCGAGGCCGACCTGCACGCAGACGAGGTGGGCGGCGACTTCGCCGCGGAGGCAGGTCGGCTCGGTGCCGCCCTCGCCGAGGTCCACGAGCAGATGCGGACGGCGTTCGGCACGGAGGTCGCCGAGGCGTCCGACGTCGCCGCGCAGATGACCGCGCGGCTCGAGCGGGCCATCGAGGTCGTGCCCGAGCTCGCCGAGCACAAGGACCGCCTGCGCGGCGCCTACGCCGCGCTGGCCGACCTCGGCACGTTGCCTGTCCAACGCGTCCACGGCGACCTCCACCTCGGCCAGACGCTCCGCACGATCAGGGGCTGGAAGCTCGTCGACTTCGAGGGTGAGCCGGCCAAGCCGCTCGCCGAACGACTGCTGCCCGACAGCCCGTGGCGGGACGTGGCCGGGATGCTGCGGTCCTTCGACTACGCGCCGCACGCCATGGCGCGCTCGCTCCCCGAGGACGACCCCGACATCGCCGCCCAGCGCGACCACCGCGCCGAGGAGTGGGCGGCCCGCAACAAGGCGGCGTTCCTCGAGGAGTACGCCGGCGCATCACTCACACCCGAGGAGGGGATCCAGGTGGCGGCCTATGTCGCCGACAAGACGGTCTACGAGTGCGTCTACGAGGCCCGCAACCGCCCGACGTGGCTCCCGATCCCGCTCGCTGCGATCGCGAAGGTGGGCACGCCGTGAGCGGCCCGGGCGAGCTCGACCTCTACCTGATCGGCGAGGGCCGGCACGAGCAGCTGTGGCAGGTGCTCGGCGCCCACACGGACGCCGACGGCACGTCGTTCGCCGTGTGGGCGCCCAACGCCCGCTCGGTGCGGGTCGTCGGCGACTTCAACGGCTGGGACAGCAACGCGAACGCACTCGCCCCCGCTCCCTCCGGCGGCATCTGGAGCGGGCACGTCGCGGGTGTCGGCGACGGCGCCTACTACCAGTACCTCATCGAGGGCGCCGACGGCGTGTGGCGGCAGAAGGCCGACCCGCTCGCGTCCTTCGCCGAGCGGCCACCCTCCACCGGGTCGCGGGTCTTCACGTCGAGCCACGTCTGGCAGGACGACGCGTGGATCGCCCAACGGAGCAAGAAGCTCGCGGTCAACGAGCCGATGGCGGTCTACGAGATGCACCTCGGCTCGTGGAAGCGCCACCTCGACGGGTCGTTCTGGTCGTACGACGACCTCGCGGCCGAGCTGCCGTCGTACCTCGCCGACCTGGGGTTCACCCACGTCGAGCTGATGCCGGTGATGCAGCACCCGTTCGGCGGGTCCTGGGGCTACCACGTGACGTCGTACTTCGCGCCGGACGCGCGGTTCGGCGACCCCGACGGCTTCCGGCGGCTCGTCGACGCCCTGCACCAGGCCGACATCGGCGTCATCCTCGACTGGGTGCCGGGGCACTTCGCGACCGACGAGTGGGCGCTGGTGCGGTTCGACGGCACCCCGCTCTACGAGCACCCGGACCCGCGGCGCGGCTGGCACCCGGAGTGGGGCTCGCACATCTTCGACTTCGGTCGGCACGAGGTCCGCAACTTCCTGGTGGCCAACGCGCTCTACTGGATCGAGGAGTTCCACGCCGACGGGCTTCGGGTCGACGGGGTCGCGTCGATGCTCTACCTGGACTACGCGCGCAACGACGGCGAGTGGGTGCCCAACAAGTACGGCGGTCACGAGAACCTCGAGGCCGTCCAGTTCCTGCAGGAGCTCAACGCCACCGTCTACAAGCGGACGCCGGGTGTCGTCACGATCGCCGAGGAGTCGACCTCGTGGCCGGGTGTCACCGGAGCCACCTCCGGTGGCGGGCTCGGCTTCGGCTTCAAGTGGAACATGGGCTGGATGCACGACTCGCTCGGCTACCTGAAGCGGGACCCGATCCACCGCGCGTACCACCACGGCGAGCTGACGTTCGCGCTCGTCTACGCCTACTCCGAGAACTACGTGCTGCCGCTGAGCCACGACGAGGTCGTCCACGGCAAGGGCTCGCTGCCGCGCAAGATGCCCGGCGACGAGTGGCAGCAGCTGGCCAACCTGCGGGCCTACCTCGCCTACATGTGGGCGCACCCCGGCAAGCAGCTGGTCTTCATGGGCACCGAGTTCGCGCAGGTCTCGGAGTGGGCCGAGTCGCGCGAGCTCGACTGGGGCGCGCTCACCGACCCCGCGCACCGCGGGATGCAGAACATGGTGCGCGACCTCAACCACCGCTACGTCGAGCAGCCCGCGATGTGGCGGCTCGACAACGACCCCGCCGGGTTCGCATGGATCGACGCCAACGACGCCGGCCACAACACCTTCTCGTTCGTGCGTCGCGCGCCCGAGGGGTCCGGCGAGCCCGACCTGGTGTGCGTCACCAACTTCGCCAACCAGACGCACGTCGACTATCGGCTCGGCCTCCCTGTCGCCGGGAAGTGGACCGAGGTGCTCAACACCGACGCGACGCTCTACGGCGGCTCCGGCGTCGGGAACTTCGGCGTGGTGACGGCGGAGCCGACCCCGGACCTGGAGGCCCGTGCACCCGGCGGCAGCCCCGCGTGCGCCGTGCTCACGCTGCCGCCGCTGGCGACGTTGTGGCTGCAGGCACCGACGGCCGACTGACCGGATCGGGCGCCGACACAACTTTGCGCCGCCTCCTGCGTCTCAGAGTGCAACAGTCACTCGAGAAGGAGGCGTCATGAAGAAGATCGGGGCCCTCGTCGTCCTCGCCTGCGCGTTGCTGTCCGCCGGCCTCGTGCTGTCGCTACCCGCCCCCGCCGCCGCCGAGTCGCGGACGGTGCGCGACAAACCAGACGACCTGCCGGCGTGGATGGACCTGGTGCGGCTGCGCGGCGACAACAAGGAGCACCGGATGCGCGCCGTGGTGCAGGTCCGGAACCTCGAGAGGCGCGGCAAGGTCGAGGTCGGTTTCCACTGGCACCGCGGGCTCGAGTTCGGCTACTCGTACTTCGTCCGGGTCCGGCACACCCGGGACGGCCTGAAGGCCAGCTTCCGCCGCGAGACGCTCGGAGGCGACTCCAGCCCGCGGTGGACCTGCGCCGAGAACCACGGCCGGTTCGACTACGACACCAGGAAGGACCGGGTCGTTCTCGCGGTGCCCCACGCCTGCCTGCACGCCTTCGACCACATCCGCGTCGTCCACAACTGGGGCGCCTACGCCAGCACCTACCGCTTCGTCGACGGCGACCTGCAGTACGACGCGCTCGGCACCGGGCGGCTTCGCCGCGGCTGACCGGCTCCGGAAGCCGGTTGGTCCGGATCGCAACTTTCTCGCCGTTCTTGCGTCCTACTTTCGACCAAGAGAAATCGAAAGGAAGATCATGAAGAAGATCGGCACGCTCGTCAGCCTGCTCGCGGCCCTGGTGCTCAGCGGCCTTGCACTGGCCGTCCCGTCCCCGGCCGCCGCGGAGAGCGGCGACCTCACCTTCGAGACGGGAGGCGGCAAGGTCGCTGCCATCGACCTCTCCGGCCTCCACGTCTCGAGCGGCGAGCGACGCGTCGTCCTCGTCCTCCACGTGCGCGACCTGACGGACCGTGGCCGGTTCCACTTCTACCAGGTCGAGAACTCGCCCGAAGCCGTCTACGGCCTCGAGATCGAGGTCCGCAAGAGGCGCGACGGAAAGGTCGTCGACCGGTTCAGGGAGTTCGGCGACGGCTGGTCCGAAGCGCGGGCGTGCACCAGCTCGAAGGTCCGGTGGGACAGGGGCCGCGACCTGATCCGGCTCTCGTACCGCCAGAGCTGCTTCCACGCCGAGCTGCCCGAAGTCTGGCAGTACGGCACCTTCAGCCGGCTCCGCTACTCCACCGAGGCCCGCTCGGAGGTCGACAACCCGCGCAAGCACCTCGTCCTCCAGCGGGGCTGACACCCGATCCCGGCGCGTGGTCGGGCTGGTTAAGGTGAGTCTGTGCCCGATCAGCCCGACACGCAGCTCTCCACCGTGTCCGACCGGGTCGCTCGGATCGAGTGGTCGACCGAGCTGACCGAGCGCGGCTGGCAGGCTGCCGTCGACGTCGTACGTCGTGACGTGGCGGCCGCCCTCGTCGACCACGACCGTGTCGAGGCGCTGGTGCCGGTCGGCGACGACCAGGCGCAGCGGATCGCGACCTGGTCGGGGCTGCGGCGTGAAGGCATCCAACGGACGGTCGGCGGCGACCTGGTCGTCTACGCCCGGCTGGTCGACGACGTACCGGTCCACGAGCCCGGCGGCTTCCGGGCCCTGCTGAACTCGTTCCTGCCGCGGAAGCGGGCGATCAGCCAGATGCTGGTCCGGGACACCTCCCCCGAGCCGCGGGTGCTGCTGTGCCAGCTCACCTACAAGACCGACTGGGACCTTCCCGGCGGAGTCGTCGAGGTCGGCGAGTCCCCGCAGCTGGCCGTGGCGCGTGAGGTCGAGGAAGAGCTCGGCCTCGACATGCCCGCCGGTCCGCTCCTCCTCACCGACTGGCTGCCGCCGTGGGGTGGTTGGGACGACGCGCTGTGCCTGGTCTTCGACGGCGGCACCCACGACGCCTCCCTGGTGGACCGGATCATCCCCCAGGCCCGCGAGATCCGCACCGCCGCGTTCCTCACCCTCGACGAGATCGACGAGCGGGCCGCCGACTTCAGTGCCCGCCGGATCCGCGCCGCCCTCGCCAACCTCGGCGCCGGCCCGGCCTACACCGAGTCCGGCCGGTAGCGGGGGTGGGGCCGCCCGTGCGCGTCCCCAAACACGTCCGAGCGGCCCCGCGTGCGTTCGAGATTCGGGGGACGAGCTCGGACACACGCGAACCGCCCGAGCGGTCTGGCACGGGAGGCTAGGACACCGGCACGAGGCGCACAACCGCTCTGGCCGACTCGTCTCACATGCAGGCGACGATGCCTCGACCAGGGCCTCCCTTCGACGACGGTGGGAGCTCAGACCGAGTCACGGTGGCGCAGGATCCGGGGTCAGGTTGAGGAAATCCCCGCTCCTCCTCGCTACAAGAACCGATGAACAGCGGCACTGCAAGCACACCGGCGAGGAGAGGACGGTTCACGCGTGTCCGACGGGCGACGCCGCTCCGACGTTCCCTCAGGGTCGTCGGTGGAAGCGGATGTCGCCGTTGGGGAGGTGTTCGGTGGTGTGGGTGGGGTCGTGGGCGCGGTGGTGGTGCCAGGAGCAGAGGAGCACGCCGCGGTAGAGGTCGGTCTTTCCGCCTCGCGACCAGGGGTCGATGTGGTGGGCTTCGCACCAGCCGGCGGGGATGGTGCAGCCCTCGGCTCGGCAGTGTTGGTCGCGCCAGCGCATGGCTTTGCGTTGGGCGGGTGAGAACAGTCGGCGGGTGCGGCCGAGGTCGAGGACCTCGCTCGGGCCGCCGAGGACGACGGGGATGATGTTCGCGGTGCAGGCCAGGCGGCGGATGGCTCCGGCGGAGAGGGGTTCGCCGCCGACGATGGTGCCGGTGCCGAGGTCGTTCTTCAGTGACTCCAGCGGGATGGTGACGAGCAGGGTGGTGGTGTCACCGCCGTGCATCGGCAGGTTGTTGGGGGCGAGGTGCTCCAGGAGTGCGCAGAAGGCGTGGCCGAGGCGGCGGGGGTAGGGGATGCGGTCCTCCTCCCCACCCGCAGCGTGTTCTGCTTTGCGGGGTGAGGTGAAGGCGTCGAGGTAGGTGCGCAGACGGTGGGCGTCGAGGTCGGGCAGGACGCCGGTCAGTCGGGTGGTGCCGTCCCCGATCGGCTTGAACACCAGCCGGCACTTCTCCCGCGCCCGGCGCTCTTCGTCCTCGAGGCGTTTGGCTTCCTCTGCCTCGGCGATGTCGGGGGCGACGATCTCCAGGATCCGCCGGCCGAGGCGTCGGAGGTCGCGGGGACGGAAGTCCTTGCAGTAGTCGACCAGCTGCTGCTCGGCCTTGGTCACGAGCTCGGGGTCGAGGTCCTTGGGCAACGCATCGAGCGCGTGCACGACGACCTGTGCTTGGTCGGCGGAGACGGATCCGTCGGCCATGCCGGCGGCGACCTTCGACCACCTGCGGTCGAGTGCTTCGGCCAGGCGGGCGTCGGCACGACCGTGGTTGAAGTCGGTCAGGGTCAGGGTGGAGAGCCAGGCGCCGAGGTCGCGGGCACCGGAACGCGACGCGGTGTCCTGGGCTGCTGCCACCACCCGCAGCCGTGCCTCGGCCACGATCGCTTCGAGCTCGGCGAGCTCGCGGACCGCTGCTTCCTGGTCGGCCGGGGACATGAACACCGGCTGGACGTCGCGGACGTCCTTGAACGCGGCCCTCGCGGTCGCGGCGGCAGCACGGATCGGATGGAGGGCGGTGTGGTGGCTCATCCGGACTCCCAGCTGCTCAGGCGATGGGTCCGGTGGCCTGGTGCCGGGGTGTCCTAGATCTGAGTCTCGTGGACGGCTGGTCGAGGGGTTCGACGTACGTCGATCGTACACCAGTTCGACTCAAGATGGAAGTACTGAACGCGGCGGATTGCACGAAAGTACGGCGGTTTCTTGGCTTGCGGGGTCTCGATACGTCCTCGCGCCAGAGCGCTCGGACTACTCGACCACCGACCGGCAGCCCGGCGGCGGCGCGCAACCACCCGCCCCCCTCCCTCCCGTCCAAAGCCCCTTTCGGCCGCCACCACGCACAGCCCGCAAGGCCGCAGGCGTCGCGCCGCGTCTCGATACGCCCTCGCGCCAGAGCGCTCGGCCTACTCGACGACCGAAGGGCGCCAGAGCGCTCGGCCTACTCGACCACCGAGGACGACCCGGGAGCCGGCGGCGGCGCGCAACCACTCGCTCCCTCCGCTCCCGTCCAAAGCCCTTTCGGTCGCCACCACCCACAACTGCAAGGCCGCGGGCATCGCACCGCGTCTCGATACGGCCTCGCGCCAGAGCGCTCGGCCTACTCGACGACCGAAGGGCGCCAGAGCGCTGGGCCTACTCGACCACCGACGACGAGTCCGTAAGCCGGCGGCGGCGCGCAACCACCCGCTCCCTCCGCTCCCGTCCAAAGCCCTTTCGGTCGCCACCACCCACAGCCCGAAGGCCGCAGGGATCGCACCGCGTCTCGATACGGCCTCGCGCCAGAGCGCTCGGCCTACTCGACGACCGAGGGGCGCCCGAGCGCTCGGCCTACTCGACGATCGAAGGGCGCCCGAGCGCTCGGCCTACTCGACGACCGACGCGCTCGGCCTACTCGACCACCGAGAGCCGCAGCTCGTCGGCCTTCGCCGCCCGTTCCTCGGCAACCGCGCGCGCCGGGCGCAGTGCGACGAGCACGCCGAGGACGAGCAGCGCGCCGCCGGCCAGCTCGCCGGCGGTGGGTTGCTGGTCGAGGAGCAGCCAGGCGGACCCGATGGCGACCGGGGGGACGAGGAGGATCCAGGGCACGACGGCGGCGGAGGGGTTGCGGGAGAGCAGGCCGTTGAAGATGCCGTAGCCGACGAGGGAGGCGAGGCCGGCGGTGTAGAGGGTGGACAGCGCCGCCTCCCAGCCGAACGCACCGACGGCATCCGACAGGACCGAAGGCCCGTCGATCCCTACGGCCAGCACCGACAGCGGCACCGGCACGACCAGTGCGGACCACACCGTGAGCGAGAGCCCACCCGGCACGCTGGAGGCCCGGGAGACGACGTTGCCGACCGCCCACGACAGGGCAGCGAGCAGGCAAAGGACCAGGGCGAGGAGCGGGACGTGGCCGCCGCGGCCGAGGGCGACGACGAGAAGGCCGATGACGCCGAGGCCGACGCCGAGAGCCTGCGGACGCGTGGGGCGCTCCCGCAGCGCGACCGCGGCGAGGAGGATCGTGAGCACGACCTGCGCCTGCAGCACCAGCCCGGCCAGGCCGGCCGGCATTCCGGCGGCGATCGCGGAGTAGAGCAGCGCGAACTGGCCGAGCGACATGAACAGCCCGACGGCCAGGATCGTCCGCCACGGCGCGTCGGGCCGGGGCACGAAGGCGATAGCTGGAACCAGGACGGCGACGAACCGGATGGCGACGAATAGCAGCGGCGGTACGTCACCCATGCCCCACTCGATGACGACGAAGTTGAAGCCCCACAGCCCGGCGACGAGGGCGGCGAGCAGGCAGTCCCGGCGACTCATGGCATCCATCCTCGGTCCGGCGACCGTGAAGCACCAGCGATCGAACCTGTCTGATTCCATGTAGCATCGCTGCATGATCGACCTGGCTGCTCTCAGCGGTCTCCGCGCGGTCGCGACCCACGGCTCGGTGATCGCGGCCGCCGAGGCCACCGGCTTCACCCCGAGCGCCGTCTCGCAGCAGGTGAAGCGCCTCGAGCGACAGGTCGGCGTGCCCCTCCTGGAGCGGGTCGGCCGCGGCGTGATGCTCACCAGCCACGGCCGGCACCTGGTCGAGGCGGGCGAGCAGGTGCTCGCCGACCTCGAGCAGCTCGAGGCCGAGCTCCAGCACCGCGCCGACGTCGTGACCGGCTCGCTGCGACTGGTGGCGTTCTCCACCGCGATGCGCGGGCTGGTGGCGCCGGTCGCTCGGCGGCTGCTGGACGACCATCCCGACCTGCGGCTGACCCTCGACGAGCGCGAGCCCTGGGACGCCGTCGACCTGGTGGCGGCCGGTCAGTGCGACGTCGGGATCGTGCACCGTTGGGGCGGCGTGCTGTTCGCCGTACCCGACCACGTCGTCGCCACCCGCGTCGCCGACGACGTCGCCGACCTGATCGTGCCCAGCGGCCACCCGCTCGCGCAGAGGCGCAGCGTCACCCCGCACGACCTGCTCGACGTCGGCTGGATCGCGACCCCGGAGGGCACGATCTGTCGCCAGTGGCTGCACCGGATGTACGACGGCGCCGGGCGCCCGCCGAGGATCGCCCACGAGTCGATGGAGTTCGAGTCCCACCTCGCGCTGGTCGCTGCGGGCCTCGGCGTCGCGCTCGTCCCGCGCCTGGGCCGGGCTCCGCTCGGACCCGAGGTGACGGCCGTTGAGGTCACCGACCCGGTGCCGACCCGGCTCGTCGACGCGCTGCACCGCCGCACGATGGCCGACTCCCCCGCGGTCGCCGCAGTGCTCAGCGCGCTGCGGGCGGTCTGACCTCTGCGTCGAGGACCTCCCGCGCCAGCATCGTCGACCCGACGACGGCGGCCGGCATCATCGCCACCGCACCGAACGGGATGAAGAAGCACAGCTGCACCACGACGCCGAAGCCGAGCATCGTCGAGCGGTGGCCGGCCAGCAGCGCCTTCTGCGTGGCGCGGTCCATCCCTCGCGCCTCCAGCGCACGGGAGACCAGCTCGCCGGCGAGTAGGCGGCCCGCGACGACCAAGCCCAGCACCGGGCCGACGATCGGTCCGACCACGGGCACCAGCCCGATGACGAAGACCGCGACGGTCGTCGCGATGCCGAGCGCGATCAGGCCGACGCCGTCGATCGCGCCGCGCAACCAGCCGACGCCCTTGTCGGGCACGTCGCCACCGAGCATGAGCTCGGTCTCCTTCCAGATCTTCTCGTAGAAGGGGTCGCCGACGGCCAACGTCAGGCCGGTGAAGACGACGGCGGAGAGGAACAGCGAGCCGAGCACCACCGCGATGTAGAGACCGATCCGCAGCACGGCCTGCCACGGGTCGGACCAGTCGTCGGCGAACGGCGTCGCCCACTCGATCAGGTCGTCGGCGAGGACGACCAGAGCGACGAAGAGCCCGACGAGGACGACCAGCACCAGCACCGCCGGCACCAGACCCAGTGCCATCAGGCCGGGCCGCTGCCGCCACATCCTCAAGCCCCGGAACAGGAACCCCGCCCCGTGCGCGAAGCCCATGCCCGTCGACTGGCTGCTCAGAAGAGGGCCGAAGCCAGCGCCTGGCGGCCCTTGAGGACGCGGGGGTCGTCGTTGCCGACGGCGGCGAAGAGTCCCACGAGGTGCTCGCGGGCGCGGTCGCGCTCCTTGTCGGACGTACGGCGCACCAGCTCGACCAGGCGCGCGAACGCGTCCTCGACGTGGCCACCCAGCAGGTCGAGGTCGGCGACCATGATCTGCGCGTCGACGTCGTCGGGGTCCGCGGCCGCCGCAGCGCGCGCCGCGTTGAGGTCGACGCCCTGCGTCCGCTGGAGGATCTTCGCCATGGCCAGCCCGGCGGCGGCCTCGGCGTCTGCCGGGTTGGAGTCGACCAGCTTCTGGTACTCCGCGACCGCCGCGTCGATGTCACCCGCCGCCAGCGCGTCCTGGGCCGGCGCGTAGCGCGGGTCGGGACCGGCCTCGCCGTTCTCGTCCTCGCCACCTGGGGCGGACGCCAGGGGCTGGTGGCGGCCGGTGATCCCCTGCGCGGTGAGCTGCTGGCCGAGCTCGTTGAAGAGGGTGTTGAGCTCGTCGCGCGGCACCATGCCCGGGATGGGCTGGATCGCCGGGCGGCCGTCGAGGAAGACCATGAGCAGCGGCACCGGCAGCTGCGGCAGCTGGCTGGCCTGCGCGATCACCTGGGCGATCTGCGGCACGGCGTCGACGTCGACGAGACCGGCGAGGAAACGGCCGTCGTACTGCCCGACCAGGTCGGCGACGTCCTCGGCCATCCGGGCGCTCTCGGGAGCCTGGGCCGGTGAGTAGAACACCAGCACGACCGGCGCCGTCGTCGACGCCTGGAGCACGGTCTGGAAGTTCTGCTCGTCGACCGGGACGGCGTACGCCGAGCCGGCGGCCGCGCCGCCTCCGGAGCCACCGGAACCGCGGGGACCGCCGCCGGGACCACCGCCGGCGGGGGCGGCGGCCGGTTGCGGGGCGGGGCGTTTCAGGGCGGAGAGGTCGATCGCTCCTCGGCCGGCGAACGGCTGCTGCGTCATGCCCCCGATTCTATTGGGAGCCTCTATCGAGCCCGACGGGGCTGCTCGAAGTCGCCCGCCGCGGCCCGGACCGGTCGCAGCAGCTCCGACAGCTCGCCCATCTGCGCCTCGTCGATCCCGTCCATCGCGAAGCCCGCGGCCACCAGGTCGGCCGTCGCCCTGTCGACCAGGTCGCGTCCCTCCTGGGTGATCTCGGCCAGCACGGCTCGGCCGTCGTCGGGGTGCGGGAGCCGGCGGACCAGGCCGCGGGACTCGAGCCGCCGGACGATCGAGGTGACCGAGGTCGGGTGCACCTGCAGCCGCTCCCCCATCTTCCCGAGCGGCAGCGAGCCGCGCGAGGAGAAGACGAGCAGCACCAGGGCCTCGTAGCCGGCGAAGCTGAGTCCGTGCGGCTTGAGCAGCGCGTCGAGCCGGCCGAGCACCAGCTGCTGCACGCGCATCAGCGACGTGACCGCGTGCATGGCGGGCACGGCACCCCACCGCAGGCCCCACTGACGGGCCGCTTCGTCGATGGGATCGAACGGGAGCATCAGACCATCCTCCTGGAGTCCACTCCTAGTTCGGCACCCGAGGACCACGGAGGCCGGAGCGTTGCACGACGCGCTGGATGGCGAGGTCGCGCTCGTCGGGCCGACCGACGTACTTGATGTCGCGCAGGCCCTGCTCCTGCGCGGCGGACTCGAAGCAGAAGTGTCCGAACCCGAGCAGCCGCCCGTGCAGCGGCTTCTTCACCGAGATGTCGAGGATCCGGCTGAGCGGCATCGTCGCCAGGTGCTGGGAGAGCACGCCGTGCACCCGGAACACCCGCATGTTCGTGATGACGAACCGGTCCCGGAGCTCCCGCAGCGCGCACCACCCGGCGTGGGCTGCCAGCAGGAAGGCGACGACGAGGAGGAACCACGCGACGTTGACGTCGACGAAGGGCGACCAGACGAGCAGCAGCAGCGCCCCGAGGCCCTCCACCGAAGGTCGTACGAACGCGACCCAGTGGTGGCGCACCTCGTCGACGACGACCTCGCCCTCCTCGCGCAGGAGGTGCCGGGTGACCTTCGGGTCTCCGACCCAGGCGAGGAAGCCCATGGGCAGCCCGTCAGAGGGCGCCGACGAAGTCGATCACGCCGGAGAAGACCTTCTCGGTCGCGCCCCAGCCCTCGCCGCCAGCGGTCTTCGCGGTGTCGGCCAGTCCGCTCGGGTCCTGGAGCATCCAGAAACCGAGAAAGACGACGACCACCACGGCGATCAGCTTCTTGGCGTCCATCAGAGGTTCTCCGTCCGAGCAGGCGGGCACACGTCGCCACATTGGTACCAGCCGGCACACCGCTGGCGCGGGAGGCGCGCGGCTCAGAGGCCGTAGTCAGCGGTCCGCGGAGGCGCCTGGTCGTCGCGGAGCCAGGCGTGGAAGAAGTCTCCGAGATCCTCGCCCGAGACCGTCTCGGCGAGGGCCTCGAACTCCTCCGAGGTCGCGTTGCCGCCTCCATGGACGTCGACCCAGCGCCGCAGGAGGCGGCGGAAGTCCTGACCGCCGATGACGTTCCGCAGCGCGGCGAGCGTCATCCCACCCCGTTGGTAGACCGCGGGGTCGAAGATCCGGTGGGGACCCGGGTCCGCGATCTCGATGTTCCACAGCCAGGAGCCCGAGCTCTCGTAGGCGTTGCGCAGCCAGCGCTTCGTCGTCTGTCCGCCCTGGGCTTCGCGGTAGCGGACCTCCATGTAGGTGGCGAAGCCCTCGTTCAGCCAGATGTCCTGCCACCGCTGCACCGCGACGGAGTCGCCGAACCACTGGTGGGCGAGCTCGTGCACGAGCAGGCGGACCGACGGGAAGGACGGGTACGTCGGACGCGTCTGGTTCTCCAGCGCGAAGCCGGGGCTCAGGGCGGTGATCAGCCCGCCCGTCGTCGCGAACGGGTAGTCACCCAGCTCGTCCTCGAGCCAGGCCGTGATCCGAGCCGACCTGCGCAGCATCCGGAGACCCTGGCGTTCGGCGCGCTCGCCCAGCTGCTTCGAGACCGCGTTGTAGTAGCGCAGGCCGCGGGCCCTGCCCTTCTCGATGATGAAGTCGCCGGCAGCGAAGTACGCGAGGTACGTCGTCATCGGGTGCGTCATCCGCCAGTGCGTGGTCGCCAGACCGCCCTTCACGGTCCGACCGACACGGACGCCGTTGCTGATGACCTCGCGTCCCTTGGCGGTGGTGATCCGGATGTCGAACCGCGCCTTGTCGCTCGGGTGGTCGTTGCTCGGGAACCACCAGGCCGCCATGTGCGGCTCGTTCATCGTCACGACCTCGCGGTCGTTGGCGAGCCAGTTGCGCTCGCCACCCCACGCCAGGCGGTCCGGGTAGCCGTGGTAGCGCACCCGGACGTCGACCGGTTCGCCCTCGGCGAGCGGCTCGGCCGGGGTCACGACGAGCTCGTGGTTGTTCGACTTCTCGAACTCCGCCGCGACGCCGTCGACCCGCACGGCGTCCACGGTCAGCAGGAGGTCGAGGCTGAACGTGGACAGCTGCTCGCCGGGCACCATCCGGACCGTCGTCACGCCCGACAGGAACCGGCTGCCCATCCGGTAACGGTCACGGATGTCGTAGTGCTGCACGTCGTAACCGGCGTTGCCGTCCGCCGGGAAGTAGGGGTCCGGCACCTGCGGAGCCGCTCGTTCGTCGGGCGCCGGCGCGGCGAAGGCGCCGTACGAGAGGGCCCCGGCGAGGGCGACCGAGAGCAGGGCGGTGATCCGGGGACGGCGCAGCACCCGCCCAACCTAACCCGCGGCCCGGGCGCGGGGATAAATGCGTTGCGCGCGATCGCCGGGCCTCGGGATGATGGCGTCGCCGACCTACGAGCGAGCGTGGGTCCGAGTCGAGAGGAGCGTGACATGTCCACGACTGTCCTTGGCCTGCCTGCAGACCAACTCTTCCTCTCTACCCGGAGCAACCACCATGTTTCTGGAGCAACCCTCCACGTCGGCTGACGCCGACACCTCTCTCGACCCGCGGTTCGTCTTCGACTTCGTCGCCTACGACGAGGTCGGCGAGGGCCAGCGCTGGTCGACCTGGCTGAGCGTCGAGCCGCTCAGCCGTGGCCCCGAGCCCCGCCCGGACTGGGTGGTCACCTCGCAGGGGGCCGTCGACACCGATCTCGGCATCCTCAAGACCGGCAAGGAGGCCGACGTCTTCCTGCTGGAGCGGGCGGACCCGCTTGACCCCGAGCAGGCGGTCGTGATGGCCGCCAAGCGCTACCGCGCCCCCGAGCACCGCTCGTTCCATCGGTCGGCCAGCTACACCGAGGGCCGCAGCATGAAGCGGTCCCGCGACGAGCGGGCGATCAAGCGCAAGAGCACGTTCGGCCGCGAGGTGGCGGCCGGCGAGTGGGCGGTCTCGGAGTGGTCCGCGATGGTCCGCTGCTGGGGTCTGGGCCTCCCGGTCCCCTACCCGGTCCAGATCGACGGCACCGAGATCCTGATGGAGTGGATCACCGTCGACGGCGAGTCGGCGCCGCGGCTCGCGCAGACGCGGCCCGACCGGGCCCTGCTGACGTCGTACTTCGACCAGTTGCGCGACGCCATGGCGACGCTCGTCCAGGCCGGACTCGTGCACGGGGACCTGTCGCCCTACAACATCCTGGCGGCCGGTGACCGGCTCGTGATCATCGACCTCCCCCAGGTGGTCGACCTCGTCGGCAACGCGGCGGGGTTCGACTACCTCCTGCGCGACTGCACCAACGTGTGCGACTGGTTCGCGCGGCGGGGGCTCGAGGTGGACGGGCAGGAGCTGTTCGGCGAGCTGATGGCGCACGCCTTCTGAGGTGCACCACCGCGGCCACCGGGATCCGGGCCACGATCAGGCCAGGATCCCGGTGACGCCGAGCTCGTGGCGGCCGGCCTCGACGAGGGTGGCCTCGGGCGTGAGCGGGTGGAAGCGGATCGCGCGGATGTCGCGGTAGGCCCGCTCGACGACCGAGCCCTTGAAGAAGGCCGGCCCGCCGGCGACGTCCATCGCCAGGTCGCAGATCTCGACGCCGGCGGCGGCGACCTCGGCCTTGGCCATCATCACCGCGAGGTAGGCCTCGTGCGAGGGAGCGACGTCGTCCTCACCGAGCGATGCGAGCGCGCCGTCGAGCGCCCACGAGGCGACCTGCAGCCGCTGCTTCATCAGGCCGAGCTGGCGCTGGACGAGCGGGCTCTCGGCCCTGGGAGCGGCGGCGGCGAGCGCGGCGCCGTACGCCGCCTCCGCGATGCCGAGGTAGGCGCCGCTGATGATCGGGAAGGCCACCTCCGAGATCACCTGCAGCGGCGGGTCGACCACACCATAGGGACGGTTGGCGAGCACCCGCTCCTCGGGCACGAAGACGTCGTCGACGACGATGTCGTGGCTCGCGGTGCCGCGCATGCCGAGCGTGTCCCAGTTGTCGGCGACGCGGACGCCCTCGGCGGCGATCGGCACGGCGACGTTGAGCACGCGCCGGCCCTGCTCAGGGTCGTCCAGCACGAACATGGTGGACATGACCGTGCCGTGGCCGGACTGGCTGGCGAACCGCTTGTGGCCGGAGACCCGGTAGCCGCCGTCGACCTTCACGGCCTCGCCGCGCGGGTGGGTGTAGTCGCCGCCACCGGTCGAGACGAGCAGGATGCCCTCCTCCGCCACCCGGCGGAGGGTCGCCTCGGCGCCGGGGAGACCACGCCGGTAGCGCCACGCGGTGAACGCGACGACGTGCTGGTGCATCGAGCTGGCGAGCGCGGTCGCACCGCAGTGGTGACCGAGCGCGCGCTGGAGTGCGGTGAGCTCGGCGACAGAGGCGCCGTCGCCGCCGAGCTCGGCGGGCACGGCGGCCTTGAGCAGCCCGGCGTCGCGGAGCGCGTCGTAGGCCTCGGTGACGAAGGAGCCCTCCGCGTCATGACGGGCGGCGTGCTCGGCGATCGTCGGGCCGATCTCGGCGGCACGGTCGAGGAGGGAGACAGAGGTCGGGGCGGGTGCAGTAGTGGTCATAGGAGCAATGTCCGCCCGCGCTGGAACGGCAACCAGTCCACGATCGTGACCTTGCTGGTCCTGATTCGCGACCTCGGCCCTCCGGACGTGCCATCCTGGGGCATGCCCGACTACGGCGACTACTGCCCGGTCCAGATGGCCTCCGAGGTCGTCGCCGACCGCTGGACGCCGCTGATCGTGCGCGAGCTGGTCCTGGGCAACACGCGCTTCAACGACATCGCGCGCGCCATGCCCGGCATCTCCCGCTCGCTGCTGGTCCAGCGGCTGCGGCACCTGGAGAAGAAGGGTGTCCTCGAGACCTGGCCGGCGGCTGCGGGACGCGGCCACGAGTACCACCTGACGCCTGCCGGCAAGGACCTGGTCAACGTCATCGACAGCCTGGGGCGCTGGGCGATCGAGTGGCTCTTCGACGACCTGCGACCCCACGACGTGCCGCCCACGACGCTGATGTGGTGGATGCGCCGACGGGTCAACGTTGAGGCGTTCCCGCCGGTGCGGACGGTCGTGGAGTTCCGGCACACCGCGCCCGTCGCGCAGACGATCTGGCTGGTGCTCGACCGCGGCGACGTCTCGGTCTGCCACCAGCACCCCGGCTTCGAGGTCGACGTCACCGCGATCGGCACCACCGCCGACTTCGCCGACGTCTTCCAGGGCTACCGCACCTGGACGGAGGCCGTGGACGAGGGCCGCATCGAGGTGCTCGGTCCGCCCCGGCTCACGAACGCGCTGCCCCGCTGGTTCCTGTGGAGCCCGTGGGCGGAGGTCACCCGCGAGCGCGCCGAGCGCGCCGCTCGGGACCCCGAGGTGGCCCAGGGGTGAGGTCCCTCCCGAAGCGGGTCCTGGTCGTCCGCGACAGCTCGCCAGCCGACCCGGGCCGCGACGGGCTCTACTCACCCGCCGAGCTGTACGACGTCACGCCGTACGCCGACTCGCTGGACTCCCGCGCCTACGCCTGGGCGATCGAGGAGCACTCGCCGGAGTCGTTGCTCAGCCGCGCCCTGCACGACGAGGGCGTCGACCAGGCGCTCGGCCGTTGGTGCGCGGACCGCGACCTGGTCGGCGTGATGGGCGGGCACGCCGCGCTCCGCGGCAGCGAGGTGTACGTCGCCGCGGCCCGGCTGGGGCGGCTGCTCGGGCGCGGGCACACCGTCGCTACCGGCGGTGGGCCGGGTGCGATGGAGGCAGCCAACCTCGGCGCGTCCCTCGCGGGTGCGGACGAGGACGCACTCGACCGGGCACTCGCCGTACTGGCCGAGGTGCCGACGTTCCGCCCCTCGATCGACGACTGGGTGGCCTCGGCGTGGCGGGCCAAGGCGCTCGTCACCGATCCCGCCGCGAGCCTCGGCGTGCCCACCTGGCACTACGGCCACGAGCCGCCCAACCTCTTCGCGACCGCGATCGCCAAGTACTTCCGCAACGCGCAGCGCGAGGCGATCCTGCTGCAGGTCTGCGACGCGGGGATCGTGTTCCTCCCCGGCGCGGGCGGGACCGTCCAGGAGGTCTTCCAGGACGCGTGCGAGAACTACTACGCGGCCGAGGACAAGGTCGCGCCGATGGTGCTCGTCGGGGCCCGCTACTGGACCGAGACGCTGCCCGCCTGGCCGCTGCTGGAGGCGCTCGCGCGGGGGCGCGCGATGGAGCGGCACGTCCACCTCGTCGACTCCGTCGAGGAGGCCGCGGCGCTCGTCGGCGAGGGTGACTAGTCCACCTGGTCGGGTCGCGTGACCTGCCTCACAGGTGCGTCGTTGGGCCGCCGTGAAGCTCTCACGTCGCGACCTCATGCGCGCCGGCCTGCTCGGGGGAGGTGTGGCGGCTGCCGGTGTGGGCGGTGTCGCCCTGCCGACCCTCTCCAGCGCAGCCGTTGCCCCCCGAACCACGCTGAACCAGACGCTCCGGCTCGGCCCGCCGAACGCGTTGGGCTACTCCAAGATCGTCACCGGTCCCGGTGAGGTGCGCCTGGTGCGCACCGACCTCGGCGTGCCGGCCCAGGACGGCCGGCAGTCCCGACGGGTCGGCCTCCAGTCCTTCGTCCACTTCAGCGACCTGCACATCATCGATGCCCAGTCGCCGGCGCGGGTGGAGTGGCTGGACCGGTTCGAGACGCCGGGGCTGTTGTCGTCGTCGTACCGGCCGCAGGAGATGCTCACCCCGCAGATCGCCGACGCGATGGTCCAGGCCGTCAACGCGCAGAAGAAGGGCCCGGCGACCGGCGTCCCGTTCTCCTTCGTCATCGAGACCGGTGACAACTCCGACAACTGCCAGTACAACGAGATCCGCTGGAACATCGGCATCCTCGACGGCGGGGTGGTCCGGCCCGACAGCGGCAGCGTGACCAAGTGGGAAGGCGTCAACGACGACAACCCCAACTACTACGACAAGCACTACTGGCACCCGCACCCGCACCCGCGGAAGAAGCAGCCGGACAACTACAAGACCGAGCACGGCTTCCCGACCGTCCCCAACCTGCTCAACGCGGCGCGACGGGCGTTCATCGCCCCTGGTCTCGACGTCAAGTGGTACTCCGTCTTCGGCAACCACGACGGCCTCGTGCAGGGCAACTTCCCGCACACGCTCCAGCTCAACGTGCTGGCGGTCGGTCCGCTGAAGGTGATCTCCCCGCCGCTCGGCATCAGCGACACCGACGTCATCGAGGCGATCCAGAACTTCGACCCGCTCGGTCTCGTCGGCGACCTCGTGGTCTCCCCCTACATCCGAGCAGTGACCGTGGACAAGCGGCGGCGCACCTTGCGGCGCAAGGAGGTCGTCGAGGAGCACTTCAAGACCACCGGCCTGCCCGTCGGCCACGGCTTCACGGCCGAGAACCGGGCCAAGGGCACGGCGTACTACTTCTTCGACGAGGGACCCCTCCGGCACGTCGTGATGGACTCGGTCAACCCGAACGGCTACTCCGACGGTTCGCTCGACCCAGCCCAGTTCGAGTGGCTCAAGGCCACCATCGGCGGCGCCACGGGCAAGGCGGTCGTCGTCTACAGCCACCACACCAGCTGGACGATGGGCAACCCGCTCGTGGGCACCGGCGGCGACATCCGGCCGCGCGTGCTCGGCGGGACGGTGGTGGAGTACCTGCTGACCCAGCCGCACGTGATCGCGTGGGTCAACGGCCACACCCACAACAACGAGATCAAGGCGCACACCCGCGCGGACGGCTCGGGCGGGTTCTGGGAGATCAACACCGCCTCGCACGTGGACTTCCCCCAGCAGGCCCGGATCATCGAGGTCGCCGACAACGCCGACGGCACCTGGTCGATCCTCACGACGATCATGGACCACGGGGCACCGCCCAGCCACTCGCACCTCGGCAACACGCTCCAGCTCGCCGCGCTGGGCCGGGAGCTGTCAGCCAACGACCCACAAAACAACCTGACGACGTCGACCGGCTCGCCGCTCGACCGCAACACCGAGCTGCTCGTGGACAACCCGCTGGCCTGAGGCGGGCCTACGAGGGTTCGGGAGCAGCGGCAAGCTGCCCGCAGGCGCCGTCGATCTCGCGCCCCCGGGTGTCGCGCACCGTGGTGGGCACGCCCTTGGCCTCGAGCCGCCGCACGAACTCGCGCTCGTCGGCGGGGTCGGACGCCGTCCACTTCGACCCCGGCGTGGGGTTCAGCGGGATCAGGTTGACGTGCACCCAACCGCGACCACGCTTGTTGAGCACGTCGGCCAGCAGGTCGGCGCGGTGCGCCTGGTCGTTGATGCCGCGCATCATCGCGTACTCGACCGAGACCCGGCGTCCGGTCTTCGCGAAGTACTCGTACGCCGCATCGACGGTCTCGGCGACGGAGAAGCGGGTGTTGATCGGGACCAGCTCGTTGCGCAGCTCGTCGTCGGGCGCGTGCAGGCTGAGCGCGAGCGTGACGGGGATGCCTTCGTCGGCCAGCTGGCGCATCCGCGGCACCAGGCCGACCGTGGAGACCGTGATGCCGCGGGCCGACATGCCGAGGCCGTCGGGGGTGGGATCGGTGAGGCGTCGTACGGCGCCCAGCACGGCCTTGTAGTTGGCCATCGGCTCCCCCATGCCCATGAAGACCACGTTGGAGACCCGGCCCGGCCCGCCCGCGACTTCGCCACGCGCGAGCGCCCGGGCGCCGGCGACGACCTGCTCGACGATCTCGGCGGTCGACATGTTGCGTTGCAGGCCGCCCTGTCCGGTCGCACAGAACGGGCAGGCCATGCCGCAACCGGCCTGGCTGGACACGCACATCGTGGCCCGGCCCGGGTAGCGCATCAGCACCGACTCGACCAGCGCCCCGTCGAAGAGCTTCCAGAGCGTCTTGCGCGTGTTTCCGCGGTCGGCCTCGAGCGTGCGCAGCGGCGTCATCAGGTCCGGGAGCAGCGCGGACACCAGCTCCTCGCGCTGCGCCGCCGGCAGGTCGGTCATCTCGACCGGGTCGTCGACGAGCCGGCCGAAGTAGTGGGTGCTGAGCTGCTTGGCGCGGAACCCGGGGAGGCCGAGCTCCTCCAGCCGTGCCTTCCGCTCGGCCGGCGCGAGGTCGGCCAGGTGCGGGGGCGGCTTGCGGCGGCCGCGCGGCTCGTCGAAGACGAGGGGCAGTTGCTTTGTCGGGGCGGGCTCCGGTGCGGACATCGGATCAGCGGTCACGGTTGAGGAGGTACCAGAGGACGGCGAGCGCGACGCCGATCACCACGATCGCCGTGGCGACCACGCCGAAGACCATGTAGCGACCGAACCTGCGCGTGCGCGGCGGGACGAGCAGCCCGAGCGGCACCACGAGGGTCAGGGCGACGAACGCGAACAGCTCCTCTGCCCGCTCGTAACCGACGACCGCCTTGAGGATCGCCGCGTAGGTGCCGGGCACCAGGATGATGAACAGCATGCCGGTGAAGAACCCGGCCAGCGGTACGAAGACGGGGTGGTCGCGGTGCCACCAGTCGGGCAGCCGGGAGCGCTTCTCGCTCGACGACGCAGTCGGGTCGGCGTCGTCGGGGGCAGCGTCCACCACCGCGGCGCCCCGGGCGGGGTCGGTCGCGGTGGTCCCCGGGGTCTCCACAGCCTGGTCCATCACTGCGATCGTAGCGGCCGGACCTGCGAGAAGCGTGATCCTCGATCCCCGCCCGCCGCCGGGAAGCCCGTCAGAAGACGGCGTAGTGCAGCAGCAGCCAGATCGGCGCGATCGTCGCGAGCAGCGAGTCGAGCCGGTCCATCAGCCCGCCGTGGCCCGGGATGACCTGGCTCATGTCCTTGATGCCGAGGTCGCGCTTGATCACCGACTCGCAGAGGTCGCCGAGCGTCGCCATTACGACCGCAATCAGGCCGAGGCAGAGACCGACCCACCAGTCCCCCTCGAGCAGGAAGACCACGAGCGCCCAGCCGGCGCCGAGGCAGGCCAGCAAGGACCCCGCGAAGCCCTCCCACGACTTCTTCGGGGAGATCACCGGCGCCATCGGGTGCTTGCCGAAGAGCACGCCGGCGACGTAGCCGCCGATGTCGGAGGCGATCGTCACCAGGATGAAGGTGATGATGCCGGCCACGCCGTCGTCCTCGATCCCGCCACCGGTCCAGAGGTCCCCGCCCTCGGCGAGCAGCAGTGCCACGAACGAGCCGAGGAACGGCAGGTAGACCAGCGTGAAGACCGACGCGGTGGCGTTCTTGACGTAGCCGTCGACGCCCCGGCGCAGCAGCCACAGCATGATGACGAGCGCGGTCACCGCCGTCGCCGTGACCAGCGCGGCGGCGCCGTACGCGTAGGCGACGACGACCATCACCACGCCGCCGAGCATCAGCGGCTGCTCGGGGAGGTCGATGTCCTTGGCGAGCATCCCCTTGCGGAGCTCCCAGACCGCCACGACCACCGCCGCGGCGACGATCAGCATGAACGCCGGCTTCCAGAAGAGGAGCGAGGCGGCGATGGCGCTCAGCAGGACGACGGCCGAGGCCACCGCGGCCTTGAGGTCGCGGCCGGCCCGGCCGTGGTCCTTCTGGGTCGGCTGGGTCGGCTGGGTCGGCTGGGTCGGCTGGGTCGGCTGGGCAGCCTCGGAGGGCGGCGGCGCGTCGGTCATCGAGGATTCGTCCGTCGAGGTCAGACCTCGAGGAGCTCGGCTTCCTTGGCCTTGAGCAGCTCGTCGATCGCGTCGGTGTGCTGCTTGGTGATGCCGTCGAGCCGCTTCTCGGCGCCGGTGACGTCGTCCTTGCCGGCCTCGCCGTCCTTCTCGAGGCGCTCGAGGTTCTGCTTGGCCTTCTGCCGCACCTGGCGTACGGCGACCTTGCCGCCCTCGGCCTTCTCCTTGGCGAGCTTGATGAACTCCTTGCGGCGCTCCTCGGTGAGCTCGGGGAACACGCACCGCAGCAGCTTGCCGTCGTTGGCGGGGTTGACGCCGAGGTCGGAGTCGCGGATCGCCTTCTCGACGTTGGCCATCGCGCCCATGTCGTAGGGCTGGACCAGGATCACCCGCGCCTCGGGGGCGGTGAACGAGGCGAGCTGCTGGATCGGGGTCGGCGTGCCGTAGTAGTCGACCATGATCTTGCTGAACATGCTCGGGTGTGCGCGACCGGCCCGGATGGTCGCGAACTCCTCACGGGTCGCCGCGACCGACTTGTCCATCTTGCCGTCGGCCTCGTTGAGGATGTCGTTGATCACCTGTTGCTCCTTCGTCCTTCGGCGGTCGAGCCGGTCGAGACCTGCACGCTCAGCCCGCGCTGACCAGTGTCCCGATCTTCTCACCCTGCACGACGCGCAGGATGTTGCCCTCGGTCGAGAGGTTGAAGAAGACCATGTCCATCCGGTTGTCGCGCGCCATCGCGATGCCGGTCGCGTCGGCGACCTTCAGGTCGCGAGCAAGGTACTCGTCGTACGTCAGCCGCTCGAACATCACCGCGGACGGGTTCTGGTGCGGGTCGGAGTCGTAGACGCCGTCGACCCCCTGCTTGCCCATGAGGATCACCTCGCACCGCGTCTCCAGCGCGCGCTGGGCGGCGACGGTGTCGGTCGAGAAGAACGGCATGCCGGCACCGGCGCCGAAGATGACGACCCGCCCCTTCTCCATGTGCCGGATCGCCCGGCGCGGGATGTAGGGCTCGGCGACCTGCCCCATCGTGATCGCGGTCTGGACGCGGGTCTCCACGCCGTGCTTCTCGGTCAGGTCCTGCAGCGCCAGGCAGTTCATGACCGTGCCGAGCATGCCCATGTAGTCCGCACGGGCACGCTCCATGCCGCGCTGCTGCAGCTCGGCGCCGCGGAAGAAGTTGCCGCCGCCGACGACGATGCCGACCTGCACCCCGGACTTGGCGACGGACGCCACCTCGCCCGCGATCCGGTTGATGACGTCGAGGTCGAGGCCGACCTCCCCGCCGCCGAACACCTCACCCGAGAGCTTGAGAAGTACGCGCTGGTAACCCGTCACGCACGCGACACTACCGGGCAGTCACCAGCAGCGATCAAGGGATCCGCTGCACCCGCTGCCGGTGGTTGCGGCTGTTGTCGCCCTTGATGTCGGAGTCGCGGGTCTTCGAGATGTGGCCGACCTTCTCCTCGCCGCCCTGCACGGGCTGCGCCTCGATGATCGTGTCCCGCTCGTAGGCGTGCGACTTGTCGTGGTTGCGGTAGTAGCGGTAGATCGCCCAGTACGTCGCGGCTCCCCCGGCAGGCCCGGCGGCGAGCAGCCAGAGGATCCCGTCGTCGGCGGCCATCGGGAGCAGCGCGCTGATGATGTCGGCGCTCATACCGTCGCCACCAGGAACGCACCGGCGATGCCTTCGATGAAGGTGCCGACCGTGAGGGCCGCGAGCAGCAGCTTCGGCTTGGAGACGGGCACGCTGCCCATCGTCTCGCCGGTCCGCGCGTTGACCGCGATGTAGTGCAGGAGCTTGTTGCTCTCCTGCTGGTAGGAGTAGAGCCACACCGGCAGGTACATCGACACCCAGCGGGAGCCGCCGACGTCGAGCTTCTCCTGCTCCCACCGAACGCCACGGCCGAACATCCCGAGCGAGCCCTGGACCTGCGACCGGCCGATCGACAGCAGCTGGTTCTCGAGCACCGGCCGCACCGCGTCGACGTTGGCGTCCCGCTTCTCGCTGGTGAAACCGACGAGATAGCTGGAGTTCCACTGGACGGCGTTCTTCGTGTCGAACGGCAGGATCGTGTTGATGATGTTGTTGGTGTTGGCGGGCCCGAACTGGGACCGCTCGACCGACCCCTCGAGGGTGAGGTCGTCGACGATGAAGCTCACCTGTCGCGTCAGCTGGTAGACGTCGGCGGCGTAGTAGGTGACGGTGTTGTCGCCGCTCTTCTCCGTCCAGCGCCGGGTCTGCACCTCGCCCTTGCCCCAGTACTGGGACTCGGCGCGGGCGTCGACCACCAGGTACGGCAGGTAGACGCCCAGCACGTTCTCCGGCACGAACTCCTTCTTGAACTGGCGGTGGGCGAACAGGCGTCGCTTCGCGGCGAACGCCCGGATCTGCTCGACCGCCTGCTCCTTGGTCAGCTTGAACGGCAGCACGGCGTCCGGCACGGCGCCGTTCGGGATCTGCTGGTTGACGTTGAGCGTGTGCCGGCACCAGTGGCACCGGGCGTTGAGCGAGTGCGCCGTGTCGACGACCACCTCGGCACCGCACGACTCGCACTTGAAGGTCAGCACGTCGGCAGCGTCGGCCAGGATGTCCTTGGCCCCACTGGCGATGACCGTGCCCTCGAGGTCGTGGATGCCCTCGCCCAGGCCGAACTGCTCCTCGACCCGCGCCTCGTGCCACTCGTTGCGGCAGAAGAGGCAGACCAGGTTGCCGGTCGACCCGCGCAGCTGGACGTCGGTCGAGCCGCACCGCGGGCAGCGGTTGAGGCCGTCCTTCAGCGACTCGTTGATCGTCTCGATGCTCGGGCCGGCCTCCGGCTCGGCCTTCGCCGCGGCGACCTCCTCCTCCAGCGACAGCGGGGGGCCGTCGAAGGTGGGCTGCTTCGGGGGCAGGTCCTGCTGGTCCTGGTGCGGCGGAGGCGGCGGCGGTGGGGGCGGCGGCGGGGGCGGCGGCGCGGCGTCGACGGGCTCGTGCGTCATCTCAGAGACCGAGCGCCTTCGCCTTGGCCGCGTCGTAGTCCTCCTGGGTGATGAGGCCGGCGTCGAGCATCTCCTTGGCGCGCTTGAGCACGACCATGGGGTCCTCGGCAGCGGGCGCCGCAGGAGCAGCCGGGGCAGCGGGGGCAGCGGGGGCAGCGGGGGCGGGCGTGGCCGGCTGCTGCAGGCCCCCGATCCCGGCGCCACCGGCCGCCATGCCCAAGCCGATCAGGCCACCGGGGCCGGCGTTCTCGCCCGCCGCCTCGAAGCCCGCGGCGACCGACGCCTGCAGGTTCGAGTTGCCGCGGGAACCGGACAGGGCGTCGGCGCGCTGGACGTTCTTGAGCAGCTCGCGGGTGTTGGCGTCGTACTCGATGGAGACGAGGGCGACCTTGACGATCTCGAGGCCGCGCCCCGTCTTCCACTGGTAGTTGTCCTCGACCGCGGCCGACAGCGACTGGGCGAACCCGATCGAGTCCTGCTGCAGGCGGGCGATGCGGTTCCCCTTGGCGGGGTCGTTGGTGTACATCGAGAACGCCGGCGCGAGCGAGCCGATCACCTCGTTGAAGAGCTGCTCGCCCGCGGGGTTGTCGATGTCGGTGAAGTCGAAGACCGCGCGGCCGGTGATGACCTCCGCCGACAGGAAGTTGCGCACGAACGTCAGCGGGTCGGTGATCTTGAGCGTGTAGGTGCCGCGGGTGATCGCGCCCACCTGGGTGTTGAGGAACGCGTCGTCCCAGTAGATCTCCGACTGGGTGCCGAACTTGTTGTTCGGCAGCTCCTTGAGGTTCACGAAGATGGCGTTCTGCTGGGCGGAGGGGCGGCCGCCGAACTTGAACCGCTCCCAGCTCTGCTTGATGACCGAGTCGATCAGGCCGCCGCCGGTGAACACCGACTGCGAGGCGGGGTCGTCGGACTTCCACTCGTAGGCGCCCGGCTCGGCTGCGAAGCCGGTGAAGCCGCCGTCCTCGAGCAGGACCAGGCCGTAGCCCTCGGGGACCACGAACTTGGAGCCGTTGGTGATGACCCCGTCGGAGCCCTCGGTGTTGCTCCCCCGGCCGGCGTTCTCGCCCCGCTTCACAGCGGGAAAGACCGCGGCGGTCGGTCCCATGCCGTCAGGCACGGTGAAGAAGTCGACCCACTGGTCGGCGAGGGTTCCGCCGATCGCACCGATGGCAGCCTGGATGAGTCCCACTTCAGATCTCCTTGTCAGTCATGGGGCGCGCTCGCGCCGTACGCGAGCACGTCATCCGAAACTATCCGAAGCGCGCGCGGTCCAAACCGAAAACGCCGAAGGCTCGTCCCTCAGGATGAGGGACGAGCCTTCGGTCGTGGAGCGGGGTGCCTGGGTCAGGCGCCGACCTCGAACCGCGCGAAGCGCGTGACGGAGGTGCCGGCCGCGTCCAGGACCTGCTTGACGGACTTCTTGGCCTCGAACACCGACTCCTGGTCGAGCAGCACGATCTCCTTGAAGAACGCGTTGATCCGGCCTTCGACGATCTTGGCGACGGCAGCCTCGGGCTTGCCCTCCTCGAGCGTCTTCTTGGTCAGCACGTCCTTCTCGGCCTCGACGACCTCGGCCGGGACCTGGTCGCTGGTGAGGTACTGCGCCTTCAGCGCGGCGGCCTGCTGCGCGGCCTGCCGGGCGGCGGCCTCGTCACCCTCGTACTCGACGAGCACGCCGAGCGTCGGGGGCAGGTCGGTCGCCTTCTTGTGCAGGTACACCGTGGTCGCGCCGTCGAAGTAGGCCACCTCGCCGAGCTCGATCTTCTCGCCGATGGTCCGGGCCAGCTCCTCGACGGTCTCGCCGACGGTCTTGTCGCCCAGCGACACAGCCTTGAGCGTCTCGGCGTCGCCCGCCTTGTTGGCGTCCGCGGCGTCGGCGATGGCCTGGGCCGCGTTGATGAACGCCTCGTTCTTGGCGACGAAGTCGGTCTCGGCCTTGAGGCTGACCAGGGCGCTGCCCGAGGCCGCGACCAGCCCGGCCGAGGCCTCGCGCTCGGCGGCGCGGGCGGCGGCCTTCGCCGCACCCTTGACGCGGAGCAGCTCGACGGCCTTGTCGAAGTCGCCGTCGGTCTCGTCGAGCGCCTTCTTGCAGTCCATCATCCCGGCCTGCGTCAGCTCACGGAGCTTCTTCACGTCGGCAGCGGTGTATGCCATGGATCCTCCCTCGGATCAACAAGTGGTGGGTGAGTCAGGAAGTAGCCGGGCTCAGGCCTCGGCGGGAGCCTCGGCCTCGGTGGTCTCCTCGGCAGCAGCCGGGGCCTCCTCCGCGGCCGGGGTCTCCTCGGCCGCGGCCGGGGCCTCCTCGGCGACGGCAGCGGCCTCGGCGCCCTCGACGGACGCGCCGGTCGACTCCGAGGCGGGCGCGTCGGTGGCTGCGTCGCCACCGGTGGCGTCGACGGCGACCTCAGCGGCGTCACCGCTCAGCAGCTCGCGCTCCCACTCGGCCAGCGGCTCCTCGGCACCCGGGGCGGTCTCACCCTCGGTCTTCGCACCGGAGCGGGCGATGAGGCCCTCGGCGACGGCGTCGGCGACCACGCGGGTCAGCAGGCCGACCGCGCGGATGGCGTCGTCGTTGCCCGGGATCGGGAAGTCGACGTCGTCCGGGTCGCAGTTGGAGTCGAGGATGGCGATGATCGGGATCCGCAGCTTGCGGGCCTCCTCGACCGCCAGGTGCTCCTTGTTGGTGTCGACGATCCAGACCGCGGACGGGGTCCGGGTCATCTCGCGGATGCCGCCGAGCGACTTGTTGAGCTTGTCGCGCTCGCGGCGCATCTGCAGCAGCTCCTTCTTGGTGCGGCTGCTGCCGGCGACGTCGTCGAAGTCGATCTCGTCGAGCTCCTTGAGACGGTTGATCCGCTGGTGCACGGTCGAGAAGTTGGTGAGCATGCCACCCAGCCAGCGCTGGTTGACGTAGGGCATGCCGACGCGGGTCGCCTGCTCGGCGATCGCCTCCTGAGCCTGCTTCTTGGTGCCGACGAACATGATCGTCCCGCCCTTGGCCACGGTCTCCTTGATGAAGGCGTAGCTGCGGTCGATGTAGGCCAGCGACTGCTGCAGGTCGATGATGTAGATGCCGTTGCGCTCGGTCATGATGAAGCGCTTCATCTTCGGGTTCCAGCGACGGGTCTGGTGTCCGAAGTGGACGCCGCTCTCGAGGAGCTGGCGCATGGTCACGACAGCCATGATGGTGTCTCCTGTTGGGTTGTTTTCAGTTCGGTCCTGACGCCTGCGTGCGGCCGGACCCGATTGCTCGGGACTGAGGGCCGTCACCCACGGGCGGTCGGCGTTCGGAGAGAGCGCCGTCGTGGTCTGCTGACGTGCGAATTCCGGTCCTGGGACCGGTCCGCTCAGCGTACCCGCCCTGAGTCGCCTCCGACCAATCGCGGACGGGCCGGCAACCACGCACAGGGGCGCCCGGCGACACGCCTCGTCCACAGGCCTGGCGGTACGACGACCGTCGGGTCGGCCTCGCGGGCCAGGGTCGTCTCATGAGAACCGCTCTCGGGGCCCTGGTCGTGACCCTGCTCGTGCTCCTCGCCGCGCCGGCAGCGGCCGAGGACGATCCGGTGGGCGTGTGGCCGCTGCACCCCGAGCCGGAGGTGGTGGCGCGGTTCGACCCGCCGGCGACGCCGTACGGTCCGGGCCACCGGGGTGTCGACCTCCTGGGACGCGCCGGCCAGCCCGTCCGGGCCGCCCTGGCCGGCACGGTGACTTTCGCCGGCATGCTCGCCGGGCGCGGCGTCGTGGTGGTCGGTCACGGCGACACCCGCACCACCTACGAGCCGGTCGCCGCGCGGGTGTCGGTGGGCGATGCGATCGGCCGCGGGGCCGTGATCGGCGCGCTCCAGTCGTTCGCCTCGCACTGCGCCCCGCGGACCTGCCTGCACTGGGGCTGGCTGCGCGGCGAGGTCTATCTCGATCCCCTCCGCCTGGTCGGCGCCGTGCCGGTCCGGCTGCTGCCGCTGTGGCGGGACACGCCGGCCCATGACGCGACGGTGGGGCTGCTCGCCCGGCCGTACGCCGACTGGCGGCCGCCGGCGCTCTGGGACTGAGCGCGCTGCCGGTCAGGCCCGGGGGTGCGCCTGCCGGTAGGCGTTGCGCAGCCGTTCGGTGGTGACGTGGGTGTAGCGCTGGGTGGTGGCGAGCGAGGCGTGGCCGAGGAGCTCCTGCACCGACCGCAGGTCCGCCCCGCCCTCCAGCAGGTGCGTCGCTGCCGTGTGCCGCAGGCCGTGCGGCCCGAGGTCGGGCGCGCCGGGCACGTCGGCGATCCGCCGGTGCACCAGGCCCCGCACGGCGCGCTGATCGATCCGCCCGCCCCGGGCGCCGAGGAAGAGGGCCGGCCCGGAGCCGGGGCGCGCGAGCCGACCGCGCCCCCGCGTGAGCCACGCGTCGATCGCCGCAGCCGCCGGCTGCCCGAACGGGACGGCGCGCTCCTTGCGGCCCTTGCCGAACACCCGGACCACGTTGCGGTCGCGGTCGACGTCGTCGACGTCGAGGCCGCAGAGCTCGCCGACCCGCATGCCCGTCGCGTAGAGCAGCTCCAGCATCGCCACGTCGCGGAGCCCGACGGGGCTGCCGTCGTCGGCCAGCGCGGTCGCCGAGGCGATCAGCTCGTGTGCCTCGTCGACGCGGAGCACGCTGGGGAGGGTCTGGTGCGGCTTCGGCGAGCCGAGGGCCGACCCGACGTCGGTCGTCGCGCGGCCGGTGCGCGCCAGCCAGGCTGTGAACACCCGCGCCGCGGTCGCGCGCCGCGCCAACGTGGTGCGCGACCGCCCCATCGTCTGCTGCTTCGCCAGCCAGCTCCGCAGCGTCCGCAGATCGAGGTCAGAGACGTCGGCGAACCCGAGCCGGTGCGCATGCTCGAGCAGCCCGCCGATGTCCCCCGCGTAGGCCTTCACGGTGTGCGGCGCCAGGTTGCGCTCGGACGCGAGGTGGCGCTCGTAGTCGCCCAGCACCCGTGTCAGGCTCTCGGGGAGGAAGGCTCCCTCCTCCGCACGCTGGGCCTGGTCCTCGGTCACCCCTCGATCGTAGGAACTGCAGGGCGGGCGACGTGGGAGGTCGCGCCGTGGCCGCCGGACTCCCGTGCGGCCTCGGTCAACCGCCATCCGTGCGGGTCGCGCTCGACCAGGCCGCCCCTGCGCAGGCGGGTCAGAGCCGGCTGGACCGACAGGATGCCGAGGCCGGCGACCTTGGCGATCGAGTCGGCAGGTGCACCGAGGGTCACCGGGACGGCGTCCAGCACCTGGCGGTCGTGCACGGACAGGCGGTCCCGCGCCGTCCGGGGCGCGCGAGGGTCCTCGGTCAGGTTGGCTCCTGCCGCCCCGACGAGCTCGAGCACGTCGGCGCCGGACGTGACGATCGAGGCTCCGTGGCGCATCGCCTGGTGCACGCCGACCGAGGCCGCGCTGGTGACGGGCCCGGGCACGCCCATCGTGATCCGGCTGAGGCGCTCCGCCCAGTTCATCGTGGTCAGCGAACCGCTGCGCGCGGCTGCCTCGACCACGACGGTCCCCCGGGCGAGGGCGGCGATCAAGCGGTTGCGGGACAAGAACCTGATCCGGGTGGGTGCCGCCCCGGGCGGCGCGTCCGACACGACGGCGTGGTGGGTGGCGAGATGTTCGAGCAGCCGCCGGTGCGCCACCGGGTAGGCCCGGTCGGGACCGCACGCCAGCACGGCGACCGTCGGGGCGTCCGCGCTGAGCGCCCCGCGATGGGCTGCGTAGTCGATGCCGTAGGCCGCCCCTGAGACGACGGGAACCCCGGCGAGCCCGATCTCCGCGGCGATGTCGGCCGCCACCTCGTTGCCGTACGACGTCGCCGACCGCGCGCCGACGATCGCCACCGACCCCGCGAGGGTGTCGAGGCGGAGCGGCCCGCGCACCCACAAGCCGATCGGCACCCCACCCCGCTCGTTGAGCGGTGCGACTGCTGCAAGGTCGTCGAGCTGGGAGGGCCACTCCCCGTCGCCGGGGATGACGAACCGGGCGCCGCAGCGCTCGGCCCGCGCGAGCTCGGCGTCGACGTCGAGCTCCCGCAGGCGGGCCGCCGCGCTCATCAGCAGGTCGTGCCGCTCGGGGTCGGTGCGGATCGCCTGGAGGAGGCGCACGCCCCCGACCTCGTGGGCGAGGTCGGTGAACCGCGGGTCACCCGGCTCGCTGATCAGGCTCAGGACGACCCGCGCGCGCCGCTCGTCGGTCTCCTCCGCGCTCATCCCGCGCGGTCCTCGACCACCCGCATCTCCAGCGGCTCACCCGCACGGAGCCGGAGCGCGGTGTCGACGTGCGACGCGCCCGGGAGGACGTCGCGCCCCGACCGGACGGAGTCGAGATCGGCGATCGTCCAGGCCAACCGGGCGACCCGCACTGCTCCCCGGGCGCTCAGCCGGCCCCGGTAGGTCTCGTTGTCGATCAGCTGACCGGCGGCGCCGACGATCGGCCAGGCGTCCTTGAGCCGCGGGCTCGGGATCTGGCTGTTGAGACGCCAGCTGCAGTCGGCGAACCGCTCGCGCTGCCGTTCTCGGGCGGCAGCCACGCGCTCGCGCACGACGGCGGAGGACTCCGGCGGCCGGAACTTGTCGCGCTGCGCACCTCGCGCACCACGGACGTGCCGGGTGATGTCGATCCGGTCGGCGATCGGCCCGGACACCTTCGCCTGGTAGGCACGCCGCACCGGGTCGGCGCAGTTGCACCGGTTGGCCTTCGGGTCGAGCGCGAAGTTGCCACAGGGGCACGGGTTCGCGGCGAGGACCAGCAGGCCGCGCGCAGGGAGCCGTACCGACTCCTCCCGTCGCGCGATCGTGATGTCCCCGCTCTCGAGCGGCTGCCGCAACGCCTCGATCACGTCGGACCGGAACAGCGGGAACTCGTCCATGAAGAGGACCCCGCAATGGGCACGACTGATCTCACCGGGCCGCACCTGTCCCTGCCCACCTCCCACGATGCTGGCCTTGCTCGCGTCGTGGTGGGGCGCCGCGAACGGAGGGCGGACCAGCAGCCCCGCTGCCGGGTCGAGGGTCCCGGCCAGCGAATGGACCGCGGTCAGCTCGAGCGACTCCTCGGGCGTGAGGTCCGGGAGGATCGTGGGCAGACGCTCGGCGATGCTGGTCTTGCCGGCTCCCTTGGGCCCCGAGAGCAGCAACGGATGGCCACCGGCCGCGGCCACCTCGAGTGCGTACTTCGTGTCGACGAGCCCGTGCAGGTCGGCGAGGTCGAGCTCGTCGAGGCGCTCCTCGCCGCGCCAGGTCAGCAGCTGGCTGCCGGACGTCGGCGCGACCGGCGGCGCGTTCGGCGGCAGCTCGTGTCGCAGCAGGGCGACGACCTGGGCGAGCGAGCGGACGCCGTAGACCTCCATCCCGGGCACCAGCCGCGCCTCCTCCTGCTGCGGCTCCGGGACGTAGACGACGTCGATGCCGCGCTCGGCCGCCGCGAGCACCATCGGCAGCACGCCCATGGCCGGGCGGAGCCCGCCGGAGAGGGTGAGCTCGCCGACGAAGACCGCGGGCCTGGGATCGACGTGCTCGTGCTCCAGCTGACCGTCCGCCGCCAGCACGGCGACGGCCATCGCCAGGTCGAAGTGGGTGCCGGACTTGGGCAGGTCGGCCGGTGAGAGCAGCAGCGTGATCCGCTTGGTCGCGGGCCAGCGCAGGTCGCTGTTGACGATCGCCATCCGGATCCGCTCCTGCCCCTCGCGCAGGGCGGCGTCGGCGCGGCCCACCATCGTCACGTTGACCTGGCCCGGCGACACGTCGGCCTGGACGTCGATGAGGTGGCCGAGCGCGCCGTTGAGGGCGACGGTGTGGGTGGTGGCGAACGGCATCAGCAGAGCCCCGCCACGTGGTCGACGACCGCTGGGCCGCGGCGCGGCCTGAGCACCGCGACCAGGTCGACACGGGTGCCCTCGGGGCGGACCCCGCGGTCGGTGGCCCACCGCTCCCCCAGCCGCTTGAGCCGGTCCAGCTTCGCGTCGGTGATGGCCTCGTGCGGGGTGCCGGCCTCCAGGCTGGTGCGCGTCTTCACCTCGCACACGACGAGGGTGGTGCCGTCCCGCAGCACCAGGTCGATCTCGCCCTCGTCGCACCGCCAGTTGCGCTCGAGCAGCACCAGGCCCTTCTCGACCAGGTGCCGCGCAGCGACGTCCTCGCCGTAGTGCCCCAGCGCCTGCCGCGCCGCTGCCGTGCTGCCCGCCGTGGTGCCCGCCGAACCTGCCGTCGTCTCTGTCATGCGGGCCAGCGTCGCCCTCCGGGCGGTCGTCTGGTCTCGGTCCGGGCCGGCGCTGTGGAGAGACATCGACGCCGGGCGGGTATGTGGACGGTTGGTGGCTCACCCGACCAATCGCGGATTGCTGCAGGACGGTCGCTGACCGAAGACGTCGGCTCCACCGACCGACAACCCGAGGATGTCGTAGAGCGGGTGCAGCAAACTGTTGTTGATCGCAGTCACCAACGGGTTCAGGACCGTGTTGGCCACCTGTTTGACCAGGTTGTCGATGATGCCGGTCTCCTCCTGCAGGCTGAGGTTCACCGTGCCTAGCAGGCTTCGGGCGGTGATCGACAGCGGCGGGCTGCTGGTCACCGTCGGGTTGGTCGAAGTGAGGCCGAGCTCGCCGGATCCGGTCGATACGCCCTGCCCCCACTCGTGCGGTGGCACCCGGATCTGCGCGGGGCGAACCTCTGATGGATCGCCCGTCGTAGCCTCGACCGTGAGCCTGCCACGGATCTCGATCGAGAGGATCGGGCGCAGAAGCCCAGTTATGAGGCGTGTAAGCCCGCTGATCAGACCATTGATCGGTCCGGCGCCGGAGGCCGTGCCGTTGAAATCCAGTGTCAAAGAGACCTTGGCACCAACCGCGCCGCTGGTGACGCGGATATCTAAACCGCTGGGGTCCCCCTCCGTTTCGCTCCCGCAAATGATGTCGGTGAGGACCCCACGCGCAGACGCCACGGTGAGCCCGATGTCCGTGGTCACGTTGGTCGGGTTGAGGCCGAGGATGCCGGGAATCGAGACGAGTGAGCCGGAGATGCCGAGAGCGACCTGGGCTGTATCGGCAGAACCACCGCGTTTGCCGCATCGGGTCCGCGCCTTCTCGATGAGCGTCACGGTGGACGTGAGGTTAGTTCCTGCAAACGGCAGGGACGTGGTCAACGCCGGGATGGCGATCGCATTCGTGCCGTTGGCGATGAGCACGGTGCCCGCGAGCAGGTCGAGTGCGTTGATGGTCGCCGTCGCCGCGGCGCCGGCGCCGGACTCGAGGCTGATCAGGTCGCTGATCGCGATCGACAGGCCGCCGATCGACGCCCCGACGAGACTCAAGACGTTTGCATCGGCCACGCCATCAGCGGCGAGCACCTGAGCGGCGGCGACGAGCAGGTCACCGGCGGTGATGTTGCTGGCGACCAGCTCGTCGACCGACCCCAGCCCGAGCTGGACCGCGAGGTCGAGCAGGCTCAGGTTCGCGTTCGCGATGCCGGAGTAGCTCAGGACGTCGAGGTTGACGCCACCACCGAGGATGCCTCCGAGGATTGCGTTGAGCAGCGCTGAGGAGCTGGAGTCCAGCCGCGCCGCGTACGAGCCGATGCTGAAGCATGCGCTCTCGTCCGCGGTGGCGACCGCTGCCCGGTTGGCCGCCCCGCTGGCGAGGCCGAGTGAGCTGCCGATGCCGAAGCCGACGTCCGCGTGCGCCTCGACCTTGACCGCGGTGGGGACCTCGCCCCCACCGACCGTCACGAACGAGCCGTCGCTGGAGATCTCGCCCAGGATCGGGTTCACTTCCACCTCGTCACCGATGGCATCGTCGTTGCGAGCTGCGCTCTGGTTGGCCAGTGCCTGCAGACTCGGGTCGCCGCCCTGGATCTCGGCCGCCGTGCGGCCGTCCAGCTGACGGGCGAGGTCGAGCGCGACGACATCCGCAACAGCCTGCATGTCGCGGCGGGCTGAGCGCTGAGTACCAATGTCGATGACGATCGCGCCGACGGCGAACAGAACCAAGGACACCACGACCGCGGTCAGGATCGCGGTGGCGCCTCGCTCCTCGGGCCTGACCCGCGTCACGTCAGTTCACCTCGGCAGTTGCCGAGTAGCTGATGTCGGGGAACACGATGTCCGGGAACGCGTTAATCAGCGGCTGGAAGTCGATGGTCACGGTCGCCCGGGCGCACTGCGCGTCGCCGCACGTGGAGATCGTGACGTCGCAGTCGATATCGCCGCCGCAGCCCCCGATGCCGTCGAGGGCCGCGTTCATTGCCTCGATCCCCTGGGCCGTCGGGTCACCCCCGAGCGGTGTGACGGCGGCGGCGCGCGCGCCCTCGGCCGCGGCTTGCGTCGCTGCCTGTCGTTGGCTCAGGAACTGACCGAAGTTGACGATTCCGAAGACAAGGATCAAAAGGATCGGTACGACGAGCGCGAACTCGACCGCTGCCGCACCCCGCTCCTCGTCGGTACGACGTACGCCTCCCCATGGCAGCGCTCGACGCATGGGCCCTCCCCACCTTCCGCTCCCCTGTGCTCCCTCAAGCACCGGTTGGACAGACAAATCTCTGTCTCGTCCGGCAATCTAGTGCCGCTCGTCGGGACCCGTCATCGGTTACCGGCGTAATCGGCACGCTCGGCGATGCCGGTCCTAGTCCGTTCGAACTACCTGCAATCCCGAAGTAGTCATCCACGCAGCGCCGGTTGCCCGCAGACCGCCCCGACGGCGTACACGTCGGCGCCCCCGAATCGGAGGCCCACCATGCGCGCTAGGGGACCGATCAAGTTGTTGTTGAAGTTGTCGATCAGCGGCAGCAGGGTCTTTTGCGCGAAGCCCTTCTCCAGGCCGACGATCTCGTTCACGATCGCGTTGGTGAGTGCGGTCGCCGCGCCGAGCGCAGCCGACTTCCCGCCGATCTTGACCTCGGTGACCGTCGGGACGATGTAGCGCGGATCGAGATACGGAGTGCTGCCAGTCTCGAAGGGCGTGACATCGTTCGGCGGCACTCTGAGATCCGCGACAGAGGTTCCACCTGGGTGATTGCTCCCGACGTCGAGGCGCACCTTCACCGAGACGTCGACCTTGTTGGGGAGCAGGATGCCCAACAAACCACTCAACAGTCCGCGGAGTCCGAGGTCCTCCAGAATCGAGACCCTGATCTCGCCGCCGACCTCGAGCTCAGTGCTCAACATCAACGATGCCGGCTGGGTCCGCACCGCGACCGACATCCCGTGCGGGTCCGCCGAGGTGCCGTCACCGCAGTGGACCTCCGGCGGCGAGATCAGCTGACCCTGCCCGTCAGCGAGGCTTACGTGGAAGTTGCCGGTCGCTCTGCTGGTCTGCAAAGTGGCGAGGCCCGGGACACTGAGGCTGGGCAGATTAGCGAAGGTAATGGCCAGGTCGCCTTGAAGTTGGGCGTTGCGCGCGACGCTCTGGGCCGAGTTGGGTTGACCGCAGGCAAGTTGCGCGGCCGAGATCAAGGCGATGCTGCCGACGAACTGAAACCCCACCCCTGGGACCTGCGCCTGGATGTTCGGGACCTCGATGAAGTGCTGGCCGTTTGCCAGGCGAGCCGACCCGACGATATCGAGCACATTCAGGTCGATCCCGAGCGCGGCCGTGTCGTCGGGTGAGACGTGCAAGACGTCACCCAGCGCGATCGAGCCCACCGGCGCGGACACGGCGACAATCGCCCGCAGTGCGCTGATCGCCGCCGACGCGCCTGTCTGGTTCGACAGCACCTCGATCACCGCGTTGAGGAGGGATGTGTACGACACCGTGCCGGTGAGGAGTGCCGTCGGACTGCCGATGGCGGAGGTGGCGGCGAGGTCAGCGAGGTTCACGCGAGCGTCCGCCAGTGCCCGATATCCCACCAGCGTGAGGTTGACGCCGAAGAGATGGTTGAGCGGCCCGAGGACCGAACTGTCGCCGGTCTTGACGGCCGTCACGAAGGTCCCAAGCCGATAGCAGGCCGAACTTGAGGCGACGGCGTACGCCCGGCGGGTCGCCTCCCCTGTGCCGCTGGCAATGGCGTAATCAGTGTCGGCGTGGGCAGTCACCCGCACCGCAGTCGGCGGGTCGACGGCGGTGTCCCAATGTTCCCCGTCCCAGGCGCCCCAGTCGACATCGATCTCGAGGTCGATGCCGACGACGTCGGGGTTGCGTGCGACGCTCTGGCTGACGGCACTCCCGGGGTCGGACAGGTCTCCCTCGGCCGCGAGCTGCGCCTGGGTCCGACCGCCCGTGATCTCGCGTGCGAGATCCAACGCGACGACGTCGGCCAACGCCTGGAGATCGGTGCGGGTCACACGCTGCATCCCGATGTCGACCACGATCGCAGCGACACCGACCACGATGGGAAGCAGGCAGGCGGTTAGCACTGCGACTGCTCCTCGCTCATCACGACGACACGTCGGAAATCGCACGACACGGCCCTCCCCAAGACGCACGTCCACCGCTCCCTCAAGCGGCTTCGTCTCATGACCGTAAGTGATAATCCGAGCGGCTTTACCATCGCCCGGGCAGGTCAGGACCTATTCCGTCCGATCGGCCGGAGGCAGCCGGTCCGAGATGACTAGGCGGGTCGGGACCAACGTCCGACGCCGGTTGGGACCTCAGTCCTTCGGAGGCTCGATGTCGGAGGTCGCGAGCTCCTCGACGTTGACGTCCTTGAAGGTCAGCACCTTCACGTTTTTCGCGAACCGCGCGGGCCGGTACATGTCCCAGACCCAGGCGTCGCTGATCGTGACCTCGAAGAAGACCTCGCCCGACTCGGAGCGGGCCTTCACGTCGACGGAGTTGCAGAGGTAGAACCGGCGGTCGGTCTCCACGACGTACTTGAAGATCTTCACGACGTCGCGGTACTCGCGGTAGAGCGTCAGCTCCTGCTCGGTCTCGTACTTCTCGAGCTCCTCGGCACTCACGACGCCGACTCTAGTCCGGTGCCGCACATCTCAGTCGTAGCGCCTCGCCACCATCGGCTGCTGGTCGACCGGGCCGCCGCGCTCGATCGTCCACGCGAGGCGGACCAGGGCGGCGTGCGACCACACCAGCGGAGTGGCGGCGCGGGTGCCCTCCCCCGCCGGGCAGCACGCGTCGCCCGTCGGCGCGCGGCCGTCCCAGACCTGCTCGGAGATCATCCCGGACGGCCCGGCGGCCGCCGCCACGGTGGTCAGGTACGGCGTCGCGTCCTCCCCCGCCGCGACCGCGTGCTCGCCGCGCTCGGCAGTCAGGAGCGGCCAGCCGCGACCGAGCGTCGTGAACGTGCCGGACTCAGTGATCCGCCACTCGCCGCCGGTGCGCGTCTCGCCGTACCCGTCGCGGTTGAACCGCCGCCAGAACGGACCGTTCGGCGTGTCCACCCGCAGCCGCTCGTCGACGACGTCGAGCGTGTTGGCCACGGTGGCGTCGTCGGCGGGGAGCAGGCCGAGCCGCACCAGGCTGAGGAAGCTGGGGTCCACCACCCGCCGCTGGTCGATCTTGCGCGGGCCGCCGTCGCCCATCGGGTAGGTCGTGCCGCGGTTCGGGCGGCCGTCCTTGGTCACCCGCAGGAAGTAGGGGTCGTCGCTCAGCGGCCCGTTGCTGGTCACCGTCCAGTCGTCGGCCTTGCGCTGCCAACGGTCGGCCCGGTCCAGCCAGTCTCGCGCCAGGTCGCGCCGGTCGTGCTTCCGGGCGATGTGGGCCGCGCAGACCAGGCCCGCCACCTGCGCCGCGATCGAGTTGGGCGAGTAGCCCGACTGGTTCTCCCACCGCTCCTGGGGCGAGTACGGCGCCCGCAGGCCGCTCTCCTCGTCGACGAACCCGACGAGGAACCTCGCCGCCTTCCGCACGCCCGGCCACGTGGCACGTCCGGTGCGCCCGACCAGGCAGGCCAGCGCGATCGGCAGTGCCACCTCGTCCAGCTGGAGCTCGCCCCAGACCGGTGTGCCGCGCACGTCGGAGTTCTGCGGGAAAGAGCCGTTGTTCTTCTGCTGGACGGCGAACAGCCAGTCGAGGATCCGCCGGGCGGCGGCCTCGTCCCCCGCCGCCCACAGCGCAGTCGCGAACTCGTAGGAGTCGCGCGACCACACCAGGTGGTAGGCCCCGGAGGGGGAGCTCAGGTCGGGGATCTCGTTGCCCCACACCCAGGGTGCTGACGGCGAGGCCACGATCGCACCGGGGTTCAGCTTGTCCTCCGCGGCGGCGACCACCAGCACGGAGGCGTGGTACTCGTCCTCGACCGCGGCCGCGCTCCCCGGCACCGGCTCGAGGCCCGCGAGGTAGCGCCGCCAGCCGCGGTCGTAGGCCGCCTCCAGCGCCGGGAACGGCGAGCGGCGGGTCTCCCGCGCCACCGACAGTGCCCGGTCCGCAGTGCGTCCGAAGCCCAGGACCAACGTCGCCGACGTCTCCCCGGGCCGGCCGGTCACCCCCGAGACCACCGCCCGTTGCACGACGTTGCCGGGCCCGACCGGCCCCCGGCTGTCGACCGGACGACCGGCGTACCTGTTGCGGAGGCGGGTCAGCGCCGGGGTGGCCACCAGCGCGCTGCTCACCTCGGCGTCGCGCGCCACCAGCGCCCGGCCGCGGACCGACGCCCGGTCGTCCATCCCGCTGTTGGCCAGTGCCGGGTCGAGCTCGGTCAGCAACCGGTAGCGGCCGTCGTCCAGCGCCTCCAGCTCGATCCGCACCAGGTAGGAGTCGCGGGCCGGGTCGGTCAGGTGCGTCTCGGTGAGCCGGTAGCGCCCCTCCTCGTCCTCGTGCACCTGGGTGAACCGGAGGCTGCGCGGGTCCGCCCGGCTGACGGTCGTCACCATGTCGCGCGACGCGCGGTCGACGAACGTCCCCTCGGCGTCGCTGACCGACAGCTCCAGCGTGCGCACGCTCGGCGTGGAGAGGTCGGGATAGAAGACCTCGCTGGTCCGCCCGTCCTGCAGGGTGAACCACACGTTGCTCCGGCGCGCTCGGGCGGTGCCGAAGCCGGTCTTGTCGGCCTCGGTCCAGGTGTGCTTGCGCCCCCGGTCGTCCCGGTCGGGCGCGGCGACGGTGGCGGTGCTGCCCGGAGCGGTCAGGGTCCCGGCGGCGGCAACGGTCAGGGTGACGGCCGCGACGAGCGATCTCGGTGACATGGGGGTCTCCTCCGCACGACTCCGCGTGGCGTTACCCGAGGTCCGCGGCTACAAACCCGCGGACTCCGCGACCGGCTCGACGGCCGCCTCCTCCATGCCCGCGACGTCCTCGAGCCCGGCCGCGCGGCGGACGTTCACGAAGCGCCGGCGGTGCACCGGGCACGGCCCGTGCTCGGTCAGCGCTGCGGAGTGGGTGGGCGTGATGTAGCCCTTGTGGGTCTTGAAGTCGTAGACGGGCCACTCCTGGTCCAGCTCGTCCATCAGCCGGTCGCGGGTGACCTTGGCGATCACCGAGGCAGCCGCCACGCAGGCGGCGACCCGGTCGCCCTTCCAGACCGCGAGGCCGGGGGCGCCGAGCCCGTCGACGGGGAACCCGTCGGTCAGGACGTACGACGGCGCGACGTCGAGCTTCGCGACCGCCCGGCGGAGCGCCTCGACGTTGGCGACGTGCATCCCGAGCCGGTCGCACTCCTCGTGCGACATCACCACGACCGACCAGGCGACCGCGCGGCGCACGACCTGCTCGTAGCAGCGCTCGCGCGCCTTGGCGGTGAGCAGCTTGGAGTCGGCGAGGCCGGGGACGATCCCGGCCTTGCCCGACGGCAGGATCGCCGCACCGGCGACCAGCGGGCCGGCACAGGCCCCGCGGCCGGCCTCGTCCACCCCGGCGATCGGCTCGATGCCGTGCCGGCGCAGGGCGCGCTCGTAGCCGTAGAGGCCGGCGTCCCGCCGTACGGTCGATCCTCGTGGCAGCGTCGACATCGCTCGCCTCGTCCGCCCTCAGTCGTCGGCCGGCGGCCCGTCCGGCACGTCGTCGAAGACGCCGGGGTTGCTGATCCAGTCCCACCGGTCGCGCGGCCACACCAGCGAGAAGACCTTGCCGACCACCAGGTCGGTGTCGACCCAGGGGCTCTGGGTGCAGTCCTCCTCGGAGTCCGGCTGGCACATGTGTGCGCGGGAGTCCGCCGAGGCGCCGCGGTTGTCGCCGAGGACGAACAGCTTGCCGTCCGGGACCGGTCCGACGGACCAGGAGCACCCGAAGCCGGTGCCGGCGCCGGCGCAGGTCTTGCGGTCGGCGATGTAGGTCGACTCGTCGACCGGCTCCCCGTTGACGAGGATCCGGCCCTCCTCGTCGCAGCACTCGATGACGTCGCCCTCGATGCCGATGACGCGCTTCACCAGGTGCCCGCCGGTCGGGTAGAGCCCGATCTTCGACAGCAGGCTCGCGAGACCGGTCGGCTTCGGCTCCTCACCGGTCAGCCAGCCGCCGGGGTCCTCGAAGACCACGACGTCGCCGCGGGAGGGGTCGCCGCCGAACCAGTAGGAGACCTTCTGGACGAGGATCCGGTCGTTGCGGATCAGGCCCGGCTCCATCGACGGCGACGGGATGTAGAACGCCTGGACGAAGAAGGTCTTGATGACGACGGCGAGCACCAACGCGATGCCGAGCAGCAGGATGCTCTCCTGCCACACCGGGAGGTGCTTGCGCTCTCCGCCGTCGCCGCGCTTCTTCCCGGACGGTGCAGCGTCGGCCGGGGCCGTCTCCGGAGCGTCTGCCTCCGGGGACTGGTCCATCGCGTGGGGGTCCCTGGGGGCGTCGGTCGTCACGGGTACTGACTCTAGCCAGTGACCCGGTCAGGCCTCGCGGCGCTCCTTGATCTTGGCGGCCTTGCCGCGGAGGTTGCGCAGGTAGTAGAGCTTCGCTCGGCGGACGTCACCGCGGGTGACGACCTCGATCTGCTCGAAGATCGGCGAGTGGAGCGGGAACGTCCGCTCGACACCGACGCCGAAGGAGACCTTCCGGACGGTGAACGTGCGGCCGACGCCGCTGCCGTGGATGCGGATCACGACACCCTGGAAGATCTGGACCCGGGACCGGTTGCCCTCGACGACCTTCACGTGCACCTTGACGGTGTCACCGGCGCGGAAGTCGGGGATGTCGTCACGCTTGCTGGCGTTGCCGAGCTCGGCGACGACGGACGGGGAGATGTTGTTCATGTCGGCTCCTCGCGAGTGCCACAGGTCATCCGCGGTTGGTTGGGTCGTGATCCACTCGGCGCTGCACGTCCGACGGTTCCCCCTGTGGCAGGCAATACCGTGATGCGTCCGTGGCGCCGACGGACAATCCTCGCACAAGCGTGAGGACGGTCGGTAATCGTCAGAGGCACTGGGAGGATGGACCTGTGACCGACGCCAGCCGTCCTCTCGACTGGGCACCCCACACCTTCGAGCGGCGTCCCTACCGGCAGCGGGTGGCGCGCGGTCCACGCGCGGACCGGCAGCTCCGCGAGATCACGGTCTCGCTCCCGCCCCGGATCCGCGACCGGGACTTCCCGATCGAGCGTCCGCTCGCCGCGATGACGACGGCGAGCGCCGGCGACCTCGGTCACCTCGACCTCGTCCACGGTCGCACGTTGCAGGCGCTGAACCACCTGCAGCTGCGCACCGAGGCGGTCGACTCCTCCAAGATCGAGAACGTCGACGCCAGCCTGGCCGACTACGGTCGAGCGCTGCTGGGGGTGGGCGCCAACGCCTCGGCCGTGTCGATGGCCTCGGCCACCGCCGCGCTCTCCCGGATGATCCGGGACGCGGCGACCACGCGGAAGATCCGCTTGGAAGCGATCCTCACCGCCCACCACGAGCTGTTCCACCGGCACCCGGAGGAGGCGCACCGGGCCGGCCGGCTGCGCACGACCCAGAACTGGGTCGGCGGCAGCGACTACTCCCCCGTCAGCGCGACCCACGTGCCGCCACCACCCGAGACCGTGCCCGACTACCTCGAGGACCTCGTCGCCTACGCCAACCGCGACGACGTGCCGGCCCTGGTGCAGGCCGCGATCGTGCACGCCCAGTTCGAGTCGATCCACCCGTTCATCGACGGCAACGGCAGGATCGGCCGGGCGCTCATCCACGCCGTCCTCCGCCGGCGACGTGCGACCCGGCACCTGACCGTGCCGATCGCGTCGGCGCTCGTGGCTCACCGCGATCGGTACTTCGGCGCACTCGACGAGTACCGCCGTGGCTCGGCGGCTCCACTCGTGGCGATGCTCGCCTCCGCGACCAGCATCGCCACCGCCGAGTCGTGGCGAACGGCGGGCAACCTGCGCGACCTCCGCAAGGGCTGGGCCGACGACGTCGGCGGCACCCGGCCGGGCACGCCGCTGCACCGGGTGCTCGACCTCCTCACCGAGGAGCCGATCGTCAACGTCGAGCTCGTCGTGGAGCGCACCGGCGCCACCGACCAGGCCGCTGCCGAGGCGGTCGCGACCCTGGTCGGAGCCGGCGTGCTCGCCAAGGCCCCGCGGTCGCGACGGGCACCGGTCTGGCTGGCGACGTCGGTGCTCGCCGAGGTCCAGGACCTCAGCAGCCGGATCCAGGCATCCAGCCGTCGGCTGCGCGACCGGGCCTGACCGGGCGGAGATGCACCGCAGGCCCGCCCCTGGAGCGAGGGCGGACCTGCGGGTCGATGCCGGACGCTGACGACGATCAGTCGATCGCGTAGCCCCCGCCGTGCAGGGCGAGGTCCAGACCGGCGACCTCGTCGTCCTCCTTGGCACGGAACCCGATCGTCTTGTCGATCAGCGTCCCGGCGACCCAGGCCACGGCGAACGCCCAGGCGATGACGGTCACCGAGGAGGCGAGCTGCGACCAGAGCTGGGCGCCGCCGCCGCCGTAGAAGAGACCCTCGCCGTCGTAGGTCGCCAGGAAGCCCAGCGAGATGCAGCCGATGAAGCCGCCGACCAGGTGGATGCCGACCACGTCGAGCGTGTCGTCGAAGCCCAGCTTGTACTTCAGCTCCACCGCGAAGGCGCAGATGGCACCGGCCACCAGGCCGAGGACGATCGCGGCCCAGGGGTCGATGTGGGCGCAGGCCGGGGTGATGGCGACCAGACCGGCGACGACACCGGAGGCGGCGCCGACGGCGGTGGCCTTGCCCTCCTTGAGCTGCTCCACCACGAGCCAGCCGAGCATGCCGGCGGCCGGGCAGATGAGGGTGTTGAGGAAGATCAGACTGGTCTGGCCGAGGTCGGCGCCGTAGACACCGGTGTTGAAGCCGAACCATCCGAACCACAGGATCGCGGCGCCGATGAGCACCAGCGGCACGTTGTGCGGCTGCGCCTCCTCCTTGGAGAAGCCGACCTTGCGACGGCCGAGGACCAGGGCGAGCGCGAGCGCGGCCGCGCCGGAGGCCTGGTGGACGATCGTGCCGCCGGCCCAGTCGAGGGCGCCGGTGCCGTTGAGGAAGAAGTCACCGTTGAGGATCCAGCCGGCCCACACCCAGGCCTGGCCGGGGAAGTAGACCAGCGTCGCCCAGATGGCGGCGAACAGCAGCCAGGGGAAGAAGCGGGCACGGTCGGCGATCGCTCCCGAGATGAGCGCGACGGTGATGATGGCGAACGAGGCGCCAAACGCGACGCCACCGAGCGTGGCGTCACCGAGCTTCACCGAGTCGGTCAGCGCGAAGTCCTGGAACGGGTTGCCGAAGAACTGGCTGATCCCGCTGTCGCCCAGCGCGCCGATGCCGGTGGCGCCGTACAGGACCCACAGGAGCGTGGTCAGGCCGAGCGACCCGAAGCTCAGCATCATCATGGAGACGACGGACTTGGACTTCACCAGGCCGCCGTAGAAGAACGCCAGTCCTGGCGTCATGAAGATCACCAGGGCCGTGCACAGCAACAGCCATGCGAGATCGAGATCCATTGCCAACCTCTTTGTGTCTCGGGAGTGGTGCGCGGGTCAGCCGCTCTGCTGTTCCCACTTCGTCCGAGATCCTGTCGAGGTGGCGTTTCACATCCCGACCGCCCGTGTTTCCCCGGCGTTACAGGTTGGCTCGTCGTGTTTCAGCCGTGAGTACGGCGCGGCTTCGTCAGCACCACGGCACCCGGCGGAGCAGGGATGTCCGACCGCAGCCGGAAGCCGGCCTTCTTGTACATCCGCAGGTTGCGCTCGCTGCCGGCACCGGTGAACAGGACGTACGACGTCGCCGCGGCCGGTGCCGCCGCCTGGATGTGCTCGAGCAGCGCCCGGCCGAGACCGGAGCCCTGCAGGTCGGGCGCGACCATGACCCGGCCGATGTCCCAGGCGGTGGGGTGCTCGGGGTCGAGCCGGCCGCGCACGGCGCCGACCATCCGGCCCGCCCGGCGCACGACGTAGGTGTCCCACTCCGCCAACCACGCGCGCACGTCGTCGAGCGACTCCTCCAGCGCGGGGATCGCCACGCCGGGGTTGACCTGCGCCTCCTGGGTCCAGCAGGCCCGCTGCAGCGTCAGCAGCTCGCCCGCGTCACCCGGCGTGGCCTTCGTGATGGGCGTGCCGTCGTCGAGGGCCGACGGGGCGAGCAGGTCGGGCCGGCGCTCCGCCGTACGACGCCGGGCCTGGTCCCGCCGCCAGCGGGCGATCGCGCCGTGGTCACCGGAACGCAGCACCTCGGGGACCTCGCGGCCCTCCCATACCGGCGGCTTGGTGTAGACGGGGTACTCCAGCAACCCGCCGGACCCCGCCGTGTGCGACTCCTCCGTCAGCGACTCCGCATTGCCCATGAAACCGGGCAGCAGCCGGACCACGGCCTCGGTGATCGCCAGCGCCGCGACCTCGCCGCCGTTGAGCACGTAGTCGCCGAGGCTGAGCTCGCGCACCTCGGCGAGGTCCCGCGCGTGGTCGACGACCCGCTGGTCGATGCCCTCGTAGCGCCCGCACGCGAACACCAGGCGGTCGCGGGTCGAGAGCTCCTCGGCGACGCGCTGGTCGAACCGCTCCCCCGACGGCGTGGTGAAGATGATCGTGGCGTCGGCCGGCCCGGCGGCCGGGCCCAGCAGCTCGGCGAACGCCTCGCCGAAGGGCTCGGGCTTCATGACCATGCCCGCGCCGCCGCCGTAGGGCGTGTCGTCGACGGTGCGGTGGCGGTCGTGCGTCCAGTCGCGGAGGTCGTGGACGTGCACCTCGAGCAGGCCGCTCTCGACGGCCTTGCCGGGCAGCGAGAGCCGGAGCGGCGCGAGGTAGTCGGGAAAGATCGTGAGGTAGTCGAGCCTCACCGCTCGCCGTCCCCGTCCTCCGTGTCGTCCGCGTCGTCCGGGAACGGCGCGACCAGGCCGGGGCGGTCGGCGATCACGACCCGCCCGCCGGGCACGTCGACCTCAGGCACCAGCGCGGCGACGAACGGCACCAGCGCCTCGCGGCCGTCGAGGGTGGTCACGCGGAGCAGGTCCTGGGCACCGTGGACCAGTCCGGCGATCTCGCCGAGGCGGGTGCCGTCGAGGTCGTACGCCGCCAGCCCCTCGAGCTGGTGGTCGTAGAACTCCTCGGGATCGTCAGGTGAGGCGTCCACCGGCAGCGTCGCGCGCAGGACCACGCCGCGCGCCGCCTCGGCGGCGTTGCGGTCGGGGATCTCGGCGAAAGCGACCAGCAGCGTCGAGGCGTGCCAGCGCGCACGCCGTACCTGCAACGACGGGTGGGAAAAAGCCGAACCCCGGGGCGGCTGCGCAAGCAGCCGGACCCCGGGGACGTAACGCTTCTCCGGCTCGTCCGTGCGGACGTCGACGGTCACCTCACCGCGGATGCCGTGGGGCTTCCCGATGCGGCCGACGACGACCTCGATCGAGTCCAACGACTCAGCGGCGTCCGGGACGGTCGACGTCGACGAAGTCGATCCGGGCGCCGCTGTTGCCGGCGAGCGCCGAGATCACCGTGCGGAAGGCGGTCGCCGTGCGACCGCCGCGACCGATCACCTTGCCGAGGTCGTCGGGGTGTACCCGCACCTCGAGCACCGACCCGCGCCGCAGCTGCTTGTCGCGCACCACGACGTCGTCGGGGTTGTCGACCACACCGCGGACGAGGTGCTCCAACGCGTCGGCGAGCATCGACTCAGGCCTCGGTCGACTCGGCCTCGGCGGCCGGCTCGTCGGTCGTGGTCTCCTCGGCGGGGGCCTCGGCCGGAGCCTCCTCGGCGGCGGGCGCCTCGGCGGGGGTCTCCTCGGCGGGGGTCTCCTCGGCCTTCGGCTCGGCCTTCTTCTTGGTGGTCACCGCGGCGCCCTTGGGCTCGTTGGCGGCCTCCTTGAGGGCCTCGTTGAAGATCTCGAGCTTGTCGCGCTTCGGCTCCTTGACCTTCAGGGTGCCCTCGGCGCCGGGCTCACCCTTGAACTTCTGCCAGTCACCGGTGACCTTGAGGATCGCGGCGACGGCCTCGGTCGGCTGGGCGCCGACGCTGAGCCAGTACTGCGCCCGCTCGGAGACGACGTCGATGTAGGACGGGTCCTCCTTGGGGTGGTACTTGCCGATCTCCTCGATCACCTTGCCGTCGCGCTTCTTGCGCGAGTCGACGATGACGATGCGGTACTGCGGGACCCGGACCTTGCCCAGGCGCTTCAGACGGATCTTGACGGCCACGTTTGTGGTGTCTCCTTGAGAACTTGTGGTGGGTGATCCACTCCCGACCAGGTGGGGAACACCGGCGCGGTGGATCGAGGGCGCCGCGACGGCCGGAGAGAGGGTCCGACCGATGCAGAACTCAGCGTCGCATTCTGCCAGAACACCTGCGCGCGACCGAATCTCGGTGGACCGGCCGGCCCGCCGACAACTCCACCCGACAACAAAGTGCCCGCACCGTGCGTCCACCCAGCATGACCACGATGACCGAACCGCCCGTCACCGCCCCCTTCGTCCCTCCCGCCCGGGTGACGGCCCCGCCGCGCCTGACCGAGCGTTTCCCCGCCCTGTTCCCCGTCGCCGTGCGGGTCCACCGGGCACGACGCCGCTGGCAGTGGATCACCGGCGACCAGGAGTGGGCCCGCACCCGCGAGCGTGACCCGCTGGCCGTGCGGGTCGAGAAGCACCGGTCGTTGCTCCTGCGCCAGCTCGGTGAGAGCGAGATGTGGCTGCAGCACAACAAGGTGATCAACCTGCGGCTGGCGAGCCGGCGCGTCGACGGGCTCCTCGTCCGCCCCGGCGAGATGTTCTCCTTCAACAAGGTCGTGGGCAGCTGCACCCGGCGGAAGGGCTACGTGCCGGGCATGCGGCTGTCCAACGGCGAGGCCGTGCCCGGCGTGGGTGGCGGCGTCTGCCAGCTCGCGAACCTGCTGCACTGGATGTTCCTCCACTCGCCGCTGACGGTCGTGGAGCGGTCCGAGCACAGCTTCGACCCGTTCCCCGACAAGGACCGGGTGCTGCCGTGGGGCGTCGGGTGCTCGATCGCCTACAACTACGTCGACCTGGTCGTGCGCAACGACACCGCCACCACCTTCCAGCTGCTCGTCGAGGTCGGCGACCGGTACCTGGAGGGTGAGCTGCGGGCCGACAGCGAGCTGCCGCACTCCTACTCGGTGCACGCCCGCGACGAGCAGTTCCTCCAGCACGAGGGCAGGATCTTCCGCCGCAACGAGATCTGGCGGACCGTCATCGACCGCAGGACCGGCCGACAGCTCGGCGAGGAGCTCCTCAAGCGCAACTGCGCGTTGGTGAAGTACCAGCCCGAGGGCACGCAGGTCGTCGACGTGTCCGACTGACCGATCCGCGCGGGGAGATAGTCATCTCGGGCCATGCAGGGCTGTCCGGCAGCGGGTCCCAGGACCCACGCTCCGAGAGGCAGGATCGCAGGCCTCACCTCGGGCAGATCGAAAGGAGCGGAGGCGATGATGACTCTTCCGCAGCACGTCCCGGCCGCGTCCTCCCCGGTTCGCTACGAGGAGACGCAGGCGTTCGACAACTACGTCCTCGCGACCCGGATCGTGCACCGGGCCGAGACGCTGCTCGCCAACGCGGAGAACTGTCCCGACGCCGTCGCGCACATCGAGGCCGCGTTCGCGATCGCGCTCTCGGTCACGCCGGGAAGCACCTGGGCAGTGGTCCGGATCGCCCGCCAGCACCTCGACGACGCCAAGGACATCCTCGACGCCCGCGGCTACGGCCTGGGCTGAGCCGGCCTGGCCGCACCTGATCGCTGCCTAGACGAACGACCGGCCGCGCAGCACGACGTACGACGGGCGCGCGAGGACGCTGAGGTCCTCGACCGGGTTCCCCGGGTAGACCACGAAGTCCGCCGGATCGCCCTCGTCCAGCCCCGCGTTCCAGCCCAGCCAGGCGCGGGCCCGCCACGAGGCGGCGCCCAGCACGTGCTCGGCCGGGATCCCCATGTCGGCCATCGCGATGATCTCCTCGTGCAGGACCCCGTGGCGGGTGCTGCCGCCGCCGTCGCTGCCGACGTAGAGGTCGACCCCGGCCTCGTAGGCCGCCATGAGCACGTCGCGCCGGCTCCTGTGGAGGGCATCCATCCGCGTGGCGTACGCCGGGAACTTGTCGGCCGCCGCGGCGACGTACTCGGGGAACTTGTCGGTCTGCAGCACCGTCGGAACCAGGGCGACGCCGCTCGCGACCATCTGCTCGATGTGGTGCTCCTGGAGCCCGGTGCCGTGCTCGATGCAGTCGATGCCCGCGTCGAGCAGCGGTGACAGCGACTCGGGGCCGAAGCAGTGCGCCGTCACCCGCGCCCCGAGCGCGTGCGCCGTGCCGATCGCTCCCGCCACCGCGTCGGCGGGGAAGGACGGTGCGAGGTCGCCCTCGTCCCTGGAGATCCAGTCGCCGACCAGCTTCACCCACCCGTCGCCAGCGCGGGCCTGCTCGGCGACGGTGCCGACGAGCGCCTCCGGCTCCACCTCGACGCCGTAGTTCCTGATGTAGCGGCGGGTCCGCGCGACGTGCCGTCCGGCGCGGATCAGCCGGGGCAGGTCGTCGCGGTCGTGGACCCAGCGGGTGTCGGCGGGCGACCCACAGTCGCGCAGCAGCAGGACCCCGTTGTCGCGGTCGGCCACCGCCTGCCGCTCGGTCTCCTCGTCGTCGACCGCTCCCCCGTCCTCGAGGCCGAGGTGGTTGTGGGCGTCGACGAGCCCCGGCACGATCCAGCCCTCCGCCGCGGTGTCCGCCCCGGCCTGGGGCTCGTAGGTCACCTTGCCGTCCACCACGTACAGGTCACGCACGTCGCCATCGGGAAGGACCGGACCGGAGAAGCGCAGCACTGAGGTCACGTCCCGAACCTACCGATCCGCGGTCTGCCGCTGGACCGCGCCGGTCCCCTACGGTGAGTGCAGCCGCCGGTGACCGTGACCGGCCCGACATCGGAGTCGCTCGTGGAGATTCTGCACTCGGCCATCGCCATCCTGGCCGCCATCGTCCTCATCATCAGGTTCAAGGTCGACCCGGTGATCTCGCTGCTGATCGCCTGCGTCTACCTCGGTCTGGCCACCGGGCTCGGCGCCGAGGGGACGGTCGGGGAGATCACCGGAGGGTTCGGCGAGATCATGGCCGAGGTCGGCCTGCTGATCGGTTTCGGCGTGCTGATCGGAGCGCTGCTGCACTCGATGGGGACGTTCCGGGACCTCGTCGACATTCTCGCCCGCCGCGTCGGGCGGCGCCTGCCCTACGCGATGGCGGGGACGCTCTCGACGATCTTCCCCTCCATCTACGTCGACGTCCAGGTCGTCCTGGCCGCGCCGATGGCGAAGGAGTCCGCACCCGCGGTCGACCGTCGGCACGGCCTGCCGTGGCTGGCAGGAGCGATGGCCATCGGCATCTTCTCCGGCTACGTCTTCGTGGTGCCCGGCCTGGCTGCGGTGGCGATCGCCGGCCTGATGGACGTGCCGTTGGGCACCTACCTGCTCTACGGGCTGCCGATCGGCCTGGTCACCGCGTTGGTGACCACGTTCTTGTTCCGCCTGCTGCTCGGCCGGGGGTTCTGGGACGACGAGACGGACCTCGACCCCGACGTCGTCGTGGAGTAGGGACGCGTCCACGACGAGACCGAGGACGTCCCCACCGCCGAGCGCGCGGCGCAGCTGCCCCTCGTCGTACGTCTGCTCCCGATCCTCGTGCCGCTCGTCCTCATCGCCACCGGCGCGATCCTCGACGTGGCGGAGGCCTCCAACGACGCGTCGACCTTCCTCGGCGACGCCAACATCGCGCTCTTCCTGGGCCTGCTGATCGCCTTCGGCATGGTCCGGTCGTCGTTGGGCGGCGACGGGGTGGGCAGTGTCCTCCGGTCCGGGTTCCACACCACCGGAGAGATCCTGCTGGTCACCGGCGTGGGTGGTTCCCTCGGCGCCGTCATCGCCGCCAGCGGCATGGACGCCACGCTCGCCGACCTGTTCTCGGCGGACGACAGTGCCCCGGTGATCGTCAGCATCCTGCTCGCCTGGTGCATCGCCGCGGTGCTGCACTTCGCGATCGGCTCGGTGTCGGTGGGAGCCATCACGGCCGCCGGGATCATCGCGCCCATCGCCGGCTCACTGAGCGTCGACCCGGTCGTCATCGCCCTCGCCATCGCCTCGGGCGCGATGTTCGCCCTCCACGTCAACAGCAACTTCTTCTGGATGTTCAGCACCCTGCTCGACCTCTCCACCAAGGGCAGCCTGAAGACGCTGACGTTGGCCACGTCGCTCGGCGCGGTCGTCTCCCTCCCCTTGGTGCTCGTCGCCAGCCTGGTCGCGGCCGCGTTGTAGCCCGCGGCGCCGTCAGGGTCGTCGGTGGAAGCGGATGTCGCCGTTGGGGAGGTGTTCGGTGGTGTGGGTGGGGTCGTGGGCGCGGTGGTGGTGCCAGGAGCAGAGGAGGGCGCCGTGGTGGAGGTCGGTGTTGCCGCCTCGCGACCAGGGGTTGAGGTGGTGGGCTTCGCACCAGCCGGCGGGGATGGTGCAGCCCTCGGCTCGGCAGTGCTGGTCGCGCCAGCGCATGGCTTTGCGTTGGGCGGGTGAGAACAGTCGGCGGGTGCGGCCGAGGTCGAGGACCTCGCTCTTGCCGCCGAGGACGACGGGGATGATGTTCGCGGTGCACGCCAACCGGCGGACCGCAGCGGCGGAGAGGGGTTCGCCGGCGACCACGGTGCCGGTGCCCAGCTCGTCGCGCAGGGACTCCAACGGGATGGTGACCAGCAGGGTGGTGGTGTCACCGCCGTGGGCCGGGAGGTTGTTGGGGTCGAGGTGCTCCAGGAGGGCGCAGAAGGCGTGGCCGAGGCGGCGGGGGTAGGGGATGCGGTCCTCCTCCCCACCCGCAGCGTGTTCTGCTTTGCGGGGTGAGGTGAAGGCGTCGAGGTAGGTGCGCAGACGGTGGGCGTCGAGGTCGGGCAGCAGGCCGGTGAGTCGGGTGGTGCCGTCCCCGATCGGTTTGAGCACCAGGCGGCACTTCTCCCGTGCCCGGCGCTCTTCGTCCTCGAGGCGTTTGGCTTCCTCGGCCTCGGCGATGTCGGGGGCCACGATTTCCAGGATCCGCCGACCGAGCCTGCGGAGGTCGCGGGGACGGAAGTCCTTGCAGTAGTCGACCAGCTGCTGCTCTGCCTTCGCGACGAGCTCGGGGTCGAGGTCCTTGGGCAACGCATCGAGCGCGTGCACGACGACTTGTGCTTGGTCTGTGGACACGGATCCGTCGGCCATGCCGGCGGCGACCTTCGCCCACCTGCGGTCCAGTGCCTCAGCAAGGCGGGCGTCGGCACGACCGTGGTTGAAGTCGGTCAGGGTCAGGGTGGAGAGCCAGGCGCCGAGGTCGCGGGCACCGGACCGCGACGCGGTGTCCTGGGCTGCTGCCACCACCCGTAGCCGTGCCTCGGCCACGATCGCTTCGAGCTCGGCGAGCTCGCGGACCGCTGCTTCCTGGTCGGCCGGGGACATGAACACCGGCTGGACGTCGCGGACGTCCTTGAACGCGGCCTTCGCGGTCGCGGCGGCAGCACGGATCGGGTGAAGGGCGGTGTGCTCGCTCATCCGGACTCCCAGGCTGCTACGGGTCCGGTGGCCTGGTGCCGGGGTGTCCTAGATCTGAGTCTCGTGGACGGCTGGTCGAGGGGTTCGACGTACGTCGATCGTACACCAGTTCGACTCAAGATGGAAGGGTCGAACGCGGGGAATTGCCCGAAAGTACGGCGGTTTCTTGGCTTGCGGGGTCTCGATACGTCCTCGCGCAGAGCGCTCGGACTACTCGACCACCGACCGGCAGCCCGGCGGCGGCGCGCAACCACCCGCCCCTCCCCTCCGTCCAAAGCCCTTTCGGTCGCCACCACCCGCAGCCGCAAGGCCGCGGGCATCGCGCCGCGTCTCGATACGGCCTCGCGCCAAAGCGCTCGGCCTACTCGACGACCAAGGGCCGCGGCCCGTCAGTCGGCGGCGGCGCGCAACCACTCGCCCCCTCCCCTCCGTCCAAAGCCCTTTCGGTCACCACCAGCCACAGCCGCAAGGCCGCGGGCATCGCACGGCGTCTCGATACGGCCTCGCGCCAGAGCGCTCGTCCTACTCGACGACCGAGGGGCGCCAGAGCGCTCGGCCTACTCGACGACCGAAGGGCGCCAGAGCGCTCGGCCTACTCGACGACCGGAAGGCTCGGCCTGCTCGACGACCGACAAGCAGGGGTGCGGAGGGCTAGCGCCCTCGCTTCTTCGGGGTGAGCCCGAAGCCGTAGGGGTAGAGCGGGTCGTAGTCCTCGTCGCCGATGTTGATGGGCTGCTGGTCGACGGAGCGGGGCCAGGTGACGGGGAGCTTCCCGGTGAACTGCTTGCGCCCGAACAGCACGTCGGCGACGCCGTCGCCCTCGCTGCCGGGGAGCCAGGAGGCGACCAGGCTGTCGATCTGGCTGAGCAGGTCGGCGGGGATCTCCATCGGGCGGCCGGAGACGACGAGGACCGTGCAGGAACGGGCCTGGGCGCAGACCGTCTCCACGGCGGCGCGGTCGGCGTCGGAGAGCTGCATGGTCTTCGGCGGGCGCGGTACGCCGTTGTCACCGGGGTCCCAGGCCCACTGCGGGCCGCCGACGTCGCCGAAGCCCTCGGCGTACGGCGTCTCGCCCACCACGACGATGCCGTCCGCCTTGCGCGGCACCGGCGCGGACGCGTCCTCGGAGAAGACGACCTGCCCCTTCGTGGCGTCCTCGATGCCGTCGAGGATGGTGGAGCCGGGGAAGACGTTGGTGGAGCCGCCCTGCCAGGTCAGCGTCCAGCCGCCGGCCTGGTTGCCCATGCTGTCGGCGTTGCTGCCGGCCACGTAGACCCTCGCCCTCGGGGACAGCGGCAGTGTGCGGTGCTTGTTGCGGAGCAGCACCTGCGACTCGGCCACCGCCTGGCGTGCGACCTTGCGGTGCTGCTTGCTGCCGACCTCGTCGAGATGGGTGCGGTCGGTGTAGGGGTTCTCGAACAGGCCGAGCTCGAACTTGGCCGTGAGGATCCGCGAGACGGCGTCGTCGATCCGGCTCATCGGCACGACCTCGTCCTCGACGAGCTGGATGAGCGTCTCGATGAGCTGCGGGTAGCCGACGGCGTCGCCGGAGAACGGCTCCATGAACATGTCGACGCCGGCGTTGACGGAGGCGGCGACCTGGGTGGCGTAGTCGCCCGGGATCTGGTGGATCGCCCGCCAGTCCGAGATCACGAACCCCTCGAAGCCGAGCTCGTCCTTGAGCACGCCATTGATCAGGTAGTCGTGGGCGTGCATCTTCAGCGGGTTGCCGAGGCCGTCGGTGGTCCAGTCGACGCTCGAGAAGGACGGCATGACCGTGCCGACGTCGTGCTTCTCGACGGCAGGGACGTACGGCGACAGGGCCAGCCGCCGGAAGTCGCGACGCGACACCTCGGTGATGCCCTGGTCGATCGTGTAGTCGCCCTCGCCGGTGCCGAAGCTGGTGAGCCCGTCGCCCGCGTAGTGCTTGGCCGTCGCCAGCACCCGGTCGGGCTCGGCGAGGTCGCGGCCGTCGGGACGGCCCTGCATGCCGACGATGATCGCGGACATCCTCGCGGCCAGCTCCGGGTCCTCGCCGAAGGACTCGTAGGTGCGGCCCCAGCGGTCGTCGCGCGCCACGCAGACGCAGGGTGCGAAGTTCCACTGCGGGCCGGTCGCGCGGGTCTCCTCGGCCGTGATGTGCCCGATCTCCTTCACCAGACGCACGTTGCGCGTCGCACCGAGACCGATGTTGTGCGGGAAGACCGTTGCGCCGTTGAGGTTGGCGTGACCGTGGACCGAGTCGACGCCGTACAGCAGCGGGATGCCGAGGCGCGTGGACAGCGCCTGCTCCTGCAGGCTGTCGACCATGTCGGCCCAACCCGCCGGCGAGTTGTCCTCCGGGACCGAGCCGCCGCCCGACAGCACGCTGCCGAGGAACAGGTCGGCGACCTGGGTCGGGTCACCGGCGACGTCCCCACGCTCGGCCTGCGCCATCTGCCCGACCTTCTCGGCCAGCGTCATCCGGGCCAGCAGGTCGGCGACCCGCTCCTCGACGGGCAGCGAGGCGTCCTTGTACGCCGGCGTGGGACGCGCGGTGGCGACCGGGGTGCCGGAGGAGGTGGGTGCCGTCACCAGGCTCGCGACCAGGGTCAGGGCCACGGCGAGCCCGAGTGGCCGGAGCCGGAGAAGACGGATCCGGAGAGGACGGGGCCGGACGCCCCGTCGGCCGGGCCACCGGGTGGTGGCGGGATCGAAGGTACCGAGGGACATCGTCGTCTCCTTGCCCGAGCGGAGAGTGCGGCGGTGATTGCGCCGCCGGCGGGTTCGCCGTCGTCAACGTAGGAATCGGCTTTTGTCCGCGTCAATGCCGAAAGAACGCGTAGACCACAGTTTTTTGTTCACTTCCCGACAGAAGGGACGTAGGGTCACCGGCATGCCCAGCGGCTCCTCCCTCGAGCGGCTGCGCGCTGCGAACCGGCGCGCGCTCCTCGCGCTGCTCGACACCGAGGGACCGCTCAGCCGGGCCGACCTCGCCCGCGGCACCGGCCTGTCCCGCACGACGATCTCCGGACTGGTGACCGACCTCGTCGCTGCCGGTCAGGTGGTCGAGACGACCGACAAGGGGCGGCCCCACAAGGGCGGCAGCGGCCGACCGCCGATGCTGATCGCGCTGAGCCCCGGCTCCGGCACGGTGGTCGGCGTCGACCTCGGCCACCGCCACCTCCGGGTGGCCCTCGCCGACCGCACCGGCACCGTGCTGGCCGAGGAGACCGAGACCATCGACGTCGACGAGGACGGCACCGCAGCCCTCGACCGCGCGGCGGCGGCGGCCCGTCGCATCGCCCACGCGGCCGGGAAGGACGCGGCCCGCGTGCACATGGTCGGCATGTGCGTACCGGCGCCGTTCGACCGCCGCTCGGCACGGATCCGGACCGGGATCCTCCGCGGCTGGCGGGACCTCTCCCCCGGCGAGGAGCTCGCGCGGCGGCTCGGCGTACCCGTGCACGTCGACAACGACGCCAACCTCGGTGCCCTCGCCGAGCACACCCGCGGCGCGTCCCACGGCTCCGCGCACGCGATCTACGTCAAGATCGCCAGCGGCATCGGGGCCGGCATCGTGCTCGGCGGCCGCCTGCACCGCGGCGCGACCGGACAGGCCGGCGAGATCGGCCACGTGCAGGTCGGCGAGGACGGAGCGATCTGCCGCTGCGGCAACCGCGGCTGCCTCGAGACCGTCGCGGCGGCGCCGCGGCTGCTGGCCGTCCTGCAGCCGGCCTACGACGAGCCGCTCACCGCCACCCGCGTGCGCGAGCTCGACGCCGAGGGCGACGCCGGCGTGCGGCGCGTGCTCTCCGACGCCGGCCGCACGATCGGACGTGCGCTCGCCGACCTCTGCAACAGCCTCAACCCCGAGGTGATCGTGCTCGGCGGCTCGCTCGGCGCCTCGGCGTCGCTGCGCGAGGGCATCCGGGCGGCCGTCGACCGCTATGCCCAGCCGGACACCGCCGACGCGGTCCGGGTGGTTGCCGCGCAGCTGGGCGACCGCGCCGAGCTGGTCGGCGCTGTCGCGCTGGCCGTCGCCCGTTCTCGCGAGCCCTCCTGACTCAGATCACAGCAGGTCGAGCAACCAGCTCGGGCGGACCGTGGTCGCGCCGACGCCCGCCACCCGCGCGTCGAGAGCCCGGTCCGCGGTCACGACCGTGACCCGGTCGCCGCGCTCGGCGGCCCGCTTCGCCTCGGCGAGGATCGTCGCGTCGCCGTCCTTGGGCGCGTGCACCGTCCGGACGTGGGCGTCCTTGCCGGGCCGGACCCCACCCTTCGCCCCGCCCTCGAGGACGAGCACCACCTGGTCCTGCGGCACGCCGGCGACGAGCAGCTGCTCGTGCAGCTTGCGTGCCGCTCCGGCACGGTCCTTCCACCAGCCGTCGGGGCGGGTGCCGACGACGTTGGCGCCGTCGACGATGAGGACCGTGGCCATCACTTGAGGAACTTGGAGAAGTCCTTGGGAAGATCGAGGTTCGCGGCGGCTGCCTCGTAGTCGACGTCCTCGTCGGCGGCGAAGCCGAACGGGTTGGCCTTCTGCTGTGCCGCCTTCTCCTTCGCGGCGGCGGCCTCCTCGGCGGCCTTGGCCGGGTTGCCGGACCGGCGCTTGCCGCCCTTGCCCTTGGCCTTCTGCGCCTGCTTGGCCTTGGCGCGCTTGCCGCCGCCGGGACCGCCCATCCCGGGCATCACGGGCATCCCCGGCATTCCGGGCATCCCGGGCATCCCGGGCATGCCGCCGCCCTTGGCCATCTGCATCATCATCTTGCGCGCCTCGAAGAACCGGTCGACGAGCCCGTTCACGTCGGACACGGTGCGGCCGGAGCCCTTCGCGATCCGCGCCCGGCGCGAGCCGTCGATGATCTTCGGGTTGTGCCGCTCGGCGGGCGTCATCGACCGGATGATCGCCTCGATGCGGTCGATCTCCCGCTCGTCGAAGTTCTCGAGCTGCTCGCGGATCTGGCCCGCGCCCGGCAGCATCTTGAGGATCTTGGTCATCGAGCCGAGCTTCTTGACCTGCTGCATCTGCTCGAGGAAGTCGTCGAGAGTGAACTCGCCACCCTGGCCCGACAGCTTCTGCGCGGCCTTGAGCGCCTGCTCCTGGTCGAAGGCCTTCTCGGCCTGCTCGATCAGGGTCATCACGTCGCCCATGTCGAGGATCCGCGACGCCATCCGGTCTGGGTGGAAGACGTCGAAGTCGGTCATCTTCTCGCCGGAGGAGGCGAACATGACCGGCTTGCCGGTGACCTGACGGATCGACAGCGCGGCACCACCGCGGGCGTCGCCGTCGAGCTTGGTCAGCACGACGCCGTCGTACCCGACGCCGTCGAGGAAGGCCTGGGCCGTGGTCAGCGCGTCCTGGCCGATCATCGCGTCGACGACGAACAGCACCTCGTCGGGCTGCACCGCGTCGCGGATCGCGGCGGCCTGGCTCATCATCTCCGCGTCGACACCGAGGCGACCCGCGGTGTCGACGATCACGACGTCGTGGAGCTTGCGCTTGGCCTCCTCGACCGACGCCTTCGCCACGCCGACGGGGTCGCCGACGCCGTTGCCGGCCTCGGGAGCGAAGACGGGCACGCCGACCTTGTCGCCGTTGACCTGCAGCTGCTGGACGGCGTTGGGGCGCTGGAGGTCGCAGGCGACCAGCAGCGGCGACTTGCCCTGGTCCTTCAGCCACAGCGCGAGCTTGGCCGCGAGGGTCGTCTTGCCGGCGCCCTGGAGGCCGGCGAGCATGACGACGGTCGGGCCGGTCTTGGCGTAGCGCAGCCGCCGCGTCTCGCCGCCGAGGATCGTGACGAGCTCCTCGTCGACGATCTTGATGACCTGCTGGGCGGGGTTCAGCGCCTGGCTGACCTCCTCGCCCCGGGCTCGCTCCTTGACTGCCGCAACGAAGTCCTTGACCACCGGCAGCGCGACGTCGGCCTCGAGCAGCGCGATCCGGATCTCGCGCGCGGTCGCGTCGATGTCGGCCTCGGAGAGCCGGCCCTTGCCGCGCAGGTTCTTGAACGTGTCGGCAAGGCGGTCGGACAGGGTGGCGAACAAAGGGGTTCCTCAAGGACGGGGTGCGCGGGTCGATCAGCGGTCCATCCTAACGGCGAAGCGGTCGTACGCCGGTGCCCGGCATACCCTGGCGACGTGACCTACATCGTGTTCGGTGTCGCCGGGGTGCTCGTCCTGTGCCTCGTCGTCTGGGCCGGGCACCGCATGGTCCGCAACCCAGCGCCCAACGCCGGCGGCATCGCCGACGGGCTGGGCAGCTTCAACGAGGTCTTCGACCCGGGCCGGGCCCGGGCCGACCAGGACCTCAAGTCCAGGGACAACCAGCGCGAGATCGTGCCCCGCCCCGAGGACGAGGACGACCATCCGTTCCGCATCGACCACGTCACGATGCGGGCCCACATCAAGCGCCCGAAGCCTCCGCAGGCTTGAGCCGCTCCCGGACGGCGGTGGCCGCCTCCGCCGCCCGTGGCCCGGACAGCGGTTCGCCGCCGGGCTCCTGCACGTAGAACACGTCGACGGCCTGCGGGCCGAGCGTCGAGATGTGCGCCGAGCGCACCGACATGCCGAGCTCCGCGAGCACCGCGCTGACCAGGTAGACGACGCCGAGCCGGTCGGCGGTGCGCACCTCGACCACCGTCGCCTGCTCGCTCGCCTCCGGCCGGACGACGACCGTCGGGGCGAGGTCGGGTCCCGAGCCGTCGGCCCGGGGGGCCAGTCGCGCGGCCGGGTCGACGCGCCCGGCGGCCACCGAGTCGAACACGTTGCGCAGCCGCCCCTCGTCGAGCCGGTCGTCCGCGACGTCCCACACGCAGACGCCGTGCTCCCCCTGGGCCCAGATCCGCGCCGCCCGCACCTGCAGCCGCTGCAGCGCGAACGTGGCGGCGACGTCGGCGAGCAGTCCCACCCGGTCGAGCGAGACCATCGTGACCCGGGAGCCGTCCTCGACGGCGCGGACGGTGATGGCGATCGACCCGGACCGCGCGGCGGCAGGGATGTCGATCTCCTCGACGGCGTCGGCGGCAGGCACGCTCCCCTGCTCCAGCGCCGCGCGGGTGCGGCGCGCGAGGTCGCGGACCAGGCCCGCCCGCCACGTCGTCCAGGCCTTCGGAGAGGTCGCTCGAGCATCGGCCTCGGTGAGCGCGGCCAGCAGCGCGAGCGCCTCGGGCGTGCGGACGTGCTCGGTGAGCAGCTCGATGGTGGCCGGGTCGTCGGGGTCGCGGGTGGTGGCCGTCGTGACGAGCAGCAGGTGCCAGCGCACCAGCCGCGCGACAAGGTCGACGGCCTGCTGGTCGAAGCCCATCCGGGTCGCGATGGCGCGGGCGACCGGCTCCCCCGCCACGCTGTGCTCGACCTCGCCCCCCTTGCCGATGTCGTGCAGCAGCGCCGCGACGACAAGCACGTCGGGCCGCGCGACCTCACGGATCAGGGCGGCCGCCTCGATGCAGGTCTCGACGACGTGCCGGTCGACGGTGAACCGGTGAATCTCCGAGGCGTGCGGCAGCAGCCGGATCCGCTCCCACTCAGGCAGCACGGCCGACAGGGCCCCGGTCTCCTCGAGCGTCTCCCACACCGCCAGCAGGCCCGGGCCGGCCGCGAGCAGGCGCACCAGCTCCTGGCGGGCCTCCTCGGGCCACGGGTCGGGCAGGGGCGGGCACTCGCGCACCAGCCGGGCGGCCGTCGGCGGTGCCAGCGGCACGTTGCGCCGCGCCGCCTCGGCCGCCGCGCGGAGCAGCAGGACCGGGTCGGTCGCGGGCCTTGCCCCGCGGTCCAGCACCACCTCGCCCTTCGACAGCGCGACGCCGGGAGCGAGCCGCTCGAGCTCGGGGCGCCGCGGCCGGCCGGCGGGCGTCCGTCGTACGGCGTCCTCGGCACGGCGCCACACGAGCCGCGACAGGTGGGTCAGCCGGCGCCCGAGCTCGCGCACCTGCCGCTGGGCGGCGCGGTCGTCGGGGAGGTCGAGCGCCCCGGCCAGCGCCGGCCAGTGCTCGGGCGCGATCCGGTCGGTCGCGCGGCCGGCAGCCGCATGCAGGTGGTCGCGGAGATCGAGCAGCTGGTGCCGGGACCGTTCGAGGTCCGAGGCCGGCACGTCGACCAGCCAGGTCGCCATCAGGCTCTTGAGGGCGGTCGCGTCCCGCAGCCCGCCCTCGGCCTCCTTGAGGTCCGGCACCGCAAGGTGGGCCAGCTCCCCGACCAGCCGGTGCCGGGCGAGCACCATCTCGTGCAGCTCCGGGAGCCGCTGCTTGGCCCCGCGCCGCCACTCCGCCAGGGCTGCGGTCCGGAGCCGGATCGTCAGGTTCGGGTCACCGGCCACGTGCCGGACGTCGAGCAGCCCCGACGCCACCCGCACGTCGGCCCGCGCGGCCTCGAGCATCTCCGGCAGCGACCGCACCGAGTGGTCGAGCTTCTCCCCCGAGTCCCACAGCGGGTACCACAGCTGCTGACCCAGCTCCCCGAGGTCGACCCCGCCGTCGGCGACCAGCACCACGTCGAGGTCGGAGTACGGCGCCAGCTCGCCCCTGCCGTAGCCACCGACCGCCACCAGGGCGACGCCCGTGTCCGGTCCCCCCGCGACGTCGTACGCCCGCGTGCACAGCGCGTCCGCCGCCCCGGTGCGCTCGGCTCTCTCAGTCGCGGTCATCGGGCGATGACCCTGGCCACCTCAGAGTGCAGCACTGTCCTTGTCGCCGGTGCGGACACGGACGACGGTCTCGATCGGGCTGACCCAGACCTTGCCGTCACCGATGCGCCCGGTCTGGGCGGTCTTGGTGATGATCCCGACGATGTCCTCGGTGTCGGCGTCGTCGATGACGATCTCGATGCGGATCTTGGGGACCAGCGCGATGTCGTACTCCGCACCGCGGTAGACCTCGGTGTGGCCCTTCTGGCGGCCGTAGCCGCTGACCTCGCTGACCGTCATGCCGGTCACGCCGAAGGACTCGAGGGCCTCGCGTACGTCTTCCCACTTGTGCGGCTTGATGACCGCCGTGACGAGCTTCATGCACGTGCTCCTTCTGCCGGGGTGGTGGTGGCGGTCGAGGTGAGGACCGACGTACGACGGGCGCCGCCGCCCGTGCCGAGATCGTAGGCCGACTCGCCGTGCTCGACGAAGTCGATCCCTTCGACCTCGTCCTCGGGGTCCAGACGCAGGCCCATGGTGACCTTGATGGCGAGGCCGACGAGCAGGGTGGCGATCGCGGACCAGGCCATCGCGAAGAGCGCGACGACGACCTGGACGACCAGCTGCTTGGCGTCGCCACCGGTGAGCAGGCCGAGGTCGTCCGAGGCGAGGAAGCCGACGCCGACCGTGCCGACGAGGCCACCGACGAGGTGGACGCCGACGACGTCGAGCGAGTCGTCGTAGCCGAAGCGGTACTTGAGGCCGACCGCCAGCGCGCAGAGACCGCCGGCGAAGAGGCCGAGCACGATCGCGCTCCACGGCACGAGGTTGCCGCACGCCGGCGTGATCGCGACCAGGCCGGCGACCACACCGGAGGCCGCGCCGAGCGAGGTCCCCTTGCCGTCGCGGACCTTCTCGACGAGGAGCCACCCCATCATCGCCGCGCAGGTGGCGAGCGTGGTGTTGAGCCAGACCAGGCCGGTCTCGGTCTCGTAGGCGTCGAGGTTGACGATCGAGCCGACGTTGAAGCCGAACCAGCCGAACCACAGCAGGCCGGCGCCGATCATCGTGAGCGTCAGGTTGTGCGGCTTCATCGGCTCCTTGCCGAAGCCGAGGCGCTTGCCGAGCAGGATCGCCAGGACCAGGCCCGCGACACCGGCGTTGATGTGCACGACCGTGCCGCCGGCGTAGTCGATCGGCGCGACCTCGGCGGCGCCGTCACCGGAGAACAGCAGGTCGGCGAGGCCGTCCTGGACCCCGCTGAGGAACCCGCCGCCCCACACCATGTGCGCCAGCGGGAAGTAGGACAGCGTCACCCACAACGGCAGGAAGACCAGCCAGGCCGAGAACTTGAGCCGGTCGGCGACCGCTCCGCTGATGAGCGCGGCGGTGATGACCGCGAAGGTCAGCTGGAAGGCGACGAACACGTAGTTGGCCGGGTCGGTCGTCTCGAGCCCGAACTGCTTGAACGGGTCGGAGAAGAGCTTGCCGATCTCCTTGCCGGTCTCGCCGTCGGCCGTGGCGAACGTCGTGCTGTAGGACATCGACCACCCCCACAGTGCGTAGACGATGCCGACGACGCCGATCGCGCTGAACGACATCATCATCATGTTCAGCACCGACTTGCTCCGGCTCATGCCGCCGTAGAACAGAGCCAGTCCGGGAGCCGTCATCAACAGCACGAGCGATGCCGAGACCAGCATCCAGGTGTAGTAGCCGTCCATGGCCCTCACCTTGGTGGCGCGAGGTTTCGCGACCGTCCGGGACTTGTTTCAGCCGTGAAACGAGTTCCGTCCTCGTGTTACGGGAGTGTTACCCGAGCAGAGCGTCCACGAAGGCCGCGGCGTCGAACGGGGCCAGGTCGTCGGGCCCCTCGCCGAGGCCGACCAGCTTGACCGGCACCCCGAGCTGACGCTGGACGGCGACGACGATCCCGCCCTTCGCGGAGCCGTCGAGCTTGGTCAGGGCGATGCCGGTGACGTCGACGACCTCGGAGAAGACCTTGGCCTGGATCAGGCCGTTCTGGCCGGTGGTGGCGTCGAGGACGAGCAGCACCTCGGAGACCGGCGCCTGCTTCTCGATGACCCGCTTGACCTTGCCGAGCTCGTCCATCAGGCCCTGCTTGTTCTGCAGCCGGCCGGCGGTGTCGACCACGACGGTGTCGACACCGCGCTCCACGCCGTCCTTGACGGCCTCGAACGCCACGCTCGCCGGGTCGCCGCCCTCGGGGCCGCGGACGACCTCGACGCCGACGCGCTCGCCCCAGGTGCCGAGCTGGTCGGCGGCGGCGGCGCGGAAGGTGTCGGCGGCGGCGAGCAGCACGGAACGCTCCTCGGCGACGAGGATGCGGGCCAGCTTGCCCACGGTGGTGGTCTTGCCGGTGCCGTTGACACCGACCACGAGGACCACGCCGGGGCCGCCCTGGGCGCCGCTCACGTGGAGCGAGCGGTCCATCGTCGGGTCGACCAGGGTGATCAGCTCCTCACGGAGCACGGCGCGCACGTCGGTGGCCTCGCCGCCCTCGACCCGCAGGCGCGTGCGCAGCCGCTCGACGAGCTCCTGGGTGGGCTGCACACCGATGTCGGCCCCGAGGAGCAGGTCCTCGATCGCCTCCCAGGTGTCCTCGTCGAGCTTCTCGCGGCTCAGCAGGCCCAGCAGGCCCTTGCCGAGTGTGCCGGAACCGGCCAGCCGCTGGCGGAGCCGGACCAGCCGCGAGGCCGGCCGCTCGGGCCGCTCGAGGGTCGGGACCACGACCTCCGGCTCGGCGACCGCGGTGCCGGCGGCGTCGTCCTCGACCGGCGGGGCGAGGACGTCGGTGGCCGTCGTCGACGACGGCGGCGCCTCGACCGGGGCACCCTTGCGACCGCGGGCCAGCAGGGCCGCGCCGCCCACGACGACGACGAGCGCCAGGATCGCGAGACCGATGACGAGGTAGAGCCACTCCATGGCGCTCATCCTCGCAGGGCTACCTCAGGCGCAGGAGTTCGGCCTCGTCCTCGTCGAGCACCGGCGCGGCGTCGGCGGCCCTGCCGAGCACGTCGCCGAGCCACGGCAGTGCCGGGACCTTCTCGCCGCGGTGCGGGAAGGCGACGTACAGGATGACGAGGCCGGCGACCGCCAGGCTGGAGAGCATCGCGATCACGATGAAGAGCACGTCGTTCGTTCCTCCGAGTAGGTGACGGACCACTGTCCCCCGAAACTACCGGTGCTCCTGCCACCACGCGAAGTCGAGGACCTCGCTCGGGCGTGTCAGCACCCGGCGGGACCGGGCCTGGACGAACTGGGACCCCTCGCGCCGGCGCTTGAAGTGGATGGTCTCCGGGACGACGCGGTGCACGTAGCCGCCGCGGTAGGTCTCCAGCATCCAGTGCCAGTCCTCGTAGGCGTAGCCGTCAGCCACTGCGCGGTCGGCGAACGGGTGCTCGACGTAGGCGGCCCGGGGCGCCAGGCACAGGGCGTCCCAGGGGTTCGCGACCCGCAGGAAGGCCGGGTCGAACGCCGGGTCGGTCTGGTCGGGCAGGAAGTAGAGGTTCTGCTGGTCGCCGAAGAACCAGTTGAGCTCCGGGTGTGCGATGGTCCGCACGCTCTCCGCGCACAGGCGGTAGGCGTCGACCAGCCAGTTCTCGCTCCAGAGGTCGTCGCCGTCGAGGAACGCGACGTGGCCGCCGGCCGCCAGGCCGACGGCGTGGTTGCGGACCTTGCCCTGGTCGGCGTACGACACCGTGGCGACGGCCGCGCCGTGCCGGTCGGCCTCGGCGAGGACCGCGGCGGTGGCGGCGGTCGGGTTGTCGAGCACGACGAGCACCTCGACGTCGATCCCGTCGGCGCGCGCGACGCCGACGGCGTCGAGCAGGCTGCGGAACGACAGCCCGGCCATCACGCCCTCGCCGTGGGCGGTGAGGATCGCGGTCACGTCAGCCATGTCGCCCCCGCCACGCAGTCCTCGGGCGCCAGCACCCGGCTACGAGCTCCCTCGGGCAGCAGGTAGCGCGCCACGAGCTCGTCCCGCTGCTCCTCGGTGTCGGTGACCACCCACGCCAGCCGGTCGAAGCAGGCCTGGAAGTCGGCATCGGCGGCCGCGCTCGTCGGCGCGACCAGCACGGCGCCGAGCTGCAGCTCGTTGCTCAGCGTCGTGCCGTACGACGCCAGCAGCTGCCAGCCCACCTCGCTCCCGGCGACCACCAGGCGCCGGGGTCGCACCCCGCGCACGACGTCGAGCAGCCCCTGCACGCGGCGGGTGTCGCTGAGACCGGCCCAGGGACCCGACAGGTCGACGGCGCGGACCGACTCACCCGACTCACCCACGGGCAGCTCGGGCGGGACGGGTCCCTCGGTAGTCGCCACCACGACCGTGCCGTCGGAGCCCGCCGCGGCAAGAGCCCGGGCGACCGCGCTGAGGCCGGGACCGGCCGCCCGCCCGCCGGGGACGACGACGACGGTGTCCGCGCGCACCAGGCCGAGCCCGCGTCGTACCTCCTCCGCCCGGGCGGCCGGCACCACCATCGGGTGGGTGTGCGGCGGCCAGCTCACCCACCGCTCGCGCGGACCCTCGTCGATCGCCGGTTCGATGGCGGCGGCCTTGGCCACCAGGGCGCGCACCCGCTCGTTCTCCAGGCCCGCCAGCTTGGCGACACCGCGGGCGACGCCTTCCTCGAGCCAGCTGGTCCGGGTGAGGTCGTAGTCGGCGGCGCGGTGCAGCAGCCCCACCACGAGCGGCGGGTCCTGCCGCTCCCGCGCCCCGGGTCCGGCCGGGCCGGCCCCGTGGTTCGGGCCGAACGGTGTCGGCATCCGTCCGGCGGCGTAGCACCCGGCGCGGAGGTACTGCGCGAACGACCAGTCGGCGGCGGCAGCCAGGTCGGGGTGACGGGCCTCGTAGAACGCGGCGTCGAACAGCACGGTCGGCACGATCCGCTCGTCCCAGCCGACCGTGAGCCAGTGCTCGAACGGGTCGACGCCCGGCTCGGCGCGCAGCCCGCGGGCGGCGAGTCGCTCGCGGTAGACGTCGGGGTTGAACAGCCCGCTGATGCGCGCGCCGTCGCGCCGTCCCGATTGCTCGAAGTGCGCGACCGCGGCGTCGAGGTCGCCGGCCAACGACGGCTCCCCGACCTGCGCGGCGTAGAACCGGGGGTGCGCCGCGAGCCTCAGCCGGCGGGCCTTCGCGGGAGGTGCGGGCTCCTCGTCGCGACGATCGCGGCGGGGCCGGATCGACCTCATCGGCGCGTCCTCCCTCTGAGGTTCTCGACGGCGCCGCGATGCTAGCATCGCCGACCGATGGACTACCGCGAAGCGCTCGACGAGACGCTCGCTCTCCTGAGGACCATCGAGCGCGACTGGTCGCCGGCAGTCCTCGCCAACGCGTTCGGCCCGGAAGCGATGGTCATGACCGACCTCATCGCCCGGCACGGCCTCGACATCGAGATCGTCAGCATCGACACCGGCCGGCTGCCGGAGGAGACCCACGCGCTGGCCCACAGCGTGCACCGCAGGTACGGCGGGATCATCAAGCTGGTCACGCCGGACCCCGACGAGGTGCTGGCGTGGACGCTGCGGCACGGGCAGAACGGCTTCTACGAGAGCGTCGAGCTCCGGGAGGGCTGCTGCGGGGTGCGCAAGCTCGCTCCGTTGCGGCGGGTCCTCGCAGGCAAGCGGGCCTGGATCGCCGGGCTGCGACGCGAGCACGGCGAGACCCGTCGGGACCTCGAGGTCTCAGCGCGGGACGAGGTCAACGGGCTGCAGAAGTTCAACCCCATGCTGGACTGGAGGGCCGAGCAGGTCTGGGCCTACATCCACGACCACGCGGTGCCCTACAACGAGCTCTACGACCGCGGCTACACGAGCATCGGGTGTGCCCCCTGCACCCGGGCCACGAGCGCCGGCGAGGAGCAGCGCGCCGGCCGCTGGTGGTGGGAGGGCGAGGACTCCGTCAAGGAGTGCGGCATCCACCTCGATCCCCTCTCCGGGCGCTTCGAACCGGTGAACCGAGCACCCATGTCGGACAATCAGGTGTCGGACACGCGACGAACGACGAACGACGGAGGAGAATCAATGCGGGTACTGATCCTTGGCGGGGACGGGTTCTGCGGCTGGCCGACAGCCCTGCACCTGTCGGCGCAGGGCTTCGAGGTCGCCATCGTCGACAACCTGTCGCGCCGCAAGATCGACATCGAGCTCGAGGTCTCCTCGCTCACGCCGATCCGGCCGATGGGTGAGCGCCTCCGCGCGTGGAAGGAGGTGTCCGGCAAGGACATCGCTTTCCACGACATCGACGTCGCGGTCAACTACCAGCGGCTGCTCAACCTGCTCGAGGACTGGCAGCCCGACGCGGTCGTGCACTTCGCCGAGCAGCGAGCGGCGCCGTACTCGATGAAGTCGAGCCGCCACAAGCGCTACACGGTCAGCAACAACCTCAACGCGACCAACAACCTGCTGGCCGCCGTCGTGGAGTCCGGTCGCGACATCCACGTCGTGCACCTCGGCACCATGGGCGTCTACGGCTACGGCACCGCCGGCATGCAGATCCCGGAGGGCTACCTCAAGGTCCAGGTCGACGCCGGCGAGAACGGCATGGTCGAGCAGGAGATCCTCTACCCCGCCAACCCGGGGTCGATCTACCACATGACGAAGACCCAGGACCAGCTGCTCTTCGCCTACTACGCGAAGAACGACCACGTCCGCGCGACCGACCTGCACCAGGGCATCGTCTGGGGCACCCAGACCGCGGAGACCAAGCTCGACGAGCGGCTCGTCAACCGCTTCGACTACGACGGCGACTACGGCACCGTGCTCAACCGGTTCCTCATGCAGGCGGCCATCGGCTACCCGCTGACGGTCCACGGCACCGGCGGCCAGACCCGGGCGTTCATCCACCTCCAGGACACCGTGAAGTGCATCCAGCTGGCGATCGAGAACCCGCCGGAGCGCGGTGACCGGGTGTCGGTCTTCAACCAGATGACCGAGACGCACCGGGTCCGTGACCTGGCGAAGATGATCTCCGACCGCACCGGGGCCGAGCTCGCGCTGCTGCCGAACCCGCGCAACGAGGCCGACGAGAACGACCTGCACGTCGCGCGCGACCGGTTCCTGCACCTGGGCCTGACCCCCATCACCCTCAGTGAGGGGCTGATGGAGGAGGTGGTGGAGATCGCCAGGAAGTACGCCGACCGCTGCGACCGCGACAAGATCCCCTGCGTGTCGGTCTGGAGCGCGGAGGCCGCGGCCGCGAAGGCGGCCGCCGCCCCAGCCCCCTGATGGTCGACGTCGTCCTCCACATCGGGTCGGGCAAGACCGGCACCAGCACCATCCAGCGGGTCCTGCGCCGCAACGGCGACGCCCTGCGCGAGGTCGGCCTGCTCTACCCGCGCACCCCCGGCCGGGCGCGGCACACCCAGCTCGGCCTGTTCGTGCGCCCCGACGACGAGCGGGTCGGGCACCGCGACTGGCTGATCGGCGACTACGGCGACCCCGAGGAGTTCCGCAGGACGTTCCGCCGGCGGCTCGACCGCGAGATCGCCCGCTCCGGCGCCGAGGGCGTGGTGTTCTCCGACGAAGGCCTGTTCACCGCCGGCGAGCGGGCCATCGCCCGTACGGCGCGGTTCCTGAGCCGGCTCGGGGGGCAGGTGCGGCTGGTCGTCTACCTCCGACGCCAGGACGACCACCTGGTCAGCCGCTACCAGCAGGTCGTGAAGCTCGGCGAGGTCGCGAGGCTGACCACGTGGCTGGCCGGTCAGGACCTGGCGCGCACCTACGACTACCACCGACGCCTGGCCGCGTGGGGCGAGATCGAGCCCGACGCGTTCGCCGTACGACGCTTCGAGGGCGAGCGGATGGTCGGCGGCTCGCTGGTCGGCGACTTCCTCGACGCCGCAGGCATCCCACTGCGCGAGGAGCAGCTCACCCACACCGAGGCGCGCAACGAGAGCCTCGGGGCCGAGGCGATCGAGGTGCTGCGGATCCTCAACCTCCACCGCGTCGAGCACGAGGGCGCGGAGCCCGGGCTGTTCGGCAACCACGAGCACGTCGTACGCCTGCGGGAGGTGGACACCGGGCCCGTGCTGACGCTCCCGGGGCCCGAGCTCGACCGGTTCATGGCCGCGTGGGAGGACTCCAACCGCAGGGTCGCGCGGGAGCACCTCGGCGAGACCGGCGACCTGTTCGGCTCGGGACGGAAGGAGTCGGGGACGACGACCGAGCAGCGGCTCGACCCGGCCCGCCTCGACCACTACCTGACGCTGCTCGAGGTCCCGGAGGACCGTCACGACGCCATCCGGCGGATCGCCGTCCGCGAGGCGGCCCACTGACGGAGCGGAGCCAGCGACTAAGGTTCCACGCGTGGTGACCTGGGTCGAGATGAAGACGTCGCACTTCCCCACCCGCTCGCTGGCCTACCACCTCCACCCGCTCCCGGAGCACGGCATCGTCTACGTGAAGAACCCGAAGGCGGCCTGCTCGACGATCCTGCTGTGGCTGGACCGGCTGCACACGGGCGAGCACGACTTCGACCCCGACGACGTGCACACCGAGCACCGCCTCCCCCGCGTCGGGCAGATCGGGCGCAAGCGCGTCGCCCGGATGCTCTCGGGGAAGGCCTACCGCTTCACCTTCGTCCGTGAGCCGCTGCGGCGGTTCCAGTCCGGCTACCTCGACAAGGTCGCCAACCCGGACGGCAACTGGCGGTCGCAGGTCCAGGTCGCCCTCGGTCAGGAGCCCGACCAGCAGCGCGAGGTCAGCCTCGACGACTTTGTCACCGCGGTCGAGCGGCAGGACCCGGTCTCCGAGATGGACCCGCACTGGCGTCCGCAGCACGTCAACGTGATGACGTCGCTCATCGACTACGACCACATCGGCCGGATCGAGACGTTCGCCGACGACCTCGAGGTCATCCGCCGGGACGCCGGCCTGCCCGAGGTGCCGGTCAAGGCCCGCAACGTCGCGAGGACCGGCGGCCGGGTCGACCTGTTCGCCGACCGCCCGGACCTCGCGGAGCGGGTGCGCGCGATCTACGCGAAGGACTACGAGATCTTCGGCTACTGACCGTTCACCAGCGGCTCGACCGCTGCCCGGACCTCGGCCGGCAGCGGGGTCACCGGCCGCGCCGGGTCGGTGTTGTCGACGTACACGTGGACGAACCGGCCCTCGGCCGCGGCCAGCGCTCCGTCGCCCTCGGGCTCGCCCTGGAAGATCCCGACCCGGTAGACGATCGAGGACGTGCCGAGCCGCTCGACGAGGATGCCGAGGTCGAGCGCGCCGGGGTAGGTGACCTCGGCGAAGTAGCGGCAGGACACCTCGGCCACGACGCCGATCGCCGGCAGCGCCCGGATGTCGGTGCCGACCGCAGCGGCGAGGTGGTCGTTGACGACGGTGTCGATGAGCTCGAAGTACCGCGCGTTGTTCATGTGGCCGTAGACGTCGATGTCGGCCCACCGCAGGGTGGCGGTGTCCCAGGCGACGTACGACGACCGCGGTGGTCGGTCAGCGGGCACCTCGGCTACGCACTTTCCTGGCGCAGCCGCTGGCTGATGACGGTCGAGACGCCGTCGCCGCGCATGGTGACGCCGTAGAGCGCGTCGCCGACCTCCATCGTGCGCTTCTGGTGGGTGATGACGAGCAGCTGGGAGTTCTCGCGCAGCTCCTCGTAGATCTCCAGCAGCCGGCCGAGGTTGACGTCGTCGAGCGCCGCCTCGACCTCGTCGAGGATGTAGAACGGCGACGGCCGCGCCTTGAAGAGGGCGACCAGGAACGCGACGGCGACCAGGGACCGCTCACCACCGGAGAGCAGCGACAGCCGCTTGACCTTCTTGCCCGGCGGCCTGGCCTCGACCTCGACGCCGGTGGTCAGCATGCTCGACGGGTCGGTCAGCACCAGGCGGCCCTCGCCGCCGGGGAACAGCCGCGCGAAGGTCTGGTCGAACGCCCTGCTGACGTCGGCGTAGGCCTCGGTGAAGACCTGCTCCACGCGGTCGTCGACGTCCTTGACGATGTCGAGCAGGTCCTTGCGGGTGGCCTTGAGGTCCTCGAGCTGCTCGGTGAGGAACTTGTGCCGTTCCTCCATCGCCGTGAACTCCTCGAGGGCGAGCGGGTTGACCTTGCCCAGCATGCTGAGCGCCCGCTCGGCGGTGCGCAGCCGCTTGGCCTGCTCCTCGCGCACGTAGGGCACGGTCTCGGGCTCGAGCGGCTGGTCGGTCTCCTCGGCGGGGCCCGCCTGGGCCGCCTCCTCCTCGGTCGGCACCGCCCAGACCGGCACCGGCTGGTCGGGGCCGTACTCGGCAACCAGCGCCTCGGCCTCGATGCCGAGCTCCTCGATCGCCTTGGCCTCGATCTGCTCGATGCGCATCCGCTGCTGGGCGCGGGCCATCTCGTCGCGGTGGACGGAGTTCACCAACTCGTCGTGCTCGCGGCCGAGCTCGCGGAGCCGGCCGCGCACCGCGACCAGCTCCTGCTCGCGGCCGCTGCGGGACTCCTCGACCTCGCGGCGCGCTCGCAGGGCCCGGTCGATCGACACCTCGAGCCGGCCCAGCACGTAGGAGACGGCAGTGGCGACGGCCTGCCCGGCCCGGCCCTCGCGCAGCAGCCGGGCCCGCCGTTCGGCGGCGCGGGCGCGCGCCTGGCGCTCCCCCTCGGCGGCCCTGCGGATCTGGTCGACCCGGCCGTGCAGGGCGCGACCTCGCTCCTCGGAGGTGCGCAGCGCGAGCCGCGCCTCCATCTCGGTCTGCCGCGCCGTCCGCGAGGCCTGGGTCAGGCGCTCCTGCTCCTCGGTGTCGGGCTCCTCGTCGTCGGTCTGCTCGGCCGACGCGAGCCGCTCCTCGAGCTCGGCGATGCCGGCCGCGGCCTGGGCGCGGGCCTCCTCCGCCTGGGTGATCGCCTGGCTCAGCCGCTCCGCCTCGGCGCGTGCCGACCGCGCCAGCGAGCCGTGCTGCCCCAGCTCCTCGGCAACTGCCGCGAGGGTCGCGTCGGACTCGTGCAGCTTGGCGAGGGCGACGTCGGCGCGACGCTTGGCCTCGTCACGCTCGGCCTCGAGCCGGGCGAGGTCGAAGGCCAGCCGCTCGCTGGCGGCGACCGCGTCGGTCAGGGCTGCCGTGGCGTCGTCGACCGCGGCCTGGATCTCGATGAGGCTCTGCTGGGCGTTGGAGCCGCCGGCGGCAAAGTGCGCGCCGAGCAGGTCACCGTCGCGGGTCGCGGCGACCACGTCGGGGTAGTCGGCCACCAGGCTGCGGGCGGCCGCGAGGTCGTCGACGACGACCGTCTTGTGCAGCAGCCGGGTCAGCGCGGGCCGGACCTCTGCGGGACAGTCGACGACGTCCACGGCGTACGACGCGGTCCCGGGCAGGTCCGGCCAGCCGCTCCGGTCGACCTCGCCCCCGCCGAGCAGCATCCCGGCCCGGCCGAGGTCGTCGGCCTTGAGGTGGCCGATCGCCGCGACGGCGGCGTCGGCGTCGGTGACGGCGACCGCGTCGGCCGCCGCGCCGAGGGCGCTGGCGATCGCGGCCTCGTAGCCCGAGCGCACGCTGACCAGCGCCGCGACCGAGCCGAGCAGGCCGCTGAGCGTGCCGGACGCGGCGAGCAGCGCGCCGGCGCCGTCCTTGCGCGCCAGACCGATCTCGAGCGCCTCCTTGCGCGCGGTCAGGGCGGACCGGTCGCGGTCGGCCTGCTGGACCTCCTCGCGGGTCTTGGTCAGCCGCTCCTCGATGTCCTCGAGCGCGGCGACCGCGGCCTCGTGCTCGGCGTCGAGGCCCTCCTCGCCGGCGTCGAGGCCGGCGACCCGGGTCTCCAGGGCGGTGAAGTCGTGGTGGGCGCGCTCGGCACGGGCGAGAGCGTCGGCGCGGGCGGCCTCCAGCCGGCCCTTCTCCTCCTCGGCTGCGGTGGCCCGGGTGCGCAGGGCGTTGACCTGGCCGTGCAGCCGGGCCAGGCCCTCGCGCCGGTCGGCGGCCGCACGGAGCAGCCCGGCGACCCGGCGCTCCTCGTGGGCGGCAGCGTCCTCGGCGGCCTTGCGGGCGGCGACGGCCTCCTCCAGGGCGGCCTGCTGCTCGGTGACGAGCGCGAGGATCTCGGCCTCCTGCTCGGCCAGCCGGTCGGCCTCGGCGTCGAGCTCGTCGGGGTCCCGGCCAGCGCCGGCCTGGTCTCCCTCGGCCTCCTGCACGCCGGCGGCGTTGCGGACCCGCTCGGCAGCGAGGCTCTGGGTGCCGCGCAGCCGTTCGCGCAGCGCGCCGAGCGACGACAGCGTCTCCTGGGCGGCCGAGAGCGCCGGCAGGTCCTCGCGCAGCGCCGCCTCCAGCGCCGCCTCGCGCTCGCGACCGGCGGCGATCGCCTGCTCGACCTCCTCGCGGCGGGCGACGAGCACGCTCTCGTCGGCGAGCTCCTGCTCGAGCGAGGTGCGGGCGGTCACCAGGTCGTCGGCAAGGAGCCGCGCCTTCGCGTCGCGCACGTCGGCCTGCACGGTGGCTGCCCGGCGCGCGACCTCGGCCTGCCGCCCGAGCGGCTTGAGCTGGCGACGGATCTCGCTCAGCAGGTCGTTGAGGCGCACCAGGTTGCCCTCGGTGGAGTCCAGCTTGCGCAGCGCCTTCTCCTTGCGCTTGCGGTGCTTGAGGACGCCTGCGGCCTCCTCGATGAACCCGCGGCGGTCCTCCGGCGTCGCGTGCAGGATCGTGTCGAGCTGACCCTGGCCCACGATGACGTGCATCTCGCGGCCGATGCCGGAGTCGCTCAGCAGCTCCTGGACGTCGAGCAACCGGCACGGCGTGCCGTTGATGGCGTACTCCGAGCCGCCGGTCCGGAACATGGTCCGGCTGATCGTGACCTCGGAGTAGTCGATCGGCAGCGCGCCGTCGGTGTTGTCGATGGTCAGCGTCACCTCGGCCCGGCCGAGCGGCGGGCGGCCCGACGTACCGGCGAAGATGACGTCGTCCATCTTGCCGCCGCGCAGGCTCTTGGCGCTGGCCTCGCCCATCACCCAGGCGAGCGCGTCGACGACGTTCGACTTGCCGGAGCCATTGGGCCCGACGATGCAGGTGATGCCCGGCTCCAGCTGCAGCGTGGTCGCCGACGCGAAGGACTTGAACCCCTTGAGGGTCAGGCTCTTCAGGTACACCCAGGCTCCCTAGTCAGATCGCTGTTGCGTCGCGTACGGCGCCGGGTCCTCCTCGGATGACCCGGCGGGTGCCGACGCGGGGGAAGCTCGGCACCGCCCACCCTACCGGCCGGTGGCCTCGGTGGTGCGGAGGCTCTCCTCGTCCGCGTGGGCGATGTGCCCGAGCTGGCGCCAGACCAGGGCCAGGGTCAACCCGGAGCCCACGAACGCGAACCAGAACGGCGCCAGCAACCCCCCGTGCTCCGCGAGCACGCCACCGAGCGCGGCGCCGACCACCGCTCCGCCGAAGACGCCGACGGCGTAGACCGAGCCGACCCGGCCCTGGAACTCCGTCGGCACCGCCCGCTGCCGCACGGCCGAGGACAACGCGCCCCAGACGAAGGCGTACATCCCGAAGATGAACAGGATGACCATCGCGATCCAACCCTCCCGGGTGACCGCCAGGGCGAGGTGCATGAGCACCTCGAGGAGCAGGCAGGCGCGCATCAGCGTCGCCAGCGCCACCTTCCGCTCCAACCAGCCGAAGCAGGTGGTGGACAGGAGGCCGCCGAGCGCCGCGGCGGTCGTGAGCAGGCCGTAGCCGACCGGCCCCATGTCGAGCACGTCGAGCGAGTAGAGCACCAGCACGGACCAGGCAGCGCCCCAGGTGACGTTGAAGGCGAGGATGACGAGCGTGAGCGTGCGGACCGGTGGGTGCCGCAGCAGCCACCGGACGCCCTCGGCGATGTCGCGCAGCACGTGGGTGTCGGCGGCCTCGCGGACCGGCCCGGGAGGGAGCGCCACGCGCAGGACGAGGACGATCGCCAGCAGGAGCGTCACGACCTGGACCCCGAACGGCACGGCGCGCCCCACCGCGAACAGCGCGGCCCCGATCGGCGCGCCGGCCAGCTGGTTGAGCGTGATGAAGCCGGTCTGCAGCCGGGCCTGTGCGATCCCGTAGTCGGGTTTCTCGACCAGCATCGGCATCAGCGTGCCCGCCGCGGTGTCGACGAAGACCTCGGCGGTGCCCAGCAGGAACATCGCCCCCAGGACCACCGCGATGTTGACGTGGCCGGTCGCGATGGTGACGGTCAGCGCGACGAGGACGAGCGCCCGCAGCACGCTGCCGACGACGACCAGCTGCTTGCGGTCGAGGCGGTCGGCCACGGCCCCGGCGTACAGGGCGAAGAGCAACCAGGGCAGCTGCTGGAGCAGCACCGCGGACGAGACGAGGATCGGCGACCGGGTCTCGGAGGCCACGAGCAGCGGACCGGCCGCGAGTGCGATCCCGTCACCCAGGTTGGACGTCCACGAGGAGGCGAGGAGCCAGCGGAAGCCGCGGCCGAGGCGGGGCGGCGCGACGGCGTCGAGGATGCGGCTCACAAGCGCGGGACGCTAACCAGGGCCCGCGCGCGGGCGCCACCGATTTCCGCCGACGGGCGGAAGGATGGTGCGCCGGCTCAGGCCGGCTGCATCTCCTGCGCGTCGCCGGTCAGGATCTCGGCCGCACGAGCCGACATCAGCTTATCGTTCTCCTCGCTGAGACGGAGGACGAGAGTCTCCAGCTCGGCCACCCGGTTGCGCAGTCGAGCATTCTCGACGGCGAGGCGGGGGTCGCGGAGGTCGCTGTTCAGGTGCCCGATCAGCGCCTTGGCCATGAAGTGAAGCCTTCCGGTGAAGAAACGCGTGGACCCGGGTCCCGGGCCGTCTCCAAGAGTCCCACTTCCGGGCGTATGGGTCAAACCCGGCGGGGTATGCGCGGGGCCGGCTGGCACCGCGGGCAGAAGAACGACGAGCGGTTCATGAACGCGACCCGCCGGATCGGGGTGCCGCACCGCGGGCAGGGCTCGCCCTCCTGGCCGTAGGCGGCCAGCGACCGGTCGAAGTACCCGGACTCACCGTTGACGTTGACGTAGAGCGCGTCGAACGACGTCCCGCCCTGGACCAACGCCTCCCCGAGCACGGCACGGACGTGGCCGAGCAGCTCCACGACCTGACCGCGCCGCAGCCGGTCACCGGGCCGGTCGCCGTGGATCTGGGCGCGCCACAGCGCCTCGTCGGCGTAGATGTTGCCGACGCCGGAGATCAGGCCCTGGTCGAGCAGCAGCCGCTTCACGCCCGCCGTACGACGGCGTACCCGGGCCACGAACAGCTCGTCGTCGAACTCGGGGTCGATCGGGTCGCGCGCGATGTGCGCGATCTCCGGCGGCAGCTCCGCTCCCCCGGCCGACACCAGGAGGCCCCCGAACATCCGCTGGTCCACGAACCGCAGCTCGCCGCCGCGGTCGAGCCCGAAGCGGACCCGGAGGTTGCGCTCGTCGGCCGCGCCGACGGGTTGGACGAGCATCTGCCCGCTCATGCCGAGGTGGCCGAGCAGGGCATCGCCGCTGTCGAGCGGGAGCCAGAAGTACTTGCCGCGGCGGCGGGCGGCCTCGACCCGGCGGCCGGTCAGGGCGGCGGCGAAGCCGGCGGGGCCGCGCGGGTCACGGCGCACCGGGCGCGGGTGGAGGACGTCGACCGTGGTCAGGCGGGCGCCAACCACGTGGCGCTCGAGGCCGGCGCGGACGACCTCGACCTCGGGGAGCTCGGGCACGGTCGGGGCCCGGTCAGTCGTCGGCCGGGGCGGGCTCGATCGGGGCGGCGGACTCCGCGGGACCGGATTCGGCCGACGCAGCCGCCTGAGCGGCGACGATCTCGCCGTACGCCGTCTCGGCCGCGCCCTGCTCGGCCTCCTTCTTCGACCGGCCGTGGCCGTTGCCGTAGAGCCGCTCGGCGACGCGGACCTGCGCGGTGAAGGTCTTGGCGTGGTCGGGGCCCTCGTCCTGGATGACGTACTCGGGCACGCCGAGGCTGTGCTCGGCGGCGAGCTCCTGGAGCGAGGTCTTCCAGTCGAGCCCGGCGCCCATGGCCGAGGCGGCTTCGATGAGCGGGTCGAAGAGCAGGTGCACGACGTCGGCCGACGTCTCGATGCCGGCGCTGAGGTGGACGGCGCCGATCACGGCCTCGACGGTGTCGGACAGGATCGACGCCTTGTCACGACCGCCGGTGGCCTCCTCGCCGCGACCGAGCTTGATGTACTGCCCGAGACCGATCCGGCGGGCGACGTCCGCCAGCGCGCGGGCGTTGACGACAGCGGCGCGGAGCTTGGCCAGCCGGCCCTCGGAGAGGTCCGGGTGCGCCCGGTAGAGGGTCTCGGTGACCACCACACCGAGCACCGAGTCGCCGAGGAACTCGAGGCGCTCGTTGGTGGGCAGGCCACCGTGCTCGTAGGCGTACGAGCGGTGGGTGAGGGCGCGCTCGAGCAGCTCGGGGTCGAGCTCAGGATCCCCGAGCGCTCGTCGCAGCTCCTCGTAGGCGCTGATGGCCAGGTGCCTGGGTCAGGCGGTCCGGGTCAGAGGACCTGGCGACGGTCGGCGCGCGCGCCGTACTGGCCGCAGGTGCCGCACGCGCGGTGCGGCAGGTGCTTCGCACCGCAGGCCGGGTTGGCACAGGTCACCAGCGTGGGGGCGACGGCCTTCCACTGCGAGCGACGGTGCCGCGTGTTGCTGCGCGACATCTTCCGCTTCGGAACAGCCACTGTCTTCTCCTCGTGTTCGTCCGGCCGGCCCCTTGCGGGTGTCCGGACGGTTCGCCGTCTTGGTCCTTCGGGCCCTAGCTCGGGCCCAGGTCTTCCTTGAGCTCGGCCAGCGCTGCCCACCGGGGATCCACCGCTGCTTGGTGCCCGTGGTCCGGGTCGTCCGCGAGTCGCGCCCCACACTCGGGGCACAGCCCGGGACAGTCCGGCTGGCACAACGGCTGGAACGGCAGTGCGAGCACCACCGCATCCCGCAGGAGCGGCTCGAGGTCGAGCAGGTCGTCCTCGAGTCTGCTGGTCTCGTCGTCCTCGTCGGAGTCGTCCCGGGCACCGTGCCGAGTGTCGTCGTACACGAACAGCTCCTGGAACGTCACCTCGATCTCGTCGCGGATCGGCTCCAGGCACCGCGTGCACTCGCCCTCGACCACGGCTCGCGCCGTGCCGGTGACCAGAACTCCCTCCATGACCGCCTCGAGCCGCAGGTCGAGCTCGACCGGCGATCCCTCGGGGACACTGAGGACTTCGATGCCCAGATCTGCCGGGGCCGGGGCCGAGCGTGTCACTTCCCGCTGGGACCCCGGGCGGCGGCCGAGCTCGCGAGTGTCGAGCACGAGCGGCGCCCTCGGGTCCAGGCTGGTCATGTGATCACTCCCGGTCCGGACACAACAGATCAGCGAGAATCGTAACGGTCGGCGGGTTTGGCGACCAAATCTGACCGGGTCACCGAGAGCCCCGCTCAGGCACCCGCGCGTCGCTCGGCCAGGCGGGCGGTGAGGCGCTCCAGGACCGAGGCCGGCACCAGGCCGGAGACGTCGCCCCCGAAGGACGCGACCTCCTTGACCAGGCTCGACGACACGAACGACATGCTCGGGTCGGTCATCAGGAAGACCGTGTCGACCTCGGTGAGGTGGGAGTTCATCTGCGCCATCTGCTGCTCGTAGTCGTAGTCGCCCGACCCGCGCAGCCCCTTCACGATCGCCTGGGCGCCGATCTCGCGGCAGAAGTCGGTCACCAGGCCGGTGAAGCCCTGCACCCGCACGTTCGGCCACGGCGTGACCGCCTCGGCGATCATCGCCAGCCGCTCGTCGGAGGTGAACAGCCGGCCGGAGGACGCCGACTTCGACTTGTTGACGCCCACCGCGACCACGACCTCGTCGAAGAGGGCGGCGGCGCGGCCGAAGATGTCGAGGTGACCGTTGGTCACCGGGTCGAACGAGCCGGGGCAGACAGCGCGTCGCATGCCGTCACCGTAGTGGCTCTACGCCGCGTCACCGTCAGCGGTCGCGAACCAGAGGCGCGTCTCGCCGTACTTCTTCATGCCGCGCTTGCCCCGCAGCGGGGTCAGCCCGGCCGGCCAGGCGGGCTCGGGACTCCGCGAGCCGCGCTCGACGACCACGAGCGCGTCGTCGGCCAGCCAGTCGTGCTCGACGAGCAGCGCCAGGACGCGAGCGAGGTCGGTCTCGGCCAACGGGTAGGGCGGGTCGAGGAAGACCAGGTCGATCTTCGTCCGCGACGGGTGCGCGAGGAACCGCGCGACGGGCAGGGCGACCGTCTCCACCACCGACCCGACCGTGCCGAGCGCCTTCGCGTTGCGCTCGACGACCTTCGCGGTGGCGCGGTCGGCCTCCACGGCGACGACGTACGACGCCCCGCGCGATGCCGCCTCGAGCGCGATCGCGCCGGACCCGGCGTACAGGTCGAGGACCGCGAGCCGGTCGAGCACGCCGAAGTGCGCCTCGAGCGTCGAGAACAGCGCCTCGCGGACCCGGTCGCTGGTCGGGCGGGTCCCCTCCCCCTTCGGGGTCTCGATCCGGCGGCCGCCGGCGGTGCCGCCGATGATGCGGGTCATCGCTCGCTCATGACTTGTCCACGAAGTCGCCCTGCTGGGAGCGCTCGAGGTCGGTGACGGCGTCGGCGAGCAGCGGGGCCTCGAGGAGCGCCGGATCCTCCTCGAGCAGTGCCTCGGCGGCCTCGCGGGCGGCCACGATCGTGTCCTCGTCACGGAGCACGCGGAGGTTCTCCAGGCTGGAGCGCCGTCCCGCCTGCGAGGCGCCGAGCACGTCGCCCTCACGCCGCTGCTCGAGGTCGATCCGGCTGAGCAGGAAGCCGTCGCTGGTGTCGCCGACCGCGGCGAGCCGCTCGCGCGCCGGCGAGGTCGGGTCCTCCACCTGGGTGACGAGGAGGCACAGTCCCGGCAGGCCGCCCCGGCCGACCCGCCCGCGCAGCTGGTGGAGCTGGGAGACGCCGAACCGGTCGGCGTCGAGGATCACCATCGTGGTCGCGTTGGCCACGTCGACCCCGACCTCGATGACCGTCGTGGAGACGAGGACGTCGATCTCGTGCCGGGCGAAGGCGCGCATCGTCGCGTCCTTCTCCTCGGCGGGCAGCTTGCCGTGGAGCCGGGCCAGCCGCAGGCCCGCCAGCGGCCCGGACGCCAGCTGGTCGACCACCTCCTCGACCGCGGCGAACGACCGCGGCGCGGCGACGGGGTTGCCGTCCTCGTCGACGTCGACGACCTCGTCCTGGTCGGCCTCCGCGACGTCGCCGGAGATGCGCGGGCACACGACGTAGACCTGGTGGCCCTGCTCGACCTCCTCGCGCACGCGCGCCCACGCCCGGTCGAGCCAGGTCGGCTGCTCGGCCAGCGGCACCACGTTGGTCTGGATCGGCGCGCGCCCGGCCGGGAGCTCACGAAGCGTCGAGACCTCGAGGTCGCCGAAGACCGTCATCGCCACCGTGCGCGGGATGGGGGTCGCCGTCATCACCAGGATGTGGGGCGGGATCGCGGCCTTGTCGGTGAGCGCCGCGCGCTGCTCGACGCCGAACCGGTGCTGCTCGTCGACGACGACCAGACCGAGGTCGGCGAACTGGACCGTCTCCTCGAGCAGCGCGTGGGTGCCGATGACGATCCCCGCCTCGCCGCTGGCGAGCCGCAGGAGCGGTTCGGTGCGCTGGGTCTTGGTCATGGACCCGGTGAGCAGCTCGACGCGGGTGCCCTCGCCGGGCCCGAAGATCGTGCCGCCGTCCGCGAGCTCGCCGAGCATCGCGACGATCGAGCGGTGGTGCTGCTGGGCCAGCACCTCGGTGGGGGCCAGCAGGGCCGCCTGGCCACCGGAGTCGACCACGCGGAGCATCGCGCGGAGCGCGACCAGGGTCTTGCCGGAGCCCACCTCGCCCTGCAGCAGCCGGTTCATCGGGTGCGGCTGGGCGAGGTCGCGCGCGATCTGCTCGCCGATCTCGCGCTGGCCGGTGGTGAGCTCGAAGGGCAGCCGCTCGTCGAACGCGGTCTGCAGCGCGCCGTCGCCGCCGGTGCGGACGGTCGCGCCGAGCTCGCGGACGGCCCGCCTCCGGCGCGCGAGCACGAGCTGGGTGACCAGTGCCTCCTCGAACCGGAACCGGTGGTGGGCCCGCGCCACCTGCGAGCGGTCCTCCGGGGCGTGGACCCACTCGTAGGCGCGAGCGACGTCGAGCACGTCGTACTGCTCGCGGACGTGGTCGGGCAGCAGCTCGGGGAGGTGGTCGAGCTGCCCCCGCGCGGCACGGACGGCGCGCGCGACGTCCCAGGTCTGGAGGCCCTTGGTGAGCGGGTAGATCGGGTAGAGGTCACCGATCTCGTCGACGATGCTCTCCTCGTCGTCGGCGACGCCGAAGAGCGTCATCGCCGGGTTCGTGAGCTGCCACTCGTCGCGGAACCGGCCCGCCTGGCCGAGGAAGACGCCGCGGCGGCCCTTGGCCACCCGGCTCTGGTGCCAGTCCGACATGTGCTGGTTCTTGGCGAAGAACGTCATCTTCAGGCGAGGTCCGTCGGTGCTCAGGACTGCCTCGACCCGATAGGCCGGCCGACCGGTGCGCCGGTCCTTGTAGGTGTGCTGACGGCACTCGACGATCTCGCCGACGACGCACAGGAACTGGCCGACCCGGAGGTCGCGGACCTTGGTCAGGCTTCCGGTCTCGAGGTAGCGCCGCGGGAAGTGGCGCAGGAGGTCCCCGACCGTGCGCAGGCCCAGGCCGTCCTCGAACTTCTTGCGCTTGGCCGGCGTCGCCTTGCCGAGCACCGCTGCGATCGGTGCCTCGAGGGTGGTCAACGAGTCCCCTTCACTCCACGGACAAAAGGAGCGGGTAGCGCTCCTGGCCACCGTCGTACACCACGACGTCGACATGGGGGTGCTGCTCCTCGACCCAGGCGGCGGCCCGCTCGGCGATGTCGCCGGCGTCCGCGCCCTTCACGAGGGTGACCAGCTCTCCACCGGAGGCCAGCAGCCGGGTCAGCACGTCCAGCGCGACCTGGCCGAGCTCGTCGCCGATGACGACGAAGTCGCCGGCGATCACCCCGAGCACGTCACCCTCCTGGCACGGCCCGGCCGACGTCATCGCCTCCTTGACCGCGATGGTGACCGCTCCGTGCTTCACGTGGCGGGCGGTGGCGGTCATCTCGGTGACGTCGTGGTCGAAGGCGCGCCCGGGCTCGTGGACGGCGATCGCGGCCAGCCCCTGCACCTGGGCCTCGGTCGGGATCACCGAGATCCGCAGCCCGTGACCGTGACCGTGGCCGTGACCGTCGGTCTCCGCCGTGCTCGCCGCGACCCGGGCGGCGCGGACCGAGTCGTGGTCGTTCGGCAGGATCACGATCTCCCGCGCACCGCACTCCGTGATCGCCTCGAGGAGCTGTCCCGCCGACGGTCGCCGACCGGGACCACCCTCGACGACCACCGCACCGGCACCCGCGAACAGCTCGGCCAGGCCGGGCCCGGCGGCGACCGCGATCACGGTGCGGCCGACCCGCGCGCTGCCCGCCTCGGCGGTGCCGTCGGCGGCGGCCGCGACCTGCTCGGCGAAGTGGGTGACGCGGATCCGGTGCGGCCGGCCGACGGCGAGGCCGGCCTCGATCGCGGCGCCGACGTCGTCGACGTGGACGTGCACGTTCCAGAGCCCGTCGCCGCCGACGACGACGACCGAGTCGCCCAGCTCGCCCAGGCGCGCCCGCAACGGTGGGATCTCGCCGTCCTGGGTGTCGAGCAGGTACATGACCTCGTACGACGGCCCCTCGCTGCTCAGGTCCCCCGCGCCGGCGGGGGTCAGCTGCGGCACCGGGATCTGGTGCTGGCCGAGCGGCTGGGTCACCGGCACCGGTCGCTTGCCGGTCAGCACCGTCTCGGCGGCGTCGAGGAGCACGCAGATCCCGCGGCCGCCGGCGTCGACCACCCCGGCCCGGGCCAGCACCTCGAGCTGCTCCGGGGTGTGGCCGAGAGCCTCCCGGGCCGCCGCCCCCGCGGCGCGGAGCACGTCGCCACTGCGCGAGGCCGGGTCCTTGGCGGCCGTGACCGCTGCCTCGGAGGCCGCCCGGGCCACGGTGAGCATGGTGCCCTCGACCGGCTCCCCCACGGCCGCGTAGCTGGCCTCGGTCGCCTGCTGGAACGCCTGCGCCATCACCTCGGCGTTGCGGTCCTCGTCGGTCGCGGCGGAGATCCGACGCGCGATCGCGCCGAGCATCTCGCTGAGGATCACACCCGAGTTGCCCCGCGCGCCGAGCAGCGCGCCGCGGGAGAACGCGGCCAGCGCGGCCCGCCTCGGAGCGCCCGGGACCTCGCGCATGGCGTCGCGGGCCGCGGCGATCGTCAGGTACATGTTGGTGCCGGTGTCGCCGTCCGGCACCGGGTAGACGTTGAGGGCGTCGATCTCCTCCCGCGCCTCCGACAGGGCGTCCACGGCGATGTCGACGAACCGCAGCACGGTGTCGAGCTCGATGCCGCCTCCCATGGCGGTCAATCTAGTGGGACGTCACGATTTCTGGCTGCGGCCCACCGTCGGCTAACCTGATCCGGTTGCCCTCTCACCGGGGCACCCATGAACTTGAGTCAGTAATCGATCCGTAGGAGTCAACCCGTGGCTGCCGTCTGCGACATCTGCGCGAAGAAGCCGGCCTTCGGCAACAACCGGCCGTGGTCGCGCAAGATCACCAAGCGTCGCTTCAACCCGAACATCCAGCGCGTCCGCGCTGTGGTCAACGGCACCCCGAAGCGCATGAACGTCTGCACCGGCTGCCTCAAGGCCGGCAAGGTCAGCCGCTGACGTCGAATCGTCTCTCGTGGCGCGTTGAATCGTGCCGCGTGGCGAACGGGATCGAGCTCGGCTCGGTCCCGTCGTTCATTTTTCGGACGCGTTGACGCCACGACCCAGGACTCAACGCGCCACGAGGGAGGATTCAACTCTCAGAAGTGGGTCCAGCCCGTGCTGCCCTCGTAGGGCGCGCCGTCGACGGTGACGGCGGGGCCGTCGGGGCCGGGCGCGGCGACGACTCCGACCTCCGTCCAGGCCTCGGGCAGGGCGGTCCCGGCGGGGAAGGTCGCGAGCAGGGAGTGGTCCTCGCCGCCGCCGAGCACGAAGCCGAGCGGGTCGGCGCCGGTCGCGCCGGCGACCGCGAGGAGCGGCTCGGGGATCTCGAAGGACGCCGAGCGGAGGTCGATCGAGACCCCGCTGGCGCGCGCGACGTGCGCGGCGTCGGCGAGCAGGCCGTCGGAGACGTCGATCATGGCGGTGGCGCCGGCCTCGGCAGCCACCCCGCCGGCGTCGTACGGCGGCTCCGGGCGGCGGTAGGCGTCGACCAGCACCCGTGGCGAGCGGAACCCGCGTCCCAGCACGCCCAGGCCGCCGGCCGCCCAGCCCTGGCGGCCGCAGAGAGCGACCACGTCCCCGGCCTGAGCGCCGGAGCGCAGGACCGGCGAGACCGTGCAGACGCCGAGCACGGTGACCGCGATCGTGATCTTGTCCGCGCTGGTGACGTCTCCCCCGACCACGCCGGCCCCCACGGAGGCGCACTCCTCGGCGAACCCGCGCACGAGGTCGAGCGCCCAGCGGGCGGGCAGCGTCGGCGGGGCTGCGAAGCCGACGGTCAGCCACAGCGCCCGGCCGCCCATGGCGTTGATGTCGGAGATGTTCTGCGCGGCGGCGCGGTGGCCGACGTCGACCGCGTCGGCCCAGTCGGTGCGGAAGTGCCGTCCCTCGACCACGAGGTCGGTGGAGACCACCACGTGGCCCTTCCGCACGCGCAGCACCGCCGCGTCGTCGCCGGGGCCGACCAGCACGTCCTCCCCGGGCGCGACCTCGCGGACGATCGCGGCGACGCGGTCGATGAGGCCGAACTCGCCGAGGTCGGCCAGCGTGGCGTCGGGAGCGGGAAGCGCGTCGGGCACGGTGCCATCCCACCAGATCGGTCACCGCCGAAGAGGCAGGAGGGCCGGGTGCGCGGTAAGTTGCCGTCGTGACCGTCCCCGGATGGTCCCCGTCCGTTTGACCTCGAGTCTCCTGGGAGTGCGACCAATGGTGGTGCAGGCCTACATCCTGATCCAGACCGACGTCGGCAAGGCTGCTGAGGTCGCCAAGGCGATCGCGGAGGTCAAGGGCGTCACGCTCGCCGAGGACGTCACCGGCCCGTACGACGTGATCGTGCGCGCCGAGGCCCGCAACGTCGACGAGCTGGGCAAGCTGGTCGTCTCCAAGGTGCAGAACCTCGAGGGCATCACCCGCACCCTCACCTGCCCCGTGGTCCACATCTGAACGTCGTGCGCGCGGGCCTCCTCGTAGGCCTGCTGTTCGTGTCGACCGCCTGCGGCGGTCCGGTCGAGGTCGACGTCCCCGACGTCGACGGCGAGGACGCCGCAGCCTGCGCGGCGTTCGCCGACGCACTTCCCGACACCCTCGCCGACGAGGAGCGGGTGGAGATCGAGCCGTCGGACGCCCCGGCGGCGGCGTACGGCGACCCGGCGATCGTCGTGACCTGCGGGGTCGGTGAGCCCGAGGGCTTCGGCCCCGGCGCCCAGTGCGAGCTGGTGAGCGGCGTGCCGTGGTACATCCCCTCCGAGCAGTACGACGACCTCGACGCCGACCTGGTGGTCACGTCGGCGTGGCACGCGCCCCGCGTGCAGATCCTCGTGCCGGCCGACGCCCGAGGACTGGAGTCGGGCGCGATGGCCCGGCTGTCACCGCTCGTCGAGGAGCACCTCCGCGAGACCGGGACCTGCGACCTCTGACGTCTCAGCGCAGGCCGGTGTCGCGCTGCAGCGCGAGGCTGAGCAGCCGGTCGACGAGCGCGGGGTAGTCGAGGCCGCTCGCGGCCCACATCCGCGGGAACATCGAGAGCGGCGTGAAGCCCGGCATCGTGTTGAGCTCGTTGACGATGAGCGAGCCGTCGGTCATCAGGAAGAAGTCGACCCGGGCCAGGCCCTCGCAGCCGACGGCGCGGAACGCCCGCTCGGCCAGCTCTCGCGCCTCCTGAGCCGTGGCGTCCGGCACGTCGGCCGGGACGTCGAGCTCGGTGGCCTCCTCGGGGAGGTACTTCGCCTCGAAGTCGTAGAACTCGTGGTCACCGGTGATCCGGATCTCGGCCGGCATCGTCGTCTCGACGCCACCGTCGAGGGCCTCCAGCACCCCCACCTCGACCTCGCGCGCACCCTCGGCCGACACCTCGACCAGCACCTTCGGGTCGTGCCGCAGCGCGCCCTCGACCGCCGCGTCGATCTCGTCGGCGGAGTGCGCCTTGCCGATGCCGATGCTCGACCCGCCGCGGGCCGGCTTCACGAAGGCCGGGTAGCCGAGGTCGGCCACCCGCTGCCGCACGGCGGCCGGGTCCGCGACCCACTCACGCACGGTCACCGTGATCGACGGCAGCACGGGCAGCCCGGCGGCTTGGAGCACGACCTTGAGGTAGGCCTTGTCCATCCCGACCGCGGAGGCGAGGACGCCGGAGCCGACGTACCGCACCCCGGCCATCTCGAGCATCCCCTGGATGGTGCCGTCCTCCCCCCACGGCCCGTGCAGCAGCGGGAACACCACGTCGACGTCGCCGATGGTCGCCGGCGTCCGGTCGCCGTCGACGGCGGGCAGCCGGTCGGGACCTGCGATCGCGAGCCGGTCCGGGTCGCCGCTCTCGAGCACCCAACGACCGTCGGTCGCGATGCCGATGGGGACGATTTCGTACCGCTCCGGGTCGAGCGCCCGCAGCACGCTGCCCGCGGTGACGCAGGAGATCGCGTGCTCGGAGGAGCGACCGCCGAAGACGACGGCCACGCGGGTACGGCGTCCGGAGGACCCAGCAGGCGCGGTCATCGCCTCGGACCCTACCGTTGCCCCATGCCCTCCTCGACGAACCGGCCGACACCGGACCTGCGACCGGCGACGATCACGGTGACGGGCGGCCGCCCTGCCCACGAGCCCGACGCCCCGTTGAACCACCCGATCACGATGGCGTCGACGTACGTCGCGACCGGAGACCTCGAGTACGGCCGCTACGGCAACCCGACCTGGGCGGCGTTCGAGGAGGTGCTCGGCTCGCTGGAGGGCGGCCGCGCGCTCGCCTACGCCTCGGGGATGGCCGCGGTGACCACCGTCCTCGACCTGGTCGGCCAGGGCGGCAGCGTCGTCGCTCCCCGTCACTCCTACAGCGGCACGGTGATGGTGCTCGCCGACCTCGAGGCGCGCGGCCGGCTCCGCAGCCGGCTGGTCGACATCGCCGACACCGAGGCGGTGGTCGCTGCGATGAAGGACGACGAGGACTGCGCACTGCTCTGGATCGAGTCGCCCACCAACCCGGCGCTCGAGCTCGCGGACATCCCGGCGCTCGCCGACGCCGCGCACGAGCTCGGCATCCGGGTCGTCGTCGACAACACGTTCGCCACTCCCCTGCTCCAGCAGCCGCTCTCGCTGGGCGCCGACATCGTCGTGCACTCGGCGACCAAGTACCTCGCCGGCCACAGCGACGTGCAGCTCGGCGCCCTCGTCACCTCCGACGACGAGGTGCTCGACGCCCTGAAGAGCCGCCGCGACCTGGTCGGTGCGGTGCCCGGGCCGTTCGAGACCTGGCTGGCGCTCCGCGGCCTGCGCACCCTGCACGTCCGGCTCGACCGCGCGCAGGCGAACGCCGCCGAGCTGGCCCGCCGGCTGGGCGAGCACCCGGCGGTCGAGGAGGTCCGCTATCCCGGCTGGGGCGGGATCGTCGCCGCGGTCCTCGCCGGCGGGGCCGAGCCCGCCGACCGGTTGGGGCGCGGCGTGCGGCTCTGGGTGCACGCCACCTCGCTCGGCGGCGTGGAGTCGACGCTCGAGCGGCGCCGGCGCTGGAAGGCGGAGGCGCAGACCATCCCCGAGGGCCTGGTGCGCCTCTCCGTCGGCATCGAGGACGTCGAGGACCTGTGGGCCGACCTGGAGCAGGCGCTCGATGGCGCCGCACTCGCGAGGCAGACGGGCCGCTAGGGGGCGTGGTGCGCGACGGCGAACACCCGCCACGGGTCGGGTATGCCCTTGAGCACCCGTTCGCCGTGATCGTCGAAGACGAGTCCTGAACCGGCCACCAGGTCGCGCACCGTCGACGACACCAGGGTCTCGCCCCCGCGCGCAAGTGCTGAGATCCGAGCCGCGATGTGGACGGCGATGCCTCCTATGTCGTCGTCGCGGATCTCGACCTCACCGGTGTGAACCCCCGCCCGCACCGGCACTCCGACCTTCTCAAGGATCTGCGCGATAGATCGCACGCAGTGGACCGCCCGCGCTGGCCCGTCGAAGGTCGCCATCATCCCGTCACCCGTGAACTTGACGACACGTCCGCGCGCGAGATGTACCTCGCGCGCGCTGACCTCGTCGTGCAGCTGCAGCAGCTCCCGCCAGCGCCGGTCGCCCAGCTCGACCGCTCGCCGGGTCGAGTCGACGATGTCGGTGAACGCCACCGTCATCAGGGCTCGGTCCGGCGGCGGGCGGTAGGACGTGCCCGTCAGCATCTCGGACACGGCCCCGACCAGGGCCTCCCGCGCATCGTTCAACATCGGCGAATGACAGCCCGGGATCTCGACCAGTCGAGCGCCGTTCACTCGGGCGGCGAGGTATTCGGCGTGGCCACGGCGGATGTAGGGGTCGTCGCTCGAGAAGATCACGAGCGTCGGCACCGCGATCGCTGGCAGGACATCGGTGATGTCGACGTCGAAGGCGAAGGCTTGACGCACCTGTGCGCGGCGCGGGGTAGCCGAGGCGCGTTCGCAGCGCGCCCACCACTCGAGGTCCTGCGAGTTCCTGACGGTGTCCGGACTTGTCCAGGCCAATCGCGAACCCGATCCCCAGGAAGCCTGGATCTGCTCCAACACCGCCGCCTCCGCTTCGGGAGGGAATCCCGCCGGATAGTCGGGCGCCCGTCGGAGGCGTGCGTAGCCGTTGACGCTCACGACGGCAGTCGTACGGTCTGGGTGCACCGCGGCGAAGAGCAGGCAGAGCTGGCCGCCGTACCCGTGCCCGATCAGGGTCGCGCGATCGACACCCACCGCATCCAGGACAACGCGCACGTCGTCGACCCAGTCCTCCAGGGGCGGCAGGTGCTCCATCGGGTCGGACAGCCCGACGCCGCGCGGGTCGATGACGATCAGCCGACCGATGGCAGCCAACTGCGCGTAGAACGCGCGCATCTCGGGGTGCTCCCAGAGCGTGTCGAGGCTGGTGCCGGCGTCGGCGACGAACACCAGGTCCGGAGTGCCGCGGCCGATGGTCTGGAAGGCGATCTGCAGCCCACCGGAATCGACGTACCGGACCACGTGCTCGACGGACATCCTCAGTACATCTCGGCCTTCGGGTCGCGGCTGATGAACGCCTCCATCATCTCCGACGTGGTCATCCGACCGGCGACGACCTCGTCGACGTGCTCGGCGATGGGGGCCTCGACGCCGGTCTTCTCGGCGAGCGCGCGGATCGAGGAACAGGACTTGGCGCCCTCCGCGACCTGACGGGTCGAGGCGTAGATCTCGTCGACGGTCATGCCGAGACCGAGCTTCTCGCCGAACGTGCGGTTGCGCGAGAGCGGCGACGAGCAGGTGGCGACGAGGTCGCCGAGACCGGCGAGGCCCATCAGCGTCAGCGGGTTGGCGCCGAGCCGCATCGCGAGCCGGGCCGTCTCGGCGAGCCCGCGGGTGATCAGCGAGGCGGTCGTGTTGTCGCCGAAGCCGAGCCCGACGGCCATGCCGACGCACAGCGCCACCACGTTCTTGTAGGCCCCCCCGAGCTCGCAGCCCAGGACGTCGACGCTGGTGTAGGGCCGGAACGCCGGGGAGTGGCAGCGCTTCTGCAGCATCGTGACGACGTCCTCGTCCGCACAGGCGACGACGGATGCCGCCGGCTCACGCCGGGCGATCTCCTTGGCCAGGTTGGGCCCGCTCACGACGGCGATGCGCCCGGCGTCGACGTCGGCGACCTCCTGGATCACCTCGCTCATCCGCTCGAGCGTGCCGAGCTCGATGCCCTTCATCAGCGACACCAGCACGGAGTCGGGCTCGAGGTAGGGCACGAAGGCCGGGAGGTTCGCGCGCAACGACTGCGACGGCACCGCCAGGATCACCACGTCCGCGCCCGACAGCGCCTGCTCGGGATCGGCGGTCCCCGAGATCGTGCGGGGCAGCTCGATGCCGGGCAGGTAGTCGACGTTCTCGCGACGGTCGTTGATGGAGGCGGCGACCTCCTCCCGACGGGCCCAGATCATCACGTCGTTGCCGGCATCGGCGAGCACCATCGCGAAGGCGGTGCCCCAGGATCCCGCGCCGAGGACCGCTACCTTGCTCATGACGCCTTCTTCTTCTTGAAGCGGTCGCCGTGGACCCGCATGTCGTAGCGCTCGGCCGGCGCCCGCTCGCCGCGGATCAGCTCGAGCTGGTGGGTGATCGCGGCCATGATCCGGTCGGTCGCCTCGTTGATCACCTCGGGGGTGCGGGGCTCCTTGGCCGCGAGGTCGGACAGCTCGACCGGCTCGCCGATGCGCGCGACGAGCTTCTTGCGCGGGAAGAGGAACGGCCTCTTCGTGTAGGGCGGCAGGATGTCCTGTGCGCCCCACTGGCCGACGGGGATCACCGGGCACCCTGTCTCGAGCGCGATCCGCGCCGCGCCGGACTTGCCCCGCATCGGCCACAGGTCGGGGTCACGGGTGATCGTCGCCTCGGGATAGATGATCACGGCCTCGCCGCGACCGACCGCCGCGACCGCGGCGGAGTAGGCGTCCACGGCGCCGGCGGTGTCGCGGTAGACCGGGATCTGGCCCGCCGACCGCAGGAAGAACCCGAGCGCCTTGTTGCGGAACAGCCCGTCCTTGGCGAGGTAGCGCGGGATCCGGCCGTGGTCGTAGAAGAGCAGGGCCGCGGTCAGCGGGTCGATGTGCGACAGGTGGTTGAGCGCCACCACGCAGCCGCCCTTCGCCGGGAAGTTCTCCTCCCCGCCGATCCACTCGCGCTCGGTCGTCGCCAGCAGCGTCGGCTTGATGATCACCACCGCCAGGCCGATCGCCCAGTTGCGCTTCTCCTGCACCTTGCGGACCCTCACGAGGGGCACGTTACCGGCCCGCGACCCCGTCGACCCGACAGCGCCCCGGCAGCATCCCGGCTCGGGCACCTGACAGGATCGACGAGTGAGCCAGCACGTCGTCGTGATCCCCGTGAAGCCCCCGGGGATCGGGAAGTCGCGACTGGTCGGGGTGCCCGCCGACCAGCGGGCGGCCCTCGCGACGGCGTTCGCCGTCGACACGGTGGCGGCGTGCCTGGAGACGCCTGGAGTCGCTCGGGTGCTGGTCACCACCGACGACGCCTACTTCGCATCGACCGTGGTCGCGATGGGCGCGGACGCACTGCCCGACGGGAGCAACGGCCTCAACCCGGCGCTGGTGCAGGCGGTCGCCGAAGCCGCCCGCCGGTGGCCGGACCTGCGTCCCGTCGCGCTCCTCGCGGACCTGCCCGCGCTGCGGCCGGCCGAGCTGCGGACCGCCTTGACGTCGATCACCGGCCCGACGGCGTACGTCGCCGACGCCGCGGGCACCGGAACCACCCTCTACGCCGCGACGTACGACGACTTCGCGCCTCGGTTCGGACCGGGCTCGGCCGCGGCGCACGCCGCCGACGGTGCGGAACCGCTGGCCGGAGAGCTCGCCGGGCTGCGACAGGACGTCGACGACCTGGTCAGCCTGCGCGTCGCCGTCGCGCTCGGTGTCGGGCCGGCGACGCGGTCGACGCTGCCCTCGGCGTTGCCTTCGGTCCTCGACAACGACGACGGGCCGCCCTCGCACTGAGGACGGCCCGTCGCAGGTTGATCGGCGGCGACTACTTCTTCTTCGCGGTGCTCTTCTTCGCCGTGCTCTTCTTGGCCGGGGCCTTCTTCGCCGGTGCCTTCTTGGCCGGTGCCTTCTTGGCGGGTGCCTTCTTGGCCGGAGCCTTCTTCGCGGGCGCCTTCTTGGCCGGAGCCTTCTTCGCCGGTGCCTTCTTGGCCGGAGCCTTCTTCGCGGGCGCCTTCTTGGCCGGAGCCTTCTTCGCGGGCGCCTTCTTGGCCGGAGCCTTCTTCGCCGGAGCGGCGGCCTTCTTGGCGGTCGCCGCCGCCTTCTTGGCCGGAGCCGCTGCCTTCTTCGCGGCGGCCTTCGCCGGAGCAGCGGCCGCCTTCACGGCCGGCAGCTTCTTCGCACCGGAGACGACGTTCTTGAGGTCGGCGCCGGCGCTGAACTTCGGAACCGCCTTCTTCTTGGTCTTCACGCGCGCACCGGTCTGCGGGTTGCGGACCCAGCGCGCGTTGCGCACTGCCTTCTCGAAGGACCCGAAGCCGGTGATGGCGACCTTCTCGCCCTTCGCGACCTGGCGGGTGATCGTGTCGAGCACGGAGTCGAGTGCATGGGCGGCAGCCTTGCGGTTGCCGTCGAATCGAGTGGCGAGCTCGTCGATGAGCTGAGACTTGTTCACTACTTGTCCTTCCGCCGGAACCGCCTCTAGCCGGTTCCTGGGCCGTTTGGTCCGGGCCCCCGCCCGGCTTCCTTGTTCGGCACGCTAGGCATTCGGCGGCGGCCTCACAATCACCACGCCGCGATTCCGACGGGTTTTTTCGCGAAAGAGCGCCGAATTCGGCCAATTCACGCCCCTTTCGCCACAGGAGCGTGTTTCGGGACGTTCTCAGTCGTCCGCGCCCGGCCACATGCGATCGACCGAGTATCGCTCCCCGATCGAGAAGTCGTACTGCACCAGGCGCAGGTCGTCGAGCAATTGTTCCGACCTCGGATCCAACGAATTCTCGGGGGTTTCGGCGCCATCGCTGGTGACGATCCGTCCTTGCTGCAGAGCGCTGACGCGGCCGTGCAGCCGGTCGAGGAGCGCGAGGTACGGCGGCACCGGCGCATCGGCGACCTGGTAGAGCAGCGGCAGGAAGAACGACGGACTGGTCAGCGGCATCGGTCGACGGCGGTTGCCCTCGCTGCTCCACACGAAGAACGGCGTCTCGTAGAGACCGAGCCCGTCGTCGTTCGCGTTCTTCACCTCGGCGTCGTAGATGCCGGGCAGGTGGTCGCCGTAGAAGAGCACGACCGACTTCTCGTCACTCGCCTCGAGGTCGGAGAGGAAGTCCGCCAATGCCACATCGGTGTGCTCCAAACCTCGTGCGTACTGGCCGATCCGGTCGGCCTGGTCGTCGCCGATGCCGCTGACGCCGATCGGGTCGTCGTAATGGTCGTCGACCGGGATGTGGTTCTGCATCGTGACGAGGTTGACCATCAGTGGGTCGTCGCTCTCCTCCATCTGGAGAAGGACCTCGTCGAACGCGGCGTGGTCGTCGATGTAGGGGTTGTCGTCGATCGTCTCAGTCGACCGCATGGTCGTGTCGTGGATGAAGTCCTCGAAGCCGAACGTCTCGTAGACCTGCTCGCGCTTGTAGAGGCCGATCATGTAGGGGTGGATCGCGATCGCGCGGTGTCCCTGCGACTTGAACCAGCCGACGGCCGAGGGGTAGTCCTCGTAGTTGGGGACGAGCATCTGGTACGGCGAGACCATCTGCGGCCGGAACAACGCGATCGACTGGCCGGTCAGCGTCTCGAACTCCATGTTGGCCGTGCCGCCTCCGTACAGCTGCGCGAGCATCGTGCCGCTGGTCGTCTCCCCCATCACTGCGCGGGTCTGCGGGATCGGGTCGCGCTCGAGCTCGAAGCCCTCGAGGTTGGTGGGGTCGGTGAACGACTCGCTCAGGACGAGGATCACGTTGACGTCGTCCAGGGTGCCGGTGCGCCCACGGTTGATGCGGTCGGCGGCCCGGGCGTAGCGGTCGGAGACCTGGTCCATCTGCTGCTCGCTGTAGAGCAGGGGCCAGGCCATCGCAGAGATCGGCATGTTGTAGAGGAACCCGCCGACGAAGCCGTTGCTGCGGTAGTTCGTCTTCTGGTTCCAGTACCGCCAGTGCTCACCGCGCACCTCGTAGGCCTTGCGCCAGATGTTGCCGGGCTCGTTGAACTTCGTCGTCTGGAAGAGCAGCGTCGCCGTCAGCACGAGCACGCCGGCACGGAGCAGCCCGAGCCTGACGGCCTCGCGGCGCGGCAGCGCTCGTAGCGACGGCCGCGGGTAGCGGAGGGCGAGGCGCCGACCGATCCACACGCACCCGGCGACGAGCAGCGCCAGCCCGACGGCGAGCAGGACCGCCAGGGTCGGCGACACGAACGCGCTGAGGAACCCGGGCTCGCTCAGGAAGTCGACGTCGCTGGGGTAGACCGGCTCCTCACGGAAGTCGATCTTGACCCGGTTGGCGACAGCGAGCGGGATGACGATCGCCGACAACAGCCCGATCGCCCACCACAGCCGCCCGATCAGCGACCAGAGGAAGAGCAGGCACAGCCAGATCACGATCGTGTCGACGTAGAACCCGACGTAGTGGACGAACTGGTCGCTGATCCAGCGCGGGTCGCCGCGCCAGAGCGTGGAGACCTCGAGAGCCAGCGTCAGGACGACGGCGACCAGGAGCGAGAGCAGAGCGCCGCGGCGCAGGACCACCGCGACGCCGTACGGCGCCTTCGGCGTCGCCCCGGCGTCGGGCGTCCCGACCGCTCCGGGGGTTGGCGATTCGTCCCCGTCATCCCCGTCTGCCGGCAGCGGCGGATCGGCGACGGACGAGGTGGACACGCGGCCAATCGTAGGTTGCGGGCAGGCGAATCCCTTCAATTGGGCGGCGGTGCGGAACCGCCTGCCGCAGACTTGTCCAGTGCACCAGTCTCGGAGAGTCGCGGCCGCTGCTGCGTGTCTCGTCGCCGCCAGTGGGCTCCTCCCGACGCCGGGCGAAGCCGTGAGCCCTGAGGACCGCGAGGTCACGCGCCAACGTCCGGCGGCGGTCCTGCGCGCCCCACGGGTCGTCGAGATCAACGCGAACGTGGTCCTGACCGGCTCTCTCGGACGTCCCGGAACCCGCCCCGTCCACCTCCAGGTGCTCGACACGATGTACGACGTCTGGAAGCGCGTCGCCCGCACGCGATCGACGAGAGCCGGCGACTTCCGGTTCGCGAAGGTCCTGGTCAGACCGCCCGCCAACCCGGCACCGATCCTGACCGTTCGGGCGTTCGCCCCTCGAGCAGGCAGCCGACCGGCCGTCGCGACACCACGAAAGGTCGTGCGCTCGGTCTATCCACGACCGGACATGACCGGACCGTTGACGATCGCGTCCGTCGACTCCGACGAGCGCCTGGGCGACGAGCGGTCCGGCGACAACGGCTTCGACCTCAGCGATGACGGCCGGTTCGCAGTCTTCGCCTCCGCTGCGACCTGGGCCGACCCGTCCCAGAGACGGCCCGGCCTGCAGATCTTCCTCCGCGACCGGGAGCGAGGCCGGACCACGCTCATCACTCGCGGACTCGATGGGCGACCGACGAACTATTCGTTCACCCCGCTCATCAGCGGCGACGGGCGATGGGTCGTCTACTGGTCGAAAGCTCGAAAGCTGGTGGCCCACGATCCCACCCGGAGTGGTGACTTGTACTGGTGGGACCGTCGTAGTGGGCGCAACTCGGTCGTGGTCGGCGTGCCGCGCGGGGCGTACGTGGTCCGCCCGTTGGCGCTCTCCCGCGACGGTCGCTTCCTGGCATTCGCGACGAGCGCCCCCGATATCTCGCCGTCGCCCGTTGACGAGGCGATGGACCTCTACGTGCTCGACCGGGAGACTGGCGAGGCCGATCAGGTTCCGACGCCGGACACGCCGCGCGGATACGGCATCGAAGACATGTTCGCGGTATCGATGAGCGATGACGGACGGTTCATCGCGTACGCGGTCGACGTTCCTGACCTGTCCCCCAGCATGTATCCCAACAACCGTGAGCTGAGGCTCACCGACAGACGTCTCGGCACCACTCAGGAGATCCCCGTCGACCCGTTCGGCCTACGCGGACCCGTCGAGGATGTCGATGTCACACATACCGCAATGTCCGGGGATGGACGGTTCGTGGCCTATGTGGCCCGGATCGTGCCGTCCGAGCCATCCCGCTCCGCCCGCGCGGCAGTCGTGTGGGATCGCCAGACGGGTGATGTCGAGGTCGTCGCGCAGCCGCCGCGTCCCTACCCCGACCCCAGCGCAGGGCCGGCCGTTGCAGACATCTCGTCCGACGGTCGGTACGTCGCCTACCTGAGCATCGACGTGATCGACGAGCAGGTCCTCCGGGCCGATCGGGTGACAGGCATCGTCGACGTCGTGGTGCCCGACCCACCTGTCGGCCCGCCGGATGGGTCGGATCCCTTCTTCTCTGCTCCGCGCATCAGCGGCGACGGATCCACGATCGTCTTCACCATCGACGCTCTGCAGAAGGAGTACGTCCCAGGAGACATCAATCGGGTGGTGGACCTGTTCGCCTGGGACGCGCCACCCGCTGATTGATCGGCGGTCGGCTCAGGACGCCTGCGCCGCCCGGTACTGCTCGGCCCGCGCCAGCAGCGCAGCGTGCAGCTCGCGCACCTGCAGCGAGACCGGCAGGGTGGTCCGCTGCCGGACGACCAGCGTGACCAGCGTCGGGTCTCCCGCGATCGGGCGGGTGGCGATGAGGCCGGCGCGGTGGAGCGGGTCGCCGAGCACGCTGTAGTCCGGCAGCACGGTGACACCGAGGCCCTCGGCGACGAGCGCTTTGCCCATCTCCGCGCCGTCGGTGCTGTGCGTGGCGTGCGGCAGGTCGGCACCGAAGACCCGGTGCACGTAGCGGTGCATGAGGTAGCCGGCCCGCATCATCACGAATCGCTGGCGGCGCAGGTCCTCGATCGTCACCTGCGTCTGCGCCGTGAGCGGGTGGTCCGCCGGCAGCACCGCGACCGGCCGACCGTGCAGCAGGTCGGTGCCGACCAGGCCCGTGGGCGCGTCGTCGCCGTCGAGCACGTTGACGAGCCCGAGGTCGAGGGTGCCCTCGGCGAGCCCCTCGTCGATCTGCGACTGCTGCAGGGTCAGCACCTCGACGGTCGCCGCCGGCCGGTTGGACTGGAACGCCCGGACGGCCGGCACCAGCAGCGTGGCCGTCGCCGCGTGCACGGTGCCGAGCCGGATCAGGCGGGCATCGGCGCGCTGGTCGCCGGCCGCGGCGCGGAGCCGGTCGACGGCAGCGAGCACCTCCTCCATGTAGGGCAGCAGCTCGCGCCCCTCCCTGCTGATCCGGGCGCCCGTACGCCGCCGGTCGAGCAGCGTGACCTTGAGCTCGCGCTCGAGCTTGGTCACCGACTCGCTGAGCGCGGGTTGGGAGAGGTGCAGCTTCTCGCTGGCCCGCCTGAGCGATCCGTGCCGGGTCACCGCCGCGAGGTACTCGAGTTGTTCGATCCGCATGTTGTCCGCCTTGTTCCGTGAGAGGCCCGCCCGATGGAGCGATCCCGGACACCTGCCATCCACCGGCTTGTGCCGGATCCAAACTCTAGTAACTTGGTAGACAAACAGCAAACGCCACGCCGCACGCATGCGCAGAAACCGCAGGAGAGCCCATGTCCAGCACCCCGCCCCTCGACCCAGAGAACCTCGCGAAGCCGCTCCAGTTCGCCTACTGGGTCCCCAACGTCAGCGGTGGCCTCGTGGTCAGCAAGATCGAGCAGCGCACCGACTGGAACCTCGACTACAACATCGAGCTCGGCCGCCTCGCCGAGAACAACGGGTTCGACTACGCGCTCTCGCAGGTGCGCTACATGGCGGGCTACGGCGCCGCCTACCAACACGAGTCCACCTCGATCAGCCTGGCGATCGCGCTGGCGACCGAGCGCCTCAAGGTCATCGCGGCGGTCCACCCCGGCCTGTGGCAGCCCGGCGTCCTCGCCAAGCTGGTCGCCAGCTCGGACCAGTACACCAAGGGCCGCTTCTGCGTGAACGTGGTGAGCGGCTGGTTCAAGGACGAGTTCACCAAGCTCGGCGAGCCGTGGCTCGAGCACGGCGAGCGCTACCGCCGGTCCGAGGAGTTCATCCGCTACCTGCGCGAGATCTGGACCAGCGACCACGCCGAGCTCAACGGCGACTTCTACCGGCTGCACGACTTCGACCTGAAGCCCAAGCCGTACGACGTCCCCGGGCGCCCGCACCCCGAGATCTTCATGGGCGGCAACTCCACCGACGCCCGCGGCATGGGCGGCCGGGTCACCGACTGGTACTTCATGAACGGCAACACGCCCGAAGGCATCGCCGAGCAGGTGCGCGACGTCAGCGACGTGGCCGCCGTGCACGGCCGCCCCGGGCACGTGCGCTTCGGCGTCAACGGCTTCCTGATCGGCCGGGACACCGAGGCGGAGGCGCGCGACGTGCTCCGCGAGATCATCGACAAGGCCGACCACGAGGCCGTCGAGGGCTTCGGCTCGGCGGTCAAGCAGGCCGGGCAGTCGACGGGCGACAAGAAGGGCATGTGGCAGGACTCGGAGTTCGCCGACCTCGTCCAGTACAACGACGGCTTCCGGACCGGGCTGGTCGGCACCCCGGAGCAGATCGCCCACCGCATGCTCGCCTACAAGCGTGAGGGCGTGAACCTCTTCCTCCTCGGCTTCCTGCACTTCCAGGAGGACGTCCAGTACTTCGGTCGCGAGGTGCTCCCGATCGTCCGCGAGCTCGAGGCCGCGGAGCTGGAGCGCGTCTGATGACTGCCCTCCAGTCCCCGGTCGGCACCGGCGTGCCGGTGCTGACCTCGGAGCAGGCCGTCGAGGCCGCACGCGATCTGGGCGCCCGGTTCGCCGCCGGCGCCGCCGAGCGTGACCGGCGCCGGATCCTGCCGGTCGAGCAGCTCGAGCAGCTGTCGGCGTCGGGCCTGCTCGCGATCACCGTGCCGGAGGAGTACGGCGGTGCCGACCTGCCGGTCGCGACGGTCACCGAGGTGATGCGACTGATCGCCGCCGGTGACCCGAACGTCGCGCAGATCCCGCACAGCCACTTCGCCTACGTCAACGTGCTGCGGGAGGTCGGGACCGACGAGCAGAAGCGCGCCCTCCTCGGCGACGTGCTGCGCGGTGCGCGGTTCGGCAACGCGCAGTCGGAGATCCGGTCGAAGCACGTGCGCGACCACGCCACCACGTTGCGTCCGCTCGGTCCCCGGGTCGGCGCGGGCGCGGCCCGGGCGGAGGAGTGGGTGCTCGACGGCACCAAGGGCTACTGCACCGGAGCCCTCTTCGCGCACTGGATCCCGGTGCTGGCGCACCTCGACGACGACGGTCCGCTCCACGTGGCCTGGGTCGAGCGGCACGCACCCGGCGTCACGGTCATCGACGACTGGGACGGCGTCGGGCAGCGCACCACCGCGAGCGGGACCGTGAGGCTCGACGAGGTTCGCGTGCCGGGCGACCGGATCACGCCGTACCACCTGACCTTCGAGCGGCCGCAGACGTTCGGCGCCTTCGCCCAGGTGCTCCACGCGGCGATCGACGCCGGCATCGCGCGGGCGGCACTCGCCGACGCCGCGGAGTTCGTGACGACCAAGAGCCGGCCCTACCCGGACGCCGGCGTCGAGCGGGCTGCCGAGGACCCGCTGGTGGTGCACGCCTTCGGGGAGCTCGAGCTGCAGGTCCGGGGCGCCGAGGCGCTGCTGGCCGAGGCCGGGCGCGCGGTCGACCGGGCCAACGCCGACCTTCGCGAGGGCACGGCGGCCCGGTCGAGCATGGCCGTCGCCGCTGCGCGAGCAGCGACCTCGGCCGCCGCCGTCGAGGTGGGCAGCCGGCTCTTCGAGGTCTGCGGCACCCGCTCGGCGCTGGCGTCGCTCGTGCTCGACCGGCACTGGCGCAACGCCCGCACCCACACCCTGCACGATCCCGCCGCGTGGAAGGTCCAGCACCTCGGCCGCTACGCGATCGACGGCACCCTCCCACCCCGACACGGACAGCTTTGAGGACCTCATGACACTCAACTTCCACTGGTTCCTGCCCACCAACGGCGGCGACGGTCGCCACGTCGTCGGCGGCGGCCACGGCGTCAACCCCGGTCACCCCGGCCGCCCCGGCGACGTCGCCTACCTGACCCAGGTCGCCCGCGCGGCCGAGGACAACGGGTTCGACGCCGCCCTCACCCCGACCGGCGCCTGGTGCGAGGACGCCTGGCTGTCGACCGCGATGCTCAGCCAGACCTCGGAGCGCCTCCGCTTCCTGGTCGCCTTCCGCCCCGGGCTGGTCTCGCCGTTCCTCGCCGCGCAGATGGCAGGGACGTTCCAGAACCTCACCGGCGGCCGGCTGCTCCTCAACGTGGTCACCGGGGGTGAGCAGCACGAGCAGCAGATGTACGGCGACTTCCTCGACAAGGACGGCCGCTACGCGCGGTGCGACGAGTTCCTCGCGGTGGTCCGCCGGCTGTGGGCAGGCGAGACCGTCGACCTCGACGGCGAGCACGTGAAGGTCGCCGCCGCGTCGCTCGACCAGATCCCCGACCCGGTGCCGGAGATCTACTTCGGTGGGTCCTCCCCCGCCGCCGGTCGGGTGGCGGCGCGCCACGCCGACGTCTACCTGACGTGGGGCGAGCCGCCCGCTGCGGTCAAGGAGAAGATCGACTGGATCCGCGACCTCGCGGCGGCCGAGGGCCGCGACGACCGGCCGATCCGGTTCGGCATCCGGATGCACACCATCACCCGCGACACCTCCGCGGCCGCGTGGGCCGAGGCCGACCGGCTGCTCGCGCAGATCCCCGAGGACGCGATCCGCCGGGTCCAGGACGGCCTGGCCCGCAGCGAGTCCGAGGGCCAGCGCCGGATGCTGGCGCTGCACGGCGGCAGCTCGGACGAGCTCGAGGTCTATCCCAACGTGTGGGCCGGCATCGGGCTCGTGCGCGGCGGCGCCGGCACGGCGCTCGTCGGCAGCCACGAGGAGGTCGCGGACCGGATCGAGGAGTACGCCGCGCTCGGCATCGAGGAGTTCATCCTCTCGGCCTACCCGCACCTCGAGGGTGCGTACTGGTTCGGCGAGGGTGTGTTGCCGATCCTGGGGCAGCGCGGGCTCTGGCAGGACCCCCGGCCCCCGCGGCACCACAACGCAGCGGTGCCGTTCGCGACCGTGGGGCGGGCCGCCTCGTGACCGCAGACCCCGCTTCCCCTCCTCCCCGGACCGCGGTCGTCGTCGGCAACCCGAAGCCGGCCAGTCGCACGCTCGACGCGGCGACCTTCCTGGCCCGCGAGCTCACCGGCACCGAACCCGACCTGGTCGTCGACCTCGCCACGATCGGCGCCGAGCTCGTCGACTGGCAGGCCGCGAGCGTCAACGACCTCGCGACCCAGGTCGGCAGGGCGGACCTCGTCGTCGTCGCCTGTCCGACCTACAAGGCGACCTACACCGGCCTGCTCAAGCTGTTCCTCGACCGGTTCTCGGTCGGGCAGCTGGCCGGCGTCGCCGTACCCCTGATGCTCGGCGCGGGTCCGGCCCACGCGCTCGCGCCCGAGATCGGCCTGCGGCCCCTGCTCTCCCACCTCGGCGCCCTGGTGCCCACGACGGGGCTCTACGTGCTCGACAAGGAGTACGACGATCCCGCCGCCTACGCCGACTGGCTGGCCGGCGCCCGACCCGCCATCTCCGCCCTGCTCAGTCGACCCCGAGGAGTCTCGGCATGATCACCCCGCAGAACACGCTGACCGGCATCACCACCAACCAGGATCTCGACCCGACCCGCCTGCGGGCGGCGTTCGGCAGCTTCCCGAGCGGGGTGGTCGCGGTGGCGGCCGAGGTCGACGGCGACCTGGTCGGGCTCGCCGCGAGCTCGTTCACCTCGGTCAGCCTCGACCCGCCGCTCGTGTCGGTGTCGCTGGCCAACTCGTCGAAGACGTGGCCCGACCTGCGGCGCGCCGGCCGGCTCGGCCTGACGGTGCTCGCCGAGCACCACGGCGAGGTCTGCCGCCAGCTCGCCGGACCCGTCGACCAGCGGTTCGACGGCGTGCCGGTCACGGTGACCGACGCGGGTGCCGTCACCCTCGACGAGGGCGTGGCGCGGTTCGACTGCTCGATCTACCGCGAGGTGGAGGCCGGCGACCACACGATCGTGCTGCTCCTGCTGCACGCGGTCGAGCACGGCGTCGACTCCGACCTCGGCTCGCCCCTGGTCTTCCACCGGAGCGCCTTCGGCCGGATGGCCGTCTGACCAGGTCGCCGCCTACGCGTGCTGCGTCGCGGGCTTCCAGCTCGGGCGGGTGGCCTCGTAGGCGGCGATCTGGTCCTCGTGGCCGAGGGTGATGCCGATGTCGTCGAGGCCCTCGAGCAGCCGCCACCGCGTGTAGTCGTCGATGTCGAAGGAGTCCTGGACCTCGCCGTCCGGCGTGCTGACGGTCTTCGCCTCGAGGTCGACGGTGATCTGGCCGCCCGGGTTGTCCTCGAGGTAGTCCCAGAGCGCCTGCACGACCTTCTCGTCGACCTGCCCGGCGACCAGGCCGGCCTTGCCGGAGTTGCCGCGGAAGATGTCGGCGAACCGCGCCGAGAGGACGACCTTGAACCCGTAGTTCTGCAGCGCCCACACCGCGTGCTCGCGGGACGAGCCGGTGCCGAAGTCGGGTCCGGCGACGAGCACCGAACCGGCGGCGTAGGCCGGCTGGTTGAGCACGAAGTCCGGGTCGTTGCGCCAGGCGGCGAACAGACCGTCCTCGAAGCCGGTGCGCGTGACCCGCTTGAGGTAGACGGCGGGGATGATCTGGTCGGTGTCGACGTTGCTGCGCTTGAGCGGGACGCCGACGCCGGTGTGGCTGGTGAACTTCTCCATGAGGAACCTTTCGGTGATCGAGTGGTCCGAGCGCGCTAGCGCGAGGACGTATCGAGATCCAGGTCGGCGGGGGACGACAGCGTGCCGCGGATCGCGGTGGCCGCGGCGACGGGGACGGACACCAGGTGAGTGCGTCCCCCCTTGCCCTGCCGGCCCTCGAAGTTGCGGTTGGACGTCGATGCGCTGCGCTCCTGGGGAGCGAGCTGGTCGGGGTTCATGCCGAGGCACATCGAGCAGCCCGCGCCGCGCCACTCGGCGCCGGCGTCGATGAAGACCTTGTCGAGGCCCTCCTCCATCGCCTGGTTGCGCACCCGCACCGAGCCGGGCACGACGAGCAGCCGGGTGCCCTCGGCGACCTGGTGGCCCTCGATGATCTCGGCCGCGAGGCGCAGGTCCTCGATCCGGCCGTTGGTGCAGGAGCCGACGAAGACGGTGTCCACCTTGATCTCGCGCATCGGGGTGCCGGCCTCGAGGCCCATGTACTCCAGCGCCTTCTCGGTGGCGACCTTGTCGGTCGCGTCCTCGAAGTCGTCGGGGCTCGGGACGGTCGCGCCGAGCGGCACGCCCTGGCCCGGGTTGGTGCCCCAGGTGACGAACGGCGTCATCGTCGAGGCGTCGAGCACGATCTCCTCGTCGAACTCGGCGTCCTCGTCGGTCACGAGGGTCTTCCAGTGGGCCACCGCGGCGTCCCAGTCGGCGCCCTGCGGCGCCTCGGGCTTGCCCTCGATGTAGTCGAACGTGGTCTGGTCGGGAGCGATCAGGCCGGCCTTCGCGCCCCACTCGATCGACATGTTGCAGACCGTCATCCGGCCCTCCATCGAGAGCTCCTCGATGGCCTGGCCGCGGTACTCGACGATGTAGCCCTGCCCGCCGCCGGTGCCGGTGTGGGCGATCAGGGTGAGGACGAGGTCCTTCGCGGTGACGCCCTCGGGAAGGCTGCCGTTGACGGTGACCGCCATCGTCCTCGGCTTCGCCTGGGGCAGCGTCTGGGTCGCGAGCACGTGCTCGACCTCGGACGTGCCGATGCCGAACGCGATCGCGCCGAACGCACCGTGGGTGCTGGTGTGGCTGTCGCCGCAGACGATGGTCATGCCCGGCTGGGTCAGCCCCAGCTGCGGGCCGACCACGTGCACGATGCCCTGCTCGACGTCGCCGAGCGGGTGCAGACGGACGCCGAAGTCGGCCGCGTTCTTGCGCAGCGTGTCGACCTGGGTCTTGCTCACCGGGTCGGCGATCGGCTTGTCCCAGTCGACGGTCGGGACGTTGTGGTCCTCGGTCGCGAGGGTGAGGTCGGGGCGTCGTACCTTCCGGCCGGCGAGGCGGAGCCCGTCGAACGCCTGCGGGCTGGTCACCTCGTGAATGAGGTGGAGGTCGATGTAGAGGAGGTCCGGCTCCCCCGGGGTCGACCGGACGACGTGCTCGTCCCACACCTTCTCCGCCAGGGTCTTGCCCATGACTGCTCCTCGTCGCTCGTCTCGACTGTGCTGACGGCCCGCGCGACGGATCGCGTCGCAACCGGGCCTGACCTACGGTCGGATCCTACCCCTTGCATCCCATGATCTGAGACGGTAGTCTTGCCATATGGACAACTCGAGTGGTGTCGGCGTTCTCGACAAGGCGGCTCTGGTGCTGACGGCGCTGGAGTCCGGACCCGCCACGCTGGCCGGCCTGGTCGCCGGCACCGGCCTGGCCCGCCCGACCGCGCACCGGCTCGCCGTCGCCCTCGAGCACCACCGGCTCGTCGCCCGCGACATGCAGGGCCGGTTCGTCCTCGGCCCCCGGCTCGCCGAGCTCTCGGCCGCGGCCGGCGAGGACCGGCTGCTCGCGACCGCCGGCCCGGTGCTCGCGCGACTGCGCGACATCACCGGCGAGTCCGCCCAGCTGTGGCGCCGCCAAGGCGACCACCGCGTCTGCGTCGCCGCCGCCGAGCGCCCCTCGGGCCTCCGCGACACCATCCCGGTCGGCTCGCAGCTGACGATGCGCGCCGGCTCTGCCGCCCAGGTGCTGCTCGCGTGGGACGACCCGGACCGCATCCACCGCGGCCTCCAGAACGCCGCCTTCTCCGCCGCCGAGCTCTCCGCCATCCGCCGCCGCGGCTGGGCCCAGTCCGTCGGCGAGCGCGAGCAGGGCGTCGCCTCGGTCTCCGCCCCCGTCCGCTCCCCTGGCGGCAAGGTCATCGCCGCCGTCTCGGTCTCGGGCCCGCTCGAGCGGCTCTCCCGCCAGCCCGGCCGGATGCACGCCCCCGCCGTCCTCGCCGCCGCCGAGCGGCTGTCCGAGTCGCTACGGCGGGCTGCGGCGGAGTGACCGAGGACTGTCCGAGGAACGAGGACGGTCCTCGACCAGTTACGAAGGTCGAGTAGCGCCTCGGCTGAGCTTGCGAAGCCGGGACGCGCGTATCGAGACCCGGGAGTAGCGCCGTCTCGATACGCCCTCGGGCACTCGACGACCGATCAGCTCAGAACAGGGCGGTCTCCTGCTGCTCGAGGGAGAGCAGGGCCTGCTTCCGGTCGAGGCCGCCGGCGTAGCCGGTGAGGGTGCCGTTGGCGCCGATGACGCGGTGGCACGGGATGACGATCGGGATCGGGTTGGAGCCGTTGGCCAGGCCCACGGCACGGGAGGCGGCGTTGGACTTGCCGAGGCGCGCCGCGATCTGGCCGTACGACGCGGTCTCTCCGTACCCGATCAGCGTGAGCTGCTCCCAGACGGCCTGTTGCCAGGCGCTGCCGGTGGGGGCGAGCGGGAGGTCGAAGTCCTTGAGGTCCCCGGCGAAGTAGTCGCGCAGCTGCCGGACCGCCTCGACGAGCACCGGGTCGGTGTCGTCGCGGTCGCCCCGTGGGCGACCGTCGGAGTCGCGGAACGGCGAGAACTCGATCTGGGTCAGGGCGCCGTCGCGCGCCACGATCCGCAGCTCGCCGACGGGTGAGTCGATCACGGTCCAGGTCATGAGCTCTCCTCCAATGAGGTCCACAGGTGTAGCAGGGCATAGGAGCGCCACGGCGCCCAGGTGTGCGCGATGTCCGGGTCGGCGTCGGGCCGCCCGAGCGCGCTGAGCGCGTTGCGCACGCCGACGTCGGTCGGCAGGTGGATGTCGGGGTGCCCGAGGGCACGCAGGGCGATGTAGTCGGCGGTCCACGGACCGATGCCGGGGAGGGCGAGCAGCGCGCGTCGTACGTCGTCGCGGTCGGGCCCCCGGTCCAGCGCGACGTCGCCGGTGGCCAGGGCCGCGGCGAGCCCGACCAGGGCGCGGCCGCGGGCTCGTGGCATCGGCAGCTGCCCGGGATCGAGCGCGGCGATCGCCGCAGCGTCGGGGAAGAGGTGGGTGAGGCCGGGGACGTCGGTGGTGACCGGTCGCCCGTGCTGGGCGACGAGCCGTCCGGCGACGGTCCGCGCGCCGGCGACGCTGACCTGCTGGCCGAGGACGGCTCGGACGGCGATCTCGTCGCCGGCGACGTGCCCGGGAACCCGCAGACCGGGCCGGCGCCGCACCAGCGGCCCGATCACCGGGTCGCCGGTGAAGTGGTCGGCGACCGCGATCGGGTCGCAGTCGCCGTCGAGCAGCCGGCGCACCCGGGCGACGGCAGCGGTGGTGTCGCGCAGGTCGTGCAGCACGAACCTGGCCGGGACCAGCGCGGTCTGGCCGGGGTCCAGGACGTCGGTGAGCTCGAGACGGACGGTGCCCGGTCCGTGCGGGAGGTCCAGGGTCCGGGCGTACCACCCGTCCCCCGCCACCTCGACGCCGTCGACCGCGCGCACCGCCAGGAAGCGCAACAGCGCGGACCCCGCGAACGGCGTGCGGACCGCGAGCCGGAGCTCGATCGCGCCCGGGGTCCGTGCGCCGCCCCGCCGCCCGCGCAGCTGGGTCGGCGTGGCGGCGTAGACCTCGCGCACCGTGTCGTTGAACTGACGGACGCTCGCGAACCCGGATGCGAACGCGATGTCCGCGAACGACAGGTCGGTCGTCTCGACGAGGACCCGCGCGGTCTGCGCGCGCTGGGCGCGGGCGAGCGCGAGCGGCCCTGCCCCCAGCTCGGCGGTGAGGACGCGGGACAGGTGCCGCGCGGTGTAACCGAGCCGGTGCGCGAGCCCGTCGACACCCTCGCGGTCGACGACGCCGTCGGCGATCAGCCGCATGGCGCGGCCCGCGACCGTGGCTGCGGCGTCCCAGTCCGGGCTGCCCGGGGTCGCGTCCGGCAGGCAGCGCTTGCACGCGCGGTAGCCCGCGGCTTGGGCGGCCGCGGCGCTGCGGTGGAAGGTCACGTTGTGCAGCGCTGGTGTTCGGGCCGGGCACGAGGGCCGGCAGTAGATGCCGGTGGTCCGCACCGCGATGTAGAACACCCCGTCGAAGCGGCGGTCCCGCGACTTCACCGCGGAGTAGCAGGACTCGGTGTCCAGGCCCGGGATCGTCGCAGTGGTGGTCGTCATGCGTCCATCCTGTACGACGCCACCGACAACTTCTCGCGGGAATCGGACATGGCCGTCGGACTACGTGGGACCGATGCTGCTCCAGCTTCGCAGGGTTCCGTCGAGCGCGTCGATCACCCGCGTCCACGACTCGCCACTGGACGGTCGCCGGTGCCCGAAGGCACCACCGGCCTCCAGCTCGACGAATCCCCGCAGCACGCTCGCGACCAGGCGGACCGCGTGGACCTGCTCCTCCTCGGACACCGGGTAGCCCCGCAGCACCGCAGCGGTCTGCTCGGCGACCCGCGCACCCGCGGCCTGCAGCACGTCGGTGACCGGTACGTCGAGCGCTCCGGCGGCCTCGAAGCGACCGGGGTGCTCCCGGGCGTAGTTGCGGTGGACGTCGGCCAGCGCGACGAGAGCGTCGCGGCCCGAGCGCCCGGCGAGCGCCCGGTCGCCGCGGTCGGCGAGCTCGGTCAGGGCCAGGGCGGTGAGCCCGGCCATCAGGTCGGTCGTGCCTTGCAGGTGCGAGTAGAGGCTCGGCACCCGGACGCCCACCGCGCGGGCGACCGCGCTGAGGCTCACCTGCCGCAGGCCGTGACCGTCCGCCAGCTCCGCAGCAGTGGCGACGATCGCGTCCCGGTTCAGCCGGGGCCGCTCCTCGGCGCGTGGGGTGGAGCCCGTCACCGCTGGACCCGCCGCAGGAACGTCTCCAGGTTGACCAGCAGCCGGTCGACCCGCTGCTCCGGCGTCGTCGTCTCCTCCAGCAGGCTCACGACCGGCGTCGGCGCCCAGCCCCGCGCGTAGCCGGAGCACCGCAGGTCGCTGCACACGTCGACCCCGACGGTGTTGCCGTCGCGTCCTGCCCTGCCGGCCCGGTTCGCGACCATCAGCGACACGCCGTTGGCCGGGTGCACGGTGCAGCACAGCGAGCACATCCGAGCGCGGCCGCTGCCGCTGGCGTTGCGGCGCAGCCGGATCCCCAGCACCCCGTCGTCCCGCGCCACGACGACGTAGGCCAGCTGCGGCGACTTCGGGTCGACCCAGCCCAGGAAGTCGAGACTCTCCCACGGCAACGTCTCGAGGCCGTCGGGGAGGTTCGCCCGCTCCGCCTCACCCCGGCTGCAGTTGACGAAGGAGCTGCGGATCTCGCGCTCGGTCAACTGGTGCATGACGCCACCGTAGATTCCCTAACATCTTTAGGCAAAATCCTAAAGGGTCAGAATCTGCAATCGGGCCCACGTCGTCGACCTGCGCTCCTAACCTGCCTCTACCAGCACCACCCAGGGGGGACGATGCGGCCTACCTCGCGCATTTTCGTCGCGGCACTTCTTCTCGGCGGTGTGCTCGCCGCCGTCCAGCCGACCGCCCGGTCGGCGGAGCCGACACCCACCAGTCCTCCCGTCGCGACGGCCGACCCGGGACCGCACGACGTCGACCTCGGTCGCGACGCCGTGCTGCCGCCGGCGCCGCCGGGGAAGGCCCGAGTCCGGATCCGCAAGTACCCCGGCAAGGTGATCCGCTACTGGGCGAACGTGCCGAAGTCCTACCGGTGGGCGGTGAAGGAGGCAGCGGCGGCGTGGAACCGCACCGGCCTCGACATGACGTTCAAGCCGTCGAGCAGGGCGAGGTCGGACCTCACCATCGAGGTCGACAACATCGGCTTCGAGGGCGGCCTGGCGACCCTCGGCTACGCCCCGCGCCGCTACCGCTGGGTCAAGCTGTCGCCCGGGATGATGGGGCCCGGCGGCTTCGGCGGCGGCATGTCGCTCGACGAGCGCCGCGTCTACACGATGCACATCGCCGCCCACGAGCTCGGTCACACGCTGGGGCTCGACCACCGGTCGGTGCAGTGCGGACTGATGGGCCCGATCCTCTGGATCGGCGACTGCAAGGCGTGGACGGCCGAACCGGGCTACTTCCACTGCCAGGTCGTCGACGCCACCGACCTCGGCCGGGCGGTGCGCCTGTACGGCGGACGGCGCACCCTCGCTCCCGAGTCGTGCCCGCTCGACAAGCTGCCTCCGCCCCTCTCGGACGTGACCATCGAGGGCAGCGGACCCACGGGCGGACCGGCGCGGATCTCGTGGGTACCGCCGGCAGGCGCGTCCCCCGGCACCGAGGTGCAGGTGCTGCGACGTGCCGGCACGTCCTGCGAATTCGTCGGTGTCGGCAACGGCACCGCACCGGGCCGCTTCCCCGCTGCTGTCAACGTGACCCGGCTTCCGCTCGACAGCAGTCCGTACACCTTCCCCGGCGACGGCGACTTCTGCTTCGGCGTCCGCACGGTCAACACCTCTGGTGCCGGTGCGGGCCCGGTGAAGAAGGCGCTCACGCTGCAGGCGCTTCCGCCGAGCGAACCAGACGCGACCAGCGTGCTGCACACCGTCGAGGGCTACTACCGGCTCACGCTGGGCGCCACCCTGCCGGAGGGGCAGGACCTGCTCGCGCTGGTGCGCCCCACCGGCCAGTGCGCACCGCTCACCTGGCCGACGGAGGAGGATCCCGACGACCACTACGCCTCCTTCTTCGACGACGCCTACGAGATCTGGGACGAGGACGTCGACCAGGCGTGCGTGACCGTCTACGCGATCGACGGCAGGGGCCGGATCAGCCCGGGCGTCCAGCTCCAGGCAGCCGCCGCGCCGACCCCGTCGAAGCCCGACCTTCGCGACGTCCAGCTGCGTCCCGACGACGAGGAGATCCGCTTCCACACGACCGCGCCCGACCCCAGCCGGTTCGAGCTGGTGGCGGTCGTCGCGGAGACCTGCCACCCGACCTGGGACGAGGATCTGCGCTGGGACTCGGACGTGCCGTGGTACGACGAGGAGTCGGGCTGGTGGCGCGCCTGGTACGACAGCTACGACGTCAGCGACCCCTGCCTGTCGCTGTTCGTCCGGAACGCCGACGACGTCTACAGCGCGGGCGCAACCGTGCGACCCTGACCGGGCGACCCGGGACCCCTGCGAACGAGAGAGGCCCGGATCTCTGTGAGATCCGGGCCTCTGTCTGTACCCCCGACCGGATTTGAACCGGCGTTACCGCCGTGAGAGGGCGACGTCCTAGGCCGCTAGACGACGGGGGCAACATGTTGTCCGGCCTTGCGGCCTTTCAACGAGTGAGAACTCTAGCGAGCGTCCGCTTCCAGGGCCAAATCGGCCTTCCTGACGGCGGTCCCGCCTGTTCCCGCTGGTCTACTAGGACTCGAACCTAGACTAACTGGACCAGAACCAGTCGTGCTGCCAATTACACCATAGACCACAGTTCGCACTGCTGCTCGGCACCCGTCCCTCGCGGTTCAGGAGCCGACGAGAAACCTTACACGCGGGGTCGTTTCGCCTCCAAAACGACCTGCTCCGTCGCGGTCTCGACGCCGCGGAGGCGACCGACCCAGAGGACCAGAGCGAGGTAGCCGAGCGACTGCACGAAGGTCACCGGCAGCAGCCACCAGGTGCCGGCGACGGGCGCGAGCGCTTCGCTGATGTCGCCGAAGACCAGCGCCAGGCCGAAGAAGACCCAGTTGTTGAGGACGTGCATCGCGATGCCGGCCTCGAGCCCGCCGGTCGCGATGACGAGCAGGCCCGCGACCAGTCCGAACGCGAACCGGTCGACGAAGACCGGCGGGTCCTGGACGCCGTGGGCGAGGGCGAACAGGAGCGCCGGCACGACGACGGCGACCGCGGCACCGACCCGACCGGGGGCGATGCCGCCGACGGCCTGGGTGAGGTAGCCGCGGAAGCCGTACTCCTCCCCCGCGGCCTGGAGCGGGATGGCGAGCACGATGATCAGCGCGAACGCGATCGTCCGGTCGGTGACCTCGCCGGCGGTGCCCTCGAGGGAGGCGCCTCCGGTCTCCGGCAGGAGCAGCGAGAGCCCGATCGAGGCGCCGAGGGCGACGGCAGCGAGCCCGGAGCAGACGAGCAGCCACCGCCACCGGATCCGCCCCACGACCGAGGAGACCCAGCCGCGCGGCAGCTCGTGCACGAGCCGGGAGGTGACGACCGTGAGCGGCACCGCCAGCGCGAGGGTGCCGGTCACGAACGCCAGGCCCACCGGCGTGAGCGGGTCGGTGCTGATCTCGCCGAACGGCTCGCCGACCCCCAGGTAGATGCCGCCGACCACCTGGGCGGTGACCAGCAGCCCCAACGCCAGGCCCGCAGAGCCGAGGACCGTCCGCGTCCAGCCGGTCCGGCCGAGCCGGTGCAGCTGGTGGTAGCGCAGCCCCGCCGCGCCGGTCTCAGCCGAGGGCACGCTGCAGCCGGCCGAGGCTGCGGTCGCGGCCGAGCAGCTCCATCGACTCGAAGAGCGGTGGCGAGACCCGGCGACCGGTCACGGCCACCCGCACCGCGCCGAACGCGACCCGTGGCTTCAGCCCAAGCCCGTCGACCAGGGCACCCTGGAGCGCCGTCTGGATCGCGTCGGTCGACCACGGGTGCAGGTCCACGAGCGCGTCGTGGGCCGCCTTGACGACGTCCAGCCCCTTCTCGTCCAGCAGCTTCTCGGCGTCGGCCGCGTCGACCTCGAACGCCTCTTCCGCGACGAACAGGAACCCGAGCATCGCCGAGGCCTCGGTGAGCTTGTTGATCCGCTCCGCGACCAGCGGCATCGCCAGCTCCAGCAGCTGGGCGTCGGAGTCGTGGACCGGGTCACCGACCACACCGTCGGCCTTGAGGAACGGCAGCGCGCGGTGGGTGATGTCCTCGACCGACAGCAGCCGCATGTGGGCAGCGTTGATCGCCTCCGCCTTCTTCATGTCGAACCGGGCCGGGTTGGGGTTGACGTCGCCGATGTCGAACGCCTCGACCATCTCCTCGAGCGTGAAGATGTCGCGGTCGGCCGCGATCGCCCAGCCGAGCAGCGCCAGGTAGTTGAGCAGACCCTCCGGCAGGAAGCCGTTGTCGCGGTAGGCCAGTGCGTGCGCCTCGGGATCGCGCTTCGAGAGCTTCTTGTTGCCCTCGCCCATGACGTAGGGCAGGTGCCCGAACCGCGGGGTGGAGTCGGTGAGCCCGATCTCGATGAGGGCGTCGTACAGGGCGATCTGGCGGGGCGTCGAGGACAGCAGGTCCTCCCCGCGCAGCACGTGGGTGATCTCCATCAGGGCGTCGTCGACCGGGTTCACCAGCGTGTAGAGGGGCTCACCGTTCGCCCGGCACAACGCGTAGTCGGGCACGAACTGGGTCTCGAAGCTGATCTCACCTCGCACCAGGTCGTCCCAGGTGATCGTGCCCTCCGGCATCCGGAACCGCACGATCGGCCGCCGGCCCTCAGCCTCGAACGCCGCGACCTGCTCGCTGGTGAGCTCACGGCAGAAGCCGTCGTACCCCATCACCTTGGAGCCGGACGCCTTGCGCCGCGCGTCGACCTCCGCGGTCGTGCAGTAGCACTCGTAGGTGTGGGACGACGCGCGCAGCCGGGCGAGGGCGTCGGCGTAGAGGTCGGCCCGCTCGCTCTGCCGGTACGGCGCGTGCGGCCCGCCGACCTCCGGCCCCTCGTCCCAGTCGAGCCCGAGCCAGCGCATCAGCTCGATGATCGAGTTGTAGGACTCCTCGGTGTTGCGCGCGGCGTCGGTGTCCTCGATGCGGAAGACGAAGGTGCCGCCGTGGTGGCGCGCGAACGCCCAGTTGTAGAGCGCCGTACGCACCAGGCCCACGTGCGGGCTTCCGGTCGGCGACGGCGCCATCCGCACCCGGACCCCGTTGTTGTCGCTCATGCTCGCTCCCTCCTCGCCACGGTGTTCGTCAGTGCTCCCAGACCCTCCACGAACACCTCGACCTCGTCGCCGGGCTCCATCGGGCCGACGCCTTCGGGGGTGCCGGTGAGGATGACGTCGCCGGGCAGGAGGGTCATCGCCGAGGAGATGTAGGCGACCAGGTCGGGAATGTTCCAGCTCATGTCGCTCGTGGTGCCGTCCTGCACGACGTCGCCGTTGAGGAACGTCTGCACCCGGCGACCGTCGATGAAGGCCTGCGGGTCGAGGTCGTTCTCGATCCACGGCCCGAGCGGGCAGAAGGTGTCCATGCCCTTGGCGCGCGCCCACTGGTTGTCGGTCTTCTGCAGGTCCCGCGCGGTCACGTCGTTGGCGATCGTGTAGCCGAAGATGACGTCGGTCGCCTGCTCGGGCGGCACGTCGCGGCAGATCCGTCCGATCACGACCGCGACCTCGCCCTCGTAGCTGAGGTGCGAGGTCTGGGACGGGTAGAGGATCGCGTCGTCCGGCCCGATCACGCTGGTGTTGGGCTTGAGGAAAAGCAGCGGCTCGGCCGGCTGGTCGCCGCCCATCTCGGCCGCGTGCTTGGCGTAGTTCTTGCCGACACCGACCACCTTGCTGCGCGGCAGCACCGGCGCGAGCAGCTTCACGTCCCTGAGCCGGTGCTCCTTCTCGAGCAGCCGCAGGCCGACGTACATCGGGTCACCGGCCAGCTCCACCACCATCGCGTCCTCGGCCGGTTGGCCGAACTGGTCGAGGTCACCGGTCACCACGCCGTACGACGGTTCGTCCCCTGTCGTGAATCGAGCGATGCGCACCCGCCGAGCCTAACGTTCGGCTCGACGGGTGCGCGTCCTGGCTCTGCGGATCAGTACCCGGGGGTCAGGCTGGACGTGAACGACAGGTCGATCTCGTCCTTGTAGGCCGTGAACTCGGCGTTGCCGCCGACCACCTTGGCGCTCGGACCGACCCGCCACCCGGTGTCGACGAGCTCGCCCTGCTGGTCGACCTTCACGTAGATGCCCGACTTGAAGCCGGCGTCGACGACGTTCCCGACCTTGCCGCCGCCCTTGGCGCCTGCCCAGAAGGAGACGTTGCCCGTGCGGAAGTCGAACTTCACGTCGACAAACACGTGCAGCAGCGGAATGATCTCGGCGGAGAACGACTGCTCGATGCGCTCGCAGCTGACCTTCAGCGAGGTGGGACCCAGCGACGCCCTCAGGGACAGGTTCTTCAGCCCCTTCTCGCAGTTGCCCGGGGACGCGACGTCCTCGTTCGCCGGCGGGTCCAGCACCTCCGCCGGCAGCGGGTCGACGCAGTGGTCGCGGTAGAGGTTCACCAGGTGGGTCCAGAAGCCCGCCTGCTGGACGAGATGGGCGTAGACGTCCCGCTCCAGCCCGTCGATGTGGTTGAGCATGAGCTGGTGCGCCTCCTCGTCGACGAGGTTGGCGGCCAGACCGGTCATCAGCTTCGACCACACCGAGAAGTAGTGGTTGGCGCGGGTCTGGGCGTCCTGGATGGTCGAACGCCACTCGCCGTGCGCGGTCACCAGGGCAGGCCGGCAGGTGCTGTTGATCTCCTTCTCGAAGCAGTTCGGGATGTTCGAGCCGGCGCAGGCCGCCCAGGCCTCGTCGTTGAGCCGGCCGTAGGTCGACTGCACCTCGCCGGTTCCCCCGCCCCAGAACTCCTCCTTGATCTCGGTCAGCTTGTCGATCTCCTCGTAGAAGGCGTCCTGCGCCGCCTCGACCTCGGCGTCGAGGTGGGTGCGGTAGACCAGCACGAAGATCGAGTCGCGGCGGTCGATCTCGGCCCGGGTGCGGGCCTCGTCGGTGTCGCGCAGGTGCTGCTCGATGCGGTTGGCCTCGTCGATGTTGGCCTGGATCTCGGCCTGGAAGCCGTCCGAGATCTCCTTGTAGACCGGCCGCATCGTCACCGCCTGCGAGGGAGTTTGAGCGATCGGCAGCTGCCGCAGCGGCACCGCCTCCCCGCGGGTGATGTCGAGGTCAGGCGTGGGCTGCTCGGGCTCCTCCGTCGGCGGAGTTTTCGGCACCTCCTCGTCGGAACGGATCCGGCTGCGCCGGATGTAGCGCATGGCGAGCGCGTCCTGGCCCTTGCAGGCCGCGACGGTCGCGAGCCCCGCGTCGGCCTCGGAGAGCAGCGGGGCGAGCTGCTTCGCGCTGGCGAACAGGCGCTCCGCCGCGTCGGACCGACCGGTCATCACCAAGGCCTGGCCGCGGATCACCGCGGCAGTCGCCTGCGGCGGGATGCCGAGCGGCGTCCGCAGGAACTCCCGGCCGACCGCGGCGTCGAGCAACGCGATCGCCTGGTTCGGTAGACCGACCGAGGTAGCGAGTGCCGCCGCGTTGACGAGGTGGGAACCGCGCTGGGGCTGGAGGCGGTGGGCCTCGAGCAGCGCCGCCAGCGCGATGCCGGGCGAGCCGGCGGCCAGGGCCGCCGCAGCGGTCTTCTGAGCGGCGTCGGGAGTGCTGACCTCGCCGGTCGCCTTCAGCTCGGCGATGCCTCCCGGGGCCTTCTCGTCGAGGTAGTCGCGCACGCTCGTCAGCGCGGAGCCGAGGGTGTACTTCTTCACCGGGTACGTGCTCGTGCAGAAGATCTTCACGAACTGCAGGGCGTCGGCCTCGTCGTCAGGCCAGCGGTAGGTGTCGCTGAACGTCTGGACCGTCAGGTCGCCCTCGGTGCCGACCTGCTCCTCGACCTGGACGGTCTTCGTCGCGGCACGGCAGTTGTCCGCCTCCTCCGCCTCGCCGACCTTGCCGAGGTCGTCCGCGCAGACGAGCACGCGGTAGTCCCCGGCCGGGATGCCCGCCGGCACCAGGAACTTCACTGCGCGCACGTTCTGCTTCGCGCCGGCCTTGAGGGCCTTGACCGCGGCCTCACCGTCGAGACGCAGGTCGAAGAGTGCCGATCTCGGGTTGGTGCGGCTGGTTCGCCGCTCGGCCAGGCTGGCGGCGACGTCGGTGGTCAGGTAGACGCGGGTCGAGGTCGCCGGAGCGTTGCGGCGGCCGACGTTCGCGACCGTGTGGGTGACAGTGACCTCGTCGCCCTCGACGACCGAGGTGGTGCTGACGGTCGCCTTGGTGACACGGAGGTCGGCCTTCGGTGCGACCGCGGCGGCCGGGGGCGGGGTGAGGGCGAGCAGGGAGCCGGCGACGGCGGTGACCAGGCCGGCGGCGAGGGCCGCGCGGTGGCGCGGTCGTCCGGGGCGGGGATTCATCATCTCTCCAGGGGTGGTGGTGGAATCGCGTGCCCGCCGCCGAGTCGGGCACGAGGAGTGAGGGAACCAGTTCCGGACCCCCGCTCGCACCCGGGAACCCGGGGTCCTGAGCGGTGGTGGCCAGTGGTTTTCGTTCCTGGGGATGACCCTCGCAGTCGCCGCTTGAGCCCCGCTTGAGGCCGACTTGATCCCGCGTTGCCTAGGCTGGACCGCCGTGGAGGTCGTAGCAGTACCGGCACCCGAGGTGCTGCCCGCCGAGGATTGGCGGGAACGCGCCGCGGCCCATGCTGCGCGCGTCGACCGCTACCTCGCGCCGCACCTCGAGCGCCGCGATGCGCGGGTCAAGCACCCGGTCTTCGACTTCCTCTTCACCTACTACTCCTACCGGCCGGCCCAGCTGCGCCGCTGGCACCCGGGGTACGGCGTGGCGCTGGCCGAGGCGGAGGAGTACGCGGGGCTCAAGGGTTATGGGCGTCTCGATACGGCCTCGCCCAGCGGCTCGGCCTGCTCGACGACCGGGAGCTACGTCGAGTCCCAGCGCCCGCTGGTCGAGGCACTGCACCGGCTGTTGTCGGCGACCGCGCGGCGGCCGGGGAGCTTCGGCTGCTTCGGCCTGCACGAGTGGGCGATGGTCTACCGGCTGGCGGAGGACGAGACCCGGCACGCGGACTGGCCGCTGCGCCTCGGCCCGGCCGGCACCGACGAGGTGGTCGAGCAGCACCGGATCGCCTGCTCCCACTTCGACGCCTACCGGTTCTTCACCGACCCGGCCCGTCGGCTCAACACCCTCTCCCCCGGCCGCGACGACCGTCCGGCGTACGAGCAGCCGGCCTGCCTGCACGCCGGCATGGACCTCTACAAGCACGCGTTCCGGCTCTCGCCGATGGTCTCCTCGGACCTCGTCGCCGACTGCTTCGAGCTGGCCTGGGACGTCCGGGTGATGGACATGCGTGCGGCGCCCTACGACCTCGCCGAGCTCGGCTTCGCCCCGGTCCGGATCGAGACCGCTGAGGGCAAGGCGGAGTACGTCGCCGCCCAGCGCGCCTTCGCCGACCGCGGCGCGCCGCTGCGGCGGCGGCTCATCGAGGAGTGCGAACGCCTCCTCGGATGAGCCGCCGCGCAGCCAGCCGGCCGTGCGACCAGTCCGTCAGGCCGAGACCGGCACCCGCACGTCCGGCGCCGGTGCGGACACCGCGGGCTCGGGCGTCGGCGTGCGGAGCGCGACCGCCGCGAACACCACGACCGACGCGGCGATGGTCGCGTAGACGTGGCCGGGGGTCACCCGGTCCCACTCTCCGAGCAGGATGACGAACCCCGGAACCGTGCAGGTGGTGAACGCCTGGATGAGGGTGAGCCAGCCGGCGGCGGCGGTGAGCCGGGTGACGCCCAGGGCGAGCACGAGCCAGAAGACGGTCCACAGCCCCGTCCACTGCAGCCACAGCAGCCCGGTCGTGGTGTCGTCGAAGCGGACGATGTTGGTGACACCGAAGCCGGCCGCGACGACCGCGACCCAGAGGGAGTACCAGCCCAGCCCGTCGGCGGCGTACCCCTTGAGGTTGCCGATGCCGACGTAGAGGTAGGTGAACCCGAACAGGAAGATCCCGGCCGCGCCGAGGATCTCGTCCGGTGTCTCGGCGTGGCTGATCAGCCAGAACGGGATCGCCGTCTGGAGGCCGCCGACGAAGAGGTTGAAGACCCCGGCGCTCTTGGGGTCGACCTTGCCGAGGAACAGGAGGCCGTTGACGAACAGCACGGCCCCGACGAAGAGCAGTCCGACAGTCGACATGTCAGCCCCCTCAGAAGTAGGCGTTCGCGGGGAACGCGGTGCCGTGGACGACGTTCGCTCCGATCGCCGTCGCCTTGAGGAAGGTCGGGTTGTGGGTCGAGATCGTCCGCACGTTGCGCCAGTGCCGGTCGTGGTTGAACGCTGCCTGGGTGGCGGACGTGCCGCCCACGTCGAACAGCTTGGCCGCCGTGGCGTAGGAGAACCGGTCGACGGCGACCTTCGCCTGGGCCGCGGCGAGCTGTGCCGCCTCGGCCGCCTCGGCGGTCGGGACGCCGTCGACGACGGAGTCGGCTGCGGCCTGGAGCGCCTCGGCCGCCCGCAGCACCAGCGCCTCGGCGGCGAACACGTCGGCCGAGATCTCGCCGACCACCTGCAGCACCTGCGGGTCCTCCGCCGGGCTCTTCGGGGCGTTGGCGTGGCTGTAGTTGCGCGCCCGCCGCTTCACCAGCGCGATGGCATCGTTGCGAGCGCTCCTCAGCACCCCCGCCGTGACGGCCTGCAGGTAGAGCTGGAGGAACGCGCCCTGGTAGCCGGGCACCGGCTCGCCGTCGGGCTCGCCGAGGTCGAAGAACTCCTCGGCCTCCACCCGCACGTCGTCGAGCTGGGTGGTGCCGGTGCCGGTGAGGCGCTGCCCGAACCCGTCCCAGTCGTCGAGGATCGAGACGCCCGGCCGGTCGACCGGGATGACCGCACCGGCGATCCGGCCGTCGGGTGCTGACGCCCAGATCTGGGTGTAGTCGGAGTAGATGCTGCCGGTCGAGTAGTACTTCGTGCCGTTGAGGCGGTAGCCGCCGTCACCGCTGGGGTCGGGCGTGAACGCGGTCTCGAAGTAGAGGCCGACGGGCAGCTTGCTCTGCTCGCTGAAGCCGTTGCCGACCAGCTTGTTGTCGCGGGCGAGCGCGAGCCGGGCACGGAAGGCCGGGTCGTTGCTGCTCTGGAGGTGCTGCTCGACGAACCAGTAGTGGGTGCGGAGGATGTGCGCGGCGTTGGAGTCGGCCTCCGCGAGGTCGATCAGGGCAGCGAAGAACTCCGGCAGGGTCAGTCCGGCGCCACCCTCCTCGACCGGGAGCCGCAGCCGGCCGAGCCCGGCCTCCTTGATCCAGCCGATCACCTCGTGCGGCGCGACCTTGTCGCGCTCGCGCTCGTTGGCGCCGGCGGCGATGCGCTCGAGCAGCGCCGTCCAGGCCGGCGTGCCCGGCCGGACGACGTCGGTGGTGGCCTCGGTGTTGATGCTCATGTCTTTCGGTTCTCCTCGTCGAGGGTCGGGGTGGTGGTGGCCGCTACTCGGCCGAGACCGGCGCGAGCTGGCCGGACAGGTTGGGGTCGTCGTTGGTCGCGAGGTACTCCTGGACGCGGACGTCGAAGAAGATCTCCTCGAGCTTCTCGACCTGCGGGTCGTCGACGTACTCGGTGCCGATCACGAGCTGGCCGGCGAACTCGCGCGGGGCGTCGGGCTCGTAGATGCGGTACTCGTCGGGGGTGCCGGCGTCGACGAACGACATGTTGTAGTCGATGACCGCGTCGACCGAGTCGAGCGTGCGCGGGCCCGCGCCGTACTCCATGTAGGTGAACTCGTAGCCACCGATGTTGTCCTCGATGTCGTTCTCCGTCGCGGCCCACGGGTCGACACCGTCCTGGAACGTGATCTTCCCGGCGCGCTCGAGGATCCAGAGCGCCTGCGCGGTGTTGGCGGGGTCGTTCAGCAGGGCGATCTCGGCGCCCTCGGGGAGGTCGTCGATCGAGTCGTGCTTCGAGGAGTACATCGAGTAGGACCACTGGAACACCGGGCCGAGAGCGGTGAGCTCCATGCCGGTGGCGTCGATGACCTGCTTCAGCCAGTGCTTGTGCTGGTAGATGTTCGCGATGTACTCGCCGTCGGCGGTCGCCTGGTCGAGCTGGTTGCCGTCCTCGATGCCGACCGGCTCGATCGTGATGCCGTGGTCGGGGGCGATCTCGCGGTCGAGGTACTCGAGGAAGGCCAGCTCGCTGGCGCTGCTCGCCTGGTAGGCGATCTGGAAGTTGTTGCTGAAGTGGCTGCCCTGGACGGCCTTCTCGTCGTCACCGCCGCCGAGCTTCAGGAAGAGCCCGGCCGCGACGGCGATGACGACCGCGCCGACGATCAAGGGGATCAGCCAGCCGCGGCTGCCGCCGCCGAGGACGATGGTGTCGCGGGCGTCGTTCGGTCCGCCGGTCTGCTGGTCGGGCTGGTGGGTGGTGGACATGGTGGTGGACCTTTCGAGGGATGGAGCAGAGAGGGAGGGAGAAGGAGGGCTCAGTGGGTGAGGGCGCGGACCGCGCGGTCACCGCTGAACTGGATCGCCTGGACCATCGCGATCAGCACCACGATGCAGGCGATCATGATGTGGTCGTCGAAGCGCCGGTAGCCGTAGTTGACGGCGAGGTAGCCGACGCCACCGGACCCGATCGCGCCGGCGATGGCGGAGTACTCGATCATCGCGACGAGGTTGAGGGTGAAGCCGGCGACCAGGCCGGGGAGGGCCTCGCGCAACTGAATTCCCCGCATGATCTGCCAGCGCGTCGCGCCGGTCGCCAGGCCCACGTCGACCAGCTCCCGCGGCACCTCGCGCACGGCGTTCTCGGTGAGCCGCGCGAAGAACGCGATGCCGGCCACCGACATCGGGATGATCGCCGCCTTGAACCCGATCGTCGTGCCGAACACGAGCTTGGTCACCGGGATGATCGCGGCCATCAGGACGAGGAACGGCAGCGAGCGTCCCAGGTTGGCGACCCAGCTGATGGAGACGTGCACCGCCCGGTGGGGCGTGAGTCCGAGCGGCGAGGTGTTGAAGATCAGCAGGCCGAGCGGGCCGCCGAGGAGCACCACGATCGCCATCACGATGCCGACCATCCGCACCGTCTCGCCGAGGGCGGGCACCAGCAGGTCGTCGACGTCGGCCCAGGGCGTGGCCAGGAGGGAGGTCATGCCGCCGACTCGGTTCGCCCGGCGGTGGCGGGGCGCGCGTCGTCGACCCGCGCCGGACCCGGCTCGGCGGCGAGACCGACCGCCGCGAGCACCTGCGTCACCCGACGCTCGTCGAGCAGCGGATCGAGGCCGACGGTGAGCCGACCGACGGGCACTCCTCCCGACTCCTCCACCAGCGCAGCGAGGACGGCCACGTCACCGAGCTCCCGGCTCACCCGGCTCAGCCAGGCCGGGGAGACCTCGTCCTCGGTGTAGCGCAGCTCCCAGGTCCGCAGGTCGCCGGCCACGGGTGCGGCCGGCATGGGCAGCAGCGCCCGCGAGAGCGGGGAGTCGGAGCGTCGTACGACGTCGGCGACGGAGCCCTGCTCGACGATGCGGCCGTGGTCGAGCTGGGCGACGACGTCGGCGATCCCGCGGACGACGTCCATCTCGTGCGTGATGACCAGGATCGTGACTCCGAGATCGTCGCGGAGGCCGGTCAGCAGGTCGAGGATCGCCCGGGTGGCGTCGGGGTCGAGGCCGGAGGTGGCCTCGTCCGAGAGCAGCACCGACGGCTGCAACGCCAGGCTCCGGGCGATCCCGATCCGCTGCCGCTGCCCGCCCGAGAGCTGGGAGGGGTAGTGGTTGGCCCGATGGAGCATCCCCACCCGCTCCAGCAGGTCGGCCACCCGACTCCTCACCTCGGCGTCGCGGAGGCCCTGGTGACGCATCGGCAACGCGATGTTCTGCGCGGCCGTCAGCCGGCGCAGCAGGTTGGCGGACTGGAAGACGGTGCCGATCTGGCGGCGCGCCCGGCGCAGCGAGCCGCCGGACAGCCCGGCGAGGTCCTGCCCGGCCACCGTGATGCTGCCGCTGGTCGGCCGCTCGAGCAGGTTGATGCAGCGGGCCAGCGTGCTCTTGCCGGCGCCGCTGGGGCCGACGACGGCGGCGATCTGCGCGTCGCCCACCGTGAGGTCGATGCCGTCCAGGACCGGCGTGGGGCCGTAGGTCTTGGTAAGGCCGGAGATCTCGATCATGCAGGTGTGTCCTCGGGTCAGCCAGGCAAGCCTGGTCGCTTAACTCGACTGACTTTATAGACTTTGACCACCGAAGCCAGAGCTACACGTCACATCCGCGAAAGGTTCGGCCGATCACGCCATCGGTCCGCCCGCTCTAGAGTCACCCCATGAGCCAGATCCACGACGCGGTGATCGTCGGCGCCGGCTTCGGCGGGATGGGGGCGGCGATCCAGCTGCGCCGGATGGGGTACGACGACCTGCTGGTCCTCGAGCGCGAGGACGACCTCGGCGGCACCTGGCACGTCAACCGCTACCCCGGCCTCGCCGTCGACATCCCTTCGGCGACGTACTCCTACTCCTTCGAGCCCAACCCCCACTGGTCGCGGCTGTTCGCACCGGGCGCGGAGCTGAAGGCCTATGCCACCCACGTCGCGGAGAAGTACGACCTGCGCCACCACATGCGGTTCGGCGCCGTGGTCGAGGGCGCGGAGTGGGACGAGGCGCGCTCCTGCTGGGAGGTCCGCCTCGCCGACGGCTCGGTCGAGCGCGGTCGGTTCCTGGTGACCGCGACCGGGTTCCTGTCACAGCCGCGGATGCCCGACATCCCCGGCATCGAGGACTTCGCCGGCGACGTCGTGCACACCACCCGGTGGGACGACGACGTCGAGCTCGAGGGACGGCGGATCGGCATCATCGGCACCGGCGCGACGGCCGTCCAGCTGATCCCCGAGCTGGGCCGGGTGGCGCGCCACCTGACCGTCTACCAGCGCACGCCGATCTACGTCTCCCCGAAGATCGACGGGAAGGTCCCGGGCGCGGTGCGCGGCGCCTTCGCGAAGGTCCCGCTGACGCAGCGGGCCGCCCGCCTGACCGGCACGGCGATCCTCGAGGTGATGATGGTCGCCGGGGTGCTGCACTTCCGGAACCTGCCGTGGGCCAACGCGATCGGAAAGGCCGCGTGCGAGCGCCACCTCAAGCGCCAGGTCAAGGACCCCGAGCTGCGGGCGAAGCTGACGCCCGACTACGACTTCGGCTGCAAGCGCCCCACCTTCTCCAACACCTACTACCCCACCCTCACCCGGCCGCACGTCGACCTCGAGACGACCACGATCGACCACGTCGACGAGGCCGGCATCGTCACCACCGACGGTCGCCGCGCCGACCTCGACGTGCTCGTGCTGGCGACCGGCTTCAACCTGTGGGACGAGAACTTCCCGGCGTTCCGCATCGTCGGCCGCGACGGACGCGACCTCGGCCGTTGGTGGCGCGACAACCGGTTCTGCGCCTACGAGGGCATCACGGTGCCGAAGCTCCCGAACTTCCTCTCGCTCAACAGCCCCTACTCGTACTCCGGCCTCTCCTACTTCACGACGATCGAGACCCAGATGGCCCACATGGAGCGCCTGCTCGGCGCGATGCGGGACCGGGACGCGGACGTGTTCGAGGTGCGGGAGGAGGCCAACGACGCCTTCCTCGACCGGATGACCGACCTGCTCGGCAACTCCGTCTTCAACGCCGGCAGCTGCGCGACCGCCCGGAGCTACTACTTCAACCAGCACGGCGAGGCCGTGCTGCTGCGCCCGACCTCGACGATCAGCGCCCACCGCGAGGCGGTGCGCTTCCCGATCGACGACTACGAGTTCCGCACGTCGAAGGTGCCCGTGGCGTAGGGCCTACGCCACGAGGGGTGGTCGTGGTCGTGGGGGGATGTAGTAGCTGATGCGGTCGCGCACGTCGACGGGTGGGGGTGGGGTCCATTCGGGTCGGCGGGTGTGGGGGTTGATCCGCACTTGCCAGGGTGTTCCGTGGGTGAGGGTGTGGTGCTTGCGGCAGAGCAGGATGAGGTTGTCCAGGGAGGTGGTGCCGCCGTCGGCCCAGTGGGTGATGTGGTGGGCGTCGCAGGCGAGGGGGAGGCGGGTGCAGCCGGGGAAGGCGCAGTGGTGGTCGCGCAGGACCAGGGCGTTCCAGATGCCGGTGGTGACCAGGCGTTGGGTGCGGCCCACGTCGAGGACCTGACCCTGACTACCGAGGACCGCGGGGATGATCTCGGCATCACACGCCAGCCGGCGCACGGCAGCGGCCGACAAGCGATCGCCGGTGGGGAGGAGACCGCCGTCGGCCAGGTGCCCGTCGGTCTGCTCGAGCAGGTTGGCGAGGGGGATGGTGATGGTGATCCGGGCGGTGGTGCCGTGCGCATGCGGGAGGACATCGGTGGTCTGGAGGCGGCGGCAGGCCTCGATGAGGGCGTCCCACATCCGGGTGCCGTGCTCCCTGGGGTCGGCACCGGTGTGCGCGCATTCGGGGTCGGGGCAGCGTTTCCCGACCAGGTGACCGTTGTCGTCGAGCTCGAAGCCCTGCCCGGGGCGGCGGGGTTCCCCGCCGCAGGCACCGGGTTCGGTGACCACGGGTGCTGAGAGCGGCATGAGCACTGACTTCACGAGCTCGGCTTCCTCGATGGTGGAGTAGCCCTTGACCCGGACCCCACCGAGGGTGTCGGGGGTGAAGGACAAGAACCGGGCGTGGTGGGCGCCGCGTTCGGCACGGTCCTTGTCCAGGTCGGCTGCCAGCAGGGTGCCGTCGGGGTCGAGCTCGCGGACCACGGTGGGGAAGGCGTGGTCGAGGTCGGTGGCGTCGTAG
>NZ_QGDD01000009.1 GCF_003160695.1 Nocardioides silvaticus
CGCCTTGACCTGGGCGAGGGCAGCGGCGGCCTGTACCGCCTCGGAGCCGGTGAGCTGGTCCCATGGGACCTCGGCAAGTTCCCGGGCGTGGTCGAGGACGGCGGTCGCCGTCTCGAGCGCTCCGGGAAAAGTCATGCGCTCAGTCTATCGAACAAGTGTTCGAACAGCAAGGGTTGTACGCGATCTATCCGAGGGAATCTGGGGCCCGCCGGCCGGGAAACAAGGGCGCCCACCCGCCCTCCTCGCTCCGTCCAAAGCCCTATCGATCGCCACCACCCACAGCCCGCAAGGTCGCGGGCAGAGGCACGGCGTCTCGATACGACCTCGCGCCAGAGCGCTCGGCCTACTCGACGACCGACGGCGGCTCGGATTCTCTCGACGACCGAGGGGCGCGGCCCGTCAGTCGGCGGCGGCGCGCAACCCGCGCACTCCTTGCTCCCGTCCAAAGCCCTTTCGGTCGCAACCACCCACAGCCCGGAGGTCGCGGGCAGAAGTGCGGCGTCCGATCGACCTCGCGCCAGAGCGCTCGGCCTACTCGACGACCGGAAGGCGTCTCGATACGGCCTCGCGCCAGAGCGCTCGGCCTACTCGACGACCGGAAGGCGTCTCGATACGGCCTCGCGCCAGAGCGCTCGGCCTACTCGACGACCGAAGGCGTCTCGATACGGCCTCGCGCCAGGGCGCTCGGCCTACTCGACGACCGATATCGGCTTCGGTTCCTCCTCGACGACCGATGGCGGCCGGCTCGCGCGACCGAGGGGCGCGGCCGCCGGTCGGCAGCGGCGCGTAACCCGCGCCCTCCTCGCTCCCGTCCAAAGCCCCTTTCGGTCGCCACCACCCACAGCCGCAAGGCCGCAGGCAAAGGCACCGCGTCTCGATACGACCTCGCGCAGAGCGCTCGGTCTACTCGACGACCGGACGGCGCTCGGCTCCTCCTCGACGACCGATGGCGGCGGTCGCAACTACCCACAGCCGCGAGGCCGCAGTGATCGCACCGCGTCTCGATACGGCCTCGCGCCAGAGCGCTCGGCTCCTCCTCGACGACCGATGGCGGCCGACTCGACGAACCGCGACGGGCGCTGGATCAGCGGGGGGAGGCGCGCACCTCGTGTCGACCGGAGAGGTCGACCTCGAGCACGGCGGTGCCGTCGGGGGCGGCGACCACCAGATCTTCTGCAGCCCCGAGCACGTCGTACTCCCGTCCCGGGACGAGCCGGTCGAGCAGCAGGACGGTGCGGACCGGGCCGGCACCGGGGCGGAGGACGAGGTCGAGGGCGTGGCCGTCGGTGACGGCGCGGGCGACGAGGACGTCGGGGTAGGCGGCCTCGGCGAGCACCGGACCCTGGCGCCAGGCGTCGGGGGCGCCGTACCGCACCAGGTCGCGCAGGGCGCTATGGCGGCCGAAGCGGCCGAGGTTGGCGTAGAGGTTCGTCATCCCGGAGGCGCCGGCGTAGCGGCGGGCGCCCGCCGCCTCGGCGATCTCCTCGCCCTCGTCGAGGGAGCGCTGCACGCGGGCGGCGAGCTCCTCGTCGCCGAGCTCGCGGGCGGCCATCATCAGCACGACCCGGCTGTAGATGTCCTTGCCGAGCTGGTAGTTGCCGGGGTCGAGCCGGTTGGCGACGCCGGGGCGGGTGGTCACCGTGCCGTCCTGCTCACGGAGCTGCTCGCGCAGCAGCCACCAGGTCCGCTGGGCGATGTCGGGCAGCGCGGCGTGCATCCAGAACGACGTCGTGGTCTGGATCGCGGGCCCCGACCAGAGGTTCCACGACAGCCCGAGATGGCTGCTGCGGACGCCGATGATCCGGCCGTCCGGGCGCAGGAACTCCGTCTCGTACGACGTGCGCAGCCGGTCCTCGACCTCGGCGAAGTAGCCGGTGCCGTGCAGGCGGTCGTGGCTGAGCATGGTGTTCATGCCGAACGTGTTGCAGACCGTGTAGATCCAGTTCGGCTCGCACGGGAAGAGCGCGTACGGCGAACGCTGCACGTTGCGGTGGATCGACGCCGCGAGCGTGCCGTAGTCGTTGGAGTAGCCGACGTCGTCGCTCCAGCGGTAGGTGAGTGCGCCGGGGCGGGAGAACCGGTCGTCGTTGAGCGACTCGTACATGCCGACCATCAGCCCGTGGAAGCCGGTCAGCATGATGTTCTCGCGGTTGTCCACCGGGTCGCGGTCGAGGTCGAGGTTGCCCCAGGCGTTCTCGAGCGCCCAGTAGCCCCAGATCCTCCGGTCGAGCAGCTTCACGATCGCGTTGCGCTGCGCCTCGGCGAGGTAGCCCGTGAAAGCGGGCGTGCGGGTGAACTGCGACATCGCCAGGGAGTAGCCGAGCGCGTTGCACTGGTAGCGGGTCGCGGCCTCGCGGAACTGGTCGATCTTGGTGAAGCCCTCGAACGAGTCGACGGGCTGCAGCGCGAGGTCGAGCGCGTAGCGCAGGTGGGCGAGGTCGGCCTCGGTGTGCTCGGCGACCGGCACCCGCACGTCGAGCCCCGGCGGCCCGGTGATGACGAACTCGACCTGGCCCAGTCGCTCGTTGATGCGCTCGCTGGCGCGCACCTGCCGCGCGTGGCGCACCCGGTGCGCGAGCACCGCCGCCAGGACCAGCGCCGGGCCGACGGCCAGCACGACCACCCACGGCAAGACCCGGAGGTCGTCCTCGCCGCCGCTCAGCACGCCGCCCAGCGCGGCGGAGCCGACCCACACCAGCGGCGGCAGGACCGTCGGCCCGGCAGCCCACCAGACGAACACGGAGAGGACGACGGCCAGCGCGGCAGCGACGGCGAGCAGGGGGCTCCCGCCGTACGCGAGGCCGCCGCCGGGCAGCGCCAGCCCGAGGCCGGCCGCCGTCCACCCCGAGCCGAGCCCGAGCAGACCTGGAAGAGCACTGACCAGCCAGAGCACGGCATACGCCGCGATGGCGCGGCGCTGGCGGCGGGCGGTGGTCGGAGGTACGGCGCGCGGGGGGACCGGGAGCAGCAGTCGGACCCGCTCGTCGGCGACCGTCGTCGTCATGCGCGCACCGCCAGCATCGTGCCCCCGGCGGCGGCCAACCACAGCCCGGAGGAGTGGAACGCGGTGTCGCTCAGCAGCGAGGCCTCGGCCCATCCGAACCAGCCGAAGGCGTGCATGCCGACCAGGCCGAGGCCGAACCAGGCGAGACCGACCACCACCAGTGCCCGCGCGGCCGGCCGCCGCGCGGGAGCGGTCCTGGCCGCCACGACGGGCGGGCCGGCGGCCACGGCCACGCCTCCGGGTGCCGGCCGGCGAGCGGGCGGCGCGAACGCCGCGGCGGCCTGCGCGGCGCGGGCGCCGGGCACCACGGCGAACCAGCCCCGGCGCACCACTGCGACCAGGTAGGCGAGTGCGACACAGCAGCCCATGCGGACCTCCCGCTAAGTGAGAACGGCAGCGTTCCTACTTTGACGATGAAGCAGGAACGGCGACGTGTCAAGATGTTCTGCGTGCCCGAAGCGGTCCGCCCCTACCGCGGCGTCAGCGCCGACGACCGGCGCGCGCAACGTCGCTCGCAGCTGCTGGAGGCCTGCCTCGACGTGGTGGGTGCCGAGGGCGTCGCGGGTACGACGGCCGAGGCGGTCTGTGCGCGGGCCGGACTGTCGAAACGCTACTTCTACGAGAGCTTCGCCGACCGCGAGGCGGTGCTGGTCGCCGCGCTCGACGCCTTCTTCGAAGCCGCTCGGGAGGCGATCACACCGGCGCTCGCCGAGCCCGCCACCTCGACCGGGGAGCGGCTGACCCGCACCGTCGCCGCTCTCGTCGGCGCGCTGTCGTCCGATGCCCGCACCGCGCGCCTCTACGTCGAGTCGTCGCGGCACCCCGCCCTGGAGCTGCGCCGGATCGCGGCGTACGACGAGTTCGCGCTGCTGATCCTCCGCTACGGGCTCGAGGTCGACACCGAGCCGGCGGACCCACGCTCGCGGCTGGTCGCGCTGCTGCTCGTCTCCGGCACGACCGAGGTGATGGCGCGTTGGCTCTCCGGCGACCTCGACCTCGACGAGCAGACGTTGGTCGAGACCGTCGCCGGGATCGGGCTGGCCGCCGCGGAGCTGCTCAGGGGCCCGTGAGCGCGCGGTCGATCGCGTGCGCGATCGTGTCCTCGCCGCCGACCAGGTTCCACTGACGACCGGTCGTCTGCGGGCGCTCGAGCACCGCGGCCAGGACCGCGGCGACGTCGGCGCGCGGCACCGGGGCCCGTGGCACGTCCTCGCCGATCGTCACCAGTCCCGACGGCTCGTCGTCGGTCAGCCGGCCCGGGCGGATGATCGTCCAGTCGAGGTCGGTGGCGCGCAGAGCGGCATCGGCGTCGCGCTTGGCCTCGACGTACGCCTTCCAGACCTCACCGACGTCGTCGCCGACCGGGTTGTCGACGTCGATCGCGGAGACCTGCACGAACCGCTGGATGCCCGCGCTGCGGGCGCCGTCGATGGACTTCAGAGACCCCTCGAGGTCGACGGTGCGCTTGCGCTCGACGTTGCCGTCGGGCCCACCGCCCGCCGCGAAGACCACCGCGTGGCAGTCCTCGAACGAGCGCGCGAACGCGGCGGCGTCCTCGCGCTCGATGTCGAGCAGCCGGACCTCGGCGCCCAACGACTCGAGGTGGCCGCGCTGCTCCTCCTTGCGCACGAGGGCCACCGGCTGGTGCCCCGCGCCCGCGAGCAGCGGGTGCAGCAGGCGGGCAATCTGGCCATGACCTCCGACGATCGCGACGCGCATGGGCCCAACCTACGCCCGACGTGACCCGGCCCCTCTAGGGTCGGGCCGTGGCCGACTGTGTCTTCTGCGCGATCATCGCGGGCGACAGCCCGGCCGACGTCGTCCTCGACGAGCCCGACCACCTGGCGTTCCTCGACCGTCGTCCGGTCTTCAAGGGCCACGTCCTGCTCGTGCCGCGGACGCACGTCGTCACGCTGCCGGACCTGCCGGCAGACCTCCGCGACGGGTTCTTCGAGGCCACGCAGCGGCTCGCGACCGCGGTCGTCGAGGGACTCGGCGCCCAGGGAAGCTTCGTGGCGATGAACAACGTCGTCAGCCAGTCGGTGCCCCACCTGCACTGCCACGTCGTCCCGCGCACCAAGGGCGACGGCCTGCGCGGGTTCTTCTGGCCGCGCACGAAGTACGACGACGGCGAGGCCGTCGAGTACGCCGGCCGGCTCCGGCGGGCCCTGGGCGGAGACCGGCTGTAGGAGGCGTTGCGGCGTCTCGATACGCTCGCTAGCGCTCGCTACTCGACGACCGGGTGCGTGCAGTCGCTACTCGACGAACGGATGCAGGAGTCAGCAATGGGTCGTTTCGACGGGCGGGTCGCCGTCATCACCGGAGCAGCGCGCGGGATCGGTTTCGGCACCGCCACCCGTTTCGCCGAGGAGGGCGCGTCGGTCGCGATCGTCGACCTCGACGAGTCCGCTGCGAGCGAGGCCGCCAGCAGGCTGCCGGTGACCGACGGCGCGAAGGCGATCGGCGTCGGCGCGAACGTCGCCGAGTCCGCCTCGGTCGACGCCGCCATCGAGCGCGTCGTCTCCGAGCTCGGCGGGATCCACATCCTCGTGAACAACGCGGGCATCACCCGCGACAACCTGCTCTTCAAGATGACCGAGGAGGACTGGGACCTGGTGATGGGCGTGCACCTCAAGGGCGCGTTCCTGATGGCGAAGGCCGCCCAGAAGCACTTCGTGGAGCAGAAGTACGGCAAGATCGTGAACATCTCGAGCATCTCCGCGCTCGGCAACCGCGGCCAGGCGAACTACTCCGCCGCGAAGATGGGCGTCCAGGGCTTCACCCGGACCCTCGGCATCGAGCTCGGCCCCTTCGGCATCAACACCAACGCCGTCGCGCCCGGCTTCATCGCCACCGAGATGACCGACGCCACCGCAGCCCGGCTCAAGCTCGACGTCGACGAGTTCCGGCGGCTCAACGCGGAGGCCAACCCGGTCCGCCGGGTGGGCTTCCCCGAGGACATCGCGGCTGCTGTGTGTTTCCTTGCAAGTGACGAGGCGTCATATATCACCGGCCAGACGCTGTATGTCGACGGCGGAATCAGCCTCGGCACCTGATCCAATAGTCACCAGCCACACCAGCTCCAGCACCCATCGACGATCGGAGTCCGTCGTGCGTCCTGCGCGCCAGCTCATCGGCATCACCGCCACCCTGACCGCCCTCAGCCTCGGCCTCGCCGCCTGCGGAGGCGACGACAGCGGCGGTGACGGGGACAGCGATGCCCCGGGGACCGTCGCCGAGAAGAAGGAGGAGCCCCAGACCTGGCCGCTGACCGGCCTCCCGGTCGACGGCAAGGGCTCCGCCGACGCGGACCACCCGGTGCTCGTCCTCAAGCTCGACAACACCGCGTCCTCGGCTCCGCAGCAGGGGCTCTCGCAGGCCGACCTCGTCGTCGAGGAGCTGGTCGAGGGCGGGATCACCCGGCTCGCGGCGTTCTACTACTCGCAGATCCCGGGCGAGGTCGGCCCGGTGCGGTCGATGCGCGCCAGCGACATCGGCATCGTGGCGCCGGCCGACGCGGCCCTGGTCACCAGCGGTGGCGCCGCGCAGACGGTGCAGCGCATCAACGACGCCGGCATCGAGATCTTCAACGAGGGCAGCCCCGGCTTCTTCCGCGAGAGCAGCCGGAGCGCGCCGTACAACCTGTTCACGGACATGGGCAAGGTCGCCAAGGCGTCGGAGGACGGCAAGGAGGCGCGTCCCGACGACTACCTGCCGTGGGGCAAGGAGGGCGACCTGCCCGCCGGCAAGCCGGCCGGCACGATCACCGCGGACTTCGGCTCCCACTCCACCAACTGGGTCTTCCAGAACGGCACCTACGTCAACCAGAACACCTACGCCGCCGACGGTGACGAGTTCCCGGCCGACAGCGTGCTGGTGCTGCGGGTCGACGTCGGCGACGCCGGCTACACCGACCCGGCGGGCAACCCGGTGCCGGAGACGATCTTCGAGGGCACCGGCAAGGCGCTCCTGTTCCACGGCGGCTCGGTGGTCGAGGGCACGTGGAGCAAGGACGCCCTCGACTCGGCCGTCCAGCTCGAGACCAAGGGCGGCAAGCTGAAGGTGCCCGCCGGCCGGGTGTGGATCGAGCTGGTGCCGATCGACGCCAAGAACGGCTCAGTCACGTACGGGAAGTAGGGCGGTCGGCAGCTCGACACCGGTCTCGACCATGAGCTGCACGCCCTGGAGGAGGAAGGCGATCGCGGCCTCGACGCGGTCGGCCGCCTCCTCCGGGTCGCTCGCGGTCGCGACCGACTCGCCGGCCGACGACATCGCGCCGAAGAAGATCCGGGCGTAGGTCTGCATCATCGGCTCGTCGAGCTCCCAGTCGCCTGCCTGGAGGACCGACCGCACGATGTCGAGGACGTTGGCGAACGTCGAGCGCTCCTCCTGCTCGCGGAACCGCTCGTAGCCCAGCACCGCCGGGCCCTCCTGGATCACGATCCGGCGGTAGCGCGGCTCCTGGACGACCGCGAGGAACGCGCGCAGCCCGGCCAGCGCCTTGTTCCACGGGTCCTTCTGGCCCTTGAGCGCCTGCTGGATCCGCCTCGCCGCGTCGTTCTCGACCCGCTCGAAGACCGCCTCGAACAGCGCCTGCTTGCCGGAGAAGTGGTGGTAGAGCGCGCCCTTGGTCACGCGGGCGCCGGCGACGATGGCGTCGAGCGACGCCGCGGCGTAGCCGGACTCGGTGAAACGCTCCTCGGCGACGTCGATCAGTGCGCGCTTGGTGGAGGCGGAGTACGCCGCCCTGCGCGTCGCCCCCGGGACGCTCGGCACCTTCGGGACCTTCGGCACCTTGGGGACCAGTTTCGACACTGAAGCCTTGGCCACCTCGTCAGCATATGTCGTGCGTCACGTCGGCGGCCGGCCGTTGTGACGATCGTCTGTGGCGGGCGCCACGCCCTACGCGGAAACCCCGTAGATACGCGGAATTCTCCGTTCAACCGGGTGTCTGGGATCACGCCCGAACCTGTTTGGCATGACCGGATCCGGGTCCATACTCTGAGTACGTACCAACGGTATGTCGGTGGTCCCCGGAGCTCCCCTGGGACACCCCATGTCACCGGCACGTGCCTGCGTCCGTTCGGGAGGACCAGGTGCCGTTCACACCAGCAAGGAGCTGACCATGACCTGGAAGGCCTTTCACAACCGGGGCGAGACCCTTCGCTCCGTCATCGCCGCCGCGGCAGACCGCCGCGACGGCCTTCTCCCGATGGACGTCCCCGGCGTCTCCGAGCGGTTCCAGGACGAGCTGGACCTCCTCGGCGCGCTGCAGCTGAAGTGGCACACCCGGCTGGCCGGCTACATCGAGGGCGAGCTCTCCGTGCAGCCGATGGACCTCGAGTCCGCCGTCGCCACCGCCTGGGCCCGCGCCGACCACGAGCTGCCCGGGATCCGGAAGATCATCGACCACTACCGCGACCACCCGGTGGACGACGCGATGGCGCAGGCCGTCGCGCGGTTCACCTCTAAGGAGCACCACTACCTCGCAGCGATGGCCGGCCGGGCCGGCATCGGTCGCGAGGAGGGCCAGCGGATCGGCGCTGCCATCGAGGAGCGCGCCCGCACCACCCGCCCCGGCACTCCTGCCATCGAGGTCGTCGAGGAGGCGCCCCGGCGCCCCCTCCTCGAGCGGCTGCGCGCAGTCGTCGCCGCCTGACGGCGACCCGGCCACCCTCCCAACCCGGCCGGGCTCTCCCCAGACAACAGCCCCGGGCTCGACGCCTCCCTCCCTCCGTGTCGTCCCGGGGCTGTTGCGTGTCCGCCCATCGGGGAAGATGGAGCCGTGAACGACTCGTTCCGAGACCTCACCGCCGGGATGCTGCTGCTCGCGAGCCCGGACCTGCTGGACCCGAACTTCGTCGACACCGTCGTGCTGCTGCTCGACGTCAACGACGAGGGTGCGCTGGGCGTCGTGCTCAACCGGCCGAGCGCGCTGCCCGTCTCCGAGGTGCTGGGGGCGTGGGGCGACGTCGTCGAGGAGCCCGAGGTGCTCTTCCAGGGCGGTCCGGTCTCGACCGACGGCGCACTCGCCGTCGCGCTCGCCAGCCCGGGCGGTGAGGACGCGCTGGGCTTCCGCGCGGTCGCCGACCGGCTCGGCCTGCTCGACCTCGACACCCCCGCGGAGCTGGTGGCCGGCACCGTCGAGCGGCTGCGGATCTTCGCCGGGTACGCCGGGTGGGGCGCGGGACAGCTGGAGGGCGAGATCGACGAGGGCAGCTGGTACGTCGTGCCGGGGCGCCCGGACGACGTCTTCCGGCTCGACACCCGCGAGCTCTGGCGCGAGGTGATGCGCCGTCAACCGGGCGACCTGGCCCTGCATGCCACACGCCCGGCGGATCCCGAGCTGAACTAGAGTGGCCGACGTGACCACCATCGGATTCTCGACAGAAACGGACGTCCGCGAGGACCGCCGTACCGTCCCGACCGACGAGGGTGACCACGAGCGCTTCTCGCACTACGTGCAGAAGGAGAAGCTCACCGAGGCGATGGTGATGGGCACCCCGGTGGTGGCCCTCTGCGGGAAGGTGTGGGTGCCGAGCCGCGCCCCCGAGAAGTTCCCCGTCTGCCCGGACTGCAAGGAGATCTGGGAGAGCCTGAACGACGGTCCGTCCGACCCGGGCTCCGGGGAGTGACGGGCCCCGACGACGCCGCCCCTCTCACCTCCCTCGGTCCGGCCTGGCCGGAACGTGCGGCCTGGGGCACGGCGACCTCGCTCCGGGCGTGGCAGGCGGCCGCGCTGCGCGACTACCTCGACCGCTCGCCGCGCGACTTCCTCGCCGTCGCGACGCCGGGCGCCGGCAAGACGACGTTCGCGCTGTCGGTGGCGGCCGAGCTCCTCGGCCGGCGGTTGGTCGACCGGCTGATCATCGTCGCCCCGACCGAGCACCTGAAGATGCAGTGGGCCGAGGCGGCGGCCAAGGCCGGGCTGCCGATCGACCCGACGTACTCCGCCGGCAAGGGCAAGATCAGCAGCGACTACGTCGGGGTGGCCGTGACCTACGCCGGCGTCGGGGTGAACCCGCTCGCGCTGCGCATCCGCACCGAGCGGTTCAGGACGCTCGTCATCCTCGACGAGATCCACCACGCGGGCGACGCGCTGAGCTGGGGCGAGGGCGTCCGCGAGGCGTTCGAGCCGGCCACCCGACGGCTGGCGCTGACCGGCACGCCGTTCCGCTCCGACGTCAACCCGATCCCGTTCGTCACCTACGCGCCCGGGCCCGACGGCGTCCCCCGGTCGGTCGCCGACTACACCTACGGCTACGCGCAGGCGCTGGCCGACCACGTGGTGCGGCCGGTGCTCTTCCTCGCCTACTCCGGGGAGATGCAGTGGCGCACCCGCGCGGGCGACGAGGTCGCCGCCAGCCTGGGGGAGCCGCTGACCAAGGACCTCACCGCGCAGGCGCTGCGGACCGCGCTCGACCCGCAGGGGTCGTGGATGCCGGCCGTGCTGCAGGCGGCGGACAAGCGGCTTTCCGAGGTACGACGCCACGTGCCCGATGCTGGGGGCCTGGTGATCGCGACCGACCAGGACTCCGCCCGCGCCTACGCCAAGCTGCTGAAGTCGATCAGCGGGGAGAGCGCGACGATCGTGCTCTCCGACGAGAAGGCCGCGTCCAAGCGGATCGCGGAGTTCAGCGCGGACGACAAGCGCTGGCTGGTCGCCGTACGCATGGTGTCGGAGGGGGTCGACGTGCCGCGGCTGGCGGTCGGCGTCTACGCCACCACCACCTCCACGCCGCTGTTCTTCGCCCAGGCCGTCGGCCGGTTCGTGCGGGCCCGCAGCCGCGGCGAGATCGCCTCGGTGTTCCTGCCGTCGGTGCCGCGGCTGCTCGGCTTCGCCTCCGAGCTCGAGGTCGAGCGCGACCACGTGCTCGGTCGCAAGGTGAGCAGCGACGACGACATCTTCGCTGCCGAGGACGACCTGCTCGCCCGCGCGCAGGCGGGAGAGTCCGCGTCGGCCGAGGAGCAGGCGGTGCCGTTCGAGGCGCTCGGGTCGCAGGCGCGGTTCGACCACGCGTTGTACGACGGCGCGGCGTTCGGGCACGAGGGCGAGGTCCATGTCGGCTCGGAGGAGGAGATGGACTTCCTCGGGATCCCGGGCCTGCTCGAGCCGGCCCAGATGAAGGAGCTGCTCCAGCAGCGCCAGGCCTCGCGTGGCAGGGCGCGCAAGCCCCGGGCCCCGGAGCCGGACACCGTGGAGCAGGTCACCACGCACGAGCAGCTCGCCGTCCTGCGACGCGAGCTCAACGGCCTGGTCTCGGCCTGGAACCACCGCACCGGCCAGCCGCACGCGATCACCCACGCCGCGCTGCGCAAGGAGTGCGGCGGCCCGGCGGCCGCGATCGCGAACGCCGAGCAGCTGCGCGCGCGGATCGATCGGATCCGCGAGTGGGCGATGCGTCGCACTTCGTGACTCACCCCACAGGGAAGGCTTGCCTTAGTTAGGTTAGGCTGACCCGCTGTGCGGACAACCGACGTGGAAGCGGGCGCCCTGACGGGGCACGACCTGGTGCTGGGCTACCAGCGCGCCACGGTCGTGCACGGCGTCTCGGTGCGCCTCGAGGCCGGCGTCGTCACGGCCCTGATCGGCCCCAACGGCAGCGGCAAGTCGACCGTGCTCCGGTCCCTGGCCCGGCTGCACCCGGTCGCTTCGGGCAGGGTGACGGTGGGCGAGGCGGACGCGTCGCCGCTGAACGCGAAGGAGTTCGCACGGCTGGTCACGCTGCTCTCGCAGTCGCGGCCGCACCCGTCGGGACTCTCGGTCCGGGAGGTCGTGGCGTTCGGCCGACACCCGCACCGCGGCCGGTTCGCAGCGATGTGCGACGCGGACCGGACGGCGATCGAGCACGCCCTCACGGTCACCGGCGTGACGGCGATGGCCGACCGCTCCGTCGACCAGCTCTCCGGCGGTGAGCTGCAGCGCGTCTGGCTCGCGACCTGCCTGGCGCAGGAGACCGGCGTGCTGCTGCTCGACGAGCCCACCAACCACCTCGACCTGCGCTACCAGGTCGAGACCCTCGATCTGGTCCGCGACCTCGCGGACCACCACGGGACGGCGCTCGGGGTCGTCCTGCACGACCTCAACCACGCCGCCACGGTCGCGGACCGGGTCGTGCTGCTGCACCAGGGCCGGGTGCACGCCGTCGGCACGCCGGTCGACGTGCTGACCGACGAGCACCTCTCGGAGGTCTACGGACTCCCGATCCGCTGCCTGGTCGACCCGGAGACGGGCGCCGTGCGGGTCGAGGCCCAAGGCAGACACCACCAGCGGAACCGCTGACCGAGCGCCCGCACCCAACAGTGAGGAACCGATGAAGACACGATCGATCGCGGCTGCCCTGACGGCGCCGTTGGCGCTGCTCCTGGTCGCCTGCGGCACCTCGGACACGGACTCGGGGGACGACGAGGCGCCGAAGGCCAACGACTCGGCCGACTGCGCGGACGACACGACCGCCACCGCCGAGGGTCCGGTGAGCCTCACCGACTCCTACGGCCGCACGGTCGAGCTCGACCAGCCCGCCGAGCGGGTCGCGGTGCTGGAGTGGCAGCAGACCGAGGACCTGCTGACGCTCTGCCTCACCCCGGTCGCGGTCGCCGACGCCGAGGGCTTCGCGACCTGGGACACCGCCGAGGAGCTCCCGGAGGACGTGACCGACGTGGGCACGCGCGGCGAGCCGAACCTGGAGACCCTGTTCGGCACCAACCCCGACCTCGTCATCGTCGAGGCCTACACGGCCGAGGACGAGATCATCAAGCAGCTCGAGGAGTACGACGTCCCCGTGCTCGCGACCAAGGGCGCCGACGCGGCCGACCCGGTTCAGAACATGCTCGACACCTTCGACCTGATCGCCGAGGCGACCGGCCGCCAGGAGCGCGCCGAGCTGGTCACCGAGCAGTTCGAGACCTCGCTGGCCGAGGCCAAGCAGGCCATCGAGGACGCCGACATCGCCACCGACTCCTTCGTCTACTTCGACGGCTGGATCCAGGGTGGCAACGTCGCGATCCGCCCCTTCGGCCAGGGCTCGCTGATGGGTGAGCTCGGCGAGGAGCTCGGCCTCACCAACGCCTGGGAGGGCGAGGTCGACCCGGCGTACGGCCTGGGCCAGACCGACATCGAGGGCATGAGCGAGGTCGGCGACGCCACCTTCTTCTACACCGGCACCACCGACCCCGCCGGCGACGTCAACGCCGAGCTGGCGAAGAACAGGGTCTGGAACGAGATCCCGGCCGTCGCCGAGGGCCGGGCGTACGCCTTCCCGAGCGGCATCTGGACCTTCGGCGGCCCGCGGTCGGCCGAGCAGGTGATCGACGCATACGTCGACCTGCTGACCCAGTAGCCGACAGCGACGAGGGATGGTGGTCGAGCAGCGGCTGCGGGAGACCCGGACACCCGGGTCTGCCGAAGCCACTCAGCAAGGGCTGGGACGCGTCGGCGTCCTCGGGGGGACCGGTGCCCTGCTGCTGCTCGCTGCCTCCCTCGTCGTGGTCTCGGGCTGGCACCTGACCCAGGGCACGTCGGCCATCGGCGCCGGGGACCTGCTGCGCTGGGCGGTCGGCGAGGGCACCTCCGACGCCGGCAACATCCTGCTCGGCTCGCGGGTGCCGCGGCTGGCCGCCGGCATCGCCGTCGGGTTCGCCCTCGGGGTCGCGGGCGCGCTGTTCCAGTCGCTGGCCCGCAACGCGCTCGCCTCCCCGGACACCCTGGCCGTCACCGGCGGCGCCTACCTCGCCGTCACCACCGTGGCGGCGTTCGGCCTGTCGGTGCCGCTGTGGGCCTCCGGCCTCACCGCGTTCGTCGGCGGCATCGTCGCCGCGGGGGTGGTGCTGGGCCTCGCCGGAGGAGCCGGTACGTCGACCACCCGGCTGGTGCTCGCCGGCTCGGCCGTCGCGCTCGCGCTCCAAGCGGCGACCTCCACGCTCCTCATCCTCTTCGACGAGGAGACGACCAGCCTGTTCGCGTGGGGGAGCGGCTCGCTGAGCCAGCTCGGCCTGGACGCGTTCCAGCAGGCGGCACCGGTCGTCGTCCTCGCGACGGCCGGCGCCCTGCTGCTCGCGCGTCGCCTCGACCTGCTGTCGATCGGCGACGACAGCGCCGCGGTGCTCGGGGTGCCGGTCCGGCGGACCCGGGCGCTCGGCACGATCCTCGCGGTGCTGCTCACGGCGGCGAGCGTCACGCTCGCCGGTCCGATCGGGTTCGTCGGGCTGTTCGCTCCCGTGATCGTGCGGCTGCTCGGCAGCCTGGTCCCGGCGCTGCACCGGCACGTCATCCTGATCCCGGCCGCTGGGCTGATGGGCGCGCTGGTCGTCGTGCTCGCGGACGCGCTGCTGCGCGCCTTCCTCGGCGCCGACGAGGCGATATCGATCCCGACCGGCATCACGACGACGATCGCCGGCGCGCTCGTGATGATCCTGCTGGCGCGCCGCGGTCGGGACTCCGGCCCGGCGAAACAGCCACCCGCCGCGCGGGTCGGCCTGCGCAGCCGACGGCGGTTCGTGCTGGTGCTGGTGCTCGCGACCGCCGCGGCGGGTGGGGTGGTCCTGCTCGGCCTGCTCGGCGGCGACACCTGGCTGCGCACCGGCGACATCGGGCTGTGGCTGAACGACGAGGGCAACCCGCTCATCCGGTTCGCGCTCGATGAGCGCGCTCCGCGCGTGGCTGCCGCCGTGCTCGGTGGCGCCGCACTCGCTCTGTCGGGGTCGCTGGTGCAGTCGACCTGTCGCAACCCGCTCGCCGAGCCGGGCATCCTCGGCATCACCGGCGGCGCCGGTGTCGGCGCGGTCGTGGTCGTCACGGGCAGCGTCACCGCAGCCCCCTCCAACAACGCGGTGCTCCTCGGAGCGGTGATCGGCGCGCTTGTCTCCTTCCTGCTGGTCTACGGCCTGGCCTGGCGGCACGGCCTCGACGCCGACCGGTTGCTGCTGATCGGCATCGCGACCTGGTACGGCGCCGCCGCCCTGACCACGTTCCTCCTGGTGCGCTCCAACCCGTGGGACACCCCGCGCATCTACACCTGGCTGTCCGGCACGACCTACGGCCGCACCTTCGACCAGGTGCAACCGGTGGCGATCGTGCTGGCACTGGCGATCCCCCTGGCCTGGGTCGTACGACGCGAGCTCGACCTGCTCGCCCTCGACGAGGACACGCCGCGCCTGGTCGGCGTCGGCCTCGAGCGGGTGCGCCTCCTGGTGCTGGTCGCCGCCGCCCTCCTCGCCGCCACCAGCGTCGCGGCGGTCGGCGTGGTCGGCTTCGTCGGGCTGGTCGCGCCGCACATGGCGCGGGCGCTCGTCGGTGGCCGCCACTCACGGTCGCTGCCGGTGGCGGTGCTGATCGGCGCGGTCCTGCTCGGTGCCGCCGACCTGGTCGGCCGCACCGTGATCGCACCGGCCCAGGTGCCGGCCGGCCTGGTCGTCGCACTCATCGGCGCGCCGTACTTCGTCTACCTGCTGGCGCGTTCCCGCGCCTGAGGCGGCGTGCTGCAGACTGACGGCGTGATCGGTCGTCTCGGGTCCCGCGCCAGGTCCGTCCTCGTCGCGCTCGTGGTGGTGGCGCCGCTCGTCGCCGTCGTGCGCGCGTGGGCGCTGCCGCCGGCGGACGCCGTCGCCACCGGGGTCGCCCCGGCCGCGGCCGAGCGGGTCGACGTGAAGGAGCGGCTGGCGCGGCTGCCGATCGTGGCAGGCGTGACCGAGCTGAAGCACCCGGGGCCCGCGCGCTTCTTCCGCCTGCGGTTCCGGCTGCCCGTGGACCACGACCGTCCCGGCGGCCGGACGTTCACGCTGCGCGGCACCCTGCTGCACAGCGGAGTCGGCCGGCCGATGGTGATGGCGGCCAGCGGCTACTACGTCTCGACCTGGAACCTCGCCTACCGCTACGAGGTCACCCGGATCGTCAAGGGCAACCAGCTCGACCTGGAGCACCGCTTCTTCAAGCCGTCGCGGCCGAGGAAGCCGCGGTGGCACTCCCAGCTCACGATCGGTCAGGCGGCTGCCGACCAGCACCGGATCGTCCGGGCGCTCCAGCGGACCTACGGCAAGCCGTGGATCTCGACCGGTGCGTCCAAGGGTGGGATGACGATGACCTATCACCGGCGGACGTACCCGGGCGACGTCGCCGGGACCGTCGCCTTCGTCGCCCCCAACGACGTCGTCGACGACGTCGACGCCTACGACGACTTCCAGGCATCGGTGGGCGGTCCGTCCTTCGCCGGGTGTCGCAACCGGCTGGTCGCCCTGCAGCGGCGGCTGCTGACCGAGCGGGAGTGGTTCCGTGGCCGGCTCGTCCGGTGGGCGCGGCACCACGACCAGCACCTCACGCTGGTCGGTTCGGCCGACCGCGCTCTCGAGGTCGCGGCGATCGAGACCTACTACGCGTTCTGGCAGTACCAGTCGGCCGCGTCGGCATGCAGCGACGTCCCGACCGCAACGGCCCGGCGCGGCCGGGTGTGGAGCTGGGTCGACGACGTGCTCGGCTGGCGCTCCGTCACCGACGAAGGCATCCGCCCGTTCGTGCCGTACTACTTCCAGGCCGCGACCCAGCTGGGCGCGCCGGCGCCGTGGGAGGACGAGGTCGCCGACCTGCTGCGCTACCCGGGGCACGACGTGCCGGCGACGTTCGTGCCCGACGGGCTCGAGCCGCTCGCGCACGACCCGGCCGCCATGCCGGACATCGACGAGTGGGTGCGCACGTCGGCGTCCCGGATGCTCTTCGTGTACGGCGAGCTCGACCCCTGGAGCGCAGAGCCGTTCGCCTGCGGGCCGGGCGGCGCCGCGCGCGAGTGCTACCAGCGGTGGGTGCCGGGCGGGAACCACTTCGCGGACATCAGGGACCTGCCGGACGCCGCCCGGCGCGCGACCGTGTCCCGGATCCGGGCGTGGGCCGGCGTCAGCACCAGCAGGGCCGCGGTGGAGGCGGCCGACCGTCGTGCCCGGCGCGCCGGGCCCGACCCGGCGCGTGACCCTGCGAGGACTGTCGCCACGCCCTGACACACTGACCCGCATGCCGACGTACGTCGCCTTCCTGCGCGCGATCAACCTCGGGGCCAACCGGAAGTTCGCGAAGGCCGACATCGCCGCCGCCACCGAGGCGGCCGGGGGCACGGACGTCGCGACCTACATCAACACCGGCAACGTGCGGCTCACGACCCGGATGCGCTCGGCGACCCGGGTGCGGGCGGCGCTGGAGGCGGCCTACCTGGAGCGGGCCGGCTTCGAGGTGCCGACGATCGTGTTCACGACCGACGAGCTGGCTGCGATCGGCGCCGACGCCGAGGAGCTGAACCGTTCCGACCTCGAGCGCCACTACGTCTACCTGATGCGGGACGAGCCCGAGCCGGAGCGGCTCGAGGCATTCGCCGCGCGGGCGGTCGAGGGCGGGGAGATCGTCGTCCGCGGCCGGGCAGCGCACGTCCTCCTCGGACCCGGCTACCAGGCCGGCAACGTCGACCCGGGCAAGGTCGAGAAGTCGCTCGGGGTCGTGGCGACCAACCGCAACTTCAACGTCGTCACGACACTGGCGCGTCAGTGGTGCTCTCGGTGACCGGGGCCTCGGCCCGGGTCATCGACCGCACCGAGCGGGACACGAGCGAGAGCAGCGAGATCGCGCAGTAGGCGAGCCCGGCGACCAGGATCATCTGCTGGACCCCGAACGCCGCGCCGAGCGGGCCGAACGCCAGCTGGCCGACCGGGATCGCGACGAACGAGCCGAGCATGTCGTAGGAGTAGACCCGCGACAGCATGTCGGCCGGTACGTGCTCCTGCATCGCGAGCTCCCAGCCGAGACCGAAGATCTCGATGCCGGCGCCGGCGACGAACGCCGCCGTCATGAGGATCCAGAGCTCGGTCGTGGAGCCGAGCGCGATCATCTGGCCGGCGTAGACGGCGCAGCCGAGCATGCCCCAGAGCAGCGGGCGGCGCAGCGGCACGCGGAGGAACACGATCGAGGTGAGGACCAGGCCGACGGCTCCGGAGGAGAGGATCAGCGCCCAACCGTGCACGCCGATCTCACTGCCCTTCGCGTGGGCGGGCCCGAGGGTCTGGAAGCCACCGCTGGACAGCGCGTTGAGGGCGCTGAAGGCGAGCACGATCACCCACAGCCACGTCGTACGGCGGAAGAAGGTCCAGCCGGTGCGCAGGTCCGCGACGATGCTGTCGCCCTTGCCGCGCTGCGGGGGCGCGGGCAGCTTGATCGGGAGCAGGAGCGCCGCGGACAGCAGGTAGGTCGCGCCGTTGATCGCGATCGCCCAGCCCGGGCCCACGCCGACCACCAGCGCGCCGGCGGCGGCGGGGGCGAGGACGAGGGCGGTGTTGCGGAGCAGCCCGTTGAGCGCGTTGGCCTGCTGGAGCGCGCCCTTCGGCGCGAGCTGGGGGAGCAGGCCGGCGAGGGCCGGCTGGTTGGCTGCTGCGGCGACGCCGTTGACCGCCGTGAGCGCGGCGAGCTGCCAGATCTCGGCGTGGCCGGTCAGCACGAGCGCGGCGATCGCGAGCGCGGTCACCGCAGCGGTGAGGTTGCTGAGCTGGATGATCAGGGTGCGGCCGAACCGGTCGGCGAGCACGCCGCCGATCAGCAGGAACGCCACCAGCGGGACGCTGTGGGCCGCGAGCACGAAGCCGAGCGCGCTGGGGGAGTCGCTGACCTCGAGCACGGCGAACGCGAGCGCGACGCCGCCCATGATGTCGCCGAGCAGGTCGACCGCGCGCGAGGCGAAGTACCACCGGAACCGGCGGTCGCGGAGCGGGGCGAGGGCGGGGCCGCTCATGCCGGCTCCTCCGCCATCCGGAAGCCCGCAACGGTCAGGTTGACCGGGATGGTGCCCTTGGCGCGAGGCTTCTGCGCCTCGCGGTGCACCAGCAGCGATGCCTCCACCAGCATCTCGACAGCGCGCTCCCAGGTGTCGGGTGCGACCCAGAGCTCGGCGTCCGTGAACGTGGCCTTGCCCGCTTGCCGCTGGGGGAACCGCCGAAGCAGCTCGCTGCACATCGCCTCGATGTGCCCCGCCACGTCGTCGTCGCTCCACCGCGACTCGGGCCTGTCGAACGGGTGCCGGTACCTCTTCGCCACGCCGCCGCGGATCCGCTCCTCGCCCTCGACGACGAGGAGGTCGGCCTCCTGCAGCTGGCGCAGGTGGTACGACGCGTTCGCGTGGGTGATCCCCAGCTCCCGCGCGACCTCCGCGGCACTCATCGCGCTGCTGGTCAGCAACGACAGCATCCGCAGCCGCAACGGGTGCGCGGTCGCGCGGAGCGAGGTGATGCGTTCGTCGGTCATCGGTTCTCCACTACCAAAGGAACGTTGGGGGGTTGCTGGAGACAGTCGACCATGCGCTCGCCGTACTGTCAAACGGTTATTGGGGAGTGGGCGTCGGGCGGCGTAGAAGTAGCTCGTCGTTGCTCGTGTGCCACCATGGCGGCGTGACGACCGCGAGCCCTGTCGAGGTGGATCCGGGAGTCGAAGAGGACCTCACCCCGGACGAGATCACGCTCACCGACACGCCCTGGGTGACCGTCGTCTGGAACGACCCGGTCAACCTGATGTCCTACGTCACCTACGTGTTCCAGAAGTACTTCGGCTACTCGAAGAAGAAGTCGGAGAAGCTGATGCTCGAGGTGCACGAGGACGGCAAGTCGGTGGTCAGCAGCGGGACCCGCGAGGAGATGGAGCGGGACGTCCAGGCCATGCACGAGTACGGCCTGTGGGCCACGCTCTCGAAGAGCGAGTGACGGGGGCCGGGGACTGATGGCGGGATTCGTCCGGCACCGCCGGAGCAAGCGCATCATCGCGACCATGTCGGGGTTCGAGGCCGACCTGCTGCGGTCGCTCGCCGCCCAGCTGGTCGAGCTGCTGCGCAACGAGGCCGCGGTGCCGAGCGAGAACGCCGACCCGCTCGAGGCGCTGTTCGAGGGCGGCGACTTCGCGGGGCCCACCACCGAGCCGGACGACCCGGTGCTGGCGCGGCTCTTCCCGAACGCCTACCAGGACGACGGTGAGGCCGCCTCGGAGTTCCGTCGCTACACCGAGAGCACACTCCGTGACGGCAAGGCCCGCGCGGCCGCCACCATCATCGACGCCCTCGAGGATGCCGGGCTGCCGAGCGAGCCCGGGTCGGAGGAGCTGACGATCGACGTCGAGCTCGACCTCCCGACGGCCGAGGTCTGGATGCGCGCCCTCACCGACCTGCGGCTGGCGCTGGGCACCCGGCTCGGGGTCGAGGAGGGCGACGAGGACTACTGGTACGCGCTGCCCGACGACGACCCGCGGGGCCAGGCCCACCACATCTACGAGTGGCTCGGCTACCTCCAGGAGACGCTGGTCCACGCAGTCACGGCTTGACCGGCTTCACGGCCAGCACCGGGCACGGCGCGTCCAGGATCACGCGCTGCGCCACGCTGCCGAGCAGCAGCTTGCCGACGGGCGTGCGGTGCCGGACGCCGACCACGACCAGGTCGGCCGCGCACGTCCGGGCCGCGTCCAGCACCGCCTCCGCCACGTCCGGTACGACGTCGTGGCGGATCTCGACCTCGAGTCCCTCGGCCACCAGCCGCTCCCGCAGGGCGGCGATCTCGTCCTCGTGCGCGTAGCGCTCGTCGACCAGCTTGTCCCCGCGGGTGGCGTTGACGACGACCAGTCGCGCGCCGGCCTCGCGGGCGATGGTCTCGCCCTGCTCCACCGCTGCCCGGCCGTAGTCGTCGGCGCTGTAGGCCGCGACCACGCAGGTCGGCTGCATCAGGCTGCTCATCTCTCCACCAGCTCCTTCTCCTCGTCCCTGCCGGAGTGCTCCGGGTCAGCCGGCGTCGGGCGGCGCAGTCCGGCGACGAGCACCGCGGCCAGCAGCACGGCCATCACGACGTAGACGACCACGGCCACCGGCTCACCCCACAGCGTGGACACGTCACCCTGGGACAGCGCCAACGCCTGGGTCAGCTGCTCCTCGAGCTTGGGGCCGAGGATGACGCCGACGACCAGGGGCAGCACCGGGACTCCGAACCGGCGCATCGCCAGTCCCAGCACGCCGAAGACCAGCAGCAGCGCGACGTCGAACGCCTGGAAGTTCACCGAGTACGCGCCGAGCGTGGCGAAGAAGAGGATCCCCGCGTAGAGGTAGGGCCGTGGGACCTGCAGCACCTTGGCCCACAGCGGCGCCATCGGCAGGTTGACGACCAGCAGCAGCAGGTTCGCGACGACGAGGCTGGCGAGCAGCCCCCAGACCAGGTCGGGCTCGTTCTCCAGCAGCAGCGGACCGGGCTGGATGCCGAAGCTCTGGATCGCGACCAGGATGATCGCGGCCGTCGCAGTGGTCGGCAGGCCCAGGGTGAGCAGCGGCACGAACGTGCCGGCCGCCGAGGCGTTGTTCGCGGCCTCCGGTCCGGCGACGCCCTCGATGGCGCCCTTGCCGAACTCCTCCGGATGCTTCGAGAGCTTCTTCTCGGTGGCGTAGGAGAGGAACGTCGGCACCTCGGCTCCGCCGGCCGGCAGGGCACCGAACGGGAAGCCGTACGCCGTGCCGCGCAGCCACGGCTTCCACGAGCGACGCCAGTCCTCCTTGCTCATCCAGGGCTGGCCGACGGGGATCACCTCGAGCGGCTTGCGCCGCAGGTGCGCGGCCACCCAGAGCGCCTCGCCGATCGCGAAGATCGCGACGGCAACCACGACGATGTCGATGCCGTCGGCCAGCAGCGGCTCGCCGAACGTGAGGCGCGGTTGGCCGGTCGTCGTGCCGATGAGCCCGATCGTGAGGCCGAGGAAGAGGGCGATGAAGCCGCGCAGCTTCGAGGCGCCCAGGACGGTGCTCACCATGAACAGCGCGAGCAGCAGGATCGCGAAGTACGACGGCGCGCCGAGCTCGACGACCACGTCGGCGACCGTGGGCACCAGCACCCACAGCAGCACGGTGCCGATCGTGCCGGCGACGAACGATCCGATGGCCGCGGTCGCGAGCGCCTGGGCCGCGCGGCCGGACTTGGCCATCTTGTTGCCCTCGATGGCGGTCACCACCGAGGAGGACTCGCCGGGGGTGTTGAGGAGGATCGAGGTGGTCGAGCCGCCGTACATGCCGCCGTAGTAGATGCCGGCGAACATGATGATCGCGCTGTCGGCCCCCATGGTCAGGGCGACCGGGAGCAGCAGGGCCAGGGTCATCGCCGGCCCGATGCCGGGCAGCACGCCGACGGCCGTGCCGAGGAGCACGCCGATGACGGCGAAGAGCAGGTTCTCAGGAGCCAGCGCGGTCTGGAAGCCGTCGAGCAGCAGGTCCATCAAAGCACTCCGTCCAGGATTCCGGCGGGGATCGGGATCCCCAGACCGACGTAGAAGCCGTACCAGGTGCCGACCGACAGAGCCACGCCGACAGCGATGTCGCGGACGTGGGTCCGGCTTCCCAGGACGCCGGCGCAGCCGGCGAAGAGCAGCGCGCCCGTGATCGCCCAGCCGAGCCAGTCGATGAGCACGATGTTGGCCACGAGCACGCCCGCCAGCAGACCGACGGTGCGCAGGTCGGTGCCCTGGGTCAGGTCGACGTCCTCGCCCTCCTCCGCCTCCGGCAGGTCACCGCGGGCGGTGGCGATCGCGAGCAGGATCCCGAGGCCGACGAGCACGGCGCCGACGACGTACGGGATCGCGTAGGGCTGCACGGGCTGGTCGGCGAATCCGTCCTCGAGCCCGAGGGCGTCGACGAGGACGACACCGCCGACGACGACGAGGAAGGCCGCGAGGCCGTACTGCGCCTTGTCGATGATCGGTCGCTCGCCCGGTTCCCTGCCCGGTGCGCGCTGTGGTCCAGTGGTGGTGCTCATGCCAGTCCCAGCTCCTCGAGGGTCTCCGCCACGCGGGCGTCCTGCTCGACGAGGAAGTCCTCGAACTCCTCGCCGGTTGCGAAGTTGTCGGTCCAGCCGTTGCTCTCGAGCGCGGCCTGCCACTCATCGGTCTCGTGCAGCTCGGTGAACAGGTCGACCAGGTAGTCGCGTTGCTCCTCGGAGATGCCCGGGGGAGCGAGGACTCCGCGCCAGTTGGTGAAGACCAGGTCGACCCCGGCCTCGGTCAGCGTCGGCGCGTCGACGTCGTCGAGCCGCTCCTCGCCCGAGACGGCCAGCACGCGCAGCGTGCCGTCGGCGATCTGTCCCTCGAACTCGCCGAGCCCGGACATGCCCACGTCGATCTTCTCGCCGAGGAGCGCGGTCGTGAGCGGGCCGCCGCCGTCGTAGGAGATGTAGTTGACCTCGCCCGGCTCGATGCCGACCTCGGCCGCGAGCTGCATCGGGAACAGGTGGTCGGGCCCGCCGTTGCTCGAGCCACCGCCGACGGTGACCGAGCCAGGGTCCTCCTTCCAGGCCGCGACGAGGTCGTCGACGGTCCGGAACGGGGAATCCGCCGGGACGAGGATGCCCTCCTGCTCCTCGACCAGGCGGGCGATCGGGGTCATCTCGCGGGGCGTCGCCTCGGACCCGTTGGTGTAGACGGCGCCCACGACGCCGAGCCCCATCACCATGACCAGGTCGTCGGCGCCCTCCTCGTTGACGAGCCGCTGCATCGCGACGGTGCCGCTCGCGCCGAGGACGTTGGTGATCTCGAACCGGCCGGTGAGCTCGTTGTCCTCCAGCGCTGTCGCGGCAGCCCTCCCCGTCAGGTCGTAGCCGCCGCCAGGGCTGTTGGGGATCATCATCCGCAGCCGCCGGTTGTTCGGGTCGTCCGAGCCGCGGGTCACGCCACAGCCGCTGGCGACGAGGGCGAGAGCCACGAAGGCGGTGAGCACGGCGAGCAGCCGACTCTGTTGCATGGGAACCTCCAGTCGAGACGCGCGTGAGCGGGGTCACGCTCGATCCGTGCCAGCATTGCCGGAGGGTGTGGCGGCCGTCACTCTTGCGAAGACAAAGGAGGTTGTGAACATTGTGGTCGCGCTGAGGAGCGGGTGGCGGCGGGGTGAGCTCACGCTGGCAGCCAAGGTGCTGCTGCTCCAGCTCGCGGTGGTCGCGGTGCTGCTGGTCTCGGTCGGCGTCCTCAGTGTCCGTCAGTCCAACGCCGACTTCGCCGAGGAGCAGGGCGCGCAGATGCGCTCGGTGGCCGAGTACGTCGCGACCCTTCCTCCGGTCCGCGGCCAGCTCCAGCTCGTCGAGGACGGCGACCTGCCCGCGAGCACCAACGCCCGGAACCTCGCGCAGTACGCCGACCGCGGCACCAGTCTCTCCAGTGCCACCGACGTGTCGGTCGTCTCCCTCGACGGCGACGTCATCGGCTCCACCGATCCCAGCCGGATCGGCGAGCCGGCCGACCTCTCCGACAGCGACGCGCTCGAGGGGCGGGGGTGGACCGGCGACGTCTCCGTGGGCGACGACCGGGCGGTGGCGCACCACGCGCCGATCATCGCCGAGGACGGCGACCTGCTGGGCCTCGTCGTGGCCGAGGAGACCTACCCTTCTCTCGCCGACCAGGTCGCCACCGCCGCACCCGACCTGGCGCTCTACCTCGGCCTCGGCGCGCTGCTCGGGCTCGGCGGCACCTGGATCGTCGCGCGCATGGTCCGCCGCTCGACCCGCGGACTCGGCACCACCGAGCTCGCCAACCTGGCCGACCAGCGCGAGGCGTTGTTGCACGCGATCCGTGAGGGGGTCGTCGCGGTTGGCACCGAAGGGCGAGTGACGGTGATGAACGACGCCGCTCGGGCCACCCTCGGCGTGGCGGACGATCCCGACCCGGTGGGCCGCGCGGTCGACGAGCTCGGCCTCGACCCGCACGTCGTCGCGCTGCTGACCGGCGAGGGGGCCGACGTGGAGGATGCCGTCGCCCTGGTCGGCACCCGGGTCGTCGTCTTCAACCGAGGCCGGGCCTCGACCCGGGGTCGCGGCATCGGCACCGTGACCACTCTCCGCGACCGCACCGAGCTGGTGTCGCTGCAGAGCCAGCTCAGCTCGAACCTCTCGATCACCGACACCCTGCGCGCTCAGACGCACGAGTTCGACAACCGGCTGCACACGATCTCGGGCCTCGTCCAGCTCGAGGAGTACGACGAGGTGGCGGCGCTCGTGGGCACGCTGACCGAGCACCGGGCCGAGGTGAGCGAGCGGGTCTCGAAGCGGCTGCACGACCCGGCGGTCGCCGCGCTCGTCATCGCCAAGCACGCGGTCGCGGAGGAACGCGGCGTCACCCTCGAGCTCGACCCGGGCTCGCGGCTCCCGGCTCTCGCCCCGGCCGACGTCGCCGACCTCACCACCGTGCTCGGCAACCTGATCGACAACGCGGTCGACGCGGCAGCCGGCGCGGCCGACGCCCTGGTCGAGCTGTGGGTGCTGGCCGACGACGACGTACGGGTGCGGGTGCGCGACAACGGTCCGGGAGTGCCGGACGAACTCCGCGAGGCGATCTTCGTCCGCGGCTTCTCGACCAAGCCGGAGGTGCTCGGTGGGCGCGGCATCGGCCTGCCGCTGGTCCGCCTGATCTGCGCCCAGCGCGGCGGCGCGGTGACGGTCGAGCCGGCCGACACCGGCGGTGCGGAGTTCCTGGTCAGGTTCCCGCTGGCCGGACCTGTCGAGCAGGATGTCGACCCATGATCCGGGTGCTCGTCGTCGACGACGACTTCATGGTCGCGCGGATCCACAGTGCGTTCGTCGAGCGCACGGAGGGGTTCGAGGTGGTCGGCGTCGGCCGCACTGGCGCCGAGGCCCTCGAGCTGGTCGCCTCACTGGAGCCGGATCTCGTCCTCCTCGACGTGCACCTGCCCGACATCTCCGGGTTGCAGGTGCTCGAGCAGCTCCGCGCCCAGCGCCGCCGGGTCGCGGTCGTGATGGTGACCGCCGAGCGCGGTGCAGCGGCAGTCAGGGCCGCGCTGCACGGTGGGGCGATGCAGTACCTCGTCAAGCCGTTCGAGCACGAGGACCTGGCCGACCGCCTGCGCCGGGTGGCCGATGCCCTGGCCAGCCTGCCCTCCGACGACGACGAGCACCGCGTCGACCAGGCCGCGATCGACCAGGCGTTCGGGGCCGGCCGCCCCGGAGGCGACGTACTCCCTGTCCTGCCGAAGGGGCTCAGCCCGGAGACTGCCGAGCTGGTCCTCGCTGCGGCGCGGGCGACCGAGGAGATCTCGGCGTCCGAAGCGGCCGAGGCGGTCGGCCTGTCGCGGGTCACCGCCCGTCGCTACCTCGAGCACTTCGTCGACACGGGTGCCGCCGAGGTGCGGCTCCGGTACGGAGGCACGGGACGACCGGAGCGTCGCTACCGTGTGGTCGGGAGGGCGACATGACGACAGAGCCAGCGGACGAGCGCGACGAGCGCAGCAACAAGGAGCGGATGCTCGCCGGTGACCTCTACATCACCGACGCCGAGATCCTCGCCGACCAGGTGCGGTCGCAGGAGCTGATGGTGGCCTACAACGCAGCGGCTCCGGGCGATGCCGCTCGCCGGCGGGAGCTGCTGGAGGAGCTGCTGGGGTCGATCGGTGAGGAGACCGAGATCCGACCGCCGTTCTACGTCGACTACGGCAGCCGGATCACGATGGGCGCGCGTTGCTTCGCCAACTTCGGCCTGGTCGCCCTCGACGTCGCGCCGATCACGATCGGCGACGACGTGCAGATCGGGCCCAACGTGCAGCTGCTGACGCCCACCCATCCGGTCGAGCCCGGCCCCCGCCGCGACAAGTGGGAGGCCGCGCAGCCGATCACGATCGGCGACAACGTCTGGCTCGGCGGCGGGGTGGTCGTGCTGCCCGGGGTGACCATCGGCGACGACACCGTGGTGGGCGCAGGGGCGGTCGTGACCAAGGACCTGCCGGCCGGGGTGCTGGCGCTGGGCAACCCGGCCAGAGTCGTGCGATCGCTGGTCGACCCGGCCGACTGATCCCGCAGGTTGGGGTTACCTACGTCGGAGGAGGGCTGGGCCCTAGGCTTCGGACAACGACCGAGCGGGTGCCCCGGGAGACACATGACTGCGATCGAATCGGCCGACCAGACCTCAGCAACCGTCGAGCGGGTGACGATGGGCGAGGACGTCCAGTCCCTCCGAGAACGGATCGCCCTCGCGTCCTTCATCGCCGTGCCGTTCATCGCGTTCCTGGCAGCGATCCCGATCGCCTGGGGCGGCTGGCTGGGCTGGAGCGACGTCGTCATCACCTTCGTGATGTACGGACTCACGCTGCACGGCGTGACCGTCGGCTACCACCGGCTCTTCACCCACAAGTCGTTCAAGCCCAACCGGGCGGTGAAGATCGTGCTCGCGGTCCTCGGCTCGATGGCCATCGAGGGTCCGGTCATCCGCTGGGTGGCCGACCACCGCAAGCACCACAAGTTCTCCGACAAGGACGGCGACCCGCACTCGCCGTGGCGCTACGGCAACTCGTTCGTGGGCCTGACCAAGGGTTTCCTCTGGGCGCACATGGGCTGGCTGTTCGACCCCGAGCAGACCCCGATCGACAAGTACGCCCCCGACCTGGTCAAGGACCGCGACCTGGTCCGCATCTCCCGGATGTTCTGGATGTGGGTGCTCGCCTCGATCCTCCTGCCGCCGTTGGCGGGTTTCCTGATCACCTGGTCGTGGCAGGGAGCTGCGACCGCGTTCTTCTGGGGCACCGTCGTGCGGATCGGTCTGCTCCACCACGTCACCTGGTCGATCAACTCGATCTGCCACGTCGTCGGTGAGCGGCCGTTCCGCTCGCGCGACCGGTCGGGCAACGTCTGGTGGCTGGCGATCCCGTCGGGCGGGGAGTCCTGGCACAACCTGCACCATGCGGACCCGACCAGCGCCCGGCACGGCGTGCGGCGCTGGCAGCTCGACAGCTCCGCCCGGATCATCTGGATCCTGGAGAAGCTCGGTTGGGTCAGGGACGTGAGATGGCCCACGCGGGAGCGGCTCGAGGCGAAGTCCGCCGCCTGACCACGATTCCGGCGGGGCGCGTCGTACGCCCTAACCTGGAGGGGTGCTGACCATCGACCAGGCGACGTACGACGCCATCGTCGCCCACGCCAAGCGGGACCACCCCGTCGAGGCCTGCGGCATCGTCGCCGGCCCGGAGGGCAGCGACCGTCCCGAGCGCTTCATCGAGATGGTCAACGCGGCCGGGAGCCCGACGTTCTACGAGTACGACTCCACCGACCTGCTCCACCTCTACAAGGAGATGGACGAGCGGGACGAGGAGCCGGTCGTGATCTACCACTCCCACACCGCCACCGAGGCCTACCCGAGCGTCACCGACGTCAACCTGGCGAGCGAGCCCGGCGCGCACTACGTGCTCGTCAGCACCCGCGAGCACGGGAATAACGAGGGCCCGGTGGAGTTCAGGTCCTACAGCATCGTCGACGGCGTCGTGACCGAGGAAGAGGTCGCGGTCGTCCCCACTCTCACGAGGAGCGAGTCCTAGTCATGGCCATCGAGGTCCGGATCCCGACCATCCTGCGCAGCTACACCGGCGGCGAGAAGGCCGTCACGGCCGACGGCGCCAGCCTGTCCGCGCTGATCGACTCGCTCGACGCCGACCACCCCGGCATCAAGGAGCGGTTGATCGAGAACGGCGACCTGCGCCGGTTCGTCAACATCTACGTCAACGACGAGGACGTCCGCTTCCTCGGCGGCCTCGAGGCCGAGCTGAGCGACGGCGACCAGATCGTCGTGCTCCCGGCGGTCGCCGGCGGAGCACACCCCACGACCTTCTTCGCCTCCCCCGCTGCGCTCCTCCGGCGAACAACGCCGCGGGGACCCCGAAAAGACCGATGACCCGCTTCGACAACCTGCTCGCCTCGGTCGGGAACACGCCCCTGGTAGGGCTGCCGCGGCTCTCCCCGACCCCAGAGGTGCGCCTCTGGGCCAAGCTCGAGGACCGCAACCCGACCGGCTCGATCAAGGACCGCCCCGCGCTCCGCATGATCGAGGAGGCCGAGAAGGACGGCACGCTCCGTCCCGGGTGCACGATCCTCGAGCCGACCTCCGGCAACACCGGCATCTCGATCGCGATGGCGGCCCAGCTCAAGGGCTACCGCTGCGTGTTCGTGATGCCCGAGAACACCAGCGAGGAGCGGCGCCAGCTGCTCCGCATGTGGGGCGCCGAGATCGTGTCGTCCCCCGCCGCCGGCGGCTCCAACGAGGCCGTCCGCGTCGCCAAGCAGATCGCTGCCGAGCACCCCGACTGGGTGATGCTGTACCAGTACGGCAACGCCGCGAACGCCCTCGCGCACCAGGAGGGCACCGGCCCCGAGCTGCTCGCCGACCTGCCCTCCATCACCCACTTCGTCGCGGGTCTCGGCACCACCGGCACCCTGATGGGCGTCTCCCGCTTCTTCCGTGAGGCCAAGCCGGAGGTGCGCATCGTCGCCGCCGAGCCGCGGTACGGCGAGCTCGTCTACGGCCTGCGCAACCTCGACGAGGGCTTCGTCCCCGAGCTGTACGAGGAGAAGCTCATCGACTCCCGCTTCTCGGTCGGTCCGCGCGACGCCGTACGACGGGTGCGCGAGCTGCTCGAGCTCGAGGGCATCTTCGCCGGCATCTCCACCGGCGCCATCCTGCACGCGGCCCTCGGCCAAGCGGCCAAGGCGGTCAAGGCCGGCGAGACCGCCGACATCGCGTTCGTCGTCGCCGACGGCGGCTGGAAGTACCTCTCCACCGGCGCCTACGAGGGCACCATCGACGAGGCCGAGGACCGGCTCGAGGGCCAGCTCTGGGCCTGAGCAGATCGGTCTCGAGTATCCCCAGTCTTCCGGTCGTCGAGTAGCCCGAGCTTTCCGGTCGTCGAGTAGCCCGAGCTTTCCGGTCGTCGAGTAGCCCGAGCGCGCTAGCGCGAGGGCGTATCGAGACGCCGCAAGCGACCGGTGTCAGTCGTGCCAGGTGAGTGTCTGGTCCGTGCCCCACAGGCTGCCGGGCACGGCCTGGAGGCCGAGCAGCTTGGCGCAGACGTTGGCGAGGTCGCCGTTGCGGATGGGCTGCGGGTCGGCGTCGAACAGCGGGCGTGACGTCCCCGGGTCGGCGTACGTCGGGTTCATGTCGTACAGGTCGCCCTTGTCGACGCCGGCTCCCCAGATGACGAACGGCACCCGGTAGTTCTCCAGCACGCTCGCGGCCGCGTGGCCCTTCTCGCCGGGCTTCCCGCCGTGGTCGGCGGTGAGCACGATGGTGAGGTCGTCGAGGCTGTCGTTGTTGCGGATCGTGGTGAGGATCTGCCCGAGCAGCTCGTCGATGCGCCGTCCGGCGCGGAGGTACTTCGGGCTGAACCAGCCGTGGTCGTGACCGGTGTTGTCCAGCTGGCCGAGGTGGAGGAACGTGAAGGCCCGGTTGTTCTGGACCAGGTCGCGGCGCACCGCCCTCGTGATCGCGAGGTCCTTGTTGTCCTTCACCGTCGACCGGTCGATGGCGTCGGGCCACGAGGCCTTGAAGAGCGTGAACTTCGACTCGGTCGCGAACAGAGCCGTGCTGAGGCCGGCGTCGTGCACCTGGGTGAAGATCGACGCGACGTCCTCGCCCGCGGCGTCCTGGATGGTGTCCGGGCGGCTCGGCTTGTCGTCGTTCCACGTCACGCCGTGCCCGCCCTCGGACGCGTCGATCCGCCGGCCGGTCAGCTGGCTCGTGTGGTTCGGCAGGGTGACCGTGAGCTCGATCTGGGCGCGGGCGTTCTTGGTGCTGGCGCCGTTGCGGAACAGCCGGGTCAGGTTGGGCGCGCCCTTGCGTCCCAGCCGCGTGACGAGGTTCGGGTTGAAGCCGTCGAGCGAGATCGCGAGGACCTGGCCGGAGCTGACGCCGCGCGCCGCGGAGTCCTGTCCGGCCGAGGCGGAGCGCGCCTCGTGCGCCGTGCCCGGCGACGGGGCGAGCGTGGCAGCGAGGACGAGGCCGGCCGAGACAGCAGCGAGTCGGCGACCCCGGGAGCGGGAGGTCATGGTCACCCGCGGCACGCTACTCCCGAACCGTGACCTGCATCGCCATTCGGTGGAGAAAGAGGGGGAAGCGCCTACGCTGGGCGCCGTGCCACCGCTGAGCCCCCTCGACCCCGAGCTGCTGGGCGCTCCGATCGGCATCTTCGACTCCGGGTTCGGCGGCCTCACGGTCGCTCGGTCCGTCATCGACCAGCTGCCGCACGAGTCGCTCCTCTACGTCGGCGACACCGCGCGGCAGCCGTACGGTCCCAAGCCGATCGGCGAGGTGCGCGAGTACGCGCTCGAGTGCCTCGACCACCTGGTCCACCAGGGCGTCAAGGCCCTCGTCATCGCCTGCAACTCCGCGAGCGCGGCGATGCTGCGCGACGCACGCGAGCGGTACGACGTGCCCGTGGTCGAGGTGATCCTCCCGGCTGCGCGGCGCGCGGTGGCCGCGACCAAGAACGGCCGGATCGGCGTCATCTGCACCCGGTCGACGGCGGAGTCGCTGGCCTACGACGACGCGTTCGCTGCTGCCCCCCACGTCGAGCTGACGACCCGGGCCTGCCCGCGGTTCGTCGACTTCGTCGAGGAGGGCGTGACGGGAGGCGAGGAGCTGCTGGCGGTCGCGCACGAGTACCTCGACCCGCTGACCGCCGCCGGCGTCGACACGCTGATCCTCGGCTGCACGCACTACCCGCTGCTCACGGGCGTCATCTCCTACGTGATGGGCGACGGCGTGACCCTGGTCAGCAGCGCGGAGGAGTGCGCCAAGGACGTCTACCGGATGCTGGCCGACTCCGGTCTGATGCGCGAGAGCGGCGAGCCGTCGTACTCCTTCGTGACGACGGGTTCGCCGGCCGAGTTCGAGACCATCGGGCGCCGCTTCCTGGGCCCGGAACTGGCGGCTGCTGACCAGTTCGTGGGTGGGCTGGCATGATCGGAAGATGGGGACCGCGATGACGACGTCGTTCCGCCTGACGGTGGTCGGGTGCTCCGGCTCCTACCCGGGCCCGGACTCGCCGGCGAGCTGCTACCTGGTCCAGGCCGAGCACGGCGGCCGCACCTGGAGCCTGGTGCTCGACCTCGGCAACGGCGCCCTCGGCGCGCTGCAGCGCTACGTCGACCCGCTCGAGGTCGACGCCGTGCTCCTCAGCCACCTGCACGCCGACCACTGCGTCGACATGACCAGCTACTACGTCGTCCGGAAGTACCACCCCGCCGGCGCGCAGCCGAAGATCCCGGTCTGGGGACCGAGCGGCACCGACGAGCGGCTCTCCAAGGCCTACGACCTCCCGACGCTCCCGGGCATGCGCGAGGAGTTCGAGTTCCACACCTACGACGCGCCGTTCGAGATCGGGCCCTTCACCATCGACGCGCGCGCGGTCGACCACCCTGTGGAGGCCTACGGCATGCGGATCTCGGCCGTCACCGAGGAGGCGGGCCTGCGGACCCTGGCCTACAGCGGTGACACGGGTCCGACCCCGTCGCTGCTGGAGATCGCCGCCGACGCCGACCTGTTCCTCTGCGAGGCCTCGTTCCGCCACGGCGACGACAACCCGCCCGGACTGCACCTGACCGGCACGGAGTGCGGCGAGACCGCCGCCAAGTGCAAGGTGAAGCGGCTGGTCATCACCCACGTGCCCCCGTGGCACGACGCCCAGGGCATGCTCACCGAGTCGCTCTCGGCCTACGACGGCCCGACCGAGCTGGCTGCTCAGGGCGCGGTCTACGCCATCTGACGGGCTCGGGCCGGCTCAGACCAGCCCCGCGTCGTGGGTGCAGATCGCGATCTGGACGCGGTTGGTGACCTCGAGCTTCTCGAAGAGCCGGGAGACGTGCGCCTTCACGGTCGGAACGGACAGGTAGAGCTCGGAGGCGATCTCGGCGTTGCTGAGGCCGCGACCGACGCAAAGGGCGACGTCGCGCTCGCGGTCGGTGAGCCGGTCGAGGCGCTCGCGGGCGACGGCGGCGCGGTCGTCGACGCCGCCGGCGCGGACCCGGTCGATGAGGGTGCGGGTCACCGACGGCGAGAGCATCGGGTCGCCGGCGGCGACGGCCCGGATCGCGGCGACGATCTCGGCCGGGGGAGTGTCCTTGAGCAGGAAGCCCTCGGCGCCCGCACCGAGGGCAGCGACCACGTGGTCGTCGGCGTCGAAGGTCGTGAGCACGATGACCCGTGGCGGGTCGGGGTCGCGGTGCAGCTCCTGGGTCGCCGTCACGCCGTCGAGGTGGGGCATCCGGATGTCCATGAGCACCACGTCGGGCCGCAGCTCGCGGGCCACCGCGAGCCCGGCGCGGCCGTCAGCGGCCTCACCGACCACGCGGAGGTCGGGCTGCCCACCGAGCATCAGGGTGAGCGCGGAGCGGACGAGCGGGTCGTCGTCGACGATGACGACGCTCGTCGCGGCGTCGCCGCTCACTGCGCCCACTTCGCTCACGTCGCCCACGGTAGCCAGGCCCGCAGGACGAAGGCGCCGTTCTCGGTGCCGTGCGTCAGCCACCCACCAGCGAGCTCGGCACGCTCGGTGAGCCCCACGAGCCCGAGCCCGGCGCCCGGCGTGCTGGTCGGGCCGAAGCGCAGCCCGTTGCGGATCTCGACGTCGATGCCCTCAGCGGGTGAGCCGGAGACCGCGATCCGGATCGCGGCCGCGGGGGCGTGCTTGCGCGCGTTGGTCGTCCCCTCCTGCACGATCCGGAAGATCGTGCGGCCGACCGCGTCCGGCACCGCGGCGTCGTCGGGGAGGGCGGCGTCGTAGGTCACCTGGCCACCGGCCGCGCTGACCTCGGCGACCAGGCCCGCCACGTCGGCGTACGTCGGCTGCGGGCCGGTCATCGGCGCGCCGGTGCCGTCGCGCAGCACGCCGAGGACGCCGCGGAGGTCGGTCAGCGCTTCGTGCGCCTTGTCCTGGATCACCCGCACGCTGTCGCGCATCTCGTCGGCGCTGAGGTCCTCGCGGAACGTCAGGGCGTTCGCGTGCATCGAGATCTGCGAGATCCGGTGCGCGAGCACGTCGTGCATCTCCCGCGCGATCCGCTCGCGCTCGTTGGAGCGGGCCTGGGTCGCGCGCAGGTCGCGCTCGGCCTCGGCCTCCTCGGCGCGCTGGCGGAGGGTCCACAGCAGCTCGCGGCGGGACCCGATGAACATGCCCCAGGCGAGCGATCCCGAGACGGCGGCGACGGTGAAGGTGCTGATCAGCCAGACGGGATCGGAGTCGCTGACCGGCTGCACCTGGTAGTAGACCCAGGTCGTCGCCAGGCTGAGGATCCCGATCGTGATGACCTGCCACCAGCGTCGACGGGTCGCCAGCGACACGGTGGCGAGCGTGATGGCGCCGGCGCCCAGTGAGCTCAGCGGCGTGAGAAGGACCGCGACGACGGCGACCGGCATCGGCCAGCGCCGCCGGAAGGCGACGAGGACGAAAGCGAGGAGCCCGACCAGGAGGTCCACCCAGAAGAGCAGCGGACGTTCGGTGGCCTGCGCCTCCATGACCGGCACCCAGGCGACCAGGCCGATGGTGAGCGCGAGCGCATAGCGCCAGGCGTGGCCCGGCCAGCGCAGCCGGGGCTGGTACCGGCTCGGGTCGTCGCGCTCCACGGCGCTCACGCTAGCGAGCGCGCACCGCCGCCACACCGGGCCGTGGTCTCGTCGACACCCCTACCAAAGTTTCACGAGTTCTCGACGTGGGGCTCATGTTCGACGTCGCGGGATCGGGCAGGCTGGTGCCCATGATCACGGTCGATCACCTCACCAAGACCTACGGCCAGTTCCGGGCCGTCGACGACGTCAGCTTCGTCTGCCAACAGGGCCGCGTGACCGGCTTCCTCGGCCCGAACGGCGCCGGCAAGACCACCACGATGAGGGTGATGGTCGGGCTCACGCCGCCGACCAGCGGCCGGGTCACCATCGGCGGCCTCGACTACGGCAGCATCCCCAACGCCGGGCGCCACGTCGGCGTCCTGCTCGACGCCTCCGCCCAGCACGGCGGCCGCACCGGCCGCGAGATCCTCTCGCTCGGCGCCCTGTCGATGGGCCTGCCGTCCTCCCGCGTCGACGAGATGCTGGCCCTGGTCGGCCTCACCGACGACGAGGCGAAGCGCCGGCTGCGCAACTACTCGCTCGGCATGAAGCAGCGGCTCGGCATCGCCCACGCACTGCTCGGCGACCCGGAGGTCCTGATCCTCGACGAGCCCGCCAACGGGCTGGACCCCGCCGGCATCCGGTGGATGCGCGGCCTGCTGAAGGGGTACGCCGACCGCGGCGGCACCGTCCTCCTGTCCAGCCACCTGCTCAACGAGGTCGAGCTGATCGCCGACGAGATGATCCTCATCGGCAACGGCCGGATCGTCGCCCAGGGCGACAAGCGGTCGCTGCTGGCCAGGGCCCAGGGCTCGGCGACCGCGCTGGTGATGTCGCTCGACAACGCAGCCCTGCAGGCCGAGCTCGCCCGGCGCGGCCACCTGGTCGAGGCGATGGGTGACGGTCTCAAGGTCAACGTCGCACCCGAGGAGGTCGGCCGCGCGGCCCTGGCGGCCGAGATCGTGCTGACCGACCTGCGCGCCGGCGGCGCCGGCCTGGAGGACCTGTTCCTCGAGCTCACGTCCGCCTCGGCGCGCGAGGGGACGGGCGCCGTACCGCCGCCACCCCCGCCGCCCCCGCACGCCCCCTCGCCCGTCCCGACCCCCGGAGGCCACGCATGACCACGATGCCCCCGCCGCCCGCCATGTCCGCACCGTCCGCCCCGCCGAGCCCCGGGCCGGTGCTCGACGTCTCCGGCACCCGGCCGATCCCGTTCTGGCGGCTGGTGCTGGTCGAGCTGCGCAAGTCCTACGACACCCGCGCCGGCTTCTGGCTGCTCGCGACGATCGCGATCCTGGTCAGCCTCGTCGAGGCCGTGATCATGATCAGCACGCTGGTCAACGACAGCTACGTCTACTTCGAGGACTTCGCCGGCACCGCCGGTGGCATCGCCTCGATCCTGCTCCCCGTGCTCGGCATCATCCTGGTGACCAGCGAGTGGGGGCAGCGGACCGCGATGGTCACCTTCGCCATCGAGCCGCGGCGGTCGCGGGTGGTGCTCGCGAAGCTGGTGGTCGGCGCTGTGGCATCGGTCGTGACCGTCGCCGTCATGCTGCTCGTCGGTCTGGTGTGCACGCTGGTCTGCGAGGCGCTGCAGCCCGACCTGACCTACTGGGAGATGGAGTGGTGGCTGCCGTTGGCGTTCATCATCACGATGACGCTCACCATGACCGTCGGGTTCTCGATGGCGTCGCTGCTGCTCAACACCCCGGCGGCGATCGTCGTGTTCTTCCTGTACTGGTACGCCCTCGCGATCGTGCTGTTCGTCATCGCCGACCTGATCTCCGGCTTCGAGGAGATTGCGCCGTGGATCAACTTCCAGGCGGCGCTCGACCCGGTCTGGTCGTGGTCGCTGGAGACCGCGGAGGAGTGGGGCCAGCTGATCGTCTCGGCCGGCCTGTGGATCGCCCTGCCGCTCGGCCTCGGCCTGTGGCGGATCGTCCACGCCGAGGTGAAGTAGCACCGCACCGGCCGCGTCCGGCCGTCCTCCGGCGGGTGGCTAGGCTCGCTGACCATGAACTCACCCCAGGTGACACGTGAGGACGGCCGCGCCGACGACGAGCTGCGCCCGATCAAGATCACCCGCAACTGGCTCGACCACCCTGCCGGGTCGGTCCTGATCGAGTTCGGCAGGACGCGCGTGCTCTGTGCGGCGTCGGCGTCCGAGGGCGTGCCGCGGTGGCGCAAGGGCAGCGGGCTCGGCTGGGTCACCGCCGAGTACGCCATGCTCCCCGCCTCGACCAACACCCGATCGGACCGCGAGTCGGTCAAGGGCCGGATCGGCGGCCGCACCCACGAGATCAGCCGGCTGATCGGCCGCTCGCTGCGTGCCGTGATCGACGACAAGGCGCTCGGCGAGAACACCATCCAGCTCGACTGCGACGTGCTCCAGGCCGACGGCGGCACCCGCACCGCCGCGATCACCGGCGCGTACGTCGCGCTGGCCGACGCCTGCGCCCACCTCGGTGTCACCGGTGCTCTCACCGGCTCGGTCGCCGCCGTCAGCGTCGGCATCATCGATGGCATCCCGCGTCTGGACCTTCCCTACGTGGAGGACGTCCGTGCCGAGACCGACATGAACGTCGTGATGACCGGTGCCGGCAGCTTCGTGGAGGTGCAGGGCACCGCCGAGGGCGCGGCCTTCTCGCGCGCGGAGCTCGACGCGCTGCTCGGCCTGGCCGAGAAGGGCTGCGCCGACCTGACCCGGATGCAGCAGGAAGCACTCGCGGAGTAGCCCGGTGGCCGACCCTGTCGAGATCCTCGTCGCCTCCCGCAACGCCAAGAAGCTCGAGGAGATGCAGCGGATCCTGCGCGAGCACCTCGTCGAGATCGCGGTCCTCGGGCTCGACGACGTGACGCCGTACGACGAGCCCGTCGAGGACCAGCCCACCTTCGTCGGCAACGCGCTCCTCAAGGCCAGAGCCGGCGTCGCCGCCACCGGCCTCCCGACGCTGGCCGACGACTCGGGCCTCTGCGTCGACGCGCTCAACGGAATGCCCGGCGTGCTGTCCGCCAGGTGGAGCGGGCCTCCCAAGTCCGACCACCGCAACAACGAGCTGCTGCTCGCCCAGCTTGCGGACGTGCCCGACGAGCGGCGCACGGCGTACTTCACTTGCGCCGTCGCCGTCGTCCTCCCCGACGGCACCGAGCAGGTCGTCGAGGGCCGGATGGACGGCCGGATCATCCGCGAGGTGCGCGGCGCCGGCGGCTTCGGCTACGACGTGCTCTTCGAGGCCGACGACGCCCCCGGCGTCACCACTGCCGAGCTCACGCCCGCCGACAAGGACGCCATCTCCCACCGCGGCAAGGCGCTGCGCGAGATCGCGCCGCTCGTGGCCGACCTGCTGCGCTGAGATCGCTCCTACGCGTGCGCCCGGTGAGACTCGAACTCACACTGGTACGGACCTAAACCGCATGCCTCCTGCCAATTGGGCTACGGGCGCGCGCGTCGGAGTCTAGGCGGACGGCTGTCTCGCTATCGAGGCGGCCGAGACCACTACTGCCGGATCCCAGGATCGGGGTACCCGGGGTGAACCTGCTTGATGGGGACTTCCCCGATGAGCAGTCGCCCGCTATTGCCGAGTAGAGGGCGGGCGTGACCCTGCGCCGGTAACGAAGGTTGCTGGATCAAGCGCCCCGCCAGGCCGGATGGCGCGGCTGATACGAAACAGCGAGCACGACGACCACCCCAGAAGTAGAGCGAACCCGCACATCACGGCACCTCCGACCAGGGGGTACGACTCGCCGACGCGGTTGAGGAGGGAAACGGCACCGAACCCCGCCAGCGTTATACCGATCCCCTCGGCCTCCGAACGCCGGACTGTCGGCAATGGTCTCCGGAAGGCGACCACGCCGCCAAGCGCGAAGAGCATCGTCAGGCCGAGGATCGCCAACCAGCCAAGGTCGGAGATCCGTAACGCTGCCCAGATCGCGCATCCGATTGGGATGGCGACTGCGAACGCCAGCACGGTGCTCGGGGATCCCTTCTTCGTTTCCGCTACCGGATCGTGAAAGGACCACTGGTCGGGGTCTGACGTGGAGTTCGCTGGAGAACCCTCGAAGGCTCGTGACTGAAGGCAAGCGTCGCAAGCCCAAGAGTCGTGCTTGTCGAGGCCGTACCGCCGAGACCCAAAGATTGAACGCTGCGACAGCGACCCGCCGCACCAAGAACAACCAGTCGGCTGGCCAGCACTCGCGTTCACTACGTCATCTTCACACGGGCGCGCGTGCCCGCTAATGCCGCATGGCGTGCGCGCTGATGCCGAATCGGGCGCGCGCCAGTCTGCTCCGACCTAGAGTGCGCTCATGCGTCTGGCCGCTGCCTGCCTTGTCTTGCTCGTCGGCAGCACGCTCGCGGCTTGCGGTGACGATGCCGACCGAGCCTCGCGCGCCGACCGTTCAGTCTCATCCGGTGCGAGTGAGAGTGTCGAAGCAACGCCGCCCGGTCGATCAGATCTGTTGTCGCTGGACGCCGCGTGCTCACGAATCTGGGATCTGTTCAAGCGCCATGGCGACGCGCCAGTAGGAGAGTCATGGGACGCCTTGGTCGCGGGAGCGAGAAGGGTTGTCGCGAGGTCTCAACCCGACGTGGTTGAAGCCCTAGAACCAGAGGTCGATGCGTTCGAAGAGGCCACGATCGATGACTACGACCGGTCACAGGTGAACCTGTTGATCCGACGCGGCGACCGGGTCGTCAACGACTTGGCTGCTGCATGCGGGACGACGATCGAGCGATCTTACGAACACGTCCGCTAATGCCGCCCTGCGTGCTCGCGGAGCAGCACGCTACTGCCGCCCGTCGGGTGCGAGCCGAGCACGGGCAGTTGTGACCAGTGCCGAGTAGGCAGCATCGAACGGTTGAACCAGAAGACGCTCCAGTTGCGCCGAAGGATTCCAGAGCGCCACCTGCTCGGCCGGGTTTCGCGCGCACGCGTTGGAGGCGGCCAGACGCGGCCGAAAGCGGTCGGTCGTGAATGTTCGCCCATGGTGCAATGCGATCGTGACTGAGACCGAAGGCCAGGGCCGCAGCGGCGCCGGGCGTGCGGACCCGAACGATTGGTACAACGAACAGTTCCTCCGTGCGATCGAGAAGCTGGTGGATAAGGGACTCGACCAGACCGAAGCCACGATCGAGGCACTAGACGTGATGCACCGGGCAGCGGAGCGGGCAGCAGACAGGCACATCAGCGGGATCGTGGACGCCGGACGCGAGTACGTGTCTGATGCAGCGTCCTACCGTGCCGGGTTCGAGGAGCGACTCCGCGCGCACTGGGGAGAGGCTCTCGATCTCTACGAAGTCTTCGTGGCGGCGATTGAGCACGCGGGAGGGCGGTTCATCACCCGCAACTCAGCGAGCAACAGGGATGAGGGGGATGACGACAGGGAGCGTGTTCTCGCCCAGGTCCTGGCGCAGCTGAATGGGCAGTCAATCCGGATCGCTCGTGAGGTTCACGTGCTTCTACGGTCGGGGTTTCCGCTGGGTGCGCTCGCGCTCTCTCGATCGCTTCACGAGATCTCGGTGCGCGCGATGGTGCTGTCCGAGTTCGGCAAGGAGGACGAGCACGCGGACCTCGCGGAGCGTTTCGTGCTGCACGACCACGTCGCGAACTATCAGGACGCGCTCATCTATCAGCGCGACGCCGGCAAGCTTGGGTATGAGCCATTCACTGATGAGGAAGTAGAGGCGATGAAGGCTCGGCACGACGAGCTAATCGATAAGTACGGCAAGGCGTACAAGTCACAGTTCGGCTGGGCGTCGGGGCTGCCCGACCTTGCCGGGGAGCCGACCTTCGAACGCATGGAGACGGCGGCATCGCTCGGGCACCATCGCGGGCTCTACAAGTGGTCGAGCCACGTCGTTCACGGCGACTCCAAGGCGATGCGCCTAGCCCGGATCGAACGTGGGGGCCGCGTTGTCGTCCTCACCAACGCCACCAATGACAAGTTGGCGGACCCCGGACAGCACGCCCTCCTGAGCCTCTATCGCACGTACGTGGCGATGGCGACGTCGGTTCTGCCGATGTCGTTCTACGACGATCAGATGTGCCAGTCTCTGCAGCGTCTGTTGGACAGGATCTGCCACCTGCTGGTTGACGCTGAGAAGGCCGTCGGGGCAGCTGAGCAGAGCATGCAGGCTGAGCTGGCCAAGCGGGGCCTCCGGTTCGACCCAGTGCTCGGCGAAGTGCCACTCCTGCAGGACTCCGACACCGACTGAGGCCGCCGGCGCCCTTGCGGCCCATTCAGTCCCAGATCGCAAGCGCTCGGCAAGCGCGGCGCTCTGGGCCTGCTGTCGGGCGGACGACGGACGATCCGGTTGAGACAGTCGAACATGTCGGCCAGCTCGTATGCGCGCAAACCGGTCGACCGCCTCGCGCTTCCCAGCGGAGATGCCGGGATCGTTGACGAACGCCACCGAGTCCGCGAGCACCGTCTCTCAGAGGTCGCGCTGAGCGCCGCCAAATGCCGCTCTGAGCGCGCGAACTTGCCGAATGTCGGGCGGGCCATGCTCAACCAGCGGTGAGGGCACGCACTTCCTGGACGACCGCGCTCAACTGCTCTCCCGGGTCGATGCTCACGTCGACACTCGCAGTCCAACCCTCTAGATCCCCGCTCGGATCCAGGTGGCGCAGCGTCGCCCTCAACTGAACACGGCTGCTCTCGTGGCGCGCTTCGATGCTCAAGTGTCCTTCGAGCGACCTCCAGGTCCGGGCCCCCTCCCACCCGCGCCAGTCGCGTTCCAACTGCTCGAAGAACTGGACGAGATCGTGCAGGCCATTCAGGTGATACACCGAGCGCGAAGCGGTCAGTCCCTCGTGAGAGAGGACGGCATTCACATGCTCCGGAATCGATGATCCGATCGGTGCCCACACCAGTCGCAGACCCCGCGACGGCGTGCCGAGCTGAACCCTTGCCGCGCTTTCCACTTGCGTAAGTCTGCCAAACAAATCCGCCCGCTACTGCCTCCCCTCCGTGCTCGCCTGCCCTCTCGACCCTTGAGCCGGGACGTCAGGACTACGTACCTGATCTCGCGGTCCACGGCCAGCGCATTCAGCCGATGGACCTCTGCTTCCGCTGCTGCGTGCTCACGGAAAGTTGCGACTGCCGAGACCTTGTGCGACACCTCGGCGTCGCCCAGGTAGTCATCGATCCGAAGCACGATGAAGACGTGGGGCCACCGTTGGTTCGGCCTCTCCACGTTCGCGTTCACCGGATGATCCAAGCACCCCACGGCGCAAATCCAGAGAACGCACGCTAATGCCGCACGGCGTGCTCGCGGAGCAGCACGCTACTGCCGCACCGAGCGTGGGCTCTTGCTGAGGGCGCCCCGAGCAAGCGGTAGCCGTAGGGTCGGTGCTATGGACACACCGCGCGGGTACATCATCTGCGCCACGCCACGAACGGGATCGACCTTACTTTGCAGGTTGGTCGCCAGCACAGGGGTCTTGGGTCGCCCGGAGTCCTTTTTCAGAGAGCCCGACGAGGCGAGTTGGGCGCTCCGCTTCAATCTGCGCACCGTTGGCCCTCGGGTCGAGGACTACAGGGACTTCGTTCGCGCCGTGCGTGACGCTGGCACGACCCCTAACGGCGTCTTCGGTGCGCGGATCATGTGGGGCTCGGTTGGGCGGATTCGCCGCGGACTCAAAGCGCCCATCCACCAATCCGACCTGGCTGCACTGCAAGAGGCATTCGGCTCCTTGCGCTTCGTTCACCTTCGTCGGAGCGACGAGATCGGTCAGGCCGTCTCGTGGACTCGGGCCGAACAAACTGGCTACTGGCAGGAAGGTGACAGCGTGCAAGGCCCGGCCGAGCCCGACGTGACCCGAATGGTCCAACTGGTTCGGACGATTCGGCAGCACAACGCTTCATGGCGCTCGTGGTTCGCCCAGAATGGGATCGAGCCGCACCATCTCGACTACGAAGACCTCACGCAGCGACCGGATGTTGCTCTCCGCGAGATTGCCGCGCTTGTCGGACTCTCGGCGCCGTTGATCTGGAAGGTCGAAGGGCTCCCCGCGCGACAGGCCGATCGAATGAATGCGAAATGGTCAGCCCTATTGCGAGATGCGATGGAGGAGGGCTGACGACTGGGTGCCCGCTACTGCCGCCCGGCGTGCGCGGTGTTGCCGAGCAGCGGTCACTCGGCGGTCAGTTCCTCCACCAGCTCAGGCCAGTCGCTAACGAGGCCCGTGTCCGGCCAGCGCGGGTCCGATTCCACCTTGTAGGTCAGGTGCACCCACGCCCATCGGCTGCTGTCTGGCAGCCAGAAGATCACGTCCTTGAGGTGGCGCTTGACGGCTACCGCCTCAACCCGAAGACCGTGTAGGTCGTGTCCCGGTGGCACTTCCCGCTCGACCTCGCGTGCCAGTTCAGCAGCCTGCTCCTGATCTTCAACGAGCCACCATTCGCCGGGCAGCAGACTCAGGTCGATCGAGGGAGGCACTCTCCCATGGTGTCGCACGTCGGCGCCGAGTGCCCGCTACTGCCGCACGGCGTGCTCGCGGAGCAGCACGCTACTGCCGCTCGGCGCGAGCGCTTGCCGAATAGCGATCGCCTGTCGTCAGTGGATGCGCCACAGGTGGACGGTGCGGACACCTGGGAGACTGTGACGATGGAGGCGAAGCCCGTCAGCGCCTGGGCGCTGGTGGTCGAGACCTGCATTCCGTTCCTTGCTCTCGCTCTGTCGGCGTGGCTCTCGCAGGTCATCTCGTCGGATGACTGCCTGGGCGGTTGCCCGCTGAGCGCCGACGAGCGTCGGCTCGCAATCGTTCTTTCGTTGGTAGCGGCGGGCTCAGTCGCTTGCGGATTGGCCTTCGCGATCCGACGCGGTGGAGTCGGAGCGATCTTCCTGCATGGAGCCGTGGGCGTGCTCGCAGTCGCAGTCGTCCTCGTGGGCGAGTTCTTCTGACACCAGGTCCGCTAATGCCGCCCGGCGTGCCCAGCTGCCGAGTAGCGGGTGGCAATCGCGTTTGGCACGGACGACTCAGGCACTCAGGATGTAGCTGTGGCGCGAATGCATGCTGACGAACTCGCGGTCGATGCGGATCTTGTTAGGCGTCTGCTGTGGAAATTATTCCCCGACCTGGCGGAGCTTCCGATCCGCCAGGTAAGCGACTCCGGCTCGTCGAACTCGCTGTACCGCCTCGGGGAGGCCCTGGCTGTGCGCCTTCCTCGCCAACCAGGTGGCGGAGACACCATTGTGAAAGAGGCCGCGTGGTTGCCGTACTTGGCTTCCCGGCTGACAGTGAACGTCCCAGACCTTGTAGGTGTGGGTGTACCAGGCCACGGTTACAGCGAAGTCTGGGCAGTGACGTCGTGGCTTGATGGAAGCGTCCCGCGCGCCCGGCTCCGGGGAGCAGAAGCGGTCGCCCTGGCGCAGGACCTAGCTCGGTTCATCCTCGACTTGCGCCACGTGGCGGTGCCCTCCAACTCGGTCGAGGACGCCGCTGAACTCTCAACGTATCGAGGCGCGCCTCTCCCCAGTTTCGACGATGACTTCCGCGGCATCGTCGATGCATGCCGCGACCTCAACCTCAACCTCGACCTGGAACAGGTCCTGCATTGTTGGGAGACAGCAACGGCAGCAGCGTCTGAGATCTCGCCGACGACCCTCTGGTATTACGGCGATCTGCTGGCGGAGAACGTCCTGCTCGACAAGCATGGACGGCTGGCGGCAGTACTCGACTTCGGCGGTCTAGGACTCGGTAACCCTGAGGTGGATCTTGTGATCGCGTGGGATCTCCTCGATCCCGAGGGACTTGTGGCGTTCCGCCGAGCACTCGGAATCCAGGACGCTCAGTGGAGTGCGTCGCGCGGGTGGGCTCTCTTCTTGGCTCTGATGACCTTCCCCTATTACGGCTCCTCGATGCCGAACCGATGCGCTTCCCGTCTTGCCATGGTGCACGCCGTCCTCGCTGACGCATAGCCAGGTGTTAGTAGGTGCCGCGCCATCCGCTATTGCCGCCCGGCTTGCGTGAAAGCCTCCTCCGAGCGGTGTGCGGTACCGCCGCCTATGGTCGGTTCATGAGACTCGGTCGATGTCTCGCGGCGCTGGTCGTCGCGACGACTCTCTTGAACGCCTGCGGCAGCGAGTCATCGGACGAAGGCGAGAGCGATGAGTCCGGCGACGCGCCTGGGCGTCCGCCGACCCGCGTGGTCGCAACCGGTCCGGATGGTGAGGTCGTTCAGTTCACGGACTTCTCGGTGACATGCCGACCGAGCGAGGAGGAGCAGCCGCCGGCGCAGATCGTGTACGCCTTGGCCGGCTTCGGCGACGCCGACAATCCGAGCAGGCCGAAGGGGCCCGCGATGATGATCGAAGCGGCTGACACGGTTGACGGAATGACGGTCGAACTTCCCCATATCGAGGAGTACGGCAACGAGAAGACGTTCGTCAGTGCCTTCATCACCGAGGTAGGTGACGAACGCGAGATCGCTTCGAACACCGAACTCTCCACTGGTGAGATCGAAGTGATCAGCGCGACCTGCGAGCCGACGCCCCGGCTCGAAGTGCGGATCGACGGCGTGATGGAGAGCGAACTCTCGGACAACACCGTCACTGTTCAGGGCTACGTGGTCGCGGAGTGAACTAGCAGGACACGGGAGTCCGAGACCCATCGTTGTTCTCGTCCGCGACGGGCAGGAAGGTTCCGGAAGCGCGCCCGGGACGGCAGCCCGTCGTGCGCGCAGCTGCCGAGATCGCGCACCGCACCAGGACCGTGAGACGTTTGACGCGTGCGGAGTGACGGGGAAGTCTCGTGGAGTCCGGCGACTCAGATCGTCATCTCGCTGTGGTTCTCCTTCACGTGCTGGACGATCTTCGTAGTGCTCTTGGCGTTCACCACCGAGCGTGACGTCCGACCTGTCTGGGTTCTGCCAGTCGTGGCTGGCGTTAGCTACGTTGTCGTCCTCGTCGTCCGCTCACTGTTCCACTGGCAACTCAGACGAGTTGACCCGTGGGCGGCGGTCGTGAGCAGCGTTGCGGCAGCAGTCGCTATCTACTTCCTTCGAACGGGGCCGGACGGGCCGTTCTGGTTCGCGATCCTGCTCGCGGTCTTGTGCGGGTACATGGGCGGAGTTGGCGTCGCGCGAGCCCGCGTCCGTAGCGGCGATTCGCGAGCTAGCAATCGCCGGCTACTGCCGCCCGGGGCGCGCTCGGAGTAGCCCACTGCGTCTAGATGAGCCGTATCTCAGGTAGACACCCGAGGCCTTGCCGTTGCATTCAACTGTTCTTGCCTGTGGCGACTCCATGCCAATACTCGGCGCTTTGACTTCCACGAACCGTTACCTCGTCAGGGGTCTGAGGGGCTAGCCACAGCTGCAGCAGGTAGCGGTCCGGCGCAGACTCATCTTCCTCCGGCGTGTCTAGTTCGCGGCCCTCGTCCATCCCGCTTGCACAGTAGCGTGCGCGATACCAACCGGTCGTGGGCAACTCGATGCCAACGAACTCGTCAAAACTGGAGAGCAGAGCACCCGCCTCGGTGAACTCGACTGACGCCTCCACGACGTCCTGCCAGGAACCGTCAACGTCAGGTTGGTCGGGATGCCATTCGATCCTGAACGGCACTTCTCCGGTGTGGAGCCCAGTCATCATCGAAAGTTGATTGGGAGCCTGAGCGCCCTGTAACCCGTTTCGCTGCCCGGCTCGCGTTCCGTTCAGGTCGTCACTCGGCTCGCTTCCTGCGCTGAGGAACATGAAGCCGTAGTGAACCGGCATGAAGTCGTCATACAGAACCTTCGGATCCCTAGGAGGCTCGCTGATCTCCCGAACGACGGCCGGTGCCGGCTCTAGACCGAGCGAGATCGTTTCCTTCGCAACAGTCTTGCTCCCGCTGGTGTAGGTGACCTCAACCTCCGTCGTCCCGTTCAACTCGGGTGCGAAGTTCATCGAGTACCGCCGTGAGTTGCCGCCGCCACCCCGCCTACCCTCGCCGAGCTTTCCGTCTAAACCTTTCATGCGCATTCGGCTCTGCAGGTCTTCGAACAGGTCCCAAGAGTCGTCCGCACCGGCAGGCGGGTTCGGGTTGGAGAATACGAAAGTCACCCACATCTGACCGGCGGCGATTCCGATCGGCATTCGCTCGAGTAGCCAACCGTCATCGAACGTCACTCTGAACTGCTCTGTGCGCGGTGTCGCCATGGTTAGACCCTATGGCTGGGAAGCACCATGCTGCAGCGACTTCAATCCTCATGCAGGACGCGAAAGCTACTGGCGCCCCGCGCCTGACTGCCGAGCAGCGCGCGAGTCCAGCTGTGCCTGCGGTCGTGCCTCGTAGCGTGATCGTCCTAAGCAGCGATCCTGACCTGTTCGATCACGTGCGGGCAGTTGTCCGGGACGACAACCGGTTCATCAATGTCAGTGATCTAGTGCATTGCGACGGCTCGGCGGCACCGCTCACCAACATCTACCCGGCGCAGAACGACCCGGTTGACTGGGACGGCTGGGAGCCCGTGCCGGGGATGCCGGACCCGCGCACCATGTCCGCCCTCATCTTCGAATGCAGTTCGGCCGAGTGGGTCGCGGAGGTGGGCACCCTCTTGGTCCACGGTCGGAGAGCAAGCGATGTTGTATGGGATGGCGAAGTAGAGGCCATCCTGTTCGACAACGGCCGTGATGCCGCGCAACTGCGCGACGGCGACTTGCTGCGCATCGGCGGCGAGTCTGTCCGAGGAGACGTGCCGCTGCCGGACCGGATCGTGCCTTGGGTCGAACAACCAGGCTAAGGCTGTCGGGGCGAACGCTTCTTCGTACATGAGATCGACCCGTCGCCGTGAACCGCGCACGCTACTGCTGCACCCTGGGCGCACGAGGGACGTCCTCGATGTTCGACCTGCCAGACTTGCCTGATGTTCTCGGCAATCGAGTTGCTGGCACTCGCCATACTCCTCACCCTCGCCTTCTTCGGCACTTTGTACTTCGTCGTGTTTGCAGCTGTGAAGGCCGGATCACTCGCCGCGCACGAGGAAGCACGCAGGAGCAGTCCTCAGACTGACTGAGTGTTCATGCCGCCGTCGGGCGCGACCTTGCCGAGAAGCGGTCGTGCCAGGCCGTGCGGAGGACGAACACCTTCAGCAGGCGAAAGTGAGCTTCTTTGTCGTGGGGAGGCTGTCGGCGTCCCCGGCGTAGCGCGCGACGATCCTGCACCTCGTTGTCTTGGCGGGATTGGCGAAGGCAGCGGAGTAGTCGCCGAATGCAGTGAGAGTGGGGGTCGTGCGGCGCACCAGCCGGAAAGCGGCGCCGTTGTGGCGCTGGAGGTCGACCTGCATCAACTGCTGGGGGTTGGCATTGAAGAGCTCACCTTTGAGGGTGATCCGCTTCTTCCTCACCGTGGCTCTGAGCGTCGTGTAGGTCGAGGACGCGGCGTTGGACGGCAGCGGCTGCCATGCCGGGGCTGCGTCGGAGCCCGGCCCGTTGTCAGGCAGTTGCCGGACGCTGGTGCCGTCGGGGCGCGCTAGGAAGAGATCTGGACCGTTGGGGGCGGTGTAGCCGCTGGAGGAGAAGACGATCCAGTCGCCCTCAGGCGACCAGGCCGGGGCGGTACCGCCCTGGTCCGGTCCGGCGGCGATCGCGGTCTGCTGGGTTCCGTCGCTGTTCATGGTCCAGATCTGGCCGTTGCGGTCGTAGACCAGGCGCAGCCCGTCAGGGGACCAGTCCGGGGTCTTCTCGGTCGAGAGGGCGCCGGTCGTCGCCGTCAGTTGTCGCTTGTTGTCTCCGCTGGCGCTCATCACCCAGATGTCCCCGCCTCGCACATAGGCGATGGTGTCGCTGGCCGGGGACCAGGCTGGGCTGTGGCCGGCTGCGGGGAGCGCGGGATCGTGGGTGAGGTTCTGCTTGCCGGCGCCAGTGGTGGCGTCCATGACCCAGACGTCGCCTTGGTAGGAGTAGGCGATCTTGGTGCCGTCCGGCGACCAGGTCGGCTCGACGCCTGCCTGGCCGGACTCGGTGCTGTCTGCCAACGGCGTCAGGTTGGTCAGGCCCGAGCCGTCGGCGTTGACGACCCAGATGTCCAGGTGCGCTCCGTCGCGGGTGCTGGAGAAGGCTAGTCGCGTGCCGTCAGGCGACCAGGCCGGGTCCTGGTCGCGCGCAGGATTGTTGGTGAGGTTCGTGCGGGACGTCCCGTCCGGGGCGACGGTGTAGATCTCCAGGCTGTTGGCGTGATCGGGGTTGGGCGCGACGTAGGCGACGAGCCCTTCGGCGCCGGGCGGTGTCGCGGTCGCGGGCGAGGGCGGGACGACCGAGCTGGCGGCTATTGCAAGCAGCCCGGCTGCTGTCCCGCAGACAACGTGATTTCGCAATGCCATGGTGATGCCTTCCGCTCGATGACGATGTCCACGCACCACCGTCGCTGTCCGCGCTCAAGAAACGCTCAAACGGTTCGGGAAGCCTATGACCCCCGCCTAACTTGTCAAACGCATTTAGCCTGTTAGCGTAGTCGGATGGCCACCACCGAGCGGAAGCAGGTCCTCCGGTTCGCGGACGGCGGCTGGACCGAGGCGATCGGCGGCCACCTCGCGCTCGACCTGGTCAACACCGTCTCCTGGCGGCCCGACCCCCACCGAACCGTCGACCGCCTGTCCGACGCCGCAGCGCTGGCGCGCTGGGCCGACTTCGTCGGGCTCCACCACGCAGCTGTGACCGAGCGGACCGTCGCCGAGGTGCGACGGCTGCGCGAGCGCGTCCACCGCGTCGTCCAGCCGCTCGCAACCGGAGCCGAGCCGGCGGCCGCTGACGTGGCGGCCTGCCGGCGCCTGCTGCTGGACGCGGTGGGCAGGGCGCAGGTCGTCTCTTTGATGCCGGTCGAGCTCACCGCGACGAGCGTGTACGACGAGCTCGCGCTGGCCGCGTGGGCGCTGCTCGAGCGCGAGGACGCGCGCCGGCTGCGGCAGTGTCGAGCGGACGACTGCGGGTGGCTCTTCCTCGACCGGACGAAGAACGCCTCGCGGGTGTGGTGCAGCTCGGCCGACTGCGGCAACCGCGACCGGGCCCGGCGCCACTACGCCCGCCGGACGGCGGAGCAGCAGTGACCTTCCGCGCGGACTTCGCCGACGGCGCCCGCAAGGCGATCGGCCCCGCGGCGGCCACCCTGACCCTCGGGATCTCGTTCGGCGCGGCGGCCGCGGCGGCGGGATGGGGGATCGCAGCGCCGCTGACGTTCTCAGCGGTGGGCTTCTCGGGGTCGGCGCAGTTCTCGCTGCTGGCGACCCTGCACACGGGCAGCGCCCTCGCGGCCGTCGCGTCCGCGGTGCTGATCAACATGCGCTACCTGGTCATGGGGATCGCCCTCAACGACAGCCTCGACGGCAGCAGCCGGCGTCCGGCTCCTCTGAGTCCGGCGGAGGTCCTACTCCTCCCACACCCAGGTGTCGAGGACGCCGTCGTAGGTGTCCTTGAAGCCGGAGTCGCCCTGCCGGAAGCTCGCGGTGATCGAGTACTGGTCCTCGCCCGAGATCACCAGGTAGGCGATCTGGTGGACGTCGAAGTCGTTGTCGTTGGTCCACTTCAGCTCGACGCCGATCGCCGTCTTGCCGCCGATGTCGCGGGTCCCGATGTCGGTGGGGGTGGCGCCGGTCGAGGAGGTCAGCAGGCGCTTCCAGTCCTCGGCGATCTCGGCCGGGTCGGTGACGCCGAACGCGGAGGACGACTCGACGAGGATGTTGCCGCGGGCGGTGGTGAGGGAGTCGCCGGGCGCCGCGATCGTGTCGATCGTCCCCGTCGTGTCGGGGGTGTCGGCCGTCAGGTCCTTCCAGTCGTCGTTGGGGAACTGGTAGCTGTAGCCGTTGCCCTGCAGCGTCAGCGCCGGGTCGGTGGTGACGGTGTCGCTGGTCTCGACGGTGTCGCTGGTCTGCGACGTGGTCGACGACTGGTCGTCGGCCGACTTGTCGTCGTCACCCCCGGACAGCGCGATGATGAGCACGATCGCGATCACGCCGAGCGCCACCATGCCGGCGATGGCTCCGATCAGCAGGCCGTTGGAGGACTTCTTCTGCGGCGGCGGGCCGTAGCCCGACCCCCCGCCCGGGGAGTACGACGGCGCCGCGGCGTACTGCGGCTGCTGCGGCTGCTGCGGCTGGTGCTGCAACGGCTGGTGGGAGGGCTGGCCGGGCTGACCCGGCAGCTGCGTGGGCTGCGGCGGCGTCGCCGGAGCCTGCGCGCTCGGCGGCGCGCTGGTCGGCGAGGGCCACTGCTGGGCCGGTGAGTAGCCGGGCAGGTCCTCGGGCCGGGCGATGTTGGTGGGCTCGCTCAGGTGGGCGTCCGGCGACACGGCCGGCCGCGGCGCGGTGGAGCCACCCGGCTCGCCGTGCGGCGTCTCCGCGGTGAGGGCGTCGGGGCGGAGCCGGGTCGCGAGCTCCACCGGCACCTTGCCGAGTGCGTAGCCGAGGACGGCGCACGCCCACTGGGACCCGGCGACGTCGGCGCTGCCGCGGTCGCGGGAGAGCCGCTGGCCCGCCGACTCGACGGCGTCCTCGACCCCGGCGCCGCTGTCGAGCATCGTCACCATGGACTGCAACGCGCCCAAGCGGACGGCGTCGGTCAGCAGGTTGATGGTGCCGGTCGACGCGCTGCCCTCGTCGAGGTAGTCGTCGAGCGCCCCGCGGAACGCGTCGGCCTCGGCGAAGAGCGACTCGCCGTGGTCCCGCGCCAGCTGGGCGAGACTCTCGTGCAGCTCCATCAATGTCCCTCCGTCGCTCTTCTCGTCGTCGCCGGTGCCCCGGTCAGGCGACGTCCAGCTCCCGGCGCAGCTTGGCGACGTGGCCCGTCGCCTTCACGTTGTACTGCGCCACCTCGATCTTGCCGTCCGCCCCGACGACGAACGTCGACCGGATCACGCCCTCCACGAGTTTGCCGTACAGCTTCTTCTCGCCGTAAGTCCCATACGCGCGGTGGACCGTGAGCTCGGGGTCGGACAGCAGCGAGATCGTCAGGCCGTCGCGCTCGCGGAACTTCGCCAGCTTGGCCGGGTCGTCCTTGGAGATGCCGACCACCGTGTAGCCGGCCGCCTGGAGGGCGTCGAGGGAGTCGGTGAAGTCGCAGGCCTGCGTCGTGCAGCCCGGGGTCATGGCGGCTGGGTAGAAGTAGACGATCACCTTCCGGCCGTCCTCGAGCAGCGCGTAGAGGTTGACCTGCCTGCCCGTGTCGGAGGCGAGGGTGAAGTCGGGGGCGGGGTCGCCGGCGGCGAGACGGCTGTCGGGCACTCTGGCTCTCCTGGTTCTGACCTGCGATCGCTATTGCAATTGCTTTGCAATAAGGTGGCTGACGCGTTGTGCTTCTGCACCATCCAACCCCATCGCCCCAGACCGGAGCCCACCGATGCACGTGCCTGACGGATTCCTCGACGCGCCGACGTCGATCGCGACCGGCGTCGTCGCCGCTGCCGGCGTCGCCGTCGCGCTGCGCAAGTCGCGCGACGAGCTCGACGACCGTACGGCGCCGCTGGCGGGCCTCGTGGCGGCGTTCGTCTTCGCCGGCCAGATGATCAACTTCCCGGTCGGAGCCGGCACCAGCGGCCACCTCCTCGGCGGGGCGCTGGCCGCGGTGCTGGTCGGACCATGGACGGCCACGCTCTGCATCAGCGTGGTGCTCCTGGTGCAAGCGCTGTTCTTCGCCGACGGCGGCCTGACCGCCCTCGGCACCAACATCACGCTGATGGGCCTGGTCGGGGTCTTCGTCGGCTACGCCGTCTTCCTCGCCGTCCGCGCCGTGCTGCCCCGGCGGCTCGGGGTGGTGCCGGCCGCCGCCGCGATGGGCGCGCTGGTCTCGGTGCCGGTCGCCGCGGCGACCTTCACCGGGCTCTTCGCCGTCGGCGGCAACGCGGACCTCGACATGGGCGAGGTGCTCACCGCGATGCTCGGGTGGCACACGGTGATCGGCATCGGCGAGGCCGTGATCACGGGGCTGGTCGTCAGCGCGATCTGCACCTCGCGGCCGGACCTGGTGCACGGTGCGCGCCGAGCCCTCGCCGCCCGAGCCGCGGACGAGAGAACCGACGTCACCACCAGCGAGGTCGTGGCATGAGCAGGCCCCGGTCGAACCGCCGCGTCTTCGCCGTCCTGCTCGTGGTGGCGCTGCTGGTCGCCGGCGTGGCCAGCTACTACGCCAGCAGCCACCCCGACGGCCTGGAGTACGTCGCCGGCAAGACCGGCTTCCTCGAGACCGCCGACGAGGACGGACCGAGCATCGACAGCCCGCTCGCCGACTACGGCACCGAGGGCGTGGACGACGAGCGGCTCAGCGGCGGGCTCGCCGGCGTCGCCGGCGTCGCGCTGACGCTCGCGATCGGGGGCGGGCTGTTCCTCCTGATCCGCCGTCGCGACCCCGCGGACAAGACCGGCGACTGACCGATGGGGGCTGGCCACGGCCACCGGCTGCACTTCCACGGGCACAGCCCCGTCCACCGCGCTCCGGCGCACCTGAAGATCCTCGGCCTGCTGGCGTTCGTGCTGGCCGTCGTCGCGACCCCCCGCGAGTGGTTCGCCGCGTACGCCGGCTACCTCGCGGCGCTGCTCGTCGTGGTGCTGGTCGCGCGGGTGCCGATCCCCTTCCTGCTGCGCAGGCTGGTGATCGAGGTGCCGTTCGTGGTGTTCGCGGTGCTGATCCCGTTCATCGCGCAGGGCCCACAGGTCGCCGTACCCCTGCCCTGGGGCGACCTCATGGTCTCCGAGTCCGGCCTGCTCGCCGCGTGGGGGATCCTCGTCAAGGGCACCCTCGGCGTGCTCGCCTCGCTGACGCTGGCGGCCACCACCGAGCCGACCGATGTGCTGATCGGGCTGCAGCGGCTGCGGATGCCGGACCTGATCGTCCAGATCATGGCGTTCATGATCCGCTACCTCGACGTGGTGACCGCCGACCTCGGCCGGATGCTCACCGCCATGCGTAGCCGCGGCGTCGACCCCCGGGCGCCGCGCCACTGGCCGGCGCTCGCCCGGACCCTCGGCGCGCTGTTCGTCCGCTCCTACGAGCGCGGCGAGCGGGTGCACCTCGCGATGCTCTCGCGGGGCTACGACGGGAGGCTGCCGCGATGACCCCCGTCCTCGACGTCCGCGGGCTCACGTTCAGCTATCCCGACGGCCACCGCGCGCTCGACGGTGTCGACCTGCACGTCCACCGCGGCGAGCGGGTCGCGCTGCTCGGCCCCAACGGCGCCGGCAAGACCACGCTCGTCCTCCACCTCAACGGGATCCTCGGCTGCGGCGGAGGTGGCACCGGCACCGGGTCGGTCACGGTCAGCGGCCTCGACGTGACCAAGGCCAACCTCAAGGAGGTACGACGCCGCGTCGGCATCGTCTTCCAGGACCCCGACGACCAGCTGTTCATGGGCTCGGTGCGCCAGGACGTCGCGTTCGGGCCCGCCAACCTCGGGCTCAAGGGCGAGGCGCTGGAGCGCCGGGTGATGCACGCGCTCGACCTGGTCGGGATGGCGGACTATGCGGACCGGCCGCCGCACCACCTGTCCTTCGGCCAGCGCCGCCGGGTCGCCGTGGCGACCGTGCTGGCGATGGAGCCGGAGATCCTGGTGCTCGACGAGCCCTCGTCCAACCTCGACCCCGCCTCGCGGCGCGAGCTCGCCGACATCCTGCGCAGCCTGGACGTGACGGTGCTGATGGTCACCCACGACCTGCCCTACGCGCTCGAACTGTGCCCCCGCGCGCTCGTGCTCAGCGGCGGCCGGGTGGCCGAGGACGGCCCGACCCACGCGCTGCTGACCGACGACGCGCTGATGCGGGCGCACCGGCTCGAGCTGCCCTTCGGCTTCGACCCCCGGACGGTCGCACCGCCCACGAACCCCATTGATAACCTGCCACGGTGAGCCAGCACCCGTCTGACATCGAGCGCGAGATCGAAGAGGCGCGCGAGCGACTCGCCACCACGATCGACCAGCTCCTGTACCGCTCGAGCCCGAAGACGATCGTCGGCCGCGAGATCGCCCAGGTGAAGGCGCACTACGTCGACGCCACGACGGGCGAGCCGCGCACCGACAACATCCTGAAGACGGCCGGGGCGGTCGTCGGCGTGATCGCGCTGATGGTCGTGATCCGCAAGATCACCCGATGACGCTGCGGTGAGCACAGGGTCCGACAAGACCCCGATCAAGATGCTCCACGACCGCATCCTGTGCGAGTCGGACACGGATGCGGGGGAGCGGCGCTCGTCGGGCGGCATCGTCATCCCGGCGACGGCCGCGATGGGAGCCCGCCGGCTGGCCTGGTCGCGGGTCGTCGCCGTCGGTCCGCACGCCCGCGCCATCGAGGCCGGTGACCGGGTCCTCTACGACCCCGAGGACAAGGCCGAGGTCGAGGTCTCGGGCGAGGTCTACGTGGTGATGCGGGAGCGCGACGTGCACGCGGTCGCCGCCGGGCGGCTGGGCGACGACGGCGCGGCTGCGGGTCTCTACCTGTAGCGGTACCTGTAGGTCGCGTGACCCACCCGGGCGCGGCGCGTTACACCCTTCGTGAGACGCGTCACACCGGTCGTTGCTGCCCTCCTGCTCCTGCCGTTCGCGGCCGCCGCGCAAGCCGAGGCCGGCCCGCCGGCGAGCGGCGCGGTGAGCGACCGGGCCGCGCCGTCGTCGTACGACGCGACCGTGCGCATCACCGAGCACGGCATCCCGCACGTCGTGGCCGACGACTGGGGCTCGCTCGGCTACGGCAGCGGTTACGCGGCGGCCGCGGCGTCGGTCTGCACGCTGGCCGACACCCTGCTGACCGCGCGGGGCGAGCGGTCGAAGTACCTCGGTCCGGACGGGCGCTACGACGACCGGGTCAGCCTCGACGCCACCAACCTCGAGGTGGACGCGTTCGTCACCGACCTCCGCAACCGCCAGGTGGTCGAGAAGCTGCTGGACTCTCCGGCCGGTCCGTCCGACCGCGCGAAGGAGATGGTCGAGGGCTACGTCTCCGGCATCAACAAGTGGCTCACCGACAACACGATCACCGACCCCGCCTGTGCCGACGCCCCGTGGATCGCCCCGACCGCGACGCCGCTCGACCTCTGGTACGGCGTCTACCTCGCGAACCTGCTGGCATCCTCCGCGGTCTTCCTCAGCGACATCGTCGGTGCCGACCCCGCCACCCTCGACGACCCCGGCCTGCCGCTGAGCCTGCCGGGGCTCCCGACCACGCGCTCGGAGGCCCGGACCTATGCGAAGAAGGTCGACCGGGACGCACTGCTGAGGGCGCTGGGCCGCGACACCGACTTCGGCTCCAACGCCACCGCGATCGGCGCCACCGACAGCTCGACCGGCCGCGGTCTGCTGCTGGGCAACCCGCACTTCCCGTGGGTGGGGCGCTACAAGTTCACCCAGCAGCACCTCACCATCCCCGGTGAGTACGACGTCGCCGGTGCCTCCCTGATCGGCTCGCCGGCCGTGAACATCGGCTGGAACAAGGACGTCGCCTGGAGCCACACCGTGTCGACGGCGTACCGGTTCACGCCGTACGAGTACTTCACCCCCGGCCCCGGCACGAAGTACCTCACCGCCAGCGGTCTGGTGAAGCAGGCCGAGCGCCGCGTGGTCGAGGTCGAGGTGCGGGAGGACGACGGCTCGATCGGCGTGGTGGAGGAGGACCTCTACCGGACCCCGCAGGGCTACGTGACCGACTCCCCGTCGATGTTCATGGGCTGGACCGCCGCGAGCTTCTGGGCGATCCGCGACGCCAACGCCGAGCACCTGCGCACGATCGACACCTTCCTCGCCATGGGCGAGGCGACCGACGTGCGCGACCTGCTGCGACGCCAGGACGCCGGCGGCGGCATGCCCTGGGTCAACACCACCGCTGCCGACCGCAACGGCGACGCGCTCTACGCCGACCACAGCGTCGTGCCGCACGTGACCAACCAGATGGCGCTGAAGTGCGCGACGCCGGTCGGCCTGGTGCTGCGGCTGGTCGCCGGCCTGCCCGGCCTCAACGGCACCCTCGCCGACGGCCCGTGCAAGTGGGGGACCGACCCCGACGCGCAGCGGCCGGGCATCCTCGGCGACCGCAACCTGCCCGACGTCGTCACCCGCACCTGGGTGATGAACGCCAACGACTCGTTCTGGACCCCGAACGACAAGATCCGGCTCGAGGGCTACCCGGACATCATCGGGTGCGAGAAGTGCGCGCGGACGATGCGCACCCGGATGGTGCAGCAGTACGTCGTCGACCGGCTGAAGGTCGGGAAGGAGACGCCGGAGACGCTGCGCGGTCACCAGCACGAGAACCGGTTGCGCGCCGCCGAGGTGATGCGCGACCGCGGCAAGCTCAACCAGGTCTGCAACAAGACCGGTGAGACCGCGGCCTGCGCCGTGCTCCGGGCCTGGGACGGGCGCTCCGAGGTCGAATCGGTGGGCACACACCTGTTCGAGGCCTTCGTGACCCGCGCCCCGACCGGCACCGGGCTGTGGTCGATCCCGTTCCAGCCGCGCGACCCGCTCAACACGCCGCGCCTGATGAAGACCGGCCCGAAGGTGGTGGCCGCGATGCAGGCCGCCATCGACGCCGTGCGCGCCAGGGGCGTGCGGTTCGATGCGACCTGGGGGAGCCTCCAGGTGGCCGGGGACAGAGGTGCGCCCTCGCTGCCGCTCGGCGGCGGCGAGGGCGACCTCGCCGGCAACGCCAACGCGCTGGCGTCGCGCTCCCCGCAGGACAACTCCGACCGCTACAAGCCGATCACCTACGGGTCCTCGCACATCCAGGCCGTGTCCTACCTCGCCGACGGCACCGTGCAGCCGCACACGATCCTCACCTACAGCCAGTACGAGGACCCCGCCTCGCCGTGGTCGTCCGACCAGACCGCCCTGTTCTCCCAGGAGCAGTGGGTCGAGTTCCCGTGGACGCCGGCTCAGGTCCAGCAGCAGCTGGTGGAGGAGATCAGCCTGAGCGCTCCCTGATCGGGTAGCGCGGTACGGTTTCGCCGGAAGCGGCTCCGGCGATTCCCACGCGAGCCGGATCGCCGCGAGGGAGAATATGCGTGACAGGCGTCGGCGCACTCGGGGAGGTGATGACCGTGGCCAGCACACCGGGGCGGGACCAGCGTGCCCCGATGGAGCGGCTGGTCCGGATAGCCGCCGTCCTCCGCGAGCGCGGCGTCGTCGGGGAGACCGGTGAGCGGCTCGCCGAGATCGCCGGCTTCGACGGCGACCGGTCGATGGACCAGCTGAAGCGCGACATCCGCTCGCTGACCGACCAGGGCTGGCAGATCGACAACCTCGCCGGCCCCGGCGAGCCGGCCCGCTACCGGATGCGCACCGTCGACAACCGGCTCCGCGTGCGGCTCACGCCCCCGCAGCAGCGCGCGTTGCAGCGCGCCGTGCTCCTCGCCGACCGGGACGACCTCGTCGTCCGGCTCGGCCTCGGCGACCCGGGCGGCCCCGCTGGCGACGCCCGCGCCACCCACCGGACCGGCGTCGTGGCCGGCGTCCCCACCACCGGCCACGACGCCCTGCTCGCCACCGTGCTCCGCGCGGTGCGGATGGGCAGCCTGCTGCGGTTCACCTACAAGGGTGTGCCGCGGGTCGTGCACCCGGAGTCGGTGCGCTCGCAGAACGGCACCTGGTACCTGCGCGGCCAGGAGGAGCACGACGACACAGCCGGTGACACCGAACCCGCGCCCGTCAAGGCGTTCGTCGTCGCCCGGATGAGCGACGTCTCGGCCGACCCGCCGCGCACCGCCCGGCCGGTGCGACCGACCCGGCACCCCGAGCTGCACCCGATGAGCTGGGAGATCGACCCGCCGACGGAGGTCACGCTCCGCACCTCGATCGACCACCAGCCCGACGTACGCCGCTGGCTGGGGGAGCCGGCCTCCGAGGAGGTCGTCGACGGGCAGGTCACCATGCGCTACGTCGTGACCAACCGCGCCGCGCTGCGGCAGCGCCTCTACGAGCTCGGCCGACGGGTGGTGCTCCTCGGGCCGGAGGAGATCCGGGCCGAGCTGCTCGCCGAGCTGCGCGAGCTGAAGGGGGGCGACTGACATCGCCACCCCGAAGTACGCCGCCCGGTTCGCGCGGTTGCCGGCCGTGTTCGAGCTCCTGCTCGCCCACCCCGACGGCGTCCCCCTGGCGGTGCTCGCCGAGGAGGTCGGCGTGCCGATCGACGAGCTGCGCGAGGACCTGCTGGCCTTCTACACCGCCGACCCGCTGGAGAGCGACCGGATGCTCGGCCTCTGGCGGCCGCCGGTGATCGAGTTCCTGGGCTCCGACGGTGATCCCGAGGTGGAGCCGGGGGAGGCCGAGATCGTGCGCGCGGTCAACGAGCGCCCGACCGAGGAGCTGGGCGTGGAGTACGTCGACGCCTCCGAGCTCGCGCTCGTCCACACCGCCGCCGTCGCCCTGCACGACGTCGAGCGCGACCCCGACCTGGCCGCCGCCATCGACGTGCTGACCGAGACGATGGTCGGTGCTCCCGCCGGGCAGCCCGAGCCGCCCGCGTGGAACGAGCCGCTCCGCCCGCTCCAGGTGGCGCAGCGCGACCGGCACGCGGTGAAGATCGTCTACTCCCGTACCTGGCAGCACGGTGTCTCGGCGCGCGTCATCCACCCCTACCGGCTGGTGCAGACCCGTCGCGGCTGGGAGGTCGACGCCGGCCCGCCGGACTCCGCGGGCCGCCTCCGCACCTACCTGCTCTCCGGGATCCGCGAGGTCGAGAGCCTCGAGCAGCCCTTCGAGCTCCCCGACGACCTGCCCGCGATGCTCGACGCCCAGCGCGCCACCACCACCGTCCGGATGGTCGTCCCGCACGGCTCTCGCTGGGCCGCCGACATGTACGCCGAGACCGTCACCGTCCTCCGGGCCGACGAGGACGACGCCGAGCTCGAGCTCGAGCTGCTGCCACCGCTCGCCGACCGGGTCGGCATGCTCCTCCTCGCCGCCGGCTCCGGCGCCTTCGTCCTCGAGCCCGCCGACCTCGCCGACGCCGGCGCCGTCCTCGCCGAGGAGCTCCTCATGCACCATTCCGTGTCCCACTGACCGCGAAAAGTGTTCGGTGATGGCGCTGCGCGGGGCTTGGTGGGTTGCGCCGGTCGGTGTGTGTCGGGCGTGGCCTGCCTGGGCTGGGGCCGGAGCGGATCGTGGGCCCCGGTCGGCTTCAAAGCCGGGCCTTTTCCGCCGGCCAGATCCAACAGGGCTCGGTCGCCCGAGTCACACGCAACGCCGGCCGGGCACGCCGAGGCCGACGAGACCGCCTTCGGAGCCGGCGGGGCCCGGACTCGCCCACCGGGGCCCACGCCCCGCACCGGCCAGGGTGGGCAGGCCACGCCCGCGCCACACCCGGCTCCACGACGGGGTGGATGTGGTTGGTCATGTGCCACGTGGCCGGTCACCGGCGAACACGACAGGTGGGAACCCACCCACCCCGAGGGGTCGGTCGTGCTCGCCGGGCGGTGGGGCCGGGAGGTCCAGGTCAAGCGGGAGGGTCGCGCCGGCGGGGCGTGGATGGGTCTGGCTGCGGCGCCCAGCACCGCGGGAGCGAAGCGACCGCGCTGCTGGGGGACGGATGTGGTTGCCCCGCCGGCGCGAGCCCTCCCGCGCAGGCCGACGGCCTCCCGGCACCACCGCCCCACCGACCACGACCCACACATCAAGCCGCGCAGCGCCAACCCCCCGGCGGGCTAAAGTCTGAGCATGACCGCGCCCTCGGAGATCATCACGACCGATCCGGCCACGACGGTGCGAGCGTTCTTCGCGGCGATGGAGGACCGCGCGGTGCGCCAGGCGCTCGAGCTGACCGACCCTGGCATCGTGTGGCGCAACACCTCGCTGCCGACGGTGAAGGGGAAGATGGTCGGGCGGATCCTCAAGGGTCTCGAGAAGGGCGCCTTCGGGATCCGGGCGGACTTCCACGACGTCGTGGCGACGGGCAACGTCGTGCTCACCCGGCGGACCGACTACCTGCGGATGGGTCCGCTGGAGATCGACTTCTGGGTGTGCGGGACGTTCCACCTGAGCCCCGAGGGGCGGATCGTGCTGTGGCACGACTACTTCAGCTGGACCAACGTCCTGGGCGGCACCGTGCGCGGCGCGTTCCGCATGGTGCGCGGGCGCTGACGTCCGTCAGCCCGCCTCGCCGAGCGCCTTCTCGTCGCTGAGGCGTGCCCGGTCGGCGGCGCGGAGGCCCTCCTCCGCCGCCATCGGCGCGTCGTTGACCTTCGTGCGACGGTCCGCCGCCCAGGTGCCGCGGATGTTGTTGCGCCGTAGCGCCTCGGCGAAGAAGTCGTGGACGTCGATCTCCTTCTGCCGCAACGCCAGCGCGGTCTCGCTCGACTGCTCGGGCTCGACCCGGACCGCGGCCAGAGTGGCCTCGCGGGCCTCGTCGAGCCGCTCGCCGATCCGCCAGGCGTAGGCCTCGTAGAACGCCAACCGGGCGGTGATCGTGGCCACCGGTCGGGCGACGTAGCGCCGGCGCCGGGAGTCCCAGACCGTCTGCTCGTCGCGCAGCCCGGACCGGAGGTGGCGCTCGCAGTCGGCCACCATCTGGACGAGCAGCGACTCGTAGATCGCCTTCGTGACCGCGATGTCGGACGGGAAGCCGTGCAGCGTCACCGCGGTCGAGTCGTGGCTGATCGTGCAGCGGATGTCGTTGGCGTGGGCGATGTTGAGCAGCAGCCGGACGTAGCGGGCCAGCCCCTTCTTGCCGCGCTGACCGATCCGGTAGCTCTCCGCCACCGGCTGCTCGCGCCCCTCCTCCTTGGCCGTGTGGGCGCGGGCGACGGCGAGGGCGACGGAGTGCCGGGTGGCCAGCGCCTGCGCCTTGGCGAGGTAGGCCGCCCGCTCGTGCTCGTTGCTCGCGCGCTCGGCCTGCCGCAACAGCTTGGCCAGCCGGGCCAGCGCCCCGTCGTCGACCGAGTGGCCGACCTGCTCGAGCCCCTCCGCGGCGTAGGCGAGCTGCAGCAGCTGGGCGGTCACCGGCAGGCCGGCATCCTCGAGCAGCCGCAGGAAGGTCGCGCGCCACTCCGCGCCGTGCGCGTGCTCCCCGGACAGGTGGTGGGTGAGCTCGTGGAGCACGACCGTCGCCCGCAGCGCCCAGCGTCCGCCCACCTCGAACGGCGGCAGCGCGATCGTGCGCGTCTCCGGCTCGTAGACGGCCATCCGCGCCCCGGCACGGGAACGGACGACGACCTCCTGCTGCTCGCGTCCGTCGTAGTCCTTGCCGGAATCGCGCAGCCGCGCGAGCACCGCGTCGAGGTACGTCGCCGCCGCGGCGGGCTCGGTGAACCGCAGGTCGGGTCCCGGCTCGTAGGTCTGCCCGTCGACCGTCACCGAAGGTCGCTCCGCGGTCGTGGAGTCGAGCCAGGCGGCGAGCCGGTCCTCGGCGGCGTAGACCGCCCGCCGGTCGGGGTCGGCGCTCCTCGGCCTCGCTGTCGTCATGCCGTCGAGTCTGCCCGACGGCCCCGACAGATCCGCGGTGGCCGCGCTGTCCTGTGGAGAGACCTACGCGTCGTCGGGCGCCGGGGCGGCGGGCGGCTGGTAGAGCAACCGCTCCTGCTCCACGGCGACCACCTGGCGCGCGATCTCGGCGTCGGTCGCCTCCGGCGACGCGTCGGCGGTGACGCTCGTCGCGGCGTACTCCTCGAAGAGCTGCCGCTTGTGCGAGAGCAGCTCGGTGATCCGCTCGTCCACGGCGTCCTCCGACAGCAGCCGGTGCACCTGCACCGAGTGCAGCTGCCCCATCCGGTGGGCGCGGGCGACGGCCTGCGCCTCGAGCGCCGGGTTCAGCTGGGGCTCGCAGAGCACGACCACCGACGCGGCCTGGATGTTGAGCCCCACGCCGCCGGTCGTGACCTGCGCGAGCAGCACGGCTCCGCCCTCGGCGGCCGAGAAGTCGTCGATCAGCGACTGCCGCGCCGCCGCCGGCACCGACCCGTCCAGCGGGCCGAAGACGGGCCCCGGGAGCAGCTCCGGCAGCGACCCCAACACGTCGCGGAAGAACGAGTAGACGATCACCCGGCGGCCGTTGTCCTCGGCCTCCTCGACGATCTCGACCAGCCGCCCGACCTTGGGGGACTCGGCCCCGTGGAGCATCGCGACCCGTCGCATCTGCATCAGGTTCCCGGCCGCGACCGCCGCGCGGTAGGCGTCGAGGTCACGCGGGCCGAGCGGCAGCCACTCCTCGACCTCCACCAGCTCGGGCAGCTCGGTGAGCACGTCCTCCTGGCTGCGCCGGAGGTACGCCGGGGCCACCGCCCGCCGGAACGCCCGCGGCGCGACGTCGTCGAGACCGGCGAGCAGCCCGGGCTGGAGGTAGGCGACCAGCGTCCGGAACTCGCCGACGTGGTTCTGCATCGGCGTCCCCGTCAGCAGGATGGCGTGGTCGACCGCCGCCACCAACCGCGCCACCCGCTGGGAGCGCTGGGCCTCCGGGTTCTTCACGTACTGCGCCTCGTCGACCACCACGCACGCGATCCGCGGTCCCTCGGCCCAGGCCTCGGACTCCATCCACGTCGTGTCGTACGTCGTCACCGCGATCCCGCCGTCCGCGACCCACGCCGCGGCGGCCTCCCGCCACTCCTCGCCGTGGACGCGGTGGGCGGTGAGGGTCGACCGCGCCGCTACCTCGCGCAGCCAGTTCACGAGCACCCCCGGCGGGCAGACGACGAGGAAGTGGGTGGCGCCGGTCGCCCACAGGTGGGCGAGCACCGCCAGCGCCTCGATGGTCTTGCCGAGCCCCATCTCGTCGCCGAGCACGACCTTGCGCTGCACGAGCGCGAACCGCGCGCCGAAGCTCTGGTAGCCGCGCAGCGCCACCGTCAGCGCCTCGGTGCGCAGCGCCTGCTCGCGCACCGCCTCGACCAGGCCGGCAGGCAGATCGCCGTGGCCGGCCCGCTGGTCCTCGGTCAGGTAGCCCGCCTCGCCCAGCAGGGCGTAGTAGTCCGCCGGCCGGGCCGTGAAGTCCGCCCACGGGTCGGCGACCGGCCCGCGGCCCGTCGTCACGGCCACCAGGTCGGCCCGCCGGACGACGGTGGCGATCGCGTCGGCGAGCCCGGACGCCGGCAGCTCGCGCTCGGGCCGGACGAGCAACAGCTCGGTGGTGTCGTCGACGACGGCGGCCAGCGGCGCGAGGTCGTCGGCGATCGCGAGGTCCGCTCCGGCCCCCTGCGTACGACGCACGCCGTCCCACCGCGCGAGGGCGGCGACCACCGCACCGGCCGCCGGGTCGGGCGTGCCCGGCAGTCGGACCGGCTGCTCGTCCGCGGTCACCCGGGCGAGGGTCCGTGCGGCGCCGACCAGGTTGTCGCGGAAGACGTTGCCGATGCCGGGCAGCGAGGTGAGCTCGGCCCGCCGGTCGAGGACGGCCTGCACGGTGGTGATCCCGGCCCGCCTCAGCGGCGCGAGCTGGAGCAGCGCAGTGGTGACGTCGGCCAACGCGTCGAGCGGCATCGCCGACAGTGCGGCTCGGACGGCCGGCGCGCGGTAGCCGGCGACGGCCTCGTCGAGGGCGGCGCGGGCCGGCGCCTCCTCGGCCGCGGCGGCGCGCAGGTCGGCCACCGCCCGCGGCAGCTCGCCGAACCAGGCGCCGTCCAGCGTCGCCGGCCGCCCGCCCACCAGCGCCGCGAGGCCGAGCCGCGGGTCGAGCAGGTCGGCCGCCGACAACCCGGTGGGGTCGAGCTCGCCGGTCGGCGCCGCGAGCCGCTCCAGGGTCGACGCCACCCGGGTCCGGGCGCCCCAGGCCGCCAGCTCCACCAGGTAGGTCGCGTGGGGGACGGCGCGCGCACGCCGACCCGGGGTGTTGAACGCCCAGCGCACCGGCGAGAGCACCCGCGCTCCGGCGAGCGCGGCCGGAGCCCGCGTGGTCAGGTCGGTGAGGGCGGCCGACTCCTCCGCGCCGGTCCGGGGGAGGTTGGCGCGCGCCACCAGCGCGTGGACCAGCCCGTCGGCCTCGGCCCGCGACAGCACCGCGACCCGCCAGGTCGGCGCGCCGCGGTGGGGGACCGACACCGACCGGGCGTCGAGGTCGGCGAGGCGTCGTCGTACGTCCTCGTGGACGGCGTCGGTCCACCCGCGCACCCGCGCCGCCTCCTCGGCCCAGACGGCCACGACGCGGGCAGCGTCGCGCGCCTCGCGACGCGCCTGCTTGTCGAGCTTCCCCGGGCCCCGCGGCACGTCGGAACCGTATCCCGGAGGGGGTCCCAACCCGGATGGCCCGTTCTGACTAGCCCGGTGAAACATCCGGCCGGACCCTCCCTTCGACGCGCCACGGGTCGGTCCGGAACGGCTACTTTCATCGACAACAGCGGCGATGGAGGGCACGGCAAGTGGGGACCTGGGGAGAGGCGTACCTCACCCGGCTGCGCGGGTGCGCGGCCCGGATGGGGAGTGAGCTGGCGGAGATCACCGATCGCGATCGGGCGGTGCGGCTGGTCGAACCGGACGCACGGACGGTGGAGGAGGGCTTCGGCGACGGGACGCTGTCGATGCTGTCGGCGGGACGGTTCCGGACCCTGGACCCCCGGCAGTCCACGGTCACGCTCGTGTCGAGCGACCCGGTCCGGCCGCGGTGGGAGGCCCTCCCGCACCTCGCGGCGTACGTCGAGCTCATCCGCGCCGGCTTCCCCGACGAAGCCGTGCGGTTCGCGACCCCCGACAGCGAGCTCGGGCTCGACCTCGCAGCCGTGAACGACGAGGGCCAGGTGCTGCTGCTCGGCGCCGCCCGGGCCGAGCCGCTCGAGCTGGCCAAGCTCGAGGCGCTGGTGCCGACCTTCGAGGGCGACCGGGTGCAGGCCGGACGGCTGGTCCCGGGCCGGGAGGCACAGCTGCTCGCGCACCAGCTCTGGGTCACCCGAGCGCCGTACCTGTGGCTGGTCGCCGCCGGCGCCCGCCGGCTGTTTCGCGTGCGGTACGGCCGGACCATCAAGCTGGCACAGGTGCGGGTGCTGCCCATGCCGGAGGACCTGTGGCCGTTCGGCTTCGGCGGACCGACGCCGCGGATCGCGCTGGCCGAGCCGGAGGCCGTCGCGGGCTAGGCCGGCGGATGTTGACGTCGATCGGTCCGTTGGCAAAATCTTTCCGGAAGAGGGCGACAACGGGCGGACCGTCGGTGCATACTTCTGCCAACGCCCGCAGGTGACCCGAGACGCCTGCGGGCGTTCTCAGTTTTTCGGGCGGAGGTCCTGGGTCGCAGTCGGCGTCCGAAATGACGAGAAGCCCGGGGGTGGACCACCCGGGCTTCCGATCTGTACGCCATCAGGGACTCGAACCCCGAACCCGCTGATTAAGAGTCAGCTGCTCTGCCAATTGAGCTAATGGCGCTCGGCTCTGCAGACTGCGTGAGCGCTGCGAAGCGACACCAAGACTATCGCGTCCGGCCGCCGCCGTGAAATCGCGGCCGGTGCCGGTCAGCGGGACTCGAGCACGGCCTGCGCGGCGTTGTGCCCGGCGATGCCGGAGATGGCGCCGCCGCGACGGGCGCCGGAGCCGCAGAGCAGCACCGACGCGTGGTTGGTCTGCACGCCCCAGCGCTCGGCGGGGGCCTCCAGCCGAGCCCGGTCGGGGGCCCACGGCCATTCCAGGTCGCCGTGGAACATGTGCCCACCGGGCATCGCGAGGTCCCGCTCGACGTCCTGGGGCGTCTTCGCCTCGATGCACGGTCGGCCGTGCTCGTCGCGAGCCAGGCAGGACTCCAGCGGCTCGACCAGGTGGGCGTCCAGGGACGCGATCGCCCGCCGGACCGCCTCCTGCGTGGCGCCCTCCGGGTCGGCCTCGAACAGTGAGCCCGGCGTGTGGAAGCCGAGGTAGGTCAGCGTGTGGGTGCCCGGTGGCTCGTCGTCACCAAGGATGCTCGGGTCGGTGAGCGAGTGGCAGTGGACGTCGCCCGGGAGCGGGTCGGGGAGCGAGCCGGCGGCCGCTGCGCCGTAGGCCGACAGCAGCTCGCCGTAGCCCTGGGCGAGGTGCATCGTCCCGGCGAACGCGACCTCCGGGTCGACGCCGGACCTCAACCGCGGCAGCCGGTCGAGGAGGAAGCTGATCCGCAGCTGCGCGCCGACCGGCTTGGTGGACTCGTCGTGGGCCTCGCCGAGCAGCAGCCCGAGCACCCACGGGGCGACGTTGGCCAGCACCACGTCGGCCTGCAGCCCGTGGTCGGTGTGGCCGTCGTGCCAGCGCACCTCGACGCCGCCGTCGGCGCCCTCCCCGGGACGGATCGCGCTCACGCCGGCACCGGTCACGATCTCCGCGCCGGCGCCGAGCGCTGCCTTGGTCAGCGCGTCGGTGACCGCGCCCATGCCGCCGACCGGCACCCGCCACTCGCCGGTGCCGTTGCCGATGAGGTGGTAGAAGAAGCAGCGGTTCTGGACCAGCGAGGGGTCGTGCAGCGAGGCGAACGTGCCGATGAGCGCGTCGCTCGCGACCACGCCGCGCACGGTGTCGTCGGAGAAGCGGCGCTCGATGGTCTCGCCGAGGGGTGACTCGACGACGTCGCGCCAGGTGGTCGGGTCGACCTGGCTGCGGAGCCGGCCGGCCCGGGGGAGGGGCTGGAGCAGCGTCGGCGCGACGGTCCAGCCCATCCGGGCGACGTCGGTGTAGAAGCGCCGCCACGCGTCGTACTCGTCGTCGGAGCCGGTCAGCCGCCGGAACGAGGTGCGGGTCGCCTCGCCCTCCAGCCGCTCGACGAGCAGGCCGTCGTGGTGACCGTCGCGGGCGACCGGCGTGTAGGACGCGGTGGGCCGCGAGACCAGCTCGACCTCGAGGCCGAGGTCGCGCACGATCCGGTCGGGCATCAGCGAGACCAGCGAGGAGTAGCGCGACAGCCGGGTGGGACGCCCCGCGAACACCTCGGCCGACACAGCGGCGCCGCCGACGTGACCGAGCCGCTCGAGGACGACGACCGACAGGCCTGCCTGCGCCAGGTAGGCCGCCGCGGTGAGGCCGTTGTGGCCGGCGCCGACGACGGCGACGTCGTACGTCGTCCGGGTGGTCACCCGTCGACAGTATCGCCCCCTGCGGGAATGCCTGCGGGCGCGATATAGTTGACTTGGCAACTATCCGTTGCTCAGCCCCTGGGAGGCAGACATGCCCGCGATCACCGTCGACGACCTCACCCTCTTGGAGCGGTTGAAGGAACCCGGCCTCGGCGACCAGCCCCGCCCGGTCTGGGAGGTCACCACCGCACCGACCGGCTACGAGGGGGAGGGCTTCCCGGTCCGCCGCGCGTTCGCGGGCATCGACCTGCGCCGGCTCGACCCGTTCATCATGATGGACCAGATGGGCGAGGTGGAGTACGCGCCCGGCGAGCCCAAGGGCACTCCCTGGCACCCGCACCGCGGCTTCGAGACCGTCACCTACATCATCGACGGCGTCTTCGACCACCAGGACTCCCACGGCGGCGGCGGGACGATCACCAACGGCGACACCCAGTGGATGACGGCCGGCTCCGGGCTGCTCCACATCGAGGCTCCGCCGGAGTGGCTGGTGCAGAAGGGCGGCCTCTTCCACGGCATCCAGCTCTGGGTGAACCTGCCGCGCGACGCCAAGATGAACGACCCTCGCTACCAGGACATCCGGTCCGGCCAGGTCGCGCTGTTGACCACGACCGACGCCGGCGCGCTGGTGCGCGTCATCGCCGGGACGGTCGACGGCCACGCCGGCCCCGGGGCCACCCACACGCCGATGTCGCTGGTGCACGCCACGGTCGAGCCCGGCGCGCGGCTCGACCTGCCGTGGCAGGTCGACTACAACGCACTGGTCTACGTGCTCAACGGGCGCGGCACGGTCGGCGTCGACGGCAGGCCGATCCAGACCGGCCAGTCGGCGGTCCTCGGCGCCGGCGACTACGTCACGATCACCGCGGAGGGCCGGCAGGAGAGCCGCTCGCCGAAGCTGGACGTGATCGTCGTCGGCGGCCTTCCCATCAACGAGCCGATCGCCTGGGCCGGGCCGTTCGTGATGAACACCCGCTCCGAGGTCGTCGAGGCCTACGAGGACTTCCAGAAGGGCCGGTTCGGGCACCTCCCCGCCTGAGACCTAGAGTCCGGGCATGGCCCGTCTCTACCGCGACGCGTTCGGCATCCCGCACCTGAGGGCGGGCTCGGTCCTCGACCTGGCCCACGCCCAGGGACGGGTGACGGTGGCCGACCGCGTGTGGCAGCTGGAGTGGCTGCGCCGCCGCGCGACCGGGACCTCCGCCGAGGTCGTCGGCGAGGCCGCCGTCTCCTGGGACCGGTTCTCCCGCAGGATGCGCACCGTCGAGACAGCGCAGCGGGCGTTCGCGGCGTGCACCGAGGAGACGCAGCGGTTCGTCACGTCGTACGTCGACGGGGTCAACGAAGCGCTCGCCGAGCTGCCGTCAGGAGCGGTGCCGGAGCTCGCCGACCTCGACATCGAGCCAGGCGAGTGGGAGCCGTGGACGCCGCTGGCGACGTTCCTCGCCCAGCACCTGCTCTTCGCCAACCTCGGCGGGGTGCTGTGGAAGCGGCTCGCCTCCGACGTGCTGGGTGATGACGTCCGCTACCTGTCGCACCAGGACCCGACGGCGTCGGGCAGCAACGCGTGGGCGGCCGCCGGCGGCCGGACGGCGAGCGGCCTGCCGCTCATCGGCGGCGACCCGCACCGGATCATCGAGCAGCCCGGCGTCTACCAGCAGGTGCGGCTGGCTTGCGAGGACCCCGAGGACTCCTTCGACGTGCTCGGCTACACGTTCGTCGGGGTCCCGGGGGTGCAGCACTTCGCGCACGCGGGCGAGGTGGCGTGGGCGATCACCAACGCGTGCGCCGACTACCAGGACGTCGTCGACGACGACGGCTCCGACGTGGTCGAGCAGCACACCGAGACCATCGGGGTCCTCGGCGCCGACCCGGTCGAGGTCGACGTCGTGCAGACCTCGCGCGGGTTGGTCTTCGAGGACGGGCTCGCCGTGCGCACCACCTCTTGGGAGCTCGGCGAGCTCGGGTTCGACGCGATCCTCGGGCTGCTCCGCGCCCGGAGCGTCGACGACGTCGACCGCGCGCTGGACGCCTGGGTCGAGCCGGTCAACAACGCGGTGATCGCGGACCGGGCCGGCGCCGTGCGCTACCGGATCGCCGGCCGGGTGCCGGTCCGCGACGAGACCGGAGCCTGGGTCGGTTGGCTCGCCGAGCCGAACCGCGCCGACGTCCCGGCCGACGGCCACGTCGTGACGGCCAACGAGTGGCGGGGGCCGGAGTCCGACGCCATCGGCAGCGTCTTCGCGGCGCCGTACCGCGCCGACCGGCTGCACGCCCTCCTCGACGGACGGACCGACCTGACGTGCGACGACTTCGTCGCGTTCCACAACGACGCGCTGCTGCAGACGGTGCCGATGGTGACCGCGCTGGTGCCGGGTGCCTTCGACGACTTCGACGGCGTCATGGACGCCGGCTCCGAGGAGGCGGCTCGCTACGCGGCGTTTCGCTCCGCGCTCGTGCGCCGGCTCTGCGAGGAGCCGGTCTTCGCCGACCTCTTCGAGCCGCCCGCGGAGCACCGGCACGAGGAGGTCTTCGCGCCGTGGCTCGGGGCGACGTACCGCATCGGCCTGGCCCTGCCCCGCCTCGCCAACGAGACGGTGGCGGGCCACCGGCCCTTCGGCATCGACGTCGCCGCGCACGCGAGGGCGGCGCTCGCCGAGGTCGACGCCGAGGGAGCATCGGCGACCTGGGGCGACACCCACGTGACCGACCCGGTGCACTGGTTCGGGCTGCTGACCGACCGCGACTACGACGAGCTCCCGCGGCTGCCGGTCTCGGGCGACGCCGACTGCGTGCGGTGCTGTGTCTCCTACCCGGCGATGACCGACGAGTGCAGCCGCGGCTCGGTCGCGCGCTACGTGTGGGACCTCGCCGACCGCACCGCCGGCGGCTGGGTGGTGCCGGTCGGCGCCTCCGCGCTCCCGGGCGACCCGCACCACCACGACCAGCTCCCGCTGTGGGCGGCCGGTGAGCTCGCGCCGATCGTCACCGACTGGGACCGGCTCACCGAGGTCTAGTCGATCGGCTCAGCCGACCTGCTTCGCGAAGAAGTGGGTCGCGTGCGGGTCGCTGCCGGGGTAGCGCTCGACCGATCGGTAGCCGGTCCGCTCGTACATCGCGATCGCCTCGGTCAGCACCTCGTTGGTGTCGAGCACGATGCTCGTCGCGCCGCGCTCGGCCGCCAGCTGCTCGAGGTGCCGCAGCATCCGCGACCCGAGGCCGGCGCCGCGCCAGTCGCCGTGCACCCACATCCGCTTGATCTCGAACGCGGCGCCGGGGAGCGCCGGAGCCGGCCGGATGCCGCCGTACGCCACCGGCTCGCCGTCGCTCGTCGCGAGGACGTACGTCGACCCCTGCTCCGCCGCGACCGGGCCGCTGGTCCGGTAGCCGGTGCTGAACCGCTCGTCGATCTCGCGCAGGTAGTTGCCCAGCGCCTCGCGTCCCAGCGGGTCCTCGGGCGGCACCTCACGCAGGTGGATCGTTGCCGCCCGCACCAACAGGTCCGCCGTCGCCAGCGCCTCGGTGAGCCGTTCCCGCTGCCGGTCGGTCAGCGGCGCCACGATCCGCGCGGCCAGCTCCTCGGACCGGTCATCGAGGTCCTGCCGGGCGGCGCGCCCCGCCTCCGTCAGCCGTACGACGCGGCGACGCTGGTCGGCCGGGTCGGCGGCCGTGGCCACCAGCCCGTCGGCCTCCAGCCGCCGCAGCATCCGCGAGAGGTGGCCGCTGTCGAGGTCGAGCCGCTCGCGCAGGTCGCGCACGGTCACCCCGTGCTCCCCGCCCGCCGCGCCGATCTCGAACAGCAGCCGGCTCACCGCGAGCGGCCGCCCGGTGCCGAGGAACGACTCCTCGAGCACCCCGATCCGCTGGGTGTAGGTCCGGTTGAAGCGCCGCAGCACCGCCGTCGTGCTCACAATGTCTGACTCTAGTCAGACATCCGCCGACCCGTCGCAAACTCGCACGGAAAACCCGCCGACCCGTCGCAAACTCGCGCGGAAATGCACGAGAGCCGGACCCTTGCGGATCCGGCTCTCGTGACTGCCTGGGGTGAGTAACGGGACTTGAACCCGCGACATCCGCGACCACAACGCGGCGCTCTACCAGCTGAGCTATACCCACCATGGACCCCGCCGTCGGCCGGGCCGGGGACGAGTGTAGTGGCCTCAGGCCTCCGGCACAGAATCGGTATCGGCCTGCTCCTCGGGCCGCTCCGCGCCGAGACCCGTGATCGAGCCGCCGTGCCGCCCGGCCGCCATCTTCGCCGCCTCGCTGTCGGGGCCGGGGAGCGGCACGAAGACGGTGTCGCGGTAGTAGCGCAGCTCCTCGATGCTCTCCTGGATGTCGGCGAGCGCGCGGTGGTTGCCGCGCTTGGTGGGAGCGGCGAAGTAGGCCCGGGGGTACCACCGGCGGGCCAGCTCCTTGATCGAGCTCACGTCGACGATCCGGTAGTGCAGGAAGGCATCGAGGGCAGGCATGTCCCGTGCTAGGAAGCCGCGGTCGGTGGCGACCGAGTTGCCCGCGAGCGGTGGCCGGCTGTCGCGCGGGCACTGCTCGGCGAGGTAGGCCATCACCTGCTCCTCGGCCTCGGCGAGCGTCACCCCGCCCTCGAGCTCGTCGAGGAGGCCCGACGTTTCGTGCATGGTGCGGACGAAGTCGATCATCTGGTCGAGGGCCTCGGCGGGCGGCTTGATGATGATGTCGATGCCTTCGCCGAGCACGTTGAGGTCGAAGTCGGTGACCAGGGCCGCGACCTCGATCAGCGCGTCGGCGCCCAGGTCGAGCCCGGTCATCTCGCAGTCGATCCAGACCAGTCGATCGTTCACGAGGGGCACCCTACGCCGTACCGACGCCACTCCTCAGGCTCGGTTCAGGACCGTGGCCTACGCTCACGAGACATGGGTGGCAGGGTGCACGCGTGGCTGGGGCTGATCGCCCGTCTGGTCACCGGGGGTGTCTGGATCGTCGCCGGTGCCCTCAAGGTCACCGAGCCCGCGGCCAGCATCGACGCGATCCGCGCCTACGAGCTGCTGCCGTGGCAGGTCGTCGAGCCCTTGGGCTACAGCCTGCCCGCGATCGAGATCGTCGTCGGGCTCGCGCTCGTCCTCGGCGCGTTCACCCGCGGCGCGGCGGTCGTCTCCGCGCTGCTCTTCGTCGCGTTCATCATCGGCATCGCCTCGGTGTGGGCGCGCGGCATCGAGATCGACTGCGGCTGCTTCGGCGGCGGCGGCCCGAAGGAGGACGCCGCGTCGGCGTACCCCTGGGAGATCGCGCGCGACGCCGCCCTGCTGGCTGCCTCGTGCTACCTCGTCGTCGTACGACGCACGCGGCTCGCCTTCGACAACCTGTTGTTCCCGTCCCGGGAGATCGAGCCCCACCCCCACGTCGAACCAGTCGAACCAGTCGAACCAGTCGAGCAAGGAAGCTGAATGTCCTCGAAGTCCTCCAACCCGTCCAAGGCAGCTGCCCGCGCCCAGAAGGCCGCGGAGCTGCGCGCCGAGCAGGAGCGCGCCGAGAAGCGCCGTCGGCTGCTGATGATCGTCGGCGTGGCCACGATCTTCGTGCTCATCGTCGGTGGCGCGATCCTCGTGACGGTGCTGAACCAGGAGAACGTCGAGGCGCCCGACGCCGGCCAGGGCGACTACGGCGTCTCGATCGGCGACGAGGACGCCGACCACACGGTGATCATCTACGAGGACTTCCTGTGCCCGATCTGCGGGCAGCTTGAAAGCGCCAGCAACGAGGGCCTGACCGAGGCGGCCGAGGACGGCAAGGTGTTCGTGGAGTACCGCCCGATCGCGATCCTCACCCGCTTCGGCTCCTACTCCGTCAGGTCGGCCAACGCGTTCAAGGCGGTGCTGGAGGCGAGCGGCCCGGAGGAGGCGAAGAAGTTCCACGACCTGCTCTTCGAGGACCAGCCGGCCGAGGACGACCCCGACTCCCACTACAGCGACGACGAGCTGGTGGAGCTCGCGGTCGAGGCGGGTGCGTCGGAGGACGACGTCCGCGAGGACATCGAGAACCTGACCTACGAGGACTGGGTCGACGACGCCACCCAGGCGGCCATCGACGCCAACGTCCAGGGCACCCCGACGATCGTGCTCGACGGCGAGCAGTTCGCCGAGGGCAGCTCCTACGCCGAGATCGGGGAGAACCTCGTCGAGGCGGTCCAGTGAGCCGGCTGCGCGAGGGGTTCGTGGCAGGCCTGCCCAAGGCCGAGCTGCATGTCCACCACGTCGGGTCCGCCTCGCCGCGGATGGTGAGCGAGCTCGCCGCCCGCCACCCGGGCACCGTGCCGTCGGACCTGGAGGAGCTGCGGAGGTTCTTCGAGTTCCGCGACTTCGCCCACTTCATCGAGGTCTACCTCGCGGTGGTCGACCTGGTGCGGACCCCGGAGGACATCCGCTACCTCACCTACGAGGTCGCCCGGGAGCTCGCCGAGGGCCAGTCGGTGCGGTACGCCGAGCTCACGTGCACGCCGTACACCTCGGTGATGCCGCACGACCCCGACAAGGGGATGGCGATCGAGGCCTACACCGAGGCGATCGAGGACGCGCGGGTCGCGGCCGAGCGCGAATTCGGGCTGGTGCTGCGCTGGATCTACGACATCCCGGGGGAGTTCGGGCTGCCGTCGGCGGAGGCGACCCTCGACTACGCGCTCAACCACCGGCCCGAGGGCCTGGTGGCCTTCGGCCTGGGCGGGCCGGAGGTCGGTGTGGGGCGCCCGCAGTTCAAGGAGGTCTTCGACGCCGCCCGCGCTTCCGGCCTGCACTCGGTGCCGCACGCGGGGGAGACCACCGGCCCCGAGACCATCTGGTCCGCGCTGCGCGACCTCGGCGCGGAGCGGATCGGCCACGGCACCTCCGCGGCGCAGGACCCGGCACTGCTCGCGCACCTGGCCGCCGAGGGCATCCCGCTGGAGGTCTGCCCGTCGTCCAACGTCGCCACCCGTGCCGTCGCCTCGCTGGAGGAGCACCCGCTGCCGGCGTTCGTCGAGGCCGGCGTCGTCGTCACCATCAACTCCGACGACCCGCCGATGTTCGGCACCACCCTCAACCAGGAGTACGACGTCGCCGCCGACCTGCTGGGTCTCGACGAGGCGGGCGTGGCCGACCTCGCGCGGGCTGCCGTCCGCGCCTCGTGGGCCCCGGACGACGTACGCGCCCGCATCCTCGAGGAGATCGACTCCTACACTTCCTCCGTCTAGTCCGGCGCCGGTTCGGGCGACGAGGAGGCTCCCCGGATGCGCACGAACCGTTGGTCCCTGTGGACCCGCTGGACCAGGACGTCGGCGCTGGTCGCCGTCTCGGCACTGCTGCTCGTCACGGCCGGGTGCTCCGACGACTCATCCGGTGACGACGACGCAGACGCTCCCGAGTCGTCCTCGGCGACCACCGACGCGACCGAGGAGTCGGACGCGACCGCCACCGAGGGCCTCACCCTCGGCACCGAGGAGCCGTCCGACGACGAAACCGACGAGACCGACGAGACCGACGAGCTCGAGACCGCGACCGTCTCGGACGACTTCTGCACCAACATCGAGACGATGCTCGCCTCGCTCGACGGCCTCTTCGGCACGTTCGAGGAGGGCGACTACGAGGCGTACGTCGCCTGGGCCCGGTCCTTCGAGGAGCTCGGAGGGGCCATCGTCGAGACCGCGCCCGCCGACCAGGCGGCCAACGTCGACGCCGCGGTGACGCCGCTCGTCGAGCTCGCCGAGGAGGTCGCTGCGCTCGACCCGAGCGACACCGAGGCCATCGACGAGGCCTTCAACAAGGGGTTCACCCAGTCCGGGAAGAAGGCCGACCGCGCCGGCAACCAGATCCTTGAGCACTGCGGGATCGACCCCGAGACGCTCGAGTCGGAGTAGCCCCGAAAAGTCTCTTGGCCCCGGGAGCTCATACCTCCCGGGGCCACCTCAATCCTGACCCGCGGAGAGGCTTCATCCACGGAGGCGCGCCCATGGGCGTGTCGACTCGGTGCCCCCGGCAGGAGTCGAACCCGCAACCATCGGAGTAGAAATCCGCTGCGCTATCCATTGCGCCACGGGGGCTTCTTGCGGTGATGAGTATTCCATCCGACGCCCGAATCGATGGACTCGGAAGACCGTGACAAGCCCTCCGAGATTGATCAGTCGGACGTTGCGGGCACCGTAGACAAACCTAGAATCCGCGGCGCCATACGGGAGGCCCGTTGCATTACCACCACACGAAGGACAAGGGCGACCTCGGCGTTGCCAAGGCCTACGCCGACCTCGTCTCAAAAGGCTACGTTGTCTTGTTCCCTGCCACGGAGCACGCCCCTTTCGACCTGGTCACCTATCGCGGCGGCACATTCCGCCGGGTGCAGGTGAAGTACCGGGCGGCCCGTGACGGCACCGTCACGGTGCCCTTCAAGTCGTTCTGGGCGGATCGTCACGGAACGCACGAACGGAAGATCGACAAGTCTGCGATCGACCTTGTCTGCATCTATTGCCCCGACACCGATGAGTGCTACTACCTCCGCCCACAGGATCACGGGCTGACGGTGACGCTTCGCATCACCCCGAGCCGCAACAACCAGGTGGTCAGGGTGTTGCACGCAGCGGACTTCCGCCTCGTCCCTGAACTCGGGGCGTCGGATCCCGGCTGATCAGCCGCGCAGCCGTGCCATCCACTCCTCGACGGCGTCGGGGTCGCGGGGGAGAGCCGCGGAGAGGTTGCGGACGCCGTCGGCGGTGACGACGACGTCGTCCTCGATCCGGATGCCGATGCCGCGCAGCTCTTCGGGGACGAGCAGGTCGTCCTCCTGGAAGTAGAGGCCGGGCTCGACGGTGAGCACCATGCCCTCGGCGAGGATGCCGTCGCGGTAGGACTCCGGAGCGGCGCGGCCGCAGTCGTGGACGTCCATGCCGAGCATGTGGCTGGTGCCGTGGAGGGTCCACCGGGCGTAGACGCGCGAGTCGGGGTCGAGCGCCTCCTCGACGGAGACCGGCAGCAGGCCCAGGTCGCCGAGGCCGTGCGCGAGCACCGACATCGCGGCGTCGTGGCCGGCGAGGAACGGCACGCCGGGACGGAGCGCGGCGATGCCGGCCTCCTGGGCGCGCAGGACCAGCGTGTAGAGGTCGCGCTGGAGCGGGGTGTAGGTGCCACTCACCGGCAGGGTGCGCGTGACGTCGGCGGTGTAGAGGTTGTGACCCTCCACGCCCATGTCGAGGAGCGCCAGGGTGCCGGGCACGATCGGCCCGGTGTTCTCGATCCAGTGCAGCGTGGTCGCGTGGGGACCTCCGGCGACGATCGAGTCGTAGCCGATGTCGTTGCCCATCGTGCGCGCGCGGCGGAAGAAGGTGCCCTCGAGCCAACGCTCGCCGTACTCGATCACGCGGTCCCACTCGGCGACGGAGTCCTCGAAACCGAGCGTGGTGGCGTCGCAAGCGGCCTGCAGCTCGCCGAGCTCCCACTCGTCCTTGACCAGCCGCATCTCCGAGACAACGCGGGCCAGGTCGTCGTCGAGCGACTCGTCCGCCGGCACCAGCGCGTCGACCTCGGCCGACAGGCCACGGTGGACACGGGTCTTCGCCGACGTCGCCAGCGCGTCCGGGAGCTCGTCGACGTGCCGCACGGGCAGGCCGAGGGAGGCCTCGAGCTCGCCCAGCGACGGCCGCCGACCGGCCCAGAGCGCGCCGTACTGCCGGTCGCGGAAGAACTCGTCGCTGTCCCGACCCGAGCGCGGGCGAGCGTAGAGCGCCGAGGAGCCGTCCGGCTCGACGACGAGGACCGCGTCGGTGGTCTGGTTGCCGGAGAAGTAGGCGTGCGCGGTGTCGGCCCGGAACCGGTAGTCGGTGTCGGCTGCGCGGACCTTGTAGGTCCCGCCGGGCAGCACCAGCCGCTCGCCCGGGAACGCCGCGGCGAGCCGGGCCCGCCGGGCGGCGGCGTACGGCGCGATCGAGTGCGGCCGCACGTCCTGCTCGCGGTCGTCCCAACCGGTCCGCATGAAGGCCGCGTAGGCCTCGGGCACCGACGGGTCGTGGGACTCGGTCTTGGGCTCCTTCTCCGCGTGATTCACGTCTCCACTGTAACTTCCACGGGGAAGCGCGAGATCGGCCGCAGGAGTGCCACCCCGATAGGCTTCCGGTCATGCCCGGAGCCCGCCGCGACAGCCTTGCGTTCACGATCGTCGTGACCGCGGCCGTCGTCGTCGGCGCGCTGCTGATGCTGCTGATCCTCGCCCTCTCGGGCGCGCCCGGCATCATGCTGCTGGCCACCGCGTTGGCCGCGCTACCGGTCGGGCCGGTCGTCGCGGTCTACCTGTGGCTCGACCGCTACGAGCCCGAGCCCAAGCTCTTGCTGGTCCTCGCGCTGCTGTGGGGCGCGTTCGTCGCGACGGTGGCCGCGCTCGTCGTCCAGGGCGTCGGCGGCTTCGTCGTCGGACTCACCGACACCGTGTCGCTGGCCGTCGTGGCGCCGCTCACGGAGGAGGCGAGCAAGGGCCTGTTCCTGCTCCTCCTGCTGTGGTGGCGCCGCGCCGAGCTCGACGGCCTCCTCGACGGCCTCGTCTACGCCGGCCTGGTCGGTGTGGGCTTCGCGTTCACCGAGAACATCCTCTACCTCGCGGCGGCGTACGGCGGCACCGACGGCACCGGTCCCGGCGGCGTCGCCGGCGTGACGACCCTGTTCGTGATCCGCTGCGTGTTCAGCCCGTTCGCGCACCCGCTGTTCACGGCGTTCACCGGTGTCGGCCTCGGCATCGCGGTGATGTCGCGCTCCCGGGGCGTGAGGTTCCTGGCGCCGGTCGGTGGGTACCTCTGCGCCGTGCTCGCCCACGGCCTCTGGAACGGCTCGACCGTGTTCGGGTTCGGCAGCTTCGTGCTCGCTTACGTCGTGCTCATGGTCCCCGCCTTCGTCGGCATGATCTGCCTCGCGGTGTGGGCCCGCTCCCGCGAGCGGCAGATGCTCGCGTTGGCCCTCGACGACGCGGCGACCCGGGGCCTGGTCCCCGCCACCGACATCGGGTGGCTGGTCGACCTCCGGGCCCGTCGGCTGGCCCGCCGACACGCTCGCGCCGAGGGCGGTGACCGCGCCGTGAAGGCGATGCGGGACTATCAGCAGGCCGCGATCGAGCTCGGGTTCCTGCACCACCGCCTGCTGCGCGGCACGGCACCCAAGGACTGGCAGGCGCGTGGTCAGGAGTTCCTGGAGCGCATCGAGGCGACCCGTCCGGGTATCGCCTTCCCCGGACAGGTGGTACCCCAACGATGAGCACGTCCCCGCTGGACGCGACCAACGACGGGATCACCGGCAACCAGATGTTGACCGGCATGATCCGCCTCCGTGGTGCCCTGCAGGCCGCCGCGCTGCCGCTCGACCTCTCGGGCGTGGCCTCCCTGCGCGAGCACCGCCAGGAGGTGATCGACCAGCTCGAGGACTACGTGATCCCGCGGCTGATGTCGCTCGACGCTCCGCTGCTGACGGTGGTCGGCGGCTCGACCGGCGCCGGGAAGTCGACGCTCGTCAACACCATCGTCGGTCACCGAGTGACCGCCTCCGGTGTCCTCCGGCCCACGACCCGCTCGCCCGTGCTCGCGCACCACCCCGACGACGGCCAGTGGTTCGGCCAGGACCGGCTGCTGCCGGACCTCAAGCGGGTCGACCACCCGACCAACGACCACGACTGCATCCAGCTGGTCCCCACGCCCGCGGTGCCCAAGGGCATCGCGATCCTCGACGCGCCCGACGTGGACTCCGTGGAGGAGCGCAACCGCATCCTCGCCGGCCAGCTGCTGTCGGCCGCCGACCTGTGGCTGTTCGTCACCTCGGCCGCGCGCTACAGCGACCAGGTGCCGTGGGAGTACCTCAAGCAGGCCGCCGAGCGCTCCACCGCCGTGGCGATGGTCCTCGACCGCACCCCGCCGGACACCTTCGACACCGTCGCCGGCCACCTGGCCCGGATGATGGCCTCCCGCGGCCTCAAGGACTCCCCGCTGTTCGGCGTCCCTGAGGGCTCGGTCAGCGAGGAGGGGCTGCTGCCGGCCGGTCACGCCGCCGAGATCCGGTCGTGGCTCGAGGCGCTCGCCGCCGACCAGGTGGCCCGCAACGCGATCGTGCACCAGACCGTGGGCGGCTCGATCCGGATCCTGACCAGGCGGGTCTACCCGATCGCCGACGCGGCCGAGGAGCAGGTGCGCGCGATCGCCGACCTCGGCACGCTGGTGAAGCGGCAGTACGACATCGTCGGCACCCAGCTGCTGACCAGCGCCGTCGACGGCACCCTGCTGCGTGGAGACCTGCTCACGCGCTGGCAGGAGTTCGTCGGCAGCGGCGAGCTGATCCGCTCGCTCGAGGCCAAGGTCGGCTTCGTCCGCGAGCGCCTGGTCAACGCGATCAAGGGCAAGCCCCAGCAGGCCGAGCGCGTCGGCGTCGCGATCGAGAGCGCTCTCGAGGCGCTGGTCGTCGAGCACGGCGAGCAGGCAGCAGCGCGGGCAGCCGCAGCCTGGCGGGCGACGCCGTACGGCGCCCAGCTGGTCGACGCCGCGAGCGAGGACCTCGCGCGGGCGACCCGCGACCTGCGTCGTCGTACCGTCGCCGCGACCCAGGCCTGGCAGTCCGACCTCCAGGAGATGGTCCGCAACGAGAGCGGCGACGTCCGCACCTCCGCCCGGTTCCTCGCCGTCGGCGTGCGCGGCCTCGCCGTGACGCTGGCCGTCACCGTCCTCGGCGGCGACCAGCCGCCGGCCGCGGCCACGGAGTCGCTCCGTCTCGGCAACCGGCTGCTCGAGACGGTGGTCGGTCCCGGCACCGCCGGGCTGCTCCGTCACCAGGCCCGGGCGTCGCTCGAGGACCGGATCGGCGCTTTGCTCGCCGGTGAACAGAACCGTTACCTTGCACCGGCGGGTCAGTGGCAGCTGGCCGAGGACGCTGGCGAGCAGCTGCGGGCGGCCGCACGCCGGGTCGACGACCTGCGCTACGCCGCCACGATGCAGAAGGGCTCTGCCCACAACGGAGGACACCTGTGACTCAACCGGATGGGGAGTTGCGCGCGCTGCGCGACCTCGCCACCCGCGGCACCACCATCGGCACGCGTCTGCAGGGACTCGAGCAGGCCGTGGCTGCGGGGCGCGGGGTCCTCGACGACGCGCTGCTCGACGACACGGTCGCGACCGTGGACCGGGCCACCGCGCGGCTGCGGTTGTCGGCCCACCACACCGTGGTGGCGATCGCCGGCGCGACCGGGTCCGGCAAGTCGTCGACCTACAACGCGCTGACCGGGCTCGAGCTCTCCTCCACAGGCGTCCGCCGCCCCACGACCTCCTGGGCGACCGCCTGCGTCTGGGGCAGCGAGGGCGCCGAGGAGGTGCTCGACTGGCTCGGCATCCCGCCGCGTCACCAGACGATGCGCGACTCGATGCTCGACACCCGGCAGGGTGACGAGGCGCTCGCCGGCGTCGTGCTGATGGACCTGCCCGACCACGACTCGACCGAGGTGTCGCACCACCTGGAGGTCAACCGCCTGGTCGACCTCGCCGACCTGCTGGTGTGGGTCGTCGACCCGCAGAAGTACGCCGACGCCGCGCTCCACGACCGCTACCTCGCGCCGTACAAGACGCACGCCGGCATCATGCTCGTCGTCCTCAACCACATCGACACCATCGCGCCGGAGAAGCGCCAGGCGATGGTCGACGACGTGAAGCGCCTGCTCGCCAACGACGGCCTCGGGTCGGTGAAGGTGATCCCGATCAGCGCCCGCGAGGGCATCGGTGTCGACGAGCTGCGCCAGGAGATCGCCTCCCGGGTCGAGCAGAAGCGCAGCACCACCCTCCGCGTCGAGGCCGACGTCGCCGCGGCTGCGGGCCGGCTGGAGCAGGCCGGCGGCATCGTCCCCGCCAGCGAGATCACCCCGCAGCGCACCGAGGCGCTCGTCGACCGGGTCGCCGAGGCGGCCGGCGTGCCGACCGTCGCCGGCGCCGTCGAGCGCTCCGTGCGCAGCCGTGCCACCCGTGCCGTCGCGTGGCCGCCGGTCGCGCTGCTCGGCGCGTTGGGGCGACGCGACCCGGACGAGCTGGCCCAGTTCCGGGCCGGCTCCCGGCCGCAGGCCGTCGCGGTGCAGCGGGCCGCCGTCGACAACGCCGTGCGCGAGCTCGCCGACGAGACGGCAGCACCGCTGGCCGGACCGTGGGCGAGCGCGGTGCACGACGCCGCGACCGGCCGCCTCCAGGAGACCGACGACGCCCTCGACCGCGGGCTGGCCTCGGTGGACCTCCGTGCCGACCGGGTCCCCGGCTGGGTCGGCCTGGTCCGGGTGCTGCAGTGGCTGCTGTTCCTCGCGGCGATCGGCAGCGGGGCCTGGTGGGCGCTCCTCGCCGTCCAGGGCACGCTCGACGACGCCCCCGAGGTCTCCGGCCTCGCCGTGCCGATGCTCGGTCTGGCCGCCGGCCTGGTGCTCGGCGTGCTGCTGTGGCTGGTGGTGCGGCCGATGGCCGGCCGCTCCGCCCGGGAGCGCGGCGACGATGCCGATCACGCGATGCGCGAGGTCGTGGCCGGCGTGCTCTCGCACCAGGTCGTCGAGCCGACCAACCGCGTGCTGGCGTCGTACGCCTCGTTCCGCAGCGGGATCGGCTCGGCCCTCCAGTAACGCTCCCTGAGCGCGGCACCCGGCCGGAGGAGCCACCAACCGTCCACAGGCCGCCGCCCCGCCCGCCCTCTCCACAGGCGCGACACCGGGCGCGGCCCGACCGTCGGCGGTCCCGCGTGGACTCCGAGCCGTCCGGTCGCGAGCGCGGCCGGGGATATCGGAGGCAGAGATGACGAACGACACGATGGTGACCGTGCAGGGCTGGCTGGGGAGCGAGCCGCAGCTGCGGGACGTGGCGGGCACGAGCGTGGCCAACTTCCGCGTCGGCTGCACCCCGCGGCGGTTCCACCGCGGGCGACAGGAGTGGGTCGACGGCCCGACGCAGTGGTACGGCGTGAGCGCGTGGCGGGTGCTGGGGGAGCACTGCAAGCGGTCGCTGCACATGGGCGACCCGGTGATCGTGCACGGCCGGCTCAACCAGCGCAGCTACGACCGGAACGGTGTCGAGGTGACGGCGCTCGAGATCGAAGCGGTGACCGTCGGGCACGACCTCAGCCGCGGGATCGCGGTGTTCACCAAGACCGTCGGCTCGGCCCGTCGCGACGAGCGGCCGCAGGTGAGCGACGCGTCGCCGGCGACCGAGAAGGACCCGTGGGCCGTCTCGACCACAGGGTCGTCGTCCTCGTCCGCCGAGGCGGTGGCCGGCGCCGCCTGACCGTGCGCCGGCGGGCGTCCCGGGACCGGTCGGCGACCCCGCACCGGTCCCGGTCGCCCCGAGCCCGTAGGCTCGGTCAACGTGGCTGAGTACGTCTTCACCCTGCGCAACGTCCGTAAGGCTCACGGCGACAAGGTCGTCCTCGACAACGTGACCCTGTCGTTCCTCCACGGCGCCAAGATCGGCGTCGTCGGACCCAACGGCGCGGGCAAGTCGTCCCTGCTCAAGATCATGGCCGGGCTCGACCGCCCCAACAACGGCGACGCCATCCTCGACCCCGAGGCGACCGTCGGCATGCTCCAGCAGGAGCCGCCGCTGACGGAGGGCAGGACCGTCCTCGAGAACGTCGAGGAGGCCGTCGGCGAGATCAAGGGCAAGCTCGACCGCTTCAACCAGATCTCCGAGGAGCTCGGCGACCCCGACGCCGACTACGACGCGCTGCTGGCCGAGATGGGCGACCTCCAGACCGACCTCGACCACGCCGGCGCGTGGGACCTCGACAGCCGGCTCGACCAGGCGATGGACGCCCTGCGCTGCCCGCCGCCCGACGCGCTCGTCGACAACCTGTCCGGAGGTGAGCGCCGCCGGGTCGCGCTCTGCAAGCTGCTGCTCCAGCAGCCCGACCTGCTCCTCCTCGACGAGCCCACCAACCACCTCGACGCCGAGTCGGTGCAGTGGCTCGAGGGCCACCTCAAGAGCTACCCGGGCGCGGTGCTGGCCGTCACCCACGACCGGTACTTCCTCGACAACGTCGCCGAGTGGATCGCCGAGGTCGACCGCGGCCAGATCCACGGCTACGAGGGCAACTACTCGACCTACCTCGAGACGAAGAAGGAACGGCTCAAGATCGAGGGCCAGAAGGACGCCAAGCGGGCCAAGATGCTCGAGAAGGAGCTGGAGTGGGTCCGCTCCAACCCGAAGGCCCGCCAGGCGAAGAGCAAGTCCCGTCTCGCGCGCTACGAGGAGCTGGCGGCCGAGGCCGACCGCGCCCGCAAGATCGACACCTCCGAGATCAACATCCCGCCGGGCCCGCGCCTCGGTGACGTGGTGCTCGAGGTCAAGGGCCTGACCAAGGGCTTCGAGGGCCGCACCCTGTGGGACGACGTCTCGTTCACGCTCCCGCGCGCCGGCATCGTCGGCATCATCGGCCCGAACGGCGTCGGCAAGACCACGCTGTTCCGGATGATCACCGGCCAGGAGCAGCCCGACGCCGGCGAGCTCAACGTCGGCCAGACCGTGAAGATCTCCTACGTCGACCAGAGCCGCGGCGGGATCGACCCGAACAAGAACGTCTGGGAGGTCGTCTCCGACGGCCTGGACTTCATCAAGGTCGCGAACTTCGAGATGAACTCCCGCGCCTACGTGGCGTCGTTCGGCTTCAAGGGCCCGGACCAGCAGAAGAAGGCCGGCGTGCTCTCCGGTGGCGAGCGCAACCGCCTCAACCTCGCGCTCACGCTCAAGATGGGCGGCAACATGCTGATCCTCGACGAGCCCACCAACGACCTCGACGTCGAGACCCTGTCCTCGCTCGAGGACGCCCTGCTCGACTTCCCCGGCTGCGCCGTGGTGACCTCCCACGACCGCTGGTTCCTCGACCGGGTCGCCACCCACATCCTCGCCTGGGAGGGCGACGCCGAGAACCCGGCCTCGTGGTTCTGGTTCGAGGGCAACTTCGCCGCCTACGAGGAGAACAAGGTCGAGCGTCTCGGCGTCGAGGCGGCCCGCCCGCACCGGGTCACCCACCGCCGCCTCACGCGGGACTGAGACCTATCGGTCGTCGCGGATCTCGCGTTCGGGGTGGTCGGAGATGAGGCGGTCGGCGACGGCGTCCATGACCCGGCCGACCGCCTCGAAGTCGTCGGCGTCGATGAGGTCGACGAGGTAGTCGCGCACGCCGGCGACGTGCGTGGGGGCGACGTTGCGCAGCAGCAGGTCGCCGCGGTCGGTGAGCTGGCAGACGACACCGCGACCGTCCTCCTTGGAGCCGCACCGCTCCACCAGGCCGGCGGCCTCCATCCGCTTGACCGTGTGGGTGACCCGGCTGCGACTGTGGGCGAGCGACTCGGCCAGCCGGGCCATCCGCAGCGAGCGGTCCTCGGCCTCCGAGAGACGAACCAGGATCTCGTACTCCACGAGGGAGAGGTTGTGCTGTTGGCGCAGGTCGTCGTCGAGCCGGTCGAACAGCAGGGTGGTGCCGAGGACCAGGGCGCGCCAGGCGTGCTGCTGGCGGTCGTCGAGCCAACGGGGCTCGCGCCGGCGCCAGGCCTCGCGCTTCGATTCGAGGTCGGACTCGGTCACGTCTGCAGTTTATGTCCGCGACGCCCCGGGCCGCCTCTCACGAGAGGGCGCGCCGCATCAGCAGTCGCGGATGGCGGGCCAGCACCGAGGTCGTCCTCGCTGCCACCTCGAACCCGGCGGCCTCGAAGTTCTTGCGCAACCCTGCGTAGGCCATCGTCAGGTCGACCTTCGCCCCGCGGTTGTCGAGCGGGTAGGCCTCGACGGCAGGCGCTCCACGGCTGCGGGCGAAGTCGACCGCGCCCTCGATGAGCGCGTGCGAGATGCCCTGGCCGCGGTGGCCGGGCCGCACCCGGATGCACCACAGCGACCACACCGCAAGGTCGTCGACGTGCGGGATCTTGCGGTTGCGGGCGAACGAGGTGTCCGCGCGGGGCGCGACCGCCGCCCAGCCCACCGGCTCGTCGCCGTCATAGGCCAGCACACCCGGGGGCGGGTCGGCCCGGACCAGCCCGGCGACGTACTCGCCCCGGGCCGGTCCGCGCAGCTCGTTGTTGAGCTTCGAGGGGATGCGGTAGCTCAGGCACCAGCACACATTGGCGTCGGGCCGCTTCGGTCCCACCAGCGTCCGGACGTCGTCGAAGACCGTCGCCGGTCGGACCTCGATGGTCATCGCACCGACCCGAGCAGCAGGCGGGGTGGCGTCAGCTCATCCGCTCGAGGATCATCGCCATGCCCTGGCCGCCGCCGACGCACATGGTGATGAGACCGGTGGACTTGTCGTGCCAGTCGAGCGAGTTGAGCATCGTGTTCTGGAGGCGGGCGCCGGTCATGCCGAACGGGTGGCCGACCGCGATGGCGCCGCCGTTGACGTTGAGCCGGTCGATGTCGATGCCGAGGTCCTGGTACGACGGCACGACCTGCGCCGCGAACGCCTCGTTGATCTCGACGAGGTCGATGTCACCGATCGACATGCCCGCGTTGGCCAGCGCCTTCTTGGTGGCCTCGACCGGGCCGAGGCCCATGATCTCCGGCGAGAGCCCGCTCACGCCCGTCGAGACGATGCGCGCGAGCGGGGTGAGGCCGAGCTCGGCGGCCTTGGTGTCGGACATGATGACGACCGCCGCCGCGCCGTCGTTGAGCGGGCAGCAGTTGGCCGCGGTGACGACGCCGTCGGGGCGGAAGACCGGGTCGAGCTGCGAGACGGCCTCGTAGGTCACGCCGGCGCGCGGGCCGTCGTCCTTGGTGACGACCGTGCCGTCGGCCAGGGTCACCGGGGTGATCTCGCGCTCCCAGAAGCCGTCGGCGATCGCCTTCTCGGCGAGGTTCTGCGACCGGACACCGAACTCGTCGAGCTCCTTGCGGTCGAGACCGCGGAGCCGGGCGACGTTCTCGGCTGTCTGGCCCATGGCGATGTAGATGTCGGGCAGCTGGCCGTCCTCGCGTGGGTCGTGCCAGTCCTTGCCGCCGGCGGCGTACTCCTCGGTGCGCTGCTGGGCGTCGCCGAAGAGCGGGTTCTTGGTGTTCGGGATGTGGTCGGAGGTGCCGAACTGGTACCGCGAGACGGCCTCGACGCCGGCGGAGACGAACACGTCGCCCTCACCGGCCTTGATGGCGTGGAACGCCATCCGGGAGGTCTGCACCGAGGAGGAGCAGTAGCGGGTGATGGTGGCGCCGGGGATCTCGTAGCCGAGCAGGGTCGTCACGACCCGCGCCATGTTGTTGCCGGCCTCGCCGCCGGGCAGTCCGCAGCCGAGGTAGAAGTCGTCGATGTCGTTGGGGTCGAGGGCCGGGATCTTGTCGAGCGCGGCCCTCGTGATGAGCGCGGTCAGGTCGTCGGGCCGGAAGTCCTTCAACGAGCCCTTGTTGGCGCGGCCGATCGGCGTACGAGCGGCAGAGACGATGACGGCCTCGGGCATGGGTGACTCCTCGGTGAGCGGTGGACGAACCCGTCCAGCCTAGTGGGGGCGGACTGGAACAGGTTGCAGAGGTGACGCGTGACACGATCGCCCCTGTGCGGCACCGCTACGCCTGCCCGATCCGCTGGGCCGACCTCGACCTGCTCGGGCACGTCAACAACGTGCGTTACGTCGACTACCTTCAGGAGGCGCGGGTCGACCTGCTGCGCGCGCACCGCTGGTCGGGTTCGAGCGACGCCGACGCGACCGAGGACCTCGTCGACGCGATCATCGTCAGCCGCCACGAGGTCACCTACCGCGCGCCGCTCCTCTTCGGCCCTCGGCCCGTGCTCATCGAGTGCTGGGTCACCGAGCTGCGGGTCGGCTCGTTCACCCTCGCCTACGAGCTCTTCCACGAGGACGAGGCAGGGGAGCGCACCGTGTACCTCGAGGCCAGCACCGTGCTGGCGCCGTACCGCTTCGACATCGAGAGCCCGCGCCGGCTGACGCCGGAGGAGCGGGCGGCGCTGGAGGTCTACCTCGAGCCCGTCGAGAGGGAGCGCGCGAAGCGGGTGGTCGTCGACCGCGAGCGCGCCGGCCACTACCCGGTCCAGGTCCGCTTCAGCGACGTCGACGTCTACCGTCACGTCAACAACGTCGTCTACTTCGAGTACTTCCAGGAAGCGCGGATCCGGTACTTCACCGAGCTCGGGTACGGCGCGCAGGCCGGCCGTCCGCTCCAGATCGTCGTCGCGCGCTGCGACGTCGACTACCTCGCGCCGATCCTGCTCCGTCAGGACCCCTACGACTGCTGGTCGCAGGTCGCGCACGTCGGCCGGACGTCGCTGGTCATCGAGTCCGAGATCGCCGACCCTTCGACAGGCTCCGGAGGGACCCGCGACCGGGCGTTGGCGAGGGCACGCGTCGTGATCGTCTTCATCGACCCCGAGACGCAGCGGCCGACGGAGCCGCCGGCGGACTACCGGGAACGACTGACGGCGGCGCTCAACCGGGCGTGTTGATCATGAACGTCGCCGCATGGGTGACGTAGGCCCAGAACTGCGCGTCCTGCTCGGGCGTGAGGCCGGCGGCGTCGAGGCCGGCGCGGAAGTGCTTCAGCCAGCGGTCGCGGGCCTCGCTGTCGACCGGGAACGGCGCGTGCCGCATCCGCAGCCGAGGATGGCCGCGGGTCTCGGAGTAGGTCGTCGGGCCGCCCCAGTACTGGACCAGGAACAGCAGGAAGCGCTCCTCGGCCGGACCGAGGTCCTCTTCGGGGTAGAGCGGCCGGAGCACCTCGTCCTCGGCCACGCCCTCGTAGAACGTCGCGACGATCTTGCGGAAGGTCTCGAACCCGCCGATCTCCTCGTAGAACGTCTGCGCTTCGCTCACGCCTCCCATCATCCCGCGTCGGTGGTAGGACCGGCGTCGGGGCCCTGCCCCTCGGCCGCAGTACGACGGTCCTCCCGGTGCCAGACGACCCGCTGGGCGAACGGGATCTCGATGCCCTCGTGGTCGAACCGGGCCTTGATCCGCTGCCGGAGCGCACGGGCGACCCCCCACTGCTCGAGCGGTGCGGTCTTGACCATCACCCGGATCGTCACCGAGTCGGCGGCGAGCATCTCCACACCGGTGACCTCGGGCTCCTCGATGATGATGCCTTGGTAGTCCTCGTCCTCCCACAGGTCATGGGCGATCTCGCGGAGCACCTGCTGCACCCGGGCCAGGTCCTCGCCGTACCCGACGCCGACGTCGACGACCGCGCGCGACCAGTTCTTGCTCATGTTGCCGACGCGCATGATCTCGCCGTTCGGCACGAACCACACCGCGCCGTTGACGTCGCGCAGCCGGGTCATCCGCAGGGTCACGGCCTCGACCGAGCCGGTCGCCTCGCCGAGGTCGACGACGTCGCCGACGCCGTACTGGTCCTCCATGAAGATGAAGATGCCGGCGAGGAAGTCGCGGACCAGCGACTGCGCGCCGAAGCCGAGCGCGATGCCGATGATGCCGGCGCTGGCGATGATCGGTGCGATGTCCACCCCGAGCTCGCTGAGGATCATCGTGCCGACGACGGCGACCACGATGACGGTGATGATGCTCTGGAAGATCCCGGCCATCGTCTCGGCCCGCTGCGCTCGTCGCGCCGCGGTGGCGGCGTCGAGCCGCTCGGGGAGCACCCCCTTCTCGGCGCGCCGGGCGATCCGCTCGACCACCTTGTGCAGGACCCACCGCACGACGAAGCCGAGCAGGAGCAGTCCGAGGACCGCCAACGGCTTGCCGATGAGCACGTCGGCCCAGTCGGCGAAACGTTTGCTACCGGTCCAGTCGTAGACCAGGTCGCACACCTGCTCGCCGTCGGCGCAGGGAGCGGCGGCCATCGGTACAGACAGGGCTGGGGAGACCATTCCCCGAGTGTTCCAGGGTCCGCTGCGTGGATCGAACCGGCGCGGCTGTCAGGTCGAGCACACGAGCCGATATCCTCACGCACGTGACCAGCACAGTCGTACGTCGCCTGCTCCTCGCCGCGGCCCCGCTCGGGATCGCGACGGCCGCCGTCCTCCTCGCCGCCGGGCCCGCCTCGGCCGACACCCCGGAGGGGTGGCCCGAGGAGGAGTCGGTCGACATCGTCGAGGTGCTGCTGCTGTTCGGCGGCATCCCGGTGCTGGTGTTCCTGGTGATCCTCGCCTTCGTCCTCGGGCCGCCGCTGGCCCGCGGCGAGTCGATCCGCCCCGGCGGCACGCCGCTGGAGTCCCAGTGGCTCGGCGGTCCGCGCAAGGCCGCGGGCGAGCTGGCCGCGCCCGACTCGGACGAGTCGAAGGCCGGCGGCGCCGGCGGCAGCTGGTAGCCGCCGATGCCCTCCGCGTCCCTCACCAGCGCCGAGCAGGCCGCCCTCGACGCGACGATCCGGGCGGCCGAGCAGTCCTGCCGCGCCGAGTTCTCGGTGTTCGTCGGCCCGATCGAGGGCGACGACCCGCACGCGTTCGCGACCAGCCTGCACAACACGCTCGTGCTGCCCTCGCGGAGCATCCTGATCATGGTCGACCCGACGATCCGCGCGGTCGAGGTCGTCACCGGCGGGCACGTCCGCCGTACCCTCACCGACGCGGAGGCCGCGCTGGCGGTCGAGGAGATGACCCGCTCGTTCGCCGACGGCGACCTCGCCGGCGGGCTCACGCGCGGGATCCGGCTCCTCGCCGAGCACGCCCGAGCCTAGGTCGTCGAGTAGTCCGAGCCGCTAGGCGAGGGCGTATCGAGACGCCCCCACCCGAGCGCCGACCTTGCGGCCGTGGGTATCTCGCAGCCTCTCGATACGTCGCTCGCTGCGCTCGCTCTACTCCTCGACGACCGGCGCGTCCTTCGCCTGGGCGGCGAGGGCACGCGCCATGTCGGCGCGACCCTCCTTCACGAAGCGCAGCGCACCCGGGTTGACGCCGTCGGCCTCGGTGGCGAGCCACTCGTCGATCGTGGCGAGGGCGGTGTCGGAGGCGAGCACGCGCGGGAAGATGTACTCCAGCGACACCGCGGCGCGGTGCGGCCCGAGCCGGTCCCAGGCGAGCGGGGCGTCGGCGAGGTAGCGCTCGACGTACGGCGCCAGCAGCTCCTCCTGACCCGCGCGCATGAACGACAGCACGACCTGCTTGGCGGTCTCGTTCGGCACCGAACCGTCGACCATCGCCTGTTCCCAGGCGCGCTCCTTGGCCTCTGCCGTCGGCATCGCCGCGCGGGCGGCGGCCGCGTGCTCCTGGCCGGAGATGGTGTTGTCCTCGGCGAGCTCGGCGTCGATCCGTGCCTCGTCGACACGGCCGACCCGGGCCAGGTTGTTGAGCAGCGTCCAGCGCAGGTCCTGGTCGACCTCGAGACCCTCGAAGGTCAGCGACCCGTCGAGCAGCGCCTCGAGGTCGGCGATCGCCTCGTCGCTGTGGGCGGCGCCCGCGAAGCCGCGGGCGAAGGTCAGCTGGTGATCGGTGCCCGGCTCGGCGGCCTCGAGCAGCGCCCGCAGGCCCTGCTCCCACTGCGCGCGCAGCGCCGGCCGGTGGGCCGGGGCGGAGAACTGGTTGACGGCCTGGGCGGCGAAGCCCGGGAACGCGGTGAGGCCCCACGAGTCGGACTCGGCGCCGATGTTGCCGAGCACGAGCGAGACGAAGTCGCGAGCCGTCATCTCCGCGTCGCGGGTCATGTCCCAGGCGGCGCTCCAGATCAGTGCGCGGGTGAGCGAGTCGTCGCAGGCCGAGAGGCTCTCGACCGCGGTGGCGAGCGAGCGCTCGTCGAGGCGCACCTTCGCGAACGTCAGGTCGCCGTCGTTGAGGAGGAGCAGGTCGGGCTGGGTCTTGCCGACCAGCTCGGGGAGCTCGGTCTCGGCGCCCGCGATGTCGACCTCGACGTAGTCGCTGCGGACCAGCGACCCGTCGGCACCGGGGTTGTAGAAGCCGACGCCGATCCGGTGCCGGCGCAGCGTGGGCTGCTCGTCGATCGCTGTCTGGCGCACGGCGAACGTGGCGTAGGTGCCGTCGTCGGCGAGCTCGAAGACGGGGGAGATGGTGTTGACGCCGGCGGTCTGCAGCCATTCCTGCGCCCACCCGGACAGCTCACGCCCCGACGACTTCTCCAGCGCAGTCAGCAGGTCCACGAACTCGGTGTTGCTGTAGGCGTGGTCGCGGAAGTACTCCCGCAGGCCCGACAGGAACGGCTCCAGCCCGACCCAGGCCACCAGCTGCTTCAGCACCGCCGCGCCCTTGGCGTAGGTGATCATGTCGAAATTCACCTCGACCGCGTGCAGGTCGACCATGTCGGTGGCGATCGGGTGGGTGCTGGGCAGCTGGTCGGCGCGGTAGCCGCGCTGCTTGCGCATGTTGGCGAAGCCGGTCCAGGCATCGGTGTACGACGTCGCCTGGGCCTCGGCGTGGTAGCAGGCCCACTCGGCGAACGACTCGTTGAGCCAGAGGTCGTCCCACCAGCGCATCGTCACCAGGTTGCCGAACCACATGTGCGCCATCTCGTGGAGGATCACCGAGGCGCGGAACTCGTAGAAGGAGCGCGGCTGCCGCGACCGCGGGATGTACTCGTCGCGCAGGGTCACGCAGCCGGCGTTCTCCATCGCGCCCATGTTGTACTCGGGAACGTAGAGCTGGTCGTACTTCTCGAACGGGTAGGGGAAGCCGAAGGCCTCCTCGAAGAACTCGAAGCCCTGCCGGGTCAGCAGCACGAGCTCCTCGCGGTCGCGGTCGAGCTCGGCCTTGAGCGACTGGCGCGAGTAGTGGCCCATCGGGATGACGCCGTTCGGGCCCTCGTAGACGTCGTGCACCTCGTAGTAGTCACCGGCCACGACGGCGGTGATGTAGGTCGACATCCGCTTCGTGGTCGGGAACGTCCACAGTGCGACGCCGTCGGTGACCGGCGTCGGCTCGGGGGTCGGGGCGTTGGAGACGACCTTCCAGTGCGAGGGGGCGGTCACCCGGAAGTCGAAGACCGACTTGAGGTCGGGCTGCTCGAAGCACGCGAACACACGGCGGGCGTCCGGGACCTCGAACTGCGAGTAGAGGTAGACCCGGCCGTCGGCCGGGTCGACGAAGTGGTGGAGCCCCTCACCGGTGTGGGAGTAGGTGCAGTCCGCCCGCACCACCAGCGTGTTGTCGGCCTCGAGCCCGGTCAGCGGGATCCGGCTGTCGACGTGCGACGCGGGGTCGATCGCCTTCCCGTTGAGGACGATCTCGTGCACGGTCGCGTCCACCAGGTCGACCCACGTCTCGGCGCCGGGCTCGCGACAGGTGAACGCGATCGTGGAGGTCGACCCGAAGGTCTGGATGCCGCTCTGCTCGGCCTGGGTGAGGTCGAGCTCGACGGTGTACGACGTGACGTCGATCAGCGCTGCACGGGCGGTGGCCTCGTCGCGCGTGAGGTTGGTTCCGGGCATGCCCGCCATCTTCGCACCGGACGACGGATTGTCAGACATCGGGCTCGGCGCCGTACGACCCTGGCGACGGGGAGCGGCGCGAAACAACAAACATGTAATTCAGGAAAGTCAAGCGTGACACGCCTGTGGCTTATGTGTTTTTGCGGGTTTTTGTTGCGTTCTGAGGTTCGAGTGAACGAGAGTGGTCCGCATGCGCCACGGACGATCGCTCTGGCGCGGGGGGACCGCGCTGCTCACGAGCACACTGCTGGCATCCCTGATGTTCGCCGTGGGCGTCCAGCAACGGGCGGCCGACCCGGCCGCCGCCGACGAGCGCGAGCTGGCGTCGGGGTCGACGTACCTCTGCACCGGTTACAGCGGTTGCCGCAACGCCGGCTACTCCGACGCCGGCTACGGCGCCGTCAACAACCGGATGTACTGGCGCATGTACAGCGGCCACAACTGCACCAACTACGCGGCCTACCGGATGATCCAGGCCGGCATGTCGACCGAGCGCCCGTGGAGCGGGTCCGGCATGGCCTACAACTGGGGCCACGCGATGGCGCACCTGACCAACGCACGTCCGTCTGTGGGGGCTGTGGCGTGGTGGGACCGGTACGACCAGGGTGTCGGCTCGAGCGGCCACGTGGCGTACGTCGAGAAGGTGGTCTCGGCCGACGAGATCATCATCAGCGAGGACTCCTGGAGCGGCGACTTCCACTGGCGCCGGATCACCCGCGACAGCGGGCGGTGGCCGACCGGCTTCATCCACTTCGTCGACAAGGCCGTCCAGAACACCGAGCCGCCGGCGATCACCGGCACCCCGCAAGTCGGCGTCGAGCTGACCGCCACCCGCGGCAGCTGGGCCGACGGGAGCAAGCTCACGATCAGCTGGCAGTGGCTCGCCGACGGTGCGCCGGTCGCCGGGGCGACGGAGAAGAGGTTCACCCCGACCGCCGCCGAGAAGGGCAAGCAGATCACGGTCGAGGTCACCGCGAAGCGGGACGGCTACACCTCGAGCACGGTGGGCAGCCAGCCCACGGCCGCCGTCGCCCGCGGTGAGTTCACCATGGTGACGCCGCCCACCATCAGCGGCGACCCGACGGTGGACGAGGTGCTGACCGCCACGCCGGCGACCTGGTCGCCGGAGTCGGAGGACACCCTCTACCGCTGGAAGGCCGACGGGGTCCTCATCGAGGGCGCCACCAGCCCGACGCTCACGCTGACCCGCGACCTGCTCGGCAAGAAGATCGTCGTGGCCACGCACGCCCGGGCGGCCGGCTACAAGAACATGCCGGTCCGCTCGGCCACGGTCGGGCCGGTGGTCAGCGGCCAGATCGTCGCGAGCACGCCGACCACCATCAGCGGCCGGCCGCGGCTGGGCCAGGTCCTGACCGCCCAGCCGGGCACCGTCCAGCCCGCCGACGCCACCGTCGCCTACCAGTGGCTGCGCAACGCTGAGCCGGTCGAGGGCGCCACCGCGGCCACGTACGCCCTCACCTCCGCCGACCTCGGAGCGACGCTGGCGGTGCAGGTGACGCGCTCGCGGAGGAACTATGCCGACCTGGTCGAGACGGCGCGGGTCGACGGCAAGGTCGTCGCGAAGCCGACCGTCACCGTGACGCCCACGGGCAGGTCCCGCAAGGCCGTCGTGCGGGTGCAGGTCACCGTCCCCGACGTCGGCGTCCCCGGCGACGTCACCGTGAAGGTGGGTGGGAGGACGGTCACCGCCACCCTCGTGAGCGGGCAGGCGAAGGCCGTCGTGAAGGGCCTGGAACCCGGCAGCCGCACGGTCCGGGTGCAGTACGCCGGCAGCGGCTCGATCCTGCCCGCCAAGGGCAGCGCGAGCGTCCGCATCCTGCGCTGAGGTCGCGAGACGCGGAATACGGACCGTGGTCCGGGTTATTGAACCCGGTATGACCACGACCTCGGGAACCGTCCGTGACCGCGCCGACTTCTGGTTCGACCCGCTGTGTCCGTTCGCGTGGATCACCTCGCGCTGGATGCTCGAGGTCGAGAAGCTTCGTGACATCGAGGTCGAGTGGCACGTCATGTCGCTGGCCCACCTCAACGAGGACCGCGACATCCCCGACTCCTACCGCGAGATGCTGGCTCCGGCGTGGGGTCCGGTGCGGGTGCTGGTCGCCGCCGAGGAGCGGCACGGCAACGCGGCGCTGCTCCCGCTCTACACCGCGCTGGGCAACCGGATCCACCTCGAGGGCCGCGCGCTGCACGAGCAGGACGACGACGGCCGGGCGCTGGTGACCGAGGCGCTCGCCGAGGCCGGGCTCGACGCCGACCTGATCGAGGCGCTCGACGACGCGTCCTACGACCACGCGGTCGTCAAGTCCCACCACGAGGGCATGGACCAGGTCGGCGACGACGTCGGGACGCCGACCATCGCCTTCAACGGCTCGGCGTTCTTCGGCCCGGTGCTGTCGAAGGTCCCGCGGGGCGAGGACGCCGTCCGGCTCTGGGACGGCTGCGTCGCCGTCGCGTCGTTCCCGTACTTCTACGAGCTCAAGCGTTCCCGCACCGGCGACCTCGACTTCTCCTAGCGGTCCGCCGAGGTCGGCCACGGCTTCATGCGCGCGAACATGACGGCCGACAAGCGCGGCGGCGCGTTCGGCCCCGAGGTCGAGTTCCCCGCCGACGCGGCGCCGTACGACGCGCTCGCGGCCTTCGCCGGTCGTCGGGTCCCTCATCCTGACGGCCTCCCTGACACTCCCGGCCGGGCCGGTTCCGCGGGTTCGGCCGCGGGATGACCCATGCTGAATTGTCATGCGGATCTCGGACCTGGCTCTCCGGCGCCGTGACGTGGCGCGCCTCGCGACCGGACTGACAGCAGCGGCGGGGGTCGTCGCCGCGACCCGCACGGGTCCGGCCGGTGCCGTCGTCGACGGCCGGCACCGGCTGCGCCGGCACCCGGACGGCGTCGACGCGCTCGACCTGCCGCTCGGCACGCTGCCCGGCCTGGCCCGCCGGGCCGACGGCTTCCGGACTCCTGTGGTCGAGACCGACCGGTTCACCGCCCTCGGCGTCACCTGGCGCCGCGGCCGCGGCCGGGTCCGCGCCCGGTGGCGGCTGGAGTCCGGCGGCTGGACCGAGTGGCGCACGCTGCCCCGGCTCACGCACGGCCCGGACCCGCGGTCGCGCGAGGGCGTCCGCGCCCGGGCGGCGACCGACCTGGTGTGGACCGGGCCGAGCACCGCCATCCAGGTCGAGATGAGCGGCGACCAGCGGGGCCCGGTCCTCGCGCTGTTGCGGCCACGACGCCGGGCCGCCGACCGCTCGGTCGGGCAGCACCGATCCGCTGCCCCGGACCTGGTGGTCGCGCGCGAGCGCGGCGAGGTCCCGATGCCGGGGCTGCTCTTCCGCAAGGCATGGAGCCCGAACCCGCGGCTGCGCAACGGCCGCCCCCGCTACAACGAGCGGATCCGGCAGGTGCACGTGCACCACACGGTCAACAGCAACGACTACGGCCGGGCCGACGTGCCGGCGATGATCCGGGCGATGTACCGCTACCACACGGTCAACCTGGGCTGGTCCGACATCGGCTACAACTTCCTCGTCGACAGGTTCGGCCGGCTGTGGGAGGGCCGTGCCGGCGGACCGAGGCGGGCGGTGCGCGGCGCACACACGCTGGGCTTCAACCACGCGTCGGTCGGCGTCGCCGCGATCGGCAACTTCGAGTCGGGCCGGGTGCGCAAGCCGATGATCCGCGCACTGGTCCGGGTCGCCGCCTGGAAGCTCGACGGCGCCGGGGACCCGCGGCGCACGGTCTGGGTCCGGTCCGAGGGCAGCGACCGGTTCCGCGACGGCCGGCTGGTCGAGCTGCCGACGATCGACGGCCACCGCGACACCAACGAGACCGCCTGCCCGGGCGGCGCTCTCTACCGGGCGCTGCCGATGGTGCGGCGTCGCACGGCGAGGAGGATCCGCGAGTTCCGTCGCGGGTAACCGGTTCGTCGGAGCGCCGTCCGCGTCCCTAGGATTCGACCATGAGTCGAGTCCTGTCCTTCACCGCCTGGCCGTACGCCAACGGCCCGCGGCACATCGGTCACGTGGCCGGTGTGTACGTGCCTGCCGACATCTTCAGCCGGTACAACCGGATGGTCGGGCACGACGTGGTGATGGCCTCCGGCTCCGACGAGCACGGCACCCCGATCCTCATCGCGGCCGACGAGGCGGGGCTGAGCCCGCAGGAGCTCGCGGACCAGAACCACCGGCTCATCGTCGAGGACTTCACCGCGCTCGGCATCACCTACGACCTCTACACGCGGACCACCACCCGCAACCACGAGGCCGTCGTCCAGGAGCTGTTCCTCGGCGTCTTCGAGAACGGCTACTTCCTCGAGCAGACCACCTTCGGCGCGATCTCGCCGTCGACCGGTCGCACCCTGCCGGATCGCTACATCGAGGGCACCTGCCCGATCTGCGGCTACGAGGGCGCGCGCGGCGACCAGTGCGACAACTGCGGCAACCAGCTCGACCCGCAGGACCTGAAGAACCCGCGCAGCCGCATCAACGGCGAGACGCCGGAGTTCGTCGAGACCCAGCACTTCTTCCTCGACCTGCCTGCTCTCGCCGAGGCGCTGGGCGAGTGGCTGGACGGACGGGAGGCGAGCGGGCTCTGGCGGACGAACGTGATCCGCTTCTCTAAGAACATCCTGGAGGAGATCCGCCCGCGGGCGATGACGCGCGACATCGACTGGGGCATCACCATCCCGCTCGACGGCTGGCGCGACAACCCGACGAAGAAGCTCTACGTCTGGTTCGACGCCGTCATCGGCTACCTGTCCGCGACCATCGAGTGGGCGCGCCGCACCGGCGATCCCGAGCGCTGGCGGGAGTGGTGGACCGACCCGGAGGCGCTGTCCTACTACTTCATGGGCAAGGACAACATCACCTTCCACTCCCAGATCTGGCCGGCCGAGCTGCTCGCCTACAACGGCAAGGGCGACCGGGGCGGGAGCCCGCGGCAGTACGGCGAGCTCAACCTCCCGACCGAGGTGGTCAGCTCGGAGTACCTCACGATGGAGGGAAGGAAGTTCTCCTCCTCCAAGAAGGTCGTCATCTACGTCCGCGACCTGGTGAGCCGCTACCAGGTCGACGCGTTCCGGTACTTCGTCGCCGCTGCCGGCCCGGAGAACCAGGACAGCGACTTCACCTGGGCCGAGTTCGTGCGGCGCACCAACGACGAGCTGGTCGCGGGCTGGGGCAACCTGGTCAACCGCACCGCGAACCTGATCCACAAGAACTTCGGGGAGATCCCGGCCGCCGGCAAGCTCACCGACGCCGACCGCGCACTGCTGGACGCCACCCAGGACACCTTCACCACCGTCGGCGACCTCATCGGCCGCAACCGGATGCGGCAGGCGATCAACGAGGCGATGCGGGCGGTCGGCGAGGTCAACAAGTACGTCTCCGACCACGAGCCTTGGAAGCTCAAGGGTGAGGACGAGCGCGAACGCCTCGGGACGATCCTGCACGTCGCCGCACAGTGCGTGTCCGACCTCAACCTGGTGCTGTCGCCGTTCCTCCCGTTCTCCGCGAACGAGGTCGACAAGGCGCTGGGCGGGTCGGGCGCGGTCGCCCCGATGCCGCGGATCGAGGAGGTCGACGACCTCGACGGCGGTGCGCCGTACCCGATCATCACGGGCGAGTACTCCGACTTCCCCGCCTGGCGGCGCCACCCGGTCGAGCCGGGGTCCGCCGTCGCCAAGCCGACCCCGATCTTCACCAAGCTCGATCCGTCGGTGGTCGACGAGGAGCTCGCACGCCTCGGAGGTTGAGCCGGCCGAGGCGGGGCGGTCAGGGGTGGAGGGTGGACCCCTTCACGATCTTGTCCACGGCGTTCTTCGGTCCGTGCACGGCGATGCCGACCAGGTCCAGGTCGGCGCCGGGCACGGCGGCCACCGTCGCCCGGTTGGCTGCGTCGTGGCCGGTGCGGAACATGTCGGAGGTGTAGACGGCGAGCGCGAGCTCGCGCCGTACTGCCCGCTCCCGCGCCGCGGTGAGGCTCTCCTTCGTCCCCTGGAACACCAGCACCGGCATCCCGAGCAGGGCGAGGTACGGCGTCCCGTCGGCGTCCGCGTAGGGCTCACCGACGAGCAACGGGTTGCCCGCCGCGATGCCGCTGGCGAGGAACGCGGTCACGTTGAGCCGCTGCCAGGTCTCGAGGTCGTCGCGGACCACGATCGCGATCTTGGTGTCGAACGGCGGCGTGAGTCGGTCGTCGAGGTCGGGGTGCGTCACCTCCCCAGCATCGGGCTCGCGACCCGGTCCGGTCTTGTACGTTCCTGACATGGAGCCGGCAGCGCGGATCCGCGCGTGGCGGCCCGGTGTGCCGGGTGTCGCCGAGGTGCTCCACGCCCGGTTCTCCGAGCACGCCTACCCGAAGCACACCCACGACACCTGGACGGTGCTCGTCGTGGAGTCGGGGACCATCCGCTACGAGCTCGACCACCACGAGCACGGCGTACGACGCCCGCTGGTGACCGTGCTGCCGCCGCACGTCGCGCACGACGGGCGCGCGGCGACGCCGGACGGGTTCGTGAAACGGGTGCTCTACCTCGAGCAGGGCCGGCTCGACGTCGACCTCGTCGGCCGCGCCGTCGACCACCCCGGCTGGGCGGACCCGGCCCTGCGCTCGGAGGTGGACCTGGTGCACCGCGCGCTCGCGCACCCCGGCGACGAGCTCGAGGCGGAGTCCCGCCTGGCGCTGGTGACCGAGCGGCTGGCGCGTCACCTCGCGCGCGACGCGGTCCACGTCGAGACGCCCCGGGCCCCGGCCCTGGTCGCCCGGCTCCGCGAGCTGCTCGACGCGCATGCCGTCGAGGGGATCACGCTCGAGCAGGCCGCGGGGGTGCTCGACGCCAGCCCCACCCACCTGGTGCGGGCGTTCCGCCGCGAGACCGGGATCCCGCCGCACCGCTACCTGGTCGGTCGCCGTCTCGACGCGGCCCGCCGCCGGTTGCTCCGGGGGGACCGGCCGGTCGACGTCGCGGCCGCGACGGGCTTCTACGACCAGGCTCACCTGACCCGGCACTTCCGCCAGCTGCTGGGCGTGACGCCCGGGGAGTACGTCGCCTCGGCCCGCGCCTGACGCCGCACCGGTCCGTCAGGCCTCGTTGCCCTCCTCGTCGTCCGCGGACCGCGCCGGCCGCCCGGGCCGCCGCATGGTCTGCACGACGGCGGGCAGCCGGCCGGCGTCCGCGAGCGCGGCGCGCAGCAGGAACTCGACCTGCGCGTTGGTGCTGCGCAGCTCGTCGGCCGCCCAGCGGGCGAGCGCGTCGTGCACCGCCGGGTCGAGGCGGAGCAGCACCTGCTTGCGTTCGGGTCGGGTCATGACGGGGCTCAGGTGTAGAGCGACCCCGTGTTGACGACCGGTTGGGTGTCGCGGTCGCCGCAGAGCACGACGAGCAGGTTGCTGACCATCGCGGCCTTGCGCTCCTCGTCGAGGTCGACGACGTCCTGCTCGGCGAGGCGCTGCAGCGCCAGCTGCACCATGCCGACGGCGCCCTCGACGATGCGCTGGCGGGCGGCGACGACGGCGCTGGCCTGCTGGCGGCGCAGCATCGCCTGGGCGATCTCGGGGGCGTAGGCCAGGTTGGTCAGCCGCGACTCGATGACCCGGACGCCGGCTGAGGCGACCCGGTTGCCGATCTCGGTCGCGAGCCGCTCGGTGATCTCGTCGGCGTTGTCGCGCAGCGAGAGCTGGTCCTCGCCGTGGGCGTCGTAGGGATAGCTGCTCGCGATGTGGCGGACGGCGGTGTCGGTCTGGATCGACACGAACTCCTCGAAGTCGTCGACCTCGAAGACCGCGGCAGCGGTGTCCTCCACCTGCCACACGACGACCGCGGCCAGGTGGATCGGGTTGCCGTCGGCGTCGTTGACCTTGGTGCCGCCGGTCTCGTGGTTGCGGATCCGGGTGGAGATCCTGCGTCGGGTGGTGAACGGGTTGACCCACTGCAGGCCCGGTTCGCGGATGGTGCCGGTGTAGCGACCGAGGAACTGAAGGACGCGTGCCTGGTTGGGTGCGACGACCGTCAGGCCGCCGAGGCACAGAGCAGCCAGGACGAGGCACGCCACGAGGGCCGGGACGATCAGCCCCGCCTCGGCCTCGTCAGCGGCGCCGAGCACGAGCAGGCCCACGGCGGCGAGTCCTGGGATGAGCGCGAGCCCGAGCATCGTCAGGCCGGGCAGGGTGCGGGCGGGGCGCTCGGTGAGGGGCATGGGGACTCCTTCGTCGGATCTCGGCTCCGCTTGTTCGGGCCTGGTCGGACTCTATCAAAGTGATATCAGTTTTGCGTCACCTCCTTCCGCCCGTAGTCTCCGCAGGCATGACCCTCGCGTTCCTGCTCACCTCGCTGGTGATCGTCGCGACGCCGGGCACGGGCGCGCTCTACACGATCGCGGCCGGTCTCACCCGTGGCACGAGGGCGAGCGTCCTGGCGGCGTTCGCCTGCACGCTCGGCACGGTGCCGCACCTGGTGGCGGCCGTGACCGGCCTCGCCGCCCTGCTGCACGCGAGCGGTGTCGCCTTCGCCCTCCTCAAGTACGCCGGGGTCGCCTACCTGCTCTACATGGCCTGGGCCACCTGGCAGGACCGCGGTGCGCTGACGGTCGACGACGACGCGACAGCCGATCGACGATCGTTCTGGAGCGTGCTCGGTGCCGGCATCACCCTCAACCTGCTCAACCCGAAGCTCACGATCTTCTTCTTCGCCTTCCTCCCGCAGTTCGTCCCGGCCGGTGGCGGCGCGGTGCCCGCCATGCTCGGCCTGAGCGCGGTCTTCATGGCGATGACGTTCGTCGTGTTCGCGGCGTACGGCGTCTTCGCGGCGGCCGTCCGCGACCACGTGCTCCGCCGGCCGCGGGTGGTCGCGGGCATGCGCAAGGTCTTCGCCGTCACCTTCGCCGCACTCGCGGGCCGGCTGGCGGTCGAGTCCCGCTGAGGTCCGGGTCAGCCCACGATCGCGTCGTAGGTCGCCGGCTCGACCTCGAGCTCGGCCATCCGCGCGGTGTAGGCGCGGTAGGCGCGGCGGGCCTCGCCGTGCCGCCGGGCACCGGCGAGCACGCGGACCAGGCCGTGGTGGGACGGCTCGTCGTAGGGGTCGTCGGCGATGACCGACATCAGCCAGCCGACGGCCGGCTCCGTGCTGCCGGCCGCAACCAGCCGGTCCGCGAGCGTGCGCTTCACCTCGACGGCGAGCCGGAGCAGGTCGTCGCGGATCTCGTCGGCCCACTCGTCGGCGGTCTCGTCGGCGAGGAACGGCGCGGGGTGCAGCGAGGCCGCCGCCTGCAGGAGGGGTACGGCGTCCGCCGATCTCTCGCGGGCCGCTTCGAGCGCGGCCTTGGCGAGCCGCTCGAACTCGACGATGTCGATGCTGACGGTCGCCGGGTCGAGGCGCGCGTTGCTCCGGTCCGAGGCCAGGTAGCGGTCGGCGTCGTGCTGGCGGCCGGGGTCGAGCACCGCCCGGGCCGTCGACAGCGCGACCGACAGCCGGCCCGAGGTGTCGCGCACGCCCGGCCACAGCAGCTCGGCGAGGGCTGCCCGGCTCATCGCACGGCCCCGCCGCCCGGCCAGCACCTGCACCAGCTGCCGGCTCTTGCGTGACGGCCACTCCGACGCCGGCACCGGGGACCCGCCGACGGAGACCGCGAACGTCCCGAACGTGCGGATCGCGACCTCGGGCGCGGCGGCCGCGCCCAGCACGTGCAGCGGGCCGGCGATCCGGTCGGCGTCGGCCCGTACCCCGAGCGCCTGGAGCGCCTGCCGCCCGGCTTCCTCCGCCCCTCGGTCCCCGGACAGACGGGCGGTGACGATCCGGTTGACGGCGGTGCGGATCGCGCTGCCGACCTCGCGCCACGCGTCCGCCGCCTCGGCCAGCTGGCCGAGCGGGTCGCGGGTCTCGCCGGTGGCGGCCCAGCGGGTCAACGCACGGAGCTCGATGGCGTCGGCAAGCTCGGCCAGCTGGTCGCGGCGCCCGGCCTCGGACAGCGCCCGCGCCGCCCACATCTCGGCCGCCTCGAGGTCTCCCTGGCCGAGCGCGATCCAGCCGGCCGCGCGCAGGGGGATGACGTCGCCGACCGTGTGCGGCTGGTCGAGCGCCCGCTTGGCATGGGCGTGCGAGGCAGTCGGGTCGTCGGCGACGACGGTCTCGGCGAGGCCGGCCAGCGCCGGACCCAGGACCTGGGCATTGCCCGCGGACTCGGCCCGCTCGAGAGCCTCGAGGTACTTCGCGTGCGCCCGGGTCGCGTTGCCGCGCACCCGGTGGGCGTCGGCCTCCAGCAGCAGGGCGAACGCCAGCAGGTGGGTCGCCTCGGCGGACCGGAACTGGTCGGTCGCGATCGTGATCTCGCCGACCGCCTCCTCGAGCCGGCCCAGCCCGAGCAGCGCCTCGGCCCGGTTGACGCTGACCATCGCGCCGGCCAGGCCGACGGCATGGTCCTCGGCGACCGCGACGGCGTGGTCGAGCTCGTCGAGCGCTTGCTGGAACCGCCCGGCCTCCACGTGCCGCGAGCCGAGGTTGTTGCGCACCCGCACGACGGTGACCACGTCGCCGGCCCGCTCGGCATGTGCGAGCGCGCGCTCGTAGGCGAGCAGGTTCGCCGTACGGTCGCCGGCGTGGGCCTGGACCAGCCCGTTGGCCACCCAGGCCGCGCCGATCGCGCCGTCGTCGCCGCACTCCTGGGCGGCGATCATGGCCTCGTCCGCCACCCGCCGGCCGTCCTCGGCGTTCCCCTGTGCCCACAGCACCGAGGCGTAGCCGCCGAGGAACCGCGCCCGGTCGACCGGGTCGGGGCCTGGATCGGCGAGAGCGGCCTGGAACCACGCCATCGCGTTCGGGTACTCCCCGCGGTAGTGGTGCGCCGCACCGAACCGCCACGCGGCCGCCATCGACAACACGCCACCGCCGGAGAGGACGTCAGCGAGCAAGGCCGCCCCGCGGTCCAACAGGTCGCGCCGGGTCCCGCCCACCAGCTCGTCCCCGTGGGCGTGCGCCAGGGCGACGGCAGCCGCCGCGGCCGCCGCCGAGATCTCGACGCTGGAGCGCTTCTCGGGCACGACAACCCGTCCCGTTCTTCCTGGGGTATCGCCTCGGAGACTAGACCGGTGCGCGGGCCCCTGGGGGCGGAATTGGGTTGCTTCCGTGATCCGGCGCTGTGACGCTCCGGGGCATGGCGAACGGGTACCAGGTCGGCTTCGAGGAGGATCCTGCCCGGTTCCTGGAGCGGGCGGGCGCCCACCTGGCGGCCGACCCGGTGGTCTCCACCGTGGTCGCGAGCATCGCCCAGCGGATGGCGAGGGCCTCCCCGAACATGCTCGCGGCGCCGTACTCGTGGTTCGCGGTCGTGACCGGCCCGGACGGCGCGATCGCGGGTGCGGCGATGCGCACCGCACCGTTCGTGCCTTACCCGCCCTACCTGCTGGCGATGCCGGACGGCGCCGCACGCGCGCTCGCCGACGCGGTGCTCGACCGCGAGGAGGAGGTCCGCGGGGTCAACGGCGCGCTGCCGGCGTCCCGGGTGTTCGCCGACCGGGTCGCGGAGCGGTGCGGGGGATCGGTCGAGGTCACCATGCACACCCGTCTCTTCGAGCTCGGCACGCTCGTCGACCCCCGACCGGTGCGCGGCCGGCTGCGTCCGGCGTACGACGACGAGGCGCCGCTCGCGCTCGAGTGGTTCCGCCGGTTCCACCAGGACGCCGACGAGCAGGCCGGGCACACCGATCATCCCGACCGCGGCGAGACCACCTCGATGGACGACGTCCGCGACCGGATCCGCCGCGGACGGCTCTGGATGTGGGTCGACGAGAGCGACACCCCGCGGCACCTCACCGGCGCCAACCCGCCCGCCTTCGGCGTTGCTCGGATCGGGCCGGTGTTCACGCCCAAGGAGGAACGCGGCCGGGGCTACGCGAGCGCCGCCGTCGCCGAGGTCTCGCGGCTGCTGCAGGCCGAAGGTGCCAGGGTCACGCTGTTCACCGACCAGGCCAACCCGACCTCGAACCGGATCTACACCGCGCTCGGCTTCGAGCCGGTGGTCGACATGGTGGAGCTCTCCATCAGCGCCGGGCCGTAGAGTCGGCCTCGCCATGAGTGAGTCCGACGCCCGCCCAGCCGAGACCTTCGCCGAGGCCGAGGACGCCCTCCTCAGTCGCTGGCCCGAGACCCGCCTCGAACCGTCCCTCGACCGGATCCGGGCGTTCACCGAGCTGTTGGGCGACCCGCAGCGCAGCTACCGCTCGGTCCACCTGACCGGCACCAACGGCAAGACGTCGACGGCGCGGATGGTCGACGCGCTGCTGCGCGCCCACGAGCTGCGGACCGGCCGGTTCACCAGCCCGCACGTCGAGAAGATGAGCGAGCGGATCAGCATCGACGGGGAGCCGCTCGACGACGAGGCGTTCGTGCGGGCGTTCAACGACGTCGCGCCGTACACGCACCTGGTCGACACGGCGGAGCCCTACCCGCTGTCGTTCTTCGAGACGGTCGTCGGCATGGCGTACGCCGCGTTCGCCGACGCCCCGGTCGACGTCGCCGTGGTCGAGGTCGGGATGGGCGGTGCATGGGACGCCACCAACGTGATCGACGCCGACGTCGCGGTCGTCACGCCGATCGCGATCGACCACACCTCCTACCTCGGCACCACTGCCGTCGCGATCGCGCAGGAGAAGGCCGGGATCATCAAGGAGGGCGCGACCGCGGTGCTCGCCGAGCAGACCGTGGAGGTCGCCGAGGTGCTGCTGCGCCGCGCGGCCGAGGTCGGCGCGACGGTGGTCCGCGAGGGCATCGAGTTCGGTGTCCTCAACCGGGTCCCGGCGGTCGGTGGCCAGTCGGTGTCGTTCCGGGGGCTGCGCGGGCAGTACGACGAGGTCTTCCTGCCGCTCTACGGCGCGCACCAGGCGCAGAACGCCGCGACCGCGCTGGCTGCGGTCGAGGCACTCATCGGCGGCGACGGGCCGTTGGCCGACGAGGTGGTCCGCGAGGCGTTCGCCGCTGCCACCTCACCCGGCCGGCTCGAGATCATCCGCCGCAGCCCGACCATCGTGCTCGACGCCGCCCACAACCCGGCCGGCGCCGAGGCCACCGCGGCCGCCCTCGACGACTCCTTCCGTTTCGACCCGCTCATCGGGGTCATCGGCGTGATGGGGGACAAGGACGCGGAGGGGCTGCTCGCGGCCTTCGAGCCGCACCTGGCCCACGTCGTCATCACCCAGAACTCCACCGCGCGCTCGATGTCCGCCGACGAGCTCGCCGCGACCGCGGCCGAGATCTACGGCGAGGAGCGGGTCACCGTCGCACCCCGCCTCGCCGACGCGATCGACATCGCCGCGGGCCTGGCCGAGGCCGACTCCGGCGACGCGCTGTCGTCCGGCGCCGTGATCGTCACCGGCTCGGTCGTCACGGTCGGCGAGGCCCGGCTGCTGCTGGGCGGCCGCAAGTGACCTCCGCCCGCCGGTCGCTGTGCGCGACCGTCCTCCTCTGCGAGGCCATCACCCTCGGGCTGACGACCCCGGTGATGATCACGCTCGGCGACGTGCCCCGGGGCACCGCGCTCGCAGTGGGCCTCGGCCTCGCGCTGGCCTGCCTGCTGACCGCCGGCCTGCTTCGTGCGGCGTGGGCCTACTGGATCGGTCACGCGATCCAGGTCGCCGCGATCGGGCTCGGTTTCGTCGTCGGCTTCATGTTCGTGCTCGGCCCGGTCTTCGCCCTGCTCTGGGGGGTCGCCTTCCGCGTCGGCGGACGGATCGAGCGCGAGCGGGCGGAGGCGTACGCCACGCAGGCGGAGGGGGAGCCTGAGCGCGAATCGGACTCCTGAGGTTCGCTGGGTAGAGTTGCGGCCGTGCCTGTGATCATCGACAAGCTCCTCCGCATCGGCGAGGGCAAGATCCTTCGCCAGCTCGAGACGGTTGCGAAGGCTGTCAACGCCATCGAGGACGACTTCGTGGCGATGTCCGACGACGAGCTCCGCGGGATGACCGACGAGTTCAAGAAGCGGCTCGCGGACGGCGAGACGCTCGACGACATCATGCCGGAGGCGTTCGCCACCGTGCGTGAGGCCGCCAAGCGGGTCATCGGCCAGCGGCACTTCGACGTGCAGATCATGGGTGGCGCCGCGCTCCACATGGGCAACATCGCCGAGATGAAGACCGGTGAGGGCAAGACGCTGGTCGCCACGCTGCCGTCGTACCTCAACGCCCTCGAGGGCAAGGGCGTCCACGTCGTCACGGTCAACGACTACCTGGCCAAGTACCACGCGGAGTGGATGGGCCGTGTCCACCACTTCCTCGGCCTGACGACCGGCGTGATCCTTCCGCAGATGCGGCCCGCGCAGCGGCGCGAGGCCTACGCCTGCGACATCACCTACGGCACCAACAACGAGCTGGGCTTCGACTACCTGCGCGACAACATGGCCGGTTCGATCGAGGACTGCGTCCAGCGCGGCCACAACTTCGCCGTCGTCGACGAGGTCGACTCGATCCTCATCGACGAGGCGCGCACGCCGCTCATCATCAGCGGTCCGACCCAGGACGAGGTGAAGTGGTACGGCGAGTTCGCCAAGATCGCCCAGAAGCTCACTCGTGACGTCGACTACGAGGTCGACGAGAAGAAGCGCACCATCTCCGTCCTCGAGCCGGGCATCACCCGGGTCGAGGACCACCTCGGCATCGAGAACCTCTACGAGGCGGCCAACACCCCGCTGATCTCGTTCCTGCACAACTCCATCAAGGCCAAGGAGCTGTTCCGGAACGACAAGGAGTACGTCGTCATGAACGGCGAGGTGCTCATCGTCGACGAGCACACCGGCCGCATGCTCGCCGGCCGCCGCTACAACGACGGTCTGCACCAGGCGATCGAGGCCAAGGAGGGCGTCAAGGTCCGCGAGGAGTACCAGACCCTCGCCACCGTCACCCTGCAGAACTACTTCCGCCTCTACGAGAAGCTCTCCGGGATGACCGGTACGGCGCTCACCGAGGCGTCCGAGTTCGACAAGATCTACGGCCTGGGCGTGGTGCCGATCCCGACCAACCGGCCGATGCAGCGCATCGACCAGCCCGACCTCGTCTACCGGACCGAGGAGGCCAAGTACGACGCCGTCGTCGACGACATCGTCGAGCGCAACGAGAAGGGCCAGCCGGTCCTCGTCGGCACCGTGTCGGTCGAGAAGTCGGAGTACCTCCACCAGCAGCTGACCAAGCGCGGCGTCCCGCACTCGGTCCTCAACGCGAAGGTGCACGACGAGGAGGCGAAGATCGTCGCTCTCGCCGGTCACAAGGGTGCGGTCACCGTCGCGACCAACATGGCCGGTCGAGGCACCGACATCATGCTCGGTGGCTCGGTGGAGTTCCTCGCCGACCAGGAGCTGCGCAAGCAGGGCCTGGAGCCGACCGGCGACACCGCCGACGAGTACGACGCCGCCTGGCCCGCCATGATCGAGAAGATCAAGGAGCAGGTGGCGGCCGAGCACGACGAGGTCCGCGAGCTCGGCGGCCTCTACGTCATCGGCACCGAGCGCCACGAGTCCCGCCGCATCGACAACCAGCTCCGTGGTCGTTCCGGCCGCCAGGGCGACCCGGGCGAGTCGCGCTTCTACCTGTCGCTGCAGGACGAGCTGATGCGGCTCTTCAAGTCCGACTGGGTCGACCGCGTGCTCCTCATGCTCAAGATCCCGGACGACGTCCCGATCGAGAACAAGCGGGTCACCAACGCGATCGCCAACGCCCAGGGCCAGGTCGAGTCGCAGAACTTCGAGTCCCGCAAGAACGTCCTCAAGTACGACGACGTCATGGACCGGCAGCGCAAGGTCATCTACGCCGAGCGCCGCGAGGTGCTCGAGGGCGTCAACCTCGAGGACCAGATCCGCACGTTCATCGACGACGTGGTCTCCGGCTTCGTCAACGGCTCGGTCGACCAGGCCTCGGAGGCGTGGGACCTCGACCAGCTGTGGACCGACCTCAAGCAGTTCTGGCCGGTCTCGCTGGACGTCGAGGAGGTCAAGGCGGAGGTCGGTGATCACGCCGCGCTGCACCGTGACGACCTCATCGAGCGGCTCAAGGCCGACGCGCACGCCGCCTACGACGCCCGCGAGGAGGAGGTCGGCGAGGAGGTCATGCGCGAGCTCGAGCGCCGCGTGCTCCTCTCCGTGCTCGACCGCAAGTGGCGCGAGCACCTCTACGAGATGGACTACCTCCGCGAGGGCATCTACCTGCGGGCCTACTCGCAGCGCGACCCGCTGGTCGAGTACCAGCGCGAGGGCTACGACATGTTCGCGGCGATGATGGACGGCATCAAGGAGGAGACCGTCGGCTTCCTGTTCAACCTGGAGGTCCAGGTCGACGAGGAGCCGGAGTACCACTACCACGCCGACGGCTCCCGCCACGAGGGTCCGATGCACGAGGGTGCGTTCGCCGAGCCCCCGATCGGTGCCGGCGCCCAGGGTCCTGACCTCGGCCAGATCTCCGCGGCCCTCAAGGCCTCCGGTGGTGGCGAGGACGAGGAGGAGCCGATGCGTCGTACCCTCCCGTCCCAGTCGGCCCCGCAGATCAAGGCGAAGGGTCTCGACGCCCCGAAGCAGCCGCAGTTCCTCTCCTACACCGCGCCGAGCGACGTCACCGGTGAGCCCGAGGTCCGGGGCGCCACCGCGACCAACGCCGACGACGAGTACGCCGAGGTCGGCCGCAACCAGCTCTGCCCCTGTGGCTCCGGCAAGAAGTTCAAGCGCTGCCACGGCGCCCCCGGCGGACCCAGCGGCCTCACCGCCCGGGTCTCGTAGACGCTCGTCGATTGGTCGTCGAGTAGCCCGAGCCGTTCGGTCGTCGAGTAGCCCGAGCGCGCTAGCGCGAGGGCGTATCGAGACGCGGTGAGGTGCCTGCTCGCCGTTGGGCGTTCGTCTTGCGGCGTCTCGTTACGTCGCTCGCTGCGCTCGCTCTACTCCTCGACGACCGGCTGCGGCGTCTCGATACGTCGCTCGCCGGGAGGCCGGGTCGTTCGGTCGTCGATTGGTCGTCGAGTAGCCCGAGCGCGCTAGCGCGAGGGCGTATCGAGACGCGGTGAGGTGCCTGCCCACCGTGGGGCGTTCGTCTTGCGGCGTCTCGATACGTCGCTCGCTGCGCTCGCTCTACTCCTCGACGACCGGGAGTCCGGGGCGTTCGGTCGTCGATTGGTCGTCGAGTAGCCCGAGCGCGCTAGCGCGAGGGCGTATCGAGACGCGGTGAGGTGCCTGCTCGCCGTTGGGCGTTCGTCGTGCGGCGTCTCGATACGTCGCTCGCTGCGCTCGCTCTACTCCTCGACGACCGGCGTGTCAGGAGAAGTCGAGGGCAGCGCACACCCAGCGCTGCTCGATCCGTTCGAACCGGGCGGCGAGGGCGCGGGAGCGCTCGCCGTACTTCACGTGGGCGGACGCCTCGACCGCATCGGGGCGGATGAAGCAGGTGTGGACGCTGAGGACCCGCGGCCGCACCGGCTGCACCCGCGCGAGACCGGGCTGGTGGCCGCCGGCGCGGGCGACGAGCATGGTGCGGCGACGGAGGTCGTCGTAGACGTCGGGCAGCGTCCACCGCAGCAGCTGCGACATCGGACGGTCGCCGCCGACGATCTCGACGGCGGCCTGGACGAAGCGGCGGGTCCACTCCTCGACGACGGCGCGCTGGCGGCGGTCGATCGCGACGACGGTGGCGCCGGCGTGGGCGTCGCCGGTCGGGACGGGCGGCTCGCTGCGGGGCAGCAGCGCGAGCGCGAGGGTGCCCTGGGTCGAGGCGACCGGGACGGGCAGGCGGACGCCCATGAGCGGGTGCAGGGTGGTGGCGGTCATGCTGTCCTCCTCGAGCGGACATCGGACGGGTCAATCGACGGGCGGCAGCTCCAGCAGCTGGCCGGGCAGGATCAGGTCGGGGTCGGGCCCGATGGCGGAGCGGTTGCGGGCGTGGATGCGCTGCCAGTAGGCGGCGACCTCGACGACCGTCGCCCGAGGCCCCAGCCGCTCCTCGGCGATCGCCCAGAGCGAGTCACCGGGGCGGACCCGCACGGACGTCGACGGGGCGGGCGCCGGGACGCTCCGCGGGGCCGGCGCGCCGGTGGCCCGGTCGGGAAGCGGCAGCCCCGACAGCGACGCCGGCACGGACGGGCGGCGGTCGTCGGCGCCGGCCGGCGTCGCGGACGCGCCGATCACGACCGCACCGCAGGCGGCCAGCACGAGCAGCCGCACTGCTCCGGCACGTCGTACGACGGGGGAGCGGCCGCGGAGCAGGCGCACCGCCACGTCCGTGGTGACCACCCAAAGCCAGCCGGCGGCGACGAGCGTGCCTGCCGCCGATCCGGCAACCAGCAGTCCGGTGAATCCCAAGGCGCGGGGGTCCAGTGCCGGGATCGCGGCCAGCGCGAACCCGCCCGTGGCGACGGTCACCGCGCACCACAGCGCCGCAGCCCGGAGCCGGACACACCCATCAGCAGCACCCATGACCCGAGACCTTTGCGTTTGCTTCTGTTTGCTCAAGTCTGCTTCCGTTCAGCGGATGGCGTCAACGTGCTATCCACAGGCCGCTTGTGGTGGGGTGGAACCCATGGGTTGGGAGGACGAGCTCTTCGCGCTCTTCGACGATCTCGAGGGTCAGGCGGGTGCGCTCGCGGCTGCCGAACGCGGTGCCGAGCACGCCGACCGGAGCCGGGCGGAGTACCAGGCGGTCACCCTCGCCAGTCGGATGATGGCGTCGGCCGGGACCGAGGTGACGCTCGGGATCCTGGGCGTCGGCACGGTGACGGGCACCGTCGACCGGGTCGCCGCCGACTGGCTGCTCCTCGGGTCGGGCCAGCACGACTGGGTCGTCAACGCCGACGCCGTGACGACGGTCGAGGGGGCCTCTGTCCGGTCCATCCCCGAGGTCGCCTGGTCGCCGCTGACCCGGCTCGGCCTCGGCTCCGCGCTGCGCCGGATCGCCGAGGCCGGCGAGCGCTGCCTGCTCCACCTCCGCGACGGCGCCCGCCACGAGGGCACGGTGCGCCGCGTGGGTGGCGACTTCTGCGAGCTGGTCGTCGGCGAGGACCGGCGGATGATCCTGGTGCCGTTCTCGGCGCTGGCGGCTGCGCAGTCGCGCGCAGAAGCCTGAGGGTCCGATGCTGCCGATCGAGGAGCTGGTGCGGTTCGGCCAGGGCCTCGACAAGGACTACCGGCACCCGGTCGCGAACGCCCTCGGGGAGCAGTGGGCCACCAGCCCACCACTGTTCGTGAGGTCGAGCGCGACTCACGTGTTCGTGGCCGGCCGCGAGGGGGACCGGGTCGTGCTGCGGATCCGCCCGGACGACCACGCCGCAGCGCTCGAGCGGGCCGCCTCAGCCGCTTCGGCGTGGAGCGCGGCGGGCGCACCGATGGTCGCGGCCGCCCCGTCGCTCGAGGGCCGGCACGTCGAGCTGGGGGACGGGTACGCCGCCATGGCGCTCGAGGTCGTGGAGGGGCCCACGCTCGACGAGCTCGGCGACGACCTCGTCGACCACGCCGCCGACTGGGGCGAGGCGCTCGCCGGGCTGCACGCCGTCGGACCCGCGGGCCGAGAGCTGCCCGTCATCGCAGATCTGCCGCTGCCGCGGACCCCGGACGTCTTCGGGGTCGTGCACGGCGACCCCGAGTCCGACAACGTCGTGCTCGGCGACCGTGGGCTGTGCTTCGTCGACCCCGACGAGGTCCATCAGGGCTGGTTCGCCGCGGACATCGCCTTCGCCCTCCGCGACTGGGCACCGCCGGGAGGCCCGCCCGACCTGTCGGCCGAGGTTCCGCGCCGGTTCGTGGAGGGCTACCGCCGGGTGCGGTCCCTCACCGAGGACGAGCTGTCCTGGATGCCGCAGCTGGCGCGTTCCTCGGCACGCCGCGAGCTGGCAGCGCATGAACGGCACCTCGCTCCGGGGACGAGCGAGGACTGGCCGGAGTGGGCGGTCCGGCTCCAGCGGCGGATCGCCGAGCGCGCCGACGCGCTGCGCGCCAACCTCGCCGAGCGCTGACCGCGTCAGGGCAGTCGGACCGGTCAGGTCGCCTCGAGGTCGTACGGCGGCCGCTCGCCCGCCCCGAGGCGGGGCCGGGTCGGCATCGTGCCGGCGCCGGGGCCGGGCACCTCGTCCTCGTCGGCGAGCGCCTCGGCGATGTGCTTGCGCACGATCGTGCGCGGGTCGAGGTCGCGCAGCTCGAGGTCGGCGTACTCCGGGCCGAGCTCGGAGCGCAGCTCGTCGCGAGCGTTGTTGGCGAAGGTGCGGATTTTGCGGACGAACTGGCCGGCCTGCTTCGCCAGCTCGGGGAGCTTGTCGGGGCCGAAGACGAGGATGGCCAGGAACGCGATCACGACGAGCTCGCCGAACCCGATCCCGAACATGGCGTCCTCGTCCCGGTCCCGCGCTACCCGGTCAGAACTTGTTGCTCGGGGTGAGGCCCAGCTGCATCCCCGCGAGCCCGCGACCGCGGCCGTCGAGCCGCTCCGCGATCGCCGTCAGCGCCGCCGCGGCGGGCGACGTCGGGTCGGCCTCCACGACCGGCTTGCCGGTGTCGCCGCCCTCGCGGAGCGAGGTGTCGAGCGGGATGCTGCCCAGCACGGGCACGTCGTAGCCGAACCGCTGGGAGAGCGTGGCTGCGACTCGTTCACCGCCGCCCGAGCCGAAGATGTCGAGCCGGTGATCCTTGCCCTCGGCGGTGCAGTGCGGGCAGGGAAGGTAGCTCATGTTCTCGATGACGCCCACGACCCGCTGGTGCATCATCGAGGCCATCGTCCCGGCCCGCTCGGCGACCTCGGCCGCCGCCTCCTGCGGCGTGGTCACGACGACCACCTCCGCGTTGGGCAGGTGCTGGCCGAGCGAGATCGCGACGTCGCCGGTGCCCGGCGGCAGGTCGAGGAGCAGCACGTCGAGGTCGCCCCAGTAGACGTCGGAGAGCATCTGCACCAGCGCCCGGTCGAGCATCGGGCCGCGCCACGCGACGACCTGGTCGCGCTTGGGCTTGAGCATGCCGATCGAGATCGCCGAGACGCCGCTGGGCGTCGGGACCGGCATGATCAGGTCCTCGACCTGGGTCGGCCGGGCGTCGGCCGCACCGAGCATGGCCGGCACCGAGTGGCCGTAGATGTCGGCGTCGACGATGCCGACCTTGCGGCCGGTCTTGGCGAGGGCGATCGCGAGGTTGACGGTCACCGAGGACTTGCCGACACCGCCCTTGCCGCTGGCGATCGCGTAGACCTTGGTCAGCGAGCCGGGCTTCGCGAACGGGATCTCGCGCTGGGCCTGGCCGCCGCGGAGCGTCTCGTGCAGGTTGCCGCGCTGCTCGGAGGTCATCACGCCGAGGTCGAGGTCGACCCGGCTGACGCCGTCGAGCGCGCTGACGGCCGCGGTCACGTCACGGTTGATGGTGTCCTTGAGCGGGCAGCCGGCAACGGTCAACAGCACCCGCACCTTGACCACGCCGTCCGCTTCGACGGAGACGCTGTCGACCATGCCCAGGTCGGTGATCGGGCGCTTGATCTCGGGGTCGTTGACGGTCGCCAGGGCGGCGTTCACCTGGTCGAGGCTGGGAAGGGTCGGCGTCGTACTCATCATCACGAGTCTACGGAGCGGGGCGCGCCGTCCGTTACTCGCGGCCCCCGTGAGACGCCCCACCCTTCGCGTCGTCGGCATCGCTGTCGCGCTCCTCGAGGTCGGACAGCAGCGCGCGCAGCTCCGAGCGCAGGTAGTCGCGGGTGGCGACCTCGCCCATCGCCATCCGCAGCGAGGCGACCTCGCGGGCGAGGAACTCCATGTCGGCGTGCGCCCGGGTGGCCGCCTCCCGGTCCTGGGTGGCGATCACCCGGTCGCGGTCCTCCTGCCGGTTCTGCGCGAGCAGGATCAGCGGCGCGGCGTACGACGCCTGCAGGCTCAACATCAAGGTCAGGAAGATCAGCGGGTACTCGTCGAACGTCAGCTCCTCGGGGCCGACCGTGTTCCAGAGGACCCAGGCGATGACGAAGACCGTCATCCACATCAGGAACTTCGCGGTGCCCATGAACCGCGCGAAGCGCTCGGCGAAGACGCCGAACGCGTCGGTGTCGTAGGACGGGCGCCAGCTGATCTGGCGCCGGACCGACCGCGGCGTGTCGAGCCGGTCCCCGGGGCGGCGGGAGTCACTCATGGTGGATCACCGTGGACGCCGCGCGGTCCCGCCAGTTGGCGGGGAGCATGTGGTCGAGCAGGTCGTCCACGGTGACCGCGCCGAGCAGGCGCCGGTTCTCGTCGACGACCGGGGCGGCCACCAGGTTGTAGGTGGCCAGGTGCGCCGCGACCTGGTCGATGGTCGCGTCCGGCCGCAGCACCTCGAGCTCGTCGTCGAGGGCGCCCGCGACCAGCGTGGACGGCGGCTCGCGGAGCAGCCGCTGGATGTGGGCAACGCCGAGCAGCTTGCCGGTCGGGCACTCGAGCGGCTGTCGGCAGACGTAGACCAGCGACGCCAGCGCCGGCGTGAGGTCGGGGTTGCGCACGTGCGCGAGCGCGTCGGCGACGGTGGCGTCCGGGCCGAGGATCACCGGCTCCGGCGTCATCATGGCGCCGGCGGTGTTCTCGACGTACTTCATCAGCCGGCGGACGTCCTCGGCCTCCTCCGGCTCCATCAGGTCGAGCAGGATCTCGGCGGTCTCGGGCGGCAGCTCGGCGATCAGGTCGGCGGCGTCGTCGGCCGACATCTCCTCCAGCACGTCGGCGGCGCGTTCGGAGCCGAGCCGCTCGAGGATGCCGACCTGGTCGTCCTCGGGGAGCTCCTCGAGGACGTCGGCGAGCCGCTCGTCGGTGAGCGCCATCGCGACCGCCGTACGACGCTCCGCGGGCAGGTCGTGCAGCATGCTGGCCGCGTCGGCGGGGCGCATCTCGTTGATCGCGGCGACCAGGTGGGTCGCGCCCTGCCCCTCGTCGTGGCGGGTCAGCCCGGTGACGTCGTCCCACTCGGCGATGTGGGTCTGGCCGCGGCGGCGCAGGCCCTTGGCCGGCTCCTGGACCGCCACCCGGCTCAGCACCCAGTCACGGGTGCGGGAGCGCTCCATCGCGACGTCGAAGACGGTGCCGGTGACACCCGTGCTCTTGATCGTGACGGTGCGGTCGAGCATCTGGCCCATCACCAGCGTCTCGGTCGAGCGCTGCTCGAACCGGCGCATGTTGAGCAGCCCGGTCGTGTAGACCTGCCCACTGTCGATGGTGGTGACCCGGGTCATCGGCAGGAACACCCGGCGCCGGCCGAACACCTCGGCCACCATCCCGAGCACCCGCGGCTGGGTGGCCTCGGTGCGCATCGCGACCACCAGGTCCCGGACCTTGGCGACCTGCTCGCCCTGGGGGTCGAAGATCGGCAGTCCCACCAGCCGGGCGGCGTAGACGCGGGACGGGGTGCTCACGCCCCGAGGTTATCGGCTGGAAAGCACCGAGCCGGTGACCCTCGCGGGTCACCGGCTCGTCGAGTGCGTGGGCGGGTCAGCCCTTGAGCTTGTAGTCCGCCAGCATCGCGCGGCCGATGATCATCTTCTGGATGTCGGTCGTGCCCTCACCGATGAGCATGAACGCGACCTCGCGGTAGAGCCGCTCGATCTCGTACTCCTTGGAGTAGCCGTAGCCGCCGTGGATGCGGAAGGAGGCCTCCACGACCTCGTGGGCGTACTCGGAGGCGACCATCTTGGCCATGCCGGCCTCGACGTCCATCCGCTGGCCGCTGTCCTTCATCCGGGCGGCCTTGACCATCATCGTGTGGGCGACCTCGACCTTGGTGGCCATCTCCGCGATGCGGAAGAGGATCGCCTGGTGCTGGGCGATGGGCTTGCCGAACGTCTGCCGCTGCTGGGCGTAGGCCACGCCGAGCTCGAAGCCCCGCCAGGCCAGGCCGCAGGCACGGGCGGCGACGTTGACGCGACCGACCTCGACGCCGTCCATCATCTGGTAGAAGCCCTTGCCGGTCTCGCCGCCGAGGATCTGGTCGGCGCCGACCACGTGGTTCTCGAGCACCATCTCGGTGGTCTCGACGCCCTTGTAGCCCATCTTGTCGATCTTGCCGGGGATGGTGAGGCCGGGAGCGGTCTCGCCGAAGCCGGCCTCCTTCTCGATGAGGAAGGTCGTCATGTTGCGGTAGACCGAGTCGGCGCCCTCGTCGGTCTTGCAGAGGGTGGCCACCAGGCGCGACTCGGCGCCGTTGGTCAGCCACATCTTGGAGCCGGTGATCGCGTACGAGCCGTCGTCCTGCTTGACCGCCTTGGTCGAGACGGCGGAGACGTCGGACCCGAGACCCGGCTCGGACATCGAGAACGCGCCGCGCATCTCGCCGGTGGCCATCTGGGGCAGGTACTTCTGCTTCTGCTCCTCGGTGCCGTGCTGCATGACCATGTAGGCCACGATGAAGTGGGTGTTGATGACGCCGGAGACGCTCATCCAGCCGCGGGCGATCTCCTCGACGCACAGCGCGTAGGTGAGGAGCGACTCGCCGAGACCGCCGTACTCCTCGGGGATCATCAGGCCGAAGACGCCGAGCTCCTTGAGGCCCTCGACGATGTCGGTGGGGTACTCGTCGGCGTGCTCGAGCTCCTGGGCGACGGGGATGATCTGCTCGTCCACGAACACCCGGACGGCCTTGAGGATCTCGGTCTGGTCCTCGGTCAGGCCATCGGTCTCACACAGGCGGGGCATCGCTACCTCTTTCGCTCCGGCAGGGCCGCAGTCGCGGCCACGGCAACCCCTCGGACTCTACCGGCGAGTAGCCTGCCCCTCCGCGCTCAGGCCGAGTGCGAGACGTCACACGGACCGGCTGCGTCCCACGTGCGCCGCGTAGTTGGCCAGGGCTGTGATCGACGCCTCAGCGACGGCGGCCTCGTCGTACGACGGCAGCGGGCGGGCCTTGCTCTCGTCGGGCACCAGCGCGTCGAGGTCACCGTGGACCCGGTAGCCGCGCTCCCGGATCGTGGCGACGGTCCGGCCGGCGAGGTCCTGCACCCAGCCGAGGTGCTCGGGCGGCAGCGTGAGCCTGGGACTGGCGCTGCGGGCCAGGACGCCGTGGGCGAACGGCTTGCGGACCGCCTCGGTGTAGTCGCGCTTGTAGTCGGGCAGCCGGTCGCCGAGCGCGAGGTTGAGCCGGCGGAACACCTCCGACTCCACGACGCCGAACGACGCGTTGACCGAGCCCTTCGGCCGGGTGACCGCGGCGCTGTCGAAGCCGACGACCGAGCCCATCAGGGTGAAGACGCCGTCCGGGTCCTGGGAGTACGACGGCACGACGACCAGGTGCGTGCGCGACGGGTCCGCGGCCCGGCCCCAGCGGTCGAGGATGTCGACCGGGTCCTGGCGGCGCCAGAACTGCTCGGCCCACTCACCGCGACGGTCGCGCACGTTGTCGAGGAAGTCGGGGTAGCTCTCGGCGAGCCGGTGCTTGAGGAACTGCTGGTAGTCCGACGGCAGCTGCTGGGCCCAGTCCCGGACCGTCAGCACGACGTGCAGGTCGACGCCGGCCTCGTCCAGCAGGCCGGCGACGGCGGCGACGTCCTCGGGCCGCACCTCGGCCAGGTCCTCGTTGCTGGCGAGCAGGACCGCGCCCGCGGTGTCGCGGATCGTCGCCGGCACCTGGCGCAGCGCCTTCGGCCGGTGCTCGCCGGCGAACCCGGCCACCGGTCGCCAGCCCAGGGGCCGCAGCAGCCCGCCGATGTGGGCGGGCCGGCCGACGAACGGCAGCCCGATGCCCTCGGCCGCGAGCGCCTCGACCGACATCCACAGCCCCGCCTGGAGCGACGACGTGCCGGTCTTGCTGCAGCCGACGTGGAGGTAGAGCGGTCGGCGTTGATCGGTCACGCGGGCTAGCGTGCCAGACTCTCGTCCGCGGGCAGGCACGCGAGGCGCGAGAGGAGTCGGGGATGGGCGCGGCAGGGACGACGGGCGGTCGGCCGGAGGTCGCGGTGATCACGATGGCGCGCGACGAGGGCGAGCTGCTCCCGGTCTGGGTGTCGCACTACGCGAAGCACGTCGGCATCGACAACCTCATCGTGCTCGACGACAGCTCCGTCGACGGCTCGACCGACGACCTCGGCTGCACCGTCCACCGGGTGCCGCCGCTGAAGGGTGGGCTCGACTTCGAGCCGGTGCGGATGCGCCTGATGAACGGGATCGCCAACGGGCTGCTCGCCGTCTACGACTACGTCGTCTTCGTCGACGTCGACGAGTTCCTCGTGACCGACCCGGCGGTCCACCCGACGCTGCCCGACCTGCTCGAGGACCGCGGGCGCCCCGAGACGCTCGGGGTGATGGGCCTCAACGTGGTCCACGTCCCCGGTGCCGAGCCGACGCCCCTGGACCTGGGCCGGCCGGTGCTGGAGCAGCGCAGCTTCGCGAAGTTCACGCCACTGATGTGCAAGCCGTCGGTGAAGCGGATCAACGCCGGCTGGGCGATCTCCTCGCACGCGCTGAAGGCGCCGTACACCATCGACCCGGAGCTGTTCATGCTCCACCTCAAGTTCGCCGACCGCGACCGGCTGGCCGAGGTGGCGCGGCTGCGCAACGAGGTCAGCAAGGCCGACGGCCGCGCCGAGGACGCCAGCTGGGGCAAGGAGGCCGACCAGGTGCTGGCTATCTTCGACGAGGTCGTCGCCGACGTCGACGTGGACTCGATCCCGGAGTTCGACCCGGCCGAGGCGAACCTGGAGGAGATGGTGATCTTCCACAACGGCCGGCACCGCACGCCGAAGCAGGGCCAGATCGCCGCGCTGCGCCGGCAGCCCTTCACCCGCATCCCGCGCCGGCTCGCCGGCACCTTGTAGTCATCTCGCTCGCGAGGTCCGCGCCCTCGCCAGCTCGGGCGCGCGGCGCTCGTGCGAGGATCGCCGGGTGGAGTACGTCTTCGTCGTCACCTACGGCCGATCCGGCTCGACCCTGGTGCAGGGGATGCTCAACGCGATGCCGCGGACGCTGGTGCGAGGGGAGAACGGGCTCTACGTCCAGCACCTGTTCCGCGCTTGGCAGGCGGCCGACGAGATCCGCGAGCAGCGCAAGGGAGCGCCGGCCAACAAGCCGACGAACGCGTTCTACGGCATCAACGCGCTGACGCGGAAGCGGTTCGTCCGCAACGCCCACCGGCTGGTCAAGGGTGGGCTCCTCGGCGCCGAGGACGAGCAGGACTATGACCGGCTCGGCTTCAAGGAGGTCGAGTGGCACCACCTCGAGCCCCAGGAGACCGCGCCGTTCTTCGACTGGTTCGACGAGGTCTGCCCCGATGCGAAGTACGTCCTCAACACCCGGGACGTCGAGCAGGTGATGGGCTCCGGCTTCTGGCAGCGCCGCGACGCCGAGGAGTCGGCGGCCGCCATCGACCGGGTGCTCGCGATCCAGGAGCACCTGCGCACGACGCGGCCGGACCGGGTCCTCGACACCCGCTACGAGGTCATCACCGGCGAGGACCGAGCCGCCTCCGACGCCGCCCTGACCCAGCTCGCGGAGTTCGTCCTCGGCCGGTGCGACGAGACCCAGCTCGACGCGCTGCGCGCGACGCTCGAGGTCGGCCATGGGCCGAACCCGTTCGGCAAGAGCCGCCGCGACCAGCAGGGCGCTTAACCGGTCGCGCTCCTCAGGCCAGCGTGCCAGGGTGGCACCACCACTCCGAACGACGAGCGAGGAGAGCACCCATGGCTGCACCGGCGGACCAGGACCCCAACCAGGACCTGAAGGCGAAGATGCGCGAAGCGCTCGACCGCAAGAACCACCAGGAGAAGGGCGTCCACCAGGACGGTCCGACCAAGGAGAAGGCTCACGGCTCGGAGGTCGTCGGCGGAGCCCCGAAGATGCATCGCCGCAAGGCCGGCGGCGGAGGCGCCTGACCTCGCCGCCCCCGGGGCGGGCAGAATGACCGCCCGTGAGCGAGACGACTGAGTCAAAGACCAACGGGGGCAACTTCTTCGAGGACTTCACCGTCGGCCAGGTGATCGAGCACGCGACGCCGCGCACGGTGACCGAGGGTGACCGAGCGCTGTACGGGGCGCTCTACCCGACCCGGTTCGCCGTGCCGTCGTCAGCGGCGTTCGCGGCCTCGGTGGGCCTCGACCCGCACCCGGTCGAGGAGCTGATCGCGTTCCACATCGCGTTCGGCAAGACGGTCCCGGACATCTCGCTCAACGCGGTCGCCAACCTCGGTTACGCCGAGCTGCGCTTCCACCGGTCGGTACGCCCCGGGGACACCCTCGCGACCCGCTCCGAGGTCATCGGCCTCAAGCAGAACTCCAACGGGAAGTCCGGCGTCGTCTACGTCCGCTCGACCGCGACCAACCAGCACGGCGAGGTCGTGCTGGACTGGTGCCGCTGGGTGATGGTGCACAAGCGCGACCCCGAGGCGCCCGCGCCCGAGACCGTGCTGCCCGAGCTCAAGAAGGCGCTGGAGCCCGGCGACCTGGTCGTGCCCGAGGGGCTCGACTTCTCGTCGTACGACTTCACGGCGGCGGGGGAGCCGCACCGCTTCGACGACTACGCGGTCGGCGAGCTGATCGACCACGTCGACGGCGTCACCTTCACCGACGCCGAGCACATGATGGCCACCCGGCTCTGGCAGAACACCGCCAAGGTGCACTTCAACACCGAGGCCCGCCCCGACGGCAACCGGCTGATCTACGGCGGCCACGTGATCTCGATGGCGCGCGCCCTGTCGTTCAACGGCCTCGCCAACGCCCAGCTGATCGTCGCGATCAACGGCGGCTCCCACGTGGCCCCGGCGTTCGCCGGTGACACGGTCTACGCCTGGTCCGAGGTGCTCGACAAGGCCGAGATCAGCGACAGCATCGGCGCCCTGCGGCTGCGCCTGGTCGCGACCAAGGGCCGCGACGAGACCACCACGCTGCGCACGGAAGACCCTTCGACAGGCTCAGGGGCCGGTCGCTACAAGGACGGCGTGCTGCTCGACCTCGACTACTGGGCGCTCGTCCCTCGCTGACAGCTCGGGCTACTGCACCTCGACGTCGTGGACCGTGTAGTAGACCTCCTCGTCGACGGCGTTCTCCATGCGGTCGACGGAGACGCTGTCGGGCCAATCCTGGCCCTCGGGCCACGCGACGTCGACCTTGAACGCCTCGGTGTCGTTGGCCTCGTCGATGACCTCGTTGAGGGTCTTCCAGAGGTACTCCGGGGCGTCGTCGCCCTTCTTGAGGCCGCCGCGCATGCCCTTGAGGACGACGGCCGAGGTGACCTCGCCGTCCTCGACGGTGATCTCGACCGGGCCGGCGAGGGGGCAGAAGCAGGTCTGCTCGAGCACGTAGGTGTAGTCCGGCTCGGCGAACTCCGGGTAGGTGCCGACGGTCGGCTCCTCCGACGGAGTCGTCGACCCCGACTCCGACTCGGAGGACGCCCCGGCGGGGTCGTTCGCGGTCGGGCTGTCGTCGTCGTCACCGCTGCAACCGGCGAGGACGGAGAGGGCGAGGGCCGTGGTGGCCGCGCTGAGCAGGATCTTCATGGTGGGTACGACGTTAGCGGCGTGGTCACGGTTCCACTGGCACGCTGGGGGCATGGACTCCGAGCTCTGGCTGGTGCGGCACGGTGCGACCGAGTGGAGCGCGGCCAGCCGGCACACCTCGGTCACGGACCTCCCGCTGCTGCCGGAGGGGGAGCAGACGGCGCTGGGGCTGCGTGAGCGGCTCGCCGGAGTCGACTTCCGGCTGGTGCTGACCAGCCCGCGGCAGCGCGCACGGCGCACCGCGGACCTCGCCGGGTTCCCCGACGCCGAGGTGACCGACGACCTCGTCGAGTGGGCCTACGGCGACTACGAGGGCCTGACCACGGCCCAGATCAGGGAGTCCGTGGCGGGGTGGACCGTCTGGACCCACCCCTCGCCCGGCGGCGAGACCGGGTCTGCCGTCGCTGCGCGGTGCGACCGCGTCGTGACCCGGGCGCGCGAGGCCGAGGGGCGCACGCTGGCGTTCGCGCACGGCCACTCGCTGCGGGTGCTCGCGGCCCGCTGGCTCGGTCTGCCACCCGAGGACGGGCGGCTGCTGCGCCTCGACACCGCGACCGTCTCGGTGCTCGGGTTCGAGCGCGAGACGCCGGTTGTCCTGCGCTGGAACGCGTGAGTCGCCTTGACGTCCGGCCCCGACCGAAGCACGGTGTGACCCATGTCTCTCCGCGTCGGCTGCCCCCGCTGCCCGGCGCCGGTGGCCGAGACCGGTGACGGTGGCTGGAGCTGCCCCGAGCACGGCGTCGTCGTGCCGCTCTGGCGTCCGGACGCGGCGTCGTACGACGACTTCGCGGCCCATCTCGGGCACGCCGGCTCGTTCCCGACCTACCTGCCGTGGCCGCTCGGTCCGGGCTGGACGGTGACCGACTTCGCGACGGTCGCCGCGGAGGAACGCGGGCCCCGCGCCACGATGACGTGCGTCTCGGGCACCAGTGCCCTCGACGGCCCGGTCGACGTGATCGTGGTCAGCGAGGAGCCCGGCACCGGGCTCGGCGCGCGGATCGCCGGCGTCTCGCCGGCCGGGCGGGTCGATCCCGGCGACGAGGTCGGCGAGGGTCCGCCCTCGGTCAAGGTCCGGATCGGCAGCTTCCCGGTCGGGCTGTGGCCGGTGTCCGTCAGCTCCGCCGCCGGCGAGTGGGACCGTTCCGTGGTCGCCGGAGAGGCCGAGGGCCGCTGGCTCTGGCTGGTCCTCCGTCCCGCGTCGGCCGTCCTGCTGCTGCGTGACGACTGGATCCTGCGCGACGTCTCCGAGACCGGCCCCCAGCTGGTCGCCCTGCCGTTCGGCGGCCCCGCACCCTCCTGGTGACTAGCGGTGCCCGCGGGGCCGCGCGGTGATGACCGGGAGGTCGGCGAGCGTGACGATGCCGGGCGGCGCGGCGACGACGCTCGGCACGGCGTTGGTGACCGGCATCGCGGTGTAGATCATCCCGAGACCCATGAAGCCCTCCTCGTCCCAGCCGTCGTGGGGGAGGCAGTGGATGACCGTGCGCATGTTCGGTTCGCCGAACACCTGGATGTCGTGGCCGTGCTTGAGCGGCTTGGGCGGGGTGACGTGGTCGCCCATCACCCAGTTGAAGCCGACGCTGATGAGGTTGTCCTCGCCCACCCAGCCGCGGTGGTAGCCGTAGACGCCGCCCACCGTGCCCGCCGGGATCTGCATGAACCCCAGGTCGGTGTCGCCGGTCGCGGCGGTGAACGTGACGTCGAAGTCGATCCGGTCGAGCGTCACCTTCATCGCGTCGGCCATCATCGCCACCGACTCGGCGAACACCTCGCACTCGCGCCGGACCGACTCGGCCAGGCCGGGCGTGGCCGGGTCCTTCCCGAAGCCCATCGCGCTCTGCGTCTCGGCGGAGGCGTAGGTCGAGCAGTCGACGGACTCGGTGATCCGGACGTGGTCGATGCTGGCGCAGCTCGCGGTGAGGGCCAGCGCGACGATGTTGGTCATGCCCGGGTGGGCGCCGCTGCCGAAGATCGACGACTCGCCGCGCTTGCAGGCGTCCTCGACCCGCGCTCGCTCGGCCGGGTCGAGCTTGGTGCCGTTGATCCAGCCCGCGGTCGTGCAGACGTTGATCCCCGACTCGAGCAGGCGCACCAGCTCGTCGGTCGACGACCAGAGCGGGTTGTAGACGCACGCGTCCGGACGGAGCGCGACGAGCGCGTCGACGTCGTCGGTGGCCAGCACTCCGGACGGCTCGGGGTGGCCGGCGAGCTCGGCTGCGTCGACGCCGACCTTGTCGGGACCGTGGGCGTAGACCCCGACCAGCTCGAGGTCGGGCCGCGACAGGATCGCGTGGAGGGACCGGCGGCCCACGTTGCCGGTGGTCCACTGGATCACGCGGAGGGGAGCGGCGGCGTCGTACGTCATGCGGCTGATCGAACCACCGCCCCGAGCCAGAAACAAGAACGTGTTCTAAAAATGCGACGCGGTGGTGTCGGCACTAGATTGCTGCGGTGCGGATCGACCTCCATACCCACTCCCGGGTCAGCGACGGGACGCAGGCGCCGGGCGACCTGGTGCGGGCTGCCGCCGAGGCCGGGCTGGACGTGGTCGCCCTCACCGACCACGACATCACCGCGGGATGGGACGAGGCCGCGGCAGCGGCCGAGGAGGCCGGGATCGGTCTGGTGCGCGGCATCGAGATCAGCACCAAGTTCCGGAGCCACGGCGTGCACCTGCTGGCCTACCTGCCCGACCCGGCCAACGAGGCGCTGGTCGCCGAGCTGCAGAAGATCCTCGACGGCCGCGACGCGCGGGTGCCGACGATGCTCGCGCTGCTGCGCGGTCTCGGGATCGACGGGGCGACCGAGGAGGCGCTCGCCGAGATCACCGTCAACGCCGGCGCGACCGGACGACCGCACGTCGCCGACCTGCTGGTGCGGCTCGGGGTGGTGGCCGACCGCGACCAGGCGTTCGCGGAGTACCTCTCGCTGGGTCGGCCCGCCTACGTCAACCGGTACGCCTCCGACCTGCTGACGATGATCGGCATCGTGACCGCGGCCCGCGGCGTGCCGGTCATCGCCCACCCGTGGGGCCGGGGGAGCGCCGGCGTGCTCGACGAGCCGGCGCTGACCCGCCTGGCCGCCGCCGGCCTGGTGGGGATCGAGGTCGACCACCTCGACCACGACACCGAGCAGCGGGCCCGTCTCCGCGCCATCGCCGAGCGGCTCGAGCTGGTCGTCACCGGCTCCAGCGACCACCACGGCACCGGCAAGGTCGACCACCCGCTCGGCGTCGAGACGACCGCGCCCGACCAGCTCGAGCGGATCCTGGCCCGCGCCGCCGAGCTCCAGTCCCCGACGACGATCATCGGCGCGGTGAGCGCGTCATGAGCTCGGTGGTCGACGGCGTCCTCCTCGTCGAGGTCTTCGTGACGCTCTTCGTGATCATGGACCCGGTCGGCACCGTGCCGATCTTCCTCACGCTGACCAGCGGCCGCAGCCCGGCGACGTCGCGGCGGTACGCGTGGCAGGCGGTGGCCGTCTCGTTCCTCGTGATCACGGCGTTCGCCTTCTTCGGCCAGCAGATCCTCAGCTACCTGCACATCTCCCTGCCCGCCCTGCAGTGCGCCGGCGGGCTGCTCCTGCTGCTGGTCGCCCTCGAGCTGCTGACCGGCAACGAGCAGGAGCCGAAGGCCAACCAGGACGCCAACGTCGCCCTGGTGCCGCTCGGCACCCCGCTCCTCGCCGGGCCCGGCGCGATCGTCGCCACCATGCTGTTCGTCGAGGGGATCGACAGCGGCCCGGAGCTCTCCGCCGTCGCGGTCGGCATCGTCGGCGTCCACGTCGCCCTCTGGGCCGCGATGCGCTACTCGCTGCCGATCCTCAAGGTGATCCGCGACGGCGGCGTCATGCTCGTCACCCGCATCGCCGGTCTGCTGCTCTCCGCGATCGCGGTCCAGCTGGTCGCCGACGCCGTCCGTGCCTTCATCGCCGGCGAGGGCTGAGCCCTCCCGACCTACTTCCGCCCCAGCCCCTGGAACTTCTGCAGGACGGGACCGGGGATGACGCGGGTGGTGGTGACGATCGCCTTGTAGCGCTTGCTCGGGATCGACATCGCCTTGCCGCTGTCGAAGTCGGCCAGGGCGTCCCGGACCAGCCGGTCGGGCTCGAGCCACAGCGCCCTCGGCGCGCTCGCGTCGCGGTCGACGCCGAGCCGCTCGTGGAACTCGGTCTTCACGAACCCGGGGCACAGCGCCATCACGGTGACCCCGCGGTCGCCGTACTCGTTGTGCGCCCAGGCGCTGAAGCTGTTGACCCACGCCTTCGCGGCGCTGTAGGTCCCGCGGGGGAGGAACGCCGCGACGCTCGAGACGTTGATGACGCCACCGCGGCCGCGCGCGACCATCCCGCCCAGCGCTGCGTGGCTGAGACGGAGGACGGCGCGCACGAGCACGTCCTGCTGCGCCTGCTCGGTGTCGATGTCGTTGTCGAGGAAGCCGTTCTTCAAGCCGAACCCGGCGTTGTTGACGAGCAGGTCGACCGGCCGCTCGCGGTCGGCCAGGCGGGCCTCGACGTCGGCGAGCTGCGCGGGGTCGGTGAGGTCGGCGGTCAGCACCTCCGTCGCGACGCCGTACGACGACGCGAGCTCGGCTGCCACCTCCTCCAGCCGCGCGGTGTCGCGGGCGACCAGGACCAGGTCGTCACCGCGAGCGGCGAGCTGACGGGCGAACTCGTGACCGATCCCGGCGGTCGCGCCGGTGACGAGGGACGTCGACATGCGGTCCAGTGTCACAGGTCGGTGACACACCGGCACCCGTCGGTCCGGCATGATGTCCCCTGATGAGCGCCGAGGCCCCCCGTCCCACCGTCCTCGCCGTCGCCAACCAGAAGGGTGGCGTGGCGAAGACGACGACCGTCGCGTCGATCGGTGCTGCGCTCGCGGAGCTCGGGCACAAGGTGCTGCTCGTCGACCTCGACCCCCAGTCGTGCCTGACGTTCTCGCTCGGCATCGACCCCGAGGACCTCGAGATCTCGATCCACCACGTGCTCACCAAGGGTGTCGACGCGAGCGAGGTGATCCTAGCGACCGACGACGGCGTCGACCTGCTGCCGGCGACCATCGAGCTCGCTCGCGCGGAGGCGGACCTGCTGACCCGCACCGGCCGTGAGCACGTGCTCCGCGGCGTGGTCGAGGACCTGGCCGCCGCCGACACGCACTACGACTGGATCCTGCTCGACTGCCCGCCCTCGCTGGGCGTCCTCACCGTCGCCGCGCTCACCGCCGCCGACGGCGTGCTGGTGCCGCTGCAGTGCGAGACGCTCTCCCACCGCGGCGTGGGCCAGCTGCTCGACACCGTCCACGACGTGCGCCGGTTCACGAACCGTGACCTCGACGTGTGGGGCGTGCTCCCCACGCTGTACGACGGCCGTACCAACCACGCCCGCGCGGTGCTCGACACGATCGCCGAGACCTACGACCTCGAGGTCGTGGAGCCGCCGATCCCGAAGACGATCAAGTTCGCCGAGGCGCCGGCCGCGGGCCGGTCGATCCTGGCGACCAGCCGCAGCAGCAAGGGCGCCCAGGCCTACCGCGAGGTCGCGGGCAACCTGGTCGAGCGGGCGGCCCGCTGACCGTGAAGCACGTCAAGGGCACCGGGCAGCACCGGGCGCAGCCGGGACGGCGCCGCGCCGCGCCCCGGGGCAAGCGCCGGGCGGAGGTGCGGCCGCGGTACGGCCGGATCGCCGTCTTCTCCGCCGCCGCAGTCGTCACGTTGGTCGCGGTCGTGGGTGGCTTCGGTCTGCTGCCGTCGGGGCCCGAGAACGCCAGCGCCGCGTCCGGCGCCCTCCGGCAGTCGGTGGTCGACAGCCAGCAGGCCCACGGCCGGTCCGAGGGCGAGAACCGGGAGAAGCAGGCCGAGGAGCGGGGCAAGGCAACGAGCGAGAAGCCGGGCAAGAAGCTGCGGGTCGTCGCGGCGACGACCGTCAGCCGGCAGAACACCGACGGCCGCCGTACGACGGCGCTCCCGGCGGACTCCGGCACCGGCCGCCGGGTCGTCTTCAGCGAGAGCGAGCAGCGGGTCTGGCTGGTCGACGACGGCGAGGTCCTGCGCAGCTACCTGGTCTCCGGGAGCGTGTACGACAACCTCGAGCCCGGCACCTACGCGGTCTACTCGCGCTCGCGCTGGGCGGTCGGCATCGACGACTCCGGGACCATGCAGTACTTCGTCCGGTTCACCCAGGGCGATCAGGGCGCGGCGATCGGGTTCCACACCATCCCCGTCGACGACGGCGAGCCCGTGCAGACCCTCGGCCAGCTCGGCACCCCGCTGTCGCACGGGTGCATCCGGCAGCGCACTCCCGACGCCATCGCGCTGTGGGACTTCGCGCCGATCGGCACGACCGTCGTGGTCACCGCCTGACCGTGCCGAGCGCGGGTAAATCGGTCGTGCGAGGACCGACCGGATGTCATCCTTGCCCGTTGTGATCACACGATGAGCTGGGCCGATCGGCTGCGCGCGCTGCGCATGGACCTGACCCCTTGGCGCGCCTCCCGGGACTTCCGCCTGCTGCTCACCGCGGGTGCGGTCTTCTACTTCGGCGCGATGGTCAGCTACGTCGCGATCCCCTACCAGGTCTACACGCTGACCGGCTCGAACTTCGCCGTCGGCGCGATCGGCCTGGTGGAGCTGGTGCCGCTGGTGGTCTTCGGCCTGTACGGCGGCGCGCTGGCCGACCACGTCGACCGGCGCAAGCTGCTTGTCGGGCTCGGCGTCGCCCAGGCCGTCCTGACCGGCATCCTCGGCTGGAACGCGTTCCGCGACGAACCGAGCGTGTGGGTGATCTTCGTCGTCGCGGCGTTCCTGGTGAGCGCCTCGGCCATGCAGCGGCCGTCCCGCGAAGCGCTGCTGCCGCGCACGGTCGCCCACGACCAGCTCACCGCTGCCAACGCCCTCGGCAGCTTCAGCATCCAGATCGGCGTGCTCGTGGGACCGATGATCGGCGGACTCCTCGTGGCCTACGTCGGCATCGGCTGGTGCTTCGTCGTCGACGTCGTCGGGCTCCTCATCGCCACGCTGATGTACCGGCTGATGAGCCACTACCCCCACCGTGCCGAGACGACGCCACCGAGCCTCGAGGCGATCGGCGAGGGCATGCGCTACGCCTTCGGCCGGCGCGACCTGCTCGGCACCTACTTCGTCGACATCGCCTGCATGCTGATGGCGTTGCCGGTCGTGCTGTTCCCCGCGCTCGCCGAGGAGGTGTTCGAGCGACCCGAGCTGCTCGGGCTGCTCTACTCGGCCGAGACCATCGGGGCGGTGCTGGCGACCGCGCTTTCCGGCTGGACCTCTCATTTCCACCACCACGGCCGGGCGATCGTGGTCGCCGCAGCGTCCTACGGCGTCTTCGTCGCGCTCGCGGGCCTGATGCCGTCGTTCTGGTTGGTGGTCGTGATGCTCGCGTTCGCGGGCGCCTCCGACATGATCTCGGGCGTCTTCCGCGGGACCGTGTGGAGCCAGACGATCCCCGAGGCCATGCGTGGCCGGCTCGCCGGCATCGAGATGCTGTCGTACTCGCTCGGGCCGCTCGGTGGCCAGGTCCGGGCCGGCGTCACCGCCGACCTGTGGACCGTGCGCGGCGCGATCACCAGTGGCGGCATCGGCTGCGTCGCCGCGGTCTCGATCACCGCGCTGTGGCTGCGCGACTTCTGGTCCTACGACGACCGCACCGACGAGCACGCGATCGCCGAGCGTGCGACCCGTGCCGCCGCGGGCGAGGCCTGAGCGTGGACCCCGCGCACTGGACGGACCCGTCCTTCCTGCAGCCCGCCCGGGACTGGGTCGACGAGCAGCTGGCCGGGCTCGGGCTCTCCGTCACCGGTGAGGTCGAGCAGACGCACGTCACGAAGTGGTCGACCGTGCTCCGGGTCCCGACGGCGACCGGCCCGGTGTGGTTGAAGGCCACCGAGGATTCGCTGAAGCACGAGGCCGGGGTGACCGCCTTCGTCGCCGCCCGGCGACCGGCAGACGTGCCGCCGCTGCTCGCGGCCGACCTCGGCCGGGGCTGGATGCTGATGGCGGACGCGGGTCGCCGGCTGACCGAGGTGCTGCCCGAGGACGGCTCGCTCGACCGCTGGCTGCCGGTGCTGCGCACGGTCGCGGAGATCCAGCTCGCCTGCGAGGACGCCGTCGACGAGCTGCTGGCCCTCGGTGTGCCCGACCTGAGGCTCGCCACGCTCGCCGAGGCCTACGACCGGCTGGCGCACGAGCTCGACCTCGAGCCGCGGTTCCGCGCGGCGACGTCGTACGTCCAGGAGCTGTGCGACCGGCTCGCCGGCTTCGGCATCCGGGAGACCCTGCAGCACGACGACCTCCACGACGGCCAGGTCTACGTGCACGGCGACCGGCAGCTGGTCATGGACTGGGGCGACGCCTGCGTCTCGCACCCGTTCTTCACGCTCTCGGTCACCCTCGAGGGCGTGATCGCCTGGGGCCTCGACGACGAGGAGGACTCGATCGACACCGGCCCGTTCCGCGACGCCTACCTCGAGCCGTACGCCGCCGCCTACCCCGACCTCACCCGCACCGACCTGCTCGGCGCCGTCGACGCCGCGCTCCGGCTCGGCTGGGCCTGCCGGTTCGTCAACGGCTACGTCCCGGGCGACGACCCCGGCCCACGGCTGCGGATGTTCCTCGACGGGCGGGCCTGACCCGGGCGGCTCGGCGCCGACCCTGCTGAGCCGGGCGGTGACGCGGTCGAGGACGAGGGAGTCGAGGTCGCGCTCGAGGTCTCGGTCGCGGGCGCGCACCGAGGTGTGGAGCAGGCGGCCGTCCAGCTCGACGACGGCGCCGATCGAGGCGTAGAGAACGTCTCGGTACAGCGGGCCCTTCGGCGACTCGCGCACCTGGCGCTCGGCGCACGGCAGACCGTGCGGGCGCTCGACCCGGTCCAGGTAGCCGTGCTCGAGCGTCGAGCAGGTGCCCGCCGCGACGTCGGCGATGACGCCCTCCAGGAACGCCCGGCGTGGGATCCGCGGCCGGCTCGCCAGTGCCTCGGCGAGCCGGTCGCCGGTCGTGCGGCGGGCGCGCACTGCGTCGGCGAGGTGGGCGACGGCATCGATCTCACGCGCAGCCACCGACGCCAGGTCGATCGCTGCCTGCTCAATCCGCTGCCGGGGCGGGGAGGTGTGCCACAGGACCTTCGCGTCGAGGCCGGCGAGGCGGTGGGGGACCACCCCCGCCGGCGGCTCGAGCGACCGGTTGGCCGCGACAGCGACGTGGATCGGCCGGCCGTCGTCGTGGTCGCGGCGGCCGGGTCCGTCCGCCGCCCGGACGGCGGAGTCGAGGCACAGCGCGGCGGGCTCGCAGACGAGGACCGCCGCCCACGCGCGCTGGAGCCAGGTCAGCGGACCGGTGTGGTCGGCGTACACGCCGGGATGGACGAGCCTCAGCTCGCGCCGGCGCCGCATCCGCCTCAGGCCGTGGTCGGCGAGACCGAGCTCGAGCACCTGCCGGCGGTTGACGACGCCTGCCTGGATCGCGAGCAGCTCGTGGAGGACGCGGTCGGGTCGTTCCATGCGGGAAAGCGTGGGGCGGAGGCCGGTCGGCCGGAACCCACCCCGCCGCGGCCTGTGGAGGGCCGCCCGAAAAGCACAGTGCGTCCGATCGCAGTCACCTGGTGACCGCGATCGGACGCACTGTCCGTCAGATCAGCTGGCCGCGGTGGAGGCCTGCGCCGAGCCGCCCGAGCCCCCCGAACCGCCCGAGCCGCCCCGGCGGCGGCGACGACGGTTGCGGTTGCCGGTGCCGGCCGCCTTCTCGCCACCCTCGGCCGGTGCGGACACGGTGGCGGCAGGCTTCTCCGTGGCGGAGCCGTCGGCCGGCTTGCCGCCTCGCGTGCGGGTCCGGTTGCGGTTGCGGCTGCCCGACCGGTCGCCCGATCGCTCGCCACGGTCGCGACGGTCGCCACGGTCCTCGCGCGGCTTCCGCTCGACCGGGGCGGGGTCGACGATGCGGCCCTTGGTGCCCGGCGGGATGCCCTGGTCGTGGAAGAGGTGCTCGGAGGTCGAGTAGGTCTCGAGCGGCTCGTCGAACGGCAGGTCGAGAGCCTTGTTGATCATCTTCCAGCGGTGCACGTCGGTCGCGTCGACCAGCGTGATCGCGATGCCGGAGGCGCCGGCGCGGCCGGTGCGGCCGATCCGGTGGACGTAGGTCTTGTCGTCCTCGGGGCAGGTGTAGTTGATGACGTGGCTGACGCCGGAGACGTCGATGCCGCGCGCGGCGACGTCGGTGGCGACGAGCACCTTGATCTTGTCCTCGCGGAACTTCGTCAGCGCCTTCTCGCGCGACACCTGCGCCATGTCGCCGTGCAGCGGGCTGGCCTTGAAGCCGCGCTCGACGAGGTCCTCGGCGATCCGCTGGGCCTGGCGCTTGGTGCGGGTGAAGACGATCATCTTGTCGGCGTCCTCGGCCTGCAGGATGCGGCCGATGATCTCCGGCTTGTCGAGGTCGTGGGCCTGGTAGATGAACTGCGCGGTGGCCGGCACCGTCGCGTTCTCGTACGACGACTCGGCGCGGATGTTCATCGGGTGCCGCATGTAGGTGCGGGCCAGCGCCACGATCGGGGCCGGCATCGTGGCCGAGAACAGCATCGTCTGGCGCGTCTCCGGCGTCATCCGGATCAGCTTCTGGATGTCGTCGAGGAAGCCGAGGTCGAGCATCTCGTCGGCCTCGTCGAGCACGAGCGCGTGCACGTGCGAGAGGTCGAGCGCCTTGCGGTTGGCGAGGTCGAGGAGCCGGCCGGGCGTGCCGACGACGATGTCGACGCCCGCCTCGAGCGCCTCGAGCTGCGGCTCGTAGCCGACGCCGCCGTAGATGGTCAGCACGCGCATGCCGCGACCGCGCGAGGCGATCTCGAGGTCGTTGGAGACCTGGATCGCGAGCTCACGGGTCGGTGCCACGACGAGCGCCTGCGGCTTGCCGTCCGGGATCTCGGCGTAGTCGGGGTCGCCCGGCGCCACGCTGCGCTGGATGACCGGGATGCCGAAGGCGAGGGTCTTGCCGGTGCCGGTGCGGGCCTGGCCGATGAGGTCGGTGCCCATGAGCGCGACGGAGAGGGTCATCTCCTGGATCGCGAAGGGGTGGACGATGCCGGCCTCCGCGAGCGAGTCGCAGATCGCGGGCAGCACGCCGAGGTTACGGAAGGTGACCTTGGGGTCGGTCGCCTCGGCGGTTTCGGTCGTGCTCGTCTCAGGGGTGGTGTCGCTGGTCAGTGTTCTGTCGCTTTCGTGAGTGATTTCAGCCTGGGCCGAGTTCATGTCGGATGCGGCTGATTCACACTCAGCCGCGCACATACGTGGGCGATGTCGCCCGGAGCTCCCGAGGGCCTCCCGCGAGCCACCCCGAGGGGGCCTGCCCGTGGTCGGGCAGCGGCTCGTTCACTCCATGGTATCGGTACCCTGCCCGCATGGCTGAATCCGACGCGGCGGCGCCCGCCGAGCTCACCGGCGCCCTGGCCGACCGGGACTACCGCGAGGCCGTGGTCGACCTGCTCGCCGTCGTCGCGTACGGCGAGCTCTCGGCCTTCGAGCGGCTCGTCGAGGACGCCAAGCTCGCGCCCACGCTGGAGGACAAGCTGGCGCTCGCGCAGATGGCCGGCGCGGAGCTGGCGAAGGTGCAGCCGCTCATCGACCGGATCTCCAAGCTCGGCGGCGACCCGTTCGCGGCGATGGCTCCCTTCCACGAGGCGCTCGACGAGTTCCACGCCCACACCGCCCCGGCCGACTGGCACGAGGGCCTGGTCAAGGCGTTCGTCGGCGACAGCCTGGCGCGCGACTTCTACCGCGAGATCGCGGCGTTCCTCGACCCCGACACCCGCGATCTGGTCGTCTCGTCGGTCGTCGAGGGCCAGCACTCCGCGTTCGCGGTCGACCGGCTGCGCCAGGCGATCGCCGACGACCCGCCGCTCGGCGGGCGCCTCGCGCTCTGGGGCCGCCGGCTGATGGGGGAGGCCCTGATCCAGGCGCAGCGGGTCGCGGCCGACCGCGACGCGCTGACCGCGCTGCTCGTCGGGGGCGTCGACCGCCCCGGCCTCGACCTGGCTGCGCTCGGCCGGATGTTCACCCGGCTGACCGAGCGGCACTCCGAGCGGATGGCCGAGCTCGGCCTCGACCCGTGACGGCATGACCGAGGCCCGGGAGGTCGAGAACCTCCTCTACCGCTACGCCGAGGCCATCGACGCCGGCGACTTCTCCGCGGTCGGCGAGCTGTTTCGCCACGGTCGGATCTGCGCGGCGCCCGACAGCCCCGACCAGGGTCCGGTCACGGTCGCCGAGGGTGCCGACGCGGTCGCGGAGCTCTACCGCTCGCTGGTGATCCTGTACGACGACGGCACACCCCGGACCCAGCACGTCGTCACCAACGCGATCGTCGACGTCGACGAGGCTCGTGGGTCGGCGACCTCGCGCTCGTCGTTCACGGTGTTCCAGGCGACCGACGACCTGCCGCTGCAGCCGATCGTGCTCGGCAGCTACCAGGACACCTTCCACCGCCTCGGGGGCACCTGGTGGTTCGCCACCCGGACGATGGTGCTCGGCCCGACCGGCGACGTCAGTCGACACCTGCGGGGTTGAGCGACTCCGGGCGCTGCGGCTCCCACCCCGGCGGGCCGAACAGGTAGCCGGCGCGCTCCCGCCAGCTCCGCGCGGCACGCACGTTGCGGACGATCTGCGCATAGTCGCCGTACTGCAGCTTGACGAGGTTGTAGGTGTTCACCGGCTTGGTGAGGCCGTACTTCGGGCGCTTCTGCTCCTCCACGAAGCTGCCGAACATGCGGTCCCAGATGATGAAGATCCCGGCGTAGTTCTTGTCGAGGTACTCCGGGTCCGAGCCGTGGTGCACCCGGTGGTGCGAGGGGGTGTTCATCACGAGCTCGACCGGGCGCCACAGCTTGTCGACCAGCTCGGTGTGCACGAAGAACTGGTAGATGAGGTTGAACCCGAACGCCACGTAGAGCGTCCACGGCGCGAACCCCAGCAGGGGCAGCGGGATCCAGAAGACCAGCTCCCACCAGGGGTTCCACTTCTGCCGCAGGGCTGTCGCGAAGTTCATGTACTCGCTGGAGTGGTGGGCCTGGTGCGCCGCCCACCCGACGTTGACGCGGTGCACGAACCGGTGCTGCCAGTAGTAGAAGAAGTCGACGCCGAGGATGACGGCCGGCCAGTACCACCAGGCGTCGGTGTCGAGGTGGACCGGCGCGACGTACTCGTAGAGCGCGACGTAGCCGAAGAACCCGATCAGCTTGAGCACCGTCAGCGACACGATCGAGCCCAGTCCCATGAACAGGCTGGTCCGGGCGTCCTGGCGGTGGTAGCCGGTCCGGGGCACCGGGTTGTCGTCGTGGTCGAGCCACTTCAGAGCGGCCAGCTCGATCGCGATGGTCAGCAGGAAGAACGGGATCGCGTAGGTGACCGGGTTCTTCATCGGGTCGAGCAGGTCCTGCATGGATCTGGAGCTCCTGATCGGGTGATATGACTTCGGGGTAAGTTACCACGAGGTCATATCCGTTGGTAGGGTCGGTCCCGTGCCATCCTCCACCGCCAGCGCCGGCTCCGCGCGCCGTTCCGGCACGAAGGGGGTCGCCCGCGCCGATCGCGAGGAGCAGATCGTCGAGGTGGCCGGACAGGTCTTCGCCGAGCGCGGCTTCGCGCTCGCCTCGGTGAGCGAGATCGCCGAGCGGGCTGGCATCTCCAAGCCGCTCATCTACAACTACTTCGGCTCGAAGGAAGGCCTGCTCGTCGCCTGCCTGCGGCGCGGCGGCCAGGTGCTGGCCGAGGAGATGGAGCGTACGGCGGCGCTCGGCGAGGTCGGCATCGCCCGCGCCCTGGTGACCCTGGACGGGGTGTTCCGGGTGCTCGAACCGCAGCCCTGGATCTGGCGCCTCCTCAACGACCCGACCCTCGCCCGCACCAGCGAGGTGGCCGCGATCATCGACGTCTACCAGGATCGGGTGGCAGCCCTCGCCCGCGACGGGGTCGGGGAGCTCATGCACCTGGCAGGCGACGACGACCCCGTCGACATCGACGCCATGACCCACGTTTGGTCGAACGTCTTCGACTCGCTCGTCACCTGGTGGGTCGACCACCCCGACGAGACGCCCGCGTCGATGACCGCCCGGTCCTCCCGGCTCTTCGCCGCCGTGTTCGGGGCTGATCGGGTCGGGCTGCGGGGCCGGTGAGTCGGGGTCGGTGACTTGCGTGGGACGTGCCCGCCCCGTGGCTGTCGACCAGGGCCGGCCCGGGCAGGACTAGGCTCAGCCGTCGTACCGAATCCCGTCACTCGGACTACCCAGGAGCAAGCACGTGGCAGCGATCGAAGCCGTCGGAGCCCGCGAGATCCTCGACTCGCGCGGCAACCCCACCGTCGAGGTCGAGGTGCTCCTCGACGACGGGTCCTTCGCCCGGGCGGCCGTGCCCAGCGGCGCCTCCACCGGTGCGTTCGAGGCCGTGGAGCTGCGCGACGGCGGCGACCGCTACCTCGGCAAGGGTGTGCAGAACGCCGTCAGCGCCGTGATCAACACCCTGGGCCCCGCGATCGAGGGCCTGGACGCCGCCGACCAGCGGCTCGTCGACCAGACCATGATCGACGCGGACGCCACGCCCAACAAGGCGAAGGTCGGCGCCAACGCGATCCTCGGGGTGTCACTCGCGGTGGCCCGCGCGGCTGCCGACTCCGCGGACCTCCCGCTCTACCGCTACGTCGGCGGCCCGAACGCCCACCTGCTGCCGGTGCCGATGATGAACATCCTCAACGGCGGCGCGCACGCGGACACCAACGTCGACATCCAGGAGTTCATGATCGCGCCGATCGGCGCGGCGACCTTCCGCGACGCGCTTCGCATGGGCGCGGAGGTCTACCACGCGCTCAAGTCGGTGCTGAAGAGCCGCGGACTGGCGACCGGGGTGGGCGACGAGGGCGGCTTCGCCCCGGACCTGGAGTCCAACCGCGCCGCGCTCGACCTGATCGCCGAGGCGGTCGGCAAGGCCGGCTACCGGCTCGGGGAGGACATCGTGCTCGCGCTCGACGTCGCGGCGTCGGAGTTCTACGAGGACGGCTCCTACACCTTCGAGGGCACCAAGAAGTCGGCCGACGAGATGATCGCCTACTACAGCGAGCTGGTCGCGGCCTACCCGATCGTCAGCATCGAGGACCCGCTCAACGAGGACGACTGGGACGGTTGGAAGGCCATCACCGACGCGCTCGGCGCCAAGACCCAGCTGGTCGGCGACGACCTGTTCGTCACCAACGTCGAGCGGCTGCAGCGCGGCATCTCCGGCGGCCAGGCCAACGCGCTGCTGGTGAAGGTCAACCAGATCGGCTCCCTGACCGAGACCCTCGACTCCGTCGACCTCGCGCACCGCAGCGGCTTCCGCTGCATGATGAGCCACCGCTCGGGCGAGACCGAGGACACCACGATCGCCGACCTCGCCGTCGCGACGAACTGCGGCCAGATCAAGACCGGCGCCCCCGCCCGGTCGGAGCGGGTGGCGAAGTACAACCAGCTGCTCCGCATCGAGGACGAGCTCGGTGACGCGGCGCGCTACGCCGGTGCGGGCGCGTTCCCGCGTTATCAGGCCTGATTCGGGTTGACTAGGAACCGTCAGCGCTAGGAGACCGAGAGACACCGAAGGAGGGACGCGTGCCTGCCGCACCCGGCGACCGTCGTACCTCCCGTGGACCCGGCCAGCCGCGCCGGTCCAGCCCGGGCTCGGGCGGCCGACCGCAGCGCAAGCGCGCCGAGCGGGACCGGGTCGCGACCGTGGCCCGGGTCCGGGCCGAGGAGCGGCGACGGTCCCGGCTGACCGGGCGTGCCGCGATCCTGGTGCTGGTGCTCGCCGTGCTGGCGGTCTCCTACGCCTCCTCGCTGCGCGCCTACCTCGAGCAGCGCAACCAGATCGAGGCGCTGGAGGAGCAGATCGCCGAGCGGGAGGCCTCCATCAGCGACCTCGAGCGCGAGAAGGACCGCTGGGAGGACCCGGCGTTCGTCATGCAGGAGGCAAGGAAGCGCGGCTACGTGATGCCGGGCGAGACGCCGTACGTCGTCGTCGACGCCAACGGCGACCCGCTGACCGAGTCCGAGCTCGACGACCGGTCGGCGGCCGACGACGCCGAGGGACCGGCGTGGTACGACGGCGTCTGGTCGTCGGTCAAGGTCGCCGGCCACCCGCCGACGAAGATCCAGCCGCAGCCGCCCAAGCGGATCGTCGGGTCCGAGGACGAGTGAGCGGCGCGGATGAGTGACGAGGACGTCGTCGCAGCGCAGCTCGGCCGGCCGCCCCGCGGCATCCACGCGATCGGCCACCGCTGCCCCTGCGGCAATCCCGACGTCGTCATCACCGAGCCTCGGCTCCCCAACGGCACGCCGTTCCCGACGACGTACTACCTGACCTGTCCGCGGGTGAACTCCCGCATCGGCACCCTCGAGGCCTCGGGCCTGATGAAGGAGATGCAGGACCGGCTCGGCACCGACCCCGACCTGGCCGAGGCCTATCGGCGCGCGCACGAGAGCTACCTCGCCGACCGTGCCGCGGTGGGGGAGGCGGCCGGCCTCGACGTCCCCGAGATCGAAGGGATCTCGGCCGGCGGCATGCCGGAGCGGGTCAAGTGCCTCCACGTGCTCGCCGCCCACGCGCTGGTCGCCGGTCCGGGCGTGAACCCGTTCGGCGACGAGGTGCTGGAGGCGCTCGGCGAGTGGTGGGCCCCGGGACCCTGCGTGGAGCCGACCGAGTGACCACCGTCGCCGCGATCGACTGCGGCACCAACACCATCAAGCTGCTCGTCGGCGACCTCCCGGACGTGGCTGTGCGGGAGAGCCGGATGGTGCGGCTCGGCCAGGGGGTCGACGCCACCGGCCGGCTCGCTCCCGAAGCGCTGGAGCGCGCGTTCGGGGCGATCGACGAGTACGCCGCGCTCGTCGCCGAGCACGGCGCCGAGCGGATCCGGTTCTGCGCGACGTCGGCGACCCGCGACGCCGAGAACTCCGCGGAGTTCACCGCGGGCGTCCGGGAGCGGCTCGGCATCGACCCGGAGGTGCTGTCGGGCGAGGAGGAGGCGCGGCTGGCGTTCGCCGGCGCGGTCCGCGGCACCGGTGGCTCCGGTCCCGAGCCGCTCCTCGTCATCGACATCGGCGGCGGCTCCACGGAGCTGATCCTCGGCACCCGCGCGGGTGGACCGGAGGCGGCGTGCTCGATGGACATCGGGTCGGTCCGGCTGCACGAGCGGGAGCTGGGCGGTGACCCCCCGACCGCGGAACAGGTCGCGGCCTGCGTCGCCGCGATCGACGCCGCGCTGGACGACTGCCCGGTCGACCCGGCCGAGGCGGCCGCCGTCATCGGCGTCGCCGGCACGATCACCACCGTCGCGGCCGGGACGCTCGGCCTGCCGGCGTACGACCGTGACCTGATCCACGGGCAGGTGCTCGAGGTCGACGCGGTCGACCGCACCGTGCAGACGCTCGTCGACGCCACCCGCGAGGAACGCCTGGCGCTGGGCTACGTGCACCCCGGCCGGGCCGACGTCATCGACGCCGGTGCGCTGATCCTGTCCCGCGTGCTGCGGCGTACGACGGTGCCGGCGATCACCGTGGCGGAGACCGACATCCTCGACGGCATCGCCTGGTCGCTGCTGGAGGCCTAGCACGATCCCGTCCGACGGCTGGGAGGATGGCGACCGTACGCCCCCGTATCCCAACCGGCAGAGGAAGGCGCCTTAAAAGCGCCGCAGTCTGGGTTCGAGTCCCAGCGGGGGCACCGCTTGCCTTCAGGTCGACATGAAGCGGCAGAGTGGTGGTCATGACGCCGTCCCACCACCATCGCCACCATCGCCACCATGACGACCTGACGCTCGAGGAGATGCGGGAGGCGCTCACCCGGGAGTTCTGGGACGAACGGTACTCCGGCAGCGAGCGGGTGTGGAGCGGCCGGCCCAACCAGCGCCTCGTCGAGCAGACCGCCGACCTCACGCCGGGCAGCGCCTGCGACATCGGGTGCGGCGAGGGCGCGGACGCGATCTGGCTGGCGGAGCAGGGCTGGGACGTCACTGCCCTGGACGTGTCGCTGGTGGCGCTGGACCGCACGGCCCGGCACGCCATCGAGCGCGGGGTCGACGACCGCGTCAAGGTCGGGGAGTACGACGTGCTCGGCTCCCACCCGCCGCGCAAGCCCCGCCGGAGCAAGGGGTTCGACCTGGTGTCGGCCCACTTCATGCACGTGCCGCGCGAGGACTTCGACGACGTCTACCGACGGATCGCCGCTGCGGTCGCGCCCGGCGGGCGGTTGCTCGTGGTCGCCCACCACCCCGACGACGTCGAGTCCGGCGCCCGTCAGTCTCACGGTCCGGGCCTGATGTTCCCGCCCGAGCAGCTGCTCGCCGCGCTCGGTGTGGCCGGCGGCTCGTCCGACGAGTGGGAGGTCGAGGTCGCCGACGACCCCGTCCGGGAGCAGCAGATGGAGGACGGGCCGATGCAGGTGCGGGACACCGTCGTGCGGCTCCGCCGCCGCTCCTAGTCACCTTCGGCCGCCCCCGTCGTTGAGAGGGCGTGAGCCGCCGTAGAACGTGTTCTATCGCTCTGGTCGCTGCCGCGCTGACCTTCGTCGGGATCGGCAGCGTCCCCGGTGCCGGTGCGAGTCCGGACCACGAGCAACGACCGGCGCTGGACCGCACGGCGCTCCGTGCCGCCGACGCCGACGCACCCCAGCTGCGGCGGAAGGGTCGCTGGCTGGTCGACCAGCACGGCCGGGTGGTGATCGTGCACGGCTTCAACCTGGTGTGGAAGCGGGCGCCGTACGCACCACCGGACACGGCGGCCGGGTTCACCGAGGCCGACGCGGACTGGCTGGCGGAGCACGGGTTCAACGGCGTCCGGCTCGGCACCCTCTGGGCCGGGATCACGCCCGAGAGCCCCGGGGTCGGCGACCCGACCTATCGCGACCGGTGGCAGCGGGTGATGGACCTGATGGCCGAGCGCGGCATCTGGATGCAGCTCGACGCGCACCAGGACATGTGGCACGAGACGTACGGCGGGGAGGGCGTGCCGGACTGGGCGATGATCCGGCCTGCGCCGTTCAACCTCCTCCCGCCGGTCAACCTGCCGTTCCCGCTGGGCTACTGGACGCCCGAGACGTCGCTGGTGTTCGACCGGTTCTGGGCCAACAAGCACGGCCTGCTCGACGGGTGGGTCGAGGCCTGGGAGGTCGCCGCGCAGTGGTGGCGGGACCAGCCCTACCTGATGGGCTACGACCTCATCAACGAGCCGTGGATGGGGCTGGAGTGGGCGGCGTGCCTGCGCGCGGGCTGCAAGGCGTCGTACACGAAGGAGCTGCAGCCGGCGTACGAGAAGGCGACCCGTGCCATCCGCGCGATCGACGGCGAGAACGTCGTGTGGTGGGAGCCGCAGCAGTTCTCCGGCGGCCAGAAGATCCCGACCTACCTCGAGCCGATGGCCGGGGAGACCGGGCTCGGCCTGTCCTGGCACAACTACTGCCAGGACGTCTTCCTGGAGTCGCAGGGCATCCCCGGCGGCAACGTCGAGAACTGCTGGGCGTTCGCCCGCAACCGCAACCAGCACGCGCTCAAGCAGGCCGCGACGATGAGGGCGGTGCCGCTGATGAGCGAGTGGGGCGCCACCGACAACGTGCGTGCCGTCGAGATCGACGCCGCCGTCGCCGACGAGCACCTGATGGGCTGGCTGCACTGGGCCTACAAGCGCTGGGACGACCCGACGACCGCCGACGACGCGCAAGGCATGTTCGCCGACGACGCCGACCTCTCGACGGTGAAGACCGAGAAGATCCGCCGGCTGGTCCGCACCTACCCGCAGGCGGTGGCCGGTGTGCCGACGGCGCTGTCGTTCGACGTCCGCACCGGGGCGTTCCGCTTCCGCTACCGACCGGACCGGACCATCACCGAGCCGACCGAGATCTTCGTCTCCCCGCTGCACTACCCGGACGGCTACGCGGTCCAGGTCACCGGCGGCACGGCGGAGGAGCGCCCGGACGGCGCGCTGGACGTCCGGCCGACCGGTGTCGGTGCGGTGACCGTCACCATCTCGGCGCAGTGAACCGGGAACGTACGGGGCTCTCTGCGCGTTCCCTGGGTATGTGACTGCCTAGACTGGCCGTCACCAACCAGGAATCCCTTCGGAGGAGACCATGCAGAGCAACAACCCCGTGTTCCGTCGGTCGGAGGAGTTCAACAGCTCCTCGCCGTACGGCCAGACGTCGTACCCGGGCTACGCACCGTCGCCGCAGGGCTACGGCGGCGAGCCGGGCTACGCCCCGCCCACCGCCCCGCCGACCACCGACCGGATGACGATCGACACCGTCGTCCAGTCGACCGCGATGACCCTCGGGGTCGTCCTGGTGGCGGCCTTCGCGACCTGGGTCCTGACGCCCGCGATCGAGAGTGACGCTGCCGTCGGGACCCTGACGGCCGCACTGGTCATCGGTTCGTTGGGTGCCTTCGTGCTCTCGATGGTCAACTCCTTCAAGCGCGTGGTCAGCCCGCCGCTGGTGCTCGCGTTCGCCGCCCTCGAGGGTGTGGCGCTGGGCGCACTGAGCAAGTTCTACGACGCGATGTTCCCGAGCGAGGACTACGGCGGCATCGTCGTCCAGGCTGTCCTCGGCACGTTCGCCGCGTTCGCCGGCACGCTGGCGGCGTACAAGTTCTTCGAGATCAAGGTCGGCCAGAAGTTCCGCACCTTCGTCATCGCCGCGATGTTCGGGATGATCGCCCTGAGCATGATGGAGCTCGTGCTCGGCCTCTTCGGTAGCCAGCTCGGTCTGTTCGGCTTCGGCGGTATCGGCCTGCTGTTCTCCGTCGTCGGCCTGGTCCTCGGCATCTTCATGCTGATCCTCGACTTCGACTTCATCGAGCAGGGCGTCCGCAACGGCCTACCGGCACGTGAGTCGTGGCGCGCGTCGTTCGCGCTGACGGTGAGCCTGGTCTGGATCTACACCAACCTGCTCCGGATCCTGGCGATCCTCCAGCAGGACTGACACGACTGACGCACCGGGGATTTTCGTCGCGGTTTCGCACCGGGAACGACGAAAATCCCCGGTGCGTCGCATTTACGAGCCGTCGAGCCAGGCCAGCACCGCGAGCACGCGCCGGTTGTCGTCGGGCGCGACGGGAAGGTCGAGCTTCGTGAAGATGCTGTTCGTGTGCTTGCCGACGGCCTTCTCGGTGATGAACAGCCGGGCCGCGATCGCTGCGTTGGAGCGGCCTTCGGCCATCAGCGCGAGCACCTCCTGCTCGCGGCCGGTGAGCCGGGCCAGCGGGCGCGGCCGGGCGGCGCCGCTGACCAGCGCGGCGACGACCTCGGGGTCCAGCACGGTGCCGCCGCCGGCCACCCGTGCCACGGCCTCGAGGAAGGCGTCGACGTCGGCCACCCGGTCCTTGAGCAGGTAGCCGACCGCGCCCTCGCCGCTGGCGAGCAGGTCACGGGCGTACAGCGCCTCCACGAACTGGCTGAGCACGAGGACCGGCAGGCCGGGGCGGTCGGCGCGGGCGGCGACGGCCGCCTCGAGGCCCTCGGTCGTGAACGTGGGCGGCAGCCGTACGTCGACCACCGCGACGTCGATGTCGTCGCGTCCGAGCGCTCGGGCCAGGCCCGGTGCGTTGTCGACCGCCTCGACCACCTCGACGCCCCCGGCTTCGAGGATCCGGGTGAGGCCGGCCCGCAGCAACGCCTGGTCCTCCGCGAGCACCGCGCGCAGCCGCGCGGTCGTCACGCCGTCGGGCACGGCACCTCCATCCGGACCACGGTCGGTCCACCGTCGGGGCTCGCCACCGCCATGGTGCCGTCGAAGGCCGCGAGCCGGCGCGCGACCCCGGCCAGCCCGCCTCCGTCGACCGCCGCCGCGCCGCCACGGCCGTCGTCGCCGACGGCGAGCAGCAGCCGCTCCCCGTCGTGGCGGGCGGTGACCCACGCGCGCGTCGCGTCGGCGTGCTTGACGACGTTGGCGAGGCACTCGGCGACCGCGAAGTACGCGGCCGACTCGACCGGAGGCGGCACCGCCGGCAGGGACATCGACACCGTGACCGGGATCGGGATCGGCAGCGCCAGCGCCTCCACCGCACCGACCAGGCCGCGGTCGGCCAGTGCCGGCGGATGGATCCCGCGGACGACGGAGCGTAGGTCCTCCAGCGCCGACAGCGTCGTCTCCCGCGCCTCCCGGAGCAGCGCGGCCGCCGCGTCGGGGTCCTGGCCGATGAGCTTCTCCGCCAGGCCGACGTTCATGCCGACCGCGGCGATCCGCGCCTGCGCGCCGTCGTGGAGGTCGCGCTCGATCCGGCGGATCTCGGCGGCCTGGTGGTCGAGCGACTCCGCGCGTGTCTCCTCGACCGTGACGACCCGCTGCTCGAGGTGGGCGAGCCGGGAGTGGCCGAGGATCGTGCGGTCGGCGTGCGCGCGACCGCGCAGCAGGTGCGGGGTCACCAGCCACCAGGTCAGCAGCATCGGCCCGTCGAGGAACACCAGCAGCAGCCAGACGGTCCCGGGGTCGACGAGCAGCCCCACCACGTGCACGACCGGCGCCACCAGCAGCAAGGTGGGCAGACCGGACAGCACGAAGCCGCCGGTGGCCGAGAACCACAGGTGGGCGAAGTCGCGCCACCGGGCGGGGTCGCGGACCCAGAGCAGCGGGCGCCCGAGCACGCTCCGGCCGTCGTCCGGCAGGTAGCCGCTCTCGACGTCGTCGTCGAGGAGGGAGCCGGCGAACCTGCGGTGCACGTCGGCGAGCGCCCGGCCGGTCGGCACGACGAGGAGGGCCAGCAGCAGGCCGACGACGGCCAGGGTGAGCGGCACCGCGAGCAGCCACAGGATGCCGATCGCGAGCCCGACCGGCAGGCCGAGCAGCGCCTGCCCGGTCCCGACGAGCGTCAGCCGGAGGCGGCCGACCGCGGTCGCGCGGTCGACCGGCGTCGGGCCGAGCGTCGGGATCGGGGCGAGCAGGCTGCTCATGACCGCCGAGTCTGTCACCGCCCCGACGCTCCCGCCGGGACCGCGCGACGCAGCGCCGGACGCACGGCGCCGCGTGCGGCTGCCAGCGTGAGCGCGACGACACCGGCGACGAGGAGCGGCGGCAGCCAGAGCTGGCCGTCCGGAACCAGGCCCTCGTCGCGAGCGAGCGCGAACGGCACGACGGTCGTCAGCGATGCCAACGAGCCGAACAGGACGCCGACCGCGGCCACGATCCCCGCCTCGGCCAGGACCGAGCCCTCGACCTCGGCCGGGGTGGCGCCGACCAGCCACAGCCGGCGCAGCTCGGCCCGCCGGTGGCTGATCACCGCCGCGAACGCGTTGACGACCATGATCGCCGCGAACAGGGCGATCATCCCGACCACCACGTTGTTGAGGAGCGTGATGATGTCGGCGTCCTCGGCGCCGGCGAGGCCCTCGTCGAGCGTCCGCCCGTCGATCGCGACGAGCATCAGCGTGCCGATCGTCGACGACGTGAGCACGATGACGGGCGCGAGCACGCCGGCCAGCAGGTGCGAGCGCCGCGTGACGTTGTACGACGCGAGGTGGCCGGTCGCCGTCCGGCCCAGGGCGGACCGGGCCGGCAACGCCGTCACTCGGAGCAGCACCGGGGCGAAGAGGGCGAGACCCACGCCGACCAGGATCGAGCTGGAACCGGCGGTCTGCATGGCCGCGTAGGGGTCGTCGGAGTCTGCGGTCACGGTGACCGTGATGACCGCCATCGCCACGCCGTAGCCGATCAGCCCCACGCCGCCGGCGATCCGCCACCAGCGCATCCGGCCGCTGTCGGCGTCGGACTCGCGCAGCACCACGGTGACCGACCCTCGGGTCGCGCGTCGCGCCGTGACCGCGGCGGCCAGCGTCGCGGTCAGGACCACGAGGGCCGCGGCCGCGCCGAGGGAGGCCGCTCCGCCGCCGTACGCCACGTCGTCGGCGACGATGTCGCCGCTCCGCAGCATCGCCAGCAGCGCCCGGCCGGTGACCGAGGCGACCAGTGCTCCGCCGAGGGCCGCAGCCACCGTGACGACCAGGGCCTCGGCGCGGATCAGCCGACCGGCCTGTCGCGGACTGGCGCCGATGGCGCGCAGCAGCCCGACCTCCGTGACCCGCTGCCGCACGGTGACGGCCAGCGTCGAGGCGACCGAGAACAGCACGATGGCCGATCCCCAGCCGCCCACGACGGCGCCCATGATCGTGAGCGCCTCCTCGTCGGCGGTCGACACCGGGCCGGACGCGGTCTCGACCAGGGTCGCGAAGGACCCGATCATCGCGGTGCCGAGCAGGACGGCCAGGAAGGTCGCGGTGAACGCGGTGGGGCGGTGCCGCAGCGACGCCCAGGCGAGGGACGTCATGACGCCGCCTCCAGCTCGTCGAGGTGGGCGAGCTGCCCGGCAACGGCGTCCGCGGTGGGCGCGTCCATCCAGCCCGCGACGCGGCCGTCGACGAGGAAGGCCACCCGGTCGGCGTAGGCCGCCGCGACCGGGTCGTGGGTCACCATCACCACGGTCTGTCCGAGCTCGTCGACGCAGGTGCGGAGCAGGGCGAGGACCTCACCCGCGGTGCGGGAGTCGAGCGCCCCGGTCGGCTCGTCGGCGAGGACGACGGCGGGGGAGGTGACCAGGGCTCGGGCGATGGCGACCCGTTGCTGCTGACCCCCGGACAGCTCGGACGGCAGCCGGTCGTGACGACCGGCGAGGCCGACCGTGTCGAGCAGGGCAGCCACGCTGGCGCGGTGCCGGCCTCCGCCCCAGCGGCTCGCGAGCCGGAGCGGGAGCGCGACGTTCTGGGCCGCGGTGAGGTAGGGGAGCAGGTGGAAGGACTGGAAGACGAAGCCGATGCGTTCCCGGCGCAGCCGGGTCCGGGCGTCCTCGTCCAGCTCGGTCACGTCCTGGCCGGCGACGAGCACGGAGCCCGCAGTGGGCCGCTCGAGCGCGCCGGCACAGGTCAGGAACGTCGACTTGCCGGAGCCCGACGGGCCCATCACGGCGGTGAAGGTGCCCGGCGCGAAGGCGAGGTCGACGTGGTCGAGCGCGCGGACCGCGGTGGGCCCGTCGCCGTACTGGTGACCCAGGCCGACGACGGCGAGGGCAGGAGTGGTGGTTGCGGTGTCGGTGTGCATGGCGACGACGCTAGGAAGCGCCGGCGCCGCTATCGATGGTGCTGGACCTCCGACCGGGGTAGGCCTAGACCCCCTCTTGCGAGGCGTCCTCGAGCACCTCGTGGTCCTCCGGGGCCTCGGCGAGGGTCTGCGGACGACGGCGGCGGTGGCGGAGCTCGACGAGCAGCCCGCGGACGCCGACCCGCTTGGCGCCGTCCTCGCCGCCGTCCAGCTCGGTGCCGGGCTGCTTGACGGCGCGGATGGCCGCCTGCGAGATGGGCAGCACGCCCTCGCCGCGATAGGACTCGAGGGCGGTCTCCTCGTCGGGCGCCTGGTCGAGGGCGGCGAGCACCGACGGCAGCAGCACGTTGGCGAGCGCGCGGTAGCCCTCGGCCGACGGGTGGAACTGGTCGGGTCCGAACAGCACCGCGGGTGCGGCCGCGAAGTCGGGGCCGAGGATCGAGCCGAGCGAGACCGTTCGACCACCCTCCTCCAGGGTCGCGATCGTCTGGGCCGCGGCGATCCGGCGCGACCAGGTGCGCGCGACCTGGCGCAGCGGCGGTGCGATCGGCTGCACGGTGCCGAGGTCGGGGCAGGTGCCGACGACGACCTCCGCGCCGGCCTTGCGGAGCCGACGGACCGCCTCGGAGAGGTAGCGCACCGACTGCCGCGGCAGCACCGTGCCGACGACGTCGTTGCCGCCGATGAGGATCACGGCGACGTCGGGCTCGATCAGCAGCGCGCGGTCGACCTGCTCCTTGAGGTCGGAGGACCGGGCGCCCACCACGCACAGGCCCTTGAGGTAGACCCGGCGGTCCGCGTGCCGGCTCACCCCGCTGGCCAGCAGTGCGCCCGGGGTCTCCTCGACCCGGTCCACGCCGTACCCCGCGGCGCTCGAGTCGCCGAGCAGCGCGATCCGGATCGCCGGCCCGGGCCGGCCACGGCCGTACCAGCCACTGCACTCCGGCGGCATGTCCTTGGCCTCGCCGATGATCCGTCGCGCGAGCTTCGCCTCGGCGACCATCACGCCGTAGAGCCCCGCTCCGACCGCCGAGACACCACCGCCGCCGTAGAGGGCGGCGGAGGCCAGCTTCCTGGCGGCGGCGGCTTTGGTCACAGCCATCACTCTACGGATCGGCCCGGGAAGTTAGGTTGGGGCCATGGAGTACGTCGAGTCCCTGCTGGACCTCATCGGCAACACACCCCTCGTACGGCTGGACCGCTCGCTGGACGGCGCCGGCGGTCGCGAGGGCAGCGGCCCCCTCGTCCTGGCCAAGGTCGAGTACCTCAACCCCGGCGGCTCGGTGAAGGACCGCATCGCCGCTCGGATGATCGAGGCGGCCGAGGAGTCGGGCGCGCTGCAGCCCGGAGGCACGATCGTCGAGCCGACCTCCGGCAACACCGGGGTGGGGCTGGCGATGGTGGCGCAGCAGAAGGGCTACAAGTGCGTCTTCGTCTGCCCCGACAAGGTCAGCGAGGACAAGCGCAACGTGCTCAAGGCCTACGGCGCCGAGGTGGTCGTCTGCCCGACGGCGGTGGCCCCCGAGCACCCCGACTCCTACTACAACGTGTCCGACCGGCTCGCCTCGCAGCCCGGCGCGTGGAAGCCCGACCAGTACTCCAACCCGCACAACCCGCGCTCCCACTACGAGGAGACCGGGCCCGAGATCTGGCGCCAGACCGAGGGGCGGATCACGCACTTCGTCACCGGCATGGGCACCGGCGGCACCATCAGCGGCGTCGGCCGCTACCTCAAGGAGCAGAACCCCGACATCAAGGTGATCGGCGCCGACCCGGCCGGGTCGGTCTACTCCGGCGGCACCGGCCGGCCCTACCTGGTCGAGGGCGTGGGCGAGGACTTCTGGCCCGACACCTACGACCGGTCGGTGGCCGACCGCGTCATCGAGGTCTCCGACGCCGACTCGTTCGCGTTCACGCGGCGGCTGGCCCGTGAGGAGGCGATGCTCGTCGGCGGGTCGTCGGGGATGGCGGCGTTCGCCGCCGCACAGCTGGCCAAGGAGATCGCGGGCACTCCCGAGGGCGACGACGCCGTCATCGTCGTACTGCTGCCGGACTCGGGACGCGGCTACCTGACCAAGGTCTTCAACGACGACTGGCTCGCGCAGTACGGCTTCAGCACCGGCCAGGCCCCGACCACCCGCACCGTCGGCGAGGTGCTGCGGCAGAAGACCGGCGGCCTGCCGGCGCTCGTGCACACGCACCCCAACGAGACGATCGCGGAGGCGGTCGCGATCCTGCAGGAGTACGGCGTCTCGCAGATGCCCGTCGTGCGGGCGGAGCCGCCGATCGTGGCGGCCGAGGTCGCCGGCTCGGTGTCGGACCGGGCGCTGATGGACGCGCTCTTCACCGGGCACGCGCGGCTCACCGACTCCGTCGAGCAGCACATGTCCCCGCCGCTGCCGACGGTGGGCTCGACCGAGGACGCGACCGACGCCGTCCGGCTGCTCGAGGCCGCCGACGCCGTGCTGGTGCAGGAGGACGGCAAGCCGGTGGGCGTGCTGACCCGGCAGGACCTGCTGACCTTCCTGGCGATCGGCTGACCCGATGATCCGGGAAGCGACCGCGGCCGACGCCGCGGACATCGTCCGGCTGGTCCGGGAGCTCGCGACCTACGAGCGCGAGCCGGATGCCGTGGCGAACACGCCTGAGCTCGTCGAGCGATGGCTGTTCGGCGAGGACGCCGTGGCCTCCGCGCTGGTCGCGGAGGTCGAGGGCGAGGTGGTCGGCGTCGCCGTCTGGTACCGCAGCTACTCCACCTGGACCGGTGTCCCCGGCATCCACCTCGAGGACCTGTTCGTCGACCCGGCGCACCGGGGGAGCGGGTTCGGCCGTCGTTTCCTCGAGGCCCTCGCCCGGATCGCGGTCGAGCGCGGCTACGCGCGGTTCGAGTGGGTGGTGCTCGACTGGAACACCCCGGCCATCGAGTTCTACGAGGCGCTCGGCGCGTGGCCCGTGAAGCAGTGGACGACCTATCGGGTCGACGGCGAGCAGCTCGCGGTGCTGGCGCGACACGCGGACGGCTAGCCGCCTCCGCACCGGTTGTGGTTGGGTTTGGAGCGGACCGCGTCACCTGCATCAGTTTCATGGGGAACGTGACGGGGCGTTCTCGGCCGGTCCTCAGGAGGTGTCCTCCCAGGTGTGGGAGTTCATCAGTGAACGGCGCGCCAGCTTGGCGTTCGACGCCTACCAGCACGCCAGTCTCGTGCTCCAGTGCGTGCTGCTGGCGACCATCATCGCGGTCGTCGTCGCCGCGCTGATCACCCGGGCGCGGCAGCTGGAGCCTGTGGCCAACGCGGTCTCCGCCATCGGCCTGACGATGCCCTCGCTGGCCCTGATCGGCCTGCTGATCCCGCTCTCGGGACTGGGCACGACGACCGCAGTGATCGCGGTGACCTTCTACGCCGTCATGCCGATCCTCCGCAACGCCGTCGTCGGGTTCGCCCAGGTCGACGCCACCCTGCTCGAGTCCGCGCGCGGCATGGGGATGTCGGAGCTGCGGACCTTGACCCGCATCCGGCTGCCGCTCGCGTGGCCGGTGATCCTGGCGGGAGTGCGGATCTCGACCCAGATGTCGATGGGGGTGGCCGCGATCGCGGCGTACGTCATCGGGCCCGGGATGGGCAAGTACATCTTCACCGGGCTCGCCACCGACGGTGGCGCGAACTCGGTCAACAACGCCGTCGTCGGCACGTTCGGCATCGTGCTGATCGCGCTGCTGGCCGACGGGCTCCTGCTGCTCCTGGGACGCCTGACGATCTCGAAGGGAATCCGCGCATGACGACCACCGAGGGTGCGCCCGAGGGCACCGACCGCGAGATCAGCGGTGCCGAGCTGGTGCTGACCGACGTCGTGAAGAAGTACCCGGGCCAGAAGACGCCCGCCGTCGAGTCGCTCTCGCTCACGGTCCCCGCCGGCGAGATCGTGATGTTCATCGGCCCGTCCGGGTGCGGGAAGACGACGTCGTTGAAGATGATCAACCGGCTGATCGAACCGACCTCCGGGTCGATCACCATCGACGGCAAGGACATCCGCCAGCAGGACGAGAACGAGCTGCGACGCCACATCGGCTACGTGATCCAGGGCGGCAGCCTGTTCCCCCACATGACGGTGGAGAAGAACATCGGGATCGTCCCCAAGCTGCTCGGGTGGGACGCCGACCGGATCTCCGCCCGGGTGACCGACCTCCTCGACCTGGTCGGCCTCGAGCCCGGCCGCTACCGAGGTCGCTACCCGCGCGAGCTGTCGGGCGGCCAGCAGCAGCGGGTCGGTGTCGCCCGCGGTCTCGCCGCCGACCCACCGGTGATCCTGATGGACGAGCCGTTCGGCGCGGTCGACCCGATCACCCGGCAGCGCCTCCAGGACGAGCTGCTCAGCATCCAGCGCGAGCTGCGCAAGACGATCATCTGCGTCACCCACGACATCGACGAGGCGATCAAGCTCGGTGACCGGATCCTGATCCTGAAGGAGGGCGCCCGGATCGCCCAGTACGACACCCCGGAGGCCATCCTCGGTGCGCCCGCCGACGACTTCGTCGCCGACTTCGTCGGAGCTGGCTCCTCCCTCAAGGCACTGAGCCTCGCCCGGGTGTCCGACCTGGAGCTCCGGCAGCCCACCACCGCGCGGGTCGGCGAGTCGACCGCGGAGGTGCGGGAGCGGGCCGAGGCCAACGGCGACACCGCGGTCGTCGTGATCGACGAGCGCGGCCGGCCCCGCGGCTGGCCCTGGGTGCGGCAGCTCAAGGGCGAGACGATCGTCGTACCCGACCTCGAGCTCAACGACGTCGACGAGCGGTCCACGCTCAACGACGCGCTCGACACGATGCTGTCGAGCAACCACGGCGCGGCCATCGTCACCGGCGACCGGGGCCAGTACCTCGGCATCGTCGACTTCGCAGCCGTCACCGAGCAGATCCGCGCGATGGAGGAGCAGGCCGGTGGCTGAGCCCGCGGTGACACCTCAGGCCGACGTCCCGACCACCGACGCCCCGACCGAGGGGCGCCGGCTCGGCCGGGAGGCGCTGCTGATGCTGGTGGTGCCGCCGGTCGTCGTGCTGGTGGTCTTCGGCGCGTGGGTGTGGTGGTGGCAGACGGCCGAGCTGGACGTCATCGAGTCCAACCAGCTGCGTTGGTCGGAGGTCAGCACGCTGATCGTCCAGCACATGAAGCTGACGGTGGTGACGGCGGTCATCGTGGTGGTCATCGCGGTGCCGCTGGGCGTCATCCTGACCCGCAGGGCGTTCCGGGCCGCTGCCCCGGTGGTCGTCGGCATCGCGAACGCCGGGCAGGCGGCGCCGTCGGTCGGCCTCATCGTGCTGCTGTTCCTCTGGCTCAACGACTGGCTGAGCGGCTTCTGGATCGCGGTCGTCGCGCTCAGCCTGTACGGGATCCTGCCGGTCCTGCGCAACACCATCACCGGCATCGACGGGGTCGACCCCACCCTGGTCGAAGCCGGTCGCGGGGTCGGCATGACCACGATGGGGACGCTGTTCCGCATCGAGCTCCAGCTGGCGCTGCCGGTGATCATGGCCGGCGTGCGGACCTCGCTGGTGCTGGTCGTCGGCACGGCGTCCCTGGCGTGCTTCATCAACGCCGGCGGACTGGGCGAGATGATCGTCACCGGCATCACGCTCTTCAAGTACTCACTGATGATCTCCGGTGCGCTGCTCGTCGCCCTGCTCGCGCTGGTCTTCGAGTGGTTGGGCCGCGTGCTGGAGCAGCTGACCCGGCCGAGGGGCGTCTGACGTGCGGCACCTGCGAACGGCGTTCGGCGCGACGCTGACGACGATCTGCCTGCTGGTCGCGGTCAGCGGGTGCGGCCTCGGGACCGCCGGCGGCCGGGTCCTCTCGGGCTCGCTCGCGGGCCCGGTGGCCGACGTCGAGTCGCTCGACGGTCTGGACATCACCATCGGCTCGAAGAACTTCACCGAGAGCATCCTGCTCGGCAAGATGGCGATCAGCCTGCTGGCGTCGGCCGGCGCCGACGTCACCGACCTCACGAACATCCCGGGCAGCGCCTCCTCGCGCGAGGCACACCTCCAGGGCCAGATCGACGCGATGTGGGAGTACACCGGCACCGGGTGGATCGCCTACCTCGGCGAGACGAAGCCGATCCCGGACGAGCAGAAGCAGTACCGGGCCGTCCGCGACCGGGACCTGGAGGAGAACGACCTGGTCTGGCTGCCGCCGGCGCCGATGAACAACACCTACGGGTTCGCGATGACCCAGGAGACGAAGAAGCGGCTCGGCATCACGAAGCTGTCGCAGATCAAGGACGTTCCCGTCGAGGACCGCACGTTCTGCGTCGAGTCCGAGTTCACCAACCGACCCGATGGGCTGCCCGGGATGCTCAAGACCTACGGCATCCCGCAGGGCAAGCCGAACGGCGTGCCGGACGAGAACCTCGAGACCTTCCAGACCGGCGCCATCTACAGCGCCACCGACGCCGGCAAGTGCAGCTTCGGCGAGGTCTTCACCACCGACGGCCGGATCAAGGCGCTGGACCTCTTCGTGCTGGAGGACGACAAGGAGTACTTCCCCAAGTACAACGTGTCGCTCGTCGTGCGCGAGGAGGTGATCGAGGAGCACCCGCAGATCGCGGACCTGTTCGCCCCGGTCACCAAGGCGCTCACCGACGAGGTGCTGCTCGAGCTCAACGCGCGGGTGGACGTCGACGGCGAGGAGGCGGTCGACGTGGCCTTCGACTGGCTGGTGGACGAGGGGTTCCTGACCGAGGACTGATCCCAGCCGAGCGGCTCACGACCCCGGCGGCGTGAAGTAGCGGCACTCGTGGTGCGGCGCCAGCGCGAGCGCGTCGTACCACTGCAGGGCGGGGGTGTTGTCGCTCTCGACGTGCAGCCAGACCGTGGTCACGCCCTGCTCGGCACCCCACTCGAGCAGCTCGGCGAGGACGGTGGTGCCCAGGCCCTGCCGGCGGTGGGCTGGGGCGACCTCGATGCCGTGCACGCCGATCCAGTCGTCGTCGACGCCGGCCTCGCCGCGGGCGACGTCGTCGATGGTGACGAGGGCGCGGGGGCCGTCGACGGTGAGGTGTGCCCGGTCGCCGGTCCCGGGGAGCCGGCGGCGGACCTGGGAGAGCGACGCGAGCCGGAGCTCGCTGTCGCCGGTGGGGTCGTGGGTCCAGCCGAGGTCGCGGAAGGCCGCCTCCGCCTCGGAGCCCACCTCGACCTGGACGTACGACGGCCGCCCGCGCTCGTCGTAGAACGCACGAACCGCAGCGGCCGCCTCGTCGTACGGCAGGCGGGGGTCGCCCATCGCCAGGCAGGAGTTGGCGCGACGCCGTAGCCGGCCCACGGGCGCGGTGTCGGTGCGCAGCACCCACTCGCCGAGCGGGGTGGACTCGACCGAGCCCCAGAGTGCCGCGGTGTGCAGCTCGGCGTCCCGCGCGGAGACCCGCATCCGCACCGACGGACGGGGCGGCACCGGCTTGCCGGAGACGATGTCACGGATCGCGATCTCGACCGGTTCGCCGTCCTCGGGCTGCACCACGCACCGGCCCTCGCCCCACGCGACGCAGATCCCGAGCAGGTCGGTCATCGCCGGCCCGCCCGACGGGCCGGTCTCGCCACGGAGCAGCCGGCGGACCACGATCCGCTTGCCCACGACGTGCGGGCCGAGCAGGTGGTGTCCCGAATCACGTGGGTCGTGCGCCGTCGTCACCCCGGGGATACTAGGCTGGCCGCCGGCACGAACATGTTTCGTGTTCGCATCCGCTCTGCAGCTCAGGAGGAACCGGTGACCTACGTCATCTCCCAGCCCTGCGTCGACCTCAAGGACCGCGCTTGTGTCGACGAGTGCCCCGTCGACTGCATCTACGAGGGCAAGCGGATGCTCTACATCCACCCCGACGAGTGCGTGGACTGCGGCGCCTGCGAGCCGGTGTGCCCGGTCGAGGCGATCTTCTACGAGGACGACGTCCCGGAGGAGTGGAAGGACTACTACGACGCCAACGTCGGGTTCTTCGACGACCTCGGCTCGCCGGGTGGCGCGGCCAAGATGGGTGAGATCGACAAGGACCACCCGTTCGTCGCGGCGCTCGAGCCGCAGAACCAGGACCACTGATCACCTCGGTGGTCCCACCCGTCTCGCGCCGGCTGCCCGACTTCCCCTGGGACAAGCTGACGTCGTACGCCGCCACGGCGCGCGCACACCCGGACGACATCGTCGACCTCTCCGTCGGCACCCCGGTCGACCCCACGCCCGAGGTCGCCCAGGCTGCACTGCGCGCTGCGGCCGACTCCCCGGGCTACCCGCTGACGATCGGCCTGCCGGAGGCCCGGCAGGCGGTCGTCGACTGGTTCGCGCGCGCTCACGGCGTCCCCGGCCTGGAGATCGACCAGGTGCTGCCGGTCATCGGCTCCAAGGAGCTGATCGCCTCGCTGCCGACCCACCTCGGCGTCGGCCCGGGCGACCTGGTCGTCTTCCCGCAGCTCGCCTACCCGACCTACGAGGTCGGCGCGGCGCTCGTGGGTGCACGGACGATGGCCACCGACTCGCTGACCTCGATCGGCCCCGAGACCCCGCGCCTGCTCTGGCTGAACTCGCCCTCCAACCCCACCGGCCGAGTGCTCCCGAAGGAGCACCTCAAGAAGGTCGTCGACTGGTGCCGTGAGCGGCGCGTGCTGCTCGTCTCCGACGAGTGCTACATCGAGTGCAGCTGGGAGGCTCCGGCGTACTCCGTCCTCCACCCGGACGTCTGCGGCGGCAGCCACGACGGCATCCTCGCCGTCCACTCGCTGTCGAAGCGGTCCAACCTCGCGGGCTACCGGTGCGCGTTCGTCGCCGGCGACCGCTCGGTGGTCGCCGAGCTGCTCGCCGTCCGCAAGAACCTCGGCCTCCAGATGCCGGGCCCCCAGCAGCGCGTCCTCGCCGCCGTGCTCGACGACGACGAGCACAGCAAGGAGCAGCACGCGCGGTACGCCGCCCGCCGGGCCACGCTCCGCGCCGCCCTCGAGGGTGCCGGCTTCACGATCGACCACTCGGAGGCCTCGCTCTACCTGTGGGCCACCCGCGGTCCGGACGGACCCGACTGCTGGGCCACCGTGGCCGAGCTGGCCGAGCTCGGCATCCTCGTCGCCCCCGGCGAGTTCTACGGCCGCGCCGGCTCGCACCACGTGCGGGTCGCCTTCACCGCGACCGACGAGCGGGTCGCAGCCGCCGCGGAGCGGCTCGCCACCCTGGCTTGACGGGTTAACGTCGGTCCATGCGTCGACTGGCGGTGCTCGGGACCCTCCTGCTGCTCGTCGCCGGCTGCGGTGGGCAGGACGACCAGGACGACCCCGCGTCGTCCGCCACCGAACAGACGGCGCCGGAGACGTCGCAGGCGGTCTCGGTCGACGGCAACGAGATCGTCCCGCTGGCTCGGGCGGACGGGAGCGAAGGGCGTTACCTGCTGCACCTCCCGCCGGAGCCGGCCTCGGACGACGGCTTCCCACTGGTCCTCGTCCTGCACGGTGCTCCTGGCACCCCGGAGGAGATGGTCGAGGTGACCGGGTTCGACGACCTCGCCGACGAGGAAGGGTTCGTCGTCGCCTACCCCGATTCCTTCGATGCCGCCGAGGACGTCGCCGTCCTGCTCGACGACGTCGAGGCCCGCGCGCCGATCGACCCGGAGCGCATCTACGCCACCGGCTTCTCCCGAGGCGCCTCGGCGACCTACCTGCTCACCTCGGAGCTCACCGACCGGATCGCCGCGTTCGCCCCCGTGAGCGGGGTGCCCTACGAGGTCCCGCCGGAAGGTCCCGCCTCGGTGCTCGCCATCCAGGGCCTGGCGGACGAGACGGTCACCGGGTCGGACGGGTTCGTCGAGGGCTGGCGGGAAGCGGCTGCGTGCGCCCCGCCGACGGTGACCAGGGAACGGCTCGGGAACCGGCCGGCCCGCCGCGCGACGAGCAGCTGTGCCGGCGGGGCAGACTTCGTCGTGATCGACGTGCAGCGGATGGGCCACGAGTGGCCACGAGGTGCAACGCCGCTGGTCTGGGAGTTCTTCGAGGACCACCCGCTGTCGGGCGCGAGGTAACCGCCGGGCTACTTCACCTCGGAGCGGCGCAGGAACAGGAGGCCGACCGTGAGCGGCAACACGATCCAGATCGCGGTGGTCGAGGCGAGCATCGCCCATTCCTCGGCCGTGTCCGTCGCGCCCTCGAACAACGCGACCTGGGTCGCGTTCCAGTCGACCCACGGCTGCAGGTCGCTGAACCAGTCGCGGACCTCGGCGAGCAGGACGAGGATCCCCGAGAGGACGAGGGACACCACGAAGTAGCCGACGATGGCGGCCGCCGAGCTGCGCAGCACGACGCCCAGCGTGAAGCCGATCGCCATGCCGACGAGGTTGCCGAGGACGATCTGCGGCACCTCCGACAACGGGATGTTCCAGACAGGATCGACACCCGCGAGCGCGGAGCCCGCCAGGTTGCCGAGGGCGCCGACGGCGAAGGCGACGGCCATCGAGCCGATGCCGACCAGGAAGGTCGCGATCGCCTTGGCTCCGATCACGCGGCCGCGGTGGGGGACCAGGGCGAACGTCGTGAGCCCGCTGCGCTGGCTCCACTCGCTGGTGACGCCCAGGATCGCGATCATCGGCAGGATCACCGACATGGGGAAGCCGATCGCGGTCGCGAAGCTCTCGTAGGTCACCGAGTCGTCAGGCGCGAAGACGATGACGGCCGCGGTGGCGACGACCGAGAGGACGCCGATGCTGATGAGCATCCACCAGCCCGACCGGGTGTCGAACATCTTGCGCAGCTCGACCTCGACCAGCCGAGCAGTAGGGATCGTGTGGATCGGTAGCCGAGCCGGGGCTGCTGTCGTCGCGTCGTGGGGTGTGGCCGTGGTGGTCATGGCCTGACGATCTCGGCAGGGCGGCGTACGGCGCGTCGGGGGCGACCCTCATGCTCCCCGTACCCGACCCCTGCCCCACCCTGAGCGCGGCTGCGTCGATCGCCGGCGATGAGACGATCAGGTCGTGGTTCCTGAGTCTCTGCGCTACCCCGATCCTCCGCTGTGCGACGGACGGATCGGACTCCGCAAGTGGGATGAAGGCGACCTCGACTGTGTTCGACTTGCAGGGACGGACCCAGCCATACCGGCGGGCACGACCGTCCCCGCCACGTACACGGCGGCCGAAGGACTCGCCTTCATCCAGCGTCAGTGGAGCCGTGCGGATCGGGGTGAGGGACTGTCTCTGGCGATCGTCGATGTGAGCGACGACCGCGCGATCGGCCTGGTATCCATCGCGATGAGACCGCAGCAGCATGTCGCGGGACTTGGCTACTGGGTAGTCCCGAGTGAACGCGGCAAGGGCGTGGCGACGGCCGCCGTTCGCCTGGTGTCGCCCTGGGCACTGAACGCGCTGGGCTTGCAGCGGTTGGAGGCATGGACGGAGCCCGAGAATCTGCGATCTCAGGCCGTCCTACGAAGCGCTGGGTTCGAGCACGAGGGGCGTCTTCGGAACTTCCTCAGGGTCGACGAGCACCCCGTCGACGCGATGGTGTTCGCCGTGCTTGGCTCTGGAGTGTGAAATGCGCCGCCGGCTGTCGGCTGTCGGTTGCGGCGTGTGCGAACCGGCCGGTGTGGACTCGCCGGCCTTAGGCTCAGCATTGTGTTTCGAAGGCGTCTGACATTCAGTGCGGCGCTGGTCGTGGTCGCGGCCGCCGCGTGTGACGTGAGCGTGGACGATGAGTCCTCGACCCGGTCGTCGCCTGCGGCCAGCGCGTCCACGGGTCAGGGCTCGGTCACCGACGATCCGGTCAACGGCCTGGCCGACGACGCCAGCGAGGCGGCCGACGTCGTCGACTCTGCTCCGCTGCTGCGCATCAGGAACGCGACGTCGCAGGAGCTGGTGCTGACGAGTGAGGGTGAGCGGACCACGGTGACGGTCGCGGCCGGCGAGTCCGTGCGATTGATGACCGAGCGGGTCTGCCGATGGATCCCGCTGACGGCCACCACGGTCGACGGGCGGTTCGTGGATGCGTTCACCGAGCCGTGCCAGGGCCAGACGTGGATCATCACCGAGAACTAGAGGCCGGGGGCGTCCCCAAGGAGACTCCGGGCATGCCGATGGCCCCGCCGGTGGTGTTGTGGTGGCGGGGTTCGGGGCGTGGGAGCTAGTGGTCGGGTGGTGAGGGGGTGGGTGCCGGTGGGGTCGACGAGGTAGGTGCCGGAGTCGAGGGTCCAGGTGTAGGTGCCGGGGTGGAGCATCCGGTAGGACGCTCGGCCGGCGGTCTTCATCCGGTGGTGGCCTCGACACAAGGGGGCGAGGTTGCACGGGCAGGTGACGCCGCCCTCGGCGTGGGATTCGAGGTGGTCGAGGTCGCAGCGTCCTGGTCTGATGGTCGAGCCTGTCGAGACCGTGCAGTGGGGGAAGACGCAGTGGTGGTCGCGTTCGGTGACCTGACGCCGGTGGCGGTCGGGGGTCTCGTAGGAGTCGACCGGCTGGTGACCGGCGAGATCCACGACTGGCCTGACGAGGACCGTCGTGCCGGGGAGGCCGAGCCAGGTCTTGATCTGCTCCGGTGAGATCGGGGTCTGGGTGTTGCCGAACCGGCCGACGGTCGTGTCGTCGGCGGACAGGTGGAGCACCAGCTCAGTCTTCCGTCCCGGGACGGTGCGGGTGATCTCCCCGGTCTCGGGGTCGACGACGTGCAGGTCGAGCATCAGGTCCTCCCGCGCTATTTCGCCGAGCGCCTTGGAGCGGCGGATGTCGAGGGAGTCCTCGTCGCCGAGCTGACCCAGCAGCTTCGCGCGGCGGCTGATGGCGTTCTCCAGGTCGAGGGCGTCGGCAGCGTCGAGGGTGGCGGAGAGGTTGGCGGTGCCGTTGAACCCGACCGCATCCAGACCGGTGTTCACGTGCCGGTGCTCGTGCGCCTGGCGGCGGCGTTCCTCGGCGGCCGCGGGGTCGTACCGGACGAGGGCTTCTTCGACGAGGCGGTCGACCTGGGGCCAGGTGCAGCCTTGGGCGCTGATGGCGAGCTGCCGGTCGACGTAGGCGGCGGCGTCCTCGGACAGCAACCTGGTGTGATCGGCGATCCGCAGTGCTTTCCAGACCGGCACGTGTCCGTCGAGGGTCCGCTGCCACAGCTGGGGGAGGCGGTGGGAGAGCTCGAGGACCTGGCCGACGTAGTTGCGGCCGGAGTCCAGGGAGCGGCCGAGGAGGGCGTTGAGCTCCATGACGGCGAAGTCGCTGATCAGGGGTGCGCCGGGGCCGGCGAGTGGGAGGCCGGTGTCCAGGCCGCGTTCGGTGAGGGTGGCGGCGTCGGCCTCGTCGTCGACGACGTGCTCGAGCGCCCACTCCGCGATCTCCCGAAGAACGGCGATCTCCTGGTCGACGATCACGGTGCGGCGCTCACGGATGCTGGCGAGCAGCTCCTGGGATCGGGTCACCACGACCCGCTCGGCTTCGGGTGCGACCGGCTCGACGGCCACCGCGCCCAAGGGGGCGGGGAGGTCGAAGAGCGGGGCGGTCCCGAGTTCCATGAGGCGTATTCAACATGGGACCACCGACAGTTCGACGCGGCCGGAACGCGCCTGTGGACAGGGGGTTCCCTGCACATGGATTGTGGACGACAGGTGGCTCGAACCGCTTCTGCAACGACCCACGGCCCGACGGTCGCGGGCAGCTTGCGGCGTCTCGATACGCCCTCGCCTAGCGGCTCGGGCTACTCGACGACCACCACGAGGGTTACTCGACGACCGGCGGGCGAGGGCTACTCGACGACCGGGAGGCTCGGACTACTCGCGACCAACGACCGACGACCGACGCACCCGCAAGCAGACCGCGACCACCTGTCCTCCTGACGCGGCCGCAAGCACAGCGAGTACCTCAGGCCTCCCGTCACCGGCGCAGGGCTCGGGGGAACAGTCACGTGACCAACGACGGCGCTCGGCCATGTAATTCGTCTGTAGCGGCTACCAACTCACAACCCGACGGCCGTAGGCAGCTTGCGGCGTCTCGATACGCCCTCGCCTAGCGGCTCGGGCTACTCGACGACCAGGCCGGGCTACTCGACGACCAGGCCGGGCTACTCGACGACCAGGCCGGGCTACTCGACGACCGGACGGCCGGGGTGCTCGACGACCGCGAAGGTCAGCGGGTGGCGCGGATGGTGGGGCTGACGTCGGCCTTGCAGCGGTCGGTCTTCTTCACCTTGGCGTAGAACCGGCCCTCGGTGCCGGTGTTGCCGGTGTTCCAGTCGCCGTCGTCGTCGGTGGTGTCGGAGGCGAAGCGGCGGTCGTTGCCGCCGCCACGCGAGCCGATCTGCTTGTAGACGACGACCTCGCGGTTCTTCTCGCAGCGGTCGCGGGGGCTGTCGACCTCGCCGAAGAGGTCGGTGCCGTCGGCCTCGATGGTGACGGTGGAGGCGGCCGGGGCGGCGGCCTCGGCGCCAGCGGGGACGAGAAGGGCGAGGCTGCCGACGGCGGCGAGCGTGCGGACGGAGGTGCGGGTGAGGGTGTTCATGGGATCCAGGGTCCGCCAAAAGCCGCCGTACGTCTGGTCCTGGATCGTGACCTCGACCCGTCGCGGCGGAAAACGCACGAGACCCCCGAGGCCGGAGGGCATCGGGGGTCTCGCTCGCTGCGAGGGAGAACGCTCAGGTGGTGATCAGCGGCGGGCGGTGATCGTGGGGCTGAAGTCGGCCTTGCACACGTTGGTCTTCTTGACCTTGGCGTAGAACTTGCCCTCGGTGCCGGTGTTGCCGGTGTTCCACTCGCCGTCGTCGTCGGTGGTGTCGGAGGCGAAGTTGATGTCGTTGCCGCCGCCGCGCGCGCCGACCTGCTTGTAGACGACGACCTTGCGGTCGGCCTCGCAGGCCGAGCTCGAGCTGACCGAGCCGAACAGGTCGGTGCCCTCGGTCTGGATGGTGACCGTGGAGGGGACCGTCGGCGCGGCCGACGCGGTGGCGGCGTTGCCGATCATGACGCCGGCGGCCGAGGCCAGGCCCAGGAACGAGACAGCAGCGGTACGGGTGATGATGTTCATCGGAGTTTCCTTCTGGTGTGGGGGACGTGCGATCGGGTTGATCGCGGTTCTGGGGTGTGGATGCACCCCCGGCCCCCGGAAGTTCCAGAAGTTCCGAGATTTCTTTTCCGGCTACTCGAACACGTCGACGTGGACGTGGTCGCGGTGCTCGAGGATGGCCCGGTCGCCGGACCGGCTCGGCGGGTCGTAGTCGCGCCAGCCCTCGCGGCCGGCGGTCCAGATCCGGTCGTCGAAGATGACGGTGCGGATGTCGAGCCGCGCGGCGTTGCCGACGAGGTAGTGGGCGACGGCCCAGCCCCGCGTCTGGTTGGCGTCGTTGATCGGCCGGAAGAAGATGTCGACCGCCCGGCCCTCGTAGTGCGCGGAGCCCTCCATGTGACCCGTCGACACGCCGCCGGGGGCGAAGCCGCCGAGGTCCAGCTTGCCGAAGCGGTCGAGGACGTCCTTGCGTACGGCGTCCGCCCGGCCGGTCAGACCCGACGGGACCAGCTCCTCGTCGGCCGAGGGCGCGCCGCCGTCGAGGTCGCAGCTGAACGCCGCGGGGGAGTAGCCGGTCAGCGCCGAGGCGAGCGCGCGGGCGTCCTCCTCGTGGTCCGCGTAGGCGCTGGGGTAGGCCGAGCGCTGGACCATCTGTGCGGCCTCGGTGATCGCCATGTCCTCGTAGCCGTCGACCTCGACCAGGGCGTCGTAGAAGGCGTTGGTGGAGTACACCGGGTCGAGGATCTGCTCCTCCGTGCCCCATCCCTGCGAGGGCCGCTGCTGGAACAGCCCGAGCGAGTCGCGGTCGCCGTAGTCGATGTTGGTGAGCTTCGACTCCTGGAACGCCGTGGCGAGGGCGATCGACACGGCGCGGGCGGGGAGGCCGCGCTCGATCGCGATCGAGGCGATGAGGGCGGCGTTCTCGGCCTGCTCGCCCGAGATCTCGACCTCGTGCCCACCGACCGCGGCCGAGCAGTCGCCGTCGGGCCCGGTGAAGTGGTCGACGGCGGTGAGGATCGCGACGCCGACCGCAGCGACGATCGCGATGGCCACCAGGCCGACCACGACGACTGCGGCACGCCCCTTCATGCTCCCCGCTTCATGCACTCAGTGTCCGGGAGAGGTGGTTGCGCGACCGCAACGTCAGTTCGCGTGCAGCGCGGCGTTGAGGGCGATGCCCTCGCCCTGCCACGGCACCGCCTCGACCGCACCGGTCTGGCTGTTGCGCCGGAAGAGCACGTTGGCGGCCCCCGACAGGTCGCGCGCCTTCATCACTCGCGGCTCGGCGCCGGGCAGGTGGACCAGCACCTTGGTGCCGGCAGTGACGTAGCAACCGGCCTCGACCACGCAGTCGTCACCGAGGGAGATGCCGATGCCGGCGTTGGCGCCGATGAGGCAGCGCCGGCCGATCGAGATGACCTCCTTGCCGCCGCCCGACAGGGTGCCCATGATCGAAGCGCCGCCGCCGACGTCCGAGCCGTCGCCGACGACGACCCCGGCCGAGATCCGGCCCTCGACCATCGAGGCGCCCAGCGTGCCGGCGTTGTAGTTGACGAAGCCCTCGTGCATCACGGTCGTGCCCGGAGCCAGGTGGGCACCGAGCCGCACCCGGTCGGCGTCGGCGATGCGGACGCCGGCGGGCATCACGTAGTCGACCATCCGCGGGAACTTGTCGACGCCGTACACCGCGACGGTCTCGCCGGCGGCGCGCAGCCGGGCCCGGGTCAGCTCGAAGCCGTCGACGGCGCAGGGCCCGGCGCTGGTCCACACCACGTTGGTGAGGTGGCCGAAGATGCCGTCCAGGTTGATGGTGCGCGGAGCGACCAGCCGGTGCGAGAGCAGGTGCAGGCGCAGCCACGCGTCGGCCGTGCTCGCCGGCGGGCTGTCGAGGTCGGCGATCTCGACCAGGCCGACCTGGAGCTCCACCGCGCGCACCTTGTCGCTGCCCTCGAGAGCGACCAGCTCCGCCGAGGCGACCGCGTCCTCCGGCTTCGCGCCGAGCGCGGGGGTCGGGAACCAGGTGTCGAGCACCGAGTCGTCGGAGGCGTACGTCGTCAGGCCGAATCCCCAAGCAGCAGTCACGTGGGGTGATTCTAGTGGGGGCACAACCGATTACCCGCCGGGCCCGCGCTCGCCGTACGCTGTGACCACAGGCGTTCGAGCCGTCATCAGCGGCGAGCCCCGGGAAGAACGGGTTTCGACAAGCTCAACCACCGAGACCTCAGTAGAACCCGGCGGGTAGGCCCGTCACAGCCGAGAACGAGTGGTGGTCTCGACGAGCTCGACCGACGAGACCGCAAACGAGGTGGTACCGCGGCGCAAGTCGTCCTCGTACGACGACAAACCACCGCAGGAGATGCCACTCATGACCTATCCGAAGGTCAACACCGACAACAGCGCAGGCGTCCCGTCCTCGCCACGCTTCCCGGAGATCGAGGAGCGGGTCCTGGCCTACTGGGCCGAGGACGACACGTTCCGGGCCAGCGTCGAGCAGCGCGACGCCGGGGACGACGGCGCCAACGAGTTCGTCTTCTACGACGGGCCGCCGTTCGCCAACGGGCTGCCGCACTACGGCCACCTGCTGACCGGCTACGTCAAGGACATCGTGCCGCGCTACGAGACCATGCGGGGCAAGCGCGTCGAGCGCCGGTTCGGGTGGGACACCCACGGGCTCCCCGCGGAGCTCGAGGCGATGCGGCTCAACGGCATCAAGACGACCGACGAGATCGTCGAGATGGGCATCGACAAGTTCAACGACGCCTGCCGGGCGTCGGTGCTGAAGTACACCGGGGAGTGGCGCGACTACGTCACCCGCCAGGCGCGCTGGGTCGACTTCGACAACGACTACCGCACGATGAACCCGGAGTTCATGGAGTCGGTGCTCTGGGCGTTCAAGAGCCTCTACGACAAGGGCCTGGTCTACGAAGGCTTCCGCGTCCTGCCGTACTGCTGGAACGACGAGACGCCGCTGTCCAACCACGAGCTGCGGATGGACGACGACGTCTACCAGGACCGCCAGGACCCGGCGGTCACCGTGGGCTTCGAGATCACGAGCGAGGGCGAGCTCCAGGGCGCCAAGCTGCTGATCTGGACGACGACCCCGTGGACGCTGCCGAGCAACCTCGCGGTGATGGTGGGCTCCGACATCGACTACGTCGTGGTGGACGAGTACGGCGTCGACCGGTACGTCATCGCCGAGGCCCGCCTCTCGGCGTACTCCCGCGAGCTCGGCGAGGAGCCCAACGTCGTGTGGCGCGGCAAGGGCTCGGACCTGGTGGGCCTGTCGTACACGCCGCCGTTCCGCTACTTCGAGGGTCACGCCAACGCGTTCCGCGTGGTGCCCGCCGACGAGGCCGTCACGACCACCGACGGCACCGGCCTGGTGCACAGCGCAGGCGCGTTCGGTGAGGTCGACAAGGAGGTCACCGACCGGGAGAAGATCGAGCCGGTGATGCCGGTCGGCAAGGACGGGCGGTTCATCGCACCGGTCGACGAGTACGCCGGCATGCTGGTCTTCGACGCCAACCTGCACATCATCGACCACCTCAAGACCCGGACCGGCGCGGTCACCCCCGGCACGGTGCTGCTGCGGCGTGAGACCTACAACCACTCCTACCCGCACTGCTGGCGGTGCCGGGAGCCGCTGATCTACAAGGGCGTGGAGTCCTGGTTCGTCGAGGTCACCAAGTTCAAGCAGCGGATGCTGGAGCTCAACGAGCAGATTCGCTGGGTGCCCGAGCACATCAAGCACGGGCAGTTCGGCAAGTGGCTGGAGAACGCCCGCGACTGGTCGATCACCCGCAACCGGTTCTGGGGCAGCCCGGTGCCGGTGTGGAAGAGCGACGACCCGGCGTACCCCCGGATCGACGTCTACGGCTCGTTCGAGGAGCTCGAGCGCGACTTCGGCCGGCTGCCGCTCAACAAGGACGGCGAGCGCGACCTGCACCGGCCGTGGGTGGACGAGCTGACCCGTCCCAACCCCGACGACCCGACCGGGAGGTCGACGATGCGCCGGGTCGCCGACGTGCTCGACGTGTGGTTCGACTCCGGCTCGATGTCCTTCGCCCAGGTCCACTACCCGTTCGAGAACCAAGACTGGTTCGACGGTGCTCAGGACGGCTCCGCCGTGGGGCACTTCCCGGCCGACTTCATCGTCGAGTACATCGGCCAGACCCGGGGCTGGTTCTACACGCTGCACATCCTGGCGACCGCGCTGTTCGACCGGCCGGCGTTCTCGTCCTGCATCAGCCACGGCATCGTGCTCGGCTCCGACGGCAACAAGATGTCGAAGTCGCTGCGCAACTACCCGGACGTGCGCGAGGTCTTCGACCGCGACGGTGCGGACGCGATGCGGTGGTTCCTGATGGCGAGCCCGATCCTGCGCGGCGGCAACCTGGTCGTCACCGAGCAGGGGATCCGCGACTCGGTGCGCCAGGTGATGATCCCGCTCTGGAACACCTGGTACTTCTTCTCGCTCTACGCCAACGCCGAGAGCTACGACGCGCAGGGCCGCACCGACTCGACCGACCCGCTCGACCGCTACCTGCTGGCCAAGACCAGGCAGTACGTCGAGCAGCTGACCGCAGAGCTCGACGACTACGCGATCGCCGACGCGTGCGAGACGACCCGCGGGTTCCTCGACGTACTGACGAACTGGTACGTCCGCCGCTCCCGCGAGCGGTTCTGGGAGGGCCGGGCCGAGGCCTTCGAGACCCTGGCTGCGGTGCTGGACGTCGTGTGCCGCGCCGTCGCGCCGCTGCTGCCGCTGACGACCGAGGAGGTCTGGCGCGGCCTGACCGGCGGTCGTTCGGTCCACCTCACCGACTGGCCCGACGCCGCGGCGCTGCCGGGCGCCCCCGCCGACCTGGAGCTGGTCGCCGCGATGGACCAGGTCCGCGAGATCTGCTCCGCCACGTCCGCGCTGCGGAAGGCCGGCGGGCTGCGCAACCGGCTGCCGCTCGCGACCCTCACGGTGGTCGTCGACGACCCGGCGGCGCTCGAGGGGTTCACCTCGATCGTCGCCGACGAGGTCAACGTGAAGCGGGTGCGGCTGCTCGCGACGGACTCGTCCGAGGCGGCGTCGTACGGCGTCTCGCAGCGGCTCACCGTCAACGCGCGCGCCGCCGGTCCGCGGCTCGGCAAGGACGTGCAGACCGCGATCAAGGCGTCGAAGTCGGGCGACTGGTCCGTGGCCGAGGACGGGTCGGTCGTCGCCGGCGGGCTGGCGCTGCTCGAGGGCGAGTACACGCTGGAGACCGTCGTCGGCGACGCGTCGGACGACACGGCGACCGGCATGCTGCCCGGTGGTGGGTTCGTCGTGCTCGACACCGCGGTCACCCCCGAGCTGGCCGAGGAGGGACTCGCGCGCGACCTGGTGCGCGCGGTCCAGCAGGCCCGCCGCGACGCCGGCCTCGAGGTGACCGACCGGATCGCGCTGACGATCGGCGGCGGTGCGGCCGTGCAGGCGGCCGCGCGGACGCACGAGTCGCTGATCGCCAACGAGACCCTCGCGACGTCGTACTCCGTCGTGGAGGCCGACGGCGGCACCGTGACGGTGGGCGAGGGCGAGCAGGCGTCGCTGGCGGTCGCCCGCGCCTGATGCTTCCTACCGACAACGGCGACCGGAAGGTCGTCGTCGACTCGCTCGGCGTCGGCATCGCAACGGGCGCCTACGGGGTGTCGTTCGGTGCGGTCGCGACCGCCTCCGGCCTCGACGTGTGGCAGGCCTGTGTGCTGTCGCTGCTGGTGTTCACCGGCGCCTCGCAGTTCGCGTTCGTCGGCGTCGTCGCGGCGGGCGGTGCGCCGTTGGCCGGTACGGCGACCGCGGTGCTGCTCGGCAGCCGCAACGCCTTCTACGGCGTGGCGTTGTCGCCGCGGCTGCAGGTGCACGGCTGGCGCCGACTGCTGACGGCCCACCTCGTGATCGACGAGTCGACCGCGATGGGTCTCGGGCAGCCGGACGCCCGGCGGACGCGGCTGGCGTTCCGCGTCACCGGTGTGACGATCTTCGTGCTCTGGAACCTGATGACGCTGGTGGGCGCGGTGGCCGGGGAGGCGCTCGGCGACCCTCGCGCCTACGGCCTGGACGCCGCGGTCGGTGCGGCGTTCCTCGCGCTGCTGTGGCCGCGGCTCACCGCGTGGCCGCAGCGCCTGGTCGCGGTCGTCGGCGCCGGAGCCGCGGTCGGCCTGGTGCCGCTGACGGCCGCCGGCGTGCCGGTGATCCTCGGCGGCACGGTGGCCGTCGTGGTCGGAATGCTGCTGACCGGACCCCGGACGGCGGAGGAGGCGCCGTGAGCGCGCTCTGGGTGGGCGTGCTGGCCGCAGCCGCCGGCTGCTACGCGCTCAAGGTGGCCGGGCTGTCGGTGCCGCGGGCCCTGGTCGAGCACCCTGTGGCCGAGCGGGTGGCCGCGCTGATCCCGGTCGGCCTGCTGGCAGCGCTGGTCGCCGTGCAGGTGCTGGCCGACGGCCGGTCGCTGACCGTGGACGCGCGGGTGCTGGCCCTCGGTGCCGCCGTCGTCCTGCTGGTCGTGCGCGCGCCGTTCCTCGTCGTCGTGTTCGGGGCAGCGGCCGTCGCCGCGCTGGCCCGGCTGGTTGGATGAGGGCATGACCGCGCTCGATCTCACCGCCGATGCCGTCACGCTGACCCGGCAGCTCGTGGACATCGAGTCGGTGTCGCGCAACGAGCAGCAGATCGCCGACGCGGTCGAGACCGCCCTGCGCGCGCTGCCGCACCTCGAGGTGGTGCGCCGCGGGCACACCGTGGTCGCGCGCACCACACTCGGTCGGGCCAGCCGGGTGGTGATCGCCGGGCACCTCGACACCGTGCCGGTCAACGAGAACCTGCCGAGCCGGCTCGACGAGGCGACCGGGATCCTGCACGGACTCGGCACCTGCGACATGAAGGGCGGCGACGCCGTCATCCTCCGGCTCGCCGCCACCGTGACCGAGCCGGTGCACGACGTCACCTACGTCCTCTACGAGGCGGAGGAGATCGAGTCGGAGCTCAACGGGCTGCGGTTGCTGAGCGTGTCCGACCCCGACCTGCTCGCCGCCGACTTCGCCGTGCTGATGGAGCCGTCGAACGCGGTCATCGAGGCCGGCTGCCAGGGCACGTTGCGGGTGGACGTGCGCACCACCGGCGAGCGGGCGCACTCGGCGCGCAGCTGGCGCGGGGTCAACGCCATCCATGCCGCGGCCGACGTCCTCAACCGGCTCGCGGCCTACGAGGCCCGCAAGCCGGTCATCGACGGGCTGGAGTACCACGAGGGGCTCAACGCCGTCGGCATCCGTGGCGGCGTCGCCGGCAACGTGGTGCCCGACGAGTGCGTGGTGTCGGTCAACTACCGGTTCGCGCCCGACCGGTCCGAGGAGGAGGCGCTCGCGTTCGTGACCGACTTCTTCGCGCCGTACGACATCACGTTGACCGACTCCGCGCCGGGCGCGCTCCCCGGGCTCGACCGGCCCGCGGCCAAGGCGTTCATCGAGGCCGTCGGCGGTGCCGACGCCGAGGTGAACCCGAAGTTCGGGTGGACCGACGTCGCCCGCTTCACCACGCTCGGCGTGCCTGCCGTGAACTTCGGGCCCGGCGACCCGATGCTGGCGCACAAGCAGGAGGAGCACGTCCCCGTGGCCCACATCGAACGGTGCGAGCGCGAGCTGCGTGCCTGGCTCCAGGGCGAGGAGGCCCAGCGATGACCCGACGTAGCGGACCGGGCCCCCGCCCGAGTGCGGGCCGCCCGGTGGGCTCGACCACCGACCAGCGGCTGCTGGACAGCCGCGGCGACAGCGACTGGGTGCACACCGATCCATGGCGGGTGCTCAAGATCCAGGCCGAGTTCGTCGAGGGCTTCAACGACCTCGCCGAGGTCGGTCCGGCGATCTCCGTCTTCGGTTCGGCACGGATCCAGCCGGACCACCCGGCCTACCAGCTCGGAGTCGAGGTCGGCAGGGCGCTGGTCGAGGCGGACTTCACGGTCATCACCGGCGGTGGCCCCGGTGCGATGGAGGCCGCCAACAAGGGCGCCTCCGAGGCCGGCGGCGAGAGCATCGGCCTCGGGATCGAGCTGCCGTGGGAGGCCAAGCTCAACGACTACGTGAACTTCGGGCTGAACTTCCGCTACTTCTTCGTCCGCAAGATGATGTTCGTGAAGTACTCCCAGGGTTACGTCGTCCTCCCCGGCGGCATCGGCACCCTGGACGAGATGTTCGAGGCGATGACGCTCTCGCAGACGCTCAAGATCACGACGTTCCCGATCGTGCTCATGGGCGTCGAGCACTGGACCGGCCTGCTGGACTGGATGCAGGGCACGATGCTGAGCGACGCCCGCATCAAGCAGTCCGACATCGACATGCTCACCCTCACCGACGACGTGGAGGAGGCGGTGGCGCTGATGGTCGCCGCCCGGGAGCGTCATGCCTGAGGCGATGATGTGGGTCTTCGCGGGGCTCATCGTGCTGGCGATGGGCGGCATCGCGATGGTCGCGGCCGGCCGCGGCGAGCCGATGGGGCCGGCGTACGACGACCGGCCGGACGCGCGCGTCCCGCTGGACCGCCCCGTCACGGGCGACGACCTCCGCCGGGTGCGGTTCTCGTTGGCGTTCCGCGGCTACCGGATGTCCGAGGTCGACGCTCTGCTCGCCCGGCTGGCGCACGAGCAGGAGCAGCGGGCGGCCGGGCCGGTCGACCACCCGACACCCGATCGGCGGCCCTACCTCCCGCCCGCACCCGCCACCGCGGCACCGGTGGCGATGCCCGACCCGCAACCCGCCGTCGAGCCGGATCGCCGACCCGGCCGGCGGTTCGGGCGTCGGGCCGGCCGGCACTCGGGTCGGCACGCGGCCGCGCCGGAGGAGTGAGATGCGTGCCTCTGCTGCGCGGCTGAGGGCGCATAAGCGATAATGGCCACGGCAACCCAGGAAGAGCTGGGTGACAGTACTGACGGGAAGTGGGGTGCCGCATGGCGGCGATGAAGCCTCGGACCGGTGACGGTCCGCTGGAGGTCACCAAGGAGGGTCGGGGCATCGTCATGCGGGTCCCGCTCGAGGGCGGTGGCCGCCTGGTCGTCGAGCTGAACGCCGAAGAGGCGGGCGCGCTCGGCGATGCTCTCAAGAACGTGGTCGGGTGACCGCAGCCGTTCTTCCCAGCCAGGCTTCACCTCCCGAGTTCGCGCTGAGCGAGCTCCTCCCGGGGGCCATCGTCGGCGTCGACTGCGTCGCCGTGCCGGTCCTCCCCGCCGCGTCCGGCGATCCTGCTGACTCCGACGAGCAGGGCGTACTGCTCGGGCCCGGCGCTGCCGACCTGGTCGAGTCGACCGGGATCGACCTGCTCGCCGTCGCCGAGCTGCACCGGATGAGCGGTGCCGTCGGCGAGGTCGTCGAGGTCCCGGTGCCGCTCGGCACCGCTGCCAACCACGCCCTGCGCCTGGTCCTGCTGGTGGGCGTCGGCGACGCCCGTCCGGTCGACCTGCGCCGTGCCGGGGCGGCGCTCGCCCGGGCGGTCCGCGACCGGTCCGCCCTCGCCACGTCGATCCCGGCGGTGGCCGCCGACGGCGCCGCTGCGCTCGACGCGTTCGTCGCCGGCACCATGCTCGGGGCGTTCACGTTCCACTGGCGCTCCACCGGGCCGGAGCACCAGCCGGTCCGCCAGGTCGTCATCGCGACCGACGCAGGCACGCTGGACGACGTCGACCAGGGGGCGCTCCACCGCGCGGTCGCCATCGGCGGCGCCGGCTGGCGGGCCCGGACCCTCGCGACCGTCCCCAGCAACCTCAAGAACCCCGCGTGGCTCGCCGCGCAGGCCGATGAGGTCGCCGCGCGGGCCGGTCTCGACGTCCGCGTGTGGGACGAGGCCGACCTCGAGCGCGAAGGGTTCGGCGGCATCCTCGGCGTCGGCCGGGCCTCCGCGACCCCGCCGCGGCTGATCCGCCTCGACTTCACGCCCACGGGCGTCTCGGCCCGGGCCGCGAAGAAGCTCCCGCACCTGGTGCTCGTCGGCAAGGGCATCACCTTCGACACCGGCGGCCTCTCGATCAAGCCCGGACAGTCCATGACGTCGATGAAGCGCGACATGACCGGCGGTGCGGTGGTCCTCGCGACGATGGCCGCTCTCGCCGACGTCGGCTGCCCGATCCGGGTGACCGGCCTGGTGCCGGCCGCCGAGAACGCGATCTCCGGCTCGGCGCTCCGCCCGGGCGACGTGATCCGGCACTGGGGCGGGCGCACCACCGAGGTCACCAACACCGACGCCGAGGGACGGCTGGTGCTGGCCGACGCGATGGCCTACGCCGCCGCCGAGCTCGACCCGACGGTCATCGTCGACGTCGCCACCCTGACCGGTGGCATGAAGATCGCGCTCGGGCAGCAGATGGGCGGCTTCTTCGCCACCGACGACGCCCTGGCCGACGCCCTCCGCGAAGCCGGGGAGACGGCAGGTGAGCCGGTGTGGCGGTTCCCGCTCTACGCCGGCTACGAGGAGCGGCTCGCGTCGAAGGTCGCCGACGCCGACAACAGCGCCGGGGCGCCGCAGGCGATCACCGCCGCGCTGTTCCTGCAGCACTTCACCGGCGGGCGGCCGTGGGCGCACCTCGACATCGCCTCTGTCGGCGACGTCGAGAAGGAGCTGCACGAGTGGACCGTCGGGCCCTCCGGTTTCGGTGCCCGGCTGCTGCTCACCTGGCTCGGCCGGTCCGAGCCGCTCGCCGGCATCATGACGAAGGAGAAGAAGTGAAGGGCCTGACCGTCCGCTGGTCGCTCGCCGACGCACCCGAGGGGGTCGAGGAGCAGCTGGCGTCGTACGTCGCCGGGACCTCGCACGCCCGCTTCACCGGCATGCCCGGACTGGCCTACAAGACCTGGCGGTCGGTGCCGGGGAAGTGGTTCGAGGGTTGCTACGTCTTCGCGGACGACGAGGCGCGAACCGCGTTCCAGGAGACGTTCACCGCGGGCGCGGCCGACGCGCCGGGCTCGCAGATCATCGGCAGCCCGCCGATCCTGATCGAGGCGTGCGAGATCGTGGCGATCGCCGAGGGTGCCGCCGGGTTCGTCGCAGCGCCCCGCGCCTGAGCCGCCTTGACTTGGAGTGCACTCCAAGGCTGACACTGGGCGGATGAGCTTCACGATCGCCGAGGCCGCCGAGCGGTCCGGGCTGACCGCCCACACGCTGCGCTACTACGAGCGCGATGGTCTGCTGCTGACCGGCGTCGACCGGTCGGCGTCCGGCCACCGCCGCTACACCGTACGCGACCTGGCCTGGATCGAGCTCATCACCCGCCTGCGCGCCACCGGCATGCCGATCCGCGAGGTGCGGAAGTACGCCGCGCTGGTGCGCGCCGGCGACGGGAACGAGGCCGAGCGCCTGGCGTTGCTGGTCGCGCACCGGGAGCGGGTCGAGGCCCAGCTGGCCGAGGTGACCGCCCACCTGCGCGCGATCGACCACAAGATAGGCATCTACGAGGGAAAGGTCGAGCAGGCGTCTTGACTTGGAGCGCGCTCGAAGACGTTCAGTGGTCGCATGACCACCAAGAACCGCACTCTCGGTAGCGACTCGCATCTCACCGTCTCCTCTCTCGGCCTCGGCTGCATGGGCATGTCGGAGTTCTACGGCACCGCGGACGAGGACGAGGCGATCGCCACGATCCACCGCGCCTTCGACCTCGGCGTCACCTTCCTCGACACGGCCGACATGTACGGCCCGTTCACCAACGAGCAGCTGGTCGGCCGCGCGATCGCGGCCGGCTCCTTCGGCCGCGACGAGGTGCAGCTGGCGACGAAGTTCGGCAACGAGCGGCTGCCTGACGGCACCCGGGTCGGCGTCAACGGCCGTCCCGAGTACGTCCGCGCCGCCTGCGACGCCTCGCTCCAGCGGCTCGGCGTCGACGCGATCGACCTCTACTACCAGCACCGCGTCGACAAGACGGTGCCGATCGAGGAGACCGTCGGAGCCATGGCCGAGCTGGTCAAGTCCGGCAAGGTGCGGCACCTCGGCCTGTCCGAGGCATCCGCCGCCACCATCCGACGTGCCCATGCCGTGCACCCGATCACCGCGCTGCAGACCGAGTACTCCCTCTTCACCCGCGACATCGAGGACGAGATCCTCCCGACGATCCGCGAGCTCGGCATCGGCCTCGTCCCCTACTCGCCCCTCGGCCGCGGCCTGCTCACCGGCACCATCACCGCTTCCGCCGGCGCCGCCGGCGAGGGCGACCTCCGGCGCTCGGCGTACTTCCCCCGCTTCCAGGGCGATGCGCTGGCCGCCAACCTCACCCTCGTCGACAACGTCCGCGCCATCGCCGAGGAGAAGGACGCCACCCCCGGGCAGGTCGCCCTCGCCTGGGTGCTCGCCCAGGGCGACGACATCGTGCCGATCCCCGGCACCAAGCGGGTCCGCTACCTCGAGGAGAACGCCGCCGCGGCCGCCCTCGAGCTGACCGACGGGGACCTCGCCGCGCTCGAGAGGGCGGTTCCGCGGGACGCCGTCGTGGGCGACCGGTACGGCGACATGTCGACGGTCAACGTCTGACGGGTCGGCGGAGGATCAGGCGTCCGCCTCGGGGACCCATTCCTTCTTGGCCAGCAGGAGGCCGTCGCCGACCGGGAGGAGCAGCGGCACCAGCCCGTCGGTGGCGGTGATCTCCTGGGTGAGCGACCGGATCGCGACGGTCTCGTCGTCGCGGATCGAGGGATCGGCGACGCGGTCGTGCCAGAGGGCGTTGTCGAAGGCGACGACGCCGCCGGGGCGGAGCAGGCGAAGGGCCTCGGCGAGGTAGGCGCCGTACTCCCGCTTGTCGCCGTCGGCGAAGACGAGGTCGTAGTGACCGTCGGTCAGCCGGGGGAGCACGTCGAGCGCCCGGCCGGCGATGGTCCGGACCCGCTGCGGCGCGATGCCCTCGTCCTTGAACGTCTCGCGCGCCAGCCGCTGGTGCTCGGCCTCGACGTCGACGGTGGTCAACACACCGTCGGGGCGCATGCCGCGCAGCAGCCAGAGGCCGGAGACGCCCGCGCCGGTGCCGATCTCGACGACCGCCCGCGCGTCGAGCACGGCGGCCAGGAAGCGCAGGGTGGCGCCGACGCCGGAGCCCACCGCGACCGCACCGACCTCCTCGGCGCGGGCCCGGGCGGCGAGGAGCACGTCGTCCTCGACGACATAGGTCTCGGCGAAGGTCCAGCTGGCGGGGCTGATCGGATCGAGCGGTGAGTCGGCCACGAGGCCACGGTAACGGTCCGCGCAGCCGGAACATCGGGAACGCGCCGGTCGTTGGAACCGTCAGGAACGCTCAGGGACCCGACCGCGGTTTCACAGGGTTTCCTCAGGACACGGGCGTAGCGTCGAGGGACGAGGGAGGCAGCACCCAGGTGCGAAGAAGGGCAGGAACCATGAGTGCCGAACGGCCGGCTGCGGAGCCGACGCTCGACTGGGAGTCGATCGTCGAGCAGCACTCCGACCGCGTCTTCCGCCTTGCCCTGCGTCTGACGGGCAACCGCCACGACGCCGAGGACCTCACCCAGGAGGTCTTCGTGCGGGTGTTCCGCTCGCTGCACACCTACCGGCCCGGCACGTTCGAGGGCTGGCTGCACCGGATCACCACGAACCTCTTCCTCGACCAGGCCCGCCGCCGCCAGCGGATCCGCTTCGACGCGCTGTCCGACGAGCGCGCGGCGCGGCTCGCCAGCCCGGGCGTCGGGCCCGACGCGGCCTACGCCGACCGCACGTTCGACGACGACGTCGAGGCCGCCCTCTCCGCGCTCCCGCCGGAGTTCCGCGCGGCCGTCGTGCTCTGCGACATCGAGGGCCTCACCTACGAGGAGATCGCCGAGATCCTTGGCGCCAAGCTCGGCACCGTCCGTTCCCGGATCCACCGTGGCCGCGCCATGCTGCGCGCGGCGCTGGCCCACCGCGCCCCGCAGGGCGACCGCACCCGGTACGCCGGGCCCGCCCCTGCCGCCACCGAGGCGGGACGGTCATGATCGGTCACCTCGGGGCCCGCGCCAGCGCGCTCCTGGACGGCCAGCTCTCCCAGGCGGAGGCGGAGGAGGCGTGGGCGCACGTCTACGAGTGCCATGCCTGCCGTGACCTCGTCGAGCGCGAGGGCTGGGTGAAGACCCGGCTGGCCGGGCTCTCCGGCGGCGTGGGTTCCGCCTCGCCCGACCTCAAGGGATCGCTGCTCAACCTGACCCCCGGCGAGCAGTTCCTCGTCGACGCCGGCGGGCGCGGCAGCGTCCGACGCGGCATCGGCGTCGCGGTCCTCGGCGGAGGCGCGTTGGGTGCAGCGATGGTGGGGGTGCTGGCCCTCGGGTTCGCCCCGGGCTCGCCCTCCAGCGACCGTCGTCCCCCCGCCCGCATCGAGACGCCCGTCGCCAGCGATGACGGCGCGACCGGGACCCCCGCTGAGCGGGCGTTCCCGGTGCACGTCAACACGCCGGTCGGCACCGCCGTCACCCTCGCCGACCCGGGCGGCCTCCCGGCCGCCGCCGTGGTGCCGGCCTGGGTACAGCAGCTGCTCCCGCAGTAGCCGAGCACCAGGCGTTAGTGACCATCGGCGATGATGGTTCCGTGAACGACGGACCCGATCAGGACCCCGGACAGCGCTGGGCGCCCCCGGGCGACGGCGCGACCCCGCCGGTCCCGCCCGGCCCGCCCATGGAGCCGGTCGAGCCGACCTCGGCCGACCCGTCCCACGCCGAGCCTGTCTTCTCCGACACCGCACCGATCCAGACGTCAGTGGTGGAGCCCGTGGCCCCCGGCGCCCACCGCGCCGCCTATCCGCCGCCCCCGCCGACCCAGCCCCTAGCCCCGTCACCCGCGGCGTCACCCGCGGCCGGGCGCAACCGGCCCTCGGGCTGGGTGTGGCCGGTCGTCGCCGCGACCGCGCTCGTCGTGGGCGTGGTCGGTGGCGTGGTCGGCGGCATCGGCTACGCGCAGTGGGACGACGAGGAGCAGCGAGCGACCGTCCCGACGGTGGACTACGCCGACCTCGAGACCCAGGCGCCGCTCGAGAAGCCCGGCAGCGTTGCGCGGGTCGCCCAGGAGGTGCTGCCCAGCACGGTCCAGATCGTCGCCGAGTTCGAGGGGGCCGAGGCCGGGGCGACCGGCTCGGGCTTCGTGCTCGACGACAAGGGGCACGTCGTCACCAACAACCACGTGGTCGCCGATGCCGCGGAGAACGACGGCCCGATCGAGATCGTCGACCAGGACGGCAACAGGCAGAACGCGACCGTCGTCGGCCGCAGCCCCGTCTACGACCTCGCGGTGCTCCACGTGGCCGGCGCCGAGGACCTCAAGCCCGCCGCGCTCGGCAAGTCGCGCGCGCTGCGCGTGGGGGAGCCGGTGGTCGCCATCGGCGCCCCGCTCGGCCTGAGCTCGACGGTGACCTCCGGCATCGTCAGCGCGCTCAACCGGCCGGTGACGACCGGCAGCACCGCCGACGACTCCTCCTACATCAACGCCATCCAGACCGATGCGGCCATCAACCCCGGCAACTCGGGCGGACCGCTGGTCAACCTGAAGGGCCAGGTCGTCGGTGTGAACTCGGCGATCGCCACCAACGGCGGCGGCAGCTTCGACGACGAGGCCGGCAACATCGGTGTCGGCTTCGCGATCCCGGTGGAGCAGGTCATCACGACGGCGCAGCAGATCCTGGACTCGGGAGAGGCTCAGTACCCGGTCATCGGCGCCCGCGTGCAGACCGGCGGCCCGGCCGAGTACGACGGCGCCACCATCGACGAGGTCCTCGCGGACTCTCCGGCCCAGGACGCCGGGCTCGAGAACGGCGACTTGGTCACGCACGTCAACGGCGTCCGCGTCACCGACGGCATCGGGCTCATCGTCGCGATCCGCACCCACCTGCCGGGCGAGACCATCGAGTTCACGGTCACCCGCGACGGCGACGAGCAGACGATCGCGGTCACCCTCGACGGCGAGGTCGGCTAGGCGCTAGCCGGCCTCCCCGGCCTGCTCCGGCTCGTCGACGACCGGCTGGTCCGGGGTCTCGGTGTCGACGAACGGGTGCCGCTCGACGTACTCCTCGGTCGCGCGGTAGAGGCCCGCGATGTACTCCTCGAGCTTCTCCGCCTCCACCCGCCACTGACCGCGCCCGCCCAGCTTGATCGCCGGCAGCTCGCCGCGCCGCACCAGCGCGTAGACCTGCGCGCTCGAGGTGTTGAGGGTCTCGGCGACGTCGGTCAGCGTGAGGAAACGGGGGGGCCCGGCCATGGCGCCCATCGTCGCACCGTCCCGGGCGCGATCGCAGCACCGCCCCGCGGGCTGTGGACGAGCAGGTGACGCGGCGGCCTGCGGCGCTGCATCATGTGCTCGTGTCCAGTCTCGGGAAGGCGGGCACGTCGACGCCTCCGGTCGCCACCCGCGCGACCCGGGCGGGGTGGCGTGACCCGCGGTTGTGGATCGGCCTGCTGATCGTGGCCGGCTCGGTGGTGCTCGGGGCGCGCCTGCTCGCGGCTGCCGACGAGTCGGTGCCCGTCTGGGCGGTCGTGGGAGATCACGGCGCCGGTGCGCCGGTCGGGAGCGACGACGTCGTCGCGGTCCGGGTGCGGTTCTCCGACGACGGCGACCTCGACCGCTACCTGCCCGCCGACGAGCCTCTGCCCGACGGCATCGTCCTCGCTCGCCCCATCGGCGGCGGCGAGCTGCTGCCGAGAGCGGCGATCGACGCCGACTCGGACGCCGGCACGGTGCAGGTGCCTCTCGACCTGGACCCGAGCCGCGTGCCGCCGTCGGTCGGCGCGGGCTCCGTGGTCGACGTGTGGGTCGGCGGCACCGGCGTCCGCGGCAACCGCGTGGCGGGCGAGGTGGCGCTCTCCGCGGTGACGGTGGTCGCGGCGCCGCCCGTCGAGGAGAGCTTCGCCGTCACCGGCACCCGTCAGCTCGTGCTCGCGGTCGCCGAGGACGACGTCACCGACTTCCTCACCGCGCTCGACAGCCTGGACGACCCCGTCGTCCGCGTGCTGAACAGGGGCTGACGGTGATCGTCACCCTGCTCGTGTCGACCGGCGCGGCGTGGGAGGGCCCGACCCTCGCCGCGCTCAACGACCATCCCGGCGTCGTCGTGCTCAAGCGTTGCGTCGACCTCGACGACCTGCTGGCGACCGCCAGCGCCGGTCAGGCGCAGGTCGCCGTGCTCGGCGCCGAGCTGCCCGGCCTCGACGGGCCGACGGTCGGCCAGCTCCGGCAGTACGGCGTCCGCGCGGTGGCCGTCACGCCTGAGGACGACGTGGCGCGGGCGCACGCGCATCGGATCGGGATCGACGCCGTCGTCGCTCCCGGCGACGTCGACGACCTGGTGGCGGCCGTCCTGACCGACCCCGGTCCCGCGCTGGCGGCGCCGCCCACCCTGCCCCCGCCGTCCGCGGCGGCAGCGGACCCACCGAGCGCCACCCGCCCCGGCCGGGTGGTCGCCGTGTGGGGACCGGGCGGAGCGCCCGGCCGGACCACGCTCGCGACCGCGCTCGCCGCCGAGCTGGCCCGCCGTCGGCTGACGACGGTGCTCGTCGACGCCGATCCCTACGGCGGAGCGGTGGCCCAGCAGTGGGGCGTGCTCGACGAGGTCTCCGGGCTCCTCTCGGCCGCGCGCCTGGTCGCCGGCGGATCGGTCGACGAGCGGTTCGCGACCGTGCAGCGCCGGTTGTCGGACCACTTGCTCGTCATCACCGGCCTGCCGCGGCCGGACCGGTGGGTCGAGGTCCGTCCCGGCGCGCTGGGTGCGATCGTCGAGCGGGCCCGGGCCGACGCTCAGGTGGTGCTCGACACGGGCTTCAGCATCGAGCAGGACCCGGCCGCCGATCCCGGTGCCCGACCCGAGCGCAACGGTCTCACGGTGGAGGCGCTCGAAGCAGCCGACGAGATCGTGGTGGTGGGCTCCGCCGACCCGGTCGGCCTGGCCCGGCTCGCCCGCGCGGTCGCGGACGCGCACGAGCTGCTGCCGGCGCCGGCGCTGCGGGTCGTGGTCAACCGGATGCGGCCCACGCTCGGCTGGCGTGAAGCCGACGTCGTCGGCATGCTCGCCGGCTTCGGCCGCACCCTCGGCGTGCACTTCCTGCCCGACGACCAGCCGGCGGTCGATCGCGCCCTGGTCGCCGGCCGCACCCTGCTGGAGTCCGGCGAGTCGCCGCTCACCCGGGCGGTCGCCACGCTCGTCGACGCGATGGCGGGCGTCGGCTAGGTCCGGCTACGCGGCGAAGAGCAGGTAGAGGCCGCCGGCGGTGAACCCGACCATGGCGAACAGCAACGGGAGCTGGCCGGTGATCTGGTGCCGCCGGGGGAGCAGCGCGATCGCCCGGTCGTGCGCGACGACCGCCGCCGCGACGTGCCCGACGACGACCGCTCCGACCTTGATCGTCGCGAGCACCGACGGGTGGTAGGAGAACCAGTACGACGGTTCGACGGCCGCCGTGCCGAGGATGTCCCACCCCTTGCCGAACGGGTCGCTGGCGCGGGCGAGGGTCTGGGTGCCCACGTCGACGAACAGCGTCAGGTAGTGGGCGATGATGTAGGCCGCCACGATCGGCACGATCGAGTGCGCCAACCGGCGCGGCAGCTCGGACCGCCGTACGTCCGGGCCGGCGGCGGTGAGTGCCGCGCCGCCGGCGAAGATCAGGCCGGCGCCGACGCAGAACACCAGCAGCGCCAGGTTGTTGAGCGTGTAGCCGGTGATCGAGGCCTCCTGGATCGTGCGGATCCAGTACGTCGACTCGCGGAACGAGTCGAACGCCGTGCTGCCGAACAGCACGGCCACGACGGCGACCAGTCCGGGACGGGACGGGATCGTCGCGCAGCCGGCGAGCGGGCTGCGCAGCCGGAACCGGCCCTCCTCGTCGCGACCGAGCACCGACAGCGAGCCCACGAGCGTCGAGTAGACCTCGAACGGGTCGGCGTTCTCGTAGAACTTCGACCCGAACACGGCGCCGCCGATGAGCATCACCGCGACGTAGATGGCGCACCACAGCCGGACGGTGCCGAGGTCGGTGGGCGTGCGGTTGACCAGCTCCATCCACACGAAGGAGTAGAGACCGATCGCCGCGGGCCAGTGCCCGAGCCAGGCGGGGTACTCGAGGACGCCGCGCGCCGGGTCGCCCCCGGAGACCCGCGCCAGCACCGCGTTGACCGTGCGCATCGGACTGATCGCCCGCCACACAGGGCCGAAGAGGAGCGACGCGAAGATCACGCCGACCCAGACCCAGACGTAGATGATCCCGAAGAACGGGTTGGTCAGCTGGTCCTCGCCCGCCACGGCGGTCGCGGCGGTGAAGACGAAGGCGATGATGCCGATCAGGCGCAGCGCGACCAGGCCGTAGGTCACCCGCGCGGCCGGGGTCTCCTCGGCGTCGTCGACGTCGGGCTCGTCGACGCTGCCGTCCCTCTCGGCCGGTTCCAGCCCGGTCGCGTAGCGCGGGGTGCGCCAGGCGACGACCAGCACGGTGAAGGAGACGACCAGAGCAGCGACAGCGCCGGAGATCGCCAGGCCGAGGGAGATCGGCAGGTCGGCCTGGCCGCCGATGCCGTGGGCCTCGACCACCCCGGTGACGCCGCCGATCACTTCACCTCGAGCTGGACGATCACCTTGTCGAGGTCGTGCGACTCGACCACGACGATGCCGGGGCGGTCGAACTGGATCTCGAACTTGTTCTCGCCCTCGACGTAGTCGAACTGCTGCTCCGGGTCGGAGTGGATGTGGATCTCGCCGGGCTCGTCAGCGGTGACGTCGAGGTCGATGGGCTGGCCCGCCTCGACCTCGACCCGGTCGCCGTTCGGCGAGACCTCGCCGTCCTCGAACGTGATCTCGATGACAGCCGGTTCGTCGGAGCCGCCGCCGGATCCGTTGTCGTCGTCGGAGCAGCCGGCGAGGGCCGCCGCGGCCACGACTGCGAGCGCGATCCACCGCGTCGTCGTACGTCTCAAGGGGTTCCTCCTGCCGGTGCGCGGCCCAACGGCCGCGCGCGGACAAATGCGGGCCTGGGAGCAGTCCTCTGCCAGAATCTCACGCAGCAAGTCATGGGGGCTCGACCGGGGGCCAGAACCAGCCAGACCCAGAAGGTGGGATCAGCCGTGGTCGATCGTGTGCGCACACGCGATCTGGCGTTCCTGACTGCCGAGACCCCCGAGACGCCGCTGCACAACGCGACGATCGAGATCTTCGACCCGGGCGACTCGGGGTTCGACTACGCGCGGCTGGTCGAGCTGATCCGCGACCGGATCGCGTTCGTCCCGCGCTACAGGCAGCGCATCCAGCACGTGCCCGGGCACATCGCGGCCCCGCTGTGGGTCGACGACGAGAACTTCGACCTCGCCTTCCACGTTCGACGCTCCGCGCTGCCCCGCCCGGGCACGTCGAGCCAGCTGCTCGAGCTCGCGTCGCGGATCGTGTCGCGGCCGCTCGACCGCAGCCGTCCGTTGTGGGAGATCTACTTCGTCGAGGGGCTCGAGGGCGGCCGGGTCGCGCTGCTCTCCAAGACCCACCAGGCGCTCGTCGACGGGGTGCAGACCGTCGACCTCGGCCAGCTCCTGCTCGACACGCAGCCGACGCCGCGCGAGTTCGAGCCCGACGACTGGACGCCGCACCGGCCGCCCGCGCCGGCGAAGCTGGTCGCGCACGCGGTCCGCGACGCCGTGACCGACGCCCAGACGGTCGCGACCTCGGTGCGCGGCACGACCAAGGCCGTCGTCAGCGAGCTCGACGCCCGGACCCGTCGGATCCGCAGCGTCGCCGGCGCTCTCACCGGGCGCCGCCCGAAGGCCCGCGGTGTCTTCGGCGGCGAGCTGTCGCAGCAGCGCCGGGTCGTGACCGTCGAGACGCGGCTGAGCGACTACCGCACGGTGCGCCAGGCCCACGACGGCACGGTCAACGACGTCATCCTCGCGACCGTCACCGGCGGCCTCCGCGCGTGGCTGATGACCCGTGCCGAGTCGATGGGCGGGCTGCGCCAGGTGCGCGCGGTCGTGCCGGTCTCGGTGATCGACGAGGAGCTCGAGGCGACGTCCCTCGGCAGCCAGATCGCCGCCCACTTCGTCGACCTGCCGATCGGCGAGGCCAGCCCCGTCGTGCGCCTGCACCAGGTGTCGTACTCGTTCCAGGCGCACAAGGAGACCGGCCGCTCGGTGGCCGCCAACCGGCTCGCGGGCGTCGCCGGCTTCGCGCCGACGACGTTCCACGCCATCGGCTCGCGGGTCGCGGCCGACGAGCTGCGCCGCGGCTACCAGCTCTCGGTGACCAACGTCCCCGGCCCGCAGTCGCCGCTCTACGCCGCGGGCGCGGAGATGCTGGCGAGCTACCCCGTGGCGCCGCTCGTCCCCGGGCACCCGCTCGTCATCAGCGTGACGTCCTACAACGGCGGCGTGTTCTACGGCATCACCGCAGACCGCGACCTGGTGCCGGACGCGGACCTGCTTGGCATCTGCCTGCGCGAGGCCCTCGACGAGCTGCTCGAGGTCTCGTCCAGCGGCCGGCAGCGCGCCCCCCGCGGTCGTCGTACGACGAAGTCGGCGCCGCCGCGCGCCCGGCGCAAGGACTGACCCCGGCCCCCGGTCGCCGCCGGTTGGGTCGGCGCCCGATTGTCTGACAACATCGGGGGCATGGACGCCATCACGTTCCCGCCGGCTCCCGTCAACGAGCCGAACCTGACCTACGCGCCCGGCACCCCGGAGCGCGACGCCCTGGCTGCGGAGATCGCGCGGCAGGAGGCGACCGAGCACCGGATGGACGCCTACATCGGTGGTGAGTGGGTCGCCGGGGGTGGCGAGGAGATCGCGGTGATCCAGCCGCACGACCACGCCCACGTCCTCGGCGTGCTGAAGAACAGCACCCAGGCCGACGCGCGCCGCGCGGTCGACGCCGCGAACGCCGCGGCGCCGGAGTGGCGGGCGATGTCCTTCGACGAGCGGTGCGCGGTGCTGCTGAAGGCGGCCGAGCTGCTGGCCGGTCCGTGGCGGCAGAAGCTCAACGCCGCGACCGTGCTGGGCCAGTCGAAGACGGCGTTCCAGGCCGAGATCGACGCCGCGTGCGAGCTGATCGACTTCTGGCGGTTCAACGTCCACTACGCCAAGCAGATCCTGACCGAGCAGCCGATCGCCAACAGCCCGGGCATCTGGAACCGCACGGACCACCGGCCGCTGGAGGGCTTCGTCTACGCGATCACCCCGTTCAACTTCACGGCGATCGCCGGCAACCTGCCGACCGCGCCGGCGCTGATGGGCAACACGGTGGTCTGGAAGCCGTCGCCGACCCAGCAGCACGCGGCGTCGCTGACGATGGAGCTGCTGACCGAGGCCGGCCTGCCGCCGGGCGTGATCAACATGCTGCCCGGTGACGGGCTGGCGGTCTCCGAGGTCGTGCTCGCCGACCCCGACCTGGCCGGCATCCACTTCACCGGCTCCACCCCGACCTTCCAGAGGCTCTGGCAGACCGTGGGGCAGAACCTGACCTCCTACAAGACCTACCCGCGGCTGGTCGGGGAGACCGGGGGCAAGGACTTCGTCATCGCCCACCCCTCCGCGGACCCCGACGTGGTCACGACCGCGCTGATCCGCGGTGCGTTCGAGTACTCCGGGCAGAAGTGCTCGGCGGCCTCCCGTGCCTACGTCGCGCGGTCGGTCTGGGAGCGGATGGGTGATGACCTGATCGCCAAGACCGAGGCCCTGTCGATGGGCGACCCCACCGACTTCTCCCACTTCCTCGGCGCGGTCATCGACGACCGGGCGTTCAAGAAGCACACCACCGCGATCGAGCGCGCCAAGGCGACCTCCGGGCTGCAGGTGGTGGCCGGGGGCACCACCGACGACGCGGTCGGCTGGTTCGTCCGCCCGACGATCGTGGTCGGGGAGGACCCGGTCGACGAGATCTTCACCACCGAGTACTTCGGCCCGATCCTGGCGGTGCACGTCTACGACGACGCCGACTTCGAGAAGGTCGTCACCCAGGCCGAGGCGGCGGCGCCGTACGCCCTCACCGGTGCCGTCATCGCCCAGGACCGCGGTGCGATCGCGTGGGCGCGGGAGGCGCTGCGGTTCGCGGCCGGCAACTTCTACATCAACGACAAGCCCACCGGTGCCGTGGTCGGCCAGCAGCCCTTCGGCGGCGGCCGCGCCTCCGGCACCAACGACAAGGCCGGTGCGGCGTCCAACCTCCTGCGCTGGACCTCGCCGCGCTCGATCAAGGAGACCCTGTCCCCGCCGACCGACCACCGGTACCCCTACATGGGCTGAGCGGGTCACCTGCGACGATGGCCCGGTGACTCCCTGGCACCTCGGCTCCCTCCACCCCGTGGAGCAGGTGCTGACGATCGTGCTGGCGTTCGGGCCGTTCCTGCTGCTCGGGGGCGTGATCTTCCTGCAGCGTCGCAAGGACGCCCGGGAGGAGGCCGAGGAGGCCGAGCGCGCGGAGCGCGACGGGAATGGGCCGTTCTAGCTCCCTAGCGGGCCAGCCACTCGACGCCGGTGCGGTTCTCGGCGCGCAGCGCGCTGCCGAGGATCTTGCCGATCAGCGCCTCGATCTTGCCCGCGACGAGCGGGATCCGGACGCTGATGTCGAGGGTCACCGTCTCAGTGGTGACGCCGTCGGCCTCGGTGAGGACCGCGGTGCCGACCATCTCGCCGGGCTTGCCGGGGATCGTCACGTGGATGTCGCCGTGGTCGGGTGATGTCCACGTCTCCGACTGCACGATGTCGACGTCCGAACCCACGAACTTCTGGGCGAACTTGGGCACCCGGTCGGTCGGCTGGCTGTACTCGATGCGGACCTCCATCGGGTCGCCCTGCACGCCCTTGATCGAGACGGCGTGCCGGGTGGCGCCGGTGGCGACGCAGACCTCGTTGCGGAACGCCTCGTCGGCGAGCATCGCGGCGACGTCGGCCAACGGTGCGTCGTAGGTGAGCTCCTGGACGATCCTCGTCGACACCTCAGCGGTCCCCTTCCAGCCAGGCGGCTCCCACCGCCTGCTCGATCTCCATGCCCTTGCCGATGTTGTCGGCCATCACCTGCTCCAGCTTGCCGCCGACGAGGGGGACCTTGACGGTCACCTCGAGGTCGGTCACGTGCTTGGTCGTCGCGCCGTCGGCCTGGAGGCTGACGGTGCCGACGCCCTTGGTCGGCTTGCCGGGAGCGAGGATCTCCACGGTGCCCGCGGTGGGGGAGGTCCATACCTCGGTGACGACGGCCTGGGTGGTCTCGCCGGTGATCTTCTTCGCGATCGCCGGCAGGCCGGCGGTGTTCTGGACCTGGTCGACGACGACGCGGCAGCCCTGGCCCTGCGGGGTGATCGTGACGTCCGAGGACACGACACCCTGGGCCTCGGCGACCTTCTCGCGCCACGCCGGATCGGTCAGCATCGCGTAGACATCGGCGGGCGGCGCGTCGTAGGTCGACGTGTGCTGGAACCTCATGCCGCCCATCCTGCCCCAAGATGTTGTGAGGGGTATCTGCCGGTCCTAATGTGAACCGTGTGTCAACGACGACGCACCACACAGACCGTGACCAGATCCTCGGACAGGCCGCAGAGGTGGCCCGCCATGGCAAGGGCGCCTCGGCGCCGCCCGGCGACGACCTGCAAGCCCTGCTGGCGGCGTACTACCGCCACGTGGCCACCGACCAGCTCGCCGACCGCTCCGACGTGGACGTCTACGGCGCCTACGCCTCGCACCACCACCTCGCCGCGGAGCGCAAGCCCGGCACCACCAAGGTTCGCGTCTACACGCCGACGGTGGCCGAGCACGGCTGGTCCGCCGGCGGGCACTCGGTGGTCGAGGTGGTCACCGACGACATGTCCTTCCTCGTCGACTCGCTCACGATGGAGCTGGCCCGGCAGCACCGCGACGCCCACCTGGTGCTGCACCCGACGCTCGACGCGCACCGCTCCGAGTCCGGGACGCTGACAGCGCTGCACCCGGTCGCGGCCGGGTCGACCACCCCACACGAGAACGGCCTCCGCGAGTCGTGGATGCACGTCGAGATCGACCGCCTCACCGACGAGGCGGGCGAGGCCGACCGTCTCGCCGACGACGTACGACGCGTGCTCGCCGACGTGCGCGCGGCCGTGGACGACTGGGAGGAGATGGTCGCCCAGGCGCGCGCGGTCGTCTCCGACCTCGAGCAGACGCCGCCGCCGCTGCCGTCCGGCGAGCTCGAGGTCGGCAAGGAGCTGCTCTCCTGGCTGGCCGACGAGCACTTCACGTTCCTCGGCTACCGCGAGTACCGGCTCGAGCAGGTCTCGACCGAGGACGGCCAGGAGGACGTCCTGCGGCCGGTGCCCGGGAGCGGGCTCGGGATCCTCCGCGACCAGGCGTCGAAGGCGAGCTCGACGTCGTTCAGCCGGCTCTCGGGGCCGGTGAAGGCCAAGGCACGGGAGAAGAGCCTGCTCGTGCTGGCGAAGGCCAACTCGCGCGCGACCGTGCACCGGCCGGCGTACCTCGATTACGTCGGCATCAAGGTCTTCGGCCCCGACGGCGAGGTCGTCGGGGAGCGCCGGTTCCTCGGCCTGCTCTCGAGCGCGGCCTACACCGAGTCGGTGCTGCGGGTTCCCTTGGTGCGCGAGAAGGTCAAGAAGGTGCTGGAGCTGACCGGGCTCGACCCGCGCAGCCACGACGGCAACGCGCTGCTCGACACCCTCGAGGGCTACCCCCGCGACGAGCTGTTCCACACCCCGGTCGAGGAGCTGGCGCCGATCGCCGAGGCCGCGATGCAGGCTCGCGAGCGACGCGCCGTACGTCTCTTCATCCGACGCGACACCTACGGCCGGTACCTGTCCGTGCTGCTCTACCTCCCGCGCGACCGCTACAACACCAGCGTCCGCCACAAGTTCGTGAGGATCCTGTCGCAGGTGATCGCCGGCGGCCGGATCGACCCCGACTCGATCGAGTTCAACGTGAGCATCAGCGAGTCGACGACGGCGCGGGTGCACTTCGTGGTGCGGATGCCGGCGGGGGAGACGATCCCGGACGTCGACACCGCCGACCTCGAGCGCCGGCTCATCGAGGCGTCCCGCTCGTGGCACGACGACTTCGTGTCGGCCGTGCTGTCGGAGTACGGCGAGGAGGTCGGCGCCATCCTCGGTCGCCGCTACGTCGACGCGTTCCCGGAGGCCTACAAGGAGGACTTCCCCGCCCGCACGGCCGCGGTCGACCTCGGCCGGCTGGAGGCGATCCAGGGCGAGTCAGGCATCGACCAGGCGCTCTACTCCGAGCTCGACGCCCCCGACGGCGAGGCCCGGCTCAAGGTCTTCCGCGTGGGCCCGCCGCTGTCGCTCTCCGAGGTGCTCCCGATGCTCTCGTCGATGGGGGTCGAGGTCGTCGACGAGCGCCCCTACGGCCTGGTCGGGCTCGACCGGGTCTCCTACATCTACGACTTCGGCCTGCGGTACGGCGGCCCGCTGCCCGACCAGGCGCGCGAGCTGTTCTCGGACGCGCTGCGCGCCATCTGGGACGGCTACACCGAGACCGACGGGTTCAACACGCTCGTGCTGCGGGCGTCGCTCACGTGGCGGCAGGCGATGCTGCTGCGTGCGTACGCCAAGTACATGCGTCAGGGGAACTCGCCGTTCGCGATCGACTCGATCGAGTCCGCCCTCGCGGTCAACGTCGACCTGGCGCGGATGCTCGTCGAGCTGTTCGAGACCCGCTTCGACCCGGACCGCGACGACGCCGGCCGTGACCAGGCGCAGGCCGAGCTGGAAGAACGGATCACCGCTGCCCTCGACCAGGTGGTCAGCCTCGACCACGACCGGATCCTGCGGTCCTACCTGGTCCACATCAAGGCCACGTTGCGCACGAACTACTTCCAGCACGAGCCTGGCGGGCAGCACCCGAAGTCCTACCTGTCGCTGAAGCTCGAGCCGTCGGCGATCCCGGACCTGCCGGAGCCGCGACCGAAGTTCGAGATCTTCGTCTACTCGCCGCGGGTCGAGGGCGTGCACCTCCGCTTCGGAGCGGTTGCTCGTGGTGGCCTGCGCTGGTCGGACCGCCGCGACGACTTCCGCACCGAGATCCTCGGTCTGGTCAAGGCGCAGATGGTCAAGAACACCGTGATCGTCCCGGTCGGGGCCAAGGGCGGGTTCTACGCCAAGCAGCTCCCGGACCCCTCCGACGACCGCGACGCGTGGCTGGCCGAAGGCGTCGAGTGCTACAAGACGTTCATCCGCGGCCTGCTCGACGTCACCGACAACCTGGTGACCGGTGAGCACGTGCTGCCGCCGCGCCGCGTGGTCCGCCACGACGGAGACGACTCCTACCTGGTCGTCGCCGCCGACAAGGGCACCGCGACGTTCTCCGACATCGCCAACGGCGTCTCCGCCGACTACGGCTTCTGGCTCGGCGACGCGTTCGCGAGCGGTGGGTCGGTCGGCTACGACCACAAGGCGATGGGCATCACCGCGCGCGGTGCGTGGGTGTCGGTGCGCCGGCACTTCCGCGAGTTCGGCGTGGACTGCCAGGAGCAGGACATCACCGTGGTGGGCGTGGGTGACATGTCGGGCGACGTCTTCGGCAACGGGATGCTGTGCTCGGAGCACATCCGGCTGGTCGCGGCGTTCGACCACCGCGACATCTTCATCGACCCCGAGCCGGACGCCGCGACGTCGTATGCCGAGCGGAAGCGGCTCTTCGACCTGCCCCGGTCCAGCTGGCAGGACTACGACGCGTCGCTGATCTCGGAGGGCGGCGGCGTCTTCCCGCGGTCGGCGAAGTCGATCCCGATCAACGCCCGGATCCGGGCTGCGCTGGGCATCCACCGGCCCGTCGACAAGATGACGCCCGCCGAGCTGATGCGGGCGATCCTGCTCGCCCCCGTCGACCTGCTGTGGAACGGCGGCATCGGCACCTACGTGAAGGCGAGCACCGAGACCCACGCCGACGCCGGCGACAAGGCCAACGACGCCATCCGGGTCAACGGCACCGAGCTCCAGGTCCGCGTGGTCGGTGAGGGTGGGAACCTCGGCTGCACGCAGCGCGGGCGCATCGAGTTCGCCCAGAACGGCGGCCGGATCAACACCGACTTCATCGACAACTCCGCCGGCGTCGACACCTCCGACCGCGAGGTGAACCTGAAGATCCTGCTCGACCGGGTGGTGGCCGACGGTGACCTGACCGAGAAGCAGCGCAACAAGCTGCTCGCGTCGATGACCGACGACGTGGCCGACCTGGTGCTGCGCGACAACTACGAGCAGAACATCGCGCTCGCCAACGCCGCCCGCAACGCACCTTCGCTGCTGCACGTGCACGAGCAGTGGATGCAGGAGCTGGAGAAGCGGGGTCGGCTCGACCGCGGGCTCGAGGCGCTGCCCACGAAGGCCGAGGTGCGCAAGCGGATCGAGGCCGGTGGCGCCCTCACCCAGCCGGAGCTGTCGGTGCTGATGGCCTACACCAAGATCGTCCTGGCGGAGGAGCTGCTGGCCTCCGACCTGCCGGAGGACCCCTACCTCCTGCTCGACCTGGTGTCGTACTTCCCGAAGGCCGTCCGCGAGGGATTCAGCAGCCAGGTCGAGGAGCACCCGCTGCGTCGCGAGATCATCGTGACCCAGGTCGTCAACGACCTGGTCAACGGCGCCGGCATGACGTACTGGCCGCGGCTGGCGGGGGAGACGGGAGCCTCGGCCGCCGAGCTCACCCGGGCGAACTTCGTGGCCCGCGAGATCTTCGCGTCCCTGCCGCTGCGTCAGGAGCTGGCGACCTACGACAACAAGATCGACGCGGCGGTGCAGACCCGGATGCGGGTCGACATGCGCACCCTCGTCGAGCGCGCCTCGCGGTGGCTGGTGACCAACCGTCGTCCTCCGCTCGACAGCCAGGCGACCGTCGACCTGTTCGCGGAGCCGGTGCAGGCGACGATGCTCGAGCTGCCCGACCTGCTGGTCGGCCGCGAGCTCGCGGCCTACCACGAGCGCCGCACGGCACTCGAGGGTCAGGGAGTGCCGGAGGACCTGGCTGCCCGGGTGGCGTCGTACGACGTCGCGTACGCGCTGCTCAACGTGGTCGAGATCGCCACTCGCGACGGGCTCGAGCCCCGCGACGTCGCGCGGGTCCACTTCGCGCTCGGTGAGCGGCTCGGCATCTCGGTGCTCCAGCAGCGGATCGTCGGGCTGCCGCGTGCCGACCAGTGGCAGACGATGGCCCGGGCCGCGCTCCGGGACGACCTCCACTCGGTGCACGCCCAGCTCACCGCGGAGGTGCTCGCGAGCACGACGGCCGACGACGAGGTGGTCTTCCGCGGCGCGCCCGAGGAGCTCCGGGAGGAGGCGGCGCGACGGGTGTCTGAGTGGGAGGAGTCCACCGGCGGAGTCGCCGCGCGCGCGGTCGACACGCTCGGCGCGATCTGCGCCGACGAGGACACCGACCTCGCCCGGGTGTCGGTCGCGCTGCGCGTGGTCCGGGGTCTGCTGGCGTGAGCGCGAGCGGGACCGACGTCCACGAGGAGGTACGACGCGGGGTCGCCCGGGTCCGGGAGCGGATCGAGGCGGCCTGCGCCCGCGCCGACCGGAACCCTGCCGACGTCACCCTCGTCGGGGTGTCGAAGTTCCAGCCCGAGGACCGGGTCCGGGCCGCCATCGAGGTGGGGGTGCTCGACCTCGGCGAGAACTACGCCCAGGCCATGCGCGACCGGGTCGAGTCGCTGTCCGACCTCGCCGGCACGGGCGTCCGCTGGCACCAGATCGGTCCGCTCCAGCGCAACAAGGTCAACATGGTCGTGCGGGTGGCGTCGTACTTCCACGCGCTCGACTCGGTGGCGCTCGCCGACGCCCTCGGCAGCCGCCGCGACCCCGCCGACCCGCTCCACGTGCTGGTGCAGGTCAACGTCGCCGGGGAGGAGACGAAGTCCGGGGTCGGGCCGGCCGAGGTCCCGGACCTGCTCTCCGCTGTCGCGAAGCATCCGTCGTTGCGGGTCGCCGGGCTGATGGCGATGCCGCCCGCCCCGGAGTGTCCCGAGGACAGCCGAGAGCACTTCGCGGCGCTCCGCGAGGTGGGGGAGCGGCTGGGCGTGCCGGGCCTGTCGATCGGCACCACCGACGACTTCGAGGTCGCGGTCGAGGAGGGAGCGACGATGGTGCGGGTGGGTCGCTCGCTGTTCGGGGAGAGGCCGGCGCGGACGGCCGGATAAGCATTCGTGCTTCGTCGGCGTCACGACCTAGAGTCGTGGTCACCGATGACGACTCCCACGCCCCCGCACACGGGTCGGCCGGAGCGCGACCCGCTCGGACCGGACCCGGACAACCCGCCACCCGCGGGCGTCCACTCCTTGTGGCGACTCCGCTCCTACCTGCGACCCCACCGCGGCGCGCTGGTGGTCATGCTGACCACCGCGCTCGCCGGCATCGGCGTCGCCATCGCGATCCCCCTGGTCATCCGGGCCCTCATCGACGGACCTGTCACCGACGGCGAGATCGACCCGGTCCTGCCGCTCGGTCTGCTCGTGCTGGCGCTCGGCGTGCTGGAGGCGTTCCTGACCTGGTTGCGGCGCTGGATCCAGTCCAACGCCGTCCTCGGCGTCGAGACCGAGATGCGGCGCGACCTCTACGCCCACCTGCAGGCGCTCCCGATGAGCTTCCACAACCGGTGGCAGTCCGGCCAGCTGCTCTCCCGGGCCACCACCGACCTGTCGTCGATCCGGCGGTTCTTCGGGTTCGGGATGCTGTTCCTGCTCATCAACATCCTCCAGGTCACCGCCGTGACCGTCGTGCTGCTCGCGATGTACTGGCCGCTCGGCCTGGTCGTCGCCTTCACGGCCGCGCCGATCATCTGGCTCTCGATGCGTTTCGAGAAGGAGTACGTCGTCGTCTCGCGGCGGGTGCAGGACGAGCAGGGAGACCTGGCGACCCGGGCCGAGGAGGCCGCGGTCGCGATCCGCGTGATCAAGTCCTTCGGCCGCAGCCGCTACATCAGCGAGCAGTACGAGACCGCGGCCCGCCAGCTGCACGCCACCTCGATGGAGAAGGTCCGGCTGTCGGCGCGCTTCTGGACCTTCCTCGAGGTGATCCCCAACTGCGCGGTGGTCCTGGTGCTGCTGCTCGGCGCGATCGGCGTGGGGCGCGGCGCCCTCACCCCTGGTGAGCTGGTCGCGTTCATCACCCTGATGCTGTCGCTCGTGTGGCCGGTCTCCTCGCTCGGCGTCATCCTGGCGATGGCCCAGGAGGCCATGACGTCCGCGGCCCGGATCCTGGAGATCTTCGACACCGAGTCCGCGATCGTCGGCGGCACGCGCACCATCGACCGGCCGCGCGGGCACCTGCGCTTCGAGCACGTCGACTTCGCGTTCCCCGACGCGCCGGACGAACCGGTGCTGCGCGACGTGAACCTCGACATCAGGCCCGGTGAGACCGTGGCCGTGGTCGGGGCGACCGGCTCGGGCAAGACCAGCCTGACCGCGCTCGTGCCGCGGCTCTTCGACGTGACCGGGGGAGCAGTGAGCATCGACGGTGTCGACGTGCGCGAGCTCGACCTCGTCCACCTGCGCCAGCTGGTGGCGACCGCGTTCGAGGACCCGACGCTGTTCTCGATGAGTGCCCGCGAGAACCTCACCCTCGGTCGCGCCGACGCGACCGACGCGGAGGTCGACGAGGCCCTCGACGTCGCGCAGGCCGGGTTCGCACGTGACCTGCCGTGGGGGCTCGACACCCGCATCGGCGAGCAGGGGATGGCGCTCTCCGGCGGCCAGCGGCAGCGGCTCGCCCTGGCGCGGGCGGTCCTCTCGCGCCCGGCCGTCCTCGTCCTCGACGACACCCTCTCCGCGCTCGACGTGCACACCGAGGCACTCGTCGAGGAGGCGCTGCGCCGGGTGCTGGTCGACACCACCGGTCTGATCGTCGCCCACCGCGCCTCGACCGTGCTGCTCGCCGACCGGGTCGCCCTGCTCCAGGACGGCACGATCACCCACGTCGGCGAGCACCGCGAGCTGCTGGCCACCGTGCCGGCGTACCGCGAGCTGCTCGCCGCCGACCCGTCGCTCGAGGAGGCGTCGCTGTGACCGCGTCGGAATGGCGCGGGATCGCCCAGGCCGACGAGGACGAGGCCGCGCTCGAGCGCATCGAGCGCAGGTTCACCGGCGGCTCCGGCCAGCTGCTCCGGGAGCTCCTGCGCCCCTACAAGTGGGCGATCTGGGGCCTGGTCGCCATCGTCCTCGTCGAGAACGCCGCGCGGCTCTCGATCCCTTACCTGGTCAAGGAGGGCATCGACACCGGCATCCCGCCGATCCGCGCCGACAACGACCTTGAGCCGCTGTTCGTGATCGTCGGGATCGTGCTGCTCGCGACGCTCACCCAGGCCGTCGCCCGCAACCTGTTCCTCGTCCGCTCGGGCAAGGTCGGCCAGGACGTGCTCTTCGAGGTGCGCCGCCGCGTGTTCCGCCACTTCCAGGCGCTGAGCCCGGCCTTCCACGACGAGTACACGTCCGGTCGGGTGATCTCGCGCCAGACCTCCGACGTCGATGCGATCTACGAGATGCTCGAGACCGGCTTCGACGGGCTGGTGACCGCCGCCCTGACCCTGGTCGGCACCGCCGGGCTGCTGCTCTTCCTCGACTTCGAGCTCGGCCTGGTCGCGCTGGCCTGCGGCCCGTTCCTCTACTGGATCACCAACTGGTTCCGGAAGTCGTCGGCGAAAAGCTACCGGGTGACCCGCGAGAAGGTCGCGCTCGTCATCGTCCACTTCGTCGAGTCGATGGGCGGCATCCGCGCGGTCCAGGCGTTCCGCCGCGAGCCCCGCAACCAGGAGATCTTCGACGACGTCAACGACCAGTACCGCAGCGCCAACCTGGTCGCCTTCCGGCTGGTCGCCTGGTTCATGCCCGGCATCCGCCTCATCGGCAACGTCACGATCGCCGTCGTGCTCGTCTACGGCGGCTACCTCGCCTATCACGGCGAGGTCACCGTCGGCGTGCTCGCGGCGTTCCTGCTCTACCTGCGGCAGTTCTTCGAGCCGATGATGGAGATCAGCCAGTTCTACAACACCTTCCAGTCGGCCTCGGCCGCGCTCGACAAGCTGGCGGGTGTGCTGCGCGAGCAGCCCGGGGTGCCCGAGCCCGACCGGCCCGAGGCGTTGCCCGCGGCCCGGGGGGACCTGCACTTCGCGTCGGTCGACTTCGCCTACGTCGACGACCGCAAGGTGCTGCACGACCTCGACCTGCGGGTGCCCGCCGGGCAGACCCTCGCGGTCGTCGGCACCACCGGTGCCGGCAAGACGACGGTCGCCAAGCTCGCGACGCGGTTCTACGACCCCACCGGCGGCCGGGTGCTCCTCGACGGCGTCGACCTGCGCGACCTCAGCTCCGACGTGCTGCGCCGGGCGGTCGTGATGGTCACCCAGGAGAACTACCTCTTCTCCGGGACCATCGCCGACAACATCCGGTTCGGCCGGCCCGACGCGACGATGGAGCAGGTCGAGGCGGCGACGAAGGCGCTCGGCGCCCACGACTTCATCTCCGCGCTCCCCGACGGCTACGAGACGCACGTCGCCAACCAGGGCGGCCGGCTCAGCGCGGGCCAGCGCCAGCTGGTGGCGTTCGCCCGCGCGTTCCTCGCCGATCCCGCGGTCCTCATCCTCGACGAGGCCACTTCGTCCCTCGACGTACCGTCGGAGCGGCTGGTGCAACGTGCGCTGCGGACGGTGCTCGCCGGTCGCACGGCCGTGATCATCGCCCACCGGCTCTCGACCGTCGAGATCGCCGACCGGGTGATCGTGATGGAGCACGGCCGGATCGTCGAGGACGGAGCGCCCGCGGACCTGGTAGCAGCCGGGGACGGCCGGTTCTCCGACCTCCACAACGCCTGGCTCGACTCGCTGGCCTAGCGCGAGCACTTGACCCGGTCCCTAGGCTCGGCTGACGTGACTGCGATCGCAGCGAAGGGTCTGACCAAGCGGTACGGCGACCTGACCGCGGTCGACGCGCTCGACCTGACCGTCGCCGCCGGCGAGTTCGTCGGGGTCCTCGGGCCGAACGGAGCCGGCAAGACCACCCTCCTCGAGATGCTCGAAGGGCTGCGGAAGCCCGACGCCGGGGAGGTCTCGGTGCTGGGGGAGCCGGCGTGGCCACGCAATCGTGCGCTCCAGCCCCGGATCGGGGTGCAGCTCCAGGCCTCGGCATTCTTCGAGCGGCTCACCGCGCGCGAGCAGATCCACACCTTCGCGGCGCTCTACCGGGCGCCGGGCAGCGCAGCCGACGAGTGGCTCGAGCGCGTCGGCCTGGTCGCGAAGGCTGACACCCGGGTCGAGGACCTTTCCGGCGGCCAGGCACAACGACTGTCCATCGCCTGCGCCCTGGTCCACGACCCCGAGCTGGTCTTCCTCGACGAGCCGACGGCAGCCCTGGACCCGCAGGCGCGCCGCAACCTCTGGGACCTGCTCGCCGACATCAACGACAGCGGCCGCACCGTCGTGCTCACCACGCACCACATGGACGAGGCCGAAACCCTCTGCGACCGGGTGGCGATCGTCGACCACGGCCGCCTGCTCCAGCACGACACCCCGGCAGCGCTCGTCGCGGCGCACGCCGGCGGGGGCAACCTCGAGGACGTGTTCCTCGCGCTGACCGGCCGGGAGTACCGCGCATGAGGGCCTTCGCCCACACGCCGTTCGGGGCGCTCTCGATCGCGATCCTGCGGGGCTTCGTCCGGGACCGCGCCGCGCTGTTCTTCGCCGTGGTCTTCCCGCTCATGTTCCTCGTGCTGTTCGGCGCACTGCTGTCCAACCAGGACCAGTCCGAGATCGACATGATCACCGTCGGGGACGTGCCGCTGCTCGAGGACCTGCCCGCCGACGCGCGGGAGGCGTTCGAGACCACGTTCGAGGTCGAGGAGTCCGACGACCTCGACGCCGCGCTCGCCGAGGTGCGCGACGGCGACGCCGACGTGGTGGTCGAGCAGAAGGGCGACACGCTGGTCGCCCACTACACGCAGACCGAGCAGGTCAAGGCGGCCATCACGCAGAGCACGCTGAAGGCGTACGTCGACGGCGCCAACATCGCGGCCTCCGGCCAGCCGGCCCGCTTCGGCTTCGCGGCGGAACGCGTCGAGGACGAGTCGCTGACCACTATCCAGTTCTTCACCCCCGGCCTGCTCGGCTGGGCGATCGCGACGAGCGCCGCGCTCGGTGCGGCCGCCACCCTGCAGGGCTGGCGGCAGACCAAGCTGCTGCGCCGACTCCAGCTGGCGCCGGTCTCGACCGGCACCGTCGTCGGCGCCCGCGTCGCCGTCACGATCGCGATCGCGCTCGGGCAGACTGCGATCTTCCTCGGCCTCGGTGCCGCGACGCTGGGGTTGAAGCTGACCGGGTCGTGGTGGATGTCGATCCCGCTGGTCGTGGTCGGCACTCTCTGCTTCATGGCGATCGGGCTGCTGGCCGGTGCGATCGCGAAGTCGACCGAGGGTGCGGTCAACATGGCCAACTTCTTCGTGCTGCCAATGGCGTTCCTCAGCGGCTCGTTCTTCCCGCTCGACGCGACCCCGCCGTGGTTGCAGCGGGTGAGCGACGTGCTCCCGCTCAAGCACCTCAACGAGGGCATGCTCGACGTCCTCGTGCGCGGTCAGGGTCCCTCGGCCGCCCTGGTGCCGCTCACGATCCTGGCCGCGTTCGCGGTGGTCGTGACGCTGCTCGCGGCGCGCCTGTTCCGCTGGGACACCGCCTAGGGGCGAGCGCTCATCCCCACGACGGATTTCATCCGTTCGACCCGCAGGCTGACTGCCGCTGGGCCTAGGCTGCTCGGGTTCGACACTCTCCAGGAGGCTTCATGTCCCACGTCATCCCGCTGGCCGCCGCAGTTCCTGGGCCGGTGGTCGACTTCTCGGTGATCCTGGCGCTGCTCGCGCTCATCATCGTGGTGGCGAAGGCCGCCGGCGTGCTGGTGTCGAAGATCGGAGTGCCGCCGGTCGTCGGCGAGATCGCCGCCGGCGTGCTGCTCGGCCCGAGCCTGCTGGGCGTGGAGCTGAGCGGCGACATCTTTCCGGTCGACCAGCGAGGGTTCCTCGACATCCTCGCCCGGATGGGCCTGGTGCTCTTCATGTTCGTGGTCGGTCTCGAGCTCGACGTCTCGCTCGTGAAGGGGCGGGGCAAGGTCGCCGGCTCGGTATCGGTGTCCTCGATCGTGCTGCCGTTCACCCTCGGCATCGGACTGGCCAAGCTCTTCGTCGAGACCGAGGCGACGGCCGGGCTGAAACCGGACGGCGTCGACTTCTGGCCGTTCGCGCTGTTCATGGGAGCCGCGATGTCGATCACGGCGTTCCCCGTGCTCGCCCGGATCCTCACCGACCGCCGCATGCACCGCACCGAGACCGGCGGCCTCGCGCTGGCGTGCGCCGCGACCGATGACATCATCGCGTGGACCCTCCTCGCGGTGGTGCTGGCGGCCTCGGGCATCGACGGCGGCCACGGGCACCTGCCCTCGTGGGGCATCTACCTCGCCGTCCCCTTCGTGCTGGTGGCCCTGTTCGTGATCCGGCCGGCACTCACCTGGCTCACAGGCGCGTACAAGAAGGCGGGGGAGCTGACGCCCACGATCCTCTCGGTGGTCCTCGTCGGGATGCTGCTGTTCTCCGCGACCACCGAGGTCATCGGCATCCACTACATCTTCGGCGCGTTCCTCTTCGGCGCGATCATCCCGCACGAGAACGCCGCCGCCCTGCGCCACGAGATCCTGGTGCGCCTCGAGCAGATCTCGGTGCTGCTCCTGCTGCCCGTCTTCTTCCTGCTCTCCGGGCTGAAGGTGAACATCCAGGGCCTCGGGTCAGAGCACGTCCTCCCGCTCCTCGCGATCCTCGCGGTCGCGATCATCGGCAAGTACGTCGGCGCCTACGTCGGCGCCCGGCTGCAGAAGGTCCCGCACTGGCAGGCCAGCTCCCTCGGCCTCCTCATGAACACCCGCGGCCTGACCGAGCTGATCATCCTCAACGTCGGCCTCGAGAAGGGCCTGCTCAGTCCCGAGCTGTTCACGATGATGGTCATCATGGCCCTCGTCACGACGGTCATGACCGGTCCGCTGCTCGGCTTCACCTACCCGCAGCGCCGCGTCGCCCGCGACATCGCCGAGGCGGAGCGCGCCGCGCTCGGTGAGGAGGCGGTGGACCGGGTGCTGGTGCTCAGCCGGCCCGTCGCCGACAACAAGGTCCCGCTGGAGGTCGCGGTCGCGATGCTCGCGGGCGCCCGTCCTGCCGAGATCGTCGTCGCCGACCTCCAGCCGCAGGGCCGGCTGCTCGACCTCGGCAGCGGCCTGTCCGGCGAGCTCGCCGAGATGGCCGCGGCCATGGAGAGCCAGCAGGTGCTGATCAAGCGCGGCGAGGAGCTCGGCGTGCCGGTCCGGGTCATCGCGCACCCGAGCGCGGATGTCGAGCAGGACCTGGTCGAGCTGGTGCAGGTGCTCGCCCCGCAGGGCCTCGTCGTCTGGTCCGACGACCCGTCGATCGAGGCGGTCCTCGCGGTGGTCGACTGCCCGTCGGCCGTCATCGCCGACGGCACCGAGGCCTTCCCCGAGGGCGCACCGGTCTCGGTCGCCTGGAGCGCCGACACCGACGGCGACGCGGCCGTCGTCCTCGGTGCCCGGCTCGCTCTCGCCCGCGGCGTGGCCCTCCAGCTGCCGACCGAGGGCGGGCGCCGGCTCACCACGATCCGCACCGCGCTCGAGGAGCGCGGGGTGCGGGTCACCGAACCGAGCAAGCCCGATCCCGACTCCGGCCTGTCGGCGGCCGTCATCGACGTCGCCGCCCACGGCGCCACGCCCCAGGCCACCATCGGCGCCCGGAGCGAGCCGGACGCCGTACCCGTCGACTTTGCGGCGGTGCCGCTCGGTGAGACGGCCGGAGTGACGGCGGAGTAGCGGCCGCGGGTACGTCACGGCGTCTCGATACGCCGTCGCTCGTTCCTCGCGACGGCTACTCGACGACCGGAAGGTCGCTCGTTCCTCGCGACGGCTACTCGACGACCGGAAGGTATCGACGACCGGAAGGTCGCTCGTTCCTCGCGACGGCTACTCGACGACCGGAAAGTCAGGCGCCGCCGGCGTGGGTGTTGTACGCCAGGGTGCGGTGGCCGATCCGGATCCGGGTGCCCTGGACGACGATGTGCTCCGCGCCCGGTGGCAGCCGCTGCCAGTCCGGCGTCTTCGGCACATGGACGTAGGTGCCGTTGGTGGAGTTGTTGTCGACCAGCACCACGTCCCAGCCTCGCAGCTCGAGGCGCGCGTGGACGCGCGACACCTGGTTGGACTGGTCGATGATCGGCAGGCCGCGGTAGTCGCCGCTGACGACCCGCTCGTCGGCGCTCGGGTCGCGGCCGAGCAGGTAGGGCGTGTCGAGCTGGAAGACCGAGCCGTCGTCGAGCACGACGACCCCCAGCGGAGGCCGGACGCCGTTCACCAGCACCGGCGTCTGCTGCACCATGTTGATGCCGCAGACCGCGCAGAACAGCTGGCGCGGGTCGTTGAAGTGACGGTTCTTGCAGTAGACGCCGCGCACCTCCTCCTTCGCCGGACCGGCCGGCTCGATGACGCTCGCGTCGTCGACGATCGGCAGTGGCTCGAAGTCGTCGTCCTCGAGGTCGCCGATGAGCACCGACTGGAACCCGATCTGCTCGTCGGGCTGCGCCGGCGGCAGCGGCCGGCCCACCGGGGGAGCTGCCGGGTGCGGGTGGTCGTGGCCGGCGTGGTCGTCCGCCAGGACGGGCTCGGGCGCCGGCGGTGCCGCCGGCGTGGGGAAGGCGGGCGGAGGTGGGGCAGCAGGTGCAGCCGGGGGTGCCGGGGGAGCGACGACCTCCTGCGGAGCGGTCGGCTCCGGGGTCTCGGGCCACACGCCGGGCTCGGCAGCGACCGGCTCGGGAGCGGCCTGGGCGGCAGGCACGTCCGTCGTGCTGGCCGCCATCGCCATCGACGCGCCGCTCGGCGGACCTGCTGGTACGGCGAACGCGCCGGCCCGGATGACGCCGCCGTCGAGGCGGAAGCCGGCGCCGGCGTCGGCCGCCGTGGCGCCCGGCAGGGTCACGCTCACGGTGTCGACCGGCCAGGGGATGAGGCGCTCGACCCAGGCGAGGGAGTCGGCGCCGGAGATCTGCTCGTCACCGACCGTCACCACGACGTCACCGTCGACGAAGACGGCGAGCCCGGTGGAGTGCGGGGCCAGCGCCGCGAAGCCCGGCGACTGGTCGACCGAGGTCGACAGCATCAACGCGTAGCCGCGCACGAGCTGACGGCCCTGGCCGCCGTTGGCCGCCACCATCTGCGCGTGGTCGACGTACGGCCGCACGACCTCGGGGTCGGTGGAGCCGACCAGCAGCACGACCGGTCCGATCCGGGCGAGGGTGCCCTCGCCGGGCCCGGGGACGACGGTGGCGCGGGCCCAGTCCTCCGCTGACTGCTTCACGTCAGATGATCCTTCCGCCGAAGAAGCGCCACCGGATGAACGGCACGCGCATGGGTCCGTTGGTCCAAATCCAGATGAACAGCCAGATCACCGAGAAGTCGATGAAGAACGCCCAGAAGAAGAACGACGGGAGGTCGCCCTCGTCGACGCCGACCGGCAGCCCGGGAACCAGGCCCAGCTCCAGCAGGATCCAGACCAACGCACCCTCGTTGATCGCGGTGATGAGGCCGAACATCGTCGGCCAGTCCTTCTCCCACCGGAACTGCTGGATCAGGTGGTAGAGCAGCTCCCAGAGGATCCCGAGCACCAGCACGGTCGCCAGGATGATGAAGGTGATCCGGTAGTAGGTCCCGTCGAACCCGGGCACGCCCGGCAGGCCGTCGGGCAGCAGCGGCGTGATGAGGAACGTGATGATGCTGCCGAAGACGACGAGCATGAAGATCCGGGTCTGTATCCGCCCGTTCAGGGTGGGCAACATCAGCAGGCTCCTCGGGTCGGGAGGGCGGTCACAGTGACGGAGGGCTGGGGCCGGGTCACGGCTTGCTCCCGAACAGCCACTTCCACCACTGGATCGTCGAGCGGACCGGCCCGATCCGCTTGCAGAACTTCCGCTTCGCCAGGTCCTGGTAGATCTCCTGCGCCGCGACCTGCAGCCCGAGGAACGTGTCGACGCCGGGGAAGTAGCCGCCCAGCGTGGTGGCGCCCGACGCATACATGGCGCCGTTGCCGTTGCGGGTCCCGATCAGCTCGAAGTTGCGGTCGACGTTGAGCCGGCCGGTCGGGTTGCGGCTCGCGCCGCCGTGCTCGAGCAGGTCCTTGAGCAGCCGGTGCTCGGCGATGTCGGCCTCGAGGCCGGTGCAGTCGATGACGAAGTCGACCTCGACCGGGACGGTCCCCTGCGCCGTCCGCACGTGGTTGACGATGCGCTCGCCGTTGGGCTGCATGTCGTCGACGGTGCCGACGAGCACTTGGTACCAGCCCTCGCGCCGGCCCTGGTTCATCTGCTTCTGCCAGAGCTTGCGCCACGGCGTGTTGGTGCCGCCCATCCGCTTGTAGATCTCGGCCCGCTGCTCGCCCTCGAGCCCGCGGACCTGCTTCTTGAGCTGGCCGCCCCACACCGACTTCGGGTAGTTGAAGCCCTGGTAGGCCCAGCCGTTCTCGCCGCGGCGTCGCATGAAGATGCGGGTCTTGCCGCCGCCCGGCCGCGGGTCCTCCTCGTTGCCGTAGCCGTCGTTGGTGCCGTGGTAGTAGGTCCGGAACAGGTGCACGATGTTGGTCTGCGCGCCGTGGAGGAGCCGGTCGTCCATCAGCCGCTGGAGCACCCGCGAGGCCACGATGCCGCCACCGCGCACCATGACGGTGCTGGGCTGCTGCATGAGCCGCTCGTAGACGTGCTCGTGCGACTCGTAGGCGTTGACGATGTGTCGGTAGTCGTTGTGCTCGGTGCGGTAGCGCTGGAGCTCGGGCAGGAACTTCAGGCCGGGGTAGCCGACGGCGAGGTGGACGTACTGCGAGCGGAAGGCGACCCGCTTGGTGGCCGACGCCCCCTCGGGTGGGGTCAGGATCGTGAAGTAGCCGCCGCCGTACCGCCGGCGCACGATGCGGACCAGGCCCTTGACGAGCATCTGGTCGTAGTCGATGCGGTTCTTCTCGCGCTCCATCGTCTCGAAGGCCTGGCCGGCCTTCGGCGTGTAGTAGTCGGAGAAGATCGGCTCGCTGAAGAGGCCCCAGAGGAGCTTGAGGTTGAAGGTCCGCATCGCCTCGGCGAAGCCGTACGACGGGAAGCCCCAGATGTTGTCGGGACGCGAGGCGGAGTCGGAGCGGAGCCGCTCGCCGCGGGGGATCTGCGAGACGCGGGTGAGGTACTCATACGTCTGCCAGGGGTGGTCGAGCGTTCCGAGCACACGCATCTGCGACGTCGGGACGCCGGCGATCCGCAGGTAGTCGACCGTCACGAAGCTGCCGATCCCGGAACCGACGGTCACGAAGGGGACATCCACGATCGGGATGCCGGCAGCGGCCACGAGCTCGTCGGTCCAGAAGTCCGTCTGGAGCATCTCGTCGGTGAGGTCACCGGCGGGCATCGGCTGGGCAGGCAGGTACGTGCTGGGGTCTGTGGTCGGTACCACCGATGCTGCAGTGGGCTCGATCAACGCGCCTCCTTCGTCGTTGGGAGGTTCCGTGTCGGTGCGTCCGGAACGCTACACCGGCTACCCGTCACTCTGCTTCCGAATCCTTGAGGGGGGAAGCATCTGGCGGAAAACCGTTCGCGAGGATGAATCGCCCGTGCTGGTGCCGGTTTTGACTGGCGCTCCTCGTGGCACGTGCCATGCTGTGAGCGACAACGTGCGACACCGCTTCCCGCGCGTGCGAGAGGGTGGCGTTGTTGGGAACGAGACCCAGGAGGAGCGCGTGCAAGGCATCGCGGACTATGAGTTCATCCGGGCGCTGGGCGAGTCGAACTACGGCACCAACTACCTGGCGAACGCGCCCGCTCGTCTGGGCATCGCCGCCGAGCAGGTCGTCGTCAAGGTCATCGCCGGCCCCACCTCGGACGACGCGTTCCGGCGCGCGACCCGCGAGCTGAAGCACTTCAGCGTGGCCGACTCCGACCGGCTGGTCGCGGTCTACGACGCCGGTCGGCACGGCGGGGCGTTCTACTACGCGATGGAGTACCTGCCCCTCGGCTCGCTGGCGAAGCCCAACGTCGCGCTCGACCCCGGGCGGGCGGTCGCGGCCGTCCGCGACGCCGCCCTGGCGGCCCATGCCCTGCACGAGCGAGGCATCGCCCACCGCGACATCAAGCCCGACAACATCCTCATCGCCGAGGACGGCGGCCGGCTCTCCGACCTCGGCCTGTCGCAGCTGCTGTCGCCGGGCATGGTGATGACCGGGCTCGGCCAGATCGGCCTCGAGTTCACCGACCCCTCGATCATGCTGGGTTCTGCCGCGTCGCGGGCGAGCGACATCTGGTCGCTCGGCGCCTGCCTCCACTTCGCCCTCACCGGGCGGGGGGTCTACGGCGACCTGCGCAGCACCGAGCCGCTGCTGCTCGTCCGCTCGATCCTGGCCTCGCAGCCGACGCTCGCGGCCGACCTGCCGCCGGCGGCCGCCGAGCTGATCGGTGCCTGCCTCGCCTCCGACGTCACCGGCCGGCCGCGGACCGCGGCCGAGGTGGCCGAGCGCGCCTCCGCCATCGCCGCCGGGTTGGGCGCCGGGGTCTGACCCTCCGATCCAGGGGGAACGATTCGTCGGGTCCTGCCGCGAAGGGGGACGCAGGACGCCTAGGATTCTCGGGCCGAGCGACCGGCGACGAAGTCCATTCTTTTGGGGAGATCCATGGAACTGCACGAGAGCCTGTACGCCCTGGGCAAGAGCCAGGGTCGGGAGCTCTTCAACGACGCCGACAGCTTCCGCGGGGCGCTCGACGACTACCTCGACGAGGACAGCGCGACGACCGGGGACATCAACCTCCTGGTCGACGCGGTCCGGCTCGGTGCGTTCCAGGCCATGATGACCATGCTCGACAGCGGTGCCGACGCCGACCGAGCGGTCTCCGAGGCAGGCAGCCGGCTCGCGCGGGACCGCGGCAGCGCCGACGTCGGTGGCGCGATGTGGGCCCTCGCCGTCCTCGGCTACGCGACCGGCAAGGTCTCGGACGCGCAGGTGCGCAGCTACCGCACCCAACACTCCTCGGCGCCGACCCCGCCGCCGGTCGGACCGCCGACCGTGCTTCCTCCCGCCGCTCCCGGCAGCGCCCCCGCGCCGGCCCCCGGCCCCGGCGTCCCGCCGCCCACCGGCTCGCCGGTCGGCTCGCCGCCGCCCCCGGGCGCCACCACGCCGCCGCCGACCGCTCCGGTCTGGCCCAGCTCGGGGCCGAACCCGGCCGCGCCCGCGCCCGGCCCGGCCGCTCCGGTGCCGGCGCCCGCGGCGTCGTACGGCGCTCCGCCTCCGTCGTACGGCGGCTACGGCCACGCCGCGACCCCGCCGAAGAAGAGCCGGCTCCCGCTCGTGCTCGCGCTCGTCGGCGGGCTCGTGGTGCTCGCCGTCATCGCCGTGCTGATCCCCGTGGTGTTCCTCGCCGACGACGACAAGAAGCCGGACGACCCGGAGGCGTCGAGCGACGGACCGACCTCGCCGACCACCCCCGAGGGCCCCGACGTGTCGTTCGAGGCGCTCAACGAGCGCTACCAGAGCCTGGGGTCGCGGGTGACCTCCGGCATGGACGGCTGCGAGGCCGCCGGGCTCCAGTCGGGCCAGGCCGAGAAGATCCAGTGCACGTTCCCGCAGGGAACGCTGGTGCTGACGACGTACGCCTCCGGTGACGAGCTGACCGCCGCTCGGAAGCGCCGCCTGAACGACAAGGAGGGGACGATCGTCTCCGACGTCGACTCGGGCGCCTACTACCGCTTCGACCCGACGACGGCGAACGCGGAGAGCACCGACCCGCCGATCATCTACTGGGACAGCCAGGCCGGCATCCAGTCCGCCGAGCTGACCGGCAACACGGGCGTCAAGGCCGACCAGCTCGACCCCGCCTTCGACGCGGTGGCGGCGACGGTCACCCCGCCCGACGGCCTCACCGACGTCGCGGTGCAGGACTTCGCCAGCACCTTCACCGTCATCAACTGCACCCGGATCCCGACCGAGACCGACGGCGAGGCCGAGGAGAGCGAGTGCCGGCGCTCCGGCCGCCGCACCTGGGTCGGCAAGTTCAACAAAGTCGGCGACCTGCGCCGCTACCGCAGCAACGCCAAGACCTTGGCCAAGCAGGACGGCGACCTCGTCGTCGACTACTGGTACACCGACGCCAACAGCAACGGTCAGCAGGACTCCGACGAGCCGGAGCAGGGCAAGATCTACGGCTACATCGAGGAGCAGGACACCGACGACTACGGCGTCCTCTACATCGACGACCTCGACTGCCGCTGCTACCTGCAGATGTACGACAAGGGTCAGGGCGACCCGTTGAAGCTGTACAACCTGATCTTCTGAGCTCGGTCGTCGAGCAGCCCGAGCCGCCAGGCGAGGGCGTATCGAGACGCGCGCCCATGCCCACGATCACCCTCGGGCGCGCGGACGGTCAGGGGCGGTCGAGGGTATCGGCGAGCTCGGGGAGAAAGGTGCGCTCGGGGTCGACCGGGCGCTCCCCGGCAGCGGCGCCGAGGTCGGCGCGGGCGATGATCGCCATGGAGGTGTCGTCGCCGCCGATCTGGGCGGGTTCGTCGAGCCAGGAGGGGAGCTGGTCGCGGACCCAGTCGAGGCCACGGGTGCGGCCGAAGTCGACGAGCTGCTCCCCGGTCTGGCGCCACCAGCCGCCCGCGTCGACGCGGGAGGTGCCGAAGCCATCGGTGCAGAAGAAGGCGAGGGCGATGTCCTCGACGCGGGTGTCGATGACCGCGGTGCGGAGCGACCGCAGCGGCTCGGGCTCGCAGAGCGAGCTGGTGTGCAGGCCGTCGAGCTGCGGGTCGTCGGGGAGGGCGCGGGAGGCCTCGCCCTGGTCGCTGACGATCACGGCGTCGCCGTCGCCGATCTGGAGAACGATCATCAGGTCGCCGGAGACGGCGGCGGCGAGGAGCGTGGTGCCGTAGGGCCGGAGCGGGTCGTCGGAGGCTGCCGCCTGGCGCGGGTCGCCCAGGTCGAACGGGTTGGCCGCGACGTGGTGGCGGACCTTGGTCTCCCAGCTCTCGACGATCGCAGCGGCAGCGGCGGTCACGACGTCACCCGCGCTCTCGGGGTCGGTCAGGTCGCCGATCACCCGGCGCATCTCCTCGACCGCGCTGACGGCAGCGAGCGCGGAGCCGATGTCGCTGCGGAAGTGGGCCCGGTGGCCGTGGCCGTCGGCGACGGCGGCGACCGCCTGGCGGCCGTCGGTCCAGGTCAGGACGGCGTCCTGCAGGGGGAGGTCGTCGCGGACGTGCACCGATCCGATCCGAGAAGCGGACAGGACCGTCCACTGCGTGCCGAGTGTCACCCGAGCGTGCTCCAGATCGGGTCACCGATCGGGCTCGGCGGCACCGCCGACAGGCCGCCGCCACCGACGACCGGCCGCGACGCGACCTTGCTGGCAGCCTTGGAGGCCCAGACGATGTACTCGACCAGCTGCTCGGGGTTGTCGGCGCGCAGCAGCGGGACGTCCTCGTCACCGATGAACCGGCGCAGCGAGTGCATGTCGGCGTCGCGGCCGACGCCCAGCGCGAGCCGGACGGCGGTCGCACCCCACCGGTTGTTGAGGAGGGACTGCAGGCCCTCGGCGAAGGTGGTGCCGCTGCTCTGCGTGGGCCGACCGTCGGAGACCAGGATGATCGCCGGAGGATAGGCGCTCGAGCCGTCGTCGAGCTCGGAGAGGGCGTCGGTCAGCGTCAGCAGCGCGCTGCCGAGCTCGGTGAAACCGCGCGGCACGGCCTCGAGCCGTTCCCAGTGGATCTGGTCGACCGGCGTCGGCTCCTCGATGACCCAGCGCGGCTCGTTGGCGAACGCCAGCACCCGGATCAGCATCTCGGCGTGCGGGTTGGCGCGGGCCTCGTCCTTGAGGTGGGGGAGCACCTCGGAGATCGCGTTGTTCAGGGCCTGGATGCGGCCGCCGCGCATCATCGAGCCGGAGACGTCCAGGACGAAGATGAAGTGGAGGGGCTTTCGCGCCAAAGCGCCGCCCAAGCGGTCACTCATGCCATCTCCTGCTTACCGGGGTTTGGACGCCGCCGTCACTGAACAGGTTATAGATTGTCACACACACAATCGTTCCGGAGCGGAACGTGATGCACGGAGGTCGGCGACACCGATGGTGCTGGCAGAAGGCGTCGAGGTCGACCTCGGGCCGTTGGGCCGCGCACGGGTGACCTCTCTCCTCGGCCAGGGCGGTCAGGGCTACGTCTTCGAGGTACGACGCGACACCGGCGAGCCCCTCGCGCTGAAGTGGTACAAGCCCGAGAGCGCCACGACCGAGCAGTACCAGGAGATGCAGCAGCTGGTCGAGATCGGCTCGCCGCACCGTCGGTTCCTGTGGCCGCTGAGCATGGCCCGGGTGCACAGCCAGCCGAGCTTCGGCTACGTCATGCACCTGCGCGACCCGAAGTTCCTGGAGCTGAGCTACCTGCTGCTCAACGCCGATCGCGACGGCAACCCGCTCGACGTCTCGTTCTCCTCGATCATCGAGCTGTGCCGCCAGCTGAGCTACAGCTTCCTCCGGCTGCACGCCCGCGGGCTCTGCTACCGGGACATCTCCTTCGGCAACGTGTTCTTCGAGCCGACGACCGGCGACGTGCTGATCTGCGACAACGACAACGTCGGCATCGACAACGGCACCGGGCGGGTGCTCGGCACGCCGTACTTCATGGCGCCGGAGGTCGTCCGCGACACGACCTACCGCACGCTGCCCAACACCGACACCGATCGGCACTCGCTGGCGGTGCTGCTGTTCTACTCCCTCTTCCTCGGCCACCCGCTCGAGGGTCGCCGCACCGATGCGGGCGTGCGCGACGCGCACTGGCTGATGACCCACTTCGGCACCGACCCGCTGTTCTGCATGCACCCGACCGACCGGTCCAACCGGCCGGCCGAGATCGTGCAGCAGTACTGGAAGATCTATCCGCAGTTCCTCCGGGACCTCTTCGTCCAAGCGTTCGTCGACGGCATGGAGCGGCCGGGCGCCCGCGTCACGGAGGGCCAGTGGATCAAGGCGATGGACCGACTGCGGGACGGCCTGCTCGCCTGCCCGACCTGCGGCACGACGAACTTCTGGTCCAGCGGCGAGCCCGACCCGGTGTGCTGGCAGGACGGCACCGTCGTGAGTCCGCCGTACCTCCTCCAGGTGGGTCGCCGCACGGTCGCGGTCGGACCGCAGGCCGCGATCCGGTCCGACCACCTCGCCTCGGGCGTCGACCACCCGGTCGTGCTGGGCGACCTGCGCCAGCACCCGCAGGCCCCCGAGCGGTGGGGTCTCCACAACGCCTCCGACGTCGCCTGGCCGGTTGCCTACCCCGGCGGCCAGAGCTTCTCCCTCGACCCGGACCGCACCATCGAGCTGGTCCCCGGTGCGCGGATCCAGATCCGCAACGCCACGGTGCACGTGCGCCAGCCCGACCCCGACGCCACGATCCTCCAGGCGTAGGTGGGCCTCATGACTCCGTTGGTGGTCGAGGTGGACGGTCGCGTCCTCCGCCTCGAGGGAAGCTCCGTGATCCGGATCGGACGGGCGATCGACGCCGAGATCGTCCTGACGGCCGGGTCGGTGTCCCGGCAGCACGCCGAGCTCCGGCCGGTCGACGGGCTGTGGGTGCTGGTCGACGCGGGGAGCCAGTTCGGCACCTACGTCAACGGCGTCCGGGTCGCCGAGCACACGATCCGCGAGCGCACGGTGGTGCGGTGCGGGCCGGTCGCGACGGGCTCGGAGCTGACGATCACGCCGGCCGAGCAGGTCACCGGCGGCGCGGGGCAGGCGCCCAGCGCTCCGCCTCCGCCTCCGCCTCCGCCCCCGGCCCCCGCGGAGTCGTTCGACTCTCCCACGATGCCGCCCGCAGCGGGGGAGCGACCGACGATCGACTCGCGGTTCGCCCCGCCTCCGCCCCAGTCGCAGCAGCCCCGGCAGCAGCCGTCACAGCAGCCCCCACCGACCGTGCCCGGACCGTCGGGCACCCAGGTCGCCCGGCCGACCGGGCCAGCGCCGGCCCACGTCATCCCGCCCGGCCTCGACCAGACCCAGGTGCTCGCCGCGCAGTCGGCGCCGCCGGCCGCGCCCGGAGCGCCGCCGCCGGTGCGCTCGGGGCCCGACCTGCTGCTGGTCGCGGAGGGCAAGGAGCACCGGTTCCGGCACCCGGCGCAGATCTCCATCGGCCGGCTGCCCGACTGCACGGTGGTGCTGACCGACCCCGCCGCCTCCCGGATGCACGGCACGGTCGCGGCGGTGCCGGGCGGCTGGACCTACACGAACCAGTCGAACGAGGGCACGTTCCTCAAGGGTCGCCGGGTGACGAGCACGAAGTTCGACGAGCGCACCGAGCTGCGCCTCGGCCACCCGGTCGCCGGTCCCGAGCTCACGCTGGTGCCGATCCTGTCGGCGGTGGAGGAGGAGAAGCGGATCGCGCGTCGCCGCCTCGGCCGCAAGCTGCTGATCGGCGGCGTCGCGGCCGGTGTCCTCGTGCTGGTCCTCGGAATCGCGGCGGTGACGGTGGTCCTCAGCCGCGACGACGATGACGACCCGACGGCGAGTGACCGGGAGTCGAGCCCCACTGCCGAGACCACCACCTCGACCACGCCGACCGGCCCCGCCTCGCCCGAGGAGCTCACCGACGCCGAGCTCGACGCGGCCAAGGCCGCGACCGTGAAGATCATCGCCGAGAGCCACGCACTGGCGGACCCGAGCCAGGAGTTCGCGTACGCCGGCTCGGGGTCGATCATCCGCTCGGACGGGCTGATCCTCACCAACGCCCACGTCGCGGCGCCCGAGTCGCCGGGCATCGTCGAGACCTACGGACCCGAGGCGGCGATCGCGAACCCGGAGTTCCTGCTGATCTCCCTGACCGACGGCGCGACCGACACCAACGCCCCGCCGGAGTACCGTGCCCGCGTCGTCGCAGCGGACGGGTTCCTCGACGCCGCGGTGATCCAGATTTACGCCAACGCCGACGGCTCCGACCTCGAGGGCGAGCTGTCGCTGCCGACGGTGCAGATCGGCGACTCGGACCCGCTGCGGGCCGGCGACGACGTGACCGTCCTCGGGTTCCCGGCGGTCGCGGACTCCGGTGACTCGATCACCGTGACCAGCGGCCTGATCTCGACGGTGATCAACGACCCGAACCTCGGTCCGCGCTCCGAGTACGACACCGACGCCCGGATCGCTCCGGGGAACTCCGGCGGCATGGCCATCGACAACGAGGGTGTGCTGATCGGCCTGCCGACGGCGCTGGAGTTCGACCCGAGCGGGTCGGGCGTCACGAGTGGCCGGATCCGCGCGGTCGACGTCGTCAAGGACCTCATCGCGGAGGCCGAGGCCGCGGTCGGCTGACGGCTCCGGCATCATGGTCGGGTGCTGATCCTGCGCCGGGTGCCCCGCTCCGGGGCGCGCCTGTCCGCGGGACTGACCGCGGCGGAGACCACCGCCGCGCTCGCGATCGCCCACACTGCCGCCGGCGGCACGCTGCCCTCGGCCGGCTGGCTGCTGACGATCGCCGCGACGGCGTACGGCGCCGGCCTGCTGGTGCTCCGCGGCCGGTTGCCGGTGCGCGTGGTGCTGCCCGCCCTCGTCGGCGCCCAGGTGCTCCTCCACGCATGGCTCGTGACGCTGACCTCCGGCACCGGTGCGCACCCGCACGGCGCCGGCTCCGACCTGCTCGGGCTCAGCTGGCCGATGCTGCTCGCGCACCTCGGTGCCGGACTGGTCGCCGCCGTGGCCTGGGTGCTGCGGCGACGCGCGGTCGAGGTGCTGCTGGGCTGGTCGGAGACGCCGGCACCGGTCGTCGTCGATGTCCGGCGCACCGCGGCGCGGTGGGTCGCGCCCCTACTCGAGCGCGTCCACCTCACCGCCCGGCCGACGCGCGGTCCGCCGTCGGTGCCGGCAGCAGCCGCCTGACCGACTCGACTCTCGGGTCCCAGTCCGGTCGGCCGGCTGCGCCTGCGTGCACCCACCGACTCGAGACAAGGAAACCCATGCACATCCGATACATCACCCTGCCCGTCGCAGCCGCGGCGGGTGCTCTTGCGCTGACCGTCGCGCCGGCGTCGGCACACGTCACCGTCACGCCGAGCACGACGGCCGCCGGCTCCTACGCGGTGCTCACGTTCAGCGCCGGCCACGGTTGCGAGGGCTCGCCGACGACCTCGATCGCCATCAAGATGCCGGAGGAGGTCTACGCGGTCACGCCGACGCGCAACCCCTTCTGGACCATCGAGAAGGTGATGGCCGACCTCGACGAGCCGATCACCGACGCCCATGGCAATGAGATCACCGAGCGCGTCGACCAGGTCGTCTACACGGCCGACCAGCCGCTGCCCGACGGGGAGCGGGACACGTTCGAGCTCTCGCTGCAGCTGCCGGACGCCGAGGGCGAGACGCTGGCCTTCCCGGTCGTGCAGACCTGTGAGCAGGGCGAGAACCCGTGGACCGAGACCGTCGCGGACGGCGAGGACCCGGAGTCCCTGGAGTACCCGGCACCCCTGGTGACGATCACGGCGGCCGAGGGAGACGGCCACGGCGGTGCGGAGCCCGCAGCCGTCGCGACCGACGACGCAGGGGGCACCGGCGACTCCGACGAGTCCGGCGACGGCAACGGGCTCGCGCTCGCAGGTCTGGGCACCGGGATCCTCGGCATCCTCCTCGGGGGCCTCGCCCTGGCGCGGAGCCGGAAGGCCTGAGGACCACCTCGTGATCGGGCGTGTGCTGACGGCGGTGCTGCTCGCCGGGCTCCTCGTGGGCTCGGGGGCCGCGCCGGCGTCGGCGCACGCCTCGCTGATCTCCTCCGACCCTGCCGAGGGCGCGGTCCTGCCCGAGGCCCCGGACCGCGTCACCCTCACCTTCGACGAGCCGGTGTCCGTGGTCGACGACGGCGTCAAGGCCTACGACGCGGCGGGGGAGCCGCTCGACATCGACGCGGGCGCACGGGACGAGGAGGTCATCGCTGACCTGCCCGGCGACCTCGCCGACGGCACCTATGTCGTGGTCTGGCGGGTCGTCTCCAGCGACGGACACCCGATCGCCGGGTCGCTGACCTTCCACGTGGGCGCACCGAGCGAGTCGGTGGCGCCCCCGCGCGACGGCGGGACCGCCGACGACTCGGCGATGCGCAATGTCGCCAGCGTCGTGCAGGCCATCTCCTACGTGGCGCTGCTCCTGGCCGGCGGCTTGACCCTGTTCCTGTCGTGGACCGCCCGCGGCCTCCGCCTCCGTGACGACGTACGACGACGCCTGCTCCTGCTCCAGCGCGGCTCCGCGGCCGTCGCGGTCGTCGTCGCGGCACTCGGCGTGCTCGTCTCCGGCGCCTACCAGCGCGGTGCCGGGACCAGCGGGTTGCTCGAGGGCGCGTCGCTGGACCCGGCACTGGTCGGCGACGACCTCACCGTGCTCGCGCTGCAGGTCGTCGGCCTGGGCCTGGCCGTGGTGCTCGCCGGTCGGCCGTCACCGTCGCTGGCCGGCGACATCGGTGCAGCGCTCGCGGTGTGGTCGCCCGCCCTGGTGGGGCACACCCGCGCCTACGAGCCGGTGTCGCTGCTCGTCCTCACCGACGCCCTGCACCTCAGCGCGGGCGCGGCCTGGCTGGGAGGACTGGCCGGCCTGGCGGTCACGCTCCCGTCCCTCGCCGGTCGCGAACGCGAGTCGGCGCTGCTGCTGAGCCGGTTCTCCACCATCGCCGCGGGTCTGCTGGTGGTGCTCGCCGGTGCCGGCGCCCTGCTCGGCTGGCGGATCCTCGGCTCCTGGGGCGGGCTGGTCGACACCACCTACGGCCGGCTGCTGCTCGTCAAGGTCGGGATCGCACTCGTCGTGGCTGCAGTGGCCGGGTGGAACCGCTTCGTCCTCCTCCCGCGGGTGACCGACGGGCCCCACGAGGCCCGCCGGCGGGCGACGTACGCCGTGCGCCGGGTGGTCCTCCTCGAAGGGACCCTGCTCGTCGCCCTGCTCGGCGTCACCGGGTTCCTCGTCGAGCAGCCGCCACGCGCCGAGCCGGCCGCGGCGACGGCACCGGCGTCGACCGTCGCGAAGGCCGTGGTCGACGACCTGCAGGTGCTCGCGACGCTCGACGCGGGCGAGGGCCGGCAGCGACAGCTGGTCGTGCAGGTCCAGGACCTGGGCGGGGAACCCGTCGACCTGCACACCCGACCCGACGTGGTGCTGCGCAGCGCCGACGTCGACCTCGGTGCGGTCCCGGTCGTCCCGACCGGCGCGGGCACCTTCGTCGCCGACATCAGCTTCCCCACCGCGGGGGAGTGGGAGGTCCAGGTGAGCCTGCGGATCGACGAGTTCGAGAACCCGGTCACCACGCTGTCGGTCGAGGTGGAGTGACCCCTACGAGGTGACGGTCGCCGTCACCGGCACCGTGTGCAGCAGGCCGTCGACGCGCACCTGGACGAACAGGTGGTAGTCGCCGGGTCGCTCGAACGTCGTGTGGAACGTGAGCCGGGTGCCGTCGTCGGTCACCTCGGGCGCGCCGTACGGGTGCACGTGGACGAACACCTGGTCGGCGGGCCGATCGGCGACCCGGAACCCCGAGACGTGCGCGGACGTGCCGAGGTAGGACCCCAGGGTGACCGGCTCCCCGTCGACGGTGGTGACCACCAGGTGCAGGCGGCCGTCCTCGCCCGCCTCGACCGGACCGTCGACCGCGACCCGCACGATGCCGTCGTCGCTCTGGTCCGACGCGGTCGCGACGGTCGGCCGCCACCGGCCCGGCACCGCGACGGTCTCGCCCAGGACGACCGGGCGGTCGGCACCAGCCGGCTGGAAGTCGGCGAGCACGCGGTAGTCGCCCGGTCCGTCCAGGTCGACCGGCACGGTCCAGGTGCTGTCACCGGTGAGGGAGGGGTGCACGTGGCGGTAGACACCGAGGTCGGTGCGCACGACGTAGAGGTGCACCAGCTTGGTCTGCACCTCGGTGAGGTCGGTGACCGGCTGCCCGTCGCGGTCGAGGATCCGGAAGCTGAGGTCGCCCGGTCCGTCGGTCCCGCGCGGCAGCCGCACGTCGGAGAGCCGGTAGCCGCCGGCGGAGGCAGTGGTGCCGTCGCCGATCGACGCCGCGTCGCTCTCGCCGGGTGCGTGGGTGTGCCCCGCGCCGTCCGAGGGCGGGTTGAGCACGATCCGGTCCGGATCCGGCTCGGCAGCCGGCTCGTCCCCCCCACACGCCGCGGCCGACAGGCTCAGCGCGCCGGCGGCGAGCAGGGCGAGCAGTCGGCGGGCGGGCAAGAAGGACATGACTCTCATGGTGCCGCAGCCAGGAAGAGGAACGCCGCGAACAGGACCAGGTGCACCCCGCCGGCGAGCGGCTTGGCGCGGCCCGGCACCACGGTGAGCACGGAGACGATGACCGACAGCACCAGCAGGACGATCTGGAGCGGGTCCAGTCCGAGGGCCAGCGGGCCGTCGAGCCAGATCGACGCCACGGCGATGGCCGGGATCGTGAGGCCGATCGACGCCATCGCCGAGCCGTAGGCGAGGTTGAAGCTGGTCTGGACGCGGTCCCGGACAGCTGCGCGCACCGCCGCGATCGACTCGGGCAGCAGCACCAGCAGCGCGATGACGACGCCGACCACCGCGTGCGGCAGGCCGAGCGAGGCCACGGCGTCCTCGATCGCGTAGGACTCGACCTTGGCGAGCCCGACCACGCTCACGAGCGCGAGCGCCAGCAGGGCCAGGCTGAGCACCGCCTCCCGGTTGGTCGGCGGGTCCGCGTGGCCGTCCTGGTCGAGGTCGACCGGGCCGTCGGCCCTCGAGGAGTCCGCGACCGGCAGGAAGAAGTCGCGGTGGCGCACGGTCTGCGTGACCACGAACATGCCGTAGAGCGCGAGCGAGGCGACGGCCGCGAACGCCAGCTGCTCGCCGGTGAACACCGGTCCGTCGGCGCTCGTCGTGAAGCTCGGCACGACCAGGGTCAGGCCGGCGAGCGTGACCACGGTGGCGAGCGCCGAGCCGGTGCCCTCCGGGTTGAAGGCCGCCAGGTGGTGGCGGAGGGCTCCGACGACGATCGCGAGACCGGCGATGCCGTTGACGGTGATCATCACCGCCGCGAAGACCGTGTCCCGCGCCAGGGCCGACGTGTCGCCCTTGCCCGTCACCATCAGCGTGACGATGAGTCCGACCTCGATGACCGTGACGGCGACAGCCAGCAGCAGCGACCCGAACGGCTCTCCCACCCGGTGGGCGACGACCTCGGCGTGGTGCACGGCCGCGAGCACGGCCGCGACCAGCGCGACCCCGACGACGATGTTGCCCAGCGTGCCCGGGTGCGTGCCCCAGGCGAAGACCAGCACGATCGCGGCGGCCGGAGGGCTCACCAAGTTCCAGGACAGGCGGCCGGCCGTCGTCGTCATCATCGTGGTAACGAGTCTAGGGACTGGTCGGCAGAGGGATGCGCGCGCGGTCGGACAGGAGCACCATGGAGGCATGGCGGCGCTGATCGACCGGGCCGCGATCGACTCGGCGACCGGGCACGGCCAGCTGGGCGAGGACGGGCGTTCGGGCGCGGCCCTCCGGCGCCTCACCCTCGGTGACGGCCGCCGCGTGGTCGTGAAGACCTACGACGCCCGCACCGACTTCGTCATGCAGATCGTGGGGGACCAGCACGGGCGCGAGGTCGAGCTGTTCCTCTCCGGCGCACTCGACGACCTGCCGCCGACCGTGCGGCACCCGATCCTGGCTGCCTGGTACGACGACGAGGGGCGCGGGGTCGTCGTCATGCGGGATCTCGGCGACGCGGTGCTGACCTGGGACCATGTGCTCCTCTCGGCCCAGCTGCGGGTGGTCCTCGGCGGGCTCCACGACCTGCATGCGACCCACCGTGGCCGCACCGAGCCGACCGCCACGGCTCTCGACAGGGTGGTCGGCGTCTTCGAGCCGGACCGGATCCGACCCCTCTCCGGACTGCCGCTCGTCGACGCGGCCCTGCGTGGCTGGGAGCTCTTCGCCGACCTTGCGCCGGGCGAGGTCGGCCGGCGGGTGCTCGCCCTGTCCCAGGACGGCGGGCCCCTGGTCCGCGCGCTCGCGGGGTGCACGCCGACCCTCCTCCACGGGGACGTCGCGACCGTCAACATGGCGCTCGACGCCGACGGTCTGGTCCTCTTCGACTGGGGGATCGCGACGGTGGGCCCGGCCGAGCTCGACGTCGCCCGGCTCCTCGTCGGTTGCGCCCACACGTTCGACCTGTCCTTTGACGGGTACCTCGACCTCCAGCGAGAGGTGGCCGGCGCGGACCACGACGAGGACGCGCTCGACCTCGCACTGCTCGCGGGCCTGACCTGGATGGGCTGGAACAAGGCGCTCGACGTCGTCGACCACCCCGACCCCGCCGTACGTGCTCGGGAACTGGCGGGGCTGGACTGGTGGCTCGCCCGAGCCGAGCGTGCCTTCGAGAAAGGACTGGTGTGATGGAGACGGAGGAGATCTACCGCAGGACCGTGGACTGGTGGCGGTCCTGCCTGGACGGCGTCGGTGACGGCCAGTGGGGCGACCCGACGCCGTGCGCGGACTGGAACGTGCGGGAGCTGGTCAACCACGTGACAGGTGAGGACCTGTGGGCCGGGCCGCTGCTCGAGGGACGCACGATCGAGGAGGTGGGCGACACCTTCGACGGGGACCTGCTCGGCGATGCGCCGCTCGAGACCGCGCGCTCGGCTGCGGACGCAGGGGTCGACGCCGTCACCCGGCTGCTCCCGCAGCGCGAGACCGTGCACCTGTCCTACGGCGAGGAGCGCTCCGAGGAGTACGTCCGGCAGCTCTCGGCCGACCACCTCGTGCACGGCTGGGACCTCGCGGCGGCGACCGGGGGCGAGGTCCGGATGGATCCCGACGTGGTGGCCGAGGTCGCTGACTGGTTCGCCGAGCGGGAAGAGCTCTACCGCGGCGCGGGGATCATCGGCGAGCAGGGCCCGCTGGACGGCGACCCCCAGCACGACCTGTTGGCGCGCTTCGGTCGCGATGCGGGCTGGAGGCCACCCGGCTCGTAGAATCGACTCCTATGCCTGAGTCCCTCTTCCCCCGTCTCGAGCCGCACCTGCTCTCGGTCTCGAAGCCGATCCAGTACGTCGGCGGCGAGCTCAACTCGGTGAGCAAGGACTGGGACGACACCCAGGTGCGGTGGGCGCTGATGTACCCCGACGCCTACGAGGTCGGCCTGCCCAACCAGGGCGTGCAGATCCTCTACGAGGTGCTCAACGAGCGGCCCTGGATCCTGGCCGAGCGCACCTACGCGGTGTGGCCGGACATGGAGGCGGTGATGCGGGAGCACGGCATCCCGCAGTTCACGGTCGACGGCCACCGCCCGGTCGGTGCCTTCGACGTGTTCGGCGTCAGCTTCTCCACCGAGCTCGGCTACACCAACCTGCTCAACGCCCTCGATCTCGCCGGCATCCCGCTGCACGCGATCGACCGCACCGACGAGCACCCGATCGTCGTCGCCGGCGGGCACGCCGCCTTCAACCCCGAGCCGATCGCCGACTTCGTCGACGCCGCCGTCCTCGGCGACGGCGAGGAGGTCGTGCTCGCGATCTCCGACGTCATCCGCGAGTGGAAGGACGAGGGCCGGCCCGGCGGTCGCGAGGAGCTGCTGCGCCGGCTCGCGGTCAGCGGCACCGTCTACGTCCCGCAGTTCTACGACGTCGCGTACGCCGGCGACGGCGCGATCGCGAGCGTCGTGCCCAACCGTCCCTGGGCGCCGGACCGGGTCCGCAAGCACACGCTGATGGACCTCGACGCGTGGCCCTACCCGGCGAACCCGCTGGTGCCGCTCGCCGAGACCGTGCACGAGCGGTTCAGCGTCGAGATCTTCCGCGGCTGCACCCGCGGCTGCCGGTTCTGCCAGGCCGGGATGATCACCCGGCCGGTGCGCGAGCGTTCGATCGAGACCATCGGCGCCATGGTCGACAACGGCGTGAAGAAGACCGGCTTCGAGGAGGTCGGCCTGCTGTCGTTGAGCTCCGCGGACCACACCGAGATCGGCGACGTGGCGAAGGGCCTGGCCGACCGCTACGAGGGCTCCAACGTCTCGCTGTCGCTGCCCTCGACCCGCGTGGACGCCTTCAACATCACGCTGGCCAACGAGTTCTCCCGCAACGGCCGGCGCTCCGGCCTCACGTTCGCGCCCGAGGGCGGCAGCGAGCGGATGCGCAAGGTGATCAACAAGATGGTCACCGAGGAGGACCTGATCCGGACGGTGGCGACGGCGTACTCCCACGGCTGGCGGCAGGTGAAGCTCTACTTCATGTGCGGCCTCCCGACCGAGACCGACGACGACGTGCTGCAGATCGCCGAGCTGGCGAAGAAGGTCATCGCCAAGGGCCGTGAGGTCTCCGGGCGCAACGACATCCGCTGCACGGTGTCGATCGGCGGGTTCGTGCCCAAGCCGCACACCCCGTTCCAGTGGGCCGCACAGCTCGACCACGAGACCACCGACGACCGGCTCCGGCAGCTCCGCGAGACCGTGCGCACCGACAAGCGCTACGGACGGGCGATCGGGTTCCGCTACCACGACGGGCGCCCCGGCATCATCGAGGGCCTGCTGTCCCGCGGCGACCGCCGGGTCGGCCGGATCATCGAGGCCGTGTGGCGCGACGGCGGCCGCTTCGACGGTTGGAGCGAGCACTTCTCGTTCGACCGCTGGGTGGCCGCGGCCGAGACCGCACTCGCCGGCACCGGCGTCGACCTCGACTGGTTCACCACCCGTGAGCGGGAGTACGACGAGGTGCTGCCCTGGGACCACCTCGACTCCGGCCTCGACAAGGACTGGCTGTGGTCGGACTGGGAGGACGCCCTCGCCGTGGGCGACGGCACCTCCGACGTCGAGGTCGAGGACTGCCGCTGGACGCCCTGCTACGACTGCGGCGTGTGTCCCGAGATGGGCACCGAGATCCAGATCGGCCCGACCGGCCGGCAGCTGCTGCCGCTCAGCGTCGTCTGATCTGCAGCGGGATCAACCCTTCGGCAGGAACCCGCGGTAGAGCTTGCCGTCGGTGCGGACGACGAGGCAGGCGACCTTGTCTCCCTTCTTCGGTGCCACCATCTCCGTGAAGGACAGCAGCGTGTACTTGTCCCCGCGGAACAGCTCCTTCTGCGCGGGGGAGAACAGCGGGAAGCAGCTCTTGTTGCCCTGGTCGCCGTCGGTGAAGTCGTAGTCCCGGGCGTCGCGCTCGCTCAGCACCCGCACCTCGAGCACCTGGGCGTTGTGCGCGCCGTCGCAGGAGGTGATCTCCAGGTTGGACAGGCCGGCGTTGCTGCCGGGGTCGAACCCGGTGCCGATGAGGCACTGGTCGCGCTTCAGGTCGTTGGCGAAGACCGGGGTCGGGATGTCGATCTCGGGGATCTCGATCTCCGGGATGTCGATGCTGAAGTCGGAGAAGGTCGGGATCGTGATGTCCGGCGCCGTCGTCGGGGTGTCGCTCCCGTCGAGGATGTCCGCCAGGACGGCGATCCCGCCACCGCCGCAGGTGACCAGCGTGACGACGCCACCGATGAGCCAGCCGAGCCACCGGCTGCTGCCGGTCGCGCTGGTGATGGCATAGGGGGTGCTGAACGAGGCGGGGTTCGCGCCGCCGTACGGGACGCTCGGCGCGTTCGGGTCCTGAGTGGCACCGCCGTACGGCACGTACGGCGCCGGCGGGTGCGGGTCGAGCGGAGCGGCAGGCGCGGTTGGCTCGGCGTCGGGCGTGGCGTCCGGCTGGTACGGCGTGAAGCCGTCCTGGTCGCCGTAGGGTCCCTGGTCCTGTCCCACGAGGGGCAGCGTAGGGCCTGCTAGGAGGGCTCCGCGCCGGATTCGGAGGTCGGGTCTTCCAGCGAGCCGTGCAGCGCGCCGCCGTCCTGGCGGACGAGGAGACAGGCGACCTTGTCGCCCGTGACCGGCTCGGCGGTCTCGGTGAGCGCGATGAGGTAGAGGTCCGAGCGGTTCAGCAGCTTCATCTGGGCCGACGTGAACAGGTCGCGACAGGTCTTCACCGCGCCGTTGTCGTCCTCGAAGTCGTAGGCCGCAGCCTCGTCCGCGTCGAGCTTCTTGACGGCGATCACCTCCGCGTCGTGCGCCGTCGAGCAGTCGACGACCTCCAGGTCGGAGACCGGGTCGTCGTTGCCCGGGTCGAGGCCGGCGCCGATCAGGCACTGGTCCTCGTCGAGGTCGTTGGCCCTGACCTCGTCGCGCGCGGAGCCGGCGGAGTCGTCGCTCGTGACGATCGACGCGACCAGGGCCGTCACCGTGCCGCCGCAGGTCAGCGCCACGACGAGGATGCCGACGATCCAGGGGAGCGCGCGACTGCGGCTCGACGACACCGCCGGCCCGTAGTCGGTGGTGCTGCCGGCGTACGGCACGTAGGGCTCCGTGGGCGAGGATCCCTCCGGCTCCGGGGCTGGAGCCCGACCCGGCTCGTACGGCGTGAAGCCGCCCTCGGTGTCGTAGGGGTCCTTGCCCATGGGAGCTCAGTCGACGATCGGCTCCTCGAGCTCGTCGCCGTTGGCCAGCTCGAGGTAGCAGATGAAGTCGTCCCCGGCGTCCGGCTCGGTGGCCTCGAAAACCAGGCCGACGTCGTAGGTGCCGGTCGCGTAGGCCGCGGCGTACTCGTCGTTCAGGTACTCCTCGCAGACCGCCGCCGGGAAACCGGGCTCGAAGTTGTCGACGTCGTCGCCGGTGAACTGCCGGGCAACGGCGATCTCGGCCTCGTGCGGCTCGTCGCAGTCCTTCTTGAAGAGGGTCGCGTCGTTGTCGTCGAGCTCGTCGACGTTGACGCACTGCCCGACGTCGGCGCTGTCGATGAAGACCGTGCTGGTGCCGAACCAGGTGAAGAACCCGACGATCCCGACGAACGCCAGCGTGCCGGCGGCCCCGATCGCGATCGCGGACACCGCTGCCCAGCGGCCCTTGCGGACGCCGTTCTTGGTGCGGCCGAGGCCGACCAGCCCGAGGACCAGGCCGACGACGCTGGTGCAGCAGAGCAGGCTGAGCACGAAGCCGGTGATCGAGACGGCGTCGGTGCTGGGACCGGTGCCGACGGGGCCGTACGGCGACGCGGGTGCGCCGGCGTACGGGTTGGGCGCGGGCGCGCCGTACGGCGTGTAAGGGGACTGCTCCCCGGGCTCCCTGGGCTCGGGGTCGGACGGCGGCCCGGGCGGAAAGGGGCTGCTCACTAGCGGCTCAGAGGATCTTCTCGTCGAGCTTGTCGTCGGACTCGACGTAGCAGACCAGGTGGTCGCCGACCTCGACGTCGTTCGGGTCCTCGGTGAGGGCCTTGAGGTCGGCGAAGACGTCGAGTCCCGCCTCGGTGATCTTGGTGACCTCTTCCTCGGAGAGCACCGTGGTGACGCAGTAGGCGGTCATCTCGCTCTCGATCTGCTCGAGGTTCTCGTCGGTCACCTCAGCGACACCGACGATCTCGCCGTCGTGGTCCTCGGTGCACTCCTTCTCGTACATGAGCACGGAGTTGCTGTCGTCGTCGTCGATGTCGACGCACACGCCGGCCTCGGCCTCGTCGACCTCGACGATCGACTGGAACCAGGCCACGCCGGCGACTGCTGCGATGCCGATCCCGACCCACGCCAGCAGGCCGACCAGGCCCAGGACCAGACCGGTGATGGCGAGGCCGCGACCCTTGCGCTGGCCGCCCTTGGTCCGCTTGAGGCCGACGATCCCGAGGATGAAGCCGACCGGGGCGCAGCAGATCAGACTGGTGACCAGCGAGGCGATCGAGACCCCGTCGGTCTTCGCCGGCTGCTGGCCGCCGCCCGGGGCGGCGTACTGCCCGCCGCCGTACTGGCCACCGCCCCCGCCGTAGGGGTTCTGGGGCTGCTGCTGGCCGTAGGGGTCGTTGCCGTAGGGGTTGCTCACGGGGGGCAGCCTAGGGGACCGGGCTCGGATGTCGGCGTTGATTGGCACGATGGCGGCGTGCGCACGATCGACGACGAGGAGCGCCGGGCCCGGCTCGCACGGCGCCACGGCCTGCTCACCGGGCTGCCCGACGCCGCCGCTGCGACCCGGGCGATGACCGTCCTGCACGCGACCGAGGCCGCCACGGTGCACCTCTCGCTGTGGGCACGGGTTCCGGGCATCACCGTGGCCGACGTCGACGCGGCGTTGTACGACGACCGCGCGCTCGTCAAGCAGCTCGCCATGCGGCGCACGCTGTTCGTCTTCCCGCGCGATCTGCTGGGGGCAGCGTGGGGGAGCGCGGCGACCCGGGTGGCGGTCCAGCAGCGCAAGCAGCTCGCCAAGTGGGTGGTCGAGGCCGGTCTCGCCGCCGACCCGGACGCGTGGATCGACCACGCCTGCGCCGAGGTGCTGGCTGCCCTGGCCGACGGCGTGCCGCGCACGACCCGTGAGCTGCGCGCGCTGGTGCCGACCCTGGAAGGCCGCATCCAGCGCGGCACGCCCGACAAGAGGTGGAGCGGCGAGTTCCCGATCGCCGCCTGGGTGATGACCACGCTCGGCGCCGAGGGGCGGGTGCTCCGCGGCCCCAACGCCGGTCACTGGCGGCTCAACAAGCCCAGCTGGGTGCGCTCCGACCACTGGCTGCGCGACGCCGAGCCGGCCTGGCCGGAGGACAAGGGCTACGCCGAGCTGGTGCGCCGCTGGCTGGCCACCTTCGGCCCGGGCACCGAGGCCGACATCGTGTGGTGGCTGGGTGCCACCAAGACCATCGTGCGGCGGGCGCTGGCCGACATCGGAGCGGTCGAGGTCGGGTTGCACCCGTCGCCACGCTCAGGGACCCCGCCGACCGGCTGGGTGCTGCCCGACGACGTCGACCCGGTGGACCCGGTCGAACCGTGGGCGGCACTGCTCCCGACCCTGGACCCGACCGTGATGGGCTGGAAGGAGCGGGCGTTCTACCTCGACCCGGCCGACACGCCGTACCTCTTCGACACCAACGGCAACGCCGGCAACACCGCCTGGTGGGGCGGCCGGGTCGTCGGCTGCTGGGTCCAGGACGAGGACGCCGTGGTCAAGGTGCTGCTCCGCCACGACATCGGCAGCGAGGGGGCGGCGGCCCTCGACGCCGAGGCCGAGCGGCTCACGGCCTGGCTCGACGGGGTGCGGATCGTCAACGTCTACGCCTCCCCGCAGATGAAGGGCGCAGCCCTCGGCTGACCTACGCTGTCGGACCGTGAGTCGTCAGCAGCCCGAGCAGCAGGCGCCGCCCGTGCAGCGGCTGCGGATCCGCTACGCCAAGCGCGGACGGCTGCGCTTCACCAGCCACCGCGACGTGAGCCGGGCGGTCGAGCGCGCGGTGTTCCGGGCCCAGATCCCGATGGCCTACTCCTCCGGCTTCCACCCACACCCGCGGATCTCCTACGCAGGGGCGTCCCCGACGGGCGCGGCCAGCGAGGCGGAGTACCTCGAGCTGGGCCTGGCCGAGCGGCGCGACCCGGACGAGGTCGGCCGCAGCCTCGATGCGGCGCTGCCCGACGGGCTCGACGTCGCGACGGTCGCCGAGTCGCCCGGCGGGTCGCTGTCGGACCTGCTGACCGCCAGCGCCTGGCTGATCGAGCTGCGGGGTGCGGACGCCGCCGAGGTCGGGTCCGCGGTGAGCGCGTTCCTCGGCACCGAGTCGGTGCCGGTCGAGCGGATGACGAAGAAGGGGCTCCGCACGTTCGACTGCCGGGCCGCGGTCGTCGCCCTGGAGGTCTCCGGGACCGACGCGGGGCCGGCCCTGGCACTCGTCCTGCGGCACACCGTGCCCGCCGTACGCCCCGACGACGTGCTGACCGGCCTGGCTGCGGTCAGCGGCTTCGCGACCCCCGCCACCGCCCTGCTGACCCGCCTCGCGCAGGGGCCCCTGGACGAGGCCACCGGGACGGTCGGCGACCCGCTGGCGTGACGCCGGGATGCTTCCCGTTCATCAGCCGTGTGCGATACTCGCCACAGATCGGTCCCGACGGCGCACCTCCGACGAGGAACCCAACGGACCGGTTCGACGACGTTCTCGCCGGACCCCGTAGCAGTCAGACGGACCGGCACGGTGGCGGCCGCCACCTCGCTAGACCGCGACGCAGGGATCAGGGTCGGTGACAGCGATCCGATAACCGGGTGAGCCCGGACCGCGCGACCGCGGCAGGCGGGGCGACAGCCGCCAGTGACGCTCCGCGGAGGGTGTCGTCCCACCGAAGGCTTGCGCCGCCGGGCCCCCTCGCGGGGGAGCGAGCGGCGATGGACACGCCCGTACCGCCAGCGGCGGTGGGCGGAGGAGCAGCGCATGGCTGACACCCCTGTCGACAACGTCGACACCCCGCAGGACACAGCACCCGAGGCCGCCGAAGCATCGGGCACCGCCGAGAAGCCGGCGAAGAAGGCCGCCGCGAAGAAGGCGCCCGCCAAGAAGGCCGCCGCGAAGAAGGCGCCCGCCAAGAAGGCGACAGCGAAGAAGGCCCCGGTGAGGAAGAAGGCGGCCGACGAGGCTTCCGCTGCCGAGCCCGCCTCCGACACCTCGGCGGCCGCCGACTCCGGCCCTGCCGTCCTCTTCCAGGTCCCCGACGTCGCTCCGGTGAAGAAGTCCCGGGCGAAGGCGGCCGCGAAGCCGAAGGCGACAGAGTCCGAGGACGTCACCGCCGAGGACGTCGCCGGGGACGTGGCGGAGGAGAAGGCGCCGAAGAAGAAGGCTCCGGCGAAGAAGGCCGCGGCGAGGAAGACCAGCGCCAAGAAGGCGCCCGCGAAGGCCGGCGACAAGACCGGCGACAAGACCGGCGACAAGGCCGGCGACAAGACCGGCGACAAGGCCGACGAGAAGGCCGGAGCCGACGAGACGCCGGCCACCGACACCGGGTCGGACGACACCGAGGACAGCGACAGCACCGAGGGCGAGAACGGCGAGGGCACGTCATCGTCGGCGCGCCGTCGCCGCCGCCGAGGCGGCCGCCGCCGCCGCAAGCCGGCCGGGGAGGGTGGTGGCGGCCCCGACGGCGACGAGGACGACGAGTCCACCGAGTCCGCCGAGTCCGCCGAGTCAGGGGACCCGGAGAAGAAGACCGAGGGGAAGGCCTCCTCCGGAGGCGCCAAGGATGCAGGCGACGCGGCCGCCGACAGCGACGACAGCGAGGGCGGTTCGTCCTCCTCGCGCCGGCGGCGGCGCCGGCGCCGCGAGGGTGAAGGCGCGGACGCGAGCGACGACCCGAACACCGTGGTCAAGGTCCGCAAGGCCCGCTCGCCGGAGGACGAGATCACGGCCGTCTCCGGGTCGACCCGGCTCGAGGCCAAGAAGCAGCGTCGCCGAGAGGGCCGCGAGGCGGGCCGTCGGCGCGCGTCGATCGTCAGCGAGGCGGAGTTCCTGGCGCGCCGGGAGTCCGTCGAGCGGGTGATGGTCGTCCGACAGCGCAAGGACCTCACCCAGATCGCGGTGCTCGAGGACAAGGTGCTCGTCGAGCACTACGTCGCCCGTGAGTCCCAGACCTCGCTGATCGGCAACGTCTACCTCGGCCGCGTGCAGAACGTGCTGCCCTCGATGGAGGCGGCATTCATCGACATCGGCAAGGGCCGCAACGCCGTGCTCTACGCCGGCGAGGTCAACTGGTCGGCCCTCGGTCACAAGGAGGGCACGCCGCGCAAGATCGAGTCGGTCCTCTCCTCCGGCCAGACGGTGCTCGTCCAGGTCACCAAGGACCCGATCGGCCACAAGGGTGCCCGCCTCACCAGCCAGATCAGCCTGGCCGGCCGGTTCCTGGTCTACGTGCCGGACGGCACCACCTCCGGCATCTCCCGCAAGCTGCCCGACACCGAGCGGGCCCGGCTGAAGACCCTGCTCAAGGAGATCGTGCCGGACACCGCCGGCGTCATCGTCCGCACCGCCGCCGAGGGCGCCTCGGAGGAGGAGCTGACCCGCGACGTCGAGCGGCTCAAGGCCCGCTGGGAGGACGTCGAGGCCAAGGCGGCCAAGGGCAACTCCCCGCAGCTGCTGTACGGCGAGCCCGACCTCACGCTCAAGGTCGTCCGCGACCTGTTCACCGAGGACTTCGCGAAGCTCGTCGTCCAGGGCGAGGACGCGTGGCAGACCGTGCACGAGTACGTCGAGCACGTCGCCCCCGACCTCTCCGACCGGCTCGAGCACTACCAGACCTCGGGCGACGGCGACTCCGGTCAGTCGAAGCCGGACGTCTTCGCGACGTACCGGATCGACGAGCAGATCGCCAAGGGCCTCGACCGCAAGGTCTGGCTGCCCTCGGGCGGGTCGCTCATCATCGACCGCACCGAGGCGATGACCGTCGTCGACGTCAACACCGGCAAGTTCACCGGGTCCGGCGGCAACCTCGAGGAGACGGTCACCAAGAACAACCTGGAGGCCGCCGAGGAGATCGTCCGCCAGCTCCGGCTGCGCGACATCGGCGGCATCATCGTCGTCGACTTCATCGACATGGTGCTCGAGTCCAACCGGGACCTCGTCCTGCGCCGGCTGGTCGAGTGCCTGGGCCGTGACCGCACCCGCCACCAGGTCGCCGAGGTCACCTCGCTGGGCCTGGTGCAGATGACGCGGAAGCGGATCGGCACCGGCCTGCTCGAGGCGTTCAGCGAGACCTGCGACCACTGCCAGGGCCGCGGGCTCGTCGTCCACGACCTGCCCGTCGAGCCCCGTCGCGGTGGCGGCGGTGGCGGTGGGAGCGACGACGACGCGCGCCGCGGCGGCGGTCGCCGGCGCCGCGGTCGGGGCGGCGCCCAGGCCGACGAGCCGACGACCAAGGCCGTGCCGTCCCCGAAGGACGTCGCTGCGATGGCGAAGGCGCACGCCGCCGAGGCCGACGCGGACGATGCGGACGAGGACGAGGCACACGAGGCGGCTGCCGACGAGCCGATGACAGACGAGACCGCGACCGACGCGGCCACGGCGCCGGAGGTCACGCCCGAGGTCACCGCCGAGGTGACCGAGGAGCCCGCCGCCGAGGAGCCCGCCGCCGAGGAGCCCGTCCCCGAGGAGCCCGCCGCCGAGGAGCCCGCCGCCGGGGAGGAGCCGGAGCCGGAGGCGCCGAAGGTCGTCACCCGTACCCGCCGCCGCGCCGCGAGCCGGCCGGCCGGCCCGCCCGCGGGCGGCGCGGTCGCCGAGGTGACCGTCGACCCGGGCACCCAGGTCGTGGTCGAGTCGCCGGTCGAGAAGCCGCAGGTCGAGCACGTGCCGATCAAGCAGAAGGGCTCGCGCAAGCGCTGACGTCCTCGTTTTGCCGTGACCAGCGGCGATCCGTACTATTGAACGTCGGCGCGCCTGGCGTGCCTCTCTGCCTGGCATCCCGCTCTTTGCCCCTCACCGGGTCCGGACCGTGGTGTGCCGCAGACCCTGACGATGAGCTTGAAGACGAACCATGACTAAGGAGACCGCGGTGTACGCGATCGTGCGCGCTGGCGCGAAGCAGCAGAAGGTCGCTGTCGGCGACGTCATCGAGATCGACAAGGTCTCCACGCCGGCCGGCGAGACGCTGACGCTGCCCGTCGTCATGGCGGTCGACGGCGAGTCCGTCACCACCACCGGTCTCGACAAGGCCGCGGTGACCGTCGAGGTCCTCGGCGCCACCAAAGGCCCGAAGATCGTCATCCAGAAGTACAAGAACAAGACCGGGTACAAGAAGCGGCAGGGTCACCGCCAGAAGTACACCCAGGTCAAGGTCACCGACATCAAGCTCTGAGTCGTCCACCGACTCGTCACCCGAAGGACTGAAGAGATGGCACACAAGAAGGGCGCGGCGTCCACCAAGAACGGCCGCGACTCCAACGCTCAGCGGCTCGGCGTCAAGCGGTACGGCGGCCAGCTCGTCAACGCCGGCGAGATCATCGTCCGCCAGCGCGGCACCCACTTCCACCCCGGCGCCAACGTGGGCCGCGGCGGCGACGACACCCTGTTCGCCCTCGAGGCGGGTGCGGTGGAGTTCGGTCGCAAGCGCGGCCGCAAGGTCGTCAACATCGTCCCGAGCGAGTGAGCTGACGCTTCTCGCGCGTGTTGTACCTGAGTGAGGGCGTCCCGGACGGGGCGCCCTCACTGTCATTTCGACTGGAAGACTGATCCCATGGCCGTTCCCACGTTCGTCGACCGGGTCACGCTGCACGTCGCAGCAGGCCGTGGGGGCAACGGCGTCGCGTCGGTGCACCGGGAGAAGTTCAAGCCGCTCGGCGGACCCGACGGCGGCAACGGCGGTCCGGGCGGGTCGATCATCCTGCGCGTCGACCCCGACGTCACCACGCTGCTCGACTACCACCACAGCTCCAAGCGCACCGCCGAGCACGGCGGCCACGGCGCGGGCGACCGCCGCAACGGCACCCACGGCGCCGACCTGGTGCTGCCGGTGCCGGACGGCACCGTCGTCTCGCACGTCAACGGCGAGGTCATCGCCGACCTCGTCGGGGCCGGCACCGAGCTGGTCGTGGCCGAGGGTGGCCGCGGCGGCCTCGGCAACGCCGCGCTGGCCTCGGCGACGCGCAAGGCGCCGGGGTTCGCGCTGTTGGGCGAGCCGGGCGACGAGCTCGACATCGTGCTCGAGCTGAAGATCGTGGCCGATGTCGGACTGGTCGGCTTTCCCAGCGCCGGCAAGTCCAGCCTGATCGCCGCGATCTCGCGCGCGCGGCCCAAGATCGCTGACTACCCGTTCACCACCTTGGTGCCGAACCTCGGCGTCGTCAGCGCCGGCGACACCGTGTTCACGGTCGCCGACGTGCCCGGCTTGATCGAAGGTGCTGCCGAGGGCCGCGGCCTCGGCCACGACTTCCTGCGCCACATCGAGCGGTGCGCCGCGCTGGTGCACGTGCTCGACACCGCCACGCTCGAGCCCGGCCGCAACCCGGTCGACGACCTCGACGTGATCGAGGCCGAGCTCGCCCGCTACGGCGGGCTCGAGGACCGACCCCGGCTGGTCGCGCTCAACAAGGTCGACGTGCCCGACGGACGCGAGATCTCCTCGATGGTGCTCGACGAGCTGCGCCAGCGCGACCTGAAGGTCTTCGAGATCTCCGCAGCCTCCGGCGAGGGCACCCGCGAGCTGGTCTACGCGATGGCCGAGATCGTGGTCGCCGCCCGCGCCGAGAAGGCCTCGGAGGTGGTCGAGCGGATCGTGCTGCGGCCCAAGGGCGTCGACGGCGAGGAGTTCACCGTCCGTAAGACCGGCGCAGGATGGAGGGTCCGCGGCGTCAAGCCCGAGCGCTGGGTGCGGCAGACCGACTTCAGCAACGACGAGGCCGTGGGCTTCCTCGCCGACCGGCTCAACCGGCTCGGCGTCGAGGCCAAGCTGCTCGAGCTCGGGGCGGAGGAGGGCGACGCCGTCCTCATCGGCCACCCCGACAACGCGGTCGTCTTCGACTTCAAGCCCGGCATCGACGCCGGCGCCGAGAACCTGTCCCGGCGCGGCGAGGACGAGCGCTTCCACGAGGACCGGCCCGCAGCACGCCGCCGGCGCGAGATCCAGGAGAGCCTGCCCGAGCGCTCCGAGGGCGAGACGCGCGCCGACGTGGCGCGCCGGATCGACCGCCCCGAGGAGTACGGCCCGGTCTCCTACGAGATCGGCTCCGACGACGACCCCGACGTGAGCGACGAGGAGGCCTGGCTCGAGGAGGACCCCGGTGACTGACCGGCCGATCCTCCCGGGGCGCGCCGTCGTCACCGGGGCCCGCCGGGTGGTGGTCAAGGTCGGCTCCTCCTCGCTGACCACCGCCGAGGGTGGCATCGACCCGCAGCGGGTCAGCGCGTTGGTCGACGTCCTCGCTTCGAAGCGCGCTGCCGGGTCCGAGGTGGTCCTCGTCTCCTCCGGCGCCATCGCTGCCGGCCTGTCGCCGCTGGGTCTGAGGAAGCGGCCACGGGCGCTCGCTGCGCAGCAGGCCGCGGCGTCGGTGGGGCAGGGCCTGCTCGTGCACCGCTACACCGAGGAGCTGGCGCGGCACGGGCTCACCGCGGGACAGGTGCTGCTGACGCTCGACGACGTGACCCGGCGGTCGCACTACCGCAACGCGCACCAGACCTTCACCAAGCTGCTCGAGCTCGGCGTGATCCCGATCGTCAACGAGAACGACACCGTGGCCACCACCGAGATCCGGTTCGGCGACAACGACCGGCTCGCTGCGCTGGTGGCGCATCTCGTGCACGCCGACCTACTGCTGCTCCTGTCCGACGTCGACGGCCTGTACGACGGCCCGCCGCACCGCCCCGGCACGAACCTGATCCCGGAGGTCCGCTCCGAGGCAGATCTCGACGGCGTGCTCGTCGGGGCCGCGGGCGCAGCCGGCGTCGGCACGGGGGGCATGGCGACCAAGCTCGACGCCGCCAGCATCGCCACCGGCTCCGGCATCCCCGTCGTCCTCACCTCGGCCGACAAAGCCGCGGCCGCCCTCGCCGGCGAGCCGGTCGGCACCCTCTTCCACGCCAGCGGCCGCCGACGCCCCACCCGCCAGCTGTGGCTGCGCCACGCGACCGAGGCCAAGGGCTCCGTCGTCCTCGACGCCGGCGCGGTCCGCGCCGTCGTGGAGCGCGACGCCTCCCTCCTCGCCGCCGGCATCACCTCCGTCGCCGGTGGCTTCGTCGCCGGCGACCCCGTCGACCTCCTCGGCCCGGACGGCACCGTCGTCGCCCGCGGCCTCGTCAACTTCGACGCCACCGAGCTCCCCGACCTCCTCGGCCGCTCCACCAAGGATCTCAAGCGCGAGCTCGGCGCGGCGTACGAGCGCGAGGTCGTCCACCGCGACGACCTGGTCGTGTTCTGACGTAGCCGGGCTTGGGTTGTCGTTCGGCTTGCGGCGTCTCGATACGTCGCTCGCTGACCGAGCGGTTCGGTCGTCGAGTAGCCCGAGCCGCTAGGCGAGGGCGTATCGAGACGTCCTGGGGCTTGGGTTGTCGTGCGGCTTGCGGCGTCTCGATACGTCGCTCGCTGCGCTCGCTCCTACTCGACGACCGTAGGCGTCTCGATACGTCGCTCGCTGCGCTCGCTCCTACTCGACGACCGTAGGCGTCTCGATACGTCGCTCGCTGCGCTCGCTCCTACTCGACGACCGTAGGCGTGTCGATACGTCGCTCGCTGGCCGAGCGCTTCGGTCGTCGAGTAGCCCGAGCCGCTAGGCGAGGGCGTATCGAGACGTCCTGGGGCTTGGGTTGTCGTGCGGCTTGCGGCGTCTCGATACGTCGCTCGCTGCGCTCGCTCCTACTCGACGACCGTAGACGTCTCGATACGTCGCTCGCTGCGCTCGCTCCTACTCGACGACCGTAGACGTCTCGATACGTCGCTCGCTGCGCTCGCTCCTACTCGACGACCGTAGACGTGTCGACACGTCGCTCGCTGCGCTCGCTCCTACTCGACGACCGTAGACGTGTCGACACGTCGCTCGCTGCGCTCGCTCCTACTCGACGACCGTAGGCGTCTCGATACGTCGCTCGCTGCGCTCGCTCCTACTCGACGACCGCAGACGTGTCGACACGTCGCTTGCTGCGCTCGCTCTACTCCTCGACGACCGAAGTCCAGGGGTAGGCGGAGGTGCCGCCGACCCTGGCGAGGGAGCGGAGGGCGAGGGTGTCGGGGGCGAGGCGGGTGAGGCGGTGGAGGGCGTCGGGGGCGTTGATGGCGCGGCCGGCGGCCTTGGAGAGCGCGACGACGCGGGCGGTGGGCCGGCGACGGAGCTTCTCGAACGCGGTGAACGCCGCCGTGGCCGACCCGGCCGAGGCGAGGACGCGGGCGAGGACGGCGGCGTCGACGAGGGCCTGGCAGCCGCCCTGGCCGAGGTGGGGGCGCATCGCGTGCGCGGCGTCGCCGATGACGACCACCGGCCCGTCGGTCCAGCGACGGGGGAGGGCGCGGTCCATGACGTCGTTGCGGGTGACCGCGTCGGGCCCGGTGGCCTCGAGGACCCGGCGGACCGGGTCGGGCCAGTCCGCGAACACGTCCCGGAGGTGGGCGAGCTGGTCGGTGGCATTGCCCGCGGCGGGCTCGTGGGCGGTGGCGAACCAGTAGGTCTCCTCCCCGGGCAACGGTACGACGCCGAACTCCTTCCGCCCGCCCCACAGCTGCCCGGGCTCGAGCCCGCCCACCGCGGCGATGCCGCGCCAGGCGGGGTAGCCGGCGTAGGTCTCGTCCAGCCCCGGGTGGAGCACGCGGGCCACCTCGGACCGGTAGCCGTCCGCCCCGACCAGCGCTGCCGCCGTGAGCGGCTCGCCGTCGGTCAGCACCTGGACGCCGGCGCCCTCACGCCGGTAGCCGCGGACCGCCCGATCGAGCACGACGCTGTCGGCCCGCACCCGGCTGCGCAGGATCTCGATGAGCGCACCGCGGCGGACCGCCACCAGCGGCCCGCCGAGCACGGCGATCGACCGCGCGAGGTCGACCGAGCGCAGCAGCCGCCCGGTCCGGGTGCGGATGGTGCCGGCGGAGATCGGGTGCCCGGCACGTCGTACGTCGTCGGCGACGCCGATCTCCTCCAGCGCGGCCATCGCGTTGGGCCACAGCGTGATCGCGCCACCGGTGCTGCCGAGCTCGGGCCGCTCGTCGAGCAGGACGTACGGCGCCCCGCCCCTGCGCTCCAGCCCGGCCGCGAGTGCGAGCCCAGCGATGCCTGCGCCCGCGACGACGAGCGGGTCGGTCATCTAGGAGGCGTCCGCCTCGCAGTGCCGCGGGAGATCGGTCTCGCCGTCGTCGTCGCTGGTGTCGAACCCGTCGCCGCACAGCAGCGAGTCCTCGCCCGCACCGCCGAGGAGGGTGTCGTTGCCGTCGCCGCCCTCGAGCACGTCGAGCCCGGCGCCCCCGGTCAGGTGGTCGTTGCCGGTGCCGCCGATCACCCGGTCGTTGCCCAGGCCGCCGTCGGCCCGGTCGTCGCCGGGACCGGAGACGATCCGATCGTTCCCGGGGCCGCCCACCACGGTGTCGGCGCCGAGTGCGCCGTTGAGCCGGTCGGCGGCGGCGCCGCCGAGGACGACGTCGTCACCGGCGCCGGGCTCGACGACCAGCTGCAGCTCGGCGCCCAGGGTGCTGCCGTCGACCCGGTCGTTGCCGCCGTGCGGCTCGACGCGCAGGACGAACGGCTCCTCTGCCGACGCGTCGTCCGGCAACCGGCAGCTGGCGGCGATGCCCCGCGCCACCGTCACCTTGCGGCACCCGGTCGGTAGCGCTTCGCGGAACCGGCGCAGCGCCTTGTCGTGGAAGACCACGCGACCGCCGTCGCGGGTGACCGTCAGCCGGCTGTCGTGCTTCGACGCGACGAACCGGAGCCCTCCGTCGCTGCGGGTGATCTCGGCCCAGCGCGGGCTCGGCTTCTGCGCGACCGCCTCGGCGGGGCCGGCCGGCCCGACCGGGGAGACCGGGGAGACGGGAGAGAGGAGGGCGACTGCGGCCGCGAGGGAGACGGCCCGACAGAGCGGATGCATGTGGGAGAGGCTACGCGCACGCCGTACGCTTGGAGGCGCCATGCACGACGCCCCGACGGTCTACCTCGACCACGCCGCCACCACCCCGATGGTGCCGGCGGCGGTGGAGGCGCTGACGGCGCACCTCGCGGACGTCGGCAACGCGAGCTCCCTGCACGCCTCCGGACGCCGCGCGCGCCGGGTCGTGGAGGAGTCCCGCGAGACGATCGCGCGGGTGCTCGGGTGCCGTCCGGGCGAGGTGGTCTTCACCTCCGGCGGCACCGAGGCCGACAACCTCGCGGTCAAGGGTCTCTACTGGTCGCGCCGCGCCGCCGACCCCGCCCGTCGCCGGATCCTCGTCAGCGCCGTCGAGCACCACGCCGTGCTCGACCCCGTGGAGTGGCTCGTCGAGCACGAGGACGCCGACCTCGAGCTGGTGCCGGTCGACCGCGACGGACGGATCGACACCGACGCGCTGGCGGCGAGCATCGCCCGCGACCCGGGCTCGGTCGCGCTCGTCAGCGTGATGTGGGCCAACAACGAGGTCGGCACCGTCCAGCCGATCGCCGACGTCGTCGTGATCGCGGGCGAGCACGGCATCCCGGTCCACAGCGACGCCGTCCAGGCGCTCGGCGCGGTGCCCGTCGACTTCGCCAGGTCAGGGGTCGACGCGATGTCGATCTCCGGTCACAAGGTCGGCGGCCCGCTCGGCGTGGGTGCGCTCGTCGTACGCCGCGAGATCGAGCTCACCGCCCTCGTCCACGGCGGCGGCCAGGAGCGCGACGTGCGCAGCGGCACCCTCGACGTCCCGGCGGTCGCCGGCTTCGCCGCCGCGGTCGAGGTCGCGGTCAAGGAGCAGGCCGAGCACGCGGCACGGATGACCGAGCTCCAGCACCGCCTCGTCGACGCCGTCCGACGCGCCGCCCCGGATGCCGTCCTCAACGGGGTCTCGACAGGCTCGACCACCGGCACGAGCTCGACCACCGGCACGAGCCCGACCACCGACAGTGGCCCCCCGGTCGAGGCGCGTCGACTGCCCGGCAACGTCCACTTCAGCTTCCCCGGTTGCGAGGGCGACTCGCTGCTCATGCTGCTCGACGCCCGCGGCATCGAGTGCTCGACCGGCTCCGCCTGCTCGGCCGGAGTGCCGCAGCCCTCGCACGTGCTGCTCGCGATGGGCCGCGACGAGGCCGTCGCCCGCAGCTCGCTGCGCTTCTCCCTCGGCCGCACCAGCACCGAGGCCGACGTCGACGCGGTCGGCGAGGCGCTCGGCCCGTGCCTCGAGCGCGCCCGCGCCGCGCGCGCCTGAGGACCGGGTCGATGAGGGAGGTCCTGTGAAGGTCGTCGCCGCCATGTCCGGCGGGGTGGACTCCGCCGTCGCCGCCGCCCGCGCGGTCGACGCCGGCCACGACGTCACCGGCATCCACCTCGCGCTGTCCCGCAACCCCGCCTCCTACCGCTCGGGCGCCCGCGGCTGCTGCACAATCGAGGACAGCAACGACGCGCGCCGCGCGGCCGACGTGATCGGCATCCCGTTCTATGTCTGGGACCTGTCCGACCGCTTCCACGAGGACGTGGTCGAGGACTTCATGGACACCTACGCGGCCGGCCGGACGCCGAACCCCTGCCTGCGCTGCAACGAGAAGATCAAGTTCGCCGCCGTCCTCGACCGCGCGCTCGCGCTCGGCTTCGACGCGGTGGCCACCGGTCACTACGCCCGGCTTGAGCACACCGTCGACGGGGGAGTGGAGCTGCACCGCGCGGTCGACCACGGCAAGGACCAGTCCTACGTGCTCGGCGTGCTCGACGACCGGCAGCTGCGACACTCGCTGTTCCCGCTCGGGGAGACCCCGAAGTCCGACGTACGACGTGAGGCCGCCGCCCGCGGCCTGCTCGTCGCCGACAAGCCCGACAGCCACGACATCTGCTTCGTCGCCGACGGCGACAACACCGGTTGGCTGCGCGAGAAGCTCGGCGACCGGGCGCCCAACCACAGCGGCCGGATCGTCGACGAGGCGGGCGAGCAGCTCGGCGAGCACGACGGCACGTTCGGGTTCACCATCGGCCAGCGCAAGGGGCTCCGGATCGGCAGGCCGGCGCCGGACGGCAAGCCGCGCTACGTCCTCGACATCGAGCCGGTCTCCGGCACCGTGACCGTCGGCCCCCGCGAGCGGCTCGCCGTCGAGACGATCCGGGCCGGGTCCCCGCGCTGGTGCGGTGCCCCGCTCCCCGACGGGTCGACCACCGAGGTGACCGTCCAGCTGCGGGCCCACGGCGAGGAGCACCGCGCGGTCGTGCGCATCGAGGCCGACCGGGTCGACATCGAGCTGCTCGACCCCGCGTTCGGCATCGCGCCCGGCCAGGCCGCCGTGATCTACCAGGGCAGCCGGGTGGTCGGGTCGGCGACGATCGACGCCACCGAGCGGGTCTCCGCGTGACCCTCGCGACCGGCATCGGCTCCTTCCCGGGCGCCGACCAGCGCGACTTCGACGAGGCGCTGCGGGTCGTCCTCGGTGAGCTCAGCCTGCCGTTCCTGCCGGAGGTCCCCGGCCGTGGTGCCCCCGCCGGCATGATCGGCCGCACGCTCGGCCTGGTGACCGAGCTCGACGCCGACCTCCAACCCGCCGGCTGGCGGCTCACCGGCACGTCCGGCGCGCCACCCGTCGACCAGCGCCGAGCCCGCAGCCTCCTCGCCCAGGACCTCGACACCCTCGAGGAGCAGGCCGCGACCTACGCCGGGACGTTCAAGGTCCAGGTGGCCGGACCCTGGACGCTGGCCGCCACCGTCGAGCGGCCGCGCGGCGACAAGTTGCTCGCCGACCACGGCGCGCGGCGCGACCTGGCGCAGGCGCTCGCGATCGGGGTGGCCGACCACGTCGCCGACGTACGACGTCGGCTGCCGGGTGCCGCCAGCCTCGTGGTGCAGGTCGACGAGCCCTCGCTGCCGTCGGTCCTGTCCGGCGCGGTCGCGACCGCCTCCGGGTTCGGCAAGCACCGCGTGGTGCACCCGCCCGAGGCGAGCGAGGCGCTGGGCTGGGTGCTCGACGCCGTCCGCGACGCCGGCGCCGAGGCGTGGGTGCACTCGTGCGCCCCGGGCGCGCCGCTGGCCCTGGTCCGCGGCGCGGGTGCGGTCGGGCTGGCCGTGGACCTGGCGCTGGTCGACGCCGACGGCCACGACGCTCTCGCGGAAGCGCTCGAGGCCGGGCAGACCGTCGTGCTGGGCGTGGTCCCGACCACCATGCCCGAGGACCCGCCCACGCCCAAGGCGCTGGTCGAGCGGGTGCTGCGCTGGCTGGACCTGGTCGGCCTCGACCCCGAGGCTGTCGGCGACCGGCTGCTCGTCGCGCCCGCGTGCGGGCTCGCCGGTGCGGACGGCACCTGGGCCCGCCGGGCGGTGGACCTCACGAGCAGCGTGGCCCGCGCGCTCGGCTGACCACCGGCTCCTGACAAAAAGCCACGTGGCCGCCCCCGGTGAGGGAGCGGCCACGTCGGTCGTCGTACGACGTCGGCGGGGTCAGCCGACGTGCACGGCGCCTTCCGGACCGTCCGTCGCAAGCTCGGTGTGCTTGACGTTGAGGAAGATCCAGATGACTGCGGACGCCGCGAGCATCATCACCGAGCCGACCAGGAACGCTGCCTGGGCGCCGGAGGAGAAGGTGCCCTGGAACATCGCGAACTGGAAGCCCGCCGGGTCCGTGATGCTCTGGCTCAGCGGACCGGCGATCTCGTCGCCGCGGTTGTTGGTGAAGTGCAGCGCCACGGTGCTCAGGGTCGCGAGTCCCAGCGCGCCTCCGACCTGCTGCATCGTGTTGAGCACGCCGGAGCCGATGCCGGAGTCCTCCGCCTTCACGTGGTGGACCGCGGTCAGGGTCAGCGGCACGAACACCATGCCCATGCCGATCGCCATCAGGACGATGTAGGGGAACAGGCTCGTCCAGTAGTTCACGTCCGCGCCGACGACGTCACCGGCGCCGAGGGCACCGAGGACCGCCGACGGGCTGTCGTTGACGTCGATCCGCGAGAACATGAACAGTGCGACCGAAGCCAGCAGGGTGCCGATCCCCGAGAGGTAGCGCGGGTCGATCCGGCTCACCAGGTTGGACGACACCGCAGCGCCGATCACGATGCCGAACGAGAACGGCAGGAACGCGAAACCGGCCTCGAGCGGGCTGAAGCCCATGATCTGCTGGATGAACAGGCTCAGGTAGAAGAACATCGCGAACATGGCGGCCGGCGCGATCATCATCGCCACGAAGCTGGTGGCCCGGGTGCGGTTCGCGAAGATCCGCATCGGCAGCAGCGGGTGGTCGACCCGCGACTCGATGATCACGAACGCGACCAGCAGCACGACGCCGGCGACCAGCGAGCTGATCGTCTGGGCGTGGTCCCAGCCGTAGGCCTCCTCGCCGGCCCGGGAGAGGCCGAACACGATGCCGAGCAGACCGAGCGTGCCGGTGATGGCACCGGGCACGTCGAGCCAGCCGGTGTGGCGCTCGGACTCCTTGAGGATCCGCGGCGCCGCGACGGCGGCGAGCAGACCGATCGGGACGTTGATGAGGAAGGTCAGCCGCCAGCCCTCGACGCCGAGGGGCTGGTCGAGACCGGTCAGCCAGCCGCCGAGGATCAGGCCGATGGCGGCACCAATGCCGGACATCGTGGCGTACGCCGCCATCGCCCGGTTGCGCTGCGGACCGGCAGGGAACGTCGTGGTGATCAGCGCGAGCGCGGCCGGCGCGGCGAGCGCGGCGCCGATGCCCTGGAGGCCACGGGAGCCGAGCAGGAGGGCCTCGTTCTGGGCGAGACCGCCGAGCAGCGAACCGAGCGCGAAGACGGTCAGACCGGACATGAAGAGCAGCCGCCGGCCGTAGAGGTCGCCGAGGCGGCCACCGAGGAGCAGCAGGCCGCCGAAGGCGAGCGCGTACCCGGTCACGATCCAGGTCAGGTTGGCCTGGGAGATGCCGAGGTCGCTGCCGATGTAGGGCAGCGCGATGTTCGCGATCGTCGAGTCGAGCACGACCATCAGCTGCGCGGTGAGGATGAGCACGAGGGCGAGACCCGCGTGCGGGACCTTGGCCTTCTCCTGCTCCAGCGGTACGTCAGGGGAGATCGTCCCCTCCGCGCCGACGGAATCGGTGTGGGTCATGAGTGGATTTCCTTGCAGGGTGTGGGGTGGGAGGTGGTGCAGGGTCTTGCTGGGATCAGTCGCAGCCGTTGGCCACGGCCGGGAGGATGATCTGGTCGATCACCTTCTCGACGAGCTCCGCGGTCGGGAGCTCGCCGAGGAGGAAGGTGCGGTGCAGGCAGATGCCCGGTAGGGCGGCCGCGATCAGCTCGAGGTCGAAGTCCTTCCGGATCTCGCCACGCTCCTGGGCGCGGGCGAACATCCGGCTGGACAGCTCCTTCTTCGGGCCGATGAAGTCACGGCGGAATGCCTCAGCGAACTCCTCGTCGCGCGCCATCGCGGTGATGACGCTGCCGAGGATCGCGATCTGGCGGGCATCGGTGAGCCCGCCCAACCCGCAGAACGCGCCGAGCAGGTCGTCGCGCAGGTTGCCGGTGTCCGGCGCGCTCATCGGCTCCTTCTCGGAGATGAGCGCGTCGATGACCAGCTGGGCCTTGCCGTTCCACCGCCGGTAGAGCGTCGCCTTCGACGCCTTCGCCCGCGTCGCGACGGCGTCCATGGTCAGCCGGTCGTAACCGACCTCGGCCAGGATGTCGATCGTGGCGTCGAGGATCTCCTGCTCACGCTCGCCCTCGACCCGGGGACGCGTCTGCGTCTCGGTCTGGCTCGCTGGAGTGGGGGACATCGGGCACCTCGCGGACTTGGGATGGAACGGTACGGTTTCGTTTCACGAGAACAGTACGGAACCGTTTCGTTTCGTGCAACTCCCTTTTCGGAAGTCGCCCATGAGACACCGGTCACGCGACGGTCGTGACAGGCGCACCGAGACGGGAGGCGTCAGCCCGGCAGCATGCCGCGCGCGGCGGACACGGCGAGCTCGTTCCAGGCCGGTACCTGGCGCAGCAGGTAGTGGCCGACCGGCCCCATGTCGGTGAAGGTGGCCGAGCGGCACACGTCCCGGCAGCGCTCGACATAGGCCCGGGAGGCGTCGTACGACGTGATGCGGTCGCGCCGCCCGTGCGCGACGACCAGGTCCTTGCCGCGCAGCCCCTCGACCGGCTCGCCGGGCGGGAACCAGGGGGCCAGGGCCACCAGCCCGCACACCGACGGGTCGTCGGCGACCCGCGCGCCGGTCCGGGCGCCCATGGAGTGGCCGACGAGGACGACCGGCACGTCGTCGTACGCCGCTCTCAGCTCGTCCAGCGCCCAGCGGGCGTCGGGGAGGGGCGACGGCGACCACGCGTCGTTCCAGCCGCGCTGGGTGTAGCGCAGCAGCCAGACCGCCACCCCGTCGCGGCCCAACCGGCGCCCGAGGGTCCGTTGGAGGACGCGGCCCCGCTGCCAGCTCAGGCTGCTGCCGGTGACCGGCTCCACCGACCGCTGGGTGCCGCCGTGGAGGACCAGCACCGCCCCCCGGGCACGACCGCGCGGCTCGACACGGTTGATGCTCGGACTCCCCACGTCCCACCTCTCGCTCACCGGTCGTCCACCGTCCGTCCGGGGTGCTTCGTCGCCGAGGACGGATCGGATGGCGACACGCGCCCCAGCGACCCTATGTCGGCATCAGGCGGCAAGATGTGCGCATGAGCGACTCGGTGCCCGCCGTTCAGACCCCGTCCGCCGACGACCGCGAGGAGCACCAGCAGCTCGCGCAGGAGATCGAGGACGCGCGCTGGCGCTACTTCGTGCTCGACCAGCCCACGCTGTCCGACGCCGAGTACGACGTGAAGTGGCGCCGCATCAACGAGCTCGAGGAGCAGTTCCCCGAGCTGCAGACCCCGGACAGCCCGACCCAGAAGGTCGGCGGCACCTTCTCCACCGAGTTCACCGCCGTCGACCACCTGCAGCGGATGGAGAGCCTCGACAACGCCTTCTCCTTCGAGGAGCTGGAGTCCTGGCACGCGCGGATCGCGCGCGACGGCGCGGCGGACGCGGCGATGCTGTGCGAGCTCAAGGTCGACGGCCTCGCGATCAACCTGCTCTACGAGAAGGGCCGCCTGGTCCGCGCTCTCACCCGCGGCGACGGGCGCACCGGCGAGGACGTCACCCCCAACGTGCGCACCATCGCCGACGTGCCGCACCGGCTGAAAGCCTCCGACGACTACCCGGTCCCCGACCTCCTGGAGGTGCGGGGCGAGGTCTTCCTCTCGATCGAGGCGTTCGACAAGCTCAACGCGTCGCTGGTCGAGAAGGGCAAGCCGATGTTCGCCAACCCCCGCAACTCCGCGGCCGGGTCGTTGCGGCAGAAGGACCCCAAGGTCACCGCGAGTCGTGACCTCGGCATGGTGTGCCACGGCATCGGCGCCCGCGAGGGGTTCGAGCCGAAGGCGCAGTCGCAGGCCTACGAGGCCCTCGCCGCCTGGGGTCTGCCGACCAGCAAGCGGGTCCGCGTGCTCCCGACGCTGAAGGAGGTCAAGGAGTTCATCGAGCACTACGGCGAGCACCGCCACGACGTCACCGAGCACGAGATCGACGGCGTCGTGATCAAGGTCGACGACGTCGCCCTCCAGCGCCGGCTCGGCTCGACCAGCCGGGCGCCGCGGTGGGCGATCGCGTTCAAGTACCCGCCCGAGGAGGTCAACACCAAGCTGCTCGAGATCCGCGTCAACGTCGGCCGGACCGGCCGGGTGACGCCGTACGGCGTAATGGAGCCGACCAAGGTCGCCGGCTCGACCGTGGAGCGGGCCACCCTCCACAACGCCTACGAGGTCAAGCGCAAGGACGTCCGACCCGGCGACACCGTCATCCTGCGCAAGGCCGGCGACGTGATCCCCGAGATCCTCGGCCCGGTGCTCGGGCTGCGCCCCGAGGGCCTGGCGGAGTGGGAGATGCCGACCGAGTGCCCCTCGTGCGGCACCACGCTCGCCGAGCAGAAGGAGGGCGACAAGGACCTGCGCTGCCCCAACTCGCGGTCCTGCAACGCCCAGGTGCTCGAGCGCGTCTACCACGTGGCCAGCCGCGGCGCGTTCGACATCGAGGGCCTCGGCTCCGAGGCCGCCTACGCGCTGGTCGAGGCCGGGGTCGTCGACAACGAGGGCGACGTGTTCTCCCTCGACCGCGACAAGCTGCTGCGCACCGACCTGTTCACCCGCGCGCCCAAGAAGGGCGAGGAGGGTCCGCAGCTGAGCGCCAACGGCGAGGGGCTGCTGAAGAACCTGCAGACCCGCAAGCAGGTCCCGCTCTGGCGGGTCCTGGTCGCCCTCTCGATCCGCCACGTCGGCCCCACCGCGGCTCGCGCCCTGGCCACCGAGTTCGGCTCGATGGAGGCGATCCGCGCCGCGACCGAGGCCGAGCTCGCCGCCGCCGAGGGCGTGGGCCCGACCATCGCCGAGGCTGTCATCGAGTGGTTCAAGGAGCCCTGGCACGTCGAGATCGTCGAGAAGTGGGGGGCGGCCGGCGTCGCCATGGCCGACGAGCGCGACGCCTCGATCCCGCGCACGCTGGAGGGCCTGACCGTCGTCGTCACCGGGTCGCTGCAGGACTTCAGCCGCGACTCCGCCAAGGAGGCGATCATCAGCCGCGGCGGCAAGGCCGCCGGTTCGGTCTCGAAGAACACCGACTACGTCGTCGCCGGCGACAACGCCGGTTCCAAGGCCGACAAGGCCGAGCAGCTCGGCGTACCCATCCTCGACGAGGACGGGTTCAAGGCACTGTTGGAGAACGGTCCCCAGGCGTAGAGGAGGAGTCCCATGGCCTACGAGATCCGCGCGCTGGGTCCGGAGACCTGGGACGCCTACGCCGCCTTGGTCGCCAAGCACAACGGCGTCTTCGGTGGCTGCTGGTGCACGTGGTTCCACCGCGGCATGTGCGAGGGGCTGGGCGAGAGCTACGAAGGCAACCGCGATGCCAAGGAGCGGCTCGTCCGCGAAGGCCGGACGCACGCGGCCCTCGTCCTCGACGGCGATGCTGCCGTCGCCTGGGCGACCTACGGCACCCCCGAGGAGCTCCCCAACATCCACCACCGCAAGGAGTACGACGCCGTCGGCGATCCGCTCCCGGACTACCGGATCACCTGCATCTTCGTCGACCGCGACCACCGGCGCCGCGGCGTCGTAGCACTGGTACTGCAGGGCGCCCTCGACCTGATCGCCGCCGACGGTGGTGGCGTCGTCGAGGGCTACCCGCACGACACCGCCGGCCAGCCCCGCAAGTCGTCGTCGTTCCTCTACAACGGCACCCGCGCGGTCTATGAGCGAGCCGGCTTCGAGTTCATCCGCACCAAGGGCAAGGGCAACACGGTCATGCGCAAGGTCGTCGCCGCCGCTAACTGAGGCGCGGCGTCAGCCGCAGGTCTCGGTGGCGGTCATCGCCCACGCGTCCCGCACCAGCTCCTCGACCGTCATGATGAGGACGGTCCGGCCCTCCGCGTCCTGGGCGGAGACCCTGGCCTCGCCGTCGTCGTACTGGTCGAGCAGGGTGAGGTCGGCGATGCCGAGGTCGCGCCAGGCCGGTGCGTCCGGCACGCCCTCGACGGCCGCCAGCGGGTCCGTCGGCCAGCCTTGCTTACGTGCCTCCTCGGCGGAGCTGGGCGCCATGACATCGAGGTCGCCGTCTGCGCGCTGGTAGGGGTTGGCGCAGGCCAGGGCATCGAGCGGGTAGGGCTCCGGCCCGTCGCTCCAGCCGACGGCGTAGACAGTGACGGGCGTCCCGGCCTCGACGACGCGTCCCGCCGGAGGGTCGGTCCACGCTCGGAGGGCACAGAGACCGTTGCTGCACGGGTCTTCGATCGTCGGCTGGAGGCCGAGCTCCTTGATCTCCGCGTAGGCATTCTCGACGACATCGGGGTGCCAGCTCTCGATCAGCGGAATCGCTGCCTGTCCCTCGGGCAGGACGGTCAAAGAGTCGACGACCGCCTGTACCCGCGCCTCGGCCTCGGGGGAGTAGATGTGCACTCGGAAGTGGGCATCGAGGTCCGGCACGCCGAGATAGGCGAAGCACGGCCCGTCGATGGCCTTGAAGCACCCGCTGGTCGTCTGAACCTCATGTCCGTTCACAACCTTCTCGGTGAACGTGGTCGAGTCGCTCGCGCCGAGGAGTGCCGTGTCGCTGATCTCCAACGAAGAGTGACGGCCCCGCACTGCGCAGCGCTGGAGAGCTTCATCGGAGCGGAAGAACACCGTGTCCTTTGTCGCCTGTCCACATCGAACCGCTCCGTCTGCCCAGTCCTGCGGCACCGCGACCACGACCCGACCGATCCCGGCCCACCGCGTGCCGGGAGGCGGCTCGACGGTGTCGGCCGGCGACACCTGGTCGTCGGCGTCGTCAGGGGCACCTCTCAAAGCCTCCTGGCCGAGGGCGACACCCCCGACGACCAGGACGACAGCCGCTGCCGCGCCGGCAAGCCCACGACGACGGCGCCGTCGTACCGCCGTCGCGCCCGCGGCGCGCAGCTCGGGAAGGGAGGGCGACGCGACGGGCTCGTCGAGAAAGCGCTCGATCACGTCGGGTAGGACACCGGGTTCGGTCATGTCAGGCTCCTTCGACCGGATCGGGCAGCTGGGGGTGGACTGCGAGCTTGACCAGGGCACGGGAGAGCCTGCTCTTGACGGTGCCGGGAGCGATGCCGAGGACCGTGGCGGTCTGTGCCTCACTGAGGTGCGCGAAGTAGCGCAGCACCACGACCGCGCGCTGGTCCTGGTCGAGGTCCGCGAGCGCGCGGCGGACGGCGTCGGCGAGGTCGGCATCGACGATCGCGTCCCGGCGGTCCGGGGCGTCCGGGAGGTCCGCCGTCGGCGCCTCGCTCCACCACTGCCGACGGTGGCTGTCGCGGTAGCAGTTGAGGAGGATCCGATAGACATACGCATCCCGGTCGCGCGCCCGCTGGACCTTGCGCCATGCGACGTAGCAGCGCAGCAGGGTCGTCTGAGCGAGGTCGCGCGCCTCCTCGGGGTCGCACCCGAGACCGACGGCCGACCGGACGAGGGCAGGCCAACGCGCGAGCACGTAGGCGTCGTACTCCGCGTCGTCCATGGAACCTCCGTCAGAGGGCTTCACTCTGATCGACGAGATGGACGGGCGCCCAGGTTCCCCGAGATCGCTAGGCGACGAGGGGTGGTTGTGGTCGTGGGGGGATGTAGTAGCTGATCCGGTCGCGGACGTCCACGGGTGGGGGCGGTATCCATTCGGGTCGCCGGGTCTGTGGATGGATTCGTACTTGCCAGGGGGTGCGGTGCGTGAGGGTGTGGTGTTTGCGGCAGAGCAGGATGAGGTTGTCCAGGGCTGTTGGTCCGCCGTCGGCCCAGTGGTGGATGTGGTGGGCGTCGCAGGCGAGGGGGAGCCGGGTGCAGCCGGGGAAGGCGCAGTGGTGGTCGCGCAGGACCAGGGCGTTCCAGATGCCGGTGGTGACCAGGCGTTGGGTGCGGCCCACGTCGAGGACCTGACCCTGACTGCCGAGGACGGCGGGGATGATCTCGGCATCACAGGCGAGCCGGCGGACCGCGGCGGCTGACAAGCGGTCGCCGGTGGGGAGGAGGCCGCCGTCGGTCAGGTGCCCGTCGGTCTGCTCGAGCAGGTTGGCGAGGGGGATGGTGACGGTGATCCGGGCGGTGGTGCTGTGGGCGTGGGGGACCTGGTCGCTGTGCTGAAGCCTGCGGCAGGCCTCGATGAGGGCGTCCCACATCCGGGTGCCGTGCTGAACCGTCACGGGTTCTCCGCCGCCGTTATGTGATGCTCTCGACGGGTTGTCGGGCAGCGTAGTAGGCCTGCTCGTGCTCGACCGGGGTGTTCATCCCGAGGGAGCCGTGAAGGCGTCGGTGGTTG